>NZ_AYSO01000016.1 GCF_000816675.1 Clostridium argentinense CDC 2741 | reverse complement strand
GCGATGACAAAGGAAGGCATACTACAACTCATAGGGAATTGATATTGCTTCCTGATGGAGGAGTAGTATAGATACTCCTGGAATGAGAGAGCTCCAAATTTATGATTCTTCTCAAGGGGTTAGTACTAGCTTTAGTGATATAGAGGACTTAACAGCTATCGCTCCATTTACAACAGTTATCGGAGATAAAGGCTATATTGGAGAAAGTTTAGCTTTACATTTGAAATCTGAAAATCACATAAACCTAGTAACTATAAAACGTACTAACTCTAAAGTTAAAGTTTCAAAACAGTTCAGGCGAATGATTTTTAAAGCTCGTCGAAGAGTTGAAACTTCTTTTTCTCAGCTTTCTGGACAATTAAATATCCAAAGAGTTTTAGCAAAATCTATGTGGGGACTAGTTTCTAGAATAACAAATAAAATTTTAGCCCATAATCTTTGTTTTTTCATAAATAAAATCTTAAATATTAATCCTAATATTGCGAAAATCAAAGATTTAATATTTGGATAAAACTTTTTAAAAGAACATTTTAAATTCTTAGGATTACTATGCTAATTTACTGTGGAATAATAATCCTATTAATGAAAAATTATCTTTTAGCACAACAGGTTAAATTATAAAATAAAAACACCGTAAAATTCATTGCTGAACAATACGATATCTTAATAATTGCTATCTATTTGAGAATTGATTTTAATATCAATTTTCAATAAATTTTTCCATATCATTTAATCCTTGAAGCACTTCTCCTCTTGAGAAATTTCCTTTAATAAGTTCTTCATCACTTTTTGAAAGTAAAATATTATAAAAATCTTTTCCGATGTCAACTAAATCGGCTGAAGGATTTTTATTCAATTCTTCAAATAGTATATTTTCTGCTTCATTATATTTACCTTCAAGAACAAGCTTTTTTAATAAAATTTGAAGTATTTCTTCTGAAGATACTGAGTCTAAATTAATATTTTCATATTCTTCTTGCTCTTTGTCTAAAAGTACCTTTGCAGCAAATTTTCCAAGGTCTTCTACTAATCTTAATATATAATCATTATTCATTGTAATCTCCCTTTTATTATTGGATTTATTATATGATTAATAGCTTATTGCACTATATTCTGCTATCTTCAACTACTTAGTGCTAATTATATCATATCTATATAATTATATTTACTACAGAGATACAATAAAATAAAAAATATGCTATACTCTTCACGTAGGTTGATATACAACTATTCTATATGATATAAATATTGGTAAAGAAAATGAGGATTAAATAATGATAGCTATAAATTCAATTATTAATAAAGATAAATTAAAAGATATAATAGCAAATTCATATGATATTTCTGAACCATTTGATTGCAGGTTTATTCGCAGGAGTTTTAATGACCATTATTTAATACAAACTAAAAATGGCAAATATATTTTAAGAGTGCACTTAAACAATAAGTATTACATTAACCATATAAATGATTTCAATTTTGAGTTAGAGTTACTTTCCTTTCTTGCTTCAAAAAATATACCTGTATCTTATCCAATTAGAAATAAAGATGAAGTGTTTTTAACTAAATTTTTATACAATAACGAAACAAGGTTTATAACACTGTTTTCATTTGCAGAAGGATTTCAGATTAATACTACATTGGAGAACAATTTAGCTATAAGCTTTGGAGAAAATATTGCGGATTTGCATAGAGTATCAAATGACTTTAAAAGTGAGCATAATCGATATAAGATAGACCTTAACTATCTTATAAATGAACCACTGGAAATATTACAACAGTATTGTAATAAACATAACCTAGGCAATCTTAATTTTTTTATGCCTTATGCAAAATATTTATATAGTCAATTACAACAATTACCTATTAACAGTGACGCATATGGTATTATCCATGGTGACTTAAACCCATCTAATATACATTTAGATAATAACGATAATATAACAATATTTGATTTTGACCACTGTGGATATGGATGGAGAATACATGATTTAGCTGTTATAAAGCTTTGCTATAATAAAAATACATATGAAGCAATATTATATGGATATACTTCTAAAAATAATTTATCCAAAACAGAAAAAGAATTGATTGAATTATATGCAAAAACTTTAACTATAAGGAAATATAAAGATATCTTGTGTATGTTGAAAATAAGCAATAATGATATAAGTAATAATTTTAATGAAAGAGAATTTATTAGCACTTCTATTGATACATTACATAATCTAATGGAAAAATAGTATGTCTTTTTTAATTACAGAATAAAAACATCGTAAAATATAAAATTAAATTTTACGATGTTTTAAATAATTATTTAATTTTTATATTTACTATTTTTAATAAAAAAAGTACGAATTAAATTAAACCCACTTTAATATTTTGTCTTCAAAATAACTTCCTATTTTCACCACTTCATTCATGACAATGCTAATACTGTCTTCATTTAAAAACCAATTTTCCTTTGAAATTCCTCTCTTATCTATTATCGGTGCTATATAAAAATTAATATTCAATGGAAAAACTGATTGATAAGTTAGTAGGACTCTCCTTGAATGATATGTTTTGCATACTAAAATAACATTTTTTATTGGTATACCCAATTTCTGTAATAATTCCCATGAAAATCGAGCATTTTCAAATGTATTTCGTGCTTTATCTTCTTTTAAAATTGCCTTTTCAGGAACTCCTAATTGAATGCCTATTGTTTTTAAATAATCCCATTCTGACTCATAATTTGGCAATTTGTAATTAGCTCCTCCACTTGGTAATATGTATTGGGCAAATCCTCTATTATAAAGTTCTACTGCTTTTTCCATAAGCTGAGATTGACTGGCTCCTGGAATTAAAATTACATCTGATTTTCCAACATCAGCCTCAACAAATATAAATTTACTTATACAATCAAATGGATGCTCCACTTACTTACACCTCCAATTAATTCATAAAAACTTATTATTTTAACTTAACTAATTAATATAATTACTAGACTTCTAAATAATATCTTTGAATAATGCTAAGAGAAAAATCACATAATTTCTTTCTAAAATTCCCTTCTAAAAGTTTTGTATTTTCTTTATTTAAATAAAAATTGTATAAGTTTTCAATTACTTCTAACTCTGACCTATCTGAAAAGAGTGTCTTACAAAAAATGAAAATATCATTCTTATTTATGCTTAACAATCCTTTACTAATACATATACATCTAATCGTTTTCCAAGCATTTTTTATTTGAGTTATAGTAGCATTTTTCATATCATAATCAGAAATTCTGTCTCCTAAATCCATAACAGATTTTTGTATTCCTTCCATGCGAATAGGAACAAAATATTGAGGTTCAATTTTAGTATAGAATTGTGTTATGTCTTTTCCATATATTACAACATGATGCTTAATACTATCAAAAGCATATAACCACAACTTTGGATATCCTTTTGGAATATTATTTACATTCCATTCATTCAATTCTCTTCGCCCACATTCTTTTACAGTATTAATATCTTGCCATTGAATATCATAAACTAGTGGTTTTCTTGGATATTCTCTTTTAGGTAATTTGCTTTGAATATTTTTTATCACTTCTTCTACATACTTTTTAACTTGTAAGTCTATGTTTTTATGAGTGGTTGTAATAACGCTGGCATCTGAAAGAAAATAACAAGTCAAAGATGCGAAGTATATTTTATATCATACAAGGAGATAGGTTTTCATGATAGTTGGGCTATCATGAAAACCTATCGAGGAAGTAGGATGAAAAATAGGCAAGCATACTGACTAGTTATTTTCTTTCAGATGCCTAATCAATATCACTGGAATATTCAATAAAGTCGCCTCTTACAACACTTCCATCAACAATTACACTAGCAATTTCATTCTGTATTGATGAACTTATTTTTTGTAATTCACATTGTAATAGCTGTATGTTTTCTAAAACTTCATTTAGTATCATAACATCATTTTTTCTCCTATTATATTGTTAACTGATAAATTAGTTAGCTTTATCTCAGCAGTCAATTTCATCTAATAAGAATTTTAAGTCTATTGAGTTTCTGAATAATTATTTAATTTTCCATAAAGTCCATATTTATTCTGTTAAGATACACATCTTCTCCATATTCATCAGTATATGCTTTTTCAAACCCTAGAGATTTCCAAAATCTTCGGTTATTCTCGTTGGATAAATTAAGTGCAAAATATTTAGCTCCCTCTGCAATGACCTCATCTTTTAAAAGATAAAAAAACTGCTTACCAAGCCCTTGATTTCTATAATTGAAATCTATACAGTAATCAACTATGAAGCACTTTCCGTCCTCAGAAATATAAGTTACATAAACGCAAAATCCAACATATTCATTATTTTTTCTAAAAAGTAAGATATTCAATTGATCTTGATTTCTATTAAAAAGATTCATTATATGATCTTTGTATTCTCTCGAGAAAAACCATTTTTTGACCTCTTCATCCAGTGGATTTCCTAAGGTGCAATTTGGAATTATATCTTCCTTCATATATTGATCTCTTTTTCCCAAAAAAACTCAACTTCTTCCTTCAATTTAACCTGATATAAACTCAGCTCAGAATTCATTTATTTCCTCCTAAATATGCAAAATTATCTAAATATTAGTAATATTGTAACATATTCGATGTATTACTGTATTAATTTTGATCATTATATAAGACTTCCTCTGTTTTATCACTCAAAATATTGTAGGGGTAAACATTGCTCGCCAGTTTTCATTCATAGGCTTCTAGTATCACTGCATTTTAAAGCGAAGATTATGTAAATGTGATTTGAAATAATAATATATTTATCAATTTTACTGCTAACATAATGTTTTACAACATTATATATTGGAATATCGGTCGACTATTCAATATATAATGTCAGAAACAAATTTGAACTTTCTGGAGAACACTGTTCCCCCTACAAAATAATATTATATTCTATAAAATACTTATTGAAGTTAATATAACATCGTAAAATATCTGAAATACGACATAAAAAATATCGCATATTCATATTGAATAATACGGTATTATAGAAATTTATTTATTTTTATTTGTTACAACTTATATTAAATCTATTCCTAAATTGGAATTTATCAACTTAATGTTTGTAGATTAAATAATTCAGTTTTATAATCTAATATCTAGAAATATTTAAATGAGTTTAGTCATATTTATTATTTAGTAACTTGAATTCATTCTTATAAAAATCGATTAAACCATCTCTTTCCATCCATGCAAGTTCCCTAGATAGGGCACTACGATCTACATTTAAATATTCCGCCATTGCTTCCCTATTAAAAGGAATTGATACAACTTGTGTTTCAGATTCACGGCTGAGTCTAGTTAAATAAGTTAGAACCTTATCACGAATAGTTGGCATAATCAAACAATCATTTCGATCATGTAACTCTAATGCTCTCTCTGCAATACTATCAAAAAGATTACCAAGTAATTGTTCATGCGCCATACACAACTTTGAACAATTTGCTAACACATTTTTTATAGGAATAAAAAGAACGCTAAGAGGTTCTAAAGCCTGTACCGACATAGGACATTTACGTGTACGGCTGGCTGCTGTTAAAACAGCAGTATATCCACCTGGGTAATGAAGAGATACAATAATTTGTTTACCTTTAACACTTAATTTAGTGCTTTGAGCAATACCTTGAAGTATAATACCAATTTCATTGACTTGATCCCCTTCACAAACAACCATTTCATCTTTATCATATTCTTTGCGCGTCGCTGATAGACACATAAGCATTTGGGAAATATCAGTTGGTTCAATGCCTGAAAACAGGCTACATTGAGCTAATAAATTTAATTCTTTCATAACAAACACCTCGTTGCATATGCAACATATTTTTTATGTTTATTGTAATATACTTATAATAAACATACAATAACTTTAATTATTTTATATAACAAGTCATAATGGAGGAATAAAAATGCAAAAAAAAGACAATTCGATAAAAGCAAGATATCAACTTTTGGCAACAAAAATAATTAAAAATCTTCAAAGTAGAAATTTTGAAGCTTATTACTGTGATAATGCTACAGATGCAACTAAAAAAGCACTATCACTTATCCCAGAACACTCATCGGTGTCATGGGGTGGATCTGTTACACTTAAAGAAATTGGACTTATTGACCAAATATATCAAGGTAATTTTACTATAATTGATCGTGATAAAGCTCAAACAATAGATGAAAGATATGAATTGATGCGTAAATCATTGCTATGTGATACCTATTTGACAAGCTTCAATGCAATAAGTGAAGATGGTATATTGGTTAATGTAGATAGTGTAGGCAATCGAGTAGCAGCAATTACTTTTGGTCCTAAAAGTGTTATAGCTGTTATTGGTATGAATAAGGTTTGTAAGAACATTGAAAATGCTATAGATAGGGCTAGAACATATGTAGCTCCAATTAATGCTTTACGCTGTTCTTCAGATTCATTTTTAAATTCTACTACAAAGACACCTTGTGTTATCGATGGTTCTTGTGGAAATTGTAAATCAAAGGATTGTATTTGTTCTTACGTTATTGAAACTAGAATGTGCAAAACAGAAGGAAGAATAAAAGTTATCCTAGTTGGCGAATCTCTAGGCTTTTAAGTTTAAATACTATAAAATGTTTTTACTTTCACACATATAATTTAAAACAAGCATTTAATCTATCTGAACGGCCAGGATATTAGAATGGGTATAACTTATCTAATCCGTGTCCGTTCTTATACCTGCATCACATAAAACTCATATACTCTGTTTTTCCCTTCATTTTAACACACTCTAATAAATAATCTCACCATCAAATTCCTATTTATCGGCTAATTTAATAAACAACTAGTTCACATAATTTTACTATTACGAATCAATTGTAACATATTTTGTAAATACCGCATTATTCAATTTTCAAAGAACAAATTTTAATACTTAGTACGTCTTATAATCAAAGCAAGACGTAAAAAATATCGCAAATTCATTTTTGAATAATGCGATATTTTAAGAAATTATTCTTTTAATAATTATAGTGCTTAATAAGATGAAAGCTGCTAACATAAGATTGCACTATAGTGTTGTATATCAAAATGCATTCCATAAGAACACAAAAATAAACACACAACCCCATGCATTATCAGTAAGTTCTTTTATCATAAGCATACCATATATAATAATAACCACTGTAATTCCTTCAATTATATTCTCTGCTGTAACTCCTATCATTCCATGAATTAAAAGGCACATTATAGTACAAATAATTGCACCCCAATTCACCCATTTTTTTTCACTTGGATACCTAATATTAATCTTTTCGCTGATCACTACATAATTAAATCCTTCAAAAAATCCCCATGCAATCGAAATTAATATCATACCAATTATATTTACAGGAAATGAACTTGCTAATACCTCTTTCGTCATATTCACACCTTGAAATGGTAAATAGCTAGTTGCTTGCCCCGTTACAAATCCAAATATAATATTTGGTATGAACACAAGTATAGAAAGAATGATTGATTTTAATGCCCCTTTCCTCTTCAGCCCATAACTTAGAAAACTTTCCTTCCTCAAAATAGAAACTATTGTTATCCCAAGACCTGCAAGGCCAAATTGAATAAGAGCTGCAACCATTGTGCGTAATATAATATTGATGCTTTTATTTCCTGCAAAGCTCATAATTTGATTTCCAAATATCATAAAACTTCCTAGAACTATAACTGTTACAATAATAATTATATATAGATCCATATCCGCTTTCTTTTGTTTTACTGTTAATTCTGTATTTACCATATTTCCCCCTCATATAGAAACATTGTTTTTGTTTATTATTATCAACAAACTTAAGTTTTACTAATATTATAACATTTTTGGATATTATTATATTATTTTTGTGTACAATATAATATTCTTTAATTAATTTATGCCATTATATGAAACTCTATATATTTTATCATTTAAAATATTTCAGGAACGAACATCATTGGCTAGTTTTTCTTCTCATATCTGGTATCATCAAATTAAGTGACCAAAATTATATGACATATACTTACATAAAGACGGTGAAAGGAAAAGCAGAATAGATGAGTCAATGAAAGCAAATCTACCCTGCTTCTACATAAAGCAGATTTTATTTAGTACGCTCAATTAGATGGATTAAAGGGTTGGTTTATATGCTGTATAGCTTCACAATAAAAATTATATCTCATTATTGCTCAACAATGATTCCCCAAAGACCAATTAAGTCAGACGCCTGAACCATGCTGATTTTAGCTCCTTTGAGTTCACTTGGGGGAGCAGATACCGTTGGAGCAATAAGCTCATTTTTTGTAAAATCAATACCTGCCAACATTGTCTTGAAGAAGTTATTTTTAATAAAGCGCGAATTTTTTGCTTCGAACCTTTTCAATTTGGCTTCAGTTATAGATACCTCGGTGAGATCCGTATCCTCAAAAGCACTGTCTGTCATTTTAGTTTTATCGAAATAGGAATACTGAAGATTTGATCCTTGCATAGATGTGTGTTTGAAAATAGTGTCACTCATATTCACCCCTACACATTTGCAGGCAACAAATTGACACCTTTCGAAATATGCGTCTGTAAAATTACTGTTTGATAGGTTACAACTTTTGAATACGACATCAACAAAGCTTGCCCCTTCAAAACTGCAATCAATAAAGGTACAGTTTTCAAAAGTACTTTTATTGATTTCGCTTTTAGAAAAATCAATATGTTCAATATGTTCTTCGTAAATCTTTATCTGAATGATTGGTTTTTCCTCATATAAATATCGCTGTGCATATGATGAAAAATCGTCTACCTTTATCAAATCTGGTGGAATTTGTGGATTGATGATACTCATGACTTTCTTTACTTCCTTTCAATAGAAATTATATGAATAATAGGTTTATCTTGAAAAAATGCTTTCCGTCAAAAACTCTTACCAAAATGGCTTTTTTGCATTGGTAACAATGAAAATGCATTAATCCATTATATAAATTAATGATATCATAGGGGCGAACATTGTTCACCAGTTTTTATTTACATATCTAATCTATTTAGATTATAACATTATGATTATATGACTGTAATTTGTTATAATAATATATTTTTAAATATTGTTGCCAAGTTAATGTTTTGAAATATTAACCGTATATCCAATATCAAATAATATCATTCAATTTAAATTTTCAGACGAACACTATTCGCCCCTATACAAAATAATATTATGTTATAAAAATCACTTATTAAAGTTAATATAACATCGTAAAATACTTGAATTGTAACATAAAAATACCGCAAATTTACTTATGAATAATACGGTATTTTAATATATTATTTTATACTTATTTTTTAAAATTGAAATTTGTCTAGTTCGAGTTATACTCATAATCTCACCAAAATTGGCAATTAACCTCTTTTACTAATTTCATCTGTTATCAATGATTTTGAAATATACATCGCTTTTATTATGTTATTAAAGCGCTTATGATAAGAGGTACCCTCCTCAAATTTTAGCTGTGCTTTTTCACATTTGCTGATAACTGAAGATACTGGGCCTAGCGCTTCTATCAATTCTTCTTTTGTATATTTGCTCATAACATTTTCATCTGTTATTAACGATTTTGAAATATACATCGCTTTTATCCTATTCTTAAGGAGTGTGTGCTGAGAGGTACCCTCCGCAAATTTGGGTTGTATTTTTTCACACTTACTGATAGTTGAGGATACAACTCGTAGTGCTTCTATCAACTCTTCTTTTGTATATTCGTCCATAGCATTTCACCTCAAATTCATAATTTATCTAGCTTGTATTATAATACAATTGTTCTTAACCGAAAATAGCCAACTTACAAATTCTAATTTATATTACTTAATCTCAAATTGGAATTTGACTACTACTTTTTACTGGTTTTCTTATTAAGCTTTAACACAATATTTTGCTTTACTGCAAGTGCAGACTTCTCTTTTAGTATTAGATTATCTGATTTTGTTTCAATTGCAATTTGCTCCATTACAGAAATTACTTATTAATGTTAGTATAAAATGTTTGACCTCAAAAAAATATCGCAAATTCATTTCTGAATAATGCGATGTTAGATGCTTTAATCTATTTGTTTTTGCTAATTCATACTGCAATAAGATTGTAAAATAAATTTATCACAAATAATATTCATTTTACTTGTTTTTCTTTTTTTCCATTTTATATTTTTGATAAAGGATATCTTTTAAAATCAAAACAGTATCCACATCGTTAAAATTGAACTCATTTTTAAAAGTGTCATACAACTCGGATATCTTTTCACAGTAGGTATTTATTCCTTCTATACCTTGATATGAAGCTAAAATAGGGTACTTTTTACTCCATGCACTGGTCCAATCAATTTCATCAACTATCATTTCAATACTAGTAACATCACCACCAATATGGCTTTCACTAATAAGATAGTCATAGCTTACATTGTACAGCTGACTTAATAATTTTGCTTTAATCAATTCAGGGACCGTTTGATTAGTCTCCCACTTACTTACTGTTTGTCGAGATACATTTAATTTTTCAGCCACATCTTCCTGTGATAAACCTGCTTTTTTACGCAAATACAACAATCTTTCACCTAATGACATAATGATCACCATCTTTTCCTTTATTTCAATTCTCTTTTACCTCAAGTTAACTTGCAGATATAGTATACTAAAAATTAAAAATGCTTTCTATCAAGTGAAGATGGAAATTTGTCAACTAAACTTAACATTTTTAAATATCTCTTTCTTATGTACTTGTTCTACAATATTTTACCATAACTACTATTTTCCATTGCCAAATAGCAATTATATCATCTTCATATAGCCATGGATGATTCTTCTTATAGATATACTAACCCTAAAATTAATATATATGTGAAAATAATTGATATTTCTTAGTATTATAATTGAAACTATTAAATTAACAATTCACAATTGCGAATATTTCTCAGCAAAATTTGAGAAATTTAAAATTATTTATTTTTAGAGTTACGCAGTAACTTATTATAAAGAAACTATCAAATGTAGTCTCTCCATAGTATTAGTTAAATTTTGGGGTATTATTACAAGCTATGCTGCACCTCAGGGGAACCCTAAAGGGCTTCACTACTGTTCCCCAGAGGTGGAAAACTAGCAATACATTGCTAGCAAAAATTAGTTTAAGAAATTAATTCATAAAGAATTAATTTCAACTATAATTCTTCATCTTTCATTCTTAATTTTTAATTCATTGTAAAAATTTTATTATGGAAATTAAAATCATGTATAAGTCAAATTTTTATTGTGGAATCCTCAGTACTTTTCCCTACCAAGCTCCCAACGGATTTTCACCTTCAAGTTGATACCCATGCTATGCGCACAAAAAAAGCCATAATGAAATTAAAATTCATTATGGCTGCTGATTTATACATAAAACCTAGCTACTCTTATTCCTATTTAGCATCGATAACTTGATGAACCATTTTAACTAATTCATCTTGTGATAGCTCAGAATCTACTGCTAAGAAAGAATAATGAATTCCATCTTGCACCCAAGCTAAATGTTGATTATGAGAAATTTTTTCTTCAGGTGATCCATAACTAAATACATATTTTCCAGATGCTTCATCCTTCTTATCTTGTTCTGTAAGTTTATAATCTCCTGGAACTGATTTGTTGGCCCATGAAGTATAATATAAATCTATGCCATTATAATTATCAACAATCTTTGCTTCTCCTGACTCTTCTCCCATTCTTCCTTCGTCCATATAAAGAGTTATTTCATCATTTCCTTTTGTATAATCAAAGCCCAATGATTTTGCTTTTGCCACAGGATTTCCTTCTGAGTCCCTTCCTGTATCACTTATAATATGTCCACCTTTAAAGATGTATCCGTTATCAAATTCCTTAATTAATTTAGGATTAAATCCTACATCTTTTTTCACTTTTTCTTCTGTAGGTATAGTAGTATAATTTGGTATATTACTTCCATGTGACTCTATAGATACAATTTTTCCTGCAGCAAATACAGTTGTTCCTACTACCATAGCAGCTACTAGTGCAACCATAGTTCTCTTTCTAAATGATGCTTTTTTATATGATTTTTTATTTTCCATTTCACAATTCTCCTTTTGATCTGGTAAGCTATTTAATGTAGCCCTTACCTTATTTTTAAAACTTTCTGGTGTATCTGGAAAGGCATTATCCCAATTATGATTATTCATATGATACCTCCATATCTTCTAGTTCTATTTTTAATAACTTTCGTCCTTTTGATAATCTACTTTTTACAGTTCCTGCAGGTATTTTTAAAATTTTTTTAATTTCTTCTATTGAGTATCCCTCTACATAATAAAGTACAATTGTAATACGAATCCGCTCTGGTAATTTCTGAATTGCCAAATACAATTCGCTATAGTCCTTTTTATCATCAGCCTTGGTAAACTCAAAGTACTCTTCATAAGATACAGTTGGACATTCACTACGTTTTAAACTATAACATTCATTTATGAGTATCCTAACTAACCATGTCTTAAAATATTGTTCTTCCTTTAATGTATCTAATTTGTTATAAGCTTTTAAAATTGCTCCTTGAACTGCATCCTCACAATCTTGATCATAAATCAAAATTGATTTAGATACATGATATAAAGTAGACTCAGTCTCAAGAACTTTATCTATAAATGTATCTTTATTCAATTGACTTCCTACCTTTCCTTGCAAATTGCAGCGCTACTTTTTTGCCTTACACTAGTTAGACGCATATATCTTCTAAAAGGTTCATTTAATTTTCACTTAAATTTAAATTTTTTATAATATCTGGAATTAACTTTATTTTATAATAATTTTATGTAAAACTATAATCTTCATATTATAAATTAATTGTAAAACAAAAATATCACAAATTTATTTTGCAGCGGCGAACAGTGTTCACCATATAACTAGTAATTTATTGCTAGTTATAAAATCCATTCAAAGAAATTATTTTGTCTAAAAATAATTTCAGCCACAATTGTGCATTGTCAATTTTGAATTCTTCATTGATAAAGCCCTGAGGTGTAGTATAATATAGCACTGCATCTGCAACATTAAATAATATTTTAATTATATTACTTATCTCCATAAATTTAGCATAATGTCACTGATTTCTGTTTTGAACTATACTGCACCCCAGAGCAACCCTAAAGGGCTCCGCGCTGTTCCCCAGGGGTGGTTAAATTTCTTCCTTAATTGTGAATTGTGAATTATGTATTAATCTAAAAGTCGTGAATTGATATCTCAAACTGCTAACTTATATTCAACCATAGATTAGATTTTAGAGCAGTTTATCTATATAGTAGCTATAAATAAATATAGGCATGACAAGTGTTTTAGTAAGTTGTACACTAAATATGTAAGGGAGTGTGTTATATGTTAATTTGTGATAAAAAAAGATTAGAGGATAAGATTATTACTTTCAGTAAGTTCGGCGCTACAGAAAATGGTGGAATAACAAGATTATCTTTATCAAAGCCAGCCCTTCAAGCAAGAGCAGAATTTTCAAAGAGAATGAATGAACTAGGAGCAAGTATAACAACAGATGATATGGGAAATATGTATGCTACTTTCAAAGGCTCTGAAGAAACCCTTCCTCATATTGCAATGGGATCACATTGTGACTCAGTAGTACAAGGTGGAAATTATGATGGTATTTTAGGAGTACTTACAGCAATGGAAGTAGCTGAAACTATAATTACAGAAAAAATTCCACATCGTCATCCAATTACAGTTATGATTTGGACTAACGAAGAAGGTGCTCGTTTTGACCCTGCTATGATGTCCTCAGGTGTTATTACAGGCAAATTTGATAAATCAAAAATGCTAGATTCTAAGGATAAGAATGGTATATCCTTTGGTGAGGCACTAGATGCAAGCGGATATAAAGGTAAAGAACAAAACAGAATAAATCCCAAAGATTATATGGCTCTTCTGGAACTTCATATTGAACAAGGTCCAGTTCTAGAATCATCAGAAGTAGATATAGGTGTTGTAGACGGCGTTGTTGGAATGGTTAATTATGAATTTGAATTTATTGGCCAAGCTGGTCATGCTGGAACAGTTCCACAAAAAATGAGAAAAGATGCTCTTCTGGCAGCTTCTGAAGCTATTCAATATTTACATAAAGAACTTGATAAACTTGATGATAAATTAGGTTACACTACTGGTAGAATAAACTGTTTCCCTAATATACATACAATTATACCGGATAATGTTAAATTCACATTAGATGCAAGACATCAAGATTCAAGTGTAATACAACAAGTGGTTGAAATTATCGAAAATATACCCAAAGAATTAGCAAAATGTAAAGTTGCTTATAGGAAATTATGGTCACGGAAAACTGTTAGTTTCAATAATGAATTGATTAATTTTGTAGAGAAAAATGCTAATCTTTATTGTTACTCTAATATGAGAATGTACAGTGGTCCTGGCCATGATGCCCAATTCGCAGCAGATATGTTACCTACAACCATGATTTTCGTTCCAAGTATTGGTGGGCACAGTCATTGTGAAATAGAAAAAACGCCACTTGCTAATTGTTTAAAAGGAGCTAATGTGTTGCTGCAAACAGTTCTAGATATAGATAAAAAATAAATATTGGCTTATATGCAATTCCATTAACATCTTTATTGTTAATGGGATTGTATATTTATAATTTTTCAAATGTTTATTTTTGTAGTCCATAGTGATTATCTCCTGTTTAAATTTTGTTTGGCGATCAAATCATAACACAGAATAATCCACTATGAATTTTTTTAGCTCAATTTCATTTTACAATGAGTCCTTATGAATTATGATTTCACTTTCAAGCACTGCAATATTCAGTTTTTAATAATCACGTTTATTATATTGCAACATAAAAATACCGTAAAACTCATTTCTGAATAATACAGTATCTTAAAAATCATTTAAATTTGCAGCCTTCGCATCTTATAAGAAAATTCTTATCATTATCCTTATAGCAATTTTTCATATAGTCTAAACCAATTCAGTCCATAGTTTCCAAGTCCCAGGTCGACTGTATCAATATATTTAAAACCACATTTTTCATATAATCTAATAGCAGGCATATTGCCTTCGTAAACATCTAATCTAATTGATTTAGCTTGTGACCTAATACTATGTTCAATAGAAAAGTCCATTAATGCTTTCCCTACACCACATTTCAAAAATTTTGGATGAACTACAAATGTATGTACAACAAAAACATCTGAATAGTCAGACTCAAATTCCCATTTAGCCTTATAATACGCAGCCTCTGGTTCATGACTTAAGATAACAGAACCAATGATTTTCCCATTATGTTTTGATACATATAGATTACCATCTTTAACCCCATTAATTGCATCTTGCCGAATAGGATATATCCCTTTTTTCCATCCAGGATAATTTATTCCTTGTTCTAAATAGTCATTCAAATTATTATAAAGCTGTTCTAATTCATCAATATCACTTTCTTTTCCTAAATCAAAAATTATATCCATATCTTTATCCCTCCAATCAACATAACATAAGTAATCTCCACAATATGCTACAATTATATACTAATATATCTATCAATTGTATATAATTTTCTAATACCATATTCTTCAGTTTTCAACAATAACTTTTATTATACTGACACATAAAAATACCGTAAAACTCATTTCTGAATAATACGGTATTATAAAAATTATTTATAGTTATTAATTAAATATAAATATATTAAGCTAATCTAATATTTAATTGTCCTTATTTCATAAATTTAAAAATATTAATACTTATTAAGAGAATCTTAAATGAACAATTTTATTGTTGAAACGCTTTCTAAATGATGGAATTAATGCTAGCCGTCCAAACCAACGCCATCTATCCTTATGGTAGTCAAAATAATTCCACTCCTCAATAAAATCAATTCTTTCGTTGAATTTTAACATTTCTTTTCCGCTGTTTATTCCCCATTTAAAACTAACCCCAACCTTATTTACAGTGTCATGTTTATTACTTCTCTTCACTATACTAGGTGTCATTGTTTCAAAAAGCATTTCTGCATTTGAAAATGATGACACTAATTTATTTATTAAATTTTTCACTTCCTGGTCTGTAAAATACATTAATAGTCCTTCAATTATAATAAGGATTGGTTCATTAGATACTTTTATTTCATTAATCCATGAATAATCAAAGACAGATTTAGCTATCATTCTGTATCTTTCCGTTTCCTCAAAAAATTGCTTTTTTATTCTAATTGGTTCAGGTAGATCTAATTCATACCATACAATTCTATTATTATCTAATCTTAAAAAGCGAGTATCCAATCCACAACCAACATTTATAATTATAGCATTAGGATTTTTATCAATAAAAGATTTAGTAGCATTATCAAGAATTTCAGTTCGTACAGCAACTCCAGTTTGAGACATCCAAGCATTATCAAATTTTGAGAAATCATAATCAATATTTTCCATCATTTCTATTGCTTTATAATCTTTTATTATTGGATTTGAATTTTTAGTTTCAACTGCTCTAGCCCAAAGTGGAATAAGTAATGTTTCAGGAACCCCACTTAATTTTTGTTGCATTTTATTATACCTCCCTTGGTATGACATCGACATTGACATTGATATTCATTCTTAATTATACTCTGGTTTCATATTACCAAATAAAGTATCCCATGTCAAATAAATCAAAGGAGGTCTTCTTTTCATTTTTAATATTTTAAATTTAGGCTATATTTAAAAATAGTTTTGATAATACAAAAATTTATTAGGGAAGTCATTTTACACTTTCCTAAACTCATACCTTATGATGATTGCTTGTCCTTAATTAACCAATCATTTTTTAAAATTGCATATACAGCTAAATCATAAAATTCTTTATTATCGCGTATTTCAACTTGTCTTAATGTTCCTTCATATTTCATTCCACTTTTTAGCATTACTTTACCTGACGCAACATTATTTGTGTCATGCTTAGCAGCAATTCGATTGAACTCTATTTCAGAAAATAAATAGTCAATTACTGCTTTTAGTGATTCGCTCATTATGCCCTTGTTCCAATACATTCTTGATATACAATATCCTACTTCACAAGAATAGTTTTTTTCATCTAACTTAACTATGCAAATACTACCGATAACTTCCCCTATTTCTTTTAATTCAATAACCCAATTATAGATATTATTATCCTTATACTCATTTACCCACTGCCCTAGAATTTCTTTAGTATCTTCTACACTACTATGTGGTTTCCATGATAAAAACTTTGTTATCTCACTATCATTTGCCCAGTTTTTAAACATGTCATATGCATCATTAAGTTCAAATCTTCTCAATAAGAGTCTATCTGTACTGATTGCTTCTGTACCTTTATGTAATAACATAACAATTCCCCCTTAATTTTAAGTTTAAATAATACTTATTTCATATTAATTTGTAAAATTTTATATTTAATTATAAAGACACTTTAACTGAATTACAAATGTTTTACATAACTATCTATAAATTGCCCTTCTGAAGTTAAAATCCTTTATCTTAAAATTTATTTTAAAAAACTCCAAAGGCATTGCCATTGGAGTCTTAATCATAATTCATATCTTTCATTCTTAATTTACATTCATAGCAAAAATTTTGTTATAAAATTTAAAATCATGCATAATTTAATTTCTTACTAAAGAACCTTATATTTATCTTTCTTCTATAATTTAATAAGAAATAATATATTTTTTATATATCAAATTCCAATCTCATAATTAGAAAATCATAGTCATTACCTCTTATAGTATTAACAATTTCTTCAATAATTTTAAAACCTAATTTCTCATATACCTTAATTGCCCTTTTATTGAATTTTGCTACTGTTAAATCAATGTAACTTAAATTATATTTTTTCTTTCCAAAATTAATTATGGCCCTTACAAATTCTGTACCAAAACCTTTTCCAGTAAGTTCTGGCCTCATTTGTACACCTAAACAGAAGAATTCTTCAATATAATAAAATGAACAATTCCCTACAAGTTCATTCTGCTCATTATAAATTGAAAAATTATCATCTGAATCAATAAAACTCTCTATCCGCTCTATCTTTTCCTTCTAAATGCTGTTATCATAAAATGAATATATTCCATCATATTTCCATGTCAAAATATCTTCAATGTCACTTTTTACAGGTGCTCTAAATTCCAACTTCATCTTTATCCCCTCACCCAACTTCTATTATTATTTATAGGTTAATTCTAACATCTACATTTTTATATTAAAATCTTATAAACAGTTCATAATAGAATTCAAGCATATAGCATAAGTTTATTCCTCTTTGCTACTTTGTAGGGATTTTTACTAAATTATATCCAACACTGCGATAGACACAAAAAGCCTTATTATCAATACTAATTGAAATAAGACTTTTTTATAATAAGTACTAACGCTTTTCTTTACTTATTATCCCTCTTATAGTTTTTTCTGAAAGATAATATTCTTCTGATAGTTCAACGGCAGTACTCCCATTTATATATTTACAAAATATTTCATTATTTCTTTTCTTAAAACTACTTTTTATGCCATTCTTTTCGCCCCAAGATTTTTCATTTCCATTTTTTCTTGGAATATATAGACATTCTCCATCTACATATTCTTGTATTAATTTTATTACTTCTTCTTGTAACACAGTTTGTGCACTAATATAATCCATATCCTGCCCTCCCTATTAATATAAAGTTATGGGCAAAGACTACTACTTATAAAACAATTTTTATAACATCTTCATAGCAGTCTCTGCTATGAATTTATAAACGGTTTTAAGCATGGATATTTCATAAGAATCACTCCAATCACGATATTTTCCATCTATAAAATTATATCTATCTGTACTTTAGATTTTATCATAATTTTATGAAAATTCTACAAATCCAAACTTCTTATATAGATTATATGCAGGTTTATTATCAGCATGAACATCTATAATGATGTCTTTTACATTTCTCATATACATATCATTTATACATGTGGATAATAACTCAGGGGCTGCCCCTCTATTACGATATTTGGGTGAGACATGTACTGAATAAATATGCATTCTTTCTCCTTCTTCTGGAAATCCTATTAAAATACCAATAACATCATCACTATCATATGCAGCTATAATATATCTTTTTAAGAAATCTCCAAAAATGCCATTTTTAAGATTTGTAATAAATTTGTCTGGTTTTTTACCTGCAAGATCTGGATCTAATGTTCCCTCAGTAAATATTGATAAGCAATATATTAATTTCTCTTCCAATTCTATGCCTTCTAAAGTCAACTTTTTTATTTGAAATTTAGATGGATTTTCTACTTGTCCAATTAAACTTTTTTAAGTTGTACTTTCATATGTTCCTCGCTGTTAATTAATAGTCTAACATCATAATATGTTCGCCATCAAATACTTGTCCATTGAAATCAAAACCTACACTCTTATACAAGTTTACAGCTTGAATACTTTCTTTATGAACTCCGAGAAAAATCTTATTATGCGACTTATCTTCCTTTATAATCTCTAAAAGCTTCTCTAAAGTTTTTTTACCATATCCATTTGATTGATAGTTTTTATCAATCATTATTCTATAAATCCAATATTCACCATCATCTTCATCAATACAATACATTACAAATCCTACCATGGTATCATCATCATATACCGCAAGTGGTATACATTCTGGTTGTACTTTTGCTTGAGCAATTGAAACTGCATTAGATGTCACAAAATTTTTCTGATTTTCTGCAACATTGAGTTCAATGCATTCCCAGAAGTTTTCTCTCGTAATCTCTTTAAACAATATCAATACAATTACCTTCTTTCTAAATGTCATTTGCACCACAAATTAAAATTAATCTTTTCAAAGTTTCACCTCATAATAAGCAGTAACATTTATCATTCTAAATCCTAAATGCTTTTATAGATAAAGAACATTTTTGTTTTATGTTTCTACATTAAAAGAAAATCTTTCAAATTTATTGCTATCATACTTATCATATTAAAACAAAGCTCTTTGATATAACTACTCCTTTAAAATATCAGTAATTATATTATTCCAGCCTTTTTCATAAATCTCTAATAATGAATCAATATGCTTAGCTAAATATAATTTGCCACATATAGAAGCAAATTTATCCCAATATGCTCCTGAATTAGCGGATAGCAATAACCTTTCCTGTTCTTTTATTTCCTTTTCATTAATAGATTGAGCTAAAACTTTTTTTGACTTATTGAATTTTTCTATATAAATCTCTGAATTAAAGTTGTAATTTTCAATATCTTCTTTATAAGATAATAGATGAGCAAATCCTTCATCAAAGGTAATATAATTTAATTTTTCAATATAAGATAGATTATCGTTAATTCTATACTTTTCTCTTATACATTTATGAGCAAATTCATGAGTTAATAATTGTTGTATAATATTTTCTAAATTATGTCCATTTTTAATATATTCCCCCAATCTAATTAAATCAAATATCACATATGCTTCCTTATTATATTCCCTAACCATTGCATCATAAGGGTTTGGACAACCAACTACCAGTATTACTTTAGTTCTCTTTAAAACCTCCTGAAAATTAGGAAATAATCTTCTGAAGAGTTTTTCATTTACTGGTGTAAACTCATTTAGCATACACTTTATTTTTTTATAAACATCTTGAACAATATCTTTATTTTCACATAGTGGCTTTTCAAAAAGATATTGATTTTCTTCGATATTATCGAAAACCCAGTGTTTATTATAGTCATCACAGTTTGTATTATTAAAATATTTTATAATAATATCATCATTTACTATCATAGCTTTCCCCCTATAAAAAGTTTTAATATACAATTTTCTCTTCAAGCTTCGCTATTTTCTCTTTTATGATAATATAAAAAATTAAATCCATTATCTTCTGAAGTACCAATTAAGTCTTCATGAATGTGATAATCAAAGTTATATTCTTCGTCATCCTCCATCCCCGTCATATGTCTAGTATCATAGGCAAATTTTAAAAATACATCTCTGTTAGTTGAGATTATTAAAAGATTTTTGAACCGCTTTGTAGTTAATTTTCTGTCAGTTAACCAGTGATTAGGATACTGAATATGTGTTTCTTCAATAGCTGTATCTTTAAGTTTTTCAGAAACTATATTTGCTTCTTTAATAGCTTTAAATATTTCTTTAGCTTTAAGCTGAACTCCATGATAATTTATAAGTACAATATCCATATCGAATATTCCATATTCCCATATATCTCTATACTCATTTAATTTTGCAGGATTTGTTGGGATATATATAAGTTGTTGAGCCTCTAAACTTGAAGCAACAACAAACATTTTTTTAAGAAACTCATAGGCAGTTGAATTGCCAAGTATCGCCTTGTCCCAAACTATTGGATCTACAGCTGTAAGTTGCTTCGGTATTTCTAAAGGTACATAAATATATAATTTATTATTTCCGTGTAATATTTTTTCTCTTACTTTAAACTTCATATCTTCCTTCCTAAAATAACAATTACTTTTTATGATTTAAATTTTTCTGTTGAATTCATAAGGCTTTGATCTTTCATAAAAATGGCTAGTACTACTTCGCTCTAAATTTCTCTGCTAAACCTCTTCAAGCTTTTCCACAGTTCTTTCATTTATTACATTCCCAGTATTCAACGTTGTTTTCGCTTCAATTAGCATTACATGTGCTTCCTCTTCAGCCACAGGCATATGTTCAATTCCTTTTGGAATAATGAGAAATTCTCCTTGGTTTAAAGTAATATCTTTATCTCTAAATTTAATAATCAGTTGTCCTTTTAATACATAAAACATTTCATCTTCATTTTCATGAATATGCCATAGGAATTCTCCTTTAAATTTAGCAACTTTCACATAAGATTCATTGACTTCTCCTAAAATTTTAGGATTCCAATATTCATTAAATAAACTCAATTTTTCACAAACATTAACTTTATCCATTTTTATTCCCCCATTAATTTACTGCATTTATTATATTAAATGCTGCTAATATTAATAATAAAATGAACTTCATTTTATATAAAAAACTTTTCTCAGTGTTATAAGTACGGTATAAATTTTATAACTATTATATCAAATCAAATGTAAATTATATACTTTATTGCAACTTTTATATCACATTTGTGCTAATGTACTTATAGAAAATGAAAAGACAATGTAAGTCCAATCTTTATGTTGTCTAATAAAGTCTAATGCTATTTAGTCTTAAAAGTTAATACTATATAAATATAGATATATCAGTTTTAAGATTAATATATGTGAAAATAATTAGCGCTTTTTAGTATTATAATTAAAACTATTGAATTCACAATTCACACAAAACAAATTCTATTCATAATTTGTTTATATCCTAAAGATAATTATAAAAAAAGGTATTTTCAAGCTATAATTTAAAATTAATACTTGAGAATACCTTTTATTTTAAATATTATTTTATAATATCTTCTTTCTTAAATAGAAACAATTTATCAAAGAAATTATAATTACAACACTTGCAATTACATAGAATATTGGGAAAGTAATACTTCTGCATGCCATATCAAGCTTTTTACATCCACCAATTAAAACAGCTGGTATCAAAAATGTTAAAACACCTAAAAATACATTTGATATGCTTATTCCGAATCTAATTAATTCTGACTTTGCTAAAAGCACGCAAACCCCAGAAGCTATAAATAAAATTCCAACGCCTAATTCAGCACGTTGAGTCCAAAAACATTTCATAATTTTTTCTCCCTGTGGACAAACAGGTATAAAGGTTTGCGGTCCAACAATCAATAAAACACCTACAATTAAATAAACAATTCCTATTCCAACTCTATTCTTCACAAATGCTGCCCTCAACTTTCGTCATTTATTTATCAGCTAGAACTTCATGCCATAAAGAATCCATTAATTTATCTGTATCTTTATCTTCACTAATTAATCCAAATGTTTTATAATCATTAATAATAATACGTAAAGTATCATCAGTAGCCTTATCAGAAATATCAAATTTATATGTTTTAGCAATATCTAATACTAAATCATAATCTCCTGAAGCCCATTTTTTATCAAGCATAATCTTTACAAACTCTGCTTTATTTTTTTCTATCCAATTACTTGCCTCTTGGTGAGCACGAGTAAGTTTTTTTACTGTAATAGGATTTTTTTCATAAAAATCACTATTTACTGCATGAACACAACATGTTTCTTGTGCAAAATCTTCATCAAATGTTAAAGAACGAATAATCTTTAATGTACCGTCATCTACAAACTTCTTTGCAAATTGATCACTTAGAGTTACTGCCTGTACTTCACCATTTTGCATTGCCAATATAACAGCACTAGATTCTACTGGTTTAAATTTTACTTTATTTGGATCTACATTATCATGATTTAAAAATCTCAATGAAATGTTATGGTCAGATCCACCAATACCGTCTCCGACAGCAATTGTTTTCCCAACTAAATCAGCGGTTGACTTTATTCCAGAATTGGCTAATACATAAAGTGATTTACAGCCTGTATGACATCCAGTTGTAAATACCATATTAACACCATTAACAGCTGGAACTAATAATGTTGCAATATGGTCTCCTGCTACATCTACTTGTCCTGTTCCAAGAGCATCTGTTTGTGATGTCATTTTCACTACTTCAGTTTTTAGTCCTTCTGCTTCATAAAAGCCTTTTTCAGATGCAATACCAAAGGCTCCTAAACAAAGTCCTCCATTATATCCAATTTTAATTGATTTCCCATAAGCAGGTTCTAATTTCCAAGCTTCTTCTTCTGAAAGTCCTTCCTTATTTGAAACACTGTCAGCAGAAACTGGCTTATCTACATCTGCACTTGAATTATCAGTTTTACCACAACCAACTAATCCTACTGATGCTACTAAAATAGCACTTAGTATTAAACTTAATAATTTTTTCTTCATTGTTTTCCCCCAAATTAAAATATATTTAAAGTGGTTGTCTCAAGGTAAATTTAATTTAAGACACCTCTTTATTACTACTCATTTTTACCAAAATTCAGCATCTCCAATATCTTAGTACGATATTCTAAGAACTTTTTACTATTACGATTTCTAGGATATTCTAAATCAATAGCTATATCCTCTCTTATTCTTCCTGGTCTTGGTTCCATAACAATTACCCTTGTGCCCATATATATAGCTTCATCTACATCATGAGTAACCATAATCATCATACGCTTTTTTTCCTTCCACATATTAAGAAGTTCATCTTGCATATTCATACGTGTAAATGCATCTAATGCTCCTAATGGTTCATCTAATAAAAATACTTCTGGCTCGTTAATCATTGTTCTTATTAGTGCAACACGTTGTGCCATACCCCCGGATAGTTGATGTGGATAGGAATTACGAAACTCATCTAAACCTACCAAGTTAATCATTTTATCAACCTTATCTTCATTGCCCTTTAACTGCTTTTGCATCCGAAGACTAAATGATACGTTTTGCTCTACAGTTAACCATGGAAATAATGTAGGTTTTTGGAACACCATTCCACGTTTGGGATCAGTTCCTTTTATCTCTTCATCATTCAAAGTAATTGTTCCAGTAGTTGGAACGATTAATCCTGCTATTAATCTTAAAATAGTTGATTTACCACAACCACTTGGTCCAACAATACTAACAAAATCTCCTGGATTGATTTCTAAATTTATATTTTCCAAAGCATTGGTTATTCCCTCAGAATCTGTTCTTATAAAACTTTTAGATACTTTATTTAACCTTAAAGCTCTAGATGTTTTCATTATTGTACCACCCCTTCCTGCCAACGTAATACACGCTTTTTAATAAGTGAAAAAATTACGTTAACTAGAATGAAGATCAAACATATTATGATAATTGCCGCATACATCTTAGCAAATTGTGCCCAAGATTTTTGCCATGTAATATACCATCCAAGTCCGGATTCAACACCTAACATTTCTGCTACTAACAAAGCAGTACATGCGCTGCTCATCCCAGTAGTTAATCCTTGAAACATATTTGGTATTGCTGATGGAATAGCAATTCTAAATATTAACTGGCTATTTTTAGCACCTAAAGTTTTGGCTGCTTCATAATAGGATTTATCAATATTATTGATACCCGTAATAGTAGCCATTGTAACTGGATACCATACTCCTAATGCAATAATAAATATACTTCCTTTAAATAAAGAAGCTGCAAGAACCATAACTATAGGAAGCCATGTAGTAGATGGTATAGGTCCTAATAACTTCATAAATGGAGATATCCAGTAATTAATTTTTTTACTATAACCACATGCAATACCAGTAATCAACCCTACAGCTGCTCCTGAAAAATATCCCATAAATAATAAAATTAGAGAATGCTTAGCACAATCAAATAAATACACTCTTTCATCTATCATTGCATTTAATAATTGATCTACGCAGGGAAAATAAGGCATCATCAATATACCAGTCTTTAGTGTTAAATAATCATAAAGCATTAGTAAAAAAAATACAAAAATATAAAAAGGCGCTAAATGTCTTAATTTACTAAACACACTTTTTTTAAACAAGCTCACTACAAAACCTATAAAAACTGCCAACATAAGTGCTCCTATGAACATACCATAGGAGTTTGTACTTTGGTTATTCTTATAATTAGGAAGAAAATAATATTCTAATAAAGCAAATGCTCCCATAATAATAGGCCCAAAACAAATAAGATAATCCATTAGCCTTTGGAGTTTTGTTTTTGGTGCACTTTCAAGTTCTATGAGCTTTTCTTTTGTAATAACAATATTTTCAGATCTTTCCATAACATCACTCCCCTTTAATTTAATATCTAAACAATACAGCCTTTTTCCATTTTATATAAACGATCAAAATAATGATAAAATTCTTTTTCATGAGTACTAATAAACACTGAAACTCCATATTCTACAGATTTTTTTAAGCTCTCCATAACATTAATGCCATTTTCATAATCTAAATTACTAGTTGGCTCATCTGCAATAATAATTTTAGGATTTTGCATTAATGCTCTTGCAATAGCTACTCTTCTTTGTTCTCCACCAGACAAACCAGTTGGATATGAATTTGCTACATCTTTTAAACCAACAGAGTCCAAAATCCTAACAGCAGCACCAGTATCCACATTTTTATTTCCTGCTAAATATAATGGCATACAAACATTTTCTAAAATCGTAAAATTAGATAATAGATTATATCCTTGTAAAATATATGCCATTACTTGCTGCCTCATATTGGCCAATTGTTTTTCATTTTGATTCAATATATTTATATCATTTATAAATATTTCTCCCTCTGTAGGTTTTAAAATTCCTGCAATCATATTAAGTAAAGTGCTTTTGCCACATCCAGAATGACCAACAAGTCCCACAAATTCCTTTTCTTGTAGTTCTATATTCACATCATTTACAGCATAAAATTCTTGTCCATTTCTTATGTATTTCTTTTTTAAATTTACAGTTTTTAAACTCATAATATTTTCCACCTAGTTATCTTTTAAACTTGATTTTCACTAATTAAATTATACGGTTCTTTTTTCCCTACTGTGTATGCTGAGTATAATGAAGCTATTACTCCTGCTATTAATGAAATTCCTATACAAATTAAGAAATTTTTAAATATAGCTTGTCCGTGTAATTGCAATTTATCCACCTGTAATTTTACAGCAATAAGATTTTTAAATATAATAAGTAATCCATAGGAACAAGTACTTCCTATAATTCCTCCAATTAAACTTATTATACTAGCCTCAATAATAATCATTTTTACAAGCTGAGATTTTATCATACCCATAGTATATAAAATTCCAAATTCTCTGTTTCTCTCTTTAATAGTCAAAGAAAATATAAGGATTAAAGCCATAAATGTCATAATAAATAAAAGAGTTATTAAAACTGTGCTATAACTTTGAAATTGCTTCATATTATTCACAGTATTACTAACTAAAGTATTTGCAGTGCAAACATTAATTCCTTGTTTTGGGAATGCATATTCAATATTTTTCTTAACTTGCTCTATATCATAATCCTCTTCTACATCAATAGTGACCATAGAGCTTAAGTTGTCATAGTTATTAAATTTCAAGTAACCTTTTGCTTCCTTGGTTTGTACCAATTCCTTTGCGGTTTCAAAAGACATAAAAACACATGTATCATAACTCATATTTGTTTTTTCCATTTTATTTTTTACTTTTAAAGGATAATTAAAATATTTCAACATTCCATCTTGCCCAACAATTAAGTCACTTCCCACGATAACTTCACCTTTTTTTAATTTACTATCTTCACGGAGCCATGATTTTACTATAAAATCTGTAGATTCATCATATGCAATTAATTGATTGCCTCCTACACAACAAAGGCTATCTGTCATAGTAGCTAAGTATAATTGTGGACTAGCTTTTTTAACTCCTTCTACAGAAGACAATTTCTCCGCCCAATTACCTTCAAAGTAAATGGTGCATGCTTCTCCCATAAACATAGCTGTCTTTAAATCTTCTTTATAGCCATTAGGTATTACAATAATATCTGCGCCCATCCTCTCTACTGCTTTATCCATACCTGTTTTTATATTAAAAACAATCAATGAGCTTGTAAATAGAGATGCTGATAACAATACAATAAAAGAAATCATTGTCATACTTCTAAACTTTCGATATTTTAAATTTTTAACTGCCATATGAAAAGCATTCAATGATTTAAGTGATTTCATCATTTTTCTCCTTTAAAAGCCTTATGTTATATTTTTTTATTATTTTATACTCTGTTTGTATTTTTTGTAACATTTATAGTGTTTTTAGTATTTTTAGTATTTTTTTGAATTAATTTTAATTATATTGTACATTGACAAATTTGTACAATATAAATGTCAAATAATTGATGTTATTGTTATAAATTTTCATAATACATGCTACAGATTTTTTATTTTGAATTTATGTACTACACTCCACATTAGGATATTTCTATTATTTAATTGCTATTAATTAAAACTTGAAGTACTAATTAATATAGAAACAAGTTTCCTTTGAAGACATAAAATTCTTCATTATATAAGGACATTTTTAGGTAAGGCTACTAATATTAATAGAGAAGGTAAGTGACGTACATTATATAGATATACCAGTTCTAGAATTAATATATATGTAAAAATTTAATGTTTTTCAGTATTATACTTGAAACTATTATGCTCACAACTTTTCAATTCTCAATTGAATAACTGTAGGAGAGAACTGTGTTCTCTAGAAAATCCAAATCAGTTAAAAAAATTAATTTACACCATAATTCTTCATTTTTCATTCTTAACTTTTAATTCATGGTGAAAATTTTTTGTTACAAAAATTAAAATCATGTATAAGTTAAATTTCCATTATGGAACTCTATATTAGTTTTGATGTAAATGCTTATTGCTACTTATATAAATAAATTTTAGAACATAAATAAGGAGATAATATAATATGGATATTAAAATATATAAAGAAGAACAAGAAGATTATACTACTGTAGAAGAAGTGATTAAAAAAGCTTTTGAAAATGCTGGTCCACTCTTTTTACTAAAATATTAATTAAAAATCATGATTGTGAGCATAAAGCTTTAGTATTAGCTCATTATCAGTACTTTCTAGCCATCAAAATAAAGGAATTGGAAGTAAACTAATAAATGAAAGTAATAAGATAGCAAAAGAACTTGGTTTTAAAGCTGTAATTGTATTAGGTCATAAAAAATATTATCCTAAGTTTGGTTTTAAAAAAGCTAGTAATTATAATATTAAGGCACCATTCGAAATGCCAGATAATTCATTTATGGCACTAGAGCTTATAGCTAAAGGATTATCTGAAGTTAGTGATACTGCCATATATTCTAAAGCATTTTTTGAAATATAATTGATTTACTAATTTTAAAATAAACTTCATAATAAATATTATAAATAAGAATAAATAAAATAAAACTTTTTACATAAGCTTTATTTCATCTATTCTTTAATTATAAATTTATACCTGGAAACATTAAATTCTTTACTTCATTTACCCATCTGTAGTACTTTCATTTTATTAAGAAATTGTTTGTAGTTTTCTAAACTCAGATGTTTTTAAGATATCACTATATGCTCCGCTTTGCACCACTTTACCAGACTTCATAAGAATGACTTCATCGAATTGTTCAAGCTGCTCTTGAGATAATTTATGGGTTACCATGATTATAGTTTTGTCTTTCATCTCCATCAAAGTATTTTGTAGAATTTCTGTTGTGTTTACATCCATTGCTGAAAAAGGCTCGTCCATAATACATATTGGAGTATCTGCACTAAGCATGCGGACAATATTTACTATTTGCTTTTCTCCTCCGCTTAATTGTTGACAGTTCTCCTTATATTTTATATTTTCCAGTATATTTAAGTTTAACTTATCAACAACTTCATTAATTTTATCATTTTTATATGTGGAAAACATTGAAACATTGTTTATAAAATTTTCTGCAAATATATGTTCATTTTTTGTACTTCTATATAAAAATAGCTAGTAAAACTTAATATATTTTACTAGCTACTTTTGTATTATGTTCCACAATAGGTTTGGTATGGACAACTTGATGGTTCAGGTAATGTAGAGTAATAATCCTGTTCTTTAGAATGAGCATAAGGTTTTGAAAGTGCATCTAAAAGTCGTTCCATCACACTATAATCTCCTTGCTCTACCGCAGCTTTTAGTGCTTCTTCTACCCTGTGGTTACGTGGAATTACTGCTGGGTTACTACTTTTCATAAGCTCCTTTGAGGAAGCATTTGATTCCTCTTGTCTTATTAATCGATCCTGCCATAACTTATACCACTCATCAAATTCCACTTTCTCAAACAGTACTGTATCCTCTATGTTATCAAAAGTTAATGCACGAAAGGTATTGGTATAGTCTGCACCATATTTCTGCATTATACTTAGAATACCTTCAATTAGGGACTCATCCTCAGGCTCTTCGTTAAATATGCCAAGCTTTGCTCTCATTCCAGAAAGCCAATTGCGCTTATACAACGTAGCAAAATCCGAGATTGCACTCTGTGCTAACTTGAGAGCTTCCTCCTGATTAGTATGCAGCAATGGTAATAGTGTTTCAGCAAACCTTGCAAGATTCCATGCCCCAATATTAGGTTGATTGCCATAAGCATATCTACCATGAATATCAATAGAACTAAATACAGTTGCAGGATCATAGGCATCCATAAAGGCACAAGGACCATAATCAATTGTTTCTCCGCTAATTGCCATGTTATCAGTATTCATTACTCCATGGATAAAACCAACCAGTTGCCATTTTGCAATAAGCTCAGCTTGATTTTTAATTACTTCCTGAAGCAAGAAAAGATAACGATTTTCTTTATCATCCACTTCTTTAAAATGTCTTTGTAAAGTATAGTCAGCTAATGCTCTAAGTTCTTCAACTGTACCCCATTTTGAAGCATATTGAAATGTACCAACACGTATATGACTAGCAGCTACCCGAGTCAGTATTGCACCAGGCAATTCCGTTTCCCTTATTATTGACTCTCCTGTTGTAACTACAGCTAGGCTACGGGTGGTAGCAATACCCAGTGCATTCATTGCCTCACTTATAATGTATTCTCTTAGCATTGGACCTAGTGCTGCTTTACCATCGCCTCTTCGTGAATATGGAGTTTCACCTGAACCCTTAAGTTGAATATCAAATCGCTCACCTAGTGAAGTGATATGTTCTCCTATGAGCAAAGCTCTTCCATCACCTAACATAGTAAAATGCCCGAATTGATGTCCTGCATATGCTTGTGCAAGAGGTGTAGCACCTTCCGGAATTTTGTTTCCTGCAAGTACATCTACTCCATCAGCACTTTCTAGTCCCTTAGCATTTAATCCTAAAGAAGTTATTAACGAATAATTCAGTGCAACTAATTTTGGTGAAGGTACCTGACTTGGACTCTGTCTAGTAAAAAATATTTCCGGAAGGTGAGCATAACTACTATCCAAGTTCAAACCTGTTTCTATTATTACTTCTCTTTCTTTCATTGTATCTCCTTATCTTCTTTTATTTTTTACATGAAACAAAAATCATAGTTTCTATGATTTTTTAGATATAAACTTCTATAATACCTTAACTCTTTTTAGTTTATACTTATAAGATTTTATTATTCTCCCTATATTTCTCTTTAGCTTCTAACTCTTTAAAGTTAAAATTAATTTTTTACTAGCAATGTATTGCTCATTCATTATTAATAAATGTTTACATAACTTCAAAAATAAATAATTTCAAATTTCTATTATTTTCTTTTATAAATATTGTTTATTATAAATCTTCGATAATTTTTTAATACGATGAATAAGCTCTCTACGTACATTTTCAGGGCTTAAGCATTCACATTTATCTCCAAATCCTAGCAAAATATTGTATCCTAAGTCATCTTCTACAAATGGAAAATCAACTATAAATTGATCATTGCCATAAGGTTTAATATTTTCTTCCCCACAGCGTTCAACCATTTGCTCTCTAAGAGACCAATCAATTAAAAGTTTAATTGTGACGAGTCTTTTATCTATCCAACCAGATCCATCCAACGATTTTCCGTGAAATTCTCGTGGTACAAATATAGAATCTGAAACTTGAAGATTTGAAATTCGCGATAGTTTAAAAACACGAAAATCATCCCTCAAAGTGCAGTATCCTTGTAAATACCACTTTCCTTCTTTTAATATCAATTTATAGGGTTCAATGCAGCGATTATTTTTTTCTCTGTTCCCACTATAATATTCAAATAATAGATACTTACTGTCATTTAGAGCTTTCTTTATTTTTTCAAGGTTGGGTTGAAAATTTTTATTCCCCATCCATGTGGTGAGATCTATGGTTATTTGATTTGCTTTTAATTCAATATCCTTAAATTGTTCTTTTGGAAGTAAGCTTTTTACTTTCTCTAGCGTACCTATAATTTCTTTATGAGATAGCGTTGTTGAAATGCTTTCAAGTCCCATTAAAAGTGTTGAAATATCTGAAGCAGTAAAAAATTTTTTATCTACTTTATATTCAGGTATTATGCTAATACCACCATTAACACCGCTGTGAGTAATAACTGGTATACCTGCTAAAGATATTGCTTCTATATCCCTATATATAGTTCTAGGTGCAACCTCAAACATTTCAGCAAGTTTTGTTGCACTGATTCTTTCACAATTTAGTAATATCATGACTATGGACATTAATCTATCTATTTTCAATTGTATCGCTCCTTAAAATCATATATACACTAATTTTAAAAACTTGACATACTGCTGTCAAGTTTTGCGTGCTATATTAAAACTATAGAAGATATTGTATAAAATAATAAACTTTAAGAGGAGGAATATAAATGGATTTTTTACAAGAATTTAATAAAATTATGACAGAGCAAGGTGAGATAGCTTTAGCAACCTGTGTAGACAATATACCAAATGTTAGGATTGTAAATTTCTATTATAATACTAATAAGAAAGGGATAGTGTATTTTTCAACTTTTAAAGATAATCAAAAGGTAGAGGAATTTTCGAAAAACAATATAGTAGCATTTACTACTGTTCCACATAAGGGAAATGAACACGTTCGAGTTACTGAGGCAATAATTCAAAGAAGTAATTTAACAATATATGATTTAAAAGATGGATTTGCTAAAAAAATTCCTGATTATGAGGTGATAATAGAACAAGCTGGAAGTCAGTTGGATCTTTATGAGATTTGTTTTAAAGAAGCTGTGGTGACATTAGATTTAACTCACTCTAGTAACATAATTTTATAATCTCAAAAAAACTGTCCTACTAACTTTTACAGGTAGTAGGGCAATTGTTTTATTAATTAATCAATTTGCTATAGACAAATGATAGATTTTTATCTGAAATAGGTTCCTACCCTAAATTAATAATACTTTATCTTTTCCTAGCAGATATTATAAGAAATATTGGTCTTCGTAATTCATGTTTCATTTCTGTGTTTGTTTTCAATAATTCTGGATCCGGCTTTGGTTCAATAATCTCTATTATCTCAAAGCCTGACTGAATAAGGCTATTTACATAAGTGGTAATAGTTCTATGATATTTTAAAACACCCTCACCTAAAAAATTAGTCTCACGTATTCCTTCATAGAAATAGTTATCAACTGGCCAGTGCAATATATTCCCCTGTTCATCATTATACCAACTTTGTTTTTCATTAGATGTAAAAATGGGATGTTCAACTGAAAAAACAAAATCTCCACTACTTGTAAGACAACTATTAACTTTATTAAAAATATCTTTAATTGACTCTATATAATGAAATGCTAATGAGCTAATGACTACATCAAATGTATCTTCTGGATAATTAATATCTTCAATTGGCATTTTAATATATTCTATTGATGTATATTTTGTATTCTTTTTAGCCTCACTTAGCATTCTTTCTGAAATATCAATACCTATTACAGACTTTGCACCTTGTTCAATTGCATATCTACAATGCCAACCAAAACCACAACCTAAATCTAAGACACGTTTATTATCTAAGCTCGGTAACATCTTTTTAAATACATGCCATTCTCCTGCTGCTTTCAATCCACCAACTGAACGTGGCATTTGCTTGTATTGATTAAAAAAATCTATATTATCATACTTATTCTCTTTCATCATTTCTCCTCCTAATTCTTTATTTATATCATATAGTTTTCTAATAACTCTATTAAATTCTCTATGAATAACTATATTATAAAAATAATACTACAACACAAGTTAATAAAGTTAGTACATAAACAATTCTGTCTCATTTATACTCTTGTATAAGGCATCTGAAAATAAATAAAAGAGATATCTGCTTTTATACAGATATCTCTTTTATTGCTTATCTTTTTAATAATCTATATTCTCTTATTATTCTTCTTATACTACTTTCAGAAAGATAGTAGCTATCAGCCAGCTCTTTAACTGAGGCTCCTAAAAGAAATTTATCATATATTTCTATATTTCTTTTAACTAACTCATTTTTAAAACCACTATCTTCTCCCCAAGATTTTTTATTATCATCTTTTCTTGGTATATATAAATATATTCCATCAACATACTGTTGAAGTTGCTCTATAATATCATTTGGTAATATATTTTGTGCATTTTCATATTTCATATTTTTGCTCCTATTCACTATTATTAATGTAAATACTGATGCAAAAACTGCACAAAACTATTTTGATAAACTGTCAATTTCTAAAATAGCTCCTAACAAAATATGTTCTGCATTCTACAGCTTTTGCTCGGAGCTTGATACAATTACTAAATGATCTGTACTATACATATATTGTCCCCCCTTAGTAAAAAAATATTTTACTAGTATACTTTAACATAAATATAATATTATAAACAAAATTCATCCTCTAAAAACTTAATAGTTTCTGATATTCTCTTCTTGTTTAGCTTGTAGAATACCTTATTATCTTGTTTGTATATTTCAACTAAATTTAATAAAAGTAAATTATTCATATGATATGAAACACTAGCATTTGAAATATTAAATTTCTTAGCTATTTCTTGCCCATACCTCTTATTATCTAATATATACTTCATAATGCCAAACCTTGTTTTATCACAAAGGTTTTTAAGAATTTTAAGATATGTTTCCATATAATCATTTTGATTAATAATTTCCTTATGATAAGGTCCTACTACTAGATAGCAATTTTCCGTATTGCTCCTTAATGTAAAGTAGATTAAATAACTGTCAAAGTAGGAACTAGCTATATATATTTTTTTAAAATCTTTTAAACTGATAAAATTATTTGTATATTCCTTGATAAATTCAACTCCTGTAGAATTAACTCCTTTTGTTATATAGTTATTAATTTCATCAATCAACTTACTTTGCTTCTTATACAACTTATTAAATGTAGGAATATAATCTTTGATTAACATGATAAATTCCTGTTTATATTTCTCAATATTATCTATAAAACAGTAAAGATCCCATTTTGATGACTTATTAATATCAAGTTCTTTGATAAAATTTAAAGTATTCTCTTTATTATCTGCAATCTTTTCTATACAATCATCATCATTTTTAAGTTTGTCATCTATCAACGTCTTTACTAACATTGTTTTTAATGAATGTTCACTTATATTTTCAATAAAACTAATATATTCTTCAATGGATTTGCTTTCCCATATTTTTTCAAAAATCATAAAAGCTCTAAAGATTTTTGATTCATTGTCGAAAAAGAAATCCATTTGTTCTTTCTTATCATTATGCATTTCATTTATATAGCAATATTCCTCTTTAAGTTCTTTTTTTAATGTTATTCCAAAGATACTTATATGCTTTTCAAGTATGTGTACGTTCCACCCAAGATAAAGACTAGTAAATAAACTGTAAATTTCCCCTGCCTTTGGGCTAAAAATTATCTCCATCTTTTTTTCCTCCATTAATGCTAAGTTACTATAGGTATTGGGCTATTTCCTTGGAAATCTCTCACTATCAAAGTTACAAATTTTAAAATTTATATTAATTAAAGATATTCTTTAAACCACATTACTGCCTGCTCCATCATGCCTGTAGTTATCTTATGATCTACCTTATCTTCTTCTATAAACTGAAACTTCTCTAAACTTTTAGCATATAATGGCAGCATTTTATTGAAAAATACCCTTTGGCTTTCAATTGGTACCGAAGTATCCTCTGTGCCATGTAGTATTAAAATAGCTCTTTCTTTTAATTTATCTCCATTATTCATAGGATCGTAGTATTCTATTAGTTTCTTATTATCTCCACTGACTTGAGGCAAATAATCCTTTTTAATGGAGTCCTGCCATGCAAAGTTTCCATTAAATCCAACAAGACATTTTATATTAGGATTATCAACAAAAACCCCACCAGCAGTAATTGCCCCCATAGAACTACCTGTAATTCCAATCCTTTCAGGATCAGCTTCATGATCATTTATAATTGACTCTATGAATTTTTTAGATTCCACAACACTTTGAAGTATTATTTTCCACAAATATATTTCAAGATTTTGTGGATTATCATGATCAATTGAATCTCTATCTCCATGATGTAGTGCATCTGGTACAATTACTTGATATCCATTAGTAGCAATTATTAATGCTTTGAATCTTATAAAATCTTTACTAGAATGCCATCCATGATAAAAAATCACTGTTGACATTAATCCTGTATACCCCTTTGGTTTAAATTTTAAACATGGAATCCCATTAATTTCTTCCTTTGTAGTGGTAATAAAACTATTTTCATACTCAAAAATTGACCAAGGCATTTTCATAACCCCCCTTATTATCTATCATCGAATTTAAAATCTTTAGATGTATTTTAAAAATCACTTTAAAATTACATCTAAATTGATTGTAATTTACTCATACTTTATTGTCAATATTTATAAATTTATAAAAAGCAATTCACTGTAAGGATATTAGCGTTTTTCCTAAAATTAATTTCTTATTAACTAAGATTAAATGGAAAGATGGTTTTATATTTTCCAAAATTACAAGTTCCATAGACTAAAGCCTATAAAAAAATTGGATACTAATCAGTACCCAATTAATCTAAAATTAATTTTATTTATTTATTTTAATAGTAAATTCCTCTCCTACTTGTTTGAAATCATTGCTCATTTTTCCACTCTCTTTAGGGAAAGCTACTGCATAAGGCGTAAGTGTTAATGTCTTTGCATCATCCGAAATATTAAATCCCTTCATTATTCCTTTTCCATGAGATTGGCTTGTAAGCTTAAACATAATTTCATTTCCTAAATCATCTTTTCCTCTTAATTCAATATTATATGAGTCTCCTTTACCCTCTGCTGAATAATAAATTTTTTGTCCTACTGCATTACTAGTGTATTTTTCTAATATTACTTTATTGCCATTTTCTAATTTAAAATCATAATCTATATTACTCTCTGCTGTCTCTATAGTTAACTGATCTCCATTAGTTTTAAATTCAAATAACCAAGGTCCTTTTCTTTTCTCTACTTCATCAATATATGCATTTTCATATTCTATCTTTACATTTAAATCCCCGCTTGGAATCTCTTCATTCAATTTATAGGACATTACATCCTCCATGGTATAATCATCTATTTGTTTAGATGAACCACCTGCTCCACCAAATATATTCTTACCATTTATATAAACATTTTCTACTGTTCTTATAAGGCCAGGTTCTCCTAATTTAGTGTCTGACTTTAAAGTTGTGGAAACAATTAATTCGTCCTTATTTAGGATAACTTCATTTAATTGGATTGTTACTCCATCTTTAGTTATAGTCTTACCAACTATAGTTTTATAATCTGATAAATCTTTATTAGTCCCTAAGTAATTCCCTATATCAAAGGCCATTAATCTTATCTTTGCTATTGCCTCATTTCCAATATTAGTTCCAAACAATGTAACTGCTAGTACCCCTGCAGCTACAGCAACTGCAACCCCTTTGTTTTTTTTATTCTTATTCTTATGAACGGTCTTCTTAAATTTCTTTTTTATTCTTCTCTTCTCAATATCATTAAAACCTTCTCTTTCTAATTCCTCTAAATTTATTGAGTTATCATTCAACATATCATATATATTCTTTGCCATAATACTATCCTCTACTTTCTACAATTTTGAATAATTTTTTATTTTCATTTTTCCTCTAGACACTCTGTTGTAGATTACGTCTTTTTTTAGTCCTGTTTCCTTACTTACCTCATTCATATCTTTTTCTTCCACATATAATTTAATGAAAAGTTGTCTATCTTCTTCCTTTAAACAATTTAATAATTCTTCTAAATCCTCATTTAATTCTTTTGAGGTAAGCTCCTTATGAGCAGAATCTTCTACACTGATATTTAAATCTTCTATATTGTCATATTCCAAATTTTTTAAATATCTTCTCTTATAGTCAATAGCTTTATACTTTGCAACTCCAGCTAACCAGTTCTTAAATTCACTTCTACTTTCATCAAAGCTATCTATATTATTCCAAATGGCTAAAAGTATATCATTTATACATTCTTCTTGATGATCAACTAAGTTATACAAATGTTTTCTTACTGTAGCCTTAATAATCCACCCATAGTTGTCTAGAACATATTCTATGGCTCCTTCATTTTTCATTTTTAGCTGATTTATAAAATTTTTATCAGAAATTCTCATTTTTTACTTCTTCTATTAAACAAGCTTATTTTTACCTTACACTATATACTTCGCTTCAATTAAGATTAATTCTATCAAAATAGTAAATTTTTAAATAAAAAAATATTACTGGATAGCTGCTATCCAGTAATATTTTAATTAATCTTATTCTGTGATTTCCATTGATTCTATTTTATCTTTTACATTCTCTTCTACTTTATCTTCTTTTTTCTCTTCTATTTTATCTTCCACATTTTCTTCTATAAGATTCTTTCCATTATCTTCTTTATTATTTTTGCTTTTATCTATGGAAAATCTTATAGTTATAGTTTCTTTATTACCTGCATTATCTACTGCAACTACTTTTAATCTGTAATTTCCATTGTCAGTTATAGGTGTTCCCATTTCATAACTTCTGAGATTTAAAGTTAAAGTAATTTTGCACTCTTCAGAAGTAGTTATATTAGGAATTACATCTTTATTGTAAACTCCTTTATCTTCTACGCCTGCAATTTTTATTGTAGGAGGAGTTTTATCTATAATGAAATTATATTCATCAGTAAAGACATTTCCTAATCCATCTGTGGTCTTTATTCTTAATGTGTGTTCTCCTTCTTCTGATATAGTTGTTCCACTCTTATATGGATTTCCGTCTAATGTAAGTTCTAAATCTACTCCTGAACCTACTGTTATTCTAGGAGAAACATTTGAATTATAATATTTTTTATCCTTATCTATACCATAAATCCTAGGTTCTGTTCCTGCTTTCTTTATTTTGAATTTCACAGTAGTACTACTTGTATTACCTGCCTCATCAGTAGCAGTAACTTTTAACTCATAATTTCCATCAGTGTCTCCAATAGGAGTTCCTAGTTCATAAGGATTTCTATTTAGTGTAGCTGTTATTATAGCGCCTTCCTCTGCTTCTATCACTGGAACTATGTCTATATTGTATACCTTGTTATTTTCAATATTTTTTATATTTACCACTGGAGCAGTTCTATCTATCTTAAATTTAATTACTTCTTCTGTATAAGTTCCATCAGGTGCAGCAGCTGTAACTTTAAGTTCATAATCTCCCTCTTTATAAATTAGAGTCCCCATAGTATATGGTTTTTCATTTAAAGTAGCTTTAACTTTTACCTTTCTATCAACTGTAGCTTTTGGTCTAACTGATCTATACGCTTTTCCACTTTCTATGCCTGTTACAGTTAAATCAGGGCCTTGGCTTGTCTTAACAATTAAAGTTTTTGTAACTGCATGTCCCATCATATCTTCAACTTTAAGCTGTATTTTATCCCCTTCTTTAACTTCTATTCTCTCATTAAAGTCATATCTGGATTTTTCTACTCCATACTCGCCTTCTACTGATACTTTTTTAACAACTTTATTATTGATATAGAAAGTATATCCAAATCCACTATCTCCAACCCATCCCTGTAGATCTACATAATTTTTATCTTTACCAATTAGTATTTCTCCATTTTCACTTACTGTAGGAGATGTTAAATTCATAACTGGATCCTCTGTATCCAAGAAAATTTTAATAGCATAATCTGCCAAAGCTTGCTCAGTTGATGTTATTTTCACTGAAGCTATAGTTCCGTCAAGATTTTCTGCATAAACTCTTAAGTTATTAGTACCTTCTCTTAGTTTAGCTTTATTTATTGTATACTTAAAAGTTAAATTTTCTTTTATAGTTACATCTTCTCCATTTATTTGTAACTTATTTAGTGGTTTACTTACTCTTCCCTTAATCTCATATAATCCATTACTATCAAAAACAGTTTCATTCCATTCCACTGCTTTTGGGTCTATATTATCAAAAGTCACTATAGAATTTTCTACAACACCATGCTTAACAGTAAATGGAGTTATTGCAACATTAAGTCCCTTATCTACAGTTACTATAGAAATATCATTAGCTTCATTTTCAACTAAATTTAAATTAACACTATATTTATTTCCATCGAAAACTATATCTTTATTTGGTATTTTCTTTTTGTTAAGAGTCACATCATATGAGGAGACACCAGAATAATCTTTAACTTCCCACTCCAGTTTGTATTCTTTCTTATCAGTTATCTTACTAGATAATACTTTAACCTCCGGAATTTCTGTATCAACTATCACAGGAATATCATATTTTTGTGGTTTAGAATTTGGCAAATCCACATAGAAATTGTATCTTAAAAAATACTCTCCATCCTTAGGTACAACCTTACTTCCTTTAGAAACATCATAATAAGTTCCATCCCAAGCTAGGTCTGGATATAAATAAGCACCCTTTCCTCTTCCATCAGGACTACTATATACTTGTTTCCTCATATTATCTTGATATCCAACTTCACCTAGGATTTTTCCATCTTTATCAATTAATTCTGTTCTTGCAGTTTTTATATTTCTTAACTTGTATAATACAGGCACAACAGTGTCAAAATTACCGTCTCCATTAGGTGAAATTACCGCATCAATTAATTTTCCATTATCCTCTTCTCCTAAATATACATAACTTCCTTGAACCTGAGATGCTATACCTGAACTTAAATTAAGCATAGCTGGGAAACTTGTTGGCTTCTCCCATCTCCAATCACTTATTACTCTATCTTTAGACCAATCTCCATAGAATCCCATAAAAGGTACATATAAGTTTGGATTTTCTTTTTCGTCTTTAGAAGTAAATTTTACAAAGCCTTCAATAAAGCTCTCTGAATTTACATCTTTTAATGATAATGTAACTGTAACTTTTCTTGAACTATTTGCTTTTATAGTAATTTCCTTATCACTAAAGCTTAAGTTAGCTTTATCTTGAGGCAATACATCATCATATGGAGTTATTTGTGCAACATTATTTTGAACATTATTTGTTAATACTCCATCTTCAACTCCTAATGTATAAGTTGCATCCTTATTTCCATAATTTTTAATGTCTAACTCAAAGGATACTTTATCTGACTTAATTTCCTTTAATGCTACAGATGCCTCCCCGTTATGAGTTACATTAATCCTATTTCTTACAGCTTCATTTAATTGAAGCATACCAGCTCCTTGTCTTCTCGGAGAGAAAGGTCTAGCCTCCATTCCCGCCTGTGGAGTTTCATACTGAGGTTTTGCTGTGTTCATAGCAGATATTTTTGCAAATTCTACACTATCTTTACCACTAATAGCTGGTAAATCTTTCTTTAATGCTTCTCTTATAACTGACATTGCTCCAGATATATGTGGTGCTGACATAGATGTTCCACTCATGTTTCCATAAGCATTATTATTAAGTGTTGAATATATACTTCCACCTGGCGCTGATATTTGTGGTTTAAATGATAGATCCGGCGCACATCCCCAGGAAGTACTTAGCGCAAAATCATTTGCTCCCTCATTAGGTAAAAGCATCGTTCCTGTTCCTACTTTTATTGTATACGTATTATTATTAGCTATGCTTGTCGCTACAGTCTTACCTAGAGTATTTCCTACGAATATAGCAGGTATATTAACTGCTGGATCTTCAGCCATATTAATCAAGCTATCTTCGCCACTTTCATTATTGTACATTATTACAGCCTTAGCTCCTGCTTTTTGAGCATTGACTATCTTTTCAGCAAAGGATATATTTCCTCTTTTTATAAGAGCAACTTTTCCCCCAACATCTACTCCAGTAAAATCATTACTTTCTCCAAGGTTGCAATTTACTATATCTTTTAGTATAAAGCCATTATCCATTTTAATTGTGTGCTCTGCATATGGGAATCTCACTGCTTGTCCATCTGCACCTTTTATAGGATTTCCATCTTTATCGCATAAACCTACAGATGGAAGAGTCATAAGTGAGTTATTGTAGTTTGCAACCATAAATGCATCTTTAGCTAATGCAGGTGCTCCTGCTGTACTAATATCTTTTATGCTAGGATCATTATATGGTGCTGTTTGATAAGAAGAGTTTCCAGCAGAAACTACAACTACAACTCCTGCCTCTGAAGCTTTTTTTATAGCCTTTTGTTCTGCATCATTAACATCTACAAAACCTGCTGCAGATCCTAGACTCATGTTTATAACATCAGCTCCTAGTAATACTGAATCCTCTATTGCTGCTACAACATCATCTGTATAGGCACTTGGACGTGGCCCATTAGAAAACACCTTCATTCCTAACAGTTGTGCTTCTGGAGCTACTCCTTGTATACCTTCCATCTTTTTCACATCTTCATCACTAGCATTAGCTGCTACAATTCCAGCAACATGCATACCATGCATTGAAGCATCATATTGGATATCTATAATTTGTTCATTATCGTCTGAATAATTAAATCCAAATGGGACTTTATCAGTATAATACCCTTTTACAGCAGTTTTATCTAACCAACTTTGTCCTGCTTCTAATGCACCTGATTTTACTAATTCTCTAACTTTTGATTCATTCAATTTATTTTTTGATGAATCTTGAGGTGCCCTCATATCTTTGTGAGTATAATCTACACCTGAATCTATTATGGAAACTACTGTTCCTTCTCCTTTATACCCATAATTACTCCATTCAGTATAAACTTGAGTCATATCTTTAGCATTAGCCATATCTAAATAATAAACATTAGCTTCTTTAACACTAACTACACCAGATATTTTCTTTAATGAATTCATCTCTTTTCTCTTTAAATCCATACTAAATCCATTTATCAGCGTTCCATAACTATGTCTTATTTTAGCACCTTGTAAGTTGCCAGCTTTTGCTTGTATACTTTTAATATCATTTTTTATTCTACTAACATCTTGAAGATTTATTTTTCCTCCATTAGCAGACATATCTACTGCAGATTTTCCTTCTACTTCAACTATAACTCTTACTACCTCTTCTTGATCTTGCTCTTTTAAATCTACATTTTCAAATTTTATGTCTTTTATTATGCTATTTATATTATCTTTTTCATTTAAAGTCTTTTCATTTATTGAGATATTCTTCTCATTGTTTATATTGGGTTCAACCCTTGCATAAGCTTTAACCCCGCTTGCAGATGAAAAAATAACCATAGCTGATGTAACAATACTTAACGTTCTAATTTTTTTACTAACCATAAAACCCCTCCTCAAAAATAGAATAAATGTAAATATAATACTTTAATTTTATTTTATAGATAAGTTTATTTCAACTATAAAATAAATATTACTCCATTTTAAGTTAAAATTTACAAATAGTTAAGAATATCCAATAAAAATTTACAAATATTTAAAATTAGTTAGATAAATTAAAAATTTGTTACAAATATAACATTTATATTAAATTACTGCGTATTAAAGTAGATTAATATAGAATTTCTTAATAGAAATTTAACTTGCGTATAATTTTAATTCCCATAACAAATATTCTTTTCTATGAATGTAAATGAAGAATGAAGAATTATAGTTAAAACTCCGACGTTAAAGTCTCTGGAGTTTTTTAGAATAAACTTTTATTTTAAGAAATTCACACTTAGTGAATTTCATCCCTAATTCTTCATTCTTAACTATTAATCCTTAATTTCTAAGGAGTTAAGCTAATTTTATATTGAATACATAATATAAAACTTAATAGTCTTAAAAAAATATACCCTTTTAACAGATACTGTTTTTTAATTTTGTATCTACTAAAAGAGTATAATAAATTTATATTTTATTTATTTACTATTGGTCCCTCATAATCTAATATTCCGCCTCTTAAATTATAAAGCTTACTGAACCCTTCTTCTTCCATTAAGCTGCAAGCTACACTGCTTTTCTTTCCAGATTTACAATAAACAAGAACTTGCCTATCTTTATAATCTTCTAATTCATAAATTTCTCCCTCTAATTCGTCTACGGGAATATTTATGGCATTAGAAATTCTACTTTCCTTAAATTCGTTAGCACTTCTAACATCTAAAATTAGTAATTCATCATTTTCTTCTATTAGGTTTTCTGCTTGTTTATTATTGATATACTTTATGTTGCTCATGTTTTCTTACCTCACTTAATTTATAATAGGTTATTATATGTAATTGTTTTCTTGAATATTTGTTTTTTTCAATATAATTATTTTTTAAAAATAATTATTAGAATCATCATGATAATAAAGTCTAAAATTCCAACAAAGGACAATACTAGGCTAACAACCTTTGAAGTATCATTTTTTATTCTATACAGCGAAAAACTTGTTAAAATAATAATTATTAGAGATATAACTAAAAATGATGTCATACACTTGCCTCCATTTCTATATTTTATATTATAACTCTTAATAAAATAATACTCTAACCTTTTAACTTACCTATATTAATTTTTTTTATTTACTTCAAATAAATTAAAATTATTTATCTGTATTATGAATATCATTCCATATAAACATAAACTTAATACAAATAAAATTTCATGATTCTATAATTTGTTTACATACTCTTTAAACATATTTCCTCGAACCTCAAAATCTTTAAATTGATCCCAAGCAGCACATGCAGGACTTAAAAGAACAACATCTCCTTTATCTGATGAACTATAGGCTATCTCCACAGCATCTTCTAAGGTATTAACAACTTTACAAGGAATACCACACTCCATAGCAAAATCATTTATCCTTTTCTTCGTTTCACCATAAGCTACAATCAGTTTTACGTTTATTAAATAATCCTTAAGTTCAGCAAAACTATGTCCTCTATCTAAACCACCTAATAATAATATTATTGGTTTTACAAATGATGCCAAAGCCATTTGTGTTGACTTTATATTTGTAGCTTTAGAATCATTGTAAAAATCTATATTGTTTATGGTTTTAACATATTCCATTCGATGCTCTACACCACTGAAAGTTTTTAAAACACTAGCAATAACACTATTATCTACGCCTAATTCTTTAGCAACCATAATAGCTGCCATAGCATTTTTGTAATTATGCATTCCTTTGATTTTTACTCCATCCAAATCTATTATTTTATCGCTATTATAATAAATATGCCCATCAATTATTGAGCAACCTAACTTATTTACGAAACTAGATGAAAAATATTTTTTAGTAGATTCTATATTATTTGTTAAGGAAATTACTTCTTTATTATCTAAATTAAGAATTGCTATATCACTTTTAGTGTGATGGTTAAAAATCCGTTTTTTCATGTTTTTATAAATCTCGTATGAGCCATGAAAATCAAGGTGGGCTTCTGATAAATTAGTTAAAACTGATATATTTGTTTTAAAATCTAGCACATTGCATAGCTGATGATCTGACACTTCCATTACAACAATATCGTTATCCTTTAATTTAGATACAAAAGAACACACTGGATATCCTATATTACCCATTAAAAACACGCTCTTTGATGCCTTTTTTAAGAATTCATAAATCAATATTGTTGTAGTTGTTTTACCATTGGTTCCTGTAACACCAATAATTGTAATACCTGTTGGAAAATATCGAAAAGCTAATTCTATTTCATTGATAACAGGCACATTAAATTTATGTGCTTTTTCTATATATTTATGTTTATTTGAAATACCTGGATTCTTAACTATCACCTCAAAGGTACTATCAAATAAATCCTCAGGATGACTTCCTAAGACAATTTTAACACCCAGCGATTGTAACTCATTTACTTCCTCTATGTTTTGATCAGTTTTAGCATCATTAACAGTAACTTCATAGCCTTTACTAGCCAGTAACTTTGCTGCCTCATAGCCACTTCTAGCCATACCTAGAACAAAAGCTTTCCTATTATTACTCATTTTATTAGCTCCTTTTCCTTAACTCCATGTTAAATATATTAACAATTATAGCATATATTTCATGCTGATTATGATACAGCATTTTTACTATTTCGACATCAATTAAGATAGTAATTTCAAGACTTAACAGAAAAGCCATGCCTAATTTAGGATACAGTTCTAACTAGCTACACCAAGTGAGATTTTACTAACTTATGCCTGTATATAGAATATACATTATTATATTTATAACTCTAAAATATAATATTTTTATCTTTATAATTTAATTATTAAAATAAATTTCTTAATCTTCATATAAAACTTAATAACAAAGAAAAGAAGTAACCTTCTAGCGAAGATTACGCCTTTAGTCTCTTAATTTCATATATTAAATTTTATTCAATAGCCCTAAATTAACTTAGTATTCTCATCACTAAGCTTTTCTTATTTATATTTTACTATTCGTTTCCCTTTCACCCAATCTATTAGATTTTTAATAAAAAACATGAGCGATAAACTTCATAAATAAGTTTATCGCTCATTACATCTCTATTTTTGTCTTTCCTTCAATATAATTCTATCTATGCTCTTTTAAAAAAGTTTACCTAATTGCTCCTCTTAAATATTCATAATGAATATTGGGATCTTTTAATTTAGATTTTTTAAATTCTTTCCATATATTTATTATGTTTTCCTATGATTTTCTATTACATTCTTTTTTAGCAATCTAAATGCATTTTCTCTATATACTTTCGTATTTACACTTAACGATATACTAATTAAGACTTAGCAAAAAAATTCACCTATTTATGGTAAAGTTCATCATAATTACTCTAAGTGTTTTTTTCTGAGCAACTCCTATTATTTCCTTTCTTAGTCTATTTATATTTTTCTTACTCATAGATACATTATTTTTAATTTTTTTATTAAGTTTATAGATAGTTTTTAAATATAGGTATAGAAATGATTTTCATCATATTCTATACTTTATAATAGTATAAATAGAAAAGCTTAGTACTATAAATACTAAGCTTTTTCTATTATATTATATGTATTAAAACTTATATTAATGGTTAATTAATTATAGAATAATTAATGACTCTAGATTTTTCCTTCTTTTAACATATTAGTTAAGTCATCAATCATTAAATTAGCAGCTTTTATACCACCTGCTGTATTCCATATAGTATCGTCTACTTTATAAGCTTTATTATTTTTTACAACATTTAAAGATTTAAACATTGGATCATTTAACCACTCTTCTTCTCTAGCAAGTCCTTTACCATCTCCTAATTCATAAGTAAAGTAGAACATCACATCTCCCTCAGCTTCATTTAATCTTTCCTTACCAATTTCATTAACAAACTCTGTTCCTTGCTGAGCTGCTGGTCTTTTAAATCCTATTTCTTTAAAAATAGTTCCTGAGAAGGTATCGCCAAGGTATATTCTAGTTTTTCCATCCATAAATCTCACAAGTGATATTTCATTATTTAATTTATCACTATAAGTTTCTTTTATAGAAGCAATCTTACTTTCATATGCTTGTATAGCTTTCTCACCTTCAGATTCTTTATTTAAAACTTTAGCATAGAATTTAAAATTATCTTTCCATGCCCCTCTTATTGTATCTGAATAAACAGTTGGTGCTATTGCACTTAATTGATCATATATTTTTTCATGTCTCATTTTATTTCCAATTATTAAATCAGGTTTTAAAGCAGCAATTGCTTCTACATTTGGTGCTTTCTCCTTACCAACAGGCTTAACCTCTATAAGTTCATTCTTAGTGTGTTCATACCAATCACCAGTAACACCGGTTACAGCTCCAACTGGTTTAACACCAAGAGCAAGAAATGCTTCTACACCCTCATTAGTTAATATAACAATCTTCTTTGGATTTTCAGGAATTTCTGAGGTTCCCATAGCATGTTGTATAGATATAGTTTTAGAATCTGTTGCATTTTCTGATGTATTTTCTGTTTTATTAGAGCAACCAATAAGTAAACTTACAATTAGCATACTTGATAAAATTGCAAATAATAATTTTTTTTGCATTTGTCATTCCCCCTAAAATTTATTATAGATTTTAGCACTCAATTATGATATCATAAGCGAGAAAGATTATCAATAACAAATGATATATTTTTTCAATCATTACAAACGGAGGAGTTTATATGAAAAATATTCTGAAAAGTAATAATGGTAAATGGATGTTACTTATATTACTTACAATATTCACTCTTATATTATGCTACTTGAGTATTACTAAAGGATTTATAGCTATCTCTTATGATACTTTAATAGATGCATATAAAAATTTTAATAATTCTCAAGAACATATAATTATAAAAACTTCAAGAATTCCAAGAACATTAAATTCTCTTCTAGTTGGAGGAGCTCTTGGGGTATCTGGACTTTTAACTCAAGGATTGACTAGAAATAAATTAGCCTCACCAAGTATATTAGGTATAAATTCAGGAGCAGTACTTACTTTAGTTATAGCTCTCACATATCTTCCTAATATATCTTCACTAGGACTTGCCTGGTTAGCCTTTTTAGGTGCACTAGGATCTTCTATATTAGTCTATTTATTATGTGGGGGTCTTTCAGGAAATGTAAGATCTATGGATTTAGCATTAGGTGGTACTGCTTTAGGGGCATTGTTTTTTTCCTTAGCACAAGGTATTTTATATAAAAATGAGGTTGCACTAGAACAAGTTGTTTATTGGATGACAGGCTCTGTTGAAGGGAAAAAATTAGAACTAATTGTTAAATTTATTCCAATAATATTAGTAGTAATGATATTTACCTTATTTATTGGAAAAAAACTTAATGTATTTTCATTAGGTGAAGAAATGGCAAGGTCATTGGGTATGAAAACGCTATATTTAAAAATAGTTATAATAGCTATAGTTGCTATTTTATCTGGTATATCTGTAGCTTTAGCAGGTCCAATAGCTTTCATTGGACTTATAACTCCACATATAGTACATAAATTTATTGGAACGGATTATAAATGGCTAATACCATTCTCTATCTTAACAGGAGCATCTATATTGTTGCTTGCAGATATAATGTCAAGATTTATAATTTATCCAAAGGAAGTCCCAGTTGGTGCTTTAACTGCACTTATAGGTGGTCCCTTCTTCATATACATTGCAAAAAGGAGGGACAAACAATGGTAAATATAAGTAAAAAAACTATTAAGTTAAGCGGATTTTTATTAGGGATTACCATCTTAATAATGATTTTTTCACTATGCATAGGGGAAGTGATGATAAGTCCACTAGATGCACTAAAAAGCATATTAGGCATAGATACAGGATTCCCATCTATTTTGGTGATGAACATAAGATTACAAAGAGTTCTTGTTGCCTTCTTTGTTGGAGCAGCTTTAGCATTATCAGGAGCTATACTTCAGGGAGTGGTTAAAAATGATTTAGCTTCTCCTGATATATTAGGTGTAGTTAATGGAGGGTCCGTTGGAGCATTAGTATTTTTAACTATTTTTATAGATCCTAAGAATAATTCATTAACAACATCTATATTATATATGCCTATATTTACTTTTATATTTTCATTTATAGCTTTAATATTTATTTTATTTATAAGTGGAAAATCTTCTTCAACAAATAAGTTAATTATAATAGGAATTGGAGTTTCTGCTATTTGTAAGGCTATAACTAATATTCTTATAGTAAATGGACCAGTAATTTTTATAAATGAAGCTACTACATGGATAACTGGAAGCATATATGGTGCTAGCTGGACACATGCCATACTGATTATTGTAATATTTGGTATTTTCACTACAATAGCATTAATATTCACCAAGGATTTAAACCTTCATCAGCTTGAAGATGATGTTGTAATAACTCTTGGTAACAATTTACATAAAAGTAGAATAATCCTCTTAAGTATTTCTGCTGCATTAGCTGCTGGAGCTGTAACTATTGGAGGAGGCATATCCTTTGTGGGTTTAATAGCTCCTCATATTGCAAGAAGGCTAGTAGATTCAAAGTTTGAAAATATAATCCCACTTTCAATATTTATAGGTGGAATAATAACATTATTAGCTGATCTTGCATCTAAGTGGTTATTCTATCCACAGGATTTGCCTATAGGTATATTTACAGCTTTTATAGGAGCACCTTACTTTATATACCTTTTAGTAAAAAAAACAAACTATAAAAGGGGAAGATAAGAATGATAAAAGCAAAAGATTTAAAGTTATGTTATGATGAAAAAATTATATTAAATGATATTAATTTAGATATAGAAAAAGGAAAAATTACAGCCTTAATTGGCTCTAACGGATGCGGAAAATCTACATTAATAAAGGCTATAGCAAGAATACTTAAACCTAAAAATGGAGATATACTTATAGAAAATAAAGATATTCTTAAAATGTCTTCAAAAGAAGTGTCCAAGCTTATGTCTATGCTTCCTCAAAGTAGTAATGCTCCAGAAGATTTAACTGTTTATGATTTGGTGAAACAAGGAAGATACCCTTATCATAATTTACTATCATTTTGGAGTAAAAAGGATGAAAATCTAGTTTTAGAAGCCATAAAAAAGGTAGGACTTATAAAAGAAAAGGATAGAACTTTAAATAATCTATCTGGGGGGCAAAGACAAAGGGCTTGGATTGCATTATCTTTAGCTCAAGATACAGACACCATACTTTTAGATGAACCTACAAATCACCTAGATATAAAGTATCAGTTAGAAATTTTAAATATTTTAAGAGATTTAAATGAAAAAGAAAATAGAACCATAGTAATGGTTATCCACGATATAAATCATGCATTAAAATATGCTGATAATATAGTTGCTATAAAGAATGGGCACATATTAGCTCAAGGTCCTAAAGATGAGATTATAACTGAAAAACTTATAAAGAATGTCTTTGATGTTGAATGTAATCTTATTAATTCGCCTATAGATAACTGTAAATTATGTGTACCTTTTATTTAAGTTTTATAATAAAAATATATTAAAATATAAATATTCGTATCATAAGTATAATGTTATTTATTATGACTATTCGAATTTAAGAACAGTACGATATAACAGTTTTTAGTGTTGCATTAAAGAAATAAAAGACTATTAACTAAAAAAATAAAGTGAATATTAACGAATTTTAGTAGTTAATATTCACTTTTAATATTTATGGAAAAATAATTAAATAAAAAGAGAAATATTTGTCCAATTTTTTAATATAATTTTTTTGAAATTTTACTTTCTTGTTATCCATTGAAATTTAATATGTTATGGATATAAATCTCAAAGAGATTTAAGTCTATTATTCTTTTTAAAATAAGCAGTATCTTTTATCTTCCTGTATGCTTTATAAATGCTTTAATTGTAACAATTTTATCTAAAAAATATTGTGGAAATTCTATAATCTATTTGTTTATTTATTATTTTCTATATTATATTTTAATTTTTCTATTTTTTGTATTTTTCTTCTAAACATTTTATCTATAAATAATGATTTATACTCTTCAAGCTGCTTAATTGCATTTGATTCATTGATTCCTTTTTCATCTATTTCAAAGTTAAAAAGTGATTCTAACTCCAGTGAAAATTACTCCTTTATTCTCTTAAATTTACATATTAAATTTTATCCAATACCCCTAAACTAAGGATTAGTTTAGTATTAACACATTAAGAGGTTCTTATTTATATTATCAAATCTTTATAAAATCGATATGTCTATTTTATAATTCATATTAATACCTTCTTAAATCAACCTATATCAACCACATTAAATCCTTCTTTTTCTGCTTTTTCTATAAAATCATCTCCATCTATATGAATACAGTAAACTTGTTTTCTATATTCCATTGGAATAATTTCACTTAAGACTTTCAATGAGGTGTGCACATTACCCTCAAAATCATTAAGGCATGTATCATGATATATTAGATTACCTAACTTCAAAAATGGAATTACATCAAAATTAGTTTCATATATGTCTCCACTGTAGAAAATATCATTTCCTTCATCAAACTTTAATGTATAGGAGTAAGTATTAAGTACTTTGACATGCTTTGTTATTGATGTTGAAAATTCTAATTTTAACGAATTAATTCCCTTATTTTTAGTATCATCTACAATAAAACTTTCACCTTCTTTTAATCCAAGAAGTTTTAAAAACATACTTATTTTTTCTTTTTCATTAAAATAAATCTTTCTTACTATCTTATATTTCCAATAACAAAATCCTATAAATCCACCTAATGAGCCTATATGATCTGAATGCATATGAGTAATCAATACATGTATTTCTTCAACACCTTCAATTAAATCTTTTTCTAAAATTTTTTTAAATACAGTTTCACCACAATCTATTAGTAATAAAGTTTTATTTTTTCTTATATATCCAGCAGTATTCCCTTCCTTAACATGATATCCTGCTCCTCTTCCTAAAAACTCTAATTTATTCATAACAGTACTCCCATATAAAAATTACTCTATATTTTAAATCTTTCACATATATTAATTTTAAAACTCTCTGCAGTAAGATTAAAATATCCCACGTCTACATATTTAGGTATACTTATACCTATCGGCTTACTTTCTTTAAAAATATTCAATAATTCTAAAGTTCTATCATAAGATATCTTTTCTAAAAAGCGACTAACAGTAGCATGTGCTCCCCAAGGACGCTTAACCTCAATACCATTCATTTGTGTGTATTCACTTAACTTTTCTATATATCCATAAAAATTCATGTTAGGAATTCCTGCAATAATGCCACTATCTTGATTTATTAACCACTCATTGTACTTTATTTGAATTCCTTTAATTGATGAAAAACTATTTTTTACTGCATTTATAATTAGCTCTAAAGTTTTATTTGCAGGAGAGAATTCATCTTTTACTTCATAGGTTCCTAAAGTAGTATGTATATTGCTCTCATCATATCTAATTGAAGAAGTCACCAAATCAATTTTTTTAGTAAAATTATCTACTGCATCTACTATATTTTTAGAATGTTTAAGTGCAATAATATATCCACCTCTATTAATAGATATTTGTGGAACTAGCCCTTCTTCTTTGACCTTAGATGTGTTCCTAAATTCAGCATATATATTCTCCTGTTTTTCTAGAAACTCATAAAAACTCATTTATTCCTCCTTACATAATCTAGCTACATCATTATATAAAAAGCTAGACACATTTATTACAGGCATTGTAGCTTTCTTTATCTTAAATATATTTTTATACAGTTTAACGTATTCGCAATTTTGGTAAAATCTCCAAAAGCTTTAGTAAGGCAGATGAAAATAAATAATAAGCCAAAGATGCGACGGATATTTTGTGTCAGACAAGGAAGCAGGTTCCGTTGCTAGTAGAACTATCAGCGGGTTCTGCTGACGCAGTATTACACAAAATAGACTAGCATACTGACTTATTATTTATTTGAATGTGCCTAATAGAGTTTTAATTATAACTCTTCATATCTAATTCTTAATTTACATTCATAAAAAAGTTTAAATCGTGTATAAGTCAAATTTCTATTGTGGAATTTCATGCAATTTCCCATAACAGGTATAATATAGGTTGCTTTAAATTGATAGAAATCTTTCGAATTTATGAATTTTTTTAATTTTTTAAAAACAACAACATTCACATTAACAGGTATTTTCATTTCATTTATGCCATATAAGAAATCTTTTGTAGAATTTTTCCGTATGATGAGTTAATATTAATTATTGTGAATTTTTCACTAGTTCTCAGAAAAATATATGTACGCAGAGTATCCTCTTTCTTGTTATCATCAAAATATGATCAAATTATACCTAAATAATTTACTTTTATATCCTCTTTTATCTACACTTAAAACTTTAGTAGCTTTCTCTACTAATCCTTTCTTCTATTATTCTACTGCACTTTTTATTCAATACTTAATAGTTTTTAATTATTCATCTATTGATGAATCAAAAATAACCTATTGTCTTTACTCTATCAAAAAACTCAATAGAAGTTATATTCTAATCTAATAAAAATATAACTTACTATCACCTATTTTTATAATATGTACAATACCCTTTTCTCTATGCTCTTACTTGTATGGCTAAGTATATATCATTATATATTAACAATTTATTAACATTATGTTAACAACCCAAAATGGTGATTGCTTGATAAAAATAGCAATTAATATTATAATGTTAAAAATAAAATTAAGGAGGAAACCATTGTGAAGAAAAATACGAAAGATGTAATTATAGTAGGTTTTGCTTTATTTGCCATGTTCTTTGGTGCCGGTAATTTAATATTCCCACCATTTTTAGGCAATATGGTGGGTGACCAATATATTTTAGGAGTTATTGGATTTGTATGTACTGGGGTTGGCCTACCACTTCTTGCTATAATCTCCACAACAAAAGGTGATGGTACCTTTGAATCAATGGCATCTAAAATAGGGCCAAAATTTGCTTTAATTTTTGCCACAATATTATTTATAGCAATAGGTCCCATGCTTGCAATTCCAAGAACCGCTGCAACCACTCATGAATTAACCATAAACCCTTTAATACCTAGTATTACTCCTTTTGTTTCAATGATAATATATTTTGGAATAAATTTAATATTTGTACTAAAAAGTTCTTCTATAATTGATACTATAGGTAAATATCTTACTCCCACGTTAATAGTCGTATTAACATTTTTAATAATAAAAGGAATAATTTTTCCTATCGGCGATATTATTCATACTGATGTAACCTCTGTATTACCACTTTCTTTTATAGAAGGTTATCAAACTATGGATGCATTAGCTGGATTATTATTTGCTTCAATTATTACAAATGAACTTAGATCAAAAAACTATTCAGAAAAAGAAATTCTTCCTATGACACTTAAATCAGGCGGCGTTGCTATAATTGGTCTAGCATTCATTTATGGTGGTTTAATGTTTTTAGGTGCTCAAACAAGTGGATTTGAAATTTCTAATTTATCTAAGACAAGCCTATTATTATTAATATCCAAATCTATATTAGGTAATCTTGGTTCTACTGCTATAGGTATTGCTATTGGACTTGCTTGTTTAACAACTTCCATTGGATTATTAGCTTCCGGTTCTTCATTCTTCGAAAAAATATCAAATGGAAAACTTCCTTATAAAATAAATGCAATTGTAATTTCGATAATAAGTATTGTAATTGGGTCTCTTGGTGTTGATAACATTGTTAAGATATCTGGCCCTATTTTAAGTGTACTATATCCAGTAACAATAACTTTAATATTTACTACGCTAGCTGATAAATTCATAAAAAATATAAAAGCAGTGCGAATTGGTGTTTACACTTCATTAGTATTTGGTATACTTGGAATAATACCTTTTATTAATCTAGATTTTATACCTCTTGGTAAATCAGGCTTTGCTTGGCTTATTCCAACTGTAATTTCTATATTAATAGGATATATTATATTTCCTACATCAAAGCAAAAAATAAGTGATTTATACTAAAAATAAGAATGTTGCTCTTAACTAAAAATTAGTTAAGAGCAACATTTTTTTATTTCTGTTATATCAATTTTTTATAAATAACAAGTATTTATTTACTCCAAAAATTGCTATTTTATGAAACTCACATGACTAAAGTGATATGCTTCCAAGATTACTCTTAGATTTTCCCACATCATCCCCCTCGTAACCTACTATATCTATAGGTGCTAATTTGGATACTTCCTACCTACTTTATTACATTTATATAATCATAAACTTATATTTAAGTCTTTTAATGCTTGAATTAATATATTTTTACTAGTGATGTACTTTACAGATTAGACAAGTCCATTATCTATTAAAATTTAGGTCTTATGTCAAAATAAATATGCAGTATATGATTTATAACAAAGAGTATCTTACTTATAAAATGGGATACTTTTTTTTGCTTAAATAAGTCTATTTATTACATTACAATAACCATTTATACCAATTTAGTGAAAAATAAACATTTTTATAATAAACTTTAATTAGAAATTGCTACAAACATTTTTCACGATTTATTTACATATTTTAGTTGATTATTACAACATTACATATTTTATGTAGATATGTATATTACATATCTCTTGAATTTTAAATTAATTTTTTAATTAAACTTTAATATAGAACTTATGTCTGTTAATAAATATTAAAAAATCTATTCTAAGTTTATTGCTTTATTTTAGAACTCATTTGATTTAACAGACTTAATTTATAATAAAGGGGGAAAAACTAATGAAAACTTTTATGAAATTTTTAATGTTTCAAGTATTATTCATTTGTACTATATTTGGAACTACACCAAATGTTTATGCTGATGAAGTAAAACAAAAAGAACTTTATACCTTAGAAGATCCTACTTGGTTTAGAAAAACTGGTTTTTCTAAAGGACTTGGTCATGATAAACAGGATTTAGGTATAATTTTACCTGCAAATGTACAGTTGACAATTAGACAGGTAAATCCTAATTTTAAAGGAAATTTAATTGTAAGATTATTAAATGATAATAATCAACATGAGACATCCAAAACATTTAACCAAACATCAATTACTATATCAACTCCATATAGCTCCGTTCCATTTGTAGATACAGTTTATGGTGGTAGTGAAAAACCTAAAATTGAATATAGGGTAACTAGTAACATGCAGACTTTGCCTATTTATAAAAGAGGACAAAATGAACAATCATTTTTTAATGAGTGGGACAAATCATCAGCGACCTTTGCTTTAGTAATAGATGATTATTTTCAATTATTAGTTCCACAAAAAGATAAAGCTTATATGAAAAATATGAAAGATTTTTCTTCTATTGATAAGTTAATTCTTTATTATCGTGAAGTATTTGAGTATTACAATAAGTTAGCTGGAATCAGCTTTAATACAAATGTTCAAACTGATAAAAATGTTCCTAATAAATATTTTATAAAAGCTGACAAGAGTGGCCCTGGTGGTGGTTATTATGGTGGCAATCATACTGCAGAAACTTCAGATTCAGTAGCTAGCTTTTGGCTTTCGAAAGGTTGGGGAGCCTTACATGAAATTGGTCATGGTTATCAAGACGATTTCACTAGAGGGGAAGTTTGGAATAATATATATGCTCATAGTCTTCAGAAAAAAGATCCAGACGTAAATATTTTTTCAAATGGATGGCTATATGATTATGGTAGAAAAAATACTGTTGGCTATAATGTAAATAAACTTTGGTATCAAGATAAAGCAGCTTTTAATACCTGGGGATTAAGAGAACAACTATATGGATATATACTTATGAAGGATAAAGCTGGAGATGATAGTTTTACTCATTTTAATCAAGAATATCGTAAATTAGCAAATGCTTCTGGCTTTAATACATCTGACTATAAACAGTTTGATTTAATCAGCAAAGCTTATGGAGAAATAAGTAAACTAGATTTTACACCAGTTATAGAATCCTTTGGAGGAGATATGACATCTTGGCAAAAGGAAGAAAACAGATATAAAGGTTATAAACCTGTTGCACCATTAAATGAGGTTGTTCCTACTAGCCAAGTTTCTCAAATGCAACAATTACTTAAGCTTGAAACTCCTTTATCTTTAGTAACTACAGATGATCTAGCCGCTACTGGCTTAAAAGGAGATGTAACCTTAAATTTAAAAATTGATGATTTTAATCAAATTAAAAATCAAACTCTTTATATAATGAATGGTGATAAAGAAGTTAAAAAGGTTGTTATTACAAGCCCAACACTTTCTTTAGGTCAGTTGCCAGTAGGTATTTATACTATTTATAATACAAATAGTTCAAATAAATCATATACACTTGATAATCATTATTTAAAGGTTAAAGAATCTAATAACAATGTAACTTTAAATTATAAATTACGAACAAAAAGTACTTTAGTAAATCAAGAAATAGACTTTTTAGGAATATCTGATAATTTATTTGCTGCAGCTACTGTGGACTTAGAAAACCAAAAGTTAAATGTGAAAGTTCTTAATAAGACACCACATGATTATTTTCCAAATGAGCAGTATGTTAAAATTGAGATTTTAGATCAAAATAATAATGTTACTTATACAAAATCAATTACTGGCACAAATGCAGTATTAGAAAATAGTAGTCAAACTTTAAAGGAAGGATACAAAATTAGATTACATCATCGTGAACCTTCCCGCTTAAAAATTAGAGACAATAAAACTTCTCTTACTAATAATCAGACTAATACACTAATTGTTACTAGTCAAGGACTAAAAAATGAAAGCTTAAACCAAAACCTAAATCAAGAATTGGCTGGAAGAATTGATAGTTTTGCAGCTAAAATTTATGCAGAACAACCGATGGCTGAAAGTGATTGCGCAGAGTCAAAAATAGAGCTAAAACTGGCAATAGATGCTTTAGTAGAACCTTTAAAAAGTGAAATGTTAGCAAAATACAAAGACCTTTTACCGAATTCCACAATAAATAAAGAAAATCCAAATGAAGGCTCAGCCTTTACATTTGATTTTAAAGGATATAATGATAATCAATTTGCAAAACTTGACCTTGATCTTGAGAATTTAACTAGTAAACTTACTATCAAAAATATTGAAACTCATTACTACTTTAATGATAGCTATGCTTCAATTTTAATTCAAGACAGCCATGGGAAGACAGTTTTTTGTAAAGATTTTATTGGTAATGAGGTAAATGATGCTTTAGTAAAAGACATTCCTTTAAAAGAAGGATATTATTTAACAGTTAAACATAGAGAATACTCTAATAGACTTTTTATAACTAATAAAGATAAGAATTTAGAACTTAATAAAGCAGCTACTAATTCATATCAAATTATTAAAAATCAATTAAGACAAATTAGTGAAAATGATATACCAAAACCTAATAACAATCCTTACTTAAGTAAAAACTTTAATATAACTTTAAAAGGCTTAGGAGATTGGATTTTTGCAGAATTAAATTTAGATTTATTCTCTAAACAAGCTGAAATTAATATAAAAAACGTTGAACCACATCCTTACTTTATAGACAGTTATGCTTCAATTTTAATTAGAGATACTGAAGGAAATGCTGTTTACACAAAAGACTTCATTGGTAATGAAGTAAATGAATTACTGATTAAAAATATTGATATTAGACCTGGATACTATATTACACTAAAACACAGTGAACCAGATAATAGATTGTTAATTACAAATACAGAAAATAACTTGGAATTAGAAAAAGGTACTAGTATAACTTATAAGATTACCGATACCGGACTTGAAGAGTCTTCAGAGGATGAACTTCCTGAGTTACCTCTTGAAGATCAATGGAGCCCTAATAAAAGCTATAACACAGGAGATAAGGTTAGTTATAAAGGAAAGATTTATAAAGCAAAATGGTGGTCACACGACTTTGCTCCAGATACAAAGGTACAAAATTCATGGGATACACCTTGGGAATTAATAAGTTAGACTTAGTATATTAAATATATAAACTATTCTAATGTATTGGGTTAAAGTATTTTTCTCTAACCCAATATTTTATTTAACGTTTTAAATTCACTATACTAGCTGATTAGTATCATGAACGGCATATAGTTATTTTCTTAAAATAATTATTTGTTGTAGGCGTAAAATTGTCTTTTTCATCATACGCTCTATAAGCATAACCCTCTCCTAATAAAAACAACTAATACAAATTCAAGTTTCTAACGAATCTTTAATTTCACTGTGTTATTACATAACCTCTTAAACAAATTGTAAGATAGACTTTTTCTGTATTCCTTATTTATTTTTACTTTAATAATGATGATACATTCCCTAAATAAAATATATCCAAAACATGAAGGGCTCTTGTGCAAGCTGTATAAAGTAACAACCTATCCTCTTCATCCTTATACCTTAAATCACTGGCATTATATATCATAACTACATCAAATTCCAACCCCTTAGCAAGATATGCAGGAATAACTAAAATATCATCAACATACTCATCATCCTCACTTACAATCATTTTAACATTAATCCTATCACTCAAATAATTGTAAACCCTCTGTGCCTCATCAATATTTTTTGTTATTATTCCTATGGAATTGTATCCATAGCCCCTATGGACTTTTACCTCTTCCACTATTCTTTCATTTATATCTTTTTCATCTAAAAGACCAGTTAATCTGGGCCAATCTCCACTTCTTTCCATGTATTCATCATGAATTTCCTCACTTAATATTTTTCGTGAAAATTTAGTTATTTCCATTGTTGACCTATAGCTTTTAGTTAAATTTATTATAGAAGTATCCTCAGCTTTAAGTATATTTACAACATTGTTATAACTTCCAATGTTCATATAAGGGTTAATAGATTGAGATATATCACCAAGGATTGTTTTATTTGCTTTGTTAAATAATTGATTGAAAATTTCATACTGTAATGGTGCATAATCTTGAGCCTCATCAATAATTACATACTTTACTTCTTCTGTTTTTGGAATACTACCTACAGCTCCTTTTATAAATAATAACGCTATTTGATCTTCATAATTTATCTTTTTAGCCCTTAAATTTTCTAGGGTATATCTTTTAATTTCTCTAATACTTTCATTATCATATTTAATATTTGCCATTTTTAAGAATCCCTCTAAATCTTCATAAAAGGTTTTATAACAATCCATCAAATCAAATTTAGTTTTTTCTTCCACCTCATTAACTATAGCTTTAATTTCTTCACCTACTAAGGATTTACTTATTTTAACTATTTCATCCTTCTCTAAATATTCACCAGATTCTTCTGCTTCTTCCACTGCTTTATCAACTAATCTTTTTTTATAAGGTTCTATAAGATATAAAATTCTTTGCCTTAGCTTTTCTAATTTTCTCTTAAGAGGTAAACTCTTATAGTCCTTATAAAACAATTCCTGTATTTCCACTGCTGAAATTATAGCTTTCCCCCTTAAAGTAATATCCTCAAAATCCCTACTTATTTTTTCTAAGTGTTCTATATATACTTTTAATAAATTAACAAACTCCACAGAAGACTTAAATTTTAAACTTTTAATCCTAACATCATAAAATGGCTCACTCTTATCACCAAAAATCTTCTCCATCATTTCACAATAATCTTCCTTACCATCTACATCCTCTAGAACTTTATGCATATATTCTTTAAATGTAGTTTGCAACATATTATCTTCTCCAAGCTGAGGTAAAACGTTAGAAATATAATCATTAAAAATATTATTTGGAGAAAATATCACGATGTTTTTAGCTGTTATAATATCACGATGCTTATATAATAAATATGCAATTCTATGAAGAGCAACAGAAGTTTTCCCACTTCCAGCTGGCCCCTGAACAATTAAGTTTTTATATTTTTCATTACGAATTGCCTTGTTTTGATCTTTTTGAATTGTAGTTATAATAGCCTTCATTTTATTATCACTACTTTTACTTAATATATCTTGCAACACTTCATCATCTATTTTTATATTACTGTCAAACATATAATCGATTTTGCCATCACTAATTTTATATTGCCTTTTCATTGATATTTTTCCATTTATAATCCCTTCAGGACATTTATAATAAGCATTTCCAATTTCATAATCATAAAACATACTAGAAATTGGAGCCCTCCAATCATATATAAGAAAATCGAAATCTTCATTAATTAAGTTAGAAATTCCAATATAATACTTTTCAGCTTTTTCTTCTCCCTCTTCCTTAAAATCCATTCTTGCAAAGTAAGGTGATGAAATCATATTCTCATATTTATCAACTAGTTTTCTTTCAAACTCATGCTTCCTCTTTTGAATTTTCATAGTATCAATAAATTGCATGAAATCTACAACTTGCTGTAAACCATTCTGTACTGAAATAGCTCCAACATTTTCCCATAATTCTCTTTGTGTCTCAATAGCCTCTTTTTTAAAATTATCTTTGAAATTTCTCTTTTCTTCTAATTGCTTTTTTACCTCCCTAAGTACATTTTCTAACCATTCCATTTCTACTAGCCATTCAGATTTATTTATTGACAAAATATCTCCTCCTTGCAATGAGCATTAGCATTTTTAAATTAATATTGCTATTTTAGCATATACACCTGAAATTACCAGTCTATAATTATTTTGTTATATATGATATAATTAAGGTGTAGAGATAGTATATTAAAACTTCTTAGCTTAAAAATAGTACAAAGTGAAAAGCTCCATTTATATGAAGTTTCTCACTTTTTATCATTACTTCTCACTATACTAATTTTTCTACCATTTTAGGACAATCAATTGCAAATCTTAAAACTATCCATCCTCCTAGTGAAACTCCTACAGTATTTGCTTCACCCTTCCTCAGCTCTCCTATGATATAAGTTCAGCTGATCCTTCTAATTCATGCACTATATTTAATTATTCTTTTTATCAGTTATAGTGCTATAAAAATTACTGTTATCAATCTCTAATAATTCCTCTTTTAACTCTTCACCATCACTACCTTTAACATGAATAATTTCTCTTCTATCTATGTTTTTTAGCTTTTCATTTTGCTGCACCTTACCATATTCCAGTAACTCTGCATCTCTATCAACACCACTTGAAACACCTTCAATGTCCTTCACCGTATATTTAAACTTTCCATTACCTTTAGTGTCTAGCTCTACAAAGTCGCCAATTTTCACATTTAAACTATTTGCTAAAAAATTTGAAGATTTAACAATTGATATTAAAGATATAGATTTAATCGAAGATGATGATTTTGATTTTTAAGATTAAAAGACGACAAGAATGCCGTCTTTTATTACATAATCACATACTCTTAAATATATCTGTATTTTAATTTGCCCACCATGACTGTAATCTGCAAAACTAAACCTATAGGGTAATCTTTAAAATTATCTATTAAATCTGGTTCATGAAGAATTAATAATTATATGTCTTAATAGGAAGTTAAGTTCATAAAATAATTTAAGCTAACTGTTACTAACTATATATTCTACTTCATATCCTTCCCAATTTTCTATCATATCAAATTTTTTCATCATATTGTTTATAACTTTCTCAGGTACAACTCTATCTCTAATTTTGTTCCTTGAAAGTAGTTCTCTATAAGGTGCTTCAATATATATAAATCTTACTCTAGCACCATATGCTGAAAATAGGCTACATAAACTTTTTCTAATTTCTTTTGATATATTAGTAGCATTCCATACAAAAGAAATTTTCTTCTTTAGAAATTCTTTTGCTCTCTCTTTAGCAATAGCAACTACTTTTCCAGAGTCCTTTTTTGGTGAAATATTAAATTCCTTCCTAATATCATCTAGCGAAATCATAGGTATGGATTTTAAATAACTTTCTATATATGTATCCTTTCCAGCAAGAGGAAATCCAACCATTACCGTTACTTCACAAGTTGTTGTATCAAAGACCTCATCACCATGCCATATACTTTGCTTATTTAAATATAAAAATTTAGTATATTTATTGGTAAACTTTTTTGGCAAATAAAAGCAACCTAGCTCTTTTACATAATCTTTAAAGCATTCTATATTATCAAGAATATCCTCTTGATCATCACATTCTCTTCCTAATAAATCAGCTTTTGCAATAAGGTATAATAATTTCATGTTAGCAGATTGGCTAGCTTTAATTAAATCATAATCCATATCTTCCCTATCAATAAAAAATAATGGAAGTCCATGATATTTAATTAATGAAGCTATTTCCTCTCTTAATTTAAAACTTATATCATATTCTTTATAAAAAATCTCTCTAAAAAGTTTTGAACCTTTCACACCATGCTTAGGCGATACTATTTCATCATTTTCTAATCTAGTACAAATCAGCTTTCCTATATCATGAAAGAAAGCTCCGAGATACACTGTAGCTCTTTCAACATTATCAAGTTCCTTCCACTCCTGTAATTTAATTAATTCTTGGCAGACCTTTTTAGTGTGAACATAAACATTTCCTTCCTTATGATATTTAGGATTTTGATCTATATTTTTAAGTTTATAAATAATAGGAAAATCTTTTGTTATTTCATCAAAATTGAAATTTTTATCTACAATATTTTTTATTAATTTATCATCCATGTCTCTTCACCCACTTTTAAGAAAATATATCTATTCCAAATTCTAATTTATTGGGAATTATGGGCCTATTTACCCAGTGAGTTTCTGAATCTGAAATTGTATTAAGAAAAGAAGATCTCACATACTTAAATCTATCTATAACATAATCTTCACTTTCTACCTTTATATATAATCCTTCCATTAAATCCGAACAATCTGTTTGTTTTCTAGCAATATCATATGATAAACCTAATGCCTTGCAACTTTGCCTTAAAGTTTCTTCACTATTTAATGATTTAAAATTAGATTTTGATAAAAATGAAGTTAATTCTTTGAAGTTGTTTAATTTACCCTCATGAAGTACTAATACAGAGATAATAAACTTATAATCTTTAAGTATTTCTTTTCTTCGTTTTGTACTTAAAAATTTTCCTTCTTCTTTATCAAAAATATCAAATTCCATAAAATAATGAGTTAATTCATCATAAAACACTGTGTGTTTTGCATAAAGCCATTCACCATACATAACATATCTATTTCCCAAAAGTTTATATAAATCATGAATATGACAACTTGTCCAAGTTTTGAATAGCGAAAATTGCTTTTCTCCATAGCCTCCATTTAAAAAATGTCCTCTGCTTTGTAAAAGCATCTCTCCATTTTCATCAAAACTAATTCCACAGTTAGCCCCATCTACTTTTTCTTCAACTACTATATATTTATCTTTTATATAATCAAAATTAATAACTTTTAAATCCTCATCTCCATTTTGAAGTCTTGATCCTTCAATATGACGAGTTCTAGGATATTTATATATTCTTTCCATAAAAAAAATACCTCTTTTCTTAGTTAATTGTTAAAATAAAAAAAGTTGTGAATATTACTTTTCACAACACAAATAAACTAAAAAGAAGGTATTCTTTTTAGAAAATTATTACGTTATAAAAAGTATGTTCCACTAATAAAAAGAGTGCATCAAAAACACCCCCATTTTTTCAATTTTTAAATGGGAATACTATAATTAATATTATCTATTTTGATAAACTCTCATTATTTATACCAAATTATATTGGCATAATAGACAAACTCTTTTCTAAAAGAGCCAATCTTAGAACATACAGAACTACATAATAATCTTCCTTCCAAATTTTATATAAACTGCTATTTTTACATATGATAACATATTATAAAATTTATTGTCAATATGTTAAATATGAATCATATATATTCCAAGTTTGTTTTTATCTTATTAAAGTTATTTATTTTTAAAACTGTTCAATCATGTTTTCCAAATACATTTAGCTATATTACATATTTCTATTGTTTTAGTTAAATATATAGATATTGTTCCTAATCATACTACACCTCAGGGGACCCCTAAAGGGTTTCACTACTGTTCCCCAGATGTGGAAAACTGACGAACACTGCTCACCGCTACAAAAATCTATTAAAGAAATTAATTAGTAAAAAATTAATTTCAACCAGAATTGTTCATTGTCAATTCTCCATTATTTTTAAATATGGGGACGGTTCACTACAAATTATAAATAGAGTTTTAACTAAAATAAAAACGCCGCTAAATTATCTTTAGCGGCGTTTTTATTATGTTATACTTTGATCAAGGCATCTATTTTGCAGCTTCTTTAGATGCTGGAAGAATTACTTCAACTTCGCTGTGTGGTCTTGGGATTACGTGAACTGATATTAATTCTCCAACACGTTGTGCAGCAGCAGCACCAGCGTCTGTAGCAGCTTTAACAGCTCCAACGTCACCTCTAACCATAACAGTTACAAGTCCGCCTCCAACATATTCTTTACCTATTAAATATACATTTGCAGCTTTAACCATAGCATCTGCTGCTTCTATTGCTCCTATTAAGCCTTTTGTTTCTATCATTCCTAATGCATCGTATTTCATATTAAAATCCTCCTAAATATTTTTTATTTATATATTTTAATTTTTATTTATAACCTTTATTTAACTATTGTTACTTTTGATTTTGAGTTAATGCCCATTGCATTAGCTTCTTCAATATCAAGATGACACTCAAGTTGTGAAGAATTATTAGCTCTAATAGCCACGTTGCTATATACTCCGCCTCTTAAATCTTCAAATTTTATTGATACTATTTCTCCGTCATGTACTCCTAGATTTCTAGCATCTTCAAGTGTCATGTGAATGTGTCTTTGTGCAACCATTAATCCTTCTTCAATTTGAACAGAACCTTTTGGTCCAATTACTGTAATTCCAGGTGTTCCATTTAAATCTCCAGATAATTTTACATGTGATGCTACTCCAAGTTTAACGCAATCTCCAGCTAAAACTTCAACTTGAGTCTTACTTCTTACAGGACCAAGTATTCTAACTTTTTCAATTGCACCTTTTGGTCCGCAAATTGTTACAACTTCCTTACAAGCATATTGTCCAGGTTGAGATAGGTCTTTAAGCTTAGTAAGCTCATAATCTTTACCGAAAAGACTCTCTAAATCCTTTTGTGAAAGATGCACATGTCTATTTGAAATTCCTACTGGAATCTCAGATGAATTTTTCTGAACTCCATTATTTGCTTCATTGCTTTTAATGGCCTCTAGTAAAACTCTTAATATTTCTTCGCAATTTTCCATTAGTTTGCCCCCTTCATAGCAGCAACTATTTGGTTAACTAAGTCTAAAAGTTCTTCATTTTTTCCACTTTCACTATTGCATTCAGTACAATTGTTAGTGCTTTTAGCAGAATCATTAACTTTATTTAAAACTTCTGCAGCTGCTGCAATTTGAGCTGGGCTCATATTCATAAGTTGATTTTGTACTGCATGGCAATTTTCAGCAGTTTTTATACGATTGAAAGTTGGATCATTAGATGCTAATGTTGCGCAGTCTTTTAAACCATAAGCAACTCTTTTTATGTTTATAAGGTGCTCTGGAGTAACGTTCTCAGATACTGAACTTCCTCCCCATGTACCACAACCTAAAGTAAATGAAGGGCTAAGACCTGTGCTTGCACCTGTTCCGCCTTGAGATCCACCAGTATTAACAAGAATACGAGAAGCTGGTTTTTTAGCAAACTTCATAACCATATCTCTATCTTCTGTATGGATGCTCATTGTATGACCAATTCCATTTTGAAGTAATTCAATACTTAATTCACATGCTTCATGCCAATCTTTTACTGTATAGAATGCAAGAACTGTTGTAAGTTTTTCAAAAGATAATGGATTACCTTCACCTACTCCATTTTGCTTTCCTATAAGTACTTTAATGTCTGATGGAACTGTCAATCCTGCAGCATTTGCAATAACTTGTGGACTTCTTCCAACAAATTTAGCATTCATAGCATGTCCATTCTTAAATAACAGCTTACAAACTTTATTAGTTTCTTCTTCTGTCATGAAATATCCGCCTTGCTTTTTGAACTCTTGAACAACTGCATCATAATTGCATTCTTCACAGATTATTGATTGTTCTGAAGCACAAATTGTACCATAATCAAAAGTCTTACTTGCAATAATGTCTCTAACAGCCTTTTCTACATTAGCAGTTCTTTCAATGTATGCTGGAGAGTTTCCTGCTCCAACTCCAAGAGCTGGTTTTCCTGAGCTGTAAGCAGCTTTAACCATTCCTGGACCACCTGTAGCTATTATTATAGCAACTTCTTTGCTCTTCATTAAATCATTTGTAGCTGCAATTGTTGGTATAGTTACAGAGCTTATGATGTTCTCTGGTGCACCAGCTTCAATAGCTGCATCTCTCATTAATTCAACTGCTTTAATTGTACATTTTGCAGCAGATGGATGTGGTGAGAACACTATAGCATTACGAGATTTAATTGCAATTATAGATTTAAAAATTGCAGTAGAAGTTGGATTTGTTGAAGGTACTATACCCATAACTAAGCCAACTGGCTCAGCAATCTCTATAGTCTTATTTACCTCATCTTCTCTAATTACACCTATAGTTTTCATGTCTTTGATTGAATCATATAATATAGTAGATGCTAAATGGTTTTTGAAAGTTTTATCTTCAGCTTTACCAAAGCCTGTCTCTTCAACTGCCATTTGTGCTAAGCAAGCTTCATTTTCTTCTGCTACTCTAACCATATTACGTAAAATTTTATCAATTTGCTCCTCAGTATAATCAGCAATTTTATCAGCTGCTATTTTTCCAAGTCTAGCAAGATTTCTTGCTTCTTGTATTGAACGCAAATCTTTATCAAAGTTTTCCATTATTCATTACTTCCTTTCATAAACCTTAAATAGCTAGTTTTTCTCGTAATATAATTTAAATTTAGTAATTAGTGTATTCTTACCTGCCTTTGAGGTGGCCCTACCTGTAATTCCAAAATCTTTATATTCACGAGCTAAATTTCTAAGCTTAATAACTTTTAGCTTATCTAGTATTAAAAGGGTTTGTTCTATACCATTTTTATTTACTAGATTATCTACATCATCTTTATGCAAATTCTCTAAGTCTAACTTATGTAGTTTATCTAAATCCACTTCTAAAGCATCTTGATCTTCTTTAATCTCATCTTCAGTTTCTACTACATATACTTCTTCTGTCTGTTCTACATCTCCTGTTTCTTGTACTTCTTCAGTTTGCTCTGCTTCTTTTACATCTTCTGTTTCTTCTAATTTTTTAATTTGTTCTACTTCTTCAGCTTGTTCCGCTTCTTGTATTTCTTCAATTTGTTCTACTTCTTCATTAAATGATGGAACTTCTAAAACTTCTGGTGGAGTATTAGGTCCAATTATGCTTTCTACTTCCTCATGAGGACGTGGAATTACATGATTCGAAACTAAAAATTCTTCATCAAGTTTTTTAACAGCTGCTACTCCAGCTTCTATAGATGCTTGTACTGCACCTACGTCACCTGTAACTAAAATTGTAACAAGCCCTCCACCTACATAAGTTTTTTCAATAATACTTACATCTGCAGATTTCACCATTGTATCAGCTGCTTCAACAGCTGCAAGTAATCCTTTTGTTTCTATTAAACCAAGTGCTTTCATAGGCTAATCCTCCTAATCTTCTATAAAAGATCCGCCCAGTTTGCTGGATATGTGGTGTAAAATACCCTAGCTTTATCTGGTGAACCCCAAACCACTTTAGAACCTGATGGCACAAATAGCACATCTCCAGGATAAGCTGTATATGTTTTTCCATTGATTTCAACCGTTAAGGTTCCCTCAATAACATAATCAATCTCTTCGTAAGTTAATTCCCAATCAAATTTTGAATTTTCAATAACTAAAAACCCAGCACTCATTTTTGATTCTTTTTTACTTACTAATTCTTGAAAATAAGCTTTTGCATTTGGATTACCAGTATCAAATACATCCATTTTTACTGTGTTTCCTCTAACAACTTTAAGTCCATTAGGGTCACATTCTGCTTCAAATGGAAGATTCTTTTGCTTTAAACATTGAAGCATTTCTTCTAAAAGACCCTTGTCCATCATTTTTCTAAAGAAATTAAGTAACATTTCGCTGTCAATATTATCTATGCTTGGAGTTTTGTTAACTCCTAAATCCTGTACTTTAGGTGCAGGAGCTGCTGCAGTAAACACTATTCCATTATTTTTTGCAAGATCTTGAGCTGATGGTGTAATTATTTCACTTCCATCTACATAAAGTGTTTTTTCACCCTTTAATATTAATGCTTCAACATCTTTTGCACAGATTAATTTTTTCATGTTTTCACATCCTTTCAATATAGTATTTGATATCTATAAAAATCATAAAATACTATGATTTTTTCGAATGTGGCTTAATCAAAATTACAATCATGATCAATTATTCCAATAACAACTGCATCTACAGGAATATTATCATCTCCTAACATTCTACGAGCAGATGATCCAGTACTAACGACAACTTTATCGCCAATACCTGCACCTATAATATCAACAACAATAAATCTACGTCCGTCATTTATTCCCCCAATTTCCTCAGCAAGCATAAATTTAAGTCCGCTCAGGGATTCTGCTTTTCTAGTTGCCCATATATTATCAACAAGTCTTGCTGCTATCATATTGTTTTTCCTCTTTCATTTTCAATTTAATCTCATTTAATGCAGCTTCAACTGATGCTGTATCACCTAAAATTCCAATTAAAACCATGTGCTGTGGACATAATCCTCTGATATCCTCAACGGTAACCCCAACAGCCTTTTCAGCAATATCTGCCGCATAGATCATATCGATAAATTTACCTTGAACAAGTCCTATTGCATCAGCATTCTCTAAATCTGTTTTACAATTTCCACCCATTCGTCTTTTAAGAATATCTTTAGTGCTATCAGAAGGTGATTTTATAATTCTAAAATCCACTTTAAACACTCCTTTTATTGTGCCTTATTCTATAATATCTTGTGTACAACTTAATGCTATTCCAAGTGGTGTAACAAACATAGGATTTTTAGGCTTATGAGTATATATTTTTGTCTGCTTTTGAATGATTTCTTCAATTCCTGTCAAACAACAAGTACCACCTACTAAAGAAATTTCATTAACATCATAATTTTTAATCTGATTATTAATAATTGATGATACCTTTTCAACTACTGGTCTTAGTATCGGTAAAATTTCTTTGTGATTTTTATTGTCCCTTTTGAATTTATCTGCCTCTTTAAAAGGCATTCCATAGGCACCTGAAATAACTAATGAAAAGTGTGTACCACCTGTAGGTTCATCAACAACCTGAATAACTTTTCCATCCTTTAGAATTGATATCCCTGTTGTTCCTCCACCGATATCTACAACTGCACCATTTTCAATCTTAAGTAGATTATTTGCAGCAGTAGGTTCATCTAAAAGACATGTCAACTCAAATCCTGCTGCTTGAACTACGTTTTTAATTGCTCCAGAATCTAATGCATCTGTCCCAGGTGGAATTGCAGCGGCTGCATAAAGAAGCTCTGTATTAAGTTTTTCTTCAATTTCTTTTTTAAGCTCTCTTACAATGTTTACTGCTCCGATATAGTCCACAACCATACCATCACGAACTACATCTGCATATCTATATGCTCCAGCAACTGGTTTATAATTTTCATCTAAAACAGCCAATACTACGCAGGCAGTACCTAGATCCACACCTGTATAATAAACAGAGGACTCATTAATAATTGGTTTTTCTATAACTTCTTCAAACTTTTGAACCATTTTATCGCAGTATTCAAAAGTTATTTTTTTCTTTGACATTCTTTTCCTCCTACCGCTAAACAAATTAATTGAGATAATGAATTGATTATTGAATTAACATTTTCTATAATTCTATTTTTTAAAATCTCATCATCACTTTTAAAATTCTCAATTATTTCAAATTGCAATTCTCCTAAGGCACAACGAAGAGTGTGCATTTTTAAGATTGCATTGCTTTTTTCAAGCTGCATATGAAATTCTGTTATTTCAAAGCAATCCTCAAGCTCAGTTGTGAAGTTTGATGAATTCATAAACGTACATTCTTTACAATGAATAGTTTCAAGAACACCTTCTCCATTCACAACATTTCTGATATTTGATATTTTCTTTCTCAAATTTATAACATTTTGAGCTAAAATAATATCATCTTTTAATATTTCACTACCAGTAACAAGAAATACTGCCTCCATAGATTTCAATTTATAACAAAGCTTTTTATTCAAATTTAAATTATTATTTTCTGTTTCTTTTATTGTTTCCGCCTGGTTGCTTTTAGAAACATTCTTATTTGATTTTAAAGCATCATCATTCATTTTTATTCTTCTATCAGACAAATACTGAGCTGCTCCAGGTGTAAGGCGTTGTCCTTGTTGTAACTTGTAGGTATCAAAAGGTTCTTTTCTGTGTAAATCTCTTAAATACTCTTCAGTAATAAATTTCATCATTGACATTTACTCCTCACCTTTTTCAAATAAATACTTCTTTAAAGCATCAATTCCTGTTCCCATCGGAAAGCTAGTATGAAAATATGGCTCTGATACTCCTATGATTTTTAGCTGCCTTAAACATTTCTCTTCATTCTCAGGTATTAAGTCACATTTTGTTATAACCCCGATTACCGGGCATCTAAAAGACTTTGCAAACCCAGGGGAGTATATTTCAGTGCAATTAGACTGGTCAACCAATATAAGTACATGGGATGCATCCTGAGATAATGCAATTACATGTTTATACATCCATGCATTTTCTATATAAGCGCCTGGAACATCAATAGTATTCTTACCGTAAATCAAATCTGGTGTTCGTCTTAATGGACCATCATAATCATTTAATGCATTAACTATTGTAGTCTTGCCAGATTTTGAAGGACCAATTACCATTATGCGCTTTTTTCTCATGTTCTTGTAATGGGAGCGGCCGTAAATCCAAGCATATCCTTTAGCGTATCATTCACTGCATTAAGTGCCGTTTCAACACTTTGAACATCACCATTTATTACAACAGAGCCTGTAAAACGATCAAGAAATCCAATTCTAACATCTGAAGCCTTTGTGGCAATGTCTGCAGCAATAATAGCAGTTTCATATGGTGAAAGAGTTAAAATCCCTATTGCTCCTTTATCCTCAATTCCAAGACGGTCATATATGTCAGGCATTGGAGATGCAATAACATGGGCTATAGTGATCTGCTTTCCTGGAACTGATTCTTGTATAACACGCTGTATATTTCTATCGAAAAAATCTCCCATAAGCTTTACCTTCCATCTTATAATCTATTTGAAAATCATTTAGTGACGGATTACTTTTACAGGTAAATCGTATTTTTTAATCCATCCTTCTATTCTATCTAAATCCTCATTTTTCAAACTTGGGTCGCCTTCTATAGGATATTCCATTCCTAGCTGGTTATATTTATTTACCCCCATCTTATGATATGGAAGTAAATCAATTCCTTTAAAGTTTTTATAATCTTTATATGGTGTTAAAAATTCCATAGTCTTTTCTATTTCATCTTGAGAATCATTTATACCTTTAAGTAAAGGCATACGAATCTTAACGTTGTATTTTTTGCGAAGTAATTCTTGAAGATTTTCTAAAATCTGCTCATTTCTCACTCCTGTTAACTGAAAATGTCTATCAGAATTAATATGTTTAACATCAAACAGGAACAAGTCTGTGAACTCCGCAACTTTAAGTATTGTTTCTAGGCTTGCATAACCACAAGTTTCAATTGCAGTGTTTATCCCTTCTTGCTTACAAGCCATCAAAAGGTTGCAAGCTGCTTCAGGCTGCATTAAAACTTCACCACCACCTAATGTAACTCCTCCGCCAGACATTTCATAGAAAGTTCTATCTTCTTCTATAATCTTTAATAGTTCAGAGATAGTTTTTTCTTCTCCAACTATTGATATAGCAGATTTAAGACAAGCTTCCTCGCACTTACCGCATCCAATACAATCTATATCACGATTAACTTCATGTTTTAGAGTTTCCTTAGAGATGGTATGTATGGAAACAGGGCAAACAGAAACACAAGCGCCACAATTAACACATAAATTACTCTTTAACATAACTCTATGTTTTTTCATCATTCCTTCAGGGTTTGCACACCATTTACATCGAAGTGGACAACCTTGAAAAAATACTAAAGTTCTTATTCCTTCTCCATCATACATATTATATTTTTGTATATTAAAAATCGTCGCTTTTCGTTCGATTATACCTAAATTTCCATTACTCATATTCTTCATTCTCCAGTTTCATTTACTTTTATTTTTAATGTATATCTAACTTTAATCTGTAATCTACAGAACATTTCTGTAGATTACAGACCTTAGAGAATTTTTTTAAAAATTCTAAAGTTACATATTGTTTTTAATTAAAAATGTGTAAGCATAGTTCTACTGATGATCTCATCTTGAACATCTTTGCATAACTCAACAAAGAATGCACTGTATCCAGCAACACGAACTATTAAATCACGATATTGCTCTGGATGTTTTTGAGCTTCTATTAAAGTCTTGTTATCTAAGTAGTTAAACTGTACTTCTCCAAGTTGAAGGGCACATGCACTACGTAATAATGTAATGATTCCTTGCTCTCCTTCTGGTGTATCAAGAAGACCAGATATTAACTTGAAGTTATGAACCATACCTATATTCATATCTTCACAAGACATTTTAGAAACAGATTTTATTATAGAAGTAGGTCCTTTAAAGTCAGCTCCTTGTGATGGACTTATACCATCTGATAAAGGTAACCATGCTCTACGTCCATTTGCTGTAGCTCCAGTCATTTGTCCAAATGGAGTGTTATTTGAGATTGATAGTGTACCATGGCTAAGCACTGAATATAATGTCTTATATTTACGATGCTCTTGTTCAGTAAAGTTAATTAGCTCAGCAGCAATTAAATCTGCATAATCATCATCGTTACCATACTTAGGTGCTTCTAAACAATCTTTTCTTAACTTTTCATATCCAACGAAATCAGCTTTTAAAGCTTCGTTCATTTCTTGTAGAGTATATTTTTTCTCTTCAAATACTAATTTCTTTATAGCTGCCATAGAATCTGTATAAGTAGCAAGACCACTCCATACTACTCCAGGTCCAAAGTTATACATAGCTCCGCCTGCTTCTACACCTCTACCATTTTCCATACATCCTTCATACATCATAGACATAAGTGGTTTTGGTGCAAGTTCTCTGTGAACACGTTGAGAAATTACTGTAGCAACACTTGTCCATTTAGTAATGAATTTAATTTGCTCTTTAACAGCAGCTTCGAATTGTTCATAAGTTTTAAACTGACTTAAGTCTCCCATATCTGGGCATACTTGCTTACCATACCATAGTGGCACACCATGGTTAAGAACAAGTTCTATACATATAGGCCATTGAGTGTATCCTGTAGAAGTCCATTGATATAGTCTTCCTGATTTTTGTGGCTCAACGCATCCCATTAAGCAGTAATCTCTTGCATCTTCTATAGAAACACCTTTAGCTAACATCATTTTTATATGAACATCATCAAAGTGACATGCTGGGAATCCCATACCTGCACGGATAACGTCAACTATCTTTTTAAGATATTTTTGTGGTGATCCTTTGTGTATACGGCAAGCTAAAGATGGTTGATATATCTTAACGTGACGAACTGCGTCCATTAAAAGATATGTTAAGTCATTTGTAGCATCACGACCCTCTCTAGTAACACCACCTACACACATGTTAACGAATGGTTGATAACCTGCGAAGAATTTAGAACCACCTTCACTTGTTATCCACATCATTTCAGACATTTTTATAAGCATACAACCTGATAATTCAAATGCTTCAAAATCAGTCATACGTCCAGCTTCAATATCAGCTTTATATAATGGATACATGTATTGGTCAACACGTCCTATGGACATACCTGTTTGATTTTCCTCAACTACAAGTAATGATTCTATAGTCCAAACTGCTTGAATTGCTTCCCAGTAAGTACTTGGCTTATGTGCTGGAACCTTAGCATTTATTTCAGAAATCTTTAATAATTCTGCTTTACGCTTAGGGTTAGTTTCTTTTGCAGCAAGTTCTGCAGCATAGTCTGACATACGTTTAGCATATATCATAACACCCTCAGCAGTATCAATTAATGATTTATAGAAATATATTTTGTCTATATCTTCTGGTTTTTCATAGCTAAGTTCAGCTAACTTTTCTTCTGCTTCTCTTTTTATATCAAGCATACCTTTTTTCATTAATACAACGTCATATCCTGGGTTAGAGTCTCCTCCACCATTTATTGCGTGATATGAACAGTCAGAAACGAAAGATTCCCCTGAAAGCTCCCATACTCCAGCTTCACGATACTGATCTTCGCAGTATTCATCAACTGATTTACCCTGCCAATATGGGAATAACTCTTCACGCATAACTTTCTTATCTTCTTCTGAAATGTAGAATGGATCTTGTGGACGATTTCCTATTGTATCTATTTCATCAACCATCCATCTCCAAGCTATATCAGGAGAAAATGCGCCTGCACGAGGTTGTCCATTTGGAGCTCCAACTATAAGCTCATTGTCTTGAATTACTAGTGGTGCAGTTTCACAGCAATGTTTAAAACATTTACCACGTAAAACTGATTTAGGTATACCAGGGTTTTCTTTAGCTATTTTAGTAATAGCTCTTGCTCTATGAGTTGTTATTGTTGGAACATGCTTTAAGTAAGTTTCCTTTAACTTAACTAAACGCTCTGTTATTCCATCAGGAATTTGACCGTTATTGTCATGTGCAACATTTAAAGTAGCTGGCTCTTCTTTTGTTATTTCTTTAGAAACACTCTCAAACATTTTCATTAAACTAGCGCGTTCTTCATCAGACATGTTTTTAGTAGCTTCCATAAATATATTTGAAAATTCACGAATATCCAAATTGATTACCTCTCAATCTTTAATGTATTTCATATTTTAAATATGATTTTCTTATTTTAAGTTATCTAGGACTTTTTTCAAAATACTCTCTAACAGTTTATAGTTATCTATTTCATTTGCATTTAATTTGTTATTTGAAACTGTAAAAGTAGAATTTTCTTCATGATCTACTGCTTTAACAATTTCATCTACTGTACGAACTCCATATCCAACTTTACGGATATATATTAAATTTCTAGGTGAGACATTATCTGAAGTCATACCTTCACCTGCTGAACCACTACCTAAAGTCATTGAAGGAAATAAGTTTGTAGTTGCTCCCATACTTCCAAAAGTTCCTGGAGTATTAACAAGTATTCTTCCAACTGGTTTCTTAAGTGCAAATTGATTAATAACTTCTTCATCTTTTGAATGTATAATAAGTGTATGTCCATATCGCTCGCTAAGTAACAATTCTATACATTTCTCACAAGCATGCATCCAGTCTTCTTCTATATAAAAGGCTAAAACAGGGCAAAGCTTTTCTCTTGAATAAGGGTTATTTTTAGAAACATACTTTTGCTCTGAAATAAGAACTTTCACATCTTGAGAAACATTAAATCCAGCATACTTAGCTAAGAATTGTGGCGATTTACCAATTAGTTCTTCTTCAAGACTTCCATCTTTATTAAAAAAGATAGATCCCAGCTTTTCAGCTTCCTCTTTTGTCATAAAGTATCCACCATTTTTAATAAATTCTTGTTTTACTTCAGTTGCAACACAGCTATCAACAACAACTGATTGTTCAGCTGCAGATACAACTCCATAGTCAAAGTTCTTACTATAGATAATGTCTTTAACTGCCTGAGATATATCAGCTGTACGTTCTATGAAAGCTGGGCCGTTTCCATTACCACCATAGATTACTGGCTTGCCAGACTTATAAGCTGCATCAAGCATCTCTGGAACCCCTGTGTTCATTATAAGAGAAGTATCTTTATGATTCATAAGCTCTAATGAACCACCTGTTGTTACTATATGCAAATATGCAAGAGCGCCTTCCGGAAGTCCTGCTCTTTCTGCAGCCTTAATCAAAATATCAAGTGTTTTGTAAATTGATTTTTTAGCTCTTGGATGAGGTGAAAATATAATTGCATTTCCTGATTTAATTGCAATTAGCGTCTTATAAATTGTTGTAGATACAGGGCTTGTTGATGGTGGAAAAGCTATAATAACTCCCATTGGTACACCAACATCTCTTGTCCTACTTGTTTTATCTTCGTCAATTACTCCCACACACTTCATACCTTCAAGCCTATCTTTTAGGTACTTACATACAATTTGATTCTTGATATATTTATCTTCCCACTTTCCATATTCAGACTCTTCATTAGATATTTCTGCAAGTTCTTTTAGGTGTTTTTCAATTTCTTCAGTCATACATGCAACTATTTCATCAAGCTTTTCTTGTGGGAAAGTTGCTAATTTTCTTTGTGCTTCACGAGCGTTTTCAACAAGAATCCTAGCTTCCTGCATGGAGAGTAAATCATTATCAATAATATTCATTTTTCTCTCTCCTTTATTTATTACTTAGAAAAAAATCTTTATTTCCTATTCTGTTATAGGCATTGGAATTGCATAGCGTTGTATTATCTTTTCAAGATCTTGGTGTGGTCTTGGTATAACTACTGAACTATAAAGGTTTCCACCTTCCATATTTTCAACTGCTGCAACACCAGCTTCTACTGCTGTTCTACAAGCACCAACATCACCGCGAACTAATACAGATATATAACCTGATGCAACATTTTCATATCCTATAAGTTCAACATTTGCTGATTTGCACATAGCGTCTGCTGCTTCTAAAGCAAAAACCAGACCAAAAGTTTCGATTAATCCTAAAGCTTCATATCTTGCCATATGTATATCCTTCCCCTTCTATGCATCAATATCATGTACTGACACAATATCTCCAACTTCTCTAATAGGACGCGGCATAACATTGTGTGCTGTTAATTTACCAATTGCAGCAGCTGCTTCAGCTCCTGCTTCTACAGCAGCTCTCACTGCACCAACATCACCTTTTATCATAATTGTTACAAGAGTTGAACCAATATTTTCATATGAAATTAATTCAACGTTAGCTGCTTTAAGCATTTTATCTGCAGCTTCAAGTGCGGGAACTAATCCAACTGTTTCTACAAGGCCTAAGGCCTCTTCCCCATAATATCTCATTGATAATTTCTCCTTCCTATTCTTAGCTCAGTATACTTTTTTTCAATTACACAACTTACATATGTTTTTAATTTATTATATTTTTCCTTTTTCAGAAAAGTAAAAATATTCCTTATCTTAAAAATTTTCAATTAATTTTACTATCTTACATGTTGCTTCAAGTAAAATTAATTCATAAAATATACACTAAAAATAACTATTTATGGGATTCACTCTCTCTAATTAATCATTGATATATTTATTAATTGTAGCTGCACCTTCTTCATGAGCATGATAATAAACCTTCAACTCTTTATTCTTATCTAATTCAAATCTTGTTTCTTCAATAAGGCCATTTGCTTCTGCTGTCATTAAAGCATTAACTACAGCGTTCTTTTTTAGTGCCTTAAAGTTTCCATATTCTCCTTTTAGTTCCCTTATAACATCATCAGCGCAAGCTTCTTTAACTCTAGTAAAATATTTTAAAATTGCATAGTTAAGCGGTTTCATCTATTCTACCTCCATCTTTTTCTTTCTTAATAAATCAAGTGGATTCATAGATATTGTAAGGATACCAAGCATCATTATTACAGCTCCAATCCAAGCTACAGAGGGTAGTGCCCATCCGTCCATTCCACCGTATACGCCTAATACTAATAAGCAGAATAGTGGTCCAAAGAATGAATATGTAGCATTACATGAAGTACCAAGTCCTGCTCCACACATACTGTTTCCAGCATACCATGTCATAAATGTAATGAATGATAACAAACCACTTAAAGCAAACCAAGCCATTGCAGGAGCACTTGTAAATGCTTGTACAACAAGATCAGTAGAAATATTAATTCCACCAGCCATCATTCCGAAAACAGGAACTAATATAAATAAATTTGCTATACCTGATGTTACTTGACGTATACAAATACCAATTTCAGGATCAATCATTGCTGAACCATATCCAGCTACACAACCTTCAAAACCCCATCCAAGAGCAGCAATAATAGCTATTAAAATTCCAATTAAAGTACTTGTTGAAGCACCACCACTAATTCCTGTACTACCAATTAAGAAACTAGCAAATACACATATAGCAATACCAAAAGCCATACGTTTATTTAATTCTTGTTTATATAAAATCTTACCTAATATAGCAGCAATAGCAGGGCAAAGAGCTGAAATTGGAACTACTATTGAACCAGCCATCTGAATAGCTATAACATAAGCAGTACCAGCTATAGGTCCCCCTATAAGAGCTGCTAATATCATAATACGTCCTGGTTTTGTATTAATACATCTTATAAAATCTCCAAATTTTCCTTTAACTCCTGAGTATAAAAGAGCCCAAATAGCACTACATGTATCGTTTATCGCATTACCAATTGCAGCAAGCAAATATGCTACCACAAATGCAGATAAACCAGCAGTATTAGCGCCATACCAGTCTGCCCAAACTCCTTTAGTCATTCCCATAGTCAGAAATGCCGTATATAATCCATAGGCAAGTCCTGAAAATAAAGCTAGGGATATACCCCTTTTGAAGAAATTGCTTGTTAATTTCTTTTTCGCAGCGATTGCTTCTAAATTTACCGCTTTTGAAACTCCATTCATAAATTAAAACTCCTTTCGCTTATGCGATTAATAATTTTTAAATTTATATTATTAAATATTAAATAAAAATTTACGATGAGTATACTTTAATGTGATTTAAGTAAATATGATTTAAGATTGTTATAATTTGGTACATTCTATTTTCAAACTATTGAACACCTTTTCATCTGTATCTTGTAGGTATTTATTCTTTAATTAGATTATATCCCTTTCCCTTTGGGGCAGAGTCAACATGTATTTTTCAAGAATATTTAAGCAGATTTAAAACCTTATAATCCTACTTACACTTAAAAATTAATCAATAATTAAGAATAATTCGTCAATTCCAAAGTATGTGTTTGTTAAGTAACAAACACAATTAGGCCTGAATTGCACTTAATATAAATTTGCTTTATAACTCAACGGATAATCTTTATCTATTAATATTAAATCTCCATAAGCCCAGTATTTTCAAGCTTTTAGACCTTACCCTACGGTTAATGTTTTCGACATAATAAAACTATTTTTGTCTTCTGACCTTAATCAAAACTTCTGTTACAAATTTATCATAATTTTTAGTAGTCCAGTAATCTGTTACATATCTTTCATAAGACTCTTCAGCACATAGATACCCATGTTCTTGGGTCCATTTTTTTATTTTTTTATATGTTTCGTCAATTTTTTCATGAGCTCCTATATGATAACAAGAGGCTGCCATCCAACCGCCAAACTCAACACTTTCTTCTTCCTTACACTTTAAAATTGTCTCTTGCATTATCTTCATTTTATTGCATTTTCCATTAATTTTATTCTCAAAGGATGGAAAGCATATAATTACAGGACCTGTTATCGCATTATTTATACTATCTATATAATTGTTAAATTCTATATTGATTATAGAATCCATATAATCATATTTAAAATCTTGATTTAAAAAAATTAATCTTTGATTATCTATATATTTTATAGCTACATCAGACACATCGTTTTCAATTACCATCTGTGCCTCAACTATAAGATCATCCCAATCTTTAACGGATCTTAATTTTAAGTTTATTTCATTTTGAAGTTCTTTTAATTCATTAATTTTTCTTCCAAAGCTTTTATGAATAGAATCATAGGTAGTACCTTCTAAAAAAGTTCTCATTTCATCAAGGGTAAATCCACTTTGCTTATAATATTTTATTACTGGTACAGATAATAAAGTTTTCTTACTATAATATCTATAACCGTTTTCATCAGATACTTTATCAGGAGATAAAATCTTCTTTTCATCATAAAATCTCAGTGCTTTTTTAGTTATTTTGCATATTTCTCCAACTTTCCCTATTGAGTATAGTTCTTCTTTCATATTATAACCCCCTATTTTCTTCATAATTTAAATTATACTTTAAATTATATTTTATCATATTTATTTTTTCAACTTTTCTGAAAAATTAACCATAAAAAAACCACCCATTATATGGATGGTATATAGTATAATATTTTATTCAAAAATTTTGTCTAAAATTTTTGATAAATCTTCTTTTGAGGCTTCTCTAGGATTTACTGTTGTACATACATCCTTAAGAGCTGCATTAATAATTTCTTCTCTTGATGCTTGAGCCAATTCCATATCAGCACCTTGTTCTTTTAATGTTGTTGGAATCATCAATGTTTTTTGAAGTTCTACAATGCTTTTAATTAAATTATTAACACCAATATTTACATTTGGCGCATGTAATTTCAATAATTTGGCAAGCCTTTGGTATTTCTTAGCTGCTATGCTATATTCTGCACGGAAAGTCTCTTTATTTAAATTAGCATTATACTCAATTACATGAGGAAGTATAATTGCATTACTTCTTCCATGAGAAATGTGTAACTTTCCACCTACAGCATGAGCTAAACTATGAGTAATTCCAAGTCCAGCTGCGTTAAATGCCATACCAGCAAGGCATGATGCATTGTGAAGCTTCTCTCTTGCTACTATATCATTTCCATCAGCATAAGCTTGTGGTAAAAATCTGAAGGCTAAAGTAACAGCCTTTTCCGCAAGAGCATCTGAAAAATCAGTAGCATTTTTTGAAACATAAGCCTCTATAGCATGTGTGATTACATCCATTCCTGTATCGGCAGTTATAGCTTTAGGTACAGATTTAACTAGTTCGGGATCAAGAATAGCAACTGTTGGAAGAAGAGATTTATCTGTAAGAGCATACTTTAATCCTTCTTGTTTATTTGTAATTACTGCATATTCAGTTACTTCAGAGCCTGTACCACTTGTAGTAGGTATAGCGTAAAACTCTTCTATAGAAGAAACCCCTCCAGTAATTCTTTTGGCATATTCTTTAATTGCCTTAGCTCCATCAATTGATGAACCTCCACCAAGGGCTATTATAATCTGTGCATTACAACTTTGTAACTTTTTAATACCAGCAGCAACAATTTCTATAGATGGATCAGGTACAATATCACTATATATAGCTACTTCACAATTAACAAGTTTTTCTTGTACTTTTGCAGCCATACCTGAAACTTCCATAAATTTATCACATACTATTAATACTCTTTTATTATTAATTTCATTTAGTCTATCTAAAGACCCTTCTCCAAAATACACATTTGTGCTAATACTAAATTCTTTCATATACATTTCTCCCATTTTAAAAAGTATCAAGATATGAATGAATTAGCTATTCTTTAGTTTAAAAATAAAATTAACCCACAATTATAACAATAAGTAAAGTTTATTATAGACTTTACTTATTGTATTATAACAATATTATATTTATAATACAATACCATTCAGGTCTAAAGCTTTGCATGCTGCCTTTATCTATTATATAAAAATAATAGAAAATTACGATAATATCAACGTTTCTAAATAAAAAATCAAGAAAATATTGGATTTTTTACCTTGAAAATATAATAAAATTTTAACATTAACTTTATTCAATTGAGAATTGACTATTGACAATGGACAATTATGATACTTCTCTTTTATAAGAGAAGTTTAAAACTTATTCTTTTAAAGTAATACAGTCACTTCTATTAAAAAATTAGCAGATGTAGTTTCTCCATGGTATTAGTCAAATTTATTAGTAATCTTCCGAACTATACTGCACCTCAGGGGAACCCTAATGGGCTTCACTCTGTTCCCCAGAGGTGGAAAAACTAGCAATTGTATTGCTAGTTAAAAAAATCTATTCAAAGAAATTATTTTCCTAAAAAATAATTTCCTCCTTAATTGTGGACTGTGCATTGTGCATTGAATTATTGGTTATGCATTAACTTTTTATGTAGTTTATCTATGTTTATAATAAAATAAAAGTATAAAATAATTCGTAAAAACAAACTATTTTATACTTTTATCTGCAACATAACACTTGAACTTTTTAAACTTCTATTTTAAAACATAATTTCTAAACTTCTTAAATTTTATGGAATATATTGCTGCTCTATTTTTGTTATTTTATTATCTTCAGTATATATCCAGCATAATAGTCCTCTTTCATGATCATCAACTACTTTCTTTAAAGTTTCATAAGATACAGACTCTACTTCTGCAGCATTATTATACACATCTCCAAGCAAATATTTGCATATCTCAAAAACTGTATTCTCATCAATGGCATAAGTTGCTATTTCATCACTATTATTTCTTATATAATAACTATCTGGCACATATTCCCTTCCATTCTCATCACGAACTACCTTATTATTGTCCTTTTTTGCTTCATTTAATGCTACTTCATTTCCTAGATAAAACTCTACTTCATCTAACAATATATAGTTATCATTTACGTCTTTAACCCATCCTATTTTCTTTTCTATAACTATAGGATTTATATTTAATTCTAAATTAACAACTCTTCCATATTGTTCAATAGTACCTTGATAGTAAAAGCTGCCTGGTGTACTTGTATCAACATCATTATTATCCCACTTAATAATTCCATTTACATCTTTACCGTTTATATTTATTATTATATCTTTAGGTAACTCATAGCCATTATTTTGCTTTACTGAATCATCAAGATTAATTTTCTCAAAGTTTTCTTTTATACCCTCTAGAATATTTTTCATATTATCAATATCCACATTATTTTCTATAGCCAATTTTATTATATAATAAGCATCATCAAATCTGTTTTTCTCAATATACTTATCTTTTATCTTAAGATAAGTGTCTTTATTATTTATCTCCGCAGAAATTGATTCTTCATAAGCTTTTATAGCTTTTTCATAATCACCTTCATTCAGATACTTATTTCCAAGTTCCATACTTTGTTTTACTTTATTTTCTTCTGCTTTAGCCTGTACCCTAACATCGGGAGCTATTACTACCTCTTTTTCTTTTGGTTCACATGCTATCAAAGATAAGGCAGCAGTTAATAATAAAAATAATGACAATAATTTTTTTATAGTATTCTTTTGCATAAATACTCTCTCCTTGCTATATATTTAATCATATTTAAAAATATCAGTTCAGTATGGCTTTGACCTGTTATTTTATCTCATATGCTTTAAATATTATCACTATGTTTTTACCAACTTTTACAGATTTATTACCAAGTTGTTGCCAACAGAGATAATTTTTATTCTTACCTTAATTAATTGTCCATTTTATATATTCATTATGCTCTTTTAATATTTCACTTCATATATATACTCCAAATCCTCTACAATTGTGAATTATAAATTGTCTAAATTCTCCGTTGATAAACTTCCACCCCTAGGGTCTATATGAAAACTTTAAATTTTAAACAAAATTAAAATAGCTACAAAAATCCAATCTGTAGCTACTTTTTATATAGATCCCTTGGGTGCAGTATGATATGTTATAGTATCTGCAACATTAAACAATATTTTAACGCCATCGCACATCTCCATAAATTTAGTATAAATTCACTAATTCTTGCTTCAAACTATACTGCGCCTCAGGGGAACCCTAACGGGCTTCACTACTGTTCCCCAGAGGTGGAAAAACTAGCAATTGTATTGCTAGTCAAAAAAATAATTTCCTCATTAATTGTGAACTGTAATTATGCATTGAATTATTAGTTATACATTAACTTTTTATCTATTTTATCTATGTCTATAATAAAATAAAAGTATAAAATTCCCCGCTTTATATATTTAGCCATCCTCTAAAATAACAGGCTAGTATAACTTTGCCTGGCTATTTTAATAAAAAATATATTCTTATTATTTAAGTCCATGCAATCTGTTAACGCCATATAATATCAAAACATCCTATTTTAAGTATTCAATAACTTTATCAATAAATAATATACCATCTAAATGATCAATTTCATGGCATAAACATTTTGCTAAATCTCTTGTACCTGTTATTGTAATTTCTTCACCATTTTCATTTAATGCTTTTACAGTTACCTTATATGGTCTTAAAACATAACCCCATTTATTAGGAATACTTAAGCATCCTTCAATAACTTTTTGGGAGCCTTCCTCTTCAATTATTTTAGGATTGACTAACTTTATAAGACCTTTCCCCATATCAATTACTACAAGTTTCTTAAGAATTCCAACTTGACAAGCAGCTAATCCTCCGCCATTTTCTGTATTATACATAGTATCAGCCATATCATTAAGTATTTGTCTTATTCTATCATCTACTACTTCAACTTCTTTACACTTTTTTCTTAAGATGTCGTCTCCTAACTGTCTAATATTTCTCAAAGCCATTTCTCAAATCTCCTTTATTTTATGTTTTATGATTTTCTTTCACTCTGTTCAAAAAGGAATATCTCCTCAATAGAGCTATTGTACAATTTTGCAATATCATAAGCTAACCAAATAGATGGCTCAAATTTTTCTGTTTCAATTGCATTAATAGCTTGCCTTGATACGCCTACAAGCTTTCCTAGCTGCTCCTGAGTAAGCCCAAGAGCTTCTCTAAATTCTCTTACTCTATTTTTCATTTTTCATTTCTCCTATGTAATGTTAACCTTACATCACAACTATATATCTATGTAAATTCTCTGTCAAGTAAACCTTACATAATATATATGCCACTCCTAAATTTAATCTATCCCTGAAAATAATTAACACTTGCTGGTATCATCCCTAAAACTACTAAATTCAAAATTCATAGTTCACAATTCACAATTTGGGATATTTCTCAGTAAAAATTGAGAAATTTAAAATTGATTAACTGTAGTGGAAAACAGCGTTCTCTATAAAACCCAAATCCATTCCCATTACCAAATATTGAACATATAAAAAATGGCGAACAATGTTCGCCGCTACAAAAATCTATTTAAAGAAATTAATTCATAAGAATTAATTTCTGCATAATTGTAAATTGTGAATATTTCTCAGCATTAACTTTCACCCCTGGGGTGCAGTATGACAAGGCACGATATTTACAGCATTAAGCAATATTTCAATAACATTGCATATCTCCACAGTATTGGTATAATTCACTGGTTTATATCCAAACTATACTGCACCTCAGGGGTTTTAGTGTTGCATCGTTCCAAGAAAAATAAAATATAGAAACACATGTTAATATTTATTTGGTAAATTTATAGGTAATTATTATACTTAAGAACAATTTATATATTTTTATCAATATATTTACAGTAATAATGCAAATATTATTACGAGTATGTTTAGCAAAAATTTTTTAATTTTTACTAAAATCATGTTCCAAATAGTGGAACATCTTGAACATTCATTAATAAATTAGTTCGTACTATTCGCATTACTTTTAACATGGTTATGTCCTTTTTAGATTCTATATTTAAAATTTGCAATAATATATATGATATTAGTGCAGAGTAAATCTGTATTTTGAGTGCATTTTCATTGTGGCCTATCCAATGTTTAATTGTTAGGTGTTGCTTAATCCACTTGAAAAAGCACTCAATTTTCCATCTTATTTTATAAAGATAAATTATCTTTCTTGCACATATATTACGCATATTTGTTAATAATCTTATTTCTATCTCTTCATTTTTGCTGTTAACATCAGTATAAGTAATTTCCCTATATACTCTTTTATTTTCATCTGTGTCTTTATTTTTAATTGCATTGGCACCTAATAATATATCTCTATCCAACACATTATCTTTTGAACAATATCTTTCCCCACAATATAGCACCTTAGCATCTGTATACAGTGGAGTAATAAATTGAATTTTATTATCATAAAGCGTACTGTACCACTTATAGTCACGATATCCTCTATCAAATAAGTATATACTTCCATCATCCACGATAATGTTATTTATGCAATCCATATCCCTAACCTTTGAAGGAAATATATTAACTTTTTCAGGAATACCATTTGTATAGTTATATAATATATTAAATTTAATTGAAGCTTTCTCACATTCATAATAAAGCTTAGGAGCTAATTTAGCAGCTATTTGAATTGTAGTGGAATCCATAATCTTTATACTTCCTAACTTCTTCGAAGCTTTGTTAATCCCAACCTTTTTTACAAAATAGTTTAGAATATCTTGAAAAGTTTTTTCGAAAACTTCATAATTCCTTTGTTCATTTTTACGAGATATTTGAGATATACTTGGTAAGTTAAAAAGTTCTTGCATACTTGGTGTTTCCTTGTAAACATCAACTAATGCATGAAGTGAGTTATAATTAGAAACCTGTAAAAATATCATTGATTTTATATGCGAAAAAGTATCAAAAGTTTTTGTTTTAAAATCACTACTGTACGTGTTTGTTAAATAATTTACTTTATTCTCAGAAATTGGCTTAATCAACTTTATAAAAACCTTTTCCATTTTTCTGCTAATCATGATAAATTACCCCCTTTAAATAATTTTAATAATATTCTTATTAAAATATCAATAAGGTTTCTTTAGGTAATTTAGGATACTTATTCAAAGATGCAACACTAAAACCTCAGGGGAACCCTAAAGGGTTTCACTACTGTTCCCCAGAGGTGGAGACTAATAATACATCGCTAGTAAAAATTAGTTTCCACCATAATTTTCAATTATGAATTAAAATACTTAAGGGCGTAGTTATATTCAACTATGCATTAAGTTTTAAGGCAATTTATCTATATATACTCTCATGTATTTGTATGAACAATACATAAAATTTTTCTATTGGAAAACCCAATTAGACTGCATATAATGCCCATGCTATAATTTGTGTGAGTTTAGAATAAATTTAAACAAAAAGGGGTTAATTTTTATGGTAGATAAAATAAGTATTAAAAAAGTAAAATCAGACGCTGAAGAGCATTTTTTTAAAGGAGAATTCTACTGTTCAGAAGCAATAGTAGCTTCTATCAAAAACAATTTTCAAATTGATATGCCAGATGAAATGATTGCTATGGCATCAGGTTTTCCAGTAGGTATTGGTAAATCAAAATGTACTTGCGGAGCAGTTAATGGAGCTGTATTATGCCTTGGATATTTCTTTGGAAGAACTAAAGGAAGCAATCCTCAAGATCCTAGAAGTGTAAAAGCATTAGAATTAGCTTATGAACTTCAAGATTCTTTTAGACAAAAACATAAATGTTTATGCTGTAGTGTTCACACAAAAGGAATGGACATGGCATCTGGTGAACATAAAGCTCAATGTATAAAATTCACAGGTGAAATGGCAGAAAAAGCTGCTGAAATTATAGTTAGAGAATTAAATATTGAAAATATTGATGAATAAGGTGGGATAACTCTATGGCTCAATTTATAAAGAAAATTCCATTACCTCTAGCTGGAGTCATGTTATCTTTAGCAGCATTAGGAAATCTTTTAGCTTCCTATGGACCTGTATATAAAAATGTTCTTGGAGTATTATCTGCAGTAATTTTGCTATTAATAACTCTTAAAATTTTATTTTATAGTAAAGCTGTAATAGAAGATTTGAATAATCCTGTAATTGCCAGTGTAATACCTACTTATTCTATGGGTATTATGCTATTATCTGTATATATTAAAGATATATCTTTTAATGTTGGACGTGCTATATGGATTATTGGTGTCTTAATTCATATTGGACTTATACTATTCTATACAATAAAATTTGTATGCAATTTTAACATTAAAAAATTATTTCCAAGTACCTTTGTTGTATACGTCGGAATAGGTGCAGCTGGAATAACCGCTCCAGCATTTAAATTAGCTAATATAGGACAGTTTTTCTTCTGGTTTGCCTTTATATCTTTTATTATTTTACTGCCTATTTTAATTTATAGAACAGTATTTATTAAAGAGATTCCTGAACCAGCACTTCCTACTATAGCAATTTTTGCTGCTCCTGCTAGTCTTTGCTTGGCAGCATATTTGAACTCTTTTAATGATAAAAATATGTTCATTGTTGGAATTTTAGCTATACTGTCATTTATATTATATCTAGTAGTATTAGTAAATCTTCCAAAACTTTTAAAACTAAAGTTTTATCCAAGCTTTGCTGCCTTCACTTTCCCAATGGTAATTAGTGCAGTAGCATTAAAAGGTACTAATGGATTTTTGATGAAAGCAGAAAAAGGAATAGATTTTCTGAAATATATTATAAAGTTTCAAGAAATAGTAGCGATATTAATTGTATTTTATGTATTAATAAAATACATAGGATTCTTAACGCAGAAAAAATCAATTCAAGCTAATCAAACTATTTCAAAATAAAAAAAGTACCCAAAAATAATATTTTTGGGTACTTTTTTTATATATAATTTAGTTTTTATTCAAAAACTATTTCTTTCTTGAACTATAAAATATCTACTATCTGTCCAATATCTAATAATGGGAATGGATTTGAATCTTATGGCGAACACTGTTCGCCGCTACACAAAATACATTTATAGTTAGAAATATTATTATTTATAATAACAATCCTCATGCCATTTCAATGGGTTTTTATCTATGTATTGCCACATTTTTTCATATTCTTGTTGATTGCGGATAATATGATCGTGATATGATTTTTGCCAAATTGAAAAACCAATTTGTTTTGTAGCATATTCTTTCATATGTCTTATTATCCTTGATATTGTAGGGGCGAACAGTGTTCGCCAGTTTTCATTGGTATATCTAGAATTATCAAACTCTAGCACCATAATTATATGAATATGGTTCGGCATAATAATATATTTATCGATTTTAGCATTAGGATAATATTTCGAAATATTATTTATTGAAATATCAACTATATTCCCAATATCTGATAATGAAAATCGATTTGGATCTTCTGGAGAACACTGTTCTCCGCTACATAAAATACACTTATTATTTTCAATACATATAGTTATAAAATAATATCCTTCTTGTGAATAATCATAATCCTCTAACCTATTTTGATTTCTTTTAATCAATTTCCTTAGCCACCTCATCATTTAGATAATAATTCATTAACTAAAATTTTGCCTTCAATTATAAATTTATACATAAAAAAATTAATTTGTTCTATATCATATTCTTTCATGTATTTTATTATCCGTAATATTGTAGGGGCAAACAATGTTCGCCAGTTTTCATCAGTATATCTAGCATTATCAAACTCTAGCACCATAATTATATGAATATGATTTGGCATAATAATATATTTATTAATTTTTTCACTAGAATAATATTTTGAAATATTACTTATTGAAATATTAACTATCTGTCCAACATCTAATAATGAGAATCGATTTGAATCTTGTGGAGAACACTGTTCTCCGCTACAATTAATTAATTTCAAATTTTTCAGCTTTTGCTGGGAAATATCCACAATTGTGAATTGTGAATTTTGAATTGAATATATCTATATATTTCTAATTTCACAGTGCATATGTTCTTTTGCTTCATGCCCTTCCACCACATAACCTTGTCCTTTAGAGCAAAATATAGAGTTAGAGGTATAGTCACTATCCCTATCTTTGTTGTATGCTATTTTCTTAACTACTTCTTCAGTATTATGGCATATATCATACCCCTCAAAAATAAAACTATAACTGCCTTTTCCTTTAGTTAGAGCTACAAATTCTAGAGGATAATCCATAAAGGTAGATACTGGACCCCTTCCTTTTATTACAGCTCTTTCATTGAGGCTTTCTGGACCGCTAAAAGTACCATGTAATCTTTGTATGTCTGATATAACTTTTCCTACCTCATCTAAATTAATCTCAAACTTAAAATTATAATAAGGTTCTAAAAGTATGTTTTCTGCTTTTTCTAACCCCTGTCTTAAAGCTCTGTATGTAGCTTCTCTAAAATCTCCTCCACTGGTATGCTTGTTATGGGCCTTTCCTGTTAACAGTGTGATTTTTAAATCAGTTATTGGGGAGCCTGTAAGTACCCCATTATGATCTCTTTCAAATATATGAGATGAAACAAGATTTTGATGCCCTAATGATAAATCATCCACATGACATAAATTTTCAAAAACTATGCCACTATTCCTATCTGCTGGTTCTAGTTTAAGATGTACTTCCGCATAGTGTCCTAGCGGCTCAAAATGCCCATAACCTATAACTCCATTACCTATAGTTTCCTTATAGAGAATTTCACAGGGACCAAAGTCTATTTCTATTTTAAATCTATCTTCTACATTCTTTTTTAGAATCTCTAATTGAATAGTTCCCATAATATGAATATGTATCTCTTTTAGTTTTTCATGCCATATAACATTTAAAGCTGGATCTTCTTCCTCTAACATCCTAAAACATTGTAATACTTCCTTTACATTTAATTTTTCAGAAAATATTACCTTAGACTTTAATGTTGGTAATATCTTATAGCTTGTCTTTGTTTTTAGCTCTCCAAGACTTTCTCCAACTTTAGCCTTTGTTAATCCAGTTACTGCAAAAATCTCCCCTGCATATACCTCTTCTATCGATTTGAATTTACTTCCATTATATTTTCTTATTTGACTAACCTTCTCACTAATTTTATAGTCCTCATTTTCATAACATACTTCATCTCTTACTTTTAAAATTCCTTTTAAAGCTTTGATATAAGTAATTCTCACACCTTTTTCATCGTGACGTATTTTATATACAATACCACTAAAATTTTGTTTACTTTCATATTCTGTATAAGTGAGAGTATGTAGGTTTTCTATAAAATCTTCTATTCCAATATCTAAAAGTGCAGAACCACTAAAACAAGTAAATATTTCACTTCGTTTTATTAAATTTCTCATAGTATTTAACCATAAATTAGAGTTATAGCCTTCTTCTAAATATATATTAAAAAGCTTCTCATCTCTTTCAGCAATGAACTCAATAAGATCTTCTTTCATATCTCTATCAGCTAATAATTCACCAATAAAACATGTCTCCATTGACAGTTTTTCTTTTATCTCATTTACTACTCTCTCAATACTTGCCCCTTGCCTATCAGTTTTGTTGATAAAAAAGAAAGTAGGTACTTTATATTTTCTAAGAAGCTGCCAAACCGTTTCTGTATGTCCTTGTACTCCTTCCACTGCACTTATTACTATAACTGCATAATCCATAATTCCTATTGCTCTTTCCATCTCACAAGAAAAATCTATATGACCAGGAGTATCAACTAAAAAATAATTATCATCTTTATAAGTAAAGCTTCCCTCATCTGAAAATATAGTTATTCCTCTTTCTCTTTCTATATCATGGTTATCTAAAAAAGCATTTTTATGGTCTACTCTTCCTCTTTCTTTTATGCTGTGAGTATGATAAAGTATTTGCTCTGAAAATGTAGTTTTTCCTGCATCTACATGAGCTAATATTCCAATAGTCTTATTCATAAAAACACTCCTGTCTAAAAATCTATAGTTTTACTTCTATTAATCTATTATTATTTAATCTCTTATAAGTTTCCATATAGCATAGATTATTAACTGAACTATAGTAATATACAACATAAAATAAAAAAACTCCGATGAAAATACAGAAACCACTTGTTTTATGGTATCGAAAGGATAAATAATTAAGTCAAGTGTATGCAATCTTAAGAATCTCCCAATATAAATAGCATAACTTGATAAAATAGCTACTACTACAATAAACATATTGCTGCTTATTTTTTTAGTTATATCTCTAATAGATTTATATACAAGTTTTAAAGATAATAATCCCATACCTATACCAAATATGATGCCTGTAGAAAGATAACAAAAATGTTTCCATACATAAGGATCTGATGTAAATATATAATCTCTCATAGGATCAATGTAATCTAATGTTGCTAAATGAAAAAAATCAGTAATCAAATATGGAGCGTTAGGATAAAAGAACAACCACAATAAAAATACTACCCAATATAGTAATCTATTGCTCTTTTTTTCTTTATATTTCATGTTACTGATTATCACCGAAAGTTCAAATGGTATGTATGCTAATGATAAATTTAAAATCATAAAATTAAATCTATCGATAAATAAAATACTGACTAGTATATAGCCCCAAAATAATACTCTAAAGGCATATATATCGAACTTTTCTCTATTCTTTGTCTTAAAACTCTTTAATATTTCCATAGATATTCTCCTAATTACTTTTATTTAAAAATTTTAGTTTTTTATTTATTTTCATTATTTTAGCTAAATAGTTACAAAATCAATTTTTCCCATTTATTATTATATTAACATTTTATTTGAAAACTGTATAATATTATTCTCTAATCACTGTTATATTAAAGATTTTAAACTAAATTCTCACATAAAAAAATTCACCATATTTCTATGATGAATTTTTATCCTATAGTCCCTATACTTTTTAAAACATAGGAACTACATCTTCTTTAATTCCATTACCTCTTCTTCTGTAAGATTACGCCACTTACCAGTATCTATTCCATCAATTTTTATATTAATAATTCGAATACGTTCTAGACGTACAACTGTATATCCAAAAGTTTTGGTCATTCTGCGAATTTGTTTATTAAGACCCTGTGTGAGGATGATACGAAAAGTATCTTCTGTAATTCTACTCACTTTGCAAGGTCTTGTTTTAACTCCACAAATTTCAACCCCTTCAGACATTCCTTTTATGAAAAAATCATCAAAAGCTTTATCAACAGTTACTATGTATTCTTTCTCATGTTCATTTTCTGATTCTAAAATTTTGTTTGCAAGCTCTCCATCATTTGTCATTAATATCAGTCCTTGAGACGCTTTGTCCAATCTTCCCACAGGAAAAATATATTCTTTATAATCCATAAAATCAATTATATTATCCTTCACTTCTTTTGCTGCGGTGCAAGTTATTCCTACTGGTTTGTTTAAGACAATATATACTTTATCTTTCACTGGAATAGGCTCATTATCAATAAGGATAATATCCTCCTCTTCCACCCACTGGCCTTGCTTACAAAGCCTACCATTTACTTTTATTCTATTTTCTGCAATAAGTCTATTAGCTTCTCTTCTTGAGCAAATACCATAATTGCTAAGAAGTTTATTTATTCTCATTTTAAAATCCTTATCCTTTCACTTTTGCTTATCATATGAACTCTAAATTTTTTCTTTAGTTCATATCAACTTTTTTATAACACTTTTATAAAGATACCTTATATTCATTTAATTCACAATAAAATAATACTACAATTTAATTAGTTTATTAATTTATTTATAATCAATTAATTTTCCACCTATTTTCTCCAAAATAGGTATTAAAATTAATAAGAATATACCAACTACAATGGTAGATATAACTACCTCACTTAAATTAATGATACTGTTGTTTAATGAAGAAATTATAATTAAACTATTGAAGGGCATTATAAGAAGAACTCCTGTAATTAATCCTGGAGAATACTTCTTTAATATAATAGTTAAAATCAAATGAGGAAAAATAATATTAAACATCATTGCTCCCATAAAACCAAAGAAAAAATATTTTAATATTAAATTTTCTGGAAAAAATATAAATAAGCCTGTTGCTAAATATGCTAATATTGTAATTACCAATACAGCAAAATGAAATTCATCACCACTAACTTGCTTACCAAATTTTTGTATATATCTTGACCATCGTGGTATCCAAAGTGCTTCTTCTATATTATGCAATGTTATTGTAAAAAGAAAAAGTAAATATATACTTGGTGTATTCATTATATTTTATACTCCTTTAACCCATATTTTTGTAAATTAGATATTTTTTATATCTAATTCATATTACTTTTCATAAGTTTTTTATTATCTATTTATTTTAATCACTACCATAATATTTCAAAATATTATTTATTGAAATATTAACTATCTGCTTAATATTTGATAATGGAAATCGATTTGGATTTTATGGCGAACACTGTTCGCCGCTACAATTAGCTAATAGAAAATGAGCAATTATTAAAAATTTTATATCAATATTTAATACACTACCACGGCTTTTTTCCTTCAAGCCAGCCTTGCTCTTTCCAATAATTCTTGTCGGTCTCATTCCAGCTATTCTTTTTTTGCATACCTTTCATAGCAGTAAATATAATTTTTGTGAACAATCTAGGTTTCAAAGTATTTGATTTTGACACAGTTTTAGAAATTTTGTCAGCAAGATTTCTAATTTCCTTTATAATTTGATCTTTAGTTCTACTATTTACCTCTTCCCAGCTCATAGCTCCAACATTCTTCTTAAATGAAAAAACTCTTTTTACTCCCCAAAAATTAAGAGATTTTTTCATAGTTTTATTAGTATGTGAAGTGCCAGCACCTGCTGCTGTTGATAAAACTAATCCTATTTTATTGAACATTAAAGATTCAGGTCTATGAGACATCCATATATAGCCAAAGTGATCTAACAAAGCTTTCATTTGACCGCTAACATCACATACATACACTGGTGATGCCAAAATAATTAAATTTGATTCAAGCATTGATTGTTTAATATTATTAACTTGATTATAATGAGGGCAAGTATTTTCCCCTTTTAAAAAACAAGAAAAGCAGCCATTACAAAAATGCGGCATATCCTTTGGTAAGAAAAATTCTGTTACTTGTACATCTGTAAAATTTTTTAAAAGTTCCTGAACACAATTATATGTACTACCTTTATGCATTGCTCCATAAATGACAGTTACTTTCATGATATTATCCCCCTATTTTATTTTCTTTTCCACTATTTTTCTATATTCTTCATTATAGAAATCATTCCTTTTAAGATTTAAACTACTATCTTAATAAATTAATATATATTCTAATAACTAAATATTCTTAATTACATATAAAAACTACAATAAGGCTTATTTTCATGAATCTTACTATAGTGTCGTTGTCCTTATCAGATTTGCAGTTGAATTATGTTATAATAATATGATGATGTAATTTAATTATAACGAAAGAAGGGGTATGATATGAAAATGTATAAATGTACTATTTGTGGTTATATCTATGATGAATCAAATAATGAAAAATCATTTGCAGAATTAGATGAGAGCTGGACATGTCCTTTATGTACTGCTCCAAAGAGTATGTTTGAACAGATTAAGAATGATAAGTCTGAAGCGAACACATCTATTGAAAGTGAGAATAAAATGGATTCATTAGATTACTTAGGGGAATATACAAGAAATAGTGATGATATAGAAACACATATGGCTATTATACATGAGATGGCTAAAACGGGGAAATCAGTTATATCTCCTATGAGAACACAATTACCTATTATTTCTTGGGATGATATTTTAATCTTAGGGGCACAATTAAATCCATTTCCTTTAAATGAACATGACTTTGTAAATACACAAACTATTATAGGTAAAGAAGCAAAGAAACCTATGGTAATTGAAAGTCCTATTTATATTACACATATGTCTTTTGGTGCATTATCTAAAGAACTAAAAATAGCATTAGCAAAAGGTTCAGCAGAAAATAAAACTGCTATGTGTAGTGGTGAAGGTGGTATTTTACCTGAAGAAATAGATGCTTCTTATAAATACATATTTGAATATGTACCTAATAAATACAGCGTTACAGCAGAAAACTTAAAAAGAGCAGATGCTATAGAAATAAAAATTGGACAAGGAACTAAGCCAGGAATGGGCGGACATCTTCCTGGAGAAAAAGTAACAGAAGAAATTGCTAAAATCAGAAATAAGCCTATGGGAGAGGATATAATAAGTCCTTCTCGCTTTGAAGAAATTAACTCAAAAAAAGACTTAAAAAAATTAGTAGATGATTTAAGAGAGTTATCTGATGGAAGACCAATTGGAATAAAGATTGCAGCAGGCCATATTGAAAGAGATATGGAATTCATAGCTTATGCAAAACCAGATTTTGTAACAATTGATGGACGTGGAGGAGCAACAGGAGCTAGTCCTAAATTGCTTAGAGATGCAACTTCAGTACCAACTATTTTTGCGTTATATAGAGCTAAAAAATATATAGACAAGCATAATCTTGACATTGATTTAGTAATTACAGGAGGACTTAGAGTTTCCTCAGATTTTGCAAAAGCAATTGCAATGGGAGCTGATGCTGTAGCAATTGGTAGTTCTGCTATGATGGCAGCTGCTTGTCAACAATATCGTATTTGTAATGGTGGAAAATGTCCAGTAGGATGTGCAACTCAAGATGAGAACTTAAGAAGTAGATTTAAAATAGAGAAAAGTGCTAAACGTGTAGCTAATTTCTTAAATGCAAGCTTAGAAGAATTAAAAACATTTGCTAGAATATCTGGTCATAGTGATATTCATGATTTAAGCGTAGAAGATTTATGTACAGCTAATTCAGAAATATCAAAGTATACAAATATTCCTCATGTTTAATACTGAGTAAAATAAACCCTATGAAAATCATTAATTATATAGATTTTCATAGGGTTTTAATTCTAATATATATTTAATTAATAATTTTTAGCTTCCATAGCAAAATAAGCTTGTGGATGAGCACATACAGGACACATTTGTGGAGCTTCTTCTCCTTCATAGATGAATCCACAGTTTGAACATTTCCATATAGCTTTTTCTTCTTTTTTAAATACTTTTCCTTCTTCTAAATTTTTAAGAAGTGCAAGATATCTTGCTTCATGCTCTTTTTCTATTTTGCCAACTTCTTCGAAAAGAAATGCTATTTTATCGAAGCCTTCTTCTTTAGCTTCCTTTGCAAATTTAGCATACATATCTGTCCACTCATAGTTTTCTCCAGCAGCAGCATCTTTTAAGTTTGCAGCTGTATCTCCAATACCATCATGTAACAGCTTGTACCAAATCTTAGCATGCTCTTTCTCATTTCTAGCAGTTTCCTCAAATATTTCTGCTATTTGAACATATCCTTCTTTTTTTGCTTTTGAAGCATAATAAGTATATTTATTTCTAGCTTGTGACTCCCCTGCAAATGCTTCCATCAAATTTTTCTCTGTTTTTGTTCCTTTTAAGTTACTCATAAGTGTAATACCTCCTACCATCTTTAAAATACATTTGTATAGCAAAGTTTTCCTTTACGTAGATTATAACAAATATATGCTTTTGCTACAACAGTGTGGAGGGTAAAGGATAATTTAATTCACGATGCACAGCTTATAATTAATAAAGAAAATTTGAGTATAATTAAAATGAAAATCCATAATTTTGAAGATTATAATTTTTTTCTTATGAGCCTAACTTGTGCAAGCTTCTTCCCGTATTTTTCAAGTAAATATTTAAATATAAAAAGTAAAAATATTAGTCTAAAAAAGACCCAACTACTACTGTTGAGTCTTTCTTAAAAATTTATTTCAAATTTATTGTGGCGGTATAACTGTTGCAACACCTTCTATTACTACTTCATCTTTCTGATTGAAGCAAGTTGTCTTTATCTTGGCTATATAAAACTTGCCCTTATCTGTCATTTCCATTATCTCAGCTTCAGCAGTTATTGTATCTCCTATTCTTGTAGGTTTCTTAAATTTTAATTCTTGACCTAAATATATAGCTCCTGGTCCTGGAAGCCTCATTCCAAGAACTGCTGATATTAAGCCTGCACCTAACATTCCATGAGCTATACGTCCATTGAATTGAGTATCTTTTGCATAAACTTCATTTACATGTGCTGGATTTAGATCTCCTGTAATCCCTGCGAAGCCATATACATCATATTCACTAATGGTTTTACTTATAGATGCCTTATCTCCTATTTTAATCTCCTCTGCTCGCTTTCCTATGAGCCTCTCTTTATTGCATCCCATTTATGACACTCCTCTCCTGTATTTAGTTATTTAAAAACTCTCTAACCTTATCCTCAAAGAGATGGGTATCTAAAACTCCACCCATGTGTCCCTTTTTGCTTTCTATAGTATATAGCTCTGCATTTCCACCTAATTCATTAATTCTATCTACAGTTATTTGATTAAACTTATGATACTGTAATAGATCTCGTTTACATGGAATCATAAGTACCTTTGCAGTTATTCTTTTTAATGCTTCATCTAATGATTCATATCCTCTTGCTATATCCTGATTCATAGTAGTCTTGCATGTATATAACCAGCTATTAGCATCCCTAAGTTTAGCTGCATTAATTGAAGCATCATATAGTGCTTTCTCATAGCTAGATAGGTTATTAACTCTCATAAATGGAGCATCTTCTTTACTATTTCTAGGATATGTGTCTTCAAAGAATTCTGGAGTAAATGCTCCCACAACCATCATTTGACCAGCAAGTGCTAATCCTTCCAGTGGTTCTTCCTTGCCATAATAATCTCCGTTATTAAAATTAGTATCTAGTTGTATAGCTCTCATTGCCTGCTGAAGAACACTAAAAGAAGTTATTATCGGATTTTGAACATTAGTTATTACTCCAATACATTTTTCAACCATTTCTGGATAATTTACTGCCCATTGGAAAGCTATCATACCACCTGCTGATGGCCCCATAACAGCCTTAAGTTTTTTTACTCCCATAGAATCAATTAATGCTTTTTCTGCATTGGCAATATCTTTAAAAGATGTACTTGGAAAGCTCATACCATAAGGTTTATTAGTTTTTGGATTAATAGAAGCAGGTCCTATTGTAGTAACCATTGGGTCATTGGGCTGAACATTACAAATATTATCTGTACATATAACAAAATATTTATTTGTATCTACAGCTTTTCCTGGGCCTATAAGCCCATCCCACCATCCAGCAACTACATCACTTTCACTGTACTTTCCCGCTGCATGGCTAGTTGCTGAGAAAAAGTGAGCAACTAATATTACATTATCTTTCTTTTCATTTAATCTACCATAGGTTTCATATCCCATTTTTAGTGGCATTGTATCTCCACACTCAAAAGTAAATGACTCCATTTCAAATATTTTCTTTTCTACTAACATAACCATTATCTCCTCTACATATCTAAATTATTTATTTACATCAGCACCTGTTTCAGGTAGCAGGAATCCACATATTACAAAAGTTAATGAACAAGCTATTGATAAATACATTGCTGGTTGGAAGCCTGAACTATTTACAACCTTAGTTATTATTGTATATAAAGTAGTTTCCACTATATATGAAATTGACCAAAACATCCCCATAACCACTGTTAATCTTTGAGGAGTCATTCCCTTTAATTGTTGTGGTATAGTTACAAAGGTTGTCATTGGTAAAAATATCAGAAAACCTAATACAAAGGAACTTACTATAGCTATAGTTGAAGAATTAGTTAAAACCATTAATAAAGCAACTGCTGGAGTTAGAATTCCACAAATCTTAACTACTGGCAATTTCTTTTTACTCTTCTTAGCTAACGTTATTCCAAATGGAGTAGCAACAACTCCAGCTACAGCTAAAAGTGTAGATAATAAAGATGGATTTACTGAAACAGCATCATTTAGTGGGAATAAGTTTAACATAACTATGTAAAGTGTTAACCATCCTGAGTAAGCAAAAGCAAATATATAATTAAATTTATCTTTTAACCCCTCTTTATACCCATAAGACTTCTCATTTATAGATGATTTTGAAGCTATCATGAAATCTTTACCAATTATCATCCATAATATAAATAGTAATAAACTAATTCCTGCAAAAACTAATACTACTGCTTTCCAATTTCCTAGTGCTTTTATTATTGGATCTACCATAAGTAATGCAACTATATTGCCTATATTATTTGCTACAGAGTTTAATCCGTTTAACAGTGGTCTTTTTTCAGGCTCAAAATAATGCATAACTATTGGTCCAAAGTATACTACTAGTAATGCTCCTCCAAAGCCCATTATAAATCTCGTTATAATAAAGAATGGAAAGTTTGTTGCAAAGGCCCCTAATCCAACTACTGATATTAACAGTGTAGATAATCCTATAGCTTTTTTCGGTCCTAATTTCATTAAAAACCACGCCGCTACTAAATTACCTATTATTTTAGATATAGTTATTGCATTAGTTACTGCTGATGGTAATGAATCTAAATTAAAAGCTTTCATTATTTCTGGCGTTACCTTTGATCCTGCTAGCCATGATACGCTGAAAAACATATAAGATAAAAATATTATTGCTTCTATGGCATAGGCTCTTGCTTGACTGGTTTTAACTTCTTGTGTCATTTTTTATTCCCCCTAATTTTTTATGTTTCATTTATAAATAATTTTAAAATATTAGTTTCATTGGCTCATCTTTAAATATTCTCTCATCCATAAGTGCTAAATTTTCATCAATTATAGGCTTAAAATTCATATGTTTTAAGATATCTTTTTCTAAGTCTATACCTGGAGCTATTTCTATAAGTGTTAATCCCTTATCTCTTAATTCAAATACTGCTCTCTCTGTAATGTATGTAACTTTACTTCTATTCTTAATAGCTCTATTGCCATTAAAAGTAATTTGCTCTACCTCATCTATGAACTTATTAGATTTTCCCTCTTGAAGTATTTTAAGTTGTCCATCTACAATCTCAATCTTTAAACCACCAGCAGTAAAAGATCCACAAAATACTACTTCTCTAGAATTTTGAGTTATATTAATAAATCCTCCACAGCCTGCAATTTTGGCTCCAAATTTAGATACATTTATATTTCCATACTGGTCACATTGCGCTAGTCCTAAAAATGCCATATCTATACCTCCACCATCATAGAAGTCAAACATATAGGGCTGATCTATAATAGCATCTGGAGTTATGGAAGCGCCAAAATCAAGTCCTCCAACTGGTGTTCCTCCTATAGCCCCTGGTTCTATGGTCGGTGTAAATAGATGTTCTTGCTTTTCTTCTCTTAAAACTTCTGCTATAACTTCTGGAACTCCAATACCAAAATTAAGCACATTTTTACTATTATCTAAAAGCATAGCTGCTCTTCTAGCAATAACCTTTCTCTCATTTAATGGATACCTGTCGCTACTCTCATTTATCTTAATATCATTTCTAATGAAGACTTCATTGAATTGAGTTCCAAAGGTTTGCATATGATTTTCCGCATTTTCAGCAACAACCACATAATCTACCAATATGTGTGGTATCTTTACATCTTTAGGACTTAGCGCACCACTTTTAACCACCTTTTCTACCTGTACAATTACTATTCCACCACTATTTTTTGCATTCATTGCCATTGATAAAGATTCTAAAGTTAATGGCTCTTTAGAAAATCCTATATTTCCTTTTTCATCTGCTTCAGTTCCTTTTATTATTGCCACGTCAATATTTTGAGTTTTGTAAGCTAAGTATTCTTTATTATCAAAGATTATCTTATCCACTAAATCCTCTTTAGTTATATCATTAAGCTTTCCTCCATCAAAATCTGGATCTACAAAAGTTCCAAGCCCTACCTGACTTATAGTTCTTGGTTTACCTGCAGCACTATCTCTTAAAAGTTGAGCAATAACTCCTTGCGGAAAATTATATGCTTCTATTTTATTAGATACTACCAATGGCTGTAGTTTAGGTACTAATCCCCAATGTCCTCCAATTGCTCTTTTAATTAGCCCTTCATGAGCATAGTGATTTAACCCTTTACCTTTGCCGTCTCCTACGCCTCCAGAGTATATTATTGTTAAATCCTTAGGAAGTGAAGTCTCCAAAAAATTCTTCTCTATTTCTATATGGATTTCTTCTGCAACTCCTGTGCCAATAAATCCACCTATTCCCACACAAGCTCCATTATGTATTAAACTGGCTACATCTTTTGCCTTTATGAATTTTAATTCTTTACTCATTTTTTCCTCCCACAAAATTTAAAACCTATTTTTTTACATATGTTTTATTCCTTCACCTTGAAATCATTTGAATCTTTATTCTTTTTACTATTAGTATAGTTTTTATTTGAAAATTTTGAAAATACATTTTATTTATATCTGCTATGAAATAAAGTTATCGTTCGTATATTTATAAAGTTTTCTTAAATAAATAAAAGGCATATTAGAGCTCATTTTAATCTCTAATATGCCTAATTTAACTATTTTACTTCCCTCTTAACAAAATCTATAAAGGTTCTCATCGCATATGATATATATTTATTCTTTTTAATTATCATTCCAATATTCCAAGGTAGCTCTGGGTCCACTATAGATACGCTCCTTATTTCATTAGATTTAAATACCTTTATAATGGATGCAGGTAGTATTGTAATCCCTTCATTTATAGAAACCATCTCAGCTAAAAAATCCCATTGAGTACTCTTAAATATTATTTTAGGTTCGAATCCTTTAAGTTTGCAGGCTGATATAATTTGATTATATAGCATATACTCTTCACTGAGTATCACAAAATTTTCATTTTTTATTTCTTCTAGTCTTACGGTTTCTCTATCTGCAAATTTATGACTCTTATGGACAACTAACTTGCTTTCCGAATAAATCATAGGAATAGCATGAAATTGTTCTGATTGAAAAGGTAGCATTACTACTCCTATATCTACTTCACCTTCCTCTATCATATCCTTTATTATATTCGCTCCGCCCTCTATTAATATAATCTCTATATCAGGATATGTCTTTTTAAAATTAGATAATAGGGTAGGAAAAATTGCAGTGCCTATTACTGGTGGTATACCAACTATTATCTTACCTTTTTGAAAGTTAACACTATCGTATAGCTTCTCCAATTCTTTATTAATAGTTTCTAATGCAGTTTCACAGTTATTATAAAAAATTTCACCCGCATCTGTTAGTTTAAATTGTTTACCTTGTCTATCTATCAATTGTACTTTTAAGTCATTTTCCAGATTTTTAATAACCTTGCTAAGTGCCGGTTGAGATAAATGTAAATTATTTGCCGCCCTTGTGAAATTCTTTTCTTTAGCAACCTCAACAAAATATGTTAAATTTCTAATACTCATTTGCTACCCCTTTCTCCAAAATTTTAAAATAACCTAATATTATAACTATTCTTATTACATTCTATCATATCTGTCATAAAGTTATTTATATCTTTCTGTTTTTACTTACTCTAGTAGTAGATCTATGCCAATATTTTAATTATTCATTTTACAATACTCCTTGCCTCCCCCTAAAATACCACTTATAATTAAGACATACTAATTTTTTGGAGGTATTTAAATGAAAGTTTACAATAAACTAGTAAGAGATAATATTCCTGAAATAATAGAAAACGCAGGGAAAAAGTTTGATATACATTATGCTAATGCCGAAGAACTTGTTTCACTACTTGAAGCAAAATTACAAGAAGAAGCCTTGGAATTTTCTCAAGACAAAAATTTAGAAGAACTTGCAGATTTAATGGAAGTTATATTTGGACTTTCCTCTGCTTTAGGATATTCTGAAGAAGATCTTTTAAAGAAAAGAGAAGAAAAGAAGCTTGAGAGAGGCGGATTTAAAGAAGGAATTGTTCTTGAGAGAGTTTATGAAGATTAATAATAAACAATAAAGCACATGATATCTTTTCCTAGGTTGTAGGAATTATATACATGTGCTTTTATAGTACAATCATATTTCTGAATAATATTTTTATCTACATTGGTTATTTTTACTTATATTTAAAACTATATTCTATACTTTAGCCTTCTTCCTTTTTCTCTAATCTCTCCTTATAAAATCTACTAGTTTTATAATCTATAACATCCTTAAAATGTTCTATGAATGTTTTGTTATCTTCAAATTTCTTTAACTCTTCACTTATTGAATAACTGTCCCCATTATCTTTAAAGAATTCCCCTGCGAAGTTTACAAAGGCATCTCTTGGATTTTTAGCTATTTTTAAATACTCTTTTTTCCCCCAAGTCTTATAGTCCTTACTAGACTTGTCCTTTAATAAATCTACACTATTTGAAGTCCTGCTGTAAAATTCTTTAAAGCTTATGTATATTTCATCTTCTGTTATACTGGTCTTAAAATTTCCACCATTATAAAATGCTAAAAGTAAAGGCATTTTATAGGTTTTACTCATAGATGTATTTTCAATTTTCTTTATAAATTCATAAGCTAGAGTGTTTATAAGCTTCTTTTCGCCTTCTGTAAGTTCATTTATGCTATTTAAGAATCCTAAGTAATCATTGAAAATATTTATTTTAGGCTTTGAACGTATATTGTTATAAATATCATCATCCATATATTTATACATTTGAAGTCTTGTTGGTCTTTCACCTACTTCAAATTTTACCCTATAAAATTCTTCTATTATTATATCAGTTATTTTCTTTTGTTCCTCCTCCATCTTCTTAAATAAATCTGCTAATCTAAAATCAAAATTCACAATACAATCTTCTGGATATTCTTCTACTCTTTGAATATATCCATCCTTACCTTTTGGGTCTATACTTTTTATATCTCCACTTAGAAGAAATGGTATTAAATTAGCTTTTTTATAGTTGCCTATAAAGTCTAATACATTAACATACTTTTTATTTTTATGTCTTCTAAGTCCTCTACCAAGCTGCTGCAAAAATATTGTAGAAGACTCAGTTGGTCTTAAAAACATAACCATATCCACAGAAGTAATATCTAATCCCTCATTAAACATGTCTACAGAAAATAGAACTTTTATTTCTCCATTTTTTAATTTGTTTATAGCTGCTTCTCTTTCCATAGAATATTCCATCTTTTCTCCACTAAGTACAGCATATGCCTCTACTCCATTTTCAGAAAAATACTTCGCCATATAATTTGCATGGTTTCTACTAGAACAAAAACCTAAAGCACTTTTGCTATTATATCTTTTATAATGATTTAGTATTAAATCTGCTCTTTTTTCTATCATTAAAGCTTTTTCTAACTCTGAACCATCATACTTACCATTTTTAAAACTTATCTTTTTATAATCTGTTTCATCATAAATACCATAATATCTAAAAGGTACTAACCATCCCTTATTGATTGCCTCTTTAAGTCTTACTTCATAAACCACTTCATGATTGCATATTTCAAATACGTCTCTATTATCCATTCTCTCTGGAGTGGCTGTTAATCCAAGTAAAAATTTTGGTGTAAAATACTCTAATATATTGCTATAGTTTTTAGATACAGCATGGTGAAATTCATCTATAATTATGTAATCAAAATAATCTCTTTTAAAATATTCTTCGCTTAAATATTCCTTACGCCCCAAAGTTTGTACCGTAGCAAATAGAATATTTACATCCTTATTCTTTTCCTCACCCGTAAAAAATCCCATACTGATATTAGGTCTAACACAAGCAAAGGATTCCTTAGCCTGTTTTAATATTTCTTCTCTATGTGCTACAAATAATACCCTCGAAAAATCTTTTGAATCAAAGGCTGCTAAATAAGTCTTTCCGATACCTGTAGCTGCTACAACTAATCCTCTATCAAAACCTTCTTTCCTAAACTTTTTCAGTTTATATAATGCTTCTATTTGACCTCCTTTAGGAACAGGATAATTCATTATTTTGTTTTCTTCCTCATTATCTTCAACTTTTTCTAAATCTAAAAACAACCTTGGTCTTTTCCACTTCTTTGAATATCTATCTAATTCATTATCATCTACTATAATAGAATAATTATTAAAAAGATTTTCAAAGGTATCTTTATATTTCTTAAAATCTCTCTCATTACCATTCTTAGAAATTCTATAATTCCACTCTATACCACTTGTTAAAGCGGATTTTGAAATATTTGAAGATCCAATAAATATATCTCCATCCTCTTCATATTCAAATATATAAGCCTTAGGATGAAAGGATTTGTTAGTTACATTATAAAATCTTAAGTCCACTTTATCAGAAAGTGCATCTTTTAAAAGAAAAAGCGCCTGAGGCTGAGTTATGTTAAGGTAGTTTCCTGTAAGTATTCTTATACTCGCACCTCTTTCTATAGCTTCTTTTAAATCTTCTGCTATAAGTTTTACTCCCGATTCCATCAAAAAAGCAACTATTATATCAATATATTTAGCTTTTTTAAAAGCCTCCTTAAGTCTTGGTAAAAGAAAATCACTATCTCCAGTAATACAATTGCTTAAAGTATCTATTTCTTTATGTGCTAAGCTGTCTAAATTAATTAAAGTATCTTTTGTTTTTTCTATAATATAAGTTTTTTTATTAATTTTTTCTTCTATTTTATTTATACTCATAGCCTTACCTCTATCCAGCAATTTGTAGTTATATCTTACAATGGAAGCTTATCAACCACTTGTCCATATATTTTTATCTTTATTCTTTCAATTCAGATTATTACTATTATTCTACCATAAATAGATAATACTTCATATATTAGCATGTTCTAGAATCAATATCCTATTTTTAATATACTTTTAGAAACTTCTTCTAGGAAAAGCAAAAATTAATTTAGTGAAGCTGTAACTTTATCCTGTATCAGATGACTCAAGCATCATAGGTATAAAATAAAAAATTCACCATATTTCTATGATGAATTTTTATTTTGCTGTTCACATATCTAACTAAAACATTTATCCTATAATCTTTATACTGTATAGAAATTAAAAAACTTCTCTTTCTTTTCTAGTAATTCTTGAAGGTTTCCACTTTCAACTATTTGTCCATTTTCCATATATATTATCTCATCATATAAGCTTAATAATTCTTCACTCATTTTATGAGTAATTGTGATTAATGTTAGATCTTTTATATTTAAAAGCTTACTTTCTATATCATAGGCTGTTTGCATATCTATAGCTGAGGTACCTTCGTCTAGTACAAGTATTGGTGTTTGTTGAATTAAAGCTCTGGCAATTGCAATTCTTTGTCTTTGTCCTCCTGAAAGATTGCTGCCATTTTCACCAACCAAATAATTTAATCCATTGGATGTTTCTTCTATAAACTTATTTGCACCACTTAAATTTAAAACATTATTTATTTGTTCTTCCGAGAATTCTTTATATAAGCAGATATTATCTTTTATAGTTTTATCAAACATATAAACATTTTGATGTATAATAGAAATCATTTTGTTTAACTGTTCTATATTTAAATTCTTGATACTATTTCCATCAAATTTTATATTTCCGCTAAAATCAGAATAATATCCAAGCATTAGTTTTATTAAAGTAGACTTACCGCATCCACTTCCCCCTACTATTGCATATTTCTTGTTTTTATCTATCTTTAGACTTATATCATTAATAATAGATCTTCCATTACCATAGCTAAAAGACAGGTTTGATACCTCTAAATTATTATTAAAATGTGGTTTATCTTTACCTATAAAATCATTATCTTTATAGGCAGAAAATTCATCGATTCTTTTAATTATAGGTTTAACACTATTAAGCTTAGGAAGATTGCTCATTATCATTATTACAGGTTGTACAAAAGTACCTGAAAGCTGAACAATAGCAATAAGCATTCCCATAGTTAAGTTACCCTTTATAACTAAATATGATGATAAAAATATAGCTACAAATTGTGTTCCCATGCCTAATGTTTGAGATAGAGATTCATTTATTACAAATATTTTATCAGCTGCAAATTTTGCATTAGCTAAATTATTATTTTCTTCTTCAAATTCTTTACCTATACTATCTTTTAAATTATATGACCTAATAACATCATATCCAGAAAATATATCCTTAAGTTTAGAAGTAAAGAATGATAGTCTATTTGAAAGTTCCAATTGTTTCTTTTCTAAAGCTTTTCCAAAAAGACTTGGTACTATAAAAATTAATAGCATACTTATGAATATTCCTAATGTAACCAATGGACTTAAATATAGTAAGAGAATAACTGTTACTACAAACATAACACCATATTGAAAAATTAAAAGTAGTGGAACAATATAATTCTCCTCTATTAACTTCATATCATTTGTTAGCACTGAAATATAATCCGCTGTATTTTTAGAATTGAAATCCTTATAGTTTCTTCTAAGTATCCCAAAGAACGCCTTATTTCTTAGCATTTTTAATAAATTTCTAATAAACATTTTACTTAAAATATCATATATAAAATATAGTAATCCTATAAGAATACCATATCCTACTGAATATATTAATATCCTTTTAAAACCTTCCATATTTCCAGCAGTAACATAATCTATAGTAGTTTGGATAAATAATGATAATCCTACCAAAGCTACTGATGATATTACGCTGAATATAACCGTTAATACTAATAATAGCTTATTTTTCTTAATACATTCTCTCATAGCACTTCTCCTAATTTAAATAAATTCAATTATATAATCATCTAATTAATTAGATGATTATATAATTCATGTTATTATCATATTATTAAATTAGATACTTGTCAAATAAATTTTATAATCATCTAAATTACTTAAAATAAAAGCTATATTAATGAACTCTGTTAATATTTGATAAAACAAACAAATATTCTATAATAAAATAAAGAATATTTTTTTAGAGATATTTATATGTCATTAAGAGAATCACTAACAGAAATTAATAAATTAAATTTAGTAGACCTACATTGTTTTTAAAAATTTTATCAATTTACTTTCGTCATTTTCAGTTAGGAAAAATAATTATTGAAAGTTGCTTACTTTCAATTAATGAAACCTTCACTCATTAAAACATATCAATTTTAATAAATCTATTATTAACTGACATTGAAAACTTTACAGAAGAATATATTACTAACACTAAAAAGATAAAATTCATAAAAAAGTGAGGTGAAACATTTGGCTTTACATTATCAAGAATACGGTGATAAGAATGCTTCCTTGATGCTATTTTTACATGGTGGCGGAGTAAGTGATTGGATGTGGGATAAGCAAATTCAATACTTCACTCATTATCATTGCATTGTTCCAATCTTACCTGAACATGGGTTAAACAATTATGAAATTAACTTTTCTATAAAAGGTAGTGCAGAAGAATTAATTAAATTAATCGAAGAAAAATCAAGGGGAAAGAAAGTAATTCTAATTGGTTTTTCATTAGGTTCTCAAGTAATTATTCAAATATTAAGTATGAAACCAGATTTAATTGATTTTGCAATAATAAATAGTGCTTTAGTCAGACCAACTTTATTCACCAAAAAATTAATAAAACCTACTATTAAATTATCCTTTCCATTAATTAAAAATAGGTGGTTTTCCAAACTACAAGCAAAGACATTGTATGTAAGTGAAGACTACTTTGAAAAATATTATGAAGAAAGTTGTCAAATAAAGCCTGACTCTCTTATTAGAGTATTAGAAGAAAACATGTCCTTTGAAATACCTAAAGATTTTAGAAAAGCAAATGGAAAGATATTGGTTACTGTGGGTGAAAAAGAAAAAGCTCTTATGAAAAATTCTGCAAAAGATATTGTAGAAGCTAATTCAAATTGTATAGGTGTGATTATACCTAAAATCGGACATGGATTTTCTTTAGCAATGCCCGACTTCTTTAATTATATGATAGAAGCATGGATACATGAAGATAGTTTACCAAAAGAGTGTAAAGTGATAAATTGATATTTGTCGTCATTACTAATGTGAGCTTTAATCGAACAAAAGGCAAAAGGACTTCATAATTGTGAGTCCTTTTATTTTAAATGAAAATGAACAATATTATTTAACATAGCCAAAATAAAAAAATCTCCCAGTTATACTGAGAGACTCTATTATAATAATGTACTATTAAGTTCGTCTATAAAATTTTTTAATCCAATTTTATTTAAATTGTAGTATACTTTACCTTGCTTTTTTTCAACAACAACCATACTACGCTCTAATAATGATCCCATATGGTATGAAACTGTAGCTGGAGTAAGATTTAAAGCTTCAGCTATCTCTAAACTATATTTAGGTCCAGCTTTTAAAAGAGCTATTATTTCTAATTTACTTTTATCACTTAAGGCTTTTAATTTTAAAACAAGTTCTCCTTTGTTTCCCATAGAATTAACGCACTCATTGTATGTAAGTTCAAATAATACTCCCACAAAATATGTATTTTTAAATTCAAATAATGAAGTTCCAAATGCTAATGTAGGAATTATATCAATTTTACTATTATTATTTTTTATAATATTATTTAATACTTCACATTTATCTAAGTTAACATATTTAATATAATTACTTATTAATTTAGATAATGGTTTCTCAACAGCTTTATAAGCTTCACTATAAGCATTTTTATTCTCTTCTATTGTTTTAATTAGTGATTTATAATACTTCTTAGGATTATTTAAAATAATCATTAACTTCCATTTAGTATTTTCTTTAAGGTCTAATTCTTTTATAAATTCTATTATATTATTTAATGTACTAATAGAATCTATAGTTCTATCTTGTTCAAATTGCTCATTATAAACATCTAAAATTATAGCTTTAAGCTCTTCATTTGTCATATTATCTATGGAATTTATTAAATCTTCATTATTAATTAGAGTAAATGCAATTAACAAGAAAATATCTGTATCATCTTCATCAAAAAAGAATACTTCACTTTCATTAACAACCTTATGTTTATTAAACGTCTCTATATATTTATCAATAATCTTAAGATTTTTCTTTATAAATAGTTCTCCATTAATTCCATTATTATTAAGATCTTTTATTAATAGATTAGTAACTTCATCGTAGTTCTGGCTCATATAAATCAATCCAAATATTTCACAAATGGGATTTAATTTATCAAGTATTTTAATTCCCATATTAATCACTCCCATAAATTAGTTTACTAGAATATCCATATTATATCACAAAAGTTAATTTAATATATCTATCTGTAATATTTATAACATTGACCTGTGTAATAACCCCTTTTTCCATTATTTATGGTGTATAATAAACTTTGGGGTTATTTTTTACTACATATGTATGCATGCTTAAATCTTAACTTATTAACCTGTTAATTGAAAATTAAGAATTGGGTATTGAAAATTAGAAATGGATTTTTAGTTTCTAACTAATTATATAGTTTGTGAAGTTACTTCCAATACTTAATACTTAGAGTTCAAAACTTGTATAGTTATAAAGGTATAAGTCATATAAAAACACTAGCCCTTATAGTGTTTTATTATTTATTTAAGTATATCTAAGTTAAAAATGTAGTTTATACCTCTAAAATATATCTTTAGGAGGTAGGTAATGAAACGAAAAAATGATTTTACTAAAGGAAGTGTGCCAAAAAGCATACTAAGCTTAGCATTACCAATGACTTTAGCTCAATTAATCAATATACTTTATAACATAGTTGATCGTATGTATATTGGTAGACTTCCAAATGCATCAACTTTAGCTCTTACTGGTATTGGAGTTACATTTCCTATTATTACAATTATAATGGCATTTGCTAATCTCTTTGGTATGGGTGGAGCACCACTTTGTTCTATTGCGCGAGGTAGAGGAGACAATGAAGAAGCTGAAAAAATTATGGGTAATTCCTTTGCTCTTTTGATTATCTCTGGTATATTTCTTACACTATTAGGATTAATTTTTAAAAAACCACTACTTTTTCTTTTTGGTGCTAGTGATGCTACATTTTCTTATGCTAATGACTATATTAGTATTTATCTACTAGGAACTATCTTTGTTATGATTAGTCTTGGAATGAATAGCTTTATTAACTCTCAAGGCTTTGGCAGAATGGGTATGATGACTATTCTTTTAGGTGCTATTGTAAATATTGTCTTAGATCCTATTTTTATCTTTGTATTTAATATGGGAGTTAAGGGTGCAGCATTTGCTACCATAATATCACAGTTTTTATCATCACTTTGGGTATTAAAGTTTTTAACAGGAAAAAATACAATATTAAAGCTTAAATTTAAAAACTTTAAAATAGATTTATCCATATTGAAAAGAATTGTTTCTCTTGGATTATCTACCTTTATTATGGCACTTACTAATAGTACCGTTCAAATTATTTGTAATATTACTTTACAATCTTACGGTGGAGACTTATATGTAGGTATTATGACAGTGATTAATTCAATTCGTGAAATTATTATGATGCCAGTAAGTGGTATTACTAATGGATCTCAACCTGTCTTAGGATTCAATTATGGTGCAAAAGAATATAAAAGAGTACGAAGTGGAATTAAATTTATGTCTATAGTTTGTATTCTATATACAACTTTAATTTGGCTTATTTTAAGAATGTTTCCAGAGTTTTTTATACGAATATTCAATAGCGAACCTGAACTAATTCAAAAGGGTATTCCTTCAATGAATATTTATTTCTTTGGTTTCTTTGCTATGTCATTACAATTTGCAGGACAATCTACCTATGTTGCCTTAGGTAAATCTAAACAAGCAGTATTCTTTTCACTGCTTCGTAAAATAATTATTGTAGTTCCTCTTACTTTAATTTTACCAAGAATGTTCAATTTGGGAACTACAGGAGTATTTTTAGCAGAACCAATTTCAAACTTCTTAGGAGGAACAGCTTGTTATGTAACAATGCTATTTACAGTTTGGCCATCTCTAAAAGAGGAGAAAAATGATTGTGTAAATCTATAAAATAGCTTTCATTTAAGTAAATAATTTAAAATTAATGTTGTGTGATAATTACACTCTTACAATTAATTAAAGGCTACATTTAAAACTACTACTATAATCGTAAGAAGGTATTTATTTTACTGTTAAAAAATTATTATTTACACTATTAATAAATAATAAAACTTTATATTGAAATAGAAGTTATAATAAAAAAATATTATATTAAAAGAGTCATAAGCTTTAAGTTTATGACTTCTTTTATATGATATATCAGTTCTAATATTAATATATATGTGAAAATAATTGCTACTTTTTAGTATTGTAATTAGAACTGTGAATATTTCTCAGCAAAAGCTGAGAAATTTAAAATTTATTCTTTTAAAGTTATGAAGTAACTTTTTATGAAAAACTAGCAACTGTAGTATCTTCATAGCATTAGCTGAATTTATTAATGTTGTTCCAAACTATACTGCACCTCAGGGGAACCCTAAAGGGCTCCACTACTGTTCCCCAGAGGTGAAAAAGCTAGCAATTATATTGCTAGTAAAAAATCTATTAAAGAAATTAGTTTTGATTAAAACTAATTTTAAACCTTAACTTTCTCTTTAGAATCAATGTACCTGTGAATTGAATTAAATGCTTAAATCATTTCCAGCAAACCCTTTATTCTTCCATTTACCTCTCCTAAAGAAAATTACAGTTATAATAGCTCCCATTGTCCAAGAAACAAGTAATGAAATAAAAGTAGATTCTGGTCTACCTGTAGGATAAGCTGAACTACGGGTTAAATATGCAATACCATAGGCAACTGGTACACGTAGAACTACTGTAGTAATTATTGAAATCCACATAGGCGTCATTGTATCTCCAGCACCTCTCATTACTCCTAATAAGCTCTGTGTTACTGCCATTGCAATGTAACCTACTGCAAGGATTTTCATCATATGCATACTCAAATCAACTAGTTCTTTAGTATCTGTAAATATCCCCATAAGGTATTTACCAAAAATTAATATTAATATTGTTATCACAGTAGAAACACTAACAGCAATTATGGTACCATCTTTAGTACCTTTTTCAACTCTATCCATTTTTCTCGCACCAATATTTTGTCCAGAATAAGTTGTCATGGCATTACCAAAGGTAAAGTTAGGCATCATAGCAAAAGCATCCACACGCATAACAATTACATTACATGCAATAACCATTTCTCCAAAGCTGTTAGTTAGTGATTGTACAGCTATCATTGCAATAGAAAATATTCCCTGTGTGAGGCCAGATGGTAGTCCGAGTTTTATAAGTTTACTAGAGTACTCCTTTTTGGGTTTTAGCATCTTAAGGCTAAAATCAAAAGTGTTTTTCATTTTTGCTAATTTAATAACACAAAGGACTGCTGATATTCCTTGGGCAATAACGGTAGCAAGAGCAACACCTGGAACGCCTAGTCCCAATCCTGCAACGAACCAAAGATCGAGTCCTACATTTAAAACTGTAGCAATAAGTAAAAAAACAAGAGCTGATAAAGAATCACCAAGTCCACGAAGAACTCCTGCTAAGATATTATAATAAGCGAATCCTGCAATACCAACATAATAAATAATAAGATATTCTGCACACCAATCTATTATAGAATCTGGCGTATTAAGAAAAGAAAGTAATGGACGCGTTACAATAGGCCCAATAATCATTATTATTACTGATGCAATAGCAGTAAGTGTTATACAAACACCAATAGTGTGTGATAAATGATCACGCTCTTTTGCACCAAAATACTGAGCAACCATAATACCTGCACCTGTTGCAATTCCAACAAAAAGTACAAGTAGAAGATTTAATATTGGAGCTGCACTGCCAACAGCAGCAAGTGCATTATCGCCTACATATCTACCTACAATAATAGAATCTGCAGTATTATAAAATTGCTGAGCTATATTACCTATTAACATTGGTAATGCAAATTCAACAATTCGTTTCCAAGGTGTACCCTCAGTCATATCTTTTGGAGCAAATAGCCCTGAAATTCTCCCCATATCTCTACCCCCTAAGCAGTCTAATATATAATAATTACATTTGACTTAATATTCTGACATTTACATAGTTATCTTGAATATAAATTAAAGTTAGTGTATATTAGATACACTTTTTTATCAATTTGAAAAATACTTCTAAATCTTAATATGTTTTATAAGTTTATTCATCAATCCCTCCAATCATCTAGAATTACTTTTAAAAATCTATTTTTATAATATTCGTCATAAAAGTACTCATTCCTGCAATAATTCATTATATCAATTACTTACAACAATTAGTACTTTTAATTCATTTTACACAAACTTTTTTTACAATCATATTATATCTAACTATCTACATTTCTCACATATACCATATATGTTAATATCAATGCTTTCCACCTTAAAAGATTTATAATCTTCTCTTTTTAATATTTCTTCTATATCTATTTCTGGAATATAATCTATAATTTCTCTACAGTCTTTACATATTAAATGTGCATATAACTTAATATCATATGCTGAAATCTTATTTAATTCATATTTTTTAATACCATTATCCAGTGCAATACTTTTAATAAAATCAAATCTTTTAAAGACTTTTAAATTACGATATATTGTTGAAAAACTTGTTAGTTCATTCTTAGATTTTAAGATGTCTTCTAATTCTTTTGAACTAAAATGATCTTTGGGATGTTCTAAAAAAATTTCTAGTAACTTCATTCTCTGTACAGTTAAATTCTCACTATTTTTCTTTAGAATATCAAGATAATAATCTATTGTATCAATCACTCATATCCCTTCTTTCCATTTAAAGTGAATGAAATACAGAACTTTTTACAATAGCTATAAAGAAAATGAGAGGTTATTCAAATTTCCCTCTCATTTCTTTATAGCATATAATATTATTTAAGTTTATTTATATTTAGCACTCTAGTTGCATTTAAGATTGCAATTACAGATACTCCTACGTCTGCAAATACTGCTTCCCACATTGTTGCAATACCTGCAGCTCCCATAAGAAGAACCACTGCTTTTACTGATAGCGCAAATATAATATTTTGTTTTACAATTCTCAATGTACGCTTTGATATTTTCATTGCTGTTGCTATTTTTGATGGTTCATCAGTCATAATAACTATATCTGCTGCTTCTATTGCCGCATCTGATCCAAGTCCGCCCATAGCAATACCAATATCTGCTCTAGCTAAAACTGGTGCATCATTAATTCCATCTCCAACGAAAGCTAGTTTTCCCTTTTCTGATTTTTGTCTTAATAATTCTTCTACTTTTTCAACTTTTCCTGCTGGAAGTAACTCTGTATATGCTTTATCAAGTGCTAGTTCTTTAGCTACTTTCATACCAACACTATTAGCATCACCTGTTAACATAACAGTTTGCCTTATATCAGCTTCTTTCAATTCTCGAATTGCTTTTGCTGCATCTGGTTTCACTTCATCTGCAATTACAATATATCCTGCATATTTATCATCTACTGCTACATGTACTACTGTTCCTACTATCTCTCCTTTATAGTAAGGAACCTTTATCTTCTTCATTAATTTTGTATTACCAGCATATACTGTCTTACCTTTTACAACTGCTCGAACTCCATGTCCAGAGATTTCTTCAACATCTGCTATTTCTGATTCATCAATTTTCTTATTGTAAGCTTGTTTTAAAGATATTGAAATTGGATGATTTGAATAATTTTCTGCATAGGCAGTTAACTCAAGTAATTTTTCTTTGGAAATGCCTTTTGCATTTATCTCTTGCACTTTAAATACACCTTTTGTTAATGTTCCAGTTTTATCAAACACAACCATTTCTGTTTCAGCTAATGCTTCTAAATAGTTACTTCCCTTTACTAAAACACCACTTTTAGAAGCAGCTCCTATTCCTCCAAAGAAACTTAATGGTACAGATATAACTAATGCACAAGGACATGATATAACAAGGAATGTTAATGCTCTTGAAACCCAATCGCTAAATGTAGCTCCTTCTATTAAAAGAGGTGGTAATACTGCTAATATAGCTGCTACAATAACAACTGCTGGTGTATAGTATCTTGCAAACTTTGTTATAAAGTTTTCTGAATTTGACTTTTTACTACTTGCATTCTCTACTAAATCTAATATCTTACTTACAGTGGATTCTTCATATCCTTTTGTAACACGAACAGTTAAAACTCCATTAATATTAATACATCCACTTAGTACTTCTGAACCTACAGATAACTCTCTTGGAACTGATTCACCAGTTAATGCTGATGTATCAATCATAGAGTTTCCATCTATAACAACCCCATCTAAAGGGATTCTTTCTCCTGCTTTAATTACAATTATATCATCTATCTTTACTTCATCTGGATCCATCTTTACTAATTCACTGCCACGCTTTACATTTGCATAATCAGGTCTAATATCCATTAAACTAACAATTGATTTTCTTGATTGATCAACAGCATAATTTTGGAATACTTCACCAACTTGATAGAATAACATTACTGCTACACCTTCTGGATATTCTCCAATAATAAAGGCTCCTACAGTTGCAATGCACATTAAGAAATTTTCATCAAATACTTGTCCTCTAAAAATATTCTTAACTGCTTTTAATACAACATCTCCACCAACAATAATGTAACTGATTAAATATAATGCTAATTGAAACTCTGATTTTGCAAGTAATGCTATAACGAATAATGCCCCACCTAAGATTATACGAGTAATACGATTTTTATTGTTCATAGCATTTTCCCCCTCTTTAGATTTTCTTTACAATAATATCCGGTTCCATTTTTTTAATTACTTCCTTAGATGCATCAATAGCTTCTTCCATTTTGTCATCATCTGCTTCTAAGATTAACTTTGTTGTCATGAAATCTACTGTTGCATCCTTTACTACTGGTAATTTTTTAATTGCATTTTCTATCTTTGCTCCACAATTTGCACAATCTAATCCTTGTAATCTAAATTTCTTTTGCATAATTAATTCCCCCTAAATTTTATTACTTTATTAATAATTTCTATTGTGTATTTATTATTAAAAATATATATTTCTTTTTTTCTTTAAAACTTACGAACTCTGAATTTTTAAAGTGTGCTATAAAGAATAATTCCACCTAAAACTCCATAGATAATGCGCTTTTTATTCTTTATAGCATATCGCTTCTCTTTAGATTTTCTTTACGATAATATCTGGTTCCATTTTTTTAATTACTTCCTTAGATACATTAATAGCTTCTTCCATTTTGTCATCATCTGCTTCTAAAATTAATTTTGTTGTCATAAAATCTACTGTTGCATCATTTACTACTGATAACTTTTTAATTGCATTTTCTATCTTTGCTCCGCAATTTGCACAATCTAATCCTTGTAATCTAAATTTCTTTTTCATAATTAATTCCTCCTAAATTCTATTGCTTTATTAATAATTTCTATTGCGTATGGATTATTTAAAAAGTATATATTTCTTTTCCCATTTCTCTTAAAACCTACTAATTTTGAATTTCTAAGTATGCGTAATTTATGAGATATTGAAGATTGTTTATTATTAAGTAGCCTTGCCAGCTCACAAACACACATTTCTTTTTCACTTAGTGCATATAAAATTCTGATTCTTGTTGCATCACTTAAAACCCAAAATAATTCTGATAAGTTGTTTAAAAGATGCTGATTTAAGTGCTTATCATCTCTTTTGTTTACCATTAGTATAATAATCCTTTCATCAACAGTTGAATGAGCGCTCAACTTACGTCTTTATTATAGTTGAGCAATCGCTCAACTGTCAAGTATAATTTTATAATTTATTAAATAAAAAACTGTTACAGTTATATCTTGTATAAGTAGTGATTTAAACTTTCCTTTAATATCAACACTTATACAAGATATTTGTTCTGTAACAGTCTTCTATATCTTTATATTTTTTTAATTATTTTCTATTTTTCTATAATGTGATCTAATGCTTTTTCTAAAATATCTTTTACATGTTCATCATCAAGAGAATAAAATACATTTTTGCCACTTCTTCTTGATTTTACTAAATGAGCTTCCTTCAGAGATCTTAGTTGATGTGATATTGCTGACTTTGTAACATTTATTAATACTGCTAAATCACATACACACATTTCATTCTGTATTAAAGCACATAATATCTGAATTCTAGTGCCATCACCCATTATCTTAAAAAACTCAGTTAAATTACGCATTGCATATTCATTTGGCATATTCTTCTTAACTTTATTAAGTATATCAACATGAATTACATTGCAATCATGTGCCTTTATCATATCACTCATTAATAAATCCTCCTGCTAAAATTAATTATAATTAATATTATGGTGAAGTGATTCCATATTGTCAATTAAATAGCTTATTTGTAGACGGAATTAAACTTTAGGTAAGTTACTAACCATAATTCTTAACTATAATTTACAATTGATAATATTTATCCCAAAGATATCTTTTATTATATCAAGTATTCCTTTTATTATGCAATTTTATGTTAACCAATATATACACCCTTATGTCAGTATAAGTTCTACTACTATTGGGATACTTTAATGGATAAGTATAAAATAAAAAATGGATTGTTACACAACTAGCTTAATTGATTAATTGTGCAACAACCCTTTTATATTTATTATTAATGATTTTATAGTATTTTTTAGAATTTGATATTAGATTTAGGTATCAGTTCTAATTAACTCAAATCCTATAACAACTTACTTATCTTATTGAAAATAGCTTCGTTTTCTTTAATTTTTCCTTCATTACCTACTACACAGCAGTAATGCTCATCCATTCCAGATTTAATCATTTTTGCATAGGATTTTATATCTTCAATAGTTGTATTTAAAATTTCATCTCTTTCTCTTTGAATATCTTCATAGGTTATATTGCAAATATAGTCTCCAACTGCTTTTTCACCTTTTTTATCAGGAGTCAATGGTTTATATACTCTACCTACTGTTCCAATTATGAAATTCTCCATATCTTCCTTTGAAAAGTCTACGTCTTCCAAGAACTTGTAAGTTTCATTATATACATCTATTGTTCTTGCAAGGTTTGGATCACGATAGGAGAAAAAGGCTAAATTGCCATCATTGCTCATATCAATGTAACAGCCATAAGCTCCACCTTGAAGACGAACTCTAGGATATAAGTACTCACTCTCCAATATGTTTTGAAGAACTTTCATCTTTCCTGAATACCTATAATCAAGCTTTGCAAAGTTGAATCCCTTAACCACATATTGTACATTGCTAGCAGTTATTAATCCTTCCACATCGTTTGCTTGTTTGTATTCAAATTTAGGAACTTCACATATAGAGTCTTTAATGTTGTCTAAAATTATATTTATACTTGAAAGTAATTTTTGGCTTTCAGTTTCTTCTCCAACTATTGAAACAATTAAATTATTTTTATTAAATATAGTTTCATATACCTTCATAAGATTATTTTTAATTTCATCACTATTATCTTCAAAGTTCTTTTCTAAATTGCATATAAACTCATAATATGAAGCACCATTAATCCTATTTTTATATTCTTGAGCATAGGAGAATTTAGAAAATGCTTTATTCATTGCAATTTCGTGACCTGCATTTATAATCCTCATTTGAAGTTTTGATTTTATCTCTTGAATAACTTGTTTAATTCTATTCATATCATCAAATTTAGTAGTAGTTATTATTTCATTGATTAACTCTAATAACTTAGGGATATTATCTGAAATTACCTTTGACTTAATAGTAAATTTAGGATGATATACTCTATCGTTATTTTTCTCAGTATAAATCTCATTTTTAAAAGTTATTCCACCTGTATTTTTATAAACTTCTGTAATAAGCTCAGAATAGGTTTTTCTTTCCGTATCAAGTTCCCCTAAAATATCTCCTAAAAGCCCTAAATAAGGAATATATTCTTCTTCAATAATTTTTCCATCAAATAATAAATTTATATATGCTATTTTATTTGTGTTAATATGATGTTTTAGTATAGTTATTCCTTGCTCTTTTATAACTTCCTGAGGAATTTGTTCTGCCTTTTTATCTATCTCTTCCATAGGTAGTTTAGGAATAGTTTTCTTTTCTTCTTCGGTATCAACTTTAACTTGAGCTTCTTGTAATTTTTTATTTCTATCTATAAGCTTTTGTAAATCTTCTTCCGATAAAGAAACTCCATACTTTTCTAGCTTTTCTTCTAAAGCTTTATTTTTTTCATTCTCTAATCCTTTTTTAGGATTTAAAACTACTAGTGAACAATGAGAATTTTTCACCATATTCTTTTCGATGAAATTCTCAAAATATCTATCTTTTATAGCTTCTTTTATATCATTAAGGCTCTTTTCATATTTTAAATGAGCAAGCGGATTTCCGTCATATATCCAGCTATTTAGTACCTTTTCATTATATTGAATTCCCTTATTAGCAATTCTCCATGGATCAGCTTCACGAAGATTAAATTCAACTGTATTTATAGCTGCTTGTAGCTGATTTTCATCAATGTCATTTTTCACAAGCTCTTTAAGAGTCCTTAAAACAATCTCTTTAAATTTATCTTTCATGCTGCTATCAGCATTTTTAACAACTATCGGAAATAACATTTGCTTTGTTGGATCCATATTCATTTCATCAATAGTAATTATACATTCTCCTATACCAGCTTTAAGTAATGCTTCTTTAATAGGAGATGCAGAAGATTCAATGAGCATATTATAAAGTATTTCATTAGTTAAATATGCCTTAGCATTACTTGTTTCTTCAAATGCAAAACTTAGAGCTAAGAAAGCTTTGTTTTTTTCCTCTTCATCTTCACTGATAGAATACTGTGATGCCTTTTCTACCATAGATTTAAAAGCTTCTACATTTTCTATATGAGAAGGTATTTCTATTCTATCAAAATCATTAAGATACTCCTCATTTATAAATTTTAAACATTGTTCTAAGTTTTGATCTCCATACAAGAAAATATAGCTATTAGATGGATGATAAAATTTACTGTGGAACTTTTCAAAATCCTTTTGAGTAAGGTTAGGTATTTCTTCTGGGTCTCCCCCTGAAACAAAAGCATAAGTAGTATTTGGGAATAGTGAACTGTATATATCACTACAAATCACTTGCTCTGGAGAAGACAGTGCTCCTTGCATCTCACTATATACTACACCTTTATAAGATAGCTTATTTGTTTTTGGATCAACTTCATATCTCCAACCTTCTTGGCGTAATATATCATGTTTTTCATATATTCTAGGATATAAAACTGCATCTAAATATACATCCATTAAATTCATAAAATCCTTATGATTTCTGCTTGAAACAGGATAAATAGTCTTATCTGTATAAGTCATAGCATTTAAGAAAGTATTTAAAGAGCTCTTAGCTATGTCAGCAAAAGGATCCTTAGTTTTGAATTTTCTTGAGCCACAAAGTACAGAATGCTCTAAAATATGTGCTACTCCTGTACTATCTGTAGGAGTTGTCCTAAATCCAATAGAAAATAATTTATTATCATCTTCATTTTCTAAATGTAAAAGTCTTGCCCCAGTTTTAACATGTTCAAACACTCTAGCTACTGATTGAATTTCATCAATCTTTTCTTGTTCTAATAACTTAAAACCATGATACATTTCATTAATTTTAAATTGCATATCAATCGTCCCCCCAATTTATATATTAAGACACACTCAAGGAAATAATGAATCAGTATGAATCGTCTATTTTGTCTTATCCCTGTCACCAAAACCTATTGATATAACCACTCAGCGGTACTTGTCGACCTGTCCGAGACAAAATATATACTCATTTTGAATCCATTATTTTCTTTTATTTGTCTAAAATAAAAAAGTCATAGATATTCCTTGGCTAAAAACCAAGTTATCCACGACCTTCTACTTCTATAATATAGAATATAAAAAGCCACAGAGTATAGATAACCCCATGACTTAAAACATCAAAATAACATTTTTAAAAATTATCATCAAGGTCGTTCCAAACATTATTAAATTCAAATTTACCTAAACTTCTTAAGTTTTTCATTTACAAACGACCTCCTTTTAAATTATTTTTAACAAGCTCATTTTACCATTATTATATATATATGTAAATACAATTTGGAATTTATCTGCTTTCTACTTAATTTTTTCATATTAAATAGGATAATTTATTGTCCTGCTTAATACGAATATCTTTCACCTACTGTCCATTAACTTATTTATAACTAACAGTTTTCATGCAGTTTCGAATTCATTTAAAGTTTTTTTAATTATATATAAAGTTTAAGATTTTTTTAAGCTTATTTTTTTATAATTTAATCATACAAAGAAATAAAATTATAAAAACAGGAGGGAAACATATGGCTATTAAAGCATTTAAGCGTTTTGAAAAAAAGTTCATATTAAATCAAAAACAATATGATGAGTTACTTTTAAAAATAGATAAGTATATGACTCAAGATAAGTATTGTAAATCTGGAAAAGTCTATGATATTTATAATATATATTACGATACAAAAAACAATGATGTAATTAGACACTCTATATCTAATCCTTATTACAAAGAAAAGTTAAGATTAAGAACTTACAGTAATCCTACTAATCCAGACAGCAAAGTCTTTCTTGAACTAAAGAAGAAAATAAATGGAATAGTAAACAAAAGAAGAATTGTTCTTACATTAAAAGAAGCTTATAATTTTTTAGAGCTTGGTGAAAGGCCTATTTCAAGTGATTATGTAAATAAACAAGTTCTAGATGAAATAGAATATCATCTAAACAAAAATACAGTTTATCCATCAGTTTATATTGGATATACAAGAAATGCTTTATTTGGAAAAGAAGATAGGGATTTTAGAATAACCTTTGACTCTAAAATTACTACAAGACGTGATTTTCTATCTCTAGAGTATGGATGTTTTGGAACAGATATCTTAGGTAAAAATCGTTATTTAATGGAAGTTAAATTTTTAGGTTCCATACCATTATGGTTTGCTAAGATTCTTTCAGAGCTAAGAATATATAACACACACTTTTCAAAATATGGCAATGAATATATGAATTATTGCCTAGAAAATAAAAATAATACTGTCGAAAGGAGAGTAAAAATATGCTAGATACCTTAATTTCGTCAACTACTGGAGAATCTTTTACTCTCATAAATACATTAATTATTATTGCATCTTCAATTATACTTGGATTAGCAATTAGTATTACTTACATGAAAACTAATAAAAAAAGTGGATATAATTCTGGCTTTACAACTACATTAATTATGCTGCCAGTTATAATATCAATTATAATACTTCTTGTTGGTAATAACGTAGCTAGGGCCTTTAGCTTAGCTGGTGCATTCTCAATAATTCGTTTCAGAAGTGCTCCTGGAGATCCAAAAGATATCTCATATGTATTCTTTACTTTAGCAGTTGGACTCACTTGTGGTATGGGTTATATAGGTTATGGCGTAATATTTACAACTATCTTATGTCTTTTAATGATTATACTTTCTGTAACAAACTTTGCAGCACCTAAAGGTAGTGCTATGCAACTTAAAATTACAGTTCCAGAAGATTTAAATTATGAACGTGTTTTTGAAGAAGTATTAGATAAGTATACTACTTCTTATGATATTCAAAAAGTAAAAACTAGAGATTTCGGAGCATTGTTTGAGTTAAATTATATGATTTATTTAAAGCCAAATGTAAATCAAAAGAAATTTTTAGATGAGCTAAGATGTAGAAATGGAAATTTAAATATAACTCTTACTTTTAGCGGCTTTGAAGAAAAAATATATGGATAAAAAAATTCCCTTAGATACATTTCTCTTGAATGCATCTAAGGGATTTTTTTTATTTTAAAACTTAATTTTATTTCAAGTTTTAAAGGATAAAAATAAGAGTTATGGAAGCAATTTATATATAGTTTATGTCAAGTATTTACAATTATCTATTTATATAATAATATAATTAAATAAATGAACAATTAGAATTTATGAGGAAAATAGAGGGGGAATACAGATGTTTGAGTTCAAAGATTTTGATTATTTAACCGATGGTGAGATTGATTTAAAGATTGAAGAAAAAACACCATCTAATGAGGAAAAGGGTTATGTACCTGCATATAAATATAGAATTACTCTACATGGTTCAGATGATAGTATAGGTGCTATTGATATCCGAATCGGGTACAAAGAAAATCTATATTACGGTGGTCATATTGGTTATATGATTGAAGAAACTTATAGAGGAAATAATTATGCTTCAAAGGCTTGTAAAATTATCAAAGACGTAGCTATTGCACATGGAATGAATAAACTTATAATAACTTGTAATCCAGACAATTTCCCTTCTCGAAAAACTTGTGAAAAAACAGGTCTTAAACTTAAAGAAATAGTAGATTTGCCACCACATAATGAGATGTATCAAGAGGGGGAACGCCAAAAGTGCATATATGAGTGGATTTTAGAATAGTTATTACTTAGCTTTATTCAGAATCTAAAAACTCCAGAGGCTTTAACTATGGAGTTTTAACTATAATTCGTATATTTAATTCTTAACTTTTAATTCATAGAAAAGACTGTGCAAGATTTGTGAATTTCACACTATCTCGTCACAGTCTTAAATCATATAAGAAAAATTTATATATTAGATTTCACTATTTTTCTCAGTGTCTTCAGAAGGTGCTACTCTATCATCTTTTTCTCCTCTACTATCTTTTCCCTCTGCCGGCATTTCCATATTTTCATCAGGTCTTCCCATGTTTTCTCCTTCATTAGGTCTGTCCATTTTCTCATTTGGAGCTCCCTTGTCCTTTCCACGTCCTCCCATGCCGCCTTGAGTCGCCCCTTCTTGGGTAATATTAGTTATAACACTTGAAACTGTACCTTCACCTATTTTGTTTCCACCTGAATATTCTCCATCAGTATATAATCCATCAGTTGAATTTCCATTTGAGCTTCCTCCAACATAAACTAAGTACTTTTCATTTGTCTTTATATTTGGAGAACATACTACAACTGATTGATATGTTTTTGATGGTGCAAAAGTAATAATATTTTCACCACTTTCTGATTGAATGTTAACTATAGTATTAGCTTCTTGTGAAGTTAGATTTATATTTATAGTATTTTGAGTTGAAGAATTGCTTGGTGTTTCTGCCATTCCAGAACTTCCTGCCGCAATTAAAGTACCTCCACTTACCTCACATGTATTATCAAAATCTAAAGCTCCATTTCCATTATCCGTTGGACCATTTACTATTACAGTTCCATCAGTTATATAAATTGAACCATTGGCATCTATACCATCACCTCTTGCATCTACAAAAATATAACCTCCATTAATATTTATTTTAGCATTTCCAGAAGACTCAAATTGATTTTGCCCTGGACGACCGTTGATTGAAAATCCATCATTTCCTCCTGCTGCATTTATTCCATCATCACTTGCAGTAACATAAATTTCTCCGCCATCAAGAGTTATTACTTCACTTTCAATCCCTTCATATGATTTTTCAATATTTATCTTTCCATCATTTATTGTTAAATTGGAATCTGAATGTATTCCATCATCTCCAGATGACAAATTTATAGTTCCATTGTTGATTGTTAAATTATCGTTTGAATGAATTGAATCATCTGATGAATCTATTTTTATATTTCCACCTTCTATAGTTATATTGCTTGATGCTTTTAGACCCTTTGCACTAGTAGACTCTTCTTCAGTGTTTTCATTAGTATTGGCATTATTCATATTAGGATTTCCCTTACCATTCATTCCTTTATCTTTCATACCCCAATTTCCCCAATCACTGTTTTTGGAAGTACTACTATTTTCACTACCACCGCCTGAAGATATTGTAATGTCTCCATCTTCAATTAGCAGTTCAGTCTCTGCTTGAATTCCATCTTCAACTGCAGTTATATTAAGTGTACCTTTTTCAATATATATATATCCTTTACTTGCATCAGTATCATTATCAGATTTTATTCCATCTCCGCCTGCATTAATTGTTATATTTCCATCAGAAATATTAATGCAATCTTTTCCTTTTATACCATTATTTTTAGCAGTTACAACTATATTCCCACTTTGAACTTTTAGATCATCTTTACTAGCAATACCGTTATTATAATTAGCATTAACAGTAAGTTTGCCTTCTCCTATAATATATAAATCATCTTTACTAAATATTGCTGCATTAGGTTCATTTGTAGTTGCATCTTCTAAAACATAATTTTCCCCATCTGTTATAATATTTTCAGTATCTTTTTCTAAAGCAATTATACATCTTTTAGCATTTATAATATAAATAGGTGCACTATCAGAACAAGTAATATCTATTCCATTTAAAATTATATACACTTTTTCTTCATCACCTACATTAACAATTAGTTGTCCATCATCTAACTTACCACTTACACTATAAGTTCCACCCTGTGTAATTGTAACCTTATTATTTTCTATATTTACACCATTTCCATCAACACTTATTTCACTACCTAATTTTATAAATGTATCTGGTTCTCCTACGCTTTCACTTTCTAAAGCTTTTATATTTACTTTGGACGTCTCTGTAACTTTCGTAGTATTTTCAGAATTTGTATTGGCTTTATTTTCAGAACAAGCTGTAACACTAAGGCTTAGTGCCATAGCTATCAATATTGATATAAATTTTTTATTCATTGTTTTCCTCCTCTAAAATTTAATTTATCTCAATTAAAATAACCATCTTTATTTCTTAAAAACATACTATCATTTATATCTTAAATTAAACTTAAGTCATTACTAATTATTATTTAGCTAAATCGTAACCTTATAGATAGCTTCTCTATATTAGTAAAATATCTATAGTTATTGAGTACAAAGTAAATATTTTATTCAAAATTAAATTAATTTTTTACTCTTTCATAAGCTTTATTAATATTTTTAAACCTTCAGATACATTAATTTTTTTATTTTTATGTTAATTTTGACTAATAACAAACTAATGAAGATTAAAAGAATACATAAGTCAATTGTCAGTTTAAAACATTGGTTAAACTTGACAAATATAGTATAATCATAATATTATGATTATACGTTTATAGTTAAGAGGTGTATTAATGAAAGATCATCTAAAAGACATGGCCAATGTCCTTAAATCCCTTGGCGATGAGAAAAGATTAAAAATAATAAAAATGCTTGCTTCAAATGCTGATGAAACCTTTTGCGTTTCTGATGTGGCACAACAACTTGATATATCTCAACCTGCTGCATCTCAACACATAAAAATTTTAAAGAATATTGGAATTCTGGAGGAGAATCGAAGGGGTTTTAGAGTTTTCTATACAATTAATTCTGATACATTGATTAAATACAGAAAGGACATAAATGAACTGTTTAAGAAAGCATTTGAGAGATGCCAATATGATTTCTCTTGTGACAAATGTCCTTATAATAACAAGTGTCAATAGAGTAATGTACTATCTTGTCTATAAGTATTTGCTTATAGACTTATAGATAGACAAAGGAGGTATTCATGAACTAACTCAAAATCCTCCAATCAATATTACTATTATTAGAGATACTCCTATGATTCAACTTGTTATTATAATAAGTATTAATAGAAGGGATTGCTGTCTTGACTATAAGTATTTGCTTATAGTCTTATAGACATATAAAGGATATCTTTGTAAGGATAATTTATTATTGCTTTTTGTAATAACAGCTTTTATAACAAATCGTCGCCTTGATTAATTATATCGTGCAAAAATGATTTTAATTTTCATGGCTTTTTAAGCCTAAAGTATTCACAAAAATCAAGGAGGGTAAAGATACATGGTAAAAGATACTCAATTATTAGAAGTTGATGAAGTAAAAATAACAATAATCATGGACAATACAGTAGACGTATTTATGACAGATAATGAAATTGTACACAGATTTGATTTAGGTTCTGATTTTCCCCCTATCGCAGAGCATGGTTTTTCAGCAATGATTCAAGTTAAATCTGGAAATAAGCAAGGAGCTGTATTATTAGATTTAGGTATTAGCTCTAGCGGTATCTTACACAACATGGATTCCTTAGGAATTAATGCAACAGATATACAAGCAATTATACTCAGTCATGGTCACTCTGATCATACTATGGGGTTACCTGGTCTAATTGATAAGTTAGGAACACATAAAGTCCCTCTTATTTCTCATCCAGATGCTTTTTTAGACAAAAAGATTATAATGCCAGGTGGAGATGAAATAAATATTTCTCCCCCAAAGTTAACTGCTTTGCAGCAGGAGAAAATTACTTTTGTTAAAAAAAGCGATCCAACTCTTCTGGTTGATGACATGGTTCTTGTTTCTGGTGAAATTCCTAGAACTACAGATTTCGAAAAAGGATTTCCATTACACTATACAAAGCGTAATGGTCAATGGGAAAATGATTCGGTAATAAAAGATGATCAATGCGTTATTGTAAATGTTCGTGAACAAGGACTAGTTATAATTACAGGTTGCTGTCATTCTGGAGTTATTAATACTATACGTTATGCTCAAGCTCTGACTAATAGTCAGAAAGTTTATGCTGTATTGGGTGGTTTTCATCTAACAGGTGGGATATTTGAAAAAATTATTCCTACTACAATTGCTGAATTACAGAAAATTAATCCAACTTATTTGATGCCTGGTCATTGCACTGGTTGGTCTGCTATCCACCAAATTGCCCAATCAATGCCCAAAGCATTTATACCAAACAATGTTGGTACTACATTAGTTTTTCAAGGGAAATAAATATAAAAAGCTTATCCAGAAACAAAGTTCTAAATAAGATAAATTTTATTTTTACCATCAATATGATTAATAAATTTTAATATTTGCTTATTTAAGCATAAAATTAATGGAGGTATTATAATGGAAGATTTAATAAAAAATGAAATTATAAAGTATGTAACTGAAGGTAAAGATAACTGGTTTGAAGAAATTAATGACCATTATTACGATGAACCAATTATAAAATTTGCATCTGCAGATGACCCATTATTTGAGGAATATAAAACCATAATAAGTAGTGATCATTTAACTCCAGCTGAAGCTTTTGAAATGACATTTGGGGAAAATAGCTATCGTGGAGGAACAGTTATAAGCGTTGTATTACCTATAAATGAAAAGATTCGAAAAAGTAACGGAGTACAGAATAAATTACCATCAAAAGAATGGGCTCTACTTCATAGCTTTGGAGAGGACGTATTTAAAAAGAATTTTTATAATTTTTTTGAAGATTTTTTAAATCAACTGGCATATAAAACTGTAGCACCTTATGGTGCTGAATGGTTTAAAGCTTTTAACACTGATTCTGGTCCAAGCTCCAATTGGTCAGAACGCCACATAGCTTATGCAGCTGGTCTTGGGACTTTTGGATTAAACGATGCATTTATTACTGAGAAAGGAATTGCAGTAAGGTTAGCTTCATTTGTAACTGAATTAAAACTTAATCCAGATGCCAGGGTATCTAAAAGTTATACAGAAAATTGTTTATTTTACAATAAAGGTATTTGTGGAGCTTGCATTAAAAGATGTCCTTTTAATGCAATATCTGAGAAGGGACATAACAAATTAATATGTTATAAATCTTGTTATGGAGAAGAATCAAGAAAATTAGCAGAATCCTATGGAGGAAATCCAAACGCGGGAGCTGGCTGTGGTTTATGTCAAACTAAAGTACCTTGTGAATACAGAAATCCAATTAAATCAATCAATAGCTAAATAAAGATTATTATTAAAAAGAATAATTTAATTATATCTTTGTTTTTCTTTGGAACATTAAATACGATAGATGCTATGAAAAATATGCCTAGATAAAAAATTCACGGCAATACAATTAGTATTGCCGTGGATTTTTCCCTTAAACTATATTTTAATGTAGCGTAGAAATTTCTCAGCAGAAGCTGAGAAATTTAAAATTATTTATTTTTGAAGTGATACAATCACTTTTTACCTAGCATAATTTAGCTGTATTACATATTTTTATTATTTCAGTTAAGCAAATAGGTGTTGTTCCGAAGCATACTGCACCTCAGGGGAACCCTAAAGGGTTTCACTACTGTTCCCCAGAGGTGGAGACTAACAATACATTGCTATTAAAAATTAGTTTAAGGAATTAATTTTAAAGTAGTTTATCTATACTATATCTCTATAAAGTTTTCATTTTCATCAACTTTAAATAGTGGAAGTCTTTGTATAAATATAATATCATCTCTATTTGAAGCATCTCCTTCAGCTAGAATTGCAGCTTTTGCTTTAACGATACCACCAGCTTTTTCAACTAACTTTTCTACAACTCTTAATGACTCTCCAGTAGAAATAACATCATCTATAATAGCGACATTTTTTCCTTTTACTTTTTCTGCATCAATTTTATCTAGACATAAAAATTGTTTCTTTTGAGTAGTAATTGAATTTACTTCCTCAGTTATTGGTGAATCCATATAAGCTTTAATGCTTTTTCTAGCTACAATAAATTCTTTCATACCTAAAAGCTTTGAAATTTCATATGCTAAAGGTATTCCTTTTGCCTCAGCAGTGACAATTACATCTATATCTTTTAATCTATCTGATATTGCAGGTGCAACTGTTTGTACTAATTCAGTGTCACCCAGTATTACAAAACTTGCAATAGCTAAGTCATCTTTAATTTTCATTAAAGGTAATTCTCTCTTTAATGAAAGTAATTCTAAATTATATGTATTCATATTAATTTACCCCCTAAAATAATCCTACGGCAAATCTAGTTATAATTCCTGCAAGCATTCCAAAGAATGGATCACTTATTGCTGTTACTCCCATAGTAACACCACCAACTAAGCTATCTGATCCTGCCAAGGCAGCAGCTGCATTTCCTGGTACTGTTACTAAAATACCTAGTACAAATAAGAAACCACTAATTGATTGAGAAGGTACATATTTACCTATCTTTGGTAGTAATCCTAAAAATAATATAGCAGCCATAATTAACATCATGATTACACCAGCTGCTAATGGATGTGGAGCACTTCCTGTTGCTGAAATTATAGATTCAACTGGTGCACCACCAAATAATGAAGAACCCATATCAGCTAGGCTGCTGATAACAGAAAGATGATCAATATTTACATTCGTATTAGCCATACTTCCAGTAATTTGTCCAAAAGCTATATTAGATCCAATATTTAAGCATACCATTCCAAGTGCTCCTCTTAATATTTTACTATTAAAGCTAAGTTTACGTCTTTCTATTTTTTCCTTAGGTATTTCAACATTTCTCATATCCTTATTAAGAATATTTCCAACAATACTTGAAATAACTACTGAAATAGTAATAGTTAGAACCAAATCATTTGTAGCAAAGTATATTGCTACTGCAGTGGCAATTGATATAATGCTTACAACTTTTTCACTTTTTAGCATGTCCATAGATACCTTTGCAAGCATTATTCCAACACCTGCCATCATACCTGTGGTAATTGTTGGGCCTATAAAATTTACGATTTTACTCAAAAACCCGAATATTCCTATACAGGTCATTATAACTGCACCAAAGAATATCATTGAAAGTCTTTCTTCCATATTCTTGCCAGCAGTTCCTGCATATGTTATAGTTTCTGCTTGAAAAGAAATAGGTGCAACTGAGCCTGTTAGTAAGTTTCCAGCTGCTCCTGCTAAAAATGCAAATGCTGTTGGAATTGAAGCGAAACCAAATGTTAATGCTAACAGCCCTTGTGGTAAGCCATTTAGAACAACACCTATGATTGCTAGAAAGTCAGTAAGAAAGTCTGACATAGTTGTTTTCCCCCTTTTAATTGCCCACTTATCCTCTAGTAATAAATAAATCCTCATAGTCAGAACCTTTACGGAGTTCTGGTAGAGACATCTGGACCATATCACCAGAAATATACGAAGACATCAACTTTTTTTCATCTTTATAATAACACTAAATTCGAACATTTTCAACATATTATTTAAAAATGTACGTATTTTTTATAAAATATCAAAATTATATTAGCTAATAATTTATTCAAAATAAAAATACTTTAAAAAACCTCCACATTTCTGTGGAGGTTTTTAAGGAAATTAAAGCATAACTTATAATTCACTAACTATTACTTATTAATTCTATAATTAATAGATCTATATTCATTGATTCCTTTGTGCATTTCTTAATAAGTATATTTATCTCTTTGAATATCTTAATATTGCAATCCCCTTATCCATACTATACTGTTCTAAATGCAAATCTATCTTAGGGTTATTCCCAAGGAATAGTGGTCTGCCTTTTCCTAATATCGTAGGAATTATTCCAATTACATACTCATCAATAATATCTGCTTTAATAAAATTATCTACGAGACCCCCACCACCAAATAAGAATATATTTTTACCATCTTTTTCTCTTTCTTCTTCTATTACTTTGCATATATCACCATTTATGAAATGTATATTGTCATGATCTTGTAATTTTTGTGATGTTGCTACATATACTTTTTTATTATTAAAATCATTATGGAAGTTTTGGTCATAACAGTTTTTCCCCATAACTACAACATCTACCCCATCTAAAAACTCATCATAATCCCACTTCTTTTCAGTATCTAATTTATCATCCCCATCTCCAACTATCCAATCAAATCCACCATCTTCTGTTGCTATATATCCGTCAATACTTATTGCTAGATTTAGTATTATCTTTCTGCTCATATTTTTCCCCTCACTTTCTTATACTTTTAAATATATTAATTATTTGTCAGCAGAACTTTTTATATTCAAAATTTCTACTTGATACAAGGTACATTATAACTTATAATAGTTGACACCTTATGTCATATTGAAAAGGAGATATTTAATATGAAAGCAGATAGATTAATTTCTATATTAATATTGTTACAAATACATAAAAAATTAACAGCTAATGAGTTAGCTCAAAGATTAGAAGTCTCTGTTAGAACTATTTATAGAGACGTTGAATCTTTAAGCAGCCTTGGAATACCCGTATTTAGTGATAGAGGAACAAATGGAGGAATAGAACTTTTAGGAGATTATAAGACTTCTTTAAACGGAATAAATGATGAGGAAATTTATTCGCTATTTCTCCCAACTGGCGATAAAATTTTAGAAGACTTGGGAATTCAAAAACTTAAAGACTCTACAATACTTAAGCTCTTAGGCAATTCCTCTCCTTATCAAATTAAAGAAATTGAAAATATTCAAAACTATATTTACATAGATATGCATACTTGGAGTGAAAATCCTACTAATGTAAATAAAGATATTCTTTCTGTATTGCAAAATGCTATTTGGAACCATAAGATATTAAAAATAGTATATAGAAAAATAAATGAAACAAAAGAAATAAGTCTAAATCCATTAGGATTGGTATGTAAAAGAGGTATTTGGTATTTAATTGGAATAAATGCTGAAGTTATTAAAACCTATAAAGTAACCTCTATAGAAAGTGCCCTTTTGATAGAGGAGTATTTTGACAGACCAAGTAATTTCAACCTAGAAGCTCATTGGAAATCATCTACAAGTAATTTTAAATCTTTAATTCCTAAATATACTTTTACTTTTAAGGTTAATTCTTCTATTATAAATCATATAAAAGAAAGAAAATTTATAACTATAAATAATGAAGTTATAAAAGATAATGAAATTTATTTAGATATACGTTTTGATGCTATTTGGCAAGGTATTGAATTTGCTTTTACATATGGTGAAAATATAAAAATAATTAAGCCTATTGAAGCTATTAATGAAATTAAAATAAAGGCTTCTGAAGTAATTAAACTATATGATAATTAAAATTAAACATATATAAATAAGAAACCACCATAACACATTTCTGTATTGTGGTGGTTTAATGATTCAGGTGTTAAGTTATTATAGGGATACAATGTGAAAACTTAATATATACTCTGGAAAATAAATTTTCTACAAAAGCAGTTTACCCCTTAAAAATTAAGGATTAATAATTAAGAATGAAGAATTCAGGATGAAATTCACCCTTAGTGAATTTCTTAAAATAAAATTTATTCTCAAAAAACTTCAAAGGTTTTAACCGTGAAGTTTTAACCATAATTCTTCATCTTTCATTCTTAATTTTTCATTCATAGAAAAGAATTTTTGTTATGGAAATTAAAATCATGCATAAGTTAAGCTTTCATTAAGGAACCCTATAGAAACACCTCACCTCATCTCTTCTATTTATCATTATGCATGAGATAATACAGGAAACATTAAATCTCCTGTTTTAAATGAATTATCTTTTCCTATTTTAATAAAAAGAGTAGTATCTTCCTCATTTACTAAAGTTTTTTCATAAGAGGAAATATCCTTTGGAGTAAATCCCAAAACTACTTTTTGGGTTTTCTCATTCATCATTGCATTGATAACATTATCTAACTTTACTTCTTTCATACTAAGCACTTCTTGCAAATATAAAATATCTTCATTAAACTCACATATAACCACCGTATCATAGTCCTCAAGATAATAAATGTTATCCTTCATAAAATATGTGCAATAAAACATTATAAGCGATATATTATTTTTCATAGAAACCTTTGAGAAAGATATTGTATTACAAGCCATATTGTAAATAATTTCTCTATCTCTATCATTATCTATGCTCATCTTTCTTATTTTCTCTGACTTATCCTCTTTAGTTTTCTTTATTGAGCATTGGTATTCATTACATACTTCAAATCCAAATTTTGGATAGAAATCAAGAACACTATCATTAGCAAAAAGATAAATAAGATCACATTTCTCCTCCCATTCTTCTAATGCTAACTCCATAAGCACTCTACACAATCCTTGTCCTCTGTACTCTTCATCTGTCATAACAGTCCCAATTTGTATATATCTCTTTTGCTCTCCTAAAATTAAAAAATCTATAATACTTACTGAAACGTTAGACACTACTTTATCTCCATCTAATAAGGAATATGGTATATATTTGTCTCCCCAATATCCATCCTCATACCATTGTTCAAAATTGAAACCATAAGTTTTTTCTGTTAAGTTATTAAAACTATTTCTTAATTTGGCATCATCTTTGTAATTACACTTATAAATATATTTCTTTCCATCTATTAATAAAACTTCACTCATATTTTTATTTTCTCCTTAATTTTATAGACATACATATTCTTATCTTATCTAAGTGTTTTTCTTAAAGCAACCTTACAAATTTTTATAAAACAAAAATGAGCCATAAACTATATGAAGCTAGCTTATGACTCATTTCTTACAATTTTACATTAGGATTTAAATATTGTTTTCTTTAACTAGTTTCTTAGTTTTGAAACAATCTCTTCATTTAATTAATTATATAGGTAAATTTTATGTAAGAGTCCAAGGTTTACCTTACCACCATACATTAATCCAATCTTAGTAAAAATCGCATTTATTTATGATATAGTTCCCCTTACCGTAGGTAAAAAACTTACATCTCTACTACAATACTTTTCTAGTTCACTACTAAATGTAATATCTATCTTTACTTGGAAACCTATTTGCTATATATGTATCACATTTTTTAAAGTTTTTCATGATATTATTATGTACAAAAAGGAAGTTCAAACTTGAACCTCCTCTTTGTTTATCGGAAAGTATCAAAATAAATTTTGATACATCCCCTTTATACTGTCATATTTAAGGAGCAAAACTTTTCACCCTTGTTAAAAACACCTACAACTTTTGTTGATACCCTCATCTATTATTAAAAATATATGCTTAATTCTGTATTTTCATTTTTTACGAAAAACCATTTCTTATACAATTACAACTTTTATTTTTTCCACACTTACTACATTTCCTAATTTTTCCGCATCGATTACATTTAAAACATTCATTACCTTCAAGACATCTATCAGATTCATCACTTTCAAAACATTCATCACATTCAAACCATTTATCACATTCAAAGCCTTCATCACATTTAAAACATTTATGATTACACCTACAAACCTCTACACATGCAGATGATGTGTTGTTACGCAGATTAGGATCTGGTGTTGTTGAAGTTACCTTTGCTGTATTAACTATACATCCTTTAGCACGTAAACTTACTGTTCCTCTAATTAAAATAACTCTAGAAGCTCCAGCTGGTAAGGTTCCTATACTAAGAGTTCCTGGCCATGGATCAAATGTTACCCCTCCATCTATTGAAAATTCTGGTTCTATAATGCTAGGTGGAATATTATCAGTTAACACTACATTTTCTGCATCTGATGGTCCTGCATTGGATACTGTAATTATATAAGTTAGCACTTCTCCTGGCATTACTTGATCTTGACTTGCTGCCTTTTCAACTGAAACATCTGCTTCTCCTTGTGCCCCAGTTTCTACCTCTATACATATAGATGATACATTATTAATCGGATTAGGATCCGGTGTTGTTGAAGTTACAATTGCTGTATTATTTATACATCCTGTAGCTGATGAACTTACTGTTCCCCTAATTAAAATTGTTCTAGAACTTCCAGCTGGTAAGGTTCCTAAACTAATAGAACCTGTCCATGGATTAAACGTTACTCCTCCATCTACTGAAAATTCTGGTCCTATAATACTAGATGGAATATTATCAGTTAAAACAACATTTTGTGCATCTGATGGTCCTGCATTCGATACTACAAGTGTATAAGTTAGCACTCCTCCTGGTGCTACTGGATTTGGGCTTGCTGTCTTTACAACTGAAATATCTGCTTCTGCTTGAGGTACTACCTCTACACATACAGACGATACATTATTAATCAAATTAGGATCCGGTGTTGTTGAAATTACAATTGCTGTATTATTTATACATCCTGTAGCTGTTGTGCTTACTGTGCCTCTAATTAAAATAGTTCTAGAGCTTCCAGCTGGTAAGGTTCCTATATTAAAGGAGCCTGACCATGAATTAAACGTTGCTCCTCCATCTATCGAAAATTCTGGCCCTGTAATGCTAGATGAAATAATATCAGTTAAAACAACATTTTCTGCAGCATTTGGTCCTGCATTGGATACTACAATTGTATAATTTAGCATTCCTCCTGGTGCTACTGGATTTGGACTTGCTGTCTTTACAACTGAAACATCTGCTTCTCCTGGTACTGCAACTACTTCTGTAACTACTGTAGATGTGTTGTTAAATGGATCAGGATCTGGTGTTGTTGAAGTTACAGTTGCTGTATTAGTTATAGTTCCTGTAGCTGATGAACTTACTGTTCCTCTAATTAAAATAGTTCTAGAACTTCCAGCTGGTAAGGTTCCTATACTAAGAGTTCCTGGCCATGGATTAAATGTTACTCCTCCATTTATTGAAAATTCTGGTCCTATAATACTAGGTGGAATACTATCAGTTAAAACAACATTTTGCGCATCCGATGGTCCTGCATTCGCTACTATAATTGTATAGGTTAGCACTCCTCCTGGCACTACCGGATTTGGACTTGCTGTTTTTTCAACTGAAACATCTGCTTCTGCTTGAGGTACTACCTCTACACATACAGACGATACATTATTAATCAAATTAGGATCCGGTGTTGTTGAAATTACAATTGCTGTATTATTTATACATCCTGTAGCTGTTGGACTTACTGTTCCCCTTATTAAAATAGTTCTAGAACTTCCAGCTGGTAAGGTTCCTATATTAAAGGAGCCTGTCCATGGATTAAATGTTATTCCTCCATCTATTGAAAATTCTGGTCCTATAATGCTAGATGAAATATTATCATTTAAAACAACATTTTCTGCAGCATTTGGTCCTGTGTTGGATACTACAAGTGTATAAGTTAGCACTCCTCCTGGTGTTACTGGATTTGGACTTGCTGTCTTTTCAACTGAAATATCTGCTTCTCCTACAACCGGGATAACTTCCACATCTATTGTAGATGTGTTGTTGCCTGGATTAGGATCTGGTGTTGATGAAGTTACAGTTGCAGTATTGGCTATAACTCCTGTAGCTGATGGTGACACTGTTCCTCTTATTAAAATAGTTCTTGTTTGACCAGCTGGTAATGTTCCTATATTAAGACTTCCTGGCCATGAACTAAAGGTTCCTCCTCCATTTGTTGAGAATTCTGGTCCTATAATACTAGATGGAATACTGTCAGTTAAAACAACATTTTGCGCATCTGATGGTCCTGCATTTGCTACTACAATTGTATAGGTTAGCACTTCTCCTGGCGCCACTGGATTTGGACTTGCTGTTTTTGCAACTGAAATATCTGCTTCTACAGGAGCAATAATTTCCACATCTACCGTAGATGCATTATTGCTTGGATTAGGATCTGGTGTTGTTGAACTTACCTCTGCAGTATTACTTATAATCCCTGTAGCTGTTGGTGACACTGTTCCTCTTATTAAAATATTTATTGTTTCACCAGCTGGTAATGTTCCTATATTAAAGAAGCCCGGCCATGGATTAAAGGTTGATCCTCCATCTGTTGAGAATTCTGCTCCTGTTATTTCAGGTGGAATAGCATCTGTCAAAACAACATTTTGGGCATCTGCTGGTCCAAAATTTGATACTGTAATCGGATAAACTACCATCCCTCCTGCAGGTACCGGATTCAACCCTACTGATTTAAAAACTCCAACATCTGCTTCTTGAGTAGATTCGTTAACTTCTATAACTGATGTTGATGTGTTATTACTTGGATTAGGATCTGGTGTTGTTGATGTTACAGTCGCAGTATTAGTTATGAAACCTGGAGCTACTGGAGCTACTGTTCCTCTTATTAAAATAGTTCTTGTTTCCTGATTTAATAATGTCCCTATACTAAGACTTCCTGGCCATGGATTAAAGGTTACTCCTCCATCTGTTGAGAATTCTGCTCCTGTTATTTCAGGTGGAATAGTATCCGTTAAAACAACATTTTGGGCATCTGATGGTCCAAGGTTTGATACATCAATTGTATAGGTCAAAATCTCTCCTGACATTACTGGATTTGGACTTCCTGTTTTTATAACTGAAATATCTGCTACTACAGGAGCCCTAACTTCAAGTGGTACAGTATTAGAATCCACAGTAAAATTGTTTTCTATTCCCCCTTCTACAGGTGTATAAGAATAATTTATTGTTGCTGTATTAAGGGCTGGATTAGGAGTTGGAACAGCGTTAACTACAGCATCAAAAGTTACAGTAGCAGTAGAGCCTCCTGGAATATCCGGTATAGTAAATCCAATATTAGGATCTGATGATTCTTCTGATACTCCATTAACTGTTACGCTACCAGCCACAAATAATAATCCATTTGGTACGTTATCTTTAAAAAATACATTTGTTAAAGGACTAGTACAAGTATTTTCTAATGTTACTGTATAGGTTACTGTTTCCCCAACATTTGCAACAGGGGTACTAATAGTTTTTATAGGTGTAAAGAGAGGAACCTGAACTTCGTTTAATGATACATCATCTATAGCATAATCATTTCCAATAACCTCTGGCCCTTCACTTAAAAATTCTACCGTTAAGCTTGTGTTATTTTGTGAATTGATTACAGTACCTATTTGTTTCCATTCTGGAGCATTTGTATTAACTGGAATCTGAGCTCCCAATGTTGCACTATATAGTACATTACCGTTTTGATCAAGTATTCGCACACCCAGCTCAGGATTTGGATATCCTGTTACTTTAAATAGATTTAAAATCCAAGAACTAAATAAATAGTTTGTATTAGGCTGTACTGAAACTACATCTCTAAAAAAAATAGCCCCTGGATTAAAACCATTTACCACCATCATTCTTCCTGTTTCATTACCTGTAGTATGGTCTGCAATACGCCACCAAGCACCTATTTCATTACTCATTGCATTAGTCATAATGTTTTGTACTGTATATTCACCACCAATAGGTGTAAACTTAGTTGGATCCGGTAATACATAGGTAAAATCTGGGGTTACACCTGGGTAAGGTTCAACTGGAGCACCCGTATTAGCAGGGGTACCTGGAGGAAAAAAGCCAAATGTTCCATTATCAGCAACATTAATAAGATTTACATTTGAAACTGACACACATGGATCTAGTATATTTTGTATAGGTGTATATATAACTGGACCATCAAGGAAATTTTCATTCGTTAAATTTCCTCCTGTGACAGTTACTAAAAGTGTATCTGGAGTTAAAGAATCTAAATTAGTTGAGCCTGGTGGAGGATTCGTTGCAAAGCTTATTGGAGGGTTTGTCCCTACTGGAACAGGCCCAACTACTGCATTATTGAAATCTCCTGGTGTTAGAACACCTCCAGGTGTTCCAAAGGATTGTACAATTCTATAATCACCATTTGGTACATTTATAAATGAATAATTTCCATTAGCATCTGTAAGAACTACAAGTCTAACATTTGTCACTGTATTTTGTAATACAACAGGTACATTAGCTATACCTGAGTCTCCTGCATTAATTGTAGCACTTCTATCTCTATCAAATATAACGCGACCTGATACTGTCGCCATAATATCACCTCATTTTATCATCACAACTGTATAATGATATTTTTTATGATATATAATATGCATTGATATATTCTTTTGATTATGATTTTCGCTATTTTGTGCTTTTTTAGACTTTTTTAGACTTTAGGACTATAATTAATTAGTTTATTCCATATCTTATCTAAGCATTTTTCCTGAAACAACCTTACAGGTTTTTATTAAATAAAAATGAGTCATAAACTATATAAAACTAGCTTATAACTCATTAAGGCATCTTCAAAAAAATAATAGATCAGTATGGTTAGCATATTTTATATCATACTACGTTGTCAGAACCTGACGCCTTGTCTGATAAAAAATATGCTAACAACTTGGGTCTACTATTTTCTTTCAGATGCCTAAGTTAATTATTTTCTTTTTTCCTGTAAAATAATTCTTTCTATACTTTTTTCTGATAAGAAATACTTGCTAGCAAGGGATTCCTTACAAATACCTCTATTATATTCTTCATAAATAGCTGTATTTCTAATTGCAATTTCTTTTCTTATATTAGTTGTTTCTCCCCATTTCTTTCTATTGCCTTCTTTTTTAGGAATATATATATACTTTCCATCCGCATACTGCTGTATTAGGTCAATTATCTCCTGGGGAAATATATCTTGAGCATTAATATAGCACATTATGTTCCTCCTAAATTTACTTTTCTTACTTAGGCTTAAACAAAGGCTATTTTCTTGATTATGTTTTTAACACAATAGCCTTTGCTATGTGTTAATAATAAGTTTTCTCATAAATAATTTTCTCCTTTTTTCTTTTAAATTGCAGGTTAATTCTATTCCCATCGAGATGGTAACAACTCATTAATAGTAAGTATTACATCTTTCTTTATCATTACTTCACATTTATAATTTTCATCATGGATTTGGCAAATAAATTCTCTACATCTTCCACAGGGTGGAATTATTGTTCCATCTTCATATACTGCAATTACTTTTGTTATTCTATTTTCTCCAGCAGTAATCATAGCTGCAATAGCAGCATGTTCTGCACAAAATCCCATAGAACAAGGCGTATCTATACATACTCCAGTATATACTTTTCCACTTTCACTCAAAATAGCTGCTGCAACAGAACCAGCATAAGAGTTTTTAGAAAGTTCTCTAGGATTTAATGTATTTTTTGCAATATCATATAATTCATTAAAATTCATAATTATAATCCTTTCAAATAATTTTTTATATTTAGCTTTATTTTAAACTAATGTTACTATATAAGCATGATAAAAGTAGACAAATCAAGTTGTCCAATTTACCATTTAGTTCGTCTAATATAAAGATTATCCATTTAGTCTACTAACTAAATTTAGATTTAACAACTGAAGATTATCTCATTAAGCGAACATATCATAAATTGTACTGTACAACTTATGCATTTCATCAAATGCGATCGAAAGGTTGTTTCTATCAATAGAAATTGATTTTTCTATTGTTTCCTTGAAGTCGATAGGTAATACAACATTATCACTTTTTATCAGTCTATCCAAACTTCCCTTTTCATTTATACAATACATTTCGTTTGCTGCATATAGTACGTATATCAAGCAAATTGCTGAGCGAAAAATTGAACCCGATGCATATACAATATCATTTTTCTTAATAGCTTTTTTTCCACACATTAATGAAAATTCGCATTCCCACAAAAATTTCTGTATCGAAGCATTTTTATAAGTAGACGAAAAAATTTTTAGTGAGTTCTTTAGTTGTTGTATTTTATCACTATTAGAATGAAGTATTTTACAATAAAAAATTTCTCCCATATAGATTGAATTTATAAATCCAAACGGATGTCCGCATTGATAGTCAATGGTTATAATACCTTTTTTACAATCCTCTATACATTGAGTAACTCTCTTTGTATCTCTAAAAAGAATATCAACTGATATGTTATCAATTGTCAGCCAGCCCCCTCCATTTATCCATGGACCCCAATCTCCTAAGTTTGTTATGCAATCTTCATGATGCTCGTCATCTAGATTAGAGGCAATTTTTTTAAATGTCGAAAGTTCAAATTTTTCATTATAATATATGCCTATATCTATATCAGAAAATTTAGTTTCTGTTTTAGTAGCACGAGAACCTCCAAGAACAATTGCCTCAACACCTTTAACATTTTTGAATGCATCAACTACAGATGTTAAAATAGACTCTATATTCATATATATTCCCCTTACGTTTCAATAGTTTTTGGTAAATACAAATAGTAGAAATTATATCTACTATTTGAAATTTATCGTTGCAAGAGATTCTTCTCACTTTAAAAAGTTATTTTATAGACTTAATTTTATCTAAATCTGAGCTGCAAAGCACTTCGAGATTTTTAAAAATCTTTTCTTCAGTCCAATCCCACCATTTTAATTTTAATAAATAATCAATCAATTCATCGTCAAATCTCTTTTTTATAATTTTACATGGATTACCTCCAGCAATATGATATGGAGGAACATCTTTTGTTACCACAGAATTAGCGGCAATAACTGATCCATCCCCAATATGCACACCAGGCATTACTGTAACATTCTGTCCAATCCATACATCATTACCAACCACAGTATCACCTTTTAGAGGTAAATCTTCAAGAGTAGGCGCTGCTTTTTCCCAACCTCCTCCCATGATATTAAAAGGATAGGTGGTTATAGATTTCATTCTATGATTTGCACCATTCATAACAAATTCTATTCCTTTTGCTATTGCACAAAACTTACCTATAATAAGTTTATCACCTATAAATTCATAATGATGAGTTACATGTTCTTCAAATTTTTCTGCTCCATTTATATCGTCATAATAAGTGTAATCTCCAACCCGAATATTAGGATTCTTTATAACATTTTTTATATAACAAATACTCTTTATATTTTCATTAGGATAAATACTGTTTGGATTGGGGCCAAATTTATTCATATACCTTATCTCCTTTACAATTAAATTTATTTTTACTTACTTTTACTTCTTCTTAATCACAAATGTATAACAAATACCTTTAAACTATATTATTTTTCTTTCGTTATATATCACTTACATAAATTCAATCTTCTCTGTATCATTTACTTATCTCTTCTCCATTATTATTTAATCATTACTTGCAGAGATTTTCTTATATTGTAATTTTAAATATTCAATAATCTCTATCTTTTTTATAGGTGATGAATGTCCTAAGAAACAAGTATCAAACTCTAAGCTCTCTAACATATTTATAAAAGTTTGTAATTTAACTGAATCATAATTGTAGTTATTATAAAAATCTATACTGTAAGCATCTCCTATAAATACTACTTTTTCTTCAGGTACATAAACTATAACAGAATCTTCTGAATGAGGGGCAATAACATTTTTTAAAATAACCACTAATCCTCCTAAATTTATTTCTAAATCATTCTTAAAAACTATATCAGCAGGTATAACTTTTATATCTTTAAGAATTTTATATTCTTTACGGATATTTGTATCCGCAAATTCAATATCTTCTCCAGTTAAAAGACGTTGGTTCATTGCTTCTTCTGTCCATTGCCATTTAGACATAACCTTTAATCTTTCATTAGTTATTTCGCATACTATTGTTTTTCCTGTAACTGCATTCATTCCATAAGTATGATCCCAATGCCAATGTGTAATAGCCACATAATCTGGTAATCTTAAGCTTGATTCTTCTATAGAGTCATTAAATTTTTTAACATGATTTTTTGAGTTTCCTGCGTCCACCATTAAAGAATACTTATCTCCTTTAATGTATCCAATTAACGGTCTATCCGCTTCTTTGTCATTTTCAAGAAAATAAATTCTTTCTGTAACTTTTGTTAATGCCATAAAGTATCCCACCTTTTTTTAATATAAAACTAAAAAATCCCCACAGATGAACAATATCATCCATGGGGATTTTATTTATAAAGATCTTTTAATATATTCAAATAAAACTTAAAACGCAATATAGATATACTTATCCTAAATTTAATGTATAGATCAATATAATTGCACCCTTAAGTATTTCAATTCACAATTATGATGAAAATTAATTTTTACTAGTAACGTATTGCTAGTTCTTTATAAAAAGTAATTGCATCACTTTAAAAATAAATAATTTTAAAACTCTCAGCTTTTGCTAAGAAACATCCACAATTGTAAATCCAATAGTTTCAACTATAATACTAAAGGACACCAATTATTTTCACACATATTAATTTTAGAACTAATATATATAGTTATTTTATTTTTATATAAAAGAGTTTAATAGATGATATTGTTCTTAAAATGCATAATTAAATAAAGCTCTAGCGTAGAACTTTAAAAGCATTTCAAACTATTTAATTTTAATAGTTTAGTTAAGAGCAAATAAAATCATCTCTTTAAATCTCCTTTTCACATAACCAAATTTTAAATTGATTGTATAATAAAATATTTTCATTGTCAACAAGTATTATATATTTAGAAAATGAAAAAGACACTCCTTCATGCTAGAAGTAAGAGTGTCTTCTATATTGATATAAAAATTAAGTTCAAATATTATGTATCACAAAATTTTATTGGCAGTTTTATTATAAAGTTACTACCTTCATCTAATTTACTATATACGTTTATGCTGCCACCATGAGCCTTGACTATTTCTCTTGATATTGTAAGTCCTATTCCAACTCCTCCAGTTTCTCTGGCCCTTGACTTATCTGTTCTATAAAATCTTTCAAATATATAGTCTTTATCTTCATCACTTATACCTATTCCACTATCTTTTATAGATATATATACATAATCAGATTTAATAAAACAGCTAACAAATATATCTCCTTTATTTGGAGTATACTTAATAGCATTTGACATAATATTAATTACTACCTGGCTTATTTTATCCTTGTCTATCATAATATTAATAGGCTTAATATCTACTTGTAAGTTTATATCTTTATCTAATAACTGTTTTTCAAAATTTGTTAAAATTGTAGTTATTACAGTCTTTAAATCTACTTCTGATTTATTTAACCTTATTTTACTACCCTCACATCTTGATAAATCCTCTATGGATACAGTTAATCTATTTAATCTTTGAAGTTCATCATATATACTCTTTAATCTTTCCGCGGATGGTTCCCATAAACCATCCATTATTGCCTCAAGTTGCGCTTGCATAGTGGTTATAGGAGTTCTAAGCTCATGTGATATATCTTTCGTTAGCTCTTGTCTTATTTTTTCTTGCTTATCTAAATCTCCTGCCATCATATTTATTGATTTTACGAGTTTATTAATTTCATATATACTGTAATCTTCTTTTATACTCCTAGAATAATTCCCTTCAGATATAAGATTTGTTGCATCTATTACCTTTAGGATAGGATTACTAATAGTATAAGACAATAACCATCCTACTATAATAGATATAATAAAAAATAGCAGGCCTAGTATAAATAATATTCTATCTAGCATTTTCAAAAATATAACATCTGAATCTTCATAATAAATTGGACCTATATACTCAATTTCTAATTTTCCTATTGAAGCTTCACCTTGTTTTATGTCAAATTTATCAAATGTATTTTTAATATCTATACCTGGACTTACTTTATTAGTATTTTCTATAATTTTATTTAAAATCTTCTCACATACAATATTATCATAGTCTCTTGCATTCCATATAATATTATCATTTTTATCTCTAACTGTTATAAGCAATCCTGCGGTTATTGCATCTGCTCCTATGTTCTCAATAGCTTTCTTATCCCATGAATTATTACTGTATACATTTAATATTTTATTTTTAATCTCCATTTTTGACTGTTGTATTTTTTCGCTAGTATATACATTAAACTTCTTTTCAATGTAATAATGATTTACTATATTTACTAAAAATATGATACTCAATGAAAATAATATAAAAATAAGACTTACTCTATATCTTAATTTATTAAACATTAAACCTATATCCCATACCACGAATAGTTTTTATATAGTTTGGATTTTTACTATCTTGATCTAGTTTAGCTCTTATATTTTTTATATGAGTATCAATTATTCTATCATAAATACAAATATTATCTCTACTTATATAATCCATTAGCTCTTCCCTTGAAAATATTCTATTAGGATTTCTAGCTAGTATAGATAATATTTTATATTCTGAAGCAGTTAATACAATCTCGTTGTTATTGTATTCTACTTTCTTATTAACAATATCTATGATTAATTCATTATTAAAAATTAAGTTTTCAACTTGATTTCCCTTAACTCTTTTCAAAACTGCATTAACCTTCGCTACTAATTGCTTTGGACTAAACGGTTTTGTTACATAGTCATCACTTCCAATTGAATATCCATTTAGTATACTCTCTTCACTTGATTTAGCAGTTAACATAATTATTGGCACATCAGATTCTTCCCTTATGCGCTCACACACCTTTTCACCTGGTATATCAGGTAACATTAAATCTAATATTAATAAGTCAGGATTAAACTCACTTTGCTTTTTTAGTGCCTCAATCCCACTTGTAGCCTGTATTACAGTATATCCTTCATTTTCTAAGTACAATTTTATAACTTCTATTATCTTAACTTCATCATCTATAACAAGTATAGTTTCTTTCATAAATTATACCTCCATGGGTACTTACTTAATTATCTTATTTATATTTTCATTAAGCATTTCTTCATCCATGATTCCTACATGATCATACACTAAATTTCCTTCTTTATCTATAAATATTGTTCTTGGAATACCATTTAATTGATATTTGTTAGCTGCATCAAGATCTATATCAAACATAACGTTCATATTATATCCTTCTTTTTCCATAAACTCCTCTGCAGACTCTTTAGTTTCTCTCATTCCATCTGTAACATTTATCATTAGTATTTCTAAATCCTCATTATTATATTTATTTGTTGCTTCTTGAAAATACGGCATCTCATACTTACATGGAGAACACCAACTTGCCCAAAAATTTACTACTACAGCCTTCTTCCCTTTATACTCTGATAACTTTACTTTACTATTATCTTTATCATAAACTGTAAAATCTACTGCTGGCTGAAAACTAGAATTTTCGTCTGATATATTATTACTAGCTTCATTACCAGCTCCATTACTTTTATAATTACTTGATAAATAATCATATCCAAATTTAACCCCTATAAGTAAAACTAACATTATAGCACTTATGTATATATATCTTTTATTATTTTTCAAATTTATCACTCCCTTTATATTTTAAAATGTCAATATTGATAGTAATAGGTTTAGGTATCCAGTCATCATCATTATCCCTATAATAATTAGGAAAACTCCTGATATTCTATTTATTGTCTTATAGTTTCTCTTTATGAAATCAAAAGTAGTTTTCAGAGAATCTATTAAAAGTGCTGATAATACAAATGGTATTCCAAGACCTAAACTGTAAGTCAGTAACATTGAAGCTCCCATAAATACATTAGTGGAATTTGATGCTATCATAAGCGCTGATCCTAGAAATGGTCCTACACATGGTGTCCATCCAATTCCAAAGATCATTCCAAATAATATTGCAGACATAATAGAAGATTTTTTATTTCCTGTTGGGTTATCCATTTTAAAGCTTTTATTCAATAATCCTATATTTATTATCCCTAAATAATTCAGTCCAAATATTACCATAATAGTTCCTGATACTATATTTATTTCCCTCATATATTTATTGAAAATGACACCTACTGTTCCCGCTGCTACACCTAATAAGGTAAACACAAAGGTAAATCCTGCAACAAATGCTATTGAACTTATTAATGCTCTGTTTTTATAATTTTTATTATCTATATCTCCTCCAGCAAAATATGAAACGTATATTGGAATCATAGGCAATATACAAGGAGATATAAAGGTTATTATTCCTTCTAAAAATAGTAATATATAATTCATAATTTCCCTCCTAAGGCATCTAAATAAAATAACTAGTATACTGATTAGTTATTTTTAATGTACCTAAATACCACACTGTAAACTTTTCATTACTTCTTCATATATTTTTTCTTTATCCGCTTTATCTAATCCATTTACAATTCTTATGCCACCAATTAATTTATTATCCATAAGAATCCCATAATTTACACCTTCATCAAGTTTAGTAGTTAAAACAAATTCATTATTTTCCGTATAAATCATATCTTGCTTTTCTCCATTTGACGAATTAATAAGTATTACCTCACTGTCCTTATTAATATCATTAATTTTTATATTAAACTCTTCTTTAACGTCAACCATAGTTACTATTCTATCTAAGTAACTTCCGTCATAACTCTTATTTATTTCACTACTATATACCTCATCAAATTTTTTAATGCTCTCTGCTTTATTATGCGATAAGGCTTTAGATTCATTGTTGAATATGTAAAAACCTACTGCAGTTAAAATCAATATAATTGCTCCCAATATTGTTAAGATTTTTACCCTCATAGCATCACTCCTCTTTCTCCATAATAAAATAATACCTAGCTTACTTGTTGATATTATGAAGATTTATTCTTCTATAATAAATGCTCTTTATATTTTTATGGTTAAAACTCTATTTTAGAAATTCACTGACAGTGAATTTCACCTTAAATTTTTTATTCTTAATTATTAATCCTTAATTTATAAAGATTTATTAGTTTTACCCTACACTAAAAACAAAAAATCCCCATAGATAAACAATATTATCCATGGGAAAATATTTCTTTACAAATTTAATCTTACTTAATATAGCAAGTTAAATTGCCTATCTAAATAATCAAACTCATCATAAGTGTATTATAATAAACTCCATTTATATAATTATCTTTTTTTAATATACCTTCAGTTTCAAATCCAACCTTTTTATATAGTTCTATTGCTCTAGTATTATCCTCTCTAGTTAGAAGAGATATTTTTTTAGTAATACCATTTAACTTTGCCCACTCTATAAGACAATCTACCATTTTTACTCCTAACCCTAATCCGCAATACTGCTCTGTTACAACTATTCCTAAAATTCCCACATGTTTAGTCCTAACTTTCTGATTTGAATTAATTGATGCTATACATGCTATTTGCTCATCGATTATTGCTAATAATATTATTGAATTATCTTCCCCTCTAGTAGATTCTAAATAGCTTTCATATTCCTTCAAATCTCTTTTAAATTCATTTTTGCCAAATGAAAGAAAATCCGTTTCTCCTCCTGCCAAATTATAAAAATCTATCATAGACTGCGCGTCTTCCTTTTTAGCTTCTCTTATAATAACTTCTTTCTCATCTCTTAAACATATTTTCATTATACCCCTAATCTCCTTTTAATTGATTACTATTAATAATATTACTACTAAAAGCAAACTAATTATGTATCTTTATTATATCTTTGCATAAATCTATCATATCTTTAAATTTTATCATGGACTCTGTTACCTTTTTTTACTTTAATTGTATATTACTCCTATACTAATTTCTTATCAATACTGATTATTTAACTTTTCTTTTTTTGTTTGCTCCTGTTTTCTACATCTTTATTAATACTTATTTTATAGTTTATAAAAAGCCCATTATTTTTATGCCAATAGGCTTTAAAATAACATAAATTAAAGTTTTCCTTTTATTCCTTCGCTTAATATCTCTAACTCATATTTTTAACTTCTAGAAGTATTTACTCCTTAACAGTCATAATGAAAAGTAAATTTAACTGAGCCGCAACTTAGTATTTTCCAGCAAACTTAAACATTACATTTATTTTATATTTTTTCTATGATTAGGGCGATACTTTATTTTTAGTACCTCGACATCTATTTCTATCTATTATGCTAAAAGTTAAGTTTAATTTTTTAACTTATCCTTGTTAATTTTAAAGTTTCTCTATTTCCTATAATAATAGGAACCTTCTTTAATAAATTTTACTGATACTAAATTAACTCTCTTTAACATCTTTTTACTTTCTTCTATCTTTATTTCTAACTACCTCATCGATTTTCACTGTCTAGAAGGCTCTCTAATTTATAAATAAACTCTTCATTATCTATTTAATTAGCCACTTCAAATTGACTATAATAAAGAGAAGCATAGAAACCATTTTGTGCTAGAAGACTCTCATGGTTTCCTCTCTCTACAATATTTCCATCTTTAACAACCAAAATCATATCTGCATTTTGGATAGTTGACAATCTGTGAGCTATGACAAAACTTGTTTTATCCTTCATAAGCCTTGATAAAGCTTTTTGAATTTCTACTTCTGTTCTTGTATCTACACTTGAAGTAGCCTCATCTAATATCATAATTGTTGGATTAGTCAGCATAGCACGAGCAATAGTTAAAAGCTGCATTTGTCCTTGAGAAACATTAGATGTCTCACTAGATATTACAGTATCATATCCTTCTGGGAGTGTACGAATAAAATGGTCACAGCAGGCTGCTTTTGCAGCAACTATAATTTCCTCTCGTGTAGCATCCATCTTACCATAGGCAATATTTTCAGCTATTGTACCTTCAAACAGCCATGTATCTTGAAGTACCATTCCAATCTGTCGACGCAATGTGCTTCTAGAAATTTCAGTAATATTAACCCCATCAATTGATATAGATCCTCCATTCAATTCATAAAAACGCATAATCAAGTTAATTAATGTAGTTTTTCCTCCACCTGTTGGGCCAACAATAGCTACCATTTCATTAGGCTTTACTTCCAGATTTAGGCTCTTTATTAAAGTTCTATCTTGTGTGTAACCAAACTTTACATTCTCAAAAGTCACTTTACCATTAGATTTTTGGAATGTACTAGACGTATTATCTATAGTTTCTTCCTCTTCATCTAATAGTTCAAAAACTCTCTCAGCTCCAGCAATAGCAGATTGTAGAGACATAATAACATAAGAAGCTTGAGTAATAGGCTCAGAAACTTGATTTACATATTGTAAAAATGCCTGAATTCCACCTAAGGAAATCTGTCCATTAAGTGTCATTATTCCTCCTACAATAGCTGTAACAACAAAGCCTAATTGATTTAATAGCCTTATAGTTGGATATATAGCAAAATCAATGAATTGTGCTTTTCTATTTGCTTCAAACTGCTTTTTGTTAAGTTGAGAAACCTCTTCAATCATATCAGATTGTTGATTAAATACCTTTATAATACGATTGCCAGAATATACTTCTTCAATTTTTCCACTCAAATCACCCATAGCAGCAAAATTATCTGCATAATAACGTTGACTCAATTTTGATACGAAATTTGTTGCAATAGCGCTGATTCCAATGAATATAAAAATTAAAAAAGATAACTTTGGATTTAAGATAACCATAGCAATAATTGTAAGTACAATTGTAAAGCAAGAAGATATAAACTGCATAAATCCAATCTGCATGACTTGTGATACTTTTTCAAGATCAGTTGTTACCCTACTCATAACATCCCCTGTTTTATGTGAATCAAAGTATTTCAGTGGAAGCTTATTTATTTTTTCGCTAATGTCTTTACGCAGTGATAAAGTCAAATTTTCACCAATGCTAGATATTGCATATTGCTGAATATAGGAAAGCAAACTATTAACAATAGATGTTAGTACTAACATCAAAACTGGCATAGCTAGTGCATGTGTTACCATTGATATAACACTTCCGGAGCCATCAAAGCTACGAATTGCATCTAGTAGATTATTAATAGCTGCTCCAACCATAAGTGGCATAATTGCATAAGATGCACTGCTTAGTAATGCAGATATACCTACAATTATTAGCTTTTTATTTTGTGTTTTTAATCGTCTTATTAGTCTCTTAATAGTCTTTTTTGTATTTTGAGGAATATCCTCACTGAATGCCATTATATCATTCTTCTTATTTTTATCCTTCTTCATAAAATCAAGCCTCCTTTATATTCATCTGACTTTTAGCAATTGCTTGATATATAGAACAGTTTTTCATTAGGTCATTATGTTTTCCAATACCAACTAGTTTTCCTTCGTCTAATACAAGAATTTGATCTGCATCCATAATTGTACTTACTCTCTGAGCAATTATTATCTTGGCTGCATCTGTCATATTTTCTTTAAGTGATTTACGAAGTGCTGAATCTGTTTTTAAGTCCAAAGCAGAAAAACTATCATCGAAAATATAAACTGGTGCCTTCCTTATAAGAGCCCTTGCAATAGACAAACGTTGTTTCTGTCCACCTGAAAAATTAGATCCACCTTGAGCAACTTGAGATTCTAATCCCATAGGTAATTTGTCTACAAAAGAATCTGCTTGAGAGATGCTTAATGTTCTTTTCATATCTTGCTTAGTTGCCTCTTTATACCCCATTCTTAGGTTATCTTCAATTGTCCCACTAAATAAGAAAGCTTTCTGAGGAACATAACCAATTGTATCCCTTAATTCCTTTTGTGAAAGGCATCTTATATCCACACCATTTATGCGAATCTCTCCTTGGTCTATGTCGTGTAATCTTAGAATAAGATTAGCAATAGTACTCTTACCAGATCCTGTACTTCCAATAATGGCTGTTGTCTGGCCTTCATTACATGAGAATGATAGGTTTTTTATAACTGGCTCCTCTGCTCCATGATAAAAGAAGGATACATTTTCAAATTCAACAACTGCAGGATTATCCTTTATATCTTCTTTTTCTATGTTTAAATCCTGAATATCTGGATTAATTTCTAAAACTTCCTCTATACGATCAAGGCATGATTTCATTTTAGGAAGGGTAACACTTGTTGTTGTAGCCAATATTAGATAGCTCAATGTAATAATAGAATATTCAGTAACTGCAGTTATTTGCCCAATTTCCATTGTTCCATTCATAGAAAGCACTCCACCTATCCAAACTATAAGGACCATAGATAAGCCAGTTATAAGCCATACTGTAGGATTTAATACAGCAAATAGCTTATTTAGCTTTATCATATCTGTAGCATACCCCTTAAAAGCTTCACTTGCTCTACCTTCCTCATATTGTTCATTTCCAAAAGCACGGATAACACGGATTCCCGTAATAGATTCCCTTATTACCTGATTAATATGATCTAATTTGGTCTGAACCCTTTTAGAAATATAAGTTGATTTCTTGAGTATTAATGCAGCAAAAACCATAAATATTATCACAGATAAAATAAGTATTAAAGCCAGAGTAAAACTAGTGTATGCTGTCATAACAATAGATGCACCAATAATAAGTGGAGTTGGAATTATAAGCTGCAAGACCAACCCAAAAGTCTGTTGTAAATTAGAAATGTCTGAAGTTGTACGTGTAATCATAGAAGAAACACCAATAGTGTCAAATTCATGAAGAGATAATTCCTGACTCTTACAGAAAATCTTATCTCTCATGTAATAGCCAAAAACTGCAGCAAGGTCTGCAGAATAGTAACTTCCTAAGACAGCTGCCCCTGTTGTTATTAAAAGAGCTACTATCATTTGAACCCCTATACGAAGGATCTCATTCATATCACCTTTCAAAATTCCATTGTCTACAATCCCTGCTATTAGAAATGGAATGAGTAATGTTCCTACTACTTGTCCTAAAAGCATAATTAATGTTATTCCTACTTTTCCTTTTCTTTCTTTTAGGAATACTTTTAAATACTTCATAGTCTACCTCCGTTATGTAAGTAATTTTGCAAAAATTTATTTTCAGTGGTATTATAAAGCTTAAAGTAACTTTAATGTCAATAGTTTATTTAAAGTTTGGAGGTTATTATGAAAGATGAATCTTATATGCCAATAAAAGAATTTTCCCGTCTCACTGGTATTAAGCGTGAAAACCTAAGATATTATGATCAAATTGGGTTGTTCTCTCCAGAATTTCGTGGCGAAAATGGTTATCGCTATTATACTAGAAGTCAGCTTACTACAGCATATTTAATCATTTCTCTTAGAGAAATTGGCATTAGTATAGACGAAATCAAGAAATATATAGATATACGTACTCCTGAGCAGATGTTTTCTTTGTTTAGTGCACAGAAAAAGCATATTTTGACGGAAATAAAAAAACTTAAACGTATTTTAGAAATCATGCAATTATATGTGAATATGGCAGAAGAAGCTATTAAATATGAAGAAAACAGCATAAATATTGAGTATAAAAAGAAAGAGCCTATTTTTTTAGGCCCTATACTTTCTAATAATCCTCTAGATAATTCTACTATTTCATTTTATAATTTCGCTGCTGAAAGTGGAATTGATGTAGGTTATCCTCTTGGTGCTATTATTAATACAGAAAGCATTGAGTCTGGAGAGCCTTTATTAGTAATGCACTATTATTTTAAAGTGGAAAATGACCAAAATTCATATAAGCCAGAAGGTAAATATGCAGTGTTCTATGGTAGGTGTGCTTATGGAGAATCCGATGATCTTTATGAAAAGTTATTTACATTTATTAAAGAAAATAATCTACGCATTTGTAGTAATGCCTATGAGGAATATCCTCTAAATGAACTTACTACTAAAGATGAAAAGCAATACTGTGTAAAGATAGAAATAATGGTGGAGGATATTTAATTTAAATATCCTCCACCATATTCTTTATCTTATAATTATTTTTTTGTACAATCCTTAGTTTATATATATTTATTTTTTACTTTATCTTGTGATCTTAATCTCAATTAAAGCTCCATCTTATCAGCCTAAATTATAAGTAAATTCTACTATATATATTTTGATATTTGTAACTAGCATTATTGTAAGGAAATATGCCCTCCAGCAAATTAATTTTCTAATATTGCCATCTTTTCAATCTTTGTTAATACCCGGCTAAGTCTCTTCACGCATTACAAAAATTTTATATTTTGTTTTTATAAGATAGCTTCTATCCTAGTACTTAATAATTTTCTATAAACATTAAAAATCTTAGGTTGTTGTGTAACATTAAATTTGATAAAGCGAAGGTGAAACTAAAATTATCTTTCATCCATTCTCTTGTTTTATATGTCATTCCGCCTTATCTAAATGTTTTATAAAAGCATAGTTATAATATACTTATTAGCAATTATTTTTATATTATAAGCTTATTTATGTAGTTAAGTCATAATTTAGTAATTATAAAAGAGCTAAAAAGTATATTATATATTAATATACTCCCATATCTATAAAACATAAATTTAACTAGATATGAGAGCATCTTGATTAATTATTCATTATATTGAGGTTCTTCTTGTTTTACAAAGTCAAGTCTTGATTGAAGTGCTTGTTCTACACTTTCCATTGTGCTTGCAAGTTGATTAAACATTTTTTTTGCTTCTTGATTATCTGTATCTAAAGAAAATGTCTTCATATCAGCAGCTAGGCTTTTAGCACTAGATAACGCTGTTTCAAGTTTATTTCCTGTTGGCATAAAAATTCCTCCTTTATAATTTTTTATTGCAACTATATTTTGTTCATAATCAATTTAAATATTCCTTTTATCCATAATGAAATATATTCCTTTTTAAATTTACCCTATATTTATCAAACTTTAGTAGCTTGTCTTTAATAGCTTAAAAAAATATTCATATTAAGAAATGAATTAAAATTAAGCTTATTGGTTAAAGTAGGTTAGAAAGTAATTTAATAAATATAAAGGAGACTTTTATATGACTGCAATTTCAAAGGTAAAAGAAACATTGGCTACACTAAAAGGAGCTGAAGCCACTTTAAGAATGTATTCATTACAAGAACGTAATAAAAAATCTAGAGCTATTTATAATCAGACGTCTGAAGAGATAAGAAAAATTAATACAGATTTAGAAAAAAGAATAGGAGCTATGGAGTTTGAAGAACCCCAATACAAAGGCAACTAGCGAGGTGGCGTATGAATTCTTGGTTAATAATATTATTTAATTCAATAATTTTATTTTTTTTAGCATTAGTTATAGCAAAATATATGAAGAAGAAGACCTTATCTAGGGCTACTCCCTTTGACTTTATTTCTTATGCCGTCATTGCTGTTATAATTACTTTAATTTCTTTAAATATCGTTGATAATATTTACTTTGGAATAATTACACTGGCTGTTTGGGCACTAATGCCTATTATCTTAGATTATGCTTCTATGAGAAGTAAGTGGGTTTATAACTTAATACATAGTAAGGAAAGAGTCCTAGTTAAAAACGGCAAAATCATGGAAGATAACTTATCTAAAGAAAGAATGACAGGTGAAGAATTTCTACAAGAAATGCGTTCAAAAAATGTATTTAACTTAGCTGACGTTGAATTTGCTGTGATGGAATCAACTGGAGATATAAACATTAGTTTAAAAGCTGATAAAAAACCTGTTACTCCATATGATTTAGGAGAACAAGTAGGACCTAAAACTGAACCACAACCTGTTATCTTAGATGGAAATATATTAGATGAAGGTCTTACTAATGCTGGATTAAATCGAGACTGGCTCACAACCCAGCTGGAAATCAAAGGGGTTTCCCTTGAAAATGTTTTTCTTGGTCAAGTGGATTCTTCTGGAGACTTATATATAGATCTTTTTGATGATATGATACAAGTCCCTAAAACACAGATTAAGGAAATGCTATATGCTAGCATTCAAAAAAGTCAAGCTGATCTCATGTCATTTTCTTTAGACTGTGACAATAAAGATGTAAAAACTATGTATTCACAAAGTGCTGAAAAATTAGAAGAAATCATGAAAAAATTAAAACCATATTTATTACGTTAGAAGGTGAAATAAATGTCAAATATGAAAAAGAAAAAAATGACTCCAACTCAGCAGCAATATGATGCATTAGTGAAGAGTATAGAACCTAAAAGATCTATTTTAACTAATTGCATTAGAGCCTTTCTTGTAGGTGGTGTAATATGTACAATTGGTCAAGGATTACAGTGGATCTTTATCAACTATTTTCATTTTAATGAAAAGACCTCAGTAGCTCCTACTTACGTAGTTTTAATCTTTTTTGCAGCTTTATTTACTGGCCTTGGAATTTATGATCATCTTAGTCAATGGGCTGGATGTGGAACTGCTGTTCCTATTACAGGCTTTGCTAACTCTATAGCTTCTTCTTCAATTGAACATAAGAGTGAAGGATTTGTACTTGGAGTAGCTGGAAATATGTTCAGACTTGCAGGAGCCATTATTGTTTATGGAGTTTTTGCTGCTTTTGTAGTTGCTACAATAAAAATGACAATAAAATGGTTGGGGGCGATGTAAATGCTTAAAGGACATCAATCCTGGATTTTTAGTTCTAAACCTACAATATTAGCTTCTGCAACTGTCGGTGGTCCTTTTGAAGCCAATGGCGCTTTAGCTGATGACTTTGATATACTTTATGAAGATTTATGGCTTGGGCAAGATAGCTATGAAAAAGCAGAAAGGGCTCTACTTGAGCATGCTTGTGAAAGAGCAATACAAAAATCAAAGATAGAAAAGGAGAATATTAACTTTTTTTTAAGTGGAGACTTAATGAATCAAGTCATTTCTAGCAGCTTTGCTGCAAGAACTTTAGGAATACCTCATTTCGGAATCTTTGGTGCTTGCTCTAGCTCCATGGAAGGTTTATCATTAGCAGCTCAATTAATAGAAAGTAAAGCAGCTAAATATGTTATAACAGCTGCAGGTAGTCATAATGCAGCTGCTGAAAAACAATTTAGATATCCTACCGAATATGGTGTACAAAGACCACCTACTGCTCAATGGACAGTAACTGGAGCTGGAGCTGCAGTTCTTGGGCAAAATGGAAATGGACCTAAAATAACTTCTGCTACCATAGGAAGAGTAGTAGACATGGGAATTTCAGATCCCTCTAATCTTGGAGCAGCTATGGCACCAGCAGCTGTAGATACCATTGAAGCTCATTTTAGAGATTTAAATATTGATGCTTCTCATTATGATCTTATTGCTACTGGTGATTTAGGAAAAGTGGGTCATGAACTTGCCAATGCTTTATTAGAAAAACATGACATAAATATGCCAGCACATATATTTACAGATTGCGGACTTTTAATATATAAAAAAGAACAACCAAGCTTTTCTGGTGGTAGCGGCTGTGCTTGTTCTGCTGTTGTAACTTATGGACATTTACTTAATCGTATGCGAAAAGGAAAATTAAAGAAAATATTAATTGTTGCAACTGGTGCCTTAATGTCTCCTATCTCCTATCAACAAAAGGAAAGCATACCTAGCATTGCCCATGCTGTTTCTATAGAAATGTAAAAAAGAAGGTGTGAGTTAAGTTATGGAAAAATTTATTTTTGCATTTATAATAGGTGGTTTAATTTGTGTTATTGGGCAACTTATAATGGATACTTTAAAGATTACTCCTGCACATACAACTTGTACACTAGTTGTAATTGGTGCAATCTTAGGCGGATTTGGTCTATATGACCCTTTGGTGAAGTTCGCAGGTGCGGGAGCATTTGTACCTATAAGTAGTTTTGGAAATACCCTTGTAACAGCTGCTATAACTGAAGCTGAGAAAACCGGTTTTATAGGAATATTTACTGGTGTTTTAAAGACAGTAAGTGCAGGAGTTTCCTCAGCAATAATCTTTGGGTTTATTTCTGCCCTGATATTTAAACCAAAAGGTTAAGCATATGAAAAAGAGTTCGTTGAACTCTTTTTTGTAATTCACAATTCACAATTATGGACATTTCTCAGTTGTCACTGAGAAATTTAGAATTGATTTTGTAGCGGCGAACAGTGTTCGCCATATATTATTGAATTATTAGATATCTAAAAAGCTAGCAATTACATTGCTAGTTAAAAAGTACATTAAAGAAATTATTTTGTTAAAAAATAATTTCCTCCTAAATTATGAATTATGAACTGTGCATTGTGCATTATTTAAGGTTGTGTATTGTTTAAAGTTATCCACAGATTTAACTTTTTATAATCTCCTATAGAATAAAAAAGCATATTGCAATGTGATTATAAATATAAAGTCTTTCCCTAAATTTATACAAACTAAAATACCCCAGACAACAGATTTCTGTATTGTCTGGGGTTTCATAGCTGAAGTGAGGGGATACCCTTCTCCATTATTTATAACGCACTTACTATATATTGAACTTAGTTTTATGCTAAGTCTCTTGGCGTATTATAAAAGTTTTTTATCTTGTTTTTATAAGATGACTTATATCCTAGCGTTTAATAATTTTGTATAAACATTAAATATCTCAGATTATTACACAATATTAAATTTTATAAAGAGAAGGTGGGGTTAAATAACTCAAAATTTTATTTATATTAAGCTTTTATATTTTTCTCAACTATAGTTTAGAATATATTATTATAAGACTAGCATTCCTACTAAAAACGGCATCATACTAAGTAAGCCTAAAAATAACTTTTTAGATCTATAATTTGAATCACTTCTATATAAATAGATAGCTAGTACATAACTTATTAAGCCTGATAATAATAAAATTGCAATTGATATTCCACTTCCAAATGATGCATTTCCTGTTTCATTTAAGGCTTCAAATAAATCCATAGCATATGATGTAGGCAGTAATCTTCCTGCTTTTGCTAAGGAACTTGGTAAATTGCTTGTTGGAAGCATTAAACCACCAATAAGCATGGACGGTAAAAATATTAATTGTGCTAAAAGTACTACCAATGATGTATTATCAGCTATAGTTCCTATTATAAGAGCTAATCCAGAACAAGCAACATACATACATATAAATACAACTATTATACTTAATGGATTAAAATTAATTTCTACATTAAATAATATAGGTGCTATTATAACAATAAATATAGTTACAATAATTGAGTGAATAGCTGTAGATATTGTTGGTATAGAAATAATAGATAACTTAGGAACTCCATTGATTTTATAACTTCTAAAAATTCCGTCATTACGAGATATAACGATACCATTCGGCATTCCTAGTAATGTACTGACTATAATAACAAATATCATCATAGAAGGTATGAGATTTTCACCATAACTTGGATTCAATTTGGGCATTATTCCACCAATCAATAAATAAAAAGCTATAGGAAAAAGATAATTCATAAGTAATAATGATCTATCCCTTATTCCTGATTTTAAATTGAAAAATAGATGATTTATAAATGCCTTCATAATCAATTTCTCCCTTCTGAAGTTAATTCAATAAATTTCTCTTCTAATGATTGTCGTTCTATCCTTAAATCAACAAGTGAATCGCCTTTGCTATTTATAGTATTAATTATTTCATTAACTTTTTCACCAAGATCTTTAGAGCTATAGATATAATAGTCATCTTCAAATTTTGCATCTGTTTCTTTTAAAGAATCATTAACAGTTCTAACTGATATTTTAGATATAGTAGATCCTGATGATGTAATTTCGTTTGGTGTGCCAATTTTTATAATTTTCCCTTTTAATATAACAGCAATCCTATTACAAAGTTTTTCTGCTTCAGCCATATCATGTGTTGCAAGTAATATAGCAGTTCCGTTGTATCGTAATGTCTTCATCACTTCATGTAAATCAACCCTTGATTGCACATCTAAAGCAGCAGTAGGCTCATCTAGAATAAGGATTTTAGGCTTATGCATTATTGCTAATGCTAATATTAATTTTGTTTTTTCTCCACCTGAAAGCTCTCTATATTTCTTATTTAATTTATTTTTTAATCCCATTTTAGATATAATCTCATGGTTAGGACTAACTTTATGATAATTAGAAAACATATCTATTGCTTCTTTCACTGTCATTGTTAGTGGTAAACCTGATGATTGTAATTGAACTCCAAGGACTTTATGCATTTTTTGGCTATCAACTTGTGGATTATATCCACCAACATCTATTTTCCCACTATCTGGAGTTCTAATACCTTCAATACATTCTAATATACTTGTTTTTTCTGCCCCATTAGGACCTAATAATCCAAATATCTCCCCAGCTTTTATTTCAAAGCTTATATCATTTACAGCAACATAATTTCCATAACTTTTTTTAAGATTCTCAATATTAATTACAATTTCTTTCATATTTTTTCTTCTCACAAAAATAAGTGAGCCTCCCCTCATCTTACTATAACCTTAATTTTAATTTTAGAGTTAAGTACTTATCCTTACTAAAAGCTAAATATAAGTAAATGATTTATTTCTGTTTCTTTGCTATTTATATTTTTATTCATATAAACGGCCTTTCATTATATTTTTTTACATGTTTGCTATTATATGGATTATAGCATAAAATAATACTAATTATATATCTATTTTTTAAAAAATGGATATATAATTAGTATACAAAATACGTAAAACAAATATTTTTTTATAGTCACTTTTGTGATAATGGTATTTTAATATTATCCATTACTTCTAATTAGTACTTACCATATGTTGAACTTAATTTTAGGGTAAGTCCCTTGGTGTATTATAGAAGTTTTATATTTTATTATACGAAGGAGGTATAACATGAAATCAGCACAATATTATATAGAAAAATTAGACATGATACCACATGTGGAAGGAGGATACTTCAAAGAATCGATAATATCAGAAGATTTCTTTAGAGAAGATAAAAAATTATTTAGTAGCATATATTTCTTACTTAAAACTGGAGAGGTATCTCATTTCCACAGATTAACTTCTGATGAGATGTGGTATTACCACGATGGTCAAGCTCTGACTATATATATGATAACACCAGAGGGTGAGCTTATAACTAAGCAATTAGGATTAGATGTAGAAAAAGGAGAAGTTCCCCAAGTTTTAGTTCCTAAGGGGTATATATTTGGTTCTTCTATGAACAATGCTGGATTTGCTTTAGTTGGATGTATGGTAACCCCTGCATTTACTTTTGATGATTTTGAGCTATTTGAGAGAGCAGAACTTTTAAATATGTATCCAAATCTCCAAGATATAATAAAGAAATTAACTAGATAAAACATATTCTTTATATTAACTAAATATAAAGAATTATAAAAAGTAAAATCTACATTATAGAATTCTTATATTTTTCATATAAGAATTCTATGTAGGGTTCCACAATAAAAATTTAACTTATGCATGATTTTAATTCCCACAACAAAAATTCTTTTCTATGAATGAAAAATTAAGAATGAAAGATGAAGAATTATGGTTAAAACTCCACGTCTAAAGCCTTTGGAGTTTTTTAAAAACAAATTTTATTTTAAGAAATTCACCTTTAGTGAATTTTTTCCTAAATTCTTCATTCTTCATTATTAATCCTTAATTTCTATAGTGAAGGGGTATACCCCCTTATTTTTTATTTAAAGATAATACTGATTTCACAGCTTCTCTAATTTCTTCATATCCAGTACATCTACAAATATTAGATTGTAGCCATTCCTCAATAGTTTCATCATCTGCATGGGGGCATGGGGATTGTTTTTTATAAGTCCATAGCAGTTCATTATGAAACCAGGAGTACAATATCCACATTGAAAACCCATTTTTTTCAATAAAAGCTTTTTGAATAGGTTCTTCCTTCAACCCCTCAATAGTAATTAATTTATGCCCAACAGCCTCAACTGCCAATATAATACATGATTTGATTGGTATTCCATCTAAAAGTATAGTGCATGCACCACAATCTCCATTTTCACAACCAGGTTTTGCTCCAGTTAACCCTAAATTTTCTCTAAGTACTCTAAGGAGTGTGTCTGCAGGCCTTACAATCAAGCTTCTCTTTTCACCATTTATGTCTAATTCTATTCTTGTCTCTTCAATATATGATATCATCTTCCTTCACCGTCCATTGTTTCCAAAGTATACTCCAGTAAATTTTTTAATACAAACTTCTTATATTCAGAAGAACCTTGAATGTTGCCAAATATAGGAGCAGGCAAATGGTTTATTGCCCCTTCTATTCTTTGCTCCTTCGTAATAGCTTTATTATTTATATACCCTTCCATTTCCACTGACCTAAATGGAAATTGGCAAACTCCACTAAATGCCATTTGAATATTATTATTCTTTTTAATTGCAGCCATACTAATTAGAGGATACTCCATCTTTCCTTGTTTAGTTTTTTTCACACTTATATAAGGTAAATTAGAGTAACTCATTTCTGTTGCCAATTGAAAAAGGAACTCCCCTTTTTCTAATTGAAGTTTTTGATTAAAAGCCTGAATTATTGGAGCATTCCTTTTACCTTTTTCTCCGTATATGCTTACGTTGCTGTCTCCAATTAAATGACCTAAAACTGACTCTTTATATATAATTTTACCGCAGATATTTCCTCCAACTGTTATCTTGTTGCGTGATGTATGGTCCGCAGGAAAATCTGCTGTCTTACTTAGAAATGGAATTGATTCATTCTCAGCAATATGAGTGAGCGTAACTGCAGCCCCTATTATCAGCTGATTGTCTTTTATTTCAAATACATTACACTCAGGAATTCCTTTAATGTCTATTACTGCCTTTGTAGCTAAATCATTTCTTCTGGCCATAGTAATTATTTCTGTACCGCCAGAATAATATAAAGGTTCCTTTCCACTATCACTAAGCTCTTTATACAGCTTTACTGCCTCATCCAATGAATTAGGCTTATAGTATTCAAAATTAAATGCAATCATTAATGTCCCCCCTCTTTTACTTTCCATATAAATTCAGGAATCAACGGCAATTGATTAAGAGGTGCTTCTACTGCATGGGATAGACTATTTGCAAGTGCTGCAGGCATTCCAATTACACCATACTCTCCAATTCCTCTTGCACCATATGGACCATCAAAATTTGGAGTTTCTACAAAATCTACAAGATACTCTGGATTTTCTCCTAATCTCATAATGTTATATGTTCTTAGCTGGTTATTTTGAACAATGCCTTTATCCGTAAACAAAAATGCTTCACGGCTAGCAAAGCTTAAACCTAGGTTCATGCCACCAGATATCTGGCCTCTTGCTGCTCCAGCATTAATAATTTTACCTGCATCTACAACACAAGCAGCTTTTATAATTTTGTAGGTGTATTCTTTTTTATCAAGCTCTACCTCTACAGCTGCTACTCCCACAGTCCATTCAGGACCTGGATTACCTTTACCATTTTCAGGATTTAAGTTTGTTATATTATTCAACGCATAGCTTCCTCTTCCAATAACCTGTGCACCAATTGAATTTCCATTAGGAAAGGTATATCCAAATGCAATTTTATTAATTTCTATTCCTATTTCAGGATTATCTTTTAAAAATACTTTTCCTCCACCAACATCCAGTTCACTTGGTGAAACCCCTAAAACAATAGCCGTAATATCACATAGTTGCTTAATAACATCTTCTGCTGCTCTTAAGACTGATTTTCCAATTAATAAAGTAGTTCTACTTGCAGCTGTTTTCCAGTGATAAGGATTTGTCTCGGTATTAACTTCCATTATTACATGAACTTGATCTACATCCATTTTCATTTTTTCTGCTAATATTTGTGCTAAAGCTGTTTTAATTCCCTGCCCTATTTCAACTGCAGCACAAATAAGATTAATACTTCCATCTGAATTAAAGGTAAGAACTGCTCCTCCTCCTGCATTTAAAGGTGTATTTGAATTTTTCCAGAAACAACTTACACCCTTAGCTCTAACTTTACCATCCTCAGTTTTAGATTTATCTACTTCTCCCCAATGTATTAGTTCAATTAACTTTTGTATGCACTTTGGTAAATTGCCTAAGTTGTTCTTATTAAGCAAGATCTGTGTAGCACTAGTATCTCCTGGTAAAATTGCATTTCTTAACCTTAATTCTAGGGGATCCATTCCTAGCTTATCTGCTAAAATGTCCATTGATCTTTCTATTGCAAAGGTAAGTTTAGGATGCCCAAATCCCCTAAAGGCTGCAGCATAAGGATGGTTAGTATACATGCACAATGAGTCACACAATACATTTTCAACATTGTAAGGTCCTGTACAATCTACCCCTGCTGCTCTGCTTATAATTACAGCTCTATCAGAGTATGAGCCACCATCAAATAAATAGGTTATCTCAGCAGCGGTAAGCCTCCCAGCTTTTGTAGATCCAAGTTTGATCTTCGCATCAAGACCTATATGAACTGGAGATGTAATAAAATCTTCTTCTCTTGTATTAGTAAGTTTAACCTGTCTTCCCCCAACAGCTTTTGAACATAAATAAGCAATAAACTCTAGCTGCACGGCTGTTTTACCTCCATAGGCACCACCTACAAGAGGTACATGAACAATAACCTTGCCAGGGTCAATGTTAAAGAAATAACTTATAAGTCCTTTTATAGTAAATGGCGCTTGAGAACAAGAATATATAATAACTCTCCCATCTTGTAATATCCTTGCTGTCACGGATCTTGTCTCCATAGCTGCATGATCAGAAGGTGGAAATGAAAAGCTTGCTTCCATAGTTACCTCGCTTTCATCCCACCCTTTTTTTATATCACCTTTTCTAATCTTAGTTCTGTTAGCGATATTTGTATTAGGTTCAGGAAAAACTTCATCAATAATCTTATAATCACCAAGTTTTTCATGAACCAGCGGTGAGTCTTCTTTTATCGCTTCACTTGGAGAATTCACTACCGGTAAAGGTTCATATTCTACCTTTATCATCTGAGCAGCTCTTTCAGCTTCAACCTCGCTATCAGCTACTACTACTGCCACTGGTTCACCATTGTATCTTACTTTATCTATAGCAATGGGAGGTCTATCAACAATAGTAGATCCAATAAGATGTGGAAAATATTCCCCTGTTAACACAGCTCTAACTCCAGCGGCTTTATAATCATCTGCATATTTTGCTGCACCTGTTACTTTGTCTAAAGATTCTTTTCTTGGTACATTTTTACCTATCACATTAAAATCATACATTAGCTACTCCATGAAATAACATCATTTTCTTTTATAATATATTTATCATAATTAATTATTATGAGTATGAGTTATCTTTGTATAGAAATAGCTGCATTAAATATGTAAACTCAACCATTTTTCTAATTCACAATTCACAATGCATAATGCACAATTATGGACATTTTTCAGTTGTCACTGAGAAATTTAGAATTGATTTTGTAGCGGCGAACAGTGTTCGCCATATATTATTGAATTATTAGATACATAGTTTTACACCTCCAGTAACTTTTCATTATATATTACATAATATGTAGTGATATAAAATCATATTAGGAGGATTAATGTGATATATTTTTGTCCTATTTGTGGTAACTGGGTTGAACACTCCAGTGATGGTAATCCTAACTATAGTGGATACTGGGCTTCTAGGAACATAAGGGCTGGAGTAACAAATCAAACAATCATCGATAAATGGAATACCGTCTCTCCCCCTCCTGCACCTGAACTGAAGTCAGTAGCAATTGATCCAAAAAACAGTGCATTATTAATATTAGATATGGAGACCACTATATGCAAAAGCCCTCGCTGTATAGCCTCTATACCTAACATTTATAATTTATTGACGAAAGCCCGTAAAAATGACATGTTAATTGTGTATAGCCTTACACGTGTAGGAAATCCTGAAGATATTGTCAAGCAGTTAACTCCTTTGCCAGGCGATCCTATTGTGAGATCAAACGTAGATAAATTCTATAAAACTAATTTAGAAGAAATATTACAGAAAAAAGGTATTAGAACTGTTATAGTTACTGGTTACGCCGCTAATGGTGCAGTTCTTCATACAGGGACTGCTGCTGCTTTCCGAGGTTACAATGTTATTGTTCCCGTTGATTGCATGTCTGCTAATAATCCCTATGCTGAACAATACACTGCATGGCATATGCTTAATAGTCCTGGAACTAGAGATCATGCAGTTCTAACAAAGGTTAATTTAATTAGCTTTTACCATCATACTCAGTAAAAAAGTAAAGTTCAGTTTTAGTCTAGTAACATCACGTATTAAAACTATATTGTATAAATAAAAAATTTTATGTAATAATCATCAATAATTTTAAATTGTATTTGTTAGTATTAATGAAATATGTAGTTAAAATAATTCAATCTCTAATTTCAATTCAGTTGAATATATCCTTTTTGACAGAAAATGTGCCTCTAAAAATTTAGATTTTTGTCTAAACTTTGGATTGAACTTCACAATTAGAAGTGCTTATCGGAGATCAAAAATTTAAATTAGAAACTGGAGATTCTGTTTTTTTCAAGGTAATAGCAGATATCAGTTTAAAATGCAGTAGACACAGTATATCAGTACTATCTAATAATAGATTTTCACGATATCTAGCAGCTTTAAAATTAAAATACCAAAAAATTATAGAAGGTCTACTTGAAGCTTATTTAAAATTCACTTTCAAGCAGACCTCTTACTTAATTATAAATTCATCACAAATTTGTTCAGAAGATTGCATAATGATAATTTTTAAGATGCTTAGTATTCATTATTCCATGCTTTATAACTATATTTTTTAAATTATTACTCTTGTACCATCAAATTTTGTGAAGGAAAAACCGCGAAATTCTTCATTGTAGGTGTTTCTATAGTCCTGAAGTAACCCTATTGCCACAGCTTCCCCAAGTTTCATGCCCTCTAAACCGTCAGAACGCCAATGAACACCTGCAAAATCTCGTCCAAGGGCAATATTGGCAGCAAGCTTATTTAGCTCTCCCCCTACTTTTAGATCACCCTCAAGATATGGTTGTAACTTAAGTCCGTCGGCACTAGCTACTACTGGATTAGGAATAATATAATCCTCATTAAAAAATGCTTTTAAAATAGTTACTTCCGCTCCAATGTGAGCTGCATGTCCTGCTGGATATGCTGGATGAGTTGGGCATCCTTCAGGATAAGCCATAGGCAGAAGATAGGTTCCATATTTTTTAAATACTATCTCTAATACCTTTGAATCTAATAATTCTGCATTAATCGGATACCTTGCGTCACTTGTCTTAAGATTTTGTACGCATCCTCCAAACTCTTCAGGCCTTACTCTCCGATGCACCAAAAACTTTTGGAACCAGGCTGCTTCAAGGGCCATCCTTGCTGCACGAGTCGCAAAATCCAAAACATGTGGAGCACCAAAGGTAACAAATCCCTGCTGAGTTTTTGAGAATAAATAGGGGTTACTCAAAGACAAAGCTCTCTGTCCAAAACTTAATAATATTAAACAGGCCGTTAGTGACGCCTGAATGCTACTGTCTTCATGGACATATCCACCGAGTGCTCTGCCATTACTAATATATCGAGGTACTGGGTCAAGTTTTAATGTTGAAGAGGGTGCCTGTCCATTCTGTATATTAAGCCATTCATTATATGAAGTCATATAATCGATTTTTTCTACAGGTACAATGTAGTTCTGTGTTATAGTTTTTGCCCCAAAGGGAATATCCTTCAAGAGGAACTGTGAAACATATGGTCCTTCCAAAGCGCCAGGTACATTACCACGGAAAAGTGTTCTCGTGGTGACTTTACATTTACACTTAGGGCCATCAAACTTCGAAAACTTTGATAAATCCTCAGCTGCCATCCTAGTTCCAGGGTGGGTATCATAATCTACAAAAGGAACATCACGGGTTAAAGCCATCCAATAATCCTCAGCCATTTCACTTGCTTCTATGGCACTGGAAAACCTTGGAGATGGTGCCATAGTAAGATGATGTGAATCAGGTCCAACCATCTCATAGGCATATGAAGCCTGAGGGTTAGAGAATTTTGTAGTCCCTCCTAGTGGTAACAACTCAAATTTTTCTGGATTTCCAGTGGTTAATGTGCTTATCCAAATGTTGTAGGCCTTTAAGTTTACTTCTCCTAACAAATTATGAGGTAAAGCCTTTGTATAACTTCCAATCTTATTTTCATACAAAACTTCATCGTTATTGCACCTTTGACCTTGAAGAATTAAATTCTTCTGAAATAAAGCAGATTGAATTCGTTTTTCAAAGGCCTCAATGCGCCTCTGCTCAGGCGTCAAAGGTCCAATCCCGCACTGATCTTTTATTACATTATATTTAGGATATACGGACTTAGTAATACAAACTTTATCTTCGCCTTGATTCGTTTCTCTCTTTTTATCTTGCCTTTCTTCCACCTTAATCACTCCTACTATTTAATTAGAACTTTACTATATTCAAATTTAAATATGCTATCTATATCAATTCTTCAGTATATTATATGTATCGAATGATTAAATTTCTATTCTTAATCTCAAATGTTATATAATTTAATTACGCTGACTTTTAAGCCAGCTATAAGCATTAGTGAATTTTATTGGTGAAGGTGAAGGAACACCCTTCTTCACTTTTTTACTAATGAATTAAAAATTAAGAATGAAGGATGAAGAATTATGGTTAAAACTCCATCGTCAAAGCCTTTGGAGTTTTTTAAAATAAACTTGATTTTGGAAATTCACTTTTAGTGAATTTCATCCTAAATTTTTCATTTTTAATTATTAATCCTTAATTTCTAAGGGGTTAATCTGTTTTTGTAGAAAATTTATTTTCTAGAGTATACATTAAATTCTCGCATTATATACCTATATCATATCCAGACTCTTTAAGGTTTCTTTTTATTTCCTTACTTAATATGTCTAACTCATCTTTTTTAAATTTATTTTTAGAATAAGCTTGTGCTATATTAGAAATCCCCATATCTTTTAACTCCTCAAAGATATAATTTATCTTTCAATAAACATTATATGAATTTCAAGTTTGTTCTTCTTATTTTTGTAATTTATTATAAAACAAGTAAAACTAAAAGTTATTGACATAAAATCAATTTATTTTCTCTTCATTTCAATTTTACAGATCGTAACTCTAACAAGAAATTAATCATACATTGAATTAAAGCATCTGAAAAAGGAGATGATTTCTTGATTGATTCAAAAACAATACCAAAATACACATCTGATCTCGATATATTACCTGTTTTTAAACCTATATATGAGTATGATTGTACGCTAAATAAATATATACCAACTTATAAAGTAGATATAATTAAAACTAAAGTTCAAATGTTACCGGAGGATTATCCTAAGACTACAGTATATTCATATGGAGGTGTAGTTTATAGCAATGACGATACAGAAAAATATGTATCATCTACTCCAGGTCCTTCATTTATAGTTAAAAGAAATGAAGCTATATCCGTGGAGTGGAGAAATAAAATAGATGATGAGCATATACTTCCTGTAGATCCAACCCTTCACTGGGCAAATCCAAACAATTTTATAGTACCTTCAAAGCCATGGCCGCCATTTCCTCCTGGATTTATTGAAGCTCAATTTCCAGTTCCTACAGTTACCCACCTTCATGGAGGAGAAACTGAAGCTAAATACGATGGATTTCCTGATTCATGGTTTACCTTTAATGGTATAACAGGGCCAGCATATGAAACTAATGTATATAGATATCTAAATCAACAACAATCAACAAATTTATTTTACCATGATCACACATTGGGAATTACTAGACTAAATGTTTATGCTGGTTTAAGTGGAGCATATATAATAAAAGATGCTTGTAATATATTAGATTGTGAGGATTACTCTCCACTCCCTCAAGGTAAATATGATATAGCACTTATAGTACAAGATAAGTCCTTTAATGAAGATGGCAGCTTACATTTTCCAGCTAATGGAATAAATCCAAACACTCATCCATATTGGAGGCCTGCATTTTTCGGAGATACCAATGTAGTTAATGGTAAAGTTTGGCCAAATCTAAATGTTAAGAAAAGACCTTATAGATTTAGAATAGTAAATAGTGCAAATTCAAGATTTTATACTTTTAAATTATCTAATAATGAAGATTTTATAATAATTGGTACTGACTCTGGATATGTCGAAAAGCCAATATATGTAGATGAGATAACTCTATCACCAGCAGAAAGAATAGACGTTATAATAGACTTTTCTAAATTTAAAGATGAAAAAGTATTATTACTAAATGTAAGTGAAGACTCACCATTAGATAAAGAAACAACTGGTCAAGTAATGCAGTTTAAAATAGAAAAATGCAAATATAAATATTGTCCTTTAGAATTACCTTGCAAATTAAATAATATTCCAAAGTTACAAGAAACAGTTTCTAAAAGAGTTGTTGTTTTAAACGCATCAATAAATGAAAGAGGGCTTGAAGCACTTTTATTAAATGGACAACCATGGGATGCACCTGTGTCTGAAAAGCCACTAGCAGGCTCTACTCAAGTATGGGAAATAGTAAATATAACTGGAGGAGCACATCCAATTCATATTCATCTTATAAGTTTTCAAGTTTTAAATAGACAAGCTATGGATATTACTGCATATGCTAATGATTTTAATGCTATAAATAGTCCGTCCCCATTAAAGCATCCTACAAAAATAATAGATCCAAACACCTATTTAATAGGAAAACCTACTAAACCAACACCTTCAGAATGTGGATGGAAAGATACTGTTATAGCTTACCCTGGTGAAGTCACTAGAATAATTGTACCGATGTTCCCAAATACAAAAAATCCTGTGGATGCAAAGCCTGGAGATAATTTATTTCCATTTGATCCAAGTGAATTTCCTGGATATGTGTGGCACTGCCATTTATTAGATCATGAAGATAATGAAATGATGAGGCCTATGCAGGTAGTAACTAAACTATGTGAATAATATCTATTATATAGGGTTCCTCAATGAAAATTTAACTTATGTATGATTTTAATTTCTATAATAAAGCTTTTATAATGAATTAAAAATTAAGAATGAAGAATGAAGAATTATGGTTAAAACTCCGCCGTCAAGGCCTTTGGAGTTTTTAAATAAACTTTATTTTAGAAATTTACTAACAGTGAATTTCATCCTAAATTTTTCATTTTTAATTATTAATCCTTAATCTCTAAGGGGTTAATCTGCTTTTATAGAAAGTTTTTTTCCAGAGTATATACTAAGTTTTCGCATTGCATCCCTATAATACACCTTATGGAAGAGATTAATAAATAGATGTAATATAAATTGCATGCTAGTTTATAAATGTAAAAAATGTCCAAGCTAAATAAATTTTATAAGCATAAAGTTATAGCCACTCGTAAAACGGGTGGCTTGATTTGAGGTTATAAGCCTGTTTTTTTAGCTAGCGTCTAAAGGCACTGGCTTTTTACTTAATAAAAAAAGGGCAAAAACCCTTTAAAATGCACCTAATTATATTTCAGCTTTTTTCACTATTGAGGCTTTTCCGCCTACTTTAATACTAATTCTTTCAAAACTTTTTTCTACTTTAACTATTATCTCGCTAGGATTATCCATATAGTATCCTTGTTCACAATAAATAGTTGTATTTTCATCTTCATTAACTTTTATAATTTCATTCTTTATAAGATAAGCTCCTAATGCTCCATTAGAAGTGCCTGTTGCACTTTCTTCATCAATTCCTGCTGCTGGGCCAAAGTTCCTTGTAGAAACAGTAGAAGTATCATTTTCTGTTTCTAAAGTAAAAGCATGAACTCCAATCACACCTAAAGAGTTACTATAGTCTGCTAATTTCTTTAAATCAGGATTAATTGATTTTAATACTTTAAGATTTTTAACAGGAAGCATTATATCTGCAAGTCCAGTAGATACTGCCTGAGGTTTTGTCTTAAAGGATTCTATAAAAACATCCTCGCTTGAAATACCTAAAATATCACAAAGTTCTTTACTATCATCTATTTCAAATAAAAATTTAGGCTCTGCTTGAGTCATTAGAACGTTAGATATGTTACCATCATTAAAATTAAGCTCTACATCTAATATACCTGCTTTAGTTTTTTGTCTTATAATTTTTTGATCCTTTCCTTCATCGCAGGTTATCATTCCTAGCTTTGCTAAGGTATAGAAACTAGCGATAGTAGCGTGACCGCAAAGCTCAACTTCCTGAGTTGGTGTAAAGAATCTAACTTCAAAATCATAATCTTCTAGATTCTTATAATTATTATGTTCTTTTTTATTAGAATTAGGAATTATAAAAGCTGTTTCAGATAGCCCTACTTCTTTTGCAATAATTTGCATTTCTGAGGTGTTAAGCATAGAAGCATCTACAACTACACCTGCACCATTACCTCCTTTATTATCTTTAGTAAAAGCATTTACTATATAAACTGATATTCCCATATTTAAATTCCTCCTAAGTTTATTTAGTTTTATAATGTAGGCAAAGCACAACAAGGAGAATTTACTAAATTAATATACCATTTAACAAATTACAGCCGCTTTTACCTATCTATTACATAATATATAGCGATATAAAATCATATTATTGTGATTTTGTTCTACTCATAGTGGATGATTCAAATACTTCAATCATATTAATCTTAGCTAGATTATATCAATTCAATATTTTGTCCAACTCCTAATCGAATTGCATTTTTAAATATCATGCAAGCGGTTATGTTGTCTTGAATGGACATTCCTGTAGAATCAAATATAGTAATCTCTTCGTTACTTTCACGTCCCAGTTTAGTACCTAATAAGATTTCACCAATTTCTCCATGTAAATCTTTCTCGGTAATGATACCTTCTCTTATTGGATTTTGTGTCTCACCACGATGTACACACTGCTGTATATTATCTACAACTATTTTAGCATGTGAAAAAATTTTTGAATCAAGCTCCTGCTTACCTTCCATATCTGCACCAATTGCTATTATATGGGTGCCAGGACTAATCCATTCATCTTGTACAATAGAATTTTTGCTAGATGTTGCAGTAACAATAATATCTGAAGATTTTACAGCTTCTTTTGGTTCGTCACATAGGATAACCTGAATATCAAGCATTGATTCTATATCTTGCTTATACTTTAACATATCCTCACCTATAGGACTCCAAACTTTTACTGTTTTTATAGGTAAGACCTCTTTAAGTGATACTACCTGCATTCTAGCTTGATTTCCAGCACCAATCATACCTACAACTTCTGAATTTTTTCTCGCTAGTACCTTAGCAGAAACACCACCAGCGGCACCTGTTCGATATCCTGTAATCAAACTGCCATCCATTATACATACTGGATAGCCATTTTTCCCATCATATAAAGTTATGGTTGCTAAAAGTGTAGGTAAATTATAATGCTTTGGATTATCCCAATAACCAACTGCAATTTTAACAGTAATCATCTCTGTGGACTTTGAATATCCAGCCTTTAGATCCATTTCCCCATTATAATCTGGTACCTCAATAGAAAGAATTGGTAGCTGAACTACCAATTTTCTATTAAAGTCCTTATATGCTTCTTCTACTGCAGCAATAGTATCTGTCATATTTAATATTTGCTTTACTTCTTTCTGATTAAGTAGCAATGTTTTCATACTAATTACCTATACAAGTTTCTTTTCAATTAAGTAATTTTCAAAAACTTTTAAATTAGTTTCAAAATCCTTTCGACCATATCCCATCCTAAAATAATTATCTTTAAAGGCATATATATCTGCTGGTAGAAGTAATACTCCTTTTTCTGCAACCAATTTATCACAGAATTCCCCTATTGGCATATCAATATTCATTTTGTGAAAAGCTATAGGTCCTGCACCTGGTCTGTTATATTTAAATAAATTAACATACTTTTCGAAAAATTTATCTGCTATTTCAAGGTTTCCTTCAATGATCTTACGATTTCGCTCTAAAATCTTATCACTATGCTTTAAAGCAACAGTTGCAAGATATTCAGCAGTACTACTGCAACAAATGCTGGTATAGTGCTTCATCTTTATCATCTTTTCAAGGATTTCTTTATCTTTTGTAGCAATCCAACCAATTCTAAGTCCAGCTAAACCATATGCTTTAGACATTACCCCAAGAGATATAGCTTTTTCATAAATATCTGCAAACCATGGTCGTTTAACCCCATCTAGTTCAATACCTTTATATACTTCATCACAAAATACATATATATCATGCTTACGAGCAATGTCGGCAATCTTTCTCATTTCTTCTTCTGTAAATATATATCCTGTAGGATTGTTTGGACTATTAACACAAATTAGCTTTGTATTCGGCTTAATCATTTTTTCTAATTCATCATAATCTATAGACCAACCATTTTCTACTTGTTTAAGTGACCACTTGGATACTTCACATCTAATAGCGTTACCTACCTCATATAAAGATTGATATATTGGAAACTGACATATCATATGATCTCCAGCTTCTAAACACACATTCAAGAAATTAAATATTGGCTCTTGTGCACCAACGTGAACAATGACCTCTTCTGAATTAATATTTTTATAAAGCTTAGAGATTTCTTTTCGTAGTTCTGGACTTCCAGGAACTTCAGTATATCCTAACCATCCATTTAATAATCCTTCTTCTGCCCCAGGCTCAAGAGCTAATAGTTCTTTTACAGACATTGACTCGCAATCTGATTGAGTCAATAAATAAGGGGCTGAGAATTCATGCTTTCCAAAGAATACTTCCAGTTTAAAATCATTTATACGCATAATTATTACCTAACCTTTCTTATTTTTCTTTTATTATACTGAAAGGTTTTAATATTGTATCCATCCATTTATTGAATATCAAACCAACCAAGTGTTACAATGGGAGTGATTAAAAATAATATTATAGATATACCAGCTCTAAAATTAATATATGTGAAAATAAGGTATCTTTTAGTATCATAGCTGAAACTATTGAATTCACAGTTCACAATTCACAATTTTGGATATTTCTCAGCAGGAGCTGAGAAATTTTAAATTATTTATCTTTGAAGTTACACAGTAACTTATTATAAAGAGACTAGCAAATGTAGTCTCTCCTTAGTATTAGTTAAATTTACTAGTGTTGTTCCAAGCTATGCTGCACCTCAGGGGAACCCTAAAGGGCTTCACTGCTGTTCCCCAGAGGTGGAAAACTAGCAATTATATTGCTAGTTAAAAAATTCATTAAAGAAATTATTTTGATTAAAAATAATTTCCACCTTAATTGTGAATTTTGCATTGTGAATCGTGAATTGAAATATTTAAGAGTGTAGCTATATTCAGATATACATTAATTTTTAAAGTAGTTTATCTATATTTGAATATATAAGGAGGCGATTTCATGGAAAATAGAACATCTAATATAGTAAATATAGAATGGAAACCTGATAAAGCCAGTAATATTCCAATTTTCAAACAAATTGTTAACTATATTAGTAATAAAATCTCTAAAGGCAACTGGCTTATTGGTAATAAACTTCCCTCTCAACGTGAACTTGCAAAAATGTTTGATGTTAATAGAAGTACTATAGTTGCAGCTTTAGAAGAACTAACCTCTCTTGGAATCCTAGAAGGTAAATCCGGACATGGCACTACAATTGTTAATAACACTTGGTCTTTGCTACTGTCTACTTCTCCACCAAACTGGCAGCACTATATTGATTCCAGCATACATAAATCCAACTCTGTTACTATTCAAACTATAAACAAGATGGAATTTGTTGATGGTATCACACGACTTGGTACCTGTGAGCTGTCACCTAATCTATTCCCTCGTGATATGATGGATAAGGTCTTACGAAAATTACCTGAAAGAGCATATAACTTAAACTATTTAGCCCCTCTTGGTCTTCTTGAGCTACGAAAAGTTTTGAGTCAATACTTAACAAAGTATGGCATATATGTACCACCATCTTGCATACTGATTGTTTCTGGTTCATTGCAGGCTTTACAATTAATTTCAGTATGTATGCTACGGCCAGGTTCAACGGTATTTGTTGAATCTCCATCTTACTTAAACTCACTACATATTTTTCAATCTGCTGGAATGAAGCTTAGTGGAGTTCCTATGGATAGTAGTGGTATTACTCCTTGGGCTCTAGATAGAAATGGCTATCTAAAAGAAACACCTTTACTATATAGCATACCCACTTTTCATAATCCAACTGGTATAGTTATGACAGAAGCAAGGCGTATGGAGCTTTTAGATTGGTGTAAAAATAACCGTTTACCAATCATAGAAGATGATGCATATAGAGATCTATGGATAGATGAACTTCCTCCTCACCCATTAAAAGCTCATGATAAAAATGGTATAGTTCTATATATGGGAAGTATATCAAAATCCCTAGCGCCAGGCCTTCGTATAGGTTGGTTAGCTGGACCTGAATCTATCGTAGAGCGTCTAGGAGATGTAAAAATGCAAACAGATTATGGATCAAGTTCTCTTTCACAATGGGCATTGGCAGAATTGCTGGAAAGCGGACTTTACGATCAGCATTTACTCAGTCTAAGAAAAAATTTAAAAGAGCGTCGTGATTTAGTTTTACATACACTAGAATCTCATTTTAAAGATATCGCTACTTGGAATGTTCCTACTGGAGGATTTTATATTTGGTTAAAGCTTAACAAAAATATTTCAACGGATAGATTATTTGACTTAGCTTTAAAGGAAAAACTTCTAATAACTCCTGGAAGCATATATGATTTTTCAAAAAACCAGCATATACGTATTTCTTATTCCTATGCTTCACCTGATGAATTGGTAAAAGGCTTGATTAAATTATCAGAGTTAATTGAAAGTATGTACTAAATAAAATAAAAGTAGTGAGGAAAATAATATTAATTATTTTCTTTCACTACTAGTTTAGGCATTTTCAAAAAATACTAAGCCAGTATATTCGCATTCGCCTATTTTCCATCTTTAACTAGCTATTTTGTTTCATATGCCTAAAATATACTAATATCTTTAGCTTATTATTTTCTTTCAAATGCCTTATCTTATTTGACCATTTCCAAATATTATATATTTATTAGTAGTAAGTTCTTTAAGTCCCATTGGACCTCTTGCATGTAGCTTTTGAGTACTTATACCTATTTCTGCTCCAAATCCAAATTCTTCTCCATCAGTAAATCTAGTAGAAGCATTTACATAAACTGCTGCTGCATCTACACGTTGATGGAATTTTTGAGAATTGTTGTAGTCCTTTGTCACGATAACTTCAGAATGCCCTGAACCGTATTTATTTATATGCGCTATAGCTTCATCTGTATCCTTCACTATCTTTATGCAAATTATGTAATCTAAATATTCCTTATAATAGTCCTCTTCATCTGCTAGTATTATATCATTTACTATTTCTATAGAACTTTTATCTCCTCTAACTTCTACTTTTCTTTTTCTTAATTCCTCTACTATTATTGGAATAAATTCTTTTGCTACGTCTTCATGAACAAGTAATTTTTCCTCAGAATTGCAAACTGCTGGTCTACTAGTTTTTGCATTAATAACTATTTCTTTTGCCATTTCTAAGTCACAGTTTTTATCAACGTAAACGTGACAGTTTCCTGTTCCTGTTTCTATCACTGGTACTGTGGCATTTTCTACTACTGATTTTATGAGTCCTGCTCCTCCTCTTGGTATTAGCACATCTATATATTCATTTAACTTCATCATTTCTTTAACAGTTTCTCTACTTGTATCTTCTATTAATTGGATACAATCTACTGGTAATTGAGTGTTTTCAAGTGCTTTCTTTAATACCTCTACTATTTTTTTATTAGAGTTTATAGCTTCACTTCCACCTCTTAATATTGTTGTATTACCTGATTTTAAACATAATCCTACTGCATCACAAGTAACATTTGGCCTTGCCTCGTATATTATCCCTATTACTCCTAGAGGCACTCTTTTTTTCCCTATTTGTAATCCATTTGGCCTAATTACTATTGAACTTACTTCACCTATAGGGTCTTCTAGTCTTGCTACTTGTGTTAAGCCACCACTCATTCCTTTGATTCTATCCTCATTTAGAAGCAATCTATCTATCATTGATTCTGATATTCCCTTATTTCTTGCATTTTCTATATCGATTTTATTTGCTTCTATTATGTTCTTAGAATCTGCTAATAAGGCTTTTGCCATTTCATTTAAAGCTTTATTTTTTTCATTTGTTGAAATATTTGATAATATATACGAAGCTTCTTTTGCTTTTTTACCTTTTGAAATCAACTCTTTCATCTAAATTTACCCCCTTTATATTTTATTTAAATTTCTTTTCCAAGAAATAAAGTTCCTATCTCTTCTCCATTTAATATATCAACAAGTATACTTGGATCTTTTCCATTTGCTAATATCATATTTGTACCATTATCAGTTACACGTTTTGCTGCATGTATTTTAGTTTCCATGCCTCCTGTACCTAGTTTACTTCCTGCACCTTCTGCGAAACTTTCTACTTCATCAGTTATAGATTTTACCTCTTTTATAAACTTTGCATCCTTGTTTGTTCTTGGATTAGAGTCATAAAATCCATCAATATCTGATAATATTATTAAAAGATCCGCATTCACAAGAGTAGAAACTATTGCTGCTAGATTGTCATTATCTCCAAATCTAGATACATTTTCAATTTCATTTATAGATACACTATCATTTTCATTTACTATTGGAATTATTCTACTTTCTAGTAAAGTTTCAAAAGTGTTCACAACATTATTTCTACTTCTTTCACTTTCGATATTATCTCTTGTTAGAAGTATTTGACCTACTGAATAGCCATATTCTCCAAATAATTTGCTGTAAATATTCATAAGCGCCACTTGACCTACAGATGCTGCTGCTTGTTTTTCTTTAATAGTTTTTGGCTTTTTCTTTAGGTGCATTTTGCTTACTCCAACCCCTATAGCTCCGGATGTTACAAGGATTACTTCTTTCCCACTATTTATTAAGTCAGATATTGACATAGCTATTTTTTCAATTCTGCCTAAATTTATGTTTCCATTGCTGTAAGTTAAAGTTGATGTACCAATTTTTATAATTATTCTTTTTGATTTTTTAATACTTTCACGATACTTCATTTTTCTTTCCTTTTAGGCATTAAAATAATTAATCAAAGATTTACCGTCTATTTCCTATAAATGAAAGACACACTGATAGTAAATTTTGACGGAGTATAATATAAAACACTAGTTAATGATTAGTTATTTTTAAAAATACCTTAGTTCCTTTCAATAGTTTTATTCGTTAGTTAAACTTATAATAAAATATTATCATAAAAACATAAGTTTATTAATACCACATTACTTTGCAAACACCTAAAAATGACTACCAAAAAATGCAATAAACCAAACAATAAATCATGCACAAACAAGAAGTCTAGAAAAGAGTGTTTGGCTCTATGATTAGTATTTGCAATAAATTAATGATTAAAACATTAAATAATTATCTTTATTTATGTAAAGATATATTTAAATATCTTGAGATTACCTATGTTTTAATATACTTTTGTAAAGTTGTTTAATATTATTATATCTAATAATATATCTTTAAATCATAGTATTAACAGATATTTTTCTATTACTTTTAAATTTATTCATATAACAAATTCTTTGGTTTTATATTTTATAGCTTGATTCTTCTATATTATTAGTAAATAAAAGCTAATTCATCATTTATATGAAACATACTATAATTGCTTTGCATTTGTATTTATTAAACTCATTATGTTAATATAAATTTCAGAGGTGATTTCATGAAAAAAACAGTAAAAGTTGTTGGAGCTGTTATAGAAAATGATAAATCAGAGATACTTTGTGCTTTACGTTCAAAGGATATGTCTATAGCAAAGTTTTGGGAGTTTCCTGGTGGGAAAATTGAAACTGGCGAAAGTATAGCTAATGCTATAATTAGAGAAATTAAAGAAGAATTAGATTGTGATATTGAATTTGTATCTTTATTCAATGACAATACTCATGAGTATGAAAATATAATAGTTAACTTAATAACAGCTAGATGTAAACTTGTTAAAGGTACACCTACTGCTAATGAGCATGCAAAATTATTATGGATGCCTATTGAATATTTAGAAAGCTTAACTTGGGCTCCTGCTGATGTTCCAGCTGTAAAGCAATTAGTTGAAAGTATATAAAGTATAAATAAAAGCGAGGAAATCACTCTCGCTTTTTAAACCTTTTTTATAAATTCAGTGTATAAACTTTCTGGAACTTTGTTTTGTAATTTTAAAATAACTGTTATTGGTTTTTCACCTTCAAATCTTATAGTATCACCTTTTCCCATATAGATATATGGCTGAACTTTATTATCAATTTCTTTATATTTTCTAACAAATAAATGTAGGTTCACTTTATTTTCTTTATTGAAAATTATATTTTTTCCCCTATCAGAAGTTTGTGATGTACTATTAGGTGTTTGCCATTGAAAAGTACTTTTATTTATAAATTCGTCTTTGTAGTTTATACTCTCCTTAATATCTTCATCTTTATGCAAATCAACAAAAAGGAAATACTCCTTTCCATTAGTAATAAGTCCACTTCCTCTAAATGAGCTATGTATCTTTTCATAATTTGATAATAAGGCTGCATCTATCATTTGATATTGTTCATATAACTTAAAGAATGGTACTCCAAAGTTCTTACTTCCATACCTTTTCTCATATGTTATAAGACCATAATTTAATAAATCTAAAAGTATATTTTTATATTGTTTATTGGCTAGTATTCTTTCAAATGATATTAATCTAATTAACTTACCATTAGTATAATCAAATAATTTGATGTTCTCATCTTTTTGTCTAGTATCATAAAACTCTTGATTTAAGTTTCTAAATCCGTGAATAATAGTACTTTCGTCAACAGTATCTAAATATTTTAAAATTACCTTTTTAACTGTATCACTATCTATTACATTTACATTGAGCAAATGCTTTATTATAGCAAATTCATGTGGCCTTTTTACTGGTAATTTATTTGATAGCTCTTTAAGAATTTTATTAAGTTCTTTATTATCCACTTCTTCTCCATCATATCCAGTCTCAACTTTTTTCAAGAAACCTTGGTAAGTCTTAGAGTAATTAATAAACTTAAGTGGATCTGGTGCCCCATCATATTTAACATAATCCATTAACCTATATGGAATTTTTCCTCCCAATAAACTTTTGAACTCATTATATTCCTCTTTAAGATATTTTAAACTATTAAAATTTTCTGTATTTAATTGCTCTAAGATTCTTTCTTGAACTATTCTATCCATTTGTATATTAGAACACCCTGGTATATTAGTAAATTCAGTTGCAACTGATACTCTTAAACTATCTTTATCGTAATACCTTCCACCTTTTAATGCCACTGCAATTAAAAATGCTTTCTTGTGATTTCCTATAAAGTCAAGCACTGTTAAAAAGCTTTTGCTTTCATGCTTTCTTAAACCTCTTCCTAATTGTTGTATAAACACAATTGGCGAGTTTGTTGGTCTTAACATTAGAACTTGGTTTATTGAAGGTATATCAACACCTTCATTGAATATATCCACTGTAAATATGACCTTTAATAAATCGTTGTTATCCTCTAACTTTTTCATAAAGGCTTGTCTCTTATCAATAGAGTCTTCACCTGTTAATGCTATGCTATCAATGCCAAGCTTTCTAAACTCTTCTGCCATATAATATGCGTGTTCTTTATTAACACAAAAGCCTACTGTTTTTTGCTTAATTCCATCAAAACCATAGAAATCCATTTTTTCTTTTATAAAATTTACTCTAGAATTAATCATCAGTCGTTTAGATACTTCAGATATATTATCTAAATTTACACCTTCATAATCTACTACATCTATATCAGTTATTCCAAAGTAATGAAATGGTACTATTAATTCATTTTCTAATGCCTCATTTAGTCTTACTTCTAATGCAGTATTATTATCAAATACATCAAATATATTACCAGTATCACATCTTTCTGGAGTAGCTGTTATTCCTAATAAAAACTTAGGATTAAAATACTCTAAAATCTTTTCATATGTTGGACTAGTACTATGATGAGCTTCATCTATTACAATATACTCAAACTCATCATTCTTGAAGTTTTCTAAATTTCTTTCTATTGTTTGAACTGTAGCAAAAAGATAATCTGATTCTAGCTCCTTTACATTTCCTGTATAAAAGCCCATTGTAATATTTTTATTTTTACATAAACTTTTATAAGTTTGTTCAGCACTACGAAGAATATCTTCTCTATGAACTAAAAATAGTAACTTTTTAGGATTAAACTGCATTACATCAAAGGCAGACATATATGTTTTACCTGTTCCTGTTGCTGCAATTACTAAAGCTTTATCTTCACCAGTTCTTCTTAATCTATCCAAATTTTCTAACGCTTCTTTTTGCATTATATTAGGAGTTATTATTTTATAATCATTAAATTCTACTATGCTTTTATCTTCTTTTTGCCTTATGCTATTTATAAACTTTTCATACTTCTCTAAGAATTCATCATCTACAAATCCTGTTGTATCCCATAAATCTTGATACTCTTCTAATACTTCTTGTACAAATTCTGTTTCCTTCTTGGATATAACCATAACATTCCATTCAACATTACTTTTTAATGCTCTTTGAGTAATGTTTGATGATCCTATAATAATTTTATAATCATCTTCATTTTCAAAAATATATGCCTTAGTATGAAATCCTCTTTCCTTATCGGCAACAAATACCTTTAAATCTATATTTTCAAATTTTCTCACTCTATCTAAAGCCTTAGGTTCTGTAAAATTCAAATAGGTTGAAGTAATTATCTTTCCCTTTATACCTTCCTCTTGAAGCTCTTTAAAAGAGTCTAAAAGTAATTGTAATCCACTAAAATTAATGAAAGCTATACTAAAATAAAAACTTTTACACTCGCTTAAACTTTGCTTTAATTCATTTAAAAGATTTCCCCTCTGAGAATTTACTATAAGCTTATTCCTGATAATATACTTATCTTCAATTATTGATTTGGGACTTATTTCTAAATCAAGACTTTCAGAAATAACTTTCTCACTTATACCATCTAATATCTCCTTCATATACCTCTCCTCAATTCTGTCTAATTAATTCATTTTAATTATATAGCAAATCTAAAGCTTGATCTATAAATAGATATATGAATTAAAATTATTACCTGAGTATTTCTATCCAATGATATTGTTCTAGCATAGAATATTCTAAAAAAAGTGATGGACTAATACCATCACTTTTTATTTCTCTTGTTTATTATATTAAATTATTTATCCTTATAAGATAGAGGTCCTTTAACATCAATAGTATAGGATCCACTTGTCCCAGAGTGTTTGTATACAACTAGATAATATCTTCCAGATGAAGAAACATTATATGATCCTGTTAATTTCATGTTTTCATTATTAGTAGCATAGGCTACGTAATTATTATGGTCGGATTCACTATAAAGTGTCCAATTCATTCCTATATCATTTTCATTATTTACTGTAATATCAATTTTTCCTGCTGAAGTAACATCAAAATAGAAAATATCTTTTTCATTGCTGTCATTAAGCGTTCCTTTGGCAATTGTATTAGAAAGTATAGGCCCATTTGCAGTTTCAAAAGTATCATTTGGTTCATGAGAAATTAAAATATCTGTTGGAGAATTATCAATTACATTAACTGAAGTACTCTCAGAGCTATAAGCTCCTTTGTCATCAGTTATAGTAAGTTTAACATTATATTTACCAGCCTTTGTATATGAATGAGTAGGGTTAGGGTCATTACTAGTAGTTCCATCACCAAAATCCCATAGGTATGAAACTATCTTACCATCATAATCAGTAGAGCCATCACTGCTGAAACTTATAGAATTATTTATAGTTCCTGTATAAGGCCCATTTATCTTAACTACAGGAGGATTATTTAAATCTGCAGTATCAGGAAGTAATCCTTGAAATACCACTTCAAATTCAGCATTATTTGATGAATCTACTTTGTAGTTAACAAAATAGCAATTGAGAGTTTTATATCCGCTCCAAGAATAACTATTTAATGTGTTTAGAAAATTATTTGCAGTACTGTCCATTAACTTCCAATCATTTAATTTACCTTTTGAAGTTCCTAAAGTATACATTCCACGAAGAGTAAATGTATTAAAGAATGGAGATTGCTGCTTTTCAGTAGAAACGTTTTTTAATTTTGCAACAGATGTAATATCTGAAAAAATCTCTGATTCATTTTTAGCTGGATGTTTAGCTAAATAATCATCAGAAACTAGTGGAACAGTTAATGTGTCCAAATTATCTACTAAATACTGCATATGATTTTGATATTCAGTGTTAAGAGTATTATTATTACTCATTGTATTAATATAACTATCATATTGCCTTACATTATCTGATTTTATAGAATCAGATAATTTATTGTATAAATCTAAATTATTATTATACAAGTAGTTATGGAGTGCAAATCCATAATAATAAAAGCTCCAACCACTGTTATAGCCTGAATGAACCAATTTGTTTATAGTATACCTTTCTGAAGGATTTTTAGATATTCTACCTACAATAGAGTATCTTGGTAATACATTCTGTGTACGAGTAGATCCTGCAAAAAATTCAGCACCACCTTCTTCATACCAAGAAAGTCTATCATTTTTATAGAATTCAGTTTGCCCCCACATACCAGGTACAAGATATCTTCCCTGAAGGTAATGAGTAAACTCATGACGGAATAATTCTTCAAGTGAATATATGCTTTGTTCTGGAGTTCTTTCATAGGTAAAGAATGTACCATCACCTTCAATATATATACCTCCATTATCAGTAACATAACCATATAAAGTTGAGTTCATTTTGTATTCATATGGGGTATTATAAACAACAACTGTTAATACATCATCTGGATTAGGTCCTTTGTCTATAGGAGTGTCCTCTCCAAAAATCCTATAGAACTGAGAATTTACTTCTTTTGTAGCCCAGTAAAGTCGCTGAATTTTATCAGTGGATATTTTATCTCCTGCTTTAAATACAAATTTCCCATCATCAAATATATATGTTTTAGGTAAATAATGTTGTTTTCCTTCTTCTTTTAATTTGCTTATATCAATTATATTTCCATAATAGTCTTTACCATTAAAATTTATATATATTTGATCAGCAGCTTTAAAATAAAGCGAACTTAAATAAGGATAAATTTTTAAAGCATCTGTGAGTACTTTGTTACAATCATTTGGATTGCTTGCATATTTTGATAATTGCCCAGTATAGTAAATGCCATTATCTATTACCCATTCATTATCACTATTAACATTTCCTTTTAGAGCAATTTTGTTTAACTCCTTAATATAAGAATCAATATTTTTATAATATGGAGTCTTTTCAGTAGGAGTGTTATCCCAAATGTATTGATCAATTGAATATTTAATACCATTAAGCATATTGAACAAAGCAGTGCTCTTTGAACGCTTCTGTATATAATTATCAAAATTTTCGTTGTATTGTTTTAAAATTGGAGTGGCATAATTAACTACTTCTGAATCAGATGATGTAGCATTAATTAGTAAACCTGTAGAAGCAACTAACTCATCTTGTTCTTTTGTACCTAATTTAAAGTTTGGGTTTTTTTCAATTGCTAATATAGCAGGTATGCATTTGTCTCGATTAGCTTTAGTATTAAGTGATTCAAGTTCTTTATTGTAAAAGCCTAAATAGTTTCCTGCTCTAAATACCTCAATAAGAGTAGGGATCCCCTTTGTATCAGAGGATGTAAATTGACTTCCCCTCTCTTTAATAGCATCACGAAGTACTTGCATACGGCTTGTATTACTATAAAACTCCTGTGCAGCAGTGTTATATTGGAAAAGATCTGTAATATCATTCCATTGAATAGTAACAAGAAGATTAACAAGGCTAGTATAGTTCATACGGTTTAAGTCAGACATAGAATATTTTTGCGTACTTGATTTTTCTGCTTCAAGTGTTCCTGTACTCGATTTTTCTATTGCTTCTTCAGTAATTTTCCCTGGTATATGAAAAAGATCGCTTTCTAAAGCTGAGCTAGCATCTTTAACCCTTTTTATATTATCAGGACAATTATCATGAGGAACATCTTCATGATTAAGCATTTGTTCCATACTAAGATCAGAGATAGATTTAAAATTTTGATTAGGTAATGCATAAATTAGACTATAGGAATTGGTTACAAGTAACGTAGTTATAACCAATATCCATAGTAATTTAGATAGAGGGGATTTTTTGAAACTTCTTGCAGTTGAATGAGGTTTAAAATGTGATTTCTTCATCATACTTTTACTCCTTATAATCTATTATTTTTAATAAGATAAGAAAGGTTGCCTTTAATGATTTGATACACAAATTAAATAATCATAAAGTTGTTCTAAGGCTTATGGGAATGCCTTTTCGTCTGAATATTAAAGTAAATTATCCAAAAATATAGCAACTGCTTAAAGATGATTGTAGGATATGATAAAAATTATGAAACAAGATGAATGTAATAAATATATAATTTTACTAGTATTGATTTAAAGTACATTTACTTTCCTATACGAATCACCCTCTTCTATAATCTTTTATAATGTTTAATATATTAAAAAATATATTCTTTAATAATATAATTATACATAAGTTGAAAAATATGTAAAAGACTTTAAATTGTTAAATTTTAGAAAATATTATTAATTATTTTTATTTATACAAGTGAATAATAAAATTTTATTGTTTACACAAATTTAATTAATATAGCTATTATTTAAAACCTAATGAAAATCCATAAAGCCTTGTTCTATCAGTATTAATATCTACTGGCACAAGCTCTAATCATTGTATTATGTAATCTCCTGTAGATATTTCAAGATAGAATTTAGATAAAACTATCACTTTTTATTTAGTTTTATGTCACTATTACTTATCTTTATATAATAAAAAGTTAATCAACTTAACGCTTTAATTCCTTTAACTTGTTTAATAAAATTTAACAATGGCACTTTAGCCATGTTCATTTTTATAAACTCATTTTTTAATATATAATAAGAATCCACCAACTAAACTGATGGTATTTCTATCGTCCTGTAAGGACATTCTATCAGTGTTACTTCTTAAGAAACTTTTTTGCTTTACCAAAGGTTATATTTCCTTACTTTTTATCGAAAATAAACAGGACCATAAGGTACATGAAAATAAATAACAAGTAAAAGATGCAAAATAGACTAGCATACTGACTTGTTTATTTTTTGAATGTGCCTAAGCAGATTGATGATTAAAAATCTACTTACAGTTCTCTCATAATAAAGCATATAATATTAAAATGATAAATTAATTAAATCTCTTTTATTCTATTAGAAACTAAGAAAATTCTTCTGTAGTAATCAATGCAATTATTGAAAGCAAAAATAAGGAAGAAGCATAATAACTCCTCCCTTATATCCTATTAAATCAATATATCCATCAACTACTCTTTTTAATATCTCTCATTTCAGTATTTCGATTTTATGAAGGATTTATTAATATAAAAAAATAAGAAATCCACCAGCTTAACTGGTGGTATTTCTATCGTCCTATTCTGAATTTACAAAAGATAAATTTAACTAGAATTAATAAAGTTAGATTTCTCTTGTTTATTATATAAAATTATTTATCCTTAGAAGATAGAGGTCCTTTAACATCAATATTATAGGATCCACTTATTCCAGAGAACTTGTATACAACTAAATAATATCTTCCAGCTGAAGGAACATCATATGATCCTGTTAATTTTCCGTTGTCACTATTAGTAGCATAGGCTATACAATTATTATGATCAGATTCACTATAAAGCATCCAATTCATTCCTATGGCATCTTCATTATTTACTGCAATATCAATTTCTCCTGCTGAAGTAACATCAAAGTAGAAAATATCTTTTTCATTGCTTCCATCAAGCGTTCCTTTAGTACTTGTATTAGAAAGTATAGGTCCATTTACAGTTCCAAAGGTATCATTTGTATCTACTTGAGAATTATCCTTAGAAGATAGAGCTCCTTTAACATCAATAGTATAGGATCCACTTGTTCCAGAGAACTTGTACACAACTACATAATATCTTCCAGCTGAAGGAGCATTATATACTCCTGTTAATTTTCCATTATCTCTATTAGTAGCATATGCTACATAATTATTATGATCGGATTCACTATAAAGCAGCCAATTCATTCCTATGGCATTTTCATTGTTTACTGCAATATCAATTTCTCCTGCTGAAGTAACATCAAAGTAAAAAATATCTTTTTCATTACTTTCATCAAGCGTTCCTTTAGTAATCATATTAGAAAGTATAGGTCCATTTGCAGTTTCAAAGGTATCATTTGGTTCATGAGAAATTAAAGTATCTGTTGAAGAATTATCCCTAGAAGATAGAGGTCCTTTAACATCAATAGTATAGGATCCACTTGTTCCAGAGTGCTTGTACACAACTAGGTAATATCTTCCAGCTGAAGGAGCATTATATAATCCTGTTAATTTTCCATTGTCTCTATTAGTAGCATAAGCTATATAATTATCATGATCAGATTCACTATAAAGCACCCAATTTATTCCTATGGCATCTTCATTGGTTACTGCAATATCAATTTCTCCTGCTGAAGTAACATCAAAGTAGAAAATATCTTTTCCATTACTTTCATCAAGGGTTCCTTTCGCAATTGTATTAGAAAGTATAGGTCCATTTGCAGTTTCAAAGGTATCATTTGGTTCATGAGAAATTAAAATATCTTTTGGAGAATCATCAATTACGTTAACTGAAGTACTCTCAGAGTTATAAGCCCCCTTGTCATCAACTACATAATATCTTCCAGCTGAAGGAGCATTATATACTCCTGTTAATTTTCCATTATCTCTATTAGTAGCATATGCTACATAATTATTATGATCGGATTCACTATAAAGCAGCCAATTCATTCCTATGGCATTTTCATTGTTTACTGCAATATCAATTTCTCCTGCTGAAGTAACATCAAAGTAAAAAATATCTTTTTCATTACTTTCATCAAGCGTTCCTTTAGTAATCATATTAGAAAGTATAGGTCCATTTGCAGTTTCAAAGGTATCATTTGGTTCATGAGAAATTAAAGTATCTGTTGAAGAATTATCCCTAGAAGATAGAGGTCCTTTAACATCAATAGTATAGGATCCACTTGTTCCAGAGTGCTTGTACACAACTAGGTAATATCTTCCAGCTGAAGGAGCATTATATAATCCTGTTAATTTTCCATTGTCTCTATTAGTAGCATAAGCTATATAATTATCATGATCAGATTCACTATAAAGCACCCAATTTATTCCTATGGCATCTTCATTGGTTACTGCAATATCAATTTCTCCTGCTGAAGTAACATCAAAGTAGAAAATATCTTTTCCATTACTTTCATCAAGGGTTCCTTTCGCAATTGTATTAGAAAGTATAGGTCCATTTGCAGTTTCAAAGGTATCATTTGGTTCATGAGAAATTAAAATATCTTTTGGAGAATCATCAATTACGTTAACTGAAGTACTCTCAGAGTTATAAGCCCCTTTGTCATCAGTTACAGTAAGTTTAACATTATAGTTACCATCCCTTGTATATAAATGAGTAGGATTAGGATCATTACTAGTAGTTCCATCACCAAAATCCCATAGATATGAAACTATTTTACCATCAGAATCAGTAGATCCATTACTACTGAAACTTATAGGATTATTTATAGTTCCTGCATAAGGTCCATTTATCTTAGCTACAGGAGGACTATTAAAATCTGCGGTATTAGAAAGCATTCCTTGAAATACCACTTCAAATTCAGCATTATTTGATGAATCCACTTTGTAGTTAACAAAATAACAACTAAGAGTTTTATATCCACTCCAAGGATAACTATTTAATGTATTTAAAAAATTATTTGCAGTACTGTTCATTAACTTCCAATCATTTAATTTACCTTTTGAAGTTCCTAAAGTATACGTTCCACGAAGAGTAAATGTATTAAAGAATGGAGATTTCTGCTTTTCAGTAGAAACATTTTTTAATTTTGCAACAGATGTAATATCTGAAAAAATTTCTGATTCATTTTTATCTGCATGTTTAACTAAGTAATCATCAGAAACTAATGGAACTGTTAATGTATCCACATTATCTACTAAATACTGCATATGATTTTGATATTCAATGTTAAGAGCCTTATCATTACTCATTGTTTTAATGTAATTATCATATTGCTTTACATTATCTGATTTTATAGAATCTGCTAATTTATTGTATAAATCTAAATTGTTATTATACAAGTAATTATTGAATGCAAATCCATAATGATAAAAACTCCAACCACTACTATAGCCTGAATGAACCAATTGGTCTATAGTGTATCTTTCTGAAGGATTATTAGATATTGAGCCTACAATAGAATGTCTTGGTAATATATCTTGAGTACGAGTAGATCCTGCAAAAAATTCAGCACTACCTTCTTCATACCAACAAAGTCTATCATTTTTATAAAGTTCAGTTTGTCCCCACATACCAGGTACAAGGTATCTTCCCTGAAGGTAATGAGTAAACTCATGACGGAATAATTCTTCAAGTGAATATATGCTTTGTTCTGGAGTTCTTTCATAGGTAAAGAATGTACCATCACCTTCAATATATATACCTCCATTATCAGTACTAAAGCCATATAAAGTTGAATTCATTTTATATTCATCTGGAGTGTTATAAACAACAACTGTTAACACATCATCTGCACTAGGTCCTTTGTCTATAGGAGTATCATCTCCAAAAATTCTATAGAACTGAGAGTTTACTTCTTTTGTAGCCCAGTAAAGTCGTTGAATTTTATCATCAGATATTTTATCTCCTACTTTAAATACAAATTTTCCATCATCAAATACATATGTTTTAGGTAAATAATGTTGTTTTCCTTCTTCGTTTAATTTGTTTATATCAATTATATTTCCATAATAGTCTTTACCATTAAAATTCCTATATATCTGATCAGCAGCTTTAAAATAAGATGAGCTTAAATAAGGATAAATTTTTAAAGCATCTGTGAGCATTTTATTACAATCATTTGGATTGCTTGCATATTTTGATAATTCTCCAATATAATAAATACCGCTATCTATTACCCATTCATTATCACTATTAACATTTCCTTTTATAGCAATTTTGTTTAACTCCCTAATATAAGAATCAATATTTTTATAATATGGAGTCTTTTCAATAGGTGTGCCATCCCAAATATATTTATCCATTGTATAGCTAATACCCTTAAGCATATTGAATAAAGCAGAGCCCTTTGAGTATTGCTGTGTGTAATTATCAAAATTTTCGTTGTACTGTTTCAAAATTGGAACAGCATAATTAACTACTTCTAAATCGGATGTCGTAGCATTAATTAGTAGGCCTGTAGAAGCGATTATATCATCTTGTTCTTTTGTACCCAATTTAAAGTTTGGATTTTTTTCAATTGCCAATATAGCAGGTATACATTTATCGCGATTAGCTTTAGTATTAAGTGATTCAAGTTCTTTGTTGTAAAAACCTAAATAGTTTCCTGCTCTAAATACCTCAATAAGAGTAGGGAGGCCCTTTGTATCAGAGGATGTAAATTGACTTCCTCTTTCTTCAATAGCATCAAGAAGTGCTTGCATACGATTTGTATTGCTATAAAACTCCTGTGCATCAGTATTATATTGAAAAAGATCTGTAATATCACTCCATTGAATAGTAACAAGAAGATTAATAAGTCCAGTATAATTCATACGGTTTAAATCAGACATAGAATATTTTTTCGTACTTGATTTTTCTGCTCCAAATGCTCTTATATTTGATTTCTCTATTGCTTGTCCACTAATTTCCCCTGGTATATCAGAAGAGCTATTTGACAAAATAGAACTTTCATCTTTAACCCTTTTTATATTATCAAGACAATTATCATGAGGAACTTCTTCATAATTAAGCATTTGTTCCATAGTAGGATTAGGAATAGCTTCAGAGTTTTGATTAGGTAATGCATAAATTAGTCCATGGGAATTTGTCACAATTAATGTAGTTATGACCAATGTACTTAATGCTTTGGATAAAGTGGTTTTTTTAAAGTTTCTTTCAGTTAAATTAGATTTAAAATGTAACTTCTTTATCATACTTTTACTCCTTATGTTTATTAATTTTTTACTAAAATACAACAGGTTATTTTTAATGATTTGATGCATAAATTAAATAACCATAAAGTTGTTCTAAGGATTACAATAATCCTTTTCTTCTCTGAGACGTACCCGTGACTTAAAACTCATGGTAGAGTAGAGATAAAAATTATGAAAATAAGATAAATGCAATAAATATAATTCTACTTTTTATCTAATATAACCACCCTCTTTTACAACTTTTTTAATACATTTTTTCAAAATATATTATTTAATAATATAATTATACATAAATTCCAAAAATTTTTAAAATGCTAAATAATCCTAATTTTAGAAAATAGTTTTAATTTCCTTTAATTTAAACAAATAAATGAAAAAATCCTACTATTTACATAATTTTAATAAATATAACATTTTAAACCTAATAAAAATTTATGAAGCCTTGTCCTATCATCATCGACATCTGCTAGTGCAAGATTATATTTCAAAATAATCATTTCACTATATAATTTTCTATAGATATTTTAAGACAGATTTTTTTACATATTATTGCTATTTTAGAGCAATATATCCATAATATAACTTTTTTTAATTTTCACAAAAAATTAAAAGAGCCATAAATAGACTAATGATTAAAAATCCATTCCCATCAAGTAGCTGCTACTTAACAATTATATAAAAAAAGTTCCTTTTTTCTAAAGGAACTTTTTTTATAATCTATCTGTTTTATAATCTATCAAAATAAAATCTATTTAAATATCTTAATACGTTCTTCTAATGGTTGAAACTCTTTTTCACCTGGTTCTTCTGTTGGCTTACCAAATGGCATTTGTGCAATCAATTTCCAGTTTTCTGGTATATTCCATTCTTTCTTTACATCATTTTCAATAAGTTCAGTATAATGCTGAAGTGATGCTCCAAATCCTTCAATTTCTAATGCAGTCCAAATAGCAAATTGATGCATTCCACTTGATTGTTGAGACCAAATTGGGAAATTATCTTTATAGATAGCAAATTGTTGTTGAAGAGATTCTACTACACTATTATCTTCAAAGAATAAAACTGTACCATATCCACTTTTAAATGAATTTATTTTTTCTTCAGTAGGGCCAAATTTATCTGCTGGTACAATCTTTCTCAATGCTTCTTTTGTAATATCCCATAATTTATCATGATGTTCTCCTAATAATAGAACTACCCTTGCACTTTGAGAATTAAATGCTGATGGTGTGTGTTTCACTGCATGTTCTATAACCTCTTTTATTCTATCATCAGAGACTACAGTCTCCTTATTAATTCCATAAAATGTGCGTCTATCTTCAATAGCAGTTAAAAATTCTTTTGACATTTATCCATACCTCCAAATATATAATTTTTTTGTTATTTATAAATAAATTTAATATTAATCTTGTTTTTTCATTTCTAAAACCATAATATGAGAAGTTTCTTTTGCTTTAATTAAAATATCTTCCTCAACTATTTCCATTCCATCTCTTTCATTTAATTCAACTTCATTAACTAATGACATTCCTTCTATTTGAACTAAATATGCCTGTCTTCCTTCCTTCACTGGAAAATTGATCTCTTTTCCTTTTTCAAGTTCTAAGGAATAAGCATTAATATCTTGGTTTATTTTTATTGGGGCATCACCGTCTTTGTTTGAAGCCATATGAAGCCATTTATTTTGCCTGTCATCCCAATTAAATCTGTAATCCCCATAGTTAGGTTTGTATCCTTTTTGGTCAGGGAAAATCCATATTTGTAAAAGTCTTAATGTATCTTTTTCAAAATTATGCTCACTATGATAAACTCCTGTTCCTGCACTCATGTATTGAACATGACCACGAGTTATAGTGCTTTTATTACCCATACTATCTCTATGAGTAAGTTCACCATTGACAACATATGATATTATTTCCATATCTCTATGAGGATGAGTGTCAAACCCTGTATTAGATTGAACTAAATCATCATTTATAACTCTTAAAACTCCAAAATTTATATTATCGGGATTATAATACTTAGCAAATGAAAAGTGGAATTTACTCTTTAACCATCCAAGATTGCTACTTCCCATATTTTTACTTTCTATTTTTCTTAACATCTCATATCACTCCTCTTTTATATTGTTCATAATTCTACTCTTCAATATTCATGTATGCTCAATAAAAATATTTTATATCCTTACATATAATTATTTAAGTTAAATAATTTATTTAGTTACATTTAGTAACTAGCTTTAAATTTATTATTACATGCTAAGTACAATTAGTCAAGATATTTTCTAAAATAAAAAGAATCTCTTATTAATTTTAAGAGATTCTTTTGTTTATTTTAATTAATTCCATTTTTCTGCCCATTTTTGAATTTCATCCATAGCATTTTTAAGGTCATGTCCCTTTTCTGTAAGTTCATATTCTATACGTACAGGTGTTTCTGGATAAACTTTTCTAATAACAATTCCTTCGCTTTCTAATTCTTTAAATCTTTCTGTAAGCATACGAGCACTCATATTAGGAATTGCATCTGCTATATCAGAAAATCGCTTTTGTCCTCCTAGCAATGTTCTTATAATTAATCCATTCCATCTTTTGCCTAATAATCCAAAAGCATTTTCAAATTTTGGACACATATGGTATTTTTCCATATCCAATCACCACCTGCATACATTTTACCATACATACTTAATAAAAGTAAGTAGGTTATTATATTTATGTACATAATGATATAGTATTATACTATTTATTTTAATATATAGAATTATTGTGACTTAATTGCTGTTGAATTTACTATTTATATACTAAGAACATATAAGACAATATATTTTTTACAGCATCAATTTTAGATTTAAAATAAATTTATATGCTTTATTAAGTATCTGTTGAAACACTGTCCCAATTGTCATTATATGTACCTTTTCCAATAAGCCAATTTAATCCCCAATGACGTTCAAACACTACACCTGGATTTAACCCTGCTGGTGGATTTTCTCCATGTATCCTAGCATTTACACAAGCCCAGTTATAACGATAAATTAAATCTGCTTCATCTAATATTTCTTCTATGCTTCTCAGTTTAACTGTTTTCATAAAATCATTAAAGTCTTCATAATCTGCCACTGCACAGATTGCAAAGTTACAGTCGCATATTTGCGAAGGGTATTCTAGCTTGTCTACAATACCTAATGCCCAAATAAGTGTCCAATAGGCTTCATATTTCCACGCCATATTAATTACTTCTTGTATATCTGGACTTCCAAAAATAATTTCCTTCTCATTATCAGTTAATTCTTCTTTTACTTTATATTTTTCTAAGAAACCTTCAAAAAATTCTCTAGATTCTTTAATATTCTCTCCACTATTAATATCACATGCTACTTGAATAGAGATTAAACAAGCAATAGCACGTTTAGCTATTTCTTCTACACTTCTCATTTCTATTTCATTTGCATCTTCAATAACTGGAAGCCCTTCCATATATGGAACCTTATTAGCTTTTAATATTTCTATAGATTTTTCTTTTCTTTCTAATGGATTCATACTCTTTCCCCCTTATCTTTTAAAGCTGCTTCTTCAATTTATAACCTCAACATTTCTATATTGAATTATTTTATATTTTTTGCTAATACTTGTCTATAAAAATATAGATACTAACATAAACCTTTATTAATTTTATAATCTTCTTAAAACTTTTAGCTCTGCATATATATTCTCATATACCTCCTTATAAACTTTAGTTAATCTGTAAAAAGTTTAATCAGTTTTATATTTTTTTATTGACTTACAATCTTAAATAGAATATACTCTTACTAAATTAAATGAAGAACAAACATTAAATCTTATCTTTGTTTTTCTATGAAAAATATTATTAATTATGAAATAAAACTGGAGGGTAATTATGAATACTTTAATAAACAAACAAACACGATTTAGTTTTTATAGCCAATTTATATAGGGTTTGTATCAAGTTATAAATTTTAACATGGATACAAGCCCCTTAAGACTTACTGATAATTAGGGATTGTATCTGTGTTGGCTATATTGTTTATAATGTTATTCATTATTACTACATTTATAAAGTCACGCAGATTATACTGTGTGGCTTTTCTATATTCAAAAATAAGCCACCTGGATTATGCTATGTGGCTTTTTTATATTCAAAAATAGGCCACATGGATTATACCATGTGGTTTTTTTATACAAAATAAATTTTAAAAGGAGTGTTTTTTATGACAGGAATCATATCTGTAGTAATACAAAGTTTAATTTTATCAATTATGGTATTAGGTATTTATATAAGTTATAAAATTTTAGATTTTCCAGACTTATCTGTTGATGGAAGTTTCTCATTAGGTGGAGTCATTATTGCTTTCTCTTTAACTAACAATATCTCTCCAATAATTGGAACTTTGTTAGCTATGATATGCGGTTTAATTTCTGGTCTTGTTACTGGTATTTTACATATCAAATTTAAGATTTCTAATTTACTTTCAGGAATCTTAGTTATGGGTATGCTTTACTCTATTAATCTAGGCATAATGGGAAAGTCAAATGTTCCATTATTTGACCTCAATCACCTATTTAATATAAGCATTTCTCCCCTAGTATTAGTTTCAATAATTGTATTGTTTTGCAAATTTATTTTAGATTTATTCTTAACTACTGGTCTTGGATATACGTTAAAAGCTGTTGGTGATAATCCTCAAATGGTTAAATCATTAGGAATTGATATTGGCATTATAAAAATATTAGGATTAATGCTATCTAATGCTCTTGTTGCTTTATCTGGTAGCTTGTTTGCTCAATTTCAGGGATTCTCTGATGTTAATTTAGGGATTGGTACTTTAATACTTGGAATAGCATCAATTATAATTGGCATCTCCATATTTAAAAGACTTACATTTATTAAGCCCACAACATCTATATTATTAGGGACTTTAATCTATCAATTTACAATTTATTTTGCAATAGATTTAGGCATAATACCACCTAATAACTTAAAATTAATGACTTCCATAGTAATAATTTTATTCTTAAGTGTTGGTAACTTAAATGTTTTTGCTAATAACAATAGTAACTATAAAAATTTAAAGAAAAGAGGTGCTCTAGATGTTGCAGATTAAAAATATTTCAAAAACATTCCCTAATCCATATGGAGATCCTAATATAATTTTCAAAGATCTTTCACTAACTATAAATAAAGGTGAATTTGTTAGTATCATCGGAAGTAATGGTACAGGTAAGTCTACTTTACTTAATATAATTTCAGGTTTTATAAAAGAAAGCCAAGGAGATATTTTATTAGAGGGTAATAATTTAACAAAGCTAGCTGAACACAAAAAAACTCAGCTAATAAGCAGAGTGTTCCAAGATCCAAGTTTAGGTACTTGTCCTTCTATGACAGTTAAAGAAAATTTATCCTTAGCTTTTAACAAAGGAAGTTTACTAAATCTAAAAAAATGTCTCCGCCATAAAACTGAAGTTATGGAAGATTTATTAGAAGGCATATCGCTTGACTTAAAAAAATATTTAGATATTCAAGTAAAATATCTATCAGGTGGTCAAAGACAAGCCCTTTCCCTAATTATATCTACTATTACAAATCCAAAGGTTTTATTACTAGATGAACATACTGCTGCTTTAGACCCTAAGACTTCAGATGAAATTATAGATTTAACTAATAAAATTGTTAGGGAAAGAAATATAACCACACTAATGGTAACCCATAATTTAAAACATGCTATTAGCTATGGTGATAGACTTATAATGCTTCATAAAGGAGAAGTTATTTTAGATATAAGTGGTGAGAAAAAAGCAAATATAAGTATAGAAGAAATACTAAATAAATTTGAATATGCAGTTTAAAATATAAGGCTTAATTTATAGCTCAATTAGTTAATATATAGATTTAACTACATATATAAAAATAAAATTTAGGAGGATTATATTATGATAATAAAAAATAAGTTAATGAGTTTAATTTTAGCAGGAACAATTGGAGTTTCCTTACTTACAGGTTGTTCTAAGGATAATAATGATAAATTATCTGATTCAAGTAAGGATATCAAAACAATAGGTATTACTCAGCTAGTAGAACATCCATCTTTAGATAAAGCAAGAGATGGATTCATAAAAGCACTAGAAGATAAAGGGTATAAAGATGGAGAAAATATAAAAATTGATTACCAAAATGCCCAAAATGATATGCCTACAACTCAAATGATTGCAAATAAGTTTGTATCTGATAAAAAGGATTTAATATATTCTATCTCAACGCCATCAGCTCAAGCAGCTTACAATGCAACTAAAGATATACCGATATTAATAACTGCTGTTACTGATCCAGTTGCTGCTGGCCTAGTAAAATCTATAGATAAGCCTGAAGGAAATGTATCAGGTACATCAGATTACATATCTATAGATAAAAATTTAGAGTTAATTAAAATGTTTATCCCAGATGCTAAAACTATAGGTGTTTTATATAATACTAGTGAAGTAAATTCAAAGATACAAGTTGATACTTTAAAAGAGTATGCATCTAAAAACAATTATAAAGTTGTAGAAAAAGGTGTTTCCTCTTCAATGGAAATTAGTCAAGCTATGTCTAGTTTAGTAGGTAAAATAGATGTTTTATATGTTCCAACAGATAACTTAATTGTTTCATCTATGCCAATAGTTTCTAAAATTGCTACTAATAATAAAGTGCCAATAATATCTTCTGAAGATGGTTCTGTCAAATCTGGTGCACTTGCATGTCAAGGTATAGACTATGAGAAATTAGGTTATAAAACTGGAGAGCTTGCTATTAAGGTTTTAAATGGTGAGGAAATATCTAATATCCCTGTAACTATGTTAGATGAAACTCAAATAATAGTTAATGAAGATACACTAAAATCTCTTTCTTTAAAAAAAATTGATGATAAAAATATAACATATATCAAAACTAAAAAAAATTAATTATTTACACGCCTATTTATATAAACAATATTCAGCTACATTATATCTTAGGCTCAAAGCAAATACAAAAATATTTTTGGGAATTGATGCATAAAATAAAGTATGTATTCTTGCCAAAATAGTAATTATTAAAAAGTCAGAATTGTACCACTGGGAATTCTCCAGTGGTCTTTTCTTGTATTCGGATATTGATATGCTTCCTTATTTATATTATATTCCCACTACTTAGATTAGCTTATTTCCCTGGCAATTTGGATCATTTTTTGTCGCTACTCATAATTTTGGTTTAAATATCATTTTAATAATATCCACTGCCTATAGATTTATTCCTTGAGGATAGTAAAACAAGTTATATGGATCATATTTTTCTTTTACAGTTTTTAACCAGGATACATTATTGCCAAAATAACTATATAAATAATTAGGTATATTAATATCACAATAGTTAAGATATCCAAAGTCTGCATATGGAAGTAAGGAATTTCTTAAACTATTTACCCACCTAATTGTATCATTAGCATACATACTATACTTAAGAATCCACTCGGCCTCAATTTGTATTAATACTTTAGCATGTCTGTGAGGAAAAGCGCTAGGTAAACCTTCATTTTCTGTAATCTTTCCTCCCAATAAGAGGAATTCAATGTCTATAGGTGGCTGTATAGGTGGTGAATTATCTAAATAATCAAACATTATTTGACAAGGTTCTTTCCCTAATGAATTATATGCGAGTAATCCTGTATTCTTAAATCCTTTTGGTGTAGGCACAAAACCTGGACGCCCCTGTACAGATTCCTTAAAACTAATATGCCTTGTTGTATAATTCATTTTATTAGGAACTTTTAATAAATCACTTAAAGCTTGTTCCATTTCTTTTTCTGTACTTCTTAATCCTACTCCATATAGCTCAATAGCATCTTTAGTCATAGAAACCTTAATGGTATATCTATTATCTAAATATTCCCCTACCTTTTGAAATTCTTGAATTACTTCATATCTACTCTTTCTAGGCCATCTGGCAGTCATTACTGTTACTTTATCAACGGGATATACTTTAAAAGTAAGTGACACCACTACTCCAAAATTATTACTACCTGCTCCTCTTAATGCAGCAAATAAATCTTGATTTTGATATGAATTAGCAGTTATTATTCTACCAAAAGCATCTACTATTTGTGCTTCTACTAAACTATCGCATACTAGCCCATATTCCCTTTGTAAAAAGCTAACTCCTCCTCCTAATGTAATTCCTGTAACCCCAATAGATTGACAACTTCCTCCAACAAATGCAAATCCATATTGAGTTACCTTAGGATGAAGTTGTTCTTGCCTATATCCTGCCCCTATTCTTACATAACCTTCCCTCGTATCTATTTCAAAATCAAGCAATTTAGAAACATCTATCACAACAGCATCATTTGCCACAGAAAATGATTCATAGTTATGACCACCATTTCTACAGCGTATATTTAATCCTCGCTCTCTTGCCCAATTTACTGCATTAACTACATCTGTTATATTATTAGGATATACAATTACCTTTGGGTAGTAACTAAAATATAAATTTGCAGTTCTACGAAGAATATTATAACTTTTATCTTCTTTAGTTATAACAGTTCCTGTTAACCCCTCTATCATATTAATTTCCTCCAACCTTATTAACCATATAATGTTATAATATATGGTAATAACTTGGGAACTGTTCTTAACAGTAGTTATACTCTTCATTATTAATAATTCATAAATTCTTATTTCATAATACTATAAATAAAAAATATACATCTTATTATATACCTAGCAACTTCTTTAATAACATTATTGCTTAGCATCATGCTCATATACTTATAATATATAAATTTAAAACTAACTTTTTTTATAATTTTTATTATATTCTCGCTCTAAAATGCTGAAATAAAATTGATCCACCCACTTATCTCCACATTTATATTCTTCTCTGAATACGCCCTGTTTCGACATTCCTGCTTTCTGCATTACAGATGCTGATTTGAGATTATCACAATGGCACATACCTATAACTTTATGGGCATTTAGCTCATTAAATGCAAAGGATATTAGAAGATTTGCACTTTCTAAACAATATCCATTACCTTGAAACTCTGGTAAGAGAACATATCCAATTTCCCAGCTTTTACGTGTAGAACTACATTGCCATATGTAAACTGCTCCCATCTGTGCACTATCTGAACTTCGTTTAATAATAAAGTCAAAAACATCACTTTCCCCAATTCTTTTAATAAACCTTTCTCGAATACGTTCCTTGTTAGTTTCAACATATTCTTCATAACACCATAATTCTGAATTACTTTCTTCATCACATATAAAATCCATATGTTCCTTTGCTACAGGAACAAGTTCAATAGCTTTGCCTTTTAGTATATGATGAATTTGTTTTTTTATATATTCATTCCCCATCTTTCTCCCCACTTTCATATTATATAAACAATTTTTTGTTCATAATTTATTACATAGAAATCAATATCAATACTAATCTTAAGCATAATTTGCTATCATGTCAGTAGCAAATTATCATCATGCAAAATTGAAGTTAGCTAAGTATTAATAAGTAAAGATTCAGCATTTTCTTGATTAATAAGTAAAGATTCAGCATTTTCTTGATTTACATAAAAATTTTCAAGTTCATCTTTCTAAATTATTCTCTTATAAATATTGAAGCTACAATATATGATTAAAGTATAAAGGAAAATATAAAGTAATAATATGTAAAGTTTAATTATAGATGTAAATACACAAAAGCAGCCAGTTCATCAACCGACTGCTTTTCTTCTATTTTTTTCTATAAATTATACTCTTGATTGTATCATAGGACAAATGATATTCAGCCATAAGCTCATCTATTGTTACACCATTTTTCTTCTTTTTCTTGATTTCATTGTTTCTTTCAATAATTTCATTTTTACTATTCGTAGAAGTGCCCCATGATTTTTTATCATTATCCTTTTTAGGTATATAAATTATACTGCCACCGACATATTGTTGTATTTGGAGAATTAATGTTTCTGGTAAAATATCTTTTGCATTTATATACTGCACCATAATCCTGCTCCTTTTTATTATAATTCACAAGATTGCAGATTCGTCATATAAATGAAACAGCGATTATCTTTTACCCTCTATGCAACTAACCGCTGAATTATATGACTAATCCTGCATAGAGCAAAAATCTGTTTTCATTCTTCATAACTACACCTCCTAGCTAATAAATACTCTATTTTATGCAGTAAATCATTATAATAAAAAATACCAGTATATATCTTTCCTATATTTTATTATATTAATCCGCAGTAAGCAATTCCCTTATTTTCCATGATTTTTTCATAAAGTTATTGATAATTATATAATAACAACTACCATTACTAATGGAATTTTAAAAAGCTGACTACTGCTTAATACAGGAATCAGCTTTTATCTACTTAACTGGCTTTTTTAATATCCTTGATATAAGAATCACTTTAAATATAGATTCTCCTTATATTAATTGTTCTTCTTTGAAAGGTTATTATTTTCTGACTTATTGTTATTCTCTTTGTTATTTTCTATTTTATTAGATTTACCTTTATTCGAGTTATTAGATTTATCATTATTTGTTTCTTTAGTGCTCTCTTTTATTTTTTCACTACTATTTGTATCTTTAATATTCTCCTTTATTTTTTCACCATTATTTGTTCCTTTAGTATTATCTTTTATTTTTTCACTATTATTTGTATCTTTAATATTATCTTTTATTTTTTCACCATTATTTATTTTTTCTTTATTAGCATTTGAATTATTATTTTTATTTATAGGGTTCTCATTATTCTTTTTGTTCTCTTGATAAGTACTTCCTTTGCCATTAGAGTTTGTAGTCTCTTTTACATCTTCATTAGTTTTTGTTTTACCGTTTTCTTTCTTATTTTCCTCTTTTTCTTTAACCCTTTGCTCCTTTATCTTTTTCATAATATCCTTAACTGAAGAGTTTGCATATTCATCTAAAGTTGCTTCTGGCATTACTTGTTGAAGCTTCTGAATTAAATTTACTTTTCCAGGTGATATTCCTAATCTTTCAGCCTCTTCAAATCTTTCTTTATTAACATTTTCTTTTATTATCTCAGTATTTTTTATTTCTTCTTCCTCTAAACCTTCTTCTGCGCCTATCTCTGCTTCATCTAATAGTTCATCATTTGTTGAAGTAAGCATAACTGCATTTTCATCATCAACTATATAACCATTGTCCACTGCAGATTCTACTAATAATTTTATAGCTTCGTTAACATTTTTATTCTTTATTTTTAATTCTTTACTTATACTCTCTCCGTCAGAATTTAATGCTTCTATCTTTATTACTTTGCTATACCTATTAGTTGTTAGTTTTATACTAGGATTTATATCAAGTGTTAAATAATCCTTTGGAGCTGCATAAGAATATCCAAAGCCACCTATTCCAAGCAATAAAATAAGTGACATTGCAAATACTATACCTTTTTTCATAATTAATGCCTCATTTCTTTCATATTCATCACCAATTTTTAGATTCATTTTATTTTTAACCTTTTTAAATCTACCTTTATTATCAATAACAATCATATGTTTATCATTTATTTCTACCACTAAGGCTCTTTTCATATCAAACCTCCAAATTTATGTATTCTCTTATATATTGGTAATCACCTAAAAGTATTATCAGTACTGATATTATATACTTTCGTGATCTTTCTATTGTTTTTCGAGGTATATTAGTATTTTTTTGAATTTTTGCTATTGGAATCTTATTATTTAAACATATTTCCTCAATAATATCTCTATTTTTTATTATGTAATTAATTATTTCATTATATTGTTTTCTAGTAGACTTCCATTTAGGAGAAACTTTTATTAAATCCTTAAAAGTTATATTATATTGGGATAGTTCACCAATTAAGCTTTCTATTTCAAGTTTTCTTAGATATGAAATGTCCTGTTTTTCATAATTTTCTATAGATTGGTTTAAGAAAAACTTGTCCTTATTTTCCTTATCTTCTTCTATAGATTTCTCATTTAATAATGTTTTATTTTTTCTATAATAATCTATCAATCTAAATTTTATAACTCGCTGAGCATATGAAAAGAAACTTCCTTTGCTTATGTCATAGCTTTTTATAGATTCATAAAAAGCCATAAGAGCTATACTATATTCATCATCATTATTTATATCAATATATCTCTTTAGGGATCTATTACAATAAGCTATAATAAATTGTTTATATTCATTAATAAAAAGATTTATCCGCTCTTTATCATTCTTAATTATCATAACTTGTTCATTAATATTTTCTAACATAACTCACCTCCTTATAAATAATACGTATACCTAAATAGCATTTCTAGGGTACTTAAAAAAATATATTTTTTATTTTACTTTCCTGTTCATCATGATATTTTACATCTACTTCTATTTATATATACTAATGTATCTCTATCAAACTTTATTATATTTTTTCTCTTTATAGTCACTTATTAAAATAGATATAACTGTTATTGCTTGCATATCGCCTGCTTTAAATTTATCTAATGAAATCTTTAATTAATGCAAAAAAAATACTATACTTAATAATGTATTAATTAATGACTACAAATAGAAAAGATTAGATTGAGGGGTTAAATATGAGCAAGAAAGATATACTTGAGTTAAAAAAACGTTTAAAGAAAGATTATTGTACCTTCACTAAAATGTGTGGTTGCTATGTTAATGGTGAAAAAAATATTATTTTAAATTTTAGAGAAACCTTTTTAAATTTAGAAGATGATGAGTACTTTAAGTACTTAGAAATTGCTAAAAAAGTCTTATCTGGAACTATTGGTAATAATATTTTAGAACTTAACTTTCCACTTAATGAAAATCTTGAAAATGAAAAACAACTTTCTCTTATTAGGCTTAAAAAAAGCCAATTAAAGGATGATGCTTTGCTTCAAGATCTTTATAAATCCATTATAGATAGTTATGATTATACTGGTAATTTTTTAATACTGGTTTTTCATGATGCATATGATGTTATTACTAAAACTACTGATAATGCTAAAATAGATGAATCTGAAGAAGTATATGAGTATATTTTATGTGCAATATGTCCTGTTTCACTTTCAGATCCTGGACTTAGATACTTTGAAGAAGAAAAGAAAATAACAGCACGTATTAGAGATTGGGTAGTGAATGCTCCAACCATTGGTTTTGTGTTCCCTGCTTTTATTGATCGTAGTTCAGATGTTAACTCTGTTATGTACTATACTAAAAACCCAAAAGACCCACATCCTGAATTAATGGAAAAAGCTTTAGGTTGCTTTTCAAAGCAGACTGCCAACATACAAAAAGAAACCTTCCAAGCAATTATTAAAGATTATATTGATACTGATGAAAAAAAAGCTGAGAAAACCTTTATGGAAATACAAGAAAATCTAAATACTATGATAGATGAACATAATTCAATATATGATGATACAGATGCAGAACCTATAACTTTAACGCAAAAGGAGATACAAAATCTTTTAATAGAAAGCGGAGTTCCTGAAGAAGCTACTACTAAAATTGAAAAATCTTATATAGAAAACTTTGGTGAAGATCTACCTTTAGCAGAGAATTTACTTGACTCAAAAGCACTTAAAGCAAATGCTCAGAGAAAAAAGGAAGAACAACTTAAAAAACAAGTAGAAGCACTTCAACTTAAACTTGAACAAGCTGAACAAGAGGCTGCTGTAAATAATGAAAGTCATCCATTTACAGAAATCAATGATGATAATCCAGTTTCAGAAAAAACTCATCCAATTACAGAAATTGATGATAATAACCTTATTCCGAAAGAAATTCACAATGGAAATTCAGAGGATGCTAATACCGCTTCTCACTATGACATTATACTTCAAGTAAAACCTGAAAAAATACCTGAAATAAAATCTCAAATAATTGATGGACAAAAATGCATAGTTATTCCTATTAATGACAATGAACAAACTACTGTTAATGGCTTAGACCATATAATTTAAATTAAAAAAGAGTGTCTTTTTTCCTTAAAGATACTCTTTTTTATTTCTATAAACATCCATAATTTATTAACTTTTAATTTTCAAATGTAAAGCTGCAATATCCTATTTCATCACATCTTTTTTTCATATCATTCCATACATCCTTTTCCTTTATAGCTTCTAAAGATGATGGATACAAAATATAATTTTCCTTAAAAATATGATCCCTTAAGTTAAAAATTATATATTTTGAAACTTCATCTGATTTGCTCTTGAATTCATCAAATTCCATTTTATCTGCATTTTCAGAAAGTCTTTTTAATTCTTTTTTTCTAGCCCTTAAGTCATCATGTTCCATTTTCATTATTCTTGTAGGTCCTGTTATTTCCCTTTTTTCCATCTCTACAAATAAAACTTTTTCTTCTCTTTGATGATGATTCTCTGCATCTAATATATTTTCTGCTAATTTGTGAAGTCTATGAATTTTTTCTTTAGCTTTGTCATAACTTATAGTCTTTTGAATATCTGAATTCACTTTTTCTAGCTCTTCCAAGAACTTTAAAATCTTATCATGTTCATCTATTAATGTATAAACTACATGTCCTCTATTTATCTTTGTCTTTATTTTACTTAATTCATCCTTTAAAACTTCCATGTGTACATCACACAAATGTCTTAAATCCTGTGGTTCCATCCCTTCTTCAATAAGTTGTTGTTCTGCTATAGATAATTCTATTGGGTCAATATCTTTTACTAAGTCTAGAGCCTCTTTTCTTATTTCATCCTTGATTCCAACTTTATTTAAATTTTTTAAAACTTCCTTTAATTCCTGAATTTTTTTATTGTCCATTTAAATCATCTCCTTTATTTAAGCTTTAAATCATCTCAAACAACACACTGTTTTCTTTGTATATGTGGATAAATAAATCTTTTTCTAAATTATGAATCTTATCATAAGCTAATCTATAGCTTGTACATGCTTCTTCTGGCGCTTTAAAATCTCGTGTTATTTTTTCTAATTCTTTTAATATATCTCCAGCTTCATCATGTTCATTTTCTGTTTCTTTTATAAATTTATCTATTTCTTTTTTTAGATTTTCATCTTTAGTCAATTCGTACTCTTCTATTAATGGAAATAAATTTTCTTCTTCTTTTATCAAATGCTCTTCTAGTTCTATTTTCAAAAGCCCAAATAATCTATGAACCTTTAATAATTCTTCTCCATGATGACTAAAATGAACCTTTAATATTTTTGATAACAGGGCATCTATTTCTTTAAGCTCTCTTTTTGTATATTCATGGTGAGTATCTAATATATTTTTCATAAGATTTACTGGTTTTTCTTTTCTCCAATCTATATACTCTTCATTAGATTCCATAAACTTTTCATATTCTTCATTAAGTTTTTGTATAAATTCATCTGAATCAATTCCTTTTTCCCTTAAAGCTTTTCCTAAAGTATCATGTCCACCACAACAATAATCTATTTTAACATCGTTAAATATTCTACTTGCTCCTGGGAATATAGAGACAACTTCACCAAGTTTTTGGTTTGCATTAATAGTATTTTTCATAATAACTCCTCCTAGCTTAAAACAACTAATTTATCTCTTATAATTACTTAATATAATCCTTATAGTGAATTTAATAATAAATCTGCTATAAATGTAGTTGCTTTCTTTATTTCTTCTTTGTCCATTTCTTCTGGTGAAAATTTAATTCTTATTGGAAATTTCACATCTGTCATTCCTGTCGATTTTATAATGTATGAGGTGCTTAAAGTCTTCATATTTGTTTCATTTAAATAATCTTGGAGAACTTCAATACCTTCTCCACTCCATCCATAAGATCCAAAAGCTGCTGCTATTTTATTTTCTAAATCTATATTCTTTAAACTTTTTAAAACATCTTCTAATTTTCCAATCATATCTGCATATTTTGTGGACGTTCCAACAAATACTGCATCTGCTTCTTTCACATTTTTTAAAATGTCTTCATCTGATGCTTTATTAACATCAATTAGCTCTACATTTATATTGTCCTTTTCAAAATATCCTTTGATTAATTCTGAAATCTTTTTAGTATTGTTTGTCATTGTAGAATATAAAATTAAAACTTTTTTATCTGCATTTGTATTTCCGCTCATTTCATCATAAAGTTTTATAAATTTTTCAGCATCCTCTCTTAATATAAACCCGTGAGATGGTGCTATAATTTCTATATCTAAATTTCTTATTTTCTTTATCATATTCTGCACATATCTTCTATGAGGATGCATTATTAAACTGTAGTAGATTTTAAAATCTTCTAATATGTCCTCTTTAGCTTTATCATTGAAATATTCATAGTTTGCTACATGAGTACTAAATATATCGCATGGGAATAATATTCTATCTTCTTTAGCAAAAGTTATCATAGTTTCTTCTGTATGAAGATAAGGTGTTTCTATAAATTCAAGGGTTTTTCCACCTATATCAAGGGTATCCCCATCTTTAACTACTAGAAAAGTTCTGTTATAAAGCTTATACATAGCTTTTAATTGGTCAACTGCTTTTTTGCTACAAACAATAATTGCATTTTTAGCATTGTAGGCCAAAGTTCCTAAAGCTCCTGAGTGATCTGGTTCTGTATGATTTATTACTATATACTGAATTTTTTCTAAGTCTATTAAAGTTTTTAGACTTTCAACGTATTCTCTTCCGAAACTTATATCTACAGTATCAATAATTGTAGGTTTTTCTGTAAGTAAAAGATAGCTGTTATAAGTTGTTCCCTTTCTTAAAGTTAATCTATGAAACGGTACATCTCTATCATCAATTTTTCCTACTAAATAAATTTTTTCTTTAATTTTTATATTTTTCATCATATCCATTACCCCCAATTTTTTATTAATATTTATGTTGTTTGCTTTATTTTCTTGTTTGTTATGGCTTTATTATATAAACTATTGGAATTTAAAAATATGATTCAAATCAAATTTTAAAAATAAAAAAAGTGCAAAGCACTTTTCTTTAAGATAATCTATTCTATACATTCTTTTAAGGCATCTTCATTTTTGATTATAATTACCTTATTACCAACAAGTTTTATAATATCTAAATCTTCGAATCTAGATAATTTTCTACTTATAGTTTCTCTTGTTACCCCTACATAGTTTGCCCTTTCTTCTCTATTTATAGGCAGTTTTATTTCTATATCTTGTTCTTTACTCACTCCATATTTTTCACCAAAATCTAATATCATATGGGCTATTCTAGCATCTACATCATTGGTAGCTAAATTTTGAGCTAAGGTTTCCGTTTCTGCAAGTCTCTTAGTAACTTCTTTTAGGATAAAATTTAAACAAAAATGATATTTTTTAAATAAACAAAAATACAACTGCCTACAGACAGTATTGAAGCTATCTATAGGCAGTTCATGAATTTATTAATAGATTATACTTGTTATTATTAAAGAAATTTTCAACATCAAATAAAAAAGATACTACAAAACCGTCACTAAAATTATGTTACTTGATTATATAAATTGGAATTTAGATTCCATAATGATTTATTCAGTTGTTTTACATCTTTCATAAATCCTATAATTTTACTAAAGCACAATAATTCACCTTAATTACTACTTACAATAATAATTATAGCATGTATATCAATATTTATTTTAAACCCAATCTTTTCTGATGAGTTTCCATTTTTTATCTCTTTGTGCTATAACAAGGTCTATATCCTCATCATTTAAATGCTTAAACCTTCCTTGCCTTAGAAGATAGTTTTTCACAGAAGTAAATTCCTTAGGATTCCTATTAATTTTGAACTCCCCTTCTTCAAATTCAGCCAAATACCATAAACCAGAGTCCACAATATCCTTAGCCAAATCCACCATTTCATCTGTTGGAATTCCCCATCCCACTGGACATGGAGCAACCACATGAATATAGGATGTGCCATCAACTTCTGCTGCCTTTTTCACTTTATTTATAAAATCTTGCAGGTATCCAACACTGGCTGTGGCTGCATATTTTATTCCATGAGCTGCTACAATTTCAAACATGTTTTTCTTTTTCGTCATACTTCCTCTAATATTCTCTCCTGCTGGTGTTGTAGTAGTCTTTGCACCAAAGGGAGTTAAACTACTTTTTTGAATACCTGTGTTCATATATGCTTCATTGTCATAGCAAATGTAAATAACATTATCATTTCTATCTATAGCTCCTGAAAGAGCTTGTATTCCAATATCAGCGGTACCACCATCCCCTGCAATACCAAGAACCTTATAATTTTTAAGCCCTAAAGCCCTTGCTCCAGCCTCAACACCAGTAAGCATTGAAGCAGTGCCTGCAAAAGTGGATATAATTGCATTGTTACTAAAACAAAGCTGTGGAAAATTAAATCCTACTGCTGACATACATCCTGCTGGTATAACTGTAAATGTCCTTTCTCCAAGCGCTTTTAATGCAATTCTTACTGCTAAGCTTCCGCCGCAGCCAGCACAGGCTTTATGTCCATAAAATAATTCACTATTAGTAATATTTTTTACGATATTTTTTTCAGTCATTAATTTCCACCCCCAAACCTATAAATTTTACAAAGTCTTTTTTAGTCCCTTCTACCCCTTCTTTTATATATTGGAACATTTCCAGTACATCATCCTTTGAAATATCCCGTCCACCAAGACCGGCAACAAAGTTATAAGAAGGTATAGATACCCTAGCCTTTGCTATAGCAGAATTTACATTAGCATAAACTGTGCCTTCATAACCAAATGATATGTCCTTTTCTAAGACACCAATGCCTTTAACGTGTTTTGCTAAGTTGATTAATTCTTCCTCTGGGAAAGGTCTTAAAAATCGTATTCTAAATACTCCTGCTTTTAATCCACTTGCTCTAAGTTCGTCAACTACAATCCTAGCCAGACCTGTAACACTTCCTAAAGTTACGAGTACTATTTCTGCATCATCACAACGATATTCCTCTACCATTCCTCCATATTTTCTGCCAAACTGTTTGTTAAAGGCTTCATCTACATCTTTAATAACTTTTTTTGCATCTATCATTGCCTTATGCTGCTGGTATTTAAATTCCATATTATCCCCAGGTCCTGTACTAAAAGCCATATTTACCGGATTTTCTAAATCCATTTTATTAGGAGTCTCAAATGGTGGTACAAATTTATCTGCCTCTTCACTTGTGGGAATCTGTACTAACTCATAAGTATGTGTAAGTATGAAACCGTCAAGATTTATCATAATTGGTGTAAGAACCTTTTTATTTTCAGCTATTACGTAGCTTTGTAGTACCATATCAAGGCTTTCTTGAGCATCCTCTACATATACCTGTATCCAACCACAGTCAAGCTGGGAAAGTGAATCTCTTTGATCCCCATAAATATTCCAAGGAAGTGCTGTAGAACGATTAGCATTCATCATAACAATTGGGAATCTTCCCCCACTAGCATACTGAAGACACTCTGCCATATAAAGTAATCCTTGTGAGGATGTAGCAGTGAAAGTTCTTGCACCTACTGAGCTTGCGCCCATTGCCGCAGATAAAGCTGAATGTTCTGATTCTACATGAATATATTCACTTTTTAAGCTGCCTTCCTCCACCATTTCAGAAAGCCTCTCTACAACAGTTGTCTGTGGAGTAATTGGATAAGCGGAGATAACCTGCGGTCGCGCAAGTCTTACCCCCTCTGCCAAAGCATCATTTCCAGATAAAAAAGCTTTTCTTTCCGCCATTATTTACACCTCTCTTTCCATCTTTATAGCTTTTGGAATGCATACCTTAGCACATATTCCACAACCTTTGCAAAAATCATAATCTATATCAATATTGTTATCCTTCTTAAAGATAACTCCATCAGGACAATACATATAACATTGCAAACAATTAACACATTTTTCATGATCTATAATAGGCTTCTCATTTCTCCATCCTGCATTTTTTGTGACAAGATGTCCAGCTTTATAGCAAGGACCTAAAGGATATTCTGATATATGAGAAGGCTTTTTGTATTGTCTCAACCTTGGCTTATTCATATTATTCACCCCTCACCTTATTGTAAGAAGCTAGTATAACTTCTCTATTTTTCTCTAGAACTGAACCTTTCAAATAATTTTCACAACCTGAAATTACAGCTCCAATGCTTATAATGTTTGATAAACCAATAAATGCACCAATCATAGCAGTATTTGTAGTAGGTCTCTTTAAGATATCTAAAGCTATTTGGGTTGCATCAAAGATAACTACAAATTCACTATATTCTTCATATTTTTCAGCGTGACTGCTATTAATGATTACTTTTCCCTGCGGTTTTAAATCCTTGATGTATTCCTTATCAAAAAGCGTCTCGTCTAGTAAAACTATATAATCACATTTTCTTATTTCACTTCTATCAATAATTTTCTTATCATCAATTTTAGTAAAGGACTGTATTGGTGCTCCTCTTCTTTCTGGACCAAAGGATGGAAAAGCAAGCGAATATTTATTTTCAAATAAATAGGCAGAAGCACCTAAAATCTTTGCTGCAGTAAATGCTCCTTGACCACCTCTGCCATGCCATCTTATTTCAATCATAATCGTAATCCCCTTGCCTTATGTTTTAATGAAGAAAGACGGTTAAGCGCCTCTTCTAAGGTCTCTGTCTTTTTAGCAAAATGAAGCCTTATTAAATGATTAACTTCCTCTCTAAAGAAGCTCGAGCCAGGTACTGCAGCAACACCAACCTCTTTTGCTAGCCACTCACAAAATTTAACATCATTGTCTCTGCTAAATTCTGAAACATCAATCATTATATAGTAAGCTCCTTGTGGGGTTGTATAGGTTAATCCTATATCGTCAAGTCCTTTTAAAAATAAGTCTCTCTTCTTTGCATAAGTCCTTTGTAACTCTTCATAATAAGCATCCTCAAAATTCAAAGCTGTAACCGCAGCCTCTTGCAAAGGTGCTGCTGCTCCAACTGTAAGAAAATCATGAACTTTTTTTGCTACATCAGCAATTCTTGCTGGAGCTATAATGTATCCTAGTCTCCACCCAGTTATTGAATATGTTTTTGATAAAGAACTACAAGAAATAGTTCTCTCAAACATATTTGGAAGTGATGCAAAATATGTGTGCTTATGTGGAGCATAGATTATATGCTCATAGACCTCATCTGTAATTACAAAAGTATCATATTTTTCTGCTAAATCAGCGATAATTTTAAGTTCATCGTAAGTAAATACTTTTCCAGTTGGATTTGATGGATTACAGAGTATGATAGCTTTAGGGTTTTGTTTAAAAGCTGCTTCCAATTCAGAAACATCAAAATTATAATCTGGTGAACGTAAGGAAACAAATATAGGTTCTGCTCCTGATAAAATAGTATCTGCAGTATAATTTTCATAAAAAGGTGAAAAGACTATAACCTTATCCCCTTGATTGCAAACTGTCATCATTGCTACCATCATTGCTTCTGTACTTCCACAAGTTACAACAATCTCACTATTTGGATCAATGTTTATCCCCATAAATTTTGACTGTTTTTTCGCAAGTGCTTCCCTAAAGTTCTGCGCCCCCAAAGTAATGGAATATTGATGAATGTCTTTATATACAGTATCAGTTAAAGAATCTAATAACTCTTTAGGTGGATTAAAGTCTGGAAATCCTTGTGATAGGTTTACTGCATTATATTCATTTGAAATTCTTGTCATTTTTCTAATTATTGACTCAGTGAAATAATCTGTTCTATTGCTTAAATTCACCATAATACACTTCCTTTTTAAAATTTAATAATTCACCTTTAATTTTTTTTATTTTCAAATGGTATAATTTATTTTTCTCTCATCTATAAGACGTTTAGCCTTATGAGTAGCCCTTGGCAAAGCCCCATCTTCTAGAAGTACTACATCTTTTGGTTTCACTCCTAGTCTTACTTTAAGTGCTGCAGAAACTTTAGCTTTTACCTCTTCATCAGGCTCATTGTTGTCTATTGTTTTTTCTATTTCTACTATATATTTAACAGTAAAATTTTCTTCTAAAATGCGAATTACATATTCCCCTGTAATTCCTTTAAATCTGCGAAGAACAAATTCTATATCGCTAGGGAATACATTAACTCCTGAAACTATGAACATATCATCTAGTCTTCCAACTACATTTATTCTTGCATGGGTTCTTCCACAAGTACATGGACTTCTGTCAATAATGCCAATATCACCTGTCTTAAATCGAATCATAGGACGTGCTTTTTTTCTTAAAGTGGTAAGTACTATCTCTCCGCGTTCACCATCAGCTACTGGTTCTCCTGTTTCTAAATCTAAGACTTCAACCAGCAGGTGGTCTTCTGCAATATGAAGTCCATTTCTAGCTTCACACATACCTGCACAAGCACCAAATATATCAGATATTCCAAAGAAATCATAAACCTTTGCTCCCCAAAGCTCCTCAATGGCATCTCTTGTTGCCTCAATGGACCCGCCAGCTTCTCCTGCAACTATAATTTTATTTATTGATAAATCTTTAGCTGGATCAATTCCATTTTTCTTAGCAGTTTCCCCTAAAAACCAAGCATATGAAGGTGTTGTCCAAATTACTGTCGGTTGAAACTCCTTTAAAATAAATAACAGTCTTTCTGAAGGAATTGTTCCTGCCCAAATACATAGTGCACCAAGGTTTTGAGCACCAATAACATCTGGTCCTCCTACAAAAAGTGAAAAGTTAAGTGCATGAACATATCTATCATTTTTTCTCATGCCTGCTGCATAAAAAAGTCTGCTTTCTACATCTTGAAATTCATCAAAATCCTGTTTTGTAAAAGGACTTAAGGTAGGAACCCCAGTCGACCCGCTTGAAGCAGAAACGAAAACCACTTCATCTTCACTTACAGTAATCATGTCACCCAAAAGCGGGCTTTTAGTTTGGCGCTCACGTTCTATTTTTTTATTTACAAAAGGAAATTTACTTATGTCTGAAAGTTTTTGAAAATCAGAAGGTTTTACCCCAGCTGCATCAAAAGCTTCTTTATAGTATGCAGAGCTGCTATATGACAATTCTAATATTTCTTTAAGTTCCCTTTCTTGCAGTGCCTCAAGCTCTGCCCTTGGTAATGTTTCTATTTCTTCATCCCAATATTTTTTCTCACTCATTATTAAAACTCCTTACATTTATTTTTTATTTACTTGCTTTGCAGAAAAATCACCTAACAATTGCAAGCCTTGAACTATTATGATTAATACACCAACACAAGTTAGCATTACTGTGGTATTGTAACGTTGATAACCATATCTAATTGCTAAATTGCCTATACCACCTCCCCCTACAGTACCTGCCATAGCTGAAAATCCAATAAGAGAAATAGCTGTTATGGTAATTCCATTTATAAGCTGTGGAAGAGCTTCTGGTATAAGTATGTGAATTATTATCTCTATGGATTTAGCACCAGAGGCTACTCCTGCCTCTAAAACCCCCATATTTACATCACTAAATGAAGCTTCTGAAAGCCTTGCATAAAAAGCTATTGCTGATACTGAAAGTGGCACTATAACTGCAGTCGGACCAATGGTTGTATGCATAATTGCACTGCTAATTGGTATAAGCAGTACTAAAAGTATTATAAATGGTATTGATCTTGTAACATTTATAATGATCCCTGAAACTCCATTTAACACACTGTTTTTAAAAAATAAGTGGTTAGAACTTAAAAAAAGTAAAAGTCCAAGGAGGCCACCAATTATTATGGAAACTATTAGTGAAACAGAAACCATAATAAAAGTTTCATTAAGTGCTAATATTAATTCTTCAAAAAGGTTAAAATTATTGGATAGCATGTCTAATCACCTCCGTACTATATGTGTTATTTTTTAAATATTGAATAGCTTCAGCTATGCTTTTATTACTGCCGCTGATGGTTATATACAATGTTCCCATAGGTAAATCTCCAATGTACTCTATTTTTCCTTGAAGTATGCTGAAAATCACATTATACTTACTTGAAAGTGTCGATAATATAGGTTCCGTAGCAGTTTCTCCAACATATCTAAGCTTTACAATGTGACCTTTTAAACTATTAATAAGTTCTTCTGGCAACTGAAAATTTGAGGAATGTGCTAAAAGCTGTTTTGTATATTCATTTTGAGGATTTGCAAATAAATCGTAAACCGGCCTTTCTTCTACAACTTTTCCTTTATCCATTACTGCAACTCTATTACATATTGACTTTATGACCTCTAATTCATGAGTAATAATTACAATGGTTATTCCAAATTGTTCATTTATATCTTTGAGAAGCTTTAAAATGGATGCTGTAGTTTCAAGATCAAGTGCTGAGGTTGGTTCATCACACAATAATATCTTGGCATTATTAGCCACTGCTCTTGCAATTCCTACTCTTTGTTTTTGTCCCCCGCTTAATTTTGAAGGATATACCCCAGCTTTATTCTTTAATCCAACAACCTGAAGAAGTTCATTAACCCTAATATTGATTTCTTCTTTAGTTTTACCAGCAGTTTTAAGTGAAAATGCAATATTCTCATAAACTGTTTTGTTTAAAACTAAATTAAAGTGCTGAAATATCATACCTATTCCTCGTCTTAATTCCCTTAATTCTTCCCCTTTGTAATTTATAATGTTTTTATTATCGATCATTATTTCTCCACTGGAAGGTTTCTCTAAAAGATTAATTGTTCGTAATAATGTACTTTTTCCAGCACCACTTGAACCAACTATTCCAAATATATCCCCTCTTTTGATTCTGAGAGAAACATCTGAAACAGCATGAAGTTCATCGCTTTTTTGTTTGAATTTCACATTAATATTTTTAAGTTCTATCATTCAACATGACTCCTTTTTATTAATAATCAGCTGGCTTTTGAAAAGCTTTATATTGTCCATTTGGATCATCAATTACTGATTTAAACTTAGAAGATTTAACTACCTCTAATACATCTTTTGATAACTGAGAATCTGCATCTTCTGTTCTTACTGCTATAACATTTATATATCCATCACTAAGTTCTTCATTATATAAAGCTTCGCTGGGGTTAAGTCCTGCAGCAATTGCAAAGTTACCATTTATAACTGCTAAATCTGCACTATCTAAAGTCCTTGGAAGCTGTGGTGCTTCTATAAGCTTAAACTCAAGCTTTTTAGGATTCTCTGAAAGATCTTTTTCTGTTGCTATTGAATTTTCAACTTTAGGATCTATTGTAATAAATCCTGCAGCTTCTAGTACCTTTAATGCTCTTGTTAAATTTGTAGGATCATCTGGTATTGTAACTAAAGCCCCTTCTTTTAGTTCATCTAAGGATTTAATTTTATTTGAATAAACTCCCATACCTGCTGTTGGTATTTCTGAAATTGGAGTTAACTTTAAATTATTTTCAGCAGCAAATTTTTCAAGGTACACAGAATGCTGAAACATATTGAGATCAATTTCTTTATTTGCAAGTGCTTTGTTAGGTTGAACATAATCGCTAAATTCCTTAATAGTTACCTTATATCCCTTTTCTTCTAGGGAAGGTTGAATTGCATCTTTAAACATATCACCATAAGGTCCAGCACACACACCTACTATTATGTCTTTTGCCGGAACATCAGTTGTAGTTTTTAGGTCGCTAGCCTTTCCACATGCTATTAAGCCTAAACTTAATGCAAGTGCAGCTGCTAATGATAGTATTTTTTTTGATTTCATTTTAATCATCCTTTCAATTCACATTTTTATTAATATATTTAATCAAACACTATAAAAAAAGCTGTTCTCCTATAAGGAAAACAGCAATGATTAAATTTAATAAGCAATAAAATTGCATTATAAAATTTGCTATCGTCCTTATCTCTCAGATTTTACAATCTGCAGGAATTGACACCACTACATTCGAATGAGAATGCTGGTTGTCGGGTATCATCGGGCCAGTCCCTCCACCACTCTGGATAAGTTATATTTAGTTATTAACATTTTAATTATTTAATTCTTTTCTGTAATAAAAAAGCTGCCCTCCTATAAGGAAAGCAGCATGATTAACTTTAATAAACAATAAATTGTATTACAAAATTTGCTGATATCCTTATCTCTCAGATTTCACAATCTGCAGGAATTAACACCACTACATTCGAATGAGAATGCTGGTTGTCGGGCTTCATAGGACCAGTTCCTCCGCCACTCTGGATAAGTTATATTTAATTATTAATATTTTAATTATTTAATTCTTTTATATAATAAAAAAGCTGCTTTCCTATAAGGAAAACAGCATGATTAACTTTAATAAACAATAAATTGTATCATAAAATTTGCTATCGTCCTTATCTTTCAGATTTTATAATCTGTAGGAATTAACACCATTTCATTCGAATGAGAATGCTGGTTGTCGGGTATCATTGGGCCAGTCCCTCCACCGCTCTAGATAAGTTGTATTTAGTTATTGGACTTATTATATTATCCATAACAGCAATTGTCAACATTTTTCTGATTAATTTTTCAAAAGAAGTAAAAGAACGTTCTGCGATTTCTTGAACCATTTGAGAACCTAAGTTTTGTTTAAACTTTTGCCCCATAGATTTTATAAACTTGTTTAGGTCAAACTTAGTTACACCAAATTTTTTGCTAAGTTTATCGAATATTGCATTACGCTTTTTACCTTTTACCATTTTCATTGCAAGACCATATTCTTTTTGCCTTTGCATTAATCTATATCTTGAAAGAATTTCTCCAAGACAAGCATTGTAGATTTGACGAGCAATATTTAATCTTTTTTCTAATATATCTTCTTGCCACTTTTCCATTTTTAATGGAAGTGTCAAAACGTAGTTTGCCACTAGGGAAATTCCTCCTTTATTTTTTCTGTTGATTTTGAATATATTTTCTTATTTGTTCTTCTGTATTTTCTGATACAGTTGCTACGAAGCAGCTTGGGTTCCACATATGTTAAAAGCTTATAGCACATTCATCTCGGTACTGAAGTACCGAGTATTCTGTGTTGTGTGATAAAATTCAGCTCTTATATTTTTATTATTGATCTAATCCAGCAAAAATTTCTACAACATCAGGATCACAATGAGAGAAAAATGCACTTTCTGCTTTGTCTAATTTAAAAATCTTATTCATATCATCCTCATCTAATTTAAAATCAAATATATTAAAATTCTGAATCATTCTTTCTTTATGCACAGACTTAGGAATAACAATAATACCTCTTTGAATTAAATATCTTAATGCAACTTGAGCTGTAGATTTGTTATATTTATCTCCAACTTTTTTTAGAGTTTCATTTGTAAAGATATTATTTCTTCCTTCTGCAAATGGTGCCCAAGATTCAATTTGCACCCCATATTTATCCATGATTTCTTTAGCCTCTACTTGCTGATTAAATGGATGTGTTTCAACCTGATTAATTGCTGGAACTACCTCATTAAACTTAATAAGATCTATTAATCTATCTGGATAAAAATTACTTACTCCTATAGCTCTTATCTTACCACTCTTATACATTTCCTCCATAGCTCTATATGTGCCATAATAATCATTAAAAGGTTCATGTATTAATACTAGATCCAAATATTTAAGTTGAAGTTTTTTAAATGATTCCTCTATAGAAATTTTCGCCTTTTCATACCCAGCGTTTGATATCCATACTTTAGTTGTAATAAATAATTCCTCTCTTGGAACGTTGCACTTCCTAATTGCTCTTCCCACAGCTTCTTCATTACCATATGTCTGTGCGGTATCAATTGAACGGTATCCCACTTCAATTGCATCTAATACACATCTCTCACATTCTTTCAGATCTTCAATTTGATAAACACCATATCCTAAAACAGGCATTTTCACCCCATTATTTAACGTTACATATTTCATATATTCCCCCTCCCTCCATAAACTATTTTTCATATATTTATTACTACTATTTGCTATTATTGTTTATGCTTTATTTTAGTTTATTTTCATATTTAAGAGAAGGCTTTTCATTCTTATCACTTAATCCGTCTATTACTAATATGCTTAATAAGAATATCAATACAATATTGTAGTTTCCAAAAGTATCATAAACGAAGCCATATACAGGAACTAAAACTATAAATGCTAAAGGATATCCTATAATAGCTAATGAAAGTAATTTCTCATAATCCTTTATTCCAATTCTCTTACATTCCACTTAGCAAATAGTGTAGGTCCTAAATTAATTATTACTGTCATTAATAATATTATTCCTATTGGTATTTACATACCTATTGCTTGCCCAAATAGTAATGTCCCGGTATAACACTTATAGTTGCTACTGCTGTTGAAAAAACTGATCCGTTCACCATCATGTCCCCTGGTACTTCTTTTTGTATAAATGTTAAATTGGCTCAACAGCTCGTGATATAATAAATAAAGCATTCAAATACGAAGGAGGCATTCACATGAAAAAAGCAGGTAAAATTCTTTTATACCTTTACCTCATAGTTTTGATTTGGATATTGCTTTTTAAGTTTTCAGTTTCGCTGAATGATGTACTTAATCGAGCATTTTCTGGTGAACAATTACGACATATTAACTTGATACCATTTGGAGCGTCAGGTGGCATCAAAGAAGTTGTCTACAATATTATTATTTTTGTTCCCTTAGGTATTTTGATAGAAATAGTAAACAAAAAAAGTTCAATGGTTCGAGATGCCATCTTTATTTTATTGTTTAGTCTTTTTATTGAAGTGAGTCAATCCATTTTAGCAGTCGGCGCTACGGATATAACTGATCTCTTGACTAACACTCTTGGTGGAATCTTAGGCATACTGATTTATAGAAGTTTAAGAAAGGTATTCAATTCAGAAAAATTAGATGTGATACTGATAGTGATAGGTATAGTTCTTTTTGTTTTAGCTATACTATTCGTTTTGTTTTTAGTATTTATTATGGGAGTTCGCATTAAATTTCTAGGTTAAACGAAACTCAATTGTTACCTTTAAAGATAGAAGGAAAATTAAAACTCAATAACGAATTGTTATTGAGTTTACAGCATCCTGCAGAAATGTAGGGTGTTTTTAATTTTAAGTAATAATATAATTAGCTAACTAAAATTATCATAGAATGATAGAAATATCAAATGAAAGAAGTTTGTCATTAAATTATGGTTATATTAAAATGGGGAAAAATAGACATATTACTTTAACTGCCTCAGATGTCAATGCAATACAAAAAGCCTACGATATTTTAACAAAGGAAGCTTGCAATCCTCCCACCATTAAAAGCTTAAGCAAAATGGCATTTCTAAATGAACAAAAATTAAAAGCAGGCTTTTTAGCAAAATATCATATATGCATTGATGAAATATCTAAAATAATTATATATAACTATAGTGGAAACTTTGGAAAAATGTTTAAAAAGATTCATGGAAAAACACCACTGACTTTTAGGAAAATAAAGGGTTAAAATTAAGTTCTAAAATTTGTAAAAACCTCCACATATAATATGTGGAGGTTTTTATTGGTGGAGGCTCGAAGTAGTAGCATCACCTTTCAAACATATAATCTCTTTTTTCATTTTCTCTTCTCCAAATCATTAATCAAATAAGTTTTCCCAATACCAAACTTCTGATTTCATATTTTTAGATTCTACACCTGAAATAAATTCTTCTATATCTTCTGCTGGAATGGGATTTGATTCTAATGCAACTGGACTTTCCGTACCTCTGAACAGTTCTTATAAGTCTGCTAATATATCAATAAAAACATCTTACTTTTTCTTATCACTATCCTAATACCTATAATTTCTTTAACTGCTAAGACTGTTGATAATTTGTAGCAGCTATATTACATTCTTCGCAGATAAAAGCATAGTACATACCTTCTCCATATTCTACAATATCAGCCCAATCAACCTGCCCTATAAACTTCATATGCTTTGAACATTTTGGACACTTAGGATATTCTGCATCTTGTATCCAGGTGGGATGCCCTCCAATTTGTGAAAATGTAGTTTCTAAAAATTGACTTGCTGCATGATAACAGTTTCTCTTTACCCTTGACATGCGTATTGGCCCTTTAGGAGTTATAGCTTCCTCATCATTTGCATCGCATAAATATTGCGGTTTAATATTTAACTTACTCCAATGTACAGCTCCATTAGTATCAATATCAGTATATATAGTTCCATAGCAGTTACATACATGGCAAGTTGCTATGTTTAATCTCACACCATTTAGATTCATAAACTGAAATAAGGAATTCGTTAGATCGAAACTAAATAAATTTACTAAATCTCCTCCACACCATTCACACTTTTTATCTTGTATCTGTAAAAATAATATAGGTTCATCTTCAGCATCATTTTTCTTTTCAATAGCATAACAATCTCTATAAAACAAATCTCTTCGTTCTCCATCTTCTGTTAACTCCCATCCAGCTTCTAAAGAATATTCTTCTGGTGGAACATAAAGTTTATTTCTCCATTTAGGGGTATTCTTCTTCCATTCATGAAATAAATGTACAACTCTTTCATCACCAATCCAAGCTAAAGCACTTAACATATGATTTAAGCTTAAGGTATCTGAGCCTTTACTAACTTGTTCTATCAAATAATCTCTAACACCAACTGTAGCATCTTTAAATATTACTTCAGGATAACACTCATTCTTCTTTATTAATGCTCGTAGACATTCTTCAATTTCCGTATTTGTATAACATACAATAGGCAATAGTATCTCCTGTGCCATTTCTATGTTTTCATCTTCAATTAGCTTTATAACATAAGCCTTCATTCTTTCTATATCTTCTTTAGAAAGAGAACTATACATTTCTTCAATACTTTTTTCATATTTCACATAGTTTTCTAATGGATTATATTTCTTGGGTGTATGCATTATTTTTAAGATTTCAACAGGGTCAGTTATGCCATCATATAAGTTGATATCTTTCCTGTTTTTCTTGATATACTCTTCATACTCTTTTCTTTTTATTTCTTGATAGCACGGCATACAATATCCACCGGTCCTATCAGCTGTTGTTTGCAAAATAGTTGCCTTACAACCTTCACTTCTACAAGGTATACGCTCACTCAAAATTATTCCTCTCTTTCTGTGCTATAACTTAAGTTGAAGAAATTAATAGCTTAAAATATTAACTTTTAAAATTTAATATTTTAAAGCTTTATTTCTTATGCCCTTTTTTAAAGATATATTTTATTGTTACTTCATTTTTGAATAATAGCTGTAATAATATTCTAAATTTGTAATTTCTAAAAAGTTATCTACATTTTTATGAAATTAGTTTTGCAATCCACTAATTAGAATTAGTTAATACTACTCTAACACTACAAATTCTCTTGCAGTTAATAAAATTATGTTTTATCCAACTTTTACCTCCTTACTTTCTGTATTTAAAGTACTATCTGTATAAGTCAAATGTTATTTTTTATTTTTTAATTTCTATATGAATATTTTACCACAACCCATTTCTACATTTTTGATAAAATACAACTATCTCACCATATTGCTTCTAAGTGAGGTTTTTCATTAAAGCTGGTTTTATAATATTTCTAACCAATAATATACTAAGATTGAGAACTAATTAAAACCAACCGTGATGATAAGAATTTTTTCACAACATAATCATCTCCCAAAAGACACTTTTCCTTTTATTAAAGATATGATATGTTATATAATGTCGAAAATTGTAGAGTGTTTTTAAAGGAGTGATTATTGTTGAAAACAGATAAAGTAACTGAAAAAGTAGTAAGAGGAAAGAAAATTTATATTGTAGAAAATCATCACGAAGTTATAATTCCATGGTCAGAATATGCCTCTAATAATGAAACTGCACCAGTATTATTAACTTTTGACCATCATATGGATACCCGTAGTGCATTTTACAGGCATTCTTGTAAGGTTGCTGGCCTAGAATGGAGACCTGTAAGAGATCAACTTATAGCAAATGCACATATAAATGAATCAAGTACAATTGCATCATCATTAGACAAGCTTTCCAATGATGAGCATATAGATTTTGCATTACAAACAGGGATGATTTCAGACGCAGTAGTATTTAGCCTACTGAGTGCAGGTATTTGCAGAGATTATGCCAATAATAAAATATACTATATAGATCCTTGCTCCACTAGCAAATGTAAAAAAAGTTCACATGGCGATGAGTGCCAAATTGATGTATATGATAAGGTAATAGAAGGAGCGGAACTGCTGTTTAAATTAAATCAGATAAATAATTTTATACCTGGCTTTTTTATCTCAAATAGAATAAACAAGAAATTTATTTTAGATATTGATTTGGATTGTTTTCATACTAAAAAAGCTATCAATGCCGTGGACATGTCTGTTTTTAACTATTTAGTAAATAATGCAGAAATAATTACTATAGCAACGGAAGGATATTATGTTGAGTTAGAAAAAAAGGATAATGATATAAATGAGAATTATCTTTTAGAAAAGTTATTAGTACATATAGAAAATGCTATAGAAGGAACGGAAGGTAATAAAAGATTTAAATTCTCTAGATACAATAACACAGGAGAACTTACTACAGTATCTTAAAGAATCGTCATGCACTCTCGTGACTTCAGTCATGAGTTAGTGACGACATATGTCAAATACAATTGGTCGATAATCCTATAAAAATAATAATATAATTAATATACTAGAATATTACATAGTATGGTACGTAAAATACAGATATAAAGTATTTAAAAAAGATATAAAGGGAAAATTATAAATAAAATAGCTTATGATAATAATTTTAATATATTGGAGGCTTATGTAAATTTGTGGATATTCAAGTCGTATTCATTTATTAATAGTCAAAAACAAAAGTAGAAAGGAAAGTAATAAGGGAAGCACGTGACTTTAGTCATGTGAGGTTCACAAGTCTACCCTCACTGTGGAAGCAAACTAACATAATATCCCTAGACCAAAATTTCAACAGGGTCAGTTATGTTAGCATACAAATTAACATTTTTCCTATTTTTCTTGATAAACTCTTCTTCCTCTTTTCTTTTTATTTCTTGATAGCATGGCATACAATAACCACCGGTTCTGTCAGCTGTTGTTCTCAAAATAGTTCCTTTACATACTTCACTTCTACAAGGTATACGCTCACTCAAAACTATTCCTCTCTTTCTATGCTATAACTAAAATAATTATATTTTTAGACTTTCAATTAAATATGATTATTTTAGGATAATTACCTTTATTCTCAAAAGATGTTTACATCAATGCAAAAGTAAATGCCCATATTGCTCTTATGTTATAACTTGCTGATGAATCAAATTTCATATCAAAACCGTTTACTATTGGAAGTAATTTTTCTTCAGAAATTTTCATTTCATCCAATTTTTTAATACTTCATATACGAATTATTATAATGCAAATTCTTGATTTCCTACAAATGTATCTATTCTTGGAACTCCATTTTAAATATGTTATTATTATTAAAAGACTTTTTATTAATGTATAGTAAATAAAATCAATTTTAAAAATCACAGGAGATTTATATGGAAAAACTTACTTTTGTAATGGAAAATTATTTAGAAGCTATCTATGAGTTATCTGAAGAAGGCAAAGGAGTTAAAATGACTCGTATAGCAGAAAAGCTTGGAGTAACTAAAGCCAGCACTAATAGCGCTATGGTAACTTTAGCTGAAAAGGGACTTATAACCAATGAAAGATATAAGGAAATATTTTTAACTCCTTTAGGCTTAGAAATAGCTAGATCTACATCTAAAAAGCATCACATTATTAAAGATTTCTTTATAAAAATTCTAAACATTGATAGTTCTATTGCAGATGAAGATGCTTGTGCTATAGAACATGTTATTAGTTCAGATTCTGTTTACGCTATGCAAAAATTTCTTTCGGAACATGAGAATAAATAAAAAAACAACGACTCAAAATTGCTTTTGCAATTTTAAGTCGTTTTTTTATTCTATTAGTAATTTCTCAGCACTCGCTGAGAAATATCCATAATTGTCAATTGTCCATCGTCAATTTTCAATTGTAAAAAGGAGTTCAACGAACTCTTTTTTATCTTTACGATACCTGACTTCTATAGAGCATAGCATAAGCTCCTCCATAACGAATCAATTCATCATGGGTTCCCGTTTCTTTAATGCCTGTTCCTTCTAGAACTACAATTTTATCTGCATTACGGATAGTTGATAATCTATGGGCAATTACTATAGTTGTTCGATCTTTTGAAATTTCGTCTAATGCAGCTTGAATTTCTTTCTCTGTTTTTGTATCAAGAGCTGATGTAGCTTCATCCAAAATAAGAATAGGTGAATTTCTAAGAATTGCTCTAGCTATGGAAATTCTCTGTTTCTGTCCACCAGAAAGACGTACTCCACGCTCACCTATTATGGTATCATAACCATTTTCTAAATTTTCAATAAAACCATGAGCATTGGCTGCCTTTGAAGCCTCAAGAACCTGTTCCCTAGTAGCTTCTTTCCAGCCATAAACAATGTTTTCATAAATTGTTCCGTTAAATAAAAAGGTGTCCTGCAAAACCATGCTTATATTATCTCTAAGACTCTTTAAAGTTACATCTTTAATATCTATTCCATCAATTAAAATGCTTCCATTTTGAGGATCATAAAAGCGGTTTAAAAGGCTGGCTATTGTGGTTTTACCAACTCCAGTTGCCCCAACAAAAGCTACAGTTTCTCCCGGATTTACTTTTAAATTTATATTTTGCAAAATGTTTATTTCATCATTGTAGGAGAAAGAAACTTCCTTAAACTCAACTTCGCCTTTAACCTTAGGCATTTTCTTTGCATTAAATTTCTCTTTAACATCTGGAACTTCATCCATAACCTCAAAGACACGCCTGCACCCTGCAAGTGCGTTACCTGACATTTCCATAAGTCTTGAAAAACTCTTTATAGGCCCATAAAACATACCAAGATACATAGAAAATCCTACAATATCTCCAATGTTAATTTCTCCTCTTGAAACCATAAATCCACCAAATATTATAACTATAACAGAACCTAGAGCTGTGAAAAATGCAAGAAGCGGAAAAGTGGTTTCAAAAAAGAAGCTTGCCTTTAAGTATGCTTTACTATGTTTTATAGAAAGATTCTTAATCCTTTTTTCTTCTCTTTCCTGTTGATTGAATATCTGTATTTCTTTAATTCCAGAAAAATTATCTTGAACAGTACCAGAAAGTTCTCCCCTAACCATAGAATTCTGCTTCCATATAGGAGAAAGATGCTTACTCTGCCAAAGAGTAATCATAATAAGAAAAGGAATAGTAATAAGACTTAAAAAAGCCAACTTTACATTAATAGAAAATAATAATATCCCAACGCCTACGAAAGTCAATATATTAACAACAAAATCAGGAATTACGTGAGCTAAAAGAATCTCTACCTCCATAACGTCATTAATAACTCTGCTAGTTAAATCTCCTGTACGACTTTTATTAAAATACTTAAGCCCCATATGTTGAAGCTTAGAGTAAAGCTCTGTTCTCATATCTGCAACATAATGTAAAGCTGCATGATGGTTTAAATATCCTGAAATAGAACTTCCAGCTGATTGAAGTACAGTTGCAACTAAAAGCATCAATCCTATTCGTAAAGATTGAGCTCCAAAATCACCGCTTCCTTCTGTTGCTATACTTGTAAGTTCTCTTAATGCCCATGGATTATAAAATCCTGCTATAGTAGAAATAATAACTGCTATTAATGCTAATATTAAATAAATCCAATATTTTCTGGCTCCCATAAAAATACGTAAGGTAGTTTTCATATGCCCACTGCCTCCTTTTCCTTCAACTCTACATCCTCATTTTCATCTACAATATCATAGGTAATACATACTGGACGATTACTCTTAGGTTCAATAACAACATCAGCATTGATATTGAAGGTTTTTCTAAGGACCTCTGGAGTCATAACTTCCTCAGGAGTTCCATGTTTTATGATAGCGCCTTTTTGAATAGCAATAATATAGTCAGAAAATCTTGCAGCAAGATTTAAATCATGAAGTACCATAACAATAGTACACTTTTGATTACGGTTAAGCTCATATAAAAGCTTTAAAACCTCTAATTGGTGAGCAAGATCAAGGTAAGTAGTAGGTTCATCCAATAAAATTAAATCAGTTTGCTGTGCTAGAGCCATAGCAATCCAAACCCTCTGTCTTTGCCCTCCTGATAAAGCATCAACTTCTCTTCTCTCAAACTCACTTAATTTAGTTGCATCTAAAGCCCATTTAACAATTCTTTTATCTTCCTCTGTAAGATTTCCAAAACCTTTTTGATGAGGGAAACGTCCATATGCAACTAACTCACCTACAGTAAGTCCACTTGGTGCAGTAGGAGTTTGAGGAAGTATGGCCATCTTTTTAGCTATTTCTTTTGTAGGTAATTTACTTATATCTTGCCCGCTTAGATGTACTACACCCTTCTTAGGCTTTAATATACGTCCAACTGCTTTCAAAATAGTTGATTTACCACAGCCATTTGCTCCTATAATAGAAGTTATCTTTCCCTTTGGTATCTGCATATTTAATTCCTTTACAATGAGAGCATCATCATAAGCTATATATAAATTTTTAGTTTCAATACTTTTCATACAATCCTCCTTAATTTGACTTTACTAATAGGTATAAGAAGTAAGGTGTAGTTAATACAGTAATAATAATTCCTGTAGGAACATCCGTTCCAAGACTTATAGTTCTAGTAATAGTATCTGATAATAGAATAATTATTGAGCCTACTAAAGATGCAGTAGGAATCAATAGTTTATGATTTGAGCCTACAAACTTCCTTGCCATATGTGGAGAAATCATTCCAACAAAAAAGAAGTTTCCACCTAAGGCCACACTGCCTGATGATAGAGCAACAGCTGCTATAGCTAAACCTATAAATTCTCTCTTTACTGCTACTCCTAATCCTGTTGCAGTTTGATTACCAAGGTTTAAAGTATTCAAAGTACGAGATTTATAAAGTACATATAAAAATATAATCAATATCCAAGGTGCAAGAATGGAAATATACGTCCAATTGTCTCCCCAAAGACTTCCTGCACTCCATCTTTGAATAAAATCCATCTGTTTTTCATCTATCTTTAAAGTAAGCATCATGGTAACAGCACTATATCCACTTCCAACAGCCACACCTGTCAAAATTAATCCTGTAGGTGATATGTTTTTTCCTTTTTTATATGAAAGTAAAAATATAAGCACTGCTGCTGTCATTCCACCTATAAAAGCTAAAAGGGGGAGAGCAATAGCTGAGGATACACTATCTACTTTAAAAATAACTACAAACAATAATACAAATAACCCTGAACCAGAACTTATTCCCAAAGTTCCAGGACTAGCCATATCATTGCGAAGTAAACTCTGCATTACACATCCAGCTGTTCCCATACCAATACCTACAAGAATAGTTAATACAATACGGGGAAGACGAAAATCATATACTATAAGATTTTGTTTAGCTGTACCTTTTCCAATAAGAACATTAAAAACTTCTGAAGGAGAGAGATTCATTTTACCTGAGTTCACACTTATTACTGCCACAACTAACAGCACAATGGTAAGTACCAAAATAATAGTTAAGCCACGTGAAACTGAATAGCCCTTTTTCTTCATTCGAATTCCCTCCTTTGCTTCCTTGTAAGATAAAGAAAATACGGAACCCCTATTACAGCAAAAATAATTCCAATGGGAGTTTCATAAGGCTTATTAATAAGCCTTCCAACTAAATCTGCTGCCACAGTAATCAAAGCTCCATATAATCCTGAAGCTGGAATTATGTATCTATAATCTACGCCTATAAGGTAGCGGACAATATGAGGTACTATTAATCCTATAAAACCAACAGGTCCAACAACAATTACAGAAAGTCCTGTAAGTATTAAGACAACTACAGTAGAAATAGCTTTAACCTTCTTAGTATTAAGTCCAAGACCTATAGCTGCATCATCTCCAAGATTTAAAAGAGTAATTGAAGGTGATATAATAAGAGCTGTAATTATGCCCACAATAAAGAATGGGAAAACTATAGCAAGTTCACTCCATTTAGCACCTGCTGTTCCTCCAGCAGTCCAATAAGCTAAAGCATGCCCAAGCCTATATTTAATAGAAAGATATTGGCTAAAAGCACCAAATAGCATTGATATAGAAATACCTGCTAAAACAAGTCTCTGTGGTTTCATGCCTCCTCTACCAATAGACGCAATAAAATAAGTCATACCTGTAGTAACAGCTGCACCAATACATGCAAAAAGCATCATCTGTCCATAACTTCCACCAGGTAAAAATGCCATACAAAAAGCTATAGCAAAAGAAGCACCACTACTTATACCCATAAGTCCAGAATCAGCAAGAGGATTTCTTGTGGTTCCCTGCATTATAGCACCACATATGGAAAGGCTTGACCCAACAATTATATTAGCTGCTATACGAGGAAGTCGGAGAGTTTGAATAATCTGGTGTTCAGTTAAAGAAGAGTCAAAATTAAAAATGGCTCCCCAAGCCGTAGACAAATTCATATCAGCAGCACCAAAAGAAATTGATGCCGCTGACATAATCACCAGCAAAACCACCCCTGCAATCATATAGATTGTAAAATTCAAAGCTCCTAATTGTCGCTTTTTATTATAGGTATCTTGCATATTTATTTTCCTTTCTTAATTAGAATTATTTAGCTAATGAATTTATTGCATTAACCATATAGTCAAGTTGTTCAGTAAGACTTAAGATATCAGAGTAAAAGAAAAGTCCTTGATACTTTGCTGGAATTTCTATAACCCTTCCCTCTTTAACCGCAGGAATATTCTTCCAAATATCTGTTTTTGCATAATCAGATTCCTTACCTTCCTGCCTACACCATAGTATATAATCTCCAAAATACTCATGGGCTACTTCATAACTTATATGTCCACGTCCTTCTCCTGATTTTTCTATAAGGTCTTTAAGCTTGTCTGGATATTTAAGTCCAAGATATTCATATACTAAAGTACCACCTCTAGAGCCTGTTTCATAATATATGCCACTCCACTCACCAGTAGCTCCCCAGTCTTCCAAAATACTGAAAGTTTTACCTGCAAATGTATCACCTTTAAGAGTTTTCTTCGCATCTGCAAGTTTTTCTTCAAAATTAGAAACTGCCTTCTCCGCTTCAGCCTTACGTCCTGTAGCTTCTCCTATAGTTTTTATACGTTCAAGAGAATTCATATCTCCCTCTGGAATAACAAGAACTGGAGCTATTTTGCTGAATTTATCAAAATCTGCCTCATCATATGTAATAATAAGATCTGGTTCCAAATTCATCACGTCTTCCGGCTCCCACTTTTCAATTTTTGTAGAAGCTTTAAGAGTATCATAAAAAGGCATACTTTCTTGTTCCCAAGCATTATATCCAACTAAATTTAATCCTAAAGTAATAACATCTCCAACATACCAATTAGCAATAACACGCTTAGGATTAGCAGGAACTTCAATATCCCCTTTTACAGTAGATATAGTACGAACTGTTGCTTCTTCCTTCTCTGCATTTTTAGATGAAGAGCAGCCAGCAAAAATCATAGTAGTCATAAGTATTGCACAAAATAGTGACAAGAATTTTTTCATTTTATCCCTCTCCCTTACAAATATCTTATATTAATCAAATAGCACTAATGCCTGAGTTATATACGAATGTAAGACTAGTCTAACTTTTTAAAGCGTAGCATTTACAAATCCCCCTGTCAACATCTCAAAAATCCCCTTTTCAGAAGTCATATCCTATTAAAATAAGAGTAACTTATTGTTTTATAACAGTTAAATGAAAACACTTCTCATCATTTTGGATTGCAATTTAAATAAAATGGATTATATCTTATTGAAAATCTTTCTCAAATGATGCTATAATATTGTTACTTTAAATCAAAGAAAAGAGAGGGATAAAAAATTTTATGGATGAATATAATGATTCTTCTTGGAGTGCTTTAGCCGATAAATATAATTTTGTTAAAAGGTCTTATGGTAATGGGCAGATTTATGATTTTCCTCCTCATTGGACAAATGGATGGATTGCAGAAATAAATGCTGCTAAAGGATTATTTGTTTCAAGTGCTTGGTTTACCCCAAGCGAACAGATAGTACATACAATAAATTCAAGTAAGCCTTTTATGATTATCTTTTGTATTGACTGTGGAGGAATAATCTATTCACATCAAGGAAAAAAGAGACAAGTTCTTCCTCCAATCACTAATTTAATTGTTAACCCTCAAAAACAATTTACTTTTACTTTCTCTAAAGACGTACACTATTGTTTTACCAGTGTTTTAATTTTTGATGACTTTATAAAACCTTTTCTTAAAGATCGCACCCACGCACCTAAAATCAGTGTTCAGGATGCAAAGCATTGGAAAACTCAACACTACAATACTCCTGATATAATGCTTATTTTAGAGCAAATTAGATGGGCTGTAAGAAATACAGATATGCCTTTACTTGCTTTTGAGGGGATGACTTTGCATCTTTTATCTGCAATTGCTAGAAACTTTCCTGATATCCCCAAAAGAAGAAGCAGCCGCCGTCACTATGTTACTTGGGAAAATGAGCAGAAAATTTATCAAGTTAAAAATAAGATTGATGAAAATATTTTAAATCTTCCAGATACAATTGAACTATGCAGAATAGCTGGAATGAGCGAAAGTAAACTTCGCGAATCTTTTAAAAACCATTATGGAATTCCTCTTTATAAATATATTCGAATAGAAACCATGAAAAGAGCTATGCAGCTCCTATCTGCTGACCATCTAAGTATTCGTAACATATCTGAACTATGCGGCTACAAAAATCCAGCCAAATTTGCTGCTGCCTTTAAAGATGTCCATGGAATTACTCCTAGTGATTTTAGGAAATCTTTTAACTTATAAAAAATTAAGATACTTATATGCCATAAGTATCTTAGTTTTTTACTAATTTTCTAGTAGTTTATCCATAATATAATCTAACTGTACCCTGGATGAGTAAATATCAATATCAAAAAATAGTGTAAAGTCAACAGGTATAACATGTCCTTCCTTAACAGCCGGAATTGACTTCCAAACCGAATTATTCTCTAGTTTTCCAACCTCTCCACTAAATATTATATAATCCCCAGCGTAATCCTTAATTGATTCAAGAGAAATCTCTCTATATTGATCTTTTCCTATAATTTCATTCTGTATAACATCCAGTGCTTTAAATCCTAATTGGCTGTAAATTAAATCGCCTCCACGTCCCCATTTATCACCATACACCCAAATGCCTCCATTTTGGCTGCTTTCAAAAATACTGAATTTCTTATCTATAATTCCTTTGGAAGCTAATTGTTCCTTTGCATCAGTTATCTTTTCTTTAAAATCAGATAGCACCTTTGAGGCCTCTTCCTTTTTATTAAGAACTTCTCCTAAAAAGGTTATTCTCTCCTCCATGCTAAGGGTAGTGAAAGGAATATAAACTGTAGGGGCTATTTTAGAAAACTCATCAATTTTTTCTTCGCTTACAACAAGAATCAGATCTGGATCATATTGCATTATTTCTTCTGGTTCAAACTTTTCCCATATTGGTAAGCCTTCTACTTCTTTTTCATAAGCTTTACCCTCTGCATTATAAGTAGCAACTGGTTTAACTCCTAATGCCAAAATGTCCCCCATCCCATAAGTAATAACAACTCTTTTTGGATTAGCAGGAACCTTAACATCTCCTCTTACAGTACTTACAGTACGAACAGCTTCCTCTTTAGTAGCATCCTTATCCGAAGAACAACCAGCTAAAATTAAAGTAGTCATAAATATTGTACAAAATAATGACAATAATTTTTTCATTTTATATCTCTCCCTTATAAACATCTTATTTTTAACCCGAATAACACCTGAGCCCACACTATACGAAAATGTAAGGCTAGTCTAACTTTCAAAAGCGTAGCATTTACAAATTATCCTGTCAACATCTCAGAAATCCCCTTTTCAGAAGTCATTTTCCATTAAAATAAGAGTAATTTATTGTTTTATAACAGTTAAATGAAAACACTTCTCATCATTATGGATTATAATTTAAATAAAATGGATTATATTTCAAATGTATAAATTGCATATTTATAGCAAACTAATATAATAAATAAGTAATAAAAGGTGAAATATATGACTGACACAGAAAAGGCCTATATAGCGGGAATAATAGACGGCGAAGGTAGCATTATGCTAACGAAATTTCATAATAATCAATACCCAGCTCCTTGTGTTAGTATAAGTTCTACCACCATTGAGCTACTGCAATGGATAAAGGAAAAAACAAAGGTAGGAACTATAAAATCGAAGAAAAATTATAATAAGATTAATCATAAAGATTCTTATACTTATATTGTAAAATATGACGATGCCATAGAACTATTAAGGCAAATTCAACCTTATCTAATAATAGAAACAAAGAGAAAACGAGCAGAATTGATATTGACTAAATATAAAAAAGTGACTCCTAGAAATGGTAGATACAATGAAGAAATGAAAGCTAATAAAGAAAGGTTCTATGAAGAATTCATCAGTATAAAATAAAAAATTCACCATATTTCTATGGTGAATTTTTTTCTATGGTGGAGGCGAGGGGACACCCTCTTCCATTATTTCTAATGGTGCTGACTATATTTTGAACTTAATTCTTCTTAAGTTCCTTGGCGTATTATGAAAGTTGTAGTTTAGTTTGTAACTTCCATCCTAGTACTTCTTACTAACTTAGTTGTTAGATTAGAAGCCTATGAGTCGATACAAGGCTGTTGAGTTTCCTCACATACCTCTCGGTATTGCCTTCACCGTCACGTGTTAAGGTTTCACCGATAAAGCCAAGTTTTCACTTTGAGATCACTCTCAAAGGCGACTCTTTTACGAATCGAACCCCTGTCCGAAAGCCATCACATCTAGGCATCTCCGAGTGCAGTTGGCATTTTAACATTCCCTCTAGTGAACCCCTACCAACCAGGTTTCACTTTCAGTAGCTTCATAATTTCCGTTTCTAGGTCAAAGCTTTCCTAGACTCGGTTCACCGCTGTCGACGCCCTATCCTAAGCCGCGGTACTCAAAGGTAGAACGTAGCAGACTAAGCTGCTAATGCAAAATTATCTTCTGCGTTTATCTTTATTCCCGTAGTTTTTTAACGCGGGCCCACAGGCTCCCTCGACTCGCTTCCCAGGTGCCACGTACCCCCGTCGAAACCAAGTACGCCCCCATGTTATGTGTTTTTTTAACGCAGTTTATATTTAATTTTTATGATGTATACTTATTTTATAGCAATTAATATGCTATGTCAACCTTATACAATTGAGAATGGAAAATTGACAATCGACAATTGATGTTAAAATTAATTGTGACCAATTAATTTCTTTAATGATTTTTATAATTGTCATGACCAAGTTTCAACTGTATGTTTTGTAGGTTGTATAGATTATGATATATGATTTTACTTCTTATATCAAGCTGAAATTCATGGATAGATTAGAAAGGTTTCTTAATTATCTATATTTCTCCTTCATTTGTCTATCTATATCTCTTTTAGCAGCCTTTTCAAGCATTGCATCTCTCTTATCATAGTCTTTTTTACCTCTAACTACTGCTAGGTTTACCTTAACTTTGCCATCCTTTAGGTATAATGATAATGGCACAAGGGTATACCCCTTTTGAGCAGTGTATCCTAAAAGCTTTTCAATTTCATATTTGTGTAAAAGTAATTTTCTTTCTCTTAATGGATTTTTATTGAATATGTTGCCCTGTTCATATGGACTTATATGCATATTCTTTATAAAAACTTCTCCATTTTTAATATCTGCATAGCTATCTCTAAGGTTTGCCTTTCCTGCTCTTATGGATTTAACCTCTGTTCCTACAAGAGCTATTCCTGCTTCCATAGCTTCTTCTATAAAATAATCATGTCTTGCTTTTCTATTTTCAACCAATGTTTTGTTTCCTAATTTCTTTGCCATTTCAACACCTGCTTTTAAATGTTCTTTAGATAATAATTATATAACTCCTACTATTTTTTGTCAATTTTAAAAAATTACTATAAAACCAACTTTTAACAATTAAGAATTAAGTATGAAGAATTAAAAATTAATGATGAAATTAGTTTTAGCAAAACTAATTTCTTTAATAGATTTTTTACTAGCAATTTTCTTGCTAGCTTTTCTATTATAAGAAATTACTTTATAATTCGAAAAAAGAAATCAATTTATGATTTCTCCTACAAAGGAGAAATCTTCATAAATTCTTCACTCTTCATTTTTAATTCTTAATTAATAATAAGTGAATTGTAAATTATTTCAACTCGTTTAATGCATATTAATCTATCTATAAACTTCTATTTATTTCACACTAAAATAAATAAAGATTCATTTCTAAAAATTTAATTATTTAGGTGCATTTAGGCATGTGAAAAATAATAATAGACCAAATATACTGTTCTGTTATTTTTTTGAAGATGCCTCGAGTAAATAATCGTCATAGTTTCCCTTAATGCACTTTACTCCTTCTTTTGTAAGTTCCATCACTTTGTTCCCAATTTTATTTATAAAATATCTATCGTGAGATATAAATAAAATTGTACCTTCATAGTCCTTTAAAGCAGATTCTAATACTTCTTTACTCTGCAAATCTAAATGGTTTGTAGGTTCATCTAAAAGTAGCAAGTTTGCTTCTATAAGCATAAGCTTAGATAGTGCTACCCTTGATTTTTCTCCACCACTTAAATCTCCTATTTTTTTAAATATGTCTTCGCCTGAAAATAAAAATCTTCCTAATACTCCACGTATTTTACTTTCTTTCATAGTAGGAAAATCATCCCATACTTCTTCTAATATAGTATTATTAGGATTTAACTTTTCATGTTCTTGATCATAATAACCTATTTGAACATCTTTGCCCCAATTAATTGAACCATGCTCTAGCTGTAAATCTCCTATTAAAACCTTTAATAATGAAGTTTTTCCTACTCCATTAGGTCCTATTAATGCTACTCTATCTCCTCTTGTAAGATCAAAATTTAAATCTTCAGTGAGTATTTTTTTATTTTCTCCTTCACCTACAGACACAATACCTTCTTTAAATTGTAGCACTTCTTTATAAGATTTACTCTTAATTTCAAAGTTCATATTAACCTTTTTTAAGTCTCCTAGAGGCACATCTATTTTCTCCATTCTTTCTATAGCTTTTCTCTTACTTTTAGCTGCTTTAGCAGAAGTAGCTCTAACTATATTCTTATCAACAAAAGTTTGAAGTCTTTTTATTTCCTCCTGCTGTCTTTCATAATTTTTTATATGAAGTTCTTTCTCCTCTGCTTTAAGAGAAACATACTTTGAGTAGTTACCAGTATATCTCTTAGATTTTCCTCTTTCTATTTCATATATAACGGAAACTGTAGAATCTAAGAAATATCTATCATGAGAAACTATTAAAACTGCACCTTTATAACTTTTTAAATAACCTTCTAACCAATTTAAAGCTTCCAAATCAAGATGATTTGTAGGCTCATCTAACATCAATAAATCTGGCTCATTTAAAAGTATTTTTGCTAAGGAAAGTTTTGTTTTTTGTCCCCCACTTAGCTTTGAAACTTTAATATTTAAATCAAAATTTTTAAATCCAATTCCATTTAATATGGTATTAATCTTTGCTTCTATTTCATATCCACCTTGCATGACAAAATAATCAGTTTTAGATGAATATTTCTTCATAATTTTTTCTAATTTTTCATAGTCCTCAATAATTTCTTGTGAGGACATAAGCTTTTCTAATTCCCTTAATTCTCTTTCTACATTTAAAAGTTCATTAAATACAGAAAGCATCTCCTCTTTAATAGAGTTCTCTAAATTCAAACCGCTATCTTGCTTTAAATAAGCAAAAGTTTTTTCTCTGGATTTTATTATTTCTCCTTCATCATGTGAGAGATCTCCATAGATCATTTTTAATAGTGTAGATTTACCTGCACCATTAACTCCTATTAAGCCTATTTTTTCTGACTCTTCAACCTTTAAATTTATATTTGAAATTAAAATTTCTCCATTAAAGCTTTTTCCTACATTATTTAATTGTACTAACATTTTAACCCTCTCCTATTGCTCATTTGATGATTTTGTAACCCATTTAAGTATCTGAAATTTGAAGATACCTAATTTAAAATGGCTAAAAACCTAGGTCTCCGGATTTTTAACCACCAAATGAGCTAGCTAGATGGTTTTAACGTCTACTTCTTCATACCTTTTCATAATTTTCACCTCCTTATAAAAGAAAAAAGGTCATGGATTAATCCATGACCTTTTTCTTATGTACGTAAATTACAGATGTATATCGCTTTTAAAAGCTAATATATAATATAAAAAGTCACGGAACTTTATTTTGCCCGTGACATTTATAATCACAATAACAATTTAACTCTAAATTATTGTATTACAATTAAAGCTCATCGGGTCGCTATTTTTAATTCTATTTAATATTGTATTTTTAGTTGTTGTTAATCTTATAGTTAAATTTGCAATATTTATCATATACTTGCGACCTCCTTTTCTTTAATCATAATATTTCAATTAGTATTATACCATTTAACAAAAATTATAACAATAAATATTTAAAATTTAATTCTTTCTTAATTAATCTCTTGAACTACTTTTTTTATTAGTAATGCATTACTAATTTTTTATAAAGCATATAATTTATTGACTATAAAAAAATTTTATGTTAAATTGGAAAGTATTAGTATACTATTACTAACTATAAATTTAAGGGAGGGTATTCAAATGAAAAAAAGATCAATAAAGACTTTATCTTTCGGTGTTGGATACTCCACTGCTGTTTTCTTTTAAAATTATTGGGTAAGGGATAACTATGCCTAATTATAGGTATTTATACCCATTTATGATTATTTATGTAAATAGCATTAAAAGAAAATAGTTAGAGTATGTTCAAAATAATTTGATATTAAAATTACCTGAACATTCTATTGAATTTAAAGGAGTAATAGAGATGAAGAATAATATAAATAATAATGAAAAAGTAGTTACGAGGTTAAACCCATTAAAATATCCTAAGCCAGTTGGCAAATATAGTCATGTAACACGTATTGCTAAAAATGCCGAATGGTATAGCTTTTCTGGACAAATTGGAATTGATATTAATGAAAATATTCCAGGGGATTTTAATGAACAAGTAAAAAATACCTTAAACAACATTTCTAATTTGTTAAAAAGCCAAAATTTATCACCTGAGAATGTTGTAAAAGTTAATATTTGGGCAACTGAAGAAATTGATTGGGATTACTTTGATGATTTATGGAACCGTTTATTTAATGTGCCCTCACCATCAATGACAATTGCTTATATTACAGCATTAGGATTACCAGAATTAAAAATCGAAATAGATATTTGGGCAGCTAAATAATACCTAAGCAAAAATATTAAAATAGCTGTTTTAAAACAGTATTGATAATATATAAATTTTTAAGGGAAGTCATTTCATTTCTGGCTTCCCTTAATTTGCATTTTAAAAATATTAAATACCATATTTTATTTGGCATTTTTATATTTTAGGTGTTTTCCTCCGTACTTATCTATCCATTTAATTACTCACTATAAAAAAACATATACTATCTTATAATCTACTTATGTATCTATAGATATTTTACTCCATAGCTCTTAATAATATATTTTTAAATCTAAAATTTTTTAGTTATATTAATTAAATAATTATTATATTATAGTAATTATAGAAGTTCGTTATATTTTTAATTATTTAGGCGCATAAAAATTGCCTTAACTAGACGGAGGTTATCACATGAATTATTTTCGACATATAGACAATTACAAAGAGATATTTTTCATTCCACCGGGAGAATATTCATTGCATTCTTCAAAGGAAATATTATCTCATTCCTTAGGTGCTACGCTTTACATAAATCCTCTAAAAGAAAATTTATTTAACAATATATTAGTTCAGAAAAAATTAGGCGCAAATACTATAATAATTTGTTTAGAAGATGCTGTATCCGATTCAAATGTTGCTATAGCAGAAAAAAATCTTATTGAAACATTTATAGAAATAGAAACTAAACTTTCAAAGGATGAGATTTCCTTAGAGGATCTTCCTCTTTTATTCATAAGAGTTAGAAATGTTAATCAATTTGACTTCTGTCTTAAGAATTGTCCTAAATCTGCACTTTGCGGATTTGTTTTTCCAAAATTCACCTCCTCCATAGGAGAAATGTATTTTAGCAAATTAGAAAAATATAATTTAGAAAATAGTGCACATCTTTATGGAATGCCAATCTTAGAATCCTATGAAATTCTATACAAAGAATATAGATTTAATGAACTTATAAGAATTAGAGATATATTAAAAAAGTATAATTCCTATGTATTAAACATAAGAATTGGTGGAACAGATTTGTGTGGTATTTTAGGAATTAGGCGTGGAATTGGTGATACTATCTATGATGTAGTATCCATTAGTGATTGTATAAGTGATATTATAAACATATTTAAAACACAGGGCTTTGTAATATCAGGAGTTGTACATGAATATTATGATATTCACAATATAGATGTATTATCTGGCCTTATTAAAGAAGTACACTTAGATATTATAAATGGGCTAACTGGTAAAGTAGTAATACATCCAAAGCAAGTGAATATAGTCAACTCTCTATATGTTGTTACCTATGAAGACTATATAGATGCTAAAAAAATAGTTGATTCTTCTAGTAATGGTGTATTAAAGAGCAATTTTAATAATAAAATGAATGAAGTTAAGCCTCATTTAATATGGGCTAAAAATATTTTACTTAGAGCAAAGATTATGGGGGTTTTAAATAATGGATTTACTTACAAAGACATACTGTCTAGATCATCTCAACTTTAATATGCAAAATAAATTAAAGTTAGATATAGAAATAACAAAAAATCAATATAATATTCCCTACAATGCCTTATTTTCTGTAGCAGCAAGAAAAAATCCTAAAAGGAGTTTTTTATTTGTTAGTAAGGTTATTGGAAAACATGTACCTATGTCACCATATAATTTAAGACTTGTAGGAAATATTCTTGCAAGAGATTATTTTTCTAGAAAAAATAATATAGTGGATAATAATATAGAGACTTTAGTTAATGAATTAATAAATCTTAATACTACTTCCATTAATAAAATTTCAGAAGATAGCTTGCATATTTTAAATGAAAAATTGACCTTAGATAAAAAAATATTATTTATAGGATTTGCTGAAACAGCTACCGCTTTAGGACAGGCTGTTGCATCTTCTTTTGAAAATGCTTATTATATTCAAACCACTAGAGATGAGTTACTTTCACTAAAATCTTATTGTCTTTTTAAAGAGGAACATTCTCATGCCGTTGATCATCTTATGTATCCTCTTAATAATGAGTTACTTATGAATTGTGATGAAATTGTACTTGTAGATGATGAAATTACCACTGGTAAAACTTCATTAAATCTTATAAAGGAACTAAATAATAATCTAAAATGTAATAACTTTTCTGTTATATCTATTTTAGATTGGAGAAGTGCTGATAATTTAAAGCTTTTTAATGATATAGAAGATATCAACTTATCTGCATTTTCTCTAATCAAGGGAAATTTTAATTGTGTAAAATCCGGTGAAATAACTGAAGTTAAAACTGATAGTGTAACTTTAGATAATACAATTTCTTATGAGGAAGTACTAATAGATCATAGAAAAAATATAGAGGGATTTCATCGATATAGTGGTAGATTTGGTATGACTCCTTATGATTGGAATAATTTATCTAGGGAAGTAGCAAAAGTTACAGAAATAATTAAATATAAAATTGATGATAGTCCTACTTTATGCCTTGGACATGAAGAGTTTATATTTATGCCAAGCCTTGTAGCTTGTAATTTAGGTGATAATGTATTTTTCCATTCCTCTACTATAAGTCCAATATATTGTGATAATAGCTATGAGTTTTATGGGATAAAAAATAAACTAGAAATGGATTCACTATTTAATAAATCTAATAAAAATTATATTTATAATATTCCTAGTGGAACTTATAAAAACTTAATTTATTTTACTGAAAGACCACTAGGTAACAAAAGTAAAGAAAGTTTATTAGAAAAATTAAAGAACTTAGGAATTTTGAAGGTTATCTTTGTATCCTTTAAAAGCTAATTAAGGTGGTTTATATGATGAATTATACTAGATTTTCTGGAAGTTATAATGCTTCTGATGTAATATTTTTATTAAAAGATATTAGTAAATTAATTGAAGAAGAGGATAATTTAACAAGAGAGGTAGCAATGGATTCAGGTACTCATTATTCTGAAATGTTACCTATTGAATATCATCCTAGCGAAGAGTATATGAATATATTCTACAGTACTCTACAACGTTCAAAGAATAAAATAGCTAATTTAATTCAAATAGTAAGTGAAAAAATTTTAAATAAAAATATGGATAATTTAGTTTTAGTATCTCTTGCTAGGGCTGGTACCCCTATTGGAATTTTAATAAAAAGATATCTAAAACTAAGGTACAATTTAGATCTTCCACATTATAGTATTTCAATAATTAGAGATAAAGGCGTAGATAAAAATGCTATAAAATATATTATAGATAATCATCCAAACTGTAATATACAATTTATTGATGGCTGGACTGGAAAAGGAGTTATTCAAGATACTCTAATTTCTTCTTGTAATGACTTTTATAAGGAATATGGAATTAAATTAGACTCAGCCCTTGCTGTTCTTTCTGATCCAGCATATGCTTCAAAAACATATGGAACAAGAGAGGATTTTCTAATTCCTAGTGCCTGTCTTAATTCTACTGTATCCGGCCTTGTGAGTAGAACAGTTCATAATGATAAATTTATCTTTAAAGATGACTTTCATGGTGCTAAGTTTTATAGTGAATGGTCAAAGATTGATGTATCAAATTTCTTTATTGATGAAATATCTGAGTGTTTTAATAGGCTAACATCAAATAAAAAGGATTTTATTATAAATGAGAAGGATACTATTGTAGATTATAGAGGACTTTCTGAGGTAAATCGTATAAAAGAATTATTTAATATTAAGAACATCAATCATATTAAACCTGGTATTGGAGAAACCACCAGAGTACTACTTAGGAGAGTACCTTGGAGAATACTAGTAGATTCTTTAGATAATCCGAATCTTATCCATATATATAAGCTTGCTGAAGATAGAGGGGTTCCTATAATGGTTTATAGTGATATGTCTTACAGTTGTTGTGGAATTATTATGGAGATGACAAGATGATTTACGCTTCAGATTTAGACAGAACACTTATATATTCTAAGAAATTTTTTCAAGAATTTAAAGAATGTGATATAAATAATCTCCTTACAGCTGAATTTAAAAATCATATTCCTAGTTCATATATATCAGTGAAAATTGAAAATTTATTAGATGAAATAAATAAGAATTTAACCTTTATTCCTGTTACTACAAGAGTGCAACATCAGTTTAAAAGAATAGAACTTTTTAGTAAGAAAATAGTTCCGAAGTATGCTGTTATGTGTAATGGTGGAGTTATACTTAAAGATGGTGTTCCTCTTCATAGTTGGGATAAAATAATAAAAGAAAACTTAAATAAAATTTCACCTTTAACTTTGATGATAAAGTATTGTAATTTCCTAATCAATAGTTCTTATATAGAATCTTATTCCCTTTGTGAAGATCTATATTTATGTGCTATTTTAAAAGATAGAAATCTTTTAGATAATACTCTTATCCAAAGAGCCCAAACCATTTGTTTAGACAGTGATTACACTTTAATAATTCATGGCAGAAAATTATATATAATTCCACTATGTATTAACAAATATTCACCCCTTGAGCATATAATGGAGATTGAAAATGACTACGATTTATATAGTTCAGGTGATTCTGAATTTGATCTACCTATGCTTGTAAATTCTACTATTGGAATGGTACCTAAACATTCTCCAATGAGAGAAAAACTACTAATTGACAACTATAAAAATATCTATATTACTGAAAACATAGGAATTAAAGCATCTGAAGAGATATTAGAAAAAGTCCTTAACCACTTACTATAATGCACAATTCACAATTGTGGATATTTCTCAGTTATCACTGAGAAATATTATCTTCCACCCCTGGGGTCTGTAACATAATTATGAACTTTAACTAAAATAAAAACAGCTACAAAATCTAAATATGTAGCTGCTTTTTATACAGACCCCTGAGGTGCAGTAGTATATGGTGCTGCATCTGCAGTATTGAACAATATCTTAATTGTATTGTTTTTCTCCATAATCTTAGTGTAAGTTCACTGGTTTTTGCTCCGAACTATACTGCACCCCAGGGCAACCCTAACGGGCTTCGCTACTGTTCCCCAGGGGTGGTTTAATTCACCAATTGAAATTAACAATTTATGAAAAAAGCAGCTGTTTTTAGCAGCTGCTTTTTATTACTATCCTTTATATAGAATTATAAAAACTAAAATTTCTATTAAGCTGAAATTTTACCTTCTACATTCATATCTTCTTTTGCTCCAAATGTTCTAAGTACTAGTTTAACTAATTCATTAACTATTACAATTGTTGAACATAATCCTATAATCTTTAACCACATCATTGGACTTAATGCTACTGCACTAAAGAAATCTTTAAATACTTCTGTAAGTATTAATTGTCCTATAGCAGTTATTGCTATAATTCTTAGAGCAATTTTGTTTTTTGTAAAGTTTGGTATTATACTATCTTTGCCAAATTCTCTACAGTTAAAGGCATTAAATAATGCACTAAATGCAAATATACCAAATAATACAGTTTCCATTTCATTAGGTACAAATCCATTAGCTGAAGCAGGTGCTACTTCAGCGCCTAAAATATTAAAATTCATTTGAATAAACAACAATGCTGTTATATATAATGCATTTAATATTATAGTAGTTAACATTTGCTTTGTAATTATATTAGCTTTTCTATTAACTGGTTTTCTCTTTAACACCTTATCTCTTACTGGCTCTAAACCTAATGCTAATGCTGGTGGACCATCCATTATAATGTTAACCCATAGCAATTGAATAGTTGTAAATGGCATTTCATGACCTGTAAGCTGAGAAACAATAGCTATAAGAAAGGCAACTATATTAACTGTAATTTGGAATTGGATAAATCTTTGGAAGTTCTCATAGATTCCTCTTCCCCATTTAATAGCTTTTATAATAGTACCAAAACTATCATCTGTAAGAATTATATCTGCTGCATTCTTACTAACTTCTGTTCCAGCAATACCCATTGCTACTCCAACATCTGCTTTAGTTAATGCTGGTGCGTCATTAATTCCATCTCCAGTAACTGCAACAACCTCTCCATTATGTTGAAGAGCATCAACTATTCTCATCTTAGTTTCTGGTTTTGAACGAGCAACTATTGCAATTGTTTTTATTTCTTCTCTAAGTTTTTCATCACTTAAAGTATCAATAAAAGTTGCTTCAACAGCTCTCATACTATCAGTTACTATTCCTAATTCTTTACCAATTGCCACTGCAGTATTAATATTATCTCCAGTAAGCATTTTAGTTTGCACTCCAGCTTTTCTAGCTGTTTCTACGGCTTCCTTAACTTCTGGTCTTAGTGGATCTTTAATTCCAACAAAACCTGTAAATATTAGATTTTCCTCAAATTGGTCAGCAGCCATTGTATCTACCGCAACCTCTGCCAATTCTGATACTATATATTTATAACCAAATCCTAAAATACGCATTGATTGACTTTGTAATTTTTCTATTTCTGATAAAATTTCACTTCTTCTTTTCTCTGTAAGTTCATTTGTTTCATTGTTAATGTGCTCATACTTACAAAGACTTAAAATAATCTCTGGTGCCCCCTTAGAAAGCAGTACAGAATCTTGTCCATTTTTTATAATAGTTACCATTCTCTTACGCATTGAAGTAAATGGTATTTGGTGTACTATTTCAGCACTTTCTCTTTTATCTTTATAATTATGCGGGTCATTACAAAGAAGTAATGCACATTCAGTAGCACTTCCTAAATATTTAAAGGAATTACCCTCACATTCAATATCTGCTGTAGAGTTTACAATACAGTTATCAATGAAGAAATTATCGTTAGTAAACTCAGATTTTTGAACAAATTCTCCATTTAAATAAACTTTCTCTACTGTCATTCTATTTTGTGTTAATGTACCTGTTTTATCAGAACATACTACACTTACAGCTCCTATTGTTTCACAAGCTTCCTTTTTAGTAACAAGAGCATTAATCTTTGCCATCTTTTGCATTGTTATTGCTAATGTCATATTTATCATTGTTGGAAGTCCTTCTGGAACTGCTGCAACTATTAAAGCAACACATACTATAAATGCTGTTTTAACTGGACCTATAGAGTCTAAAAACGGCATAAATCCTGAAGTATCTATATGTAATGCACCTGATAATACCATCTTCGCAACCATAGCAATAAATAATAATCCTGCTATAGCACTAGATATCTTCGAAATTTGTCCACCTAATTCTCCTAATTTAATTTGTAGAGGAGTTTCTTCATCATCTTCTACAAGGCTAGCTGCAATTTTACCCATTTCTGTATTATCTCCTGTTGAAGTTAATACAGCTTTACCTCTTCCATAAGCTACAAGAGTACCTCCAAATAGCATATTAGTTTGCTTTGCTGGAATTGGGTCTTGAACTATATTTTTTCCTTCAGACTCTATAACTTCCATTTCTATTATATTGTCTGCATTTTTAGATACGTCATCTGACTCTCCTGTTAACATATCTTCTCTTACTTTTAAATCTAAGCTTTCAATTAATCTAGCATCTGCTGGTACCATATCACCAGTTTCAACCATGATTATATCTCCAGGTACAAGTTCACTTTTATTAACCTGTAGTATTTTTCCATCCCTAATTGCTTTAACTTCAATATCTTCCGTCATTTTAGCTAGGGCTTCTGCTGCTTTTTTAGATTTCCCCTCTGTTACTATTCCAATAGTAATACCTAATGATATAGCACAGATAATTCCAATTGCATCATGATATTCACCTATTAATGCACTTATACCAGCAGCAATTAAAAGGATTATCATCATAGGTTCTGTTACTGCATCCTTAATATCATCCCAAAGACTACCTTCTTCTTGTTTAGTGAATTGATTATGTCCATATTTCTCAATTCTTTTTTTGACTTCTTCATTAGATAATCCCTGCGACGAGTCCACATCTAATTCTTTCAAGACCTCTTCTTTTGACTCTTTGAAGAATTTCATTTTTACACCTCTTTATTAATCTTCTAAATTTTTAAAATACACTATCTTAATCTATTTGCAATGTCCTGAAGTCCTGTATCATTTGTACCTTCACCTAGAGCAGAAAATTTCCATTCACCATCATGACGATACAATTCTCCAACTAATAGTGTTGTCTTACCATTATAGTCATCTGATAGATTATATTTTATTAGCTCTTTTCTTGTTTTAGCATCAACTACTCTTATAAAGGCATTTTTTATCATACCAAAATCTTGTTTTCTCTTTATACAATCATATATATTTACGGTAAATAACAATCTATGGATATTAGGGCTAATTTTATTTAACTCAACAATGATTTGCTCATCATCTCCATCGCCATCTCCTGTAAGATTATCTCCAGTGTGAACTACTCCACCACAAGAGCTTTTTAGATTTCCAAAATACACTACACTCTTATTACCTACTAATTTACCATTTTGATTTAACATAAATACTGAAGCATCACAATCTATGTTTGCTACTGATTTTCCTCCAAAAAGGCCTCCTAAAAATCCACCACTTTTACTTTCTGCTGCATCCCAGCCTAAACCTACTACAATTTTAGATAATGAAGGATTGTCTTTAGTTAAACTAACCTTTTGCCCCTTTTGCAAATTAACTGACATATGTCTCACCTCTTTTTGTTAAGTTTTCTATACATTCACTCCAAAATTCTTACAAAGAGCTTCTAATCCTCCTTGGAAACCACTACCTACAGCATTAAATTTCCATTCGCCATTATATCTATATATCTCTGCAACAACTAATGCTGTTTCTACGCTGAAGTCTTCTCCTAAATCATATTTAAGTAACTCTTTTTCTGTTGATGCATCAACAATTCTTACAAAAGCATTAGATACTTGTCCAAAATTTTGTCGTCTTATATCTGCTTCATGAATAGTAACTGTGAAAGCTATTTTTTCAATATTTGATGGTATCTTACTTAAATCAATTGTTATTTGCTCATCATCGCCTTCACCATCTCCTGTAAGATTATCTCCCATATGAAGTACGGAACCTGATTCGTGACTTAAATTATTATAAAATACAAAATCCTCATCTTTTGAAACTCTTCCATTACTTAATAATAAAAAAGCTGCAGCATCCAAATCAAAATCATATCCTCCGTCATATGAATTGGTGTCCCATCCTAATCCTACTATTATTTTTGTTAATTTAGGATATCCTTTAGTTAAGTCAACCTTTTGTCCTTTTTTTAACATTACTCCCATTTCTATTCCTCCTCATTGGCCACATACCCCTCATATATGAAGAAAGATACTTGAGTTAAGTATCTTTTAGGCATCTGAAAGAAAATAATAGATCAAAGATGTTAGTATATTTTATATCAGATAAGGCGTCAGGTTCTGCTCATAGTGGAGCTATAAGCGGGTTCTGACAACGCAGTATGATGAAAAATAGGCTAACATACTGGTCTACTATTTTTTTGAAGATGCCTTATACATTTAATCCAAAATTTCTGCATAGTGCTTCTAGTCCACCTTCAAAGCCACTTCCTATTGCATTAAATTTCCATTCACCATTATTTCTATATATTTCTCCAACTATAACAGCTGTTTCAATACTAAAATCTTCTCCTAAATCATATCTGATTAATTCAGTGTTATTATCAGCATTTACTACTCTTACAAAAGCATTGGATACTTGTCCAAAATTTTGACCTCTTGTTATTGGATCATAAATTGTTACAGTAAAATCAACTTTGCTTATGTTGGCTGGAATTTTAGATAAGTCAATTGTTATTTGCTCATCATCACCATCTCCATCACCTGTTAAGTTATCTCCTAAATGTGCTATTGAACCTGAGCTATGTTTTAAATTATTGAAAAATACAAAATCTTGTTCACTCTGTACTTTTCCATCTTCTCCAAGGGCAAATGCTGCCGCATCTAAATCAAACGAATGACCACCATCATATTTATTAGTGTCCCATCCAAGCCCAATTAATAAATTTTTTAGCCCTGGATTACCTTTTGTTAAATCAACTTTTTGTCCTTTTTTTAATGAAATACCCATAAAACCTACCTCCATTTCTTTCAAAACAAATTTTATATAAAAATGATCTAATTTTGTATAAAGTTAATATCGATATACTGTATATTATATTATGTTTTCCCTCATAATACAATTCTATGGAATAATGTTAAGGTTAAAAATACTTAAAAATACTTTATTTCTAAGTATTTTTAAGTTTTCGACAAAATTACAAAAAAGTCATGGTTACCCATGACTTTCAGTTTTTTATTCTTCTATATCATAACTTTCTAATAATGAATATTCCTCTTTAAACTCATCAAGAGGCAATACAGGATAGTCACTTAAAGCTAGTTCTGTTTCTTCATTTTCATCTTTAACTATCTCAAAATATACTTCATGAGCTTCTAGATCAACCTTAGAGCATCTTACTTTGAGCTCATCCCCTAATCTGTATACTTTCTTAGTTCTTTCGCCTATTAGTAATATACGTTTTTCATCATAGCTATAGTAGTCATCATCTAAAAAGCTTATATGAACTAATCCTTCTATGGTATTAGGTAATTCTACAAACATACCAAAGTTAGTAACTGAAGATATAATACCTTCAAATTCTTCTCCAATTCTCTCTGACATGTATTCAGCTTTCTTAAGATCATCTACTTCTCTTTCTGCCTCTACTGCAATTTTTTCAGTATCAGAGGATTGTTTTGAAGCATCCTCAACTATTTTTCTAAGCTTTTTATCTCTTGAATCACTTAATCCACCATTTAAGCTCTCTTTAATTATTCTATGAATTATAAGGTCAGGATATCTTCTTATTGGTGAAGTAAAGTGACAGTAGTATTTTGCCGCTAATCCAAAGTGCCCTAAACATTCTGGTGAATAACGAGCTTTCATCATTGAGCGAAGTAATAATCTACTTACTACCATTTCTTCTTTTTGGCCTTTTACTTTTTCTAAGACCTCTTGAAGCATACTTGGATGAACTTCTGAAGTTCGTCTTATAAAATATCCTAAGTTGTATACAAATTCATTAAAATGCATTAATTTTTCTTCATCTGGGTCTTCGTGAACTCTATATACAAAAGGCATATTAAGCCAGAACATATGCTCAGCTACAGTTTCGTTGCAAACTAGCATAAATTCTTCTATAATTCTATTTGAAACAGCTCTTTCATAAGGTCTAATATCAATAGGTTTTCCATTTTTATCTAAGATAATTTTTGATTCTTCAAATTCAAAATCTATGGATCCCCTTTTAAATCTTCTCTTATTTAAAATTTCAAAAAGCTTTTCCATATTTTTAAAGTCTTCATGAAGATATTCATATTTTTTTATAGTTTCTTCGTCTTTATCTCTTAAGATTTTAGTAACATCTGTATAAGTCATTCTCTCATTAGTTTTGATGATACTTTCCATTATTTCATGATTTAAAACTTTACCATTAGAATCTATTTCCATAAAGCAGGTTAATGCTAATCTATCCACTTTAGGATTTAAACTACATACACCATTTGAAAGTTTTTTAGGAAGCATTGGTATAACTCTATCTATTAAGTAGACAGAAGTCCCTCTTTTAAAGGCTTCCTTATCTAATGGATTTCTTTCTTTAACGTAGTGAGATACGTCTGCAATATGGACTCCTAATTTGAAATTTCCATTTGAAAGCAGCTCTATAGAAACGGCATCATCTAAATCTTTTGCATCTTCTCCATCTATAGTCACCATCTTTACGTCTCTTAAATCACGTCTTCTTTCATATTCTCCTTTAGGTATTTCCTCAGCTATATCAAGTGTAAACTTTTCAACATCTTCTGGGAAATCCTCAGGAAGGTTATGCTTTCTTATAATAGTTAAAATATCAATTCCTCTATCACCTTTATTACCTAATATCTCAATAATCTTACCTTCAGGATTTCTTCTGCTTTCTGGCCATCTAGTTATTTCAACTACAACAATTTGACCAGACTTTGCATCATTTCTACCACTCTTTGGAATAAATATATCCTGAGCTACTTTTTGATCATCAGGTACTACAAAACCGAAATTTTTACTATCCTCATATATTCCTACTAACTTTTTATTTTTTCTCTCAATTATTCTTATTATTTCCCCTTCGCACTTTCGTCCTCGGTCTTCATCTTTTAAGATTTTTACTACTACTCTATCTCCATGCATTGCACCTTTAACATTGCTTGCAGGTATAAATATATCTGGTCTTTCCTCATCTGCTATAACAAATCCAAACCCTCTTTGATGACCTTGGAAAGCTCCTGAAACCATACCCATTTTTTCTGGAATTCCATAAAACTCTGCTCTATTTTTAATAATTTGTCCGTCTTTTTCCATATCATCTAACAACTTTTTAAAATCTTTAACATCATTTTTACCAATGCTAAATACCTTAGCAAGTTCTTGAATATTCAGCGGTTTATATGCCTGTTCTGTCATAAAACTAATTAGAACTTCTCTAATACTCATTTTTTCCCTCCTTGATTAAAAGCTAAGTATAATGTATGAAACATTTTATATTATTCATATATCTAAAAATTGCATCTATCATATATTATTATTATCTTTTAAAAGCTATATTATTAATTTATATATTTTAATTATACACAGAAATCTATTTAATTATCGGCAATAGTAAAATTTTATATAATTTCTTTATATAAAATTTATTATTTGATAATTTTATACAATTATTCATATAATAACGCTCGGAAATTGTTTAATTTATTAAAGTAATTATTTACTTTATCAATTGTAATTTTTAATATTTATTCATATGACTAAAGGGAGCAATATAGATATACCAATTCTAAAATTGCCATAATTCCTAAATAATTGATACTTTTTAGTATTACAATTAAAACTATTGAATTCACAATTCACAATGTAAAATTTACAATTAAGAACTGGTGAACACTGTTCGCCCCTACAATATTGCTAGTAATTGTATTGCTAGTGAAAAATCAATTAAAGAAATTAATTCTTCATACTCAATTCTTAATTCCTATAGACTCTCCATAGTATTAGTTAAACTTATTAGTGCTGTTCCAAGCTATACTGCACCTCAGGGGAATCCTAAAGGGCTTCACTACTGTTCCCCAGAGGTGAAAAAGCTATCAATTATATTGCTAGTAAAAAACTATTAAAGAAATTAATTTGATCAAACTAATTTTCTTCCTAATTACAAATTCTGAATTGTACATAATTTTAAGTCGTAAATTGGAATATTAAAGACGTGGTTATATTGAGCTATAAATTAACTCTTAATGTATTATATATAGTCATAAGCATAGTAATTTAAATTTATAATAATAATTTTTAATCCACAAGTTTTAATAAAAATATATTACTATATTTTATATCGAAAAATAAAAAATCTTCTAGTACGACTCTGCTACTAGAAGATTTTTTATGACAAACTATGCATTACAACAAAATTCGACATGCAATAAATATGCGACAGCCCTTGGGGTTGGGCTGTCTGAAATAAATAAAAAGGGGGCTATATATCTCTTTATTTATTTTGCACCTTTATTATATTACTATTTCAATCCATATTCAAGTATATTTATAAAAAATTTTATAAAAAATACATATTTTTATTGGAAATTTCTTAATATATTAACAATCTTTTTAAATTTAGAGGTTTTTTATCATAAAAATGTATATTTTATTAATATTCTGTTAATTCGTAAGACATATTGTTACATAATCCTTATACAATGGAAAATTGACAATGGACAACTTAATTAAATTCACAATTCATAATGCAAAATTCACAATTGTGGATATTTCTCAGCAAAAGCTGAGAAATTTAGAATTGATCAACTGTAGCGGCGAACAGTGTTCGCCACAATATTTTTTATATTAACTAGCACAACGAGTGAACTTAATATAAATATGTTCCCTTAATGCTTATTTTGTAATTTATTACCTTTTTGCATATATTTTCATTTTATTCCATTTATGTTATACTAATTTCATAATCAAACGTTTGATGTTTTTTATACAATATTATTGCAAACTTTAATCTAAAATATATTTATTGTTTGGGTATATAAATGTAAAAGAGGTTTAATGCCATGATTGATAAAATCTTACATAAATTACAAAAAGATATTTGTGATGAAAAAGGACATTATAAGACATATATATATGTTCTTTGCATATTTTTCTTATTTGATATTCTATTTAAACCATACAAACAAATCAAATTGCTTTTAAATATATCTATTTTTATTTTAAGTGTAATAGCCTTACTGCTTCTACTCTTAATCTACTTCAAATTTAAAGGCTCTAGGATTATAAATGAAAATAAGATAATTATGCGAAATATAATTTTCTTTACTTTAATAACATTAGCATCTATATGGAATATTATGAGAATCTTGAATTAAAAATTAATACTCTGTTAAAGAATAGTATTAATAACATAGCATTTTTTAAGAGCTGTTGCACTAAGTAATTAGTGCCAGCTCCTTTTTCTGATTCACAATTATGGATATTTCTCAGCAAAAGCTGAGAAATTTAGAATTACTGTAGCGCGAACAGTGTTCGCCACACAACTAGGAACTGCATTACTAGTTAAAAATAATTTCAACCTTAATTGTGAACTATAAATTGATAAATCCCCAAAGGTGAAAGAATGGCGAACACTGTTCGCCGCTACAAGCAATCAGTTAAAGAAGTTAATTCATAAAGAATTAACTTCAACCGTAATTGCCAATTATCAATTTTCCATTTTCAATTGTCTAACTTTTTTCTACACATTTTTAAGCATTTCTATTTCTTCTTCAGTTAGCTCTCTATATGTGCCTTCTTCTAATTTTTCATCTATTTTTAGTGGGCCAAAGCTTATCCTTCTTAAATAAACTACAGATTTTCCTACTGCTTCAAACATTCTTTTAACTTGATGAAATTTACCTTCTTGAATTGTAACTAAAACTTCTGAACCATGCTCGCTCGCTTCAAGTATTTCTAGTTTAGCAGGCATACACTGATATCCATCATCTAATGTAATCCTATCTTCGAAAGCTTTAACATCTTCCTCTGTAACTGCTTTATCTATTTCTGCATAATAAACCTTATCTACATGACTTTTAGGAGATATTAATTTATGGTTCAACTCTCCATCATTAGTTATTAAAAGTAATCCTACTGTGTCTTTGTCTAGTCTTCCTATAGGAAATGGTTTAAACACTTGATATTCTGGTTCTAAAATATCTATTACTGTTTCATCATAATTGTCAAAGGTAGCACTTACCACTCCATCAGGTTTATTCATCATTATATATATAAATTCTCTATAGTTTAAAACTTCCCCTTTAACCTCAATAACATCAACTTCAGGGTTAATTTTTATAGCACTATCTTTAACTTCTTCACCATTAACTAAAACTTCTCCTTTTTTGCATAGTGCCTTAACCTCTTTCCTACTTCCATGACCTAAATTTGCTAAAACTTTATCTAATCTTTCCATCATATTCTAATCCTACCTTTCAACGGCTAACTTAACACTCCTTATTATATACATTTAGAATAAAATAAAACAAGACATAAAAAATGATAATTATAGATTATCATTTTTTAATTAAGGATGAAGAATTAAGAATGAAAAATTTATGGATATTTCTCAGCAAAATCTGAGAAATTTAGAATTGATTTTTTTGAAGTTACACAGTAACTTATTATAGAAAACTAGCAATTGTATTGCTAATTTAGAATCAGTTAAAGAAATTAGTTTGATTAAAACTAATTTCCACCATAGTTCTTCATACTTAATTCTTAATTACTGTAGTCTCTCCATAGTATTAGTTAAATTTATTGATGTTCTTCCGAACTATACTGCACCTCAGAGGAACCCTAAAGGGCTTCACTACTGTTCCCCAGAGGTGAAACAAAAAACTAGCAATTGTATTGCTAGTTTAAAAATCAATTAAAGAAATTAATTCGTAAAGAATTAATTTTAACCACAATTGTCAATTGTCAATTCTCCATTTTCCATTGACTAAGGGTTGTAATATTTTTTTATTTTCACAAGATAATTTTGAGTTTCTTCTGGCAATTTATTAAAGTCAGCGTGAGTTTTTACGCCTCTCCACTGCATGGTTCCTGGTCCGCAATTATAAGCTGCTAATGCCATTTCTAAATCTCCATTAAACATTTCTAGATAATCTTTTATATGTCTTGTACCTGCATCAATATTTTCTTCAATATTAAATGGATCATTAACCCCATAATGGCTAACATTTTCAGGCATAAGCTGCATAAGCCCCATTGCCCCTGCCCAAGATACAGTTTTAGGATTAAAGTCTGATTCAACCTTTATAATAGCTCTTATTAACCCTTCATTTACATTATGCTTTAATGAAGCCTCTTTAATTGCACTTTCAATCCTAATATCATCACTTACAGGTGTTGTAGGGGAAACATATCCATTACTAATTCCATGATAGCTAGCACTACTAGCACCTCTACTTACTATTCCATCTAAATTATAGTTAGGTCTTAAAATTAAATCTGTAATATGAGTTAAGTCATTACTTGCTCCTAAAGCAGCTTGTCCATTAATTTTGCTTGCTTCATCCTTTTCTCTTAAGGCATTTAAAAGGCTACTTAGAATCATATTAAAGCCCTCTCCACTACCTTCTCCTGAACCTTTAAACATACTTGCTGCTAGCATAACTGGCATCATGCTAGCCATAGTATTACTTTCAGTGCTTCTCATGTTTTGTACCGTCAAAATTCTCACCTATCTTTCAAAACTTTTATGAGTTTACTTTAATCTCTAGTATATCGTAGTCTTCATATGCTATCTTCTTATGGCTGCTTTTTGTTAATGCCAATAGTTTATAGAAGCCCTTTTTAAATGGTATAAAAGTATAATAGCTTTTTTTACTATACTTTTGAATTAATCTCCAATCGCCTCTTTCCATAAGGTAAAATTCATATATTGTATCTTTTCCACCTTGAGAATTTACTGTAAAATTTACTGACTCATTACATTTAAATTCTTCCTTATCAATAGTTATTTTACAATTTGTAATTGGTGGCGTCTCTAATACATTGAAAATTAAACTTTTTTTACTATCGTATTCCACTGTGCTTGAAATATTTTTACTCATAATATCTACAACATATCGTCCTGCACATCTTGGAATAAATCTAAATTTTTTCTCTGATATAAAATCGGATTTTTCAACCTCATGGCCATTAATTTTAATATTATATTTTATAAGGCTATTTTCTGTATTTTCCATTACTGCTTCTAATACTATGGAATCTCCTACTAGATAGTATTCTTTGCTAGATGTTAGAACATATTCTATCTTAGTTGGAATATATTCATAGCAATCAATATAAGCTACAGAATGAACATCATATTCTCTTTTAGAGCGTTTATCCTTAACCATAATTTCAAGTTCATACTGTCCTACTTCTTCTGGAGAAAAGTCAACCCAATTATGATCTCCATATTCTATTTTATCGACTATTCTATCATTTTTCTTAACTATAAAACTATATTTTAATTCTATTCCGCCAGTAGCAATAACTTTAACATTTATGGGTTCTTTAACTAGAAGTTGCCTTCTCTTATCAAATAAAATCTCAGCTATTTCTACCTTTTCCACAAAGTCTTCCTCTATAGTAAAGTTCATCTTTTCTTTTATCTCATAATCTCCATCAAAAGACTTGTCTTTAATATAAACTTCAATAACATATTCTCCACATTTTGTGGGCTTCCAAATATAATTATCCACATTATTATATTTAGTAGTTTGGCTTTCATTGCCATCTATGACAAACCTATATAATAACTCTCTCCCCCCTGATGCCACAGCTTTTAGTGTTATAGGAGTATCTATAACTTGAGGAGAGCTTAAATCGCTAGTAAAACTAAGAAGTTTAATGGTATTATAAGGAGCAATTTTATAATGAATAATAGCTCTATCATCAAATTCTTTAGGAGAATACATATCTTTCGCTAAGCATAGAAGTTTATAATCTCCTTTTTTATTCTCACTAAAACTAACTAACCTTTTAGTAGAATAATCTTGAACACAAGTTGCTTCTCCATATTCGTTTATTTTAACAAATTTATATAATATAATCCTGCTCTCGTCAAAATTAGCTTCCACTTCAAAAATTAGTTCACTATCAACTAAAAGCTCTGTAGATATGCATTTAAAATTGGTTATTTCCAATGAAGAAATTGGCAGAACCTCAAACCTTACAGACTTAAAGTCATCAAATAAATTTTTTGACTGTATATTTTTACACTCAACTAAAAATTCCATTTCTCCTTGTTGCTTTGGAGTATAACTTAGATTATTTTGAGCAGAATAATCCGTTAAAAGAGTCCAACGAGAGTTTTCTTTAACCCAGTATCTATACATTATAGATGGGGAAATTCCCTCTACAGTTAAGTTAATCTTTTCTCCAATTTTAACTTCATCTTTATCTAAATATATAGATTTTATTAAATCTTCTTCACACTTGCCAATTATGTAATCAATTTTAGACATAAAATCAAAAGGCTTCTTACTTCCCTCACTTTTGGCTTGTACCATTATTATATATTTTCCATCATCCTTAGGCTGCCATTTAACACAACTATCACCTTGAAAATCTTTAATAGTCTCCCAAGTTCCATCATTTCCAATTAGAAATTTATATAATAAATTTTGTTCTATTTCATTTTCAATACTAATAGTTATTTCTGTACCCTTTTCTTGAGGACTTTGCATGTTTGTAATAATATTCATTTCATTCATTTATTACCCATTCCTCCCCAGTTCATAATTCTCAAAACACTTTACGTTAACAAATAAATAGCTCATAGTATGGTAATTTTATATACTACTATGCAATTAGAATCTGCTCTCAGCCATGCTATTAATAAAATTTTTCTTCTTATATGGTAAGAATATTGACTCCATATTTAACCATTTATTATGTTCCATATACCCTATTTCATTATACTATAGTTCCAAAATATAGAAAAGAATAAATTATCACTCAAATTCCAATAATAAGATAAATCATCTTTGTTTGATCAACATTACGAATATTTATTCATCACAATCGATTAATAACTAAAAAACTTTATCATACATTGTATTTAAGAAAGGAGCTGTAAAATGCCTAAAGATAAAAAAGATTTATATGACCCAACCTATACATATAAAAAGTCGGATGTAGATATACAAAACTTTAAAGATTCTTATCCAGTAATAGAACGTACAAATAATGGACTCATCTTTCCTGAAGGAATAAAACCAGATATGGATACAGAACAGTTGAGAAATCGTGATTAATTTAGTTCACAATTTAAGAAGATTTCTCAGCATTACCTCCACCCCTGGGGTCTATAACAAAATCATAAGTTTTAAATAAAATTAAAGTAGTTACAAAATCTAAATCTGTAACTACTTTCTACATAGACCCCTGGGGTGGAGTATGATATGGCACTATATCTACAACATTAAACGATATTTTAACTGCATTCCTTATCTTCATAATACTAGTGTAAATTCAATAAATTTTGTTCCGAACTATGCTGCACCTCAGGGGAACCCTAAAGGGCTTCACTACTGTTCCCCAGAGGTGAAAAAAACTAGCAATTGTATTGCTAGTAAAAAATCATTAAAGAAATTAATTCACAAGAATTAATTTCATCCTTAATTTTCAATTGTCCATAGTCAATTCTCCATTGACTAAGTTATCATATTCTTTTACTAATTTTAATAAGTTCTTATAAAGTCTTTCATCATCTTCATCTTTACGTTTTTTAGGATTTGAAGTTTTGCCTCCACCTCTTCTTACTTTTGACGAAATGTGACGTTCAAAAAGAAGTTTATCGATATTTTCATCAGTGTATATATATCCTTTTGGATTTATGGCATAGGCCCCTTTACCTAATACCATAGCCGCAACTCCGTAGTCTTGAGTTACTATTATATCCTTTTCCTTTGTGTCATTAGCTATCTTCATATCCACACTTTGAAATCCACTATCCATGTATTTAACCTCTCCATAACTTGGAGATATTACATGATTTAAATCACAGTAAAATATTAGTTCTTTATTAAAATTTTCAGCTACTTCTTCAATTATATGTTTCGCTGGACATGCATCTGCGTCTACTAAAATTCTCATCACTTATTTCCTCTAATCTCTTATTTAGTTCTTCTTTTCTTTTCTCATATCCTGGTTTTCCAAGTAATGCAAACATATTTTTCTTATAATCTTCAACACCTTCTTGATTGAACGGATTTATTCCTAAAAGATATCCACTTATGGCACAAGCCTTTTCAAAAAAATATATCATATAACCTAAATAATAAGGTGACAATTCTTTTATACTTATTCTTATGTTTGGTACTCCTCCTTCATTATGGGCAAGTTCAGTACCTTCCATAGCTCTTTTATTTACATAATCTATAGTTTTACCACATAAAAAGTTTAATTCATCTACGTTTTTATCATCTTCAAACATCATAAGTTCTCTTTTAGGAGCCTCTATATTTATTGTGGTCTCAAAAAAAATTCTAAGGCCATCTTGAATATATTGTCCCATTGAATGAAGATCTGTAGAAAAATTTACACTAGAAGGGAAAATCCCTCTATGTTCCTTTCCATGACTTTCTGCAAATAATTGTTTCCACCATTCATTAAAATACATTAGGCAAGGTTCATAGTTAGCAATAATTTCTATTGTTTTTGCCTTCATATATAATAAATGTCTTGCCGCTGCATATCTATAACAATTATTTTTTTTAATATCCATTATTTTATACTCTTCCCTTGCGTCTTCTGCACCTTTTAAAAGCATTTTAACATCTATATCAGCTACCTTTATCGGAAGTAATCCTACTGAAGTAAGAACTGAATATCTTCCTCCAATATCATCTGGAATAGTAAAACTCTCATAGCCTTCATCTTCACAAAGCTTTCTCAGTGCACCATTTTTTTTATCTGTAGTTATAAAAATTCTTTCTTTTGCTCCTTCTTTTCCGTATCTTTCTTCTAGTACTCGTTTAAAAAATCTAAAAGCAATAGCTGGCTCAGTAGTTGTACCTGATTTAGATATAACATTTATTGAAAAATCTACATCCTCTACCATCTCTAATATCTCTGATAAATGAGTAGAACTTATATTATTTCCAGCAAAATAAATTTTAGGACCTTTTCTTTTTTCTCTAGGTAGACTATTGTAAAAACTATGCTTTAAAGCTTCTATCACAGCCCTAGCTCCTAGATAAGAGCCTCCTATGCCAATTATTATAAAGGCATCAGAATTACTATTTATTTTTTCTGCTACTGTTTCAATTCTATCTAGTTCATCTTTATCATAATTTATGGGTAAATCTAACCACCCTAAGGCATCATTTCCTAACCCTGTTTTATTCTCTAACATTTCATGAGCCTCTTCTACCATAGGAGAAAAATTTATTATTTCATCCTCAGTTAAATGGGGTAAGCATTTTGATAGATCTAAGCATAATTCATTGCCCATTAAAAAATACCTCCGTATAAAATAATAAATGCTAAAATTTAACTTAGCATTTATTAATAATTTATACAAAAATCCTATTACTTATACTATAAAGTCCTTAAAAATAAGTATATAATAGGATTTTTACTAATACAATTTCTATTAAACTATTTTAATTTCTGTATAGTTTAGTTTTATTATACTGTATTATTATTAAAATAGCCTTAAAATTCCTTTTGATTAGTATTAATTTTTAATTTGAATTTACTATAATAAATGCTCACAATTTTTTTATAAACTTAAAAATAAAAAGAGAGCATAACTAAATAAGCTCTCTTTTTATTAGCCATCTTAAAAGATAACTAGTTCTCTATACTAATTCCATAATACATAATATCTTCTCTAACATAAAATATTAATTGTATTTTTAGCTAATTATTTTAAGTTTATTATTCTACAACAAATTTATCTGCTTCCTTTTTCATATCTTTTGTCATAAAGGTTAACTCTTGTGCTGCACTTGCTACTTCTTCTGATGATGCATTCATCTCTTGAGTTATAGCTGCAATTTCTTCTGACGATGCAGAAACTTCTTGTGATACAGAAGATGCATTTTGAATTTTACTTAAAATTACTTCTTTATCACTTACAATTTCCTCTCCTATTTCCATACTTCTATTTATCTTAGGCTTAATCTCTTCAACTGCTTTTGTAATTTTATCAAAAGATTCTATAGCTGTCTCTATTGTATCTCTTTGTGCTACCAATTCATTTTGCACTACAGAAGTAGTGTTAACCATTATATTGGTTTCATTAAATATAATATTTAAAAGTTCAGTTATATTTGCTGAAGATACTTTACTTTGCTCTGCTAACTTTCTTATTTCATCAGCTACCACTGCAAAGCCTCTACCAACTTCTCCTGCTCTTGCAGCTTCTATAGCTGCATTTAGTGCTAATAAGTTAGTCTTTTCTGCTATTCCATTAATCACTGTTGTGATTTCATTTATTTTATCTACATTGGATTCTACTAAACTTACCTTATTAACAAGTTCATTAAAAGATGTCTTTACATTATTTGAGGATGTAACAACACTTTCCATTTGTTTATTGCTATTCTTAGAAAGTATCTGTATTTCTCCAGTACCAGCTTCTATTTCTTTAAGACCTACTATAGATTCTTCTATCTGGATATTAAATTCATCAAGTTTGTCTACTATTTCAGCGATATCACTAGATTGATCTTCTGCTCCTCTAGATACATCTTGAACTGAAATTGCTACTGTATCTGATGAACTTGACATTTCCTCTGATAGACTTGCTAAATTCTCTGAATATGCATCAATTTGAGTTGACTTTTCTTTTATGCTCTTAATAATAGTACCAACAGAACATTGCATTTTTTCCATAGCTTGTCCCATTGCTCCGAACTCATCATTTCTTTTTATAAGTACATCTGGAACATGCACAGTCATATCTCCGCTTGCAATAGTATCTAAATGCTGCACTGAATATTTCATTGTTTTAGACATATTTCTAACTTGTATTAATATTAAGGTAATACTCAAACCTACACAAATTACAGAAACTATAGCTATCATATCTCTTATAGTTTTAACTTCCCTTAGAACCTCTTCTTCGGCAATTTGTATCGCTGTAGCCCAGCCCGTATCCCCTACAGGTGAATAAGCAATAAAATATTTATCATTGCCTACTTTAAAATTCTCAGAGTTTGATTCTCCCTTTATCATTCTTTCAATACATTTACCAAATTCAGCTAGTTTAGTATCTTTCTTTGATTCTGAAATAGGATTGTACTTTGTTACGTACTCCTCATTCTCATGAGCAATTACAGTACCTATATTATCTACCATAAATGCACTTCCAGTTTCACCAATCTTAATTTCAGAAATTTCTTTACTGAAAATTGATGCATCTGTAATACCTACAATAACTCCTATAATTTCCTCTGTTCCTTTTGCTTTTATAGGCGCACAATAAGGTACTACAATTGTACCTTTATCTTCTGAGTTGATGCTCTCCATAGGCGCCCCTACAGTGGCCTCTCCTCTTAATGCTTCCTTAAAATATGTTCTTCTAGATATATCGGCCTTACTATCACTAAAATTTAACTGACCACTTATATCAGCAATCCCTATTCTCATAAATTTATTTAGCTCTCCATTAGGCTGTAATAACTTTACTTTTTCTTTAATGCTTATCTTTGGATCTGAAATTTGTTCATCTATAGCTAAATTTTTAAGAACTTCTTTCTTAATGCTTAATTTTTCATCAATCATAGATGAAAATAACTTTGCCGTTTCTGGTAAAGTATAATTCGCCATAGAATTTAATGCTTTTTTAGAAATATTCATTGATATTAATGCTAAAGTTGAGCAGCTGATGAAAGATAAAATTGCAAAAGATGCAATCAACTTAGATCCCATACTCTTAAAATTAAATCTAATGACATTAAAATTAACTTTAATCTTATTAATGTTCTTAATTTTCTTAAGTTTACTCATTAAAATTTCTCCATCCTTTCAGTTATTTTACACTTACAAATTTAATCCCATATTTGCCTTATAAGTATAAATTTATTTAATGTATAGAAAACCAAAGTAAAAAATTGATATTTATTAAAATTGGTTATCTAGTTTAAATAATTTTAATAGCTTATTACTTTTAGTAAAATGTTTTAGTAAAACGTTTTAGTTTTGGGGTTCAATAATCTTTTAAATTTTATTTATACTAATAATTTAAAATTCGTCAATAATCTACTAATCTTTATATCTTTTTCCAAAATATTTAAAGTGAGAATTTAATCTCACTTTAAATATTTTATGAAGTAATTAATATTTGGATTTTTTTCTATTTAGCTCTTCCTTTAAATAAAAACATTCTTCTAAGTTTATATCATAAGCATTTGCTAATACTAAATTATAATAAAGAACGTCATATAATTTCTCTTCAATAGTTCCTTTTATTTTATTACCTTTCATTCTCTTATTTTTTCTAATAACTTCTGAAAGCTCTCCTACTTCTTCAATAAGCTTTAAAAAATACTCCTGTTTTAGTTCTGGATTATAATCTTTATTTCTAATAGTTTCTTGAAGATATTTAATAGCTATATTACTCATAAAACCCTCCCTATTATTTAGTAAATTCACAACTTAATTTCATTCATAATGCAAAGCTCACAATTTAAGAGACTATCAATTATATTGGTAGTAAAAAACTAGCTAAAGAAATTAATTCATAAAGAATTAATTTCAACCTTAATTGTGAATTGTGTATTGTGCATTGTTTTAAGGTAGCTCATCTATATATTTATATAAACTAAACAATAAAGCTATTCTTAATTATTTAATATTATTCATGTCAATAATTAATAGTTATGTTACTACATTTTAAAATTAGACAGTTAAAGATTCTTTTAATATTCTTATTTATAAAAAATAAAAAGCCTACAGATAATGCTAATATCCATAGGCTTTCTTATGAAAATATTGACTAATTATTAACTAAAATCACTTTCATATAATGCTCTATAAACTCCGCTTAATTTCATCAATTCATCATGGATACCTTCTTCTACTATTTCCCCATGTTTCATTAAATAAATTTTATCCATATTAGTTATGGTTGAAAGCCTATGAGCAATAGTTATTATAGTACAATCATCATACTCTTTTAATATATTTTCAATAACTAAAGAGGTGGTTTCATTATCTAAGGCTGAGATAAATTCATCTAAAAGTAAAATTTTAGGCTTTCTAATCAATGCTCTTGCTATTCCAACTCTTTGTTTTTCTCCTTCTGAAAGACTTGTACCATTTTCTCCAACTTTAGTTTTAAGTCCCTCTGGTAAATTTTCTATAATAGGGCTTAGCTGCGCAATTTCTATAGCTTTTAAAAGTTCTTTATTTGTAGCACTAGGATTTGAAAATAAAATATTATTTTCAATAGTATCATCAAATAGGAAAGTGTCTTGGAATACAACGGCTATACTATCTCTTATATATGACATATTTAAATCGTCAACTAATAAATTGTTTACTTTAACCTCTCCTATGTTTGTCTTATAAAATCCTAATATCAATTTAAAAATTGTGCTTTTTCCCGCACCACTTGCCCCTACAATTGCTACTTTTTCACCACTGTTAATTTGAAGATTTAAATCTTTAATTATAGGTACATCATCTTTATAAGAAAAACTCACATTTTCAAAAGAAATCTCCCCTAATCTTATATCTTTACTCTTAGGCGCTTTTTTCTTATAAATACTTACAGGTTCATTAAATATATCATTTATTTTCTTCATTGAAACCCAAGTTTTCTGCATTTCTTGATATAGTGATATAATCTCTACCAACGGATCTATAAGGAGTCCATTATACATCATAAAAGCTGATAACCCTCCTATGGTAATCTCTCCTTTAATTACTAAAACTCCGCCTAGCACCGTTATAAGAGCTATAACTCCCATAAACATTATACTGTTAACTGATTGAATAAATGCAGCAAATCCCTGTTCTTTCCTAACATCTTTATTAGCCTCTTTACTTTTACTACTTATTTTACTTAACATATTATCTTGCTTACAATTTACTTGAACTTCTCTCATTCCCCTTAAGCCCTCTTGATAAGAAAACCACAGTTTAGCAAGAGAATTCCTGCTCTTCTCAGAATAGGTTCTAAATTTTCCACCTACTTTTGAAGCAAATAAAGAAGTAACTATTCCTAAAGGGATTACAAATAAGGTAAGTTTCCAATTTATATTAATCATAAAGTAAAGTCCCATACCAAAAGTAACTAATGATTTAGCTAAAAAAGTTATAGGTTTTAAAAATCCTTGCACTGTAACCTGTGTGTCTTGTACAAGCTTTACCATTACGTCCCCTGAATTGTTTGTATCATAAAAACTTTGTGATAAATATGATAAATGCTTAAACACCTCACATCGTATAATATGCCCAAGCTTTGTTTCTACATAGATATTTAAATAACTTAACGTGTTATATGCCAAACTCCATAAAATTTGAAGTGCAAAATAGATTCCTCCAACTTTTATAAGTTTAGAGACCCCTCCAGGCAATACACTAGTTGCTATATCTACCATTTCACTAAGCAGTTTTATAGGATATGTAGCTAAAAAGCTAACTAAAATAATATCTATAGCAATAGCTATAAGCAAATACCAATTTTTAAGAAAAAAGTATAGAATCTTTTTGCTGTCTTTTTTCTTTCCCATGTCCTCCCCCTCTTCCATTAATTTTTACCTTAATGTACATTGTTTGAACTTTCTTTTTCTATATATTAACAATTACTCTGACCTATATATTCTGTATTTTTCTTTATAATCCTTCAAAATTCGTCAGCGTATTATGATATAATTGAGTCAATATTTAATTTAGGAGGATATTATGAAATTATACATAACTCGTCATGGAGAAACAGAATGGAATACAGAAAAAAGAATGCAAGGCTTTAAAAATTCTAACTTAACTGAAAAAGGAGTAAGCAATGCTAAAAAGCTTGGAAAAGCTTTAAAAGATATAAATTTCTCTAAAGTTTATAGTAGTCCTTTAGGTAGAACAATTGATACCTCAAAACATATAATTGGTGATAGAAATATAGATATTATCACTGCAGATTATTTAAAAGAAATGAACTTAGGTACATGGGGTGGTATGCTTAGCGATGATATAGTAGTAAAATATCCTAAGGAATATGATAACTTTTGGAATAATCCTCATGAGTATACTCCTATAGATGGAGAAAATTTTTATGAGGTTATGGAGAGAGCTTCAAAAGGTTTAGAAGAAATAATAAATAATGAAGATGGTGACATACTTATTGTAACTCATACAGTAGTAATAAAATGTCTATTAGCAAAACTAAAGAATCTTCCAATAAAAAATTTGTGGGATCCTCCATATATATATGATACTTGCCTAACAATATTAGAAGTTGAAAATGGAGAGATAAAATTTCTTAAGGAAGCTGATATATGCCACTTAGGCTAATTGAGAATTGAAAATGGACAATTGACAATTACGGATACTTCTCCCTTATAGGAGAAGTTTTTAATTGATTTCTTTTTAAGTTACACAGTAACTTCTTATAAAAATAAAAGCGACAAAGTCGCTTTTATTTAAAGTTATTTGAAGAAATTAATTCGTTCAGAATTAATTTCCTCCATGATTGTCAATTGTCAATTTTCCACTCTCCATTGGTTAAGTTCTTTTTATAACCCAGTTCCTATTTTTATTTTTGTATATTAATACTTTTCACAAAGTTATCCACAATTTTATAATTATTAAAGATAAAACCCTGTTTAAATTGTTGATAATTTTCTAATTTGTTGATAATTTTCTGTCTATTATTTTTATACTTCTCAATTTAATCCATAAATCTTAATAAGAACAAAATTAAAGACATGACTTAAATCATATCTTTCCAATAAAAATACTAATTATTTAATATCTAAGTAGAAGTATATGTCATCATCTTTATGATGTAAAAACTTAAATCCATATTTTTTATAAAAATTAGCGGCACTTTCCCAGTCCTTTGTAGTTTCTACTATTATCTTTCTTGTATCGTTTTTTGATGCATGCTCTATAAGTTCATCTAATAATTTCTTTCCTATTCCTAAATTTCTATAGTTCTTATCTACAGACATCCTAACAATTTGACCAAATTCCCCATTATAAATCAAAGCCCCTGTGCCTATAAGCTTTTCTTTATGAATAGCTAATAAAAATTGTCCTTCTTTATACTGTTCTTCTATATTATTAAGGTCTTTATTAAAATTAATATTTATTTCTCCTACATATTCCTTAATACCTTCTAAAATAAGTTTTTTAGCCTCTTCTTGATATTCCTTTGAAAAAGGAATTATATTAATTTCATCAGCGCTTTTCATTGTACCTCCAAAATTTAAAATTTCTTTATTATAATTCTAAATTCATTTTCTTCATAATATAATATTACCATTTATCATTTAAGATTTCTTGTCGCTTTATTATATACTCTTCCTCTGTAATTAATCCTTCTTTTCTAAGCTTCTCAAGCTTTCTTAGTTTAACTTCAAAATCGTTATTTTCTCTAATATGTTCATTAGAATTTACATCAATTTCCCAGCTAGCAATTCCCTTATCACTAAATGCATCATAAAAATTAACTATTGTAATAATAACTGCTATACCAGTCCAAATAAGACCAAAATCTCCAAAGATCGGGACTACTTTAACGATTCCTATAATTACAAATAAAATACCTACGATTCCTCCAACTAATGCCGCGCCTTTACTTTGTTTAACTCTAACTCTCCTTGACATTTCCCATTCCTCCATACCCTTTATATGATTATTATATTCTAAAGCTCTACATAAAGCCATGCATATGTGTACCACTTATAAATTTAATCTATACACTCATAAAATTGTGTTAACAGATTGCTTTAGCTTATATTTATACAATTGAAAATTTACGATTGACAATGGACAATTAAAGATAAAATGCTATTTATGTAAACTATAATCTTAATTAATCATTTACAATGTAAAATCTATTTTAAATTTAATCATGCTCTCTTTATATAGAATTTAATTTTATTATTACTTATCTTAAATAACTGCGACACTTTTTAATGCTATGGCTTTTTCAATAAATACCATCTTAATATTCTAAATTATCTAGGGTATACTTTTATATAAGATATATAAAAGCTAATGTATATATACTTTTTATTTCTCAGGAAATATTGGTTCTATCTACATAAATATTTATAAAATTCTCTTTATTTTATAAAGTATAAATATGATATAATTATATAAATATTGTAAATCCATCTTAGATTAAAAAATATGTAGAATTTAAAAATATAATGTATTAATTGGTATATTGATTTTTAGATTAGATTCACTATAAGAGTACAATGTAAAGGCTTAAAATATACTCTGGAAAATAAATTTTCTATAAGAAATAAGATATAAAAAATATGAGGTAAATAAATATGAATAATTTTAAAGATTTAAAAGATTATAGTTTAGAAGAAAAGCAACAATTATTTTTAACTAGATACGAGGATAAATTTAAATTTTATGGTAAGAAGAGTAAAGTAACTGATAGAATAATAAGTTTAAATAAAAACAGCAAACCTAATCCTGAGAAATTAGCAGTTATAGAGGGCATTTGGGCTTTAAATTTAGCACTTAAATACAATGTAGCCATAAAATATTTTGTAATATGTTTAGAAAAAATCCACTCTGTAGAATCTCAAAAATTAGTTGAAGATTATGTACATTTAGCTGAAGAATGCTGTATAGTATCTGAAAAGGTTTTTAATAGTATAAGTGAAAAAGAGAATTCTCAAGGGGTTATGGCTGTATGCTATTTGCAAAACAAAACTTTAGATGACATATATGTTACTAATAACTCAATAATATTAATACTTGATGGCTTAGAAATACCCGGAAATGTAGGTACTATTATTAGATCTGCTGATGCTACTGATATAGATGCTATTATTATTAACAATAGAAAAACAAGATTAAATCATCCTAAACTAATAAGAAGTAGTATGGGGTCTTGCTTTAAAGTTCCTATTGTAGAATCTAACTTTGATGAAATTAAAAATTGGCTAGTTAAGAAAAACTTTAAAACTATAATCACAGATACAGATGCGGATACAGATTATTATGACTTAGATTATAAAGGACGAGTAGCTATAATAATGGGAAGTGAAAAATATGGTGTATCAGAAGATTGGTATAAAACAGAGTATACTGGTGTTTCTATTCCAATGCTAGGTGACTGTGATTCTTTAAACGTTGGAGTTGCTTCAACTATAATATTATACGAAGCATCACTTAAAAATAAAGGACTGATTAAAAGTAGAGATTAACACTACTACAATTGAGAATGGAAAATTGGGAATTGACAATTAAAGAAACTTCTCCTTTATGGGGAAGTTTTTAATTGATTCTGTAGCGGCGAACAGTGTTCGCCATAATGACTAGCAATAAAATTGCTAGTTTAAATTTATTAAAGAAATCAGTTTGACCAAAACTAATTTCAACCTCAATTGTCAATTGTCCATCGTCAATTCTCCATTGTCTAAGTTTTCCAGAGGTAAAAAAAATAGGCTATGATTTTAATCACAGCCATGTATATAAATAATAAATTAATAATTTTTATAATTTAATTATGCGGTTACTTTTTTCTTTGTAAAAATTGAAATCAACCATCTTAATAAAGCGGTTACTACTGCTAATACAATAAAAATTGGAAGTGTTTTATTGGTTAATAAACCGATATTTAAAATATTTCTAAATAAATATGCTGCCGCATAGAAACCTACTGCTACAGTTGAAAATAAAAATACTCTTAATCTATTGAATGGTAAGCATGCTTTAAGTACACCAATTACACTTACAAATCCAATCATATAATACATTAATGTCACTTTATCTAACTCAGATAACCCCTGATTTGGAGCTAATAGATAAACTGCAATAATATTTATAATAATTAAAATTGCATTTGGCAATGCAGTTTTTATAACAGTATTTAAAAAGGTCCCTGTAATCTTCTTCTTATTAGGTTCAAAGGATAAGAAGAAGGAAGGATATCCCTCAATTGCTAAGTCAATTAACGTAATTTGTATTGGAATAAATGGAAATGCAGTCATGGTAACTACATTGATAATACACAACATTAATGAATAAAGTGTCTTAATAAAAAAGATAGAAGCTACTTTTGTAACATTATTAACAACACGTCTTCCTTCTGCAAGTACATCTGGTAAAGCTGAAAAATCAGAATCTAACAATACAAGTTGAGAAACTTGCTTTGCTGCGTCATTTCCTTCAGCCATGGCAATACTACAATCTGCCTCTCTTAATGCCAATACATCATTTACTCCATCACCTGTCATCGCTACTGTATGACCATTTTCTTGCAGGGCTTTCACAAGTAGTTGTTTTTGTTCTGGTCTCACACGTCCAAAAACACTGTATTTATCAGCTGCTTTTCTAACCTCTTCATCGGTCTTCAACTGAGATAAATCAATATAAGAAGCATAATCTTCAAGACCAGCTTTTCTAGCAATATTGGAAACAGTTACCGGGTTATCTCCAGAAATAACTTTCACTTGAACACCCTCATTTTTGAAAAAATCCAATGTTTCTTTTGCATTTTTTCGAATTGGGTCATCTAATTCAATTGCTACAATAGCTGTAGCATTGGGAAGCCCAGCTTCTGTTACAACATCCTTAGTATGTGCTAATAATAAAACACGTCTTCCCATTTCTTGTGCTTCTGCCACTAATTCAGGTAATGGTTGGTCTTTTAATAAGATTTCTGGCGCTCCCAGAATAATAGTACCAATTTGCTCAAAAGTAACTGCTCCCCATTTTCGTTCAGAAGAAAAAGCTACTTTTGAAATAGCTACTTGATTGTCATTACTTGAAAAATATGCCCTTAAGGCTGTCATAGTAGCATTATTATCATCTGTTGAATTCAAGTATGCACCAATTACTTCTTCTATAGGCACAGATACTATATCTTCACGTAAAATATTTACTTTAGAAACTGTCATCTTTCCCTCTGTAATAGTTCCTGTTTTATCTAAACAAATGGTATCTACATGAGCTAATGTTTCAATAGAAAACATCTCTTGAACCAATATCCTTTTCTTAGATAATTTGATAACACCAGTAGCAAGAGAAATGCTAATTAATAGCACTAAACCTTTTGGTAACATGCCAAGTAAAGCTGCTGAAGTTGATACAACAGAAGCTTGCATTGTATCTGAGCGTACCAAATAAGCTTCTAGGAATAAGATAACCCCTAGTAATAAAATAAAGTAACTTGTAAATTTAGTTACTTTTCTCATAGAACGCATCAATTCTGAGTTTACTTGCTTATGCTTTTTAGCCCCCTCAGTCAATTGTGCTGAAAAATTTTCTGCACCTACATGTTCTACTCGAGCATAACATTTACCACTTACTACAAAACTTCCTGAAAGAAGCATATCTCCAGGTTTTTTTATAATAGAATCAGATTCTCCTGTAAGTAGCGATTCATTGACCTCAATTTCACCATGAACAACAATAGAATCTGCTGCTATCTGACTTCCCATATCAAGCATGACAATATCATCTTGAACCAAATCCTCAACTAAGATTTCCTTTTGTTGTCCATCACGAATAACATGTGCTTTTAGAGCAGAAATCAGAGAAAGTTTTTCAACCAAATTTTTAGCATGGATTTCTTGAAAAATTCCAATACTCATATTCACTATGATAATTAGTAAATAAGCCATATTTGTGTAGGCACCAACCAAAGCCAAACAAATACCAATTAAGAAATTCAATAAGTTGAATAATGTAAATACATTTTCTTTAATAATTTCTCCGTTAGTTTTTGTTACCTTCTTAGGAGCAACATTTAAAAGCCCCTTTTCTTTTTGAATAGCAGCTTCTCTTTCTGTTAATCCTTTATCATAAGAAGCCATTATTCTCGTTTGATTCTTTATCTCCATTAATATCCTCCAGAACATTTTTATCTAAAGTGTAATAGCCTTTTTTATATGTAATAGATAAAGTATACAATAAAAATAACTTTACTACTAGATAATGAAATATTCTTAATGTTAAAATAATGTTATGCTAAAGTAAAATTTTATAGTAACAACTTAATTTAATTCACAGTTCACAATGCAAAATTCACAATTATAGATATTTCTCAGCAGAAGCTGAGAACTTTAAAACTAATTCTTTTTTGAAGTTACAAAGTAACTTCTTATAAAAATCTAGTAATTGTATTGCTAGTAAAAAACAGTTAAAGAAATTAATTTATAAAATTAATTTCAACCTTAATTTTCAATTCTCCATTGCCTAAGTTCTTCATTGATTAAAAAAGTTGGCTATGATTTTCAGTATTTCAACTAAAAATCATAGCCATGTATATGGATATTAAATTTATGGACGTAATTTATTATCACTACACTAATAGTGAATTAATAAAAATTGTTATAATTTTATTCCCACTCTATAGTTGAAGGTGGTTTAGAAGTTACGTCGTAAACTATTCTATTTACTCCTTTAACTTCATTAACAATTCTTCTTGAAACTTTATCTAATACTTCATATGGTACTCTTGCCCAATCTGAAGTCATTCCATCTGAAGATGTAACTGCTCTTAATGCTACTGTGTGGCAGTAAGTTCTTTCATCTCCCATAACTCCAACAGATTGAATGTTTGGAAGGCAAGCAAAGTATTGCCATATTTCACTTTCTAAGCCGTTTAATGCAACTTCTTCTCTAAAAATAGCATCTGCTTCTCTAACTATTTCTAATTTATCTTCTGTAACTTCCCCAAGAACTCTTATTGCAAGACCTGGTCCTGGGAAAGGCTGTCTCCATACTAAATGATGTGGAATTCCAAGCTCTTCTCCAACTGATCTAACTTCATCTTTAAATAACTCTCTTAATGGTTCAATAAGTTCAAAAGTTATATCTTCTGGAAGTCCTCCTACATTGTGGTGACTTTTAATTGTTGCAGATGTATTTGTTCCACTTTCTACAACGTCAGCATATATAGTTCCTTGAACTAAGAAATCTATTTCTCCAAGTTTATTAGATTCTTCTTCAAATACTCTAATAAACTCTTCTCCTATAATCTTTCTCTTTCTCTCTGGATCACTTACACCTTTAAGTTTTCCAAGGAATCTATCTTGTGCATTTACTCTTATAAGATTCATGTCAAAGCCTTTTCTAAATATCTCTTCAACTTGATCTCCTTCGTCTTTTCTTAAAAGACCATGATCAACAAAAACACAAGTTAACTGTTTTCCAACAGCTTTATGTACTAGTACTGCTGCAACAGATGAGTCTACTCCACCTGATAATGCGCATAATACCTTTTTATTTCCAACTTTTTCTCTTATTTCTTTTATTTTTTCTTCTGCAAAAGAAGCCATTGACCAATCTCCAGCTACTTTACATACATTATATAAGAAATTCGTTATCATCTTCTCACCAAATAGTGTATGTTGAACTTCTGGATGGAATTGTACTCCGTATAACATTCTTTCTTCACTAGAAAAAGCTGCTATAGGGCATTCACTAGTGTGTCCTATAATCTCAAAACCTTGAGGTGCACTTTCTATGAAATCAGTATGACTCATCCAGCATTGTGTTTCAGATATTCCCTCAAACAATTTATTATTTATTTGAAGATTCACATCAGTTTTACCATATTCTCTAACTGTTGCTGTTTTAACATTTCCACCTAATGTATGCGCCATTAATTGTGCGCCATAACATATTCCTAGTATTGGAATGTTAAGTTCAAATATAGCTTTATCTATTTGTGGAGCTTCTTCTCCATAGACACTGTTTGGTCCACCAGTAAATATTATTCCTTTTGGATTCATTTCTTTAATTTTGTCAGCAGAAATTGTATAAGGAACTATTTCACAATAGACATGATTTTCTCTTACTCTTCTTGCTATAAGTTGATTGTATTGTCCGCCAAAGTCAACAACTAATATAAGTTCTCTTTTCATTATCTTAGCTTCCTCCTTAAAATTGATTTCTCCTTTAGCAGTCTTTAGTAAAATAGTTAGTACCTTTACTAGCTATTTTATTAATACTACCTTAAAGAACTTAATCATCCTAAGATGATTAAGCACTATAGTTTGGAGCTTCTTTTGTGATTGAAATATCATGAGGATGACTTTCTCTAAGTCCCGCTGATGTTTGAATTACGAAAGTAGCAGTTTCATATAGTATTGGTAGTGTAGGTGATCCTAAGTATCCCATTCCTGAACGTATACCACCAACTAATTGATAAATTGTATCAACAACTGGTCCTTTAAATGGAAGTCTTCCTTCTACACCTTCTGGAACAAGTTTCTTATTATCTTCTTGGAAATATCTATCTCTACTTCCTGCCGCCATAGCTCCTAAAGAACCCATTCCTCTATAAACTTTATAACTTCTTCCTTGATAAATTTCAGTTTCTCCTGGTGCTTCTTCACAACCTGCAAACATTGAACCCATCATACAAATCTTAGCTCCAGCAGCAAGTGACTTAACTACGTCTCCTGAATATTTAAGTCCTCCGTCAGCAATAACTGGTACACCATATTTATTCGCTTCTTCTACACAATCCATAATTGCTGTTAATTGAGGTACTCCAACTCCTGCAACAACTCTTGTTGTACAAATTGATCCTGGTCCGATACCAACTTTGATACAGTCTGCACCAACTTCTATTAAATCTTTTGTAGCTTCAGCTGTAGCAACGTTTCCTGCAATAACTTGAAGTTCTGGATATTTCTCTTTAACAGTTTTTACAGCATCCAAAACTCCTTTAGAATGTCCATGAGCTGTATCTATAGTTATAACGTCAACATCTACTGCAACTAATGCATCTACTCTTTCCATCATATCTTTAGTTACACCAACTGCTGCACCACAAAGAAGTCTTCCTCTTTCATCTTTAGCTGCATTCGGGAATTTAACTGTTTTTTCTATATCTTTTACAGTTATTAATCCTGTTAAATTTCCTTCACTATCTACTAATGGCAATTTTTCTATTTTATGTTTTTTCAATATTTCTTTAGCAGCTTCTACAGTAGTACCTTGAGGTGCAGTGACTAAGTTTTTGCTTGTCATTACTTCCTCAATACTTTTAGTATAATCTGTTTCATAGACAATGTCTCTATTAGTAATAATTCCTACTAGTTTTTTTCCCTCTGTAACAGGTATTCCTGATATTCTGTATTTAGCCATTAAATCTAATGCATCTTGAACTATTTTACCCTTAGGTAATGATATAGGATTTGTAATTACACCATTTTCTTGTCTCTTAACTCTATCAACTTCATTAGCTTGAGCTTCAATACTCATATTTTTATGTATTATTCCAATTCCGCCTTCTCTTGCCATAGAAATTGCCATTTTAGATTCAGTTACTGTATCCATACCTGCACTCATTAATGGAATATTTAGTTTTATTTTTTTGGTTAAATTAGTAACTAAAGAAACATCCTTAGGTAAAACTTCAGATTTATTTGGAACTAATAATAGATCATCAAATGTGTATGCTTGTTTTAATATTCTTGCCATTATATCCTCACTCCTAATCGTAATTTTTAAATTCCCTCATAAGTTGTATTCCACAAATAATACATACTTATACAGTAAATAACTTGTCCATGTATGAAGGAAATTAACTAAATCTAATTTCTAAAAAGTTTTAGTAATTTCTTCTAATATTAAACCCTTTAAATTAAATACGCTTAACGCTTAAATTTGAAATTCGTAGCAAATAAAAAATACTAACTCTACTTATTCCCTCTAAGTAAAATTAGTACTCAATAAAAGCTTTATTAATAAAAACTCAAATATAAGTATACCAATTTTACTCATAGTCAGAAATTCTTGGTTTCCGGTAGATACTCCTTGCCATATTCAAGGGATATATGAGTTAAATATATTAATATTTAATGCTATCTTTGTTATTTCCGTAACTTATTAAAACTATTCTATTTAATATTTAGCAGTTTGTCAACATAAAAAAAGAATAAAATTAATAAAAAGTTCATCTAATTATATAACCATATTTGATTTAAATTATAGCTGTGGAATAAAAATCTATAAATGCTTTTTTATTCTTATGGAAAATTTGAAAATAGTTTACTTTTTTATAAGCAGTTTATTAAAAATAAGTTTAAACTTTAAAAATGTAAAATAACAAGTTAATATGAACCATATAATTTATATCGCACAAGATGTTAAATTTAATTTATAAATTATATTATGAAAAGGTTCTGATAACTTAATATTATAGAAAATGAGATAAAACACTAGTATGTTATTTCTCCAAGATGTCTTAATTTATATTTTAAAAAAGTGATAAAGAATAACTTTATCACTTTTTAAATATCCTATTTATCTTCTCTTAATAAGTACTTATTTCCATCTTGGTCTTTAAATGAAAACATCTTTCCATAAGGCATAGTCATTAGCTTCCCTAAAGCTACTCCATTTTCTTTCATCTCATCATATGCCTTATCAATATCAGTTGTACTTAATATTATTGATGGATGACTAACATTAGGTGACGGATTTTGAGTCTTCATTGCTTCTTTATTATATAATATAAATGTTGTAAATTCATCTTCACTTGGACCTACTTCTAACCACTTCATGCCCGGCATCATTTCTTGTTCAAACTTAACTACAAATCCTATTTTTTCAGTCCAGAATTTTTTAGCTTCTTCTTGATCATTTACGTATATTGTTATTTTTTCTATTTTATTTATCATTATTTTACCTTCCCTTCATAGAACGTATGTTCTTATTATAATATAGCTTATAAAAAATATCTACTATATTTTATCTCCAACTTTCAAATTTTTTTATACTTTCTTATAGATAAAAAAAGAGTTATGACTTTCGTCATAACTCCATATTTTTTATTAGTACATTCCACCCATTCCCATGTCTGGTGCCATAGGTGCAACAGGATTTTTCTCTGGAAGATCTACTACAGCAGATTCTGTTGTTAAGAATGTTGCAGCTACTGATGCAGCATTTTGAAGAGCAGTTCTTGCAACCTTAGTTGGGTCAACTATACCAGCTTTTATCATGTCTACGTATTCTCCTCTTAATGCATCGTAACCCATTTCTGCTCCAGTTCCTTTAACTTTTTCTATGATTACAGAACCTTCATAACCAGCATTTATAACTATTTGTCTTAATGGTTCTTCTAATGCTTTTTTCACAATATTGATACCAACTTGAATATCGTCTATATCAGAAGTTAATTTTTCAACTTCAGGAATTGCATTTGCATATGCAGTTCCACCACCAGCAATTATTCCTTCTTCAACAGCAGCTTTAGTAGCAGCTAATGCGTCTTCTATTCTTAATTTTCTTTCTTTAAGTTCTGTTTCTGTAGCAGCTCCAACTTTTATTACAGCTACTCCACCTGCAAGTTTTGCAAGTCTTTCATTTAATTTTTCTTTATCAAACTCAGAAGTTGTTTCTTCCATTTGTATTTTTATTTGATTTACTCTTTGAGCTATATTTTCTTTATTTCCTTTTCCATTTACAATAGTCGTATTTTCTTTAGAAATTTTAACACTTTCAGCTCTTCCTAGCATTTCTACTGTAGCTTCTTTTAGGTCATATCCTAATTCTTCAGAAATTACAACTCCACCTGTAAGTATTGCTATATCTTCAAGCATTTCTTTTCTTCTGTCACCAAATCCAGGAGCTTTAACAGCAACACAAGTAAATGTTCCTCTTAATTTATTAACTACTAATGTAGCTAATGCTTCTCCTTCTATGTCTTCAGCAATTATTAATAATTTCTTTCCTTGCTGAACTATTTGTTCAAGTACTGGTAGAATCTCTTGTAAATTACTGATTTTCTTATCAGTGATTAAGATATATGCGTCATCTAAAATAGCTTCCATTTTATCTGGATCAGTTACCATATATGGACTTAAATATCCCCTGTCAAATTGCATTCCTTCAACTACGTCAAGCTCTGTTCCCATAGTTCTAGACTCTTCAACAGTGATAACTCCTTCATTTCCCACTTTTTCCATTGCATCTGCTATTAATTGTCCGATTTCTTCATCTGCTGCTGATACCGATGCAACTCTTGATATATCTTCTTTTCCGTTTATTGGCTTAGAATATTTTTTTATTTCTTCAACAGCTTTATCTACTGCCATTCTTATTCCATTTCTTATTAACATTGGATTAGCACCAGCTGTTACGTTTTTTAAGCCCTCTCTTATTATAGCTTGAGCTAAAACTGTAGCTGTTGTAGTACCATCTCCTGCTACATCATTAGTTTTTGTAGCAACTTCTTTAACAAGTTGTGCTCCCATATTTTCAAAAGCATCTTCAAGCTCTATTTCTCTAGCAATTGTTACTCCATCATTAGTTATAAGTGGAGAACCGAATTTTTTATCTAAAACAACGTTTCTTCCTTTTGGTCCTAAAGTCACTTTAACTGTATCTGCTAAAGTATCCACTCCTCTTTGCATAGCTCTTCTTGCTTCTTCACCGAATAAAATTGTCTTAGCCATGATAAAAACCTCCTATTTATAAGCTTATTTTTCGACTATGTTCTATAATATTACTCTATAACTGCTAATATATCTTCTTGCTTTAATATGATATATTCTTGTCCTTCGTGTTTAATTTCATTACCTGCATATTTAGAGAATAATATTTTATCCCCTACTTTAACTTCCATTTTTATTTCTTTTCCGTCAACTACAAGTCCTGAGCCTACTGCAATAACCTCAGCCTCTTGTGGTTTCTCCTTTGATGCTGACGTAAGAACTATTCCGCTCTTAGTCTTCTCCTCAGCCTCTAATCTTTTTATAACTACTCTATCACCAAGTGGTTTTATTGCCATAGTTTAGCCCTCCTTAAATATATGAAATAAAAATTATTTATTTTCAATTTGTTAGCACTCCATATCATTGAGTGCTAATTCTATTATTATCATAATTAAACCTTAGATTAATATCAAATTTGCTTTACAGTTCAAAAATAGCCTTTATTCCAATTTTCCTTAATATAACTTTATTTTCCTTATCTTTTCTCAATATTTCTATTAATTGTATTTTTTATCAACTTTTATTTTAGGCATATGAAATAAAATAGCTGGTTAAAAGTACGAAATCTATTTTACATCAAACAGTTCGACAAATTTTCATTATAGTCTAGTTATCATTAAGTTATGACGGCGCAGTATGATACAAACTAGATGAGCATACTAACTAGTATTTTTAAATATGCTTTAATATTCATTCCCTTTTTTTTCTTTTTTCATGTAAATATTGAAGTATTTTATTTCCCTTTAGTACTCCTATTAAGAAAAATATAATGAATATTATGGTTAAACTTCCTAAAATTACATAGTTTCTATCACCTATACTATGTCCAAATATAGCTGAAATAATTATCCATGGAAATCTGCCCATACTTGAATACAATATAAAATCCCAAAAATCTACATCAGATAATCCACAAAGATACACTAATATATCTTTAGGTATCCCTGGAATTAAGTATACAAGCAATATGACCATTTTATTACTACCTTTTGTTAATATCTTTCTAAAGAATTTTAGATTTTTCTTTTCTATGATTTTTCGAACCATATCCCTTGCCAAATATCTTGCAATTAAATATCCAATAATACTTCCTATAAAAATACCAATAACAGAAATTATCCCTCCTAAAAAGCTACCAAAAACATATCCTCCTGCAATTTGTATAACCTCTCCTGGAATAAAGAAAACTACTACTTGAAGTATTTGTATTAGTATAAAGATTAATATGCTATAACTTCCATAGGATAAGATAACCTCTTTTATTTTATCTGGATTTTTAAATAAATCAGCATATTTAAAAAAATACTCATAACCAATAACTCCACCAATGATTATGAGAATTCCTAATATAATATATCCTTTATACTTATTTATTTTATTAATTATATAATTCATAAATATCCCTTCTACAATGAAAAATTGACAATGACCAATAGAGAATTATTGACATTTCTCAGCAGTAACTGAGAAATGTCAAATAATTATTTTCAAGTTACACAGTCACTTTTATTAAAAATATATTAGAAGAAATTAGTTCAATTAAAACTAGTTTCAACCGCATTGTCAATTGTCCATTTTTAATCCTCAATTGACTAACTTGTTCATACTACTCAATTTTTATGTTATTCTCTCTAGCATAGTAGAATAGATATTGTTGTGCAAAACCTGATAACTCTCCAAATTTATCACGAGCAAATATTCTTATCTTAGGTAAAGATACATCTGGTGCTAAATAGAAAAATTGCATTGCTCTTTTTACCCATACATCCACCGGGAAAGCAGAATATTTCTCCATTGAGAAAAGCATTATACAGTCTGAAACTTTAGGGCCTATACCATTAAATTGTTTTAATGCTTCATGACATTCATCATCATTTAATGCTTTTATTTCTTCCAAGTTATAAACATTATTATAAACTTTGTTTATAGCATCAGTTATGTATTTTGCTCTAAATCCAACTCCTAAGCTTTCAATTTCCTCTGGTGAAGCATTTATAAGTTGCGCTGGAGTAGGGAAAGCATAATATGTTTTACCTTTGTAATGAAGCTCATCTCCAAATTTCTTACTTATATTTTCTATTGCTCTTTTTATCATCGGGATTCTATTATTTGCAGAAGTTATAAAAGATAGTACTATTTCAAAAGGTTCTTGCTGAAGTAATCTAATTCCATGTCCAAATTCTACAGATTTTTCAAGTAATGGATCCTTACTTAATTCTTCTTTAATAGAAGTATAATCTCTTTTTAAATCAAAATAGTCGCACCATATGTTATCAAAGTCTTCTTTAGTTGTATTATAAATTATTACCTCATCATTATTTTTTTCTAACTCTATAACTTTTCTATAAGCTACCATAATATAATTGTCATTTTCTAACCTACTCCATCTAAAGCATTGTCCGCATTCAAAAATATGAGGTAATTCAAAGTTTTTAACTCCCTTTAATACAATTCTATCTTCAAATTCTAAAATTTCTTTAAAATCCATCATAACACATCCTTTTATTATAAAATTTGCTTCAGTAAATATAAGAGATATTATAATTCTTTCACTAAATAAACAAGTTATACAATTGAGAATTGGAAATGGATAACTTAAAATAATGCACAATTAAGGAGGAAATTATTTCAAACAAAATAATTTCTTTTAATAAATTTTTCACTAGCAATACAGTTGATAGTTATTTTAAAAAAGAATCAATTTTAAATTTCTCAGCCCCTGCTGAGAAATATCCATAATTGTGAATTGTGAATTAATTACGTTCTCTCATAACTATCTCATCCAAAACTTCTGCACCAATTTCTATCATTTTAAAACATCTTACTTCGTCATTCCGATAGCTTTCTTTTAATTTTGCACAATTATCGCTACCTAATTTTGAGGTAAATTCTTCAAAGTATTCCTTCGTTAAATTTTTTACTCTATCACTTTCATGAGCTCTTTCTTCAGTAAATAATATTCCGATTACAGATATAGCACCTGTTATAACACCACAAACGCTCTCTACTGCCATTCCACCACCAAAAGCTGCCATTGTCTTTAAGGTTTGTTTATTAAGATTCATATTATATTCTTCATTTGCCGCATAAATTATAGTTTCAGCACAATTTAAATCATATTCACTACCATAAAATTTTTTGACCTTATCCAACAACATAAAATCTTCCTCCCAAAGCTTTATTTCTTTAAGGCATCTGAAAAAAATAATTGACCAAAGATGTTAGCATATTTTATATCATACTGATCTATTATCTTTTTGAAGATGCCTAATATAACTAAATAAATTATATCACTTGTCCCCATCAAAAAGAAGAAAACCTTAGGCAATTGAGGATTGACAATGGAAAATTGACAATGCAATTGCTAGCTTTTTATAAGAAGTTACTGAATAACTTCAAAAAGAAATCAATTCAAAGTTTCTCTTATAAAAGAGAAACATCAACAATTCTCCATTGTCAATCGTCAATTCTCAATTGCATAAATTTCTCCTTTAAGTACAATCACAGCTTTACCAATTAATTCAACTCTATCATGATTTAAAATGTTAAATAGTATTTCTCCGCCTCTCTCTGAGGCTTGATATGCTTTTAATGTATTTTTATTTAAAATTTTCTTCCAATAACTAGCCAATAAAGTATGAACCGATCCAGTGACAGAGTCCTCATTTATACCTGCCCATGGATTAAAATAACGAGAAATAAAATCATAGTTCTCATCACCTTTACATGTAACCCCTACTCCTTTAATATCTGTTTTAAAGGCTATAGCTTTCATTTTCTCATAATTAGGTTTAAGTTCTAATACTTCTTTTATACTATTAAGTTTGATAACTATTTTCCTTGTATTTTCACCGATTATACAATCTTTAAAATCTTTAATTCCCATTGCTTCTAATAACTGATTTTCAGGTGCTATATCTATTGGTCTATCTAGTGGAAAATTTAAAGATATATCTCTTAATGTTTTTTCACACACAAGATTGCCACTTTTAGTTTGGAAATTTAGTTTTTCATTGCAATTGTTATAGTGCTCAAATATAACCTGTGAAGTTGCAAGAGTAGCGTGTCCACATAGGGGCACTTCTTGATTTGGCGTAAACCACCTTAATGAAAAAGTTTTTCCATCTTTGAAGGACTTTCCGTCTATAACTTTAACAAAAGCAGTTTCTGATAAGTTCATTTCTTTAGCAATAGCTTGTAAAATTTCATCTTCTATCTCATCTTCTAAAATACATACTGCCGCTGGATTACCTTTAAACTTCTCTTCTGTAAAAGCATCTACTTGAAATATCTTTAATGTTTTCATACTTCTCCTCCTATATAAGGCATCTAAAATTTTTTTCTTTTAAAATTAAAAATGAAGAATTATAGTTAAAACTCCATCGCCAAAGTCTTTGGAGTTTTTTTAAATAAATTCTATTTTAGAAATTCACTAACAGTGAATTTTATCCTAAATTTTTCATTTTTAATTATTAACCCTTAACTTCTAAGGTGTTAATTTATTTTCTAGAGCATATATTAAGTTTTCACATTGTATCCCTATATTCCTATTGAGATCATGGAAATTTAGTTTTAAAAATATTATAATATAGTGACGTCAAGTACACTATACCTGTATTGACTTTAGATAAAATTTAAATTTAATAATCAATTGAAATATAGTTAATAATAAAGTTAGTTAATCAATTACGGTACAAAAGCAAAAGGAGAGAGAAAATGAAGGCACTAGAAAATAAAGAGTTATCTGATAAAGAATATATCTATACTCTTGAAAAACTATTAAATCATGTTAAAGAAGGTAAGGGGCTCGTTGGACTTTGTGAAGAGGTTGGGAATATTGCGCTAATAGATGAAATAAACAGCCATCCTATAAATAGAGATCAATTAAAAGCAAGAGATACTAAGTATCAGCCTTGCCCTTTAGACCTTAGATTACATAACCCATCAGAAAAACCTGTAAAGTCATATCATGGTTGTTTTTATCACTGTGGTTACAAGGAATTATCGAAACTTAGCAAAGAAGAGCAAATAGAGTTTATCGAAAGGATAATAAAAGACTATAAAAAGCTAAGAATGGAAAATGAAGAATAAAAAAATAATAAATACTTTTTATTTATACTAAATTATTTTTTTAAGCAATAAAGCTATTTATTATTTATATCTGATTTTATCAACGAAATAATTTTATATTTAATATAAATCTTTATGTAAACATTTAAATAATGACTTTCTAAAAAAATACACAAGCTTAACAATAAGCTTGTATATTTTTATTAAATATGATATTTAAGCAACCTAATTATTTTTTGACAAATCTTCGTCTATAGCTTTAGCAGCTTTTTTACCAGCTTCCATTGCAAGTATAACTGTTGCAGCACCTGTTACAGCATCTCCACCAGCATAAACTTTAGCTTTAGAAGTTTTTCCTGTCTCTTCATCAGCTACTATACACTTCCACTTATTAATCTCTAATCCTTCTGTTGTTGATGGAATTAGTGGGTTTGGTGATGTTCCTAATGACATTATAACTGTATCACAGTCAATTACAAACTCAGAACCTGGAACCTCAATAGGTCTTCTTCTTCCTGAAGCATCAGCTTCTCCTAGCTCCATTCTTATGCATTTCATTCCTTTAACCCATCCATTTTCATCTCCAAGGATTTCAATTGGATTAACTAGAAGGTCAAGTATTATTCCTTCTTCTTTAGCATGATGTACTTCTTCAACTCTTGCTGGAAGTTCTGCTTCACTTCTTCTATAAACTATATGAGTTTCTGCTCCTAGTCTTAAAGCTGTTCTAGCAGCATCCATAGCAACGTTTCCACCACCAACAACTGCAACTTTATTACCAGCTTTTATTGGAGTAGAATATCCTTCTTTGAAAGCTTTCATTAGGTTATTTCTTGTTAAAAATTCATTTGCAGAGAATACTCCATTTAAGTTTTCTCCTGGTATTCCCATAAATTTAGGAAGACCTGCACCTGAACCTATAAACACCGCCTCAAATTTTTCTTCACTTATTAATTGATCTATTGTAACTGTTCTTCCAACAATTACATTATGTTCTATTTTTACACCTAATTTAATTAAATTATTTATTTCATGCTTAACAACTGTTTCCTTTGGTAATCTAAACTCAGGAATTCCATAAACTAAAACTCCACCTGGTTCATGTAATGCTTCAAACACAGTTACATCATATCCCATTTTAGCTAAATCCCCAGCACAAGTTATTCCTGCTGGACCTGAGCCTATAACAGCTACTTTTCTATTCTTCTTTTCTATATCTTTAGTTAAATCTACATTATGTTCTCTTGACCAGTCAGCCACAAATCTTTCAAGTTTACCAATTGCCACAGGCTCTCCTTTTATTCCAAGAACGCATTTACTTTCACATTGCAATTCTTGAGGACAAACTCTTCCACAAACTGCTGGAAGTGCTGTATACTTATCTAAAGCTTTAGCAGCTTCTTCAAATTCTCTATTTTTAACATGTGCTATAAATTCTGGTATATCTATAGCAACTGGACATTTACCAACACATGGTTTATTTTTACAGTTTAAACATCTTGAAGCCTCTTGTACAGCTTCTTCTTCATTATATCCTAAACATACTTCTTCAAAGTTTTTAGCCCTTACTTTAGCATCTTGTTCTGCTATTGGAGTTCTCTTCATTCTATCTATAGCCATTATTTATTACCTCCTAAACCACAGCCTTCTTTTATGCTATCTTTTTTACACTCTTCAGTTTTATACATTGATATTCTTTTTAATGCCTCATCAAAGTTAACTTTGTGTCCATCAAATTCTGGGCCATCAACACAAGCAAATTTAGTTTCATTTCCAACTGTAACTCTGCATGCTCCACACATTCCAGTTCCATCAACCATTATTGGATTTAAACTTACAACTGTTCTTATTCCTAGCTCTTCTGTTAACTTACAAACGAATTTCATCATTATCATAGGTCCTATTGATACAACTAAATCATATTTTTTACCTTCGTTTTGTACTAGATCTTGTAATTTATTAGTTACCATTCCTTTGAAGCCATGAGTACCATCATCTGTACATACAAAGACATCTCCAGCAACAGTTTTCATTTCTTCTTCTAAAATTACCATTTCCTTAGTTTTATATCCCATTATAACATCAGCTTTTATGCCTTGTTCATTTAACCATTTAACTTGTGGATAAACTGGAGCAGCTCCAACACCACCAGATATAAATAATATCTTCTTATTTTTAAGTTCTTCTAAGTCTTCATGTAATAGTTCTGATTCCATGCCCAATGGTCCAACAAAATCAGCTACCATATCTCCAGCTTCTAATTTTGCCATTTCTTTAGTTGAACATCCAATAGTTTGAACAACTATTGTAACTGTTCCTTTTTCTGCGTCTGTGTCGCAAATAGTTAAAGGAACTCTTTCTCCTTTTTCATCCATTCTAACGATTATAAATTGACCTGGTTTAGCTGATCTAGCTACCCTAGGTGCTTCAATATTCATTAAGAAAATTTGAGGTGCTAAATCCCTTTTTTCAGCTATTTTATACATATTCATGTTCCTCCAAATCTAATCATTTTAATAAGGCATCTTCAAAAATAACTAATCAGTATGCTAGTCCATTTTATTTTAGACACCTAAAGATAACTTGTCCATACTAAATATACACTAACATAATTATACTATATATTTCTTATGTTTTTGCAACAAAAAAGGGACAATAAGTAAATATGCACACAAATAAATGCTATTTACACCTGTCCTTTTATCTGAAAGTTTCCCCAAAACCACAAATTAAAATAATTTTGAGTTTCTTCTTCGATGCTCATAAAATGAGTCTCTCCAGGGTGGTATCCGATTATTGTACTTCACCTGAAAGCTTCTGAATAGCCCATAGCTATACTATTCATTTCTTCTACGGTTATCCCTATATAAAACGGAATATCTCCAACAATCCTCATTCACCAAAATATTAACTTTACATATATATTCTATATTCTATATTTTATATAGTCAATATTAATTGTACATATTATTAGAATCTTTTCATTATTCGCATTTTTTCTAACAAACGTTTACATTATATACAATATAATACTATTTGTGTGTTTTCTTTTTATTATATTTTAAAAACTATTTATTTCACAAGCAAAGATATAACAATAACTTTATATCTCTGAACTTAGAAGTTAAGGTATCAATAAATAACTAGTCATCACGTCATATTTTGCTGACAAAACTACCAATCTATCTGATATAAAATAGTTTCCACCTTTGACTAGTTATTTTATTTCAGACACCTTAATACATTTCTATAAACTTATAAATCTATAATTTCATATATTTAAATTAAAAATCTACTTTTTCTCCATTAAATGTGCAAGTAAATATTTTTTTCATTTCTTCAACAGAAACAGTTCTTGGGTTAGATCCAGTACAAGCATCTTGTACTGCATTTTCTGAAATATAATCTACCCATTTATTAAAATCTTCTTCTTTTACACCATATTCTTTTAATGAAGAAGGTATGTCCATAACATCATTTAATTCTCTTATACAGTCTGTTAATGCATTTATTAATTCTTCATCGCTTTCGCCAGTTAAACCTAAATTTCTAGCAACATTAGCATATCTTTCACTACAAGCAATTTTATTAAAATCTATAACATATGGTAAAAATATTGCATTAGCACATCCATGTGGAATATTAAATACTGCACCGGTTTTATGAGCCATTGAATGAGTTATACCTAATAGTGCATTCGTAAACGCCATTCCTGCTAAGCATTGTGCTATATGCATTTGTTCTCTAGCTTTTTTACAACCATCATAAGATTGTAATATATTTTTCTTTATCATTGTTATTGCTTCCATAGCTAATGGATCAGAAAAATGTGATTTATTAGATGCTACATAAGCCTCTATAGCATGAGTCAATGCATCCATTCCAGTATGAGCTACTAAACTCTTAGGCATAGTCATAGTAAGTTCAGTGTCTAGTATAGCTATATCTGGAGTTATATTATAATCCGCTAATGGATATTTTATTTTCTTTTCATAGTCAGTGATAACAGAGAACGCTGTTACTTCTGTTGCTGTACCACTGGTTGAAGGTATTGCTACAAATCTAGCTTTATTTCTTAATGTAGGAATAGAAAATGGATCCTTAATATCCTCAAAAGTTAATTCAGGATGCTCATAAAATACCCACATAGCCTTTGCAGCATCTATTGGTGATCCTCCTCCTATAGAAACAATCCACTCTGGTTCAAAGTTTCTCATTTCCTCTGCACCTTTCATAACTGTTTCAATAGATGGATCTGGTTCTACTCCTTCAATTATTTTGACTTCTATATTAGCTTCTTCTAATAGATTTTTAACTTTATCCAAGAAACCAAACTTTTGCATTGAGCTGCCACCTGTAACTATTATAGCTCTTTTACCTTTTAAAGATTTTAGAACTTCTAATGAATTTTCACCATAATAGATGTCTCTTGGTAATGTAAATCTGTTCATTATTAATCCCCTTTCACAGCCATCCGAAGATAACTGCCCCTCAATAATATTGATAATAAATTAACAATTTGTACAAGTATATTGTACTCTTGTTTACATAGTTTTTCAAGGGATTTTCAGAAAATTACGCCTTTTAACTTCTCAATTGAGATTAGAAGTAGTTAATGATTTTGCCTCTCTTTAACGAGTTAAAATAATGAACAATTTCAATGTAAAATTCACAATTATAGTTGGAATTAATATTTTACTAGTAATCTATTATTTTTGATATTTTATAGTAAATGATTACACTAATTCAAAAAATAGGTAGTTTTAAATTTCTCAGCTTTTACTGAGAGATATACACAATTGTGAACTGTGCATTGTGAATTCAATAGTTCTAATTATAATACTAAAAAACATAAACTATTTTCATATATATTAGTTTTAGAACTAACATATCTATATACATATATATCTTACTATAATAATTTTATATAAACAAATAAATTCCTTTTTGAAAATACAAGGCTGTTGACAAAATAAATTGCCAACAGCCTAAATATTATTTTAAATTTTTTAGAAAATATATTTAATTTTATTTTACAGTTAAATTTAATTCTGTATCTTTATAACCATCCGCTCTTAAAATTATCTTATATTCTCCTGCTTTATCAAATACATTCTTAATATAAAGATTCCCAATATGCTGTTTTTCATAATCTTTGGTCATATCTATTTCTTTTTCATTTACTAAAACTTTTATAGGTTCATATTCGCTCATATATCCTACATATATAGTAGCTTTACCATTGACATTTATAATTGAGTCCATTAAATTTATATTGCTTGGTACATCTTTTAAAGTTTTTTCTATATCTTGATTGCTTAATTCTTCTACTTCTTCTTTATTTTTATCCTCGATTATATCACTATTATTTGATTCATTTTCATTATCAATTACAGTTAAGTTAACCTCTACATCTCTATATCCATCCGCTTTTAGTACGATTTTATATTCTCCTGCTTTACTAAATACATTTTTTATAAATATGCCTCCAGTATATTGCTTTTCATAGTCCTTAGTCATATCTATTTCTTTTTCATTTACTAAAATCTTTGTAGGTTCATATTCACTCATATATCCTATCCATACATCAGCTTTATCATTAGAATTTATAACTTCCGACATTAACTTAATATTACCTGGATTTTTTAATCCATCTTCTACTTCTGTTTTTCCTCCTTTAACCTCTAAAGAAAATTCTTTATCCACAAATTCTGAAGATTTTATAACTATAGAGTATTGCCCTGCTTTACTAAACAGTTCTCCTTTTAAACGTAAATCTCCAAATAAAGTTTTTTCAGCGTATTTTTCCGTGTCTATTTTCTCACCATTGATATAAACTTCTTCCACACTATATCCTTCTCTATAAGCATAATTTATCGTAGTATTTTGTCCAGGTTTTATAATTGATGGCATTAGTTTAATATTTTCAGGTACAACCTTACTTATTTTTTGTGTTAATGCTGCATTATTATATCCTTTAGATACAATAACTATCTTACGCTTTCCTTCTGTTAATACTCCTGAAGGTATGATTATTTTCCCGCTTTCTACATGAACATCATTTTTAGAAAATTTATTTCCATCTATTAAAATATATTCAATACTCTCTCTCCAAGCCTTGTTATCTTCAAAAGTTATTTCAATTTCTTTTGAAGCTGTGTTGTCTATTATATCTTCTTTAAGTGTTGGAGGATTTAAAAGCTTATGATCATTTATAACATTTACTTCAAATTCGGCTTTTTTATAGTTAATTGATTTTATAGATATTTTGTTTTTACCTAAATTGGTAACTACATAATTATCAATTATTAACTCACTATTTTCAAATCTATAGTTATTTTTACTTATTACACTGTCATTTATTTTAACTTCATATATACCGTTAACCCAGTTTTTATCTGTAGATATTATTTCTAAGTTTTCTCCTAAAATTAGATTTTCATTAAACTTAACATTTTCCACCTGATTTTTATCTGAAAGATTTCCATTTATATCTTTAAATCTTAAAGCTACTTCATAGTCTTTATATCCTGTAGAAACTATTTTTATTAGGTGCTCTCCTGGGTAGTTTATAGCCCCTCCCTTAAAATAAACTCCTCCAATATTAGATGTATAATGCAAATCTTTTTGCAATACTTTTCCATCTACGTAAACTTCTTTAACATTATCTCCCCAATTATATTCTGGAGTAGTTCTACTTACTTGTATCATGAATTCTTCTCCTATTGTTGGCGGTGCTGGTAATAAAACAGTTGGAGGATTTTTAATTAATTCAATATTTACATCCTTTGGTTCATATCCTGTTGCGAAAACCCTTACTTTGTATGCTCCATTATTACCAAATGTTCTAGAATTGTGCTTTAAAATAATTTTTCCATTTTGAACTATATATTCTAATTGCGTATTTAAAGATGGTATATTTTCTGAGTATACTTTTTCTATTTTATAAATAGAATTTTGGAATTTAGTATTTTTATTAAAGTTTATAATTATATCTTGCCCTAGCTCAACTCTTTTAGAAGTCAATTCTGGCACCTTCAAACTTTCATTGCTTTTATATATATTTTGTACTACCAAATACTCTGTTTCATCTTTTAAGGTAACTTTTATATCAACTTTTCCATTTTGTCCTTTAAATAATTCAGATGGCAAAATAAATTTTCCATTTTCAATACTTATCTCTTTAGCTGTATATTTATATTTTCCAACTTCTATTTCCTTAATATTTTCTTTCCATCGTTCACTATAATTTTCAATAAATATTTCTATTGTATTTCCTTCAAAGTTATTTATTATATCTTCATGTAAAATAACTTTATCACTAGTTTTTCTTATAACACTAATACTTAATTTGCTATCAACATATTCTGGATCTGCTTTTAAAATAATATTATATATACCACTTTGAGAGAACATCTCTTTTGATATAATCATATTATTATCTTCATTTATCTTCCATTTATCTTTTGATAAACTATTTCCATTTACAATTATAGTCTTTAATGATTCTATATAGCTTTTATCTCCACCTCTAACTATAACATCATTCCCTAAAATATTATTATTATCAACTGTTAAATTTACTTTTCCCTTATATATAGGTTGGTCTATTAATATCGTTCTATAATCCTTTGATTTTATGGATATAGTATTTTTTCCATATTTAAAAATTTCAGTATTAATTTTTATCTCACTATCTTTAATTTCTATATAGTTAGTTAATGGTTTTCTATTATAGTTCTCTACTAACTCTATTAGTTCTATGGATTCTCTCCACTCTTTATTGTCTTTAAATTTCAAAGTAATAGTATTACCTTTAATATTATTTTCTAAATCTACTACAACTTTTGGCGAAGTCTTCTTATATACCTCTTCTGGTTTCATTTGCTCACCATAAAGCCCATCTTCAAGTACATATTTTAAATAGTACGGACGATTAAGATTCTCTTTATAATTTCCGCTCTTTATATATTCTTCAAAGCTTAAATATTCATCATTATAATAAGCTTCTCCCGCTTTAGCCATATAATCTTCATAATCAACAAGGAAATCTATTTCTCCTCTTTTCCCTATATGAGTTCTTGTTGTTGTATTAAATATATCCAATACCTTATTTACTTCTGGAATATCATATCCTAGCTGTTTTAATATTAATGCATTAGATAACATATCAAAATCAAAAACTACATCTGCCCCAACAAATCCTCCACTAGCACTTCCCACAGCATCCACTTTATCACTACTTCCACTACTTGAAGCATGGGCTACTGCATCCACTTTTGCCTTTTGAGAATATGCTTTTGTATTTTTTAATGAATTAATCCTTGCACTTGCTGAAGTGCTATTATCTAAATCTTTTTCATCTTTTCCTGTTGAAAAAGTTGTAGTTTCTGGTGAATATCTTATGTTTCCATATTTATCATAATTGGTTTTATGAAATTCAAATAAATCCATTTTTTTATAACCATATATCTCACTTGGAGCTGCTAATGCTACGCCTGAATGTATGCTACTTGCAAATGAAGCAAAAACTATAGCATACAATATCTTTGAATTTTTATTCATTTATCTATCCTCCAATACTTATTTATGATATAATGAAATCGCATATTTTTTCATAGATGTCCATTTTGACATCTTAACTTGAGGCTTGATATATTTATTTTTATATCAGCCTTTTTTATATTTTCAGTTCTAAAGTAACATTATCTTCTAAGTCACCTTTTACAACTTTTATTTTTTTCTTATTGCTATCCTTAAGCTCTATTTTTAATATAGTACCTCTAGTATTTACCTTTTCAGGCTTTGCTAAATTTCCATCAATATAAACCTCGCAATTATCTACATTACCTTCATTTAGACTCAAAACTGCATAATATACAAAATGCACTTCCATTATTGAAGATTTATTTCTGTCTATAAGATTTTTATTGTTAGGTTCTTCTGTACCAGGATTAGGTTTTGTTGAATCTTCATTACCTTCTATAGGTTTTGTTGTTCCTCCGTTGCCTTCTGTTGGCTTTGTTGAACCTCCATTACCTCCTGTAGGTTCCATTGAACCCCCATTGCCTTCCGTCGGCTTTGCTGAACTTTCATTTCTTTTCGTTGGCTTTATTGGACTTCCATTATTCTCCGTTGGCTTTGTTGATGTTTCCTCTTTACCATTTAAAATATTAACTATGTTTCTAATAACATTTTCCTTTAAACTTCCACCAATTTCGTATATGGTCTTAATATTTTTCTGAGCTATTAAGTAATTCTTTTGTGCGTCATCTAAGTTATTACCTGTTAATATTATTGGAACACCTTCTTTTCCTGCTAAGGAACCTAAAGCTAATGCATCAATTAATTCATTTTCTTTTGTTGAACCATCTTTAGCAATATAAAGTGCTTTAACATCTTCTTTATCATAGAACTTCTCCATAATTTTCACATTTGTTTCACTTCTATTTTTTCCACTCAATCTTTCAGCCTTTAATTCTTTTACTAAAGCTTCCGAAACAACTCCTTCTCCCCCTATGGCAAAAATTTCTTTTCCCTTAGCCATACCTTCAACTTCCTCTAAATTCTTACCATCTGTAAGTAATATTGCCATATCATTAGTAGCAGCTGGTGCTGCAACGGATAGAGCATCTGCTAACCCTGTAATGCCATTTACTACTGCAACTTTTTCATAATTTAATTGTTTAGCTATTTTTACTGAAGTTTCATATCTATTTTTTCCAGATATTCTTTCAACTTTGATTCCTAAAGCTTGTATCTCTTTAACAACTTCTTTTGACACTACCCCTTCTCCGCCAACAATAAATATATTTTTAGCACCTAATTCTTTTATTCTTTTCTTAGTGGATTCTGACAGTTTATCTGAGTCTGTTAAAAGTATTGGAGCATCTTTATGCTTTGCAAAAGGTGCAGAAGATAGTCCATCAGCAATTGCCATAGAATTAATTAAAATTACATTATCAGCCTTGTCCCATTTTGAGCTGACTTTTATTGCTGTTTCATATCTATCCTTACCAGATAATATTTTTTTCTCTATTGTCTCTTTACTCTCAACAGCAAAAAATTTACTACTCATTGTGGTAAGTGCAGCCCCAACTAATAGTGTGGAAATAACTTTTGAGCTTCTTTTCATATTTTAATCCCCTCTTTTCTTAGAAATTATAAAAACTTTTGTAAAGGATTGCAGCTTAATCTTTACTATTGTTTGTAATTTTTTCACCTCCACATTGTTTATTTTATTATTTTTCCATAAATCTATAACCCTAAGTTTCTACTTAATAATTACAATAAAATTCAATTATCAATGTAAAAATCATAATAGATACAGAAAAACCAGTAGAATTTATAAAATTTTCAATATCAACTTCGAAATTTGATATTGAAAATCATTTTCATTTACTATTGTAATATTATCATATCTTAGAAAATTATTCAACATTTTATGGTAATTTTTATGTATTTTTTAACACTTTTTGATGAGTAATAATAGATCTTTTTTTCACTCTCATCCTCTATAAAAACCTTATATGTAATTTATAAAAAAATAAAAAGCTAGTCCATTGTTAATGAACTAGCTTTTATTTATTAAACTATTTACTATAGTTATGGAATCCTCTTCCTGTTTTTCTTCCAAGGTATCCAGCTCTAACGTACTTTCTAAGTAGGCTGTGAGCTCTGTATTTAGTATCTCCTGTTTCTTTATATAATACGTCCATAATTGCTAAACAAACATCAAGACCTATTAAATCTCCAAGTGCTAGTGGGCCCATTGGATGATTTGCTCCTAACATCATAGCTTTGTCTATATCTTCTGCATTTGCTATGCCTTCTGCAAATATGCCTACTGCTTCGTTAATCATTGGAACTAATATTCTGTTTACAACAAATCCTGGAGCTTCTGCTACTTCAACTGGCTCTTTTCCCATTGCTATAGTTAATTCTTTTATAGCATTAAAAGTTTCATCTGAAGTTGCCATTCCTCTTATGATTTCAACAAGCTTCATCATTGTAGCTGGGTTAAAGAAATGCATTCCTATAACTTTATCCGGTCTATTTGTTGCAACAGCAACCTCTGTAATTGAAAGAGATGAAGTATTAGTAGCTAATATAGCTTCTGGCTTACATATCTTATCTAATTCTCCAAATATTTGTTTTTTAATTTCCATGTTTTCTACAGCAGCTTCAACAACTAAATCAACATCATCTAATAAGTTCATATCTGTTGTTCCACTTATTCTTGACAATATGTCTTCAGATTTTTCAGCAGTTATTTTTTCTTTAGAAACTAATTTGTCTAAGTTCTTTTTAATTCCAGCTATTCCTTTTGATACAAATTCATCCTTAATATCTCTTATTATAACTTCATAGCCTTTTGTAGCAAAAGCTTGAGCTATACCAGAACCCATAGTTCCAGCACCAAGAACACATATTTTTTTCATACTAAATACCTCCTAAGTATTAACTTTATGACCATGTTTTAAAATAACTTTAATCTAGTGAAGAATGAAGAATTATGGATAGAATTAATCATCAATTTCTCATATTAAATGTGAAATTTTCTAATTCTCTGTTATCATCCTTAATTCTTCATTAGTTATAAATCAATATTTAATATTATTTTAAAACATTGTCAAAGTTATATATTCACAGATACCCCAATGCTTTGCATTGGGGTACTGTAAAAAACTTATTTCAAATATGGTGTCATCATAACCCAATAAGTTAACAATATTATATCATACTTATAAGGCATACGAAAGAAAATAACTTATCAAAGATGTGTAGTATATTTTTCGTCAGACAAGAAGACAGGTTTCCGTGATAGTTGGGCTATCATGGAGTTCTGACGACGCAGTATGACGAGAAATAGACAAGCATACTGACTAATTATTTTCTTGAATATGCCTAAATCTTATTTAAGATAACTAAGTTAAATATTTAATCTTTAACTTAGTTATCTATAAATTCATCAATGAATTTATTATTTTTCCATTGCTTTAAATTGAGCTACCATTTCTGGAACAATTTTTTGGAAATCTCCAACTAATGCTACGTCAGCAGCTTTCATGATTGGAGCATCTGCATCTTTATTTATAGCAATTATATAGTTACTGTCTTGCATACCAGCTAAATGCTGAATAGCTCCTGATATACCACAAGCAACATATACTGTTGGTCTTACAGTTTTTCCTGTTTGACCTACTTGAACTGCTTTATCTACCCAACCATTATCAACAGCAGCTCTTGAACCAGCAACTGATCCACCTAATGCTTCTGCAAGTTCTTTTAACATAGCGAAGTTTTCTTTTGAACCTACTCCTCTACCACCTGATACTATAATATCAGCTTCGATTATGTCTTCAACTTCTTTAACTATTTTCTTAACTTCTAGAACTTTAGTTCTGATGTCTGAAGCAGTTAATTCAAAGTTAGCTTTTTCAACAACAGCAGCTTTTGAATCGTCTTTTGCAAGTTTCTCGAAAACTCCTGGTCTTACAGTTGACATTTGTGGTCTATGATCTCCACAAACGATTGTAGCCATTAAGTTTCCACCGAAAGCTGGTCTTGTCATCATTAAGTTGTTGTTTTCTGGATCTATATCAAGTGCTGTACAGTCAGCAGTTAATCCTGTTGAAAGTTTAGCTGCAACTCTTGGTCCTAAATCTCTTCCAATGTAAGTTGCTCCTATAAATATTATTTCTGGTTTATGAGCATTAGCAAGATCCGCTATAACTTTAGCATATCCATCAGTTGAATAATGTGCTAATTCTTCTCTATCAGCTAATAATACTTTATCAGCTCCGAATGCTGCTAATTCTTTAGACATTCCTTCTACGTTATGTCCAATAAGTAATGCTGTAAGCTCTACTCCTAATTTATCAGCAATTTCTCTACCTTTTCCTAAAAGTTCTAGTGAAACCTTTTGTAATTCTCCGTCTCTTTGCTCAGCAAAGACCCAAACACCTTTGTAATCTGCTATATTCATTGTAATTCCCTCCTACCTACTAAATAAAGTGATTTTCTTTTAGTTTAGCTAGTGCAATTGAAGCTGCTTCTTTTGGTGATACATTTATAACTTCACCTTGTCCTTTAGCTTCTTTAGCCCAAGATCTCTTAACCTTTGTAGGTGAACCTTTTAATCCAAGAAGGGCTACATCTACATCTATGTCTTTAACAGTCCAAACTTTTACTTCTTTATCTTTTAATGCAAATATATTTTTAACGTTCATGTATCTTGGCTCATTTAAAGTTTCTATTGCAGTTAATAGAACTGGAGTTTGAACTTTTATATATTCATATCCATCTTCCCAAGCTCTTCTAACTTTTAATCCATCAGCTTCTACTTCAACTTCTTCAACGTAAGTTATTTGTGGTAAGTTTAAGTGTTCAGCAATTTCTGGTCCAACTTGAGCTGTATCTCCATCTATAGCTTGTCTTCCTGCGAAGATTATATCGTAATCTAATTGTTTTATTGTAGCAGCTAATGCATGAGAAGTAGCTAATGTATCTGCTCCTGCGAAAGCTCTATCTGTAACTAATATAGCTTCATCTGCACCCATAGCTAATGCTTCTTCTAGTGCTTTTTGAGCTTGTGGTGGTCCCATTGTTACTACTGTAACGTGAGCACCTTTCTCATCTTTTAATCTTATTGCCTCTTCTAGAGCATTTTTATCATCTGGGTTTATTATTGAAGGAACACCATCTCTTATAAGAGTTCCTGTCTTTGGATCTATTTTAACTTCAGTTGTATCTGGAACTTGTTTCATACAAACAACTATTTTCATCGTAATTTCCCTCCTACTTTAAGATGTTTCCTGCGATAACCATTCTTTGAACTTCAGAAGTTCCTTCGTAAATCTCAGTTATCTTAGCATCTCTCATCATTCTTTCAACTGGATACTCTTTAGTGTAACCATATCCACCAAATATTTGAACAGCTTTAGTAGTAACTTCCATAGCTACTTCTGATGCAAATAATTTAGCTCTTGCAGCATCTACTGTATATGGTAATTTATTATCTTTTCTGTAAGCAGCTTTGTAAACTAATTGTCTAGCAGCTTCAACTTTAACGTCCATTTCAGCAACCATCCATTGTAATCCTTGGAACGCTGCAAGTGGTTTTCCAAATTGTTTTCTTTCTTTCATATATGCAACAGCTTCATCTAAAGCACCTTGAGCTATTCCTAATGCTTGAGCAGCTATACCAATTCTTCCTCCATCAAGAGTTTTCATTGCTATACCAAAGCCTTTTCCTTCTTTTCCTAGTAAGTTCTCTTTTGGAACTACACAGTTTTCAAATACAAGCTCAGTTGTTGAAGAAGCTCTTATTCCTAGTTTTTCCTCAACTTTACCTATTGAGAATCCTGGGAAATCTTTTTCAACTATAAATGCTGATATTCCTCTTGTTCCTTGAGATTTATCAGTCATAGCAAATACTACAAAAGTATCAGCAACTCCACCGTTAGTGATGAATATTTTTGAACCATTTAATATATAGTTATCTCCATCTAAGTAAGCTGTTGTTTGTTGTCCAGAAGCATCTGTTCCTGCATTAGGCTCAGTTAAACCGAATGCACCGATTTTTTCTCCTTTAGCTAATGGCACTAAGTACTTTTCTTTTTGAGCTGGAGTTCCAAAAGCATCTATTGGAGCAGCACATAATGAAGTATGAGCTGAAACTATAACTCCTGTAGTTCCGCAAACTCTTGATAATTCTTCTACTGTTATAGCATAAGATATGCTATCTCCACCTGCTCCACCGAATTCAGTAGAAAAAGGGATTCCCATCATATGGTATCTAGCCATTTTTTCTACATTTTCCATTGGAAATCTTTCAGTTACATCTATTTCAGCGGCAATAGGCTTCACTTCATTTTCAGCGAATTCCCTTACCATTTGTTTTACAAATTCTTGTTCCTTAGTTAAAGAAAAATTCATTTCCCATTCCTCCTATAATTTATAAATATCAACGGATTTTATATCTATTTATTTTTAAAGGCTTTATCTCTTTTTTCTATGAAAGCTCCCATACCTTCCTTTTGATCCTCTGTACTAAAACAAAGTCCAAATACTTGAGCTTCATACATAAGGGCGTTATCTATGTCCATTTGCATACCTTTATTTATAGCATCTTTGCAAAGCTTAACTGCTATTGGAGCATTGCTTGCAATTTTTTTAGCCATATTAGTTGCTTCTTCAAGTAACTGTTCTGGCTCAACAATTTTATTTACTAATCCAATTCTTAAAGCTTCCTCTGCATTAATTAGGTCTCCTGTGAAAATCAATTCCTTAGCTTTGCCCTCTCCCACAAGTCTAGCTAGTCTTTGAGTCCCTCCAAATCCAGGAGTTATTCCTAATCCAACCTCTGGTTGGCCAAATTTAGCTTTTGATGAAGCTATTCTTATATCTGCAGCCATAGAAAGCTCACAACCTCCACCTAATGCAAATCCGTTAACAGCAGCTATAATTGGTTTTTCTAAAGTTTCTATTCTTCTAAAAACTTTATTTCCTAATATTCCAAACTGTCTTCCCTCAAGTGAATTTAATCCTTTCATTTCAGAAATATCTGCTCCTGCAACGAAAGCTTTTCCTTCTCCTGTTAACACAACAGCATAAATTTCAGCGTCATTTTCAATTAATTCAATAGCGTTATCTAATTCTTTTAAAGTTTCTGAATTTAAAGCATTTAAAGCTTTCGGTCTGTTAAGCTTAATAAAAGCAATGTTACCCTCTTTTTCAAGGATAATGTTTTTAAAATCCATAACTCCATCTCCCCATGAATTATTTCTTTTTGTTTCTTGCATAATTTGTTAATATTCTAACAAATTAAAACAAAATGATTGAAGCATTTAATGCCTCAATCACTATTATATTATGTCCTGCAAACTTTTTCAACATAAATTATGAAATTTTCCTAAATATTAAAAATCATAATGATTATTAAGTCCGTATTCGAATTTTATTAAAGATTTATATAAATTTTTAATAAAACTTTTGTATATTTATGTTAAAATACCCATATTTTATATGTATTTTAATTGTTACTTATATATTTAATTCTGTTCTAGATTGTTAATTAATCATAATAACTAAAGTTAGATAATTTATAAAATTACCCCATAAATGAAAAATTGTGGATGAAATTAATCCCTCAGAATTAATTTCCACAATATTTTATAAATATTAATTTAATTTCTTATTTTTCTAAGAAGACTCCACAATTATCAATTAAAATTATTCTTCATCATGTTCATTTAATAAGTAGCTTAAAGTCATTAAACTTTCACTTAGATGAACGTTTTCTACTATTACATCATCAGGTACCTTTAAATCTATTGGCGCAAAGTTCCATATACCTTTTATGCCGCTAGTAGTTATTATATCGCACACTCCTTGTGCTCTATCCTTAGGCACACAAATTATAGCTATATCTATTTCATGTTCTTTTATATAATTTTGTAAATCATCTATATCTTCTATTGCTACATCTCTTATCTTTAATCCAATAAGTTTTGGATTTATATCAAATATTGCTTTTAGATCAAAAGACATCTTTTGAAAATAGGTATAATTAGCAATCGCTTGACCTATATTACCTGCTCCAACAATTATTGTATTATATTGCTTATCTAGACCTAAGATTAATCCTATTTGTGATAAAAGTTCTTTAACATTATATCCATATCCTTGTTGACCGAAGTCACCAAAGCAATTTAGGTCCTGTCTTATTTGTGACGCAGTAAAGCCTATTTTTTCACTTAATTCTTTAGAAGAAATTCTATCCACATCATTATTAGCTAGTTCTTTTAAGTATCTATAGTATTTTGGCATTCTTTTTATAACTGCCATTGATATATTTTTTTTCCTTTCCACTGTAATCAACTCCTATTTAGTTTATATATATTGCAAAGTTAAATATCACCCTTAGCATGTGCGCCTAAGCTAATAATTTGTTGTATACCCTGTCCATTCTACACTTTGTTATTATTTTACCATATTAATTATAATTTGTTTATATGTATTTTAAAAATAAATTATGTAAATTATATATAAATTATTCATTTTATAGTCATATATTTTTAAGTTTTATGAAATATTTTTTTAATATATTGATAATTATCGTATAAAAAAACAATTATTTAATACTCATATGACAATATTATATATTTTATAACATCACTATATATTATATAACAATACTATATATTATATAACAGCACTATATATTATATAATTAAAATTTCTCTATTGACAATGGTCAATTTATGGGAATTCCAATTTTACGTAATTCAGAATTCACAATATAAAATTCACAATTATAGTTATTTTTCAGTATTAACTTCCACCCCTGAGGTCTATAATAAAATTATGAATTTTAAACAAAATTAAAGTAATCACAAAATCTAAATTTATAGCTACTTTCTACATAGACCCCTGGGGTGCAGTAGGATAAAAAACTATCAATATAAAATTGCTAGTCAAAAAATTTATTTAAAGAAATTATTTTATCCAAAAATAATTTCCACCTCAATTGTCAATTGTCCGTTCTCAATTCTCCATTGATTAAGTTGGCATTTGATAATTATTCATAGTACAATAATATAGCGAGGATGGTGAAAATTATGATAGTTTTAAGCTGTAATAATATACATAAAAGCTTTGGAATAGATGTGATTTTAAAAAATATAAGTTTCAATATTAATGATGGAGAAAAGGTAGGTCTTATAGGTGCTAATGGTGCAGGTAAGTCTACTCTTTTTAAAATATTAACCTCACAAATGGAATATGATGGCGGAGAGCTCTTTATAGATAAAAGTAAAAAGGTAGGCTATTTATCTCAGAGCCTTGCTTTAGAATCAGATAATACCATATACGATGAGCTTTTAATGGTTTTTGAAAATTTATTAAATATGGAAAAGAAACTAAAAATTTTAGAAGAGAAGATGAATGAACCTTATGACATCTCTAAAGAAGAATATCATAACAAAATAATAAAAGATTATACCACACTAACGGAACTTTATACCAATAATGGTGGTTACACCTACAAGGGGGAAATTAGCAGAGTTCTAAAAGGGTTAGGCTTTAATGAAGAGGATTTTGATAAATGTATCAATATTTTAAGTGGTGGACAAAAAACTAGGGTAGCCCTTTGCAAACTGCTACTTACTAAACCTGATATTCTACTTTTAGATGAGCCAACTAACCATTTAGATCTAGATGCTATTGAATGGCTTGAAGAATATTTGAAATCCTATAAAGGAAGCATTGTAATAATCTCACACGATAGATTTTTCCTAGATGCTGTAACCACTAAAACTTTAGAACTTATTGGTGGAATAGTTGAAATTTATAACGGTAACTATACTACTTTTATAGATTTAAAAAAGAAAAATTATGAAATAGCATTAAAGGCATTCTCTCTACAACAGGCAGAGATTAAACGGCAGGAAGATATAATAGCTAGATATAAATCCTTTAATAGAGAAAAAAGCATAAAGGCCGCTGAAAGCCGTCAGAAAGCATTAGACAAGATGGATAGGATAGATGCCCCTATTAAAGAAAAAAAGGCTTCTAGAATCGAATTTGAAACAGAAATCAAAAGTGGTAATGATGTTCTATACGTAGAAAATTTAAGTAAATCTTTTGGAGAAAAAACACTTTTCACTAATGTTAATATGGATATTAAGAGAGAATCTAAAATTGCAATTATAGGTGAAAATGGCAGAGGTAAAACTACATTATTTAAAATAATTATGGATAAAGCACCTTCAGATAGTGGTATTAAAGTTTTAGGTAAGAACGTTCATCTTGGTTATTACGACCAAGAGCAATCTAATTTAAATGAAGATAAAACTATTTTAGATGAAGTATGGGATGACTTTCCAAAGATGACCACTACAGAGATAAGAAATGCATTAGCAGCATTCTTATTTACAGGTGATGATGTATTTAAAAAGATTAAAACCTTAAGTGGTGGTGAAAAGTGTAGAATTAACCTTTTAAAACTAATGCTTTCCAAGTGTAATTTCTTACTTCTAGATGAGCCTACTAACCATTTAGATATAGTTTCAAGAGAAGCTTTAGAGGATGCGATACTTAGCTATGATGGTACAGTTTTAGTTATATCTCACGATAGATATTTCTTAAATAAAGTTATAAATAAAATTTTTGAACTTAGGGAAGATGGAATTAAAGAATATTTAGGAAACTACTCCTATTATGTTGACAAAAAGAAAAATCCTTTAAGATTTGAAGTAGAAGAAGAATATGACGGTATTACTAAAACACAAATGAAACTTGATAAAAAGAAGAAAAAAGAACAGGAGAAATTAGAAAGAGAAAAGAAAAATCATATAAAATCCATTGAGGATAAAATTTCAACCCTTGAAAATGAACTTGAAAAGCTACAAAATCAGCTATGCATTGAAGAAGTTTATTCAAATCCTGAAGAAAGTCAAAGGGTAAATAAAGAAATTAGCGATATTGAAACAGAACTAGAATCACTATATGAAGAATGGGAAAACCATATATAAAAAACCGTGAGTACTCACGGTTTTTTATATAATTGAGAATTGACGATGGACAATGGAGAATTATGGTTCAAATTAATTCTTTGCGAATTAATTTCTTTAAATAAATTTAAAATAAAAGTGACAAAGTCACTTTTATTTTATAAGAAGTTACTGTGTAACTTCAAAAAATTAATTTAAAACTTCTCCTACAAAGGAGAAGTTTCCATAATTGTCAATTGTCAATTTTCAATTCTCAATTGACTAGCAGTGGTATATGAAGCAATACTCTTATATTTTCTTTATATGCTTCTTCAAAGCTTAGTATATCATTAGATTTTCCTACTTTAATTCTAAAACTAGGCTTGTTAAACTCTTTTATAAACCAATATTTTAATGAAGAGTATTCATAATTCACTTCTTTATCAATTAGTTTATATCCTGATAATCTAGACATTTTAACTGCTATATGCTTATATTGATAATTATAATCATCGTGTCCGTAGTATATTTGCTTTCCATTGCAATGATAAGAAATTACTATATCAAAATCTTCTTGCAAGATTAAATTTACTACTGCCTTAGTTTCTGGTTCACTTTCTGGGAATTCCCCACTATACCATCTAAATTTAGGTCCAAAAACTCCTTCTCTTGCCTCACTAGCTTTCCATTTATGCCAATTTGCATCATAATTCCTATTTATATCTACTCCTCTAGCATTACTACTCCAACCTGAAAAATCTAAGCTTCCATTATTATATTTTATTAACTGTTCATAATATGGATGCTCCTCCTTAAGCCCATTAATTACTAAATCTACTCCATCAGGATTTATCATAGGAAGTATATAAATAGTGCAGGCATTAAAGATTTTATTGATATTATATGCTCCAATACGTTTATTCTCTGAATAAGCATATGAAAAACTTTCAATAAATTTTAATAAAAGTAGTGAAGTAATCCAATCATCTCCATGATGGCTACCGTTATAAAATACTTTTTTTCTACCATTACCAATTTTCAAGTAATAAAGTTCTTTTCCAAACAAACTTTTCCCTGCAGTATTAACCTCTATGAAACTATACTTTTTAGCTAATTCCTTAATATCATTTTCCATTTGATTATAATCATAATTTTTATCCGTTTTAACTATATCTTCGTTATTTTTACTTAACTTAGGAGTTTTTCCTAAGAACAGAAGCAATTCATCGTATATATTGTTAAAATTATTACAAAAAACCAATTTTATCACCCATTTGCTCTGTATATTTTAAATATTTCGAATCATATCTTAATAATATAATATTAATAATTTATTTACAATATGATTTCTCTTGACACTCTATTATAGTATTAAATATGTATTAAGTTCACTTATTTTAATCATTTATTTTATTTTTTAAATTTAATATGTAAATAATATCGAAGTTAATCTAAAATAAGGAAATTAAGGTAGTGTTATACTATGAATATACCTTAATAAAAATTGTATAATTATCTGTTTTTTTGTATTAAAATTCACAAAGCTATAGAATCGATTATCTTATTAATTAAGAATTAATAACGAAGAATAAAAGATTTATGGAAACTTCTTACCAAAAAAATTAATTGCAACCTCAATTGTCTAAGTATTAATGCGCATAAAAAAAGAAGTGCTTGGCACTTCTTTCCTTATATTATATTAAATTTCTTGCAACTATTTCTGTTACTGCAAATGAAGCAACATCATCTGCGTATTTTCCTGGTCCAAATCCAGCATCGTAACCAAGCTCTTTAGCAAGCTCGTGAGTTATTCTTGGACCTCCAGCTATTAATACAACTTTATCTCTTATTCCTTCAGCTTCTAAAAGCTCAACAAGGTTAGTTAAGTTTTGAATATGAACATCTTTTTGAGTTACTGTTTGAGATACTAGTAAAACATCTGCTTTAAGTTCTATAGCTTTTTTAATGAACTCTTCATTCTCAACTTGGCTTCCTAAGTTGTAAGCCTCTACCATAGGGTATCTTTCAAGACCATAATGTCCTGCAAAACCTTTCATGTTCATGATAGCATCTATACCAACTGTATGAGCATCTGTTCCTGTACTTGCACCTATGATAACTACTTCTCTTTTGATGTTTTCTTTAATGTATTCACCAACTTCTTGCATATCCATTGTATCAACTTCTACTGTTTGAACATGAATTTCTTCATAGTTTACAGTGTGAGTTAAAGAACCATAAACAACATAGAAAGTAAATTCTTTATCTAATGCTTCATGATGTGCAACGTTAGGCTCTTTAATTCCCATAGCCTTTGCAAGTTGTACTGCTGCTTCTACTCCTCTTTCATTATCTTCTACTGGAAGAGTAAAGCTCACTTGAACTTTACCATCGTTCATAGTATCTCCATAAGGCTTAAGTTTAGTTAAATCTAAATTTTTATCGAAATCTTTATTGTCTGTTGAATATAATCCGCCACTCATTATTTGTTACCTCCTAACATTAAATCTATAAATGGGTTGAAGTAACCTTCTTCTTTCTGTACAACACCAGCAAGGCCTTTTCCACCGTCAAATGGTCTTTTGATTCCACCAAATTTACCTTGTTCTAATGTCTTAAATAAACCTTCTTTTTCTATATCTTGTATTAGATCTGTAGCTTTTCCTAAAACTTCATCTACTCTTGTTTCCATTATTCCGCCTTTTTTATAAGTAATTTCATCTCCAAGGTCTTTCATTGTGCTGAAGATGTATTGAGCGTTTTCTATTGATAGTGCTCTATCACTCATAAATGGAGTGTGTATAGCTTCTGTTAACATTCCTAATAAATGAAGTTTTTGTCCTGTCATTATTGTTACCATGTTGAATAATGCGTCTTGAACATGTCCTTTAAATACATTACCAGTTTTAAACTTAGTTGGCGGCATGTATTTAAGTGGTGCTTTAGGGAATATTTCTCTTGCCATTTGTGCTTGTGCAAGCTCATATAAGAATCCATTTTCTACATTTGGATTAATTTCAAATGCATGTCCAAGTCCCATTTGCTCTTCTGGAAGACCAGCAGTTAACGCAAATTGCTCATTGATAAATTGAGAAGCTAGAACTGTATGTGCTTCCTCAACAGCATCTGCAGTTGTTAAGTAGTTATCTTCTCCTGTGTTGATGATAACTCCAGCAAATCCATTGATTATTCTTGAGAAATATTGGTCAACAAGTGTTCTTTGCATGTTGATATCTCTGAATAATATTCCATATAATGCGTCATTAAGCATTACGTCTAGTCTTTCTAATGCTCCCATTGCAGCAATCTCTGGCATACAAAGTCCTGAACAATAGTTACATAGTCTTATGTATCTTCCTAGTTCTTCTCCTACTTCATCAAGAGCAGCTCTCATAAGTCTGAAGTTTTCTTGAGTTGCAAAAGTTCCACCGAAACCTTCTGTTGTTTCTCCATATGGTACATAGTCAAGAAGACTTTGTCCTGTTGTTCTTATAACTGCTATAACATCAGCGCCTTGCTTAGCAGCAGCTTTAGCTTGAACTATATCTTCATAAATGTTACCTGTTGCAACTATAACATATAGATATGGACCGCTCTTATCGCCGAATTTTTCTAAATAGCTTTCTCTTTTTCCTCTGTTTGCTCTTATTCTTTCAACAGTTTCTTTAGCAACTTTATCAATTACCATTTTGATTTCAAAGTCATCATGCATTGGAAGTTTAGTTAAATCTAATTCTCCTTTGCCAACTTTTTCAGCTACTTCTTGTGCAGTTAATCCTGTTTCTATCATAGCGTTTCCTATGAATTTAGAAGCACCTAATGATAATCCATTTCCGTTTTTAATGTTGTCAACCACAACGTTTGGTAGTGGTACTCCAAACTCATCTACGTTGTCTATTCCTAATAATCTACATACAGTTCTCTCAACTGCCACTGTAGTATGTCTATCTATAAATTCTTGAGTGTCCTTAGCGATATTTTTTGATGACTCTCTAGCCTTATCTACTAAATTCCAGTCTAAATTTATCTTACTATTCATTGCCATCCTCCTCGTTATAATAAGTTTTTGCTATATCTACTATGTCACTCTCAAGTCCTAATAACATAGCGATATTTAGTGCATCTTTTGGCACCTTGTTTTCTTTAGAAACTTTCTCTAGCTTATATTCCATATGTTCTTGAATTATCTCTACAGAATGAGTCTTATTTAAATCTATTTTATATTTCAATTTATCAAAATCCATATTTTTAAGCCCAATTACCTGATAATGATCCATAGTATCATCCACTACACCATCATAATGAGTAGATATTAAGCTTGCACTGTTAAATTTAGACAAATAAGTGGCTAATGATTTTACTAAATAGAATCCTTCTTTTGGATTAGTTCCTCTAGCAAATTCATCTAATGCTATAAAACCATCTGCTCTTTTAGCACATTCAACAACTTCTTTAAGCTTAATAATTTCTGCTCCAAAAGTACTAAGTCCTTTTGATATAGATTGCATATCATCTGATATAAAGTGTATAAAATCTAATACAGGAAATGTTGCTTTCTCAGCAAATACAAAAAAGCCCATTTGTCCTAAAAATAAATTTAATACTATAGTTTTAAGAGTTACACTCTTTCCACCCATATTGGCACCAGTAATTACTGTTGTACCATTTTTAAGCTTAACACTAACAGGTGTGAACTTTTTACTTTTTTTTCTCAGAATACTTTTAATTTCAGGGTTAAAGGCGTTGTCTAATTCTATTTTCATATTATCACTTATCGTAGGTCTGACTGCGTTATGCTTCAATGCTAGCCTGCCTTTTGCAATGATAAGATCTAACTTTCCTATGGATTTTAAATTTTTATTTATTTTTGGCCCAAACTTAGATATTTCTTCACTTAAGCCTTGCCTTATCTTAAGTTCTTCAGCTTCTTCTAAAATAACAATTTCTAAACGTTGTTGTTTTAACTTTGATATCTCATCTTCATCATCTGAAATGTATATCTTTTTTTCTACTTCTTTTTTCTTTTCTCTTATTTCTCTAAGCTCTTGAGAGTACTTATCATACACATGGAAGGTTGGTATTCTTTTCTTCTCTGGATCTAAAAGATCTAACACTTCTGTAAGGTAGAAAAACTCTATTTCTTTAATATCAAGTTTTATCTTATCTACTATAGTCTTAAGCTCTTCTATAAGCATTGAAAAATATTTTATCTCATAAAGCTCAACCTCATCTAAGGCTTCCATTTCCATAGCTCTCTTTATGGAATTCCTAATGTCTTTAAATTTACAAAGTATTCTTCCTATATCTTTAAAGGCATCTTCTTTTTCTTTCATTGAATTTATAACTTTTTCTAAATTATCAAATTCATCTATTAACAGAGCTTTCTCTTGTACTTTAAAAGGTTTAATTTTTTTCTTTTCCTCTACACCATAGAAAGTAGTTATATCTAACTCTTCCATGAGAAAACTAAACCCTATTTGCCTTCTTTGCTCATCATCTAAAAACTTCATTTTATAACCCTCCAACCACATCAAAAACTGGTATATCAAGTTCTTTTTTAAGTTCTTCTATAAACTTAACTTTATCAAACTCATACCCATAAGGAGATTTAGGATTTGTGGTAACACATAATACATTTATAGGGTTTATAACCTTAAGAATTCCCCCCTGCTTTTGGAACTTATAAAGAGTATCTTTTGATAAGAAAACCTTTGTTCCATCTTCTGCAAGGAAGGTTATATTTTTATAAAGATTTGTGGATTTCATAATATCCTCAATTAAACTATCAGATACTACGCCTTTAACTACCACATAGGAGGTATTTTCATCTAAGGCTTCTACTATTTCCTTTGACGCCTCTAAGGAAGTTTTTACTTCTAAGCCTTTAAAAGTTTTTTCATTACTTATAACACCAATTCGTGTACTTTTGTTTATATTTTCACACATTTGTAAAATTTCCTGATTTTGCTCATGGGGTAAGCTTAACAGTTTTACAGTGTGAACTGTTTCTTCAACTACTTTTCTCATGCTTCTTGATAATGCTGCACCTGTTGATAGAATAGTGGCTTTTGTAGTTGCGGGAGATGCAAAAGTCTTTCTACTTAGTGCGCCATCAACAATTACAAGATCACAGTTTAAGCTTAAAAGTTCATCACGAATTTCAGTCATATAAGAGTTTACAGAAGGTCCTCCTAAATCTACATAACCATCACTTAAAGCCCTACAAATAACAATTTCTCCCATAGGAGTATGTATTCCTGTGGTCTTAAGAATTTCTTTTGTTATATCGCTATTGAATAAACATTGTTTAGCTGTTGCTATTATTGTGTTTTTTTCTATATATATTTTTGGTTTTTCCGTTGCTGTAACCCTATCTAAATCTTCTCCATCACGACCTATTGAAGTCAGGCCAAGGAGCCTATTGCCCCTTGCCTCCTTCAATATATGATTTAATGTAGTAGTTTTACCTACATTCTTATTCATTCCTATGATGGAAACACTATCATAGTCTTTTATAAGATCTAAAATATTGTTCATAGTTAATATTAGTGGCTGTGTCTTTGATTTCTCTCTAATCCTACTGGTTCTAGAGCCATGCCTTCTCCGTTTAATAATCCAGCAACTCCAACCTTATGAACTTCTTTCTTACCAGTGCAAACATCACAGCTACATCCTGGAGTATAGTTTATTGGCTCTGAATAAGTTGTTATAACACCTTCAAAGTTTCTTAATATTACTTTATCGTGGCTTTGTGAAACAACATAGTTTGGCATAACTGGAGTTTTTCCACCACCGCCTGGAGCGTCAACAACAAATGTTGGTACGCAGTATCCTGAAGTATGTCCTCTTAATCCTTCAATGATTTCGATACCTTTAGAAACTGGAGTTCTGAAGTGCTCAAGTCCTAATGATAAGTCACATTGATAGATGTAGTAAGGTCTTACTCTTATTTTTACTAATTGATTAACTAAGTCTTTCATTACGTGTACGCAATCGTTAACTCCTCTTAATAAAACTGATTGGTTTCCTAGAGGTACTCCTGCATCAGCAAGTAATTGACAAGCTCTAGTTGATTCTTCAGTTATTTCATTTGGATGGTTAAAGTGAGTATTTAACCATACTGGATGATATTTTTTAAGCATATTTGCGAACTCTGGAGTAATTCTTTGTGGAAGAACAACTGGAGTTCTTGAACCTATTCTTACTATTTCAACGTGTGGTATTTCTCTTAATTTAGCTATGATGTATTCTAATGTTTCATCAGATACTAAAAGTGCGTCTCCACCTGATAATAATACGTCTCTAACTTGAGGAGTATTTCTGATATACTCTATTGCTTTATCTATTCTTTCCATTGGCATAGAGTCATCACTTTGTCCTGCAAATCTTCTTCTTGTACAGTGTCTGCAGTACATTGAGCACATATCAGTTATTAATAATAATACTCTGTCTGGATATCTGTGAGTTAATCCAGGTACTGGTGAATCTGTATCTTCATGTAATGGGTCTTCAAGATCTGCATCAGCTTTCTTAAGCTCTAATGCTGTTGGAATAGCTTGTTTTCTTACTGGATCATTAGGATCGTTAGGATCGATTAATGATAGATAATATGGAGTAATTGCCATTCTTAATGTTTTTACACATTGAGCTACTCCTTCTTCTTCTTCTTTTGTTAATGGTATGTATTTTTTTAGTTCTTCAACAGTTTCTATTCTGTTTCTTACTTGCCATCTCCAGTCATTCCAATCTGCGTCACTAACATCTTTAAATAATTCATATCTTCTATTTATCATGATATTCCCTCCATCATTAAATAATATAAATTTTATTTAAATTGAAATTTAAATTAAACGTATAGCTCTTCGAACATTTTTCTTAGGTTTGCGTTTTCTCTTAATTCTTCTAATGTTATTTCAGCATGTCCTTTAGTGTATCCATTACCTACCATCATAGTTACGTCTTTACCTACACCTTCAGCTCCTAGTGCTGCTTTTGCAAATCCTGTAGCCATTGAGAAGAAGTAAACTGTTCCTTCATCTCTAACTGGTAATATAGTTGACATTTCTGTATTTTGAACGTTTACGCAGTTTATTGCAACGTCAACTTCTTTTCCATTGTTGTTTTCAAGTGCATGATTCATAACTTCGATTGGTTTAGTAGCATCTCCTATAACGATGTGTAATCTTGGTCCGAAGTCTAATTTTCTTAATCTTGAAGCTTCTTCTTCGTTTCTTACTAATGCTATAACTCTTCCAGTTGGTCCAACTCTCTTAACTGCTTCGTAGCAGCAAAGCATTCCTGATTTTCCTGCTCCACCTAAAATTAATACAGCTTCGCCTGGTTTACAAAGTTTAGCAACTTGAGCTGGTGCTCCACAAACGTCTAATGCTGCTAATGCTAATGTTTCTTCCATATCTTCTGGAAGTTTTGCATATATTCCACTTTCGAATAATATAGCTTTTCCTTTTATTTCAACTCTGTCGATATCTGGTTTAACATCTACTATTTCTTCTATTTTTAATGGAGTTAAAGATAATGAAACTAATGTAGCTATTTTATCTCCAACTTTTAAATCTGTTGTGCCTTGTAAAGCTTCACCAATTTTTTCTATTCTTCCTATTAACATTCCACCTGATCCTGTTACAGGGTTTTGCATTTTTCCTCTTTCTGCAACAATTTCAAGTATTTTAGCTTTAACTTTTTCTATATCATGACCTGCTTCTTCTTCTATTTGAGTAAAGCTTGCAGAGTCAACGTTTAAAGCTTGTACGTCGATAAGTATTTCATTATCGTAAATCTCCATGTCATTGTCTATTTTAAGCGCTGGTTGTGGTAAAACACCTTTTGGTTCTATAACTCTGTGAGTTCCATATTTACATCCTTTTTTCATAATCAGTTTCCCCTTCCTTATGTTCTTCTAAATTTTAAAATTTAAATTGTAAAGTAGTATTTTTCTTAAGGTTACGTTTTAAATATGTTGAAACTTAAATTATCTAATTTACAATTAAGACAGTTAGCACAACTTGAAATTTGCACGCTAAATTCATACAAAATTCTTTTCTCTTAATTATTGTTGATAAAATTACAATAATTAAAGATTCAACATTACTTTAAAACGATAACATTTATGTTAATTTTAATGTCAAACTATTTAAGTGGTTTAAGTCCTAATATTTCTCTTGCTTCAGCTGGAGTAGCTACTTCTCTTCCAAATTCTTTAGCAATTCTTACAACTTTCTCAACTAATTCTGCATTTGACTCAGCCATAACACCTTTTGATACGTAAACATTATCTTCAAAACCTACTCTAACATGTCCACCATCTAATATTGCCATTGCAGCTAATGGGAATTCATTTCTTCCTATCCCTGCAACTACATAAGTACTTCCAGCTGGAATACTTTCTTTCATGAATACAAAATCTCTTATTTCGGCACTTATGCCACCGTTTACACCCATAACAAAGTTAAAATGCATTGGTGCTTTTATGTATCCTTTTTTGTTTAATCTTATAGCCATATCTATCATTCCCTTATCGAAAACTTCGATTTCTGGCTTAACATCTAACTCTATCATTTTTTGTCCAAACTCTTTTATTGTGTTTTCAGTATTAACAAATATTTCGTCTCCACCAAAATTACAAGTTCCACAATCTAATGTTGCCATTTCTGGACGTAAATCTACTGGTTGAAGTCTTTCTTCATTAGTCATTCCTACTGCTCCACCAGTTGAAGGTTGGATGATAGCATCTGGACATCTTCTTCTAATTTCTTCTATACAAGCTCTGAATCTCTCTTTATCTTGAGTTGGAGTTCCATCATCTTCTCTTACATGTAAGTGAATTATACTAGCTCCAGCTTTGTAAGCCTTTTCAGCTTCAATTCCAATTTCTTCAACAGTGTAAGGAACATTCTTGTTGTGTTCTTTTGTTACTTCAGCACCACATATTGCTGCTGCAATAATTAATTTTTCCATTTTCTTTTCCTCCCACATTGGATAATATTGTTATTTTTTTAACAAATCATTTGCAGTATTCCCTGCATTTTTTTAATTATAAAGAGTTTTTAGTCTTTTACTATTTTCTCTTTTTGTCTTTTGGAACAACGCATATTCCAGTTGCTCTACAAACTACTATTGGCTCTTCTAATACATCACAAGCTGAATCATTTATATCTGGTCTTGGAGCTATAACTTTTCTAGCTTCAAAAGTCATTTTTCTTGAAGTATTTCCTACGTGTACTATTTCTCCAACTGCTTCTATATAGTCTCCTGCATAAACTGGTGCCATGAATTCGATGTTTTCATAAGCTTTAAAAAGTCCTTCGTCTCCATCATTTAATATTAGTAATTCTGTTGCTACATCTCCAAATAATTGTAACATTCTAGCTCCATCAACTAAGTTTCCACCATAATGTGCGTCATGTGCACTCATTCTTAATCTTATTACTGATTTCATTTTTAGTACCCCCTGTTAATTTTTTAAAAAATAAAAGGCACTGAAACTTTCAGCACCTTAAATAATCCTAATTATATAATGGACTATAGATGTAACGAAAATTTCTTATCTTCATCACATAAATAGCTCATCATAATATCTTATGACAGTGGTAGAAAATTTACTTCCTACCCCCAAGCAATATACCTAAGAACAAGTATACCCTTTCGGCGTGTAAATCCTTCGTATATATCATTGGAAGTTCCTTTCCTTAGCATATATATACTACCATTCACTCGCTCCTCTATTTACGAACAATATTTAATTTTTAATAATCTGTGAACATATTATGTCCACCCTATGTATTATATTATATTATTTATAATTTAAAAAATCAATGATATTTTCTGAAAATTTTATTTTACTTTAACATTTAATAAATTATTCATAAATATCTCTTATATTCTCGACAATATAAATTGAATTTTTACAGCATATTCGACATGTTGTAGTTTATTATAGTTTTTTGTAAAATTTTAATTTACATAAATATTTCCAAATAATATTTATATAATTCGTACCTTTAATATTATATTCATATATTCTTCTAAATACAACTAAAACATTTAATTTTTAATAAATATTTTTTTTCGACAATTTATAATCTTTATAAAATAATGTTTAATCAATTGAAAACTTAAAACAGCTCACAACTTAAAATAATGCAAAATTCACAATCCACAATTGTAGTTGAAGTTAATTCTTAGAAATTAATTTCTTAAACTATTTTTTATTACAGTAGAATTACTAGTTCTTATAGTAAGTTACTGAGTAATTTCAAAGACAATCAATTAATTCTTAATTTCTCAGTTTATAGCAAAAACATTCTCAATTGTGAATGCGAGAAATACTAGACACTTCATTCTTTTTAATAAACTCCCCATAAATCAATTGAGAATTGGCGATGAACAATTGACAATGCGGAGGGAATTAGTTTTAATAAACTAATTTCTTAAAATAGACTCTTAATAAAAGTGACTATGTCACTTTTAAAATAAATCAATTAAAACTTCTCTTATAAAGGAGAAGTATCCATAAATTCTTCATTCTTAATTATTAAATCTTAATTAAATAAAGACGTGACTTTGTCACGCCTTTCATATGTTCCATTCTAATTTTTCCCACATTAGTACATTATCAGGATATTGCTTTCTTACAGAATTAAGAAAAATTTCAAAATCCCTTTTAGTCCATCTGCATTTTATACTTGAACATCTATCTAGATATTCTTTGAAAAAGCCTTTTAATTCATTTTCTAAAGTAATTGTCTTTTGTACTGTATTATCATTATCTACTAGTAATATTAAAAGTTTCTTTTGCTTTGTTAAGTTAATCATAATTTTTAGTGAATACGCATCATTATAATTAAACCAAACTGAATAATAACCATCTTTATATTTTCCTCTAATTTTAATTAAAAGATATAAAGATTTAACTTTATTATTACTTACAAAGGCGCCCCTAAATGCTATAGTCGAGTACTCACTATGCCCTTCAATATTGGAAATACAATCCTTTATAACTATTAAAGTAAATCCTTTTACTAATTTTCTATCTTCTATTAAAGATACAGAATCTTTAGGCAATGTTTTAATGGTTTCAAATAACTTAATCATATTACTATTTATAAGCAAATTAACTTAATACATCGATAAATAATTATAGAGTTCCGAGTATATTTTCTATAAAAACAGCTTAACTCCTTATGCTAATTAAGAATGAAAAATTAGGGGTGAAGTTTATTCTTAAAAACTCCAAAGGCTTTGGCGATGGAGTTTTAACCATAATTTTTATCTTTAATTCTTAATTGCTGAAAAAAATTTTTGTTGTGGAAATTAAAATCATGTATAAGTTAAATTTCCATTGCGGAACCCTATAACTATACTATCTTATATCTATAACTTTAAAAACTTCTTTCACAGTTACTGTCAATTTAACTTGCTTATTTTCTCCTTCAACTATTCCAGTGAAATTATAGTTTCCAAGAGTATTTGAGTTTATATAAGTATTATCCCAATTTACTTTAAAATCTTTTGAAGTTCCATCACTCATAGTTCCTTTTACCATAGTAGGAAAAGTATATTTATCTCCTCTTCCTATTACATCTGTTAAATCACTAACTTTTTCTAAATATGGAACTACCTTAACATTTAGTACAACAGTCTTATCCATCACTAATCCTTCATAGCTTTTAACACCTACTGCAGAAGTATCTACAATACTGTTTGTCCATTTAACTGCAACTTCTTTTTTTCTACCATCCTCTAAGGTTGCAACTACAGTTTTAGGTAATTCAAATGTAGACTTATGTTTTGCTTCTACAGTTTGAGTGTCGATATGACTGATGTTGCCATATCCCATATCTGTCTTCAGTTGTTGAAGCACATTATCTCCAACTATGCTAGAACCTCCTAAAGCGTATATTTCTTTAGACATTTGAAGTTTAGCATGTTCTAGTGTAGGCTTTTCAATAACACTATTATTAGTTAATATTAAAGGTGAATTTGTTCGTGCTGCTAGTGTACTTCCTGCTAATGCATCAGGATAATTCATTCCTGTTGCTACGTAAGTTTTATCATAATTAAGTTTAGAAGAAAAATATTTTAATACTTCAACGTTTGTTTCATATCTGTTAATCCCTGAAATTCTCTTAGGATTTTTAAATTTATTCATAACAGTATTACTTATAACTCCTTCTCCACCAATTATGTAACTTACTGGAATATTCTTATCTTTAATAAGTCCTTGGACTTTTTCGTCCATTTCATTAGTCTTTGTTAAAAGTATAGGCATAGAAAGTCCAGCTGCTAATGGTGCTATAGATAGTGCATCTGAGTAATTTAATCCATAAGCTACTGCAACACCATTTTCAACGCCTAATATCTTAGCTACATTAACTGCTGTATCATATCTATCGTCGCCTTTAACTCTTTCAACGTTTTTAACTACAGATTTCAATTCTTTTTCCACTTCATCTGTAATAACACCATTTCCTCCAACGATTATTATTTTATTCGCCTTTAATCTCTTAATTTCTTCTAGAACATTTGCTGGAATTTCATTGGTTTTTGTTAAAAGTATTGGAGCATCATATTTCTTAGCTAAAGGTGTAGCACTAAGGGCATCAGGATAATCTGCACCAGTAACTAATACTATTGTATTTGATCCATTAGCCCATCCATTTTTAGAAATAGCTATAGCTGTATCATATCTATCTCCTTTATTATCTGCTGGTAATCTATTAGTAATTACTGAAGTAGCTTTTCCTTCAATATTATTAGCATAAACACTAACTCCATTTAATAAAGTACTTGATATTAATGTTCCTATAGTTAAAGCAACTAACACCTTAACCTTTCCACTGCTAACCATCCAATCATCTCCTTTTTAATTTACTTTCTACAATTTATATAATATTACATAAACACAAAAAATCCTTTATTTTTCCTTAATTTTATCATATTTTATTAAATTTTTTATGATTATTATTAATCTTATATGAATAATATAGATAAACTATCTTAAAATTAATATATAGCCAAATATAACTACATCATTGAGTGTTTCAGTTTACAATTCATAATGCAAAATGCACAATTAATGTATAAATTATTTTTGATTAAAATAATTTCTTTAATGGATTTTTTAACTAGCAATACAATTGCTAGTATTTTATTGTAGGGATGAACAGTGTTTGCCAGTTCTTTTTAGTACGTCTTATAGTTTAATATTTATTCAATAATATATGGTGAACACTGTTCGCCGCTACGGTTAATCAATTCTAAATTTCTCAGTTACCGCTAAGAAATATCCGAAATTGTAAATTGTGAACTGTGAATTTAGCAGTTTTAGTGGCAATACCAGTAAATGTTAATTATTTTTATATATAAGCTAAATTTAGGAGTGGTATGTCTATATATAATAATCTCCGATACACCTTGTGGAAACCAATTAATTTCCATAAATTTTAAAAAGGTATTGTTTAAAACAATACCTTTAAAAACTTAATTAATTTCTTTTCTATTTATACTTCATACTATATACATCTATTTCGGTGCTCGCAACATCTGCAACATCTACAGCATCTACGCTCACAACATTCATGGTGTCTATGGTGCTCACAACATTCATGATGTCTACGGCACTCGCAGCATTCATGATGTCTACGGCGCTCACAACATTCACGAGGTCTACAGCACTCACAGCATTCACGATGCCTGCAGCACTTACAGCATTCACAACAACAATTGTGATGGTGCATATGATTATTACACATAACTATTCCCCCGCTATTTTAAATTTTTGGATCTATCAAATAAAATAACTAGCGAAATATGTGAAGAATATTTTGTGTCAGATAGATTGGTAGTCTGCTAAATTGATTTCAGCGCATTTCGTCCTCAGAATATGGCACAAAATAGACTAGCATATTAACTAGCTACTTTGAAGATGACTTATATAACTATTTAATAAGTCAATTATATTTTTAAAGCTACCTATGATAATCGCCTATAGGAAATTTTTTTCTTTAAACATATTTCTCATAAATAACTTAATTTTATCTTTTAAATTTATTTTAATACTTGATATATATTATGATATAAATATAAAAACGTTACTTTTAAGAAATAATTAAAGTACTATTAAATTTTTTTAAAAATTATTTGTTATAAGAATCTATTATATTTTTCTTAATTTTATAAATATACTACTTCTAAAAAATTAGAAATGAAGAATTAAAGATTAGAAAGTAGCTTCATTAGCTAGCAATATAATTACTAACTTTCTATAAAAAAGAATTTCGTGTACTTCTTTTTTATAGGAGAAGTACATGAAATTCTTATTTCTTCATTATTAATTAACAATTAATAAAAATTTCTATTGTGAATTGTGAATTAAATAAGGTATTGACTTCAGCCAATACCTTAAAAGAATCAATTTATAGTCTATCTAACTATTTTATAGACTATAGTTATTTGCTTTTTAAATTATGACAACAATATCAGCTCTACCAGTACCATAAATCAATATTTCTTAAGCATTATATCTATATTCTCTGATACTATATAAAGAAACCTTTCTAACCTTTAAAATACATTTCTAAAAAATAGTTTCTCTCAAAGAGATATTTAAACTGTATCTCAATTCTAGAATCTGTATATGATCTTATAACATAAATATAAGGGCTATCACGTTATAAGCCTATTTTAGGAGGAATCTTTAGAAAACTACACAAGGGACATTTAAAAATAGCCAGTCAGTACGCTAACCTATTGTGCATAATACTACGGCAACATAATCGTTTCATAACCCCATTATGAAACGGTTATATTTTCCTGCCTGACACAAAATATTCAGGGCATATTGGACTAATTATTTTATTTCAGACGCCTAAATTTAGTTTTTCAATGATTTTTACTCATTTTATACTGATTCTACTAAATATATTCTTTTGTCTTTTATATTTATTAATAATATTATTTATTATAATTTCATCCTAATTGCTACTAGTATATTCTTATACATAGATATACTTCCATTTATATTAAATCTGTTATTTATTCAGCTTAGACATCTAAAAAATCACCAACTAATCTGTTAGTGTATTTTGCTTCTGATACCTTATCATCTATAATTAACTAAAATGAATTTATATAATATTTGCAATTACTATTGAAACCTTCCTCATTCCACAATAAATAATCTAATTAACTTATTTAAGAATCTAGTTTACGATATTAATAATATAATTAATATCTAAATCTATCCTCTATATATACTATGATTTAAATATATAAATGTTACTTTTTAATTCTGTAAATATATTACTAATATAAAAGAAAGTAGTTTAAAACTACTTTCTTTAATTATTATCCTTACTAACTTAATATTTTTTGAATTGTTAAAGTCGCTGCAAAAGCATTTGTTGCTACGTTTCCTATAATTAGGGTTTCTATATTAATATTCTTTAATTCTACTACACTTGGTGCTGATATCTGGAATATTGTAGTTCCAGCAACAGAAGCTCCATTTTGATTTGAAGCAGTTGCTCCAACAAGTATTCCATTTACATATAGTCCAGCTACTGGCCTAGTTGATGATACATTTATAATATTCCAGTTTGCAAAGTAAGTTCCTGGTTCAAATATAGTAATTACTGAATCTGGCAATGTTATTGCCATTCCTTGAGAAATTATTAAATCTTCATTGAATATTATATTATTATTTGGTGCAATACTTTCAGTAGTTGAAGGTAAATTAGCAACTACTGCAATATAAGATCCTGTTGGCGCTGCACCTGTTGCTCCTGTTGGACCTGTTGGACCTACTGGTCCTTGTATTCCTTGTGGGCCTGCTGGGCCTTGTGGACCTGTTGCTCCTTGTACTCCTGTTATTCCTTGTGGTCCTTGTGGTCCCATTGGTCCTGCTGGTCCTGCTACTCCTTGTGGTCCTACTGGGCCTACTGGGCCTGCTGGTCCTTGTGATCCTTGTGGTCCTGTTACTCCTTGTGGCCCTTGTGGTCCCATTGGTCCTTGTGGGCCTTGTGGTCCTGTTGCTCCTCTCGCACCTGCTGGTCCCTGTGATCCTGTTGGGCCTACTGGTCCTTGTGGTCCCATTGGTCCAACTGGTCCTTGTTGTCCTGTTGCTCCTTGTGGTCCTGCTGGTCCCGCTGGTCCCTGTGGTCCTGTTGGGCCTGCTACTCCAGGACATCCCTGTGGTCCGACTGGTCCTTGTTGTCCTGTTGCTCCTTGTGCTCCTGCTGGTCCTGCTGGTCCCTGTGGTCCTGTTGGGCCTCCTGGTCCTTGTGGTCCCATTGGTCCTGCTATTCCTTGTTCTCCTGTTGCTCCTTGTGGTCCTGCTGGTCCCTGTGGTCCAGTTACTCCCTGTGGTCCTTGTGCTCCTATTGGGCCCTGTGGTCCTTGTGGTCCTGTTGTACCCTGTGGTCCTGCTGGTCCACCTGGACCTTGTGGTCCTGTTACTCCTTGTGGTCCTGCTGGACCTTGTGCTCCTACTGGACCTTGTGCTCCTGTTTCACCTTGTGGTCCCATTATTCCTTGTGGTCCCTGTGGTCCTACTGCTCCTTGTGGTCCTGTTGGACCTGTTGGACCTGTTGGTCCTGTTGCTCCTTGTGGACCCATTGGACCCCTTGGCCCTGTTGATCCTGTTGGTCCCTGTGGTCCTGTTGGACCTTGTGGACCTGTTGCTCCTGTTGCTCCTCTTGGCCCTTGTGGACCTGTTGGACCTGTTGGGCCTGTTGGTCCTGTCGCGCCCCTTGCGCCTGTTGCTCCTGTTGTGCCTGTTGCTCCTGTCGCCCCTGTTGCCCCTGTTGCTCCTCTTGGTCCTGTTGCTCCTGTCGCTCCTGTTGCCCCTGTTGCTCCTGTCGCTCCTGTTGGGCCTGTTGCTCCTCTTGGTCCTGTTGGGCCTGTTGGTCCTGTTGGTCCTGTTGGACCCCTTTCTCCTTTACATCCTCTTGGTCCTGGACATCCTCTTGGTCCTGGACATCCCTGTGGTCCTATTGGACCTTGTCGTCCTGCTGGACCTTCTGGTCCCTGTGGTCCTGGAATGCAGCATATCTCCTCACAACAAGGGTCATCGCAACAGTGATCTTCACAACAATGATCTTTATCATGGTCCTTACAATGATCATGATGTTTTATATTTTTATTGGTTTGATTTTCATACTTAGTTAGCAACTCAGCTAGCCTTTCTAATTTTTTTCTAGTCTTATCATCTAAATTGTTTATTTTATTACTATAATCATTCATATTATGGATATTGTTATCATAGTTACTCATATTATTGTCCCCCTGCTTTTAACATTAATTGACAAAAACACTCAGTTTTTCTATATATACTATGTAAATTTATATCCAAATGTGACATTTTCTCTTAGTTATATTATTTTTTTGGAAGTAAAATCTTTTAGCTTAATTCACAATTCACAATGCAAAATTCACAATTGTGGATATTTCTCAGCTATCGCTGAGAAATTTAAAATTGATTCTCTTTTTAAAGTTACGTAGTAACTTTTTATGAAAAAAATTAGCAATATAAAATTGCTAGTTAGAAAATTTGTTTAAAGAAATTATTTTGTCTAAAAATAATTTTCATCACAATTTTGCATTATTTTAAGTTGTCAATTCTCAATTGTATAAATTGCCATTTGTAAGTTTATATTAAAATCTTTAATATAAATTGATATAAAAAAAAGCGTGATTAAATCACGCTTTTAATGTTTTTATACACCTTGAAACTATTTCGTTACTGCTGTTCCATCTTTAAAAATTAACTTAACATTTGTTATTTTTTCACCATCATATTCAAAAGTATATTTTACTGGATTCATTGTGTTTTGTTTACCACCAATTCCAACTTCTGAAACTCCTGAAACTTCTAATGTATACATAGTCTTTGCTTGAAGCACATCTTTTAAAGTTAATGTAACTTTATTGCTATCTACAGATAACTCTTCTAAAGCAATTTTTTCTTTTCCAATTAATAAACTATAGTTATCAGATTTTTTCGCACTATTTTCATCTAATGTCATACGAGTAAATGTAATATCTAATTCATTTTCATTTTTTCCTTTAACTATATCTCTAATTTGCGGCTTAATATTAGATACTTCAAAATTATCAGTAGTATCTTTTTGGATTTTAACTCCTGAAGAATCTGTTACATTATTAATAATCAAACTATACTTTCCATTTAATTCGAATTCTTTTGTAGTTATAGTGGCTACATATTGATTACTATTTGCAGTATACTTAACTGAATCAACTTCAACCCTTTCTCCAGTGCCATGCTTTTCTATAATGAAGTTTTCTTTAATCATAGTATCTGATTTCATGGCTTTATCAAATTTAACTTCTATTGTTTTTCTATTTGTTAAAACATCTTTTTTATTTGTATCTTTTATAGATATATCACTAACATTAATAGGATAATATATCTTTGGTCTTATTAAATCACTTATATGCATTTCTACTGGTGGAGAATTTAATGGAACTCCTGTGGCATCTTTTATACCTTGGAATTGTAAGCTATATTCTCCCTCTTCAATGAAATCTTCTGTAGTTAATGTTGCTACATATTGACCACCAGAATTAGAGTATTCAGCTTTTTTAACTGGTACGATCATACTACCTTGTCTTATTACATAACTACCTGTTCTTGACACATCAGTTTTATTCATATCCCTATCAAATCTTACTTTTATAATTCTTTTATTACTAAAATTCTTATCTACAAAGTCAATTTGGAATGGTAAAATAACACTTGGTCTTGCCAAAGATAGACTTAAACTACTTTTGTATGGTTCCATTGCATTTCCTGATAAGTCTTTGATATTTTTAACTTCAATAGTACATTCTCCATCCATGCTTACATTGTTTATAGTAACAGTTACTCTATCTTTATAATATTTATCAAACTCAATTTTACTTATAGAGTTTGCGTAACTTTTACCTTTTTCATCTTTTATAATATAGTTTCCTTTTGATATAGCAGAAGCTTCATTTAGCTCTTTACTAAAAGTTATATTTATATATTTTATATTTGGATTAGAGGTATCTGTAATTTTAAAGGAAGTAACTTTTGGTTTAGTTGTATCCTTTAAGCTTATTGACTTGCCATATGGATTCATAATGTTATTAGATAAATCTCTAATTCCTTTAACTTCTAATTTATAGCTTCCATTACTATTTATTACGCTCTCTGTTACTAATGTTGCTTCGTTTTCATCCTTATTATCAAAAGAAGCACTTGTAAGTTTAACTTTTACGCCTTTACTATCTTTTATACTGTAATTATTTAAATTAATAGCATCTGCTTTTTTAACTTTTTCACTAAATTTAATTTTTATTCTCTTTAATGAAGTACCTGATATATCTGAAACTTCTACTCCAGTAATAGTTGGTTTAACATTATCCGTAACCTTATCATCATATGAAGAATTCTTCTTACTGAATCTTACCTTCATATTATCTCCAAGTATATTTTCTACTGTTCCTTCTAAATTGGATATTTTACTTTTAGTTAGGTCATCTCTTAATGTTAATTTTACTATACTATATCCATCCATAAGTTCTGCTCTTGATATGCGAACTCCAGGAATTTCATAATTATATTTGCTTTCTGCTTTAGATTTTTTAACTATTCCATCAAATTCTATAATTATTTCTCTAGGCTCATTTATTGTTACAGATTTGATTTTAGATGCTGCATTTTTATCTAAAAGCTTTCCTAATCCTAAAATTACATCATTTGGAGTTTCTCCTCCAATTGCTACAAGTTCTCTAGAGGCTAATGCTGATAAGTATTTATTCTGTGCAGGTGTTATCTTATCTCCCACTAATAATAATGGTGAAGATTTTTTTGCTGCTAATGGTCCTGTTGTTAAGGCATCTACTATTGATGAATCAACAGCCTTAGAGGTGTAAACACGTTCATATTCTAAATAATAGCTAAATTCATCTAAAACTTTAAGATTGGTATCAAATCTATCTTTACCGTTTATCTTTACAACAGAAGGTATATCTTTAATAGCCTTATCTGAAATAGCTCCAGTTTGTCCAACTACATAAGTATTATTTGCATTCATACCATCCATCCATTTTTTAATACTAGGAGAAATCTCATTTTTTGAAGCTAATAACATAGGCATACTTCTTGATCCAGCGATAGGTGCAATAGATAATGCATCTGCTCCTTCAAATTTTTCATCTCCAGGAACAATTACTATGTCATCAACATAAACTAATTTTTCCATTTCTTTAGCAATAAGTAAAGAAGTTTCAAATCTATCTTTTCCACCTAATCTTTGTACTTGAATACCCATTGATCTTATTTGGTTTTCAATATTTTTACTTACAGCGCCTGTACCGCCTACTATGTAAACTTTTTTAACACCAAGCCTGCTAATTTCATTTTTAGTAACGTCTGGCAGCTTATTAGCATGAGTTAAAAGTATAGGTCCATCTACCGCCTTAGAAAGTGGTGTACTACAAAGAGCATCTGCAAATCCTAATCCATTTGCAATAATAGCATAATCGCTATAGTACCATCCTTCTTGACTCACTTCTGTCGCTGTAGAAAATCTATCTTTACCATAAATTTTTTTAATATCTATTCTGTCATAATCTGATGCAAAAGCCTTTGTACCATTTGCTAGCAAAAATGTACTTATAACAAAGCTTCCTAAAATCTTGAAAGTTCTCTTCATTCTTCTACTCTCCTTTTCTTACGCATAACTTATAATTATTTATATTTCTTTATATTGCTATAATATTCCTTCTAATACTAGTGTCTATATAATGTATATCGTACTTATATAGAAATAATTAATAGTCTTATAGAAAATTAATAACCTTTATACAATTGAGAATTAACTATTGGCGATTTACAATTGAGGGTATTTCTCAGCAAAAGCTGAGAATTTTAGAATTAATTCTTTTGAAGTTACGTAGTAACTTTTTATAAAAACTAGTAATGAAATTACTAGCAAAAAATTAGTTAAAGAAATTAGTTTGATTAAAACTAACTTCATCCCTAATTGTCAATTGTCCATCGTCAATTCTCCATTGATTAAGTTTTCCAGAGGTGAAAAAAAGGTATTGGCATATGCCAATACCTTAAAGATTTAATTATTTTTTTATAATTGATAAATTACACTATCTTTTGTCTTTATCATGGTGGCAATGATGATGTTTTTTATGGCAACAATCCCACCAGAAGAAACATGGATCATCGCATGGATCAGGCTTATGGCATTTCTTTTCTTCTTTTTTACATTTATCTTTTTTTACATTTATCTTTTTCTTTTTTGCATTTATCTTTTTTACATTTATCTTTTTCTTTTTTGCATTTATCTTTACATTTATCTTTTTCTTTTTTGCATTTACATTTACATCTATCTTTTTCTTTTTTGCATTTATCTTTTTCTTTTTCTTTTTTGCATTTACATTTATCTTCTTCATGATGACCGTATCTACAGCCATAATCATTTTCGTTATACATATAAATTTCCCCCATTATTTTATTTATATCTTTGGAAAATTAATTAATGCTAGCTTTTAATTGATTAAATATTATAATTACTTTATAGCTAATTTTACAAAATCCTATCTTTAGTTATGAAAGCTTATTCTTATTAATTTTCAGCTTTCTTATATATACTATGAAGAAAACTCGAAAAGGTTTCTTTTAAAATTAAAGTTATATTAAATTTTTTACAAAAATATATATTTTATATCGTTATTTCATTATTTACTTATTATTAGAAAATAAATTTAAAATATCTTGTATTTAATCAAAATTTGAACTTTCATCTAGTCTTAAATTAGAAATAAAAAGAGGTATTGGCATAAGCCAATACCTTAGAAATTTATTAATTCTATAATTACTTTTTAGTACTTAAAACTATTTCTATCTTTTATCATATTCATGGTAATGTTTTTTGCAACAACATTTTTTATGCTAATTATGCCACCAGCCATCACATGGATCAGGCTTATGACATTTCTTTTCTTCCTTTTTACATTTCTTTTCTTCTTTTCTACATTTCTTTTCTTCTTTTCTACATTTCTTTTCTTCTTCTTTACATTTCTTTTCTTCTTTTTTACACTTATCTTCTTTTTTACACTTATCTTCTTCATGGCAATCATGGTCATGTTTCTTACAATGACACTCTTTATCCCAATAATGCCACCAATCATCACATGGATCAGGCTTATGGCATTTCTCTTCTTCTTTTCTACACTTATCTTCTTCTTTTTTACACTTATCTTCCTCATGGCAATCATGGTCATGTTTCTTACAATGGCATTCTTTATCCCAACAATGCCACCAATTATCACATGGATCAGGCTTATGGCATTTCTCTTCTTCTTTTCTACATTTTTTCTCTTCTACATAAAAGTCGTAACAATATTGATAATCAGGATCTTGTTCATATTTTTTTTCGTTATACATTAACAATTCACCCCATAGCTTTTTTTCTTATTTATATTATTAAAAGAGCTAGTTATTAAATCTTACTTTCTTATCTATAAATTAAACTTAAGTTATATAATTATCTTAAGTATATTTATAGAACTTTCTCTTTTATTGTAAATACTTTGCTTCATTAAGTTAATTCTCTCTGAAGCCCTTCTATATATTATGGCTAGAATTAAAAAAAGGTTACTTTTTAAAATTCAAATTAAAATTAGATTAAAATTTCACAAAAAAATTCTAATATGTAAGTTTGTTTTACTGCTTCTTGTTATTTCAAATTATTTTTTAAAATAACCTTGATTTAATTCACAATTAACGAAAATAAGCCCTATGAAATTCATAGGGCTTACGCTTTTAAATACTTAAAAGCTAAAATGAGGGACAAAGTAAAAGATTATTGCAATTTTTTTATATAATACTCGTGGGTAAATACAGTATTATAATAGTTGTGTTATATGTTTCCTATTATACATTATAATTTATATGTTTTTATGTTTTTTAAATAATATTAACAAATTACTCTCAAATCCTTAATACTTGTACATAATTTAAATAGAAAAGATAATTAGATTTAACAAATTTCCTTATAAATTAATAAACATCATATTTCTTATATTTATTGTATACATAAAACGACATTTTATCGTGGCTAACCTATTTTATTTCTTATGCCCTTTCTCACGCTTTAAAGTAATTTGCTAGACTATATTAGCTTTACGTTATATTAAACTTCATTTTAAAGAAAATTCCCCAACAATTTATATCTTCTTTAACTGCTTTCTAATGTATAATATTTAATAATCAGATTGATTTACTAATATAGAAACTAAAATACCTTTAGTAAAGAAATAATTCCACCTTTACTTTGAAGTCTGCCTTGAAATTCCATAGTATCTATTAAATTTCTTATTTCTGAATAGCTTTTTTCCATTCTACTCACTAGCTCACTAAAACACATAGGTCTTTCCATTAATAGATTTACTATATCTTTTTCTAAATCTGTTAAATTATCAAATAAACTTAATTGAACATTAGTCATTACTCTTTTATCATCTATTAGCTGAGAAGCATTTATAAAAATTTTCGCCTTTTCTTCTAATATGAGTTTATTTGTTCCTATAGCTTCTCTTGAATATATATTATTAGGTACTGCATATATTTCTCGATTTAACATTCTGCCAAAATTTGCAGTTATTAAAGCACCACTTTTTTCTGAAGCTTCTACTACTAAAAGCTTTCTACACCATGATGCTATTAAATAATTTCTCTTAGGAAAATTGTAGTATTCAGGTTTAGTTGTAGGTGGAAACTGGGATAATATTGTGCCATTATCTATAATTTTTTTCATAAGTTCTTTTTGTTCTGAAGGGTAGCATATATCAACACTATTTCCTAAAAAAGCTAGTGTATACCCACTATTTTTTATTGCTACAGTATGTGCTTGACTGTCTATCCCTTTAGCAAAGCCGCTAATTATAGGAATATCTTTTAAAACTAAGGTCTCTACTACTTCCCTGGTTACATTTTTTCCATAATTACTGCATCTTCTTGCCCCTACAATACTTACGCCATCCTTTACTTCCTTCAATTCACCTCTGTAATAAAGTACTATTGGACTTTCATCGCATTCTTTAGCATAATTAGGGTATAGTTTATCTTCATAAGTTAATATTTTTATCCCTAGAGCTGCACATCTATTATATATTTCTCTTGCCTCTTTTAAGTCTCTATTATTTAATATACTTTCTATTGAGATTTTTCTTAGCCCTTCTATTCTACTAAGTTCTTCTTTATTAGAAATATATATTTTATAAGGACAATTAAATTTTTTTAATAAAATTCTTGTGGTTTTAATTCCTACATTTTTTAATTTGCTAAGCCAAATATAAAATACTTCTATATTGTCCATCTAAGAAACCACATCCATTCTTCCCTCTTCTTTTTCCAAATCCCTACTCATCAATGCTTTTACGACATGAGATCTTTCAATGTTTTTAGAACCATCTAAATCTGCAAAAGTTCTTGCTACCTTTAAAAATTTATTAAAGCTTCTAGCACTAAACTTAAATATATCATATGCTTTTTTCATAATTTCTTTTCCTTCGTTGTCCAATACACAAAACTCTCTTACATGACTATCCTTCATTTGATTGTTGCAGTTAACATTAGCTATATTTTCAAATCTTTTTCTTTGAACATTTCTTGCAAACTCTACTCTCTCCCTTAAACTATTAGAGCTTAAAGATGGTTTAAATTCTGATAAATCAATAAAATCCACTGGATTCATATATTTTTGTATATCAATTCTATCTAAAATAGGTCCAGATATTTTTTGCCTATATTTTAAAACTTCATAATCACTACATTTACATCGCTCATGCCCAAAATATCCACAAGGACATGGATTCATGGCAGAAACTAACATGAAGTTGGCAGGATATGTGTGAGTATACTTAACTCTTGATATAGTAACTACTCTATCCTCCATAGGTTGTCTTAGTGCTTCTAAAGTTTTCTTATTAAACTCTGCAATCTCATCCAAGAATAAAACTCCGTTATGAGCAAGGGATATTTCCCCAGGAATAGCATTATTCCCACCACCAATTAAAGAGTTTGTAGAAGCATTGTGGTGAGGTGATCTAAAAGGCCTTTCTTTTATTAAATCCCCCTTACTTTTAATAAGCCCTGCTACACTATAAATTTTTGTAACTTCTAAAGCTTCCTCTTCTGAAAGAGTTGGCAATATTGTAGGAAATCGTTTTGCTATCATAGACTTTCCGCAGCCTGGAGTACCTGACATAAGTATATTATGTCCACCTGCTGCCGCTGCAATTATGTACTCAATAACATCATCTTGTCCCTTTACATCTTTAAAATCTAAAATACTTTCTGATCTTATAATATGTTCATCTTTATAATCTTCTATTGTATAAGTGCTAACCCCTTGAAGAAAATCAACAACTTCAGAAAGCTTATTAAAACCAAATATATTTATATCACTAACTAAAGATGCTTCCTTTATATTTTCTTTAGGCAAAATAATATTATTAATTCCTATTCTCTTTGCCTCCATAACCATTGGCAATACCCCACTGCAAGGACGTAAATCTGCATTCAAAGAAAGCTCTCCAATAAATCCATAGCTTTCAAGGTGAGGAAATGTAACCTGTTTACTTTGAACTATTAAACCTATTGCCATACCTAGGTCAAAATGAGAACCACTCTTTTTAATATCTCCTGGAGCTAAATTTATAATGATTTTCTTATTAGGAAAATGAAATCTAGAATTTATAATTGATGCTTGAAGCCTTTCCTTAGCTTCTTTAATTGCAGCATCACCTAACCCTACAATATTTATAGATGCTGGCCCACCTATAACATCCGTTTCTATATTTACTAAATATCCATCAACGCCACTTATAGCAAAACTATTAACCACTGAAGCCATTCCTATGCTCCTCCTTTAACCCTATCTTATATGTAATTTATATCCACTCTTAAATTATTTATTCAATAGAGAAAGCTTAAGCAATTGAGAATTAAATAACTGTAGGGGCGAACAATGTTCACCCCTACAAAAACTAGCAATTATATTGCTAGTAAAAAAATAGTTGAAGAAATTAATTCTCTAAGAATTAATTTCAACTATAATTGTCAATTGTCCATCGTCAATTCTCAATTGACTAAGTATATTTTATACTCTTTCTTTTCATCAAAATTATTTTCCTTTATCAACTCAGTGTAATTATCTATATTACCATTTAAGATATCCATTGTTGAAGAAGCATGTATTATAATAACTGGATTATTATTTATACCTTCATGAATTGGTTTTTCAGCTAAAAATAAGATATACTTATTAAATCTTTTATCTCTATTTATCATTATTGCAGGATTGCTGTTATCCTCTAATAGATTTTTAGTTGAAAAATAATTTCCATCTGAATATCTTAAAAAACGTACATCAGAATTATTGATATCTAATCCAATTTTTTCATACTCTAAACTTAGATTTTTTAATCTTATTATTGAATTATTAATTTCTAGTGCTGTGCCACTGCTTTCTATTCCAACAGTATTAAACATAATGCCTTCATTTTTAGTCATTTCTACGTTATCTATACTTACAGCAGGCTTTTCACTACTTGTACCCTTAATAGTGATTTGATTTAATACTACAGATTTATTGATAATTGTCAAATTTTCTAGTTCTATTTTAGGATTATTTCTATTGCCACTAATTATTATAGGCCTGTCCAAAATTATTTCTCCTAAGCCTTCAATATCATTTTCCACATGTATTTTTTGTGTTACTTTACTATTGATAGCTCTTTCAAAGTCTTCCTTATTTCTTACCTTTACTTCATTATAAGGAATTATAACTTCAACATTTTCTTCAATATTGTTATTTGTTTTATTAGAATTCTTGCCTTTTATAAAACCTTCTTTAATATTAATCCTTTCAACTATACCGCCTGTTTTTACTATTACAATTAACTGATTTTTTACAACATCTACTATAATATCATTACTTGCTTCTTTTTCTTTAAAAGTTAATGATATATACTTCCAAAATGAGTCCTTTGTATTTAACTCAATATCTTCAGAGAAACTCAATTTAATAGTTTTATCTACTACTGTTATACTAGGATTTCTAATATATTTATTTTCTATATATATTTTTATTTCTTCTGAAGCTAAATTGCCACATCTTATCAATCCTTTAGGTATAGTTAAATAACTTACCTCTCCTTTAAAGTTTATTGTAACTATTTCACCTTCAACTTTAATTTGCTGAATAATTATATCTTCTCCATCTATATAAATTTCTTCACCTATATTTTTATCTATTTCAACTTTCCTATCAAATTTTAATGTTATTTCTCCATCATGAATTTCATAGTTTAGCATTTTAGGTGGTATTAAATTTTCTTCTGGTGTATTATCGTCTTCTAAAATCACATCTATTCCCTTATAGATTTTTGCTCCATCCTTTGATGCTATAGCTTCATCTTTAATTCTTATTCCACTAAAATCTCCCTGCTCTTTTAGGCTTATCAATAGACTTTCTTTTTCTATAGCTAACTCTTTTATTTCTTTATTATTTTCTGTTATTACTTCAATTTTTTCTTTATCATTGATTTTTACTTCACTATCAAACTCTATATTAATTTCATTATCACTAATCTTTTTACATCCCTTATAAGGTAGCTCTTCTAATTTATCTTTTTCAATTTCTGTATTTTTCTCTTCATCCTTATTGTCTGGTCTTTTCTCTTCCTCTTTAGCTGTATTAACATCTTGTCCATATTTATTATTCGCTTCTTTTCTATCTGGAAGTGAATTATACCTATTTAATATTTCTTTAAACAAACTTTTATTTTCATAGTTAAAAAAGTTTATTTCTGTATATTTATTAATGCTATTTTTAAATAATTCCTCTGCTTTAGGTTCATTATCTTTATCCAAAAGAATTAATGGTGCTTTATCTACAGTAGCTAATTGTCCTATTATTAAAGCTTGAGCTAATTGATTATCTTGTCCATTAGAAATATATATCTTATTAAAACTTAACTTGTCCTTAAAATGTTCAACTACTTTTAAATTTGTTTCATATCTATTTTCTCCATATATACGTTTTGCTTTTAACTTGTTTTCACTTTCAACGCTAACTAACGTTTCCCCACCAACTACATAATTATTTTTATCATGGTAATAAAAGTTTTCTTTTATATTCCCCGTAATATCTGAAACTAAAATAGCAGTTTCCTCCCTTGCTGCAATTTGCCCTAAAGAAATAGAATCTGATGAGCCATTATAACCTATAACTGCTACTGATTTATACTCTCCTAATTCCTTTGAAATATTAACGCTTGTTTCAATTCTATTCATTCCCCCTAGCCTAACCACATCTATTCCATGACTTTTCAATTGAAATGCTAGCTCCTCTTTTAAAACTCCTTCTCCAGAAGGTAAATAAACTTTATTAACTTCCCTACTCTTTAAGTTTTCTATAAGCTCATCTTCAATTTTTTCTCCATTACTGATTAATATAATAGGAGCTTTTTTCTTATAGGCTAAAGTAGAAATAGAAAGTAAATCAACTAAATTTTCATCCTTTTCTAAAGCTAAAACTGCTGTTTTTCCACCCTTATAGGCATTATCCCAAAGCTCTTTTGCCACAGTGATAGATAATTCACATCTATCCATATTTTCAAGCTTTTCAAAAGATCTTCCATAAACCTTCTTGCTACATAATATTAAGGATAGTGCTATTATCATAGCTAACCTTTTTCCTTTAAACACAACCTCTCCCCCACTATTCAACTAAAAATTTTCATATATTTTAATTTTAACACATATGGTAATTAATGTTAAAGTTATGCTTGAAAATAGCTAAAAAAACTGTAAATTATTTTTAAATAATTTACAGTTTAGACTCTTATACAATGGAGAATGGAAAATTGACAATGGACAATTGTGGATATTTCTCAGCAGAAGCTGAGAAATTAAAAATTAATTAACTGTAGCAGCGAACAGTGTTCGCCATAAGATTCAAATCCACTCCCATTATTAAACGTTGGACAGATAGTTAACATTTCAATAAATAATATTTTAAAATATTATTTCAATATCGAAATTGATAAATATATTATTATACCAAATTATATTTGTACAATTGAGTATAAAAACTTGATAATATTAAATATAAAAAAGTGGCGAACACTGTTCGCCGCTACAAAGATCTACTAAAGAAATTAGTTTGATTAAAACTAATTTCCACCATAATTGTCAATCGTCCATCGTCAATTATCAATTGTTAAACTATTTGTTAGAAAAATGTTGTGTTGCAAATAATATATTATTTCTTTTGCACTTACTATAATATTTATCACTATAAACTACAGATATAGCTGTTCTAGTATGTTTGGAATAAAGTATATTTTCTCTATGACTTTCAGAGTTCATCCAAAGATTAAATATATGATTAGCATCAATTTCTGATAAATATTTAGTAGTATATAATATATTCTCCTTTATGGATGTAGGTGTGTAATCAAAAGCTTCAGCTAATGCCTGAGCCATTCTATTATCATAATTTATATTGTTGTGTCCAAAGTACTCTAACTGCATCATTGCTCTTGATTTATATTTTGATATCTCATATAATTCCTCATCCCAAACTAATAGTGTGAGGCCTCTTTCTTCTCTTGCTTTATTACATAAATTAAATAATTCTTTTTCTAACTGCTCTAAATATACTATTTCATATTTATCTGGTAACGGCTTTATCTTAGAATTTTCTTCAGTAAATTCTGGTGATATATATGTTCTATTAACAACTGCTTGTACCGCATCTTTAGATACTGTTCCACCAACTACAATAACATCAAAATATCCTTTATCTTTCACAAAATTAATTGTTTCTTTTTCAGCATATTGCCCTAAAGGTATTACAGGTGATTTTTTCATTGCTGCAATAGGAGCTGATGATAGTGCATCTGCAAAATTAGAAGAAGTAGTTAAAAGTACTTCTTCAACATCTATATCTCCATAAAAACTTTTTAATATATCTCCAGTCCTTTTATTATCCACCCTTTTAAATGCAGAAAAAATATCATAATTCAAGTTCAAATCTCCCATGATGTATCCACTACTAATACCCTTTTTACTCATATAATTATCTAAATAACTTTTGTCATCATCATATAAAATGATTGGATTTTTATTCATAGAAGCATAGCTAGAAATTAAGGTTACATCTTTATAATCATTTCCACTGCATATTATAATATTTTCTATATCACCAAGTTCTTTAGCAATCTTTATACTAGTTTCATATCTATTTATTCCGCCTAATCTAGTAACTTGGATTCCTAATTTTTTTATTTCCTCCTCAACACCTTCAGATACAGCACCATTACCACCAACTATGTATACATTTTTAGTTCCTAGCCTTAAAATCTCTTTTTTAGTAAATTCATTTAATTTATTTTTATTTGTTAATAGAATTGGTGCTTTTTTATTAAAGGCTAAAGGTGAAGAAGTTAGCGCATCTATATAACTTTCCCCACTAGCAATAATAGCATATGGGGAATCTTCATAATTAGCTTTACTTAATAAGGCAGATGTTTCATATCTATCCACTCCAATAATATAATCCACTTTTTCTCCAAAACCATAAGTTTTAATACTAAAACATACCAATATCAAAGCAAGAAAAAAGAAAGTATAAACCTTCTTATTTTTCATTGTATTAATCCCTCCTTCAATATATTACTATACTATAAATCAATGTGATTGAACATTATAACTCCATACTTATACAATTCTCAGCTTCTTAATGAAGAATTTATAATGAAGAATGAAGAATTTATGGATACTTCTCCTTTATAGGAGAAGTTTAAATTTAATTTTTTGAAGTTACATAGTAACTTCTTATATAAAAACTAGCAATTATATTGATAATAAAAATATTAGTTAAATTTATTAGTGTTGTTCCGAATCATACTGCACCTCAGGGGAACCCTAAAGGGCTTCACTACTGTTCCCCAGAGGTGGAAAAATTAGCAATTGTATTGCTAGTAAAAATCAATTAAAGAAATTAGTTTTAATTAAAACTAATTTCAACCATAATTCTTCATCCTTCATACTTAATTCTCAATTATAAAAAAGGCCTCTTTTTAGAGGCCTTTATTACTAATTAATTCTCTATATTATATTTTGTTTTAGTTGTTTCAACTAGAACAGCACCGCTTTTAGAAATAAAATCTCCTTGCTTAGTTTCAAAGATATTCTTTCCTACAATTAAATCCATAACATTACTAATTTGCTCTGTAGTTAAATTGTCTTTAACATTTTTAACTGTCATATTAGATTTACTACCTTTAGTGTTTATAAATGTCATAACTAAATCTTTTGCCATAAAAATTCCCCCTATTCTTTCTATAATATAATAATAATCTTTACATGTTTTCCTAAGAAAAAAATCATTCTTTTGATTTTATGTCCTTCATGATTAATTTCATAAGAAAAATTAGTTCGAAAAGTTTTTAATATTATAGAGGATAGAATGCTATTTAAAAACTCCACTATCCTCTTTATCATAGTCTATGCCTCTATAAGCTTACTTTTATCTTCTCTAGTTATTTCTGTTACATCATTCATTAGTAAATTTGCCATAGCACCAGCAATAGAATAAACATCCTCATCTTTAGCTACAACTTTAATTTTAGAAAATCTTTGATTCTTGTAAATAGCCTCCCCCTTTGAATTAACGCCATCCTTATAAGTTAATAAAACTGATGAACTTGTTTTAATTGATGATATTGCCATGTTCTAATCACTCCTTTCACTAATTAAATATGCATAGATTAGTGAAGTTTATAAAGCTAATTCAAAATTTTTATATTTTTCAGCAACAACTTTTACCCCCGGGGTCTATAACAAAACTGTAGATTTTAAACAAAATTAAAGTAACTGCAAAACTTAAAGCTGCAACTACTTTTTATTTTAGACCCCTGGGGTGCAGTATGATATGACACGCTATCCTCAACATTAAACAATATTTAAAATATATTGCTTATCTCCATAATTCTAATTTAAGATCACTAGCTTTGCTTCGAACTATACTGCACCTCAGGGGAACCCTAAAGGGTTTCACTACTGTTCCCCAGAGGTGAAAAAAAGTGGCGAACACTGTTCGCCGCTACAATATCACCCAGTAATAAAAATCAACTACAGTAAAACAAAAAACTAGCAAATTAATTGCTAGTTTTTTATACTAATTACAGTCTAAAACGGTATAGATATGCCAGTATTTTTGATGAAGTTAGATACAAAAAATGCTGCATATATCTATTTTTTTAGGCTACAATTAAAACTCTAAATTTCTATCTGTTTCTAATGGTTCTTTTCTATTTGCCTTATTCTTATTTAAGTCTTGTATAAAGTTTGCATTTTCTTTTATCTCTATTTTATATCTTGTTTGCTTTCCTTTAGTTGCTTCTGTATTTTTAATAAGAACTTTTATAGTTTTTCCATCACTGCTCAATGATGTTGTATAGTCAATAGTTGGAGTTAATCTTACCTTTTCATCTAAAGAGCTAGTTATAATTAAGTCGTGAGCAAATAGTGCTGGATTTTCTCTATACAACTCTTCTGAAAACGGCATCCATACCTCGGCTCTACTAGTATTAGCTATATCAACGCTGTACTCTCTCTTATCTTCTGGTACCTCTGGCGCTGTTTTATCAACAATTTTTATTTTATTAGAATTATCTACTCCTGAACCAGCTGAAGTCCTAATGCTATTACCATCATTAATTCTTAGTATTAAATCATTACCTGTTAAATCTTGTGTATCCGTTGGCATATCTCTATCAGTTTTAATTGTAACTATACTTGAATCATTAGTTATAACATCTTGTATCTCTATTCCTTTAAGATTTAGCTTAAAGTCATTCTTAGAAGCACCTTGTATAGTTTGATCAAATTTAACCTTTATAGTTCTTTTATCTTCTGTAATTGCATTACCGTTTTTAATATCCTCAGAATATATATTAGCTACCTTAGCCTTTGATTCCTTAACCACAGGCTTTTTAACCATATAATCTTTTAATATATTTCCTGCTTCGTCTTTAAGAGTAGTTAATTGAATTTCTGTAAGATTACTTCCAAAGTTAACATATTGATTATCTATTTCCTCAGGTAATATTAATCTTACCCCTTTACCACCTTGTATAGGAGTTATGCTAGTTTCTCCAGGTAAAGGTATCATTATGCCATTAAAATTAATTAAATAACTTGAAGTACTCTCTAGAGTTGAAATATCCATTTTCTTTGAGAAAGTTAAAACTATTGTTCTAGTTCTTCCATCACTTGATATCGACTCTAAAGTTGGAGGAGTAGTATCTCTAACTACAATCTCCTTACTATAATCCTTAATTAAATTTTGATTTTGAGTAGCATCTCTTAAACCAGAAATTTTAATTATATTTTTTCCTTGTGGTAACTCATTATATAGTTCAATAGTTATAATTTTTCTATCACCATCTGCAAATTTAACTCCTTTAATTGATACCCCATTATCTTTTTCATCTTTTATAGTAAAGTATTTTGTATTTTGAGAATCATCATGCATATTTTTATTAAAAGTAACTGTTATTTGCTTTCTATTTGGAGATAGGGTTACATTTTTAACCTCTGGTTTAGTTTGATCTAACTCTGGTCTAACCTTTACAGTATTCTCTCTTATTCTATTTCCGCTATAATCTTCAACATAATCTATATACATTGTAGTTTCATAACCTGGAAGCCTATTAGCTGAAGTTGAGAAATAAAACTCATATTTATTTCCTGATAATTTTTTCATATCATTAGCTTTTATTTTACGATCAGCTACTTTATAATAAACATTATCTATTTTTACAGTGCTTGGATCCACATCCTCACTAAAAGTTATAACTAACTTCTCTGAAGTTGCAACAGCTTTATCAATTCTAGGTGGTGTTTTATCTTCAACTACATTTAATTTATGTTCTGAATATATTGACTTGAAGTTATTAAAATCTGTAACTCCCTCAATTGATAACTTATACTCACCTGGTTTTAATAAATCTTTATCATATGGAGTTAACACCACTTCTCTTCCAGTAATATTAGCAGAACCTGAAAATTTCTTTCCATCTAACTTAATATTATTTATAGGTACTGTATTAACTGGTTCACTAAACACTATTTTAATTGCTTTAGTACCTAAATTTATTACCTGCTTTACTTCTGGATAGGTACTATCTATTGGAGTAAACACAATATCCTTTGCATATATCAACTCATTATTTTTAGCTAGAATTTTTTCTACTTTAATTTTATATTTCTCTTGATTTGCTAGTGGTTTTTTCATAGTTAATCTAGCTGTTTTTTCATCTTCTAGCAACTCAATGCTTTCTATTTCTCCACTGTTATTAATAGAGTAATTTGATACATCCTCTGCAGAATCTTTATCTACTTTAATTCCAAAAGTTACATCTACTTCTTTTAAATTAGTTGCCTTTACTGAACTAACTTCTGCCTTCTCAACAACTTGAGATGGATCTCTAAACTTACCACCTAAAGCACTAGCAATACTTTCTGTAGTATTGTCACTTATACCTCCACCTACTAATGTAACTTCTTCTACCTTACTTTGAGATTTTAAAAATGTTTCTTGAGATAGAGATAGTTTACTTCCTGCTAATATTATTGGAGCACCTTCTTTTCCTGCCACTGGTCCTGCTGATAATGCGTCAACTAATTGATTTTCTTGAACTGCTCCATCTTTAGCTACATAAATAGATTTTAGTGCTTTTCCGCCATAAAACTTTCTAACAACCTCAGCATTAGTTTCACTTCTATTAGCTCCACCAAGCCTTTCAGCTTTTAAATCATCTTTTATAGAATTTGAAACAACACCTTCTCCTCCAACTACAATAGCTTCTTTGCCTTTAGCCATATCTTTAACTTCTCCAAGGCTTGTACCATTTGTTAAAAGTATTGCTATATTATTTTCAGCTGCTGCTCCTGCCACAGATAGTGCATCTGCAAGTCTACCATTTAATCCATTAACAACAGCAACTTTTTTAGGATTTAGTTTTTCTGCAATCTTTACAGAAGTTTCAAAACGATTTACTCCTGATATTCTTTCGACTTTCAATCCACTTTGTTCTAATTCTTTAACTACATCTTTAGAGATTACACCTTCTCCACCTACTACAAAAACATTCTTAGCACCTAATTCTTTAATTCTTTTTCCTGTAGCTTCTGTTAATTTTCCTGAGTCTGTTAATAATATTGGTGCATCCTTTAATTTTGCAAAAGGTGTAGCAGAAAGTGCATCTGCAATAGCCATAGCATTAACCAAAACTATATTATCACTTTTGCTCCATTTTGAACTAACTTTTACAGCTGTTTCATATCTATTATTTCCAGCTAATAATTTTTTCTCAATAGTCTTATTTGTCTCTACAGCAAAAACATTAGAATTCATTGTTGCAAAAGTAGAAGCAAGTAACAAACCTGAAATAACCTTTGAACTCTTCTTCATCTTTTTATTCTCCTTTTCATCTTTTTAAATTCAAATGTGTAATATATAGTTAATTAATTTATATTAATCTTTTATTTAATTTCACTATATAAACCTACCAAGTAATTAAAATTACACATTTATTTAAGTAATAAATAATCTGCTTTTTATTAAAAGTCTATCTTATTTAATCAATAAAAAATTATTATAATCTCTACTTTAAATTAAAATCTAAAATCGTAATTTATCATCTGCACTTAATGATTTTATTCCCAACGATATAATTTTTTAACAGTTTAATTATACCAAAAAATACGAAAATATACTATATTGTACTGTAATTAAATGTAAATTCCATAAAATTACTGCTAAAGATTCACTACAAAAATTTAATAAAGTATATAAATTTTAATTAAAGCATTCTATATAAATAATTTAATTTCTTTTAGTATACTCATAAAAGCTTTGAAATTTATTAAGAAATAGTTAAAATTTTATATTTTTTACTAATTTTAAATAGAAATTAATGTGGATATTTCTCAGTTAAAACTGAGAAATTTAAAATTGATTCTTTTTTGAATTTACAAAGTAATTTTGCATAAAAAAGTGGCGAACAATGTTCGCCGCTACAAAAATCTGTTGAAGAAATTAATTTTCACCATATTCTTCAGTCTTTATACTTAATTTTTAATTATCATATTTTCTTCATCATCTACAAATTTTTCTGCAAAAGCATATAATAGCTCTACATAATTTATTTGAAAGGAACATGTTTAATATGGATGGTATAACTTTGTTCGATTGAAGATTTATTTAGATATTTGCACTGCCATAACCAATATATTTAACATAATGAAAAATAATATAATCCCTATCCTCATTTCACATCTATGGATATATCTAATTATTTCATTTTTATTTGAATCTAAATCACATTCATTTTTCTTAAAGTTTTCAAAATCTTTTTTACTAGAATAAAACATAACACCAAAAAGTATATATGTAACTATCTTCATGAAATTTGTATTCAATGTTATCCTCCCCCTATTTATACTAGTTGTAAAACTTAAGACCATTATATTACATTCAAACCAATAAATACATCATTGATTTATAATAACATATAAAGACACCCACATACATGAGTATCTTTTGACTATTGTTATTTTAATGTTGATATTTACTTTCTTAATAAGAAAAGGCGAACATTGTTCACCCCTACAGGAATCTATTAAAGAAATTAGTTTTATTAAAACTAATTTCAACTATAATTCTTCATTCTTAATGTTTAATTCTTAATTTCTATAGTTTCTCCATAGTACTAGTTAAATTCACTGATTTTTGCTCCAAACTATACTGCACCTCGGGGAACCCCTAAAGAGCTTCACTACTGTTCCCCAGAGGTGAAATAAAAAAAACTAGCAATTGTATTGCTAGTTAAAAATCAGTTAAAGAAATTAGTTTGAACAAAACTAATTTCAACTATAATTCTTCATTCTTCATACTTAATTCTTAATTATCATAGTTTCTCCATTGACAAAGGTCGATATTGATTTTGTATTTTTTAAGAAACCAGAGTTTATAATGACTTTATCTTTCTCATCCAATACACCTAAATCTGTATCTAGTAAAATAGTTTTATCAGCAGTTAATGTTATTTTAATTGTTGTTTCATTTTCTATTTTGGCTTCTTCTATATGATTAACAACATTTCCATTGTTAGAAAAATTAAACTTATGAACAACATCTTTTGTTCCGTCATTGGCTACTAGTGAAAGTTTACTCCAATCTATTTGAGTTTTTATATCTTTACCTACAGTACCTATTTCATTAAAATTCGTTCCTGTTATAGTTAATATCCCTTTTGGATTTTGGATATTTCCATTTTGATAAGCTACTTTAGTTATTGTAATATTTGGAACTCTGTGAGCATCTTCTACTTTAAAACATACAAATTTAGTTATTTTATTTTCTAAATCAAGTTCATATAGAGATACATATTTGCCTAAATTAACTTTTATATTGTCTCCGCTATTATATCCTATTACTCCTTCATTACCTACTATCTTTTTACTACCTACTGTTGGTGTTGCTAGTGGATTGCCACTTATTTCATAGGCTAATCTATTTCTACTATTTGTAATATTGTAATCAATTTTTATTGTTCCACTGCTACTACCAGGCAAAACTTTATAGTTGGTAATTAAGTTTACTAAATGTGTTCCTGTAATTTCTCCATCTGTTGATGTTGGTTCTTTTGCTAAAGCTCTATTACCTTTTAAATCTTTTATAACTCTTACCTTACCATTATCATCTTTATTAAACTTGATTACATATCTTGCTTTTACTGCACTCTCACTTGGTTTTATTGTAACTTTAAGTTTATTTGATTTACCATTACTATCTTTAATAAAGTCCACTTCAAATTCTGTTACTTTAAGAGGATAGTTCGGTTCGTATTGTGAGAAAATATCTAAATCTGTTTTTATGAAAAGTGGATTTACTGTTGTATCTAGATTTTCACTAAATGGTATGATTATCTCGTTGCCATTTTCTATTCTATATCCTCTTGAAGATTCTAAAACTACCTCTGGAGAAATTTTATCTACAATTTTAATTGCTCTTGAGGTATCTACTGAACTACCTGCTGATGTTTTAATTTTATATCCGTCAGTTATTGTTAATGCATCTTCTCTAATATCTGTTGGCATGTCTCTATTAGTACGAATTTTTACAATATCTGTACCATCAGTATAAACCTCTGATATTCTTATATCTTCATTATTGTATCTTACATCCAATTTAAAAGCATCACTATATGCCTTTTCAATTGATTTATCAAATCTAACCTTTATAGTTCTTCTATCTTCTGCAACAGCATTGCCCTCTCTAATTGCCTCTGAATATCTTTCAGCTACCTTTGCCTTTGAATCTCTATCTATAGGTTCTCTCTTATAGATATTTTCTAATATATTACCTGCCAAATCTCTTACTGCCATAACTTGTATCTCTGTAAGATTATCTCCTAGATATACAGTTTTACCATCTATTCTCTCTGGTAAAACTATCATAACACCTCTTCCATTTTGCACAACAGTTATATCTGTTGATGATGGTAATGGAGTCATTTTATTATCAAGATACACATAATAGTTAGATATATCTTCCAAAGTAGCTGAATTCATCACTTCTGAGAAAGTTATAACTATTCTTCTATATTCTCTATTACTTGCAATAGATAAAATTCTAGGAGGAGTTGTATCTCCTACCACAAAATCTTCATTATAATCTAACATTACGTTTTGAAGATGTGTTCCATCTTTTATTCCAAATATTCTTATTGAATTTCTACCTTCTGGGAGCTTATCATACATAACTACTTCTAAAACTTTATAATCGTCTGCTCCCCAATTTACATCTTTAATTCCAAGTACCTTTCCATCTTTATCTTTTATAGTAAAGAATCTACTATCTCTAGAATCTCTATGAAGAATTTTATTAAATCTAACAATTATTGTTTTGTTATTTGAATCTACAGTAACAGATTTAACCTGTGGTCTACTAACATCTACTTCTGGTCTTACTCTTACGTTTGTCTCTCTAATTTTATTTCCGCTATAATCTTTAACATCTTCTACATATAACATAACCTCATAAGCTGGAAGTCTATTAGAGCTCTCTGAGAAATAAAATTCATATTTGTTTCCTGCTAATTTATTCATTCTATTAGCTCTTATTTTATTACTTCCAGATTTATAGTACACATTTTCAGCTCTCATAGTATCTGGATCTACATCTTCACTAAAGGTTAATACTACTCTTTCTAGAGTTGCTGTAATACGCTCTACCCTTGGAGGGGTATTGTCTTCCTCTACGAAAAATCTATTTTCAGAATAAACTGTTCTTAATCCAACATAATCAGCCACTCCATCAACTGCAAGCTTATGCTCTCCTGGTTTTAATAAATCCCTGTCAAAAACTGTCAATATTAATTCTCTTCCATTGTTGGTCACTGAACCATAAAAGTTTTTACCATCTAATGTGAAATTATTAGAACTAGCTTTTTTAATTGGCTCAGTAAATATAACCTTAATAGCTTTAGTTCCAAGAGAAACCACTTTTTCCACTGCTGGTAATGTGTTGTCTAATGGAGTAAAATCAAATTTTCCATAGATTTCTCTATTACTATAGGAATATACCTTAGAAATTTCTAAAGTGTATTTTTCTTGATTTTTTAAAACCCTATCATTCACTTCTTTAATATTTAAAATAACTGTTCTTTCATCTTCTAACAAGGTTGCACTTTCAATTTTTATATTTTTATTTATAGAGTAATTATCTTTATCTTCTGCACTTTCCTTATTTACTCTAGCTCCAAAAGTAACTATAACTTCCTTTACATTTGCAGCTTTCACTGAAGTAACCTCGTCTTTATCCACTACAGCTTTATATTCTAAAGCATTAAGTATAGAATTTACTGTTCTGTAGTTTACTCCTCCACCTACTTCATAAACCTTATTAATTTTCTCCTGTGATTTTAAAAATCTTTCTTGCTCATAATACAGCCTATCTCCAGCTAATAATATTGGAGAAGAATTCTTAGCGGCAAGAGGCCCCGCTGATAATGCATCAACTAATTCATTTTCCTTATAAGTTCCATCTTTAGTAATATATATTTCTTTAACTTCTTTACTGCCATAAAAGGCCTTTAGAACCTCTCCATTAGTTTCATTTCTGTTATTTCCATATATTCTTTCAGCTCTTAACTGTTGACGGAGCCCTTCACTAACCACTCCATTTCCTCCAACAACAGTAATGTCCATTCCCTCAACTACTCTTCTAGCATTACCTATATCTCTTCCATTGGTTAAAATAATTGCCATATTATTTTCTCCAGCTGGTGCTGCAATAGATAATGCATCTGCAAGTCCCTTTATACCATTAACTACAAAAGCTCTATTGGTATTTAAATTTCTAGCTACTTCTACAGAAGTTTCATATCTGTCTAATCCATGAATTCTTTCCACAGATATTCCCATATTCTCAAGCTCTCTAACTATAGAATTGCTTACAACACCTGTACCTCCAATAATATAAACCTTTCTAGCTCCAAGTTCTCTTATTCTATCTTTAGTTGCCCATGTCAATTTATCACTACCTGTTAATAATATTGGTGCATTTTTTTCTCTAGCAAAAGGTGCAGCAGAAAGTGCATCAGCTATAGCAGTTCCATTAACTAAAACCACATTATCTGAAGACCTCCATCCCTCTTCGCTGACTTTAACAGCAGTTTCATATCTGTCATTTCCACCTAAATATTTCTTTTCAATTGTATCCCTAGACTGAACAGCAAAAACTCTACAGTTACTCATTGTAAAAGTTAACCCAAGAATCAAAGTTGAAACAATTTTAAAACTCTTCTTCACCATATCCTCTCCCTATTTTTATCAATTTACCGATATAATTAATATATGAAATTATGGGAGGATATGACACTTATTTAAGTCAAAATTCAAAATTCAAAATTCAAAATTCACAGCTTACATGTTATTAATTAAGAATTAAAAATGAAGAATGAAGAATTTATAGATACTTCTCCCGTATAGGAGAAGTTATAGATTTATTTTCTTTTTAAGTTACATAGTAACTTTTTATAATAAAAAACTAGCAATTACATTGCTAGTAAAAATTAATATTCATATTAATTCCCTAATCGTAGCGGCGAACACTGTTCGCCGCTACAAAGATCTATTTAAAGAAATTAGTTTTATTAAAACTAATTTCAACCATAATCCTTCATTCTTCATACTTAATTCTTCATACTTAATTCTTAATCCCTATATGTCTTCTATTGCCAACTTTTCTATCGTCAAGTTTTTTCTATATATCACACTGTGATATTTTAAATTCTTCTCCTCTGCATATTGCTTTATGGTTTTTTCTTGAAAGAATATGTTTTCTAATATTTCTTTTTCTATGGGGGATAGGTTGTCTATTGATTTCTTAAGCTGCTGTAGAGTCTCTTTAAATATATACTTCTCTTCTATGTTATCACTAGAATTTAATACATCTATTATTTTAAACCCATTATGATCTGCTTCTAAGCTAAGGTTATACCCTTCTTTTACTTTATTTCTTATAAGTGCATAATAATTATTTTTAATTGAAGCAATTGCATAAGGTGTAAAAGAATATTTGGTTATATCACAAGCTCTTATTGCTTTTAATAAGCTGTGAAAACCAACCTGTTCTAAATCTTCTACTTCATATCCAGCTACATAAATTCTTCTACTAAAGTATTTTATATAGTTTCTAAACCTGTCCACTATCGATTCTATGGCTACCTTGTCACCATCTTTTGCACGCACCACTAGCTCATTTAAATCATTATACATATTCTATTTTCCCCCTTTAAAAATTTAATTAAAAAGTATAATTTTAAAATCTTCTTATGGAAAAACAATAGAAAGAATTATAGATATTCCTCATTATGAATTGAGAAATATCTATAATTATAAATTAAAACATTTAAGGAAGCATTAATACTTGCCTATAAATTAGGTTGCAGAATAGTACCTTAATATGATTTTTAAGTTACTATATGATTTATTTTAATTAACAATAAGGTAGGGCTTAATTCAAATGATAAGTTGACTTGTATTTATTTCCTATAACTATATTATATTACTTTTTATTACATTTTTCAATAGAAACATATAGAAAAATTACGACAATAAACTTGTCCATATGTTGATAAATAAGGGTTTATGGAGTAACTTGTAAATCTTTGAAAGTAAGCTACAATACTAATTAAGCATTCATTTTCACCCCTGGGGTCTATATGAAGAATTTAATTTTAAAATTAAATTAAAGTAACTACAAAACCTAAATCTGTACCTACTTTCTTCTAGACCCCTGGGGTGCAGTATAGTATGGTACAATACTTACGGCATTAAACAATACTTTAATTATATTGCCTATCTCTAAAAGAATTAGTTTTAATAAAACTAATTTAAACTATAATTGTCAATTGTCCATAGTCGATTCTCCATTGATTAAGTTGTTCCCTAGAGGTGAAAATATAGAAGATTCTACAAAATCCTTATAAAACTCTCTTTTACATTTTGTATTAATAAAATATCCTAAAATGTCTTCTGTTTTTATAAATCTTTCTTTATCATACCCTATGTACATTTTATAACTGCTAAAATTATAATCTTCTGGTCGTGAAACTATATTAGCTCTTACAGGATTTAAATGTATATATCTACTTACTTCTAACAAATAACTATCATTTGATATAATCTCTGAATTAAATCTTCCTTCAAATAAATGACCATTTAAACCATATTTTTTATTGAAATACCTAGTATACATGCTATTAATTCTATTCATAATTAAACTTATATTTTCTTCTTTAATATATAGCAAAAGATGTATATGATTTGTCATAAAGCAAAAACAATTAATATAAAATTGATTTTTATAATGTTTAATTGTATCCATTATTATTTTCAATAAGATCCAATAATCCATATCTTCTCTAAATATAGTTTCTTTTCTATTTCCTCTAAGAGTTACATGATAATATAAATTTGGAGAAGAAACTCTAGGTCTAGTTGCCATACTTTCACCTCTTTCACTATTTATCAGAAATTATATCCAAGTTCATATTGGTTATGCAAAAAACATTTTTATGTATAACTTAGAGAACAGTATGGTATGACACAATAGCTATATTATTGAACAATACTTTAATTACATTGTATATCTCCATAGTACTAGTTAAACTTACTAAATCTTGTTCCGAATTATACTGCACCCCAGGGGAACCCTAAAGGGCTTCGCTACTGTTCCCCAGGGGTGGATGGTAACTTCACAGCATTAACTTCCACCCCTGGGGTCTATAACAAGATTATAGAATTTAAATAAAATTAATATAGATATACAAATTAAACATGTAGCTATTTTTTATATAGACCCCTGGGGTGCAGTATAGTATGGCACAATAGCTACATCATTAGACAATACTTTAATTACATTGCATATCTCCATTAGTATTCGTTAAATTTACTAAGTCTTGCTCCAAACTATACTGCACCTCAGGGGAACCCTAAAGGGCTTCACTACTGTTCCCCAGAGGTGGAAATTGTGGGGGAATATTGTCTTATTTTGTTGTAAAATTTGGCATTATTGTGATATAATTAACTGGTATATTTTATGAATTATTGTATTTTATACAAGTTATAATTATCTAGGTATGGGAGGGAAAATTTTATGTATGAAGTTATTAAATATGGTTCTGTAGGACTTGCTTTTATAGGTATAATTTATATTGTTATATCTTCAAAAAATAAAAATAACTAATAATTTTAAGTAAGTCATCTTGAATTCATTATTTTTCAGATGACTAAAAAACAAAGGAGAATTTATGAGTAAAAAAGTATACAATATTTTTGCCAGTATTTTATTGTGTTCATTGCTTTTAGTAGGTTGCTCTAGTGGTAATACTCCTAAAGTAGATAACACTTCTAAGAATAATACCTTCTCTGGATCTTATGAGAAGGATATACAAACTTTCAAATCATCTTTTGTGAAAAAAGCTCCTTCAATTGATGAATATGAAAATTCAATGCCTCCACCATATGCTTCAGAAATTGAATATGAATCTGATGGATTAAAGCTTAAGGCATGGGTTTTAAATGACCCAAAGGATGGTAATAAATATCCTGCTGTGGTTCTCATGCATGGTGGTTTTTCCTTTGATGAAGGTGATTGGTATGTTGCAGAAGACTATATTGATAGAGGTTATGTAGTTATGACACCTATGGTTCGTGGTGAAAATGGAAACCCAGGTGATTTTGAATATTTTTACGGTGAAGTAAAAGATTGTATTGCTGCTGGAAAATATTTAGCTAGCCTTCCTTATGTTGATGAGAATAATATATTCTTAATGGGACATAGTGCAGGAGGTTCTCTAGGAGTTTTAGCATCATTAACTGATTCACCATATAAAGCTATTGCTACTAACGGTGCATCATATGGTACAGAAATTTATTTTGAGCAAAGAAAAGAACGTATACCATTTGAATATAATAAAGATGAAATACATATACGCTCATCTTATGAGTACGCAAATAGTATGAAAACACCTGTTTATTCCTTCGTAGGTAAGGATGATATAGGAGTAATGTACTTATCAGAAGAATTTGAAAAACAAGCAAAAAAATTTAATGCACCATACAAACTAACACCTATAGTTGGAGATCATAATGAGTCTCTAGATAAAGCTATACAATTAAGTGCAGATATATTTGATTCATATGTGGAGAAAAAATAGCTTAATAACAACGATGTTCGTTGTTAATTAAGAATTAAAAATGAAGAATGAAGAATTTATGGAAACTTCTCCTTTATGGAGAAGTTTTTAATTGATTTCTTTTGAAGTTACGCAGCATTAATTTCCACCCCTGGGGTCTATAACAGGATTGTAGAATTTAAATGAATTTAACATAGACATATAAATTAAATATGTAGCTGCTTCCTACATAGACCCCTGGGGTGCAGTATAGTATGGCACTTTATCTGCAACATTAAAGAATATTTAAGATATATTGCTTATCTCCACAATATTAGTTGCAAACTCACTGGTTTTTGTTCCGAACCATACTGCACCCCAGGGGAACCCTAAAGGGCTTCACTACTGTTCCCCAGGGGTGAAATAAAAAACTAGCAATTGTATTGCTAGCCAAAAATAAATTTAAGAAATTATTTTGCTAAAAAATAATTTCATCCTTAATTGTGAATTCTGAATTAATCTAAGTCGTGTATTGATTTTTATAAATTTATTAACTTTATAAAAATATTAACTAATATGACTGCTGCAATTAAGCTTAGTGAAGATACTAGTAGGATTAATATAAATTTAAAAAATTTATTAATTTGTAGTCTACAAATACCGTAATTGATGGAAATTGCAGTGCCTCCACAGGCTCCCCCTACAGCACCGTAGTAAAGTAAAAGCACAGGTAATAAACACCAAACTTTAGTATACCATTTTAGTGGTTCTGCCACTTGAACTACCTCATCACCAACTTTAAGTTTAGGAATTGGATCCGTACTAAAAGGTTTATTGGTCCAAGAAGCTACACAATTTTCACCATTAGGCATGTGAAAGAAAATAATAAGCCAAAGATATTTAGTATATTTTTTATCAGGTAAGGAGTTAGGTTCTGCTCATAGTGGGCCTATGTGCAGGTTCTGACGACGCAGCATGATGAAAAATAGGCTAATATACTGGATTATTATTTTTTGAGGATGCCTTAATTCTAGTAAGAATCATTTCACGTTTTCCTATCATCTCCACAGGAATATCATCAATAAGTAACCGTAGAGGTTTAAACCCACTCTTCTCAACTTCAACTTTTCTGCCTTCAAATCCAGCTAAATCAATCTTATACCTCATAAGCCACCTCTTTATGTCAATATTTTTTATAGTTGAAACTTTATAGAAAATAAATAATTTCTAAAAGTTAATATGTATACTTAATTCAATTCACAATTGTAGAATAAAAAAGCTAGCAATTTAATTGCTAGTCAAAAAACATTTAAAGAAATTATTTTTTCTAAAAATAATTTCAACCTAAATTATCCATTGTCAATCGTCCATTGTCAATTGTTGAACTTGCATAAGTATTTTACATCATTTAGTAAAGATTTTCAATTTATTTTAAGTAAATAATAATTAATTATATGATTGAGAATTGACTATTTAAAATGGATACTTATAGATGCTTCCCTTTATGATAAAAGTTTAAAATTAATTCTTTTTAAAGTTATTGTATAATTTCTTATAAAAAACTAGTAATTGTATTGCTAATAAAAAATTAGTTAGAGAAATTAGCTTAATCAAAACTAATCTCAACCATAATTCTTCATCCTTTATACTTGATCCTTAATTCATATAAGTTCTCAATTGCTTACATTATTTTCAGAAGTGATAATGTGATGAAAAAGCAATAATTTATTTTTTATTTTTTCAAAAAATATAAAAGGATCAACTAAATAGTTAATCTCTCATTATATATTTCGATTTAATTCTAATTGTAGATTGTTCTATATTTATTTTTAATAATTAATTACTTTAAATTATATTTTTTAACACAGATTTATTCAACAATTTCAAAGCCATTCAAATACATCTTTATCCTAAAAATATATGAGCACCTTAAATAAAATTAAGGTGCTCATATAAATTATTGATTAGTTATTATTTAACTATTTACTTTTCCATCTTCAAAAGTTTTAACTGCTTTTAATAAATTTGTTTTTGCAGTATTTAAACTTTCTTTTGTTGCATCTTTAGCATCATGAGCTGTTTCCGCTGCTTCTATAGCTGTTTTTAATGTAGCTTTTGAATCTACTGCATATTCACCCACTGCAGTTCCTTCTGTTGCTCCATTATGAAGAAGATTTGCTTTGTCTATTTCTTCTTTTAATTCTTTTTTAGCTACTTCTTTATCATTTTCTGTCTTATCTATTTCTGAAACTACTGCAGTGTAAGTTTGCTCTTTTGCTAATGCCGCATTTCCAGGCACGTCTTGGATATATCTTACTTCATTATCGCTATTGTATTTTCTAAGCTCAATAACGTATCTAGAAGCTTTAAGATTATCTTTAGGCATAATTGTAACCTCTAATTTAGAATAATCTACACCGTCTTTATCTTTATAGAATCCTAATGTAAAGTCTTCTACATCTTTATTGCTTCCAAATGAACGAGTAACAACTATATCAGTTTTATATTGTGCTAATAATGTTGCGTTAGCTTTATTGATATCCTCTATAGATGCATCTTTTGCTACATTCTTATCATGATTTAATTCTTCAGTAAATGGTATTACTATAACATTTTTCTTTTCAGGATGTACAGAATAAGATTGATCTTTCTCTAGTTTAACTTCTGGAGCAAGAGCATCGTCTATTGCTAATCCTTTTTCTGGTATTGCTTGAGTTGGATATTCTCCATCGTCTTTTTGATCTCCATTTTGCCATTTATATTCAACTTTAGAACCTGCTGAAGTTTCCATATCAACTACTTTGCCATCTTTTACATTAAGTTTTAATCCTAAACCGTCAGTAGATGTATTTGATAAGTTCTCTCTTAATTTAATAGTTACAACATTAGTATTATTTGTGATAACTTCATCTATCTCAGCATTTGTTCCTGTTAATTCAAAGCTACTTTTGCTAGCTTTATTTATTGATTGAGTAAATTTAACTTTAATAGTTTTTCTATCTGTAGCTTTAACTGCCTTATCTGTATCTTTATCATATTTTTCCGCTACAATAGCAGCAACATCTTTTAATAAGATACTGTCAGAATGTTGTGCAAGGAAGTTTCCAGCTTCATCTCTTACTCCCATATAACCTAATCTATATGCATAATTTTCACCAAATACAAGTTTGTTGTCTTTATCCATATATTCTGGGAATACTAATCTTACACCCTTACCATCTTGAATTACTGTAATTTCTGTATCTTCTGGTATTCCACGTGTATTACCAGCTTTATTTGCTAATACATAATTACTATGATTTGCTAAAGTTGCTACATCCATTTTCTTATTAAATGTTACAACTACAGTTCTTGTATCTTTATTTACTGAATAAGAATCTCTTTTTGGTGACTCTGTATCAGCTGCATCTATTGTTCCCTCATAATCTAACATAACATTTTGTAGATAAGTATTGTCTTTAACTCCAACAATCTTTATAGTATTCTTTCCTGCTGGAAGTTCTTCGTATAAATTGATTTTTACAATATTTTTGTCAGTACTATTAGCATGTTTAATACTTTCAATACCTCTAACTTTGCTATCTTTATCTTTTATAGTAAAGTATTTAGCATCTAAAGAGTCATTGTGTATGTTTTTGCTAAATTTAACTGTTACTGTTTTCTTGTCTGTAGAAAGTGTAACACTCTTAACTTTTGGTCTTTCTTGGTCTACTTCTGGTTTAACTTGGAAAGATGTTTCTGTTATCTTATTATCACTGTAATCTTTAACGTCTTCCATATACATTGTCATATCATATCCTGGAAGTCTGTTGTCACCTTCAAAATAGAACTCATAAGTTGTTCCATTTATTTTTCTATATCTATCAGCTCTTACTTTTTTATCTCCAGATTTGTAGTAAAGATTTGATGCTTTTACTGTATCTGGATCTACATCTTCACTGAAAGTTATTTTAACTTTTTCTAATGTAGCAATAACTTTTTCTACCTTTGGAGCTACTTTATCTTCAACAACTGTGAATTTATGCTCAGAAGGTAATGATTTGAATTTTGCATAGTCTTCTACGCCTTCAACATTTAATTTGTATTCGCCTGGTTTTAAAGCATCTTTTTCATATGGCTTTAAGATAACTTCTCTTCCATCTTCAGTTACTGAACCATAGAAAGTTTTTCCATCTAACTTAAAGTTGTTAGAATTAACTTTGTTTACTGGTTCACTAAATACAACTTTAATTGCTTTAGTTCCTAAAGATTTAACTTCTTTAACTTCTGGATATGCATTGTCCATTGGAGTAAATTCATAATCTTTAGCAGTTATTTCTTTATCTCCAGCTGTAACCTTATCCACAGTTAATTTATATTTATCTTGGTTTTTAAGACTTCCTTCTACTATTATTACAGCAGTTCTTCCATCTTCTGATAATTCAACTCTATCTATTGAAGCATCTTTATTTATTGAGTAGTTAGTTTTGTCTTCAGCTGAATCTCTGTCAACTTTCATTCCAAATGTAACTACTACTTCTTTTAAGTTAGTTGCTTTTACTGAAGAAACTTCTGCTTTGTCAACTACATCTTTAACTCCTAGAGCTTTCATTATGTCGTTAACAGTGCTAGTTTTGATTCCACCACCAACTTCATAAACTGTAGCAACTTCGCCTTGTCCTTCTAAGAATTTCTTTTGTCCTGCTGATAAATCACTTCCAGCTAATACTATTGGAGCTCCTTCTTTACCAGCAACTGGACCTGCTGCTAATGCGTCAACTAATTGGTTTTCTTGAGCTGCGCCATCTTTAGCAACATATACTGATTTAACTTGTTTATCGCCGTAGAATTTTTTCATTACTTCAGCGTTAGTTTCATTTCTGTTAGCTCCGCCAAGTCTTTCTGCTTTTAAATCGCTTTTGATTGAGTCAGCAACAACAGCGCTTCCTCCAACAACTACTGCTTCTTTATCTTTAGCAGCATCTTTAACAGCTCCTAAATCTTTACCGTTTGTAAGTAAGATAGCCATGTTGTTTTCAGCAGCTGGTGCAGCAACTGATAATGCGTCTGCTAATCTTCCATTTAATCCGTTAACAACAGCAACTTTTTTAGCTTCTAATTGGCTAGCTACTTTTGCTGATGTTTCAAATCTGTCAACACCAGATATTCTTTCTACTTTTAATCCAGCTTTTTCTAATTCAGCAACAACTGCTTTAGAAACTACGCCTTCTCCACCTACTACGAATACGTTTTTAGCTCCTAATTTTTCAATTCTTTCTTTAGTAGCTTTTGTTAATTCTCCAGCATCTGTTAAAAGAATTGGAGCATCTTTTAATTTTGCAAGTGGTGTAGCTGCTAATGCGTCAGCCATAGCTAAAGCGTTAACTAAAACTACGTTGTCAGCCTTTTCCCATTTTTCACTTACTTTTACAGCTGTTTCGTATCTGTTGTTTCCAGCTAATAATTTTTTCTCGATTGTCTCTTTTGATTCAACAGCGAACACGTTAGCGCTCAATGTTGTAAGAGTAGCACCAAGTAATAGTGTTGAAATAACTCTTGAACTTTTTTTCATCTTTTTACTCCCCTTTTCTTTTTAGTAAATTCATTCTGTCTAATGCTAGCTTACGCTTCTCTCAGCATTTTATAGAACATTTCCTTCTTTAGTACATTCACTACAAGATACTTAAATTCATCTCGTCTGCGATCCTTACCATATCTTCTAATGTATTAAGGGTATGTTCCATAATTATACTGAGGTGCCTCAGCTGCATTAGAGCTTTGCATGTATAATTTACATATTAATAATTAACAGAGTTAATTTTTAACAAAGTTAATTTTAAACTAAATTAAAATCCCCCATGATATTAACAAATAAAATGTACCCTATAGGATGGACACTATAAAAAAGTCTATCCTATAGGGTACTTTTATGTATAATTAAATAAAGAATAATTGATATTAGGAGAACTGTAATGAGTAAAAAAATATTTACTGAAAATGAAATAGCAATATTATCTAAAAATAAATTTGTAAAAAATGTTAGTAGTAAAGGAATTACATATACTGATGAATTTAAAAGATTATTTATTGCGGAAAATGAAGATGGAAAATTTCCACGACAAATATTCGAAGAATGTGGATTTAATATAGATATTTTAGGTTTAAATCGCATTCAGTCATGTGGTAAAAGGTGGCGTGCAGCATTTCGAAAAAATGGAGTAACTCAACTTCAGGATACTAGAAAATTCAATACTGGAAGACCTATCGAAAAAAATTTTG
>NZ_AYSO01000015.1 GCF_000816675.1 Clostridium argentinense CDC 2741 | reverse complement strand
CTTTTGTTCCAACGTTGGTTTTATTTCCACCTTGTATGCTCTTAGCAATTTCTTCATCTCTTCTCTATCTTTTTCTTATACTTTTTAAGAACATATATCCTACATGAAAATATCTTCTCTATCCCAACGTTGCAATGTTTTTACTGAAACTCCAAGTAATTCAGAAAAGTCTTTTGGTTTATAATTAGTTATGTGTTTCATTAATATCACCCCTTAGGTATATTTCAACACAATTAATCACATTTATCTATATTTTTATTAACTATTGACTTTCTCCTTATACTGAACTTTAAAATCACCACTACCGTCTTTTAATAAAATTTTAATTTGCTCTTTTACTTTTAAAGATTTAATTGAAGTTATTAAATTATTATTTTCATCTTCAACTAATGCATACCCCTTATTTAGTACATTTAATGGATTATGAGCACTTAGTAATTCATAACTTTTAGAAATTTTTAATAGCTGCTTTTCTAATATACTCTCAATTTTATTATCTAATAAATTTTTAAATTTATCTATAGCCTGATACTGATTAATAACATAATTTTCTGGACTGTTTAATTGAAGAGTTTTTATATATAAATTTAATTTATTTTTTTCTTCTTTAATCTTTTTATCTATATTTATATTAATTAGTCCTTTATAACCCATTAATCTATCTTCTAGATCCTTTAAAACTGGAACTACAAGTTCTGCAGCTTGTGATGGAGTTGCAGCTCTCTTATCACTAACAAAATCACTTATAGTATAATCTGTTTCATGACCTACACCTGTAACTATAGGCTTTATAGAAGCTGAAATAGCTCTTGCTACTATTTCTTCATTAAAAGGCCATAGTTCTTCAATAGATCCTCCACCTCTAGCTAAAATTATTACATCTACATCTTCTATTTTATTTAAATGCTCTATAGCTCTTACTATATCTTGACTAGCATTAGCCCCTTGAACTAAAGATGGATATATAAGCAAGTTAACTTTAGGATTTCTTCTAGTTGATACATTTATAATATCCCTAATAGCTGCTCCTGTAGGTGAAGTTATAACCCCTATAGTCCCAGGGAAAACAGGCAATTCTTTTTTTCTAGAAGAGTCGAAGACTCCTTCTATTTCTAATTTTTTCTTTAATTTTTCAAAAGCTATATAAAGTTCGCCTTGTCCATCTACATCCATACTATTACAATATAGTTGATACACACCTTCTTTTTCATATACAGATATTCTTCCACTAACAACAACATTCATACCATTTTCTGGTATGAATGTTAATGAGTTTGCATTACTTTTAAACATAACGCAGTTTATTTTAGAAGAATGGTCTTTCAAAGAAAAATAAATGTGCCCACTACTATGAATTTTTACATTAGATAATTCGCCTTTAACATTAGAATTACTAAGTATAAAGTCATTATCAATAGTTTTTTTAATATAACTATTTAGTGCGGTAACACTAATTATTTTTTTATACATTTTTATTCCACGCCTCACAGGTATTTTTTAATAGCATAGTTGTTGTCATAGCTCCTACTCCTCCAGGTACTGGACTTACATGAGATGCAACTTCTAACACTTCGTCATAGCATACATCCCCTTTAATCTTTCCATCTACCATTGTAGTTCCAACATCTATAACAATTGCTCCATCTTTTACAAAATCTTTCGTCACAAATCCTGGTCTACCAATTGCAGCAACTAATATATCAGCCTCTTTACAAACTTCTTTTAAGTTTTTTGTTTTAGAATGACATATAGTAACAGTAGCATTTTCATTTAATAAAAGTTGCGCTACCGGCTTTCCTACTATATTACTTCTTCCTATAACTACTGCATTTTTTCCTTTAATATCATTTTCAACATACTTAATAAGCTCAAGTATGCTTTTGGCAGTACAAGGAATAAAGCATTTTTCTCCTTTGTATAGTCTTCCTGTATTAATATCTGTTAATCCATCTATGTCTTTATTATGACATATTGCTGAAGTTACTTCTTTTTCATCAAAATTCTTTGGTAGGGGTAATTGAAGAATTATTCCATCTACTGTATTATCATTATTTAACTCTTTAATTTTATTTATAAGTTCTTCCTGTGTAATAGTTTCATCTAATATTAGAGAGTTATAACTTACACCTAGGGATTCACTAAGCTTTTGTTGATTTTTCATATAAGAAATAGATCCACCATCATTTCCTACTAAAATAGCTACCATTGACGGCTTTCTTACACCTATTAATGTTTTTTCTTCAATTCTAGCTTTTATGTTTTCTCTATGAGTCACAGCAATTTGTTTTCCATCAATTTTCATACCCATTGTAGTATTCCCCCTTTTTTATATCTAAATAAGCATGAAAAAATAATTAGTTAATTTTCATACTTTGCCACTAGTCTGTCTATAGTATTACTTATTAGTTTAGCTTACAGGACTGGTCTAGAGTAAAATATTTTTTCATCTTAACTAGTTATTTTATTTCAGCTCTTTATTTACCTTTAATTATACTATTTAATACTCCATTAATAAAGGAAGAAGCATTATCTTCTCCATATTTTTTCGCAAGTTCTATACCTTCATTAACTGATACCTTTTCAGGAATATCATCTTCAAACAAAATTTCACAAATTGCTATTCTAAGTATAGCTAAATTCATTTTTGATAATCTGTTTAAACTCCATTTAACTAAGTTTTTTTCTATAGTTTCATCAATTAAAATTATGTTTTCATTAACAGTCTTTAAAATTCTTATTATGTATCCAAAATCCACATCATCTAATTTTATGTCAGTATTTTCTTTAAAACTTTCAATTATATCAGTATAACTTTCTTTATTTATTGACATTTCAAATAATAGCTGCATAGCTATTTCTCTTGATTTTTTTCTATTCATAAATTGCCTCCTAATATGTAATTATTAATTTATGTCATTTTTAAATATATGCTGAAATTTAAGTTATCATTATTATACCTTATATAGATGTGATACTTCCAAATTTAATCTATAATTTTATCTCATTATATTTATCATCGATATATACAATAACCTATGATATAATTATTTTCAACCTGAAAACAATTATATCATAAATAGTTGACACAATAAAAGAAAACTAAACATAAAAACACCCTCTTTATCAGAGGGCGTTTATTGCTAGTTCTCTTTTGCATCTTCCTTATCTGATTTAGGGAGTATAACATTTTGCACAAAAATATTAACTGCTGATACCGTTAAGCCTGTCATTGTTTCTACAGTTCTTCTTACATTGTTTTGAACTTTTTCTGCAACTTCAGATATCTTAACCCCATACTCAACTGTAATATATAAATCTATAACAGTACTATCCTCTTCTAAACTAACCTTAACTCCTTTAGAAGCATTTTTCTTTCCTCCAAATATTTGGCTAATTTCTCCTACTAAGCTAGCACTCATTCCAGTAATACCTTTTATTTCAGACGCCGCTATTCCAGCAATTACACTAACTACCTCGTCAGATATCTTTACAATACCCATTTCTATATCATTGACTTCCTCATGTATTTTATTTTCTTCCATATCAGTACCCCCTTGCGTTTACATAGGTAAAAGTTGTTAAAAATATTATATCAGATAAAGAATTATATTACAAATATTATTCCATAGCCTTTATTTTTATGTCTTTAATGTTAGCTTTATTCATTACTACATCTTTTACTTGTCTTATTTGTTGGTCAGTTAATTCTTTATCAATTTTTACAACTATGTTAGCTTTACTATCTTCTAATTCACATACTGCTTCTTCAAAGCCTTGTGCTTTTAAAGCAAGTTCAATATTAGTTTCTTTATCTGTTCTAAGTGCTAAATTTTTATACTCTTCAGCAGCTTCAGCTTTTTGTTCAGCAGGAGTATTTTCATCATCTAATAATGTTTTTAAAGTTTGAATAGCCTTATTTCTACCTTGTTCACGGCTTAGTCTTGATTCTGTAAAGTAATTAGTACTACTTGTAGTTTTAGTTTTTTCATCTTTAACTGTCTCTCCTATGAATTGATCATCAGTTACATATAGTGGTCCATTTACCTTAGTTGCCGCGTATCCACATAATACTATAACTAATAGCAATGCAGAAATAATTACAGTTTGTTTTTTATTCATTTATATTCCCCCCAAAATTTTATTTCTAACTCATTATATGCTAATTTTTCATAGGATATACCTGCACTTTTTCTTCCTCTAACCCGAAAAGATTAGTAACTGCTTGACGTACTCTAAGCTCTGTTACTTTATCTCCTGCACCTTCAGCTACTATACATATACCGGTTATTTTAGGATTATAGGTTTTAACTATTAATGGTTCTGTTTTTCCTCCATCATTAGACATAACAACAGTACTTCCCCCATTCTCCTGTGTTATATTCCTTTCACCTCCACCGGTATCTTTTTCTTTTGTAGTACTTTTTGAATCATTTATATTGAATGCTGGAACTTGTTCTTCCCCACCATCAAAATAAATCATTGCCTCTATCTTTCCAACGCCTTCAATTTTCCCTAAAATGCCTATTAGTTCATTTTGAACTTTTTCTTTATAAGATATTTTTGCTTCTATAATACTAGCTTCCTGTTGTTTATTATTGTTATCATTATTGACCATATTAGAAGCTTTTGTATCTTTAAAAAAGCTTCCTACAATTGTTAAAGCTATTCCAGCCAATAAAAGCAAGATTAAATTGAAAGTTTTATTGTTTGAATTTGCTTTTTTACTTGTCAAGTTATTTTTTCCCTCACTAGAATTATTTATTCCAGTATTCTTATTATTTTTACTTTTGTTAAAATCCATTAGTGCATTTTTAAGTTTATCAAAATTCACAGTTATTCCTCCTTTTTTATTCATGGGTTAAATATACTTAATTACTATTACCACCATATAATGAATTTTCTTTGTAAACATATATAATATCCTCAGGTATACTATATTTAGAACTAATATAGCTCTTTATTTCTAGTGCATTTTCATCCTGTAAATCCTGAACTTTATCCACTGTTACGCTATCACTTCCTATTTCTACTTTCTTTACCTTTTTAACACTACTATCATTTAATCCAATTTCTATGCTATCAATTTGAAAACTATTAGATTCTTTAATAAAGGAAGCCTCTACTTTTGTTTTAAATTTTTTATCGCCATATTTCTCTTGTAAATCCTTTGAACACTGCATTTCCATATTTTGCTCAAAATTTTTAATAGTGTTTTCTACATTAGCTTGTCTATATTTTTCGTAATCTGCTTCATACTTTTCTTCAAATATATATGCAGCAGAATTTTCAATTTGCCTATGAATGTCTGCCTCAGAATTTAAAAGCTTAACAATGGGGTTTAAAATTATAACTACTAATATTAAACCTAATGCAAATTTACAATATTTTTTCAGTTTATTATCCGGTAATATCATCTGTACCGCCGTAATAAAAAATACTGCAGTACAAATATTTATTATCCATTCTTTCAGAGAATCTATCATCTTTTCACCATCCTATCCTCACAGCATTATGATACTTTTTCCCGTAGAAGCTACAATGGTAATCATTATGAAGAACATTATGCTTACACTTATTATGCAAGAATTTATCATGATAAGAGAATTCCCAGCTGAATCAATCACTGAAACAACTTTTTTATCACTTATAGGCTCTATTAGAGCTGCAGTAAGCTTATATATAAATGCCATAATTAGTATTTTTATTATTGGAAGCAGCATTATTACTATTATTACAATTAATCCTATAGAGCTTATAGCATTTTTTAAAAGCACCGTGTAGCCTGCTACTGTAGAAATAGCATCAGACAATGTTTTACCTACTACAGGTATAAAGCTATCAACTGCAAACTTTGCAGTTTTCATAGTTACTAAATCAAGACTTTTAGCTGCAATACTTCTTATGGTTATTATTGCTATAAAAACAGTCATAAATATTCCTTGTATCCATAATGCTGATTTTCTAAGAAGATTTGATAGATTATTTACTTTATAATCGTCAGAAATATTATTAACAAATTCCAATACAAAACTCATGCAAATTACTGGTATTAGTACAGTAGCATAAAATCTTGCTCCTACACTACTTATTCCCATTATTATTGGATCCATTAAAGTTGCTTCTACAAAACCTCCAACGCTAGCTAAAAGCATCATTAATATAGGGAATAATGCAGCTATAAAATTACTCATTTCCATAATTGCATCCCTAGCTAAGGTTACACCTATATAAAATCCCTTTACAATTAGAATTATCATCACAGAGTAACAAGCAAAATAAGCAATACTGGTCAGACTTTCATTACTAAATGCATTTTGGAGATTATTTAAAAGTGCGCATACAATAGCTACAATTATTAATGAACCTACTAATTTAAAAGCAACCAAAACCTCTTTAAATGCATATGTGGAAAAATATTTAAAAAGCTCTTTCATAGATAGTCCGCTATCTCCATTTTTTATATAGTTTTTTACAAATTCTTTTGGATTCATATTATTTAATATTTCATATTCACTTTGTATATTAGTTATATAATCATATAGTCTTTCTATTTGAGCATTTTGTTCTTCTGTTAATCTAGTGGTATCTTCCATAGCTTGTACATTAAAAGGTAACCACAATATAATAGCTAATACTAATAAAAACTTCTTCATATTCTACTTCTACCTCTACATTATCTTTAATATAGTTTGCATAACTCCCATAAGTATTGGCATTGCTAAAGTAAGTATTAATATTTTTCCTGCAAATTCAACCTTAGATGCTATGCTGTTTTCTCCTGCATCCTTACACACCTCACTACAAAATGAAGATAAATAAGCTATTCCCAAAATTTTAAATACTGTATCTAGATAAATCACATCAATATTTGCTTTATTTGCTAAGGTTTGAAGAAAATTTATTACAACTGTTAGCTTACTTATCATAAATAAAAATATGATTATTCCTGCTACTAAACTTACAAATAATGCAATATCATCTCTTTTTCCTTTAATGGTTTGAGTAATAAAGAGAGCACAAAATGCAAAACCTACTATTTGTAATATTTCCATAGTGTCCTCCTTTTAGAAATAAAATAGAGTTTGTATTGATGTAAAAAGCTTACTTATTAGACTTATTATCATCATCAAAATTATTATTATTCCTGCAAAATTTGCTATTACAGCATATTCTTCCTTACCACCACTTTTTAAAACTTTGTCTATTATTATAAGGACAACCCCTACAGCTCCAATTTTAAATATTAAATTGAAATCTAACATTAACTCATCCCCCTAAATAAGAACTATTACTACCATAGCACCTATAGTAAATCCTAAATATCTATACATTTTTAAATTCTTCTCTAAGGACTGTTCTGCATTTTTTATGGCCTTTTCTAAATTTATAATTGTCAGCTTAAACATTTCCTCCTGACCTTCTAAACTTATTTCCCCTAAAGTCTTAGCCAAACTTAGAAATATCCCTATATCTTCTTTAGTTAACTCTAAACTTTCTTTATTATTCTCAAAGGATTGTATAAAAGCTTCATATACACTATCACATTCATGTTTTCTTAGAATATTAGATACACTGTAAAAAACTTTATTTACTGGGCTTTTTGTCTTTTCCGCTACAGTTATAAGTCCATCTTGTAATAATGCATGACTATAACTTATTTCATTTTTCAAATGATATATAGCCCCCTCTAATTCCTTTAAATGTATGACTCTTTTTTTTAGATTTTCACCGTATAAATATCCGATAAGAGAAGCAGATATTAAAATCATAAAAGAACCTACTAATTTTAACATTTGTAATCACCTCTTATTTCTCCTCTCTTTGTAAAGTCATATACATATTCAATAGTACCTACCCCTTTTCTATTACTTAATACTATTGCACGTTTAAATACGCTATTTTCCATAACTTCTCTAAACACTGGACGCTTATATAAATCTTCCACATCAAATCCATGAATTGTAGTGATTAAATTAACTCCAGAATTTAAAGCTGCAATTATACTTTCCATATCACTTGAGGTTCCTATTTCATCACAAACTATTATCTGTGGAGACATACTTCTAATTGCCATTATTATTCCTTGGCTTTTAGGGCAATTATCCAAAACATCAGTTCTATCTCCAATATTCATTTGAGGTACTCCATTATAACAAGCTCCTAATTCACTTCTTTCATCTATAATAGTTATATTTTTCCCTGTAAGTTTTAAACTACTGCTTCCTGTAGATAACACTCTGCATATATCTCTAAGGATAGTTGTTTTACCACATTTAGGTGGAGATATAATTATAGTGTTTAAAACATTATTTTCCTCTATCATATAAGGCAGTATTTCTTTAGAACAATCTATTACTTCTCTTGCAACCCTTATATTTATAGAAACGATATTCTTTATAGTTTTTATTATGCTGTTTTCTGTTACTACTGTTCCACATAATCCAACTCTATGTCCACCTTTTATAGTTATATATCCTTGTTTAATTTCATCCTCAAAAGCGTATATAGAATAATTGCTTATTTTTTGAAGAACATATTTCATCTCTTCTAAAGATGTCTTATAATGAAAAGATTTTTCATTATTATTAGAATAGACATATAATGGTCTATTCACTTTTAATCTAATTTCCTGTAGCTTATTTATATCTACAGCACTCTCTAGGATATCTCTAATACTTTTAGGTAATATATCTAGTATTTCTTTTGCCATTTTTATCACCCTTTCATACTTCATTATTATTTAGATGGTGGACAAATTATTACTAGTATTTATATTTTTTAATGAATATAAAATAAAATAATTATTTAAAAATTCTAAGAATACTTTCTATCAAAAAAAATAGGACCAGATAGTGGTACTATCTGGTCTTTTAATATAAGATATAGTCTATTAAGATAATGATTAGTCATTTTTAGAACGCAAATATAAAAGAGTCAATTTAGAATACTTCTAAATTGACTCTTTGCAATTTTAATATTAAACTCTCTCCATGTATTCGCCTGATCTTGTATCTACTCTTATAGTTTCACCTTCATTAACAAATAATGGTACTTGAACAATTGCTCCTGTTTCTACAGTAGCAGGTTTTAGAACATTTGTAGCAGTATTTCCTTTAACTGCTGGTTCTGTGTGAGTAATCACTAATTCTACAAAGTTTGGAGCTTCTACTGAGAAAGCTTCTCCTTTATAAAACTTAATTATTGCAAACATATTTTCTTTTAAGAACTTTATAGCATCTTCAACCTTTTCATAATTTAGTGGAATTTGTTCAAAAGTTTCTTGATCCATGAAGTAATATAATTCTCCATCAGAATATAAATATTGCATTTCTTTTCTTTCTATTACTGCCTCTTGTAATTTAGCAGTTGGGTTAAAAGTTGTTTCAGTAACTCCTCCAGTTAAAACGTTTCTTAATTTTGCTCTAACGAAAGCTGCACCTTTACCTGGTTTTACATGTAAAAATTCTATAACTGTAAAAACTTGTCCACCCTCTTCAAAAGTCGTTCCTTTTCTTAAATCTCCAGCTGAAATCATTAATGTTACCTCCTAATATAAATAGTTAAACATTTGTTAATTATATTTATTATAACCTATTTAAAATAAATTAATACCAATTTATAGCTATATACAAAGCTAGTGAGAGATGGTTTTCTCAGATAATTTATTATCTTAAAAATTAAAATGAACTCTCTCAATCTATTTAAATACGTTAAATTTATAACCTGTATATATAAAAAATACGGTATTTTAAAAATTACATGCATATGAAATAGTTCTTTATAAATACACCTCTAAAGCATTAATTTTAATAAATCCACAATCCTTAGGGCAAAAAAATAAACTTAATTTTAAGTTTATTTTTGCAAGGTGTTAATTATTGCTTCTATAGCCATAATATATCCATAATGTCCAAATCCACTTATGACGCCATAACACCCTTCGCTTATAACACTATTTCTTCTATACTCTTCCCTTTTGTAAATATTGCTAAGATGAACTTCAATAGTAACAATATTATAGGCCCTTATGGCATCTAAAATAGCAATACTATAATGGGAATATGCTCCAGGATTTATAACTACTCCATCATATACATCTATAGCACTATGTAATTTAGAAATAATATCACCTTCATAATTACTTTGATAAAAATCAACGTTTATGTTAGTGTCTTTAAATCTATTTTTAATTTGTTCATTAATTTGTTGTAATGTTAAGTCTCCATAAATGCTATTTTCTCTATTGCCTAACAAATTAAGATTGGGACCATTTACAACTAAAATATTCATACTTTAAACCACCTTACCATAGTCGCTAATAATAATATTTTACCAAAACTCAACAATATTTGCAATTGTAATTGTTAAAATTATTAATATAATTTATTAATCCCTGTGAAATAAAATACACTATAGATTTCCTAATTAAAAGTTTAATTTATATGATATTCCATCTGTAGAAATTTAAAATAAAGAATATGAATTATATCTTAAAATTTTTAGAATTTTTTAGAATAAATTTTTTTAAAAAACCCAATTAGAGACTAGCACAATTTTAAATTCTTAATTTTCAAGAGTTCAAACTATTTTTTAGACATGCTTAAAGCTCTAAAGCCTTCTTATATTATCTATTATTAAATCCATATTTTTTTCTTTATTTTCCTCTAGCTCTATAATCGCATGTGCTTTACTATATATTTTTATTCTTTCATAATACATATTTTTTAATTTTTTCTCATAATCACATTTTAAAAGAGGTCTATCCACGATATTTTTCCCTCTCCTTATAAGAAGTTCTAGGTCTACCTTTAAAAATATAACTATTCCTATATCTTTTAAAGTTTTCATATTGTCATTGAAAATCGGGAGCCCCCCACCTGTGCTTATTAAAGTTTTCTTAGTTTTTTTTAAATCATTTAACACATCTTTTTCACACTGTCTAAAATACTGCTCTCCCTTTAAAAGAAAAATATTATTTATGGTATTATTTTCTCGTTCTTCTATCAATTTATCTGTATCAATAAAATTGTAACAAAGCTCCTTACTGACTTCATATCCTAAAGTAGTTTTTCCACTAAGACTCATACCAATAAAAATTATATTTTTATTTAATTCCTTTATCATTATATGCTCCTAAAACAATAATTATTTATTTTTAATAAAGGTAATATCAAAAGTAATTTTTTCGTCAAGAATAATAAGTATATTATTAAGAGATTCTACAGATTGAAATCCTTTTAAATAATTGACGATTGGTACAAACTCTTTGTAGTTACCATTAAAACTCACTTTATAACTACATAGCTCGCCATCCATGTTCATTTCAACAATATTTAAACTCTCATAAGATAATATTATTTCTAATGCATCCACAAACCCATAATTCTTTTTATCATCTTTTGATTTATATTCTCCAATTACCTCTTTGGTTATATTACTATAAAAATTATATAAATACAAATTGGTAATTAATATTACAACTGTTACTGTTATTAATATATTAAGTTTTAATAATTTAAATCTCTTCATAACACTACCTTGAAATATTTCTTCTCCTTTTCATAAATTATAGGAGATAAATATTTAATACTATATTTATTTTCAATTGTTTTTACTACGTTTATATAATTTTTTTTACCCTCAATAAATATTTCTAATTCAATAGAATCTTCATTGATATTAATAAATTTAATATGGAAGTTATCTAAATTTAAGTTTTTAGTCAAATCATTAAACTTTTCAATGGCTACTATTTCTTTTTTACTCTCTTTCTTTATAAGGCTTTTATTTTCTTTTTTATGCATTTCGTAACTATCTATTTTATCCATATTAATTTTAAGAAAAAATAAATTTAATATTAAAATAACATATAGGATAATAGTGACTAATTTTATTATACTCTCTACCTTTTTCTCTCTTACATTTATGTATTCACTAGATATAAACCTATTTTTTTTCATATAGCTACCTAATTATTACATATTGTAATATTCTTTCTATAGTAAGTGGTGATAGTTCTGTACTATTATATATATCCTGTAAATATTCACTAAGGCTTATAGAGTATATATTATAATCTTTTTTATTTTTCACTATAAATCTTTTTATAGTGTTATTGACTTCATCATAGGTAAAATTTAATGAATTTATTACTTTATTATAAGTTAATATATTATTTTTTACTTTCAATAGATATATATAATTTCTATAATTAAATAATAAAATAAACTTTTTCTCTTTTATTTCTTTAACATATAAGTCTTTAACATAGTTTTGTATAAAATTAATTCTTAATCCATTACAGTTGTAAATAGAAGAGTCTTTTAAAAGAGAGTATTTATTTTCATGAAAACAGTATAGGATAATATTGTAACAAGTTTTCTCCTCTTTGATTATTTCATAAGAAAACATCACATTTTCTCCATACTGTTCTGTTATTTCATTTCTCAATATATAGTATACATACCTTTTACTCACCTTAGGTATACTTATTGTTTTAATGAAAAGCTCTTCCCCCTCAATTATTAATGTAATGGTTTTATTTTTTAAACTTATACTTTTAATTTGTTCATTATTATATTCTTTATTAAATTTTATATTATTAAGTATAGTTTTTTTAACTTCTATTGCCTTTGATTCTTCATTATTACCATAAATGATTAACTTATTATTAAATATAGCTATCACCTCTCTATAAAACTATTTAAATATATAAGTAGTTTTTATATATTTAAAAGATTTTTTTTCAGCTTTTTCTTCTAGTGCATAATATTCTTCTTTAAATTCTCTTCCCACATAAGGAATAGTCAAAATAAAACAATTATATTGTTTATCATATTTTACATATGAATTTTGATAAGTTATATCAACTGATGAGAAATCTTCTATATCATTAGATTTTAAATAAAGTGATAATCTAGTTAATAAAACTTCTCTATACTTTTCATCTATCTTTTCTCTTAATAAGTAATTATTATTATTATTTTCATACTGTAAATTCAGCATTTTTCTATGAAAAATATAGCTACTCAAAGCAATGATTATACTTCCTATAATTATAACAGGAATTAACATAGCCCCTTTTTTCTTTAATTTCTTATTAAATAACATCCTCTAGCTCTCACTCCATTTACACCCTCTAACTCTAAATATAAAAGACTATCTACAACTCTTATATGAAATTTTTTTACATCTTTAACTATATAATTTTTATATCCATTATCCTTAGGAAAATTACTATCATGTCCATTAAGCATATATAAATTGTTATCTATAAGTTTTATTGCCTTAATTATAGGATCATTTTTCATATATAAAATAACCATATCTTCCATAACTTCCACATCTCTACTTTGATTATGAATTTGATTTTCTATAAAATATAATGCTTCTTCTAAATCAATTTTTTCTCTCATTTCCTTTATATCTTTATGAAAAAATTTATTCATACTAACAAATGAAGATATCAATCCTGAAAGTACAATAGTTATTATAGTTACTGCAACAATTAATTCTAATAGTCCATGCCCTCTACTCTTTTTAGTAACTCCCTTTGTAAAAAGTATATTCAATAGGTATTTCACCTTCCTTAAAATATCCTATTAATGTTATTTTTATTAATTCTTCCTCGGTCCCAATTTTTAAGCCTACATATTTTTCATCTTTAGGATTATTAGGCTGAAGAATATCTATTAAATTTCCATCATAATGATTTTGTAACTTATTTTTAGTAATATATATTTCTTTATCTAAAACACTTATAAGTTCCTCATAGTTAGAATTATATAAAATTATTTTTTCTATTTCATATATCATTTTAACTGTTTCACTTTTTTCTCTATTAAAATTAGAGACTTTATTACTTACTACAATGGTTTGAAAAACTACAGTACATATTAAAAGTAGTAAAGTCATTGAAACAACTAATTCTAATAATATAAATCCATTTTTATTTTTTGATACTAACATAATTTGTTCCCACTAACATTGTAATTGTATTTATATCACCACTATTATCTGTAAGTTCTAATGTAAATGCACTTCCACTATATCCAAACTTATTTATCTTAATGGAATCTTGATTAAAATAAGATATTCTAATATTTTGCGGTAGCTTTAACTTAGTTATTAATTTAGTTTTACAATAAGAAGAGATTTCATTTCTCTCTCTATCGATATATATAATTACGTCATTATACTCTTTTCTACTATAGCTTCTACTATAATTAATAAAGCTTACTACTTCATTACTATAGTGCTCAACTGTTATTTGATTTTCATAGTTTTTAAAGAATTTGAAGGATATCATACCTATGGATAAGATTATAGAAATTATTCCTATTACCAATATAAATTCAATTAATAAAAAGCCTTTTTTCATAGAAATTCCTCATTTATACTGCACTTTCTAATAGAGTGAACATTGGTAATAGCATAGCTACTATAGCAGATCCTATTAATAATCCTACTAGAATTATAGCTATCGGTTGAGTTATGGAAACTAGTTTATCTAAGAAATCATTTATTTCATCTTCTAATATATCTTTTAAAGTTCTAAAACTTTGATTTAAATTTCCGCTTTCCTCTCCTATTGAAATGATATTAATATAAAAATCTGGAAAGACTCCGGCACTATTTATACTATTACTTAAGCTATTACCTAATTTTAAAATCTTTAATGAATTATTTAATTTTTCTTTTAAATAATTATTATCAATACAACTAATTGCTATGTCATAAACTTTTACTAGATTTATTCCACTTTGTATAAGAAGATACATATTGCTACTAAAACTTTCTTGAAATCTTTTTATTATAATCTTCCTTGCCAAAGGTATATTTATAATTAGTTTTGATATAACTTTATTTTTTAATATAAGACTGCTTTTTAATATTATGGTAACTCCAATAATATTAAATAAAAGTAATAATATGAGCTTATGTCCTATTAAAAAATTGCTAATTCTTAAATAAAACATTGTAATATTAGGTAAGTTAGCATTACCAACTTCAAATTGGCTTACAAATTGAGGTAGCAATCTTGTCATAAAAAATAATTGAACAATTATTCCTAAAACAAGAACTATAGATGGATAAATTAGGGAAGATACTATTTTCCTTTTAATTTTATATCTACTTAAATAATAATCATGCATATTATTAAAAACTTCATCCAGATTTCCACTTTCCTGTCCTAGTCTAACCATGTTTATCAGTAACTTAGGATAAATTTTAGAATAATTTTTCATTGCATTATATAAGCTATTTCCTCTTTCTACATCATGCTTTATTTCTTTTAAGCTCTTTTTCAAACTTTTATTTGAAGTTTTATAAATTAATAAATTTAAAACATCTATAAAATTCATTCCAGACTTTAAGGCTAGCGCCATATGCTTACAAAACATTGCAATATCTTTATAGGAAACTAATGTAATAAAATTTATTGGCAAATCTTTTACTTCAAAATACTTAATGCAAAATAACTTCTTATTTTTAAGCTTTCTTAAAAAATCTATATTATTTTCTCCAAATTCGTACCCTCTAACAGTATTATTATTTATATCTTTAGCAACAAATCTATATTTCATATCCAACCTCATCAATACTTAGATAACTACTTGTAAATTAGCTATATATTCTTCATATGTAGTTATTCCCTCTATGACCAAAGCTTTAAGCTTTTCTTTTAAACATTTATTATCTCCGTTAAAACTATACTTCCTAAGTTCATTAACATCATTAAACTTAATTATTAATCTTTTATGTTCTTCTGTAATAACTATCATTTCATATACCATCTGTCTTTCCATGTATCCTGTATGATTACATTTTTCACAACCTATACCTTTGAAAAGTTTATCTTGCTTTTCTAAATTTAAATCTTCTCTTTCCTCTATAGTTGGATTATAGGCAGTCTTACAATTACTACATATTTTTCTAACCAATCTTTGAGAGATTACTGCTACTAAAGAATCTACGACTAAATACTTAGGTATCTTCATATCTACTAATCTAATAATAGAACTAGCAGTGTCATTGCAATGTAGCGTAGATAAAATTAAATGACCTGTAAGAGAAGATGTTATTGCAATGTGTGCTGTTTCTTCATCAATTATTTCTCCTACCATGATGATATCTGGGTCCTGACGGAGTATAGTCCTTAGAGATTTACTAAAAGTTAATCCTGAATTATTATTAATGTTTACTTGATTTACTTTCTCAACTTCGTACTCTACAGGATTTTCAACAGTTACTACATTATTATTATCCCTATTTATCTCTAATAACATAGAATACAAAGTAGTTGTTTTCCCACTGCCAGTAGGGCCTGTTAACAATATCATTCCATTACTGGATTTTAATATTTTTTTTAGCATTTTATTATCTTCTTCATTAAACCCCAAACTATTAAGATTATATATTTCATCATTTTTATACAGTATTCTAATTACAAACTTTTCTCCATTTATTGTAGGTAATGAAGATACTCTCAAATCATAATTAATATGATTTGTAGTAAAGCTTATTTTTCCATCCTGTGGTAACAGCTTTTGACTTATATCCATATTAGAAATAATTTTTATTCTATAAGTAATATTTTCATATATCTCCATAGGAAATTCTTCTATTTTTATTAAGTCTCCATTGATTCTTATTCTCACTACTACTTTGTTTTTAAAAGGTTCTAGATGTATATCACTAGCTTTTTTATTTATAGCCTCTTTTATTATGGAATCTAATATAACTACTGCTGGAGCATCTTCCTCTTTGCTTGTAAGTTTAATAACATTATTTCTTTTAAGCATTTTTAATGTTTTTTGTGCTTTTTCTTTATCATAATAATAGTTGATTAAATTTAATATACCTTCCATATCTGCTATACTTTGTTTTATGTTTTTAAAAGTAATGAATCTCAATTCTTCTATTATTGACGGGTGTAATTCTTCACTAGAAGCTATATAAAGTGTATCTTTCTCTAACTTATAAGGAATCAATTTATACTTTAAAGCAAATTCTTTAGGAAGGATATTAATCAAATCAATATCAATATTTATATTTTTTAAATCTAAAAAACACTCTTCCATATAAAATCACCTACTTTTTGTCATTTCTTACTTTTAATGTTGTCCCTAAATCTAAATTTTACTCTATAAAATTATGAATTTTTTGTAAACAACTATCTTATAGTAAATTTTATGCAAAAAAGAAAAGCCAAATTTGGCTTTTCTATAAATATTTTATATTCTACCTGTAAATACAACCTCTGCTGGTCCTGTCATCATAATTCCATTGTTAGTTATTTCAACGGTAAGTTCTCCACCAGGTATGGTTACCTTAACTATATTATCTACTAAATCTAACTTATTACAAGCAACTACTGAAGCACAACTTCCCGTTCCACAAGCTAGGGTAGCACCTGCACCCCTTTCCCAAGTTTTAACTATTATATGATTCCTACTTTTAACTTCACAGAAATTAACATTGGTTCCTTGGGAAAATAAATTAAACTTTTCTATATCTTTTCCTTCTCCTACATCATATTTATTAAGATCATCTATAATTACGGTGTGAGGGACTCCCATTAACATGGAGGTAATATTATAATCTTTATTGTTTATATTAATTACCTCATTTATAATTTCCACTTCACTGTTTCCATAATAATCTGAAGGATTAAAAGATGGTAATCCCATATTTATTGTAACTTCACTAACTTTATCATTTACTAAAGTAAGTAATGCTTCTTTAATACCATCTCCTGTTTGAATTTTTATCCTTGTACTATTTACATATCCACTTTCGTAAACAAATTTAGCAAAACACCTTATTCCATTACCACACATTGAAGCGTAAGAACCATCAGCATTTATTATTATCATCTCTATATCACAAATATCACTTTTTCTAGCTACTAGTATTCCATCTCCACCAATTCCAAAATGCCTATCACAAAGCCTTTTAGCTAAAGCTTCTAAATCCACATACTTATTTTCAAAATCCTCAAAAACTATAAAGTCATTTCCTGCTCCCTGCATCTTTATAAAATGTAAACTCAAACTCACTACCACCTTTTATAAGTTTTTACTAAAATATTAAAATCAAATCGTTTAAAATATATAAACTTCTTTTTTATCTATAATATTATCTTATCATAAATTTTAGATAAATATATTATATTTTCAATGTTTAACATTAATGTTATACTATACATAATTGAAAAAATTCCATATAGAAAGGAAGATGTATATGGCATTAGATGGAATTTATCTACACAGCATACTTCACGAACTTAAAGTGGAATTTATAAATGCAAGAGTAGAAAAAATAAATCAACCAGAAAAAGATGAAATAACCTTAACTTTTAAGAAAAGTAGAAAAGCCCAAAAACTACTCATAAGTTCTAGTTCTAATTATCCAAGAATACAAATTACTAATAATTCAAAGGAAAATCCCTTAAAAGCACCTATGTTCTGTATGGTACTTAGGAAATATTTGAATACTGCAGTATTAGTTGATATAAGACAAATTGAAAGCGATAGAATTGTTATTGTAGATTTTGAAAGTACAGATGAGCTAGGCTTTAATAGCATATATAGTCTTATTGTAGAGATAATGGGAAGACACAGTAATATAAGCTTAGTAAGACAAAGAGATAATATTGTAATGGATAGTATTAAACACATTACTCCAGATATTAACACATATAGAATACTGTATTCAGGAGTAGAATATAAATATCCTCCAGCTTCTACAAAACTAAATGCCTTTGATTTTACAAAAGAGCAGTTTATAGATAAAGTTAAAGAAAACTATATTAATAAAGATTTTGACAAGAAATTTTTTACTAATATTTTTACTGGTGTAAGTCCTGCCCTTTCCTCTGAGATGATTTATCGCTTAAAAGAAAATAATATTGAATTTACTATAAATAATTTAGAGGAAATATATAAATATATATTAGTATTTTTCAATTATATCGAGACTAATACCTATTCTTTAGGTTCCTATGATATGGATGGTGTACTTAAAGATTTTCACTGTATAACCTTCAAGGAGCTTTTAAATAATGGTTTTAACTTAAATGAATATGAATCACCTTCAAGACTTATAGAAAATTTTTATTTTGAGAAAGATAAAATTGATAGATTAAATGCTAGAAGTTATAATCTGCAAAAGATTGTTAATAATAACTTAGATAGAGTTGGCAAAAAAATAAATATATTAAACGAAACTTTAGAAAATTGTAAAGAAAAACAGCAGCTTAATTTATATGGAGAGCTTTTAACTGCAAATATTTATGCAATTAAAAAAGGAGATAAATTTATTAATGTATTAAATTATTATAGTGAAGATAATGAATATATTAATATAGAGTTAGATGAACATAAAACTCCTTCTGAAAATATTCAAAATTATTTTAAGAAATATAACAAATTAAAAAAATCTGAAGAAAATGCAAAAATCCAAATAAAGCTTGCATTAGAAGAACAGGAATATCTTCAATCTGTATTATCACATATACATAATGCAGATAATTACACTGAAATTGAAGACATTAAAAATGAATTAGTGGAAACTGGATATATCGCTTTTAAAAAGTCACATAAAGGTAAAAAAAGCAAAATTTCAAAACCTATGCACTTTATATCTAGTGATAATGTAGATATTTATATAGGAAAGAATAACATGCAAAATGATTATTTAACGCTAAAGTTTGCAAATAAAAATGATATATGGCTTCATACTAAAAACATTCCTGGTTCCCATGTAATTATTAAAAATAATGGTAATATAACTGAAACTACTCTTTTAGAAGCTGCAACTTTAGCTGCTCTATATAGTAAAGCTAAAAATTCTTCTAATGTACCTGTAGATTATACAGAAGTAAAAAATGTTAAAAAAATCTCTGGTGCTAAACCAGGCATGGTTATTTACTATACTAATAAAACTTTATATGTAACACCAAAACAATTAAATTTAAAAAGCATGGAATAACCATGCTTTTCATATAATTAATAATTTCAAAATATAATTTGCATTTCTTAAATTTTTAACTATAGTTGGAAATTTATCGTAAATTTTTCGCTCTTAATGCTTAGTTCTTAATTTAAAAAGTGGTGATATTTAATCACCACTTCTTTATATGTTGTATTGATAATAATAACATAATAATCTTCCATTATATAGCTTTCTGTTTTTATCTGCTTTTTTCCCAAAACATTTTTGGAAGTCTTCATAGGAAGTAAGTATGTAACAGGACCAATCATCCAAGCTATTACATACCTTTGAAAAGTCCATATATAGATTTTTAACTTCATCCTCTTTTAAAAGTCTTTCACCATAAGGAGGGTTAGTAATTATTATCCCACGTTTCTTCTTTGAACTAAAGCTTTGCATAGGAAGTTTTTGAAACTTTATACAGTCACTTACCCCAGCTTTAACTGCATTATTCATAGCTGTTCTCAATACTCTACCATCTATGTCTGAAGCTAAAATTTCAAGTTCACTATTGTTTTCTGCACTTTTAGCTCCATGTCTAACCTGATCCCAGATTTCTTTATCAAAATTAGGCCAGTTCTCACTTTCAAATTTTCTATTTACACCTGGTGCAATATTTCTAGCAATCATAGCTGCTTCTATTGCAATAGTTCCAGATCCACAGAAAGGATCTGCTAGAATTCTTGCTCCATCATATTTACCTAATAAAACCATTGCCGCAGCTAAGGTTTCCTTAAGTGGTGCTGATCCTGCATTTTCTCTATACCCTCTTTTATGTAAACCTGCTCCTGAAGTATCTATTGAAAGTGTAGCTAAATCTTTTAACAGAGCTATTTCTATTTTATAAACTGGTCCATCTTCACTAAACCAATTAGTATTGTACTTTTCTTTCATTTTTTCTACTATTGCCTTTTTAACAATACTTTGACAGTCTGGCACGCTAAAAAGAGTAGATTTAACTGATTTTCCTATTACGTGCATTTTCCCATCTTGTGGTATTAACTCTCCCCAGTTTACCTTTAAAGTTCCTTGAAAAAGCTCTTCAAAAGTCGTTGCCTTAAACTCTGCCATTTTAATAAATACTCTTTCAGCAGTTCTAAGATGGATATTACAAATAGCAATATCCATTTCATCGCCTTCAAAAGTTACTTTCCCATTTTCCACCTTTAAATCTTCATAGCCTAATTCTTTAAGTTCTTTAGCAGTTATGGCTTCCAATCCGAAGGTAGTAGTAGCAACAATTGTATACATCATACGTTTTTCTCCTAGCTTTCTAAAATTTTTACTGAATCCTCTCCATCAATTTCCTCAATCATAACAGAGATGATTTCTTTCCTTGAGGTAGGTATATTCTTACCAACATAATCTGCTCTTATTGGTAGTTCTCTATGACCTCTATCTACTAAAACCGCCAATTGAATCATTTCTGGACGTCCTAAATCAATTATAGCATCAATAGCAGCTCTTGCAGTTCTTCCTGTATATAAAACATCATCAACCAATATTATCTTTTTACCTTCAATAGGTACATTTATATTTTTATCATTTAATCTAGGTTCTGGTGAAATTGTTGTTAAATCATCTCTATATAAGGTTACATCTACACTGCCAACTTCTAATCTTGTTCCTTCAAAAACTTCAATTAAATCTGCAAGTCTTTCAGCTATAGGTACTCCTCTACTTTTTATACCCACTAATACTAGATTATCAATTCCTTTATTTTTCTCAATTATTTCATGAGCTATTCTTGTCAAAGTTCTTTTTATTGCCGTTTTATCTAATAATACAGATTTAAATTCCACAATAACCACTCCTTATATATCACTTTTCCTTAAATTTCCAAGTAAATCCTCAAAATATTTTGGTATATTTGAAATAAATTTCATATATTCATTTGTAGTAGGATGTATAAATCCTAATTCTTTAGCATGTAATACTTGTCCTTGTAATTTAAACTTTTGTTTTTTAAATCCATATACTGTATCTCCTACTAATGGATGGCCTATATAAGCCATATGTACTCTAATTTGATGTGTTCTACCTGTTTCTAAATTACACTTCACCAAAGTATAATGATTAAATCTTTCTAAAACCTTATAATGAGTTATAGATTCCTTACCATTATTTTTTACCACTGCCATTTTAATTCTTTCCACAGGATGTCTTCCTATTGGAGCATTTATAGTACCACTATCTTCTTTTAACTTACCTTCCACTAAGGCATAATATGTTCTCGTCATACTATGCTCCTTAAGTTGTTCTGCTAGTCTATTATGAGCATTATCATTTTTAGCTATAACTAGAATTCCTGAAGTGTCTTTATCAATACGATGTACTATGCCTGGTCTTACAACTCCATTAATTCCTGACAGATCATTACAATGGTATAACAATGCATTTACTAAAGTACCACTATAATTTCCTGGTGCTGGATGCACTACCATATCTTGGGGTTTATTTATTACTATAACATCATTGTCTTCATAAAGGATATCAAGAGGTATATCCTGCTTTTCTATTTCTAGAGCCGTAACTTCTGGAACATCAACAATGACTAAATCATTTAACTTAAGTTTGTAATTACTTTTTTTAAGTTTTTCATTAACCTTAACCTTTTCTTCCTCAATTAATCCCTGAACATAAGAACGAGATTTACCTTCTAGTTTCTCTGAGATAAATACATCTAACCTTTTATTTATATCATTTTCTTTTACTTCTAATTCTTCTATTTTCATTAAACTTCGTTCCTTATTATACAAATTATTAGGCCTATTGTTCCTAAAGTCACAAATATATCTGCTACATTAAATGTTGGAAAATAGTAAACATCTTTATAATGTACTAAGATAAAATCTACAACATATTTATAAACTACCCTATCATAAAAATTTCCTATAGCTCCTGATATTATCATAGCAAAACTTATTCTCGTTAAAAGAGATTTAGGTTTATATTTAATTAGATAAAATAATATAACTCCTACAACTAAAAAAGTAGTAGTTGCTAAAAACCATAACTTATTTTGAAGCATTCCAAAAGCTGCTCCTCTATTTTCTAAATACTCAAAGGAAAGTAAATTTTTTATTATCTCTATTCCTTCATTATTTTTTAAAACTTTTAGTGCCCATATTTTAGATAATCTATCTAAAATCATGCCTAAAAATATAATTATAAATTCTAACGCCATAGTTGTTCCCCCTAGAGTAAAATAATATTTCTGATAGCCTAGCTATCAGAAATATTATATAAATAATTTTTTAGTCTGGCAATTGATTTTTATACTGTTCATTACTAATTAGATCCATGTGATCTACATAATAATTGTCATCATCATAGTCTTGATCATATACGTTATCCATAGCATTAAATCTGGCTACTTCTTGATAGCTATCTTCTGCATCAAATCCTACTAAAGATGTGTTATCATTAAATCCATATCTAAAAGGAAGTCCTAATACTCTCTCTTCCGAAGGTCTATTATTAATATCATCAGGAACAGCATCATTTACACTATTTTGACAATGTACGCAGTGTTCAGCATAAGGAATAAATTCTAGCCTTCCTTGTGGTATAGGCTTTTTACATATTTTGCAGTTGCCATATTCTCCACTTTCTATGTTTTTAAGTGCATTATCTATTTTATTTAAAATGGCTACTTCATTACCCTTAAGCGCCCTATCTCTTTGTATATCAAATAGATTTCCTGCTGCATCTGCTCCATGATTATCATAATGTGAAAGTTCAGAAGACATCTCCACATTTGAATTTACCGTTCCATTGCTTTCAATTTGGTTTATTATCTGATTTACCTTGTTTTTCTCCTTTAATAACTTATCTCTAAAATAATTAAGCCTAGTTTTGTCCATTTTTATCCACTCCTCAAATAAAAGCTAATAAATTTACTACTCTTAATTATTTTCTCAATATAACTAAATTTTATTACAATTCATCAATTATATTTATAATATTTTTAAAACACATTAATGAATTAGGAAAGGAAACATTACTGCATTCATAATCACCAATAGTAGCTGTTCCTTTATTTCTCATAGAGGCTATTAAAAAGGCTAATGCAATTCTGTGATCCTTATAAGAATTTATATATGCATCTTTTTTGATATAATCATTTAATCCTAATATTTCAATGTTATTATCATTATGATATGCCTCTATTCCCAAACTCTTCAAATTGTTTATTATAGCTTCTACCCTATTACACTCTTTATATTTTAGTTCCTCTATTTCTTTAAATACAGTTTTCCCATTACTAAAAGCTGCAACCACACTTAACATCGGTATTTCATCTATAATACTGGGTATATCTTTACTTTCTACAATTATTCCATTTAGATCGCTACTATAAACTATAATATCTCCTACAGGTTCTTCATTTATATACCCTTTATTGTTTACTGTAATTTTGCCACCCATTTTTTTTAGAATTTCAATATACTTTATTCTTCCTTTATTTAATAGAACATTTTCAATTTTTATGGAAGATTTTTCCCCTAATAAGGTTGCTCCAATCAAAAAAGCTGCTGAAGAAGGATCTCCAGGAACAAATATGTCCTTTGAATCCATAGAGGAGTTCTCTATAGAAATAGTGTTTTCTTTTCTTTCAATATTACATCCAAGATATTTAAACATATTTTCTGTATGATCTCTAGTTGGTATATTTTCTATGACTTCTGTTCTTCCTTTCGCTAAATATCCTCCAATTAAAACACAAGATTTCACTTGCGCTGATGCAACAGGGAGTTCATATTTAATACCTTTTAATCCGTTATTTTTTTTGAATTTTAAAGGAAGTTTTTCTTCTTTGCAACAGATATTTGCTCCCATTAATTTTAAAGGCTCTACAATTCTTTTCATAGGTCTATTACTTAATGAATTATCTCCAATTACTGTAGTTTCTATATTACATCCACTTAAAAGTCCACTTAGTAATCTTGCAGCAGTTCCAGAATTGTTCACATTTAAAACTTCTACTTTATCATTGAAGTTTTTATAACCTGGAGAAGTTACAGATAGGTCATTCTCATCTAAAACAACACCAACACCTAATTCTTTCATACATTGGACTGTTGATAAACAATCTTCGCTAAAAGGGAAATTATAAATGTTATAATTTCCCTTTGGTATGGAACCAATTATTAAGGATCTATGGGCAATAGATTTATCTCCAGGCACATTAACAACTAAATCTTTAAATTCCTTATATCCTTTAATCATTAAATCCATAGTTCTATCTCCTAAAAAATATTTTTTAATTCATTAACTTTTGAAACTATAGATTTCATTATATCCATAGATACAGTTTGCTTCGAATCAGAAATCGCACTATCTGGCTCTATATGACTTTCTATCATAACTCCATCAGCTCCACTGGCAATACTTGCTATGGCCATTCTTTCCACTAGTTCTCTTCTGCCAGTTCCATGACTAGGATCTACAACTATCGGTATTCTGCATTTTTCTTTTATTACCGCTACACTATTTAAATCTAAAGTGTTTCTAGTGTAGGTTTCAAAAGTTCTAATACCTCTTTCACAAAGTACTACACTTTCATTCCCATTGGACATAATATACTCTGCAGCATTGAGCCACTCAGTTATTGTAGCACTCATGCCTCTTTTTAATAATATAGGTAAATTACACTTACCTAATTCTTTAAGCAATGTATAATTGTACATATTTCTTGATCCTACTTGTATCATATCTATATAATCTATACATTTTTCAATATCTCTTGCATCCATTATTTCTGTTACTATAGGCATGTTAAACTCTTTTCCTACCTCATGAAGAATTTTTACACCTTCATATTTCAATCCTTGAAAATCGTAAGGAGAAGTTCGAGGTTTAAAAGCTCCTCCTCTTAAAATATGTACTCCCATATCTTTTAATTCTTTCGCGATTTCTTTCATAGTATTATAATTTTCTACAGAACAAGGACCAGATATTATTACTTTTTCTTTTTCACCAATAGTTATATCTCTTACTTTGACTATTATTTTAGGACCACTATTATTCCCTACTAATAAACTTTCCATAAAATGCTCACCTACATAGCTCTTAGCATGTTTTTTAATATATTGTTGGAGTTTTCTACTGCTATATCTTTAAACTTCTCATAATCCATATGAGCGCCATTATTTGCATTATCTGATATAGATCGTATTATTATAAAAGGAATATTATTTAAATATGCAACATGGGCTATACTAGCACCTTCCATTTCGCAAGCTAAAGCTTCAAATTCGTTCTTTAACCATCTAATTTTCTCTACATCTGCAATAAACTGGTCGCCTGATACTATTCTTCCAACAAAACTTTTATGGTCCTTAAGATTTTCACAAGCATCTTTTGCATATTTTATAAGTTCACTATCACATTTAAAATCAAAAACATCCATTCGTGGAATTTGCCCTATCTTATCTCCAAAAGCTGAAGTATCCATATCATGTTGAACTAAGTCACTGGCAATTACTATATCTCCTGGATATATTTCTTCCCCTATACCTCCAGCTATTCCAACGTTTATAACAGCATTTGCCTTATAATCATCTACTAATATTTGAGTACAAACAGCTGCATTTACTTTGCCTATTCCGCTCTTTACAATTACTACTTCTTTACCAAAAATTCTACCTTTATTAAAACACATATTTGCCTTTTCAATTTTACTTTCAACCTGCATTTCATCTATTAAAATTTGTACTTCTTCTTCCATAGCCCCTATTATTCCAATTGTCATATTAATAACTCCTTCCTATACTTTCCTTTAGTGCTTCTATTATTTCCTCTTCACTAACATCTATTTTTATTTTACAAGCACCAACATCTTCTAGCAATGTAAATTTTATATTATTACCTTCCATTTTCTTATCATGCTTTATAGAATACAAAAACAAGTCCAAATTGTCAACTTTGTAAAAGGTTTCTATATCTATTTTTTTATAGAGATTTTCTATCTCTTTATAGATATTTGTATTCAATTTTAATTTCATTTCAGATATTTTTATGGAAGTTAAACTACCTAGCGCTACTGCTATGCCATGTGGAATTAAATAATTTGAATCTGACTCTATAGCATGGCCTATAGTATGCCCAAAATTTAATATATTTCTATACCCTAAATCCTCATAATCCTTCTCAACTACCGAAGCCTTAATTTTTAAGCACTCTTTAACTATATATAACAACTTATCATTTTCTAATTCTATTATAGCTTTAATGTTTTCTTTTATGTATTTTAATAGCTCTGGACTTTCTATAAGGCCATACTTTATAACTTCACCAAGACCACTTATAAACTGCATTTTATTTAAAGTCTTTAAAAAGTTAACAGAAGCAAAGACAAATATCGGATCATAAAAACAGCCTATAGCATTTTTAATTCCCTTTATATTATAAGCTACTTTGCCGCCTATAGCACTGTCTACCTGAGATATTAAAGTAGTAGGCACATTTATGTATTTTACACCTCTCATAAATGTTGCAGCTACAAATCCAACTATATCTCCAACAATGCCTCCTCCAAAAGCAATTAATATACTATTTCTATCTGCATTATTTTCTATCAAAAAATCATAAATTCCTTCTACAGTTTTATAAGTTTTATTTTCTTCTCCTTGATTAAAAACAAAAATTTTATAATTATAATCTTTCATTAATAATTTTAGTTTTTTTTCATACAATGAATAAACTTTATCATCTGTTATTATATAAAATTTATCTGTACTTTTTAATTTATGCTCATTAAAAGCTAAAAATATTTTACTAATATCATTATCTATATAAACCTTATAATTTTTGTTTCTATTATTTATACAGATTTCTTTCATAATACTTTCTCCTTAAAAACTATATGTATAGATATACCTCTCCTAAATTTAATCTATCTCTGAAAATAACTAACACTTATTGGTATCTGAACTAAAATTCAATTCACGATTCACAATTATAGATATTTCTCAGCATTAGCTGAGAAATTTATAACTAATTAACTATAGAGGCGAACAGTGTTCGCCGCATAATGACTAGCAATGCAATTGCTAGCTAAAAATTCATTAAAGAAATTATTTTATTCAAAAATAATTTCAACCTTAATTGTGCATTTTGCATTGTGAATTGTGAATTGTGAATTAAAATACCATAGAGATATAAATTATTTTTTAAAGTGGTTTATCTATATTCATATTATACCAAACTTTAGTTAAAAAAATCTCACTGTAAAAGTGAGATTTTAATCATTATTAGCAAAAAAGCTCTTTATTTCTTCTAGTTCTGTAGCATCATAATTTAAATTTTCTTTATCTAAATCTGATTCTCTTAAATTATCTAAGCCTTTTTCTTCTACATTTTCCTCTATAATATTTGATATATTATAGTTCTTATCAAAATCCTTTTCCAAAGATTCAAACATTTCTAATTGGCTTACCATAAAATTTCTAAACTTAGTTCTAAATTTTAAAAACTCTTGCTTAGTTTTATCAAACTCATCATTAATTTGAAGTACATCATCATGTGCTTTATCTAAAATCTTTTTTGCAGATTCATTAGCATTTCTAATTATAAGTTCACCTTCATTTTGTGCTGTTATCTTAGCTTGCTCAGCAGCATTTTGCGCTAATAATAGCGTACTTTGAATTGTGGCTTCTATTTTTGAATAATGATCTAATTTATCTTCAAAAACTGAAATTCTTTCTTTTAAAGTGGCATTTTCTTTATAAATACTTTCATAATCCTCTGAAACTTTTTCTAAAAATTCATCAACTTCATCTAAATTATATCCTCTCATAGACCTTTTAAATTCTTTATTATTAATATCTATTGAAGTTAATCTCACGTAAATCACCCCTAATTAATTGTACTTTTTTATAGAAATTCTAAGTCTTTGACTTTGTGTTTTACTTATAAAATCACAAATCTTAAATTTTCCATAACCTCTAATAGTCAATATATCTCCACTACAAAGTAATTTATCCTTTTTTAAAATTCCAATATGATTTAGCAATACTTTGTTACTTTCTATAAGTTCTAAAGCTTTACTTCGAGAAACATTACATAAGGAACTAATTATATTATCCAACCTTAAAGATGTAACTACTATAGTTCTCTCTTCAAATTTAATTTTAGGTGCGTTTTTTAATGGCTCATCTACTATTATAACTTCGCAAGAACAAGTGTTAATATTAGTCAAGTTAAGTATAATAAAATCTGTAATTTCATTATATACAGGCACATAGCAACATTCTTCGTCTAGAATTAAATCACCTAATAGTTCTCTTTTTATTCCTAGAGACATCATTGCACCTAAATAATCCTTATGTTGTAGATTTTTAAATTTGGATCTATTACATATCTTTAATAAATCTATAGGATAATAATGGGGTTCCTCATAACAATCAAAGGCTAACATTGCTCTATCAAACTCTTTAAAAACACCATTACAATAAACCTTAATTTGTAGATTATTCTCCATATTCTTAAGTTTTTTATAAATATCAGGGTATGTAAAAACTTTGCTGTATATTGTCCCATTAATTTTCTTAGATAAAATAATTTGATCATAAAGTTTTGATATTGAATTATTCTCGTATTCCAAAAAACTATTTATAAAAGCTTCTTTTGTTATCATATCCATATTATATCCTTACCAATACTGATAATATAATTCCCTGTATAACGTATATTAAAAAGTAAGCAATTATAGGTGAAAAATCAATAACAAACCCCTTTAGAAATAAATCATTTATTTTTTCTGCCGGCTCCATAATTGGAGCTGTGAATGTTCTTATAAATTGACCTACTTTACTGTATCTTCCATTAGGTATCCAAGTCAATAATACTTCTATTAAAATTGCAGCTTTAATTACTTCAAAAAAGATATTTACTATTCTAATTATCATTTGTCCCACCATTATTTAGGCCAGCTAAAAAGTCCTTTGCTTGATAATTCGCTTTTTAAATCATTAGTGACTTCAACATTTGAAGGACATAGTATAAATACACCTTTTTCTACCTGCTGAAGATCTCCTTCTAAAGAATATACAGCTCCAATTAAAAAATCCAATATTCTCTGTCCAACTTTTTGTTCTATACCATTTATATTCACAAGAACTATCTTTCTATTTTTTAAGTTGTCCACTATAGCTGTTGCTTCATCATATTCCTGTGGCTTTATTATTACCACCTTAGCAGAAGTCGCTGTGTGGATATTTACAATTTTATTTTGTTTTTTAGTAGTCGAACCAAAAGTTTCTATATCAATGGCATCTTCATTTTCTTCTTGCTCTTCAAATTCATCCATTTCTTCTTCATCAATATTGTCATCCATTCCTAAAATTGTTAAAACTTTGTTAAACATATTCTTTTCCATTTATGATTACCTCCTAAATTATTAGCTATACTGCCTTTTGCCAAAAATTCCTTCTCCAACTCTTATCATATTACTACCTTCCTCAATAGCAATTTCATAGTCATGAGTCATTCCCATGGACAAAATTTCCATAGAGATATTCTTAAAGCTTCTTTTACTTAAGTTATCAAAGATTTTTTTCATTTCACTAAAATAATATCTACAGCTCTCCTCATTACCAATAGGTATAGTAGCCATTAAGCCTTTAACCTTAATTGAACTGCAACTTTCACAAATATTTAATAAATCTTCTAACTCTTCTATTTTAACTCCAGTTTTTGAAGCTTCTTTTCCTATATTAATTTGAATAAGTACATTAGCAATTTCATTTTTTGCTGAAAACTGTTTTTCTATCTCCTCTGCTAACCTTACACTATCTAATGAATGTATGAGATGAACTTTTCCTACCAAATATTTAACTTTGTTTCTTTGTAGGTGCCCAATGAGATGCCATCTTATATCTTTAGGCAATTGTTCATACTTCATGTCTAACTCTTGCACCTTATTTTCACCAAAATCCCTAGCCCCAGCATCATAAGCTTCAACTAGATCTTCAACAGGTTTAGTTTTAGATACAGAAATTAAGGTAATCTCTTTTGAAATTTTATTCATTACAGCTTCATAATTATGTCCAATTGACAATATTCTGACCTCCTTATGGTGATTCTTAAAACAAAAATTAATATTCTTTTATATATTCTTCATCAAATTGAAAAATTCCTGCAAAAAAATACATAAAATTGGTATATTATTTCTCTGTAACTTCTTTTAAGTAATTACTTTTAATTGTGCTATTATAAGATTGTATTTCTACGTTACTTAAAGTCTCAATTTCAACATAACATGTTCTTCTTTTTAATTTTTTAACATGATTTTCTTGAGTCTGCAAATAATTTTCCATTACATCTTTATTCCCAATAGCAGTTATATAAAAAGGTGCTACTACCTTTATCCCATTGATATTGACATTTGAGCCAAAACAAATTCCAAAAGCATTGTAAGTCACTCTATAATCATTAACTGCTATGGCTTCAGCTCCTGCATTTCTAAGTTCATTTATTACTTTAACAAGATCCGCATCATGTATTAGCATATCTCTATTATATTTACCACCAAAGCCAGCTTCTGGAGAGTCATTTAGTGTAATCCTTATTCCTTCACCTTGTAATGGCAAAGTTCCTAAAATCATTTTATTATCATTTAATTCTTTATTTATCTCACTTAAAACTCCATAGGTGTTTTGTGAGTTATACTCATACTTTTTAATTTTTTTATTTAATTCATTTAATTCTCCTTGTAAATTGCTTATATCCCTTTGTAAATCTCCTCTTTCATTATAAGCAATTTCATATTGCTTAACATCCAAAAAAGCATTAGACTTTCCAAGGTCAATATTCATAGAAATCAATAATCCTACAATAATTGAAGCAATAAACAAAAATATAGTAGCTTCGTTAGTTTGCATCTAATCACCTCAATTATGGAATTTTGCTCTATCCATAAGTAATCTTCTAATAACAGCAAAGTTATTAAATATTCTTTCTCCAAATACTATAACTGCTGCTAAATATATAGGAATACCTAATTTTTCTCCCAAATACACCATAAGTGCTGCTAATAAGGCATTACCAAAAAATCCTGATATAAATATATCCGGTCTAAAATCTTTATTTAAGGAAGCTCTTACAGCACCAAAGACTGAATCTATACAGGCAAATATTGCCACAGATATATATGGTGAAAATTTAATAGGGATATTTATATTCCACACAATTCCTAATATTATTCCAATTAATAGACCTATAAATGCTACCATCTAATCACCTCTATTTATTTTCAACTTGTTTTGCATAATCAAATTTTTGGTTTGCACTGGTTTTCTTTATTGTAACTTCATTTGTAACATCATACGTTATATCACACAATTTTGAAAGTTTATCTGGTATTACTCCTGGAAAGTTTAAAGCCGCCTCTAACAACTTTCTATTACCTATAGCTTTGATTACAACCCTCTGCTGAGGAGATATTCTTTCATTATTTATGATGATATTATCTCCACCATCTCTAATACCACTTCGTGATGTCAATCTTATATCATTTATTGAAATTGCCTCTGCATCTGCTGCATTCAATTCATTGACTATACCCAATAACTGTTCATCATACATAGGTCTAAACTTTATATCATTTGCAAATAGATTTTTTTTAGGAGTTATATATATAACTATTCCTTCTCCTTTTACATCTACTGCTCCAGTTTGTAACCTGGTTTGCTGCAATTCTTCTAAAAGAACCGTACTTTCCTCAGTTCTCCCTGCTGCTGCTTCTTCAAATTCTTTAGCCTTAGCATTTAAATCATCAATTTGCTTTTCAAGCTGTTCCTTTTGCTTTCTCAAATGTTCATTTTCAATTATAATTTCTGGATTAGCCTTTTCTTCATCTGTAGAAACTGTTTGCTTATTTATGGTTGAGATTTGAGTAGTTAACATATATCCTAAAAGAAGAAATATAAGTGCTATCGCAATTTGATATGAGAATTTTTTCAATTAAACCCCTCCTAATCCTGCTTATATATTACTGGGTTTCCATCAAAACTAACATCAATATACCCTTTCATATTTTTAAGTTGTTTATCCTTTAATATACTAAAGGCCTTAGCTAATTTTTCTGGTATGTCATCATCAGTACCAATTTTAATATAAACGTTGTTATTACAATGAATTTTAATATCAAGAAAATTATTTAGTTCAATCATAGTAATTTTTACGTTCTCATCTTTTGAATTATAATCATATATAATATCAGATAAAGTATTAATATCCTTTAATTTCTTCTTATTTTCCACAGGAATTTCACTACCTAAAGTTGGATTGGAAAGATTTATACCTTCTAATCTTACCAAGTTAGGATTTTCTATGTTCTTTTTTTTATCCAATATTATACCCTCATTGTCAATTATATAAAATTCATCATTTAATTTGCTATAAAAGGCTGCTTTTCTTTCTTTAACTGTTACAATAATTTCATTAGGAAATTTTCTTTTAACATGAGAAGTAATTACATAGGGATTTTCCTTTACACTACTAATAGCTTTATTAGCTTTTACTGTAAATATGTTTTCTCCAACTTTTATATTAGATCCCTCTATTATTTCCTCTTTAGTCAGGTTTTCATTTCCTTTAACAGTTATTGAAGCTATATCAAAATAGCTTAAATTTAAACATAACGTAATTAAGACGCTTATCAACACTATAAATAAAAAAATACCTCTTTTAATAAATTTAATCTTTCTTTTCTTATTTAATAATTTTTCTTTATTTTTTAATATATAATTACCTTGTTGTTTTTTAAATTTAGACATATTATTTTCACCTATACTATACCCATTATATTTATATGAAAAATACATTACTTACATAATAACATTAATTTCATTAAAATTCATTACAAAACCATTAATTTACTCTAGAAATTTTAGGAACCGAAAAATAAAATTGACATGATACCCATGCCAATTTTATTCTTAATAACATATATAAAAGAAAATAACAAGCTAAGATGTAGTCTGTTTTTATATCAAATAAAACGTTAAAACCCGCTCATAGTGTTTCTATGGCGGGTTCTAATAAGAAAGTATGATACAAAATAGTCTATAAAGTCCTATCTTGTTATTTTTTTAAGATACTTTAATTGCCACTATAAGCATTCTGCCTAGTTATATTTAAAAGTATTCCCATTGCCATCATATTTATAACCAATGAAGAACCTCCAGAGCTTATAAAAGGAAGAGGCACCCCTGTTGTAGGCATTGAAACAGTAACAACTGCTACATTTATAAGTGCTTGAACTATTACTACTGCAGTTATACCTGTAGCTAGTAAGCTGCCATATACGTCTTTTGCTTGTACTGCTGCCCTAAGCCCTCGCCATAAAAATACTATGAATAGAGTAATTATGAACATACATCCAATAAATCCTAGTTCCTCACCAATAACTGCAAATATAAAGTCATTGTGAGGCTCGGGAATGTAAAAACATTTTTGTCTTGATTGACCTATGCCCACTCCTGTAAGACCTCCTGACCCAAGTGCTAAAAGTGATTGAATTAACTGATATCCTGTATCCTGTGCATCTGACCAAGGATCTAAGAACCCTGTTATTCTTCTCATTCTATAGGGCTCTAATGTTATAGCTAATCCTACCAATCCTACTAGCCCTCCTACTAAACCTCCAATAAATCTAAGTTTAGTACCAGCAATAAATAGCATACCTACTGTCACTATCATTATAACTGTGGCTATACTTAAATTTTTCTCTGCAATTACAAGTCCAGCATAAAATCCAGATATCAATAAATAGGGTAAAACGCCTTTGGTAAAACTCTTAATTTTTTCACCTTTTCGTTCAACACTCATTGCAGTAAATAACACCACTGTATACTTAGCAATTTCTGATGGCTGAAAAGATGCTGGCCCAAGTCTTATCCATCTTTGAGCACCTTTAACCGGGGGAAATAGAAACACTAGTAATAATGCAATTATTGTTAAAATCATAAGCTTTCCTGTATGCTTTTTATATTTATGATAATCTATATTCATAGTTATTATCATGCCAAAAGTTCCTAAGCCTGCCCACATAAGCTGTCTCCACAAAAAATATTCTGCATTATTGTATTGAAAAGATGCAAAATATGAACTAGCACTATAAACCATAACTACGCCAATTGATACTAACATTAAAATAGTAGCAAATAATACAAAATCAATTTCTCCTAGTTTTACTTTGGATTTTTTCATATCTCATCCCCCTATATTATTTTAGGCATCTGAAACAAAATGATCAATAAAAGATTTTGAGCATATCTTGTGTCAGATAAAAAATCATAGTCTTATAAATATCACATCTATAAATTATAACGATAGGCTATAGCACAAAACATACTAGAATACTTATCTGTTGTCTTTTGAAGATGCCTTAAGGTGTAATTGATAAGAATCCTATCAAACATAATACTACAGTAATTATAGAAAATACTGCTACAATTTTACTTTCATGCCATCCACTAAGCTCAAAATGGTGATGAAGAGGACTCATTTTAAAAACTCTTTTACCAGTGAGTTTAAAAGATATAACCTGAATAATAACAGATAAAGTTTCAATTACATATATTCCTCCAACAATTAATACCAAAAACTCAAGTTTTAATATCATTGCTACAGCGCCAATAGCTCCACCTAAAGCTAAAGATCCTGTATCTCCCATAAATATCTGTGCAGGATAGGAATTGTATCTTAAAAATCCTAATAATGCTCCTGCTACTATTCCACAAAATATAGATAAATTGTAATATCCCATTCCAAAACTTACAAGTGCAAAGAAAGTCATCACCAATAATGTTATCGAACTAGCTAACCCATCTAATCCATCGGTTAAATTAACTGCATTAGTTGTTGCTGCAAAGTAAAACACAATAAAAGGTATAAACAACGGTCCTAAGTTAAAAGTTTTATTGAAAAACGGTATTATTATATCTGTTCCAATTCTTGTGGAAGCATAGTATCCAAGAAAAATTGAAAGAATAACTAATAGTATCATCTTTTGCCATGATTTTAAACCTTCATTATGCTTATGAATTATTTTTAATGAATCATCTAGCATTCCTATAATTCCAAAACCAACCAATGAAACTAAAGCAATTATCGCCTCATCAGCTACATTTCTTTGAACTACAAATAAAGTAATAGCCGAAGCAATAATAAATATCAATCCACCCATTGTAGGAGTTCCTGCTTTTTTTAGATGGCTTTTAGGTCCTTCATCTCTTATATTCTGTCCAAATTTAAATTTAGTTAAGAGCGGAATTAATAATGGTGATAAAAGTAAAGATATAAGAAATGCTACTAATACTGAATAAACAACTTTACTCATTTTATATCCCCTCCTTAACATCTAACTTTTCTATTTCACTTACAATACTTTCAAACTCCATTGATCTAGATGCTTTTATTAAAATTACATCATCAGTTTTTATTTCAGAAGTTAAGCACTTTACTGCTTCTTCTTTATTTTCAAATAATATACAGTTTTCATCTTGAAAACCATCTTTAAAAGCCTTCTTAAAATCACCTATTGCTATTAGTAAATCAATGCCATTAGCTTTAGCATATCGCCCTACTTCTTTATGAGCATTATAGGATTCATCTCCTAGTTCCTTCATAGTGCCCAATACTGCTATTTTTCTACCACCTTTAAAATCCTTTAATACATTTAAAGCTGCTTCCATTGAATCAGGACTTGCATTATAAGCGTCATTTATGATTGTAAATTTATCATATTTTAATATATCAAGTCTCATAGAAGTAACTTCTAAGTTATTAAAGCCTTTATTTATATCCTTATAATCCATATTTAATTCTCTAGCTGTAGCTATTGCTAATAATGAATTAAGTACATTATGTTTTCCTAAAACAGGAACAGCAAAAGTCTCATCAATTAACATATCATTTTCTCTTATATTAAATTTTATATTACTATCACCTATAATTATTCCACTTGCTGTAAAATTATAATCATTTTCTATACCAATTTTTATAATTTTATATTTATCGGAAGATATTTCACTTAGTAAATCACTATCTCCATTAAGTATTAAAACATTTTCCTTCTCAAAAAAGTCGGTAATTTCCATTTTTGCTTTTAATATATTTTCTTGTGTCTTTAAATTTTCTATGTGAGACAATCCGATATTAGTTATAATTGCTAAATCTGGATTTGAAACTCTAGATAGTCTATGTATTTCCCCTAAGTTACTCATACCAAGCTCTAGTACTGCTATATCATAAGAGTTATCTAAATTAAATATCATAAGCGGCAATCCTACTTCGTTGTTAAAATTCCCTTTAGTTTTAAAAACCTTATATTTTTCGCTTAAAACTGCTGCTACTAAATCTTTAGTAGATGTTTTTCCTGTAGAACCTGTGATTCCTATTATTTTAATATCTAACTTATCTCTATAATATTTTGCTAAATCTAATAGCGCCATTCTAGTATCTTCAACTAGTATTATAGAAGTATACTCGCAAATATCTTTTTCATTAAAATTTTTATTATGAACTATGCATAATGCTGCTCCCTTATGTGAAGCATCTACAACATATTCATGCCCATCAAAGTTTTCTCCTTTAATGGCGAAAAAAATATCATTTAACTTTATTTTTCTGCTATCTATGGCTACGCTATTAAATTTATCTACATTTCCCTTCACAATAAGGTTACCTTTTAAGGCGTCTACAATCTCCTTTATATCTAAATACTCCATTTAAGCATACAACTCCTTTATGATTTCACTTATAATTTCTCTCTCATCAAAGTGAATTCTTTTATCTTTAAGTACTTGATAATCTTCATGACCTTTACCGGCTATGACTATAACATCTTTATCTTTAGCAATTTTCATAGCATACTTTATCGCTTCTCTTCTATTTTCTATAACTACATAATTTTCTTTTTTTAATCCAGCTTTTATATCCTCAATTATTGCCATAGGATCTTCTGTTCTTGGATTATCAGAAGTAATTATTGTTATATCACTTAAACTACTTCCTATGCTGCCCATTATAGGCCTTTTACTTTTATCTCTATCTCCTCCACAACCAAAAACAGATATCAATCTACCAAAAGTAAACTCTCTAGCAGAGTTTAATATGTTTTCAAGTCCATCTGGAGTATGGGCATAATCAACAATTACATCATATCCTAAATTATGATTTATAGTAACTATTTCACAGCGTCCTGGAACAGTTACCTTTTCAAGAGCCTGCTTTATATCTTCAATAGATACACCTTCATGTATTGTAGCTGCAATACATCCTAGTGCATTATAAACATTGTATTTACCTGGAATACTAAGTTTAATATTTTCTTCATCTCCATTATAAACTAAAGTGAACTCTATTCCCCTTGAATGAAGTTTTAAATCCTTAGCCCATAACATAGCCTTCTCTTCTAATCCATAAGTTATTATATCACCATCAATTGAATCTATAATTCTTTCCCCATAACTATCATCTATATTAACTATAGATACCTTACTATTTAAAAATAATTTTAATTTAGCATTAAAATAGTTTTCAAAAGTTTTATGAAAATCTAAGTGATCTTGAGTTAAGTTTGTAAATATCCCCTCTGAAAATTCCACTCCATAAACCCTATCAAGTTCTAATGAATGAGAGGAAACTTCCATTACACAATATTCAACCTCTTCTTTAACCATCTCATTGAATAATTGATGTAATTCTAAAGATTCAGGAGTAGTTCTTTCAGTATAAAGCTTTTTATCTCCTATATAATTTGCAATAGTACCTATAAGACCAACCTTGTGACCACATTGTTCTAATATAGACTTAACCATAAATGTAGAAGTTGTTTTTCCATTGGTTCCTGTTATTCCAATAAGTTTAAGTTTCTTGCTTGGGTTATCATAAAAATTTGATGAAGCTAATGCTAAAGCTTTCCTAGTATCTTTAACTTTAATTAATGTAACATTTTCATAACTTTGCACTTCTTTTTGCACTATTATTGCAACTGCGCCTTTATCTATAGCACTTTTTATATATTTATGGCCATCTAAAGTAAGCCCTTCTATACAAAAAAATACATCTCCTTTATTAATTTTCCTAGAATCGTATTGTATATTATTTATTTCTATATCTAAGCTTCCATTTAATAATTCAAATTGAAAATTCTTTAAAAGCTTATTTAAATTCATAATATCACTCCTTTAAGCTTTTCTTTAAACGTGGAAAGTTAATAATTGATTAATTAAAAGTATAAATACCTTTAATTAATCAACATATATATTTATACACTATATTCAAAGACTTATCAATAAATTGCATATAGTCAAAATTTAATTTATATAATATTTTAGTTTTCATAACAAGAATTCTTATAAGCTAATTAAAAATACCCTAAACAATACACAGTGCGCAATTCACAATTAAGAAGGAAATTATTTTTAGCAAAATAATTTCTTCAATAGATTTCTAAGTAGTAGTTGCTAGTTAATGTGTGGTGAACACTGCTCGCCGCTACAGCTAATCAATTCTAAATTTCTCAGCTTCTGCTGAGAAATATCCGTAATTGTCAATTGCCCATTGTCAAATTTCAATTGAATTAACCTCCTGATACCTTTAAAGTCACATTTACTACCGTTCCCTTTTTTACATGTTGACTTGGAGCAATGCTTTGTTTTGATACTGACCCTTCACCATCAAATTCTATGTGAAGTCCTAAACTTTCTAGAAGTTCACTTGCTTTTTCTTTGCTGTATCCATTTAAGTCCGGCACTGCTACTGTAGTATCTGTATCCGCTTTTTTACCGGTATACACTATAATTTCTGTTCCTTCTTTAACCATATATCCAGGTTTAGGGCTGACATCAACTATGTACTCCCCATCACCTTCTATTTTCATATTTAAATTATTATCCTTTAAAATTTTAACTCCATCATCCTTTTTTGTTCCTCTTATTTCAGGTATAGCTATGTTCTTTAATAAATTATCTTTGCTTTTATCTGAACTGCCTTCTGGGTTTAAAGCTAAATAATTAAATATATCTTGAAATAAACTTTTACCTACTGGTGCTGCTACTTCATTGCCGTAATATTTAGATGGATCAGGCTCATCTACTGTTACAACTATAGTAATCTTAGGATCATTGGCCGGAGCCATACCTACAAATGAACCAATATACTTATCCTTTGCATATCCACCATTTTCAAAATCAGGCTTTTCTGCAGTACCTGTCTTTCCTGCTATATGATAACCAGGTATATATGCAGTTCCATTTTTTTCTACAGCTGCCTCTAAATGTCCCCTCATCTCTTCCAAAGTCTCCGGTCTAAAATTGCCTTCTGTAACCTTAGGATTAAATTCTTGATCTACCACTCTCTTATTATCCTCATCATAATGGACAATTTCTTTCATTAAATGAGGAGTAATTAATTTTCCACCATTTGCAACAGCATTAAATGCCATCATATATTGAACTATTGATACTGTATCACTTTGTCCAAAAGAAATAGTTGCTAAGTCAGAATTACTCATCGATTCCACTGATTTAACTATTCCTTCAGTTTCTCCCGGTAAATCCACTCCAGTTTTTTTACCAAAGCCATATTTCTCAATGTATTTATTTAAAGTTTCTTTTCCCATTCTTTGTGCTAAGGTCATAAAACCAACATTACAAGAATTTGCTATAATATCTCTAAAACTTTGATCTCCATGTCCTTCTGTTTTCCAACAGTGGATAGGTTTGCCATCTACTACAGAAAAACCACTACAATAAAAATTTTCTCCTTCTTTTACGTTTCCAGTTTCTATTGCAGCTGTAGCTGTTACTACTTTAAAAATTGATCCTGGTTCAAATGCATCACTTACAGACCCATTTCTCCATAATGCTTCAGTTTCACTATCACTAAGATCTTCTGGCCAAGGATTATTCAAATTGTAATCTGGTTTATTTGCTGTAGCTAATATCTCTCCATTATTAGGATTCATAACCATTATAGAAACAGCTTTAGCATTATTATCAGCTAATGCTTTCTCTGCAGCTTTATCAGCAAAAAATTGAATATTTTGGTCAATAGTTAAAACCACGTCTCTTCCATCTACTGGTTTGCTATAATCAGAGACATTATAAGGCAAATCTTCACTTCTTCTGTCCGCTTCAGAAACTTTTATTCCTGGTATACCAGCTAAATACTTATTGTAGTATAATTCTATTCCCGTTAATCCCTCACCATCGGAATTTGTATGCCCAATAGCATGGGATGCAAGATTATCATTGGGATAATATCTCTTGGTATCTGTCGAAATAACCAAGCCTATTATATCTTTCTCTTTTGAATATGCTTTAATTTTATCAGCTACTTCTTTTTCAATTCTCCTTTTTAAAATAGCTGCATTTTTAGGCTTACCATTTGGTAATGGTTCAGTCAAAATTTCAAGTACAGTATCACTATCCATGGTCAATATTTGTGCTAAATCTGGAGCTATTTGTTTCATAGTTAATTTTTTCTTTTCTAAAGATTCTCTCAATGCCTTCAAATCTAAGTCAACTCTATATACATTAGCACTTACAGCTAATTCATTTTCATCTCTATCTAAAATCCTTCCACGCTTTGCATTTATTCTAGAGTCATTTGTCCATTGTTGCACACCCTTACTTTTATATTCATCGCCTTTAATAAACATTACTGTAAATAATCTATAACAAATGTAGATAAATATTAAAAGTGTAAATAATAATGCATATTTTATTCTTTTCTTATTCACTGTTTTATTTTTTGTTTTTGCTTTTGTCACTATTATTCCTCCAAAAATTCTAATACTAAAACTTTTCAGCTTTATTAAGAAAATTTCTTTAGACTTTATTTTAAATTACTAAAATTCTATTTGTACATCATCTTTCTGTTTAAATATGGCAAATCGGTAGCATAATAAATTATATGCTACCGTTATACAATTGAGAATTGACTATTGACAATGGACAATTATGGATACTTCTCTCAAGGGAAGTTTAAAATTTATTTCCTTTAAAAATGACCAAGTCACTTTTATTAAAAATCTATTAAAGAAACTATTTTAAATAAAAATAATTTCTACCTTAATTGTCAATTGTCCATCGTCAATTCTCCATTAATTAAAATTGTGAATTGAAATGCGATAAGTTAATCCGCAATTATTTGTAAATGAACTGTAATTACTGTTCCTTTGTTAACATGTTGTCCCGGTGCAATACTTTGTTCAGATACTACACCTTCACCTTGAGTCTCTATTTTAAGACCTAAGCTCTCTAAAAGCTCAGTGGATTTTTCTACACTGTATCCATTTAAATCTGGTACTGCTACTGTGTCATCTGAGTCTGATTGATCACTAGTATATACTATAATCTCAGCGCCTTCTTTAACCATATACCCTGGCTTAGGACTAATATCTGATATATATTCCCCATCGCCTTCTATTCTAGCATTTAAATTATTATCCTTTAATATTTTAATACCATCATTTTTCTTAGAACCTCTTATTTCTGGTAAGGCTATACTCTTTAATAAACTATCCTTAACTTCCTCAGAAGTAGCATCTGGTTTTAATCCCAAATAATTAAATATATCATAAAACAGACCTTTTCCTGCTGGTGCTGCTATTTGACCAGCATAGTATAATGATGGATTAGGTTCATCTATTGATAGGAATACAGTAACCTTTGGTTCATTAGCTGGTGCCATTGCTGCAAATGAAGAGATGTATTTACCTGCTCCATAACCGCCTCTTTGTGGATCAACTTTTTGTGCTGTACCAGTTTTACCACCTATATGATACCCTGCTATATGTGCCTTTGAAGAACCTCCACTTTCTACAACTGCTTCAAGATGACGTCTCATATCAGCCATGATCTCTGGTTTAAAATTTCCTTCAATTACTTTTGGTTTGAATTCTTGATCTACTACTCTTTTATTATTTTCATCATAATGAATAACTTCTTTCATTAAATGAGGGGTAATTAATTTTCCCCCATTAGCAATAGCATTAAAAGCTGTCATAAATTGAATTGCAGACACTGTGTTACTTTGGCCGAAAGAAATAGTTGCCAAATCCACATTTGTTATAGATTCTGTAGGCTTAATTATACCTTTTGCCTCCCCTGGTAAATCAATACCAGTTTTTTGCCCAAAACCATATTTTGTTATATATTTGTTTAAATTATCTCTTCCTAATCTTTCACCTAAAGCCATAAATCCAACGTTACAAGAGTTTTTAATTATCTCTTGAAAAGTTTGACTACCATGTCCTGCCGTTTTCCAACATCTTATTGTTCTACCACCAATTCTTGAAGAGCCACCGCAATGAAATGTGTCGCTTTCTTTTACAACACCAGTTTCTAACGCTGCTGTTGCTGTTACTACTTTGAAAATAGAACCTGGTTCAAAGGTGTCACTTACAGCTCTGTTTCTCCAAGATTTTTGGATAGCATTCTCATCAAGGTTCTCAGGCCAAGGTTTATTAAGATTATAATCCGGCTTGTTTGCCATAGCTAGCACTTCTCCAGTATTAGGATCCATAACTAATACTGATACAGCACTAGCATCATTATCACTTAGTGCCTGCTCTGCAGCTTTCTCAGCAAAAAATTGAATTTTTTCATCAATAGTTAAAACCACATCTCTTCCATCTATTGGTTTACTATAATCTGAAATAGTATAAGATAAACCTTCACTTTTTTTATCAGTTTCAGAAATCTTTATTCCTGGCATGCCAGATAAGTATTTATTGTAATATAATTCTATGCCTGTTAACCCATCTCCATCAGAATTAGTATGTCCAATAACATGAGATGCAAAATTCTCATTTGGATAATACCTTTTAGTATCTGGTGAAACAACTACACCTCTTATTCCCTTACTCTTAGAATAAGACTTAATCTCATCAGCTACCTCTTTTTCTATCCTTCTTTTTAAAATAGCCGCCCCTCTAAGTTTACCATTTGGTAGTGGCCTTGTTAAAATATCCAATACCTTATCATTATCCATACTTAGTATGTTTGCTAAGTCTGGAGCTATTTGTTTCATAGTCAGTTCTTTATCTTTTAAAGAATCTCTTAAAGTATTTAAATCTAAGTCAACTCTATATACATTTGCACTTATAGCTAACTCATTTTCATCTCTATCTAAAATTCTTCCACGTTTTGCATTAATTTTAACATCACTTGTCCATTGTTGAATGCCTTTGGTTTTATATTTATCTCCTTCAATAAACATTATTGTAATTAATCTATAAGTGAGGTAAATAAATATTAAAAGCGCTAATAATAAGGCATACTTTAATCTCTTTCTAATTATTACCTTATCTCTCAATTCCCCTTTCGTCACTATTACTCCCCCAAAAAATCTTACTGTTAGAATAAAATATTTTTTATTTTTTCAAAAAAGCCTTCTTTAGATTCTTCAACAACTTTTTCACCATGGGGTACTTCAACCTGATCTAAATTGCAATATATAGCAACTCCAGCATTAGGTTTTTTCATTTTTAGCTTAGTTGTAGCTATATCTTCTATATACTTTAAATTATTAAATTTGATAAGCTCAACTCTCATACTTTCATTTTGTTCACGGACATTATATATTTCTTCTTGCTTCTTAATAATATCCCCCTGTGTTCTATATATAGAAGAATATCTAAATAAAATTACAATTGCCACTACAAAGCTAAGTCCTATATTTCTTATAAGCCTTAGTCTTCTTTTAAGAATTTGTTTCTTTTCTATTTTAGTTTTATGTGAATGTTTTTTATCTTCTTGCCTCTTAGGCACAGAAGTAATCTTAGGTTTTAAAACTGTATTGCCACTTATCACATTTTTATCTTTTTCTACTAACATTTTACTACCCCCATAGTATTTTTAGAACTAAATTTTCTCAGCCACTCTAAGCTTTGCACTTTTGCTTCTTGAATTTAAATCTTTCTCTTCTAAAGAAGGTTCAATAGGCTTTTTACTTATTAACTTAATTATCGGTGTCTTTCCACAAACACACATAGGTAATTCTTTAGGGCAAGTACATGGATCTTGTAATTCTTTAAACTTAATTTTAACAATTCTATCTTCTAAGGAATGAAAAGTAATTATGGCAATTCTGCCATCCTTATTTAGGGCTTCAACTGCATCTTCAATGGTTTTATTTAATATAGTTAATTCTTTATTAACTTCTATTCTTATAGCTTGAAAGGTTCTTTTAGCAGGATGACCTCCTTCTCTCCTAAATTTCGCTGGAATAGCTGCTGTTATTATATCAGATAGTTCTAAAGTAGTATTAATAGGTCTTCTATTAATTATAAAATTAGCTATCCTCTTTGCAAACTTCTCTTCACCAAAACTTTTTATAACATCTGAAAGTTCTTCTTCACTATAATCATTAACTACGTTATATGCAGAAAAACTATTTTCTCTATTCATTCTCATATCTAAAGGAGCATCCTTCATATAACTAAAACCTCTTTCAGCTTCATCTAACTGATAGGAAGATACACCTAAATCCATAAGAACTCCATCAATTTTTTCAATTTTTAACTCTTCTAATATTTCCTTTATATTATAAAAATTATTATGAACGAAAGTAACATTTTCATAATTCTTTAGTCTTTCCTTAGCTGCATTTAAAGCATCTAAATCTTGGTCGATACCAATTAATCTTCCTTTACTTGATAACTTCTTAAGTATTTCATTAGAATGACCTGCACCACCTAGGGTACAATCTACATAAATACCATCTTCTTTAATGTTAAGCGCATCTATGCACTCCTCTAATAATACTGAAATATGTTTAAAGTCCATTTTAAAGTCTCCTTCAATAAATTATTACTATACTTATTAAGGTAGTTTATCATCATTTTCTTCCTTTGTATAAAATTTAAACTCTATTAAATATTTATAACATAAATTATTCTATGAGTACATAAAAATTCCTTCAAAAAGGTGGATTTTTTTATAATCCTTTTTTAGAGAATATTTGTTGTTTTTTCTTAATTTTCTCTTAAAATGTTTTAAAAATGTTGAAAACTCTCATTTTATGCTGTTACATTAAATTACAATTGTTTCTAGAAAAATATTATTTTCTTTTAAACCTACTATAATAATAAAACTTTTTGTAAAACCTAGTTTTCCCTACAATTGTTGAAATATATCCTGTTGTAGAGTATAATTTAAAAGAATTTATTTGAGTTTTTAAAAAATTATTTGTCATAATGTGGATATATATTTGTAAAATTATTGTATATTATAATTTAAATATTAAAGTTTGGGAAACTCTATAAGAGAAACTATAAAAACTTTATACAAGACATATGAAATAAAATTAAAACTCAATTTGCTTTTATAATGCACAGGAAGAGAAGAGAAAGGAAAGAAAATATATATGAAATTAGGAATAGTTGGATTACCAAATGTAGGAAAAAGCACTCTTTTTAATGCTATCACTAAAGCTGGCGCAGAATCTGCGAACTATCCATTCTGCACAATTGAACCAAACGTAGGAGTTGTTAGTGTACCAGATAAGAGATTAGATGTGCTTGAAAAAATGTATAATACTAAAAGAAAAGTTCACACTGCTATTGAATTCTATGATATAGCTGGTCTTGTGAAAGGTGCTAGCAAAGGAGAAGGCCTTGGAAATAAATTCTTATCTCATATAAGAGAGGTTTCCTCAATAGTACATGTAGTTAGATGTTTTGAAGATGATAACATAGTTCATGTTGATGGATCTGTTGATCCAATAAGAGATATTGAAACTATAAATTTAGAACTTATTTTTTCTGATCTTGAAGTTTTAGATAGAAGAATGGAAAAATCACTAAAGCTTGTTCGTTCCGGAGATAAAACAGCTAAAATTGAATATGCTCTGATGGAAAGAATAAAAAAACACTTAGAAGAAAATAACCCTGTTAGAACTTTAGAAGTCACTGATGATGAGGATGAATTCATCAAAGGATTGTTTTTAATAACTTCTAAGCCTGTATTATACTCATGCAATATCAGCGAAGATGATTTAATGTCAGGAAATATTGAGAATGATTTAGTTAAAAAAGTTCAACAATATGCAACTAGTGAAAATTCTCAAGTTATAGTAGTTTGTGCTAGATTAGAAGAAGAACTATCTACTCTTGATGATGAAGAGAAAAAAGATTTATTATCTGAATATGGACTTCAAGAGTCAGGACTAGATAAGCTTATAAGAGCAAGTTATAAATTATTAGGACTTATGAGCTTTTTAACTGCTGGTGTTCAAGAGGTTAGAGCTTGGACTATAAAATTAGGAACAAAAGCACCTCAAGCTGCTGGTAAAATCCATAGTGATATTGAAAGAGGCTTTATAAGAGCTGAGATTGTTTCTTATGATAAACTAGTTGAATGTGGTTCTGAATCAGCTGCAAAAGAAAAAGGCTACTTCAGATTAGAAGGTAAAGATTATGTAATGCAAGATGGAGATGTTGTAAACTTTAGATTTAATGTATAATTAAATCAATTAATGATTGATAATGAATAATTAATTTCTTAAATAAAAACCCTTAATTTACTAAAATTTTATTTTGTAAATTAAGGGCTTTTATTATTTTTAATAAAGTATACTTTACTAATAGTTTTAAAAGAAATTGACCTATGAAACTTTCACTGTCTGCTGAAAATCCCTTTAATTATAATTGTCAAAAATTAATTCTCCAATAAATAAAGATTATTCTATGATTTTTTTTATTGATTTTTTTATTTTTTTATTAATTTTTTTTAAATCTACCTTTTTATCTACCTTTTCTAAACCCGCATTAATAGTTTCCGGAATTACCTCTTTTAAATTAGGCATTCTCTTCATTAATAATTTTATCTTTGATTCCTTTAGCTTTATCTCCATCTTTACCTTGGATATTATTTTTATCATTATATTTTTCAATCTCCTTGTTTATTGCTTTAGTAACTTTATCAAAGTTTATTGCTGGTTTATCTAATAAAACTCTTACAGCATCTTCTACAGACTTCATTGTATAAATAAAAAACTTCCCTTCTTTTATTGCTATTTCAACTTCTTCACATAACACTAAATCCTCTTTATTAGAAGCGGGTATTAATACACCCTTATTTTCTATAGTATCCATAGCCTTGCAAACTTTAAAAAAGCCTTCAATTTTTTGATTTACCCCACCTATAGGCTGAACTTCTCCAAATTGATTTATAGATCCTGTTACAGCAATATTTTGCCTTATTGGAATCTTACTTATAGAAGATAACATGCATATTATCTCTGCTATAGAAGCACTATCGCCATTAACAACTCCATAAATTTGTTCAAAGCTTACATGTAAGTCTACTGGTAATTTTGTATACCCTCCATTTAAGGTACTAATATATCCTTTTAATATACTTAATGCCTTGTTATGAATCTTTCCACTTAAATTGCTGTCTCTTTGAGCATCAATTATATTTCCCTCTCCTTTATAGCATATGCAAGTTATTTTTATAGGTTTTCCAAAGCTTACATATCCTGTATCTATTACTGAAAGCCCATTTACTTGACCTACTTTACTATTGACAACTTCAATCAAGGTCTTACCTTCCTTATAACTTTGTAAAATTTCTTTTTCAATGAGCTCCTCTTCATAGGCAATATCAATAATATCTTTTCCATCAATAGTATTTCTATTTTCCTCTTTTACTTTATTATTAGCAAGTAAGATTAAATTATTTAATTCATAGCTTTCAAAATAAATTTTATTTTTGTTTTCTGCCTTTCTCGATAAGCATTTAGCTATTTGTTTAATAGCTTCATCCGTCAATGGTCTTATATTATTTGCTGATGAAAAATTATTTATTTCTCTAATTAGTGCTCCTTTTACATCTTTATCTATATCCAATATTGGATTATATTCTGTTCTCATCTTAAATATCTTTTTAAAATCTTCATCATGAGTATAAAGCAAATCATAAGTTTCATAATCACCAATTAATATAACCTTCTGTCTTATATTAATTGGCTTGGGTTTTAATCCACTAAGAGCCAAGAGCTCTAAATATCCTTTGTTATAATCTAAATCCACTTTTTCACTTAAAAGTACTTTTTTCAAATAATAATATGCCTGTGAATTGCTTAGTAGATTATTTACTCTTAAAATTAAACATCCTCCATTGGCTTTTATTAAACTTCCTGCTTTTATTAGTGAAACATCAGAAACATATATACCATTGTGATTTTCATATTCAATACTTCCAAGAAGATTATTTAAATTAGGGTCTTCTTCGAAAATCACTGGTGGAGAGTTTTGTTCACTATTATCTACTATTACATTTATCATATATTTATAAATTATTTCATTTATTTTATCTTCATCATCATCATAACTAATACTATAGTTGTCAATTAAATATGTTACTATGCTGTCGCATACATATTCTAAATATTCTATCACTTCTGTATCTCTATGAAAGATTTTCTTATATTTTTCCCTTTTATCTTCTAATTTTTCATTTAAATAATCATACATAATACCTTTTATTTTTTCCAGCTCATTTACTTCCATAAGCTTCAGTTCTTCCAAAATTTCCTTAGCTTTAAGTTTAAGCTCATTTACCTTAGATATCATCAGCTCTTTTTTATCTGAATCTAGATCTTCATATTCCTCTTCCGTCATTTCCCTACCATCATTTAAAGGTATAAAAGTAAATCCTCCATCATTTGATTTAATTTCAAATCCACTACTTTTAGATATGATAATTAAATTATTTATAATTTCATTTCGCTTCTTTTGAATTGTATCTACAAGTTTTTCCTTTTCTTTACTTATAGAATTATTATAAAATTCAAAAGTATATTCTATTAAACTACTTTGTATATCTTCTAACGTAGCTTTAAATTTCTTTCCAAAGCCATTGCTTACAAATATAGGTATTGGTTTTTTTTCATCATTTTTAACTACATAACATATATCATCAGGTTTATCTCTATCTTTAAGCACATTTTCAATATATTCTATAATTCTTTTAACCTTATCCATGGAATAATCATCAACTAAATATACATTATATCCTTCTTTATCTATTTCAAGGGCGGTTTTTATCTTTTTATATGCTTCTGAATATTGTGGTAACATAGATTTATTTTTCTTAGAGCTAATACCACCAAGTTCAAAATTATATATAACTTCCTTTGGAGTCAACTTTCTCTTCATAACTATCCTCCCGGTAAAAATCACTTATTATATTAATATTCTTGCAAATGGTTTTTTGGAACAAAATTATTAACTTTTTACCATAAACCTTGAAACAATAGATAATAAGTGTTTGTGAATTATGAATTAAATAAAAAAAGTATAGTATACTAATATATATACAATTGAGAATTGACTATTGACGATGGACAATTATGGATATTTCTCAATGGAAACTGAGAAATTTAAAATTGATTCTCTTTTTAAGTTACAGAGTAACTTTTTACTGTAGCGGCGAACAGTGTTCGCCACAGAATAACTAGCAATTATATTGCTAGTTGGAAATATATTAAAGAAATTATTTTACTAGAAATAATTTCATCCTTAATTGTCAATTGTCAATTTTCAATTCTCCATTGATAAAGCCTTGTTAATTATTGAAAGTTAATATATAATGTTTTTATTCATTATTGTTATTAATAAGTCATAGTGCTTATAATTGGAATTATATATATCATTGAAAAGGAGTTATTTTTATGGGATTTAAAGACAAACTAGCTCAAAGCTATACTAACGCATATTTAAATAAATATGGTGATAGACTTACACAATTACAAGGTAGAGTTCTCTCTATCAAACCTGAAACCAAAAGTTTTCTTGGAATATTAAACTGGATAACAGTTACTATAGTATTAAAACCTGATGCAGCAAAAAATGTTTTTACTTGTGTTTATAAGAAAAAAAAATGGTTTAAAAAGCCACAATTTATACCTGTAACTCAAGGTCATTCTGTTATAATTCAAGGGCTAAAGCCTAAAAAGAGTAAAAAGAATAAAGATACTAAAGAATCTATTTCTATAATAAATTTAATTAACATGACAAATAAAGCAGAATTAGTTCCTACTGAAGGTAAAATGCCTAAGCCTCAAAGAGTAAGAGCTGATAGAAGGTTTAAATAGAAGCTTCTACAATTCATTGCATATGTCATAAAAAATAGAAAAACTGTGGACACAATGTCCACAGTTTTTCTATTTTTTATGAGATATGAATATATATAAACTATTTATAAAAGAAATTATGCTTGAGAAGAAAATTATAATTAACCATTGACCTAGCTGCAATGGGGAAGTATGGAATATAGCTTGAAACATCGGTATATAAATAATTGAAACTAAAGATATCATAGATAGTGCTACTGCGCCTAGTAAATATAAGTTAGTAAAAGGATTTATTTCAAATAGCGAATATCTTTCTGATCTGCATTCAAACACATGTATTAACTGCGAAGTTATCAATGTACCTAATGCCATAGTTCTGCAGCTCTCTAAGCTCATATTATAATATTTACCTATTAAAAATGCTGCCACGGTGCAAATTCCAATCAAAGTTCCCCTCAAAAGGATTTTTTCTCTTAATCCTCTTGAAAATACACTTTCATTTTTTGCTCTAGGAGGTTGTAGCATAATATCTTTATCTGCTGGATCAACGCCAAGAGCAATAGCTGGTAAACCATCTGTTACTAAATTTACAAATAATATTTGAATTGGAAGTAATGGTACATCAAGATAAAATAATGAAGCTAAAAACATTGTTAATACTTCTCCTAAATTGCAAGATAATAAATATCTTATAAATTTCCTTATATTATCATATATAACTCTTCCTTCTTCTACTGCTGAAACAATTGTAGCAAAATTATCATCTAGTAAAATCATTGAAGCTGCCTCTTTAGTAACATCTGTCCCTGATATACCCATGGCAATTCCTATATCTGCCTCTTTAACAGCTGGAGCATCATTAACTCCATCTCCTGTCATAGCAACAATAACTCCCTCATTTTTAAAAGCCTTTACTATCCTTAATTTATGTTTTGGACTTACTCTAGCAAATATCTTATACTTATTTATATTTTTTTGAAGTTCTTTATCAGAAATTTTATCTAGCTCTGCCCCTGTAATAACTTCATCAATACTCTTACATATCTCTATTTCCTTACCTATTGCAAAAGCAGTGTTTTTATGATCACCGGTTATCATTATAGGTTTAATTCCTGCAACCTTGCATTTTAATACTGCCTCCTTAACTTCTTTTCTAGGAGGATCAATAATTCCTGCTATACCTATAAATATTAAGTCTTGTTCTACTGCTTCACTTTTTACTAGATTGTTTTCTTTATAAGCAGCAGCAATGCATCTTAATGCTTTATAAGACATTTTATCAATTGCCTTTTCTACATTTTGTTTATGGCTGTATGTAAAAGGCTCTACTTTACCATTTATTAAAATGTGGCTACATCTTTCAATTACTCTTTCTGGTGCTCCTTTAACATAACAACTATTTTTACCATTTTCCTCTATGATGACAGACATCATTTTTCTTGTAGAATTAAAAGGGTTTTCATACACTCTTTTTCCTTTATATATAAAGTTTTGTATTTCCTTTCCACTATTAAAAAATGCTGTTATAAGTGCTGTTTCTGTAGGATCTCCAAATAGTGTCTTCTCTAATGTGATGCCATCAAAATTATAGTTACAATCATTACAATAGGTAAAAGCTTTTTTTAACATCAAATTTGGGTTCTTTCCAAAATCCTCTATACTATAAATAGTGTTATTAAAATATAGGCTTTTTACTGTCATTTTATTTTCTGTAAGGGTACCAGTTTTATCACTACAAATTACAGAGGTGCATCCTAATGTTTCAACAGCAGGTAATTTTCTAATTAGTGCCTTTCTATTTAGCATTCTTGATACTCCTAAGGCTAGAGCTACTGTTACAATAGCTGCTAAACCCTCTGGAATTGCCGCAACTGCTAATGTAACACCTGATAAGAACATATTGTAAGGATCTTGTCCTCTTACAATTCCTAGTATAGTTACTAAGGTACAAATCACTAAACAAAGTACAACTAATATTTTTCCTAGTGAATCTAGCCTTTCTTTTAATGGTGACTTTTCACTATCAATATTATCAAGCATGTTAGCTATTTTCCCCATCTCTGTACTCATTCCTGTTGACAATACCTTTGCTTTACCCTTTCCAGTTAGCACAATAGTTCCCATGTAAATATCATTATTACTTCTATCATTAGTGTTTTTATAAACACCTACTGATTCTCCTGTTAGTAGTGATTCGTCTACCATAAAGTTATTATCTTCAACTAATAAACAATCTGCTGGTATTCTATCTCCAGTTTCAAGTATTACTAAATCTCCTGGAACTAAATACATAGAATTTACAACCTGTATTTTGCCATTTCTGACTACCTTTGCAGTAGGCGAAGCTAATTCTTTCAGTGCTTCTAATGATTTTTCTGTTTTATATTCCTGTACGAATCCCAATATAGCATTCATAAATATTATTATTATTATAGTTATAGCATCTGCACTGTCTCCCATAATTCCTGAAATTATGGTAGCACCAATTAAAACCCAAATTATAAAATCATTAAATTGAGATAAAAATATTTTAATTACTGATACTTGTTCCTTACTTTGTAAAACATTCAATCCAAACTGTTTTAACTTTTTTTCCACTTCATCATTAGTAAGTCCTCTAGCCTCTTTATCATGCACTTTTATTCCCCCTTTTCTTTTAAATAATAAATAATCTAAAACAACATACAATATAGATAGACTGCTTTCAAATTTAATTTATGCATTCATACAATTGTATTATTGAATTATTTGAATTCACATTAATATAAAATTTATTGTTTTATTAGATAATAGTTTAAAAATTATATTTCTCAATTAAATATCTAAAGAAATTAATTTCATCATTAATTGTTAATACTACATTGTGAATTCTTATTAAATTAAACTGCAATGTACAAGTTAAAGTTTATATATTTAATAACAACTATCTTACTCTAAAATATATGTACGAGCCTACTAGTATATGAAAAAATATGCAATACTAAATTTTTTCCTTTACAGACATGGATTATAGCTATAAAATACATATAGTAACTCTTTTATTTATGGAATTCTATTTAAGGAGGTAGCGCATTTGAAAAATATAATTTACATTACAGGACATAGAAATCCAGATTCAGATTCCATTTGTTCTGCTCTAGCCTATGCAGAATTTAAAAGTAAAACTCAAAAAACTCCTGCTATGGCAATTAGGCTAGGAGAACTAAATAATGAAACCAAATTTATATTGGACTATTTTGGTGTTGAAGCCCCAAAGCTTATAAAAACAGTAAGAACTCAAGTATCAGATTTAGATATAGATACTGTAGCTCCAATTTCTCCAGACATATCGTTAAAAATGGCTTGGAGCATAATGAAAAAAAATAATGTTAAAACTTTACCAGTAGTAGATGAAAACGATAGACTAGTTGGTATTGCTTCTGTTTCTAATCTAGCTTCTAGTTATCTAGATATTTGGGATAACTATATATTAGCTAAAAGTAACACTAAACTGGAAAATATATTAGATACTCTATCTGCAAAAGTTGAATACTTACATGAAGAAGATGTAGTACTAAATGGTAAGATTGCAGTAGCTAATATGTCCCCAGATATAGCAAAGACTATAATTGAAGAGGGCGATATTGTAATCTGTGGAGATAGAGAGGAACTACAACATTGTGTTGTTGATAGGAAAGTCTCTTTAATGATAATAACAGGAAATAAAGAGCCTTTAGAAGGAATTATTGATAAGGCTAGAAAAGTTGGATGTACTATAATTTCTACTCCATATGATACCTTTACAACTTCAAGATTAATAACTCAAAGCATTCCAATTAGTCATGTAATGACTAAGAATAATTTAATAAGCTTTGATACTGCTGATTTTGTTGATGAAATAAAAGATATTATGCTTGAAACAAGATATAGAAGCTATCCTGTATTAGATGAAAACAATAAGGTAATTGGAAGTGTATCTCGTTATCATTTAATCAATCAAAGAAGAAAAAAAGTTATATTATTAGATCATAATGAAAAAGCTCAATCTGTTGATGGTATAGAGGATGCAGAAGTTCTTGAAATCATAGACCATCATAGAATTGCAGATATTCAAACTGGACTTCCAATATACTTTAGGAATGAACCTGTTGGAAGTACTTCAACCATTGTAGCATCAATATTCTTTGAAAATGGCATTAGACCAAGCAAGAAAATTGCTGGGGTATTATGTGGCGCAATAATTTCTGATACATTATTATTAAAATCTCCAACAGCTACATTAGTTGATGAAATAATACTTAAGAGATTAGCTCAAATAGCTGATATTGATATTGAAGATTTTGCTAAGCAAATGTTTAAAGCTGCTACATCTCTTGAAGGAAAATCTGCTAAAGAACTTTTCTATCAAGACTTTAAAACTTTTACTATAGGAGATATAAAAATTGGTGTAGCTCAAGTTACAACAACTTATATTGAGGGCTTTAACGATTTAAAACAAGATTTATTGAAACTTATGAATAACGTAGTTTCTACAAATGATCTTGAAATGATTACTTTAATGATAACTGATATTTTTAATGGTGGTTCATTATTCTTAGTGGCTGGAAATAAGGATTTATTTATAAAAGCATTTAGTTCAACATTAAAGGATGATGCTGTATATCTAGATGGAGTAGTATCTAGAAAGAAACAGGTTATTCCTCCTTTAACAGATGCTATAAGTCAAATGAAATAAAAAAAGGCGTATATTACGCCTTTTTTATTATAAGTAAACTTTATTTTTTATAAAAATAAATAGTTGAAAATCGTTAATTTTAATTATAATTCTCTATCTTTAATTTTCAATCTTCCATTAACTAACTGTAGCGTCGAACAGTGTTCGCCAGAAAATCTAAACTAGTTGTCATTATCATGAATAATCAATTTTACATCATTTTAAGCCATTAATCTAAGTAGAACTTGACTTTGATGAACCCAAAATATTACAAATGATACAATGCAAATACTATAAGTAATAGATAAATAGTCTTTAACAGAGTTATCATCTATTTTTTTAGAATAAACACCATAAGATTTTAAATAATGTACATTATTATTATTTACATGATAATAAAAATTAACTGATTCAATATAAGCAGCCAAAATATATACATTTAGCATGGGTCTAGACACCATATTAGTAAAAAAATCTCCTTTAAAGTCAATTTTTATAGTCTTATTTCTAGGTATATAGATAATGTAAAGAATTATAGAAGCAATGATTGTTGGTATTATAGATAAATATTTTTCTAAAATATTAAAGATTTTAAAATCGTTACTATATGAAATATAATGAATTAATGTAAATGCAATAGCTATACCGTTATTAAAAACTAATATATAGAATAGTGGGCCAATAAATCCATATACTAGTGCGGATGAGATTATTGACATGCTATCATAAAAATGTCTCTTGTCAGGATTTTCAGGAATAAGAGCCTTTCTTTCTGTATTACTAATTTCAATTACAATAAATGCAGTAAGCGCATTATAAATTTCCTCATATTTCATCAGATAAAAGAGATAAGCTACTATTAATATTAATACTATATAGAAGCATTGTATCCATAATCTAGATTTTAATTTTTTATGAATAAATCGATTAAATTTATAAAATACCTTTTCTCTATCAAATCTCCACAAGATAATACTAATTAAGCATCCAAAAATATATCCTACCGCCATTAAAATTCCTCCATTCCTTTATTTTTAAACTCCACATTAGATGTTGAATAGTTTTAAAAGTTATCTTAATTTACAATCTAAAGCATATAAAAGAATTTAATCAGTTAAAAATATGGGCTATAACTTTACCTAAGACCGTAAATAGCTTTCATGCTATATTATCATCATGAAGTTCTAACAGTGCAGCATGATGATGATTAGATAAATATACTGACTATTTATTTTTTAATATGCCTCAATAAAACTTTTATATTAAGTATTTACTATATTAGTTATTCTGCTTTGCAATACTTCCCTTGTAGAAATTTCTTTCCTAAAAGTTTTTTTTTGCTTATACACTTATATGTAATAAATCTTCTAATAAAAATTATATATAAAGAAATTAGTTTATTTTAAACTAGACTTCATCTTAGCCTCAATTGTATATATGTTTATACATTATATGTAGGACATGCCCTTTTTAGAATAAAGTATAATAAACTAGTAATTATTAATTTATATATTCTATTATCTTGTCTATAAATTTTTTATTGAGTGATGCCTTTAGCATTAGAAAACAAAAAAGTAAAAAGGCACTGAAATTTCAGTACCTAAACAATTCCTATTATATGCAATGGCCTATAAATGCATGAAAAATTTCATATTTTCATTACATAAATAGCACATCATAATTTTTCATGACAGTGATAGAAAATTTGCTTTCTATCCCCAAGTATTATACTTAAAAGTATGTCCTTTCTGCATGTAAAAATCCACCTTAAGGAATAAGTCCCCTTCCCTAAGGTGGATTTTAATTTATATGTTCTTAATTATTTTATATATGTTAATTCTTCCAATTAACTATCTTAAGCTATTTACCAGTCCCCACATTTCATCAGTAGTTTTAAGCCCTGTTGAACTTAATTGGAATGCTCTTTGAGTTAATATCATATCTGACATCTCTTCACCTACATTGACATTTGAGTTCTCTAAATAACCTTGTTGAATATTTCTATTTCTTGTCTCATACATAGTAGTACCTTCTCTAGGTACAAATAAACTCTCTCCTACTGAAAGTAAAGAAGTATCTCCTATTGAATCATATGTCTTGATGCTTCCTACTTCTATAAAATTATCGTTTTCTTTTCTATATAATACCCCATTTTTATCTATAGTAAAATTCTCATTTGTAAGTCTCATTCTTCCATTAGGGTAATTTACTTCATTTCCATTTCTGTCTACTACACTTAATCTATTTCCATTGCCATCAACTAAAACTCCAGTAGAATCTACTTTAAAGTCTCCAGATCTTGTATATGCTGTAGTGTTATTTGCCATATATATTTTAAAGTACCCTTGTCCATCTATAGCTAAATCACTATTCTTACCGGTTTCTACTAGACTTCCTTGAGTTACTTGTCTTACGGCTTTACCTATTTTCACCCCTGTACCATAGTTCAAGTTTTCCGCACCATCAGTAGTAGGATATCCTTGACGCTCTAAAGTATCTTGATATAAATCAGAAAATTGAGCTTTTAACTTTTTATATCCAGTTGTATTTACATTTGCTAAGTTATTAGATATAGTGTCTAATTTTCTTTGTTGTGCAACCATTGCACTCCTATTGCTATTTAAAAGAGTGTACAAATTCTTCCCCTCCTACTATCTTACCTTACCAATTTCGTTAACTGCTTTACCTAAAGTTTCATCTAGAGTTTTTAAAACCTTTATATCACTTTCAAAGTTTCTCATAACAGCCATCATATCAGCCATTTCTTCGATTACTTCCACATTAGATCCCTCTAAGGCATTTTGTCTAACCATAGTTTCCTGTGCTACTTGTGGGTTATTTCCCTGATATAAATTATGTCCAACTTTTTTTAATCCATCATAATTTTCAAAATCTACAATTCCAAAGCTATGAGTCATATTTCCATTTATTTTAATATTGCCTAGCTTATCACAGGTAAGTTCTCCATTACCTACATTTATTGGTTCTAATACGTTAGTCATTAAATTTCTACCTAACACCATCTCACCATTTGAAGTAACTAAATATCCTGCTGCATTAACTTGAAAATGTCCATCTCTGGTATAGTAGTTGCCTGCATCATTAACTCCTGTTCTTTGAACAGTGAAAAAACCATTTCCTTCTAGTGCAAAATCAAATTTACTATCTGTATCTTTAACTAATCCTTGAGTAAAATCTATATTTTTTTCATTTATTTCTGCACCATTGCTCAATGTTCCTATGTTAACTCTATAATTTTTACCATTAACACTTCTATCTTTATTTGATATCATAACTTCATCAAAGCTTTTAATAGATAAATTCTCAGATTTATAACCTGTAGTATTCGAGTTTGCAATGTTGTTCATTATTACATTTTGCTTTGCTTCGCTAGTTATAAGTCCAGAAGCTGCATTATATAATCCTCTTATCATTTTTTCACCTCATCCTTAATCATAATTTTTACTTCATCGGGATATTTCATTCCTAAAGCTCTTGCTTTCACCTCTACTTGTGCATCACTAAGCTCATAGTTTAACTTAGAAAATCCCATAAATATTGTTCCTATAATTATGCCTATGCCTATACCTAGTAATACCTTTCTATCAGCAATAAAATTTATATATCCCTTTATTTTAGATATAACTCCTTTATTAATAATATTTCACCCTTTCCTAGGCCTGATTTTTCAACTATTTCCTCTATGCTAAGATTTTTTTCAAAAAGCTCTTTTATTTGTTGAATTTTTATATTATTTTCTAAAGTTTCTTCCTTTGTTTTTTCAAGATTAGTTGATTTATTTTGTTTTTCTTCTGGTTTTTCTTTAATTATAGGCATATTAAATAATTCTAATTTTTCCTCTAATATATTATCGTACTCTTTTTCTTTATACTTAACATCATATTTTTCTTTTAATTCTAATATTTCTTGTTGAAGCTCTAATATAGTTTCACTAAACTCTCTTCTTAGTTCTCCTAATTTTACATCTATTTCATCTGTACTAAACTCTGCATCTTTAAAGGCTTTATCAAAAGATTTTTCTTCTTTCTTAATTGCCTTAATATTGAAAATTATTAGTATAATACCTATAAACAATAATGGTATTAACATGCTATTCCCCCTTATACAATGGAGAATTGACAATTGAGAATTATTGAAACTTCTCTTCTATAAGAGAAGTTTTGAATTGATTTCTTCTTTTAAGTTATAAAATAACTTTTTATAAAAGCCTAGCAATTATATTGCTAGTAAAAAAATCTATTAAAGAAATTAGTTTGAATAAAAATAATTTCTACCTTAATTGTCAATTGTCCTTTATCAATTCTCAATTGCTTTAAGTTGTGGATTTTAATATTTTAAGAATTAATATCGTACTTAAGTTTTTTTAATATCTTTCTTAAATTTATTAGTGCCTTACTATGAAGTTGACATACTCTTGATTCTGAAACATTTAAAATTTTTCCTATTTCCTTTAAGGTAAGCCCTTCATAATAATAAAGTGTAATTACTAATTTATCTTTCTCTCTTAATAAATCTAAGGCTTTAGCTAAATATTCCAATATCTCTTTTTCTTCTAAAGATTTTTCTGGACTTGGACTTTTTTTATCTTCGATAGTTCCTATTAATGAAATCTCATCTTCTTCACTGAACATTAAGGTTTCTAAAGACACTACTGAGATATAATTAATGTAGTTTTCAACTTGAGTAACTTCTTGAATAGATATTCCTAATTCTTCTGCTATCTCATAGTTATTAGGTTCTCTAAACAATTTATTTTGCAATTTTTCAATAGCATCATTATACTTATTAAGCTTGTCCATGGAACCTTTAGAAATAGGGCTATTTTTTCTAAGTTCATCTATCATAGCCCCTTTAATCCTTATCGCTGCATAAGTTGAAAATTTCATACCTTTGCTCTCGTCAAATTTGTTTAAGGCGTCCATAAGGCCTACCATACCATAGCTGACTAAATCCTCATATTCTACATACTTAGTTTTTCCCATGATAATTCTAGAAGCAATATATTTTACTAGTGGTATATACTTTTTTACAACTTCCCCCTTTGCTTCTACAGCACTATTCACGTCCATCACCCCTATTAGTCTTAAGCGTTTTTCTCATTTCATTAAATATATATTTAATCAATTTTTCTCTTTCATTTCCTTCAATGGATAAAAAACTTAATCCACAAATATATTTTTCCTCTTTATCACGTTCCACTCTGACAACTCTGCTCAATGCTATAATATCCTCATCATCAATTTTTAACTGAGTTATAACATAGTCACCATTCTTAACTTCCTCTGCGATTTTTATCTTCATACCGCCGCCACTTAAGTCTAATGCATATCCCACATTAAAATCTAAAATATCATAATTTCTTAAGTTCTGTGTTGGATAATTAGGTGTTAAATAATAATTTACTATACCTGTATAATTAATCCTTACATATTCTCTTCTCTGTATCTTTTGTATGTCGTAAGGCTTACTTATAACTATAAGTGGTATCTTCTCAAATTTACGTCCGATTACATCTATTTTGAACTTAAAAACATTTCCCTTTCCATCATTATATATAGCCTCATAGACTTCTCCCTGTCTCATGGCTATATAAGTGTGGTTTATCATTGGTAATCCTATGGATAACGTCCTTTCATCCACATCTTGAATTATGCTTTTTGCATATCCTTCTTCAGTGATAACTTTTATTCTATTGTTAGGATAAAAATTTATATTTGATGTCATGGCTATCCCCCTATGAAAAAATACTAAATATCTTTTTAAATAACCTTTGTACTCCTAGATTATGTTCTCTAAGTACAAGTCCCTCTAATTTTTTTGCAATGTTCTCTATATCCCTTGCTGCTTCTGAATTTGGATAATTAATGCAAAGTGGTTTTTGTGATCTAACAGATTTCACTAATTTAACATCCTCAGAAACCATACCTAAAAAATTTAATTTGATATTTAAAAATCTTGATGAAGCGTTGCTAAATTTTGCAAAAGTATCTACTCCTTCTTCTTCATCTAAAACCCTATTAATTATTACACTTCCATTTTCTCTAATTTTAAAATGACTTACAGCCTTAATAAGACTATAAGCATCTGTTAATGAAGTTGGTTCCGGTGTGGTTACTACTATAAACTCATCACTACAAGCTATAAATCCTAGCACACTTCTGTTTATCCCTGCACCGGTATCCATCAAAATATAATCAAAGCCCTCTATATTTTCTAGTTTATTTAAAAAGCTTTTACGTTGTACCTCTGTTAAATCATCCACCCTTGAAAGACCAGATCCTCCAGGTAAAAGTTTAATTCCTAAAGGTCCTTCTATTATTACATCTTCAATATTTTTGTTATTAAAAATCACATCAAAAATATTATATTTAGGAAAGCATCCAATTAATACATCATCATTTCCCATACCTATGTCTGCATCAAATATTAATACCTTTTTCCCCATTTTTTGAAGAGTAATACCTAAATTCACCACTATATTACTTTTACCTACTCCTCCTTTGCCAGAGGTAATAGTCAATATTTTAGTAGTTCTATTTTCATTTTTGCAGTTAATCTTATAATTTTCCTCTGCTAATTGTCTTAATGTTGATGCTTGATCTAACATATATTTTTCTCCCCTATTATTAAGCTAGCAATCTCACTACTTTCTGGACATTTAATATCCTCTGGAACATTTTGACCTGTAGTTATGAAGCTTAAAGGGACTCCAACCTCCTTAATAATATTTAATATTGATCCATAAGTTGAAGTTTCATCTAATTTGGTTATTATTACTCTATTAAAGTTTAAAGCTTTATATGAATCAGCAATAATTTTGATATCTTTATTTTTTGTAGTAGCACTAACAACAAGATTTATACTTTTAGCATTTGTTTTTTCAACAAAAGCTAAAAGTTCTGACAGTTGCATGGTGTTTTTACTACTGCGGCCTGTAGTATCAATTAAAATAACCTCACAATCTTTCATACTTTCTATAGCAGCTTCCATATCTTTCATAGTAAATACCACTTTGAAAGGAATGTTCATAATTTCAGCATAGGTTTTTAATTGCTCTACAGCCCCTATTCTATAAGTATCGATAGTAATTAATCCTACCTTCTTTTTTTCAACTAAAGCTAATCTTCCTGCTAATTTAGCAATGGTGGTAGTTTTCCCTACTCCTGTAGGACCTATAAATACTACTGTACCTTCTACATCTAATTCTTCAATACTAACCATGTTTCCTATTATTTTCTTTACTTCTTCTAGTTTTTCTTCTTCATTTCCCTCAGAATTTATGGAGTTTAATATATCCTCTGTTACTTCCTTGCAAACATCTGCATCTTCTAAAATTAATCCTAAGTTTGTTTTATCTGTAGCCCCTATAGAACTATTTATTTCACCATTTAACAAAGAAGTAATCATATTTTTCATTTCCATAACCTCTTTGTATATTTCTGTATTTTCTTTCTCTTCTATAGGTTTTTCATCATTTCTAATATTTTTAATTTCACTGAACTTGTCAGTATTTCTTGATATTTGACTTTTTAAGATTGCATCGATTAAATTTTTCTCATCTTGTCGAGGCTCTTTTGAATTCTTAATATCTAAATCTACTTCAAAGTTTTCTTTTTCCTTCGATTCTATTGCTGCTGTAACTTCTAAAACTTTTTTTCCAAAGAAGCCTTTAATGCCAGATTTTTTAATTCTTCTTTGACTTATAATAACTGCATCTTTTCCCAGCTCCTGTCTAATTCTAGTAAGAGCTTCATTCATATTGGTAGCAACATATTTTTTTATTATCATTATACAGATACAACTCCTTCAGCTCTTATCTCAATATCATTTGGTATTTCATTTAAGGATAATACCATAAGGCTTGGAAAAACCATCTCTATAAGTTTTCTAAAAGCTGGCCTAATTTTAGGTGAAACCAATATCACTGGAATATTGTTATTGAAATATGTAACATCCAAAAGATCTCTTAATGAATTAAAAATATTTGTAGTTACATCAGGGTTCATTGCTGGGAAAGAACCTTGAACAGATTTTTGAATACTATTAGATACCATATTCTCTATATCCGGTGATAACGTTAATACTGTAATACTATTGTTTTCATCTACAAGTTCATTACATATACTTCTTCCTAGTGCAAATCTTACATATTCAGTTAGTAGTTCTATATCTCTAGTATTTCTAGAATTATCTGCTAAACACTCTAATATAGTTACCATATCTTTTATTGATATCTTTTCTTTTAATAGACTCTGTAATACCTTTTGTACTTCACCTATAGTCATTAAATCTGGAATTAACTCTTCAACTACTGTGCTATATTTTTCACTAACTGAATCTATAATCATCTTAGTTTCTTGACGACCTAATAGCTCGTAGCAGTGGCACTTAATAGTTTCTGTCAAGTGGGTTATCATTACAGTAGTTGGGTCAACTACTGTTAATCCTTTAATTTCTGCCTCTTCCCTTTGGTCTTTATTAATCCAAAGTGCTGGTATTCCAAAGGTCGGCTCTATAGCTCTAATTCCTGGCATTGTAATCTCTTCATTACTTGGGTCCATACATAAGAACATATTCGGCATAAGCTCTGATTTTGCTATTACCGTTCCTCTAATTTTAATTACGTACTCATTGGTTTTTAGCCTTAAATTATCTCTAATTCTTATCGGCTGTACAACTATTCCCATTTCTATAGCACATTGCCTTCTAACAGAAGAAATTCTTTGCACCAAATCTCCTCCTGCAGCATCATCCGCTAATGGTATAAGTCCATAACCTATTTCTATTTCTAGTGGTTCTACTGAAATTAAATTCATTACATTTTCAGGTTCACGTTTTTCCGTTTCGATGATTTCTCTTTCTTCTGTTTCCATCTCATCAATAACTTTTTGTTTTTCATCCTTATGTAATAAATAAGCGCTGTATCCACTAGCTGCTGATAGTAAAATAAATATTCCACTTGGCATACCTGGTATGATAGCAAGTACAAGTAAAACTGCTGATGCCATTGCTATAACCATAGGAAAAGCTGTTAACTGTGCTCCTAATTGTTGACCAAAGTTTTCATCACTACCAGAACGAGTAACTAATATACCTGAAGAAGTAGAAATTAATAATGCTGGTATTTGGGATACTAATCCATCTCCAACGGTAAGTATAGTATATTTAGCCGCTGCATCGCCTATGCTCCATCCCTTCATTGCTACCCCAATAACAATGCCCGCAGCAATATTTATTATAGTGATTATAATACCTGCTATAGCATCTCCCTTAACGAACTTAGATGCTCCATCCATAGCTCCATAGAAGTCTGCTTCTCTTTGGAGATTTTTTCTTCTCTCTCTCGCTTCTTCCTCACTGATCATCCCTGCATTTAAATCCGCATCAATACTCATTTGTTTACCTGGCATAGCATCAAGAGTAAATCTTGCCGATACTTCTGATACCCTACCAGCTCCAGCAGTAATAACTACAAATTGTATAATAACAATAATTAAGAAAATGATAATACCAACTACATAGTCACCTCTAACAACGAACTGTCCAAAGGTTTCTATTATATCTCCGGCATATCCATCGCCTAATATTAGCCTAGTAGAAGATATATTAAGTGATAATCTAAATAGTGTTGTTACTAGTAACAGTGTTGGAAACACTGACAATTGAAGTATGCTAGTGGTAAACATTGTAATGAGCATTATAATAACGGATATTGCAATATTTATTGCTAAGAAGATATCTAAAAGTGCTGGAGGAAGAGGAATTATAATCATAAGTACAATTCCAATAACTCCAAAGGCTATAATAATATCTGAATTTTTCTTTATATCAAAGTTTTGAAAAAATCTCATAATTCTCATCCTCTACTATAAGTTTATTTTTCTTCTTGTTCTTTTTTACTATATAAGCTTTATCAATTCACAGTTCACAATACACAATTTGCAATTATAGGCACTTCTCCTTTTAGAGAAATTTTAAATTGGTTTTTTATTAAAGTAACAAATTTAATTTTATTTATGGAAATTAAATTTCTCTTAATTGTGCATTGTGAGCTGTGCATTGTGCATTGATAAAGTATGTTAGCTTTTAGTTTTCTTATTTAGTTTGTAAACTATGGCTAAAATTTCTGCAACAGTTTGGTACATTTCATATGGTATTTCTGTATCTAACTCCACTTCATTGTATATAAGTCTTGCTAAGGGCTTGTTTTCAATTATTGGAACGTTATTTTCTTTAGCAATTTCTTTAATTTTAATAGCTATATTATCTTGTCCCTTTGCAATTAATTTAGGAGCTGATTTTGTGTTTTCTTCATATTTTAATGCTACCGCTATATGAGTTGGGTTAGTTATAACCACTGTAGCATCTGGAATAGTTTGCATCATCCGCTTCATGGACATTTCTCTTTGCTTTTGTTTTATTTTACCTTTAACAACAGGGTCTCCTTCCTGCTGTTTAAACTCTTCCTTTACCTCTTGTTTAGTCATTTTTAAATCCTTATTAAATTGATACTTTTGATATACAAAATCAATAATACCTATAATAATCATAACTAAGGTTACCTTGGATAATATATCAACTATCAATTCTCCCAAAGAAGTTAAAATTGCTTCTACCCTAAAACCACCAAAGTTTAATACCTGCTCATAATTTGAAAGTATAAACTTATATCCAACATAAGCGATAATTATAATAATGATTAAATTTTTTATTAAATCTACTACTGCTTTTAAGGAAAACATTCTCTTAAATCCACTAATAGGGTTAATTTTTTCTAATTTAGGTTTTAATGGCTCTGTGGTAAGTATTTTACCAGATTGTGCTACATTCGCCAAAATTCCCATAATTGCTATTGGTACAGCCACTGGTAAAAATACTATAGCTATCCTAATGAAAGAAGTTATAAATATTCCCCTTAAGCTATCATTATCTATAGAAATCGTAGAATAATCTCTTAAAAACATAGTTAAAGTTTGCTTTAAACTATTTACTATATATCCACCTAAAATTGATATTACTAGAGTAATAACTAAAAGTCCTAGTGCAGAAGTTAATTCTTTACTTTTGGCAACTTGTCCTTTTTTCTTAGCATCACTTTTCTTCTTTGGTGTTGCTTCTTCTGTTTTCTCACCACCTTCACTGGCGAAAAATACAAATATACAAGGCATTATATTAAATAATCCTTTTATTGCCTCAAGCACTGTATCAAAATTATTTACAATCATCTTCATAAATACAGGAAGAGATAATGTAAAACAAGCTAATCCTACTAATATTTTTATAGGCATACCAAGCATCATTATATTAAGCTGCGGCATTACTCTAGCCACAAGACCTAAAGTAAAATCCGTTATAATAATTATTAGTACAATAGGTATTGCCATCTTCAGACCAATAGTAAAAAATTCTATTACTACCTGAATCATATAAGTAGCTAATTCAGGTTTTAAAGCTAGTCCATCTATATTTACTAATTGAAAGCTTTCTACTAAGCAATTTATTACTATGTGATGCCCATCTATTAGTAAAAATACTATTAAGCACATCCAATAAAAAACTCTTCCTAATATACTTACTGTTTCATTAGATATAGGATCATATAATGATGACATAGAAAAAGAAACATGAAAGTCTAATAATTGTCCTGCCATTTGAGCTGCACTAAAACATAATGTAGTTATAAAACCTAATGCAAGTCCTATAAGTATTTCTTTTCCAATTAGCACTACAAAAGTGGCAGAATTATTCACTGTTAAATTAGTTATATTAATAAGTGGTACAAATATAAAAGTTAGTACTAGAGATAAACCTATTTTGAATCTTTGAGGAGTACCACTTGGAAAGAAAGCTGGCACATACATAATAAAGGATGTCAGCCTACAAAATACTAATATAAATACTATTAATTCACTTATGTTTGTTAAATCTATCAAAGCTTTCCCCACCTAAAATCACATATTAGCTATAATTGAAAAAATATATTCTGTAAAAGTAGTCATAGTATTTATAATAAAGCTAGACATTAAAAGTCCAATTAAAGCCACTGCAATAATCTTAGGTACAAAGGTTAGTGTTTGCTCTTGTATTTGTGTAGTGGCTTGAAAAATACTTATGATAAGACCTACTACTGTAGCCACTATAAGCATTGGTGCTGCAATAACAAGAGATGTTTTTATTAAATCTTTTAATAGAGATATTACTAAAGTTTCTGACATACCCTCACCTCACTACTTAAAACTCATAATTAAAGATTGAGAAATTAAATTCCATCCATCTACTAATACAAATAACAACAGTTTAAAAGGTAGTGATATCATTGCTGGTGGAAGCATAAACATCCCCATTGCCATAAGTACACTAGAGCTTACTATATCCACAATCAAAAATGGTATAAATAAAAGGAATCCTATTTCAAAAGCAGTTCTAAGTTCACTTATTATAAAAGCAGGTACTACTGCATATAGAGGTACCTCATCATAAGATGGAACTTCTGCATTATTTTCATCCTTTATAGTTTTTACAGTATCCTCTAATTTACCAACCTCTAAAAATAACTTTAAATCTTTTGCCCTTGTCTGTTTTAACATAAAATCTTTTAGTGGCTGTACTGCTTTATCATAAGCCACCTCTGTAGAAATTTTATTGTCTATATAAGGGGTAATAGCTTCATTGTTAATCTTCCCAAAGGTTGGTGCCATCACAAAGAAAGTTAAAAACAGTGAAAGTCCAATTGTAATTTGTCTTGGAATAGATTGTTGAACTCCTAGTGCATTTTTTAGCAGTGATAATACAGTTACAATTCTTACAAATCCTGTAGTCATTATTATTATAGAAGGAAGTAGTGTAAGAACTGTAAGCAGTAATATTAGCTTTATATTGTCTACAAATTCCTTTGGATTGGTATCTCCGTTATTAAAATTAATGCTCACATCTGGAATAGGAATTGTATTTCCAGCAGTAGCATATGCAACCTTATAGCTAAAGAACATTATTATAGCTGCAAATAAAATCACTTTTAAATATTTACTGTACTTACTTTTCATAAAATCGTCCTCTTCATTTTTGTTTAATTGCTACTTCTTATGATTTTTCCTTATTAAATTTGTTACAAAATTAGAGCTGTTATTAAAGTTAGTACCATAATACTGCTTACCGTTTTGTTCTGCTTTTAAAAGCTCCTCTTCAGTTAATTCTTTTAGAATTTCTGTTTTATTATTGCTTGAGCTCATTAAATATCCTTTATCTCCAATTTTAATAACCATGATAAAACTATCCTTGGATAATTGAAGCCTTTCTACTATTTTCATATATCTACCTGGTGGTGAAATATAAAATTTATTAGTCAATTTACCAAGTAGATATATTAGAAATAGTATAAAAGGTAGGAAAATCAAAAGCTGTATTAGGCTTTTCCAAAACTGTGCATCCATTTATGTCTCACCTACTGAACTAGAATTTCTGAAAAATACACATCAACTATTTTTCCTTCGCTTAAGATTTCATTCACCTTTTCGTTTAGTTCTTTTTTTAGTGGATCGATTCCCTCTGGTGATAAATCAGTAGTTTTCTTTGTTCTTAGAATATTTGCAATTACATCTCTTATTTTTGGCTTTTTAGTTTCAAGTTCTTTAGTAAGCCCTCCATTGTTTTGATAACTTAATGCTATTTTAATTTTTAAATATCTCGGCTTACCTTCATCTGCTAAATTTACTAAAAGCTCGTCTACTTCAAAGAAAACTTCATCTTTTAAAACATTAGTTCCAGTAGCTACTGCATTTGGATCATTCTTTGGAGAATTTTTAGTAGCTATAAAAAATCCTGCAAAAGCTGCTCCTCCTATCAATAGTAAGACTAAAAGTACTATTAAAATAATCTTAAAAACATTACTTTTTTTATTATCTTCACCCATAAGTTATTACTCCTTTTCCTCAGTAACAATAATAATATTAACTCTTCTATTCATTGCTCTATTTTCATCACTATCATTTGGTACTATTGGATCATATTCACCATAAGCGTTAGCAATAAACCTTTCAGGATTTGCCTGTTTTTTATCAATAAGAAAGTAGTCTAATACACTTAGTGCTCTCGCAGAAGATAAATACCAGTTGCTTGGAAACTGTTCCGTACTAATAGGCATGTTATCAGTGTGACCTTCAATTATTATATTGTTATTTATCTTTGCTATTAATGCGTTAATTTCATTTAATATCTTCTTGCTATTTGGAAGTAATTCTGACTTAGCAGATTCAAAAAGTACTGTTTCCTTTAGCTGTATGTTGATTCCTTTTTCATTTTCAAAAACCTTCACATCATCTTGAAGATTACTTTCTGAAATTAACTTAGACACTTGCTCATATAAATTATCCTGCACATCCTGATTATCTATATTTAAAGAATCAGTGGTGTTTTCAGGTTTACCTACCACAGGTACTTGTCCAGATGCTATGTTAAACTCCAGCATACTCGTATTAGCTTTACCTGAAAACATGCTTTGAAAAGATGCTGATATTTGTTGAAACTTTTCTGCATCTACTGTTGAAAATGAATAGAGTAAAACGAAGAAAGTTAAAAGCAGAGTCATGGTATCAGCAAAAGTATTCATCCAGGCATCTGTTTTAATTTCAGCTTTTTTCTTAGACATTTTCTGCCACCTCATTGTTATTTACACCCATAGCCTTAATTTCTGCTCTTTCTGATGGTGATAAATAAGCACTTAGTTTATCCTCAACAATTCTTGGATTCACCCCTGATTGTATGGCAATTACCCCTTCAATAATCATCTCCATGCTATTAACTTCTTGAGCAGTTTTATAATCAAGTTTTTGTGCCATTGGTATAGCTATTATATTTGCTAAAATAGAACCATAAAAAGTAGTAATAAGTGCTTTTCCCATACCTTTTGTTAAGTTTGCAGCATCATTCATGTCTGCAAGCATTTGTATAAGTCCAATAAGTGTACCTAACATACCAAAAGCTGGTCCATAAGCTCCTAAAGATTTTAGCATTGCAGATCCATCCTCATGGCGTTTTTCAAGCTCCACAATTTCAAGCTGCATTATTTCTTTTATTGCCTCAGGCTCAATGCCGTCAACTACCATGTTTAGTGCTTTTCTCGTAAATTCATCTTCAATGTCTGCTATATCATCCTCAAGTGATAATAATCCTTCTCTTCTTGCTTTTCTCGATAAGTTGGTGAAAAGTGTTATTGTATCTACCTTTGAAGTAGTTTCTTCTTTAAAAGTTTCAACTATAACCTTACCAAGCCTTTTAATTTCCTTCATTGGGTAAGAAACTAAAAGTGCTCCTACAGAACCCCCTACTGTTATAGCAATGGAGAATGGATCATAGAATATCGTGAGGCTGCTTCCACCCAGCATACCTAGAATCATAAGCGCTATAGCGGTAACAAGTCCAATTACTGTTAGCAAGTCTTGTTTTTTCACATCCATACCCTCCTAAAATTTTGAGTTGTAAATTTTATTTTTATATTGAATTACTTTTTCCATAACTTCATCAATGGTGTTAGCTAATAAATACACCTTTCCGTTGGTCAAAGTAACAATTGTCTCTGGTACTGCTTCCATCTTTTCAATATGGTCGCAATTAAGAACTATTTCTTTTTTATTAAGTGTAGTAACCTTTATCATAACTTCACCTACTTATACAATTGACAATTGAAAATTGAGAATGGACAATTTAGGATAATTCTCAGTGACCTGAGAATTTTAAAGCCAATTAGTATCCATAGCTTCAAATCTTTCCCTGTCAATTTAATTTTAATTAGTTCTTCAATATAATTTGATAATTGCAAATTAATAATAAATAATTTAGGATAATTCTCAGCAGCATATGAGAGTTTTAAAATTATATTTTTAAGCAGCAAATTACTTTTCATTTTAAGGGTTACTCATAAAATTTAGAGTGTATATTATAAACTCTCATGCTGCTGAGTAATATCCATAACTGTAAATTATTTTTTAATTGTTTTAATTATCTTTATAAAGGATTATTCTTATTTTAAAAATTACTAGATAACTTCTAAAATATAGATTATCAATTTTCCTGTGACACTCTTCAATTGCTTAACTATCTTTTTAAGTTAACTAAATCTTGAAGTATTTCATCTCCTGTAGTTATAACCTTACTACAAGCTTGGAAAGAACGGCTGGCAACTATCATATCTGTAAATTGCTCAGCAAGGTCAACGTTTGACATTTCAAGGCATCCTTGAATCATATCACCATAGGCTTTACTGTTATCCGTTGTAGCATCTGCTCCCTTTCCATTTCTTATTATAGCTTTACCACTATTACTTGTTGGTATATACATATTTTGTCCTACTGCTTCTAATCCTCCTGTATTGTTAAAAGAAGCCATAGCAAGCTGACCTAACACAGTAACTTTACCATCTGCAAGAGTAGCTTTTAAAAGACCATCTTTTTCTATTGAATAGCTTTGTATTCTTTGGTCTCCAACCATTTCTGGAATACATAGTGGTATTAGATTTTTATCGTCTGCTTTAAGATCCTTAGCATCTGCATCTACATAAATAACTGTTGTTTTATCGTCAGCATGTGTAATACTACCTCCTACACTATACCCCATTACTCTATATCCATTTGGTGTTAATAAGTTTCCTTGACTATCTAATTTAAAAGCACCATCTCTTGTGAAGAAGTTTTCCATGTTTCCGTCCGTAATAGATTGATCACTACCAAGTCCAACTTTTTCTGCTATAGGTCCTTTAGAAACCACAAAATATCCTGTTTGGTCTATAGCTACATCTAGCGGTCTTCCTGTTGGTTGAAGATTACCTTGTCCCATATTTACATCTATACTTTGAAGTTGAACACCCATACCTATTTGTTTTGGGTTTGTGCCCCCCATATTTAAACTTGAGCCTGTTGCCTTTGACATACTTTGTCTCATACTATCTTGGAAGGTAACCCTTGAAGCTTTAAAGGATGTAGTTCCTGAGTTAGCTATATTGTTACCTATTACGTCTAATTTCCTTTGATTGGCATTTAATCCAGAAATTCCTGAATACATTGCATTTAACATGTTATTTTCCCCCTATAATTTAAACTTTTCTTATCTCTGTCGTTCGATAAGAATACGGCCTCCACATATGGTCCAGCCTATAGTAACACAACACTGTCAATGTTTGTTATTACATTTGATTGATTTTCATTTTTATCTATGGCAGTTATTATAGTTCTATTTTTTATGCTAGCAATCAATCCAATATTTTCGTATAAAATTAGAGACTCCCTACTGCCTTTTTCATTTGCTTTATTTATTCCCTCATTGATCTTTCCCATCAGTTCTTTATTAAGTTCTATATTTCTTTCTTTAAGTCTTAATGCAGCATGATTTGATAATACAAACCCTTCTGTCTTATTGATCTCATCTTTAAAAAAATCATCAAAGACCTTTTCTTTTTTAATACCACATGACTTTTCATTGTTAATGGATTTTTTATCTTCGGTACCTATAAAACTGCCTACAGGATATAAAACTCCATTAATTACTCTGTATCCCACAAAACTCACCACAACTTATGATCTAATTTTCATGATATGGTCAAAAGGATAGTCCTTTATTTCACCATTACAGTCAATTTTAACTTTAATTCCCTCTTCATCTCTAAAGATTTCTTTAACAGTACCTACATCTGGCTCTTCCTCTTCTTTAGCATACATCTCAACAGTTTTTCCTATTAAGCTTGAACCATTTACAAAATTAATATAGTCTAAAGTGTTATCAGGATTATTTATAACGTTGCTTACTGAATCGTAATCAAAGTTTTTAAGCTCTCCATCAGCAGTTGCTACTGTTACAAATACATTAGATCCTATTTTATAAACCTCAGTAACCATACCAAATTCCTGTTGACCTTTGGTATTATAAGCATCTAGTGCTACAAATTTCCCTGTTAGTGAAGTAGCAGAAGACAATCTCATGGTAGTGTTTAAGTTATTCATCTGCTCAAGTCCAGCAAATTGTGCCATTTGTGCAACATATGCTGTGCTATCCTGAGGGCTAGTTGGATCTTGGTTAGCAAGCTCTGCAGCAAGTATTTGTAGAAAGGCATTTTTATTTAAGTCCTGTCCAGCTTTAACGATTTTAGTACCTCTCTCTGTAACAGCCTTATGCTGAAAATCATTTTCATTGATTTTTCCTTTTCCATCTTTATTTTTATTATCATCTTTTGAACTTTCATTTCTCTCTTCTAATTTTGTATTTTGAGTTTTTAGCCTACCTTGCCACATATCAAACATATCTTTCATGCTGTTATCAATTTTCAAAACTTTCACCTCCTATATCAATAAATTTAATGAGCTATCATCTATAATGGAAGCTTCTGTTTCTAATTCAATTTCTTCCGTTATAGCTGAAACCTTATTTTTGCTTTGCTCGCCATTAAATCCTTGGCGATTTTCTCTTTCATTGCCACTAAAATAAGTTGTATCATCGTTGTATATAGCTACTTCTACCTGTTGTATTTTGATATTTTCATTTAGTTTTTCTGTAATGTCTCTTAAATTAGCATTTAAAAGTGCAACAGTATCTTTATTAGAGGCTTTTAGTTGAGCTCTCATAGCTTCTTGTTCCATTGTAAGGCTTATAATTACTTCACCTAGGTGCTTTGGATTTATCTTTACTGTTAAATCTTTAATATTATTTAACTCCATAAATCTTATAGATTTTACAATGTCTTCACTAAAAGTAACTTTATTTATGAGTAGCTTGTCCACATTTTTAACTTCTTCTAGAGAAATTTTAGAATTATTAAATGCATTCATAAACTGGTTTACCTTTGTAAGTTTTCCATCTTCCTTTTCACCTATAAGCTTTTCAAGAAGCTTTTCTTCTGAAGATAGGCTTTTCTTTAAATCTCCATTAGAAGTATTTTTACTATTTTTATTTTCAATAGCTATTTTATCTTCCTTAGCTACAATCTTATCTTCTGGTTTTATCTCTACTGAAACTTTATCTTTCCCAGTATCATCTTTTGCTTCTCTTGCAGCTATTAGAGTGCTATTTAAATCTTTAAATGTTTCTACCTTTGAATTATCACTAGCTATTCCTGCTTTAGATATATCCTCTAATTTAGGTAATGCTTCTGTTAATTTTTTTATTAATTTATTTACTTCTAAGTTAAAGTCCTTATCTTCTCCTTCTACTGACATAAGCTTTAATAGCATATCCTTTAATGGATTATTATCTTTAATCAAAGCTTTATTGTCTAGTAATTCTGTTAAATCTTCTACGTTTTTCAATAAAGTTTTTACTAAATCTAAAGTAGAGTTGTCTATTCCTTCAATATTCTCAATTAAACCTTCTACATTTATATTGATATTTTTATCATTTTCCATAGCTGAAAACATATTTAAAAGTAGAGCTATTATATCCTTACGACCATTATCTTTTCCCTCTTCAATATCTTCTAATATCTCTTCTTTAACAAAACCTTTATCTTCTAAAGAATTGGTTTTATTCTTTGATGGTTCTGATACCTTTTTAAGTACTTTTTCAAAGTCTGATACTTTAGATTCTTTAGCTTTTATTGTGTTGTTATTACTAGATGGTTTACTTTGATTTTGTAAAACTTCTAAAATATTCGTATTAATATTATTCATTATTCTCACCTCCTTTCAGCAAATTTTCTTACATATCCATAAAGTGCAAATTCATCTACTTGATTTTGCTCTTTTCTATTTTCTTCACTTATATATCTTCCATAATCTTTTTCTTTTAATATTTCTACGGTCTTTCTTTCTACCTGTGATTTAACTAGTTTTTCTCTTTTTTCTTCAACAATTACTTCCTTCTCATCTAGCAGTGAAGTAGTGTCTTCAATAGAGTTATTCACCACATTTAAATAATTTTGAACTATTTTTTTCTCTATAGTTGATAAATTTAATGGTATATTTTTATATTTGTTATAACTATCTTGAAGACAGTTTAGCTCCATTTCCACCCTATTTTTTTCTGACATAGCTTCCATAAAAGATATCTTACTTTTATCTTCTACATCCTGCCTAAATTCAAGTAATTTTTGTAATCTAAATTTATATCCCAACAATATCACCCCAAAAACTTAATTAATTCACAACTCACAATTCACAATTATGTATGTTTCTTCATTTAGATAAAGATCTCTATAATTTATTCTAAAATGATTTGTTATTTTAAATAATTTATTCTAAAATTTCCAATGTAAATTGGAAATTATCCTTAATTGTGAATTGTGCATTGTGCATTGTGAATTATCTAAACATACTCATAAGTCCCTCTATGCTTTCATCAAAGTCACATATCTCATTAATTCCCTGTTTTAAAAAGCTTGTAAGAGGGTCATTGTATCTTATAGCTAAATCCACCTTTTCATTGCTACCTTCTACATAAGCTCCTAAATTAATCAAATCCTCTGAGTCTCTATAAGTAGATAACAAATCTCTAGCCACTGATGCAGATGCTTTATGTCCTTCTTCTGCAATCTCTGGCATAAGCCTACTAATACTACTTAAAATATCAATAGAAGGATAATGATTTTTAGCTGCTAAACTTCTTGATAAAACTATATGTCCATCTAATATACCTCTAACTGCATCTGCTATAGGTTCATTAAAATCATCACCATCAACAAGTACAGTGTAAAAAGCTGTGATTGACCCTTTATCAGACATACCGCTACGTTCTAGAAGTTTAGGCAACATTGCAAAAACAGAAGGTGTATATCCTTTTGTAGCTGGTGGCTCTCCAATAGCTAATCCTACTTCCCTTTGAGCCATGGCAAATCGAGTAACTGAATCCATCATTAAAATTACCTTTTTACCCTGATCTCTAAAGTATTCTGCAATAGCAGTAGCAGTAAAGGCACCTTTTAATCTTACAAGAGCTGGCTGATCAGAGGTAGCACAAACTATTACTGATTTCTTAAGACCTTCTTCCCCTAAATCTTTTTCTAAGAAGTCTAAAACCTCTCTACCTCTTTCCCCTATTAGTGCAATTACGTTAACATCCGCCTTTGCTTCTCTTGCAATCATTCCTAAGGTTGTACTTTTTCCTACTCCACTACCAGCAAAAATACCAACCCTTTGCCCTTCGCCGCAGGTTAAAAAAGCATCAATGGCTCTAACACCTGTTGGAAGTATATCCTTTATCCTTCTTCTTCTTAATGGATCTGGCGGCATTGCTTCTAAAGGATATAATGTATAAGTAGAAATTTCTTCACTTTTTAATGGATTCCCCAATCCATCAAGAACCTTTCCGAAAAGTTCTTCACTACATTTAACACTTAAAGCTTTTCCGCTAGGTACAACTCTGCATCCTGGCGCAATGCCTACCAAATCACCTAGTGGCATCAATATGACGTTATCTGCTTTAAATCCTGTAACCTCTGCTGGTATTCCAACATTTTTTTGATTGTATATAGTACATACTTCTCCTACAAATGCCTTCATGCCCTGCACTTCAATTGTAAGACCTATAACATTTTTAACAATTCCTTCAATATAGTTGTAGTTTGTATTTTTTGCTTTTTCATTTAATTTGTTAAAATCTAAGGATAACATCATACATCACCATTCCTACCTGCATCTTTATCTTTCAAAGATTATTTCCTTAAGTTTTTCACAGACATACCCCATGTCCACTAAAATTTTACCACTGCCTTTTTCAATAGTAGCAGCTCCATTGTCTAAGCTATTATCTTCAATAACAAAAATATCACCAGTAAAAGCAAGTTTGTTTTTCATATTTTCTACTTCGCCTTTTAGGCTGCTTAAATGATTAGAATTACATTTTATAATAAAATACTCTTCATTTTTTTCTTCTAATAATGCATCAAATATGATTTCATTGATAGCTTCACTATCTTCAACCTCTCTTTTAAGTACAGAAGAAGTCATTTGATATATAAGTTCTCTAATATGGATTTCTTTTTCTTCAATATAATTCTTATATTCAAGCTTAGCATTAACTAAAACCTTATTAGCATTTTTTATAATTGCTTCCCCTTCAGCTACTGCCTTTTCCATTCCTTCTTTATAACCTATGTTATATCCATCATCATATCCTTTACTACTTGCATTATTAAAGGCTTCAACTTCGATTTCTTTTGCTCTTTCCGTAGCCTCTACAATGATTTTGTTACTTTCTATATGAGCATTTTCTACTATATCTCGTGCTATATTTTTGAAAGACACTAAGGCTTCCTTAGTATTTTCAATAGTATTTTCGATCTTCTCTTCCTGTTCTGCTTCAAAGTCATCTATTACTAAAGGTGCCTTGGTGCAAATCTCTTTCTTACCTTCTGTTACAACATAATGATTTTTAATAACATTATAAGATGATTGCATCTTCTCCACCTCTTGCTATTTGAATTTCCCCTGCTTCTTCTAGTCTTCTTATCAGTGATACAACCTTTTGTTGTGCTTTTTCAACATCCATAAGTCTTACTGGTCCTAAGAATTCCATATCCTCTCTTAATGTAGCAGCTGCCCTCTTAGATTGATTTTTAAATATAACATTTGCCACTTGTTCTGAAGCACCTTTAAGGGCAAGACATAATTCCTTGTTATCCACTTCACGAAGTACTCTTTGAATAGCCACATCGTCAAGAGTAATGATATCCTCAAATACAAACATAGACTCTTTAACTTTTTCGGCAAGTTCTGCATCTTCTCTTTCAAGTCCTTCTGTAATATTTCTTTCTGTAGATCTATCCACTTGATTAAGAATATTAACTAATGACGCAACTCCTCCAACTATTGTAGTTTCACTATTATGAATTACATTGGATAGCTTATCATTTAGAACTTCTTCAATTTCCTTAACTACTACAGGATAAATAGTGTTCATAGTTGCTATTCTATATGCTACTTCTGCTTGTAACTCAACTGGCAACTCTGACATGATCTGTGCTGCTTTATCCGGCTGTAAATAACATAGTATAAGAGCAATAGTTTGTGGATGCTCATTAGATATTACATTCATAAGCTGATGAGCATCTGCTTTTCTTGCAATAGAGAAAGGTCTGTATTGTTGAGTTATTTCTGTAACCTTCTCTAATATTTCCGCTGCTCTTTGAGTTCCTAAAGCTTTGGCTAAAAGATTTCTTGCATAATCAAGTCCACCTTCTAATATGTATTCCTTTGCTTGATTCATTTCTAAGAACTCATCTAAAATAGCTTGTCTTTGTTCCGCTGATACAGTACTCATATTGGCAATTTCATAAGTTACCTTTTGTATTTCTCTTTCTGGTAACTTTTTAATAATGCCTGCAGAAGCTTCAGGGCCTAATGTAATAAATAATATTGCTGCTTTTTGAACTCCCGATAATTTTTCTACCTTAGCCATTTATTATCCCCTCTCATCTTCAGCTAGCCATGATTTGACAATATCTGCAACTTGTTCTGGTTTATTAGAAGCATACTTTCTAACTTCATTAGCAACATGTTCTTTTTCTGATTCTGCTTCTAAATTTAATGTTTCAAATATCTCTTTAGGTTTAACGTCATCTCCAATTATCATATCAAAATTTGGAACTTCCACCTCTTCCTCCTCTTGTTTAGATTTTCTAATTGCAGAAATAACTATAGCTAAAATAATTATTGCAGCTAGACCAAAAATACCCATATAGATAAGTTTATTTCTCTTAGCAATTCTTTCAGCTTCTTTCATTGCTTCTAATTCTTTTTCTGCTAAATCCTTCTCAACAGTATTAAATTGTAGAGCTTCCACAGTAATTGAGTCTCCTCTTTTTCTATTAAAACCTATAGCCTCAGAAACTAAATTATTTATTGATGTTCTAGTTTGATTATCAATTGCTCCATCTACAACTATAGATGCAGACACTCTTTCTACTTGGCCTGGTGCTTTAATAACTGTTTCTTCTACCTTAGATAATTCATAATTGGTTGTATTTTCCTTATGTGTAACGTTTTCCCCATTGGCATCAGTATTTTGATTATTATTCATATTATTGTCTACAGGACTTCCAGAATTATTTCCTTCAGTATTGTTGGAATCTGTAACTTCATGTTGACTTACAACTGCCCCATCTTTGTCGTATTCTAATTTGTTTTGTTGAACAGCGTCAAAATTTAAATCTGCATTAACTGAAACTCTAACTTTTTCTTTATAAATTGGCTCTAAAACATTCATTATCTTTTTCTCATATTCTTCTTCTATTTGTTTCTTTGCTGCCAACTGTTTATCTGTAGATTTTGTTATTGCATTTTTTTCTTCATTAAAAAGATCTTCTGTTAACAATTTAAAGCCATCAGCTACAATAGCCACATTTTCTTTTGGTAAGTTTTCCACACTACCAGAAACCAGTGCCACAATGGCTCTTACTTGATCTTCTGATAACTCTTTACCCTTTGATAATATTAATGTAACTGAAGCAGTAGCTGGAGCTGGTTTAGTTATAAAAGCTGATTTATCTGGTATTACTAAATTTACCTTTGCATTTTCTACTTCTGCAAATGATTTTATTGTTCTTTCTAATTCTCCAGATAGTGCTCTTTGATACATGATTTTAGATTCCTTATCAGTAGGAGCAATTTTACTATTATCAAAAAGCTCAAATCCATGACTTCCTTCTTTAAATGAAACTTCTGACAAAAGCTCCATTCTAAGCTGATCTACAGATTTTTTCTCTACTAATATAGAATTATCTTTTATTTTGTATTTGGTCTTCTTTTCTTTTAAATTGTTAATTATCGCACCTGAATCTTCTGGCGTCATATTTGAAAACAACACAACATATTTAGGCTGCAGAATGATTACTGTTATAGTTATAAGTGTTATTATTGCAACGGAACTTATGATACCTAAAGCTATCTTTTTAGCCTTGCTCATCTCTTTTAATTTTTCTTTTTGTTTATTAATACTCTCCGATAGCTTGCTCATTCTGTGCACTCCTTACTATACCTGCATTTTATTAAATTCTTCATAAGCATTTAATAACTTATTTCTAATTTGTACTGCTAATTCGAGAGATAATCTAGCTTCCTCAGTAGCTACTAAAGTTTGATGTAAATCCATATCTCCTTTTATAAAAGATATAGCTGAACTTTCTGCTTCTAACTGCTTATCATTAACTTTACTAAGTTCTTTTTTTAGTAAGTCCCCAAAGCCAACAGATGGCTCTTCTTCTGCGTTTTTAAATTGTTTTGGCTTTAATCCATCAGTAAAAATTTTAGTATCTGGCACAAAACTATTAATTTTCATCCTAACTCACCTATCTTCCAATTTCTAAAGTTTTTGACAACATTGCTTTTTGTGAATTTAGTGCAGTGATATTTGCTTCATATGACCTTGAAGCTGCAATTAAATCCACCATCTCATTTAATATATTTACATTTGGCATTAAAACATACCCCTCTTCATTTGCATCTGGATGATATGGATCATATACCTTTCTAAGCTCAGATTTATCTTCTTCTACTCCTACTGCCTTAATTCCCATATGTTTTTCTTCAAATTTCCCACTCTGTTTATTTAGTTCATTTGTTAAATTTTCTTCAAATACTGCTATTTTCCTAATATAGGGTTTTCCATCCTTTCCCCTTGTTGTACTAGCATTTGCAATATTTCCAGTTATAGTATCCATTCTTAATCTTTCTGCTGAAAGACCACTTGAACTTATTCTCATTCCCCTAAAAGCTTCCAAAGCTAATTACCTCCTTTAATCGCTATACTCCTCATATTAAATCTTGTATTAGCCTGCTTTACTAAGGCATCATACATTAAATTGTTAGCAGCTTGGCTAGTCATTTCACTTTCCACATTCACATTATTTCCATCTTCTCTCATACTACTTGTGGTATCTGTTTTAACCTCTAATTCATTACCTTTAATACTTAAATGCTTATCATTTGTTTTTTTCATTAAATCTTGAGATACCTCATTTTTTAATGCCTCATCAAACTCAATGTAATGTCGCTTATAATTTTTAGTATTAAAATTTGAAATGTTGTTAGATATTACCTTATTACTGGTAATAGTTACATCCATTCCCTTTTTAATTAAATTATAGCTCATATTATCAATATTTCTCAAATTTACCACCTCACACTGACTATATTATTTTGACAAAAATTCAATAAATCCTTCTTAATTTTTAAAAATTTTAATATTTTTATGAAATTTATATACTTTTATTTAAATTCTCTGTGAATATTCGCATATAGTTATACACAATTTAACAATTAATATATTTTTTTCTATATATTTCTTCAAAATTATCTAAATTTTTGTAATGTTTTTATAAAAGTCTATAAATTAACTTAGCATACGATATTATATAGTATAATTTGACATTCTATTATTTTTTGACAAAGTAACTGAAATAGAATACTTAGCATGCTAACTAGCTATTTTTTTCAAAATACCTAAACTAAGCCTAAAATAAAAGATGGCTAAAAATCACTAGTCATCTTTTTTCTTAATTCTATTTTGCATTTAAAAATAAAGTTAAAATGTCCCTATAAACAATTTATAATTAGCAAGAAAATTTAACAATTTGTTTTCATAGTGAATCCTAAGGAAAAGTTAGCTAGCAACTTTTCCTTATATAGATTGTCAACCTCTCAGATATTTCTGAGAAGTGCCATAAATTTTCCATTATCAATCGCCAATTCTCAATTGTATTATTATCTTCCTCTAACATTTTGTAATATTGTTAAAATATCTTGTGGCATTTTATTGGTTTGAATCATTAATGCTAATGAACTTTCAATCAATAAGCTATGTTTAGAGTATTCTATAATCTCTAAACTTATATCTGCTCCAGTAAGCTCAGCTTCTATACCTTCAATTTTTCCGGAGAATTCATTAAGAATTGTAAAAGTACTATCCAACCTATTGGTCAAAGCTCCATATTTACTTCTTGTGGAAGTAGTTATATCTAAAGCCTTATCTAGTTTCTCAATAGAACTGTCAATATTTCTAACATCTATTTCTATATTACCACTTCCATCTACTAATCCTAGTCCACTAGGTGTTAAATCATATTTTGGAATCTCAGTTATTTCTCCAGCATTTCCACCACATAGTAAATCAATAGTTTTGGGATTTTCTATAGTACTTCCATCTTCTGCTAACAATTTTATCCCATTAAATTCGCTAAAATTAGCTATATTATCTATGCCTTCAACAAGTTGATTTATTTCTCCTTGAATAGCATCTAAGCTTTCATTAGTATGACTTCCTCCAGCACTTAATACTAGTTCTTTTATTCTTATTATAATTTCACTTATATTTTTTGTAGCTCCATCAGCAGCTTGAAGCATACTTACTGCATCTTGAGTATTTTTGGCTGCCATTTGAAGCCCTCTTGTCTGGATTTTAAGCTTTTCACTTTGCGCCATAACATTAGGATCATCTTTTGATCTTAGTATCTTATATCCTGAAGATATTCTTCCTAGTGCAGAGCTCTGATTCACTATATGTTTTGAATATTGCCTATAAATATTTAGGGAAGGTATATTGTGACTTAATCTCATTGTTATCAACTCCATATCCTTTTATTTTATTACTCTAAATACTATCTTATATGTCGTAGCTACTTTATAAAACTTTATAGCAAAAAAGTCGTGACTATTAATCACAACTTTTTAATATCTCTAATCTTAATTATAAATTAAGCATATATTTCTTTTTAATTTAAGAATCTATGGAATTATTAATTTTCCATTTGTAATTTAAGATTTATTTATAACTTTAATTTTTATATATCTTCCTTAGTTAAAACCTTAAAAGTTTCTTTTAGTTCTTCAAAATCTTCTGGTACATAAAACCGTACATTATATTTTTCCTCTATGGTGGTCAATAGTTTTTCAAAAGTGGTATTTTTAAAAATATTAGTATATTTTTCAAGAATTTTATATAAAAATATATAATTATTATCCGTATCAAAATTTTTTAATAACATAAAATCTGTAAGCATACAGGTAGATACATAAGAAATATATGTCTTCACCTTTTTCCCTTTATTTAAACTGTTTAGTGCTATTACTTCCCAAGGAATATCTCCATATTTATACAATTTAAATTTCAAATCTGAATATTTATTTAATCGTTCAAGGGTATGCTTTTTTACCACAATGGGGTAAATTTCTGACAACTCACTTATTGCTTCTAAAATTTCTCTTTCTTCTTTTACTGACAGAACATTAACTAAACTTAAATACTGGTCAAAGAAAATAACATTATTATCCTCTTCTTCTTTATAATTAAATATATAATTTATATCATTAATTAATTCTTCAAATAAAATCTTATCCTTTAAACAATGTGTATCTATTTCGCTAATAGGAGGATTTTTAAATTCTCCTATATAAATATCTTTATTATAAAGTAAAATTTCATCTATTCTATATAGATCAAAGGGAGCACCTCTATTCTGCCCATAGTTTTCAATCCAAACTTCTAGCCCTTCTTTAATAGAATAGGTAGCTAATCCTTCATCTGTTAATATTATCTTTGTATCCCTATCAATAAAATCAAAAATTCTCATGCTCATATAGGAGCACCAAGTAAAAAAATGGAACACTTCTACATTACCGATCATCCTATCTACATCATTAAAACTATACCTTTCATAATCCTGATTTTCTTTTAAATAGATTATATCATTAAAAATTTTAGTATCTTTTACCTTGTCATAGGTTATAGCTAAACTCTTATGTGAATCAGAGATAACTAATATCTTATTATAATCTCTATAGATGGTTTTACATAAAATTATTGAAGTTACTAAATGGTACACTGTAACTACAAAAAAACATACCTTTTTTTCTTTTTTTATTTTGGTTTTATCTCTATACATATTTAATAATGATTTTTCAGTTTCTGATAAAGTATTATATATCAATTTACATCCATAATTAAAGTACCTATAAAATTTATTTAATACGTCTGCTTCTACACAATCATCTATTTTCTCTAAAATCAGTATACTTTCAAAAACACATATTTTTAATAAGCTTTTATAAATATCCCTTGTAAATGCTCTTTCTCTATTCAATTTATCAAGGAGTTCATAAATTTCTAATGCCACTTCTATAGCTTCTCTAGTAGAGAATTTATCCTTCTTCATATCATAGTTACTGCTTAAAGCTACTGCCTTTTCCTTAGCAAGAATTTTGCTATAAAGCTCTATATCCTTAATAAAATTATAACTTTTTAAATGAAAATTAATATGCTCTAACAATGCTCTATGAAAAAACTCTTTGTTTAACTTTATAAAATTTCCTCTAAATAAAGCGGTTATATACTCTTTTATAAAATTACTGCTAAAGAAATTTTCATCCTTATATATAGTGTACTCATCACTGTTTCCAACTAATAAAAGCAAATTTTCATCCTTTAACATATAGTTAATTTTTGAAAGCAAAAATTTTTTATCATAGGCTTTAAAAGTCTCCATTAAATAAAAATAATTACCATTGCACAATGATGATATATTAACTAAATTTTCCTCTTCACTTTCTTTCTCATTATCTTTATAATATTTAATTTCACTATATTTATGGATATAATGGTTAAGAGCATTAATTAAATTTTCCTTATCCCATAAGATAATCTCCTTATTATGATAATCTTCACTTAGAGCTAATTTTATTTTTAAATCATAATCATCACCTTTAACGCAAGGTATTATTATAGAAATTCCTGGGTATATATGCTCGTATTTTTTTATCTTTATATAATAATCTTTATCTGAATTTTCCTCATAATACTTTAAAAAGTCTTTTCTCTCTACTTCCGTTAATTTATTGTCTACACTATAACTATCATAGCTATAAATATCAATATCTATAGTTTTATTTTCTATAATATTTGTTATATTATCACATAATGAATTATTTAAATAATCTTCATTTAAATATCTAATATAATTAGAAAAATTCTTGCTGCATATTTTTATTAAAAACTCTCCATCCTCTTTTAGAAGACTAATATATTTATAAATTATATCTAAAATATTATCATTATAAACTGTAAATAATATATAGTGGAAATACTCTTTGAAGCTTTCAATATCCTTTTCTTTTAATATCTTCACTTGTAACTTTGCTAAATTTGATGCCGCTTCACTTTTTTCCACTCCATATAAATTGGAATCCTTAATAAAATTTTTTATATATAATAAATTAGCTCCACAACCACAATTTAGCTCTAAAATATTCATCTCTTTAATATTATTATTTATAAGTTTATAAAAATCTTCACTGGGATTTAAATTTATGGCATCACTAAAACCCCATTTTCTTAGAAATTTTCCTTCATTAATATATAAGCTAAAATTATCACTCCTTTTTATATCAAAAAATTTATTAGTGAGATTGTGTATCAGTGTATCCTTACAAAGGATTAATTTATAACCTTTTTCTATAACTCTAAGAAGATAATCACTGCTAAAAAAATCAACGGAATTAAAATTCTCATCCATTTCTCCAACAGCTTCAATAACTTCTCTTTTTAACACAGTATATAGATTGCTTAACTTTAGCCTCTCTTCCCACTTTAAGCTATCGCTAAAATTATAATCATTAGTAAATTTTATATATTCATCAAAGGAATTATAAGGTTGATAATAATAACCATAATCATTACAATAATTAAAAATAGGGCCTACAGCCCCTACTTTATCGTCGCTATATAATGCAGAAAGTAAATTTTCTATGGAGTTTTTAGATAATAAAATATTATCATTAAGAACTACTATATTATCTCCACCAAACATTTTTATTGCCTTATTAAAACTCTCTTGAAAAGATGCATTTTCTATATTAGGTATTAATTTAATATAACTTTGATTTTCAATCCAATTAGAAACTTCATTTTTGCTTTTATTATATGCAACAATAATTTCATAATCTAAATTTTTATAAAACTCCCAGACATTATTTATACAATAAATTAAATGCTGCAATTTATTATAGGTAAATATAAAAATAGTTGTTTTCACAATTCCCCCTCCAATACCCTTGCCTTATATAATTGAAAATTGACAACGGAGAATTATTGAAGTTATACAGCAACTTCTTATAAAGATACTATCAAACTTAACCTTTTCATAATATTAGTTGCACTTACTGGTGTTGTTACAAACTATACTGCACCTCATGGAATCCTAAAGGGCTTCACTGCTGTTCCCCTGAGGTGAAAACTAACAATTATATTGCTAGCAAAAAATCTATTAAAGAAATTAGTTTAATTAAAACTAATTTCCACCATAATCATCAATCGTCTATTTTCAATTCTCCATTGATTAAAGCTATGAATTTAAATATTTAATCTATATATTCAAGTTTTAATTGGGTACCTTTTTTTAAATCTTTCTTAGAGTTTTTTCCTAAGATATAATTATAATATCTAGGGTGAAGTCCATAAGAGGGTCTTACAGATTTTACATTTTTCTCATTAAATACCTCGCCTTTTTTATATCTTCACTTACAAAAAGAGATCTAGCAAATTCTCTACTCTCTTTTGCTCTTTCACTTAATATATATTCTTCCTGTCCTAGTGCTTTCTCTATATTTCTTATTCCATTAACCATAGCTTTAAATTCATCCGGTTCTAGTGAAAATTCACTGTCTACTCCTCTATCACTTCTACTTAAAATTATATGCTTTTCTACTATCTTTGCTCCTAAGGTTACTGCTGCAATTGGAACTTCTATTCCCAAGGTATGATCAGATAGCCCAGCAGTAACTCCAAAGGATTTTTGTAATGAATTTATTGATTTTAAATTTATTTCTTCTGGTTTTGAAGGATAGGCACTGGTACATTTTAATATTATAATCTGGCAATTATCTTTACTTTTAATTACCTTTATTGCTTCTTCAATTTCCCCTAAAGTTGCAATTCCCGTTGATAAAATTATAGGCTTATTTTTTTCTGCTACATATTCTATAAGTAGTATGTCTGTAATTTCAAAAAGCAATTTTATAAGCAAGCACTTTTAATCTCTCTAGAAAGTCTACTGAAGTTTTATCAAAGGATGAGGAAAAGCAAATAAGTCCCAAGCTTTCCGCATATTCTTTTAATTTAGGCTGCCATTGCCAAAGATTATAGGCTTTTTTATAAAGATTATATAAGTTTTGACCATGCCATATGCTATCTTGATTTATATTAAAAAATTCGTTATTACAATTTAAAGTAATGGTACTAGGTAAATAAGTTTGAAGTTTTATTCCATCTACTCCTGCTTTTTTTGCTTTCTCTATTAACTTCATAGCTTTTTCTAAGCTTCCATTATGATTACCTGATATTTCTGCAACAATAAATGTAGGATAATTTTCTCCTATTTTTGTATTTCCTATTTCTATAACCTTCATATTATTTCTCCTATTGAATTTCTATAGCTTCATAGCTGTATAAGTCTTTTATTGTCTTCCATTTATCTTTTGTTATACCCATTACTACTACATTATGAGGTTTTCCGTTTTTTATAATATGCTCTTTAAAAACTCCCTCAACTTCCGAACCATATTTTTTATGAATTTCTATAACTCTTTCATTAAATTCTAAAACTTCACAGCAAAGTTTATTAAGATTTAAAATCTCAAAAACATAATCATAAATATTACACTCTAGAATTTTACCAATGCCCTTTCCTCTTAGTGAAGTATCTCCTATATAATAAGCCCAACTACATCTTTTATTTATCATATCAATATTAGTAATGCTTAAAACTCCTATCGGCTTCTCATTATAGGTTATTACCCAATATCTAGCAAAGGGATTTGCTTCTATATTTTTAAACCATTTAAGCTGAGTCTCATAATTAAGTATTGGGTCGGTATACATATACTTAGTAACTTCTTCAGACATTCTCCAAATTGCAATAAGCATTAAATCTTCCTTTAATATTTTTCTAAGCTTTAATCCCATATTCTCACCCTCAATTTAGATATCTAAAAAACAGCTAACTAATATACTATTTGGTATGAAATATCCTTTTATCTCTAGCTATTTTTTTAGATTTCTTATATTTCTTTTTGAATAATTCCGCTATTTATTTTTAAAAACTCTGGATTATTATTTAAAAAATTTATTATTTCCATCATTCCAAAATAATTCTTATCTCTATAAAGTCCTTCATATATTTTAGAAATAAATTGATAATCTTCTATAGTATCTAATGTCCATCTATGCATAGAATAGTCTATAGTACTCTTATAACAGCCTAATTTATATTTTTGTGGATTATTATATATATATGTGGTTACATGTTCTCTATCTCTTTTTATTGTTGCATTATTAAAAGTTTCCTCTAAGGTTTTAAAACTAAATACTTCTACATCTAATCCTCTTGGAAAGGTTCTTTCTAAGGTATTATTTACATACTGAAAATCATTTTTTAAATAATAATTTATAACCTTATTAGTTACTTCACTATCTATTAATGGACAGTCACTAGTTATTCTTACTATAACTTCTCCTCTATAAGCTAAAGCTCCATAATAGTATCTTGATAATACATCTTCTTCATCACCTCTAAAGACATTGACCTTTAATCTTTTTCCCTCTTCGCAAATTGCGTCATCACAAGGCAAATCTGTAGTTGCAATTATTATTTCACCTGCGGATTTTACAGTTTTCAACCTATTTATACAATGCTCCAATACTGTTTTTCCACAAATATTTTTCATCACTTTTCCATATAACCTACTAGAGCCCATGCGTGCTTGTACTATACAAAGGATTTTCAACTTTATACCACCTTTCATCACTATTCAAAGGTAAGTTTATTTAGAAGCTCTTTAAGTTCTTCTACCTTTAACCACTTAACATTGTTAGAAGGATTGTATTCAAAACCTTCTTCAATTAGCACTCCGCCTTCAGTAAAACGCTCACTAACATTCCACCAATCAAAATTAGGATAGATTATATAGTGGTTTTCATACTCATAGGTGCTTCTAGAGTCATCCTTAGTTATTATAACTTCATGAAGCTTCTCTCCTTCTCTAATGCCTATTTCTTTAAAAGTTCCCTTAGAATTCATAGCCATAACTAAATCTATAATTTTAAAAGAAGGTATTTTTTAAATATAGGTTTCTCCACCCTTAGATTCCCCTAGTGCTTTAATAACCAAATCTACGCCTTCTTCTAAAGTAATCCAAAATCTGGTCATTCTAATATCAGTAATAGGTAATACTGTATTCCCTCTATCTATATCCTCTTTGAAAAATAGAATAACAGAACCTCTACTTCCAGCAACATTTCCATATCTCACTACAGAAAAAGTTGTACCTTTCCCTCCAGTGTAAGCATTAGCAGAAATAAATAACTTATCTGAAACTAATTTTGTACCACCATATAAATTTATAGGGTTTACCGCTTTATCTGTAGATAGAGCAATTACTTTCTTTACTCCTCTATCTATAGCTGCATCTATAACATTTTAAGCTCCATGGACATTTGTTTTTACTGCTTCAAAGGGATTATATTCACAGGAAGGTACTTGCTTCATTGCCGCAGCATGAATTACATAATCCACACCTTGAAAGGTTCTATATAACCTATCTTTATCTCTTACATCACCTATAAAAAATCTGAGTTTATCTATTTTATTTCCTAATTTATTTACAAACATCTTTTTAATTAAATCCTGATTAAACTCATCCCTTGAATAAATAATAACCTTTTTAGGATTATATCTTTGAAGAACTATCTCTACAAACTTTTTCCCAAAGGACCCTGTTCCACCAGTTATTAAAATAGTCTTATCATCTAACAGCACTTTCCCACCCCTTATACAATTGAGAATTGACAATTAAAAATAGATAATTATTGATACTTCCCCGCTATTGGAGAAGTCTTAATTAATTTCTCTTTGAAGTTACGCAGTAACGTCTATAAAAACAGTTAAAGAAATTAGTTTGGTTAAAACTAATTTCAATCGTAATTGTCAATTGTTCATTTTCAATTTTCCATTATTTCAGGATCTTCAATTACTCTAAGTCATGAATTAAAATATTTCACAAAATAGTTATATATTAGTCTATCTGTAAGATATACTACTTCCTTATATCCTATGAATATATAAAAGATTTCGTACATAGGACTTTAAATTCTTTACTGCAAAGTAAAATTATAGTTTTTAAAAGTGATTATGGGTGAACTATTTTAGAAGTTAGTGAATGCTGTGAATTGCCCTCCACCTCTGGGGAACAGTAGTAAAGCCCTTTAGGCTTCCCCTGAGGTGCAGTATAATTTGGTACAAGACTAAAATTTTAGTCAATATTAATATAGATATGCAATGTAATTAAAGAATTGTTTAATGACGTAAAATTCCTCTGTTTTAAGGCATGGCCCTTATGATAATCTAGATTTTTATAATATGAATAATAGTATACAGATATATAGTAAACATTTACTCCTATATTTCTTTTTTCAAGTTCATTAAAAATTTCTTCTCTTGTGTTTTCTAATTTATTTAGATTTAATCTAATAGCATAGAAGCGATATGCCAATTTTACATAATCATAATCTATAGATGTTTATATTTCCTTTACATTCCTAAAAGTTTCATTATAAATAAATATTCTTCTGAATCATACTATAGCTCAAGTACTCATTACAGCTCTTCACTACCGTTCCCTAAGTGTAAAAAGAAAATTTAGCAATAAATTAATGATTAAATATCTACTAAAGAAATTAGTTCTTCTAAAATTAATTTCGATTTAAATTCTTTATTCTTCATCTTTAATTCTTTTAATAACTTTAGCCGGTATTCCTCCTACTACTGTATAATCTGGTACATCTTTTGTTACCACTGCTCCTGCAGCTACTACTGAGTTTCTTCCTATGGTAACTCCCTGAAGTATAATTGCTCCATATCCAATCCATGATCCAGTTTTAATATGAACACTTTTTTCATTTCCTCCCTGCATACTAATAGGAATAGATATATCAGAAAAATTATGATTGTTAACTGTAATAAAAACATTTGGTGCTATTAGAACATCATCCTCGATAGTTATAGTTGCTCCTCTTATTTTACTACTACCATGAAGTTGAGTTCCTCCTCGCAAAATTACATTATTTCCAATATAAATATTTTTTCCTCCTACAATAGTAACAAAAGGCCTTAAATCACTATTATTTCCTATATGTCCAAACTTATTTCTAATAAACCATCTTTTTGATAACTTAAATCTTATCATCCAATGAGTAGCACCAAGTTCTGGTCCAATCCTATCTATTAAAAACTGCTTTATAATATTCATAGCCCATCACCCTTTTATGATTGATAATTGACTATAGAGGATTGACAATTATAGATATTTCTCCTCTAAAGTAAGAATCTTAATTGATTTCTAACACTTCCTCACAGCATATATTAAAATTAATTAATATTTTCTAAAAATATATAGTAATATTTCCCAGAAAATAATTATAACTATTGTATTATATGAATAATATAAATAAATATTTACATAAAGAAAAACTAGCAGATTGGTATCTACTAGTTTTATACTTGCTATTTTCATAATATATATTTAACATTAAAATAATAGTATTAACTATTATATCTTTACATAATACTTTCACAGCTTTAGTATTATTTTCAGCTACAAATATAGTAGCTCCTATATTGCATATTGTAGTATCGTATTTAAATTTTTTCTTATAATCTTATAACAAACTTTTAGATAATTCATATTCTCTAAGATTAATTTTATTTTCTATTTGTTGTTTAAATTTTTCAATTCAGAAATGCGTGTTCTCAGGTTATTTTTACTCATTAAAACTTACCTCTAAGATTAATATGTTTTTCGTAGTTCTTATAGTTTTTTCATTATCGCTTTAATAGGCACACCTCATTTTATTATCTAAATCTATGGTCTTTATTAATTGTTACTTTTAAACCTATTAATAGCTTTTATATAATCTTCATAAAAGTCAATCTCATACCACTTTAAATTAGTAAAACTTGATATTTTTATAAATCCAATATAATCTCTAACTAAATTGTTCATAGCCTCAGTATCATATACTTCAAAATTTTTATTATATAACAATTCTTCTATATACTTAAAATATAAATTCCATCCTGTATATGAAAATCTAGCCATACCTATCCACTCTCCATACGCCTTCTCTAAGCTAATATCTTTACTAGATTTCACAAAAATATTATCAGTTAATAATACTTTCATAGCTTCCTCATCACATCTTTTTTCTTCTACAGATAAAACTATATCACCTTTAGTATTTAAAAGTTTTTTCAAAATATATTCCTCGTATATGATATCTGAATGACAATATATAAAATTACTATTTTTTAAAAAATCTTTGGCAAACCATAAAGAAGCCATATTATTAGTATTTTCATAAAAAGGGTTAAATATATAAGTATAGCCATCTCCTAAAAGCTCCATTATTTTCTCCTTTTTATATCCAACTACAATCCCTATATCTTCAATTCCATTTTTTTTTAGCGTATTTATATTTCTCTCTATAATAGTATCTTTACCTATTTTAAGTAAAGATTTAGGAATATCTTTTGTTAAATCTCCTAATCTACTTCCAAGTCCAGCTGCTACAATAATCGCCTTATTAAACTCCATTACTCTATCTCCTTTAAGTAATTCATAAAATTAACCTTATTTTCTATTGGAGTAGTACTAGGCCTACCTAAATCTTTTCTACTATTTCGATTAACTTTAACTTCTAATAAGGTTAATTCAGTAGTATTATCGATTTCTTTTATTTTTTCTATTAAATCTTCTTTTGTGCTTGTAGTTAATACCTTCTTATAATTACAAGCTTTAGCTATTGATAATATATCTATATCGAATCCAACTGTTTCTTGACCTCCAACTGATTCATGGCATCCATTATTTATGATTATATGTTTTAAATTTTTACATTTAGCATTACCATTAATTGCAATACTTCCCATATGCATTATGAAAGCACCATCTCCATCTAGACAATAAATCTTTTTATTTTTCTTTTTAAGAGCAATCCCTAGTGCAATTTGAGATGCGTGTCCCATCGAACCAACTGTTAAAAAATCCTTACTATGCGATTGATTAAATCTTTCTCTATATTCAAATAGCTCTCTCGACATCTTTCCAGTAGTTGATATTACTACATGTTCTTTATCTATATTAGACAAAATAATATCAATTGCATCTTCCCTACTTAACTCATAATCATTAAAATATTTATTGCAATCTTTATAAACTTCAAATGTATTTTTTCTTATAATTAAAGCATATGGTTCTTTGTACCTATTCATATAATTACACGCAAAATTTATTTCATCAGCAACTTCCTTTTCATTATCACTAATAATTCTATATTTTACTCCTATTGCTTTTAATAGATCTAATGTTACTGCTCCTTGCTTAACATGTTGAGGCTCATCCTTAGTATTTGGCTCCCCTCTCCAGCCAATTATTAATAATACTGGTATACTATAAACTAATGGATCATTTAAAGATATTAAAGGATTTATAGCATTACCAATTCCAGAATTCTGCATATAGACTACTGGGATTCTTTCAGTAGCTAAATAATATCCACTTGCTATAGCAACTGCATTTCCTTCATTAGCTGCAATTATATGATTTTCTTTAATAACATTTTTATCAATGTATGTGCAAAAATCTTTTAAAAGTGAGTCTGGTACTCCCACAAAAAAACTAATTTCATTTTTTTTTAAACAACTATAAAAAAAATCGCTACTAATCATTTTAGTGTCCCCCAGGAATTAAGTTTAATATTTCTTTTATACTCATACAATTTTCGTTACACTCATATGCTCTTCCATTTTCTAATATACTTTTTGCTGTATTCATCATAGCGGGATATGCACTTCTTATAAGGTGATTTGCATAAATTACCACATTAACCCCTTTTTCCTGCAATTCTTCTTCTGTTATATAACAATAAGATGTAGGTACAACTATAAGTGGAACTCTCGCTTCTAATCTGTTGTATAAATCACAAAACTCAAAAATTTCCTTAGCAGTTTTTTCTTTACTATGTATCATTATGCCATCAGCTCCTGCATCTATATAAGCTTTTGCTCTAGTAATGGCATCTTCCAATCCTTTTCCTAATATTAGACTTTCTATTCTAGCAATTATCATAAATTCTTTTGTAACTTGTGCATTCTTACCTAATAAAATTTTATTTGAAAAATTTTCTATACTATCTTGTTCTTGTTTTACTTCTGTTCCAAATAATGAATTTTTCTTTAATCCAATCTTATCTTCTATAATAATTGCAGATACCCCTAGTCTTTCTAAACTTTTAACAGTATATACAAAATGCTCTACTTGTCCACCAGTATCACCATCTAGTATTACAGGCTTTGTAGTCACTTCTAAAATTTCATTAATTGTATTTAATCTTGAAGTAAAATCTACTAATTCAATATCTGGTTTCCCTTTTGATGTAGAATCACAAAGACTACTTATCCACATAGCATCGAATTCTTTTGTTTTCCCATCATATTCTAGTTTAGTTTTTTCAGCTATTAATCCTGTTAAACCACTATGAGCTTCTAGTACTCTAACTAAAGGCTTCATTTTTAAAAGGCGTCTAAGCCTTGCCATTCTTACTTGAGGTGTTGTTCCAATTTCATTTAATATATTATCAATTTGAGTAATAGATACTCCAGAAGTATATTTAAATTCTACTAATTCCCCATTCCAATGTTTTAATACTTCAATTACTTTTTTTCTGATACTACTTTGTACACCATTTTCCCAATCATCACCATGTACTACATAATGAGGCTTTAATAATAATAAATTTTCAGTATAATCTAATGTTTTTTGAGGAATAACACATTTAACTCCTTTTATGTTTTCCACTATATTTTTGCGTTGTTCATAATTTAATATTGGAAACCTTTTATAGGATGCAATAACTTCATCCGTAAGAACTCCAACTATCACTTCACCAAGCTCACTAGCTTTTTTTATTATATTAATATGTCCATTATGAATAATATCTGCACTTATCGCTAAGTATACTTCTTTCATAATTAACCCCTCCATTATATGCTGAATTTTCTAATATATCTTATATAATATGTTAGTTATATCTTTACTATTTAACTCAATAGGATTATTATTAATTCTTCCTTGAGTAAAGCATTCACTAACTATTATGCTAATTTCATTTTTCTCTACTCCAAAACTCCTTAATTTTTTAGATATTCCAGCTTTTTGAAATACTCTTTCAATAAAGTGTTCTATCTCATTTAATTCACTAACATTGAATGAATTAAGGAAACTGTATCTATCAATAATTTTACTCCAATTTATACAAATCATTTCAAATAAGGTTATTGATGCAGCTATTCCATGCTCAATATTATAATTAATTGTTAATGGGTAAGATATAGAATGGCATGCTGTTGTTTTTGTGTTGCTAAAAGCTAATCCTGAAAACATACTAGCCATTAATATTTTATTCCTTAACTCAATATTTCCTAAGTCATCTAATAGATCTAATATATTGGTACATATTAAATTTATACTTTTTAGTGAATACATTCTAACTATTTCATTAGTTTTTTTAGACCAATATGCCTCTACAGCATGACATAAAGAATCTAGCACAGTAGAAGCTGTTAGTCTCTTATTTTGTCCCAACGTCATTGTCGCATCAATAATTGCATAATTAGGATACAATCCTATATCTTCAATCGAATATTTTTTTTTATTTTCTGTATCCCAAATTGTACTCCAACTTGTAACTTCAGAACCTGTACCTGCTGTAGTAGGAATAGCTATTAAGAATATGCTTCTTTCTAAAGCATACTCTTTACACTTTATTTTCTCTATCATTTCAAGTAAGCTTTTAAATTTTATCCCTTTAAAAGCTTTTAATGCTTTTCCTATATCTAAAACACTACCGCCTCCAACAGCAACTATATAATCATAATCATAATTATCTGTTTCGTTTTTAATATCATATAAATTTTTCATATCAGGATTTGAGTTTACTTTATTACATAGATAGACTTTATGTTCTTTTAATAAATTCAAGACAACTGATAATTTACCTGAATTTTTTAATGAATTCTTACCTGTTAGCAATAGTATTTTACTATTGCTTTTAATAATGTTTGAAATTTTATTTATTTCATTTATTCCAAAATTTATATTAACAGGATTAAAATAATTAACCATAATTATAATCTCCTATAAATAGCTTATTTTTTTATTGTACTTATAAAATTATTTACTATGTATTGAACTTGAATATTATTCATTGAAGGATGTAATGGTAGCGTTATAATTCTTTCATAAAATTTTTCTGCTACTTTACATAACCCTTTTTCATAGCCTAGCTCCTTATAATAGGGGTGATAATATACAGGTATATAGTGAACATTAGCTCCAATATTATTATTTTGAAGCTCCATAAAAATTTCTTTGCGAGTTTTGCATAGTTTTTCTAACTTAAGTTTAATAACATAAATATGATATCCAGATTTAGCATAATCATATTCTATAGGTGTTTCTATTTCTTCTATATCTTTGAAAGCTTCATTATAAATACTAGCTATTTCTCTTCTTCTTTCTATAAATTTGTCTAGTTTTTTTAATTGACTAACTCCTAAAGCAGCACCAATATCTGTAAGTCTATAATTAAAACCCAACTCTAATTGCTCATAGTACCACGGTCCTTCGTTTTTATTTACTAAAAAACTTTTATCTCTTGTTATACCATGACTTCTAAATCTGATAAGCTTATTATATAGTTCTTTATCATTTGTAGTGATAATTCCACCTTCACCAGTAGTTATTGGCTTCACCGGATGAAAACTAAATTCTGTCATATGTGCACCATTGCCTATTTTTTTATTTTTATACTCACTACCTAATGCATGAGCTCCATCTTCAATAACAATTAAGTTATATTTATTAGCAATTTTAATTATTTCATCCATATCTACTGAATGTCCTGCAAAATCAACTGGAATAATAGCCTTAGTTTTAGAAGTAATTTTTTCTTCAATCTTACTGACATCAATATTACCAGTATTCATATCTATATCACAAAATATTGGTATTCCACCACAATATAAAATTGCATTAGAAGATGCTGCAAAAGTCATTGGTGAAACTATAACTTCATCACCTTCTTCTATTCCAGCAGCAAAACAAGCTCCATGAAGTGCTGCAGTTCCATTAGAAAAAGCTACTGCATAACTTGCACCAACATAATTAGCAATATTTTCTTCAAAAATTTTTACATATGGGCCAGTAGTTAAATAATCACTTTTCAATGCTTTAATAACTTCTTGTATATCGTCTTCATCTATATTTTGTTTTCCATAAGATAAGTATGTTTCTCTTGTAGGAAATTTACAATTTATGTCGAATTTATTCAATACTTCACCTTCTCATTAAAAAATTATTTAATTATTAAATATATTTATTAATAAAGCTTAATTTATATATTATCTATCTATTTTCAATTAAATCAAATGACATAGGTGTTCCCTTTTTAATGTCTTTACTAGCTTTTCTATCTATTATATCGTTAATGTACTTGCTTTCTAATCCAAATCCCGGTCTTATACTTTTTATATTTTTCTCAGTAAATACTTCCCCTCTCTTTATATCCTTAACAACAAATAAGCTTCTTGAATGCTCTCTAGAATTTCTTTGTTTTTCTGTTAAATCATATGTAACTTCTCCAAGTGCTTTTTCTACACTTCTAATACTATTTACCATAAGTTTAAATTCTTCCGGTTCCATGGAAAATTTAGAATCCGCTCCACCATCAACTCTTCTTAAAGTTAAATGTTTTTCTACTATTTTTGCTCCTAATGCAACAGCTCCTATAGCAACAGCATGTCCTATTGTATGATCTGAAAGTCCTACTACTGTTTTAAATGTATCCTTCATATTAGGAATTGTTTTTAAATTTATATCTTCTAAAGGAGATGGATAAGCAGAAGTGCATTTTAATAAAGCAATATCATTATTACCCACTCTCTTACAGGCATCTATTGCATCTTGTATATCTCCCATCTTTGCTATCCCTGTAGATATTATTATAGGTTTTCCTTTTTTAGCTATATATTCTATTAAAGGAATATCATTTATTTCAAAAGATGAAATTTTATATGCTGGAACATTCATTTCTTCTAAAAAATCTACAGCAGTATAATCAAAAGGTGATGAAAAAAATATTAGACCTTCTTTCTCAGCTATCTTTTTTAATTTTGGCTGCCATTCCCATGGAGTATAAGCTTTTTGATAAAGCTTATGTAGGGTTGTGCCATCCCAAATAGTTCCTTGTTTTATTTGAAAATACTCATTATCACAATCTAGTGTTATAGTATCTGGAGTATAAGTCTGAAGCTTTATTGCATCTGCTCCTGCCCATTTTGCTTTTTTAATTATTTCTATTGCTCTATTATAATCTTGAAGATGATTTGCTGACATCTCAGCAATAACGAAACATCTTTCACTATCACCAATTTTTTTCCCATCTAAAATCATAAATAACCGTTATTTGAACGGTATTCACTTCCCTTCTTTTTAAATTTCTATATACTATTTATAAAAATATATTAATCTTGTAAATTTCTACTTATATCTACTTACACATTATTTATCGTATAACTTTAAAAATTCCTTAATCCTATACTTTCCTTTACCATCAATTAAATTTTTCATACGATTACTCATAATAAGCCTTTCATCATAAGTAATATTTAATATATGTTCTTTTCTTATGTGGTTCTTCAAGTATATATATCCTAAACTTTCCATAAATTGCCCACATAACTTCTGATTATCGGCAACAATAATGCCAAAAGTAGGTATCCCTAAATAAGAAAGTTCATAAAGTGTAGATCCACAGCTTGAAATAGCTAAATCAACTTTTTTCATCACCTCACTCATATTAACATTTTCGTATAAAAATACATTATCTTTATTGTGCTTCTTAATATTATCTTTAAACTTAAAGGCTGATCCTATTATTATATGTAAATTAATCTTTAATCCCTTTAATTCTCTTATTAATTCATCAGTGATATTTAAGTCATCGCTTCCACCTAGAGTAATTAGTACATCTTTTATACCTTTTTTTACTTCTATAGGACAATTCTTTAAAAATTCATCTCTTAAAAGAGTATACATACTACCGCATAATACTTTGGTATCTTTTCTTACGTTATAGCTAAAAAACTCACTATGTGGATTTTGATTAATTAACATATTTACAGGATAATAATCTAACTCATTATTATCATCTATGTAAATTACTTTAAACTTTTCTCCTAGACTATTTAAATATTCTTTGTTAATTCCATATTTATCAACGATAATTATATCACCATCTAAATTTTTAATGCTATCTAATTCATTTTCTTCATTTATTTCAATAACCTCGATATTTTCAGATTTTACTATCTCTCTCCCTTTAGCGTATTTATTTTCACTTATACATATATATTTTACTTCAAACTCATTTAAAAGTTCTTTGGCTAAAACCAAGGTTCTCATAATATGACCTAGTCCTATTTTTTCTCCTCCATCTGCTCTAATTAAAACTTTCATAACTTCACCTCTAGATATATTTAACAAAAAAGCTAGTAGAATTACTAGCTTTAACATTTTAATAAACTTAAATAAACTAAAAATAATTAATTAATATATTATCTGAAAATATAGTTTCCTGAATCTAACTTACATAATTTTAATAAAATCATTTAGATTATTTATTCCAAAATTCTGTGGGCATCCCATGTCAACAATATCATATAACATACTATCTACTATATATTTTTTTCCTAATAATTCTTGTACCTAATATATTGTTTTATCTATATTTGGTATATTTAACATTAATAATTCTGCAATTCCTTTAAAAATTAATAATCCATATGGGATATACCTACTACTTAAATCTATTTTATATCTATTTTTATATTCAATCATTTGTATTATTTATGAAATCTATATGTCATAAATTATTATAAATCTTAACCATTCCTCATTACAGGTTTAAAAAGTTTCGTTATATTATTAACAATGATTCTCATTGAATAATTTATTTTGCTTATTAGAAAAATAGTATATAATCTAAAGTTATTCAATACTGCATTTGCTGTGATTAAAGTTATTAAAATTAGGTTTTTAATATCTGAATTTTTATTAAATATAATTAATAATGTTGATTTAAAAACTATTTTATTTATATTCTACTAATAAAACATACTTTTATCATATTATTTTAGCTCTTCATATTTATTTTTTAAAAGGCCTTGGTTACTAATATATCATCTTTTACATATTCGTAATATTTTTTTAAAATATCTTTATTATATTCTTCATATTCGTTAAAGTTTTCTATATGATATCCCTTTATAGTTCCGTCTGATGTTACTACTATTTTAAAGTCTTGAAATATAAAAACTTCAAATCCATTTAAATATTCGTCTTTATTATATTTTTTAAAATTATATCTCATGTTTTTATTATGAACAGGAGATAATGCTACCTTTGCATATTTTCTATTAGGAAGAAAAGAATTTTTATCGATTAAGCTACATACAATATTGTTAAAATCCATCAATGAAACTATATCTTTATTTATTTCCTTTTCAAAATATTTACTTTTAACTATTAATGGAATGTTTATCCTATCTTCATGCGATCCAAGTTTTGTTTCAAGCTTTTCTAATCCCTCTCCAATTCCCTCTATTATTTGACCATGATCTGAAAATATAAATATGTCTGCATCATTATTAAACATATTTAAATAAAACTTTAATTGTTCATCAACATATTTTAAAGATTTTTCATATTGGCTTATGTACTTATCCTCATCTATTGGTTCACTGTCTATTTCTGAAAATAAAGCCCTTATAATCTTTATATCTCTTCCATCATGTTCTCCACCTACATGTGGCAAATGGACTTCTGATAACACGTATAAAAGTGAAATGGAATCACTATTTAAATTTGTTACGTATTCCCAAAATGCTTCACTAATATATTGTCCCCCATTTTTTATATTTACGTTATCTCCATTTATAAAATACGAAGATGAACCACTATATAAATTGAATGAAAATCCTTGATTTATCGCTTTTTTTACACATTTACATTCATTTTCATTTACATTTATCAATTCATAATTCTTATTTATCAACACATCTTCTTCTTTTAGAGTAGGCATAAAACTTTCATAAGTATATATAGATGTAGAATATGCTTTGCTATAATATGTATTTTCCTTTGCAAATTCTCTTAAAAATTTCATTCTATTAAATTTCATTAAATCTACGCTTCTTAAGGAATCAATGTATAATAACAATATATTTCTATCATTATAAAACTTCAATTTATTTTTTACTTCTAGTATAAGTTCTGTCAAATCTTCTTTCAAATTTTTTATTAAATTACAATTTTCTAATTCTTCTTTTATATATTTTTCTATATATTTTAATGCATATAGAAAATCCTTTATTCTTATATAATTTTCTATAATACTTTTCAAATAATATGATTTTTTATAAAAATCTTCTTCTTTATTATATTTTTCTTTTAAACTATTTATATTAATATATATATTTGAATTAAAATAAAAAGGTGTAGCTAATTTAATTCCTTCCTCTTCTAATTTTTCATAGATATCTAAATATGTTATATAGTTATATTCCTTTAAAATTATATTTTTAATTTCATTTCTAAAATTATATGAAGATATAATAATACAATCTATGTCTTTTTTATGAATTTGTGATGGATCTATTATTTCTATTCCTTCTAGTCTTTTATTTTTAAAGCTATTATCTATAATACATACCATCTTCTTTAATTCTACACTAAAAATAGACAATAAAACTTCAGTATGCATTCCACCTCCCCAAATTGCAATTCTTTTATACTTTTTTGTAGTTTCTTCTATATATTTTCTTATTAATACTATTGTTTTCTTATAATCACTATTATTTTTTATATTATATTTTTTAGCTAATTGTTCATATTTTAATAATAAATTATTCATTTATGACCTCCTAAAATATAATAATTTATCTTAATAACTTGTACGTAGCTTTTACAAAATTATTTTTATTATTAAATCTATTTTTAAAATTTCATTTCTACAAATTTATCTAAATTAAATCTTTATACAAAATATTTATAGCAAAAATAAAATAATAATTATATAATACTATATTTGTTTATTTAAATTATCTAGATTAATTTAAATAAACAATTTATATTCACATATTATAATTTGTTTTTTACACTTATCATATAAAGCTTCACTGGTTTAAACATTATTAGTTACAATAGTTTCTGTTTTGTTTTCTTATTTATATCTAGTAGATAACTATGATTTCCCAATAAATTCACGATCTCTTTCGATGATATATCTTCACTTTTAAAGTATTCATATATATAATTTATTAATTCAAAATCTTCTTTTGTATCAACACATACTCTATAATCTTTTTGGTATAGACTTTCTCCTTTTATATATCCTAGTTTGAAATTCTCTTTAAAGTTATATATATAATATGTTACATGTTCTCTAAATACTTCAAACTCACTTTTATTTATATTTTGCTCTGAACAAGCAATACTGAAAACATGTTCTAATGTATTTTTTGAAAAAACTTCTACGTCAAACCCTCTCATAAAGGTTTCTGGTACATCTAATCTAACATAATCATAATCGTACATTAAATATTTTGTTATTACGTTATCTACTATTATGGGATCTATAAGTGGACAATCGCCTGTGACTCTTACTATAACTTCTCCTCCATATTTATCAGAAGCTAGTTTATATCTTTCAAGTACATTATTCTCACTTCCTCTAAATACTTCTATCCCCAAGCTTTTTACATATTCCGCTAAAAGAGTATCTACTTCTTTAATAGAAGTAGCCAAAATTATCTCGTCAATATATTTACTTTTTCTGAGCCTCGTCAATGTATAATAAATCATTGGTTTGCCATTAATTTCTTTCAAAACTTTTCCTGGCAGTCTTTCGGATCCCATTCTCGCTTGAACTATACATATTACTTTCATTTTTATCACCTCTATGTTGATTAGACTTAATTATACGTAACACAAAGTTGTAACTATTTAATTAACAAAGTTTACTTTATTTATATTTTAATATATCTTTAATTTGTAATAGACTATTTATAGTAAAGTCTGCTTCATATTGATCTTCTAAGAAGGTTTTCATGTGATCTCCTTGTTTTCTTATTATTCTTATAGTTTTTATTCCTAGCTTTCTTGCTCCTATAAAATCCTTATTAGGATTATCACCTATATAAACACATTCACTATTTAAATTATTAAAGTAGTTCACCACTTCTAAATAAGGCTTTTTATGTGGTTTCCAATATTCTTTTCCTAAATCATCACAAACCACTATTTTATCTATAAAATTCTCTAACTTTAAGGCTCTTATTTTATTCCATTGAACTTTAGAATCACCATCTGTAATTATTGCTAAATTATAATTTTTTTCTCTAAGTTCCTTTATTATTTCCATACTATCTTTATACAAATAAAGTACTGGTTTTGAACTTCTATATATATTAACTAGATTTGATATATTTTCATCTATATTATAAGTTTCACATAAAATATTAAAAATCTTACCCCTACCATATTTACTTAATATTTTTAGACATTGGTCATATAGTTCATTGAAGTTTAAGTTATATTTTTGAGATAAAAATATACATACTTCTTTAAAACCAGATTTTACAAATAATAGTTCTTCATAAAGAGTGTCATCAAGGTCAAATATAACTGTTTTTATCATATCTTCTATACCTACTTATATATTGATTTATCATATCTTAGCATCGTTATCTCTTTAAAATTGCCAACTATAGAACTTACTTCTTCATCTAATATCATTTTTTTAAAATAATACCCATAATCTACTCCTGCTTTAAAACTTATAGGTACTCCTCCACCGAATCTTGGATTAACTTCTATAAACTTTATTTCATCTTTTGGTGTAACTATACATTGAATTGTTAATGGTCCTGCAACAGAAAAACATATATTATCTTTGCAGTTTTTAATCATTTTAAATATTAATTCAATAGTTTTCTCAATTATTTTTTTACTTTTAACTGTTCGTGTTTTTGAGACTTCTCCACCTCTAACTTCTATTCTTTCTCTTGGAACAATTGAGATAATATTTCCTTTTGTATCGCATAATGCATCAATAGTGTATTCTGTTCCATCTATAAACTCTTGAATAACAGGTTTTTCAACATAATCTTTAAAAAAATTTAATTCTTTTTCATTATTTATTTTAAAAACATTTTTACTACCCATTCCTTCTAAGGGTTTTATTATTAATGGATATTTTATATATTTATTATTTTTTATTGCATTCTCTATTTCATCTTTAGAATAAGTAATAGGAGTATCTATGTTATTATTCTTAAAAAAATTATATGTTTTTAATTTATTATTGCATATATGTACAACACTTTTATTGCTTAATAAAAGTGTTGTACCTACATCTAAAAATTTTTCTCTATGATTACACAATGTTAAAAATTCACTTTCAAACAAAGGAATAATCATGTCTACTTTTTCTTTTTTGCATATTTCTATTAATATATTAATATAATTTTCATCTTTATAGGATGGAACATTATAAAACTTATCTACATAATTTATTGCAACAATATTACTATTTAAATCTGCACCTATCACAAAAAAATGTCTTTTTAATTCTTCTATAAGTTCTACTCTTCTTCCTATAGCCGTTATTAAAACCTTCATAATTTCACCTAACTCATTCTAATCCTGAATTTTCAATTTTTTAAATTCTTCTTTTAAATCTTTTTCATTGAGCCAAATTGTATTATTTTCAGAATTATATTCAAAATTATCTTCTATAACTTTTCCATCCTTTATTATTTCTTTATTAATATTTGCCCAGTTCATATTTGGATAAATTATGTAGTGGCTATCATATTCATAAGTGTTTCTAGAATCATCCTTTGTTATCATAACCTCATGAAGTTTTTCTCCTTCTCTTATACCAACTTCTTTTAATATGGCATTAGGATTAATTGCCTTTGCTAAATCTGTTATTTTAAAAGAAGGTATTTTAGATATATAGGTTTCTCCACCACTAGATTCCTTCAATGCTTTAAATACAAGCTCTACACCTTGTTTTAAAGTTATCCAAAAACGAGTCATCCTAAAATCCGTTATTGGAAGCTCATTTACCCCTTGCTCCGTTAATGCTTTAAAATAAGGAATTACAGAACCTCTGCTTCCTGCAACATTCCCATATCTAACTACTGAAAAAATAGTTCCTTTTCCCCCTGAATAAGCATTTGCAGAAATAAAAAGCTTGTCCGATACTAACTTAGTTCCACCATATAAATTTATAGGGTTTACTGCCTTATCAGTTGACAATGCTACAACTTTTTTAACACCTCTATCAATAGCTGCATCTACTATATTTTGTGCTCCATGTATATTAGTTTTTATAGCTTCAAAAGGATTGTATTCGCAAGCTGGTACTTGTTTCATAGCTGCTGCATGAACTACATAATCTACTCCATCAAAGGCTCTATATAGTCTCTCCCTATCCCTTACGTCACCTATAAAAAATCTGAGTTTATTTGCATTATTTCCAAGTTTATTGAAAAACATCTTTTTAACCATATCTTGTTTATACTCATCTCTTGAATAAACTATAACTTTTTTAGGGTTATACTTTTCAAATAACATTTCTATAAACTTTTTACCAAAGGAACCTGTGCCTCCAGTAACTAAAATTGTACTATTATTAAGCATTTCATACCCTCTCCATTTGTTCTTATAAATTTATAATATTTTTTATATTTGTATATGTAGTTCCCTCTATTGGAAGTCCATTACTACAATTTAAAAATCTAATATTTGAATTTTCACTAATAAGATTTTCAATATTACATTTAAAATTAATAAACCCAGTAGTTGTATATACTTTTTCTTTTTTTACATTTAGCGCTTCTTTATATACTTTGCTGTTTAAAGATATATAATTACTTTTTCCATAAATTTCAGTATAAGAATCGCTATGTCCCTTATTATTTAAATAGGCTAAATCTTGACCTAATAATCCAATAATCTTTGCTTTAAACTTAATAGCAATATCTATATTAGATACAGCTACAGTCTTCCCTGTAGTTATTATTATGTTACTATATACATTTTCTTTATTAAAAAATATATATTTAGGTCCATTATATGACTCTACTGCCCAATGAGATGCTGTATTTAAAAAACATAGTGGAATATTTAAATCCTCTAGTCCTTCTAATTGCTTAATTATTACCTCTTGACAATCAGTAATAGTAATTAAATCCGGTAATATATTACTTTTCACTAAACTCCTTAAAGCAGAGCCTACTGATAAAATTATTACTTTATCTCTTATTTTTTTTAATTCATTCATTGATTCATCTAATGATGGCCCTGAAGCCACACATACTATTGGTTTATTTTTCACATCAAAATTGTTATTACTTATTAATTCATCTATCACTGTATAATCTTTTTTTTCATTTATTTCCTTGTTCAGCATCATTATATCTCTAAATTTACTTATTCCTTTTTTACCATTTAAGTAGTTATTTAATATAGTTTGTACACTATCAAACTTTCTTGGCATTGTTTTAAGGGAGGGTTTATAAATTATAATGTCCTCCACTTTATTTAGTAGATTTGAAAACGCAATATTAAATTCTTCATTAAATTCAGTAAGAATTTCAACTCTTTTATCCAATAATATTTCATCATAAACTTTTAATTTCTTTCCTATTTGAAGAACTTCACTATCTAAATCCAAAATATAAATTTTACTATTTTTATTAGCATTCTTTAATATAGATTTTATGTGATATCCCAATGCTAGCCCATATATGACTACTGTATCTTTATCTTTAATTAAATGTAGATTTCCTTCTACAAATTTTTCTCCATCTCTTTCTGGATAATAATTACTATATAATGATATGTTATCTATTTTTAAATTGATATTTCCATCTCTACTAGTTAGTACTTGTATTTTTCTCATTCTTTAATTATCCCTTAAATATAATCAATATTTTTTACTAAAAGTCTTTGAATACTATTTAATTCTTCAAGTATTTCAAACTCAAATATATCTGACATTAAAATATAATCTTCATTTTCTAAAGCAGTATTTATTTCTCCTAAGTTTTCTAATAATTTGTCTGTATTTATTTTTTCTATCTGTATATCCTTAGTTTTTTCAACTACTTCAATTATCCATTGTAATCCATCGGCTATAAGTGGTATTAATGTCAAGGCTTCTTCTTCATTTCCACCTTGAATACTATTGATTAATTTTAATATCCCATCTTTTTTTAGTTTATCTATATATTCATTACAAGTTATAATGACATCTTTAACTCTTTCCATAAAATCTCTCCTAAAAATACTCTTTTTTAATTAATAATAATACTTCAGCTAAGCAATTTTTCATTTCATTATATATAAAGTTAATTTGCTTATACATTTTTTCTACTTTAATTTTTTCATCATCAATTGGACTATATAAAAACTCTTTGCTATTTACTTCATTTTGTATAGTGAAAAATAGACTCTTAATAAATACAGTGTTTTTTATTTTTTTTTCAATACTATTATTAATTTTAGATATTCTATTAATTGCTTTGTCTACTTTAAAAGTATTACTTCTTTTATAATTATAGTAAAGTTCCTCATTATATTTTAAAACTTCATCACAACATTTTTGCAGCTCTTCTATATTACTAATACATTCATTTAAGCTCTTCATTATATCAATAGAATTTTCTACCTTCTTAGCTTTTTTAGAATAATGGATTTTCTTCTTACACTTTGGTTTATATTTATCAATTACTTCATTTAAAGAAGCTATTGAAGTTCCATTTATATTAGCTCCTCCTTCTGTAGCATTAATAAAAGTATTTTTATTAAATATTTTTATTACCTCTTCAAACTGTAATCTCATAAAATTTAATGACATACTTGTTCTAATTTTTTCTCCATATATATCTTCTACATAAAGATCACATTCACTTTTATTTAATAAATTATTTGAGTTATGTTTTGCTATATCAGCATGACTTTTTTCATCTGTATATGCTAGGTCTTGCCCCATAAATATTATGGGATCGCACCTAAAATGTAGAGCCAAAGCTGTACAAGTATGAGCCACAGATCCACCATAAGCTAAGCTTGTAATATCTTCATTTAAATGTTTTTTTAGTACATTATCTATGGTGTAGAATATTTTGTCTCCTTCATGTTTATCTACTACATCCGAATTGGTTCCTTCATAATATACTAATGGAATATCATCTCTTAAATTATTTTCAACTAACTGAAAAGATCTTGAGAAAGGGTCTATTACACATAAAAAATCTGGTTTTATACCTTCATTTAGCAAAGGTTCTAAGGTTCTCCCACCAGTTATTATTATAAACTCATCTTGTACTTCCTTTAATAAATGTATATTTTTTGCTAGAGAAGGTCCAGCTGAAACAACTATAGCTGGTATATCCTTGTATATATCTTTAAATGCATTAATAGGAAAACTTTTTGATACATAACGTAAATTTTTTATAGAATTTTCAATAATTTCTTTTGATAAATTTATTGAAGTATTTCTATCAACTAATTTATAAGTTATTATAGTCTTTATTAATTTTAAAAATTCAACCGATTCATTATCATATATTGCTTTATAATTCCCAAAAAAAATCACTTTTGTATTCCGCAATTTAAAGGGATCTATAAATTCTTTTAAAACCAGTTCCATATTTTCATAATGCAAAATAGCAATTTTATCATTTTTTACTATATCATCATAATGACCTGAATGGCATATTAAATTAAGCGTATTTATATCTGGCTCAATAACTAATATATCAATAGAGTTATTAAATTTGTTCACTACTTCTCTTATATGTTCTCCTGCACCTAGACCAAAAATTATAATAGAAGTATTAATATCAATATCACCTATTTCACCAATAAACTTGTCAACATCTCTATTAACTGAATATTTGCTCCCTATATAAATTTGCTTTCCATTAACATTTATTTTTAAAACATTTTTATTGTCCTTACTTCTTTCAATTACATTAGCATTGTCGTTTTTTATACTTTTTATATCTTCAATGGTATAATTTGTTATTTCATTCATGCTTTTCTCCAATATTATTTAATATACTATTTTTATTATCGAGTATATTTTTAGAAAATTAATATATAATTTTAAAAAAATATTTATAATACTATTAATAAACTTATAACAATAAAGGTGATTTCAAAAATACAAATATTTTCGAAATCACCTTTATATCTTATCTACATTACAATAATTATCTTAATAATTGTAATACTCCTTGTGGAGCTTGGTTAGCTTGAGCAAGCATTGCTTGAGCAGCTTGTTGAAGTATATTATTTTTAGAGAAGTTCATCATTTCTTTAGCCATATCAACATCTCTAACTCTTGATTCTGCTGCTTGTAAGTTTTCTGAAGCATTATCTAAGTTAGCAATAGTATGTTCTAATCTATTTTGATATGCACCTAATTGAGATCTTCCTTTAGAAATTTTAGCTAAATTATCATTTACTGTTTTAATAAATGTTGTAGCTGAACCATGAGTAGTAACTGCACTTGCTTTATATTTTAAAGCTGATACAATACTATCTAATTTAATACCATCAGTTGTAAAGTCTAATTCCATAGCTTGGCTTGCATTAGCTCCAACTTGTATTTTAACTTTTCCACTTGTTCCAGCAGTTCCATCTAATAAGTTTTGCTCGTTAAATTGGATATTTTTATTAATTCTTTCAAGCTCTAATCCTAATTGTTTAATTTCATCTCCAATGTTAGATCTATCAACAGTAACGTTAGTATCGTTTGATGCTTGTACTGCAAGTTCTCTCATTCTTTGTACTATTGAGTGAGCTTCGTTTAATGCACCTTCTGCTGTTTGAATCATTGATATACCATCTTGAGAGTTTCTTGAAGCTTGATCTAAACCTCTAATTTGTCCTCTCATTTTTTCAGAAATAGCTAATCCAGCTGCGTCATCTCCAGCTCTGTTAATTCTTAATCCTGAAGAAAGCTTCTCCATAGCCTTTCCTGAGTTTCCAACATTGATACCCATATTTCTATGAGCGTTCATTGCATTTAAATTGTGATTGATTATCATAATAAGTACCTCCTTGAATTTTACATTGCACTTCCCTGTGCAAAATTTTATTTATTTGTTTTACAATATAATTATCGTAGATTTTATATATACTTTATAGTTTTTTTAAATTTTTTTTTATTTTTTTATTTTTTTATTTTTAAAGCATATATTTAACATTATTATATATCTTAATTCATTGATTAATCCTATGAGTGAACACTATTGTCATAAAAGTTCCAATAGGCTGTCACTATAAAAAATTAAATAGATAATTTATATTACAGCAAATAATATTTAAAAATGTTATCGCATCATTAAAATTTTAATTAATGTAATGAAAAATGGCGAACACTGTTCGCCGCTACAATATTACAGATAATAGAAATGCAAACATTTCCATTTATGCAATTGCATTAATTTCCACCCCTGTGGCCTATAACAAGAGCATAAAGTCTAAGTAAAATTAAAATAGTTACACAAATTTAATATGTAACTATTCTTCAATTAGACCCCTGGGGTGCAGTATGGTATATCACAATATTTAATACATTAACTAATTTTTAGTTGTATTAAATATCTCCATTGTTCTAGTTAAGTAAATAGGTGTTACTCCGAATTATGCTGCACCTCAGGGGAACCCTAACGGGCTTCACTACTGTTCCCCAGAGCTGGGATATTACACAAATTTAATATGTAACTATCATTCAGTTAGACCTTGGGGTGTAGTATGTATATAACAATGATTAATACATTAACTAATATTTAGTTATATTACATATCTCCAGTGTTTTAGTTAGATAAATAAGTATTGTTCCGAATCATGCTACATCTCAGGAGAATCCTTATACAATTGAAAATTGACAATGGATAATGGAGAATTATAGCTACTACTCTTTTATGATGAAAGTTTTGAATTTATTTATTTTAAAACCATAGAGTTACTTTTATTTAAAGAAATTAATCTGCAAAATTTATTTCAACCATAATCATCAATTCTCCATTGATTAAACTGTTCCCCAGAGGTGGATTTATATTCTATAGCATTAACTTCCACCCCTGGGGTCTACAGCAAGAGAATAAAGCTTAAGTAAAACTAAAAATAGCTACATAAACTTAATATGTAACTATTTTTCAATTAAATCTCTGGGGTGCAATATAGTATAGCACAGTGCTTAATACATTAACTAATATTTAATTATATTACATATCTCCAGTGTTTTAGTTAAGTAAATAGGTATTGTTCCAAATTATACTGCACCTCATGGAAACTCACTACTGTTCCCCAGAGGTGAAAAAAGGGAGTTTTCACTCCCTTTTTAAGCTTTATCATTTATAAAATATATATTTCTATAAAAATTGCTATGATATTCATTGCTAGCAGCTTTACTTTGTTTTAAAGCAATTAACTTTTCTTTTAATAGTTCTTTTTTTTCTAAAAATAAACTATTTAATAATTCTTCTGATGATGGTATATTTAGTTCTTTAGCTATGATAGGAAATTCCCTCCTATTATAGCTTAAAACATTTATAGAATTTATAACTTGTTGCTTTTCACTTAATAATGGTTCAAGCTCATCATAATTACTATTTTCTAAGTCTTGAGATAAAATATCAATTAGTTTTTCATTAATATTTTTATACTCCAATAACAAGCTTTTTAATTCACTCATTATTGGCCTCCACCCATTTGCTGCATAAACCATGCCTGTTGTGAATTTAAAGAATTCATAGCTTTTTCTAATTTGGCAAACTGTATATAAAGCCTATTTTCTCTCTCTGTTAATTTTTTAATTTGCTCATCTATAACCTTATCTTTATCTTTTATTTTTTTTGATAGAATACTGCTAGTTTCTGTAGTATTCCCAACTTCTCCAGCCTTTTCTAAAAGTATTCCTCTATATCCATCCTTGTTAAGACTAGTTCGCCCATAATCCTTAAATATATCTTGTATCCTGTTAAATATACCTTGTTCATTATTTCTTACTTTTTTCTCTTCTTGACTTGCATCTGGGTTGTAACTTGGATGAGTTGTAGATTTTTGAGTAAATAATTGTATAACCTTTTCTGGATCTTCTGTAAAGGCTTTTTTAAGTTTTTCTTCATCTATAGCAAGTTTACCACCTTCTTTGTAGTTTTTAGTAGTATTTATACCTATAGACTGTAATGATATTTCTGACCCCTCTACCTTTTGAAAGAAAATATTTCTTAGATCTCTCATCATTCTTTCAACATAAGGATCACCTTTTATAATTCCAGCTTTAGCCTTTTCCTCCCACTTTTTAATATCATCTTCTTTCATTTCCTTCTTTTGATCTTCTGTAAGTGGAGAAAATTTATAATTTTTCTTTTCAGTAGTTAATTTATTGGTTTTTTCTACTAGCTTATTATAATCTTCAATAAATCCTTTAATTAAATCTATACCCTTTTGTGTAGATTTAGTAACAGTAAACTCCATCTCACTACCAGTAGATTCTTCCTTTAAATCATAAACAACATCATTAATAGTAAATTTGTTATTCGCTCTAACAACTCTTCCTTTAGTTCCATCTGGTTCTTTAATATTAACAATTGCATCTTTACCAGCACTACTTGATGTAGTGATATTAAGAGCACCTAATACATTTCCTGATTGATTAGATAAATTTAATTTTACTTCGCTTCCTGTACTTTTTGTTTCGAAAGAAAACTCTCCACTTAGTTCATTAAAGGATAAGCTTACTTCTCCTTTTGTCTTTTTTGATACCTCTGAAATTAATTGAGAAACATTCTGAATATTGCTAGTTATTTCAATTTCAATAGGTTCCTTTAATCCTGTATAATCTATAGTAAATTTATCTCCTACATCTATACCTAAATCACTTAATTTAGTATATATACTTGTATTCATATTAGAACTAAGTTTAGACATTATTCCAGTACTGTCCTCAAAATTGGTAGCATCAGTTAATTTTATGCTTCCATTTTCAATTTTTAATTTTACCTTTCCTCCTGTTTCGTCTTCAATCTTATTTTGAAGCTTCTCTATAGTTATATCTGGATCATCTATGGTAATGGTGGTAGTCATTTCGTCACCATTATTATCAATATATCTAACACTAAGCTTTGAATCTTTTTCTATACCTAATTGACTTAATTTAGTAGCCTTAATCTTTTCCTCATTCTTCTCTACTCTACCACTAGAACTTATCTTTGCATTTTCTGCTATCTGTTCTACTTCTAATTTATATTTACCTTCTTTAGCTTTAGAACCAGCTACTATATTCGCTAGATTAGCTAGCTTATCATTAACTTCTACCTTTACACCATAATAAGAATTACTACTTAATAAATAATCGCCTTTTAATGAATTAAAATATTTTGACTCTAAATCTCTTACATCTTTTATTATATCTCTATAGATTTCTTGTTGCCATTGAAGAATTTGTTTATCTTGCTTTGTTTTGTCCAATCTCATCTGATACGGTTTAAGCATTTCTTGAATCATTTTATCTGTATCCATGCCGGTAGCGAGTCCACCTATTCTCATGTTAAAACATCCCCTTTTTTTTAATGCACAATGCACAACTTTGTTTAATTAATAATTAAGAATGAAAAATAAGGAATGTCGGATAAAACTTAATAATTGTTGAGTTTCTTAAGTAAATCCTTTATGTTTATTAATTAAATTAATTAATAAACATAGTTTTTTTCACCATAATTCTTCATTCTTAACTCTTCATTTTTAACCATAATGCACATAAATTGCTATTTTTTTACTGATAGCTTATATGCTTCGTTCCATAGGTCTCTTACTTCTTCTATTAACGGAATTATCTCATCCATAATTTTTACGTCTTTTTTCATATTCGCTTCCATTAGTCTTTGGTTTATAAATTCGTAAACTGCATATAAATTGTCGCCCCATTCCCCTCCAGCATTTCTATCTAGAGAAATCATAAGTTCATAAAATATATCTTGAGTTCTAATTAGGTTATCGTGTTTTTTCTGTATATCATCATCTACGATAGCTTGTCTTCCTATCTTTGCGTATTTTACTGCTCCATCTAATAGCATTAATAATAGTTGCTCTTTAGAGGCATAGTTTACACTATTATTTTTATAGGTATTATATGCATTACTATAAGCTTTCAATTTTAACCCACCTTTTTTGGAATTTTTATGCTTTTTTATCTAGTAATACACCAGCTATTTCACACATAGAGGCAACCATATCCAATATTTTTCTCGGCGGAATTTCCCTTATAACTTCTCTAGTTTCTTTATCTACAATTTTAACTATATATGCATTAAAAACATCATGTTTTTCATACTCTATATAGGATTCCTTATCACTAAAAAATTTATTTAGTCTATCCACCGCAACTTTTAGCGGTTTTTCTCTAACTTTTTGATAGTTATCTCCCTCTAATACCAGTGTATTTTCTTCTGAAGCTATAATGTTTTCATCTTGCTCTAATCTTTTGTTTTCAAGATTCATACCATAATCCACTTCCTTGTTTATCATGGTATTCATTGCTCCTATTTTCATATTTGCACCTCACATTATTTTTTTAGCTTACTTAAAATTGAACTATCCATTATGATAGCATTTTTATTTTCTTCTGTTACCTCTTCCTTCAATTCCTTTCTCAGGATGGTAACATCTTTAGGCGCCTTTATAGACAATTTTACTGAACCATTATCTGCTTTTACTATTGTTATTTCTATATCATCTCCAATTAATATGGATTCACCTTTTTTTCTGCTTACAACTAACATCTTATTTCTCCTTAAATATCGGTTCTTTTATTTTGTAACTCTCATTGTCTATTATAATTTGTTTTCCTAATTTACTAAACCTATTAATAACAATTGGAGCCTTTAAGTTAGTTGTAATTTTTTCTATATTAGAATTTAAGGTTACAGTGGTGTATACCATAACTTCATTTGGTTCTTTAATCTTTAGCTCTTCTAAAATATTTTCCTCTAATTTAAACTCATAATCTTCTTTAACCATAAAAGGAGAAATTAATATTATACCTAAATCCTCCTCTATGGAGTGAATAATACTAAAGTTATCATTATCCTTTAGAGGAAATACAATAAACTTCTTTAAATCTTCAAATCCTGGTAATCCATTTTTAAAGAATATAATATCTTCTTCACTATAATTTACTACTCCATGATGCTTACTATTTAATTCCATATTAACTATCCCTTCTACAATTGAGAATTGACGATTGACAATTTTATTCAATTCACAATTCACAATGCAAAATTCACAATTATGGACATTTCTCAGTGAAAACTGAGAAATTTAGAATTGATTCTGTAGCGGCGAACAGTGTTCGCCACATAACTAGCAATCTCATTGTTAGCCAAAAAATTCGTTCAAAGAAATTATTTTGCCTAAAAATAATTTCAACCATAATTATGCATTGCGAATTGTGCATTGTGCATTATTCTAAGTTGTCCATTGTATAACTATCTTAAATAATCTATAAGTGATGGTTGTAATATCTGTGCACTGGTTTGCAGCGCTGACATATATACAGTAAGCATTGTAGCATATTCTATAGATTTTTCTACAACATCAACATCTTCATTATGAGATAATATTTCAGTTAAATTCATATTTTGCTCTTTATTTAAATCTTGAGCACTTTCCATACGATTTTGTAAAGTTCCAACTTTAGAACGGACAGTTAAGAAATTACTTATAGCACTATCCATTTTAGCTAAATCTTCGTTAATAACTATACCTAAATCATCTTTACTATCCAAATGCTTTGTAATATCTTCAAATAGCTTTTTTAAATCTAATGCTTCAACCTTTTCATCTCCTGCGCCATCAGTATACTTATGCTTAAAGTTAAAAATTTCTGTAGCACTCACATTATACTCTATAATTACTCCCTGAGATATTTCCACTTTAAGTTTTTCATCAATTTGTTTAAGTTCAATATCATCCTTATTAGTTAATTTTAATTCTGTATTTCCATTAGCGTCAACCTCTGCTTCTGTAGGTTTTTTATCGCCTCTAGTACCTCCAAAGATATATTTTCCATCAAAGGAAGTATTCATTATTTGAGAAAGCTCGGATATTTTTTCATTTATTTCATCTTTTATTGCTCTGTGTTCTTCACTTCCATAGGCAGCATCTCCTACAGAAACCATAAGTTCTCTTACTCTGTCAAGAGCTTTAGTTGCTTGATTTAATGCTGTGTCCGTAGTATCTAACCAATTTATTGTATCTTTAATATTAGAATTATATTGTTTATTAGCATAAATCTGTCCATATATTTGCATGGAGCGTGATACAGCAAAAGGATCATCGGAAGGTCTCCTAAATGCTTTTCCTGAAGTTCTTTGTTCTTGAATCTTTTTCATATTGTTAAGATTTACGTACATATCATTTAAAAAACTATCAGATAACATTCTATCAGTTATTCTCATTACTTCACCCCATTATTTCTTTAATCCGTTTATAACCACATCTAATAATTGGTCTACAGTAGATATCATTTTAGCATTAGCTTGAAAGGAATGCTGGAATTGAATTAAGTTTATCATCTCTTCATCTCTATTTACTCCAGATATAGAATTTCTAGAAGAAATTAAACCTGATAATAATGCATTTTCATTTGTAACTCTTCTCTTTGCATCTTGATTTTGAACTCCAAGCTTATTTGTACTATTAATAAAGTATCCTTCTATTTTCATTCCTGAAGGATCATTTATAAATGTAAGTACTCCGTCAAGTTTAGTATCTCCAAATTTATTATCAGATTTAAAATCTGCCAAAGTTGTATTAGCATTTACATTTTGAATTTGAAATGCCATATCCCTAAGTTGGGCTATTGCAAGTGCTCTTTTACCATCATTAGCGCCTGACTTACTATCCACCGCTGTATTTATAAGCATTACATCTTCTAATATCTTATCGTTAATAGCAATATTTCCAGCAGTTATTCCTTTTCCTGAACCATCTACAGCATCCGTATCGATAATATTTCCATTGATATCTTTTATACAAAAGAAATTTATTTGCTTCCCCTTTTCATCCATATCTCCATGAATGGCATTTACAGATAGTGCTATAGTTTTAGCTAAAGTATCTAGTTGAGCAATATAATCTTCTGTATCTTGTTGGATACTTTGAAATCCACTAATTTGACCTGCTTTTGGTTTAAAAACTGAATTACTAATATCTTTATATTCTATTGTACCTGTTAAATTTACTTCATTTCCATCATTATCTACTAAATTTCCATCTTCATTAGTTATCAGCACTCTGCCTTCATTTAGAGACTTGTACTCTTTTTCTGACAATTTCATTGTGACTGTCACTGCATTATCAGGATTTGTTGTATCTCCATTTTTGTAATAAGTTACAGTGTATTCACCAGAAGTTGCAGTTTCTTTTATATTACTTACATATGCAAACTTATGAATTTCTTCTGAGTCTATGTTCCTTAATAAATCCACATCATAACCTTCTGGCTTTAAGGTCATTCCATTTAATTTTTTATTACTAGTAGATATTCCAAATTTAGTACTAAGTTGATCTAACAGTAAATCTCTAGTGTCTAAAAGGTCATTGGGATTGTTTCCTGATACAGTAATGGTTATAATTTGTTTATTTACTGCATTAAGTTGATCAATTAAACTATTTACCTCGAATACAGAATGTTGTATTTCCTTTTGAGTATTGGTCTTAACATCATTAAGCTGCTTATGAACATGATTTAACTCCTCAGCTAACATCTTTGCCTTTTGCGCTACTACCGTTCTAGATTCTGATTTTTCAGGATGTTTAGATAGAGTTTGCCAAGCATCGAAAAACTCCGATAATAACTTTGATATTCCTGTATCCCCTGGCTCATTGTATATATTTTCAATTTCTGATAAATATTTTCCTCTCATTTCTTCCATGCTTTTATTACTAGTTGCTCTTCTTATTTGAAAATCTAAAAAACTATCTCTAGTTCTTTCGATAGCTGCAACAGTTACCCCTGTTCCAATTTGTCCTGGACCAGTTAAAGTTATTGGTCTTGCTGTAACCAATCTTGCCTGTTGTCTTGAAAAACCAGCAGTACCAGCATTGGCGATATTATGACTTGTTACATTTATGGAAGTTTGTTGCGCAAACATAGCTCCCTTCGATGTATTTAAAGTTCCAAATAGTCCTGACATTTTTTCACCTCATCATTTTCTAATTTTTCCATAGGAATTGTATACATTAATATTTTCTCTAGGTTTTATCATACTTAACATTGAATTTGTAAAGCCTAAACATTGCTTTATAAGTATTTCATTACTTTCTTTTTGAGTTCTTGCTGATTCTAAAGTCATAATACATTTGTTATAACATTTTTCAAGTTCGCCATCATTTGACTCATTAATGATCACATTCATAGATTCATTTCCTACTAATTGTCTTCTCTCACTTTCAATTACAGCAATGTTCCTATTAGCTTCTTTTAACTTAGGAATTATTCCTTCTAACTGGAATACATCATTAGCAATAATATATTCATGTTGTTCTTCTAATAATTGCAGTAGCTTTTTAATACTATCTATTTGTTTTAGTAAAGTTTCCTTTAACATTTCAACCATAGTTAATATTCTCTTCCTTTCATATGGTCTATAAGTTTTTCAGCTACTAGTTTACTATCTACCTTGTAAGTCCCCTGTGATAGTTTCTCTCTAATCATTTCTATTTTCTCTTTAGAAACTCCAGAAAATTCTTCATTTGAAAAACTATTTAAAGTTTTACCTAAAGTAGATATCTCACAGCTATCCTGATGCTTCATCTCTTGTATTTTCTCTTGCTTTGCTTTATTAGCTTTGTATGAACTAATAGCTATAATATTTGATGTATTATTTATTTTCATTTCTACACTCCTACCTTAATAATAAAAGTAATTGCTTATATGTTTTATATCGTCATTATGTATAAAAAGTTTATATTTAATTAAATTCTTTTTTATAGCAATCTCTTGATTTTATCGCCATTTTTCCCCATTTTGCTTATTGATATATCTTGAGAAAAATAATTATACAATTGAAAATTGACGATTGACAATGGACAATTATGGTGAATTCTCAGCAGAGCATGAGAATTTTTAACTGATTTATTTTCCAGAATTTATTGTTTTGCCTTCATATAACAATAAGAAGAAACGATTTTTATTAAAAATAGTTAAAAAGTTCTATTTTAAACTAGATCTTTAATCAATTAATTATCCCCTGTCAATAGTTAATTGATTAAAACGACTTCATTTTTTATACAATAAATTAAGATATTTTCAATTTTAATTTAATATAACTTTATAAATTATTATAGTAAAATTGCTAAGTCCCTATAAAAAAAGAAAAGTGACTATGTCACTTTTCTTAAAAATCTTTCAAAGAAATTAATTCACCTGAATTAGTTTTCTCATAAATTGTCAATTGTCCACTGTCAATTTTCAATTGCCAAACTATTTTCCAAGAGTTCTAACTCTCTCTTCTCCACTTATTATTCCTGTGATTTTAACACCAAAATTTTCATCTACAACTACAACTTCACCATAGGCAATTTTCTTGCCATTTACTAATATATCTACTGGTTCTTCTGCAAGTTTATCTAATTCAATTAAAGACCCTGTTCCCAAATTTAATATGTCTCTAACATTCTTTTTCGTTCTACCAAGAACTACTGATACCTCAAGAGGTACATCTAAAATTAAATCAATATTTTTAGGCATAATATGATTTTGATTTTCTGGTAATTGAGTAAAAGTTGCCTCTCTAACTTGAATTGGCTCTTTATAGCTTTCAATAGGCTTATGATCATATTGAACATTATAGTTTTCATTGTAACCCATGTCTTTGCTTTCCCCCATTGATGATTCATAATTTTGAGTTGGTGCTCCTGCTCCAGAGCTCATTGTTGGTTGTGAATCAGCTTTAGCTGGTTCTTCATCGGTTCCCATCATTATGCTAACTATTTTTTGTGCTGTAACAAGTGGTAATACTTGCATTATGTTACTATCTATTAAGTCTTCTATTGTCATTCTAAAAGATATAAAAGCTACATTTTCTTCATCGTCTATATCTTCAGCAATCGGTGTTGTATTTTCATCACAAACACTTGAAACTGGAGGGGAAATATTAACTTCTCTTCTAAACATAGTTGCCATTGAAGTAGCGGCAGAACCTATCATCTGATTCATTGCTTCTGAAACAGCACTTATTTCTATTTCTGAAAGTTCTAAGTTTTTTTCTACCTTTCCATCTCCACCCATCATTAGGTTTGCAATTACTGCTGCATCGTTTACCTTCATTATTAATAGGTTTCCACCAGCTATTCCACTGGTAAACTTAACATCTAAAATTACATTAGGAGTTTCAAACCCCCTTTTTATTTCATTTAAAGTACTTACCTTTATAGTAGGAGTGGTAATATTTACTTTTTTCCCAATAATGGTGGAAAGTGCTGTAGCTGCAGAACCCATTGATATATTTCCCACTTCTCCAAGTAAATCTTTTTCAATATCGCTAAAAACATTTTTGTCACTGGTTGTTTCTGGAGTTTCTCCACCATTTAATAGTGAGTCTATTTCTTCCTGGGACAGAAATCCGTTATTCATCTTCTTCCACATCCTTATCTGTAAAGTCTAATATCTGAACTGCCCTATTTTTGCCATATAACCCTGGCTTACCACTATAGGTTAGCTGTTCTTCTACATAAACCCCAATAGGTTCTTCGATATTACTATTTAACGTTATAACATCTCCAACATTTAATTCTAAGAAATCTTTAACTGTAATTTCTGCTTTACCTAATACTGCTTTTAGGTCAACATCAACTACCTTTAATCTTTTTTGTAATTTTTCTCTTGACTCTTTAGCTAATGTTTCATCATCTTCTCTAAACCAGTATTGAATTACTAGTTTATCAAGCACCTTTTCCAAACTTAGAAATGGAATACAAATATTCATAAAAACATTGGTATTAAACATTTCAATCGTGAAAGTAATAAGAGCCACTGGCTCATTTGGTGCTAGTGTTTGATTCAGAGCTGGATTTGTTTCTATATTTTCAATTTCTGGCTCAACCTCTAAAACGTCTTCCCAAGCTAATCTTAAATTAGAGATTAACCCTGAATTTAACGTTTTTATCAAATTTTTCTCAATTTCTGTAAGTTCTTTTAGCATAGGTTTCTTGCTTCCTGAACCTCCAGCTAAAACATCATAAATTCTCAATACAAATTCTGCATTAGTTTCAAGTAGTATTTGTCCACTAAAAGGTGGCATTCTAAAAAGTGTTAAAACCGTAGGATTTGGAATAGAATGTATAAATTCCTCATAGGTTATTTGTTGAACACTTTCCACTTTCACCTTAATATTACTTCTAAGCTGTGCAGTTAAATAGTTTGAAATTATTCTGCTATAGTTATCATGAACAAGCTCTAAGGTTCTAATATGATCCTTGGAAAATTTTTGAGGTCTTTTAAAATCATAAGGTTTAGCCTTAACTTTTTCTTCTTTTTCCTCTAAAAAATCATGCTCTAAATCTCCAGAAGATAAAGCATTCAAAAGAGCATCTATTTCGTTTTGAGATAATACTTCTGACATTACCCTACCTCATTCCTTAAATATTATAAAAAATTTATAATATTAATTTATCTAAATCGATTAATGTAATAATTCTATCTTTTAGATTTATTACTCCTTTAATATAATTTTTTTCTTTTTCATTATAAACTTTTTCTATATGACTATCTTCGATGTCTAAAACTTCATCTACAGCATCTACAGTAATTCCTACTGCTTCTTCTTTCAAATCTAAAATTATAATATTTTGATCCTTACAATTACTTTCTTTCATTTCTAAAATAAGATTAATATCTAAAACTGTTATTATAATTCCTCTTAAATTTATTAACCCTTTTATATACTGTGGAGATTTTGGTACTTTGGTAATCTCCATCATGTCAGAAATGCTCTGTACTTTATTGGTTTCAACTGCAAACTGTTCCTCACCAATTCTAAATATAACAACTTGCATTATAAATCCTCCCTATCCAACTACCTTATTGATAGCTTCTAAAACTCTATCTGCTTGGAAAGGCTTAACTATAAAATCTCTTGCTCCTGCTCTTATTGCATCCATAACCATGGTTTGTTGTCCCATAGCACTGCACATAACTATTTTTGCTGCTGGATCAAATGCCTTTATAGCTTTTACTGCTTCTATCCCATCCATGTCAGGCATTGTTATATCCATTGTTACTACATCTGGTTTTTCAGCTTTATACAGCTCAACAGCTTTTATTCCATTTCCAGCTTCTCCTACAACTTCATATCCATTTTTCTCTAGTATATCCTTAATCATCATTCTCATAAAAGTGGCGTCATCAACAATTAATACTCTAGCCATTTAAATTTCCCTCCATTAAACCTAACGATTTTAAAATTTTCTCTAGTGAACCAGGCATTGGAATATAATAAAAATGCCCGTTAAGTTTTTCATTTTCTTGTACAAATTGTGTTTCAATGTCTAATATATAGTCACCATATTGACCTGACTCCATAAAGCTTGTAGATAATATGGCACCCATCATGTCTGAAGTTACTGCTGGTACAGATGGTACCAGCAATAAATTTGTCATTTTTCCAATAGCATTCATATAGGTTGTAAAAATTATATTTCCAAGTTCTCCAAGTATTGAAATGCCCATTTCATTTATTTCATCGCCGCAATTACTGCATAGTGTGTTTACGATATTTGAAAGTGACTGCTTTTCAATTATAAAAAGCATGTTTCCTGGTGCATCCCCGAGAACTCTAATAATAACAGCATAAACAAATTGTTCTGCATTAGATTTTTCAAAAATATCCTCATATTGAATTAAGTTAACCGTAGGAAAGGTAATATCTATTTTTTTGTTTAGCAATTGTGACATTGCTGTTGCAGCGTTACCTATACCTATGTTACCAATTTCTCTTAAAGCATCTAATTGAATTTCATTAAATACCGTATAGTCCAATAGTAACTGCACCTCCTTATGTTAATGATGCAACATCTAATATTAAGGTTACTAATCCATCTCCTAAAATTGTAGCACCTATATACTCTTTCATGCTTTTTAATGTCTTTCCAAATGGTTTTATTACTATTTCTTGCTGTCCTAGTAGTGAATCTACAAGTAATCCTACTTGCTTTTCTCCTACCTTAACCATAACTATATATTTTTTACCATAACTTTGTTCTTCTAAACCTAATTTTTCATTTATCCTTATTAAATTTATTACATTATCGTTATAAATAATGACCTCTTTGTTATTAGTCTTCTTAATTAGAGATTCTCTATATTCTATAACTCTATCTATATATCCTAAGGATATAGCTATTGTCTCACTTCCTACTTTAACGAGTAGTGCTTGAATTATTTGAAGTGTTAGTGGCAGTCTTATAACAAAGCTTGTACCTTTCCCCAGTTCGCTGATAGCATCTACAGTTCCACCTAGAGTAGAAATTTTAGTTTTAACAACATCCATTCCTACACCTCTTCCAGATATATCTGTAACCTGTTCGTTAGTACTAAAGCCCTGACTAAAGATTAGATTTTTAATATCTAAATCACTCATACCTTCAGTATTAATTCCTACTCTTTCAGCCTTTGCCTTAATTTTATCTACATCAAGACCTTTTCCATCATCCTCAACTTTAATTACAGCCTTTGTTCCTTCTGAATAAGCTATAAGTTTAATCTTACCTTGGGGATTTTTTCCTGAACTTATTCTTTCCTCGGGACTTTCAATTCCATGGTCTGCTGCATTTCTAAGTAGATGTATTAGTGGTTCTCCAATTTCCTCTATAACTGTTCTATCAAGTTCAGTGTCTTGGCCTAGTATTTCTAGTTCAATTTCTTTGTTTAATTCCAGTGCCAGATCTCTTATCATCCTTGGAAATCTATTGAACACCACATCTAGTGGAAGCATTCTAATTTTCATAACTAAGTCTTGCAAATCTGAAGTGCTTCTTGCTACCTGCTCCAGTGTTTCATTTAACTCTGGAATCTTATGACTTAAACTTATTTGCTCTAACCTAGTTCTATGAATAACCAATTCTGAAACCATGTTCATAAACTTATCTAATCTTTCAAGATCAACTCTTACAGATTGGCCAACAGTTCTATTTTTATTAGACTTTTCATGAGAAGATTTTTCACCACTTTTAACTGGTTGTTTTTTCCCCTCTTCTTTTTTCTTAGGTTTGTTATTCTCTACAATTCCCTTTGGTTCAGTTGCAATTTTTTTAGAATTAGCTTCAGTTTTTATACCCTTATTTTCTATGGAATTAAGACCTAATTTAGCCTCACTCTTTTTTACATTTTCTGATTCTATGCTAGAAATTCTAATCTCGCTTATTTCTGAGATGCTATTTAATACATCTCTTATTTCTTCTTTTGATTTTTTAGTTAAATAAGCTAATTGTATATCTAGGTCAAAGTTTTCTGTTTCTAAATCTTCTAGCACAGGGATAGCTTTAATTATTTCCCCATGCTCCTCTAAATTTTGAATTATTATAAAAGCTCTAGCAGATTTTAATATTGTACCTTCATCTAATACTAAATGTATATTATAAGCATTAAATCCACTATCTTTCGCTTGTTTAATCACACTAATATCATATTCATTAAGTTCAATATGATCTTTTTCACTTTCCACTTCATTACTTTTAATATGTTCTACTTCTACATTAGAAATATTAACACTGCTTATTTCTGAAATACCACCTAGTATTTCATTTACTTCTTCCATTGACTTTTTAGTCAAGTAAACTAGTTGTATATCAGAGTCAAAGTTTTCTGCTTCTAAATCTTCTAATACTGGCACAGATTTAATTATTTCTCCATGTGCTTCTAGATTTTGCATTATTATAAATGCTCTAGCAGACTTTAAAACTGTTCCTTTATCAAGGGATACATGTATATTATAAGCATTAAATCCCCTATCCTTCGCTTGCCTAATTACGTCAATATCATATTCATTCAGTTCAATTTCTTCTAAAGTACTTACTACTTCCATCGTAGCAGGTACTGAAGTAACTTGCGGTTCTTCCACTGCTTCATGCTCTTTAGAAATTCCTTCTAGAGCTTCCACTATTTCTTCTATATCAATCTCTTCTTCATTATCCTCTGCAATATTATCAACCATGTTTTCTAAGGTATCTAAACATTTAAACAGTACTGTTACAACCTTTGGTGTAACATTCAACTTACCTTCTCTAAAGTTTGAAAGTACATCCTCCATCTTATGAGTAAGTTCAGCTATGGTATTATATCCCATAGTTGCTGCCATACCTTTTATAGTATGAGCTACTCTAAATATTTCATTTAGTTTTTCCTTATCATTTGGTTCCTGTTCAAGGATAAGAAGACTTTCATTTAAGGTCTGAAGGTTGTCCATAGATTCTTCTAGAAACATTGAAAGATATTGTGACGTATCCATACTATTCCTCCTTAAAGCTTCCTGTAAATAAAAGTAGATACTTTTTCAAAATCGAAAGCTTTGTAGTTATATATACTTTCTGTAGCACCTACAAAAAGTATCCCTCCTTTTTTTAAGGATTTACTAAACTTATCATATATTTTATCTTTAACATCTTGGTTAAAGTAGATTACTACATTTCTACATACTATAACATCAAAATTACCATCATAGTTATCTAGTATAAGATCATGTCTTTTAAAACTTACCATTCTTTTAATATTATTATTTATTAAATAATTATTGCCTTCCTTCTGGAAGTATTTATTCATTAATGTCTTTGGTATAGTCTTAACTTCCTGCTCAGAATATTCTCCTTTTTTTGCCTTATCAAGTATGGTGTTATCTATATCCGTTGCTATGATTTTATGATTTACACTTGGTGTTGATTCATTTAACATCATAGCTAAAGAGTAAGGTTCTGCACCTATTGAACAAGCTGCACTCCATATTTTTAATGGATTTTTATAATCTAAATATTTTTTTATCACTTTTTCAAATTCATCAAAAATTTCCGGATTTCTGAAAAATTCTGTTACATTTATTGTTAAATAATCAATGAATTTTTGCCTTTGAGTTAAATCCGTTTTTAAAACTCTTATATATTCCTCTATTGTATTTACACCTACTCTAGACATTAGACTTGATATTCTTCTTTGAAGTTGATTTGACTTATAGGCTGTTAAATCAATTCCTAATTCTCTGAGCACCCATTGCTCTAATGGTTTAAAATCCATTAATCTCTTTCAACTCCTCTAATAGCTCTAACAATTCTGCTTGATACATGGTGTAGTGGTAATACCTCATCCACCATATTGGTTTCAAAGGTAGCTTTTGGCATTCCATAAATTACACAGGTAGATTCGTCTTCCGAGAAAGTATATCCTCCATTTTTCTTTACTTCTACAGTGCCATTAGCACCATCTCTGCCCATTCCTGTTAATACAACACTTAATAGACCATTGCCATAAACCTTTGATGCAGAAATAAATAATTTATCTACTGCTGGCCGTACTCCCCAAATTGCTGGAGTTTCATTTAGCACAATCTTATTATTCTCAACTTCCATATGATAGCCAGCCTTTGCTATATATACTACATTTTTTTCTATCGTCATTTTATCCTCTGCCTCTACAACTTTTAAATTACTTGACCTATTAAGTCGTTCAGCAAATGCTTTAGTAAATCCTATAGGCATATGCTGCACTACTAACACTGGTACTCCTAAGTCGCTAGGTAAGGCTGTTATCACACTATAAAGTGCCTTTGGCCCTCCTGTGGAAGCACCAATAACTACACAGTTTATTTTTTTATTAATTTTTTCTGAAGTTCTAAGCCTTGTTCTTGAGATAAAAGAAGTAGATTTTTTATTGTTAGTTTCTACTGTAGCTTTACTTATTCTAATAGACCTAATTTTCTCTATTAAATCTTCTCTTACCTTATTTATATCTAAGGAAATGGAACCTGATGGCTTAGCAATAAAATCAAAGGCACCATTTTGAAGACATTCCATTGTAGTTTCTGCACCAGCTTTAGTTAAACTGCTTAACATTATAACCTTCGATGATATTCCTAATTCCTTTAATTTTTTTAAGGTGGTTATACCATCCATTATCGGCATTTCAACATCTAATGTAATTACATCTGGAACGGTCGTATTTATTTTGCTTAATAGATTTTCTCCATTTCTTGCAATATCAATTACTTCCATATCCGGTTCTGCATTTATCATATCAGAAATAATTTTACGCATAAGTGCAGAATCATCTACCACCATAACTCTTATTTTTCTATCCATTAAATCACCTCGATATGTGAAGTTAAATCTCTTTTATGCCTTCCCCTATAGTTTTCACATACAATATTCCTGTAACTGTATCGAAAATTACAGTTCTTCCTTTATTGCCCCCAGTATCTTCGCTATCAATCGGTATACTTAGCTTTTGTAATATTTCCTTTACTGCTTTAGCATTTCTATCTCCTATATCCATATTCATGCTCTTATCAGAGAAAGTGAACATAGAAGCCCCTCCAGCGATCTTTGCCCTTAAAAATTTTTCTTTAGCACCTGCATTTTTCATTTGGCTTACTAATGTAGGTATTGCTAAATCTGCAAATTTAAGTTCATTAGTTATTTTACTAAATTTACTACTATCTGGTAGCATTATATGAGCTAGTCCTCCAACTTTTGAATGCTTATCAAATAAGGCTATACCTATACATGAACCAAGACCTATAGTAATTAGTCTATCTGGTGGTTTTGCTATATTGCAATCGCCAATTCCAATTTTTATCTCTTTATACTCCATAGTTACCCCGCATTAATATACTAATTGCTTTTCTTCTTCAGATAGTATACTTCCAAGAGTTAAGAACACAATTATTCTCTCATCTTCTTTTATTAACCCTTTAATATACCTTTTAGAGATTTGAGAAGCAATATCTGGGGCGTCTTCAATTTGCTCTTCCATTATTGGCTTTACTTCTGAAACTGAATCTACAATAATACCTATTTTTTTATCATCTTGTCTTGTAACAATAATTTTTAAGTGTTCCTCAGAGTCACTAGATATTTTATGGAATCTATCTGAAAGAGATATAACTGGAAGTATGTTTCCTTCATAATTTATAACTCCTTTTAAAAATTCTGGAGAATCCGGAAGCTTTGTTGGCTCTTCATAAGTTAAAATTCTTTCTACCTCCATAATGTCTCCGGAATAAAACTGGTCACCGATAGAAAAAATTAGCATTTTAATTTCCCTACTCATAATTTCACCTTCTACAATTTAAATTTATCAACTACTAACTCTTTATCATTATCTAAATAAACATGGATGTTCCTACTAGGTTCTTCTAATAAAAACTCCTTTTCACCTATAATAAATTTTGTATTATAATAAGCAATATCAGCATGAATATGTCCATTTTTCTTTGCCTTTAAAATAGTAGAAACTCCTGCAATGGTTCCTACAATCTTACATTTTATTTCATTGGTTGCATTTATAATGCCACCTCTTGTAGTGCTTCTCTCAGCAACAAAGTAAACACTATCCAGTGCATTTATTTCTGATTTATAAACTCCTTTTCCATTGATGTAAACGGAGCCTGTGGAGCTAACTTTAGAATCTTGTATATAGTTAGCAGTTAAATTAGATTGATGCATTGCACCTACTTTAACACTATTTAACTTTTGTGTAACCATTTGTTGAATTTGCTTTATCTCATGTATAGTTACTATATTAGAAAAATAACTGTTATCCAGTTTATTTTTTACTATAGCATATAAACTATCATAGACCTCTCCTTGTGTTTCCATTACATTTAATACTTTTTTAACATCATTTCTGAAATTTTTAAATCTACTTTCCACAATAAACTTTACTAGCTCTCTATCAGAAACATTATTTGTTATCATCTTTTTATGATTTACTCTAAGTAAAGTATCATAAAGCCTGCCTAGTAAATTTTGAAAGTTTTCAAGTTCATTTATATATAGTGAATAATCCAAGCTCTCACTACCTACTATAATGGATGATGATATTATATTACCCTTAACTGTAATATTTCCTCCTGCTTTTAACTCAGCACGAAGCACGTTTGAATTAACCGTTAATTCATGCCCTGCTTCTACAGTCATTCCTTCTTTAACATCACCATAAATTATTACATCTCCTATGAATTTAATGTTACCTGTAGAAATATCTACATCCTTATTGATTTGGTGTACTTTTTCTACAGAAAACATATTTCCTTTCACATGAGGCTTTCCATCAATAGTAGCTATAATTGAATTATTTTCAAGTCTACATCCATTATTTGCAAAAATCTTCTTTTCCTTACGCTTTCTAGGCCTTTGCAATTGACCATAGACATTAAATCCTATAGCACCTTCTTGTCCTTCTTTTAATGCTGCTATAACATCTCCTCTGTGAACTACTTCTACTGCTCCAATAGATTTAAAATCTACAGTTCCTTTTTCATCAACTTCTAATTTTTTATCAAATTCTGATTGAAAAAATACTTCTATTTCATCATCTACAGGTTGTGTAGGTTCCTTTCCTCTAGAAATAATTAAATTTCCAATGTTCTCTTCTTCACAACATTTTTTTACTGCTTCATTATCTATTCCATAAATTATTCCTAAATTAGATAGTTCACTTAATATTTGAAGCTCAGTATACTTAGGTGGCATAGTAAGACCAACATATTGTATACTTGGCGTTAGTTCTGTTAATAATTCTGTATCCTTTAGCTTGTACTCTTCTTTAGGAACATACCTTAAGGAAATTCTTGCTTCCATTTTATCTTCTGATACTGATAAATTTAATTCTCTTTTAGCCTCTGTTTCTCTAACTCTTATCTCAATATCGTTCTCTTCAAAAACTTCAATAGGAGAAATAACTTCTCTACTATTTACAATTATTTGTACTTCATCACAAGGTAAGATTTTTGCTGGTTTGTTTCCATCTATAGGATTAATAATAACCACTTTTCCATTTTCAATTTTTATAAGTCCCATTCCTTGCTTATTAGTTAAGCTGCTATTTAAATTTGCCATAAATATCCTCCTACCCTTTAACACACTTAGGTAAATGAATTAATGACATTTTATTTTAATTATCGTCATTTTTCTTACCTACTTTATATTTTTTAAAGAATTTTAAACTTAATTATATCCTCAGCAATTATTTTATTAAATTTATCCATAATTTTCTTAGTTATTTTATCTTCTTGTGATTTAACGACTATATCTCCCACAGAATTTATAGGTAATACTTTTGGTGAAGTTCCAGAAATAAATAATCCATTTAAAGTATTTATTTCATTATAACTTATTGGCTTCTCTTCAACTTTCAAATTTAAATCATTACATGCTTCAATTATTTTCATTCTAGTGATTCCTGGCAATACATCTTTAAGAGGCGCTGTTAAAACTACTTCATCTTTTATCATGAAAATATTTGATCTACTTCCCTCTGTTATATAACCATTTCTATCAACTAAAATTGCTTCATAGGCATTATTAGATTTTATTTCACTATTTACCTTTTCTCTAAATTGATTATTAATAATCTTAGCATTAGGATTTTCTCTTTCCCCAAAGTATAGTATGGTTTTTACTCCTTTCTTGTACATTTCTTCACTTGGATAACTGTGCTTAATAAAAAAAATATATATATTCTCTTTATCTAATATAAGTTTTATATTTCCTTCATAAACCTTGTTTACTTTTACTAATTCTAATATATCCTTAGAAAGTCCTTCCTTATTAATAGTGATTTCTTGCTCAGCCAATCCTATGGAATTTTCTAGTCTTTCTATATGTTCTTTTAAAAATAGTGGTTTCCCATCTATTATTCTTATTACCTCATATAATAGTTTGCTTCCAGTTGGCTTTATATTTTCATATTGATCTGCTTCTTTTATCTCTCCATTATATATAAAATATTTATTGGTAACTTCACTCACATCTATCTTCTCCTTTACTTCCATTTTAATATTTCAATAGTATCATGGTATTTTTTATAATTGATTAAATAAGCATTTCCTACTAAATTGAAAAGCGGCAAATCCGATAGTGAATCGGAAAACATATAAGAATTTTTAAAATCAACCTCTATACTATCTTTTTTGATTTCTTCCATAAGCCTAATTACTTTTTCTTCGCCTTTGCAGTTTTTTCCTTCAATTATCGGCCTATGCATACTATTTTCCACTTTAAATCTTGTGCCAATAATCTTATCTACTTCTTTTATATTGTATAGTTCTTTTAGATAAAACTCTGCTGAAGCGGAAATTAAATATATTTTACATCCATCTTCTTTTAATTTTTTCATCATATTAATAGCATCATCATAAAGAATTTTAGATAGTCTTTCTTCATAAAAATCCTTTACTATCTGTTGCATTTCATCTTCCTTTATACCATCAATAAATCTTATAAAGGTCTCTTTAGCCTTTGATGCGTCTCTTAATTTTAATATATATAATATTGTAGATAATATATTCCGTGGTATATACCTTATTAGTTTTGGTTTCTTCCTTAACATAAATATATATAATTCAAATAACGTTTCTCTTTTTGTAAGAGTATAGTCAATATCAAATATAGCTAGTCTTTCCATTCTTTCTCTCCTACCTTGAAAAATATATTTTATCACCTATCTATTATATGACAATTTCATAAATTATACCAAAAAATTTTGCATAATAACCGTTAATTTATTTATAATTATTACTCTTAACTAGAAATTATAAATTAAACTAAAGATTAATAATAAAAAGTAAATAATGCAATTAGATTTAGTTTCTTTTTATGTAAAAAGAAATATCTATAATCGACACTCTTCGTTTTTTACCTGCAATTAAATAAAGTAGTAAATTGAGTAAATACTCCTACATATTGCTAGTAATATAATTATACACCAAAAAAGCAAAAAGTCGCTTATACATAGCGACTTTTTAGTTTATTAATCTTCTTGTGTAATTAATTCTTCGTAGTAAGCTTTAGCTGCTTCATATTCTTCATCTTCTGGAACAACTAATTCTCCTACTTCGTCATCTCCTACAACTTTAAATAAATATATAGCTCCATCTTCTGGATTTTGAACTAGTGCATATTCATTTTCATTGTACATAAATCCATCTACTATTTCACATAGAACCGTATTTCCATTTTCATCTTCTAATTCAACTGTTAATACTTCGTGTTCTCCGCAACCACATCCGCAATCTTCATGTTCATGATTATGTTCTTCATGACCACAACCACATCCGCAACTTTTATTTTCTTCCATAGTAATTACCTCCTCTATGTTTATGTTATCATTTTACCCTTATTTATCAAATAATAAAAGCATTTTCAGGTAAAAATATAAAAATTTAAATATTAAATTAATTTATAACATTAATTCAATATTATTATGCCCTTTTATTGTAAATAAATACACTTATTCAATTGAGAATTGAAAATCGACGATGGACAATTATGGATATTTCTCAGTTATCACTGAGAAATTTCAAATTGATTCTTTTTTTAAAGTTACAGAGTAACTTTTTTTAAAAAACCTAGCAATTTTATTGCTAGGTAAAAATAAATTAAAGAAATTATTTTGCCTAAAAATAATTTCCACATTAATTGTCAATTCTCAATTGTAAAAGGATGAGAGTCTCCTCTCATCCTTTTCTTATTTATTATTTAGAAAAATCTTGAGCTGCAAGTTTTTTGTAGCCTTCTAATCTTTCTTTTGCATCTTGTTCAGTTTTAGCAAATAATTTCTCAGCTTGTTCTGGGAATGTTTTAGCTAATGATGCATATCTTACTTCACCCATTAGGTAATCTCTAAATGATAATGTTGGCTCTTTAGAATCTAAAGTGAATGGATTCTTGCCTTCTTCTTTTAACATTGGGTTGTATCTGTATAATGCCCAATATCCAGATTGAACTGCAAGTTTAGTTTCTAATTGGGTAGCACCCATACCATTTTTAATTCCGTGGTTTATACATGGAGCATATGCAATGATTAATGATGGACCATCATATGCTTCTGCTTCTCTTATAGCTTTAAGAGTTTGATTTTGGTCAGCTCCCATAGCTATTTGAGCAACATAAACATATCCATAGCTCATTGCCATCATTCCAAGGTCTTTCTTCTTGGTTCTCTTACCAGCAGCTGCAAATTTAGCTATAGCAGCAGTTGGAGTAGATTTTGAAGATTGTCCTCCTGTATTTGAGTAAACTTCTGTATCAAATACTAATACATTTACATTTTCTCCAGTAGCTAAAACGTGGTCAACTCCGCCATATCCAATATCATAAGCCCAACCGTCTCCTCCAAAGATCCATTGTGATCTCTTAACGAAGAAGTCTTTTTTGTTATAAACTTCTGTTAATACAGCACTGTCTTTTCCAGCTTCTAAGAATGGTAATATCTTATCCGCAAGAACTTTAGTAGCTTCTGCATCATCTTTCTTATCTAGCCACTCATTGAATAGCGCTTTTAATTCTTCAGAAATGTTGCCATTTACTGCTTCTTTAACAGCTAATTCTAATTTTCCTCTTAATTGGTTAACTCCTAGGAACATACCTAACCCAAACTCAGCATTATCTTCAAATAATGAGTTTGCCCAAGCTGGTCCTTTACCTTTATGATTAACTGTATATGGAGTTGAAGGAGCACTTCCTCCCCAAATAGAAGAACATCCTGTAGCATTAGCTACCATCATTCTATCACCATATAATTGAGTTACAAGTTTAGCATATGGAGTTTCTCCACAACCTGCGCAAGCACCGCTGAACTCTAATAATGGAGTTTCAAATTGGCTGCCTTTAACACTTGCTACTCCCATTGGATTTGACATCTTAGGTAATGATAAGTTGAACTTCCAATTTTCTACTTGTTTAGTTTGTGTATCAATTGGCTTCATGATAAGAGCCTTTTCTTTTGCTGGACAAACTTGAGCACAGTTTCCACAGCCTGTACAATCTTGGATACTTACTCCTATATTGAACTTCAATCCTTCAAATGCCTTTCCACCTTTAGCATCTACGAAATCTAAAGTTTTTGGAGCATTTTTATAATCTTCCTCTGTTCCTATGAATGGTCTAATTACTGCATGTGGACATACATATGAACATTGGTTACATTGTATACATTTATCTGGTTGCCATTCTGGTACATTAATAGCAATCTCTCTCTTTTCGAAAGCAGCTGTACCTGGTTCAAATGTACCATCTTCTCTATCTATGAATGCACTTACAGGAAGCTTGTCTCCTTCTTGTCTATTCATAACATCAACTATATTTTTAATGAAATCTGGTCTTTCTTGGATTGGTTTCATTTCATCCTGTGCATTTTCCCAAGATTCTGGCACTTCTATTTTAACAATAGAGTTTACACCTGCATCTATGGCATCATTATTCATCTTGACAACCTTTTCACCCTTTTTACCATAAGAGGCAACAACAGCTTTCTTTAGGTGTTCAACTGCTTCTTCTATTGGAATTATATCAGCTAATTTAAAGAAGGCAGCTTGCATTATCATATTAATTCTTCCGCCTAATCCTATTTCTTCTGCTATTTTAACAGCGTTAATAGTATAGAATTTAATATCATGTTCTGCTATATATCTCTTCATGCTAGCTGGTAAATGTGCTTCTAATTCATTCTTATCCCAAATACAGTTTAATAAGAATGTTCCATTATCTTTTATTCCTGATAATACGTCATATTTATTAACATATGATTGATTGTGACATCCAACATAGTTAGCATGGTTTATTAAATATGGTGATTTAATTGGTTTTTTACCAAATCTTAAGTGAGATACTGTTATACCACCTGATTTTTTAGAGTCATATGAGAAGTATGCTTGAGCATACATGTTAGTGTTATCTCCAATGATTTTAATAGCACTTTTGTTCGCTCCAACAGTACCATCTGATCCAAGACCCCAGAATTTACATTCTATTGTTCCATCAGTTGTAGTTCTAATTTCTCTTGATGTCTCTAATGAAGTATGAGTTACATCATCATTTATACCAATTGTAAAGCCATTTTTTAGACTTTCATTATTTAAATGATCAAATACAGTAACTATTTGAGATGGAGTAGTGTCTTTTGATCCTAATCCGTATCTTCCACCTATTATAACTGGTCTATTTTCTATATCATAGTAAGCAGTTCTTACATCTTGATATAATGGTTCTCCAGCAGAACCTGGTTCTTTTGTTCTATCTAAAACAGCTATCTTCTTAACAGTTTTTGGTATGTATTTGAAGAAGTGCTCTAATGAAAACGGTCTATATAAGTGAACTTTTAATAGCCCTACTTTCTCTCCACGAGCTGTTAAATAATCGATAGTTTCTTCTATAACATCACAAACTGAACCCATAGCAACTATCATTCTATCTGCATCTTGTGCACCATAGTAGTTGAATAAGTGATAGTCTGTACCTATTTCTTTATTTATCATTTCCATATATTTTTCAACGGTTTCTGGTATTGCATGATAAAATCTATTTGATGCTTCTCTAGCTTGGAAGTATATATCTGGGTTTTGTGCTGTTCCTCTTGTTACTGGATTGTTTGGATTTAAAGCTTTGCTTCTGAATGCTTCAACAGCTTCTTTATTTGCAAATTTAGCTAGTGTTTCGTAATCCCAAGCTTCAATTTTTTGAACTTCATGAGATGTTCTAAAGCCGTCAAAGAAGTGTAAGAAAGGAACTCTTCCTTCTAATGCAGCTAAGTGAGCAACTGGTGATAAGTCCATAACCTCTTGAACGCTATTAGTTGCAAGTAATGCATATCCTGTTTGTCTTGCAGCCATTACGTCTTGATGGTCTCCAAATATTGATAACGCTTGAGCAGCTAGTGCTCTAGCACTTACATGAAATACACCTGGTAATAGTTCTCCAGCAATCTTGTACATGTTAGGAATCATAAGTAATAGTCCTTGTGAAGCAGTAAATGTAGTAGTTAATGCTCCAGCTTGTAATGAACCATGTACTGCTCCTGCAGCTCCAGCTTCAGATTGCATTTCCATCATTTTTACAGTTTGACCAAAGATATTTTTTCTTCCTTGTGCTGCCCATTCATCACAGTGTTCTGCCATTGGTGATGATGGTGTGATTGGATATATCGCAGCTACATCTGTAAAGGCATATGCTACGTGAGCAGCAGCGGTATTTCCATCCATAGTCTTCATTTTTCTCATCGTCCAAACCTTCTTTCTTTGTAAAATTTACTTTTGAGCTTTCTCTCATAATTTATAATTTACATTATCTGAAAACAAAACTGATGATAAAAACTGGGAGAAACACTTTTAAAAGTACATTTTATATATAATATTTTTACTAAAAAATAGCATGTTACACACTTTCATTATATACTATAGTCTTCAAATTTCAAGTATTAATTACCACTTTAATTGTTAGTTTTTTAACTATTTGTTATTTCTATCCTTTAATACAAACCCCTGATTTACAATGATATTTTTATATTAAATCTCCCTTTTTCTAAATTTTCTTTATTTTTTTCACACTTTATATTTTCTATGAATACAGAAACATAATATTTAAGGATATTATATTTTAAAATTTAAATCATATTCATCTCTCAAATTTTTTTCTTTTAATTTTTTGTAATATATCGTATCCTAAAGCTCTCTCTATCCAATACCTTATAAAATTATAAAGTTTTCCTTTTTTATCTATATTACTATTGTTTTTAAATAATACCTTTCCCTTCTGCCTTTATCGTTACCGCTTACAGCAACAATCCAAATCTTATATACATACTTTTACATAAATTGATTCTTAAATTCTTTGATAAACTTTAAATGTTAAAACTCTAAAGAATTATCTCATTTTTTCAAAACATATCTCATATTTCTTTAATATTTCTATAGTTTTTTAGCTAGAGATTTATTATACATATACTTTAAGATTCGAATCTTTTCCACACTCAATAAACCTCTAGATAACTACCTTTAAAATTAATCTATAGCTGAATATAGCTACATCCTTGAGTATTTCAATGCAAAATTCACAATTATGATGGAAATTATTTTCAAAGATAGATTAAATTTAGGAGTGATATATCTATATATAGTTATTAAGTGTACTACCTCTTAAGTTCCTCTTATTAGGAAATGATTGTATCGTTACATGCCCTTAATTCTTTATAATGCTTTGTATGATTTTTATCAAACTTTTATTGTGAAATATATTACTATATGTGGTTTCTAAAATCACATAGTCGTCCTCTGTAAATATAGTTAAGTTTTCAATTATAAGAATAATTACATTTTCTAAACCTCCGCTATATGTAATTTTTACTTCCTTATATTTTCATTTAGAAAAATTTCATAAATAGCAAACCCTAAAAAGTGTTCAGTATCTTTTAAAATACCATTCTCCTATTCATAAAGTTTTATTTCCTTTTAATAAGAATATTCATCAAAATATTTTAATACCTTTTTTCACTTTCTATTGCATGGTATAAAGATATCATAAGTTCTTCCCCCTTTATTTTTCTTTTTTATTTTTAAAGTTACAATCTATATCTTAAATATATAAAGAATTTATAAACACATTATTACCTATACTTAAAGTTCCTTATCTTCATATTAATTTTCCTTCTAAATGTATTTTATATAATAATAACCTTCTTCTAATAGGTCTAATATAAGCATTAGATAATATAAAAACATCTATTCTAGTAAAAATAATTTTAAATAATTTAAATTTCGCAATTGTGAACCGATAATTATGTAAATTTAATCTCTTTAAAAGTAGTTTTTTAAAATTTATTCAATTAAAATAGATTCATTGCAATTATAAAAAGCCGTGATAATCACGGCTTTTTATAAGTCTCTATTAATTCTATAATTCTATCAATACTATTTTTCACATCACTTTTGTCCATAGCATCAACATATTTTTCTCTATTTAAATATAATTCATCCAATTTTTCTAATAAAACTTTAGAATCTAAATTTTCTTCCTCTATAACTATGCTATATCCGTTTTTTTCAAAAGATTTAGCATTTAATATTTGATCTCCCCTACTTGCCTTTGCAGAAAGTGGTATAAGTAAATTAGGCTTTTTAAGGGATAGTAATTCAAAAATAAAGTTTGCACCTGCTCTTGACACAACTATAGATGCTGCTTTCATCAGATGTGGTAATTCTTCTTTTACATACTCAAACTGCACATATCCTTCAATATTTTTATGTTTTTCTGATAAATTTCCCTTACCACAAACATGAATTATGTTAAACTTTTTTAATAATTCTTGTAGATTTCCCCTTACAACTTCATTTATAAATCTTGATCCCAAACTTCCACCAACTACTAATACAATTGGCTTATCTTCTTTAAAATTACATATTTGCTGTCCTTTTATTTTACTACCCTGCAATAGTTCATTTCTTATTGGCAGTCCAGTAAGTACCGCTTTCTTATTATCAATGTGGCTAAGCCCCTCTGAAAAAGTTACACAAATTTTAGTGCAATATGGCATTGAAATTTTATTTGCAAGTCCTGGTGTCATATCTGCTTCATGAATAATAACAGGAATTTTATTAAATTTTGCTGCTAATACTACTGGCACAGATACAAATCCACCTTTAGAAAATACTATATTAGGTTTTTCATTTTTAAGTATAGATATGGCATCAAAAACTCCTTTTATTACTCTAAAAGGATCTGTAAAGTTTTTAATATCGAAATATCTTCTTAATTTACCACTGGAAATAACATGATATTTTATATTTTCTGCCTCAATTAATTGACGCTCTATACCACTTTTAGTTCCTATATACTGTATATCATAACCTAAAGCTTTTAGCTTTGGCATCAATGCTATATTTGGTGTAACATGGCCAGCAGATCCTCCACCAGTCATTATTATTTTTTTTTCATTCAAAGTATTACCCCCTAGAAATAGTTCAGTGTTTTTTTAATACATAAATCACAATTATGGATATCTTTTATATCTGTAATTAAAGTTTAATTGTTTAAACCATTCCATTACTTTCAAAAACTTTCAAAATTATATTAATATGGTCTTTTTATAGATGTATTACTTTAAGATTTAATGTAAAAATAAATATACTAGTTCTTTTAAAATTTTAATTCATAATCTAAAACAATACATAATTTTAAACTCACAACTTTGGGCGAAATTAGCTTTAATCAAAGTAATTTTTTTATTTTAAGTTTTCAGCTTTTAATGAAAACTCTCTTCAATTATGAGCTATATAAGAAATAAATTACTATAAATCCTCAATTATATATGGAAGAATACTCAAAATCGCCAACTGTGTATTAAAAATTATGAGTTGAATATCTCTAATTATTAAAAATAGCATTTATTTTAATATATTAATTTTGAAATTGGTATAACCATAAAATAATATCTTATGTATTTATTAAAGTTATTTAAGTAATAAATATATATCAATTGAAAATTAAAAGTCAATAAAAATTTAATAAAAAATAAAAAATTATTTTTTATTTTTTTATTTATTAATTTTTTTTAATAAATGACTAAATATTACTCTAGAGTGTTGATTTCAAAAGCTTTGTAAAGATTTTAAAACATAGTTTACTTTAAAATTTTCTACTAACTATAATATTCATTTTTGTATAAATTGTTAATACTTAGCATCCATATTACCTAATATATACCAAAGCAAGAATTATATTCAGTTCTTTCCTTTAAATTAATAAAATAAAAGATTTATATGCGGTTAAACTAATAGTACCAAAAGAAAAGGAGGTGTTCAAGAAATGGCTAATAACAATAACAGAATATTAGTTCCACAAGCTAGAGAAGGATTAAACAACTTTAAAATGGAAGCTGCTAAAGAAGTAGGAGTTAATCTTAAAAATGGTTACAATGGAGACTTAACTTCTAGAGAAAATGGTTCAGTTGGCGGACAAATGGTTAAAAAAATGGTTGAATCTTACGAAAGAGGATTATAATTTAATTAATTTGTACTAAATAAAAAGGAGGTGCTCATAAATGAGCAGAAACAGAGTTTTAGTACCAGAAGCTAGAGAAGGATTAGATAGATTTAAAATGGAAGCTGCTAAAGAAGTAGGAGTTAATCTTAAAAATGGTTACAATGGAGACTTAACTTCTAGAGAAAACGGTTCAGTTGGCGGACAAATGGTTAAGAAAATGGTGGAAGCTTACGAAAGAAATTTATAATAACTGCCAAAAATTAAATGCTATAAATAAGAATCAAAAATCAATACTAAATGTAGCTAATAGTTACATTTAGTATACCATTAACTTAAAAATAAGGAGGCAATTTGTATGAGCAGAAATAGAGTTTTAGTACCAGAAGCTAGAGAAGGATTAAATAACTTTAAAATGGAAGCTGCTAAAGAAGTAGGAGTTAATCTTAAAAATGGTTACAATGGAGACTTAACTTCTAGAGAAGCTGGTTCAATTGGCGGACAAATGGTTAAGAAAATGGTTGAAGCTTACGAAAGAGGATTATAGTCTTAAAATAGCAGACTTATAATTGAATATGAATATAAAGATAAGCGTGATTTAGGTCACGCTTATTTATTTATTAATTTATAAAAAATAAGAAACTCTAAACCCTAGAGCTTCTTATTTTTTCTTAGATATTTACTTCATTTCCTTATTGCAAATCACAATTTTGATTATCATCTAATTCATTTTTTTGTTCATTTTTTTGGTTGTTCTTTAAGTTATTTTGTACATTTTGCAATTCATTTACTGAATTTTTAAGGTCTTGTTTCTCATTTCTTTTATTTTCCATATTTTTCATGATAGTTTCCTCCTTATATTATATTTAATTTTCTTCGCCTTACGATATTATTATTTGTATTTAAATTTAAAATATTCCTTAATAATATTGAGCATTATGTAACTATAATCCATAAAGCCCAGCTTTTTATTTAAGTCTTTAATCTTTTATAAAGTCCAACTATAGGGCTCCATAACAAAAATTCTTTTCTATGAATGAAAAATTAAGAATGAAAGATACGAATTATGGTTAAAACTCTGCCACCAAAACCTTTGGAGTTTTTCAAAATAAACTTTATTTTTAAAAATTCACCTTTAGTGAATTTTTTCCTGAATTCTTCATTCTTCATTATTAATCCTTAATTTCTAAAGATTTAAGATATTAGCTGTATTGATTACTAATTTCTACTTAAATATAGAAAAACTTGTCTTTAAAGAAATTTTTTAATAATTTTTAAATTTTTTCGAACTTTTGTAAATCTTCTAGTTATGCTATAATATATTTATAACTAAATATTGTGCTTTAAGGAGTGTGTTGTAATTTTGGAGCCTGGTAGTACGTGGCAATTAATTATTTTAATCATTCTCATATGTGGTTCTGCTTTTTTTTCTGCTTCTGAGACTGCACTTATGTCTCTAAGTAAAATTAGACTAAGACATATGGTAGACGAAGGTGTAAAAGGTGCAAATAAAGTTCAAAAGCTAAATGATGATCCAAGCAAACTTTTAGGGACTCTATTAGTAGGCAATAATATAGTGAACATCGCCAGTTCCTCTATAGCAACTGCTGTTGCTATTAAAATGTTAGGTTCTGAAGGGGTTGCTATAGCAACTATAGTAATGACTATAGTAATTCTTATTTTTGGAGAAATTACTCCTAAAACTTTAGCTTCACAAAATGCTGAAAAAATTTCTTTACTAGTTGCACCTCTCATATCTGTAGTTTCAATAATTTTAAAGCCTTTGGTTGCATTGACTACATTTATAGCTAATATCCTTATATCAATACTAGGTGGTAAAGTTTCTAATACTGTTCCTCTGATAACAGAGGCAGAACTAAAAACTATTGTAGATGTAAGTGAAGAAGAAGGCATTTTAGAAGTAGAAGAAAAGGAAATAATTCATAAAGTATTTGAGTTTGGAGACCTATATGTAAAAGATGCTATGGTCCAAAGAGTAGATATAATTGCCATAGAACTAAACTCTACTTTTGAAGAAATTATGCAGGTTATCAAGGAGGAGCAATTTTCAAGAATACCCGTTTATCAAGAAACTATAGATAATATAGTAGGTATTATCTATGTAAAAGATATATTGATGGCTGATTTCAAAGAAGATGAGTTTCGTATAAAAGACCATATGAGAAAACCTTATTATACTTATGAATATAAAAAGGTTATTGATTTATTTAGAGACATAAATAAAACCAGACAACATATGAACATAGTTTTAGACGAGTATGGTGGTACTGTTGGTATTATAACTATAGAAGATATGTTGGAGGAAATTGTTGGAGAAATTGATGACGAATATGACGAACAACATTCAGAAATCACTATAATTAATGATAATGAATACCTAGTTGATGGAAGTGTTAAAATTGAAGATATCAATGATCTTATAGGAACTGATATTCACTCCCATGAATTTGATTCTATTGGTGGTTTTATTATAGGTGAATTAGGAAAATTCCCACAGTTGAAACAACAAATTGTTTTTGAAGATAAAAAATTTATTGTTGAAGAAATTGAAAAAAATAGAATTAAAAAAGTAAAAATTTTATTATAGATTTATATAATTAATAATAAAAAAGAAAGGGTTATAAAGAACCCTTTCTTTTTTATTATTTAAAAAGTTACTTAATAGCTTTGAATAACAGTTCAATTATATAAGTTAGTTGGATATTTTAAAATTATTAATTTTTAATTGTATAGACACATTACCATTATAATCATTTATAGATGGTGAAAATACCATGTCCATCTTCAATCCTTGAGGATTTTCAAGCATATATTCATAGCTCTCTCCATATTCATTTTTTAACATTTCAATAAATTCTTCCACTTTATTGAAGCATATTGCATCTATATATCTATTGCTTCCTGATATTCTACATCTAAACTTTAAAGTGCTTTTCTTTTCTCCAAGTATACTTATTCTTTCAATAGGTATATTTTTTTCTGCTAAAATTGGAGAATTATTACCTTTACCAAAAGGCTCTAGACTACGAAGCTGTTCTATTAAATTAAAATCTATATATTTAAGTGGTAATCTTTCGTCTATTCTTATTTTAGGAATCAAATCTTCTTCTGATAGTTCGCAAAGTTCATTTAACTTTTCTCTAAATAATGCTATGTTTTCTTCTTTTATCGAAAGTCCTGCTGCCATAGGATGTCCACCAAATTTATGAAGTAAATCCTTGCACTTTATAAGCTCTTCAAACATATTATATTCTTCAATAGATCTTCCAGAGCCTTTAGGCATTTCTTTACCTTTTGTTAATACTATAGTTGGTACATTAAATTTTTCTCTAACTCTTCCTGCTACAATACCTGCTATACTTTCATGTACATCTTCTTTATAAGCCACTAAAACCTTATCATTTATAAGTGATGAACTATTTACCATATTCACTATCGCTTCTACACTATCATTAGTCATTTCTTGCCTTTTCTTATTTAATTCCACTAAAGTAGAAGCTAATTCTTTAGCCTTTTCTATATCTTCACAAAGTAATAAATCTACAGATAAAAAAGCTGTTTCTAATCTTCCTGTAGCATTTATGCACGGTCCTATTAAAAATCCAACATGATAAGAACTCATTTCATTTCTTATATTTAAAATTTCCTTCAGTGCCTTTAAGCCTATGTTTTTTGTATTATTCATTAGTTTAAGAGCTTCTCTAGCTATAACCCTATTCTCATCAATGAGATCAACTACATCACATATAGTACCTATACCTGCAATTTCAATTAAATCATAAGCACTTTCTACAGAAATTCCCATAGCCTCATATAAGGCACAACTAAATTTAAATGTAATCCCTGCGCCACATAAACTTTTAAAAGGATACTCACAGTCATTTCTTTTAGGATTTATAACTGCATCAGCTATAGGCATTTTATATACTCTTTCTCCATCTACATCTTCAAAAGGTAACTCATGATGATCGGTAATTACTACAGTCATTCCCAATTCTTTTGCTCTCTCTACCTGTTCTAATGCAGAAATTCCATTATCACAAGAAATTATAGTATTATATCCCTCTTCCTTTATCTTCTCAATTCTTTCGCTACTCATGCCATAGCCTTCATTTTCTCTATCTGGTATATAAAAACTTACCTTACTATTACATTTTTTTAATGCTTTATATAATATAACTGTACTAGTAACGCCATCTGCATCATAGTCGCCATAAATCATTATTTTTTCGCCTTGTTCTATAGCATTCTTAATTATTGTTACTCCCTTTTCCATATCCTTCATAAGAAGTGGATTATGAAATTGGGAAAAAGTTGGATTTATAAATTTATTTATTTTATCAACGGTATCTATTTCTCTATTCACCATTATTTTTACTATAATTGGGTTTAAGCCTACTTCTTTTGCCAGTGCCTTAACATCTGTCTTAGTAGTTCTAAGCATCCATTTACTTTCCATTGGTTCACCTCTTAAATCATACTATTTAACATTATAGCAAAAATTTAAATAAATTTACAATTAACCTTTATTTAATTATTACTTTGTTATTCATTATATCTATAAATAGGTCATTTCTAAAATTAACAAATACACTATGATAAATGATGTCTTTTAGTATTTTAATTAGAGATATTGAATTCATAATTATGGATGTTTCTCAAGAGAAGTTAAAAAATTTAGAATTTATTCTCTTTAAAATTACGAAGTAACTTTTATAAAAAACTATCAGCTGTAATCCCTTCATAGTATTAATTAAGTTTATTAGTGTTGTTCCAAACTATGCTGCACCTCAGGGGAACCCTAAAGGGTTTCACTACTGTTCCCCAGAGGTGGAAAACTAGCAATATATTACTAGCAAAAATTAGTTTAAGAAATTTATTTGTAAAACTAATTTCTACCTTAATTCTTCATTGTGCATTGTGAATTTTGAATTGTTTAAGGTTAATTATAAATTTATTCAAAAGTATGATATAATCACATCATACTTTAATTTTTGAGGTGATTTAATGGATAAATTATTATTTGGAATTTCTGGTCTTCCTCTTGGAGATGAAAATACAAAATTTACTTATAAAACTGGCATCCCTCATTTAAAAAATTTAGGATTAGATGCAATGGAACTGCCTTTTGTTCGCTCAGTTAATATAACAGATAAAAATAAAGATGATGTTTTTAAAGCTAAGGAAGAAAATAACTTTTATCTTTCTGCCCATGGCTCTTATTATATAAATCTAAATTCTGATGAAATTGAAAAACAAGAAAAATCTATTGAGCGTATAATTAAGGGAGCGGAAGGACTTCAAAAAGTAGGTGGGCGAAGTTTAATATTTCATCCCGGCTTTTATTTAAAAGATTCTCCTGAAGAAACCTTTGATACTATTGAAGAAAATTTGAGAAAAATTCCACACTTTGGAGTAGATTATAGATTAGAGACTACAGGTAAACCTACTCAGTTTGGTTCTCTTGAAGAGCTAGTTGAGCTTTGTAAAAGAGTTTCTACTTGTAAATTATGTGTAGACTTTTCTCATTTGCACGCAAGATATAATGGAGCATTAAAAGAATATGATGATTTTGCAAAAATATTATCGCATATAGGAGATAATTTAGGCCAGGAAGCATTAGATGATATGCACATTCATATATCTGGTATAAACTATGGTCCTAAAGGTGAAAAAAACCACCTTCCTTTTGAGGAAAGTGATTTTAACTATAATGCTTGTATGAAAGCTTTTAGAGATTTTAATATAAAAGGATGTGTAATTTGCGAGAGCCCTATTCTTGAAAATGACGCTCTACTTATAAAGAAAATCTATGAGTCATTATAATAAAAAGCTAAGAATAAGAGAGATATCTTATTCTTAGCTTTTTATTATAACGAAATCTTTTTAATCATCGGCAATTGATTTTTTATTTTAAGGTAAAAATTTTTCTGAAATATTTATACGTAAAAATTCTCTTCAATCACTCATTATTTTAAATTATAAATTAAATTATTTTAGAAAATACTTATCTATGTATTAAATTTTAAATCAATATGTTTATATAACTTACTTAATCTCAATATCTAAACCATACCCTACACTACCTTTAGTATATTCAGCATCTATCATTATAACGTATTTGCCTTTTTCTTTTGGAAGTATTGCCTTATTGTTTTTAAAATCTATCTCTATGCCTTTAGCACCACCTACAATGTCTATATCTTTTATAACTATTACGTTATAAGACTTAGTTTCTTCACTAAATTCTAAAACCATCTCACTACTTTTTTTAACTTTTTTAAACACTGTTGGCTCTTGATTTAATTCTTCTTTATGAGCTGGAGTAGTAATTTGCTTATCTCCAACATAATACATGTAGTCCCCTAATTCAACATCCATTTCTTTATTATCTATAAATACTTTTAGTTTAGGTAATTCATTAACTACTGGATTTACTTCTACTTTACTTTCTATTTTATTTTCCACTTTATTTTCTTCAATGCTGGAGTCCTTAGAGCATCCAAATAACCCAAAACTTAAAATTATAGATAGCATAGCATATAATATTTTTCTCATCTCAATCTCCCAAATATAGATTTTATTTATATATTAAATTTATCATATATTACCATATGAATCAAACAAGTAACTATTTTTTAAAGGCTCATAAAATAAGGAATGTTACGAAACATATAGACTCCCTCTATAAAATAAAAAACCATGCATAAACAGGAAAATAAATTCCCTTATATGCATGGTTTTATTCATCAAAATTTATAAATATCTGTTTTACAATAGCCCCTTATTTTGATTTTATTATTTGAATAGTTGGGTTTTTAAGAACTTTATTTGCAACTTTAAGAATTTCATTCTCAGTTATATCTTCTATATCATACTCATTGAATAAAATATTGTAATCCCCATACATAATATCAAAAATACATATATTAAAGGATAATGATATAGATTTTTCTAGCCCTAAAATTCTTTTTAATTTTAAAGATTTTATTATATTTTTAATTTTTTCCTCTGTAAAATATCCATCTAAAACTTTAACTTTTTCAATTTCATTATTTATAATTTCAATTGAAGTGTTTACATTTTCTTTTGAAGTACCAAGGATTATAGTATATAATTTAATGCCATTTTCATTTTTTAATTTGGAGCTTATATCATAAACTAATCCTCTTTTAGTCCTTATTTCATCATATAAAATACTACTAGTCCCCTCACAAAAAAAAGAATTAAATATTCTAAGTAAAGTTATTTCTCTCTGATTTAAATTGTGTATTGGAAAAATATATTGTATTTTGCAAGAGTTTATATCATTTTTTTCTTCAACAAATGTTCCACATGTATTTTCCTCATAAACTATTTCATTATTTTCATATTTTTCTTCTTCCCACTGAGAAAAATATCTATCTATTATTTTATAAACATCTTCAAAGCACAATGAAGATACTACTGAAATAGTACAATTATTAGGTATATAATATTTATCATAAAAGCCTTTTACATCATTTATTGTAAAAGACTTTATTACATCTTCATTCCCTATAATAAGATCTTTTATCCTCCTATGAGTAAACCCATTAAACAATACCTTATCCTCACAAAATTGAGATGTATCATCGCTCCATTCCTTTAATTCTTCACAAATTACCGATATTTCTTCTTTAAAATGCTCTTCCTTAAAAGTAGGATTCAATAATATATCACTATAGATTTCTAATCCCTTTTCAAAGTCTTCTGAAAGGCAAGTACCATAATAAACTACATAAGGATAATTTGTCATAGCATTATGGAATCCAAAAATTTTATCGCATTGATTATTAATTTCTGCTTCACTTCTATTTTTAGTTCCTTTAAAAACCATATGTTCAACCACATGGGCTAATCCTACTTCATTACCATCTTCTACTATTGCACCTGCATTTAGGCCTATTGTAAAAGAAGTTATAGTGTTTTCACTATGAGTATAGATAAACTTTAATTTATTTTTTAAAAATATCTTTTTCATAAAGCCTACTCTCTTTCAGCACTCTCTATTTTATCATCACTTAAAAATAGCATTATATTCTTTCCACGACCTGCTCTATTTTGTGTGCTTATATCACTTATAGGAATTGTTTTTGTCTCTCCTTTTAAAGTATTTAAAATTAAATTTGTTTTTAATTTATCTACGCATAAATACTTCTCTTTTTCATGAAGTTCTCTACCTAGTTCTTCATAGATTATATCCCCAAATATAACACTATCATCATCTTTTAAGCTAATAGCAGTAACTCCACTAGCATTTTTCCCCATAGTATTTATAGTAGAGATATTAAATTTAATGCACATAGCCTTTTCAGTAACAATTAATGCCAAATTATCACTATTCTCTAAGGATACAGAAATTACTTTATCATCTTCCGTTTTTAATTTATATCCAGTAGTTATAATATAATCTCCTTCAAACTCTCTACATAAGGTTCTTTTAATTAATCCTTTTTTAGTGATAAAGTAAAAGCTTTTTTCATCTTCATATTTATTTAAAGAAATTATACTAATAATCTTATCCTCTTTATCATAATCTTGAAGCAGTTCAACTAGGCTTATTCCTTTTTTATCCACATTCTGAAGGATGTACCCTTTTAGCTTATACACTTTTCCTCTTTCTGTAAATAAAAGAACCTCTTCATTACTATTAGTTAAAGTTATATGTTTATCATTAGATTTTCTATTACTTGTTCTTATAAATCCTTTAGAATTTATACTTAAGAAAAACTCTTTAAATTCATATTCATCAGTGTACTCTATAGATATAACTTCATCACTATTAGGTAAATTAAAAAGTTGTTTTCCCAGTAGACTTCTATCACTTTCTTCAATAATTGGTTCTTCTACATTGAAGCACAAATTATTTTTTGTATTAACTCTAATAAAACATTCTTCTCTATCTTTATTAACTATTTTTACATCTACAAGCTTTTCTCCTTCTCTTAATCTTAATGCAGAAAGCTTTGTATAATTAGTGTTAAATTTAGAAAGCTCAGTTTTCTTTAACATACCGCTAGAGGTAAATAATAATAAGTTTCTTGGATTTTCAAAACTCTCTATAGAAAAAGCTGCTACAATAGATTCTTTAGATAAGTCGAAACTTTTTATTAAACTCTCTATTTTTTCTCCTCTTTCCTTCCACTTAAGTTCTGGGATAGAAATTCCCTTTAACTGATACATATTTCCCTCTGAAGTAAAGATAATTAAAGTATCTTTTGTATTACTTTGAAGTAGGAATTTATTATAATCTCCTTCTCGATGATCTATATCTTCTACATCCTGAGAAGTTCTAATAAATGATTTTAATGGTGTTCTCTTTATAAATCCTTCATTAGAAACAGTTATAACTATATCCTCTTCTATTATTAATTCTTCTAATTCTATTTTAGCTTCATTGTCATTTTCAATAATTTCTGTTCTTCTTTTATCATCGTATTTATCTTTTATCTCTAAAAGCTCTTTTTTTATAACTTTTATAAGTTCTTTTTCATTATCTAAAATTTTTCTTAGTTTTCTCATAAGAACTTCAAGCTCTTTATATTCCTTTTCAAAAGTTTTTATTTCAAGTCCAGTCAATCTATATAGCATCATTTCTAATATAGCTTCTGCTTGAAGTTCAGTAAATCCAAAATTAGCTATTAAATTTATAGCAGCATCCTTTTTGGACTTAGATGCTCTTATAGTTCTTATGATTTCATCCATAATATCAATAGCTTTTATAAAGCCTTCAACTATATGAAATCTTTTTTCAGCAATTTCAAGCTCTCTTCTCGTTCTTCTAGTCACTACATCCTTTTGATGTTCAACGTAATGATGGATTAACGCCTTCAATCCTAAGGTTTCTGGCTTTCCATTTGCCAATGCCACCATATTGAAGGAAAGATTGCACTGAAGTTCTGTCTTCTTAAACAAGTATTTTAAAACCTTATTTACACTTTCTTCAGTAGCGCTTTTCTTAAATTCTATAACAGCTCTTATTCCTTCTCTGTCGGATTCATCTCTAATATCAGAAATTCCTTCTAATGCTTTAGAATGTTTCTTATCTCCAGTCATATCAGAGATGGACTGAAGCAATTTTGCTTTGTTCTTTCTATATGGGAACTCTGTTATTACAATTCCTAAGCGTCCATTTTCTAAGGCTTCAATGCGAGTCTTTGCCCTTAGAGTTACCTTTCCTTCTCCCGTTTCATAAGCAGCTAAAATGGCATTTTTTCCTATTAATGTTCCCCCTGTAGGTAAATCAGGTCCTTGAATATATGACATTAATTCTTTTGTAGTTATGTCATTATTATCTGCATAAGCTAATGAAGCATCAATTACCTCTCCCAAATTGTGAGGTGGTATATTTGTAGCAAGACCTACTGCTATACCAAAGGCTCCATTTACTAAAAGATTTGGGTATCTCCCTGGTAATACGGATGGTTCCTTCTCTGTATCAGAATAATTATCCACCATATCTACTACATTTTTATCTATATCTTTTAAAAGTTCTATTGATATATTTGAAAGTCTAGCCTCTGTGTAACGCATAGCAGCAGCACTATCTCCATCAATACTTCCCCAGTTTCCATGACCATCAATAAGCGGCATTCTTGTAGAGAAATCTTGAGCTAAAATTACCATTGCATCATATACAGATGTATCACCATGTGGATGATATTTACCTAATATATCCCCTACTATTCTTGCAGATTTATAATAGGGCTTATCTGGAAAAGCTTTAAGCATATATGCACCATAGAGTATTCTCCTATGAACAGGCTTTAGTCCATCTCTTACATCTGGCAGAGCTCTATCTTTTGAAACTTCTACCGCATAAGGGAGATAATTATCAGGCATTGCCTCATGTAATGGTGTATTAATAATATTATTATCTATTGGAATTTGATTACTTTTCTTAGCCATGATTTAACACCTCCTAAAATTCTGCGTATTTGTACATATAATTTTTTCTTGGTTCTACTATATCTCCCATTAAAAGTGAAATCATTTTTTCAGCCTTCGATGCATCTTCAATAGTCACTCGTTGAAGAGTTCTAGTTTCTGGATTTAAAGTAGTTTGCCATAATTGATCAGCATTCATTTCTCCAAGACCTTTATATCGTTGGATCAATGCACCTTTTCCAATTTCCTTTTTTGCCTTTTCTAACTCTTCATCACTATAAGCATATTTAGAAATCTCACCATTTTTGCTATTTTTATAAACCTTATATAGTGGAGGAAGCGCTATATATAGATGACCATTTTGAATTAATGGTCTCATATACCTATAAACATAAGTCATCCATAGTGTACGTATATGATATCCATCTACGTCAGCATCACTTAAGATAATTATTTTATCATATTTTAAATCTTCTTCTTTATAATTATCTAAAACTCCTGTTCCAACAGCTGCATTAAAAATTTTAAGCTCTTCACTAGCTAATACATTTTCTAGCTTTTGCTTTTCTGTATTCATTATTTTACCTTTTGAAGGCATAATTGTTTGAAACCTTCTGTCTCTAGCTTGCTTTGCACTACCACCAGCTGAATCTCCCTCAACTACTATAAATTCTGTGAACTGAGAATTTTTAAGAGTACATACTGCTATCTTTCCTGCTAATGGTGATGTGCCGTTCCCTATTTTCTTTTTTTCAGCTTCATTTATCTTTTTAATCTTTTCTCTACGTTGTGCAGCAGAAATAGCATTATTTATAATAACAGTAGCTGTTTCTTTATTGTCTTCTATCCATTCACCAATCTTTTGATAACATAGCTCATTCATCATAGAATAAGCCTCTGCATTCCCTAATTTTGTTTTAGTTTGACCTTCAAAAATAGGGTTACTGACCTTTATTTTTACGATTGCTGTCATCCCTTCTCTTAAATCATCACCTTCAAATTCCTTATCCTTCTCTTTAATTAAATTAAGCTTTTTACTCCATTCTTTAAAGGCTCTAGTCATTCCAGTTTTAAAACCAGTTTCATGGGTTCCTGCTTCTGTGGTAGGAATATTATTTACATAACTAGCTATATACTCCGTAGTAGAATCAGTAAATTGGATGCAAACTTCACCATCTAAGTTAAGTCCATTAACTTCTCTTTCACCACTAAATAAAATAGGGTCTTTATGAAGTATAGCTTTACTCTCATTTAAATAATCTATAAAGTCTAATAATCCTCTTTCAGAGTGATAAGTTTTCTCTATGGGCTCACTTTTTCTATTATCTTTTAAAATTAAAGTTATTCCTTTATTTTGAAAAGCTAGCTCTTGAAGTCTTTCATCAATGAGATCAAATTTATAATCTACATTTCCGAAAATTTCACTATCAGCCATAAAAGTTATTTTAGTTCCTGTTTCTTTAGTCTTACCTACAACTTCAAGCTTAGTAACTGGAGTTCCAGGCATTTTCTTTTTAAGTGCTTTATCATAAGCATATTCAAAACGCTGACGAAAAATTTGTCCCTTTTGTCTAACTTCAACCTCAAGCCAAGCTGAAAGAGCATTTACCACCGCCGCCCCAACACCATGAAGCCCTCCTGAAGTTTTATAGTTAGAATTATTAAACTTTCCTCCTGTATGAAGTTCTGTATATACCATCTCTACACCAGACTTCTTTTTTATAGGATGTATTCCTGTAGGAATTCCTCTACCATTATCTATAATAGTTACACTTTTATCACTATTTAAAATCAATTCTGCACTATCTCCATAGCCATTAGCAATTTCATCTATGGCGTTATCAAAGATTTCCCAAATACAATGATGAAGTCCTTTTGTTCCTGTTGACCCAATATACATACCTGGTCTAACTCTAACAGGTTCTAGTTTTTCTAAAGAAGTTAAATCCGTAACTTCATAACTGTTAATATCTTTATTTTCTAAAATCATTCTTACCTCCATACTAAGTTTGTTTTTGGTTACAAATGTTATTTTATAACGTTACTTATTTATAGTAAAGATAAAAAAGCAAAAAACAGAAACAAACGTTCTGCCTTTTGCTAATTCACATCATTTTTATAGTTATCAATAAAGTCTTCTAATTGCTTTGCAGAAGCTTCTATACTTTCTACGATTATTTTAAAATCATATTTATATTGATTAGAACTATGCATATAAAGCGGATCATAATATCTTACCATAAGTTCCTTTACTACGTCTATATAATCATTATTTCTTATTCTTTCACAATATTGTTCCAAATTAGCCACACTAATATGCTTTCTAATCTTCATTATAGCATCACAAAGTTCTTCATTACAATTTTTTCCTTTAGTATATTCATTAATAATTAAATTGCTTCTAAAATCTAAATCTGCATCAATAAAAACATGTATGCCTTCTTTCATTCTATTATGGATATATTCTGGTATTAAAACTCTTCCTATTCTTCTACTTTCAGCTTCAATAAAAACATACTTACTCTTTTTATTTTTAAGTCCTTCATAAATTAAAGATTCAAAATGCTTTTGAGAATAGTTTTCTCCGAGTCCAACTGAGCCTAATATAGATCCTCTATGATTAGCAAATCCTTCTAAATCTAATACATCACGGTTATTTTCCATAAGTTTTTTAAGAATTTCAGTTTTACCTACCCCTGTATTCCCATGAAGTACTACATAAGTAACCTCTTCATTTAATTTTGGAAGTTCTTCATTTATTACTGCTCTATATCCCTTATATCCACCTTTAATTCTTTCAATCTTTATGCCTAAAGCACCAAGTAATTCTGCTATAGAGGCACTCCTCATACCTCCTCTTGCACAAAACATGACAACTTTATTATATTTCTTCTCTAAATCTATTATTTCTTCATAAATTTTAGGTAGCTTTTTAGATACTAAATCTACTCCTAATCTTTTAGCTTTTTCTGTGCTTTCTCTAGTATAGATAGTGCCTATTAAAGCTCTTTCTTCATCATTAAATAACGGAATATTCACTGCACCAGGTATTGTTGCTTCCTTATATTCACCTGGGCTTCTCACATCAACTAAAACATAATCTCCTCGAAGTTCCTTATAATCAATTGTCCTAACCATTTTTCATCCACCTTTATTTTAATCCATAACCTATACAATTAATAATTAACTATTGAAAATATATAATTATGGTTACTTGTTCTCTTATAAAAAGTTTGAATTCAGTTTATTATAACTGAATTTCTATTTAACTTTAAATCCCTAATTTTCAGTTACGGATTATTAAAATCTTCTACAGTGTTATATTTTAATATTTATTTGCACTAAGTGTCAACTTTATAAGCTTTTCTAATTATATTTTTTTAAAAATGACTTAGTTCCTTATTATTAATCTTCCCACTTAATTGTTCATTTATTAAATGCTAGAGAGTATTCAATTCACAATGCAAAATTCACAATCATGGATATTTCTCAGTAAAAACTGAAAAACTTTAAATTAATTAATTGTAGCGGCGAACAGTGTTCGCCACAAAATAACTAGCGATATAATCGCTAGTGAAAAAATTGATTAAAGAAATTATTTTGCTCAAAAATAATTTCAACCATAATTGTGCATTATTTAAAGTTGTATATTTAAAAAATAATGGTAATATATAGATACAGGAGGTGTATGATGAAAAACCTTGTAAAAAAATATGAAAGAAGAGTAGCAGCTTTCGAGCATCTTGAAAAACGCCAATATAAATTAATGAACTTTATTAGTAAGTTAAGACTTACGCTAGTTATAGTATCACTTTTAGTATTTTTTCTTTTATACAAAAAAGGAATTTATTCCTTATCTTCCTTAACTTTTATTGCTTTTTTAATAGCATTTTTTCTTTTGGGGAATATACATAAAAATCTTGAAATGAAAAAAGCTCTTATAATGACTATTAAGAATCTAAATAAAAAATCTATTGATAGAGTTTCGGGAAAGTGGAAAAATTTTTCTGATACTGGAGAAGATTTAATGATAAAAAATCATAACTATGCTATGGATTTAGATATTCTAGGTAAAGGCTCGCTTTTTCAAATGATAAACTGCTGTAGTAGCTTTTTAGGAAGGCGTAAATTAAAAGCAGTTCTTTGTGGAGAAGTAGATTTTTCTATTGAGGAAATATATGAAAGGCAAGTTGCTATAGAAGAAATTGCCTCTAATTTAAGCTTTATACAAAGGTTTATTAGTGAAGGCGAAAAAATTAAAGATGAGTTTAAAGATCCTTCTGAACTTATAACTTGGGGAAGTTTCTATAATAAAATTTATTTAAAGCCTATAGTTTCTATAGCTATTAAAATCTTTCCTTTAATAACAATAATATTTTTAATACTACCTTTATTTATCCCTAGTCTATCTTTTAACATAGGAAAAATCTTAATAGGATTTCAAATTATTCTTTTAATAGTAGATGTAAAAAATAGAGAAGTTCTTCTAAGAGAAATTTTCAAATATAAAGAAGATATATATGCCTATGGTTTAATGATAGAGCAATTTGAAAATAAACGTTTTAAAAGTAGTTATCTTAAAAAATTTCAGCAAGATTTAAGAGGTAGTGAAAATAAAAAAGTAAATCATCAAATAAAAGAACTTTCTAAAATAATTTCTCTTATTCAAGATAGAAAAAACTTTTTATATTTTCCATTAAACATATTATTTTTAATGGATTATAGAGCTATATTAGGTCTTGAAAATTGGAAAAAATCTTATGGAAAGAACATTCAAAAATATGTAGAAGTTGTTGGCGAAATTGAAGCTCTTTGTAGCTTAGCGCTAATAAATCATGATAATCCCAATTATAACTTTCCATCTTTTGAAAAAAATAATCTTATGCTAGAAACTAAAGAAGCTCATCATCCATTATTAGGAGAAAGTGCAGTATCAAACAGCTTTTCTTTAAACAATATTAATTCTATAGCATTAATTACCGGTTCTAATATGTCAGGAAAAAGCACCTTACTTAGAACTATAGGAATTAATATGGTGCTTTCATATAGTGGAACTAAAGTAGCTGCTTCTAGCTTTAAATGTAGCAAGATGAAAATTTATACCTGCATGAGAATCGTTGATAATCTTGAAGAAAGTATTTCTTCTTTTTATGCAGAAATTCTTAGAGTGAAATCTTTAATTGAAGCCTCAAAGGATAATACTCCTATCTTCTTTTTATTGGATGAAATATTTAAAGGTACCAACTCTACAGATAGGCATATAGGTGCTAAAGTTTTAATAAATCAACTAAGTAAGAAAAATACTTTAGGAATGGTGTCCACTCATGATCTAGAGCTTTGTGATCTCGCTGTAGAAAACTTTAAAATTAAAAATTATAATTTTAGAGAGTACTATGTTGATAACAGCATTCATTTTGACTATAAGCTAAGAGAAGGTATAAGTACAACTAAAAACGCACTATATCTGCTTAAAATGGCAGGGATTGAAATTTAAATAATTCACAATGCACGGTTCACAATTCACAATTATGGATGAAATTATTTTTTAGCAAAATAATTTCTTTGAATAAATTTTAAAACTAGCAATTTTATATTGCTAGTTTTTTAAAAAAATCAGTTCTAAATTTCCCAGTTTCTGCTGAGAAATATCGATAATTGTGAATTTTGTATTGTGCATTGAATAACCTATTCCTCAACTGGTTGTTGACTATTCATTGACCAGCCGTCAGTTCTTACATCGTACATATCTATGTTGTCTATAACTTCAATTCTTTTTAATTTTTTCACAACGCCAAAAGGTTTTGTTAATGATAGCTTGTCTCCTCTTCCACTGATAATCCAAAGAGTTTTATATCCTTTAGGGGTAACTTCAAGTCTCTCCTCACCTTCGCCATCAGTAAAATATATAAGTATATTACTTTTATTTTTATTAACAAAATCAAAAACTGGAGAAAATTTTGTACCACCTTTTGTATCAGCTTTTTTCTTTAAGTCGTTAATAGATTTCGCAATATAAACTCTTCTTATCTCACTATCACATTCAACTATTGTTATTTTATGCTTATAATTTTTTACAATAGAGAAAATCTCTATAAATGCCTGTTCTATTTCTTCATCACTAATACTTCCACTTATGTCAATTGCTATGGTAATCTTAGCAATTTGTTTGGATAATGCTCCTCTTAAATCATATCTTTCTGGTTGCCTTCTATTCCTTCTAGTTATAGTTTTTTTATATCCACTAGATATGTTCCCCATAATTCTTTTTAAGTATATATTCCAAGGAATTTCTGCAGTTTTCCCATTTAAATCCTTAATCATAGTATCTATAAATGTCGGGAGTTCTCCCTTATATGCTCTATCCACATATTTTTTAGTAAGTTCTTTTAAAAGTTTTTCATCTATTTGCTCTGAAAATTCCCATATATCATGAGTTGTTTCTGGATTGTATTCATCAGCAATTTCATCATTTATCTTGGTGTCATCTTCCTCAGAATCACTATCTTCATCTAAAAGATTCAATGCTTCTTGTATTTTATCTGCATAATATTCCATAGTACTAAAAGGTTCTAGTTTAACTCCATACTTTAAATTAACCCAATCTATATTAATAGAATATGGTGGTAGATTATCTATATATTGATTAACTGCTAAATCCATGGCTATATTTAAAGCTAATGTACTATACTTTTTCTTTAAATCTTTTGCCCTATTTAAATGTAACGATAGGATATGATGAATTTCATGCTTAATTTGACCTCGCATCTGTTCTAAGCTACATTGAGTAAAAAGTAATGGATTAAAATGTATAGTAAAATCTGAAATGCTTGCTGTTATTCCAGTAGGTGTAGCTATTTCTAAATTGATATTTCTTTTCATATGAAGAAGGAAATGTCCATAAAAATTATCGTTGTCTTCCATCAGTGAAAAATTTACTATATCTATAATTTGAAAAAATCTATCATTAAAATTTTCTTTTAAATCATCTTTTTCCTTTAATCCACTTATTTCCTCATAGAGCTGTTTTCTTAAACTCTCAAATTTGTTATCCATAAAATCCCCCCTAGTTTTTCACCTCACTATAAGCCTTAAAATATCCTTCAACAAAATTATCATTATATAAAAACTTCGAATATAAATCTTTATGATTTTCTTTTATTTCTTGCATTATTCCTACTTTTAAATCTACAGGATATAGTTGAAGAAAATCTGAAAATATTTTTATTTCTCTTTCCTTGCTAGCTTTATTTTCTAGATAAAATAATACATTCTTTGAGGTTAAATAAAGTCTAGAATGGCTTTCATTTTTCACTTTATCTTTTAATTCCTGTGAAAAACTCTCCTTTTCAAATATTTCCTCATAACTTATTAAAGGTTCATTGCCACTTTCAATAAAACTAATAAATTCTTGTGCAATTTTAGTACCTACATTTCCTTTTAAAACATTAAAAAATATTCTTGATGGTATATTTTCTTCATTATTTTTATAATGATTATAACTCTTTGAAACTCTCTCCCAACTTCTAGGTGTAGCCTTAATAGTTTCTTCTAAAGCTGAAGTATGTAAATACTCTGGAAAAGTTGAAATAAATTCTATTACTTTATTATTTAAATTATTTTCAATTGCCCATTGAAGCCAACTTTTAACGTTGCTCTCCATCTCTAACCATACAAATCTATTTTCTTGTGCAGGGTCCATATCTACTACTTGATAATCAGTGTTTTCAAAACTATTATATTTATTTGAAGGATTCATAGCTGCTAATATACTAACATTGTCAGGTAAACTGTAACCATTTATCTCTCTATTTAGTATTAAGTTCATCAGCTCCTGTTGTACTGCATGTTCACATCGATTGATTTCATCTATAAATAATAGTACTTTCTTACCATTAATTATAGCATTATCAATTTCTTGAAGTTTTGTGTGAATAGCATACACTGTTCTTCTCTTTTTGATTTCCAACCCTTCTTTATTAAATTCTATATAATCCTCTATCGTGGGAAGACCACCTATCTCTCCCTCTTTTAAAAGATTCCCATCTATAACAATTAAATAGTAATTATTCCTCTTAGCAAGATTTTTGGCAAGAGCAGTCTTACCTATGCCGCTTTCTCCGATAATTAGAGGTACTGAATTAGTTTTAATAACCAGTTCAGTACTTAATAGTGTATCTGTAAAATTCATAGTTTCCTCCTTAATAACTTAGTCTCTGATCTACTACAATTCTTTTTGATTTTTCACTTCCATATTTGTATATAAAAAGAACTTTATCCATAGATATGTTATTATTATTTTTTTCTATACTACTGCAATTTAAAAAATCTATTACATATTTTTCATCTATATTTTCATCACTAAATTTATCTATAAATACTTTTTCTACCTTTTCAATAGGAATGCTATCCTTAAAATACTTTATTACAAGTACATTTTCCTTTAAAAATAATAGTTTTTTCTCTTCATCTATATTTTCTATAAAATTTAAGGCTGCTTCATTTTGTTTAACTGCTGTGAGTTCAACTTTCGTAGAAGGATTATCAATAAATCTTAAAGCATTATAATTGAAAGTTACTGCTGCAAGTTTTACTTTTTCAGTTGGATTCTTTATATATTTTATAGAATCAAAATCCTTTTCTACAGCCATAAGTTGCAATTCTTCACTTGGATTTTTTATATATTGTATTGCCCATCCTTTTTGCTCTATACCTAACTTAATTAAATCCTCACTTGGATTTTTTATAAACTTTAAAGTATTCCAAGCTTCTTTAACTGCATATATGCACATTTCTTTACTAGGGTCATCAATAAATTCTATTGCCCATATATTGCTTATTAATGCTATCTTTTTCATCTCTTCTGTAGGATTTTTTAAATATCTTATTACTGTTCCATTTTTTCTAAGTGCTGTAAATTTCATTTCTTCTGTAGGAATCGAAATATTCCTTATTAAAATTGGATCTCTTTCAAGCATAGCAATAATTTGTTCTTCCGTAATTTTTCTCACCCCTTAGCTAATAAAATTGTCTAATAATTATTATTAAATAATTCTCTCTATTGATTATATAAAAAAATATATAAAAGAAAAAGAGCCTACAATAAAGATTGTAGACTTAATTAATATTTATTCAATGCATAACTTTAGAAATTTCTAATTTAATTATAAATTTTGTATTATAAAAAGTATTTTATAATAATACTACATAATTTTAATCCTACTAAAAGGATAAATTATAATTCTTGCTTTTCCTTTAATATCTTTTTTATGAATATATGGATTGTTCCATTTTCGGCTATCGAAAGATCTTGCTCTGTTATCTCCTAGAAAAAAGAAATGGTCTTTAGGAACTGTGTATTCTCCTCCTACTTCTTCATTGTTTAAAACATAATTTTCTTCTAATTTTTTATCATTAACAAAAACTTCACCATTATCTTGGATTTTAATTTTATCTCCACTTATACCAATTACTCTTTTTATTAGTAATTCGCTCTCTTCCTCAGAATAAAACACCACAATTTCTCCATTTTTTATTTTATCTTTATTATAGACCCTTGTAGCAATAAGTCGATTTCCTGTCATTATGGTTGGTTCCATGGAAGCAGAAGGTATTTTGCAAATAAAGAATAAAAAATAATTTATACCTAATGCTAAAATAATACCTATAATGGCAGCCAAACTCCATTGTCTTAATTCATCTTTTATCATGCTTTTCTCCTATACAGTATACTAAATTAAAATGTTTTTATTATCATAGAATCTTCATCAATAGAGTTTATTTCTTCATTTGTTATATCTTTTATGTTTATAAAATTACAAGGTAATCCTCTTGCTGTAAGTTTGTTAGCTCCATCCATTAAATGAAAATGAAGATGAGGACAATTTGAATTGCCACTATTACCTAATCTACCTAGCACTTCTCCTGCTTTAACTTTTTGGCCTTTCTTTACTTGAACACTATTTGGTATCATATGACAGTAAAAAGAGTATTCACTATTTGCATGTTCTATAACGACATAATTCCCTGCAGAACGTTGAACAGGGCCATGAATCTTTTCAAGATTATCATAATGACTTCTTTCTAATTTATTCTTATATCCTAGTGAATACTCTGGAAAATCATTATAAGCTTCTATTACGGTTCCATCTCCAATGGCCACTATTTCTTTTCCATAATGGACATATTCTTCATTTTCCATTCCCTCTTTACTTATAAGCATAAAGTCCTCATTAAGCTGGCCTAAGTCAAAAGCAAACTCTGAATTATAACACCATCTATGGCTATCAATAGAAGAATAGATATCTGTAGCTATCCAAGTTCCCTTTACAGGAAAAACATAAGGATTTTTCACCTCATAAGCTTTAAGTGAAAGACTGTGGATATGGTTTATGTTTTCATTATTTATATCATAATTTATAACTATTTCCACTTTTTCAATTTCATCATAGGTAATTAAATTAAAATATTCTGCCATAATTACAAACTGCTTATTTGGTGCTATTGTTAGGCTTGCACTTAAGCTATCATTATTCCAAAATTTTTCTAATCCTAAACATTCATAAATTATATTTTCTCTATAAATATTTAATTCTTCAATACTATCCTCTGCCCTCTTTTCAAGTGTGTTCCCCCTATAACTTATTTCTTTTAATGCTTCTCCCTTGTTATTAAATAAAAGAAAAGAAATTGAATTTAAAATAATATTTTCATTAAAATCATTTTCTATAGCAATTAATCTTAAATAAAAATCATTTTGAAATTTTCCACCTAAATCCTTGGTTATAGGAATTAAATAATCCTTTGGACTAGTAAATACTTTCATAATTGTTTACCTCCATATTTTACTTACAGTTATATTCTATTAATTTTATTATTTTCCTTTAAGATATATTAACTTTCCAAGTTACTTGTAGTTATATAGTTTTAAATTATTCTATTTTACTCACTATAAGATAAAAATAACCTACATATAGTAAGTTATAAATAAATTAATTTATTTTTAAAGTAACTTTAATTCTTTCACTATATTAGGAACAGGCTCTCCAATTAAAGCAGATACCATATTTTTAGCTGCCAACATTGCCATTTCATTACGAGTTTTTAAAGTAGCTGAGCCTATATGAGGTAATAGTACAACATTATCCATTTTCAGTAAAGGATTATCTTTATCTATAGGTTCTTTATAAAATACGTCTAGTCCTGCACCGCGAATTTTGTTCTTTTCAAGTGCGTCTATCAAAGCATCTTCATTTACAGTTTGGCCTCTTGAAGCATTTATAAATATAGAAGATTGTTTTATAAGATTAAATTCCCTATAATCTATTAAATTTTTTGTTTCTTCATTAAGTGGAGTCATAATAACTATAAAGTCTGACTTTATTAAAAGTTCATCAAAGGTACTATATTTTATATCTAGCTTTTCTTCCATTTCTAAGTTTCTATGTCTATTACAATAAATTACCTCCATATCAAAGCCAAACTTACCTCTTTTTGCAATTTTCTCTCCTATTCTTCCCATTCCTATAATTCCTAAAGTTTTATTATAAACATCTACTCCAAAATTTTCTTTATCTATATCTTTATTCCACTTTCCATCCCTTATAAATTTATCAAGTTCTACTACTCTTCTAGAAGTAGCAAGTATAAGTGCAAAAACTAAATCTGCTACAGTATTATCTAATACATATGGTGTATTTGTTCCTATTATATTTCTTTTTTTCATTTCCGCTAAGTCAAAATTATCATATCCTACTGCCACATTACTTACCACTTTTAATTTAGGCGCTGCATCTAATAATTCTTTATCAATTCTAGCACCAAATTGAATGAGACCATCTACATCAGCTATAGATTTTAGTAATATATCCCTAGGTATTTTTTCATCTGAATTCCAGATTTCATAATCACAATATTTTTCTATATAACTCTCCATTTCCTTTGATATATTTTGAGCTATAAATACTTTCGGCTTCATAATTTCTCCTCCTAAAGATAATTGAGAACTAATAATTAAAAATTGTATATTAATTAATATACAATTTCAAAGCTTCACATCTTATCATTTAATTCATTCCATACATAAACTTTAGAATATGTTTCTTATCTGGAACATCATATTTAAAAAAATCCATAACTACAGCATCTAAATCATAATTTAGAGTTTTAAAACTAATATCTACAGCTTTTCCATCAAATTCTAGAATTGCAAAGTTTACAAGACCATCTCTAGAACATCCTATTGAACCAGGATTTACTATTGGTTTACCACTCCAATGTTTAACTAAACTTTGATAATGAGTATGTCCAATTAACACGTAATCACAAATATCTCCATAATCTTCTGTGTACTTATCTAAAGTAACTTCCTTATACAGTAAAGGTAAATCAGTCATACTATCTATTCTAGAATGTACCATAAGTATCTTCTTATCGCAAATATTAATAATTCTTTCCGTTGGTAAAGTTTTCAATCTACAAATTCTCTCTTCCCCTAAAAGTTCAATGTTCCAATTTTGATGCTCGATTTCTCCCTTTGGAAAATCTTCAAAATTTCTATTTAATAGTATATGCTCATTATTTCCTAAGATATTTACAAATCTTTTATCATTCATAACAATATCAAAAACTTCTGTTGGGTTAGGACCTTCTTGAATAAAATCTCCTAAGTTAAGAATATACTTTACATCTTCATTTTCATTCTTTAAATAATCTAAAAAAACATTTAAGGCATGAATATTAGCATGAATATCTGCCACAACAATCACTTTTTCTTTCCCCATAGCTCCCTCTCTTTTGCCCCCTTGTATAAATTGATATATCTAAATATTTAAAATATATTAACTATTTTAAATATTACCAAATATCTGTATATTAACATTATATCATCAAATAATGAGAAAACAACATGACTACATTGAAAAATAACTAGTAAGATTACTAGTTATCTCTGAATATATTTTATAAAATTATCTATTTAATAATTTAAATAAGTTCTTAGTAATACTATTATAAAAACTATATATTATTTCTGTTTATTTAAAAATTCATCATAACCTAGAACTTTAATAGCATTAGACAAACTCATTATAGAACCTAAAAAGTTCTTAATATCTATGCCTTTAACACCATATATTTCTCCACTATTTACTGTGCCAGTAGCATCCTGTATAAAAGTCACATTATATCCTCTATCAAAAGCAGCAATAGAGGTAAACATACAACAATATTCTGTATTAAATCCTGTAACAATTAATTCATCTATGTTCTCTGCCTTTAATACTTTTTCTAAATTAGTTTTATAAAAAGCGCTAAGAGTTGTTTTTTCAATTACATAATCATATAAATTATTAAATTCTTCATGGATTTCTGAAGAATTGTTATTCTTATTAAAAGGACTTTCTTTTATAGTCTCTATATGTCTTGTAAATATAACTATTTCGCCCTTTTCTCTAAATATATGAATTAGATTTTTTATTTTATCTTTTTCTTCCCCAAAGTCTTTTTGACCCAATATGTACTTTTGCATATCTAAAACTAACAATGCTCTCATAAATATCCCCCTCACAATATTGTAATCAATTTAATATTTATATGAAAAAAATTTAGAATATCTAAATCATAAATTCTTTTCTTCTAAATACTTTTGTTATACTAAAGTTATATTTTAGATTATAAAATTATACTATGTTTCATTTTTATTAAATATTCTATATTATCAATTATTTTATTTATATAATATGTAATTCAAATTATGATACAATATAAGGACAATATAGATATAAAATTTAATATTCTTTATTTAGGAGGAGGATTATGACCAATAATTCTAAGATGAAAAAAATTATTTATGTTTTACTAGGAGTGATGTTTCTCTGTTTTTTCCTAAGTGGCATAATATTTTTATTTAGTTCAAATAAAAATGTTGTAATAAATAATAGTGATAATAGTACTGGAGTTCAATTTAGAACAGAAAAAAACTTATCAATAGATAACATAAATAATATTGATCTTGATGCTGCTTTAGGAAGCATAAAGATTACCTCAGAGGATAGAAAAGATGTAAAATTAATTTTTAGTTACAATGAAAGTTTTTTTAAAAATTCAGTTCCAACTCTAAATGTTAATTCCTATGGCACAGAAGCAAAAATAGAAATTAAATACAAATCAAGTCTTAAAAATTTAAATTTTGAAAATAGTAGAATATCCTTAGAAGTTTATATTCCTAAAGATTATAATAAAAGCCTATCTTTAGATACTAAATTAGGAGATATAAATTTAAACAACTTAGATTTACATAATTTAGAATGCTCTCTATCTATGGGTAAATCCCTTATAAGTAATATTAATTGCAACTACTTTGAATATGATAATAGTATGGGAGACTTAACTGGAGATAAGATATATACTAAAGAAAGCGAAATTGAACTTTCTATGGGTTCAGCTAATATAAAAAATTTTAGAGGAAATTTAAAAGCTGAAAATAGTATGGGAGAAATAAATATAGAATACGATGAATTTAATAATAATGTAGATTTAGAAGCATCTATGGGTTCTATAAAACTAACTCTTCCTAAAAAATCTGAGTTTTCTCTTTCAGCAAAAACTAGTATGGGATCTATTAGCTGTGATTTTCCTTTAAATACATCTATTCATAAAGGTTCTGAAATAGATGGAAATATCAATAATAGTAATAATAGAATTATTGCAAATAGCAGCATGGGTTCTATAGATATTAGAAGTAGAGATTAATTTTAAAATTTAAATTAAGAATTTAGAATCATTTATTCACTTTTAGGCTTACTAAAATACAAATTTATATAAAATATTAAATGCTTAGGACTTAAGTCCTAAGCATTTAATATTTGTTAGTTTTTAAATAGTAATTTTACTATTTATCCTATATAACTTATACTATATTAATCAATTAAATTAGAATTAATTTTCTTATCACTAAATAACTTTTTACTCTTTACTATAAATGCTAAAGCTATAACTGCTACTATAATTGAAAATTCTTCAATTATAGCAATACTTTTTATTACTCCTGCTTGATGAAGTGCTGCTGGAAAATCTATTACTGCATGTATCAATATAGCTAAGAATAAGTAAATTTTTTTTCTTTCTTTTAAAGCATAAAGAACTATTAATGATAAGGCAATTTGAATTATTATTGCGCAAATTCTCTCAATCGAAGCTATTGCCCATATATAACTTGGTGAGCTTACCATTTGTATATATACTGTCTTTAATGCTTCTACTGGTGCTCCTTCCACTTGCAATAGTTTTTCAAAGCTTCCACTATTTATTTGAAATGCCATTATAATATTGTTAAAAAAAGTCATTCCTACTATTAACATTGCCTCTATGCCCCCATGACCAATGCCATAGGCAAGACCATCTTTCCACTTTCTATTATCTTTTAAAACAAACTTAAACATTAAATATCTGCTAAGCTCTTCAAATATCCCTGCTATAAGGCCACCATATAACATATAAAGCCAAGGGTTTTTAAAAAGTTCTGCAGTAGTTTTATTGTTTATTAAAACCATTTTATGAATTGGTGCTTCTAAAATTTGAGTAGCTATAAAAAAGCCTATAGCACCAATAAATACTACTTTTAAAGAAATTTTTTCTTTCTTATAAAAAAATATAACTAATAAAATAGGCAATATAGTACTTACTAAAAAAGTTAAAATCATAAAAAATATAGAATTATTACTTACCATAAAATCATCTCCCTAGCAAAGGTAAATTTGAGCCTTTATACATTTTTCGTAAATATTGTTTTATTATTTATTTCCTATGATGAATACATACATTTTTTATTAAAAGCTAAATTTAAATAATGCACACATATCTTTTTGTTATATACTATACCACATATAACAATTTTTTTAAAATAAAATTTACCAAGCTTTTCATAATAATAGTATAATTATATAATTTTATTCTTTTTTATCATCTAATTTTTAATAATATTTATATTAAAAAAACCATGGCTTATGCCATGATTTTTCGTTATAACTCCCAGAGTCTAAAAATTAATTCAAAAAGAATCACAAGTAGGACTCTCATTATGTTTGTTTATAATTTTCTTTTCTAAAAGCCTATCATGATCTTCTTGAGAAATATCATTTAAAGCTTTAAATTCATATCCTTGTTCTTTTAATGCTTTAATTACATATTTTAATGCAGCAGGAGTAGTTTTATTGCTATTTCCATCATGCATCAATATCATTAATGTAGATTTATCTAAATTTTTCTTATTCATTTCCATTGTAAAGTTTTTTATCAGTTTTTCTACAGGAATATTAACTCCTATAGCATCTTCTAAAGATACATTCCAATCTACATAATATAATCCTCTACTAACTAATTCACCTCTTATATCCTTTAATACCTCTTTATTAGGTATTCTAGTACTTGACCCACCTGGCATTCTCATATACATAATAGGTTCTTCTTTAGTAATATCATTTATATCTACATAGCATTTTTCATAGTCTTGAAAATATGCCTCCTTGGAACTATAATTTTTATCCAAATGAGAATGGCTGTGTATGCAGATTCCATGTCCCTCATCTTGAACTTGTTTTAATATTTCAGGGTTCTCCATAGCCATTTCGCCAAGAACAAAAAAAGTACCTTTTATATTTTCTTCTTTTAAAACTTTTAATATTTCTAGTGTAACTTCACAAGGACCATCATCAAAAGTTAAATAAGCAACTTTCTTTTCATTTGATGTACTATCGTCACCTTCTATCAATCCAAAAGCAGGAATAGATAGTGTCAATAGAAAAAAAGTTAAAATTAATGCTATAAATCCTTTTACATTCTTCATTTCTCTCACCTTCTGTTATATTTTCAATAGTAATAGTATTCCTTAAAAATATTAAATTATCCTTATATGTGCATCTTGTAAAAATAATATAAGTCCATATACACAGAGGCTATTCTTAATTTGCTTTATAACCACATTAATAATCACAATCTATATGATATATAAAACAAAGAAACTTAAGAAACAAGATATTCTTATAGGAATACTATTTGGCATTATTGCTGAAGTTAAATCTCCATTCATGGGACCTATAACTACTATTGCATATATAGGATTAAGGTGTATGTTCAAATATAGTAATGTTGATGTTCCTATTTTTAAGAAAAAAACCTTTAAAGGAATACTGGATTCAATTATATTTACTATTATTTGTGGTGGAGTGCTAGGTGTAATTAACTTATTCTTAGGAATGTCTTAACATAAGTTATCACTTTCATTTTCTTATATACATTTAATAACTACTTTAAGAGCAGGAGTTTCTGAAGAAATAGCATTTCGTTTATTTATGTTTGCAATATGTGTTTATTTACTAAAGGGTAATCCTAAATCAAAAACAGAAAATTTTTTATGCTACATTATTAAGGTTATACCTCATGTTTTATTACATTTCCCCGATGCGATAGCAACAACTGGTATCAGTAGTATAATGGGAAGTGTAATAATATTATCATTATTATTTGGCTTGCCATTTGCGTTATTGCAACGAAAAAAAGATTTTTTTCTGCTATTGCAGCATATACATTAGTAGACTTGATTAGATTTATTTGCCTTGGAATATAAGATATGGAGAGTAAAATATGAATTATTCTTTATCAACAATAAAAAACTGCTAGTTTAAATCTAGCAGTTTTTTTATTTATTCCTTAAAAATTTTCTTAAAATAATCTCCTCTTATAATCTTGTCAGAGAGCTCTATACTATTTTCAAGGTGTTCAACATCACTTTCTGTTACCTCTCCCTTAACTTTAAAATCAGAAAGTATTACATTATTTTTATTGGTGTTTAATAAATTTTTTCCCATGGCATATTTATAATTTTTTTTATCTACTCCCATCAAATAAGCCACTGTGGGAAGTGTATCTATTTGTCCTCCATAAGTAGAAATAGTTTCACCCTTTAATCCCTTGCTATAAATTAATAGAGGTATTTTATTTTCATTATCTAGCCACCATTGCTCCTTAGGTTCAATTTGATTAATTTTATCTTGAAAATACTTATGAACGCCAGTATGATCTCCATAAAGTACTACCACTGTATTATCAAGTATACCTTCCTCATCTAATTTTTGTACAAATTCTCCTATAGCACTATCGGTATAATTAACAGATTGAAAATAATCTCCTAGTTCATTTTTATCAAAATCCTTATCAAGATTAAGATTTCTATATTCTTTAGGAAGATTAAACGGAGTGTGACTAGTTAAAGTTACTGTAAAACCATAAAAAGGTTGTTTTTGTTCTTTTATAAAATTAATAGCTTGATTAAAATAAGATTTATCACTAATACCTAATCCTATTTTTTCACTGGTATCTAAATTTTCTGCTGAAACAAATTTATCAAATCCAATAGAGGCTAATGCCTTTTTATAGTTCCAATAATTTCCGCTATCTGGATGAATAGCAATAGAAGAATAACCTAAGCCCTCCATTAAATTTGGAAGTGAATTTGGGTAAGTATTATTGGGATATCTAAAAAATGTTGCACCTTCTCTTACTGGATGAATTGATGTATTCATAATTAAATCACTATCTGAACTATTCCCATTCCATACCTGTTCATGAAAATTATCAAAGTATAAGGAATTGTTTATCATCTTATTTATATTAGGCGTTATTTCTTGATTATTTATTTTTTTATTTATAACAAAATTTTCAAGAGATTCAACTTGAATAAATAATAAATTTTTTCCTTTAAACATATCTTTATATTTATTATCTATTAAATTTTCATCATTATTTTTATACCAATCATCCACTTCTTGTAATTTTTCCTTTGAAAATTCATAAGGTTTTACGTTTAGATAAAAATTATATAAATCATATACGTGATATCCTATAGTCCCTAAATAAAACATTTTATTATTTGGTATCATACTTTTACTAAAAGATTTTTCTCCACTAAAACTATGAAAGTTTTTATTTATATTTAAGAAGTTTACAGATAAATATAAAATAGAAAGTATATTCAATGTAAAAAACAACTTTTTACTTTTTTTCTTATTAAAATTTATTGTTTTTCTCTTTTTAAGTAAGAAAACAACTACAAATATATCTATTAAAAATAAAATGTCTATTGGTCTAAATATAGCTAGAATAGAACTTCCTAAGTTTTCTGTATTAGACCCCATTTGAAGCACAAATAAATTAAAATAACTTGAAAAACTTCTATAGAAACATAAATCTGTTATCATGATGATTGACATTACTATATTCAAAATAAATAGTATTTTAAATTGTGTTTTCTGATTGAACAACAAACTTATTGATAAAAGTAATATTATACTACTTAAATAGATTGGAATTACTGGTAGATTAGTTATCATTCTATTTAAATTAATGGAAGATGCTCCTACTGAATCTATTACTGCCATAAAAAGAATTGTTTTTATTAAAAGAATTGAGACAGTAAAAAAGTAATATTTATAATCAATAAATACATCTGATATTCTTTGAGGAATTTTTTCTTTTATCTTAGGTTGTTGTAAATTTATATCATTCATAATTTCCTCCTCATTATATTGTTATATTGAATTGTATCTGAGTATTTAAACTCTATTTTAATCCTGCATTAAAATATTTTTTCTTTAGTTTTAAATTTATAATTGATTTTTTTAACTAGCAAAGAAACTGCTAGTTAAAAAAATCCATTAAAAAGTTAATTCTTTATTATTAATTTAAAATTCATTACTAAGTTTTAAGCCACTTAAAAAATCTTCCTCTTAATTTTCCTTTCTAATATCAACATAGTCATCTCTGCATATACTAGCTTCCTCAAAGGTTGCCATGTGTTTCATTGTATATAGTGCTGCATCAATTATGTTAAAAGCTAATGGACATCCTGAGCCCTCACCTAATCGCATTTTCAAATTTAATATAGGCTCTAAATTTAATTCTTTCATCATATATAGTGCTCCTGGTTCAGCAGATAAATGAGATGGAAACATAAATTCTCTAGCATGTGGATTTAATCTTTGCGCACAAAGTGCTGCTGCTGAGGCAATAAATCCATCTATGACTATAGGCACTCTATTTTTAGCTGCCCCAATAAAACATCCACAAAGTCCTGCAATATCATATCCTCCTACTTTACTCAACACATCTATTACATCATTGCTGGAAGGCTTGTTTACTTCAATAGCTTTTTTAATAACTTCTATTTTATGATTTAGTTGATCATCTGTAAGACCAGAACCTTTTCCAGTAACCTTGTCCACATCAATTCCAGATAAAATACTTAGTACTGCAGCACTTGTTGTAGTATTTCCTATTCCCATTTCTCCAGTACCTAAAATATTATAACCTTGACTTACTAGTTCCTCTACAACTTCAATTCCTGTTTCTATAGCTTTTATTGTTTGTTCTCTAGTCATTGCAGGTTCCTTAGTCATATTTTTTGTACCATAAGAAATTTTTTTATTTATTATTTTATCACTTTTTATATCAGAGTTTATTCCAACATCTACTATAGTTAAATCAGTATTAGTAAAATCTGAAAGTACACATACTCCTGTAATTCCTTTAGTAAAATTATAAGTTACCGTCTCTGTTACTTTTTGAGGACAAGTACTTACCCCCTCTTCTACTACCCCGTTATCAGCACACATTATAATAATACTTCTCTTAGGTACTTCATTATAAATATCCCCTGTTATTCCAGCAATTTTTGCTACTATATCCTCTAATATCCCTAAACTACCTATAGGCTTGGACAATGAATCTAATCTTACCCAAGCTTTCTCCTCCGCTTCTTTATATGAAGGTCTTATACTTTCTAAAGCATTGTTTAATATATCCATGGAAGCTTCTCCCCTTATCAAATAGAATAAACAGATGACAAATATATCATCTGTTACTTTGAACCAAGGCATCTGAAAGGAAATAATAGATCAAAGATGTTAGTATATTTTAAGCATATGAAATAAAATAGCTAGTTAAAGATGCGAAATATATTTTGCATCAGACAAGAAGACAGGTTTTCATGATAGTTTAACTATCATGGAGTTCTGACAACGCAGTATGATACAAAATAGATAAGCATACTGACTAGTTATTTTTTGAATATGCTTCAATCAGACAAGGCGTCAGGCTCTGCTCATAGTAAAGCTATGGGCGAGTTCTATAAGCGTAGTATGATGGCAAATAGGCTAATATACTGGTCTATTATTTTTTTGAAGATGCCTAGTATAAGTTTATGACATAAATATAATAAAATCAATAAAACTTAATAAATCTTAAGCATACATTAATGTATTTTTAATACTATATTTTAAAATCTGTTGGATCATATTCTTTAGCTTTAGGCTCACCAAACACTGCTCTAGCACTCTCTGCTTGAGGATCATGCTTTATATTTTTCTTTTTAAATTTTCCGTCCTGCATTTTATTATTTTTGGTGTTTCTCATCTTACTACTCATTCTAACCACTCCTTTCTCAATTTTAGCTTCTCCCATAAAATATTTAAATATTCTTAAAAAATATTTGATTTCCTAGGTCTTAATAAAACTAAGAAATCACTATTCAAATTATTATTCAAATTATAATTTAAGATAATAGGTAAATTTAAAAAACTAGCAAATTCATTGCTAGTTTTTTAAAATATGTTATGTAATTCTTTTTAAAAAATAAATTAATTGTAATCTATTTATATATTTTTAATCTGCCAATCAATTGGATTTTTGTTTAAGCTTTTCAATATATCATTAGCTTTCATAAAATGATTACATCCAAAAAATCCTCTACTAGCAGATAATGGGCTTGGATGGGCCGCCTTTAACATAAAATGATTCTTATTTGTTATAAGCTTAGCTTTTTCTTTTGCATTATTTCCCCAAAGAATAAATATCGCTGGATCCTCTCTATCATTTAAAATTGATATTATCCTATCAGTAAATACCTCCCATCCCTTATTTCTATGGGAGTTTGCTTCTCCTGCTCTAACAGTAAGCACTGTATTAAGTAATAATGTTCCTTGTTCTGCCCAATTAACTAAATATCCATTATTAGGAATATAACACCCTAAGCTATTATGAAGCTCTTTATACATATTCAGTAATGAAGGTGGTGTTTGTACCCCTGGCTTTACTGAAAATGCTAATCCATAAGCTTGGTTAGGCCCATGGTAAGGATCCTGACCTAATATAACTATTTTTGTATCCTTATATGAAGTTAACTTTAAAGCATTAAATATATTGTGCTTATCTGGATAAATAGTTTTAGTTTTATACTCTTCAATTAAAAATTGCCTAAGTTTTTTATAATAGTCTTTCTCAAACTCATCTTTTAATAATTCATCCCAATCATTATTTAAAACAACCATATTTATCTCCTTTTTAATTATTATAATTTTAAGTTTTATACTATTTTTATTATAAGCTTATCTTTTTAATGTATCTTAACTCCTAAATCTATATTGAACACTCTCTTTCTTAAATATACTCTATTTTTGTCTGGTAAATATATGCTATACATTATTATAACAAAAAATAAAAGTTTATGGCTTATAATGAATGTACATACTAGTTATAAATATTATAGTTCACTCTTGCTTTCTTATGTTTACCTGCTAAAATCACAATTGGGTTGGCAATTATAATAAATATACTAATTTAAAAATAAAAAATTTAGGCATTATATTTTTATAGCATTTTTTGTCTTTAAAATACTTTTTATCCCATTAATCTTTGGTATAATAATTATGAGGTGATTATATGTGCATTGAAAATTTAAAACATATTATTAAAAATTCCAACAATATAGTATTTTTTGGCGGTGCAGGGGTATCTACAGAATCTTCTATACCTGATTTTAGATCTGCTGAAGGATTATATAATTCTTCTAATAATAAAAAATATAATCCTGAAGAAATATTAAGTCATAGTTTTTTCATAAGATATCCAGAAGACTTCTTTAGATTTTACAAAGAAAAAATGTTATATCCTAATGCTTCTCCTAACAGTAGTCACTATGCCCTATCAAAACTTGAAAAAATGGGTAAGCTAAAAGCAGTTATAACTCAAAACATAGATGGTTTACATCAACTTGCAGGAAGTAAAAATGTATTGGAACTTCACGGATCTGTTTGTAAAAACTTCTGTGTCAAATGTAATAAAAAATTTAGTTTAGATTATGTTTTAAATAGTGATACATTAGTACCTTATTGTGATAATTGTGGTGGAATTGTAAGACCTGATGTTGTGCTATATGAAGAATCTTTAAATCAGCAAATTTTAGCTAGCTCTATAGAAGCTATCACAAATGCAGATACTTTAATTGTAGGTGGTACTTCTTTAGTTGTTTATCCAGCTGCCGGTCTTATAAGATATTTTAACGGAAAAAATTTAGTGTTAATAAATAAATCTTCTACTCCTTATGACAATTATGCTCACTTAGTTATAAATGAAAGTATAGGAAAAGCACTAAACTTTATAAATGAAGAATAGCTTAAATTCTTAGAAATTAAGGATTAATAATGAAGAATGAAGAACTCAGGAAAAAATTCACTAAAGGTGAATTTCTTAAAATAAAATTTATTTTAAGAAAACGCCAAAGGCTTTAGCTGTGGAGTTTTAACCATAATTATTCATCCTTAATTCTTAATTTTTAATCCATAAATGAGAATCTTTGTTGTGAGAATTAAAATCATGCATAAGTTAAATTTTCATTGTGGAACCCTTACTTTATGATATATCTAAGTAGCTTTTTCAAAAAACAAGTTAAAACTTCTCCGCAGTGGGAGAAGTTTCTATAATTGTTGTTTCTTAATTATTTCTTATTAAAGTTTTAGTTCTTTTATAATTTTAACTGTATCCTTATATCCAAGCTCCATTCTTTTTAGGGCATTCTCTAATGAGAAGTCTAAAGTTCCACTAAAAAAATCTCCAATAGGTTCACTAGGTATAATTTCAATAATTTCTAAGCCTGGAAAAGGCTCTTTATCTATTATATAACCTTTTTTTAAATGTACTGCTATTATTTTTTTATATCCTGCTTCATACAAAGGTAGTATTGGTATATTTTCTACAATCCCTCCATCAACATATTCAATATCATCAATAATTTCTGTACCAAAAACTAATGGAAGAGCTGAAGTTGCTAATAAAATTGTTTTAACTTTCTCTTTTTCACAGCTATTTAATTTAAAATATTCTGTGTTCATATTACTTCTATAACAAAGTATTTTAGGTTTATTTAAAGGAGCTTTACAACAGGAAGCAAAACACTCTATATCCGTATGAGATAATCTCTCTAAATCTACTAAATTATCTAAAATATCTATTATCCCTTCTTTAGAGAATATACCATTAATCTCCATGTCTTCAATTCGTTTTTTAAAACTTGCACTTCTTCTTCTTTCTCTAAATTTTATATAACTCTCCTTTAAACATCTTAAATAATAAATATATTTTTTTTCTTTTAAATAACTCTTTTCGCCATTAATATTTTTTATTTTTTTATCATCATGGTTTTTTTTAATAGTTTTTACCATGCTTTCTTTTTTATTTTCCTTTCCAAATGCCTTTTCTGGCGATATAGAAGTCCATAGGTTCAAAGCTAAATCATATTCACCTAAAGCAAATAATACCCCATTTAATGCCCCTATAGATGCTCCTGCTACGGCACCTATAGAATCCTCTATACCATAATCCTTAAGCGCTCTCCATACTCCTATTTCATAAGCACCTTTTCCTCCACCACCAGCTAGAGCAAGCCCCATTCTCTCCTTCATAAACTCACTCCTTTAATTAAATTATAACTATACATATATAATAAATAATTTGCTCTTTAAAATAAACTATATTAAATCAGTTGCTCCCATTTTTTTATTAATTCATCTAAACTATTTTCTATAAATAATTTTTCTTCATATAAAATACTTAAACTTTCATAATCTATAGAATCGGAGACCATTTCTTTCTCAATATTTTTTAATCTTACCTCTAGCAATGTTATTTCCTCTTCTAAATCTTCCACTTTTTTTTCTTTATTCTTTAACTTATTTTTTGATTTTTTATCTTCATCAATACTTTTATAGCCTTTTTTACTGATAATTTTTTCATTTATAATTTTTATTTTATTTTTCTCCTCATTTTTCTTTTCTTTATAATAATCATAGTTACCTATATATGAATTTAATTTACCACTATTTAATTCAACTATACCATGGCATAGTTGATTTATAAAATATCTATCATGAGATACAAAGAAGATACTACCTTCAAATTCTTTTAAGCACTCTTCTAATACTTCTCTTGAGTCAATATCTAAATGGTTAGTAGGCTCATCTAATATTAGTAAATTAATCTCATCATACATAAGTTTGCATAAGCATAACCTACTTCTTTCCCCACCAGAAAGGTTTTTGACTTTTTTAAAAACTTCCTCACCAAAAAACATATATTTTGCAAGATATTCCCTCGCCTTACCTTCAGTTATTAAAATGTCTTCTCTAAAACACTCCAAAACAGTATTATCCTCATTGTTAAATTTAATCTTTTGAGGTAAATAGCCTAACTTCACTGAAGCTCCTAACTCTGCCATACCACTATCTCCACAATAATCTCTTTCATTAAAACCTTTATCAAAATTATTTAAAAGTATTTTTAAAAGTGTTGATTTTCCTGTACCATTATCTCCAATAAGAGCTACTTTTTCTCCATAAATTAAAAGGAAATTGGCTTTATCTAATAAAATTTTATCATTGAATTTTTTACACAAATCTTTAATTTTTATTACTTCTTTACCAGAACGATTTTTTACCTCTAATGATAATTTTATATTTTCCTTCTCAATCTTTGGTCTTTGAAATTTTTCCATTTTTTCTAACCATTTTTCCATACTTGCTGCTCTTTTAAAAAACTTAACATTATCAGCTCTTTTTCCCCATTCTCTTAAATCTTTTATGGTTTTTTCCATAGATTTTATCTTCTTTTGCTGATTTTCATAAGCTTCTAACATTCTAAGAATATTATCTTCTTTTTCCTTAACATATGAAGAATAGTTTCCTATATAAACTGTAGATACCATATCTTCGATTTCTACAATTTTGTTAACAACCCTATCTAAGAAATATCTATCATGGGAAACAATAATTGATACTCCTTTATAATCCTTTAAATAATCCTCAAGCCATTCTATAGATTTCAAATCTAAATGATTAGAAGGTTCATCTAAAAGCAAAATCTCAGGTGACTCTAGTAATATCTTACCCAATATTACAGTAGTTTTTTCTCCACCACTTAAACTATTGAATATTCTATTTTTAAAACTCTCAGTAATTTTTAAGCCATTACAAATCTTACTTAGTTTTTCCTCTATATCATATCCTCCTAAAATTTCGAAAGATTTCTGTAACTCCTCATATTTATATAAAACTTTTTCCAAATCTTTTTCTTGAAGTATGGACATTTTATTTTCTAGTATCTTCATCTCAGTTTCAATCTCATTAATCTCATTAAAAGCTAAATCAAGTACATCTATTACCCTAAAATCATCATTATACTGAGGAAGTTGATCTAAATATCCTATGGTTGCATCTTTTCTTACAGTTACCATACCTCCATCATTACTTTCTATTCCACCAATTATTTTCAAAAGTGTACTTTTACCACATCCATTTCTTCCTATTAATCCTACTCTTTCTCCGCTATGAACCTCAAAACTTGCATCCTCTAAAACCATTGTAGCTCCATAGTATTTTGAAACTTTATTTAAAGCTAACTCTATCATATTAATACTTCCTGTACCTCTCTAACATTAATTTTTTATAAAATAAAATAAGCCTAATAATATCCATAAAGCTTTCGCTCATACTTATGGACATATTGGCTTACAAGAATAGCTATTCTTTTTTAAATATTAAAAGCTCTATGGAAAACCCATAGAGCTCAAAAAATACTTTTCCTTACAAAAAAGCTAAAGATATACTCATGGATTTACACTTATATTAGCAATATACTTAAAAAAGGACAGACTACTCCCGTAAAAACCAATATTTCCATTTTTTGCAACGGAACTACTATATTTTTGATTTTTGTCTGTCATATTGCTAATATTAAATTCCATTTTCTATCCTCCTTTTCTTAGACATTTGTATATTTTATAGTTAAAATATTATACTATTTATATTCTAATTTATTTATATATATATTTCAACAATTTTTAGTATTTATTTTATTTCTATCCTTCTTTTTTCTGTTTTACCATCATTTAATTTCGGGATAACTATGTTTAATACCCCATTGTCAAACTTTGCATTAATATTATCTTCGTCAATATTATCTACATAAAAGCTTCTTCTAAAAGTACCAGAGCTTCTCTCTTTTCTTACATAATTATCTTTTTTATCCTCAACTAAATCTTCTCTTTTAGCGCTAATAGTTAAATAACTATTATTATAATTTAGGTATATATCCTCTTTTTTTATTCCTGGTAAATCAGCTTCAATTATGTAGGATTTTTCATCTTCTTTTAAGTCTACTGAAAAACTATTATAATTTATTCTTTCTAAGAAATCTTCATCAAAAAATTGATTCATTAACTGATTAAAAATATCGCCTCTTTTACTTATAGAATTATGTCTTTTCCACGGCATTATTTCAAACATATAAAAAACCTCCTTAACTTTTTTATATTATTTGCACAACACCTAATTTTATTCAAAAGATTAAAGCTAAAGACAGCAATGACTATTCTCACTACTGTCTTTCATATTTTAACTAAACATCTTTATTTTCCAACATTTGATTTATCCTAATTAAAATTTTATATTTTATAAGATTTCTAAACAATCCACGGCCATACCTCTTTAGAAATCCAATTTTTCTAGCAAAATTACCTAATTTAGTATAAATTTTTACTTCATTTTTCTATTAGCAAATATACTTAAGTTAGCTAATCTCTTAATATTTACTCCTAATTTCTCCATAATTTCCTGTTAAATTATGATATTATTTTAAATGCTTTATTGGAAAATTATCTCTATAGTCTTTCACTTTTATATTATCAATCTTTTAAATTTATTATTTTATACATTTCCTTATGTCAAATATATCTTCTTTTTTTTCTGAAGTTATGATTAATTTATCTCCTGCTTCCAACACAGTAGAACCATTAGGTGTAACATATTTCCCATTACGATTAATGGTAATGATTAAAGAAGTTTTAGGAAATTGAATATCAACAATAGGCTTATTTATAACTTTAGAATCTTTATCAATTTTAATCTCAAATAACTGATTCTTAAAGCTATCGTACCTATCTACAAACTTATCCTTATCTAAATTTCCCATATCTTCTTCAGCCAAATCTAAAAGCTTTGCTACTTTAGGCAAAAAAGTGCCTTGAATTAAAACAGAAGTAACAGATATAAAGAATACTATGTTAAATATCATAGGTGCAATATCTATACCTGCTAACAATGGATAAATTGAAAAAACTATAGGCGCAGCGCCTCTTAATCCAACCCACGATATTAATAGCTTTTCTTTAATTGTAAAATCAAAAAATGATAGTATTATAAAGACACATAGTGGTCTTGCAACTAAGACCATAAATACTGATATCATAAGTCCTGTACCACTAATAGATGTAAGTTGTTTAGGAAATACCAATAGTCCTAGGGTTATAAATAAAATTATCTGCATAAGCCAAGATTGACCATCAAAAAATTTCATTACAGTTTTTTTGTGTATAAAACTACTGTTTCCTAGTATTAATCCTGAAATGTATATAGCTAAAAATCCATTCCCACCAATTAAATCTGTAATTGAAAAAGTAAGTATAGCCATAGCTATAGTTAATACTGGATATAACCCATCAATGTCTAACTTAATCTTATTGATTATAAATACCATAAGCTTGCCAAAAAAGACTCCTAGTAATGAACCAAGAACCATTTGCATAAAAAATAATGCAATAAAGCTAGCTATACTCATATCACCTTCTGTTAAAAGACCAAGAATTGATACAGTCAACATATAAGCCATAGGATCATTGCTACCACTTTCAAGTTCCAATAATGGTGCCAAATTCCCTTTAAGTTTTAAACTTTGTGAACGAAGTATGGAAAATACCGCTGCGGCATCAGTAGAGGAAACAATTGAACCTAATAACATTCCTTCTAAAAAACTTAAATCTGTTATAATGTAAACAAAGCATCCTACTGTTATAGCAGTAATTAAAACTCCACATGTGGATAAAAATACTCCCTGCTTAAATACTGGTTTTATAACATCGAATTTTGTATCTAATCCACCAGAGAATAAAATGAAGCTTAATGCAACAGTTCCTATAAATTGTGCTATTTTGGGATCATAAAAATAAATTTTCCCTATACCATCAGAACCTGCTAACATACCAACAACCAAAAATAATATTAAAGTTGGTATTCCAATTTTATATAATATCTTACTAGCAAAAATACTAACAAAAAGCAGTATAGAGCTTATAAGTAAAATATTCTCTACTGTTAGCATATTTTTCACCCCCAAAAGTTTTAAGATTTTATTGTATGGTGCCTAAAGCCGTTAATTTCCTTATTTAAATCTTTACACTTTAAATAAGTCTTAAATTTCTTTATGGAGTACGTATATAGGAGTTCATGTTGTTATTATAACATAGTTCGCATAAAAACTTCTATAATTTAGATTAAATTTCTCTATAAAATCAAATCTGAAAAATAGTCAATTAGCATATTATATATGTATCTATTAAAATTTTTATGTATTTTTCTCTATCAATCACAGCCTACATTTATTTATCTTTATTTTTCTTTTTTATAACAGGTAAATACTTCATTAAAAACAAAATAAGCCCATAACGGGCTTATTTTAAATAGCAATTTCACTTTCATTATCTATATCTTTTATAACATTGTTAATCCATTTGTTTGAAATAAATCTTTTAACTAATACCACTACTTTTATGGTTTCTTCAATAGCAGTCATTAGTGCAACTATATAAACAGGAAGTTTAAATATAAAGGCAGCAACAAAAGCTAATGGTATTCCTATAAACCATAATGTAATACCCTGAACCATAGCACCAAACTTTGCATCTCCTCCTCCTCTAAGTACACCTACAATAAGCATAACATTGTATACTTTTGCAGTCATAACTACAGCATATATATACAAAATTAGTAATGCGTCATGTAATACAGCCTGCGAAACATTAAATAGTGATAGTACCATTGGAGCACTTAAAGCAAGAATAAAGGATAATCCTAGCCCAACTAATGCAGATACCGCGCATAGTCTTCTTGCATAAAGTTTACCTCTCTCTTCCCTTCCTGAACCAATCTCTTTTCCTACAATAACTACTGAAGCATTAGCTAGTCCAAAAGTAATTATCATAAATAAATTTTGAACAGTTGTACAAATCTGTATTGCTGCAGAAGCTTGAGTACCTATTCTTCCATAGATTATTGCATAAGTTACATTTCCAAATCCCCAACAGGCCTCATTAAGCATAACAGGTATTATGGTTGCATAAACACTCTTAACTAGGTCTTTAGTTATATTAAAGAATTCTTTAAATTTAACTGCTAATATCCCCTTAGTAAAATATATAGGAGCTACTAATATGATTGATTCTACTATTCTTGCAATTAAAGTAGCAAGTGCAGCACCCTTTACCCCCATAGCTAAAAATCCAAATTTACCAAATATAAATATATAATTTAATAGTCCATTACAAATTAATCCTGCTAAACTAGCCACCATAGGAAGTACTGTATTTTCAATGCTTCTAGAAGCTGCAGCAAAGTTAAAGCTAACAGCTGTAAATACATAACTTAAACATACTATAATTAAGTATTCACTTCCTATTCTTATAACTTCTATATCTTTATTAAATATTCCTATGATTGATTTTGGTGCTAATAATGCTACAATAGTGAATAATGCAGTTATTATCATACCACTTATAAGTCCAATACCTAATACCTTTTTTATGTTCTCCTTGTCTTTTTTACCCCAAAGTTGAGATATAAATACGGAACAACCAGAACTTATACCCATAATAAATATACTAAATAAAAAGTAATACTGATTTGCTATACCTACGGAAGCTAATTCAGTTTCTCCAACCATACCAATCATAACTGTATCTAACATATTTAATGAAGATGCTATTAGCTGTTGTAATACAATAGGCATAGACAATAGAAATAAGTTCTTGTAGAATTTCTTGTCATTAAAAAGTTCTTTAAAGTGTATCTTTAAACTCAATTTCAATTCTCCTTTCTTTATGTTTTTAGATAAAAAAAACACTTTGAAGATTTTCAAAGTGTTTAACTTCAGCACTTGTATATCTTTTTTTTGTAAAAGATATATAAAGCAGATTATTAAATTTTATGTGTTTTTTTAAATTCCTATAGAATTATATAAAATTTTTTCTTCTATGTCAATGGCTATTGAAAGTTATATATAAATTATTGTGATAGTAACCTCTTCTCACCAGTTATTTCTTGAATGGGCTTTATATTCTGAGTTACTTCTAATGTTCCCATATACTCACCCCTTTCATTTGTAATTGCAAAATATCTTATATATACATATAAGTCTCCCATTTTAATCCAAAATTCTTCACTACGTTTTTTTCCAGATTTAAAATCTTTTAGCATTTGTTCTACAATATGAACACTTGCAGGTGGATGACAATTTTGCACAGTTCTTCCAATTACAGATTTAGTTCTTGCAAATATCCTCTCTTCACTTTGAGAAAAATATTTTACTATATCATCTTTATCAATAAAAGTAATATCTACTGGCAAATGATTAAATATAGCTGATAATTCTTCTCTATTTAAAATTCCCGTATCAAATTTAACATACTCTTTTTCAAATTCACTTTCTTCTTTTTCATCATATTTCATGGTAGCTCTCTTTGGGTTCCACTTTTCTACTGAATCTATTAAGCAATATCCTATTTCATCACTATCTTCCATTATTTTAATCCATTCATCTTCTGTTAAAGTTTCTAACAATAATGGAAATAGTATATTTTCTTCCTTAAATATCATATCTAAAATTTTTGTTGTAATTATATTAATTTTTTCTTCCAGTACTTCTATATCACCACTGAAATTAATTAAGTCATCTTTTATCTCTTTTATATCTCTTCTTATTTCATCATCTACAGCCCACATAACTTTAGGTGGAGCTGTAATTTTATATTTTTCCATGTAAGGAAATAATATATTTTCTTTTCTACTATAGTGCTTATCTATATCCCATAGCAAGTTAAATTCTTCTAATAGTTTTAGTAAATTTTCATTGGTATTTTCCTTTTTATATAATACCAAAGCTTGTAATATATTCTTATTTAAAAGGTTTTCTATTGCTAGATTCTCCATTTTTAAAGTATAAATAGGATGTCCTTTACTATTTTCAGGTCTTTCATCTCTATGAATTTCCTCAATTGAACCTTTAAATACTTCAGCATGAACATCACATAATCTTTGAATTTCTTCTACTTCCATTCCTTCCTTTATTAGAGCTGCTTCCATTTGTGATATTTCATTTACAGAAACATTTTTTATAAGTGTTTCAAATTCTCCTTTGACTTCTCCTACACTTTTTCCATTATGCAAATCTTTTATTATTTTCTTTAAACTTTCCGCTCTCTTATTTATATTTATTTTTTTATTTTCTCTATTATTTATAATCTCACTCATATGCTCTACCTCCTTTTCCATTAAACTATATAATAACCTTCTTTTATTAGTTTTTCTTTAACTTCATTTATGTCATAACCTTTTATTTTTGCACCTTTAGGAATGGTCATAATTCGTCCAACTGTATTTAACATTTTATCATTAGCTATGTCTTCAAATCCTATATTTTTTAACCTTTCTCTAAGTGTAAAATTTTCCTTGCATAGGTCATAAATAGTCTTGTTCATATCTAATATGTTCTTCATACTTCACCTTCTTTTTTTAAGAATACATCTTAATTTATTAATTCAAGTATAAGAGAGGCATCTCTAATAAACTGTGATTTAAATCAAAATTTAAAAATACTTTTATATAAAATATAAATTCTATTCTTTTAAAATAGAGTGAATATAAAAAAATTTTCTACTAAATTTTGATACAATGTTTCAAATATCTTATTTATAATAAGTAAAAACAATTTAAGCTTTACACAATTTTAATACAACAAAGTAAACCTATTAATTTTTGGGAATATATGTAATAATGTTCCATGGCATATTATTTTTAATAGAATAAATGCTTATAAATACAGCATTTATTTATTGTTCATCTTTTATTTTCAATCTGCGCAATATTTTACATAATATTTACAATAATGGTGATATAATAAAACATATTTGATACTAAAAGGTGATGTAATGTGAATGATGTAAATTTAATGTTAAACAATGAAGACTTATCAGAGATGCTAAATGCCTTAAAAAATTTAAATGAAGTAGGTGATTATGAATATATCTTTAAAAAAAATGTTGTAAAATTCTCTGAAGAACTTAGTAAGGTAGTTGGTTGTAATCAAAAAAAGCTCACGTTAACTGCACTAGAAATCTTATATGAACATATTCATCCTAGTGACTTAATTTATTTATATTACAAAAGTAAAAAACTTAAAAAAAATAAAAGTTATAGCTCAAAATACAAATTATCAGAAGCAATTGAAGATGATATATACATATATAGTAAAGATACATACGGTAAAAATAATATTCTTTTAAAAGAAGCCTTAGAGTATAGTAATCTTAAAACAGAATTTTTATCAAATATGTCTCACGAACTTAGAACACCCTTAAATAGTATATTTAGTTCTATTCAACTCTTTAAGGTATATCTTGATAATGAAGATAATTTAAAAAGTAAAGAAAAACTATATAATTACGTTAATATAATGAAACAAAACTGCTACAGACTGTTAAGATTGATCAACAATCTCATTGATTCCACAAAAATTGATGCTGGATTTTTATCTTTAAATATGCATGATCAAGACATAATTTGCATAATAATAAACATCTGTAATTCTATTAAAAATTATATAGAAAGTAAAAATTTAATCTTTACCTATCATAGTACAATTACTAGTAAAATAATGAGCTGTGATGCTGAAAAAATAGAGCAAATAATTTTAAATTTATTATCTAATGCTGCAAAGTTTTCAAAACCTCATGGTAAAATTCAGTTGAACATCTCTGAAAATAATGGTAACTTAATCATTTCGGTAAAGGATAATGGTATAGGAATCCCTAAAGAAAAACAAAAGATAATCTTTAATAGGTTTAGACAAGTACAACCTCTTATGAACAGAAATCATGAGGGTAGCGGTATGGGCCTTTCCATTGTGAAATCTCTGGTAGAAATGCATAATGGTGAAATCTCTGTTATAAGTGAAGAAAATGTAGGGAGTGAATTTATAGTGGAACTTCCTATATTACAAAATAAAAATTGTAATTATAGTGAAAATAAACAAATAAATTTTAACCCTATAGAAAAGATATATATGGAATTTTCCGATATATATAATTAATAAAGCATTTTGATTGATGAATTATCTTTATAATTTAAAAAACCTTCTTGTAAATGGTGTATAGTAACTCCATTTACAAGAAGGTTTTTTTGTTCTTTTAATATGATACCTAAATTTAAGCAATAAAATTTTAAAATTAATAACTTTTGCACTCTTCTTTATTTAGTCTTATTAATAATTTATAAATATGTTCTCCTAATAGCATCATTGCCAGATAATTTCCTACCATATGGATTATATCATAAGGTATTCCTCTTATCCAATAAGCAACAGCAAAACTAAGATCATTTAATATTATATAAGGAAGGGCAAAAAGCATACCAAAGATTAAGCCAAAAACTCCTGAAAATATAGACCAAAGTAAAAAGTTTTCTTTATTTATCCTTGCAAATAATAATGTCAGTATAACTAATAATGGCCAAACAAAAACATAGCTAAACCACCATAATCCAATTCCATAGATTAACCCTTCTATAAGAATAAATAATAGTGCTATAATTATAGCTTTTTTCCTAAATACAAGTGTATAAACAATTAAAAGCATTGATACAAGTTCTACATTCGGTAAAAAGCTTAAAAACATTTTTGATACTGTGATTATTGAAGATAATAACACTATTATAATTAATTCTCTGGTTTTATTCATAATATTTACCAGCCTGTTGTAAATATAAACTCAAATCTATCTCCATCAGCTATCGGAGTTTCGTCTATTCCCGCTGTTGCATCCACTCCGTTTATTATAAGTTTCCACCACTCTTGTTTATTCTTATCTGCTAAAATTCCATCTACTTTATTTACATATCTTCCAAATTGTGATTTTTCTGCATCTATTATCTTCATCTCATCCAATGCCTTTCCTAAAAATTCAGCATCTGTTGAATGTTTATGTTCTTTTTCATATTTATCTTTTTCAGATTTAACAATTACTGTTATATTTTTATTTCCTTTAACAGTTTCAACTTTTGCAAATTTTCCATAAGCGAAATAACCTACAACAGCAATAAGTAAAATTAAAATAGTTGTTATAATCCTTTTATTGTTATTCTTCATAACTATATCCTCCTATATTTTCTATATAAATTAAGTCGATATAAGCCTCTGACTAATCAATTTTTATTTAGCTATATTCAAAAATAACTAGTCTTTGATATATTTTCTTTCAGATATCCTAGCTGATTCCATAATAGTTTCTATTTTAAAATAGAAACAACTTGTGTATTGCTCCTTTCTATATTTAGATTTAAATTCTATGTATTACAAAATAAAAAACTCTCTTTCTTTAAATGCAAAAGAAAGAGAGTGGCTTTCTGTAAAACTAAACCAACTCTTCCCTCCGAAGAAAAGTCTGAATATACTGTTTAATAAGTATCCTGGCTCTCGTTTCAACCTCAAAGCGTCTTCCCAGATAAATTCCAGTGACTATTGCTCTTTGTCCACGATTACAGTAGCGGGGGCTGCTATGGCTTAAAACCATATTCCTTACAGAACAGCAAATATTAATTTATTTTAATTCTATCATATGAGAATTTAACTTTCAATAAATCTAGTGAATATAGGTATGCAATGTAAAAATTTAAAATATACTGAAAGAAATAATTTTTTTATAAAAATAACTTAACTTCTTAGAGATTAAGGGTCAATAATTACGAATATGAATTGAAGATGAAATTTATTCTAAAAAGCTCCAAGAGCTTTGATATGAAGTTTTAACAACAATTCGTATCTTTCATTCTATTTTTTTTATTTAGGAACAATAATTTTTGTTATAGAAATCAAAGTAATGTATAAGTTAAATTTTCATTAATAAAGCCTATAAATACAATTCTTTAAAAATATTAAATTTTTATATTGATAAGAATTATCAATTTGTCTTTATTAATAGACTATTAAACTATATAATGATAGAAAAGATAAAAATTAATCATTATAAATAATATTAAAATATTTATATATATTATTATGACAAAATTTTTGTTAATTATTATTTATATTTTATCTTATAAAATATTGTAAAATTGAGATATATTTTATAGATTTATATCAAATACTTATGAGGGGAGTTTTACAATGAAAATTTACTCATGGAATGTGAATGGTCTTAGAGCCATGTTAAAAAAAGATTTTATTCCTTGGATAATGGAGTCATCACCTGATATATTATGTATTCAAGAAACTAAACTTCAAGAAGATAATTTAGATGAAAACATAACTAATATTGAAGACTACTATTCATATTTTTCTCATGGAATAAAAAAAGGATATAGTGGAGTGGCAATTTATACTAAAGTAAAACCAAAATCTATTAAAAATGGTATCGGTATTGAACGATTTGATATAGAAGGACGTATATTAATTGCTGAATATGAAGATTTTACTCTTATGAATATCTATTTTCCTAATGGTCAATCCTCCGAAGAAAGACTTGAATATAAAATGGAATTTTATGATGCTATATTAGATTTTTGTAATCTAGAGGTATCAAAGGGAACTAATTTAATAATCTGTGGTGATTACAATACTGCGCATACTCCAATGGATATAAAGAATGCTAAAGCCAATGAAAAAACTTCTGGCTTTCTACCAATGGAAAGAGCTTGGATAGACAAATTTATATCAAATGGATACATTGATGCCTTTAGATATATAAATCCAGATGAAATAAAATATAGTTGGTGGAGCTACAGGTTTAAGGCTCGTGAAAGAAATGCTGGATGGAGAATAGATTATTTCTTTGTTTCAAATAACATGATTGATCGAATTTTAAAAGCAGAGATCTTAAATGAAGTTCTAGGTTCAGACCACTGTCCTGTAACTTTAGAAATTGAAAGTCGTGATTAAAATCACGACTTTTAAATTTACGTGTTTTAAATATTTAAGGTTATTAATCAAAATTAAAATATGAAGTTCTTTAAGCATTTTAGTATTTTAAATTGGTTTATTACTAAAAATAAAAGTAACGAATTAAGGCAAGGAGTACCTACTATGGAATTTATTACTTTGGATATGCTAAAAAACTTAAATTTAGATGAATTATATAAGCTTTATGAGAGCCACTATAATAGTTCGCTATATAAATCCTTAAAACTTGCCAATATTGATATAAATTTTGCTAATGCAAAAGGCACAAGAGTCTTTGACAATAATGGAAGAGAATATTTAGACTTTTTAGGTTGTTCTGATGCATTAAATATAGGACATAACCAACCTAGAATATTTAAAGCTATTGAATATCCTAATCTAATTCAGCAATCTATAAATACTTTTAACGAGGTTTTATCTAACAATATAAACTATCTTACAAAAGGCATACTTTCTGTTGGTCACATTACAAATAGCAGGGCTGAAACTGTAGAAGAAGCTATAAAGCTTTCTATGATGCTAAATAAAGATGGTAAAATAATTTATAAAAGATGTCTGAGGAAAAGGATTGTTAATAGGAGTAGAGTTTGACTTATCCTTTTTTAGAGATGGAATTATTGCAGAAATTTTAATGAGTACTATAATTTAAAAAATGATCGTTGTATTATCTATGGTTTTACAGAAAATAATCCTATGGTTCTTAGAGTAGAACCCCTCTTTAATAGTAACAAAAAAGAAATAGACTATTTTGTAGAAGCTCTCGATAATGTGCGTTCTGAGAACCATACCTATCTTAAGTTAGCTAAGGAGACTTTTAAAAATATTATAGAATAATAATTATTTTATATTTAAGTATATTATATTTTTCTTTCCATAAAATACTTTTATAATATAAACTTTATGTTTAAATATGATGTTTAAATATGAAAATAATTGTGATTTATTTAAGGATAAAGTTCTCTATATTTGTAATGAACTTATTGTAATTTAGCAATATATTGATTATAATACTATAAATCTTATAGATATAATTTAACGATAGAATGTTTATTATATGTTTATAAATTTTAATTAACATTAATTTTCTATAAATATTATAGAGTATTTTAACATAATGTTTAAAATATATATATGTATAAAATTTGAAAATTTTTCGAATAACTATTAAAATATATTTAATAGTTTAATTATAAGTAAGGAGTGATAATTATGATGATAAAATTAACTGTTAAAAATCTTATTAATCTAGGCTTATGGGGTAGGCTATGTGAGTATAAAGGATGGGATAAGCATATTGTAAGAGATGGGTTAATTTCAGTAGATAGTGAAGTTGAATTTGATGATGAATTCTTAAAAAAAGATGTCGTTCCAATAGATCAATTAAAAATGTTTTTATTTAATATAAATAGTGATGTAGCAGTTTATTGCGGAATAATGTTAGCAAGAGATTTAGAAGATGCTAAACTTAGAATAGGAACTATACACAATGTGATTAAAATTAATACTATAGAAGAGATAACTAAGGAGCAATTATATAACTTTAAAAATATGCATCATGTTCTTTATAGAAAACAGCTTTAATATTTTCCATTCTAATATAACAGGTTTCAATTTATTTTATTAAATAATTTTATCTTGTTAAATTTAAAATGATAAATTTCACACAAAAAGAATGAAGCATATATATACTGCTTCATTCTTTAAATTTGTTATAAATTTCTTCTAAATCATTTTTACTTAATAGTTTCTCTATTAAGTATGCTAAAAGTATAATACTAGGTAAATTTACTAACAGTCTAGTAAAAGTATATTTATATCCAAGTGCTGATAGTTCAAATAAAAATGTTGGTATTTTTGTAGTACACCAAGCTCCCATAAAAACCATTATATTACTAAACTTGGCTCCTTTTTTAATAAATATAGCGGTTATAGGAAAGGCTGCATATACAGGTCCTGCTGCTAATGATCCTAATAATATGGCGAGGACTACTCCTAAAATTCCTGAGTTGTTTCCCATATATTTTATCATGGTTTCTCTAGGCATCCAAATATCTAAAAGTCCTAATAATAGCATTATAGGTGGTAATACCGCTAGCATTTGTTTAAAGGAATCCAGTGCTATTAATCCTATATTTTGCCCCTTATTAAAATCAATTAAAGTTATTATTAAAGTTATAACTAATATTATTATAAAAAAAGAATATCGTTTTAGACATTTCATAAAATCACCTCATCATAGCCCCTACAATAAATGCACTTACTATAGAATAAACAAAATAAATTACATTTCTAACTACTGTTGCCTTCTTGCCTATAAACTTTGCTTCCATGGGAAAAGTAAATATACCAACAAACATTAAAGCAGAAATTAATGCTGTAACTTGAGTATAACCCGCTCCACTTTCTAAAAGTAATGCTGCTGTAGAAAAAGCTACAAATGTAGGCATTAAAGTTAATGAACCTATTATAGCAGCAGTTATAACACCCAAAGCTCCAGATTCTTCACCAATAATAGATGATATATTCTCTGGTGATAGTATAGTAAGTATAATACCTACTACAAATATAATCCCTAAAAACTGTGGCATTATATTTTCAAAGGACTGTATCCCTGACAATAATGCACTTTTTGTTTTCTTCCTATCTTTTAAAAAGGAAATCAAATAAAATACACCTACAACTCCATAAAGTAAAAATGTAGTCATTACAAATCCTCCCTAGAAACTATTAAATCTTTATTATATTAATATTAGATTTATAATTTATTAGTTCCTATATTTGCAAATTTGTAAATTTTATCCAAATCATTTTTAAATAAACTGTTAATTTTTTATAAAATACCTAAAATTAAAATCCACCTATTTAAAGATTTTAAGTTTCTAATAAAGTATTTACTATGAAACTTAAATCCATATAAAATAGATGGACTCGTAAATTATAATGTCTATAATAATATTCAATAATTGAAAATATTTTTTAAAGTTCTTTTATATTATTTTTCCTCTTAGCAATAAAAGGCAGTATTAACCCCAATCCTATAAGAACAAAAGGTGTTAATATATTAAGGGATATTTGAAAATACCATTGTGATGTAAAAGCTTCTAATCCTTTTGGAAACATACCCATAATGCATGCAAAAGCAGTAAAAGCAAAACACCATAATCCAACACCATAGGCTACCTTAGAATTTTTTATAAATCTATATTCTGAAGGATACTTTTCTGTATACTTTTTCCTTAAGAACATATATGCTAAGAATACCCATAAATATCTTAGTGGCATAACTATTGAATTTAAATCTAACAACCAGTTAAACAAACTATTCATATCACCAATACCAAGCGCAGGTATTATTATTAAAATACTAACTAAAATTGCTGTAACTTTATATCCATTTATTGGTGCACCATATTTGTTAACTTTAGTTAATGACTTTGGTATATACTCTGAATTTGCATCTCCTAATAATACTTTTAATGGTGCATCTATTGAAAATACTAATGCAGAAATTTGACCAGTCATGTTAGCAAGAGCATATAGAATTAAGAAGAGGTTTCCCACTCCATAATATTCTCCCAACATTTTAAAAGCATAGTATTGGCCATTCATCTTTAGATCTGCTGGAATGTTATTTGCATCAAACATTATTGACATTGCAAATGAACCCAATAATGCTGATACTGCTACCATTATTGCAAGAACTATCATCCCTCTTGGGAAATCCTTTGATGGATTTTTAGCATTATTTACATATGGTGATAATTTTTCTGCACCACCGACTGCAAAAACTAACATTGATAATGTAGTGAAATATGCAAAATTAAATTCTGGCATAACTGAACCAAAGGTTATATTTGTTGCAGGCTTAATTCCTCTTATTCCAGGTGCTGCAATTACTAATAATATATACAATAATGACATTACGAACATTGAAGTACCTGCTAAAGTTCCTATTCTTTTTAAGGATGTAATTCCTCTTGAAGCAATCCATAAAAATACTAGAAATACTACTAGCGATATTAATTGTAATGTTAGTGGATTAATTCCTTTAATAAAATCTCCGCTTTGTGATATTCCCCATCCTAATGCTATTATTACTGATTGAGGTTTTTGTGCTAAATATGGTATATGCACCACCCAATAAGTCCACCCAGCTAGATAGGCTAATTTTTTACCCATAGTAGCATCAATCCATCCACTTACACCTGAATTACTTTCTTTAAAGGTAGCTCCTAACTCTCCTACCATTAAAACATAAGGTACAAAATATAATCCTATAATTAATATCCAAGATACTATTACCTTTAATCCTTGGTTAGCAAAATTGTTAACAACATTACCAAATCCCCATACTGTAACAAAGGCCATTAGTGCAAGATTTTGCCATGTAAGCTTTTTAGCTTCATTGTTACTCATATATATCATTCTCCTCTTATGTAAAAACATTTTATACAATAATATTTTTACTTAATTTTATTCATGTAAAAATATATTTCCCACAAGAATACTTTTTTATTAGACATCTAAAAAGATTAATTAATCTAAGTATATTAAAATCTGCTTTCATAACTACCTTAAGGCTTAATATATAGACAGATATAGTTTCATCCTTTTCACAAATAGCATTAATATAGTCATTCTTTTATCATCTCTTGTTATGCAGTATTTTATAAAAATATACTTAAATGCTGATTAGATATTTTTTTAAAATGCCTTAATTATTTAGTGTTTTTCAAATAACTCTTTTCTGTTGTTAAAAACATCCAATTAAATTTTGTTATTTAATGAAAAATTTGGTTTAAACATGCTTAATCCTAAAACAAACCTACCATAATCAAAGGTAATAAACAACATAAATTAGTATTGTAAAATTATTCATTATATTCATAATTTTATATCAAAAATAAAAATTTCAACACGACTAACTATAAATAATCAAAGTTTAAATATATTTTATTATTACTTAATATTGTTATAGCCTTGAAATAATAGCATAGCATTATATTTAAAAATTAAATCTTTACTAAAAAATTATATAAATTTTCCTCTATATAAATAAAATATAAATAATCAATCCAATTTACGCAATATTTCCTTTATTTAAATAAATTTAATGGTATAATATTTTAGTCATAATAAATTTTCTATAGATATATTAAAGTAACCTAAAATATATGTCAGTCCTTACTAATTATTTCTTAAGATATATATAGTAAGCTCTTATATATCTGGGTAAACTTTTTAAATATGTACAAAAGAATCAATATAATAATATTTACATAAAATATTATAATTTATATACTTAGAAAGGATGAAAATTAATGGAAAATTCAAATGAAAAAGTCTTAAAAAAAGAACTTGGATTATTTGATGCCATAACTATTGTATTAGGTATGGTTATAGGTTCAGGTATTTTTTTCAAGCCTGCTATAGTTTTTAAAAATGCTGGTTCACCACTATTAGGTATATTAGCGTGGGTATCAGGAGGAATAATAGCCATGGCTTCTGGCTTAACCATTGCAGAAATTGCAGCAGCTATTCCTAAAACCGGTGGACTATTTGTATATCTTAAAGAGCTTTACGGAGAAAAATGGGCATTTTTATTTGGCTGGGTACAGACTGTTGTTTATCTTCCAGGAGCAGTTGCAGCCTTAGCTATTGTATTATCAACACAAGCTACAGATTTTATTAATTTAAGCAGTGCTTCTCAAAAACTATTAGCCATGGGTTTCATAATATTTCTTACAATAGTTAATATAATTTCTACAAAGTTAGGAAGTAAAATTCAAGGAATAGTAACTGTAGCAAAGCTTTTACCAATTATAATTATTATAGTACTTGGCTTTATGAAAGGAACAGCTCAAAGTTTTAGCTTTAATATAGGAGATTCAAGTAGTGTATCTGGTTTTGGTGCAGCTATATTAGGTACCCTTTGGGCTTATGATGGATGGATTAGTGTAGGAAATATGGCAGGTGAACTAAAAAATCCTAAAAAAGATCTTCCAAGATCTATAATATTGGGATTATCTATAACAATTATAGTTTATGCGCTTATAAATCTAGCATTAATTAAGATAATACCAATGGAAACAGTTATAGCTTCAGAAAAACCAGCTTCTGATGCTGCAATGGTCTTATTCGGAAGCAATGGAGCTAAGTTTATTTCTATCGGTATATTTGTTTCTATATTTGGTGCTTTAAATGGATATATGATGACTGGTGTAAGAATTCCTTTTGCTATGGCTCAAGATAATCTAACACCTTTCAGTTCATTTTTCGGTAGAATAAATACTAAGTTTGGAACTCCAACAAATGCTTTTATATTCCAAGGATTTTTATCTTGTCTTTATGTTTTATCAGGTTCCTTTAATATGCTTACTGATCTAGTAATGTTTGTGCTATGGATATTTTTTACCATGGGTGTCGCAGGAATATTTATTTTAAGAAGTAAGTTTAAGGATATAGAGAGGCCTTATCGCGTACCTCTTTATCCTATAATCCCTCTTGTAGGAATTATAGGAAGTAGTTATATAATAATAAGTACACTAATAACTAATACTTCTTTTGCAATCTATGGAAGTATAATAACCTTGTTAGGATTACCTGTATATTATTATGTTAAAAATAAAAATATAACCTAATATGTATATATAAAATCGACTTACCGTAAGTAAGTCGATTTCATATTTTATATTTTATTTTTATCCTTTGTTATCTTTTATTTTTTGCCATAAATTCTTCTATTTCATCTATTTCTTTTATAATGTCTTTAGACAGGTTTATGCAACCATCTTCTGCCACAAGTAAGTCGTCTTCTATTCTAATTCCAATGCCTTCTTCTGAAATATAAAGGCCTGGTTCATTGGTCAAAACCATACCTGGTTGTAGTGGAATATTGTACTGTCCAACATCATGAGTGTCTAATCCTAAAAAATGCCCAAAGGAGTGGAAATAATAATTAGATAATTCACTATCTTCTTTTATCAATCCAAGTTCTTTACATCCTTTAGCAAGCTCCTTTTTAGATAATTCATTTATATCCTTCCACATAACTCCTGGCTTTACTGCTGCTTCAATAGCTTTTTGAGCTCTTAACACTACATTATAAACAGCTTTTTGCCTTTCAGTAAATTTACCATTTATAGGGAAAGTACGAGAAATATCTCCATTATAAAGTTCATATTGTGCACCTAAATCAAGTAAAACTAAATTTTCATCTTTAACTTCACAATTATTTTCTTCATAATGAAGCACTGTGCCATTTTTTCCTGAACCAATTATAGTATTAAAAGCCGTATTCCTAACTCCATTTTTTCTTAAAGTATAATCAAAACATGCTTCAAGTTCATACTCTATCATTCCCACTCTAGCATTAGACATCATATTATATATACCTTCTTTAGTTATGTTAATAGCTTTTTTGATAAGCTCGATTTCTTCCTCAGATTTTATAACTCTTAAATTAGCAATATAATCAAATACATTTTTCACTTTAAAGAATGGATATCTTTCTAAAACTTCCTTTGCGAAATTTACTCCTTCACTGCTAGCCATATTATATTCTTGTCTTTCAAGATCCAAATATATATTTTCAATAATCATATCTCCACCAATTCTACCAAAAGATTCATGGAATTGATCTAAATACTTAATATTTTCTATACCAGTTAGGTCCTTAGATTCTTCTATAGATAGCTTTTCTCCAATCCACCTAGCCATAACAGGATCTTGTCTCTCTATAAAAAGACTTTCTGATACTTGTCCATCTTGCTTTAATAACATAAATATAGCCTTTTCTCTCGGAAAACCAGCTATATAGTAAAAATTTCTATTTGGTACAAATGAGTATTTGTAATCGGCAGACCTATATGGAGCATCTCCTGCAAAGAGTACTAAAATTGAATTATCTTCTAATTTCTCACTAAGATTTTTTCTATTTTTGATAAAAAATTCTTTATTCATAATTACCTCCTATTTAAATACATTTATATGCTTTGAAATTAATATCTTTACTTAAGTATATAAAGAAAACATTTAGTAAAATATACGAATACATTTAGCATTTATTTTTCAATATAGCTTAAAAAGATTTACGACTTTTAAATATCTTAATATATGTTTATGACTGAAATGGACTTTCTATTAAAGTAATTTCACTAGTATTAGGATTTAATCTCATGCTACTCCCTATAGGCAAAATTACTTTAGGATCAGTATGTCCAAAATCTACATCTACAACTATTGGCATATAACTATTGTTAAATTCATCTCTAATCACTCTTAATATGACATTATTAAGTTCTTCTTTTTCTTGTTGTGAATAATCTTTAGCTCTACCAAAAATTATAGCTTTTACTTTGTCGAATACACCTTGAATACCATAATTCCTTAACATAGATTCAACTTGGCTTGGAGAAGGCTTCTCTTCTGAGGTTTCAAAAAATAAGACTTTATCATACCAAAATTCTTTACTAGGCCAATAGTCTGTTGATTTTAAAAACTCTAAAACCTCAATACACCCTCCCCATAATCTACCTTCTATAATTTCTTTTCCTTGTAAAAATTTCCATCCTTCTTTATTATCATTAAATTCCGAGCATTGCCCTATTGTATCTTTGTTTCTCCAATCTTTATAACCATCCACCCATTTTTCATAAGGTCTATATGAGTAAGGTATTATTCCCTCAAACAATATTGTTTTGATATGATTTATATAAGATTTTGGAAGATTTTCTAATTGGGCAAATCCTGCCATAACTGAAGGTCCATAAAAAGTAATCATACCTAGCTGATTTAAATAAGTTAAAAAGGTAGTAGCATCTGAAAATCCCATAATAAATTTAGGATTATTTATTATTAAATCTTTATCTAAATATTTTAAAATTCTGACAGATTCATATCCACCTATAGATGTTATAATTCCGTCAATGCTATCATCTTTAAAAGCATTATTTATATCTTCTGCTCTTAATCTAGGGTTGTTATAAAGATCTTCTGGCGACATTCTAGCAGTCTTCATCTCAATTATTTCAAAGCCTAATATACCCCTTAAATTCTTCAATCCAAGCTCATAAATATCTGGAAACAAAAATGGTAAACCATTAGATGGTGATATAATTGCTATGCGAGAACCTTCTTTTAATCTTTTAGGTTTTATCAAAATATTCTCCTCCTCAAGCTAGCATTTACAAAAGCCTCTTTTATAATTAAGCTTGAATAAACATCGTAATAGTTCTAGTAATTTTTTACTTAATTGCTTATATTTATATGATATTCTACTATAAACTATTTTAAAACACAACTTCTTTAACTTACAATTCAAAATTCAAAATTCGCAACTATAGTAAAAATTTTATTATAAAAATTGAAATCATGCATAAGTTAAATTTTCATTAAGGAATCCTATATAATGAATTATACATTATAGCTCCTATATATTTCTTTTTATAACTAAATTTAAATAGAACTTTATAAAAATGTTAATTAAATAAATAATCATACCATCTTGAAATTTCAAACTCTAAGTTCTCAAAGTCAATAAATCTACTTTCTCTATGGACTTCCTTACCTTGTGCAAACATAATTATAGTTGGCACTGTAAATATGGTAAATTCTCCACTTGCTTTTATCATTGAGTCAATAAATATATGTTTATAATTTATATTAGGATATTTATTCACTAAATATTCTACTCTTGGCTCTATAGAAGTACAAACTCCACAATTTTTTGTTGATGCTAAAATTAAAGATAATTTATTATCTTTAATTGAATGTAATATTTCTTCTAGACTTTCATTATTCATATCTTATCTCCCAAATAATATTTTTTACTATTTCATAATTTTATCATAACCAGACATAAATAAAAATTTAGTCATAAAAACTAGTAGAATTATTATACCTTATCGTTGTATCTTCATTTCTAATTTTATTTATATAAATTATAAGAAAATAAAAAAGTAATATCTAAATTTAAAGATGGCGATATTGTGTTATAAAACTTGATGTATAAATTGTCTAATATAATAAATGTATAAAATTATGAATAATATGTATAAATATTATTAAAATATAAATTGTTTTCTGAATTCATTCTTAAAAACCACATAAAATAGCTATTTTTATATATAAAAAAATAATTTTTGAAAGTTTTTTAGAAAAAGTATTGCATATTTATAATAAATGTATGTATAATTATACTCAACGCAAAAACTGATTTAGGGGGATTAAAAATGAAGAAAAATTTATTTAAAAAATTTATAGTAGCAACTATGGTAGGTACAATGGCATTTGGTCTAATAGGATGTAATAAAAAAGAATCTGATACAGGAGCAGTATCGATTTTAGAGAAGGTTAAGGAATCTAAAAAACTGGTTATTGGTACAAGTGCTGATTACCCACCTTATGAATTTCATAAAGAAATAAACGGCAAAGATGAGATTGTAGGTTTTGACATAACAATAGCAAAAGAACTTGCTAAGGATTTAGGCGTTGAAATAGAAATTAGCGATATGAGCTTTGATGGATTATTGGCTGCTCTTAAAACTGATAAAGTAGATATGGTTCTTTCTGGCATGAATCCTTCAGAAGAAAGGAAAAAGAGCGTCGATTTTTCAGATATTTATTATAAAGCACAACATGGAATAATAGTTAGAACAGAAGATAAAGATAAATACCCAGATTTAGATAGTTTAGCTGGTAAAAAGGTAGGTGTACAAAAAGGTTCCATACAACAACAATTTGCTACATCTCAAATAAAAGATGCAGATCTTAAAGGCTTAAGTAAAGTCACTGATTTAATAATGGAACTTAAAAACAATAAAGTAGATGCAGTTGTCGTAGAATTACCAGTTGGTGAATTTTATGCTGAAAGAAATCCTGATTTAGCAATGACAACTTGTGAATTTAAAACAGAGGAGGACTTAGGTACAGCTATTGCAGTTAAAAAAGGTGAGACAGATCTTATAGAAGAAATAAATAAAACTTTAAATAGACTTATAAAAGAAGGAAAAATATCTGAGTTTATTATTGAAGCAAATAAAATGGTAGAATAATTGCTACTATAGAACTTTTGAAAGGAGGAATACATTTTGGATTTTGGATTTTTAAGCAAATATTATCCTTTCTTCATCGAAGGAACAAAGTTTACCATAATACTGGCATTTTTTACTGTTGTGTTTGGTACAATTTTAGGCTCTATATTAAGCCTTATGAAACTTAGTAAAAATAATTTTTTAAAATTTATCTCATCTTCTTATATAGAAATTGTAAGAGGAACTCCAATATTAGTTCAGTTATACATAGTTTATTATGGATTACCTTCACTAGGTATTCATTTTCCTGATATGGTAGCAGCGATAATAACCTTATCTTTAAATAGCGCTGCCTATGTTGCAGAAATTGTACGAGCTGGTATAGATGCTGTAGATAAGGGCCAAAAAGAAGCTGCAAGGAGTTTAGGTATGTCAAACTCTCTAACCATGAGACTAATAATAATGCCTCAAGCTTTAAAGAATATATTACCTGCACTAGGTAACGAATTTATAACAATAATAAAGGAATCTTCAATAGTATCTGTTATAGGAATCGGCGAGCTTATGTATAAAGCAGATACAATAAGAGGAAACACCGCTCAGCCTTTTGAACCATTAATTGTTGTTGCAATTATTTATTTTGTATTAACATTTACTTTATCAAAATTACTAGGAGTAATTGAGAGGAGGATGAAGATAAGTGATAACCATTAAAGGATTAGAAAAACACTTCGGACACCATGAAGTTCTTAAAGGTATAGATGAGACTATAGGAAAAGGTGAAGTAGTTGTGGTTATAGGACCTAGTGGTTCAGGAAAAAGCACATTTTTAAGATGCTTAAACCTACTTGAAACACCTACTTCTGGAACAATAACATTTAAATCAACAGAAATAACGGATAAAAAAATTAATATAGATAAAATAAGAGAAAAAATGGGTATGGTGTTTCAACAATTTAATCTCTTTCCTCATAAAACTGTACTAGATAATATAACTCTATCACCAATTAATGTACAGGGATTAAGCAAGGAAGAAGCAGAAAAAAAAGCAATAGCCTTACTAGAAAAAGTCGGTTTAAAGGATAAGGCTAAAGCCTACCCCTCTTCATTATCTGGAGGACAAAAACAAAGAATTGCTATAGCTAGAGCTTTAGCAATGGAACCAGAGGTCATGCTCTTTGATGAACCTACCTCTGCTCTTGATCCAGAAATGGTAGGAGAAGTTTTAAATGTTATGAAAGACTTAGCAAAAGAAGGAATGACTATGGTAATAGTTACTCATGAAATGAGATTTGCAAAAGAAGTCGGAGATAGAATTTTCTTTATTGATGGTGCAAATATTGTTGAAAAAGGAACTCCAAAAGAAGTTTTTGAAAACCCAAAGCATCCGCGAACTAAAGATTTTCTATCAAAAATATTATAAAAATATTTTAATCAGAATCCACCAGCTAAGCTGGTGGTATTTCTATTGTCCTATAAGTATATTTTATTAGTATTGCGCCTTAGGGCGCTTTTCTGTTCCACAAGCTCATCTTTTATTACTTTTTACCATTAAAAGAGGCATATATTCTCTTATACTTATTTAATCTGACATCATATCTTCTTTTTGCGGATTTTTATCTATTCATCTATTGTAGCTTTATTACTCTCTACTATATCTACATAAAATTATCTATACTAAAAGTGACTATTTCTATATCTATATTTTAAATTTGTAAATTTCTTAAATATCATCAAACTACTTTTCCCTTTAAGAAATCCTATAAAATTTGATGCATTCTTTTTTCTTAGAATTAAAACTAGCATATGTATATGATCTATACGTGTATTTACTTCTATTATTTCAGCACTTTTCTATTCACATAACGCTCTTAATCTCTTCCCTATTTCTGCTTTTTTCCCATATGTTTTTTCCCTTCTGAATTTTGGCGTGAGTACTATATGGTATTTGCAGCTCCACTTTGTATGTAATAAACTATTACTCTCCATTTTGAATGACCTTCTTTTACATTTATACTTAGCTTACGAAACCATTTCTATTTTAACAAAAGAAGGTCTTTTTTGTCCTACTCATTACTAAAGTTTTTCAGAACTCACCTTAATAGCAGATGGCTTTCAATATATAATAAAAAAAGCCCCACATAGAGGCATTTAAACAGTAGCATAAAAACATATAGAATTATATATTCTATATTTATTAATTATGATAGTGTTATCTTTTCCTCGAAAAGATTTAACTAGCCTTATGTATGTCTTCTGGCTTAGTTTTAATATACTTCTTTATCATCCAAGAAAAATTCTAGTAATATACTTAAAGTTTCGTAATCTTTATAGTAATGGTAAGCCTAGTGGATTTTCACCAATTCTCCTATTAATTTCTTATAAAATAAAACCTGATACTAAAATATATTAAATTTAAGTCTTTAATTTATGGAACATTATAGCTATTTTTTAATAATATTTCTTAATTGTATAAAAGTTCTTATAACTTATTGCCATTTTGGTTAAAAGATTATATAATATTAGTCACAAACATATACTATATTTAATATAATATAATTAAAAGCCAGAGCTTTATATATTTGTGGTCGAAAGTGGTGATTTTATGAAAGAAAAAGAATTGAGTCTAAAAGAAAAATTACAAATGTTCTTTACTTTTTTCAAAATAGGAATTTTTACCTTTGGCGGTGGTTATTCAATGATTCCTTTAATTGAGAAAGAAGTAGTTAATAAAAATAAATGGCTAACAAAAAAAGAAATTAGTGATTTATTATCCTTAAGCCAAACCCTTCCAGGCTCAGTAACAATTAATTCAGCAACCTTGATTGGATATAAAATTTTACAATTAGAAGGATCTATCATAGCAACTTTAGGTGTAGTCTTACCATCATTCATAATTATATTAATCATTAGTTTATTTTTCACTAATGTTGCCCAATTAGGAAGTATACAAGCCTTTCTTCATGGAGTACAAAGTGCCATCATTTCATTAATTCTTTTTTCCGCAATATCTTTAAAAAAAGAGTCCATTGAAGATAAATTGAATTGGATTATATTGATTATTTCTCTTATCTCCATGATACTGTTTCACATTAATCCAATTATAATAATTTTTATAGGCATAATCATCGGTTCTTTTAGCTTTGCTATAAAACATTAAAATTTTCTTTCTTAAAAGAAATGCTATAGAAAAAAAGGGGGGAATTTTCTTGGCAAGATTATTAACACTTTTATTTAATTTTATTAAAATCGGTTTGCTCAGCTTTGGGGGAGGATACTCCATGATTCCTCTAATACAAAATGTAATAGAGAAATATCATTGGATAACTACTAAAGATTTTTTTAGTATGATAGGAATAGCTGAAATGACTCCTGGATCACTTTCAATAAACTCAGCCACTTTTGTTGGCTATAATGTCTTTGGACTTTTAGGAAGTTTAGTATCTACATTAGGAGTAATACTTCCGTCGTTTTTATTTGCTATACTTTTATCAAGACTGATGAAAAATAAAAGATTTAATAAATTTATAGATCATATATTATATTTCATTAAACCTATTGTAATTGCAATGATAATTTCAGCGGCCTACTGTATTGGGAAAGAAACTTATGGAAATGGACAAATAATTTCAATAGAAAACTGTTTTACGGCAATAATCTCCATTTTAGCTATGTATTTAATCTTTAAAAAAAATCTAAATCCTATTACAATAATATTAGTATCGGGTTTTTTAGGAATTTTTCTATTTTATGTTTTATAAGGCATCTTTAAAAATAGCTAGTCAATATGTTAGTGTATTTTTCGTAAAATTACATCAATATATTCCACTATTAATCAGTCATGTTATCTCGTATAACGCAAAATATTCGTTGTATCTTTGAATTGTTATTTTACTTTAAAAGACTAATAGAAAATCTAAGGTTTTATATCAAAGCTGAGAGGAGAACAGCATTAATTATGAACAGTTTTTTAGGCAAATTTAGTGATGGAGAAAAAACAATTTTAAAACTATTAGTAGAAAATGAAACTATGACAAAAAATGATATCATAAAAAAATATGATGTGAAATTAACTACTTTAAATAGAATGATGGATTCCTTATTGGAACGAAAAATAGTTAAAGTTGTAGGTGAAGCTGAATCTACAGGTGGAAGAAAACCAAGAATATATAGCCTAGATGATGAAAATTTTTATCTAATAGGTATTGATATATCAGGAACTAGAGCTAATATAGTAATTACTAACTTAAAAATGAAAATGTTAGCTCAAGAAAAGTTCCCATTAAAACCTAATAGTTTACCTGAAGATGCAATAAATAGAATAAAATTGATAGTAGATAAACACATATTAAATTTAAATATAAAAAAAGAAAATCTTATAGGCATAGGTGTTGGAAGTATTGGCCCTATTAATATGGAAGATGGAACCTATGGCAATATAGAATACTTCAATAATAAAAGTTGGTGTGGCTTTCCACTAAAAAAAACTTTAGAAAATATATTTCATTTACCAGTATTAATTGATAATGGTGTTAATACAGCTGTTTTAGGTGAATATCTTCTAGGTAATGGTAAGGGTGATAAAAATATTGCCTATTTTAATTGTGGAACTAAATTAGCTTCTGGTTTCATAAGTAATGGAATAATTTTAAGAGGTAAAGTTGATAGGGCTGATTCCTTTTCCCATCAAATAGTTAACTTCCAAGGTGATAAATGTGAATGTGGTAATTATGGCTGTGTAGCTACATATTCTTCTATTCCTGCAATCACTAAAAAATATATGAATTTATGTAAACTAAATAATTTAGATTTTAAAATAAACACTTCTGGTAGCATATCCTTTAGTGATATATGTGCCAAAGCTAATAAAGAGGATTCTCTTTGTATATCTGTAATAAAAGAAGCTTCATCAGCTCTTGCTATTGGCATATATAATTATATAAATTTACTTCATCCAGATATAATTATTTTAAATGGCCCTATTATAAGAAATATTAATGTTTTTTTTGATATGGTAAAAGAAGCATTGTCTAAAAGAAATAAAGATATTTCAACAAAAGTAGAAATAATAAAGGGTGGAATATTTAAAGATAACGAAATAGCCATTAGTGCTGCATTAATGTTCTTTATAAAAAATATATATGAAATAGATTAAATTTCTAAGCTATAGTAATAAATACTGTAGAAGTTAATTAAAAATAATTAGCTTTTACAGTATTTTTATCTTCTTATGTAATTAATATATCACTTCTTAAAAATTTAATATACTTTTAATCTTAAAATAGTATTTTAAATTTTTAACCATATTCTATAATTTCATTATAAAGTAGTCTTCTCTTCCCCTATTTAAAGTTAGAAATCTATACTTATGACAAAGTATTATGAATTTACATATTGATTATAATAAACATACAACTTATTTGTCACTCACTATTTTTATTTAGATATGATTTTATAAATTTTTCTTAATTTATGTGAACTTTTTCTCCCCTTTTAAAGTTTAATATATAAGAGGTGATAATAATGAATGCTATTGAAGTAAGAAACTTAACTAAATCTTATGATGGTATTAATAAAGCATTAGATAATATAAATTTTATAGTACCTGAAGGCTCTATTGTAGGATTTCTTGGCCCTAATGGTTCAGGTAAGACAACTACAGTAAGGATATTAAATGGAATACTAGCCCCTTCAGAAGGCGAAGTAAAAATATTTGAACGTGATGTCACTAAAGATCAAATAAAAATTCATAGTTTATCAGGAGTGATGACAGAAACAGCATGTAGCTATGAAAATCTAAGTGGTGAAGAAAATCTTATTTTCTTTGGTAAAATGCATGGTCTTAACAATAATGAAATAAAAAAGAGAAGCAATGAGTTATTGAATAGATTAGAATTAGAAGGCGTAAGGCATAGAAAGGTAAAAGCTTATAGTACTGGAATGAAAAAAAGAATATCTCTTGCTATAGCTCTTATTCATAATCCTAAAATATTATTTCTTGATGAACCTACTTCTGGTCTTGATCCTGAAAGTGCTGAAAATGTTACTAAGCTTATCAAAAATATGACATTTGAAAATAAAAGTACCGTATTCATGTGTACTCATCAATTAAAGTATGCACAGGATATATGCTCACTTTATGCTCTTATAAATAAAGGCACTTTGCTTGGTTTTGGTAGTTTTGAAGAATTATGCAATGATAAAAACTTTAATGATTCTATTATAATCAGAGGAGAAAATATTCCTAATAATGTTGGATTAAATAAAATTGATATAAATATCTATAGAAAGCATATATCTAATGATGAGGAAGTGGCTAAGCTTTTACACAATATATTTGCTAGTAATGGAAAAATATATGAAGTTAGAAGAGAAAAACCTTCTTTAGAAGATTTATATTTCAGCTATGTAAGAGGTGATAAATTTGAATAAAATAGCCAAAGCGTTAATTTATAAAGATGTAAAAGATATAACGTCTTCAAAACAAGTATTAATACCTATGATTATAGTTCCATTAATTTTTGTAATTATATTTCCAACAATAGTATTATTGTTTCTTCATTTTTCCCCTGACTCAGTAAAAACTCTAAAAGATTTTGATTCTTTAATAAGCAAATTGCCACAAACTTATAAAACTCTTACCACTGAGCAAATGGTATTAACTATACTTACTAATTATTTATTTCCTTCTTTTTTTCTGTTAATACCTATAATGTGTTCGACTTTACTTGGTGCTAGCAGTTTTGTAGGAGAAAAAGAGCATAAAACTATGGAAACATTGTTATATACACCAATTTCAATGGAGGAACTATTTAAAGCTAAACTTTTGGGAGTTTTCATTCCTACTTATGTAATAACTTTAATGTGCAGCATAATATTTGGGATAATTATAAATATAGGCGGGCTATTATATTTTCATAAACTTATTTTTCCTAATATAAAATGGATACTTCTTATATTATATCTTACTCCTGCTGTAGCAATTCTTGGATTGACTTTTACTATTCTAATATCGGCAAAGTCTAAAACTTTTCAAGAAGCTCAACAGTTAGCCGGCCTTATTGTTCTACCTATAATCCTCTTAGTAATTGGCCAAATAACTGGCATATTACTTTTAACTAATATGGTACTAATCATAATTGGAACCATTATACTTATAATAGATTATATATTATTACAGAAAATAGCTAAGAATTTTACAGCAGAAAATTTAATTTAAGACATCTTGAAAAATAATAAACCGGTAGATTAATTTACCGGCTTATTATTTTTCAAGATACTAAAATATAAATTGGACAAGTATCTTTAACTATTTATATAAAAATATCCGATTTTGATGGTTAATAATTTATTCTCTAACTAATTTATCTGTAACCTTTGTTACTGACAAAAGCTCTATTAAATATTAAAATATATTTATTAATAAGAAAATATAAAATTTACATAGATAGGGAGTGTTTATTTATGGCACATTACGGTAATTTACAAAAGGTTAGAGATGGCAAGAGAACTTTTGCTATAACTCCTCACATCCCCGGTGGATTTATAAGTGCTGATAAGCTCATAAAGATAGGTGAAGTAGCTAAAAAATATAGTGGAGTTTTGAAGATGACCTCTGGCCAAAGAATTATGATAACAAATTTAAAGGAAGAGGATCTTGAAAATATATGGGCTGAACTTGAAATGGAGCCTGCTGTTAAAAATATTTATTCAGTAAAAAATGTAGAGATTTGCCCTGCTGGTTTTTGTAAAAGATCTAAAGCTAATACTATGAATATTGGTATGAAAATTTTAAATAAATTTCATGGTGCTTCCATGCCAAATAGAACTAAAATAGGAGTTGCCGGATGTAGAAATGCTTGTGGAGGAGTTTATTCAAAAGATGTAGGTGTAATTGCAGACGTTACAGGCTTTAGAGTAACTGCTGGAGGTTCATCTGGGTTTAATCCTAGAATTGCAGATATAATAGCTATTGATATTACAGAGAATGAAGCGTATGAATTAGTAGAAAAGATTTTAACCTTCTATCAAAAGACAGCAAGCTTTGGTGAAAAAATCAGTGATTTTATAGAAAGATTAGGATTAGATAATTTCAAAGAAGGAGTTTATAATCAAGATCCTAAAGAATTTGATTATAATCATGAAAATAAACTTGTCTAAAGCTAAATATATTTTAAAGTAAATTATATAAAAATATCTTACTTGATATTTTTATTAGTTTAATTACAAAAGGCACTTCAATAATCAAAGTGCCTTTTCCTCTATATCATCTCTATTATAAATTTAAAATGTGATTTATTACTTAAGCCATAAAAAATTAAATATATTATTATAAATATAAATATTGATATTATAGCTCCCTCAATTTGAAGAAAAATTATTGTACTTAATGCAGCTAGAGCATGAAGTATTGATAGAATTAATGGAAGCATAAATATTATAGCCAATTCCTTTCCCATGCTTTTTTTAATATCTTTATTCGAAAAACCAATCTTTTTCATTATGGAATATCTCTTAATTTCTTCATCACATTCCATCACAATTTTAAAGTAAATTACGCTCAAGCTAGATATTATAAATATAAGTGATGTAAAAAATGCTATAAATTTAAAAGTACCACTGACATTACTTACTGATTCATAAGACTGATAATAGCTGGATATTTTTGTTTTCTCATGTAAACTATTATTTAAGTCTTCTGTTAGTTCTTTACTTTTATTTTGATCTTCTACATTGATAAATCTAAGGCTAAGAGGCTTCCCAAAAGTTTTAAATCTTTCAAAAGATTCTGATGTTACAACTACAGTTTTTCCTCCTACCTCTGGATTTATAATTTCTTCTCTATACTCAAGTAAATTCATAGATTCTTCATTGTCTCCAAAGAGCATATTTATGTTTTCATTTACTTTTACACTTTTTATTTTACTTGCACCTATTTTCCATACTCTTTCACTAGAAATCTCATTTTCATCTAGTATTGCTATACTATTTTTATTTTTAAGTTTTAATTTTTCTTCTATGTTTGCTGCATCACAAAGCTTATTATAATCTTCTTCCTTAATAACATAAATATTTCTACCTTCTGTACCATCCTTCAATATTTCATTTTCACTAAATTTTAAAGAATGAATAAAAATATCATTTTTTACCTTATTATCTTTATATTTATCTAAAACTTTATCTACAATTTTATCCGCTTCCTTATTAGAATGATAAACATAAGAAAATTTATTATTAGAAATATCTTTTTCTAGCAATCCAGTTATAATCATTGTAGTACTAGCAGCAACTATTATAGATGCATTTAATATGGATATAACTGCTAAAGATTTAGCATTGCTGCCTATTCTGCTTCTAATACTAGATAGTGCAAGTAGTTTTTCTACATTTTTATAGCTACCCTTCCTTTGTCTCATCAAACTTACATAGAGAGTAAAGAAGCTATTAAAAAATAAATATGTTCCTACTATTACTGATATTAAAGCTAAAAAAAGTGATGCTGCACCTAAAATTTTTATTCCTGTTAAACTTCCAAAGAAGTATCCTAAGATAAGCAATGCTATTGATAATATGCCTTTTAAAGCTTTATTTTTAGGCTCTTTTTCATTAATTTCTTCCCCTTTAAATAATTCAATAAGTTTAAACTTATATATTATTCTATAAGCTCTTATAGAAATGATAATAAATACTATACTAAAATTAACTAACGTATCTTTTAGCGCCTTAAAACTGAATACTATTCCTATATCTCCTGTAGCCTTTATAAAGCTCATAAATACTCTAGCAAATATTTGTGACAATAAAGTTCCTATTACTATAGAAATACTTAATGAAAATATCCCTATTATTAGAGTTTCCATAAACATCATCTTTGCTATATCTTTATTTTTCATTCCTAATAGAGCATATATGCCTATTTCTTTTTTTCTTTTTTTTATAAAAAACGAAGTGGAGTTCCACATGAATATTACTGAAAAAAGAATGATTACATAGGAACATAAATTAAATAGAAGACCCGCAACTCCTAAAGAATCTTTCCCCATAAGTGCTCTTAATTTTTCTGAATTTGCTATATTTAAATACACATTAAATATACTTATATTAATTATTATAGAAACAATGTATGTAAAATAATTCTTCTTATTATGCTTTACATTGTTTAAACTAATATTTAGTAAATTAATTTTCACACTACTCTCTCCTTACAAATATCAAATCATTATTTATGTAAAATTTTATCATTCTATAAATTCCCACACCATAGATTAGGCTTACAACTTTTATTTAAAACTTACATCTTTGTAAGTATATAGAATAAATTTACAAAATAATAGCGAGACTTTCCATTTCGGATAGTCTCGCTTTATAAGGCTTTTTTAGTGAAAATATCTATTTTGCTTCTTTTGCAGCTTTTATAACTTCTTCAAAATTAGGCTGTTCTGTAACTTCAGGTACATACTCTACATAAGTTATTGTATTACTACTATCTATCACAAATACTGCACGAGTTAATAACCCTAATTCTTTTATATAGCTACCATAATTATGTCCAAAACTATGATCTTTATAATCAGATAACATAGTTAAAGCTTTTACTGATTTTGCTCCACACCATCTTAATTGCGCAAAAGGTAAATCCATTGAAATTGTATAAATATGAACACCTGGAACTTCTCCTGCTTTTTGGTTAAATGTTTGAACTTCTAAATCGCATACTCCTGTGTCAATAGAAGGCACCACTACAAAAATTCTTACACCGTTTGTATTATCTAATGTTACAGGCTGTAGATCACTATTAGTCAATGCAAAATTTGGTGCTTTATCACCTACTTTAACTTCCTTATCCATTAAAGTTATAGGATTACCTTGAAATGTAATATTCATATTAACTCCTCCTTTATATTTTCTATATGGTAGTGTTACCATATAATATTCACAATTATTAATCTTTATAGTCTATACTAAAAATATTATATAATGCTATTCTAATTTTAAAAGTCCATAATTATATTTTAATTTTAATATTCTTTTTAAGCTCTCATTTATTATATTCTCACTTAGATTCCCTGTTTTAAACTCTTCAATTATTCCATAAAAAACTTCATCGAACTGCTCATTATTTCCTCCTGGTTCTAGAGGCGCTGGCATTAGTAGTATATTAGCTCCTGCTTTTAATGCATTAATTGAAGCTTCTTTTAATGTAAAATAATTTGTTATAGCTCCCATATTTAGAGCATCAGTGATAACTACACCTTTAAATCCTAGTTCTTCTTTTAAAACTTTTCCTATTATCTTACTAGAAAAAGTGGCTGGTACTAAAACTTCAATATCTTTCTTGGAAGAATAAATCTTGCTATCATCTAAAGCTTCTGCTTGAATATGACCTACCATCACCATATCCACATTATTTTCTACAGCTTTTTTAAAAGGATATAATTCTACAGCATTTATTCTATCTTTGGAATGATTTATACTTACTAAATCTTTATGAGAATCTCCTACAGTATCTCCATGTCCTGGAAAATGCTTAACAGCACTAATTATACCTTCGCTTTTTAATCCTTCCATAAATTTGACTCCGAATTCTGCAACTATCTCTGGTTTATTACTAAATGCTCTAATACCTATAACAGGATTTTCAGGATTAGTATCTACATCCATTACAGGAGCAAAATCTAAATTCAGCCCTAAATTTTTCATATCTTTACCTATGCTTTTTGCAGTTTCAAAAGATAAATTGGGATCTTTACTATCTCCTATTGTTCTAGCACTAGGTGCTTCAATATCTCTAGGTATTCTTGTTACAGTTCCTCCCTCTTCATCTGTCCCTATAAATACTCCAATATCTCTTGAAGTCTTTTGTATACCTTCTGTAAGCTTTTTAGTTTGCTCTTTATCTATCATGTTATTTTTAAATAAGATGATTCCTCCTAATTTATATTTATTAAATACTTCTTCTACTTCTGGGGTAATCATTGTAAAGTCAATCTTTTCTCCATTAGTATTTACAGTATCTATAGAAGGCATAAGTAATTGTCCTACCTTTTCTTCAATAGTCATTGAAGAAATTTTTTTCTCTATTTTCGCATCTAAAGATTCCTTTAATTTAACTGCTTCCTTTGCAGCATTTTCGTTAATTCTACTATCTGAAACTTTCTCTTCTGAAGTTTTAATGTTACAACCAGTAAAGATTACTATTGCCATTAAAATTACAATTAAAGTTTTTTTCAATAAAATCTCTCCTAACTATAAATATATAGTATAATCTCAATAAATAATTTGAACTCTTTTCTCTTAAGTTATCCAAACACCCCTAATTGTATAACTTATATTTATAGTTTATTATAACCTACTTTTTATAATTTTTGTATTATAATACCTATATTTTTCTAAGCTATTAGTTTGTAAACAAATATCTATAATTTATTTTATCACCAGCTAATTTCTTATAATAGTAGCAATTAAAAAGGAGGTGTATCAAAATTATTCCGATACACCTCCTTTTTAAATCTTCTCTTTAATTCTTAATTTTCTAATAATGACTATCGATATCTTCTAAAAATTTTTCAATGCTTTCTGAATCTTCTAACTTGAGGACTTTATCACTAAGTTCTTTTGCCTCTTTAATTGTAAATTTCTTCATATATCTTCTTAATTTTAAAACTAAAGCCGGACTTACACTAAACTCATCAAGTTCCATCCCCATAAATACAGGAAGAAGTTTTATATCACTAGCTGCTTCTCCGCAGATTCCTACTGGTATACCTTCCTTATGCCCATTTTTAATTATAGTATCAATAAGCCTAAGTATTGATGGATGATATGGAGTATATAAATTTGATACTTTTTCATTTAATCTATCTACAGCAATAGTATACTGGATAAGGTCGTTGGTGCCTATGCTAAAAAAATCTACTTCTCTTGCAAGAATATCAGAAATAATTGCTGCTGAAGGTATTTCAATCATTATACCGATTTTTATATGCTCATCGTAAGGTATTTCACTTGATTTTAATTCTCCTTTACATTCTTCAAGAACTTCCTTTACCGCTCTAACTTCTTGAATACTAGATATCATAGGAAACATTATTTTCACATTACCAAAGACACTTGCCCTTAAAATGGCTCTTAGTTGAATCTTAAATAATTCTCTTTCTTTCAAACAATATCTTGTTGCTCTAAAACCAAGAAAAGGATTTTGTTCCTTCTTAATATTTAAATAAGTAAGCTCCTTATCTCCTCCTACATCTAAAGTTCTAATTGTTACTGGTTTTCCATCCATTCCTCGAATTACTTCTTTATAACAGCTTAATTGCTCATCTTCACTAGGTGCCTCATTTTTTCCCATATATATAAATTCACTTCTAAAAAGTCCAATTCCTTCACCATCATTATCTAATACCTGATGTAATTCTTCTGGTGAACCGATGTTGCATACTATTTCAAAATTTTTACCATCCTTTGAAAGAGATTTCATACCTAATAAAGATTTATTAAGCTCTTTTTCACTTTCTAAATAGGCTTTCTTCTCATTGAACTGATTTATTATCAAGCAATCTGGCTCAATAAAAAATTCACCTGTACCTCCATCCATAGCTAATAAAGATTTTTCATTAAATAGATCTAATATTTTCCCAGCACCTACAATTGCCGGAATACCAAGATTTTTAGCCATAATAGCAACGTGGGATGTCGGTCCTCCTATTTCTGTTATAAAGCCAAGTATTTTATTTTTAGGAAGCTGAGCTGTTTCAGATGGCGTTAAATCATGAGCTACTAATATAAAGGAGTCAGTTAAATTGCTATAATCTATAGTACTTAAATTTAGTAAGTTATTTATTATCCTATTTGAAACATCTATAAGATCACTACTTCTTTCACGCATATAACTATTCTCTAAAGAATTAAACATATCTACATAGAAATCAGTGGCTTCCTTAACTGCCCATTCAACATTAAATTTAAACTCTTTAATTTTATTTTCAATAAGAGTAATAAATTCCTCGTCTTTTAGCATATGAATATGAGCTTCAAAAACCTTCGCTTCTTCTTTCCCGAGTGTATTTTCTGTAAATATAATAAGCTCTTTTATTTGATTAATAGATATATCTAAGGCCTTTTTTAGTCTTTTTATTTCTTCAAAAGCATCTTCAATGTCGTATTTCTTTATTTCAATCTTATTATGCTTAACAAATATCTTTCCAATCGCAATACCTGTAGATGCACCTATGCCTTTCATATAACGACCTCCCTAGTACCTATTCATAGTTTTTAATTATGAATCTTTAGAAAATAACTAGCCATTTTCCTATATATGACTAGTTATCTTATACCTACTTTAAATAGCTACCTGCTTTTTCATCTACAATTATAGTAACATCTGGATGTAATTGAAGTATTGATGCAGGTACCTCTGGAATTATATCACCATAAATCGCTTTATATAATATTTCTGCTTTTTCCTCACCATTAGCAAGCAAAAGAATTTTTTTTGAACTCATAATAGTTTTTATTCCCATACTCACTGCTTGTCTAGGTACATCTTCTATACTGTTAAAAAATCTTGAATTAGCTTTAATTGTATCTTCATCTAAATTTACTAGAAACGTTTTTGATTCAAATTTAAAACTTGGTTCATTAAAACCAATGTGACCATTTCTCCCTATACCAAGTAGTTGTACATCTATACCGCCAGATTTTTCAATTTTTTCCTCATAGCACTCACACTCACTTTGGATGTCCTCTGCTAGTCCATCAGGAATATTAATGTTTTCTTTTTTTATATCTATATGATTAAATAATTTAGTTTTCATGAAGTTATAATAACTATTTATATCATTAGATTCTAACCCACAATATTCATCTAAATTAAAAGTAATTACGTCTGAAAAGCTTATAAATCCTTCATTGTATAAACGAATTAACTCTTCATAAGTACCTATAGGTGTAGATCCTGTTGCAAGACCTATAATACTTTTAGGCTTTAATATAAGTTGATTCGCCAATATACTTGCTGCCTTTCTGCTTAGTTCCTTATAATCTTTTACTTTAATAATTTGCATAACCTAAAATTCCTTCCTAAAACACAAGTTTCCTTCTACTACGGTGTATAAAATATCCATATTTTCATTAAATACTGTAAAATCAGCATATTTTCCTACTTCTATGCTTCCTTTCATACTATCTATCCCAATAGCACTGGCAGGATTTATTGTGACCATCTTAATTATTTTTTCAAGTTTTAATTTAGTATGGGCTCTCATGTTTTTTACTGCTTTATCTAAAGTGAGGAGACTCCCAGCTAATGTGCCATCTTCAAGTGTTGCTTTTCCATGTGATACAAGTACTTTCTGTCCACCTAAATCGTAATCTCCAAATTTCATACAAGCTGCTCTCATAGCATCACTTATTAAAATTATCTTATCTTCACCTTTAACTTTTTCTAAAATATTAAATAATGCAGGATGTACATGAATTGTATCCGCAATAAGCTCACAATAAATATCACTATTTAAAATTGCCCCAATTGCTCCAGGATTTCTATGATGAAGTGGAGTCATAGCATTAAAACAATGAGTTGCACTTTTTATACCATCTTCTATAGCACTCATTGCTTCTTCATAAGTAGAATTTGTATGTCCTATTGATAATATCATATTTTTATTCACATTCATAGATTTAATAAAAATGTGATTTTTATCCATTTCAGGAGCAATAGTAATTATCTTAATTATATCAAGATAAGGCTTTATAATTTCTATTGTTGGTGATAAAACATACTTTTCATTTTGTGCTCCTTTATACTTAGGACTAATAAAAGGACCTTCTAAATGAGCACCAAGAATTTTTGAACCATTAAATTCAACCTCCATAGAATCTTTTACCACATCTAAAGCTTTATGAATATCCTCCACTGGCATTGTCATAGTTGTAGGTAAGAAACCTGTAACCCCATGATTACAAAGACTCTTACTAATAGCTTCTATACCATCAATCCTGCCATCCATAACATCAAAACCTTTTGCTCCATGAACATGGATGTCTATAAAGCCAGGTGATATATAATTTCCTTCTACGTCAATAGTTTCTATATCTTTACTAAGAACATTATTTTCTACAATTTGAATTATTTTTTCATTATATATAATTGATTTACCCTGTAAAACTCTATCTTTCAGGATTATATTACCATTTGTAATACATTTTACAGCCATATATTTACCTACCTCTATATTTTTATAAAATCTTATTTTAAAAGAGCATGCATGAAAATTTCAAATTTAAAATTCTTTGCTATTTATTATTCATAATAAATTAATGATTAAAATAACTTGTACATTTTCATGAAAATGTTATTTTTTAAGCTTATTTAAAAATCTATAATTTAAACTTAAATTTCTGCCATGGCTTAATATAATCTAATAAATAAATTTCATCTTCATCAATTTTTCCTACTACATTAGTTTTTCCACTGTTCTCCATATCCTTTAGTGCAATCTGAAGCTCTCCACTATATCTTTCATAAAGGGAACTTTCAATTAATACATCCCCTCTTTTTATAGGCTTTGCATTAAATAATTCAAATTTATGATTTTTATATTTTACACGACTTTCCGTTGATCTAATCATATATTCTGATATATCTCCTCTATTAAAATGGCTTTCTTCTAAAACTATCTTTTTCTCTGTTTCTGGTAACTCCCCTAAAAGTTTGACCTTAAGTTCAAGAATATTCTTATTTAATTTGCTTAGTTTATAAAGTTCTTCTTCTGATGCAAAACAATTTGCTATTATAACGTCATCAATTAAACCTGTATTAAATAAGTCCTTTGCTTGAACATCAATAGGCAAAAATCTATGTTCTTCTAAAGTGCAAAGTCCATGTGATGTTGCCCATGGTCCAAAGGTTCCATTGGAAGAACTAACAAAAGCAGCCGTCCTTATACCTTTTTCTTTAAACTCTCTTGATGTGTTTAAAAAGTGCTTTCTTGATATACCTGTATATCTATGAGGATAAAAGTTATGACATCCTATTATATTATCTTTATTAGGACAATAACTTAAAATATTATCAAGATATTTAGTTCCATTGCTCATATTTATTTCAATTTTAAGCCCGTATGGATTGAAACTCATTATGCTTTCTTCCATTCCTGAAAACCCTAAGTCTAATCTTATTCCGCTTAAATTTATTTGAGAAAAGAATTGAAGATCTTTATAACTTAAGTTTAACTTTTTAAAAATAGAGGGATCTACATCTGCAATAACTTCCATCCCTAACTCTTTTGCAGTATTTGTTATTTCTTTAAACTGATTTAAATTATTTTCTATATTTTCTCCCAAGGATATAAGACAAGTAAATATCCTTGTAAATCCATATTTTGCAGCCATTTTTAAATAATCTTTATATTTTTCTATGTCCCCTTGTGGAGGATATATTGATATTCCTAATTTTCGCATTTAACTACCTCCATTTTTACTTTAAAATTTAATCCATGCTAAGATAACAATATATACTTTTCTCTTAATTATTACTTGACACTTTTTTATACATATCTACAAATTCTATAGCTAAATCCCTTACGGTTATGGCATTCATTAAATGATCTTGAGCATGAACCATAAGCAATGTAATTTCAATTTTTTCATTTCTTGCTTCTGATTGAATAAGTTTTGTTTGTTCTTTGTGTGCCTCTTCAAGACTTTTATCTGCTAATTGGAGACATTTTTCAGCCTCTTCGAAATTTCCTGTTTTTGCGTGAGCTATAGACTCCATAGAAAAACTTTTAGCTTCTCCGCTATAAGATATTAATTTAAATATTATATTTTCCATTATAAATTCCTCCCTACTTAAATTGAGGTAAATATTCTTTGTTTTCATCAAGTATATCTTTTAATAATTTTTTAGTAATGTTTATTGAACCACCTAATGGATTATTAATTAATGCTAAAAAAGCTTGATTATAATCTCCATTTATTGCTGCTTCTATTGTAAGAGTTTCATAAGCTTTAACCTGTTGTATAAGTCCTCTTATAGAATAGGGCAAAATTCCTACTGATATAGGTGTTGCTCCATTTTTATTTACAATTGCATTTGTTTCTATAATAGAATTATTAGGTAAATCTAATATAGCTCCATTATTTTTTATATTTACAGTATGAATTTCATTTTTATCATTATATACAGCACTCATAAGAGAAACTGCAGCTTCTGAATAATATGCACCTCCTCTTTTATCTAGCTCTGATGGTTTTTCATCAAGGTTTTCGTCATCATATATTTTAAATAATTTATTTTCTATCTCCATTACTTGTTTTGCTCTTGTACCATGTCCATTTTTTATATCTTCTAATTCTTCTTCTAGAACCTCATTTTTCATATAAAAATACCTATGATAAGGACAAGGAATCATATTTAAAGATTTTAAAAACTCTTTATCCCATTTTAAATCAGGAATATTATTCATATTTATAGAAGCACCATTAGAAAGTCTCTCAATTATCTCACTTGTTATATCCTCACCATCAAGATAAACACATTGTCCGTATACCATATGGTTAAGACCTATAAAATCTATTCTTATTCTATTTGACTCTACCTCAAGTAATTTTCCAATATTATTTCTCATTGTTATTGGAACATTGCATACTCCAATAGCTTTAACTTTTGTATAATTTAAAACAGTTTCAGTAATAATTCCTGCTGGATTTGTGAAATTAATTAAAAATGCTTCTGGAGCTAATTCACTAATATCCTTACATATATCAAGTATCACTGGTATTGTTCTAAGCGCTTTAATAAATCCTCCTACTCCAGTAGTTTCTTGACCAATAAGATTATATTTTAATGGTATTGTTTCATCTTTTAATCTTGCTTTTAGCCCTCCTACTCTAAATTGAGTAACAACAAAATCTGCATCTTTTATGGCTTCTTTTCTATTCAAAGTTGAAGCTATTTTTGTTTTAATATTATGTTTATTTAACATCCTTAAAGAAAGTTTGCTAATTATGTCAAGTTTCCATTGTCCCTCTTCTACATCTACTAGTGCTATTTCTCTTACAGGGAATTCCTCAATTCTTTGTATTATTCCATGAATAAGTTCCGGAGTATAACTACTTCCTCCACCAATTACAGCAATTTTAATACCTTCCATGCCTTTCCCTCCAATCGTAAAATTATGTAGTACTTTTCCTTTAAATAGAAAATCTCTTTTGTTGAATTATGCATGGAATTCACAATAAATATTGCAGATTCCATGCATAATTTTAAACCTTAACTTTTTATGCTATTATCTATTTCTTTCACAATATTTTTAGATTTTTTATCCTCAATTTTTTCTGCTAAAACAATAAAAGGAATATACATAAACACACCGATAGCAAGATTTACTATTTGTAATATGGATCCTGCAATTGATCCTGTAGCAATCCATCCACTAATTAGAGGTGGTGTTGTCCATGGCACCATAGCAATAGTACGAGGAACTAATCCCGTAGCAGTAGCAATATAACTTATTATTGTTAATACTACTGGTGTTAAAATAAATGGTATTATAAATGCTGGATTTAACACAATAGGCATACCATATATCATAGATTCATTTATATTAAATAATCCTGGTCCTAGTGAAAGGTTAGCCATATTTCTATGGTGTTTACGTTTTGAAGCTATATAAATAGCAATTATCAAACAAATTGTTGCACCTGAACCTCCCATATATACAAAGGCATCGAAGAACGGTTTTGTAACGATGTTTGGTATAGCTTTTCCGACTGCTCCAGCTGCTGCAGCTTTTACATTAACATCAAGTGCCGGAAGATAAACTGCTTGCATAACTGGTTCTAATATATTTGAACCATGTAATCCAAAGAACCAGAATAAGTGATTTAAAAGTACAATTAATATTGCTGACCAAAGCGTATTTGCTACTGCTCCTAAAGGTGCTTGTAGTGCATCATAAATCAATTTATGAATATCATCTACTCCAATTACAGCAAATAAGATCCTAATTACTGAAAATATAGCTATTGTTATCATAACTGGCAATAATGATGCAAAGGATTTAGAAACTGCTGGCGGTACATTATCAGGCATTTTAATTATAAGTGACTTATTTCTTCTTAGTCTTACAAATATCTCTGTAGATATAAGTGCTACAATTATTGCTAAGAATAATCCCACTCCTCCAGCTGCACTATAAGGTATTCCTGAACCATCTGCTGTAGGTTTTGTTATAGATAATAGTGCCGCAAAAGCTACGACACCTGCTGTAAATCCATCAGCTTCATAGGACTTTGCAAGATTATAAGCTATAGTAAACACTACAAGAAATGACATTATAGCAAAAGATCCTGACCAAATGTTTCCTCCAAAGTTTTTCCATGACTCGCCAAACACATTAGTCATAAAATTTTGATATGCTTCTATTGGTAATGCATTGATTAATGTACCTAATGAACCTGCTATAATCAATGGCATTAAAGTTACAAACCCATCTCTTATTGCTACAAGATGCCTTTGAGCACCTATTCGTCCTGCTACAGGTACAAAATGTTTTTCCATAAAATTAATAAATTTTTTCATTTTTTACCCCCCTAATATTTATAAAAGAGATTCTATTTACTTAATCATGTCAATAGCTTGTTTTAATACTGCCTCTCCATTCATAGTTCCATATAAAATACTGTCAATTACACTTACTGGTATTCCCTTTGGTGCCATTAATTTTTCCATCTTTCCAAGTAGATATCTAACTTGAGGACCAAGTAAGACCACATCTACATCTTCGTGATTTTTTACATCTGCTTCTCCTATTGCAAATATTTCTGCTTCTAAATTTTCCTTAGCTGCAGCATCCTGCATCTTTTTTACTAGCAAACTAGTAGACATTCCTGCACAACAAACTAACATTATTTTTTTCATAACTTTCTCTCCTTTTTAGTATCCATTACTTTTAAGGCTAGATTTAATGCGCCATGGGCTGAGTCTTCATAAGGAGCATGAATTATTACTTTTGGGAATTCATCATTTATCTTTTTCTTTAATAAACTATTTATAAGAGATGATTTTAAAAGTATGCTACCTCCAAAACTTAGTTGAAAATTCTGAATTTTCATCTTAAGTGAAAGAGTTTTGACCATTTTAAATAAATCTTCTACAGCTTTATCTACGATGTCTTTAGAAACTTTATCGGAATAATAGCTTTCTAATACAAGAGGTGCAAGGTCAGCAATATGTTGTTTTTTTGAATTATAAATAAATGGTATAAGTTCTTCATAGTCTGAAATTCCAAGATTTTTACTTACCTTCTCCCAGAGTATAGTTGTTTCACTTCTTCCGTCATAACTTTCCATTATTTTTTTAAGAGCATCTCTCCCAATTACATATCCACTTCCATCATCATCAATTATATGTCCCCATCCTCCTACTCTAACAGCATTACCATGGATATCAATGCCATAGGATATGGATCCGGTACCACTAATTAAAATGGCATCTCTCATATCACCATTTGCCCCAACCAAAGTAGTTATGGAATCATTAAATATTAATAATTTATTTTTATAACCTAATGTCCTAAAAATATTCTTTAAAAGGTTTTCATCATCCTCACAATCAATTCCAGCTCCACCTAAACATATTGCACTAATATTTTCTTTAGCAATATTGTGTTTATCACAAAAATAAGTAAACATAGAACTGAATACTTCTTCTGTTTGTTTTGCGCCTACACTGTGATAATTTGTAGGACCAGCTTTAAAACTGTCTATAACTTCATTATTGCAGTTTCCTAAAAGGCAAATAGTTTTTGTGCCGCCTCCATCAATTCCAATATAATAACCCATATAATCCTCCTTCTTGTAATGGGACATTAATTGTTATTCATTAGGTAAAGTTTTATTGAATAATTCTTCTAATTCATTAAATGCTTCTGTTTCATCTTCCCCATCTATTAAAACAGATACCATATCTCCCATAGCTGCCCCAATACTCAAAATTCCTATTATGCTTTTTGCATTTGCTGATCTTCCGTCCTTTTCAATGGTAATATTAGATTCAAATTGTTGTGTTAGATTAACTAATGTAGCTGCTGGCCGTGCATGAAGTCCTGATTTACTTTTTACTGTTACATTTAATTTCTTCATAACTTACCTCCTTTGCACTAATAATTAAAGCAATTGTCATGCCAAGATTTTTATTTATTCATAAACACTCTATAGCTACTTTAATTTTCATTAATAAATTTGTATAAATCAATGATGCAGCTGTAAATTAGCCACTTTAAATTTATATTTAATCCTATATAATAATAAATTTATTGCAATGATTTAAAAGATTTATACGCAAAAATAGTGTGTATAATTACATACACACTATTTCTATATATTACACAGATTACACTATATATTACATTCAAACTTAATGTATACTTTCCAGCAATTTAATTCATATTGTAACATTATAGATTAAAGGAAGATACCCTGTCCTCTTTCAATTGTTTCAAATATTTACTGTTATATTAAAACATAGACTTCTATGAAAATATTAATCTGATTCATTATACATAAACATGCGGCAAATATAAGCTAACTCATTATCTCCGATTTCCACATCATATTGCTCTTCAAGACTTTTCAAACACTGTTTTATTTGTGTAACTTCTCTACTATACTCATCAATAAACTCATCTAAATCTTTAAACATTAATTCACTGCCGCCATTTTTAAGTTTATCTATTAAAAAGCATATATGAATTATTATTCCTATTTCTACTTCATCACTAATGGCTTTTTCTAATTGAGTTTCTATCTGTTCAACTGATTGTTTCACATCTTCAACAACAGTATCGCAACCCTCAAAATTTAAATGTTCTTTAAGTGATAAGCTAATTTTAGTGTAATTATTGTTTATTTCAATTATTTCTTTTAAAGTATTTATTCCACTATCAATTAATAACTCTTTTGCAGATATAAATTGTATATCATCTATGTAAATTCTCACTGTTCCAACTATGGCTAAAATATTATAATTTTCTCTATAATAATCTATTGAACTTAAAAATTCTCTTCTATTTATAATATTCATTGGAATTATTTCTATATCCTCAAGATTTGATAACTTTTCATAGATGACTCTCTTTAATCTTTCTGCTGCTCCATCGCCAGTAAAACATGCTGTTATAATAATATTCTTCTTTTTTATATTGGTCTTTCTAATTACTCCTCTTGTAAAATAATTGTTTTCTTTACAGCTTTGATATACCTCTATTAAATCTCTGCCTAAAACTGCTTTTCTTAAGCCTTCAATTACTATAGGAGTACTAGCTTTATCAATGGTTTTAACAACAATTCCTGTTTCTTCATATATCATATCTCCAAAGTTTACTAGTGACCCCATGTCCACTAAAAGAAGAACTCCCCTGCCTTTATTTATCTCCTTAACCTTCTTTTTTGCTAATTGATATGCTTCTTCTGCATTCATACTTAAAGGCATATCAATAGCAACTCCATGGTTTATTCCAACTAATTCATTAGCAGCTTGAACCATGCTGCTGGCTGTACTATTTCCATGAAATATCACAAGTACTGCCACTTTACCTTTATCTTCATTTTCTAATTCAAAAGAATTAGCTGCTAAAAACATAGCAATATAACCTATTTCGTCAAGAGGTGTTTCAATATGAAAAGTATTATCAATAATTTTAGCCATTTCCATAGCTATTAAAAACTCTTCATCGTATTTTGCCCTTATAAAATTTAACTTTGGATTATATATTTTATTTCCATTTTGAATTCTTTTTATGCTTCCATTTAAATGTAGCGCAAGCGCAAAATATAAATTATCATCATATTCTCTATAAAGTTTATTTTGAGCAAAAGTTAATATATAATCTACTGTATTAACTATCTTTTCCCCAACTATATTTATTATTTCCTCTCTCTTAACCTTAGATGCTATATACCCAATATGTTTTTTAAAATGACTTTCTATATCAATATTAAGAATTTGATTAATCTCACTATCTTGAATACCAGATGCCTTTAAATTTTCTAACTTCCTTTCTATATCGTCATAAAAATCTCCCTTTTCTTCATGACTCTCCTCTAATTTTTTTAATTCTTCTTCTTTATAATAGAATTTAAGTATATCCCCAGTATTTTTTAAAATATTATCTATTTTTTCTCTATTATCTTTTATTTTTAGAATTCCTTTTTTTACATAACTAGGTAGATCTTCTTGAGTGATTATTATATAATTTTTTCTTTGTGATTTATAATTTAAAAATGCCTTCGCACAAGCTAATTGTATATCACTTTTCAACTGCCCTATATTATTAGGGCAATCATATAATAAAAAAGACTCTAGAGAATTACGATTAATATATATACTCTTTCCCAATCTTTTTGATTCATCCTTTATGAATAACTCAATAAGTCTATATCTTTCCTTCATCCCTCTACTCATTAATGATGGTAAAGTAATTATCATTGGAATTCTTCTAGTAAATGTCTTTAAAAGATGTGATTGAGGATTTTCCGTAGTAGCAGCTATTATCTGTACTAATGCCTTTTCTATTCTTTCCGTTTCTCCTAACGGTCTAAAGTGTCCTTTATCTATAAATGTAAAAAGTATTTCCTGTCCATGAGGTGGCAGTCTATGTACTTCATCAAGAAATATAACTCCACCATCAGCTTTTTTTAGTAGTCCTTCTCTATCTTTATCCGCTCCAGTATAAGCACCCTTTTTTACTCCAAAGATATAAGCTATTAAAAGTTGAGGATTATCTGCATAGTCTGCACAATTGAAATGTATAAAAGGTGCTTCAAAAGAAAGCATTCCTGACTCCACAGAAAATTTATACATAAGCTCTGCAAAAAGGGATTTTCCAACTCCTGTTTCTCCAAGAAGAAGGGTATGTAGCCCTCTTGGTGGATAAAGTATAGCTGCCTTAGCCTGCTGAATAGCTATTTGTAAACTATTTTGAGCACCTATAATGCTATCCAAGCCATTGCTATTCTGATTTTCCTGAAAAATAGTGATATTTTCTTCTAGAGTTTTATAAAGTACAGGACGCCCCTGAATTTTTTCAAGTTTCTTTTCTGAATAAAGTTTATTAAGATATCTGCTAACATTTGCCCTATCTAAATTTAAAATTTTACTCACATCAAAAGCAGATACTCCCTTTGGCATTTTCTTTTGCAATATTGAAACAGTCTGTAATATTTTATCCTTACTCTTCAAAACATTCCCTCCAAACATTTAGTAGGAAAATTTTACAAAAACAAATTTGTACATCTTTTAAAAGCCACTGTTAGAAGCTTATGCGAATATTTTCTATAAAATCCAATGCATGTGACGTAAAATCTTCAAAGTATTGTCAGTTGTTTTTTAAAGGATGGTTATTTATATAATTATATCACTTATAAAATTTTTTCACATTATTTGGAAGCATTCTTTATAACCCATTATTATTAATTTTATATAGAAAACTTTAAAATATAATCATAATCGCAAAATTAATTATTACACTTTTTACAGTATATACTAGGAACTCTAAAAGCTATGCACCAAATTTCTCAAAAGCTGTAGCCTGATTTTTTAAACTACATATTATAGTTATTAGAAAGTAAAAACTTTCAATTAGCTTATAAAAGAAAATTTAATTATAAAGAATATAGAAAAAATAATTAATATATATAATTAAGTAATCAAATGATAACTATATCAACAAAAAAGGAAATAATTGCTGATGTAATAATGGAAGACCAATGACAAAAAAATATTGGCAAATCCAATACTAGAAAAAGCGAAGATATAAGAAATAAATGATTTAGTAGCTGAAGGTATGACTGTTACTACTGTATTATCATGTGGTTCTGCATGTCCTTCAATTCCTAATCATATAGTAAATTTTTGTTTTTTATAAATATTCTTGGTGGATTAGATATTACGGTATTTAATACAACAAGAATTATCTACAATCTTAGTTGCTTATAGTGCATTGTGGAACCTTGCACTACAGTAATACAGTTTATGGCTACTTTGCAACTCTTACTGTACTCTATGTACAAATTGTGAGATTTATTTCACTTTTATTACTAGTACAGGCTGTATAACAGTGATAAGTTGATTCCCTAAATATGCCTCCCTATCCTGTCATGATTTCGTATGCGTAAACAATATTGTATGTATAGATATAATGAGATTGAAATAAATGATGTATGTGATATCATTCATGAAAAACTAGCTAGCTATGATTGTACTGATGCAATAATTAATGTTATCGCAATTCAATTATGTAATGATGTTATTAAAATTGCTAAAGTTTCTGGTTTTTTTACTCTTCTAAATTATAATACACCTAATCCAGAAAATTGCAATCCATAGTAGCTTTTTTATAATATGTACCAAAATTTTTCTTATAAGTTACTCATATAAATAAAAAAATTATGGCTATTCCTTTTGGAATAGCCTTTTTAACTAATATTAATTATATTAAATTAAATTTTGAGTTTCATATAAAAATTATCTTGTTATATAAAACCTTTAAAGTTAAATAAGGCTATTAATTCTGTTAATCCAAATCAATATAATATTAGAACATTATTTAACTCCCTTATAACTTCATTTAGATAGATTATAAATTAAATTTTCAACATTTCTCTTATATTCCATTAGTGCTTAGAACTATTAACTCTATATTTATCATCTGTTATAGCAAAAATGTTACTCTATCTTCTAAAATATACATAGAAATTTAAATAATAAGAAGTACTCTTTCGCAGAAAGGCACTTCCTGTTATTTAATCTAGTTTACTGTAAATATAATAAATTAATTCTATTTTTATTACCATCTATTTTCAAATATCACTTATTTATTATTTCCACTTACGTCTAAGATTTAATATTTCTTGAGAATATCCTATTATAGACATAGGACTCATAATCATTTGGTACATAAGTACATATACAACAAAACCTAATATATTTCTTCTTACCCTTAATCCCAATCTTTTAAATACATGCCTTTGATATCTATAAAGTATAAAATTCTGAAATAGTGCTAAAGGCATAACAAATAATGTAAAAGGTCCTACTACCCAAAACTTGCCAAACATTGCTAATATTAACCCCGGCATCCAACAAAAAGTATATACAAAATCAAGATATGGCATAACAAGATTTATACCTGTAAGATAACGAACATAGAATATTGGATGTTGCCAAGGTTTAACTATTTTTAAAGCTTCAAGCATTCCTCTTGCCCATCGGCTTCTCTGCCTTGACAAATGCTTTAATGTTATAGGTACATCTGTAAAGGCTACAGCTAATGGTTCAAAATATACTTTAAGATCATGCTTTAAAAAATTCCAAGTTAAGACAATATCTTCACCAATAGCATCAGGCCATCCTTCCATCATCTTAAAGCCTCTGTTTTGTATAAAGAATAAGCTCCTTGAGCTACCAATGTTCCCTGATATAAACCTTGCATTCTCTTAATACTAGCAATTCCTAAAAAATAATCCCATTCCTGAAGCTTCGCAATAAAGTTTTCTCTACTATTTCTTACCAAAACAGTTCCTGCAACAGCACAAACCTCTTTTGGCGCAGATTTAATTCTTGATACAATATATCTTATTGCAGATTTATGCAATAAAGTGTCTGCATCTAAAGTAACTGTATACTCTGTTGTTATGTAATCTAAAGCACTATTTAAAGCATTATATTTTTCTGGCTTTTCTTCATAAAGAACTTGTAAATTTAAACTCAATTCTTCTCCTGCTGCCTTTGCAGAATAAAATGTATTATCTGTAGAACCATTATCAACAACTATCACATTAATAGTTCCATCGTAATCTTGATTTGCTATATACCTTAAAGTATTAGTAATATTTCTTTCTTCATTTTTGCATGCAATGATGATTGTAACTTCGTTATTAGGGCTTGTATCTAAAAACCTTGGTTGCTTATCAATTAAAAGACTAGTAACAATAAAAGCATTAATATAACCTGGTATATACCCTATACCCGCAATAATTAATATTGCTACTGGTTTTGTAACTATCATTCCAAGATCATTTACCCATGGTAAAGATAAATATATAGAAAATATCATCCAACTAAATGCAATTATATGACTTAGTAAAAACTTATAAGGTACTTTAATATAAACTTTTTTGTGAAATAAATTTGTTTTGTTCTTTATTTTAGTTTGAGTTTCAGACATTTTAACCTCCATCCTACTATTCTATAAATATATAATATCTAAATATTTTTATTATATTACAAATATTCAATATAATGTAAATGATTTTTTATAGATATTTCTATAAAAATTGATTATTTTGCATTAATATTATAACTTATGAAATTAAAAAATTCAGTACCTTTTAAATATATAGTTCATAGTAATTTAGCTCATAAATGGAAAATTACACATAATAAATATTTAATATAAAAATAATTTTCATCACTACTATCTCTTCATTAGCCGATGTAGTTCCTCCTAAAATAATAGATACTATCATAGCATATGACGACATAAGCAATATGATTTGAATAATCACAAGGATAAGCTTTTTAGTCCTTGTTTCCCTACCATCCGCTAATTGATATTACAAAATATTAGAACCTAATTTTTCTAAAAATGAAAGACAAGAGGTATTTACTTTAGGTAAAATTAATATTAAAAGAATTGTCTTGAAAGATTGTAATAATATCTATAGTAGTATTTATACCTATGTTCTTTATTTGTGCAAATATATCTCATTTTGTTCTAGAATTTCAAGATAAAATATAGGAGGGATAAAAATGAATAAAGATGAATTAAAAAAACAAGTAATTAAAACTATTGATGAAAATAGAGATAAAATTATTGAAATGGGTAAAAAAATATACTCTAATCCCGAGTTTGGATATAAAGAATTTAAAACTACAAATACAGTAGTAGAGTTTATGAAAAATGAGTTAAATTTAGATGTTGAAGAAAATATTGCAGTTACAGGATGTAGAGCTGAAATAAACTCTAATAAAACTGGTCCTAAGATAGCTATATTAGGTGAACTGGATGCCATATTCTGCAAAGACCATAAAGATGCTAATGAAATAGGTGCTATTCATGCATGTGGTCATAATATACAAATAGCTGGAATGTTAGGAGCTGCTGTGGGACTTGTTAAGTCTGGTGTTGCCGATAAGTTAGATGGTAAAATAGAATTTATGGCAACTCCTGCTGAAGAATTAATTGAATTAGAATATAGAGATAATTTAAGAAAAGATAAAAAAATAAAATTCTTTGGTGGAAAACAGGAGCTTATTTATCGTGGTTACTTTGATGATGTAGATATTTCTATGATGTTTCACTCTTTATATATGGGTGAAGATAAGGCCTTGGTAGGTACTGAAAGTAATGGATTTATAGCAAAGAAAATTAATTTTATAGGCAAAGAAGCACATGCTGGTTCAGCACCTCATGAAGGAACTAATGCTTTAAATGCTGCTATGCTTGCTATAAATAATGTACATGCACAAAGGGAAACTTTTAAGGAAAGCGAAAAAGTTCGATTTCATCCTATAATAACTAAAGGTGGAGACATAGTAAATTCAGTCCCTGCCGATGTTAGAATGGAATCTTATGTTAGAGCTAGAACTATAGAAGGATTGTTAGATGCAAATGCTAAAATTAATCGTTCACTAATGGCTGGTGCTTTTGCTGTAGGAGCTAAAATAGAAATTACAGAAACTCCAGGCTATTTACCAATATTAAGGTATAGAGAATTAGATAATTTCTTTAAAGATAATTTAGTTGCTATTGGAATAGCTGAAGATAAAATAATAAATGGAGGAGATTTTACAGGCTCCTTTGATTTTGGAGATGTATCACAATTAATGCCTACTCTTCATCCTATGATAGGCGGAATAAAGGGAAGTCTTCACTCTAGAGAATATGAAATAATAGACGAAGATTTAGCATATATAACCCCTGCAAAAGCAATGGCATTAACTGTAATAGATTTGCTATATGACAATGCAAAGAATGCAAATGAAATATTAGATAATTTTACTCCTAGAATGACTAAGGAAGAATATTTAAAATTAATGGATAGTAATGATAAAATAATAAAAGCATAAAAATAATGCTGGCTCAAATGTCTTTATCTCAGAGAATTCGAATAACAAAATCTTATAATCATAAAGCACTCCCTGTAGAATAAATTCATCCTATAGAGAGTGTTTTATAACTTTTAATGAAAATTTCTACATTTGTAATTAATCATACTCATATACTATAATTCTTATGAAGAGATACTCCATCTGCTAGACTGATGTTGTAAATTCCAAAGACGAGAATACAACCCTTTTTGAGAAGTTAGCTCCTCATGAACACCTTGCTCTACAACTTTTCCATTATCTAAAACAATAATATTATCTGCCTCACAAATAGTTTTTAGTCTATGTGCAACCACAATAACTGTTCTTCCTTGAATAAGTTCATTTATTGCTTTTTGTATATCCACTTCATTTTCTGGATCCAATGATGCAGTTGCTTCATCTAATAGTACTACTGGTGCATCCTTTAGTATTGCCCTAGCAATAGAAATACGTTGCTTCTCTCCACCGGAAAGAGTAGAACCTCCTTCTCCTACAGGTGTATCGTACCCTTGAGGAAGTTTCATAATAAAGTCATGACAACATGCTCTTTTTGCTACTTCTTCTACTTCACTTTGCGTTGCGTTCTCTTTACCAAATCTTATGTTATTTCCAATGGTGTCTTGAAAGAGATATACATCTTGAAATACCATAGAAACTTTCTTAAGAAGAGCTTCTGGTTCTAAATTTTTCATATTTTCATTGCCTATAAGAACTTCGCCTTTTTGCGGATCATAAAAACGAGCTATTAATTTTAAAATAGTACTCTTTCCGCTACCAGAAGGTCCTACCAATGCAGTTAATGATCCTTCTGACATCTTCACAGAGACATCTTTAAGAACGCTGTTAGTTCCATATCCAAATGTAACATTTTTTAATTCAATTTCATGACCTTCAGGTGGCATTTTATCTCCTGATAAAATAGGTTCTTTTAATAAATTTACAATTCTTTCTCCTGCTTGCTGATCATAATTAATTTCTGAGAAATCCCCAAGCACTGTAGTTAGAGGATCAAATACTCTTGTCCCTACAATTAAAAATGTAACAAATGTTATAATATCCAACTTTCCACCTAAGAGTAAATGGGTACCAACGAATACCATTACTGTAAGTCCTGCTCTAATACATGCTAAAGCTGTCAACACTATTGGTTGTAAAAATCCTTCTATTTTTATACTTTCAATCATAAATTGTCTAAATGCCTTTTCAAGACGAGTAAATCTTTCTCCTGTTAAATTGTATGCTTTAATAGTTCCTATACCATTTAAATACTCCTGTAATCTATTAGCAGCATATATTTTAGATTCCATATGTCTCTTACCTACTCTTTTTTGCAATTTAGAAGTAGCTTTTATAATCAAAGTTCCTACAGGTAGTGCTACAAACATGGCAATGGCCATACGCCAATCCAGAAATAGCAATCCAATAAAAGCAATCACTGGCATAACTAATGCTCCTACTAACTGAGGCATAAGATGTGATATACAATGTTCTATTAGAGCAAAATCACCCATCATCATATTTCCAAGATCACCAGGATCTCTACTTGTCAAATATCCAAGCGGTAATTGTCTTAAATGCTCAGCTAATTTTGCTCTTCCCTCTGCTGCAACTATAAATGCTCCTCTATATGCTGACCTATAAGCAGGTATTTCTCCTAGAAACATTATTATCATAGATACAAATAATGCACCACAAGTCAACCATAACTTCCCTATATCAAGGGCTGTTCCAGTTGAATAGGATTCAAATATTATTTTTGCTGCTGTTATAGTTAAAGTAAAAGGTAAGATATTCAGAACATTAGATAGAACTGAAAAGAAAATTGGTTTTCTTAACTTCTCTGGATTTCCAGCAGTTATATTATAAAGAATTTTCACGCTATACTACCTCCCTTTTCAAGCTTCCATTTTCCTGCATCAGTATATGCATCCCACATTTTTTTATAAAGTCCATTATTTGCTTTTAATTTCTGATGTGTACCTTTTTCTACAATACATCCTTCATTTAAAACAATAATTTGTTCTGAGTCTTGTATAGATGAAAGTCTATGAGCAATAACTATTACTGTCTTATTCCTCATCAATTCTTTAAGTGCTAACTGCATTTGATACTCATTTTCTGGGTCAGCAAAAGCTGTTGCTTCATCAAGTACTAAAATAGGAGAGTTTTTAAGTATAGCTCTTGCTACTGATACCCTCTGTTCTTCACCACCAGAAAGATAAGTTCCACCTTCTCCTATAAGAGTATCATATCCATTTGGGAATCTTTCAATGAAATCATGACATTGTGCGGCTTTTGCAGCAGCATGTACTTCTTCTTTAGTTGCATCAGGTCTTCCTACTAAAATATTTTCATAAATAGTATCATAGAATAAAAATGAATCTTGAAAAACAAAAGATACTGCATTCATTAAATTCTCTGTACTCATATCTCGTATATCCACTCCACCTATAGTGATAGAACCTTTTTTTACATCCCAGAATCTAGGAATTAAATTTGCAATTGTAGATTTTCCTGAACCAGAAGGACCTACAAGGGCAGTTACTTTTCCTTGTTCTGCCTTAAAATTTATATTTGAAAGTGCTTCTTTACGTATTGAGTTCTCACCTGAATCATAACTAAATGATACATTTTGAAATTTAATATCAAATTTTTTTGGCATTTTAGGATTCTTTACTTCTGGCATAGCTTCTTCGTTAAGAATTTTATCTATACGTTCAACACCTTCAGAAATATCTCCTATTGTAGAAGCAAAATTAGCAAACTTATACATGGGAGCTGATACTCCTGGTGCCATAATTAAAAAGAAAAGTAAAGTTAGCGCAAATGCTATATTTTCAGGTTTTCCAGTTAAAATATATACACCTACAGGTAAAATAAATGTTAAAGAAGATCCTAGCATTACCTTAAAAAAAACATAGCTATTTTGAAACTGATCTGTATATCTTACACAATAATCTCTGTAACTTATCATATCATCATAAAATTTTCTAAAGGAACGTACAGTTTGTCCAAATATCTTTATAACTGGCATACCTCTTACATATTGTACAGTTGATGCATTGATTCTCTCTAAGGAATCATGATAAAACTTTAAATTTTCTTTAGCTTTTTCACCTGTTCTCATTCTAGACTGAACAAAAAAGCCTAAAAATAGCGGTACAATACAAGCAATTGCAAGTAATGGGCTTAGATAAAACATTGCTATTATCATTACTACTGTTGTCGCTAATACATTAACTAAATCCGGTAATTGATGAGCAACAAAGTTCTCAATTTTTTCTACGTTTTGCTCCATAGTTTTTTTAATTGCTCCTGTAGAATTCTTAGTAAAATATCCAAGTGGAAGCTTTCCTATATGAGCTGAAAGTTTTACACGCAAGCCATATAATATACGATAAGCTGCCATATGGGAACATAATCCAGAAAAATACATAGTTATAATTCCACCGATTAATCCTATTAATGCTATAGTGCCCCAATGCATCATTAATGCTCCATCAGCTAAAGAAGGATTAAAAGCATTCTTTAGCAATTCTGCAAGTATAAAATAAATAGATATATAAGGTACAAGCATACAAATAGCACTAATAGATGATAATGTCCCTGAAATAATTAGTAGCCCCCGCTTTTCTCCAGCAATTTCTAATAAACGAGGGATTCCTGACTTTTTCTTTTCCAAAATTTTTGCCTCCTTTATATTGAGAATATTACACATTTAATTATTCTAGTTTTTTATTATATATAAAGCTTATCCATTCTCATTACATACACTGCATAGACCATAAAATATAATATTATAGTTATTTATTTTAAACTTATTATTATTTTCTATTGTGCGTTCTACTTTGCTTAAAAGTTCAGCTTCAATCTCTATAATATTTTTGCAATTTAAACATATTAAATGTGGATGATATCCTTTTGAACCTATAGGAATAATCTCGTATTTAGTAAAACCATCACCTAGATTAATTTCATGCAAAAAACCTATTTCTTTTAGTAAAAGTACAGTTCTATATACCGTTGCAATACCTATATCAGGTATGGTGATTTTTACAAGATCATAGATATCTTTTATAGATAAATGATCAAATTTATTTTCTATAATAACATTGACTATTGCTTTCCTTTGAACCGTTAATCTGTAACCTTTCTCCATCAATTTGTTTTTTGTATATTTTACTTCCTCCAGTGATAGTTTTGACATTTAATTCTTCTCCTTTTCCTTTATACATATCATCTTAAGCATCTGAAAATTTAACTATTTAAAGATGCGAAATATGTTGATGTACTGGTTAGTTTTTTAAAGTTACTTTAATATTATTGAAGTGTAAACATACTTTACTTGCTTAATAACCTCCTCTATAAGTTGATATTTTAATTTTCTTCAAAAATACTATTGATAATGATTATCCCTATCATTTATTATAAAAGAACTAATTCTTCCTCTCTACTCATATAAGGATTTAAAAAGACGAAAAAAGGATTATTAAATAAAAAATTGCTGTTATCATTTTTCTACACAGCAATTTTTTGATATCCTATATTTCATTGTTTAACTACATTTTGTAAATATTCCTTTGGATTAACTCCAAACTTTTTACGAAAAGCTGAAGCAAAATGGCTTGCATTTGCATATCCAATTAGACTTATAACTTCACTAACCTGCATATTCTTTTTCTCCAACAATAAACGAGCGGTTTCTAATCTCTTATCTATAACATATGCATATACCGTATCACCAAATATCTCTTTAAATCCATTTTTCAGCTTAAATTCATTAAGACATATCATTTTAGATAAATTTGTTAATGTAGGGGGATCAATTAAATTAGTGTCCAAAATCTCTTTAGCCTTATAAAGACTTGCTATATCTTCATTAGAAAGCTTTATCGAATTATGTCTTTCTTGTTGATAAATTCTTTCATTAAGATATATTGCAAGGATCTCAAGTATTTTACCTTCCATATAAATATTTTTTAATCCCTTTTCATATGGACAATTTAGTATTTGTTGTAAAACAACCTGTATAGATGGTGTAATCTTATCTCTATAAAATATCTCATCCTTCTTACCATTACAAAATGTATTCCATTCCTTTTCAATGTTCTCTGTTATCTGATGAAATTTCTTAGGATGAATTTTGATCTCCATAAAATTAAAGTTTCGCTCAGGTAAATAAGTGCATCTTTTTATATTTTCTCTATTTTTAGCTTTAGCAAAAAAACTCTCTCCATTAGAAAGTTCAAATTGATCTTTATTCCCTTCAAACTCCCACTCTATTCCATCTCCTACACAAAAAAACATATCTATATGCGGAGTCTTTGAAATACCTTGTACCTCCATCTTTTTGTGAAAAGTCATATTGAAATCTATAATTTGAATATTTTCATAAGAAACAATTTGCTTGAAGTACCCATGCCCTATTTCTTTAGGAATATTAAATTCATAGCCATTAGCTTCTAAATTATATACCTTAGTAAGATCTTTGCAAACAGAACATTTCCCCTCTGCTATATTTGTTATATCATATTCCCTCATTCCTTTATTAAGCATAGTAATTCACTCCCTTTTGTTATAATGCTTTCATAATTATCATAGTTTTTTGCTTTATATTAATGATTATAAAAACCGGCAAAAATATGTCATATTTTTAAATCCCTCTTATACATATATGATATTAAACACAAAATAATGATAATAATAATCATTTTCACTACATACTTTTAAAATATGCAGCTATTAAAAGCTGCTTTATATTATAAATAAAAAACTATTTTATTAAAATAACATTATCTAATATGTATTATACTAATTGCAACCATCATTATCAACATATCCATAACAGAAATTCTTCCATTTCTTTTAATAACTACTATTAAATCACTTTCATCAATTGCTTTTATTATAATCTTATATATCCACTATATCATTTTTCTTTAAGGGACGGTTCATTTTTATTCTTACATTCTTATTAAACATATAATGTAATTTAAAATATAATTATAAACCGTCCCTTAGATAGAATTTCAATAATGAAACTATATCTTTTTTTAAAAAATCTAGCCATTTTTACTATATATAAATACATAAAATTTTTATCCTTAAATTAAGCCTTTAGCAGATTCAACTTAAAATAAATTTCATAACTATAAATATTTTATATAATATATTAATTTGAATTAATTTTTAGAATTAATTATACATTTTTCCCCATAATTTTCATAAAATTTCATTTACTTTTTTACAATTTCATGCTAATATTACATATTGTTATACTTTACAACATAATTTTACACCAAAAGGAAGGGTTGTTTTTATGAAAAAATTAAAAAATTTACTTTTATTAACGGCTGTTTTAGCTGTATTTGCTTTTGGAGGCTGTTCTTCTAAAGAAAAATCAGAACCTGTAGAGCCTATGAAAGCTAGCTTTGAAACTAAAGATTACGATGGAAAGACTTTCACTGCATCAATCCCTGCAAATTGGGAAGTTGACGAAACAACAATGGCTCCTATAGTATCATTTTTAAACGTTTCTGAAAGTACTGAAAATTTTGTTTCTAATGCTAATGTTAATATAATGGATTTACCTAAAGAAGACTTAGTAGACATGAGTAAATATGCTGAACTTGTAAAGAAAGAACTTGAAAATACTCAACAAGGACTTATTTTTAACGTAACTAAATCTGAAGCTATAAATCTTCCAAGTGGACAAGGTGCTTTATTTGAATTAGACATCAAGCTTTCACCTGAATCAATCAAATCTTTAGTAGATAGCAACAAGCTTGATAAAGAATGGTTAGATATACTTAATAAAACTGGTTCTATAGATACTTTAAAAGATGAAATATATTATAAGCAAATTCAAATACATATGCCACAAAATAATAAAATGGCTGTAATTGGTTATGCTTTCACACCAGCTAGCTCTGCAAACAATAAAGAAATAACTACTTATTTAGCTCATCATCTTAAAGTAAAATAAAATTTATATTTAAATTCATATGTAAAAGCCTACTTACTTTTAATGTAAGTAGGCTTTTTCCATACTTATATTTAAGGGACGGTTCATTTTTATTCTCATATTTTTATACAATACTATAATTCATTTTAAATATAATTATGAACCGTCCCTTAAATTAAATGAATAAAGATTAGCTATTATTTATTATAATCAAGTATATGTAGATCTATTGTTATTTTAATTTTTATCATAAATATTTCTAAGCTTGTCCTTTTTTTCTTTATAAGCATAATATTAATATATAAAGATATTTTTTATATTAGCATGCTGTTCTTTTAAGATTAATTTCTACTAATTCATCTAACATAGTTTTATAAAATTTATCTTTAATTATCAGTTCTACTCCATATCTGCAAAGCATAGATACATTAGATTGTGTTATGTTCTTTAATGTTTTGCATATTTCTTTTTGACTTTTGCCACTGAACTGGGTTAAAAAAACTGTATATATTGCCTTTGCCTCTCTACTTTTTCTTCTATGTTTTAGCTTTAACTCTATCTCCTCAATACCTGTTTTCTCACAGATAAAATTGCTTATGTCCTTTTCTGAACAATTTCTAAATAGAATAATCTTTTCACTTCTATATTCTGACTTATCATTTTCAAATTCCATTTCTTTAAGCATTTCTCTTTCTATATTAAACATAGTTTTATAGTAATTTTCTCTTGCTCTTCTTTTTCTCCTACCAAAGAAACTCATTATATATTCTTCATTACAGAGATTAAATCTATTTTTTTCTAATCCTAGATATAATGATAGACTTGAATATGTATATTCTTCTGGCTTTTCTTTGTATTCTTTTATATCTACTGGATTTCTATGTATATATTTAGAAACTTCTATTAAGTATGCGTCACTACTTATGGGTTTGCTTTTATATCTATCTCTAAATACCGGTCCTTTATGATTTTTACACTTTCTAAGATACCCTCCATATCTTAAGTTAAATTTTTTCATCATTTTACTTAAATCTCCACCATTAATGTCTATTAAAAAATGAGTATGAGTATCCATTAAACAATAAGCATAAATCTTGAAATTCTCTTCAATTTGTAATTTTCGTAGAATTTGAAGCATTTTTTCTTTATCTTTATCATCATAAAATAAAGGTTTATCAGGAAAACTTCTAGTCATAACATGATATATTCCAATTTCACTTAATACTCTAGCTGTTCTAGCCATCTTAATACCTCCAATTATCATAGTTTTTTATAATTATTGCCATTGTCAAAAACCATAGACACCATTTTCATATGATAACTTAAAAATATTGATATTTTAAATGAACCGTCCCTAATATAAAAGCTGTTATCTAAATTCCAATCCCTTTCACTATATATAACTTTGTACTATAATAAAAATATATTAAATTGAATATGGAGGCTTATTATGCTAAGAACAATCGCTTGGTACACGCATTTTGCAACGAGTTTACTTGGAAAAACTCCTCAAATGTATAAGGTGAAATCTTTAGAAAAGCAAGGTAAAATGGAAGATAAAATAGATTATGTTCATAAAGTCACATCTAAGTGGGCAATGTCTCATGTGAAGATGAGTGGTGCAAAAGTCACAGTAACTGGACAAGAAAACATCCCTAAACATATACCTGTAGTTTTTATGAGTAATCACCAAAGCAACTTTGATATTGCACTATTTATGAGCTATATTGATAAACCTAAAGGATATATCGCTAAAGTTGAGATGGAAAAAGTTCCACTGATTCGTACATGGATGAAATATATGAACTGTATATTTATGGATAGAAACAATTTGAGGAAGTCAGCACAAGCAATCATAGAAGGTGTACAAATATTGAAAGAAGGGTATTCCCTTGTTATCTTCCCAGAAGGTACAAGAAGTAAAAGTGATGCAATGGGAGAATTTAAAGCAGGGAGCTTTAAATTAGCTACTAAAGCAAAGGTACCAATTGTACCAGTTACAATTCAAGGATCATATAAACTAATGGAACAAAATGGTAATAGGATTAAATCGGCAGATGTTAAAATAATTATTCATCCAATGATAGAAACCGCAGAACTAACAAAAGAAGAACTGGATAATCTACCTACTCAGGTAAAACAAATTATCGGGAGCAAATTGCCTAAATTATAAAAAATCAAAATACACACTAGTTTCTTAGAAATTTTTAGTGTGTATTTTTAAATACTGTGATTTTTAACATAAAAGATTATTTCAAAATATAAAATAAATCATGAACCGTCTCTTTCATATCACATTATCGAAGATTATCTTCATCAGAAAAATTTCGTGCTTCGTTAATTCCCATCTCAACTAAAAATAATTCTTCTAGATAATCCATAGTTATGCCTTTGTTATCAGTAAAAAAATTATTTAGATTCTCTCTATCATTTTTTACTAAAACAATAGAATCCAATTCTTGCTCCATATTTTGATTGTACAAATTTTCATTATGTTCATCAAATAATTTAATAATTTCTTTTGAAGACAAATTTAGTTTTATTTTGAAACATATATTTATAAAAGATAAATTTTTTATTGTTATGAAATAACTTGAGTTTACGCTTTCAACTTTAGATTTATCATCTAAATCTAATCCTATTTCTTCTTTAACTTCTCTTTTTATACCTTCTATAGGATGAAGTTCATTTTCTATAAAGTCCTCTTTACTAATAGCTCCCCCAATAAACTTAATGTTACCTGGTAAAGAAGTATCACTTGACATTTTTCCTAAAACATAATAATTATCATTTGTAATAAAAAGAGCACTAGTTGCAATGGATCTACATATATATTCTCCTTGAAAATCTTGCTTTACAATATATAAATAGTGTGCATAATCAGTTTTTAAAATTCTAAAAATTAGACAATTGTCATTTTCAAATTTTATACTTGATATAGTATATAATTCTCCATTTGTATATTTTTTCCCGGAATTAATCAATTCATTCCAATTATCTTTAATTTCTCTATTCAAATAGTTAGGTAATTCAACATTTCTTTCCTCATAAATAAATTTATATTTTGGTAGCATGCTATAAATTGAGTTACTAAGCATAATATAATCCCCTTTACATTCTTTAATAATTTATATTTGTCTAAATGTGTAAATTATCTTTTTAAAATTTATACTCCTAATATATTCATTATCTTTAAGTTCTTCAATTACCATATCATCAAGATAATTAATTTTTCCTAGACGTCTATTCTAAATTACTTAATATTATAATTATGTCTTATTCGTTAATTGCTAATGCTAGATAAAGCCTTAATAAATTTACTGCTAACTTATGTTTTTTAGAGAAGGATTCATCTCAATTTTATAAGATATTAAAATATAATTTATAAAATAAATTATGAACCGTCTCTTACAATTATTAAATATCTTTAAGATAGTTATCAATTAAACATTTTTGATTTATTGTTATTATGTTATTGGGAATTTCTTTGTTTAATGAACATACTGCCATTTTATATTCTGATTCAATATTAAATTTTTTAAAATTACATTTCTTTAGTTCATTTTTTGTAATCAACTCAATATTTTCGTATTCATCTATATTAATAGAAAATGATTTTAAGGGTATTGTTAAGCCTCTTCCATCTACTTTAATATAACTTTCTTTCAACGTCCATATTTCATAAAATTTATCTATTTGAGCTTGTAAATCTCCTTTTAATATAAAATCATATTCGTCTTTTGAAAAGAAACTTTGAGCTATCCCCTTATGATCAATAGATTCTATTTTTTCAATATCAATCCCTATAGGTTTATTATCAATTGCACATACTACAAAGTCACCTGAATGAGAAAGGTTGAAATTAAAATTAGAATAGCCTTTTAAACATGGTTTCCCCTGTACATTTTTTTCAAATATTATATCTCTATTGTTTATATTTAAGTTTTCAAAAATTATATTCCTAATTAAAATCTCTGAAATTAAAGATCTGATTTTATCTTTTTTATTTATAAACTTATTTATCTTATATTTTTTCTCCGCATCAATGTATCTAGTTAAGTTATTTAATTCTGACTCACTAATATCTAAAATTTTTACAACATAAATTTTCATAAAACTCTCTCACCTACGTCTTTATTATTCATAATTACTATTATACACAGATGTTATGTAATATTTTGTAATATATTGTTTTTTACATATTTTATATTTATAAAGTGTTTTATGTATAATAAAAAAAGATGATCCCTGCACAATACAGAAATCATCTTCTTAATTCAACATAACCTTTTTTAAGCGTTTTATAGGGTATATTTAAAATTTTAATTATTAAAGCTCTTCTATTTGCTTATAATGTTTCTATTTCAATTACATTATACTTTTCAGTATTAATGGCATTTTTTATAGCTTCATCACTTACATCCGCTGCTGTATCAAGTAGAACATATTTATCTGATAGATTTATATCTACATTAGTTACGCCCTCTACATTAGTTAATGCTTCTTTTACATGTTTAGCACAATTTTCACACTTCATACCTTCAACTAATATTTTCTTTTTCATCTTATTTTCCCCTTTCAAATTTGATTTTTTATTTAATCTATTATAATATTTATAAATTATTTGTTAATCGTTTTTAGCTTATTATTTAACTGGCTTAAATCTTTTTAGTCTTAAAGCATTCATTAATACTGATACAGAGCTAAGGCTCATTGCTGCTCCCGCTATCATAGGATTTAATAGTGGTCCTCCAAAGATATGAAGAACTCCCATAGCTATTGGTATTCCTAATGTATTATATCCAAATGCCCAGAATAGATTTTCTTTAATATTTTTAATAGTATTTTTGCTTAACTGTATAGCTGTAGGAACATCCATTAAATCACTTCTCATAAGAACTATATCTGCAGATTCCATAGCAACGTCTGTTCCTGAACCTATAGCTATACCTATGTCTGCTTGTGCTAATGCTGGAGCATCGTTTATACCATCACCAACCATTGCAACTTTTTTACCTTCAGTTTGAAGTTTTTTAACTTCATTTGCCTTATCTTGTGGTAAAACTTCTGCTAGAATTCTATCTATTCCAACTTGTTTAGCTATAGCTTCAGCAGTTCTTTTATTATCACCAGTTATCATTGCTACTTCAATTCCCATTTGATGAAGCTTTTCTATTGCTTTTTTACTATTTTCCTTAACAGTATCAGCAACAGCAATGATTCCAGCCATCTTATTGTTTATAGCTATATACATTGGGGTTTTTCCTTCTCCTGCTAATTTATTAGAAGTTGCTTCTAGATTTTCTAATGATATCTTGCTTTCCACCATAAGTTTTCTGTTTCCAAGTAAGATATCTTTGCCATCTATTTTAACTTCAATTCCATGACCTGGGATAGCTTTAAAGAAATCAAGCTTCTTAAACTCTAATCCTTTTTCTTCAGCGCCTTTTACAATTGCTTCACCAAGTGGATGTTCTGATCCTTTTTCTGCTGATGCAGCTAATTGTAATAAATCATTTTCTTTTATGCCATTTGTAACAACTACATCTGTAACCTTTGGTTTACCTTCTGTAATAGTACCTGTTTTATCAAATACTATTGTCTTTATTTTGTGAGCAGTTTCTAGTGCAGCACCACTCTTTATTAAGACACCATGTTCAGCACCTTTACCTGTACCAACCATAATAGCTGTTGGTGTTGCTAGACCTAGAGCACAAGGACATGCAATAACTAGTACAGAGATAAATATTGTAAGTGAGAATATTTCTGATTCTCCACCAATGAAATACCATGCTAAACCTGAAATAACTGCTAAGGTAATAACTATTGGAACAAAGTATCCTGAAATAACATCTGCAAGTTTTGCAATTGGAGCTTTAGAACCCTGAGCATCTTCTACAAGCTTTATAATTTGCGCTAAAGCTGTATCTTTACCAACTTTAGTAGCCTTATATTTTATAGTACCATTTTTATTTATACTTGCACCAATAATCTTATCGCCAACATTCTTTTCTACTGGAATACTTTCCCCTGTCAGCATTGACTCATCTACAGAAGTAGTACCCTCTACAACTTCTCCATCTACTGGCATCTTTTCTCCTGGCTTAACTACTATTACATCGCCTACTTCTACTTCTTCAATAGTAATTTCTACTTCTTTTCCGCTTCTTATCACTATAGCTGTTTTAGGGGCAAGTCCCATTAGCTTCTTTATTGCCTCTGAAGTCTTTCCTTTGGAAACTGCCTCTAAATATTTACCAAGAGTTATTAAAGTAATAATTACAGCTGCTGACTCAAAGTATAAGTCATGAGCATACTCATGGTATCCACCAAAAATTTTAACTGTAGCAAATACACCATAAAGAACTGCTGCAGATGTACCTATTGCAATAAGTGAATCCATATTAGGACTTCTTTTAAACAATGCCTTAAATCCAACTGTATAGAATCTATTTCCAGCAATTATTACAGGTAATGTAAGTAATAATTGAGTTAAAGCAAATGCTATTGGATTAATATTGGGATTAATAAAGTCTGGAAGAGGAAGTCCTACCATATGCCCCATAGATACATATAGTAATGGCACTGCAAATATTGTAGATATAATGAACTTTCTCCATAGAAGTTTTATTTCTTTTTCTTTTCTCTCTTTATCTGTATCTACTGTTGTTTCTTCTTCTATTGCTTTATAACCTGCTTTTTCTATTGCTTTCTTTATATCTGAAACCTTTATCTTTGAAGGCTCATAGCTTATGCTTAACTTCTCAGTTGCATAATTAACATTTGCTTCTGTAACTCCATTAAGTTTTCTAGTTGCCCGTTCTACTGCTTTTGCACAGGATGCACAGGTCATTCCTTCTATTTTTAAGATTTTATTTGTGGAATCAGTAATGGCCTTATATCCTGCTTTCTTAACAGTTTCTTGAATATCTGCTACAGAAATCTTTGTTTCATCAAAGCTTATATTTAGTTTTTCTGTAGCAAAGTTAACATTTGATTCTGTTACACCTTTTAGCTTTTTAGTGGCCCTTTCTACAGCCTTTGCACAAGATGCACAGGTCATTCCTTCTATTTTTAATACTTTATTTGCCATATATTTTCCCTCCTTAATTTAATAATAAAGTATTTTATTTACCAAGTACTTTTGATAAAAGCTCTATAACTTCAGCTATTTTCTCACCTGCCTTATAATGCTGAAAAGCTTCCATAACACAGTGGTCCATATGCTGTCTTAAAATCATCAAATTAGCTTTTTTTTAAAAGTGATTGCTCAGCGATTATTTGATTTGGCACATCTACACAATATCGCTCTTCTTCTATCATTTTAATAATAGCTTCAATTTGACCCCTAGATATTTTTAGAGCCTTTACTGCTTCTTTTTTTCTTTGTTCGCTTTTCACCTCCATACCCCCACCGGGTGTGGGTGTACTTTTATAATATTCCTAATAACTAAATCTGTCAACACTTTTTTATAAAAATTTTCATCGAGTTTTTATTTATATTAATTATTAAGCAGAATCAAATTACATTTTATCGACTGATATTTATATCAAATTTTTAGATATATTAACTAGCAAAGCCATTATTCTCTGTATAATAGATATAGGCATATCTACAAACCCCTCTAGGCATAAATAACAATAAGCATTTTTTTCTTTTACTATTATGGTTTTATATAAATTTAAGATTGCTAAATCTAACATTCACTTTATTAATAGGAAATACATAATTGTTAAAAATAAATACTAAATAAAATGCCGCTAACTAAGATAAAAAGCTTGATTAATAGCCTTTTCTTTTTTAATTTCATGAAATAATTTTCATTATGATTAATTTTACGTATAAAAATAAGACCTACCATCGATAAGTCTTTTTACAAACGTTAAATATTGATTGTCATATATAAAAAATTATATATACCTACTGCATCTTTGCTAGAGATAATTTTTATTTTATATTATATAACGCTTATACTAACTCTTAAATCTACGTTTTTATATATTAACATTTCTTTCTGCTACTAATGTAAATGCCTTGGAAATACCTTTGTCATAAACATCAGAAGACAAGTTTCGCTATTCATTTGTATCAATACATACTTTTTTCTTATTATTTAAATTATAGCTTTTCATATTTCCTATACTATATTAAGTTAGTAATTTCTTTTTTCATCATTTGAAATTCTCCTTCTAAATTTTAAACCTACTCCTTTTAGATTACTTATTTTATTATACCTAAAAGAGGGTCCATTTTAATTCTTCTAAAAGGATAAGAATTAAAATGAACCGTCCCTTAAGTACAATATCTTCTACTCTAAATTCAAAATATTTTTGGAAATATTACACCATCTGATAATCTACTTATAATATTATGAGCAGTTTCATCAATATATGTTAATATTTCTTCATATGAAATATATATGGGTTCTGAAGCTTTATGTTTTTGATTTAAATTTTTTTCTAATACCCAATTTATGCCTAACGTTATTTCCTTATCCGTAATGTATCCATTGATGCAATGAGGTTCAACATTTTTTAATAAATTGAATATATCTTTCATTTCACTATTATCTTTTACAAGTTTAAAATCATGACTATCTAAATCATATAAGATCTTATCTCGAAATAATATATCAGTTGGCTCTATGCCCAAAGTTTTCATTTTTGCTACAAAGCTCGGTCTAACTGTGATAAGAAACATTTCATCTGAAAGCAAATGCACTACATATCCTCTATATAAGTCAATTATATTGTTTTCTTTAGATATATTATTATTTATAAAGCTAATGACTCTATTATGAAATATTGTAATATTCTCTTTCTTATTAAAATCTACATCTGCAATATTATCTCTCATATGTGAGTGTTTTTTATCTGCTCTTATAAATCCTTCTCTCATACGAATTAAATCTGGAGCTATTGAACCTATATAAAACATTCCCTTATTTGTAATTATTCCGTATGGTAATTCATTTACTATTTTATTTGCAATTGCCAAATGTGTTATAATTCCAGCCATATTATCCCTCCATTTAATTTAATTTTTTAATAATACACAAATTATATCTTTTTTTAGTCAATTAAGTTTAGGTATCATTTTCTAATTGGCAATGAATAAGAAAAACACTTTTGCAATTAAGGTAATGTGGTAAATATATTAAAAAATTAGAAACAGAAGATGAATAATTGACCATATAAACATCTTCTTTATTTATTAACTTTCTATATATATCACAAATTTGTTTTTGGGTATGAAGGGATAGTTCATATTGGAACTATCTATTTTCCAAAGCCATTTGTACATATTCATCATTTTTTTATAATAAAATGTTGCCAATCACACTTTGCTATACTCCTACGTAACATGATACATACATCTAATTCTTCCATCGCCCTTTAAAATAAATTCTTACTTTTTTTAATGTCTTTTCTCAACCTTCTTTCATTCTTTTTTTAATAAGCAAAAATCCCACAGGCATAGCCTGCGGGCTCTATAATCAAATCTTTCTTATAAAAACATAGCTTTATTATTTAACTGCAATTACTTTGTTAACTTCGCCACTGCCTCACAATGTGATGTATGCGGGAACATATCTTTAAGTTTAACTTTTTCCACTTTGTAGCCATTTGATGTTAATATCTGTAAATCCGTTACTAAAGTTTTTGGATTACAGGATACAATATTATTTCCTTTGCATTGAACTTTATTATGTAATCTAGTGCTACTGTATGTACTCCTCCTGCTCTTGGCGGATCTAAGATTATTATGTCCGGTTTTATAGTTATATTTTGTATTACTTTTGCTTTCTATTACCTTTTCAGCATTTGGAGCTACAATTTGTCCTATGGTACCAGTTCCACAATATAGATCTAATACTACTTTTGAGTCTAATGAAGGGACGGTCCATAATTATACTATATAAAAAAGATTATATAGTAATTATCAATCATACTTTAAATATGAACCGTCCCCAAACTATAAGTATTATTCATATTATCTTTAGATAATATTTGCTCCAGTAAATCATTACCGTATTCATTGACATCGTTTCTTCTTTCTTTAGACATGGAAGGAATACTAGGCACTTCTATATTAGCTTTGAGTTCCACTCTATTTTCATATAGATAATCTTCTTTATGAAGCTGTCTGCTTTTATCATATTTCTTCGTATCTTTCAAAATTCTGAAATCTCCTATTGTTCAGTCCTTCCCACGCTAACGTGTTTAACGTGGTACTATGACCTCTGCTGACTTCTGATAGTTCAGCCATACATCACTGCACGGGTTGTTATTTCTAAATTTATATTCATAACTTATCTATCAGACCTCCCCAGGTAAGAACGCTTACTTTCCCTCCATCACATCTGCTACATTTACATCGCCTCTTTCAGATAGTTTAGGGCTTTGTTTTGACTTGCAAACCCACCCACAAGCACATGCCTTATATGTAGTTTCTGTTCGTCAAACCAGAGTTTTGCCGCCGACTTCCTTCAGATTCCACCTCACGATGGACACCCTTGTCTTAAGTTAACGGTTGGCACTATCAGCCCCCGTATCGGGCTTTCACCGACAAGTAAGCGCCCATGCTGGGCGCACTAAAAAAAGCAGCATCCTAAGATGCTGCTTTTTTATTCTTCACTAAGTTTGCGAAAACTATATAACACTCTGGAGCATCTCCAATAAAATAAAATGGATAACAAGTGATCATAGTAAGTTTCGCATTATCTGCAGGCACAATTACCGTTTTATCATCTTTCTTGACTATTCGAGTTTCACTCACCTCATAAATAAATATTCCCGCTGACGTTTGCACAATCAATGGATCTCCTATTTTGAGTTTACCCATTTGGCTAAATACAGTATCTCGATGTCCTAAAAGAACACAGTTGCCTTCTTCGCCAGGTAGTGCACTTTCAAGAAAGTGGCCTACACCTTTTTTTAACTCCTTATCACCAATTCCCTGTATAATGGGAATTTTTTGCTTTAGAGTTGGCATTGTAAGAGTTCCAAAGAAAGTTATCTCCATTCTCAGGCTTATAAATAACTGTACTTTTATAGTAAAAGTCTAACTTAGATGAATACTCTATATTATCAGTCCTCCATCATAAGAATTTTTTTGGCTGTGACCATATATTAATTAATGACCAAGAAATACACCCTAAGTCTAGGACTATAATTCCTAGACTTAAGATCTTTACTAATGATAACTTTTTAGATTAGAACCTGCTAATAATATTCCGTATGTATTTGTAGCAGTATTAGGAAGTCCCCTTTTCCAACTGTAGTCACTTTTGTCCCTTTATTTGACCCTGTTTTTCTGCTGACCCTGGTTTCCCTGTTGATCCTGGTTTTCATTTGACCCTGGTTTTTTAGTATTATCTGCAATCTCTACCCAAATAGGATTTGTAACTGCATAGTGACCTTTTCCATCAGTTGCAACAAAACTATACCATGTATTTTTTGTTGGTTTTACATCTAGTGTATAGTTAACAGCATCTTGTGTATTATTGAAATCTTTTGATCCAATAATCTTACCTTCGCTGTAAACATCAATATGATTTAATCCATTAACAGCTTGGATTTCTGTATTTAGTTTGTATTTTTTACCTGCTTTGACTTTTTGTGTTGTACCAAACATTGTGTTTGCTTTTGGTGTAAATATAGGTCCCATTGTTACATAACTATGACCATCTTTTATTGTTTGAAGATACTTTTCAGTTGTATTTTCTCCCTCAATATGAGCATATAATCTGATAATTCCTGGGTATAATCCTGAAGTTACATCGTGTTGGTCTGAACCTGCACTTAAGTATTTTTTAATACCTTTATTCCAATATCCCATTGCAGAATCTAATGCTCTTTTATCCATGTTAGTACTATCAGTTAAATCAATTGTAGATTGTAATTCAAGTAAATCGAAATCTTCAGTACCTTCATCATATCCACCTTTAACGCTATCTCTATTATAGAAGAAACCATATTCTGTATATGGATGATTAACAACTACAAGAGCACCCATATCATGTCCAGCTTTAATTATTTCTGCTGGAGTTAAGTCTGGGGAAATCGGATCCTTTGTATAATCAGCACCTAAAATACCCCAATGTCCCCAACCTGGAGAAACTTCAATGCTTGGAATAAATGGTCTGTTACCTTCTTTGGCTAATTCAGCCATAAGAGGATCATTTACTACTGCATCATGATCAGAAACAAGGTTATAATTTAAACCTGCTGCAACCTGAGCTTTATATAGTTCTTTAACTGGTGTTGCACCATCACCAAAATCTGCATGTTGATGGTTGTCCATACTATACCAATTTCTTGAATTTGTTTTTATTAATGTAGGAAGTACAACTTCTTCATTAAGCGTTTCACCCGGCTTTATTGTTTTTGTTATTGTAGCTGGAAGTGATTCATAATCACTGGCACGTGTAATTGTAAACGTTACAGGATTTTCAGGAGCTGATACCTCAAATTTAGCTTCATGTGTTTTTGGATCTGTAAAGAATACATTTCCCCCAAGTGTTTTAAATGTTGATGTAATTCCTGATACAGTTACCTTGAAATCAACTGGATTTCCATTTTCATCAACAGCTTTAAGAGAAGCTTGAGCTCCATCTTTAACCATAAAATTTAAGGTTGAATTTTCTGTTAGGCTTAACTTCTGAATATCTGACGGTGTATATCCCTTAGCTTCAACATGAACCTCATATTCATCTTTTGGTAAATCAAATTCAAAATGACCATTTTCATCTGTTATTTTCCAGGCAAATGGCTGCATAATATCTTTTTTAAGTTGTTCTTTACCATGAGATTTTACAGTTTCCTTATAAGAGCCTTTTTTACTAATTACTACAAATGCATCTTTTACAGAATTCCCCTTCGAATCCTTAACTACACCGTTTACATTTGCTGATTGAATTGTTGGATCTTTTTCTATGAAACGTTCAATAATAGGTGTTGTTTCACCTTTATCTGAGACTAAAATTTCACCTGTATAAATACAGCTCTTTCCTGGTTCAATTGTATTATTTACATAGACATCCTTATATCCACTTGACCCTTTATATGTATTTGCCCCATCTAATTGAACGGAAACAGCATAATTTTTATCATAAGTTACAACGTAATTTCCAAATCTTTCATTAACATCTTTATCAGCACCAATTCCGATACCAGTTATTTTTTTGTCCGGATAATATCCAAAAGGTCCAAAAGTGCTAGCAGCCAAAGTACTAATTGAATATCCTCCATACATGTTTTCATAAACATCATTTCCTTTTGGATTTTCAACAATTGTTTTTAAACCAATATAATTTTTACCATCTTCTAATGTATACTCAATTGTGACATTTAAAGGTAATTTATGTCCTGCCGTCCAATATCTTGTTTTAGCAGTAACAACAACTTTATTCTCTTCTATTTTGTATGTAATATTTTCCTTTGGATTTTTCTGTAGATTTTCACCATTAAATGCTCCTGTAGATGTCCAGTAATTGTTTAGAAATTCAATATCATTTACTAAATCAACACCAAATTTGCCATCTTTCATAATAGCAACATCAAGGATACTTCCATTTGTCATGTTCCAGTAGTTATTTGTTCCTACTGCAAAAGATGCAGCAATTTTATCATTGTATATTGTAAAATCGTCTGCGTGAATAGCCATACCTTGATTGATAGGTGTAGCACCCTGAACAACTCCAACATCTGCCTTGACAGGCCTTGTTAATAACATTGAACACAATGCATAAGCACCTAATAACAATGATAATTTTAATTTCTTAGATTTCATAATTATGTCCCCCTTAATTCAGTTAATAAAAAATTTTATATTAATTAAAAAATTAATAATCAAAGTTAATTTGTTTCTATTTCATACTTGAGTTAATAAAAAAACATGTAAATTATATTAATTAATTGATAGGTAAAAAATACAATATAACCTATATTAATTCCTTTTATTGTAAATTGTATCACAATTCCCAATAAAATCAAAGTATTTTTATATTTTAAATTTTCAGCTCATTAAATTAAATTGTAAATTAATATTAATAAAAAAATCCATTCAATATAATATATCGTAAAATATAGCTGAACAGTTAAGCCTAAATTATTTAATATGTCAAAAAGCCCTAATCACTATTTATATAGCAATTAGGACTTTATACCTTACTTATTTCTTGTTTTAACATTTCAATGAACTCCTCTGAATAGAATTATTTCTTTTTTTCAAGCTTAATCATTCATAATCAATGAATTCAAACTCTTTTCTTTTTCCTTTTCTCAATCTTTTTCTATTCTTTTTTGAATAAGCAAAAAGCTCACAGGCATACCCTGCGAGCTCTAAAATCAAATCTTTCTTATAAAAATCAGATATTTATTATTTAGTTACAATTACTTTGTTAACTTCACCACTGCCTCACAATGAGGTGTATGCGGGAACATGTCTTTAAGTCTAACTTTTTCCACTTTGTAGCCATTTGCTGTTAGCACTTGTAAATCTGTTGCTAAGGTTTTTGGGTTACAGGATACGTATATTATTTCTTTTGCATTAAACTTTATTACATAGTCTAGTGCTACTGGATGTACTCCTGCTCTTGGCGGATCTAAGATTATTATGTCTGGTTTTGCAGTTATATTTTGTATTACCTTAGCTACGTCTCCAGCTATAAATTCGCAGTTGTTTAAATTATTTAATTTAGCATTTTCTTTTGCTGCTTCTACTGCTTCTTCTATCAGCTCTATACCTATTACTTTTTTAGCATTTGGAGCTACAATTTGCCCTATAGTACCAGTTCCACAGTATAGATCAAATACTACTTTTGAGTCTGAATCTCCTAAGAAATCTCTTACTATACTATAAAGCCTTTCAGCACCTTTTGTATTAGTTTGGAAAAAGGCAAATGGATTTATTTTAAAGTTTAATCCTAATAAATTTTCTATTATATATGCTCTTCCATAAAGTATTTCTACTTTATCTGCTTGAACTACATCAGATAAAGAATCATTTAATGTATGTATTATTCCTGTGATTTTTCCTGTGAGTTTTAAAGATTTCAACTCTTCTATGTAAGGTGTAAAATCATATTCTCTCTGAGTTGTAGTTACTATATTTACAAGAATTTCCTCTGTATTTATTGCCTTTCTTATCACTAGGTTTCTTAGATATCCCTCATGCTTTAAGACTTTATAATATGGAAGATCTGTTTTCTTAAAGTGTTCTAGAGTTGTATATAATATAGCTCTAAAGTCTTCATCTACAATTTTACATCTATCTACTGTTATTATACTAAAATTTTGATTTTTAACATGCATTCCTAAAGTAAGTTCTCCGCCTTTTTCCATATCTCCAAAGGTAAACTCCATCTTATTTCTATACTCTAGTTCCTTTGGACTTCCTTCAATCCCTAGAAATTCATATCCAGTTATACCTGCATTATCTAAAAGCTTTAATATCTGTTCACTTTTAAGTTCTAGTTGTTTTTCATAAGATAAAAATGCATGGCTACATCCACCACATTGATTAGATATTTCACAATGAGGAGTTATTTTATAATCTACATCCTCTAAAACTTCCATTAATTTAGCTTCTACTCCATTAGAGTTTTTCTTAGTAACTTTTGCTCTTACCTTTTGTCCCGGTAATGTATTTTTTATAGCTACTTTTTCTCCCTCATAAAAGGCAACACCCTTACCTGGAAATTCTGTAGTTTCTATTAAAAATTCATATTCTTTTCTCTTTCTCACTAATATCTTCTCCTATTCTTTAATACACGCCTTTAAAAATTAGGGAATTCTGGTGGACAATTTAAAAATTAGTCTTCAATATCAACAACTGGTTGTAAATCTTTCTTCTCTTCTTCATTTTTTACTAATTTTAACTTTGAAGCTTTTTGTCCAAAAGTCATTCCATCCTTTTTTAATGTCATTACAACATTATATATTATATATGTAATTAAGTATAATACCAATATAGTTTGAATTTTTTCTGCAACAAAATACCCAAATAATCTTAGTATGAAGTCTAATATAACAGTACCAAAAGCTGAAATTCCTAGCATAGCTAATAAATCTATTATTGTAGTTTTAAATATTTCCTTAAAGCCTATTGTGTTTTTATTATTGCTCATCTTATCTCTCCTTATAAATTCTAGTGACACTTTATCACTTATAACTTAAATTTTTATATGATATTAATGAAAAAGATGCTATCTTTAATTTTATAAAATAAAACAATTATATATTAGTATATTACAAATCCACTTCTATTTACTATAGATAAGCTTTATAATATACATTGACTATATATTTTTAGAGGTGTTACTATGTTAGCTAAATTAATTTTCTTATCTATTGCTTGTTTTGCCGCTGCATTTATTGATGCTATAGCAGGCGGTGGAGGGCTTATAAGTCTCCCAGCCTACTTAATGGCAGGAGTGTCTCCTCATCTTAGCCTTGGAACTAATAAATTTACCGCCACCACAGGTTCTTTTACTAGTGCTTGTAAATTCAGCAAATCTGGATTCGTCAATTTTAAATTATTAAAATTCCTTATACCTTTTACTTTAGTAGGTTCTGTATTGGGTGTTAGAACAGTATTACTAATTGATCAAGAATTTCTTTATCCCTTAGTATTAGCTTTAGTTTTAGGCATAGGAATATACACATTATTTTCAAAAGATATAGGCAGTGAAGATAATTTTTCCGGACTTACAAAGAAAAACATATTAATTGGTATGTGCTTTGCATTTTCACTTGGCTTTTATGATGGATTTTTTGGTCCAGGCACCGGTTCTTTTTTAGTATTTGGAATGATAAAAATTTATAAATTCGATTTTTTACATGCCTCTGCTAATAGTAAATGCTTAAACTTTGTAAGTAATATATCTGCACTAATTACTTTCGCTATAAACAATTCTATTGATTATAAAATTGGATTAGTAGTGGCAATATTTATGGTACTTGGTGCTGAGGCAGGTACAAAACTTGCCATTAATAAAGGCTCTAAAATAATAAAGCCTATATTTGTAGCCATGTCTTTAGCTGTTGCAATAAAAATGCTCTTTAATTTACTGTAAACAAAAACTATGACAATTTCATGACAAAATAAAATAGATGTTTATATTGGGCTGTTATAAACATCTATTTTATTTTGTTTTCAACTTAGAAATTAGAAATTAGTTAATTCTCAATATGTGATTTTGCTATGCCCACTTCTTCTAAGCTTCCTTCCATTGAGTTATCCTTTACTGAACGTGAAAGTATTATAACTGATGCTATTATAAATATTCCTCCAACAAAAAGTTCTATAGTTAAAGTTTCTTTAAATATTATAATTCCCATAATTACTCCAACAATAGGTTCAAAAGTACTCAATATAGCTGCATTTGAAGTTCCTATTATCTTAACACCATGAAGAAACAATATAATAGCTACTATTGTAGAGATTACGGACACTCCTAATACCGCCAAGGTAGAATATATGTTCAAAGTTGTTATAAGTTCTCCCTTTAATCCTCCATATAAAAGCATGGCAATAGCTGAAAAGAAGGCAAGATAGAAGGTTATAACTTTATTATCTAGATCCTCTAAAGCTTTGCTTGCCATACTAACAACACAACCTGCATAGCTTAATCCTGAAAATAATGCCAAGAAACTTCCTTTAAGACTTATCCCACCTATATCCATGCCTACTAAAATGTATATTCCTATTAAGGATAATAACAAGGATATTATTTTATGTTTATTTAACTTTTCTTTATAAATTATAAAAGACAATAGTGTGACTAAAGCTGGATATATAAAATGCATAGTAGTAGCTAAGCCTACTGTAATATAATTATATGATAAAAATAAAGTTAAGGCTGTGGTAGAATATCCCGTTACACCAATAACCATAAGTATTATAAGTTGTTTTTTATTAATCTTAAAGTCCACTTTACAAATAATAAAATACCCTAATAATAAAATGCTGGCTACTAAGAATCTAAGAGTAGCTACTGTTATAGGATTTAGTCCATTATTATAGGCAATCTTTGTAAATATAGGCATAAGGCCAAAACCTACTGAAGAAAGCATGGCATAAATTATTCCATTAATTTTTTTCATATCACCCCTCCTTTGTACTAACCCCTAAATCATTCTAATACTTTAATAGCAATTTATCAAATTTTATAACAATTCTCATTTTAAAATTATAGATATCATCCTATGGCTTATGACATAATAAAAAAAGTATTCATAGCTCTTAATTTAACAAATTGTCATAGCTGTTACAGTCTATGCATAAGTTAAATATAAGCTACAAATACTTCTTTTTTATATTATATGCAAAATATCTTATTATAGTACCTTTCTTAATTGCTCTGCTTTATACTCTTTTATAAGCTTATTTTTAGCTTCATCTATAACAATCAATTTTACAGTACTATCTTCTACTTTTAATACTTTTCCTTTTTGTTTAGTTCCTATTACATTTACTGGTGTTCCATTTGTTATTGCTTTTAAAAAACTGCCATTACAATAATCACATTTTTCTGAACTTTTGATCAATCTCTTACAATCAACACAATAATATAGTTTACTCATATAAACACCTCCAAGTACTCTCTTAATATAAATATTTCTATATATGAGTATAATATCCTTTTTTTAAATATATTGTTAATAATTTATTAATTATTAGTTTCTATTTTACTAGATCTATAAAATCTTTTACTTAAAAAAGCTTTATTATAAAATTATTATTTTTCTTTATCCAATTATGCCTATAGATATAATAGCTAATGATTTATTTATGATAATAGATTCTAATATAATTTTTCTTTTCTAATGTTAATTTCTATAAACTCATTATAAAATACTTACAGATGTTTATCTGTTTTGTAATATTTGTAAGTAATACAGCTTTATACTTTTTAAAGATTATGATAAAATTTATTCTAAGCATTGTATATTTATTAATATACAGCATGATCGATTATGATAAAAAATATATTTAAATGGAGAATATTAGAATCTATATAATAACTAATTCTTATTTTCTTCTCATAAATACCTAATGAAAGGAACTTTTTATGTATATAACAATATTCTATATTTTAATTTGTATAGTATTCTTTTTCTTCGGAAGGAGAAACTATATAAAAAAGGCTGAAAGATTAAATAATAATATCAGTGAATTTAATGATGAAATTTTACTTAGATATAATTCTTTAGATGGAGAAAGTAAGATTAAATTTAAAAAATCTCTAAATGAGCTAGAGCTTATATACTTTAATGATATACTTCAAAATAATTTTAAATACAGTAATAACATAAACAGTATTCAAAGCTATATTCTTCATTTAGAAGATATTATGAAGAAATTAAAGCTTATCAAAGGAGAGTAGTATTGTGATTGATAATAATTTGTTCGATGCAATTTATAAACGATGCTCTATTAGAAAATATAAGCTAGAACCTCTGGCATCTTCTATATTAAAGGAAGTTGAAGAATACACTCATATTATCCCTAAATTATCAGACATAGATATGAAAATTCATATTGTAGAAGATGGCAAAAAAATTCAAGACATATCAAAGGGTATAATTGGAAGCTATGGTAAGATTAAAGCTCCTCATTATTTAGTTGTTACCTCTGAAGAAAAACCAGGCTATATGGAAAATGTAGGCTATAGTTTGGAGCATCTAGTACTCAAATTAACTACTTTAAATTTAGGTACTTGTTGGATTGGAGGATTTATAAAAAAGGAACTTCTTACTAACGTAATTGAAATGCCCAATAATCATGTGGCAGTTATAGTTATTTCCTTTGGTTATCCTCTTCATTACGAAGATGCTACACCCAAAAAGTTAGAAGATAATTTAATTGATACTATAGGGTTTAATCCTAATAGAGAAACTGATATACCTTCAAAATTAGCTTCTAGTGCAAAACGAAAGGCTCTAAGTGAAATTATAGATTGCAACTTAACTGAAGATTGGCTAGAAATAATGAATGCAGTAAGACACGCACCCTCTGCAATTAACAGCCAACCTTGGAGGTTTTTTAAAAAGGACAATATCATTCATATGTATAGAATTAAACGAGGCAAAATAGCAAAGAACCTTGATCATATTAACAAAATTGATAGTGGTATAGCTCTTTGTCATCTTATGGTAGCTGGAATCCTTAAAGGCAAAAAACTTACATTGGAATACTTAGATAATATGGAAAGAAAAAATTTAGTATATTTTATTTCTATAATAGAAAATTAATTGTTCAATATTAAGATTATCTATTTGGGTAATACTATTTATAGATATAAAAATCAAAACTAATAATAGTCTATAGGATAATTATAAATAAAGTAGCTATATAAAAATATTTTATTACATAAAAAATAGAAAAGTATACAAACTACTAATAGCATAGTGTAGTAACTTTTAAAGGAGTGAAAATAATGAATAACAAATTTGGAAAGGTTATGAAAACCGCACTTACAGTTATTGGTGTGGCAGCAGTAGCAAAAGTAGTTTCAGATAAACTTTCTCAAATGCATAATAAAAAACTTTGTGATTGCATTGATAAAAAATTTAATAATGGTAAAAATATAATAATCAAATCCTTTGAAGAAGAGGAAAATCTTCAATGCTGTGATAATAGCTTTCAAGAACAGATAGATGCTAACAGTTCTGATAATAGTTCAAAAGTTAATATTGAGAGCAATGTTTTTAAAAAAGCAAAAGAGCATATAATGATACCTGATATCAGAAAATATGAATTCCCTAATAGTGAAAATCATGTTTTAAAATACACTGTAAAAATAAACAATGACTCTACATGTTGCTGTAATGAAGAAATCTTAAGCAAAGAATATAATGAGGAACTTGAAGAAAATATCTCTATAAATAAAGAATTAGAAAATAATATAGCAGAAGCTCAAAGTGAGCCTATTCGTAAACATAGTGAAATATTAGAAGATAAAGAGATAATTTAAAATAATCTTAACACTATATTCAATATTAATCAAAATAGTCATAGGAGAACAACTAATAAAATAAAAGTGCAAATTATTTTTAAGTTTTTTCCTATCTATGTTAACTATTCTTAATTCTAGTTTTCAAAATTTCCTATAGATATAAAAATGCCTATAGACATGGTCTATAGGCGTTTTTACATCATTTAAAATAAGTTTTATTTTACTCAAGCTCTGCCCAGTTTGCTGGATAAGTTACATATACAAATCTAGCATGATTTGGAACTGTGAAATGAATTGAAGAATTTCTAGGAATGTAAATTAAATCACCTTTATTACCTACAACTTTTCTTCCATCGATATCAATTTCTAAAGTTCCATCAATTATATAATCTACTTCATCATATTTTAGTGTCCAAGCAAAACTAGTTTGGTCCATTTCCATAACACCACAGCCTAATCTTGGGCTCTCTTCAAGTGTTACTACATCTTTTAAGTAAACCTTGTCACCTTCTTTACCAGTATCAAATTTTTCTGGTTTTACAGTACTAGTTTTTATTGACATTATGCCACTTGGATCTACATGCTTCTCAAATTCAGGTGCCACTTGGCCTAGTTTCTCTGTTATTATTCTTCTTACTATTTCCTCAATTGCTTGTTCATTTATGTTCTCCATAACAACATCTCCTTTAAAACATCTTATTTACTTAATTCATTTTTTGGTGTCATAAAACAAGCTAAAGCTACTGCTGAAGCCCCACCTATTAATTTAGCAACTATCATAGGTGCAATCATATCTTTATTAACACCTGCTGCAAAGCCTAAATGATCCCCAAATACAAAGGCAGCACTTACAGCAAAGGCAACATTTATTATTTTTCCTCTATTATCCATATCTTTCATCATACCAAACATAGGAATACTATTAGCTAATGAAGCTATCATACCAGCAGCTGCTACTTCTCCTATACCTAATAATGAACCTAACTTCATTAATGGCTTCTTAAACACTTTAGTTATAAAGTGTACTAATGGATATGCTCCTGCAAGAACTATAGCAATGTCTCCAACTACTTTTATTCCTTCTGAAAGTGGAGCCATTCCTGGAATTACAACTATACCAGTGATTGTTTCAATTATTATAGCAGCTAATCCTACAGTAATAACAGCTGTTACAAACTTTCCGAAGTATGTAAAACCTTTTATCATTTTTTCTGGCATTAATTTTAATCCTACAGCAATAAGAATTGCAACTATTATTATAGGTGTTAAGTTCATAAGAACTACTAATGGAGATAGTCCAGCTAATAATCCTCCAACAAAAGATCCTATTGGAATTGTTATTATACCTGCAAGCACACCTCTAGCTAAAAATTTATGATCTTCTTTTTTTATAATTCCTAATGCAACAGGTATAGTAAATACTATTGTTGGTCCCATCATAGAACCTAATATTAATCCTGCAAAAGGTGCAACCTCTTTTGCTTCTGCTAATTGCTGTGCTAATTGATATCCACCCATATCACAAGCAAGTAATGTTGTAGCAAACATTGATGGATCTGCTCCAAGAGCTTTATAAAGTGGAACAACTACTGGCTTTAATAAGTTTGCTAAAACTGGAGCTAATGATATAATTCCTACCATTGCTAAAGTTAAAGCTCCCATAGCCATAAGTCCTTCTTCGAACTGCTCTCCATATCCAAATTTATTTCCTAGGATTTTGTCCACAGCTCCTACAACCATGAATATTACCATAATATACATTATAATTTCATTTATATCCATATAGCCATCCTCTTTCCTTATATAATTTTTATAGATTTTCTAAAAGAATTTTACTAGGAGACGGAATAATTGTCTTATGAATTATTTTTTTAGGTTCAATTATAGATTCAGCTATCTTAATAGCTTCTTCCACACTGCTCACAGAGCCTGTAACTACAAAATAAGATTTTCCACCAATACCATTACCAATAACTAATTTTACTAGTTTAATGGAAGCCGATTTTAATGCAAGGTCTAAGGAAATTAATGAAGAGGTAACATTAGCAGTTTCCATAACGCCTACAGCATCAAAGCTATCAATAAGAGGTCTTTTCTTTAGTCCATTTATTAACTCTTCATGAGCGTTAGCAATTACAAAGCTTGCTACAATATTTTTATTTACTATTTCTTTTGATGTTTCAATAGCTTCTTTTACTTCTTCTACATCACCACAAAGTATAATCATAAATTTTCCTGGGCATATATGCCTTAATGTCACAACCTCAACATTAGATGCCTTAAACATAATATCTGCTACTTCTATTCCTCTGGCAATACTATTAAATTCCATTAGTCCTAAAGATTTATTCATAAAATCAACTCCATGTAATGTGTATTTATGTTAATGTAATTAGTTTATACTAATTCTAGTGAATCTATTATTCCTACTATTGTTGCATCTATTGGTGCTTTCTTATCTCCAATTACATATCTTGCAGAGCTACCAGAAACAATAAGCACTTGATCACCTATTCCTGCGCCAACGCTATCTACAGCCACAATTGTATTGTCTGTCTTTTCACCCTTAGAATCTAGTTTTCTTACAACTAAAAACTTAAATCCACTAAGATTTTCATCTTTTCTCGTAGCCCATAGATTTCCTACTACTTCTCCAATAATCATAATTAAGTACCTTTCCTCTCCTAATAAATTTCCTTAACTCTCAAATTTTATTAGTAATTTATTTATTCTAGCAAAATCTTTCGCTAGTGGTGTCACTATAGATTTCTTAGGAATTACTACTTCCTTTACTCCATCTTTATATAAATTTCTTAAATCTGTTTCAGATATTAGTTTTTTCTTAATTGATTTATTTGCTTCATCTTTAATTTGAACTGAAACTTCTGATTTATCATTTCTTTCACTCTTTGGAGAGACATTGACATTCTCACTTTTTAAAGTAGATAAAAGTCCTTTTAGTCCTACAAAATTAACCCCATAGCTTTTTAGTTTTTCCTCATGATCTTTAAATGTATTGAATAAAACTCTATTAGCAGTGGCAGCATATTTTTTATATTCTACCCCTTTTTCCATAGCATATAGATTTAAGCCTTTTAAAGCCGCTTCAATTGCTACTTTTTCTTTCATTGACCCTTGAATGGTTAAAGAAAGATTAACTAATTCACTATTGGAAATTTTTTGTAATATTATTCCTTCATAACTTTCAATATCCCCCATATTGTCTAAACAATCTATGGTGAAATTATTGTCATTTAAAGCTCCAGATAATATAGGGCATAAGTCTTTTGAATGTTCAAGAATTAATAATTTCTTCTTTGATTTATTATTTTCTTCTAATAATATCTTTAGTCTATTCATAACTTCTTTTGTTATAAGTTCAACTAATTCTTCACTATACATCAACACACCTCCCTTATTTAACGCAGTTAATTGCAATACCCAAAGGAGTAACTAAGAAAGGATTAATTGGTTTCACTGTTTCTATACCTGTTTCCTTTTGAATAATGTCTTCAATTCCTTTTAAACAGCAAGTTCCACCAACTAAATAAATTTTCTCCACATTAAATCCTCTTATATGAGAGCTAACAATAGAAGCTATCTTTTGAATTACTGGTGTTACCATAGGAAATATATCTCTGTAATTTTCAGGATCCTTCTTTCTATTTTCAGCTTCCTCAAATGGAATTCTATAAGCTCCTGATATAACTAAAGATAATTGAGTTCCACCTGTAGCTTCATCAGCAGTGTATATAACTTTTCCATCTTCAAATATGGAAAGTCCAGTTGTTCCACCACCAACATCAACTACAACTCCATTGTCTATTTGTAATACCGCATTTGCTGCTGTAGGTTCATCTTCCACAGATACTACATCCATGCCAGCACCTTCAACTACATAACTATGAGTTTTAATATCTCTTTCACTAGTTCCTGGTGGAACAGCTATAGCAGCTTTTGTAAGTTCAATTCCTAGTTTATCTTCTATCTTTTTCTTTAATTTTCTAACTATATTAGTAGCTCCAATAAAGTCAACCACAAGACCATCTCTAACTACCTGTGCAAATTCCATTTCACATGCAACAGGATTTTTTTCTTTATCCAGCACAACTATTACAATATAAGCTGTACCTAAATCTACACCAACATAAAGTTCATCGTCTCTTTTTACTTTTACTGGCTTTTTAATGGTCTTTTCAACGGCTTTAATTAGATTATCTACTTCGTTTAAGCCTTTCATAAATTAATCCTTTCTACTTAACTATTGTTGCACGAAGTCCTTTTGTGAAACCACAAGCATTTGCTTCGTCATAGTCAAGATGTATAGCTGTTCTAAATTTACTACTTACTCTAACAGCAACATTTTCAAAGATTAATCCTCTTTCTCCGCCTACTTTAATTTTAATTTCTTCTTGATCTTTTACCCCAAATTTTGCTGCATCTTCTGGTGTTATGTGTATATGCCTTTTAGCTGCAATAACACCTTCTTCTATTCTTAATACTGATTTTGGTGTAGCAAGAATTATAGACGGAGTGCCTTTAATATCTCCTGACATTCTAACAGGAGCATTTATTCCTATAGAAACAGCATCACTTTTTGATAATTCTACTTGAGTTTTTCCTCTTACTGGTCCTAAAACAGAAACATTTTGTAATGTTCCTTTAGGTCCTATAAGAGTAACCTTTTCTTCACATAAATACTGACCTGGTTGAGATAGCTCTCTTTTATTAGTCAGTTGATAACCTTTTCCAAAAAGAATCTCTACGTCTTCTTGTGAAAGATGAACATGACGGCCAGAAGCTTCTACAAGCACTGTATTATCTTCTTCTCCACCTTGTAGTCTTTTAATTACTTCATCTATAATATAATTAACATTTAAATCTACTGTACTCAAAATTGTCACCTCTTATTTGTACTTTCCAGAAACATATTTACACATCATTATATAAAAACAACTACTTAATCTATTCAAAGCTAGTGCTATATCATTTCTAGATAGTTCTCCATCTTGGTTTTTGAATGCTTTTAATGCATCAATTTCAACTTCTCTACTCTCTGCTCTTAATGCATTTAAAGTTACAACTATATCTCCCATTTCATAACTTGGGAAAATTATATGGTCTATGTTAAAATATTTTTTAGGGTTATGAGAAAAAGCTCTTAATTCTTCTGAATTTAACCCAATCAAAGCAACTTCTGGTAATTCTTTTTCTGTTACTTCTACTTCTAATATTTTTCTTACATAAGCTAAAACATCTTCTAAATCCTTTAGCACCTTTTTTTCATTTAAGTTTTTACATTGAATTTGAGCTTGTAATATTTTAGCTTGAAGGCTATCTAATTTTCCTCTTAGTATAATCCTTCTGTGATCTTTTTCTACTAATTTATTACCATTTAGTTGAGTCATATGTTCCGGTTTATTTTCAAAAACTCCACCATTCATATGAACATATTTAGGGTTAAATATGTTTTCTTCCCTTTGAATATTCTGATTACTTTCTTTAGTTTGTTGTTCTTTATAAACTAATTTTATATTTTTATCTTGTAAATATTGTCTTGCTGACGGAGTTATTATTACTCCTTTTTCCACAACATATTCTGTTAAATTTTCATTTCTCAGTTTACTTCTTAAAACACTTTCCGTTAAAACACTCATCATCTCACATCCTTATATAAGATGGACATTAATTTATTAAATCACAATACTTGTAGCATAAAATACTACAAGTTATATAATCCATATCATTCTACATTCATCACGCTCATGCCATTTGGCACGAGCTTTTGTGATGAGTTGTAGAAATCTTTAGACTTTGGTTTGGTATCTGAAAATAAGATAATTCTCAAAGATTCTAATGTATTTTGTGCCAAGTAAAGAGCAAATTTTATAGATAGTATTGCTATCTATAGATTATTGCGATGTGTATGACATAAACTGCATCAAAATGCTAATTAGTTACTTATTTAAAGATACCTAGCTATATTAATAATTTTTAGGATTATCTAAGTTTAAACTATTGTTGTTCGTATTTTGGAAGTATAACTTCAACTTCGCCATGTGGTCTTGGAATTACATGAACTGATATTAATTCTCCAACTCTTTCAGCAGCAGCAGCTCCTGCGTCAGTAGCAGCTTTAACAGCTCCAACATCTCCTCTTACCATAACAGTAACTAATCCAGCACCAATTTGCTCTTTTCCTATTAAAGTTACGTTTGCAGCTTTAACCATTGCATCTGCTGCTTCTATAGCTCCCACTAATCCTTTAGTTTCAATCATTCCTAATGCGTTCATATTTGCCATTTTAAAATTCCTCCTTAAATTGCATAAAAATTATTTTTTTAAAATTTTAACTAAATTTATATTAATATTTTATTGCTTACTTTATTTGTGCTAATCTTTCCATGATTTTATTCACAATTAAATCTAATTGTTCTGTAGAAATTGTAGTTGGTGCGTTTTCGCATTGAGCTTCATTTCCTCTAAGTTCTTCTAGCTCTCTAACACCACAAGCTACTCTTTTTATATTTATTAGGTTCATTGGTCCTATGTTATCAGAAGTTGAACTTCCGCCTACAGCACCACAGCCTAATGTAAGTGCTGGAGTAAGATTTGTTGATCCTCCAATTCCACCTAAAGCACCTGGTGTATTAACTAGTAGACGAGAAACTGGAATTCTTAATCCAAATTCTTTTATGATTTCTTCATTTTCACAATGTAATACTAAAGTATGACCTTTACCTTCATTCATTAATATTTCTGTGCAAAGTTTTATTCCTTCTTCAACATTTTTTACTGTGTAAAATGCTAATATTGTAGTAAGTTTTTCTCTTGAATAAGGATTATTTTTGCCCACTGTAGTTTGTTCTGATATTAATACCTTTGTTCCATTAGGAACGTTTAATTTAGCCATTTCAGCTAATGCTTCTACACTTTTACCAACAATTTGTGGATTCATTGTTCCATTAGCTCTTAATATGAAGTTTCCAAGCTTAGCAGATTCTTCTTCATTTAAGAAATACATTCCTTGTTTTATAAGCTCAGCCTTAACAATATCTTTCATAGATTCCTCTACTACTATTGATTGTTCTGAAGCACAAATTACTCCATTATCGAAAGTTTTACTATCAATAATTCTCTTAACTGCTAAAGAAACATTTGCTGATTTATCTATAAATGCTGGTCCGTTTCCTGGTCCAACTCCTATAGCTGGTGTTCCTGAGCTATAAGCTGCTTTAACCATAGCCTCTCCACCAGTAGCAAGTATTAATGATGTATCTTTGTGACTCATCAATTCATTTGTACCTTGAAGTGATGGAACTGTTATACATCCAATTAATCCTTCTGGAGCTCCTGCCTTTATTGCTGCTTCATTTAATATTTTTGCAGCTTCAATAATACAGTTTTTTGCATTTGGATGTGGTGAAATTACTATAGCATTTCCTGATTTTAATGCAATTAATACTTTATATATTGTTGAAGATGTTGGGTTTGTTGATGGAATTAATCCAGCAATAACTCCTACTGGCACAGCTACATCAAAAACTTTGTTTACCTTATCTTCATTTATGATTCCAATAGTTTTTAAGTCCTTCATGTTTTCATAAACTAATTTGCTAGCAAATACATTCTTAACAACCTTATCTTGCCATTTACCAAATCCAGTTTCTTCCCAAGCCATTTTAGCTAATTTAACAGCTTCACGCTCTCCAGCTTCTGCTATAGCCTTTACTATTGAGTCAACTTTTTCTTGAGAAAAAGTTTTATATATTTCTTGAGCTTTTTTAGCATTAATAATAAGATTTCTAGTTTCTTGTATTGATATTAAGTCTTTATCTACCATTTCCATTTATCTTTCCTCCTACTGTTCCTTCAGTATGGCTTCAATAAGCTGATCTTTCTTACTAAATTTGATTTGTTTTTTTGTAAGTGAAAGATTTTTTCTTTCCTTTAATTCTCTTGCAATAGTTCTAAGCTCAGGAACTTTTAATGCTTCTAATTCTTCACGATTCTCAAATCTAAGCTTTATATCTTTTTTATCCTCTATTGCAATTGAATCATCCTCTGATTCTTGAATCTCATCTACAGTATCTAACTTCTCTTCTTCTATGCTATCTACTGTATCTTTTACGTCATTATCAGCATTTTCACTCTCTACTTTAGTAGTTAAGATTTTATCGCTTACTGATATTTCATCTGTCTTTTTAGAACTATCTTTCTTTTTACCATCTAGTATGTTCCATACACTCTCTTCTGCTCTTGCTATAACATGACCATTTCTCAAGCTACCTAATCGATCCACAGCCACAGAGGCAGCTTCTATTGAAGCTTTTACAGAAGCTACATCTCCAGTAATAAGTATAGTAACAATACCACCTGTAACAAATTCACAGCTTACAAGTTTAACATTTGCAGATTTTAAAGCTACATCTAATCCTTCAACAGCCCCTACAAATCCGTACGTTTCTAAAAGGCCTAATGTTGATTCTTTCATAACAACAACCTAATTCTAGTAATCTGTAGGATTATCTGCTACAAACTTAACTGCTTCAGCAAATGCATCGCAAGCTGCTTTTACAGCAGATTGGCTTCCAGTTAACAGTCCTCCACCAAAGTTTGTTTCAGATGGTGGTCCAAAGAATGCTTTTAATTCAACTGCTGCTGCTTTCATAGCTGCATCTAATGCATACATTGATTCTAATGGTGGAGCTATTAAATAAGCTATTGCTTCACCTTCTTTAATTCCTGCTGTTTTAGAAAGATATGAACCTGTTCTTGATATAGGTTGCGCATAGTATACAATGCTATCATCTTCATTAGCACTATAGAATGTTGCAACTCCACTTTCAATAAAGTCTACTGCCGCATTTAATCCGCTTCTTACTTCTGCTGGACTTGGTCCTGCTAATATTCCTATTACTTCACCTGCAAGCTTAGTATTTGCATTTGCAGCTCCAGCGTAGAATGATCTTGCATAAACAACCTCAACGTCAGCAGCTTTTGTTGCTTCATCTAAAGCAGTGTATGTAACATCATCACTATCTGCAGTAATTATTCCTATACTTTTATGTTCAGGCTTTAACTCAAATTCTTTTGCCATTTCAGGATTAACGTTAGCTATTAGCTTAACGCTTAATACTGATGCACGAAGTTGATCATTTTTCATAATAACATTCCTCCTGAATTATAATTTTAGATCTAATCCACTTGCTTTTTTCTCTAACATTAACTTGATGATATCCGCTATATACGCACCAGCTTCAACTGATGGAGTACCACCTTTGTGTATATTAGATACAACTGTTCTTCTTGATTCTGGCATTCCAACTGTTCCTTTGTATGCTATATATGCACTCATACTTTCAGCAGTTACAAGACCTGGTCTCTCACCAATAAGTAAACAAGTTACATCTGCTCCAATTTCTTCAGAAATAACATCCATTGCTCCAACTCTTCCTAATTTAACAAAGAATGGAGTTCCTACTGATATACCATAGCTTTCTAATCCTTGTGTTAATGCTGGTAATATATCTTTTACATTGGCTTCTACAGCTTTTGAGCTTAATCCATCTGATACATATATTTGAACTTGTGGATTTCTTTTAAAAGAACTTAATTTTGATAACTCTTCTTTTGAAATAGCTCTTCCTAAGTCTGGTCTTGTTATATATTCATCTTTTGATGAACACATTGTATTTATTATTGGTAAATTCATCTCTTTTAATAAATCTTCATTAACATCTGTAAAAACTGAGTCTTGAGCTGATGCGTGGTCTGCTCTAAATCTTAACATTGTCTCAGTTTTATATCTTGCTCCTGTTCTTCCTATACCTAGTCTTGCAGGAGTGTGTTGTTTCATTTTTAAATAGCCTTCAGCATCTACTGGATTATCAACTAAAAGTCTAGTTTTTAAATCAACTTCTGTTATATCTGGAATCATTCCGTTTGCATCAACAGTACTACTTTCTTCAGTTTTGTTAGGTGCACTAACAATGTTTCCTCCTTGCTTTGTTGTCATTTCAACTAAAACTTGCTCTACTAATTTTTTTAAATCATTTTCTGAAAACATTTGGTTACCCCCTTCTACTTCTTAAGAAATACAGAAGCGTCTCCTGCTTTTCCTGTTAATTTTCCATTTTCTATGAAGTTCCACTTTTCAAGCCATGCTTCAAACTCAGCTATTGGTCTCTTACCTAATAATTCTCTTAAAGCTGCTGTTTCATGGTATCCTGTAGTTTGATAGTTAAGCATTACGTCATCACCATGTGGAATTCCCATAAAGTATGTGCATCCTGCAGTAGATAATAATATTGATAAGTTCTCTATATCATTTTGATCTGCTTTCATGTGGTTTGTATAACAAGCGTCACATCCCATTGGAATACCTGATAATTTACCCATGAAATGGTCTTCAAGACCTGCTCTTATAACCTGTTTATTATCATATAAATACTCTGGTCCTATAAATCCAACAACTGTATTAACTAGGAATGGTTCATATTTTCTAGCAAATCCATAACATCTAGCTTCCATTGTTACTTGGTCTGCTCCAAAGTTAGCATCTGCTGATAGCTCTGAACCTTGACCAGTTTCAAAGTACATTACGTTTGGACCTGCTGCTGTTCCTTCTCTTAATGCTAAATCTCTTGCTTCTTGTATTAAAGCTGCATTTATTCCGAAGGCTTCATTACCTTTTTGAGAACCTGCTATACTTTGGAATATTAGGTCTGTTGGCGCACCTTGCTTTATTGCATCCATTTGAGTAGTTACGTGTGCAAGTACGCAGTTTTGAGTTGGTATTTGATATTTTTGTTTTGTTTCTTCAAATCTTTTTAATACCTTAACTACACTTCCTACAGTATCATCAACTGGGTTTAGTCCTATTAAGGCATCACCTATACCATAAGTTAAACCTTCTAATACAGAAGCTAATATACCATCTGGATCATCTGTTGGATGGTTAGGTTGTAGTCTTGCTGATAAAGTTCCTGTTTCACCAATTGTTGTATTACAATGAGCAGTAACCTTAATCTTATTTGCACCATAAACTAAGTCTAAGTTAGACATTAATTTTGCAACAGCAGCAATAACTTCACTTGTTAATCCCCTGCTTATTCTTCTAATGTCAACTCCTGTTGTTTTTTCATTTAAGATCCATTCTCTTAATTCTGCAATAGTCCAATTTTTAATTTCACCATATATTTTTTCATTAATAGAATCTTGAATGATTCTTGTAATTTCGTCCATTTCATATGGAACTACTGGATTATTTCTTACATCTGATACTGTTAAATTGCTAAGTACAACCTTTGCCGCTACTCTTTCTTGAGCAGTTTCAGCAGCTACTCCAGCTAATTTATCACCAGACTTTTCTTCATTAGCTTTTGCTAAAACTTCTTTAACGTCTTTGAACTGATACACTTTACCAAATAATTTTGTTTTTAGTATCACTTTCTTCACCCCTCTATAAAAATTATGAATTGAATACTAATGTTTTTATTACTACTGGAACAACCTTACCATTTATTAATGGTTTTCCAATATCTATATAGTCTCCATTTTCAACCTTGATGCTATCTATGCAAACAACATTTTTCTTTTTTCCTAGTTGAATGTACATAGTTTGACCTAGCACCTTAGCTATATCATTTTCGACAATTACAAATATCGGATACTCCTTTTCTAAAAGCTCAGTCATTCCATTGATAAGCGATTTTGATAATTTTTGAACTTCATCAAAAGAAGGATTCTTAATTCCTTTTAGCGCTACCGCTACCCTTTGACTTTCATTCTCTAAATTAAACCATTTAAGTTTTTCATTTATTGCTCTTTCAATAGATTCAAAACCACCATCTTCATCTTCTTTAGATAATTTTAAAATTGGTAGGTTTTTGATTGGGAAAACATCAGAAGTATAGGTTATAGTACTTCCACTGATATCAGTAGTATGAGAACCTGCACCTACAACAGTAGCTCTTATGGTCTCAATAGCAGTCCTTACTTTAAGCTTCTTAGCTAGATTAGAATTTTTAATTTCCTCACCTAGAACAACTCCCATATCTCCAAATCTGAAAGGATCTGAGTAATCTTCATTATATATATAATCAGCTACCCCTCCTGAGAAGGTTATATACTCAATGTTGTAGCCATCTTTTAATCCTTTGTTAGTTTGAATCTCATCATACATTGATGATCTTTGTTTAATGCAAACTGCTTCTTCTAAAATTTCAGCCATTGCACTTGCAATTTTTCTAATTTTATCGATTTCTGCAATATCTCCAACTTCTATATTTACACCAATAGATTGTGCTAACTTTTTAATTTTTGGATATATATAATAGATTTTTTTAGTATCCTTATCTATTTTTATAAGTCTTCCACCTATATCTAAACATCCAGTATCAACTAATTCACCATTCTTAAATAAAGCTAGATTAGATGTTCCTCCACCTATATCGATATTTACGACATAAGCATTTTCTTCATCGGATATCTTATCTGCACCTGCTCCTCTTCCGGCGATAATTGACTCTAAATCTGGTCCAGCTGTAGCTACTACAAAATCACCGGCAAACCCACTTAAACTCTGAAGAACTTCGTTTGCATTTTCTTTCCTAGCAGTTTCTCCAGTAATTATTACAGCACCGGTTTCTACGTCACTTGGCTTAACTCCGGCATTTTTATACTCGCCTTCTATTATTTCTCTTACTTTGTCTTTATCTATTTTTGTTTGAGTAATAAGTGGAGTAAAATAAATTTCACTTCTATAAATAATGTTTTTATCAACAATTTTAATTCTTGGTACAGAAAAGTTACTTGCTGTATTTTCGATGGTTATATTGCTAAATACAAGCTGAGTAGTAGATGTTCCAATATCTATACCAACGCTTAAAATTACTTCTCTCACTTCTTCTCACCTCACTTTTTTAGCTTACAATTAAAAATATAGAATTTTATATCTGTTAACTGTAAATTATTTGCTAAATATTAAAGCCCAGAATTTTTATTATTAAATAGTTATAATATAACTATTTAATAATAAATACTCTGGGCTTCATTGCCACTGCATAAGTACTACATCGTACTTAATATTTAGTTTTTGAAGTCAAAAACAGCTTTAGTTCCTTGAGAACTTGAATATATATTTAAATTACCATTTAGTTTATCATTAACTAAACTTCTTACTATCATAAGTCCTAAGCTACTTTCTTTTACAGAGTTAACATCAAACCCTACCCCATCATCTATGACAGAAATAGTTGAATAGATATTACCTTTCTGAATTTTTATTGTTATCTTTCCAGTAGCTCTATCCTTGAAAGCATGTTTTAATGAATTTTGAAGTAACTCGTTTACAACCAAGGCTATAGATGTAGACTTGTCAGAGTTAATTGAAAAATCATCACCTTCTAAGCTTACTTGTAAATCTACATTATCTCTCTTCTCAAAACTTATTATGCTTGCTTTTATCTTATTTATAACTTCTTTTATATTTACTTCATCAATACCTTGCTTTGCTAATATTTCATGAGTTGCTGCTATACTCAGTATTCTGTTTATACTTTCATTTATAGCATTGGTAAACTCTTCTCCTTTAATTCTTCTTGATTGAAGTCTTAAAAGACTAGCAATGGTTTGAAGATTGTTTTTAACCCTATGATGAATTTCTTTTATTACTACAGATTTTAATATGAGTTCTTTTTCCTTTTGCCTCATATCTGTAACATCACTAATAAGCATTACTAAATTCAATACTTTACTACTTTGTACAATATATTTGACTTGAAGTGAAACATCGCCTATATCTATGTCTTTAATATCTATACAGTCGCTATTCATAATTTCTTCAAAAGAACAATTATACAAAGATAAGTTGGAAAAATCCATGCCTATTAACTCTTCTTTATATCCTAATTTTTTATAAAGTTGTTCTGCTACAGGGTTCTTAAATCTTAGTACTCCATTTTCATCAAAAATAAGTATAGCATCATTTATGTGATATGTTATATCACTTTCTTTGTAAGCCCTATTAGTTATTTGAGATGTAAGTTCTTCATTAGTTCTTGCTAATATTTCTATCCTTCTATTACTATTTAAAGTCTCTGTTACATCCTTTTCTACAATTAAAACACCAATAGTTTTATTTTCTTTATTTCTAATAGGTTCTACACTTTGCTTAACTTTTATGTATTCTTGAGTTATTGCCTTTAAATCTCTTGATGGCATTCCTATTTCTAAGGTCCTAAGTGATGCCGGTTCATTTTCTCTTACTGCAAATTTCCCAACTACCTTTTCTTTATATAATGAGCTTTTAGTACTTGGTTTTGCCTCCGCTACAACTATTGCTTCTCCACTATGTTTTGTCGGACAATCTATAAAGACATCCGCATTTGCTGAATCAGCAATTAGCTGAAGAGTGGTAGCTATATTTTCTATAATTAATATGTCACTTTCACTTAAGCAAGTATATTTTAAACATAATCTTCTTATTTCACTCATATTCATTCCTACTTACTAATTATTCTTCACTCATTACAATTATCTGCGAAATCTCTTCCATAGTTACTCTCTTTTTCATACTTAAATTTCTTATATTACTATAAGCTTCATCTTCTGTTATGCCATTTTGCCTCATTAATATGCCTTTGGCTTTTTCTATAATTTTTCTAGCTTGTAGTTTTTTCTCAACGCTTTTTATGTCATCTTTAATTTTTTTAAATTCTCTTGATTTTGATAAACAAACCTCTATATTAGGAATTAAAGATTTGTTATCTAAAGGTTTAACTAAGTAACCTATTACCCCTACCTCTTTTGCCTTTTCAATAAATGTTTTGTCACTATAAGCACTCAAAAGCACTATTCCACTGGCTAAGCCTTCTTGATTGATTATCTTAGATGCATTTAATCCATCTAATAAAGGCATTTTTATGTCCATAATTATTAGATCCGGTAAATGTTTTCTACACATTTCGATGGCATCAAAACCATCTGAAGCTTCAGCTACAACACTGTAACCTGCCTCTTCTAACATTTCCCTAATATCCATTCTTGTAATAGGTTCATCATCGGCTATTACAATTCTTTTAGTCATATTCTACACCTCTTTTGGAATTTTTAATAAGTTTTGTATAAATCTTATTTTAACACAAAAATCCTATTTCCATTCCAAATATTTTTTTAATTTTTCTAATCCATCATTATTTATTGAGCTTACCATGAATATTCCTTCTGCTCCTGCTTGTTTTAAGAACTCTTCTGCACGGTTTAGATCTTCTTTATTTTTGCATAAATCAGTTTTCGTACAAATTCCTATGACAGGTTTAGAAAATATATTTCCAAAAGCCGGGGGGAAGATACTAAGTTCTCTGCTACAATCTTGTATCAATGCTATTACATCTGCATCTGATGAGGTTACAATCAGTGCATTATAATAAACTCTACTATCTATATATTCTCCTGGTGTATCAATAATATAATTATTAAAATCTACAGCCTGAGTTTTCTTATATTCTATTTTTTCATTATTTAACGCTTGTGTTAAAGTAGTCTTTCCAGATCCTGTTGTACCTATAAACATTATTTTTTTCACAAAACTTACCTCCTAAGATTTTGTGATTTTTGCTATGGAGAATGAAAGTACACTACTTAGCATATTACAAACTTCATTCAGTGAAGCTTCTACGCTAGAAACATCTCCTGTTATTACTAATGAGCCACTGAATCTATCAACAAAACCGATTTCAACTCCTGCGGATTTAGTAGCTACATCTGCTGCAATTATAGCTGCTTCGCTTGGAGTTATTGTTAAAATTCCAATTGCTTCGTTATATTCATCACTAAGTCCTAATTTTTTATAAACCGTTTTATTAGGATGAGCGATTAGGTGAGCTAGTGTAATCTGTTTTCCTGGTACATATTCTTGTATGACTCTTTGTTTTTCTTCCAAAGATCTCACTCCAATCTCAAAAGCATAAAAAGCTCCCTAAAAATACACCATTAGTACTTTTAAGAAGCTTCATTGCTTTAATTAATTCGTTGTACGCCATTGAACAACTTTAACTCAAAATCTTTATGTTTTAATTATATATGCTCTAAATTTAATTGTCAATTAATTTGTAAAAAATATAATAAACTTATTAATATTGATATATCTTACATTCCATTATATACTTTTTTAAATAGTTCTTTAAGCTCTTCAACCTTAGGCTCTCTTGGGTTAGTAGGGGTACATCCATCTTTTAAAGCTATCTCAGCCATATCAGTTAAGTTTTTATCAAATTCGCTGCTTGAAATGTTTAAATCTTTAATTTTGTTAGGTATTCCTAAAGATCTAATTAGATTTTTTACTCCATTGATTAATGCCTTAACCCCTTCACGTACACTATTAGAGCTTGTAAGACCTAAGAATCTTGCTATTTCAGCATATCTTTCTGCTGCTTTTGTATATTCATTTCTACCTATAGATTTAATATCTGCATTATACTCTATTACATAAGGTAATACTAATGCATTAGCCTTACCATGTGGTATATGGAATCTACCGCCAAGTATATGTGCCATACTATGATTAACTCCTAATGAAGAGTTAGTAAAGGCTATTCCTGCTATACAAGAAGCATTATGCATCTTTTCTCTTGCTTCTAAATCTGATCCATCTTTATAAGCTTTTGGTAAGTATTTAAATACTAATTTTATTGCTTTTTCTGCTAAGGCATCGGTAAAATCTGAATTTTTTGTTGATACATAAGCTTCAATAGCATGAGTTAAAACATCTATACCTGTATCTGCTGTTATTGCTGGCGGAACAGATTTTACTAGTTCAGCATCTAATATTGCCATATCTGGTACCATATCCTCATCTACTAAAGGATATTTTACATTAAACTTTTTGTCTGTAATTACTGAAAATGCAGTAACTTCAGATCCTGTTCCACTTGTAGTAGGTATAGCTATAAATAATGGTTTTTTAACCTCTATTTCAGGGCTTATTCCTTTCTTAACTAATGCTCTAAAGTAGCTTATTGCTTTAGAAGCATCAATAGCAGAACCTCCCCCCATAGCAATTAAAGCATCTGGATTAAATTTATCCATAGCTTTTATTCCCTTTGATACTACCTCAAGCGGTGGATCTGGAACTATTTCAGAAAAAATTTCATATGCAATTGAAGCTGCTTCTAAATGTTCAGTAACTCTGTTAATAAATCCTGAAGTAACCATAAAAGGATCTGTTACTATAAAAGCTCTCTTACAATTGATATTCCTTAGTTCTTTTAATTCGCCAACTCCAAAATGAACCTTAGGACCCATATTAAAATTGCTCATTTTATCACTTCCTACTTTTTATTTTTAAATTGATAATTGACACTAGAACATTTATTTAAAGATATATCGTTTTCTATATATTCAAATAAACTTTAAAATTTATTTGAATCATTAAGGAAATTTTAAAGTTTTTCTTATCTATAAAACTATCTTTTGTTAATTATCAATTAGTTGTTAACTAAATTATTCATATATGATATAGGACTTTAAAATAAAATAACTAAATTCATCCATGAGCAGTTATTTCTTAAGACTCCTAGCACACATATAGCCAAAAAAGGCTCCTTAAGAAAATCTTAAGGAGCATCGTTACTCTTTTTTATATTTGCACGCCATTGTGCAAAATTTATTTACTTTTAACAATTCTGATTTTATTACTTTGTACTAAAAATGTCAATATCCATATACTATATTATATCCCATAAAAGTATAATATATTTAATATATTGTCTCTATTTTAAAGAAATATTAAAATAAGTATTTTTATAACTAATTATGTTAATATATTTTACTTTAAGATATATTTAAATTATCCAAAACAAATATTTTTTATAAAAAATATAATTTATTAAGAGGTCGATATTATGATTATTAATTTTGCTCATAGAGGAGCCAGTATGTATTATCCTGAAAATACAATGGTTGCCTTTGAAAAAGCTATAGAAATGGGCTGTACTGGAATAGAAACAGATGTTCAGATGACAAAAGATGGTGTACTTGTACTTATACATGATGAGTATTTAGATAGAACTACTAATGGTATAGGTCTTGTAAAAAATTATACCTATAATGAGCTTAGAAAACTTGATGCTGGAAGTTTTAAGGATAGAGCATTTTCTAAATGTAAAATTCCTTCTATAGAAGAGCTTATAGAATGTACAAAAAATAAAAACATTAAAATTAATTTTGAAATTAAAAACTCTATAATATTCTATAAGAATATAGAAGAAAAGCTTCTATTTCACATAATGAAAGAAAATATAGAGGATAAGGTAATTCTATCTAGTTTTAATCATGCTTCAATGAATAAATGTAAAAAACTTAATAGCAATATTCGCACTGGATTATTATTTGAGAAAAAAATTAAAGATGTAGATGAATATTTATATCCAATTAAGCCTAACGCTCTCCATCTGCCATATAAAGGCTTAAGGAAAGAGTTAATTGAAAAAGCTCATAAAAATAACTTAGTAATTAATATTTATACAGTAAATGATGTCAACTATATGAGAAAACTCATAGATATGAAAGTAGATGGAATTATTACAAACTGTCCAGATTTATTAAAGGAAGTTTTGATTGAATACTAATTCTTCATAATTCTATAAAATTTATGTTCTAGAGTTTACTGTTTTGTTTCATATTAATATGGAATAATTTTACTTAAATTCCTTATATGCTATATATCTAGATAGTTTGAAAAAGGCTTCATAGAAGCCCTTTTCTTATTTTTCTATTATTCTTTTAGTTTTTTCATAAATTTCTTCTGGTTTTACATCTATTCTATTTACTTTAGTTTCTATAGCTGCTCTTGCCACATATTCAGCCACCTTAGGTGCTATTCTTAGATCAAATGGTTCTGGAATAACATATTCTTCATTTAACTCTTCATCAGTAATAATTTCAGCTATAGCTCTAGCTGCAGCTATTTTCATTTCGTCATTTATTTCTGAAGCTCTAACATCTAAAGCTCCTCTAAATATTCCTGGGAAAGCTAGTACATTGTTAACTTGGTTTGGAAAGTCTGATCTACCAGTACAAACAACCTTAGCTCCTGCTTCTTTTGCAATGTTAGGTAATATCTCTGGATTAGGATTCGCCATTGCCATAACTATAGCATCTTTGTTCATAGATTTAACCATTTCACTAGTAACACAGTTAGCTACAGATACTCCTAAGAATACATCTTTACCTTTTAAAACTTCTTCTAAAGTTCCTTGTTCTTTATCCTTATTAGATATTTTAGCCATCTCTTCTTTATATTTATTCATTTTTACTGTGCGACCTTCGTATATAGCTCCTTGAGTATCACAAAGTATTACATCTTTTACATTCAATCTTATAAGTAATTTTGCTATGGCTATTCCTGCTGCACCTGCACCATTAATAACTACTTTTATATCTTCCATTTTCTTATTAGCTAATTTTACTGCATTAAATAAACAAGCTAATGAAACTACTGCTGTACCATGTTGATCATCATGGAATATTGGAATGTTGCATATTTTTTTAAGCTCTTCTTCTATCTCAAAGCATTCTGGAGCTTTTATGTCTTCTAGGTTAACGCCTCCAAATGAACTTTCCATTAATTTAACAGTTTCTATTATCTTTTTGCTATCCTTTGTGTCAAGACATATAGGAAAAGCATCTACTCCTGCAAAAGCTTTGAATAATACTGATTTTCCTTCCATAACTGGTAGTCCTGCTGCTGCCCCTATATCTCCAAGACCTAATACCGCAGTACCGTTAGTTACTACAGCTACCCAATTTCCTTTTGATGTATAATCATAAACCTTATCATAATCTTTGTTTATTTCCATACAAGGCTCTGCTACTCCTGGTGTATACGCTAGTGTCATATCTTCTTTATTATTTACCGGTACCTTACAGTGAAGTGCAATTTTGCCTTGAAAATCTTTATGAAACTTTAATGCTGTCTCTTTTAAGTTCATAGTAAATCCTCCATTATAAAAATAATTTCTAATTTTACTAGTTTACACTACTGTATAAACTAAATAATATCTATCTTTATAATATATATTATTGAATACAAATACAACTTGTAAGACAGAATTATATGTTAAATTTAATTCTAATTTCCTTTTTATAATATTTATCTAATTATTATTAAGTAGCTCTTCAAAATCAAAAGGTCTATAAATTAAAGTATTCTTTTAATAAAATATATTAATTACACTTTATAAATTCTTTGATTTGTATATAATTTCTCCTCTGAAAAATTATATATTTGGTCTAAAAATTTTATTTTAAAAGTTCCACTACCTTCAATTCCTTTTTTTATCTCTCTTTCAGCTAATTCACCACAAATTCCTAGTAATGTTACTGCTATTAGAGTAGATATTAAATGCTCTTTAGTTATAGAAGCTAATGTTGCAATTACAGCTCCCATCATACATCCCATGGCAGTAACTTTACTCATAATGCTATGTCCATTTTCTACTGCATAACATATATCTTTATAACATATAATATCTATCTTTCCAGTTATGCATATTACTGAATTTAATTTATAGCTTAAAGCTTCAGCCAAAGCTTTTCCTTCTTTTATATAATCAATCCCCTCTTCATTTTCCTCACTATCTACCCCTTTAGAATTGGTTTTAAGTCCACATAAGGTTTTGATTTCTGAAAGATTTCCTTTAATTACAGAAAAGTTGATTTCCTTTAATAGTTTTTCAATAGAACTCTTTCTAAAATTGGATGCAGCTACCCCTACAGGATCTAATACTACAGGTATATTTAAACTATTAGCTTTTTTTCCTGCCAATATCATAGATTCTAGTGTATCTTTTGTTAACATACCTATATTTATAAGAAGTGCTGAAGACTTAGATACTATTTCCTCTACTTCTTCTGCATCTTCACTCATTATTGGAGAGGCTCCTAAGGCTAAAGTTATATTTGCGCAATCATTGCAACTTACATAGTTAGTTATTTGGTGTATTAATGGCTTTTTATCTTTTATAAGCCCCAAAATAGTACCTCCCTTTTCAAGTGCATCTTCCATATGTTTATACTCGCTCAAACTTTGTTCCCCCTTATTCTAAACAATTATTAAAAATTAACAATTATAAATCTTTAATTATTAATTGATATCCTTAAACTCTAAACTTACCCTATAATTATAGATATTTAACCTTATATAAAATTAAATAGTTTTCATAACTTTAGTTTTTTCAAATACCATAACTAAAAGATAGGCAATTACACTTCCTACCACTGTACTTACACCAAAAGGTATTATAAAGACAAAGGCACCTACTGATTTTCCCATAATTAATTTAGCTATAGGAAAGGACATCAATGATCCTAGTATCCCTGTTCCTATTATTTCTCCCATTACTGCCATGAAATTTTTCTTTGTTTTCTTATAAAAAGAACCTGCTAAAGCTGCCCCTACCATACTGCCTGAAAAAGCAAGTAAGGTCCCTGTGCCCAAAATATTTCTAAGTAGTGATATACAAAAGGCTATAGCTACTCCATTTACAGGTCCTAACGCTATTGCAGATACAACATTTATAGCATGTTGTACTGGAAAACACTTTGCAACGCCCATAGGAATATAAATAGATGACCCTAATACGCCTATAGCAATAAACATAGCAGATAATACTATTTTTTTAGTTTTCATAAATATTCCCCCTTTTAAATTTATTGTGCATAGCTAATGATGTAATTTAAGATAATTCTCAAGTTTACTGAATATTTTAAAATAAAAAAGCACAAATCCAGTTTTGGATTTGTGCTTATGTTTACAGCATAAATATAGGATAAATTTAAGTATCCCAAACACACTTCCTACGCTGGTATTATCCAGTTCAGGTTAAGGGTCTAAAAGTACACACTTTTACTCTCAGCCAGTTTTACTAGCTCCCCTGTGCAAATATTTTCTTTATAGTTTAATATTAACATCTTGTTTCTGTATATTCAACTTATTTATTTAGTTTATAAAATCTAGCTTTTATAAATTCAATCTGTATCATACATCTTAGAGTAATTTATATAGCTCTCTATCTTCACTTTCCATTCTTTTTTCTATTTTATCAAAAACCTCTTTTGTATTAATAATAAATTTATCTTTATTATTAATTATCTTACTCCTAGTATTAAATTGATTTTTATAATTATTAAATATGCTAAGTATATCTCCCATCTCATCAATATAACACTTAGCTATATTTTTAATTTTTTCATTTTCATTTTTTAATAAGTTTGGATATAGGAATTTATCTTCACTCTCTAAGTGAATTCTTAGCTTTCCTGATAGTAAATTTATATTTTTTGCAATTTCACTGCATTCCACTTCTAAATCTTTATTTATAAGCTCCTTTATATCATAAATCATCTCTAAGATTTCAATATGTTGTCTAGTTAAATTATTAATATTAGCCATAAAAATACCCCCAAAGTAAAATTCTTATTTTAACATAATTCTATTACTTTTAGGCAAATATTTCTGTAACATTTATTACACTTTGTAAATTTTATTAAATAAAGAAATTTATTAAAAATTATATGCTTACAAATTATTTCTTTGATTTTTGTATCTAGTATAGCTGAACCATGTGCTGGAGTTAATATTATCGCCGTATCTGCACCTTTCCCTGAGCCACCTATAGAAATTATATCCTCTCCATATGGTATAGTGCCTCCATCTAGCGCCATTGTAGCTACTTCTACTGCCACTTTAACACCTTGTCCAAACATACGTAAACTATAAGCCATAACCTCTACAGGAGAAATTCCTCCAAATTTTGTTGAAAGAGCTCTTTCAGCACCAGACAATACGTGAGTACTTGTATATACCTTAAATCCACAGCTCTTTAATTCTTCCATTCTTGCCTCACTTATTTCTTGAATACCAGCTTCTCTAAAACCGTTAACATGAGTAACAACTACTGCATTTAATCCACTATCTTTTAATAGTAAAGCAGTGTCTCCTGCATTGGAAGCTACAACTATATTTTTAATTCCTCTTTCCTTTGCAGTTTTAACTGCAAGTTCAATTGTTTTTATAGTATTCTCTCTTCCTGCTTTTTCAAAATACATAATCATTCTCCTTCTATCATTAAATATTTTAAATTCCTGTTATAAATAAGTTCCATAGTTTCTTCTAAAATCCTTTTATTCATTCACTAAAGCTATTTGAATATACTAAAATAAAAAATAAAATTCTTTAAATAATATCAAGTATTAATCTTTATAATTTTTAATATTTCTCCCTTTTCGTTTAATTTAACGCCGGTTAAAACTCCATCTTTATACCCCGCTCCTGTATCAATATTCAAAGAATTCTCTTCCTCATTATAAATAGGTTCACTATTTTCACAGGGAGTATGTCCAATTATTTGTAGCTTGTTTATATTTTTTACTTTCCCTCTGTTCAATAAAACTCCATTTGAATCTGTTTCCTCAAAACAATTTAAAGCAATTTCAGATAACCCTGCATGACTTATAAATATATTCTCATTTTCCCAATATAAAGGTAAAGTTAAAAACCAATTTACATCTTCAATTGGATTTTTATTCTCACTTTTATATTGCTCTAAAGTTTCATATCCACACTGTCTTAACCAATTTTCATTAGGTTCATTTAAGAAATGATATATAATTTCAAATTCATGATTTCCTTTTAAAAATACCACATTACTAGGAAACTGTTTTTTTAATCCTCTACAATATTCCACAGTTCTAGGTGAAAAACTTCCCCTATCAATTAAATCTCCAACTTGAATAAGTAACTCATCCTTATTATTCCAATGTTCTTCAATAAGTTTTTAAGCTCTAAATAACATCCATGAACATCGCCTATAACAAATAAATTCATATTTCCTCCACATTAAATTAAAATCCTAATAACTTTAATTACCTTTTCCAATCATATACTTATTTTATCATTTTTAATTGTAAACATGGTATATTATCTTATATATAAAATTAAAGATATTCCTTATCTGTCTAAGAAATATCTTTAATTTACATAATAAAAATCCACTATTCTTAACTTTAAGGATTTATACTATTTTTATAAAAAGTTTATTTTTTTAAAATATATTTTAACCTCTCACCTAGGATATCTATACTTTAAATATGTACTCTAACATATGATTAAATTTTATTTAACCACATTATTTCTACCTCTTTTTTTAGCTTCATATAAATTACGGTCTGCTAAAGCAATTATTTCTTCACTAGTCAATTGCTCTTTAAACATAGTGAATATACCAAAGGATGCAAAGATTTCTATTTTCTTATCTTCAATTTGAATTATCTTTTCCTCAATTTTCACTCTCATTCTTTCTGCAATACTATAGGCAGAATTATTACTTGTATTATTAAGGCATATTAAAAATTCATCTCCACCGTATCTTGCAATCCAGTCTATATCGCCTCTAATACAACCTAATAAAATATTAGCAATTTCTTTTATTACAAAATCACCAACAATATGTCCAAAAGTATCGTTAATTTCTTTAAACTTATCAATATCGGCTATCAATACTGACAAAGGTTTTCTATCAATAACACTTTTTATAATATCTGCTGGTAATCTTTCACTGATATATCTTCTGTTAAAGATATTAGTTAAGTCATCTTTAACAACCATATTATTCATATCAACTAAAGAGTTTTTTAAGCTACGTCCACTTTCATATTCTCCACTACCTACCATCATAGTGTTTGTAACATCTTTAAATAACTCTAAAACAATTTTATGCTGCTGAATTTCTGTGGGTATAGCTGTAACCATAAAAAGCTTTTCAGCTGTATTTTCTAGTTTCATAAAGGTATCATTTTCTATATAAGCTCTCATTGCAATACAATTATCACAAATCTTCTGACTACTCCAATATTTATAGCAAATTTGGTTAGTTTCTTTAATATTGCTTTCCTTATAGTCCATTACGCTTTTCTTTACAGGATCAATAATTCTTATACTATCATATATAGTTCTAAAAAAATCTAACTTTTCCTTTAATACTTCAATTGTTATAGGTTCTTTCATTAAAACTAAGCATCCCTTCTAAAATTAGTTTATGCTTCACAAAATCTATAAATTTAACTTACGTAAAAATGTAACTACTTATACGCTTAATCTTTTGTATTAATACAATATTTTATATTCCATCATAATCTATGGACTAATTTTAACATCTTATAAAAATTTTAGTCAACAAGCAATCTATATTAATTTTTATATAAAGTGCGTATCTCTTATTGAATATCTTAATCTATATACTTATATAATGAATAGTTAAAAATTACAATATTCATCCTCTTCATGAGATCACTTTATTTTATAAAAAAATCCACCATTTTTAACGGTGGATTCTTATGTTAACTTATTAAATAATTAATTTCTTCTGAAAATGTTAATTCTTTAGGTCTCCAAATTCTCTTTAAACTTTCTAGTTCTTTATAGGGTAAATTTAATGCTTTAATAAATTTATAAAAGTCATTATCTAGCCATGGTGGTGTCCATCCCCCTGAACGGCATATATGAATTACATCGATATTATTTTTTTCATTAAATTTAGAAAAATCTAAGTAATCTATCTCATAATTATTATTTAATTCCTCAAAATCTTCTGGTTTTTCTAAAGTGTAGGGACTATAAAATATATTAGCTTTTTTAATAATATTATTTTTAAATAATTTTCCTAACCAATTAGCACAGTTAAGTTCAAAACGTAAAGAAGCTAAACCGCCATACCCTAAATCACTATGAGCATCAAATAAAAAAACTTCATCACAATTATAATATTTTGATATATCATAAGAATATTTATGAGAGTCAGAAACATAAACCTTTATATCCTCTGAAAAATTAAACTTATTTCTTATCTCATCCCAAAAATTCAAAGCATCTTTACTTACTTTTATTTCTTCCTCTAAATTAACTCCTTTTATACCTTCTTCTATATATCTTCTATACCAAGCGGAAAGAAGTCCTCTTTGGTTTTCAATATAGGAGCCACACCACTGAGGTATAATTTTTACAAAATAGTCCCAATCAACACTTAAAATAGCCCTATTCATAAAATCAACTCCTTTTTCTATACTAGTTATTAAAATAATGTATATACATACTTTAATTCTAGCCCACCTATATATTCTTTACAAATCCTTACAGCCACTTCTACATAGGTTTTCCTATGATAAAGTGTCTTCCACTAAGAATGAATAAACAATTCATTCTTTATCTAACCTTATCCCTCTATTACTCCATTTTTCTCCACAGTTCATTAAATATCATAAAAATATTTTAAATAAAAAAATAACCTATCTAAATAATTTTTTACTTAGATAGGTTGAAATCCTTTTATAATTATGTAGTTTTTTAAATATACAATATTGAAATTTATTATAGCTATGTTAGTGACATCTTATGTTAAGGTTCAATATAGACAAATTGAAAGAACAATACAAAGCTGTACCATTTAAATACATCCTATGTTATGGTTCAATCATGGCCTAGCATGGCAGCTAGGAAAAATAAACTTATTTAAATACATCCTATGTTATGGTTCAATCACCTACAGATGTGCAAAATGGTCTAAATAAAATATAATTTAAATACATCCTATGTTATGGTTCAATCACTGCAATTAAGCCATTCTCTATTTTCATTATACCCATTAATCCATTGAAAATGAAGGGTTTATTAAAAATTTTACCAACCGTTTTGAATTTTTGATAAATTTAATAAAAAACTCCTCCTAAACGTTGATTTTTCGATTGATTAGGAGAAGTTTTATTTTGAATGTAGTTGGGAAAATTTTATATAGTTTAGGACATATTCTGAATTGTTGTTAATGTTGACCATGCCATGATATCCTCCATAATGTAAATTTATTAATGTAACCTTAAAACAAAACCCAATAAAAAAGAGTAGATATATTTATATAAAAATAAATATATCTACTCTTTTTTCATTTTTTACAGTGTCTATACCACAACTTATGTAAAATTCAATTTATATCTTTTTAACAAATTCAGATTTTAATTTCATAGCTCCAAAGCCATCAATTTTACAGTCAATATCGTGATCTCCATCAACTAAACGTATGTTTTTTACCTTTGTACCTATTTTTATAACTGATGAGCTTCCTTTTACTTTAAGATCTTTGATTACTGTTACAGAATCACCATCATTTAATACATTTCCATTGGCATCTTTGATAACTTTTTTATCTTCAGTATTTTCCTTTTCTAGCTCTAAAGTCCACTCATGTACACATTCTGGGCAAACAAAAAGACCTCTATCTTCATAAGTGTACTCTGAATTACATTTTGGACAATTTGGTAAATCTAGCATAATTTCATTTCTCCCATTTGTTATTTTAAATTCTATTTTATGATTAGCTCATAAAAACTACTTATCTACTAAAATTACGAAATTTCTCTATAATATTTTAGAAATTTTTCTTTTGGATAGATAGGACCCTCATAAACTTATAATAACATCAAATTTAAGCCTTAGAGAATCTTAACTTGGAAAAATATTAGAGTTTTTAAGTCTAATTTATTTACGTAGTCATACCAATTTTCTAATTTGATATGCTCACTTACTTAACCAAATTGATATGATGTAAAGCTTCCTTTATTTAAATCATAGAAGAGAAATTTTATATTTGTTATATGTATTAGCCTTTTACAGCTTAATCATTAAATAAAAATTATTTTTAGTTTCCTTTTTACAATTTTATAAGAATAGCAATACAACTTAAAAATTGCAAAAAAATATATAAGGAATCCCTTATATGCCTATATACTATCATAGTTTTTTCATATTTACAAACTTTCTTCAAATCTTACATATATTATTTTAACAAATCTTCTTTTAGATTTAAATACAACCTATGTTATGGTTCAATGCCATCCAAGCTAAAAGCCAAAGGACTTGAAATGTTATTTAAATACATCTCATGTTAAGGTTCAATTCTATAGACGAAAAGGGACTGTCTATAGAGGAATAATTTAAATACATCCTATGTTAAGGTTCAACGCAACTAATAATATACCTAATGATTTTTTAAAACAATATTCTTGCTGAATACTCCCTTCTTTTGCTATGGAATGATTATAAAATTAATTGTTTTTAGCAGCAGTTATGAATTTTATCTTGCCTTCATTATATATTTTATCTGCAGATCCATATGTTTTTTCATTTGTGGATAAAGCTTCAGCTAATAAATGTATAATATTTAACTCTTCCATGTTTTATTTCACCTCATTAATAGTATACATGATTTTACAAAAAATAAAAAAAGACTTGAAAAATATAATTATCTACATTTAAATAACTACACTCTCTAGTCTATGATGTAGTATAACTTGTTTTAATATTTTTTAAATTTTCCTCCCTTCAAAAGTATACCGCATATAAAAATAATAAATGCAAATAGAGTCATACTTCTCACCTCTTTTATAAATATATTGTTACTAGACATAATGAACAGACATCTATTAAAATCGTCCTGTTTTTATAGTTCTATATTTATTATCCTCTAAATCCCAGCTTATAGTTTCCGTATTTTTTGCCATATGTTCTTTTACATATCTTTCTTTAAGCTCTTCAAGATTGATATTTAATATGTAGGTTAGCCTAAATAATTCATCCCATTGAATACTATTTCTGTTTAATTTATCACAGAAAGATTTATAGTTAATATCGGCTATTCCTGCCAAATCTTTTTTTAGATACCCCTTTTCTTCTCTTTTCTTATCTATAATTTTTCCTATATCCATTTTATTTCACCTCTCAAAAATATTTTACATATACACTAATTAATATTAGGATAATTGAACAGCTACAGACAATACTAGAAGAATATTTAAATACATCTCATGTTAAGATTCAATCACTGCACTTAAGCCACTCTTTATTTTCATTATACCCCTTAATCTATTGAAAATAAAGGATTTATTGGAAATTTCCTCAATTGCTTTGCATTTTCAAGGAAATTGATAAAAAACTCATCATAAGCCTTGAATTTTCAATAGATTATGATGAGTTTTATTTCCTTTGAGGTTGGTAAAACTTTATATAAAAATTGCTATTAAAATTATTAGTATTGCTCCAAACTATACTACACCTTAGGGAACCATTATACAATTGAAAATTCACGATGCACAATGCACAATTGTTGATATTCCTCAGTAACCACTGAGAAATTTAGAATTAACTAACTGTAGTGGCAAACAGCGTTGGTCACATATTGTTGATTAATATTAAATTACAAGGCATATTAAAAAGAACTGATGAACACTGTTCGCCCCTACAATAAAAAAATCTAAAATCATAGTTATATAGTTTTTTATTAAATTTTAAAACTTAAACAATTTTTTCAGCATTTTCTTTAATTTGAGAAATTTTTCCCATTATACTTTTAGCTTCCTTCATATTATCTTTAAATAGGACTGAAAGATTTCCAACAGTTCTAAAAGGATCCTCCATGAGAATTCTATTATCATCAATGAATCCATTTTTAACTACATAGTCAATTATGAGTTTTACAAAATGTATCTGCTTAATATTTAAATTTTCATTATTTAAGAACTCCGAAAATAATTCATTTGTAGTATTTCTATTTAAACCTACCATTTTCCTTACAAGCTTGTTAACTGGCATGTCTCCAAACTCTTTTTCATAGTCTGCTTTTGTTCCAAGTTCTTGCCACATAATAGATTCTAAAGTTTCTAGATCTTGTTTTGTAAGCTGTTTATTATTTTTAAGCTTATATATAGCAAGCTCATTTTCGTGTTCTTTAAGATAATATTCTACTTTCTTTCTATAATTTTTAAGATCATTTACATTATACATAGCTCCGTGAGATTCCTCATTTATTATCATATCTTCAAAATGAGTGTAGTAAGTTTTTTGAGTAGTTTTACCTAGGTATTTTAAAAGTTCTCTTAAAGCACTTCTCACTTCATCTAATTCAAATAAATCTACATCTTCCCAAAATTCAGTTGTTCTAACCTTATCTATAATGTATTTTTGCTGTTGAATTTGTGGTATAGTTCCAAGCTTTGATAGACTTTCCGCTGTTTCTATAACACTTTTTATTGGCCTTGTTGCATTATTTCCTTGGAGATTAGCAAGCTCTATTGTGTACATTAATATATCAAATCTTTTTGCAAATTCATCATCATTTAATTTGCTTATTAATGGTGCTATATGTTCTTTAATATCCTTTGCATTAACAGCTCCAAGACTCTGCCATTCATTCTTATTTTTATATTTTTGAACATATTTTAAATTCATTTTTACCATAAAGCTATCTTCATTTAAATTATTTACATCTTCAATTAAATATTTTAATAATTCATTTCTATGACTAACATATTCTTCATCTGAATATCTTAAATCTTGCAGTTCTTTTACTAAATCGAGTTTAAGATTAAATATTCTTTCACTTAAAGTCTGTCCTAGATTACCTTTAAACCCTTTTGGATTCATTCTAAAGAATTCAAAATTATTGCAGAAATCAAAAATTAAAAATTTATCCTTATGTTGTCCAATACCTAATAAATCTTCGCAAAGTCTTGTACCTCTTCCTATCATTTGCCAAAATTTAGTTTTAGATCGTATCTTTTTAAAGAAAACAAGATTTAAAATTTCTGGAATATCAATGCCTGTATCAAGCATATCAACACTTATAGCTATTTGTGGTAATTTATCTTTACCAGAAAAATCATCGATTAAGCTGTCTACATAATTGATTTGATTATCTATAACTTTTGCATAGTTTGAACCAAGCTCTGGATATAATATATCAAATCTTTCTTTAATAGCTTCTGCATGTTTATGGTTTTTAGCAAAAATTATAGTTTTTCCTAGCTTTTCATTTCCTTCAATTCTTAGTCCCTTTTCCATAAGCTTATTTAAAACTAAGTCTATTGTATTAGCATTAAATAGCCACTGATTAATAGCAGAACTTTGTATTTCTTCTCCAATATTTTCATCCTTATCAAATTTTTCTTCATATTCTTCCTTATCCTCATCAGATAATTCATCATATTTGATTCCATCTTCCATTATTTTAGACTTAACTTCTATGGTTTCATATTCTACAAGGAATTCATCTTCAACTGCCTTATCAAATTCATAAGCATAAGTTGGAACTCCATTTTCCATATCAAAAATTCCATAGGTATTCTTGTCTACTTCATCTTTAGGGGTAGCTGTAAGACCTATTAGATATGCATCGAAGTAATCAAAAACAGCTTTATATTTTTTATAAATACTTCTATGAGATTCATCAACAATAATTAAATCAAAATGTCCACAGGTGAATAGCTTTTTACCATCCTTAGCTTTAGTATCATCAATAGCATTCATCATAGTTGGATAGGTTGAAAAAATCATCCTTGATTCCTCTGGATTATCCTTACTATCTAGTAAATTGCAAAGAGATAAATCTGGAAGTAAATTTGAAAAATTCTTTTTAGCCTGTTTAACAAGAGCTGTCCTATCTGCTAAAAATAATATATTTTTTACCCAGGTATGTCTTGTTAATACATCCACTAAAGAAATTGCTGTCCTTGTTTTCCCTGTTCCTGTGGCCATAACTAATAAAAGTTTTCTCTTTCTTCTCTCTAATTCCTCACAACATGCAGTTATGGCTTCCTTTTGATAATATCTATTACTTATTTCATCTTTTATATCAATATTTCTTAAAGTCTTCTTTTGAGTTCTTCTATCAATCATAAGCTGAAGCTCATCTTTTTTAAAGAAACCATAAATCCTTCTTTCAGAATAACCGTTATAATCATCCCAAATATATGTTTCCAATCCATTAGTAAAAAAAATAACTGGTCTTACATTATATTGCTTTTCTAAGCAATCAGCATATAATTTAGCTTGCTGTTGTCCAGCCTTAGCATCCCTACTTGTTCTCTTTGCTTCAACTACTGCAAGAGGCTTTCCATTGTCACCATATAAAACATAATCAGCATAGCCTTTTTCTGCATTGTTTGGCATGCCAAATAGCTCTATTTCTTCCCCAATATCTTTATTAAAATCCCAACCTGCAAGTTTAAGCTCAACATCTATATAAATCTTTCTTGTATCAAACTCACTTATTTCCTCTATATTAAAATCATAATTTTCTATGTTTTCTTTTCTCTTTTGAGTTATTACTTTTCTAAGTTCTTCATTTTCTTTTATAATCTCTTCAAGTTTTTTATCCTTTGAACTTAGCTTGTCATATAAGTCTTTAAGCTCTTCAGGTCTTACTCTCTTTTCCTCACCCTGAAGTAAACTATTTTCATTAAATTTCTTTTCTTTATAGTCATCTCCATAGCAGTAATCAATCCAATTAATAAATTGATATAAATTATGTAATGATAAAATAGCTTCTTCTCTTGTTACAGTTTTATTAGTATGTACTGCTACATTCCCTAAATTAATTACAAACTTAAGTAAAGGTAACATTTCACTATCAATAAGCTCTATAAAACTACCATTATGTATTAAACTACTTATATTATCCCTATAAGGAATCCCCAATTCCTCATCAAAACTATATACCCATTTAACCGCAAGCTCCAAAGCTCTTCTGCTTAAAATAGCTGTGGTTGCTGGACTCACTAATATACTCTTCTCTGCTTCAATACAAGCATCTGAAAAAGAAGTAAATTCTTTCTTAACCTTTAAAAATTCAAAGTTAGTACACAAAAGCTTATCCCCCTTTAATGCCATAAATTATGCTCTATGAATATATTACCATATTCAAACAATATTTGACACAAAAAAGCCTTGGATTTTCTCCAAGACTTTTTTTACAATTAAAAATATCTTTCTAATTCCTCTATAGAATTTAGTTCAAATATATCAGTTGCAATTAGCTCTATTGTTTCCTCTGAAAGTGTTTTTATTTTTTCTTTATACTCATCAGGTACTTTTTTAAATTTGTGCATCAACATTTTGATTAAAAGTTCAGCTTTCCCTTTTTCTTTGCCTTTTTCAATTCCCTCTTGTATTAAACTCTTACCTAGTTCAGTCATTTTTAATTCCTCCTTTACTTTTTCCAAATCTTTTCCACTTAAAAATTTATTTGCAAAGGCATATAATATTGATTCTACGTCATGTTTATAATCTTTATTTATATCTTTTATTATTCCTATAGCATTGAGTATTTTATCTACTGTACTTATATTTCCACCCATAATAGGAGTGAATGTTAAAGAGATTATGTCTTGTTTTGTAATGTCTATTCCAGATTTTATTTTTTCTACAATATCATTATATATCTTATCTCCATCTTTACTTGCCATGGATATTGAGTTTACTCTAAATTCACTTATTCCTGTTTCTAAAGTGTTTACTGGATTTTTTATGTTACCAGAATAAACAACATATGTAACTGCATCTTTTCCAGTTTGATGACTTAATAATGCCTCATAAGCTCTAAATCTTCTTAAATCTACTTTTCCTTTATTAGTTGTTTGAAACTCAAAATGTATAAAAGTATCATCTTCCATTAGAAAAGTGTAGTCCATAAACATATTTTTAGTTTCTAAAACTACTAACTCTGTTGGCCCAAGTTCCTTAACTTTTTTATTTATTCCAAAAAATTTTAGTCCTTCCTCTGCAAAAAGATCCATTGCTCTTTTTATTATTAAATCTTCATAGTTTGTAGACTTCATTAGTTCACCTTCCTATATTCTATTATACCTTTATTTTAATTCATTAATAAGGTTAATTCAAACAATTTAATACATACTATGATTTTTGATTACATTGGAATAATCTATAATACAAAAAGTCCTGGATTTTGTCCAAGACTCTAATCTCATAATTAAATAAATTTTTTGATAAAAACTTAAAGTTTTTGTTCCTCAATTATATTATACACAACTTTAATTAAATAATTCTCCTTTAAAAGCTCTTTGCATTAATGAATTAAAGTTATCCTCCAATTCTTTTAAACTCTTTTCCATTTCAAATTTTAATTTGTCTACTTGTTTAACGAAGTCTGAAAATTGGTTTTGGAGTTCTATTGGTGGTAATAATATTTTCATGTTTTTTAAATGTGACGGACCAAAATGCATCTGCGCAATTCCACGCATTTCTTTCATAACCTGATATTTAAAAAAGTCAGTTTTTAAAAACTCTCTAAAATAATTTATTATTAAATACTTCGAATTAGGCTTAAATCTAATAATACCTGTATTTAAACAATATTTCTTATCTTCTTTCACAACTACAACCTTTTTATCAAACTTGTCAGGAGCGATTGCAGATGAGACTACTAATACATCATCTTTATCACATATAAAATGATTATATTTTCCATTTGCTAATTCATTCGAAATATATCGATCACTCTTATAACCAAATGAAATTTCATTATCATTTATATTTGACCCAGTCAACAAAACTGTTCCTTCCTCTGTAAAATCAATGGATCTTACACCTGGACCTTCCTGAAGCCACACATAATCAATTAAATTTACTTCTTTCCAATTATCACCAAACATCTCAATAAATTGTGATTTAACTAATTCATCCAAAGCTTCTATTTGAGCTTTTCTTTTATCTATTAAAGATTGGGCTTTGTCTAATATATTTGAAATAAATATTTGCTTTTCAATTGCCACTAATGGTATCTCTAAGCTTCTAATATTACTTAATGATACAAAATTCTGTGTTCCTCCTCTTTTTCTATTTTCTAACTGATTTTTAACTATATCTGAAGTTAATAAATAATAGAAATATTTACTATCAACTTTATTGTTATTAGATAGTTTAAATAAAGCTACGTTTTTTATAGCAAATTTTTCATTCGTATCTACTAATACTGGATTACCTATTGTTCCAATCATAGGCATTAATATATCACCATTATGTACTGATGATCTCATATTAATTTTATTATAATCTTCCTCACTAATAAAATTAACATTATTAAAATCAATTTTATTCCCCTTAATATTTTTTGAGGTTACTAATGGATATCCTTTCAATTGATATTTAGGTGAATCATGCGTTCCATCTCTAACATCAATTATTTCTGAACATTTAATCTTTTTTATATCCATTTTCTTCACCCATTTCTATCATTTTCTCTAACTCATCTATTCCTTCAGCTATCTCTTCTTCTAGTTTCTTAACTCTCTCTAATATAACCTTAGGCTCATCATAAACTACTTCGTCATATTCTATCTCTTTGTATTTATTAATGGATAAGTCATAGTCATTTTCTCTTATTTCATCTACTGGTACAAAGAAGGACTGTTCTGTTCTTTTTCTATCTTCTTCTTTGTCTAAATTACTGAATCTTTCTATTATATCTGATATATCATTATCTTCTATAGGATTTCTTTTATCGTCTAAGCTATACCCATCTGCTTTCATATCATAGAACCAAACTTTATCTGTTCCACCAGTGCCAGTTTTAGTGAATATCATAATTGCTGTAGATACTCCTGCGTATGGTTTAAACACTCCACTTGGCATATTTATTATAGCTTCAAGCTTGTTGTTATCAATTATTTCTTTTCTTATATCTCTATGTCCTTTAGTAGAACCAAATAAAACGCCATCTGGAACAATTGAAGCACATCTTCCACCAGTTTTTAATATTCTTAAAAATAATGCTAAAAATAATAATTCTGTTTTCTTTGTCTTGCTAGCTTTTAAAAGATCTGCTGAAACAGCTTCGTAGTCTAAACTGCCTTTAAATGGAGGGTTTGCAAGTACTAAAGTATACTTTTCGCTATCCTTATTAGTTTCTGAAAGTGAATCCTTGTACTCAATATTAGGATTATCCACTCCATGAAGCATCATGTTCATAGCACCAATTCTAAGCATAGTTCTGTCCATATCAAATCCATTAAACATCTTATTATTAAAATGCTCTTTTAATCCTTGAACAAAAAATAGATCATTATGATTTGTTCTTAAATATTCTTCTGCTCCAACTAAGAAACCTGCTGACCCCATGGCTGGGTCTACTATAATATCCTCTGGTGTTGGTTTCATTAACTCTGCCATCATTTTTATTATGTGTCTTGGAGTTCTAAATTGACCATTAGTACCTGCTGTGGCTACCTTAGATAAAAGATATTCATATAAATCTCCCTTAGTATCTTTATCATCCATTTCAAGGCTATCTATTGCATCAACTATTTTAGATAACATAAGTGGAGTTGGTATTTTAAACATAGCATCTGACATATATTTTGAGTACGCTGATTGATTATCTCCATGAATATTTTTTATGAAAGGAAAAACTTCTTCCGATACTATCCTATACATTTCCCCTGCTTCTTCATTTTTAAATTTACTCCATCTTAAATACTGCTTACCACTTGGAAACATTCCTTCAAAGGGTATGCCAAGTAAACCCGCATCACTTTCAGCTAATATTTCGTTATCATCTAAATCTTTTATAAATAGAAAATATGTAAATTGTTCTATAACCTCTAATGGATTGGTAATACCACCAGTCCAAAAGGTTTCCCAAATTCTATCTATTTTGCTTTTTAACTCACCTGTAATCATTATGTTGCCTCCAATATTAGTTACATTGTTATAATATAATCTCGTTTCTTATTTTAATAATTTTTTCTTATTTATATTTAAAAAATAATTGCATTAGTTCATCCCAATGCAATTATATTATAACTTTATTTTTTTATGTTTTCTACAATTTTTCACAAAGCTTGAATTCCCTAATTATCATCAATTTATATAGGTTCTTTTTTTATATTACTAAATTTTTCTTACTACCATAAATAAAAAACAAATTAAAATTGCAATTTGTTTACGTCACTGGCTTATCCTCCTATATATTTTCCTTGAATGCCAACATTCTGGAATAATGTAGTGAATTTATCTTTTTCCCAGTTAAGGGCAGTTTGAACATATCCTAACCCATCTGCATTATACCTGCCTGCTATTCTCTGAAATACATATAGTTCATAAGTTCCATCTCTTTCAAAATCAATAGGATACAAATTACTCAAGGGAATAACAAATCCTGAAATAGGTTCTTTAAGTTTTCCATTTAAATCATATATTTCATTTAAGTATTCCTCACCTTTATAAGTAATATCAATTATATATTTTATTTTCAAATTTTTACTTATAACTTCAACCCTATAATTATCTTTGTAATTAACCTCATAAGTATACTGCTCTCCAAATTTCTCAAAATCAAAAATTAGTTTTAATTGATTATTTGCAAAAGAGTAAATATAGTAGAATGCAAATCCCCCACTTCCTCCAGAGTCTATGCTTACTAATATATCCTTAATTTTATCTCCTGTAAAGTCTCCCAAAAATATAGTTGGATTATAACCTGAATTTTCTTTAATAGGTACCGTAATTTCTTTACCTGTTTTTCCATCCTTTATTACAAGCCTTATGTTACTTACAAAAGGACTGTCTGTACCTGAAGGTTTATTTCCTATCAAAAGTATAGTGTCTTCTACTTTATCTCCATTTACATCACCTTTTTTTCTATCTATTATATACACTTTATTGTTATCCACATTTTTTCTAAAAAAATAATAAGGACAATAAAACATAACTGTCTCCTCTAAAAAATACTTCTACTTTATATATTATTGTAAAATAGAGGGACTGTTCTTAATTTTATTTAAATCTAAGAACAGTCTCTCTGTTTTACATTATTGGTTATTATTATCTATTATCTAAATCAGAAAGAATATAAAACTGATAAGTTAAAAAATAATTATATAATTTCTAATACTTCTACTGTATATTTTTCACCTGGAGCATCAATTTCAGCTACATCTCCAACTTTTTTGCCCATTAATGCTTTTCCTAAATCTGATTCTACGCTTATAAGCATCTTTTCTGGGTCTGCATCCATAGTGGTTACTAGTGATATATCTGTTTCAAATTCATCTTCTATAAATTTAATTTTAGCTTTACTATTGATCCCTAATGCTGACTTATCTTGATTTTGGTCATCTATTACACTTGCAGTTGAAATCATAGTTAACAAATATTGAATTCTATTATCATTTTCTCTATAGTTTGCGCAGGCTTCTTTGTATTCTGCATTTTCCGATCTATCACCATGAGCAGCTGCTTCTAATTTTTCTTTTGCTATTTCAGCTCTTTTTTTAGTCATTCTATATTCTAATTCTTCTTTTAATTTATCCATATTTTCTTGTGTTAATATATTTTTCATTTACATATAAACCTCCTAAGATATATTGTGCTAATATTGCATAATATATAGCAAAATGCCAATGAGATATTATGCTATACTAGGGCATAACTCTAATAGCAAAACCTTAAGTTGTGCCCTCTTAAATTTTAATATTAGTTACTAAATAGTCCAGTCCCTTTTATAATTTCCTGCTCTCTAAATAAACTTAAAACAGCTTCATTATAATGGTCTCCCCTTTGTGCTTTCTTTATTTTCTTAGCATATTTTTTATTATCTGAAAATATGTAAATCATATATCCCCAGAGTTCTTTCATTCTAAATAGTGTGTTTCTCTCTTCATTATATAATTCTATATATTTATTTAAAATTTCATCATGAAATTCTTTTAATACTTCTTTATCTATGTTAGTATTATTTTTTATCTCATCAATTAATCCTGGATTAGCTAGTATTCCCCTTCCTATCATCACAGTTTTTATTTCTGGAAAAGCTTTTATTAATCTATTATAATCACTATTAGTAAAAATATCACCATTATAACATATAGGATTAACACTTAAGGATAGAGCATCCTTAAATACATCTAAATTAGGTTTATTTCCATAAAAATCTTTTTGTGTTCTAGGATGTATAATCAATTCTTCTATAGGATATTTATTATAAATTTTTATTAACTCATAAAATTCTTCCGGGCTGTCCTTTCCTATTCTAGTTTTTATGGAAATTTTCATATCATTTATTTTAAATATTTCATCTAAAAATATATCAAGTTCTTCTCTTTTAGCTAAGAACCCTGACCCCCTATTTTTTGAAACAACAGTTCCAGAAGGGCATCCTAAATTCAGATTAATCTCATTATAACCTAATTGTTGTAACTTTCTAGCAGTGATAATAAACCCTTCTGAATCGTTAGTAAGTATTTGTGGAACTATGTTCATTCCTTTATTATTTTCCGGTAAAATATCCCTTAGTTCTTTAGTTTTAAGATTTGTACTTTTATTTGTAACAATAAAAGGTGTAAAATACTTATCAATATTATGAAAAAACTTCTCATAAGAATTTCTATATATGTACCCTGTAATTCCTTCCATCGGTGCTAAATAATATTTCATTTAATATCTCCTTCATAAATATTCTAAAAAATATATTATATCAAGCTTCTTTATTCTTATCTACTCAATACTAATTATATTAAAACAGAATAAAAAATGTCTACATGTGAATTCTGTAGACATTTCTTACATCATCTATACATTAAATTTATTAGCTAGTTTGTTTAAAACTTCTATTACTTCCGCCGGTTTATCTGTATTATTAAAAATTATCTCCATAGATGCTGATAATTCTTCTATTGATTCTGCTGACTCTTGTGATATAGGTAATTGTAATTCTTTTCCAAAATATTTAAATACATCTCATGTTAAGGTTCAACTTCATCAATTGAGAATTTCCGTTTATAAATGGATATATTCATATTTTATAAGTATCTATTATAGTGCTGTTGATATGGTTTTGATGAATATGCACTATAGCATATTTCACCTGAAAAGTTAAGTAAATTTTCCAGCCTCATTTTAAATATAGGATGAGATATCATATCTAAAGCCTTTTCACGAGGGCACCAAATTACTTCACTTGTCTCATCTAATGTTGTTAATTCACCACCTATATAGTCACAAATAAAATCAAGATTTAATTTAGGAGGTACTTTGGTAACGCCATCATACCAAATGGTTTGCTGAAGGCTTGAATATAATGCTGCTAAAGATCTCACTGTAACATCTACTCCACTTTCTTCTTTAATTTCTCTTATTAGTGCTTCTTCAAGATTTTCCCCTAATTCCACTTGCCACCTGGAAACTCCCATGATTTTCTGTGGTTTGATTTAACCAGTAAAACATTTTCCTTTCCATCTTGCACCATAGCTCCAACAGATACTATATGTGTTGGCCATGTCATAATATAACCCCCTAATATAAAAGGACTTTTCAATGCAAAATCCTAATGTTATTTGTTATATAAAAATTATTTTTAATCAACTAAAACTGCAGTGCCTGAAACTGTTACCATAAGCATGCTGCCACCTTGGCCTAGCACTTCATAATCCACATCTACTCCAACAACTGCATTACCACCTATTGCCATAGCTCTTTCTTCTAATTCTCTTAATGCAGCCTCTCTTGCTTCAATTAATTCATTTTCATAAGATCCTGAACGTCCTCCAAAGAAGTTAGTTAATCCTGCTTTGAAATCTTTAATAAAGTTAACTCCTGAGATTACCTCACCAAAAACTATTCCTTTGTACTCTAATATTCTTTTTCCTTCAATTGCATTTGTTGTCGTAACTATCATAAATTATCCTCCAAAGTTTTTTAATATTAATATAGGCTTTTTCTATTATATTTTATACTTAAATAAAATAATTTCTATAATTTTTTTAAATATATTCTACAAATGTATGAAAAATCCCTTTATTTTCTTTAATATTATATGCAAATTTTAATTTTCTTAAAACTATACCATAAACAAAAACTGAAAATTTAAAATTACGTTAACCAAATTACTGCTGCTAAAAGAAATACTTCCAGCAAGAGTATTAAATACATCCTATGTTATAGTTCAACTTCATCAATTGAGAATTGACTATTGACAATGGATAATTATTGATATTTCTCTCTTATAAGAGAAATTTAAAATTCATTTGTTTTTAAAAAACTGAATTCCTTTTATATGGTTAAATTCCCTATGTATGTATATGATAAAAATGTCCAAAACTATACCAATCTATATATACAAAATTTCATATAAAAAAGAGCCCCAGATAATAAAATAGGGCTCTTTTTCTTTGCTAAGCTTAATTCTCTACTCTTGGTTTTGTAGGATCACATTCAGGCCTTTTTATGTTTGAAACCATTGAAAGCTTCGTTAAATAGTAGCATTCTTCTCTAAACATATGATCAGGTACTAATGGTACAATAGTTCCAAGTATCTTCTTCTCTATAATACCTCTTTTTAATTCATTTAAGAATTCTTTAAAACAACTCATTACTCTATCAGCGGTATTATTAAGACTATTAAGTGCAGGGAAATCACAAATACCAGTTCTTGTATAACCATTGTACTCTATAGTTCTTAAGTATAAGTTACTAAATTCCTTAGAGTATTGATTACTCTTTTTAATCAATTCTTTTTCTGTCATATCAAGACCACTAGCTATACTAGATGCATGACCTGCTCCATCTGGAAGCCATAAAAGATGGAGGTCAATAGAACCTATATTAGGTATACTTCCTTCTATCAATTTAGTTAATATACATATATATTCTTCAACTTCATTAACCATATGATTAATAAATGTAGGTGGTAATGAAATGGTGATTTTATCAATAATCTGTCTATCAAGTATATCTAGCTTAAACTCTCTAATTTTCATAGCTGCATCATAAGCATGATTATTTAAAGCAAAAATTTCTTCTTCTGAAAGTGGTTGCCTCGATCTCTTTAATAAGTTATCAAATAAATCTTTAAATCTATTTGCTTGTTCAATAAAAGGTACCTCTTTTGTTGAAAGTGAGTTTAAAATAAATCTGGAATGATCTCCTAAAATCTGCAACCAAAAATGATGCTCAAATAAGATCATTTCTTTAATATCACTAATCTTCAAAAATATCCTCCAAAACATTGCTAATTTAAATTACTTAAATATAATATGTCAATAAATAAGATTATATTACTGTTATACTTATTATTCATTATGAATTATATATATTTAATAATGAATATAGTTATTGTACTAGAAAATCTTACATTTATAATTCTACATATATTAAAAAATTTCTTTAAAAAATAAAAAAATATGATATCTATAGTATAGGCTATAACTACCATATGTAATAATGCATCTCATGTTAAGGTTCAACTTCATCAATTGAGAATTGACTATTGACAATGGACAATTATTGATATTTCTCTCTTATAAGAGAAATTTTGAATTCACTTCTTCTTGAAGTTATACAGTAACTTCTTAGCAAAAAGAGTATTATTGCTAATGTTTCCATAGTATTAGTTAAACTTATTGGTATTGTTCCAAACTATACTGCACCTCAGGGTAACCCTAAAGGGCTTCACTACTGTCCCCCAGAGGTGGAAAACTATAACAAGCTAAACGTAAGAGAAGAACTGTATTTAACATCTCATGTTAAGGTTCAACTTTGTATTTATAGATATAAACTCAGGGCTGAAAGAATTTAAATACATCTTATGTTAAGGTTCAACTAAAGATGTTAGTGATACAATCAAGAAAGCCATTAAATTTAAATACATCTTATGTTAAGGTTCAACTATTGTGTTTAAGCCATTCTTTATTTTTATCATATCATTAAAACCATTGAAATTGAATAGTTTTCTTAAAATTTTATCAACCGTTTTATATTTTTAAAGAATTGATAAAAACTCCTCATGACGTTTGAGTTTTCAATAGGTTGTGAGGAGTTTTATTTTTAGGGAGGTTGGAAAAATTTTGTGTTGGTATACTAATAGGATAATTAAATATTTGCTATTACATTAAGACAAAATAAAAAATTAAAATTTATATTAGTTGAAAATTAAAACACCACAGTTAAAATACTCTTTACTGTGGTGTTTTAAAGAAGATTTTATTTATAATCATCATAATTTTTCTTAATAATGTACTCTAACTAACCAAAACCTTATTTTTTTATCACTCCAACCTAAATCCCATGGTACATCATTTCTATCTACATTATGGCAGCTTACTAATGAATAGCCTTTGGAGTCTGCTCCTGTTACTACGGAGATATGAGTAATATCGCCTTTTTTCTCATATGCTATGAAATCTCCAGGCAACAATTTATATGATGCTTTATATACATTTTCATAAGAACCTTTTGCTATAACTGATGCTCTACCACTATTTAACATATAGTGAGTAAATTTATCTGCGTTTACCCAAGGTCCTGTAGCACTTCCTTTATCATAATTCCATGTATAATTCTTCTTAAACTTTCCTCCTTCATGAAGTATTTGAGATGCAAAATTTGCACAATCTCCTCCTTCATAGTTAAAGTTTCTATATTTTTTATTGTATTTAAATTGAAATTCTGGTTCTGTAGCTGAGCCGCAATACATTTTAGCATACTCTATAGCTCCCACTCTTCTTTCGTTTAAGTCGGACATATCTCTTGGTGGCTGTGAAATTATATGTTGTTTTATATCACTAGATTTTATATTCTCTAAGTCTAAGGAGTCTGCAAAAGGATCATTATACCATTCTTTTGTAATAAGCCAATTACCATCTTTTTTAGCTAAAGTCATAGTATGATAGCTTCCTATCCTCGATTTATTTGAAACTTCTGGCTCATTTTCATAGGAATACTTATACTCCATTGAACAAAGTATATTTAATGAATAAACATCATCATTACCCTTTACTTTTCTAATTACTATATGAGGATTTATTTCTGTAAACTTAACTCCTTGCTTCTCAGCCCAATTTATTATGTATTTAGTTTTCTTTTCTTGATATTCATATGCCCATCTTCCATATTTACTATCTGTATCATAAAACTCCTCTATCAGTTCTAAGTCCTGATTTAATATGGCCAAACTTCTATCTTTAAAAATTCTTTCTACAACCTGATTAATATCAACATCCTCTTCCTCTGCCTTCACTGTATAAAATTTATTGAAAGGGCTAAAGAGAATGAGTAATAGCAAGATAATAACTTTTTTACAGGAAGAGAATCTCATATGTACACCTCTTTTCTAACTTAAAGCTTTATCAATTTTTTCAATATAGATTTTTATTGTCTCATCACATGGTACACCTTCATACCAATTAGCTTTTTCTCCCTTATTATCTCCAAAGTATCTTGCTTTTAATATAATTTCTGGACGATATTCAAAGTGTAATATATCAAAATGTCCCCATTTTCCTCCCCACACAAAATTGTTCTCTTCAAAAGTTTTTACCAATTCATCTGGATATTGAAGTAATCTAGCTTTTCCTTGTTCTCTTGATGCCCATTTCCAATAATCTCTTTTATCACTAGCAATATCTATAGCAAGGCCATAAGCATGTGGACTTAATCTTCCTGTTCCAGAGATTATTCTATAGTTAAAAGTTCCATTAGATGGATTTACAAATGATCCAATCTTAGTATTAGTTTTCGCAAGTATTAAAAGTTTTTTTGAAACATTGTCTAAATTTTCAGCTGCTTTATTATTTTTATTAAATCTATAATTTTGATATGCAAAATTTACATTTGTAAGATTTTTTTCTATCTGTTCTCTAGATGAGCCATATACTTCATTTAATAATGAATAAACTCTTATACGACCAGGATCAAAATTTTCCTCCATTAAATCATCAATTTTTTCAAGAGGATATACTTGCTCCATCATGTCCTGTAAATCCCCATTAACCAACTTTTCTTGTTGAGTTTTTTCTTTTTTATCATCGTAAACTATTTTATTTCCTGATTTCATAACTAAATAAACAAGCCCATTATCCTGTTTTTCTATATCAATAATATCCTCTGGATATGCCATAAATAAAGATAATAAGTCCTGTTTCATAGTAGTATCATAGTCTATATTTTGAGCGTAAGCATTTATGTTATAGAATTTACTTGTTAATAAGGTAAATGCTACAATAAAGGAACATATTTTTTTCATTTTAATACCACCTTTAAGAATTTATATATTCATATCCTCTCCCTTAGGCTAATATAATATGTATTCGTCTTTAAATTAAGATTGCATTTTTATGAATATATATCCACATAATATTAAAACTTAAAATATACTATGGAAAATAAATTTTCTATAAAAATAACTTAACTCCTTAGAAATTAAGGATTAATAGTTAGGAATGAAGAATTGCTGTATTTTCAGTATAGTTTATCTATAATTTTTATTATTTCCAATAGTCATATTAATTATTTAATAGAAAAATATTTTAAAAAAATAATGAGGATATGTCCTATCCTCATTAAATATTATAAATTATACTTTTTTAATATTTCTTCTTTAAATTGTCCATTTTCATAGAATAATTCACCATCAGCATATATTTTGCCGCCATTTCTCATATCACAAAGCATATCCCAGTGAATTGAAGAACGATTTAATCCTCCTGCTTCAGGATCAGAATCTCCTATTGCCATGTGAATTGTTCCACCTATTTTTTCATCAAACAGCATATTTTTAGTAAATTTCTTTATACCATAGTTTGTACCAATAGCAACTTCTCCAAAATAAGAAGCTCCTTCATCAGTTTCTATTAGCATTTTTAAAAGATCTTCACCCTTTTGTGCTATTGCTTTAACTACTTTACCCTCTGTAACTTCAAGCCTTATGCCTTCTATTTCTTTCCCCATGTATATACCAGGGAAGCTAAAGGTAATATATCCATCTATACCATTCTCTATTGGAGATGTAAATATCTCTCCATCTGGGAAATTAGCTTTTCCATCACAATTTATCCATTTTTTTCCTTCTACTTTTACTTTTATATCTGTACCTTCTGAAAGGAAATGTAATTCTTTTTTAGTATTGAGGTATTTAACCCATCGATCTTGGTAAGCACTTATTTTCTTCCATTCTGATACAGGGTCTTCCATATCTAAAAGACCTGCTCCATAAACGAAGTCTTCATACTCATTTAAACTCATAGATGCTTCCTGTGCATCAGCATATGTAGGAAACTGTGTTCCACACCATCTTAATGAGCCATCTCCCATTCTTTCTGAGTAAATCTTCCTCCAACTTGCTGCACCTCTTGATTTTAATTGTAATTTCTTTGGATCTACATTAGAATTCATTTTGGTATTTCTAGTTCCCCAAGCAGTTAGCCACACGTCGGCTTTTGAAAGCATATTCTTATTTAAGTGACTCCCTTCTAAGAGCTGTTCTTCATTGCTATCTTTTAAAATAGTCTCATTTACATCTTCACTATCTAAAGAATACTCTACGTGAGCACCAGCCTTTATAGCTTCCTTTGCTACCTCTACAACCCATGGTTTAGCTACATCATTACAACTAATAAAAACAAAGTCTCCTTTTTTAACTTTAGTGGAATAGTTAACTAAAAGTTTTGCTAACTTGTTTAATCTTATATCTCCCATATTTTTGCCCCCTTAAAGTATTATATTTTGTAAAATATTATACCATAATTAGAATTTCACATCATTAAAGTATTGATATTTATAATTGCTTTAATTTATTATAAAACTTTGCATAGTTATTTATAATCCTCTTATTAATTTTTCTATCTACTGCTAGTAAATTATTTACTAGTATACATTTTAAAATCTTTATCTAATGTTTCTTCTTTAATGAAAAATTGTATCCACTTAAAGATAGCAATAACTGAGAAGGTACATAAAAAAGCCATATTGATAATCCGGAGATATTATGCACTATATCGATAAAAGTCCATGAAATCCCTGTAACTTCCGTTACATTATATAGTGCTACATTTATATCACATAAAATAAAAAGTATCATACCATAAGCTATCATATATTTATTAGGGTGTGGATATAAATTATTTTTACAAACTTTTATAGCTTTTCTAACACTGATTATTAGACAAATAGCATAAAATAATACTACTGCAAATAGTACATCAATTTTTATAATAAACAAATTAACTATTAAATAGATAAACATTATGGAAAGGAATATAATTATAAATTTTAGAGATGTTTCACTAATTTTAAGAGCTTCATATCTAATAGAATAAAGTATTTGAACCACACAAAATAAAGCTACACCTAAAGTATAATAATTGAAAACAGTAAGAAATAAATCTGCAAACAGGGTTATAAAAAGTCCTGCTTTAAGTAAAGAAATATCTAATTTATTAAAAGGATTTTTTTCCGCAAATAAACATATTAGAAAGCAAAGCATTATACATATATACTTAATCATATATGATGAAATAAATATTTCTATATTGAAAAACTCTATATACAAAAAAGAAAAATATAATATAGAAACTATTATTAATAAGACTTTAAGAAACCATGATCTATAATTTATACTTTCCACTTTATATCACCATCATCATTTAAAATTTAATCTCACATATTTTTTATAAATTTTTAAATCAACTTCTTAATTTAGTTTACTCAAATCTAAAGATATTATTAAATAAGTAATAAAGGTTAATATATATATATTGAAATGAAGGTCATTCTTTTAGTATTTCAATTACATCTATTTAGTTCACAATATACAATTTAAAATTTATAATTTTTGATAAAATAAAAAGAGCTTTTAGCTCTTTTTTGTTTTAATAAACTTAAATACTATTCTTAATTTTGTTCTAATGCTATTAATTTATCTCTCTTTAAAATATGTCCATCTATCCATTTTATTACGAACTCTAATATCTCTATTAGATATCGTTGTTGACTTTCATCAATTTCTTTTAAATCAAAGCTATTAATCTTTGCAATAAAATCATCATGTTCAACTTTATGTGATAAATATTTTTTATAACCTATACTAAGCATGTACTCTTCTTCTGATTTAAAATGAAATACAGCATAATCTTTTAAATCATTTAATATTTGAACGATTCTATCGTATTTATCTGTAATAAATTGATTTTTTAAAAGTTTGTATAAATCATCTGCTATTTCAATTAATTTTTTATGTTGTTCATCTATAAGTTCAACTCCAGTAATATACTCATCTTTCCAGCTATTCATTTTATCCCTCCTTATCAGTATAAGATTTTCTATATGAATGTAAAAATCCCTGCTAAAAAATTAATTGTTTTTTGTATATAATTTAAAATTTATTTATAAATTCTTCTGTTTATATATTTATATAGATTCAACTATTATTTATAAAATTAAAATCTTTTCAACTTTTTGAAATAACTGTATGATTTTTTATAATATAGTAATAAGGAAATTTATTATACTTTAATACTAAAAGATTAATATATAACCCTAGTAATCTTTTTAGAATCCTACGCTAAGGTTAATAATAAAATTTAGTTTTCATTGTTTCATCAAAATAATATACTTTTAATTTCTTTAAAATCCTTGATGCAATAATCTGCAAATTTTTTTATTGCATTATGTTGTTCTTCGTCCCTTTTTAGTAGGTATTCTGTTAATATGGTCTTTATTCCTAACTCTTTTGCACCTTTTAATTCATCAGAGCCACCATCTCCAATAAAAATGCATTCTTTTGGATTAACATTCATTTTTTTTAATGCAATGCTATATATTTCAGTTTGAGGTTTTAAATATCCTACTTCATATGAAAATATTCTATCGTCAAATAGACCATTTAAAGGAGACTTTCCCCAATGCATCACATCAATTATATCTGCATTACTGAGTAAACATATCTTTTTTCCATTTTTCTTTATATCTGAAAGAACTTCGAGTATTACAGTATCTACATCAATTAACGATTTTTTAAATCTTTCTTCCCTTAGTTTTAAAATTTCTATCTTATCACATTCTTTAACATCTATTTGCATTTTTTCAACAATACCTTCAATTATCTTCTGAGGACTTTTTTCATGTCCAGTTGCTCTTTTTATATATAGTTCATTATCTTCTGCATATTTTTCCCATTCTGTTTTTGTTATTCTTAATATATCATTTTCATTTCTTAAATCATTATATTTTGGTGTCACCAGTGTAAAGAACAAATCAAAAAATACAACACTTATATTATTATTCATATTGAAACCCTCACTTTTATATTTAATCTTTCATGATGTATTTAATCAAATTTTCAGTTCTTTTGATATTATAAAAATGTCTATAACTTAAATATTAATCTAATTCATATCACTATCTACCTGCTATTAATTTTCTTATCTCTCTACTGACCTTATCTTATCTAGCAATATATTATTCTACAATCAAATACATTTACCTTTTATAAACAAAAAAGTTAACTTCTAAATTTAAGTTAAAACAAGATCTTTTGCAACTATCCAATATAAAGATTAATTAAGAAATACAATTATAATTAAAAGAAAAAACTTTTATTTTTTAATAAGTAACTTCTTCATGTTAACTTTAAATAATAAATTAAATAATAAAAAAGAGAATTACCAGGTATAATTCCTAATAATCCTCTTTTTTGATTTATAGTTTTAAATATACTATTTTTTCTCTTCTTTGCTTTGATCTGCGCTTTGATCTTTGTTTTCTTCTTTGTTATCTTGCTTATTATCTTCTTTTTTATCTTCTTTGCTTTCTTCTTTATTCTCTTCTTTTTTATCGTCTTTATTTTCTTCTTTTGAAGAATCTTTATTTTCATCAACTTTTTTATCTTCTACTTTAGTACCTGGAGTTTCTTCTGTCTTTTGTCCACAAGCCATAAATCCAGTAGCTGTTAAAAGTACTGCTCCTGTTAAAAGTAATGTTTTTATTCTTTTGCCTTTCATGAATATTCCTCCTAAAATTTTAATTAATACGTATTACATATTATATATTACCAAAGTTTATTAATTTTTTCAAACTATATTCAAATTATATTCATTAAAAATTCATGAGAAAAATATTAAAACATAAAAATTTGATTAAATAATATTAAGTAATTCTCTTATTATCCCAAGGATTACATTTATTGAAAGGCTTATATTTTTTAGACATTGCATCTGCTCTAGACATAGCAGTAGGATTCTTCATATTACTACAAGTATCATTTTTATGTAAGTTCTCACTAATGTATTAATAAATATATAAAGTATTACTTTAATCTTTATAAAGTTTAAAATAAATTTTTTTCCATATCTAATTAATATGAATTCTAGAATTATAAAATAAAATTTACTATTGTAATTCTTGTCTTATTCTATGATGATATCTTATAGATTTAAATTATTTCATTAATAGCTTAATAAATAAAAAAAGGTTACTAGTTAAAATTCCTAATAATCCTTTATAAGCTTCAATAAATCAAATCTACTCCTTACCTATTTTCTTTTAAATTCTTTTCCATAAAGTAGTATCTTCTATTATCTCCTATACAAATAAAATCTAACTGTTCAAATAGTGCCTTGTATCCTGTATGCAGTTTTTCATTTTTTTGTTTTTCAGGGATACTCTTAAGGAAATTATCATGAACTGGGATTGAATAAATTACTTCAACTCCTTCATCTTTACATTGAAACAATACCTTCTGTAATAACTCTTTTTGTATGCCTTTTCCCCTATACTCCTTTTTTATAAAAAAGCATGATATAATTCTTACATTTTCGTTACTTCTAAGACTTAGTAAATTTTGCAGATAGGGTACATCTTTTGGATGAACACATTGGCACCATGCTACTGGTTCATCATCCATATAATAAATATATCCATCATGACATTTACTAGTAATATTTATTCTTAATTTTTTAGCCTCTTCAATAGTCATTTTAATCCAATTATCTATATTATTAGCAGAAAAATAGAAAGTGCACTGACAACTTTCACATTTATCATTGCTAAACAATGTGAAAAAATCTTCTAAATTATCTGTTGATAATTGTTTTATGAGTTTCTTCACTTTCATCCCCCCTATAAAAAATTTCTAAAATATATTTATCATATTAAGGTTCAACTTCATCAATTGAGAATTGACTATTGACAATGGACAATTACGGATACTTCTCTTTTGTAAGAGAAGTTTTGAATTGATTTCTTCTTGAAGTTACATAGTAACTTCTTAGTAAAAAGACTATCATATCTAGTCTTTCCATAGTATTAGTTGAATCTATCGGTATTGTTCCAAATTATACTGCACTCTTGCACAATTGAGAGTTGAAAATTGATAATGGAGAATTGCGGATATTTCTAAGCATTGATTTCCACCCCTGGGGTGCAGTATGCTAAGGAACTATATCTGGAGTATTAAACAATATTTTAATTATATTGCTTATCTCCATAATTCTAATTTAAACTCACTGGCTTTGCTCCGAACTATACTGCACCTCAGGGGAACCCTAAAGGGTTTCACTACTGTTCCCCAGAGGTGGAAAACTAATTAAGCTAATACAATGCATAGTTATTATCATATTTAGTGATTTTTTAGATAATTTTCCACTTCTATAGCTGCTATAGATATGATGTATAATCCAATTATAATCCACGCATCTTTATCATTTTCAAGCTTTGAAAATAATAAATACATCATTAAAAGCATAGATATGGTCCCAGCAAGCCTGGCAATATATTTATATTTTTTCATTATTTATCTCCCCCTTAACTAGTTTACATTATCAGTCAAATAATTTCAAATCTTTAAATAAATGGAATATATTTAGGCTTCAACGCAAAATAAGATAGTCCTTAATATAAATAAGAACTATCTTTATTGCATTATTTTATATATAATTATCTTTAAATGAAGTTTTTTTGAGATATGGTAAACCATTGCATTTAATTTGACAATTCAACATTGAAAAATTAGAAGCTAACACAATTTCCAGAAATAAATACAGAGGATATATTTATATCGTCATCAAATAATAACATGTCCGCGTCTTTACCAATTTCAATACTTCCTTTATGTTTACTTACACCAATTGCTTTAGCGGGAGATAAGCTAGCCATCCTTACAGCATCTTGAATTGGTATGTTTAACATACTTATCATATTGTATACCGCATCTTTTAAATTTAATGTTGACCCAGCTAAACCTCCATTCTCTAAACGTGCTGCCCCATTATTAACTATGACCTTTTGTCCGCCTAATTCATATTCTCCATCTTCAAGTCCTGCTGCCCTCATAGCATCTGAAACCAACACTATTTTATCTACTCCTTTTGTTTTTAGAGTAATTTTTACTGTTTCATCATGCAAATGTATTCTATCATAGATAAGTTCACAATATACTCTATCATCTGTAAGAGCTGCTCCTATTATGCCGGGTTCTCTATGGTTAAATTCTCTCATACCATTAAATAAGTGAGTAGCTACTGTTACACCATGATTTATCCCTCTTTTAGCTTCATCAAATGTAGCATTGCTATGAGCCATTGCAATAGTAATATTCTTTTCTTTTAAGTAAGAGATAATCTCTATAGCTTCATTAAATTCCGGTGCTATAGAAACCATCTTTAATTTATTTTTAGCTAGTTCTACAAAGTCCTTAACAATCTCAATATCCGGCTCTTTAATATATTTTTCTGGTTGTGCTCCTTTTCTAAGAATGGAGAAAAAAGGCCCCTCAAGATGAATACCTAGTAACTGTGACAGTGTTTTCTTATTCTTATAATCTGTTATATTTTTTATTGAAGTAATAATATTATTATATGAAGAGGTTATTATAGTTCCTAAATAGGAAGTAACTCCATTTTTTATATGAAATTCTCCAATTCTATCAAGAGTTTCTTCTGCACTATCCATAATATCATGACCTGTATTGCCATGATTATGAATATCAATAAAACCAGGTGATAAGAATCTTCCATCTCCATTGATTACTTTACTTATTAATTCTAGATTTATATTTTCTTCTAAATCTATATCTATTATTTTACCTTCATTAAATACAACCCCATATCCTTTTTCCACACTATTAGGTGTAATTAATCTAATATTTGTAATTAAAGTACTCATTAAATCTCCTTTTTATAATTTAATCTTTTCAATAATTATATCTTCTATAAGTCTATTAATATTATTAATGTCTGCCTTTCCTGTTTCCTCTTCTAAAGCATTAGCTGTTCCACAAGCCGCTGCTAATTTCAGCATATTTTCAAATTCATAATTTCTTTTTAAAGATACAGCAAATCCTGCTATCATTGCATCTCCTGAACCTACTGGATTAACAGCCTTTACTTTAGGTGTTCTTACTCTATACATATAATTATCATTAAATACTAAGCATCCTTCTCTTCCAAGAGATACAGCAACTATATTAATACCTTCTTTAATTATAGGACTTACTGCTTTGATTATATCCTCTTCTGTAAAAATAACATTTCCAATGAGATTTTCTAATTCTTCCTTATTTGGCTTTATTAAATACGGTATAGCTTCCATACCCTTTTTTAACGCTTCTCCACTGGTATCTAACAAAATTTTCTTTCCTTCTCTATTAGCCGTCTCTATTAAATTCTTATAAGTCTCTATGTCCACATCTTTTGGCATACTTCCTGAAATACATATGATTTCATCCTGTCTAATTAACTCTTCATATAGCTTATAAAATCTCTGCATATCTTTTTGTGATATCAAAGGACCAGACTCTAATATCTCTGTTTGGCTACCATCATCTGAAATTATTGCCAAACAACTTCTGGTCTCACCATCAATGGAAACAAAATTATGCCTAATATTCATCTCATCTAACTTTTCCACTATATAGCTTCCAGATCTTCCTCCTAAAAAGCCTGTAGCTATAACTGGTTCGTTAAGAGTTTTTATTACTTTTGCCACATTTAATCCTTTCCCTCCAGGAGTATACTGAAAGTCATCAGCTCTAAAAACCTTTCCCCTCTCAAAGTTTTTAATATTATACCTTCTATCAATTGAAGGGTTTAAGGTAATAGTAATCATTAGTTTACCCCCTATTTATACTGCCGCAAATTTTTATTTTTTCTGCTACTGCCTTTTTTAATGCTTCTTTAGCAGGCGGTAAATAATGCCTAGGATCATTTGCACTAGGATTTTCTTTAAAGAATTTCTTTATTGCATCAGCAAAAGGCATTTTTAACTCCGTTGCAATATTAACTTTGCAAATACCATATTCTATTGCCCTTATAAGGCTTTCAGCAGACACTCCTGAAGCTCCATGTAATACTAAAGGAATGCTAAGTAAATTGTTAATTTCATGTAGCCTTTCGAAATCCAACTTGGGTTCACACTTATAAGCTCCATGTGCGGTACCTATTGCAACTGCCAGTGAGTCGACTTTTGTTTTTTCAATAAAATCCAAAGCCATATATGGGTCTGTAAGCATACTATCTTTTTCTTCAATTTTTCTTTCATCTTCTTGTCCACCAACTAGCCCTAGTTCTGCTTCTACACTTACATTATACTTATGTGCAAAGTCCACCACTTCTTTTGTTATTTTAATATTTTCCTCATATCCTTTTAATGAGGCGTCTATCATTACGGACTTATATCCTTCTTTTATACATCTTTTTATGGTTTCAATATCTGAACAATGATCTAAATGCAATGAAATAGGGATATTATATCTTCTAGCTCCAACTTTAACCATTGAAACTAAATAATCCATTCCTGCATAATCAATAGTGCTTGGGGTAGTAGCAATAATTACTGGTGAGTTTAACTCATTAGCAACTTCTAATACACCCTGCATTGTTTCTAAATTATGAATATTAAAAGCTGGAACAGCATATCTATTTTTTTTGCAATCTAATAACATTTCTTTTGTTGAAACAATATCCATCTTATTCACCTCTCTAATATCAATTTATTTATATGATTAAAATTCCTCAATAATATAAGGCTTACCTCATAATTCTAATTAGAATACTATACTAATATGCCACTATCTTTATCAAATATGTGAATTTTTTTATCATCTAGATATAGCCTTACCTTATCTCCTTTTTTTACAATATTATCCGAATCTACTCGAGCTGTAAATGAACTGCCTTCCATTGTAAGATAGAGATATTTCTCTGAACCTAGCATTTCTATAAAATCTACTACACCATCTAGAAATACATCAGTTTTCTTTTCATTATAATACATATGTTCTGGTCTAATCCCCATTATAATATCTCTACCTACATATCCCTTATCTATTATTCTCTTAACTCTATCACTATCTAGTTTAATCATTGAATTAAGGAGTTTTATGAAAATATCTCCGTCCTCTTTAACAACTTTAGCATCTACGAAATTCATTTTAGGACTTCCTATAAATCCTGCTACAAAGACATTTGTCGGATTTGAATATACATTTTCTGGTGTATCTACTTGTTGAATTAAACCATCCTTCATTATTACAATTCTATCTCCCATTGTCATTGCTTCAGTTTGGTCATGGGTGACATAAATAAATGTAGTTTTTAATTTATTGTGTAACTTTGTTATTTCTGCTCTAGTCTGAATCCTTAATTTCGCATCTAAATTTGATAGTGGTTCATCCATTAAGAAAACCTTTGGATTTCTAACAATGGCTCTTCCAAGAGCAACTCTTTGCTTTTGACCACCTGAAAGGGCTTTAGGTTTTCTATGAAGCAGGGTTTCTATTCCTAGTATTTTTGCAGCCTCTTTAATCTTCTCATCTATTTCTTGTTTTGGATATTTTTTAGATTTAAGACCAAAAGCCATATTGTCATATACAGTCATATGAGGATATAGAGCATAATTCTGAAAAACCATTGCTATATCCCTATCCTTAGGATGAACATCATTGACAAGTTCATCATCAATATATAGTTCCCCCTTAGAGATGTCCTCCAGTCCTGCAACCATTCTAAGTGTAGTGGATTTTCCACATCCCGAAGGTCCTACTAGTACTATAAATTCTTTGTCTTCTATTTCTAAATTGAAATCACTTACAGCAGTTACATCACCATCATATATCTTATATAAATTTTTAAATAATAAACCAGCCATAAAAGCTCTCCCTTCATACTTGAATAGTATTTAACTCATTCAATGATCGTGGATTTCCCATTTTAATTGCTCTGCTTTTATATTTTCAACAATATTAATATTGCTTTTCCCCATTTTTATAGTTAAAGCGTATAGTGCAGCACCATATACTGGCTTTAATATAGGAGTAATTAACTTAATACATTTATTTTCATCTTGAAAGTGTTTTCTTAAGGGAGATAAAACATATTCACCCGCATTAAATACTCCTCCTGAGTAAGAAACTAATAACTTTTCCTCAGGTAAAAAATCTAATTTATCTATTATAGATTTAATAGTTAGGTAAAGTTCAAATGCCGCTTGTGAATAAGTTTCTATTGCAATTTTGTCATTTTTTTTAGCCGCTTTGTATAATAATTTCGCTAGTTTTGCAACTTCCTCTCTTTTCATTTTCATCTTATTCACAACAATATTAAGTAGATCAAAATCATTTTCAATATCAAACTCATTTCGAACAATATAATATAAAGGTGTTTTTTCTAATCTTCCATCAGCCTCTTTGCTAAATATTTCTATAACCTTCTTACCAAGCCAGAAAGCTGAACCTTCATCTCCGCAAAAGTGACCCCAGCCACTAGCCCTTGCAGTCTTTCCTTTATAATCTACGCCGTATCCTATGGCACCTGTTCCTGCCACAATGTTTATTCCTGGGTTACATCCTAATGAACCTGCCCAAGCTGCCACAGCATCATTTACACTTTTATATCTATCTTTTGGCATAATACTTTCAACCACTTTTTCAATAGCATCAATATCTTCTGATATTTCTCCATATCCTGCAATTCCAATTACAGAAAAATCTATCTCCCGTATACATATATCTGCTTGTTTACAAACCTCTTCTATACCTTTCAACATAACTTTTTCGAATATTTCTAAAGATGTTTGTTTATAATGGCAGGTAGAACTAATGTTATGACCAAGTACCTGTCCATTTTCATTTATTATGATGAATTCTGTTTTAGTTCCACCTCCATCTACCCCTAAAAAGTTCAAACAAACTCCCCCTATCACTAAAATATATGAAAATTAAAAATTATTGTAATAATCTTTCATATTTACTACTTTATCTGCTAATCTTGATTCTTCTGCTGCAAAGGCCATCATATGGCTTTGTACGGAGACATTAGCAGATGTTAAAGCTTTACCCTTGTTAGATAAGATTAGAGATATAAAATCTTCCATTATCCCTGTATCTCCACCACCATGCCCTCCAGTAATTTGCTTAGGATTTACTACTTTTCTTTCATTTGTATCAAATAATTGAACTTCTATTTCATTTTTACTATCTATTGCACGAATTTCTCCTTTAGTTCCCATTATTTTAAGGGTTCTATTCACTTGATTTGTAAATGCTGATAAGTTAAAAGTTGCTGTAATATTATTTTCAAATTCTAATATAGTACTTTGATGATCAACTACATTATTATCACAATTGTATACACATCTTCCATAAGGTCCCTTAGCAACTGCCTTTTTAACCTCATCTATTGTTTGAATTTCAACTATTGCAGTAGTTGGCCATCTTCCAACGTTATTGTAATATAATTTAACTGCTGAATAAGGACACTTATCTTCTATGCTGCACTCAACACACCTATCTCCTGCACCTTCAGGCTTTCTTTCCTTTTTAAAATAGCTTAACTCACCAAAGGAAGCTATTTTTCTGCAAGGACTTCCCACTAACCATAATAAGATGTCCATGTCATGACAAGACTTTTGTAACATTAGAGAACTTGATAAATTTGAATTTCTCCAGTTTCCTCTTACAAAACTATGGCCAAAATGGAAATATCCAATATTTTCATTATGCTGAATGGACATTATATCCCCTATTTCACCGCTGTCTATTATTTTTTTGATAGTATTAAAGAAAGGTGTATATCTAAGAACATGGCATATCATAAATACTTTGTTATTTTCCTTTGCAAGCATTCCTAATTTCATTACTTCCTCTGGTATACTTGACATAGGCTTTTCTAAAAGTATATGATAACCACTTTTTAATGCAAGCTTTGCAGGTTCAAAATGTGTTCTATCTGGAGTAGCAATAACCACTGCATCGCAGAATTTATCTTTTTCTAAAAGTTGTTCCCATGATTCAAATTGATATTCTGGCTTTATATTATGTTTTTCAGAAAACTCTTTTCTTTTTATTTCATTTGGTTCTGCTACTGCTACAAATTCTATATGCTCAGGATTTATAAGTGCATAATTTCCATAAATATCTTTACCTCGTTGTCCTGCTCCTATTAATCCAGCTCTAATTTTTGACATTTTTAATCCCCCTCAACTAATTAAGATTTCTAAAATATTATAAAATGAATTTCAATCATATTAACCTTTTGTTCCAGTGAAAGCCATTCCTTCAACGAATTGTTTTTGGAATATTAAGAATACAATTATCATAGGCCATATAGCAAGTACAGTTCCAGCCATCATTACTGGGTAGTTAGTTGAATGCTGTCCTTGCATGGAAGCAAGACCTGCTGACAATGTCATCTTATCTATAGAAGTATTTGCAATTAAAGGCCACATTAATGAGTTCCAACAATATAACATTGTACTTATTGCAAGTGCAGTTAATGCCGGCTTAACTAGTGGAAGCATTATCTTAGTCAATATTTGAAAACGATTATAGCCATCCAATACTGCAGCTTCTTCCAATTCCTTTGGAATATTCATAAAAAACTGTTTCATTAAATAAGTACCAAAAGCACTGAACAGACCAGGAAGAATAAGGGCAGGTATTGAATTTAATAATCCTAGTTTTTTAATAATCATAAACTGAGGGATTATAAATATTTGTCCAGGTACCATAAGTACAGATAGTATAAGAATGAATATAAAATTTTTCCCTGGAAAATCAATTCTTGCAAATGCATATCCTGCCATGGAGCAGAAAACTAGTTGTCCTATAGTGGTTACTATAGTATATACAATAGTATTGTAATAAAATGTTCCATAAGGCAGCGTATCTATAGCCTTCTTATAATTGTTCCACTGAGGTGAAGATGGAAAAATTTTAGGAGGTATTTGTGTTGTTTCTCCTAATGTTTTAAGTGATGTTAGTATCATCCATATAAATGGTATTGCCGTAGTAATTACTCCTATTATTAAAATAAAATGTACAAGAATTTTTTTATTCTTACTTAAATTTAATCCATTCATTTTCAACTCTCCTAACCTATTCTTACTAATCAACAAATTTCTTTTGTAGTTTAAGTTGAAATGCTGTAATGATAAGTATTATTACAAATAATACTATAGAAATTGCTGATGCATATCCTTTATCAAGATATTCGAATGCATTTTTGTAGAATAGATATACAATGGACATGGTGCTATCTATTGCCATACTAGTCTTGCTAATCATCATAAATATTATGTCGAACATTTGAAGAGCACCAATTAATGATGTAATTGAGACAAAGAATATTGTTGGTGCTAATAGTGGTAAGGTTATTGAGAAAAATTGTCTTATTGGACCAGCACCATCTATAGTTGCCGCTTCATAATAAGATTTTGGAATTCCCTGAAGCCCTGCAAGAAAGTAAATTATTTTCATTCCGAGTGAACTCCATATGCCTACAATTATTAAAGCTGTCATTGCGTATTTAGGCTCTGCTATCCAAGCATGTCCCTCTAAGCCAAGTTTGGCTAAAACATGGTTTATCAAACCATATTGTCCATTGTAAAGCCATTTCCACATGGTAGCAATAGCAGCTGGCATAGTGACAGCTGGCAAGAAAAACAATAATCTATAAAATGAAATTCCTTTTATTTTTAAATTTAATAACGTAGATATAACAATTGCTAAACAAATACTAATAGGAACAGATACTATGGTAAATTTGAAAGTATTAAGTAATGCTCGTGGAATAGTAGGATCTGAAATAAGTTTTTTATAATTTTCAAGTCCAATCCATGAATATTTTCCAAAAGAGCCTAAGTCAGTAAAGCTATAATACAAGTTCTGAAAAAAAGGTATTATATAAAATATACCCAGTCCTAATAATAATGGTAGTATTAATAAATATCCCCAAAGACAATCATTCAATTTTTTACTTTTAAGTCTACTACTTCTCTTAGGAGGTTTTTTCTTTTTAATTTCTCTTTCTTCAACAATTAATGTATCCATTTTGATCCCCCTTCTTTAAATCTAATGAATAGTACAAACTAGATGAGCTATTTAAAAAAAGTTCAACTATAGGGATACAATGTAAAAACTTAATATATACCCCAAAAAATAAATTTTCTATAAAAATAGCTTAAATCCTTAAAAATTAAGGATTAATAATGAAGAATGAAGAATTTAGGAAAAAATTCACTAAAGGTGAATTTCTTAAAATAAAATCTATTTTCCAAAAACTCGAAAGGCTTTGGCCATGGAGTTTAAACCATAATTCTTCATCTTTCATTCTTAATTTTTCATTCATAGAAAAGATTTTTTTGTTATGAAAATTAAAATCATGTATAAGTTAAATTTTCATTAATGAACCCTATAGCTACACCAATATTAGTTTTCACCTTACTTTTCTTGTTGAAGTACTTTGTCCATTTCCTCACCGATTTTTTTCAATCCTTCTTCAACGGATATTTTTCCAGCCCACATTTGCTTAATGTAATTAATTTCAATATCATTCCATTTTGGCGTGTTTTTTGATGTTGGATACATTATTGAATAGTCTAATTCGTCAATATATGCTTGAAGGTTTAGATTAGGATAAGTCTTTTTCCATATATCTAATACATCCATACGTGCAGGGATAACTACTCCTGATTTTGCCCAAATTTCATTTGCTTCTTTACCTCCAAGGAATTTCACAAACTCCCAAGCTTCTTTAGGATGCTTTGTATTAGCAGAAATAACATTGCTCAATCCATGTATTACTGCTGCGCGCTCTTTAATCAATGGCATTACAGTCAAATCAATATGATCTTTTATCAATTCATTTTCCATAAATACAGGTACATCCCATGAAGCCGCGTTAACCATAGCTAATCTCTCAGCCTTAAACATATCTATTTCAGAGGTATCTGACATTTCTTCCATAGTAGGCGATATTCCCTCTTTTATAAGATCTATCCATATTTGTGTTCCTTCTATAGCTTCTGGAGAGCTATATCCTGATTTTTTTCTATCCTCTGAAATTATGAATCCACCACTTTGAGGTATTGAGTTATAAAGACCTTCTTGTGTATCAGGTCTTGCAGCTATTCCATAAACACCTTTTTCTTTATCTGTTAATTTTCTAGCCGCTTCAACCATATCATTCCACGTCCAATTTTCATTTGGATATTCTACACCCTTCTCGTCAAACAATTTCTTGTTATACCATAACGCTGTTAAATCCCAATCTTTTGGAATACCATATAGTTTATCATCAACGGTATATAATTTTACTAAGCTTTCTGGATACAAACTTAAGTCCATATTATCTTCCTTCACCTTATCATCAATAGGTAACAGTATTCCATTTGATGCATATTTAACTATATTGGGACCATTAATCCAGAATATATCTGGAAGAACTTCACCAGTAGCAGCAGCTTCTAGCTTTGTCCAATATTGACCAAAAGGCGTTAATTGAATGTCGATTTTAATATTCGAGTTCTGTTCTTGAAATTTGTTAGCTATCTCTCGCAGTATTGGTTCTTGATACTTATCCCACAATCCAAAGGTCAAAGTTACATTGTCGTCATTACTAGTAGTTTTGTCATTAGTTTCTCCGCTGCATCCAGCAAGCATTGTAGTCACTATAATTACGGAGAGAATAGTGCCAACCATCCTTTTAAATTTCATAATATTTTCCCCCTTAAAATATATGATAGTGTAAAATTCTTCACACTACTTTTTAAATTTTTAATATATATGAAAGGTTACACAGTTTTTTAAATCAAAAATAATGACTTTCTAATTTCATGTTATAATTCACTACTATATATCGACTTATACTATTTAAATATATTTTTATAGCTACTACTCATAACTATAAATTGATACTCCCTTAACTACCCTATTAACAATTCCACTTGGATTAGGATTATCAGGTTCCACATGATTATTTACTGAGCATAATAGTGCGAATACTTGAGCGTAAAGTAGATAAAGTAATGATATATAAATTTCATTATCTATTTTAATTGGATATTTACTTAAATAAAATTGATGATTTGAATTTTTTTCAACCTCTTCATCATATTCCTGTGTGATTGAAATTATCTTATGTTCTCCAGCATTATTATAAATTTCGCTTAACATATCTTTATCATATTTTCTCGCATAATCATCTATGGAAACATATAAAAATATTAAGGTTTCATCATCAACAATAGACTTAGGACCATGTCTAAATCCTAGTACCGTCTCATTATAAGATATAATTTGCCCTCTAGTTAGTTCTAATAGTTTTAACGAGCTTTCTTTTGAAATTCCAAAGAAACTGCTAGACCCTAAATATACAACCCTCTTATAATCATAATCTAATAATTTTTCCTGCTCCTTATATCTATCTTCTAATAGACGTTCACCAATGTCTGACATTTCATATATCTGTTTCTTATTCTCTTCAAGGTTTTCCATATCAAAAATTAATGATGCCGCAATGGTCATGCAGGTAAAACTACTAGTCATGGCAAATCCTAAATCATTAGATTTATCTGGCATAAGCAATAAAAGAGCATTTTCATTTTCCTCAGACATTTTTGCTAGTTTTCCTTTTGAATTACATGTGATAAATATATGACTTATATCATCAATTAACTTATTAGCTAAATCATAAACTGCAACACTTTCAGGACTATCCCCTGAACGAGCAAAAGATACTAATATTGTAGGGATATGCTTTTTAAAATATGACTCAGGATTAGAAACTATGTCCGTTGTAGGTATAGCTTCAAAAATATATTCCTTTCTTTTGTTTAAATAAGGAATCACTACTTCCCCTACATAAGCAGAGGTACCAGCTCCTGTAAATACCACTCTAATCTTTTCCTTTTTAAGTCTTTCATCTATAAACTTGTTAATATTATCTTTATTAGTTTCAATTATTTCTAATGTTTTAATCCAAAGCTCCGGTTGTTGGTATATTTCTTTAGCTGTGTTAAATCCATTCAATTCTTTCCATTTATCTTCATTAAATCCAAACATTTCATCACCCTTATCACGTCATAATTACATGATGTCATTATGTCATCATGTTGTAATTACCAGTTAGTTTAAAAAAATTTATTTTTTTAATAAAACATGGTATTTAAATTTATCTCCTCTTGCAATACCTTTTGTATATTCAATAATCATATTATTTTCATATGTTATTCTCTTTATCATCATTGCAGGCAATCCGGAGTTATACTTTAGTATTGCCGCCTCTTCTTCACTGGCTAACACTGGCTGAAATATTTCCTCAGCGCAGGTAAAAGTCGTTTTGTATGTCTCTGTAAATATATTATACATTGCGTCTTTTTCTAGCTGTTCTTTCGTAAGCCCTGGAAATCTAGTACAAGGTACATAGCTTGTTTCTAACATCATTGGCTCATTATCAGCTAGTCTTAATCTTGTAAATACATAAACTTTTTCTCCTGATAATAAGTTCATCTTTTTTGCTAATTCATCATTACATTCTATTGTTTTAAAATCTAATACTTGTGATGATGGTTTCTTTCCTATTTTTTTCATTTCATCAGTAAAGCTATAAAACTCTAAAAGATCTTGTTTCAATTTTTTTGGTGAAACAAAGGTTCCCTTTCCATGTTCTCTATATACATACCCTTCTCTTTCTAATTCTTGCATCGCTTGTCTTACAGTAGATCTACTAACATTGTAAGTTTCACATAGCTCTCTTTCTGAAGGTAGTTGATCATTTTCATTCAAATATCCATGGTCCATCATTTCTATAAGGATATCTATCAACTGGTAATATAATGGTATTCTACTTTCTTTATTTATGCTCTTCATAGTTTCCACCTACAATTATTTTTATTACTGGTACGTACCACATATTTAAATGTTATATTATTTTTCATATACTGTCAATACAATTTAACAATTTATTTTATTAATAATTAAATTTAAAATTAATATTTATTTTTATAAAACCTTTAGTCCGTTATCTTGCCTTAATAAATATCTAAAAAAGTTAAGTGTTAAATTAAGCTTATTTCTTAAATACGCAATTTTCGATTTCTTCTACATCTTTTTTACATTTTCAATTATATTCAATTTACAAATTATATCTTGATAATCCTATTCTAGCTTCTCTTGCTTCAAATCTATTTTTTCTTCCATTTTTAATATGTAAAAGATGCGACTAATACTATCTATACCTGTATTTAAAGTATTAGTCGTTCGCGTATCTCTATTTGACTATTATTTATGTCATCCATAGCGCTTATAGTCGAATTTAAGGCTTGCGTAACTTGCTATAATGATCTAGTCATTTAATCAAATATTCTTAGATTCGTAGATACAGTTGCCATATCATCATCTCACTTTCAAAATATAATAAAAGCACTTACAAATGTAAGTGCTTTAAAATTATTTTAATCCAACTTGTGCTTTCCCTTGTACTTCGTTATTAATGAATGTTACATTAGCATTTGATCCAGCTACTCCATTCCCATACCATGTAATTATTGTATTATTTATACCATTCATTTCAACTTGTGATGAAACAGTACCTTTACTTCCTACAATTTCCGCTACTTCTTCATATGTCATTCCTGTTTCTATCTTATTATATTCCTCTAATGTTATATATTCACTATTATCAGAAACACCAGAAACAGATTTTTGTATTGAATCATTCTGCATAGCAGCAAAGAATACTGTTCCTATCCCTAGTATAATAAAAATTAAGATAGACATTAAGCATCCTCGTTTTTTTCTAGGCTTTCTACTTTTTTGTGCAATGTTATCTTTACTAAAATCATTACCACATTTCTCACAAAATCTAGCGTTGTCCTTTATTTTCTCTCCGCAGTTTGAACAATATTTAGCCATTAATATAAATCCCCCATATATACCAATTTTTTCTTTATCGTTTTAATTTTAGCAGAAAGTTACATATTATTCAATATTATCTTCTCTTTCTCCCTTTTTTAGCAGCTTTTTTCACTCTCCATATGTAAATCAATGCTAGCATATATGAAAGCTCTTTCTTCTTTAGACATTTTACAAGTGTACTAGGAAAGTTTTTAAGTCTATAGGTGGTATGGTGAGCATATATCGCCTCCCTACCACCTTACCTTTATATATAATAAAAACACTTACCAATGTAAGTGTTTTTATTATGTATTACTTTTATCTAATATTATATTTAAACTCTTGATTATTAGCTTTTATGATAATTGCTAAAGGTTTATTATCGCTCTCCATACTTTCTGGTACTGTTGCTAGAAAGTGAAGTATTCCATTTGCTAATGGTTCTATTGATGTTATATTAGTATAAGTAAAATCTGATCCATCATCATATTCTATTGTTGAAAATGTACCATATTCATATTTATTATAAAGAACTTTAACTGATAAAAATTCATCTGCCATTTTCCCATCTGGTAGGAGATTCTTTATATTTATAACAGATTCAAAAAGTGTTTTCCCTTCACCTTCAGCCTCATAGTAAGAATAAACACCTTCTGCATTCGGTGGACTTATTATTTTATCAAACTTAGTATCATTAACTGTTAATTCACAGTAATCATCTATACTGACTACTTCACCTTTTTTGATCTCTTTTATTTCTGAACTCTTTTCTTTTTTAGTATCTTCTTCTTTTTTGCTATCATTATTATCTTCTACTACCTCATTATTTTTTTGAGGTTCTAAATCTGTTTTTTGCTTACAAGCACTGACTGTAAAAAGTAATGTAATGATAAGTAATATACTTGTTATTTTTTTCATATGTCTCTCCTTTATTGCCAATATTTCATTTCTATAATAGCAAAGCATGGCTTATTAGACAAGCATTTCCTTTCTCTTTTCACTTTATTTCAAATACTTTTCTCTTTTTCTTCATGCAAATCTATTGAAGCATATGTAAAAGCTATTTCATTTCTAAGCATATCTCTAAGGACGCTAGGTAGAATTTTAAATCTATAGAAAGCTTAGTTTGCATAACTGACCTCACTATCGCCTCACTTTTACATATAATAAAAACACTTACTAATGTAAGTGTTTTTATTATTAAAATACATTTCTAACTTAATTTTTTACTTTATATTCCGATTGAGTTTTCGTATGATTTTCTATATTCCTTATTATTTCTTCAGCACTGATTTTCTCTTCCTCAGGCTCTATAGTTTCATATTCAGCATCTGGAGTTAATGTTATATTATCTTGTTTTGGAATTTGTCCTGTCTCTTGTAAGTAATCTGATACTATGTTTTCAGCTTTTATAGTGCTCACAAGTATCCAATCCTCATAAAGCTTACCAAACTTATTTCTAAACCACTTTGTTGTATATTGATTAGAATATTTAAATAGTGAGTATATATCTCCTAATCTATTACGTATTTTTATACCATCATCATTTGTCCATTCTACAATTTTATTTAAATCAACTTTTCTTATATCTTTTAAATCTACGTTTAAAATACTTCCGTCCAACTTATAGTAAATATCAGCAATACTTTCATATTCATGTCCTATAAGTTTTTTCCACCCTGCCATTTCTCCCGTTGCAGGTTTTGATTGTAATTTTTCCTTTTTATATGGAAACCACTTTTTATATACATCATATGGAACTTCATTTTGAGGAATCATTCCTACATATGTTGTTGAAGTTGGCTCATAATAGTTGCAATTAGTTCCCAGTATTTCACATACCTCTTGTAATGATATGAAAGTATTATTATTATAAAGAATATTATTAGTATTCATTTTCTTCCCATGAATTTTAACGCTACCACTATTGAAAGTAGCATTAATATTGGCTAAATCTTTCGAAATAAGTGATTCCTTTGTAGTTTTATCTGTCTGCTTGATATTTTTCCAAGAATCAATAACATTTTTAGGAACTTCTCCAGCAGGGACCTGCCCTATATATGTTGTCTTAGTTTTTCCATAATAGTAAACATTCATATTAAATAGCTTAGCAATACTGTTTATTGGTAGATATATTTTATTATTATATAACATTCTGTTACCATTAAAACTAGCTCCATTGACTTTAACGTTGGTCTTATTAAATGTTACCTTTATATCTTTTTTATTCGTACTTGCAAATGCAGAAACTGGTGTAATAACAAAAATAGTTATTACTAAAAAAATCAATATTCTTCTCATTTTTACTTTCATTATAATTACCCCCTCATTTACTATATTATACCAAGATAGTATTAAAAGTCTACTAAGTTAAATAATATTTTGGATGGCAAAATGGCAGCAAATTGTATTTTACCATGGTAATTATTATTTTCCCATTTTATGTTAATAATCTTATAACTTTAATTTTTTTATTAATAACTTAGTAAATTTAAAAAGAGTTATTAGGTACAATTCATAACAATCCTTTCCATTTATAACATCAATATGTTAAGGTTGATAATCTATATTACTTATTCTAAAACCATTTAAGTTTTCCTTTTATAGAATAGAAACAAAGGATTATTAGATATAGTTCCTAATAATCCTTTCTATTTCAACTCTTTTTTAGAAAATTTATAGTAAAAAATAATTTATCTAAATTCTTAATAATTTTTATATAAAAATAAACAAAATATAAAACTACTTACTTTCTTAAGTAGCTTGTCTCATAAAATTCTATATTAAATTCAAATTATAAAAATTAACTAAGAACATAGGAAATATCATAACCGGAAGTTATAGTAGCACCTTTTATTGGTATATATGCTACGTCAAGTGTCATTGGTGGTGTTGGTAATTGAGTATATTCTTGTGAAAGATTATATACTACTGGTGATCCTGTTGTTGGTGTAACTGTTACTCGTGCAGCAACTACTAAAGTATAATCTGTTCCATTTGGATCAGTAAGAGTACCTGTGTCTATAGTTATAGTCTGAAAACTTCCAAAGCTAAATGCCATAAAAATCACCTCTATTATTTTTCAAAATGATTATTTCATATACTTTATTATATTGATTTAGTTAAAACATGTTACAGTTAAAGAAAATAGTCTTTATAATAGCTTTTTTAATCATTTCAATCTTTTTTATAATTTTTCATCTAAAATTTATTTTTATAGATGATAATAAGAATATCCAATTTCTACTATAGGTGTTGTGCCTTCTTGTGGTATATAAGCAACATTTATTATATCAATGCCTTGGCTTGGTATATAACTATATTCTTTTGAAGCGTAATATTTTTTACTTCCTACAGTTACTACTATAACAATTAATAATCTACATTTGTCATCATAGCTCGCAGGATTTTCATAATCAGCATAGTTTATAGCTACAGGTAAATATGCATATTGACCTTGACCATTGCAAGAAGAGTAATTGTATACTATCCTTAAAATTGGCATTAAATATTTATCGCTAATAGAAGCAGATCCAAAACTTAATAAAGGAGTTACTCCTGCTTCTCCCTCAATAACTAATCCTTTATTTATAATTGTACCATCAAGCCATGCTATAACAATATCCATTATATCAATTTCAACTGATATTTTATTTATCGATATCTCTCCAATCTTTTTATAAGAGTCATATATTTGTGGTTGAACTTTATAGGTTGTACAAGTACTAAAGTCATCTTTTAATGGATATATATTTATTAAACTATTAACCGGCATATCAGAGCAACTTTTAAACAACACAAGTTTTGCTGATGATATTAATGCATTTTCTGGTATACTGTCCGTATTAAAAAATAGATAGCTTTTATTAATACTTCCATTAATATCTTCAATAAATATAAATTGATCTTTAATTGCACAACATACTTTATTTGAAATTGTTATACTTTTATCCCCTGGGATTATAAGAGAGGCCATTTATATCACCTCTTTTACATAATTTATTTTGCATATATATAATACAATATGTTAACTTTTTTAAAAAGGCTACTTAAAGAATTTAGTAACCTCAAGCTTCATTTAAATAATCTTTATTTTCTTATATCACAACAATTTTTCACTACAAATATACCTACAAGTATTTATAAAACTTTATAAATACTTGTAGGTATAAATTATATTTTTATGTCTTTTTAAAAATGTTAGTGCAATTTTTTATCTGCCAATTACACAATATTTTTGTACAAAATAGCAGAAGGATTACTGAGTGCAACTCCTAATAATCCTCTTTTTAAATTACATTAATATGTTAAGTTTCAACAATTATAAGATAAAGCAGAATTATTACTAAAGAACTATTTAAATATATTCCATGTTAAGGTTAATAATAATTCATATCTTGCTTATTCTACAACTATTTAAGTTTTCCTTTTGTAGAATAGAAATAGAGGATTACTAAATATAACTCTTAGTAATCCATTTTTATTACATAGCTTCTAAGGATTTTTGATATCTTTCATCTACAACTAAACTGTTTTCTAATTCATACTTTTCTCCATCTATTTTATATATTAATAACTGATTTCATTTCTCCATCTACATATAAAGTGTGGGACATTCTATAATTAAATTTAACTCACTACCCTTATTCCATTTTTCTCTGCCATATTTATAAGATCCACTCCAGTTAATTCTCCTGTGTTAAATTTTACGCACCAGCTAAGAAAATCATCATATTCTATTTGTTTTGGCAACTCTTCGAAAACTTTACTATCAAAATATAATAAATAATCTCTTTGCTTTCTTCTAGATTCTTCACTTTTCTTATTCTTAATCCCTTTTTTATTGTTTTCTTTTATCTTTAAGCTATACTCTTTATAAATTTCAGGATAATGCTCTTGTATATACTCTAAATGACTTTTTACCAATCTATATAAATTTGCTTTACCCGTTCCGTATATAAGTGATAATTTATAATAACTACCGTATATTACATAGTCTTTTGCTATTATTGCTGCTATTTCCTTATAGTTTTTACTTAACTCCATTTTTAACTTTATATATTTCCCCATTTCTAAATTCCCCAATCTAAATATAATTAACGTGGTTCCTGTACCGATGATATTGCTGCATTAATGCTTGTATTCACTATATTTCTAGTAGCTTCATATTCTTTTTTCAGTGTTGAGTTAAATGTTATATTATCTATATCCAAACTTTCATTTAGTTCATTTAACTTCTTTTCTATTAGTGAGTTGTTTATATCAAGATTTCTTTTTAATATCTCAATTTCATCATTTCTTTTTTCATAAGCACATTTTATTTTTTCATAAGCTATATAAACTGCTCCACTTATAACTATAACGCTTAAAGAAAACAAAATTAGCATTGCCCTCACTTCCAATCCCCCTTATGAACTTCATTTACACAGATATAACTTTATTATAATAAAGCTCTTGTAACTAGAATCTGAAGAACTTATCCCATTCCACTTAAAACATTTGTTTCAATTGCTTTGATTATAATTTCTCTCTATCATTGGATTGAGTTCAAACCTTTCTCATTTATCAAAGTTGTTGCTTAATAGAATGAAAACTCTAGCCAATTCTGATGACTAGAGTTTTTATTTATTTCATATTTATACTTCAAGAATATTCTGAAATATAAATATACCATTTAAGTATAGTATGCCATCTTTTAATTTGTTACTCCAAACTCTTCTACACCACTAAGTATCATGATTTTCTAACTTTGAAAATAAATCAAAATTTAACAAAAGAATAATTTTTTTATAAATAAATTATAGTTTATTTAAACATATATAATCAATATCTAAAAATGTCTAAAAAGTAAGTAAAAATTTCAAAAAATACTTACCCTTTGGCAAAATAAAAACAAGCCATACATAATTTATATATAGCCTGTTCTTATTTTTACCACGGATTAGGATCTGTTTCAGTTAAAAGTCTTAATTGAATCTGATCTTGCATTTTACCACTTTCTAAATTCTTATTGGTAGTTATGTTAGTACTAAAAAATCCTAACATAAGAACTCCACTAAGTACTATGGAAATAAATTTCTTCCTCATAAAAATTTCCTCCTATACTAATTATAATAAAATTAATTAACATATTTATAAATTAATTTACTTTTCTGTATAATAATTTACCTGCATCTATTGCTATATTTAATCTTTCTTTATGAATTTCATTATCATCATAATGAATTCTAAGTAAATCTAAAAAATAATTTAATTTTTTAATCTCTTTATTTACTTTTAAATAACTATTCATATCTATGAAAAATTTATTTTTCATTTCGAAATTCCGATTATTTTTGGTATTTTCTATCTCTATAAAGAAAAACTCTATAATTAGTTTGCTACTTTAAAAATAAAAACAGGCTATATAGAGAATATAGCCTGTTTTTATTTTTACCACGGTTTAGGATCTCCCTCCGAACATACAACTATTGATTTATTATTAGAATAATCTTTAGAATTAATTTTAAACTCTTTTGTAAATGCAGTAGAGTAAAGTGTGTTAGCAGCTACTAAGCCAATTAATGCTAATATTCCAATTCTTTTTTTCATTTTAAATCCTCCATCACTTATTATTTATAAATAATCTAATTATTATAATAACTTATTTATAGTTAAAAATCTAATTTTAATACTTTTTTTAAAAATCTATATAATTAAATGCTCTTATGTATATTTCTCCCAACTCATTTTTTTTATCATAATTTTTAATTTTTTCATCTACAATTTTTAATATTTCTAGATTCTTCTTCTTATTATTTCTTGCTTCAAAATAATCAAATATTCTGTTTATCGCATCTAGTATTATTGGATTATTACTTATTAAAAATGCCTTATCTAATGTTTTATTAAAATAATAAAACATTTTATCTTCATCAAATTTCATATAAATAGTAAATGCTTCATGAAAAACTATTGCTAATAATTCATTATCAATGCTATTATTACTAATAATCTGTATGGCCATATCAATATAGAACTTAGCTCTTCCATAATCCTTTAACAAGTGATAATGATATGCTAAATCATTATAAGCAAGTACTATACTTCTATTACATTTTATTTTAATACTTAATTCTAAATATTCACGCATTTTGATTTCTGAAAGCTTATAATCTCCAGTTTGCCTATAAAGGTTTCCTTCTAAAAGTGTAATATCATTAAGCTGACCTTCAGTAAACTGAAATTCTGATCTAAGCTTATTTATATAATACAATCCTTCTTTGCTCTTATTCAGTTTTTTACATGATAATGCTATGTTAAAGTAGATTCTTTTTTTATACGTTTCGTCATCTATTTTATTCTTATTCATAAATTCTAATATATATTCACCTAGATGTACTATACTAGAATTTTTGTTTAACTCTATATATATTTTCATTTTAGTAAGTAATGATTCAATATATTCTATTTTATTTTGTTCTATTGATGATAAATCTAACTTTTTTAATATATAAACCTCAGCCATTTCATAATAGAAATTGTCATAATAAAATTCAATAACAATTTCAAAAAAATTATAGATTATATCTTCTGGTATGTTGTATGAATTAATTATGTTTTCAATATTATTAACTTTCAATTTAAACTGTTTTATTGATGCATTCTTATGTTTACTCAACTCTTTTATTTTGTTTTTTGCAAGTCTTATAGCCTGTTCTTCTTCACTTAAAAGTAGTTCATCTGAAGTTATATGTGGCAGTGTATATGCTCCATCATCTATTATTCTATTTAAATTATCCGCAATAACCTCAGCTGCATTAATACTTAATAAAGCTCTCTTATTTTCAATTGCACTAATAAAATTTCGGCTTATGTTTTTACTTGAAAGTTCTTTTTGCGCTGCATGCAGCATTATCCTTAATTTTTTTATTTTATCTCCTGGATGTAAAATTTCATTCTCAAAATACATTATAATTCTCCTCCCTTTTCTGGAAGAAACCTAAAATTCACTATACAATTTTATATTTTTCTAAAAAATGTTCTTTCACCCCTTCTCTATAACCTGCATAAGAATTACTACAATCAGATATTCTACCTTTACTTGCTACTAATTCTGCAATAACCTCTCCCAATGTATCTAATTCTTTATTCATAAAACTTTTCCCTTAATATAATTTCTACATTAAGGGAGATAATCCTTCATTTATAGGTTATTTTTACATCTGTATATATCGAAAAAGAGCCCTATTAAGAGCTCCTTTATTTATTTGCTTTAAAATTATTAATCACCTCATAACGTATCTTCATTGACAATTATTTGAGGCATCGAAGGCCCATCCCATTTTTTGAAAGAAAATTATACTTGTATGTTAATGTAACATTCACTATTCTCTTTCTATATTTCTCCTGATAACTACACCAATTTTTTTTACATCATAATCAATTTTTATATCTATAATCTTACTTACCACTTCAATATTATCTCTTATAATTAATTATAAGCTAATAATAAAATAATCATACGCCTTTGAATTATTAACTCAGTTTATAGATAATTTATTTAGTATAGAACTAAAAAACACCCACCGTTAAGTGAGTGTTTTCATGGTACGAGTAAACCTATAAGCCGAGTTCTGTATTTGACAATCATCTATCTAGGCCCATTGTTACCAATGGGCTCAAGCGACACACCCGAAGGCGGGACGGGCAATCCCATTTACCTTCCTATTCGGTCTTGCTCCAGGTGGGGTTTACATAGCCGTACAGTCGCCAGTACGCTGGTGAGCTCTTACCTCGCCTTTCCATCCTTACCTAAGTAAACTTAGGCGGTATCTCTCTGTTGCACTTTCCTTAGAGTTGCCTCCACTGGGGGTTACCCAGCACCCTGCCCTATGGAGCTCGGACTTTCCTCTCCTGAATAAATCAGCAGCGATTGTCTGGCTTACTCGCAAAATATATATTATCATAGTTTATTCATAAATGCAAACATTTTTTTCCCTACAGTTAAAACTTATATAAATTTATAAGGATCTTGCATTTTTTCTGATATGTATACTTTGTTATTAAAATTACTTTCTCTAAGCAATTTTTCAAAAATTTTTCCAAAACTTATCATCGGTGGCCATTCTGTAGCAAAATGTCCGGCATCTATGATAGCTACATCTTCCTCTTTTATATCACTTACATAATGATATGTAGTATCCCCTGTTATAATGCAATCTGCACCTTTAGCTTTGCTTATAGCAAAGAAATCTTCTCCACTGCCATTTACTACTGCAATAGTGCTGACTTCTTTATTCTCTTCACCTACATATCTTATGAAAGGTGTATTAAAACTACTTTTAACCTTTTCACATAAATCTTTTAACTTAACTGGTGTTTCTAATTTTATTAATCTTCCTATTCCATTTTTCCCATTGTTATACTCTGGTACTAAAGTATTTTCTATAATAGTAAACTCATTATATCCCAACATCTTTGTAGCTATGTCGTTAATTCCATTCTCAACAGAGTCTAGATTTGTGTGACTTGAATATACGTTTATATCATTCTTAACTAATTTAATTATTTTCTTACCTAAAAGATTATCCATAGTTATTGTTTTAGGCTTTAAAAATAATATTGGATGATGGGTTAATATAAAATTACAATTTTTCTCTATGGCTTCTTCTATTACTTCTAATGTAGCATCTAGGGCAACTAATATAGAAGTTACTTCCGCATTACTGTCTCCTACCATTAATCCTACATTATCATAGTCTACCTTTAACTTGCTTGGTGCATAGCCTTCCATTATTCTTATAATATCTTTTACTTTTAAAGACATTGTAAAAACTCCTTTAGCTTTATAATTATTTTCTCTAATTGTTCTTTCCTTTTTATGGCGCTTTCAGTCTCTTGATTTAACCCACTGTAAATCTTAGTATATTTATCTAATTTAAATGTTAAATATTCCTTCATCACAGGATGTTTCTTCTTTATAAGAGTTTCACTAACTTCATAGTGTATAGGTTGTATTTCTTTAATCTTATTATCATATTTAACCTTAAAAATCTCATAAAATTTATCTTCTTCTTTTACTAGTTCTTCATCTATTATTTTGTATCCACTTTTATAAATATATTCTCTTAACACCTCTGGATTTTGAACAGGCTGAAGTATAGCATAATCAAGATTCTTAAAAACTTCTTTGCTTTCTTCAACGATATCTCTAATTAAATTTCCACCCATGCCTGCTATTATAGCTGCATCTACTTCCTTAGGTTTTACAGTAGTGAGCCCTCCACCTAATCTACAAATTATCTTATCCCCTAAATTATAATCACTGACATTCTTTTTTGCCTTTTCTACAGGACCACTATTAATATCAGAAGCTATAGCTTTTTCTATAATATTATTCTTGATAAGATAGATTGGTATATAGGCATGATCTGTTCCCACGTCTACAATGGTATTAACATCTTTTATCATTCCACCTACGGCTTTTAATCTATCACTTAAATTCATTTCCGTCATCCTTTACATTGCTATTAATAACATTCTTATTTGCATATATAAAAATACTGATGCTATTGCTAAGGCTATATATAAATATCTATAAGCCGTTTTTTTATCATATTTAGCACAAAAATAAGAGGCATAATACATACAAAACAGCAAGCCCATATTTAGCCCTCCATAAGTCATTTGTGTAAAAGTAAATTGCTTAGGTGTCCCCATGACTACTGGTCTCAGCTTTGCATCAAAAGTTATTGGCATTACATCTGGTAATCTTTGAGTTACATATAAAAATAATGGATTTATAGTAAGTATTATAATAACAATGCTGGTTAAAAATAGTGGTAATTTATATTTTATATTTTTATATAACTTGTTTACCTTATTAAACTTTGTCTCCCAATCCATTAAGTAAATACCATTCTTATTTAATAAACCTTCTACTGCCGATACATCCTCTGGAGAAATTGCAATGTTACAATCCTTTGTTTTTAGATATATAACATTTTTATTATTAGTAACAAACATTCTTGTAGTACCAACTTTTTTAACTACAGTTCTTCCTAACGCAAAAGTATTTGTTGCAATCCCTGATAATTTTACACCTTTAATTCTGCCACTTAATTTTGTATATCCTTCTATATCTTTTAATGGGATTTCTATCTTTTTTAATCCATTTAGACCATTAATTATTAATTTGTCTTCATATATTTCATATTTTAGTGATAGCCATAAAAATATATAATAAAAGTAATATAAATTACAAGCTACAGTTATTAATCTTAGTAAATTTATAACTACATAAGAGTGCATATTATTCATTAAAATTACAAGCAAAACATTGTACAACAATGCTAATAGCAATATTGAGATTACTTCTTTATCTTTTTTAGAAGTAAATACCGTCATTTTATCACCTTCTTTGCTCAAATTATACCATAAAATCCATAGCTGGTAAATTTAATTATATTTTAACTTTATGCATAATAGTGTTAAAAAAAGAACACCAATATGGTGCTCTAATCTAGATAATCTTTTAGCTTCTTACTTCTACTTGGATGTCTTAACTTTCTTAAAGCCTTGGCTTCTATTTGTCTTATTCTTTCTCTTGTTACATTAAATTCTTTACCAACTTCTTCTAAGGTTCTAGCTCTTCCATCATCCAATCCAAACCTTAATCTTAAAACCTTTTCTTCTCTTGGAGTTAATGTGCGTAATTGGCTTATTAGTTGTTCTTTAAGCATAGTAAAGGCAGCTGCTTCCGCTGGTGCTGGAGCATCATCATCTGGAATAAAATCTCCTAAATGACTATCTTCCTCTTCACCTATCGGAGTTTCAAGTGATACTGGTTCTTGAGCAATTTTCATAATCTCGCGAACTTTATCTACTGACATATCCATCTGTTTTGCAATTTCTTCTGGTAATGGTTCCCTGCCTAATTCCTGTAGTAGCTGTCTAGAAACTCTTATAAGTTTATTAATAGTTTCAACCATGTGTACTGGTATTCTTATAGTTCTAGCCTGATCAGCAATAGCTCTAGTTATTGCCTGTCTAATCCACCATGTAGCATAAGTACTAAACTTATAACCTTTTCTATAATCAAACTTTTCAACTGCTTTAATAAGACCTAAATTACCTTCTTGAATTAAATCAAGAAATAACATTCCTCTTCCCACATATCTTTTAGCAATACTTACAACCAGTCTTAAGTTAGCTTCTGCTAGTTTCTTCTTTGCATAAGCATCGCCTTCTTCAATTCTTTTTGCAAGTTCTATTTCTTCTTCTGATGATAATAGTGGTACTTTACCTATCTCTTTTAAATACATTCTTACTGGATCATCTATAGTAATACCTTCTGGTATAGATATATCTATTTCTTCTTCCTCTTCTTGAAGATCTCCCACAACATCTATTTCCATTGATTCTAATACTTCATATATTTTTTCAATTTGTTCCGGACTTAGATCTATTTCATCAAGTTCATCTATTATTTCTTTATATGTTAATGAACCCTTCTTTTTACCTTTTTCAATCAGCTTTTTAACTACAGTTATTTTTGTATTTTTATCTTTCATTACATTACCTCCCTTCATCAACTTATATGTTTTTTAATGCCTTTTGTATATCAATTAACTCTTGTGTACACTTTAAAGACTTCTCTACAAGGCCTTTAGATTCATACTGTTTAATTTTATTCATAACTTCTTTTTCCGACTCCTCTAACCTATATTTTTTAATCATCTTGATACAATCATGAATCATTTTATCAAGGTCATACTTATCTCCACTTATTTCATATTCCATCAAGTTAATAAATTGTTTTGTAGTTTCACTATCATTACAGTTATTCTCGATATGTTTTAATTTATCTTCATAGGATAAATCATTAAATTTTAAAATTAAATTATAAAGTACTCTATGACTGTAAGATACAAAACCACAATCTTTTAATTCATAAGATATAAAATCAAATTTATCAGTATCCGTTAACATAAACTTAAGTAATATTCTTTCAGCCTTAATATGAGCTGGTTCTATATATAGATTTTGCCCATAATTATGCTGTATATTATCATTTTTTTCATTTTGTTTGATTTTTTGGTTAAATTCGTCACTTAATAACTCTTCTTTTACTTTAAGCTTTTCCGCAACTTGTTTTATATATATATTTTTTTCAAAATCACTTAAGTCTTTTATTATTTCCAATACTTTATTTTTATACCTTATTATCATTTCATTATCTGTAAAATTTATGCCTTCTTCTACTTTTTTGATTTTATAATCAACAAGTGGCATAGCTTCATTTATTAATGCCTGAAAGGCTTCTTTGCCGTAAGTCTTTATGAACTCATCTGGATCCTTTCCACTTGGGACTGATAAAACCCTAACATCAAATCCAGATTTTTTTAGTATGTCTAGTCCTCTTAAAGTAGCCTTTTGACCTGCTAAATCCGCATCATAGGAAATTATTGCCTTGTCTGCATATCTTTTCAATAACTTTGCTTGCTGCTCTGTTAAAGCAGTCCCCAAAGTTGCCACAACGTTAGTTATACCTTGCTGATGAAGTGCAATACAGTCCATATATCCTTCAACAATAATAACTGTTCTATTCATATTTTGTTTTATGGCAAAATTTAAACCATACAAGTTGGTTCCTTTTAAAAATAAAGGCGTTTCTGGTGAATTTAAATATTTAGGCTTTGAGTCATCTAAAACTCTGCCTCCAAAACCAATAACTGTACCCTTATAATCAAAAACTGGAAAAATAACTCTATTCCTAAAACGGTCATAGTAGTTGCTCTTTTTACTTTTAATAATTAGTCCTAGATCTGACATCTCCTTATCACTATAACCTTTTCCCCTTAAATAGTCTCCGAGTGCATGCCATTCATCTAACGCAAATCCAAGTCCAAATTTTGTCATAGTTCTTTCATCCATAGACCTATTCTTTAAATACTGGAAAGCTTTTTTATTTCTTCTTAAATTTGCATAGAAGTATTTAGCTGCATCTACATTTAGCTTTTTCATTTTTTCAAACTTATCGTTTCTAGCTTTATTTAAATTGCTTTTTTCCTCTACCTCAATACCAACCTTTTCAGCCAGAGCTTTAACTGCTTCAGGAAAACTCTTATTTTCAACTTTCATAATAAAACTAAATACATTCCCTGCTTCTCCACAACCAAAACATTTGTATATTTGTTTATCTTGTGAAACAGTGAATGATGGAGTTTTTTCACTATGAAAAGGACAATTTCCTATAAAATTTCGTCCTGTTTTTTTGAGTCTTACTTTTTCTGATATTACATCAATAATATCTGTTTGTTCTTTTACTTTTTGTATGACTTCTTCTGAAATCACTAAATTATATCCCACCTTTTAATTTTACACTTTTGTCATTTTCGACAAAAAAGTATAAAATCCTTCTTTTTTCTTGCAAATTTTTATAAAATAAACTTTTTTACTTTTTATATATTCTTTGTAAATTAGATTTTTCCTTCAAAAATGCAAATTTTTGTAGTTTTATAATGTCTTAGTAAAATTATAAATTATATATAAATGCTTTGTTTTGGCACATATAAATCATTAAAAAGCTGTAAACAATACTCATCACTCATGCCTGAAATGTAATCTGCAACTCCCTGCTCAAGTCCTTCATTATCCGCAATGGTCTTATAAAAATATGGCAATTTTTCTGGATGTTTGTAAAAATATGAGTATACATGCTTTAAAACAAATTTTGCTTTTTCTCTCTCTACTTTTAAAATATTTCCTTTATATATATTTTTAAACATAAAACTCCTAAGTTCGCTTAAAGATTCTTGTACTTTATTTGACAATGTAACTTGAATATTATTATTTTTAATGTTTTCTAAAGTATTATAAATACAGTCATTGACCAAAGTTTCAATTCTATTGCTATGATTTTTTCCTAAAACTTCTATAACTTCTTTTGGCAAGTCACTTTCACGGAGAATTCCTGCTCTTATAGAATCATCTATATCATGATTCACATAGGCAATTTTGTCACTATATTTTACTACTTGTCCCTCCAAAGTACAAGCCCCTTTTGACTGGGAAGAAAATCCACTATGATTCAATATTCCATCTATAACCTCATAAGTTAAATTTAGCCCTTTTCCTAACTTTTCAATTTTTGTTAAAACCCTAACACTATTTTCATTATGCTTAAATCCTTGAGGTAATAATTCATTTAAAACTTCCTCACCATTATGTGCAAAAGCAACATGGCCTATATCATGGCCTAGTGCAATAGCTTCTATTAAGTCTTCATTAAGCCCTATACCTTTTCCTATAGTTCTAGCAATTTGATTAACTTCTAAAGTATGAGTAAGCCTAGTTCTATAGTGATCATTCCAAGTTTTAATATATACTTGAGTCTTTAATTTTAATCTTCTAAAAGATTTACAATGTATTATTCTGTCTCTATCCACCATATAATTGGTTCTCATTTCGTCTTTATTTTCTTTAATTACTCTTCCTTTAGAATTAATTGATAGCGCTGCATAAGGGTTTAGAATAAGCTTTTCATTTTTTTCTATTCTTTCTCTTATGTTCATCCATCACTCCTCCTAATAATTCAATATATAGCTATTTAATTTTCTAATTATACCTATTAAATTCACAGTTCATCGTTTACAATCCCTAGGGTATTCCCCCTTATAAAATTGACAATTAATGATTATTAATGAATAATTATCATTCTTCTATTTAAGATTGTTTATTGATTAAAGTTGTAAATTGAACTACTAAATTAAACAGTTATATTGAGCTATACATTAAATTTAAATGTATTATATATATATTCTCCTTTAAATACCAATGATATTCAAAAGGTGAAAATCTGCTTATCTATTTTAAATTATAACCTTTTTAAGTTTCTAAACTCGACTATTTTAACACAATCATATTTAGAAACCTAATTAGAAAATATCATGAAAACCTCATATAATTTTAGACTTTACAACATAACTTTATATTATAACAATTTAAATTTAACGAATTTTAAAACTGTAAGTGTCTATAGAATATTCGCCTCTTTAAATGTAAAATCCTTTATTTATGTATTTAAACTTTTTTTATAAGTATTTTTAATATTGATGTATATTAATGTTTTTTCCTTAATATCCTTATAATGTAATGTTTAAAGGAGAGTGTTATGATGACCACTGCAACGATTTATAAAAATAATTTAGAATTATTGTCTGAAAATAATGTAAAGAAACATGTTTTACCTCATTATAATTTGAATAATGCTATGGTGGAACAGGTGAAATTAAAAAATACTGACAAGCAAAGAGCTGTTTATATGGTAGTTGATGGTGAATATAAATATTGTCTAAAAAAAGTTTATTATCCTGTTGAAGAACTCCTTTTTGTGTATTCAGCTATAGAATGGTTATATCGTCATAACATACATGTTCCTAGAATATTATCCACTACAAACCATGGCAGATATGTTGTTTACGAAAATATGCCATTTATATTAACCCCTTGGGTAAATGGTGATAAATGCGACTTTGATTCAGTTTATGAAATATTACTAGCTTCTTCAAATCTTGGTAAAGTTCATGACATTGGTAAAAATTTCGAACCTATATTAGGTAGTAAAAATAAGATTGGATGTAGCAGTCTTTATACTTCTATAAATAAACACTTTAATAATTTGCTTATGTATTCTAATTTAGCATATAAATATCATGATAACTACTCTAAGATTTATCTCAAGAACTTCGATACTAACATAAAACTTGCTACAATATCTAATAGCATAGCAATTACAATTAAAGAAGATGATTTAACAACTTCCCTTTGTCATAACGATTATGTTAGTAAAAATCTTATAGTTGACGAAGATGACAATTTATGGCTTATAGATTTTGACAAATGCAAAATTGATTACTGTGCTCTAGACATATCATATTGCCTAAGAAGACTTTTAAGAAAAGAAAAAAATAGATGGGGTTTAGATTTAACCATAAGTTTTTTAAATACTTATGAAAAACATAATCCTTTAAATCTTGAGGATTATAAATATATTTTAGCTTATTTAAGCTTTCCGCAAAAATACTGGAAAATATCTAGAGATTACTATGCTAACATTTCAAAATGTAATAGAAAAGCTTTTGTATCTATGCTAAAAAAATCTAATATATATATGGAAGACCAATTAAATTTTTCATTTGATTTTAAATGTTATATTGAAAAAAAATTTAACACAAAACTTTAATCAATGGAGAATTGAAAATGGACAATTGATTAAAACACCTTCACCTTTTTAATACAATAAATTAAGATACTTCTAATTTTCGTATGATATACATATATAGAGATAAACTACTCTAAAATTTAATGTATATCTGAATATAACTTATTAATTCATGGCCTTAAAAAATTGACAATGGACAATGGCAAGTTGACAATTATTATTAAAATTAATTTTAATCAAACTAATTTCTTTAATATATTTTTAATAAAAGTGATTTCATCACTTTTAAAAGAAATAAGTTCAAAACTTTTCTTAAGAGAAGTATCCATAATTGTCAATCGTCAATTCTCAATTACATAAATATAGGCTAAAACAATTTGTTAACACAATTTTATGAGCATATAGATTAAATTTAAGAGTGATACATCTATATATTATACTTTATTTATAAAAACATTAATTAAGATCTATTTTTATTAAATTTAAAAAGCGTGGTAAAACCACGCTTTTTAATATTATTTTCTTGGATTTTTAATTTGTGCTTGAGCTGCTGCAAGTCTTGCTACTGGTACTCTAAATGGTGAACAAGATACATAGTCTAATCCCACATCATGGCAGAATTCTACTGAAGATGGATCTCCACCGTGTTCTCCACATATACCAACTTTTAAATCATTTCTTGTTTTTCTTCCAAGTTCAGCAGCCATTTTAACAAGCTTACCTACACCAGTTTGATCTAGCTTTTGGAATGGATCAAATTCATATATTTTCTTATCATAGTAATGTTTCAAGAAGTTTCCAGCGTCATCTCTTGAGAATCCAAATGTCATTTGAGTTAAATCATTTGTTCCAAATGAGAAGAATTCAGCTTCTTTTGCAATTTCATCTGCTGTAAGTGCAGCTCTTGGAATCTCTATCATTGTACCTACTAAGTACTTAAGCTCTATTCCACTTTCTTTTATTATTTCATCTGCTGTTTTAACAACTATGCCTTTAATATATTTTAATTCTTTAACTTCCCCAACAAGTGGAATCATTATCTCTGGTATTATATTATGACCTTTTCTCTTTTTAACATCTATAGCTGCTTCTATTACAGCTCTAGTTTGCATTTCGGCAATTTCTGGATAAGATACAGCAAGTCTACATCCTCTATGTCCCATCATTGGATTAAACTCATGTAATGAATCAATTGTACTTTTTAATTCTTCATAAGTTATTCCTAAGTCTTTTGCTAATTCTTCTATATCATCATGATCTGATGGTAAAAACTCATGTAGAGGTGGATCTAAGAATCTTATAGTAGCTGGTCTACCTTCTAATTCTTCATAAATTCCAATAAAATCTTGTCTTTGCATTGGTAATAATTTATCTAAAGCTTTTCTTCTTTGTTCTTCAGTTTTTGCAACTATCATCTCTCTAACTGCCATTATCCTATCAGAGTCAAAGAACATATGCTCAGTTCTACACAATCCTACACCTTGTGCTCCAAATTTAATAGCTTGAGCTGTATCTCTTGGTGTATCTGCATTAGTTCTAACTTTTAATGATCTAATTCCATCAGCCCATCCCATTAGTATTCCAAAATATCCACTAATTTCTGGCTCAACAGTTTTTATTGCTCCAGCATAAACATTACCAGTGCTACCATCTATTGAAATGTAATCACCTTCATGATAAATAACTCCTGAAGCTTCAAAAGTTTTTGCTTCTTCATTAACCTTTAGATCTCCACATCCAGCAACACAGCAAGTTCCCATGCCCCTAGCAACAACTGCAGCATGAGAAGTCATTCCACCTCTTACTGTTAATATACCTTCAGCAGCAATCATACCTTCTATATCCTCTGGTGAAGTTTCAAGTCTTACAAGTACAACTTTTTCTCCTCTATCTTCATGAGCTTCTTTTGCATCTTCAGCAGTAAAATAAACTTTACCACAAGCAGCTCCTGGAGATGCTGGTAATCCTTTAGCTATAACATTCGCGTTTTTAAGTTCTACACTATCAAAATTTGGGTGTAATAGTGTATCCAGTTGTTTTGGCTCAACCTTTAAAACAGCTTCCTCTTTAGTAAGCATTCCTTCTTTTTCTAAATCAACAGCTATTTTTAAAGCTGCTTGAGCTGTTCTCTTACCATTTCTTGTTTGTAAGAAATAAAGTTTTCCTTCTTCTATAGTAAACTCCATATCTTGCATGTCTCTATAATGTGTCTCTAATTTATTTGCAATTTCTATAAATTGGTTATATATTTCTGGCATGTCTTCATGCAATTTTGATATAGGATGAGGTGTTCTAATACCAGCAACAACATCTTCACCTTGAGCATTCATTAAATACTCAGCAAATATTTCTTTTTCTCCTGTTGCAGGATTTCTAGTAAATCCAACTCCTGTTCCTGATGTTTCACCTTTATTTCCAAATACCATTTCTTGTACGTTAACAGCTGTTCCCCAGTTTGATGGAATATCATTAAGTCTTCTGTAAACTATAGCTCTTGGGTTATTCCAAGATCTAAATACTGCAGTAATAGATTCTATTAGTTGAACTTTTGGGTCAGAAGGAAAGTCTTCTCCTTTTTCCTTTTTATAGAATTCTTTAAATCTTTTAACTAATTCTTTTAGGTCGTCTGCATCTAACTCAGTGTCAAGTTTAACACCTTTTGCTTCTTTAATTTCATCCATAATATCTTCAAAATGCTTCTTTTCAATTTCCATAACAACATCTGAAAACATTTGAATGAATCTTCTATATGAGTCATAAGCAAATCTAGGATTTTCAGTTTTTTTAGCCATAATTTCCACTGTTTCATCATTTAAACCTAGGTTTAATATTGTATCCATCATGCCTGGCATTGAAGCTCGTGCACCGGATCTAACTGATACTAATAGCGGATTTTCTAAGCTGCCAAATTGTTTTCCTGTAAGTTTTTCTAGCTCTCCCATCTTGCTATGTATTTGTTCAACAACTTCTTCTGAGATTACTTCATTATCTTCATAATACTTATTACAAGCTTCTGTTGTAACAGTGAATCCTTGAGGTACTGGAATGCCTATACTAGTCATGTCTGCAAGATTAGCACCCTTTCCTCCAAGAAGATTTTTCATTGCTGCATTCCCTTCTTTAAAAAGGTATACATACTTTTTAGTTTCCATCTTAACAACCCCTTAAAACAAAATATATAGCTAAATAGGTAGAAAATTAATTATATTTGAAATATTTTTAATTTCCTCTACCTACCTTCACCCATTTTTACAAAAAGCATAGTTATATTTGTTTTTGAAATTTTCCCAACAATTTTATGAATTTCTTTTCCATCCATAAATTCCTTTCTTACCACCGGTAAGCAATCAACTTCATGTTCTATAATTTTTTTAGCAGCTTGGTATGCTGTATCTTCTTCTTCAACTATAATTATATTTGGCATTCTAGTCATAATAATACCAACAGGTACCTTATGTATATCCGCTGTCCCCATTGCTGTTTTTATGAAATCCTTTCTAGATGCTGCACCAACTAAATTTCCATTATTTACTACAAACAATGTGCCTACATCATTCAAGAATAAATCTAAAATAGCATTATAAGTTGTAGTCTCCTCTGTTACAACTACTGGTTTTGACATGACGTCTTTTACCTTGATACTTCTTATATAGTCACTACTAAAGCCTTTTGAGGTCTTTTTTGAGTATATATATCCAACTTTAGGTCTTGCTTCTAATATACCAATCATAGTAAGAATAGATAAGTCTGGTCTTAACGCTGAACGCGTTAATCCTAATTTTCCTGCTAGTGCTTCACTGGTAATTGGTTCATTTTCTTTTACTAATTTTATTATTTCTTCTTGTCTTGGTGAAAATTCTATTGTTTTCGCCCTCTTTCGCTTTAAAATTCTAAAAACTTAATGCTATCTTTAAATTAAACATAAGGTAAGATGAATTAAGATTTTATAAATATTTTATCATAGTAGTATATTTAATAAAATATTTTTTCATTTCAATAAATTGCTCTAATTAACTAATAATTTGTCAATTGTTAGTTAATATATTTTACCATATTTTTCGGAAATGTGCAAATTTTCTGAAATAGTTCCAATTTCATTTTATCATTTGTTTTGTTATTTATTTTAGCATTTTAATTGAACGAAATTCTTTTGTGCTACACTTTTCATATTAAGTATAGCACAAAAAAATGAAGATAGGAAGTCTATCTTCATTAATCATCAAATTTTACTCTATACGAAAAGTTTGTTTCATGAATATTATTATCTTTTCCAAAGGATTTATTTATTTTTCCTTTTAAATCTGAAGTAACATCTGCAGCTATATCCACTGCATCATCCACCACATTTTTTACCATTTTATTTATAACTTCTACCGTTCCATCAGTTTTTGTTATTTCAATAGTTACTCTACTAATTAATGCTGTGGCAGCTAAAACTGCTAATAATTTAGGATACATAACTGAAACTGCCCCTACAGCTAATGCCCCATTTAAAGGAATATCAAAAACTATTTTATCATTTTTCTTAACAGTAATTCTTGTAGCATTTCCCTTCTCTATTAAAGATTTAATATACTCAATAATTTCATCTTTATCTAAAAAAGTATAGCTTTCACTTTTCTTTTTCTTTTTTTCCTCTTCAATATAAACTAAAGCTTCTAGAACGTCTCCATTACATAATTCTAATACTCTTTTTGCTTCACTATAAGTAATGTTAACACGTTCTCTTAACATATCTATTTTTTCTAAAGTTATTTCACTCATTTTTTATACCTGCCTTCTTCATTATTTTTGGATTTTTTCTTCAATGTAATCAAAATGCTTTAACATTAAAAGACTTTTTGGCTTTCTTGTATAATTAGCGTTTATAATGGAGCTTAGAATTTTGTTTAGCTCCTTTTTTGCCTCTTCGTTTATAGTAACTCTCGGAACTTTTTCAAGTTCTATAGAATTCAAAAATTTTAATATATTATAAGCCAATGCAGTAATGTGAATACCATATGCTTTTTCGCATTCATTACAAACCATACCATAATATTGAAAGGATAAATAATTGGAACTTTTAAGTTTTTTATCACAAATACTACATTGTTCCAAATTTAATCCATATCCTGTGGCTCTTAGCAATTTTAGTTCAAAAGCTCTTGCTAGTATTTCTAAATCTGCTACACTATTTTTAATAAGATAAAAAGAAGTTACAAAATCTTTAAATAGCGTACCGTAATTTTCTTCTTCACAGGCAATATCAATAAGTTCATTAAAATAAGATCCATAAATTAATATTTCAAAATCTGTTAGCATCTGTTGAAATGAGTCTATTATCTTTGCTTCATTCAAGGTATATAAATTTCTGCCTTTAAATACTACGTATTCCCCGTAACAAAAAGGTAAAGTAGAAGACATAAGTTTACTTTTGCTTTTTCTTGCCCCTTTTGCTATGACAGATATTTTTCCTAGTTCTTCGCTAAAAAGCCAAACTAGTTTATCATTTTCTTTATAATCTTGTGTTTTTATTACTACTGCTCTAGTTTTAATTATGCTCAATTAATCAACTCCAAGCCTACTTTTTATATCCTAGCTCCTTAAGCATCATTGGGCTATCTCTCCAATCTTTTTTAACCTTAACCCATAGCTTTAGTACTACCTGATTATCAAAGAACTTTTCTATATCTTGCCTTGAATAAGTAGAAATCTTTTTTAACATACTACCATTTTTACCTATGATAATTCCCTTATGAGAATCTTTTTCACATAACATATTAGCATCAATATGATATCTATCTTTTTCATCTTTCTTCATAGAAATAATTTCTACAGCTATCCCATGTGGTACTTCTTGAGATAATAGCCTTAATGCTTTTTCTCTTATGATTTCCGTTACAATGAATCTTTCTTGTTGATCTGTTATCATATCCTCTGGATAATATTTAGGCCCCTCTGGAAGATAATTAACTATAAGCTCATTAACCTTATCAATATTCTTGCCATTAATTGCAGAAATAGGTACTACTTCTTCAAATTTAAAATACTCAGCATATTCTGCTATAGTTTTTGCTACTCTTTCATTTGGATTTTCATCTATTTTATTTACCAATAAGAATACAGGTACTTCACATTCTTTAAGCTGCTCTAATATGTGGATATCTCCTTTATTCATTTCTTCACCTGGTGTAGTTATAAATAAAACAACATCTACTTCACCTAAGGCATCTTTAGCCACATTAACCATATATTCTCCTAATTTATGTCTTGGCTTGTGCATTCCTGGTGTATCTACAAATACAATTTGTGAATCCTCTTTTGTCAATATGGTTTGTATATTGTTTCTTGTAGTTTGTGGTCTACTTGAAACTATGGAAAGTTTTTCTCCCATTATATAATTTAATAATGTTGACTTTCCTACATTTGGTCTTCCTATAATTGTTACAAATCCTGATCTAAACATTATTTCCTCCTCTATTTAAGCAAATCCTCTTTAGTAAATGCTCCTGGTAATATATCCTCTAAGTTCTTTACCACATATTCGTCTTCATTTTTAATTATAATTATTTTTAAATCTTTAGATGCAAATTCAGCTATCACCTGTCTGCATATGCCACAAGGAGTTGTAAATGTGGACATATCCCCTACAACTGCTATGACCTTTATTTCTCTGTGACCTTCAGATACAGCCTTAAATATAGCTGTTCTTTCTGCACAATTAGTTGCACCATAAGATGCATTTTCTATATTACAACCTTCATAAACTGAACCATCTTCTGTTATGACTGCTGCACCTACCTTAAATTTTGAATATGGTACATAGGCTTTTTCTCTTGCTTTAATCGCTGTTTTTACTAATTCTTTATACTCCATGGCTACCTCCAAAATAAATAAAAATATTAATCTCCAAATAAATGTACATAAATTATACCACTATATGATATAATTTCAACTTTTTAATAAATTTATCCTAAAAATTGATATAAAAGCAGTGTCAAAAAGCATCCAAAGGCAGCTCCAAATAATACTTCCAATATTGAGTGGATCTGAGAATCTACTCTACTCTGTGCTACAATAATTGCTAATAAGTACGACAATATCATAATTAATGGCTCATTTGTTAGTAGCGTTATGGTTGTTGCTATAGAAAATGCTATAGCACTATGTCCGCTAGGCATCCCTCCCTTTAGTGGCGTACCCTCATCATAAATAGCTTTAACAACCAAAGTTGCAATACTTACAATTACTAGCATTAAGAATATCATATGTGGATCAGAATTTCTTATTTTAAAAAGAATATTTATAGTGAAAGGCATTATTCTATCCCAAAATATTATATACCCCACCAATACAGAATTAAAAGCAGTGATTAGAACTGCACCAGCTGCAACATTTTTAGCTATTTTAGCTAATGGATGATAATAGTTAGTAGTAGCATCTATAGCACATTCTATTGCAGTATTAATCATTTCTGCAACAATAACCATAGTTATTGTTATCGTAGTTACTAAAAGTTCAATTTTAGTTAAATCATAAAAGAAACATAAGCACAGTATTAAAATAGCTACTATCATATGTATTCTCATATTTCTTTGAGTTCTTATAGTATGTATTATTCCTTCAATTGCATAATTAAAGCTATCTACTAATTTCTTGACTCTCATTTTCAATACCACCTTAAAAACTATGACATGCAGATAAAACTACATGTCAATAGGCTACTTCCTTCAAAAGTAATTAGTCAATATATTAATCTATCATTTATTATTTTATCCTAGACGATTAATATTAAACTTATTTAATATTTCCTCTTCTCTTTTACGCATTAAAACTTTATCTTTTTCCTCCATATGGTCATATCCTAATAAATGCAATATAGAATGTACTACTAAATACATAACTTCCCTTATAAAGGAATGACCATATTCTTCTGCCTGTTCTGCAGCTTTTTCAAGGGATAGTGCCATATCTCCTAATACTAAGTTCCCTTCATTTAGGTCACAAAAATCAAATTCATAGTCTAAATACATTTCTTTAAAGATTTTTCCATCTTCGTAATCAAGCATTGGAAAAGATAATACATCCGTAGCTTTATCTATGTCTCTTTGCTCCTTGTTAATTTTTCTAATTTCTTTATTGTCTATAAAGATAATACTTATTTCAAAAGGAATATTAACTCCTTCTTCCTTTAAAGTATATTCAATTATGTCTTCTATTTTATTCTCTAGTTCTTCTGTCATTTCAATTTTATCTTGTCTATTATCTAAAAATATCATTTATTACTCCTTCTTTTCTTCTAAGTTCAATTTCTCTAGTGGATATTCAATTCTTTCATGATATATCCCTTTTAATACTTTTAAAAATGATTCTTTAATTTTTTGAAGTTCCTTAAAAGTTAACTCACAATCATTTAACTGATTTTCTGCTAATCTTCCTTTAAATATATTATCCACCATTTGTTCTACTTTTTCTTTTGTAGGATTTGGTATTGATCTTACAGAAGCTTCAACTCCATCTGCTAGCATCACAATAGCAGCTTCCTTACTTATTGGTACTGGTCCTTTATATTTATAATCTTCCTCATGTACATCATCAGGATCTGAACTTTGATTTTTCATAGTTATATAAAAATATTTAACTAATGAATCCCCATGATGCTGTGCTATAACATCTTGTATAGCAGTAGGTAGTTTATAACTCTTAGCAAGCTTTATTCCATCACTAACATGAGAGGTTATAATTAAAGCACTAAGCTTTGGAGAAATTTTATCATGAGGATTATCTCCACTAAACTGATTTTCTTTAAAATAGTATGGTCTTTCAACTTTACCTACGTCATGATAGTAAGCAGATACCCTAGCTAGCACTGCATTTGCTCCAACTGCTTCTGCTGCCATTTCAGCTAAGTTTGCCACAAGTACACTGTGGTGATATGTTCCTGGCGCCTCCATAAGTAGTCTTTTTAAAAGTGGATGATTTGGGTTTGCAAGTTCTAATAGTTTTATGTTAGTTACTATGTCAAAAATATTTTCTAAAAATGGTAGCATTCCTATAGCTAATATTCCTGAAATAATACTAGACATTGCAGTTATTGCTGCCTTTACTATTATCTCTGCTATATGATTACTTAATGCATATCCTATAGTTAGTGTAAATATAAAATTTAATGCAGCTATATAAATACATGAATATAGAATATCATTTCTCTGTTGTACTTTTTTTAATATAATAGGAGCAGCCACAGAGTTTATAACTGCAATAATAGTTATTTCTACATTGAATCGTACAATTATACTTATTAATATTGCATTTAAAACATTAATTGTCATCGATACCTTATCATCAATTAATATAGATAACAATATAGGTACACATGCAAATGGAATTAAATAAGGTGATATAATATATAAAGTCCTTGCAAGTATTAAAGAAATACAAGTAAGAATATTTATAAGCATTATTTTATTAGACTTTTTATAAACTTCTTTACAATTCCATTTTAAATAATACCACTGTATTAATATTACAGAAAGCAATAATATAAGTAAACTTATATGAAAATTTAATCTTAAAGACTTGTCTTTATTTAATAACCCTAATTCTTTTAACACTTCAATTTGAGCACTTGTTACCGGTTCACCCTCTTTTACAATGATTTGGTCTTTTTTTATTATAACAGGCTTTACTGCTTTTTTAGCTTCCTCTTTTAACTCTTCTGTTTTATCATAGTCAATAAAATAATTTGGCTTGACTTGCGAATATCCTATGGCCATTCCTAATTCCTTAACATTCTTAGGAAATCTTGAATTGTTAAATTTTGTAGTTATTACTCCTTGTGCCAAAACGATATCTTCAGGCCTATTTTCACGTATAGTTACTTCATCAGAAATTTTATTAGTTGTACTTATTAAAAAAGTTTTTAATTCATCCAGTTGTTTTTCATCTAAAGAGAGTAAAGCGGTGTAATTTTCGTCAGATAAATTAGAAATTTTTGATGATTTTTTTAGCTCTTGAAGTCTTTTTTCTTCCATATTGGCCTTATTAGCTTCCGATATCGTACTCAGAGAATATTGCTTGTTAATTTTAACTACAATTTCAAACAAATCTTCAATATTTTTTACTGCTATTTTGCTTATGTTTACATCGTAGGTATATACATCTTGAATATGCTTTACAGAGTCTTCAATAAGCCTTTGCGTGGAAATCTGATCTTGAATGTCTTTAGATGCTTTTATATCATTTTTAGCTATATCTCCCACTTCTAAGTCATAAGTTTCTGTAATCATTGAAGTGCTAAGTATAAAATAAATTATTAAAGTAGTAACAACAAAGATACCTCTCTGAGACAATTTAGGTAGCTTAACTTTTTTATTCTTCTTAGAATATTTCATTACATCCCAACTTTCTTTTCTCTAGTTTCTAAAAGTCTACTCTAAAACTTCTTCTTTATCGGCAATTTCCTCAATAGCAATATTTTCTTCTGCTATTACTAATAAGTTCACTACATAATTATCTTCCATTTTTTTAATCTCAGGTATTACCTCTAATATACTTACGGATTTATCAAGATTTAGAATTATATTTCTATTTAGTTCTTTTACCACTTCATCTACGTCAGTTGGTACTTTCTCTTCCACTACCTCATAATAAGTTTCAGTTTTTATAATTCCCTTGTTATTGTCTATTTTATCATAATTTTCAAAGTCCTTTAAGCCATTTCTCATATAAAATTTTTTATCCTTAAATTTTATATAATAGCTTTTTGATACCTTGCCAGTTCTTTCTCTTTTTACTGTATACTCAGGCACTTCTTCACTTCTTTCATAAAAGGTCTTAGCATATACAGTACCTTCTGCTTTAACATTATATTCTTTTCCTTCTTTGCCTTGCTCTGATTTTATTAATAAATCTCCTTGTTTTACAATTTTACCTGGCTCAACTATAGTAGTTCCTGATGTTGAAAATATCCTATCTACTTCACCGTCTTTAGAAGCTATAATATTTCCTGTAGTTTTATGTTCTCTAATTTTAGGAGGAGCTTGTCGTTCTGCCACTTGCACCATTAATTTAGAGCCCTCTATTCTAGCTTTAACCCACATTACTTCATCATTATCCTCTATAATTTTTTCTTCTAATTTATATACATCAAAATCTTTTTTAAATGTTCCTCTATCTATTCCATAAGATTTAAGCAACATTCTTATTTCAAAAGGAGATAAATATTTATCTGTAATTATTTCCACCTTCCATATAAAGCTACTTAGATAATATAAAATACCTATAAATAATATTAAAGTTATTACTAAAGTTTTTCTCCTTTTAAGTTTTAAAAGCTTAAAAGTGACTCCCTTTCTTTTTAATACTTTAATTTTACTATTAGTCTTTGTTGCTCCTTCTAAAACGGCATTGTAATCTTTTAAACTTATTTCCATAGTGTAATTTGTTAAACTTCTCCTTTTAACATTTTTAATTACAACATCGTTTCTCCACAAAAAATTTACAAACTTTTCCGGCTTTAAACTTTGAACTTCTATAACTAATATTCCATTGCCATATTTTTTTACATTATTCATTTTCTCCATATTCAATAGCTTTAAACTTTCCAGTTAAAACTATTGTACTTCCTCCTACAAATATAATCTCAAAGTCTCCGCCTAAAATTGTAATCACAGCTATTGAAGATTTTACCTTAACCACTTCTTTTTCAAATAAAATAATACCTTTATGATTTTCTATAGTAACTTCATTATTTGATACTACTGTTATTTTAGGGATGTCCATTATCACTTCTCTAGGAATGTCTAGCTTATCAGCTAAGCGCTCTGTGGCATTTTGTAATTTATTATTCAAAATAATCACCTCTCATTTTTGTTTAGGTATCTGACAGAAAATAATTAGTCAAAGATGTAAGAATATTTTTTGTCATACAAGGCGTCAAGTTCCAATAATAGTTATGCTATCACTGGATTCTGACAACGCAGCATGTCACAAAATAGTCTAGCATACTGACTTTTAATTTTTTTGAAGATGCCTTATATAAATTAAGGCTAGTATATATGTTAAATTTTATGATTACTTATTAAAATAAATTACTTTAAAGAAAAAAATCGTAACTTTGTTACGATTTTTTAATTAATATTTAAACTTCAAATCTTTATATATACAAAAAGAACCCAGATAACTCTGAGTTCTTATTTATTCAAATATTCTTTAACTATTTGACTTACAATTTTTCCATCTGCTCTGCCATTTGTACTTGGTCTAACAGCAGCCATTACTTTTCCCATATCTTTTATGCTATTTGCGCCCAATTTCTCCGCTGACTCTCGAACAATTTCTCGAATTTTATCTTCAGTTAACTGCTGAGGAAGGTATTGTAGCAAGATATCTATTTCAGCATTAGTGCTGTCTACTAAATCTTGTCTATTTCCTTTTTCAAATTCTTGCAAAGCATCACGCCTTTGCTTAACTTCCTTAGCTAAAACCTCAATGACTTGATCATCATTAAGACTTGATTTATTATCTTTTTCTACTTGTAATATAGCAGCTTTTGCCATGCTTATCACTGAAGCCTTAAACTTTTCTTTTCCTTTTAAGGCGTTTTTCCAGTCTTCTTGTAATCTATCCTTAAGGGACATAGCCTGTTACCTTCTTTCAAAAATTCTATTTGAATTTTCTCTTTCTTGCAGCTTCTGATTTTTTCTTTTTCTTAACACTTGGTTTTTCATAGTGCTCTCTTTTTCTTACCTCTGAAAGAACACCAGCTCTTGCACACTTTTTCTTAAATCTTCTTAAAGCATTCTCTAGTGATTCGTTTTCTCCAACTTTGATTTCTGACATTATTATCCCTCCCTCCGCTAGCTCAATTCAACTTTTAAATTAAAAGTAGCCAATGCGGGGCATAAATAGCACATTTTTAATTATACAATATAATTTTGCTTACTGTCAAGATTTTCATTATTTTTTCTTTAGCCTGGTGGCCAATTTAAACTTCTTCCAGCTAAAAGATGAAAATGCATATGATTTACTGTTTGCCCACCATCTTTTCCTGTATTAGTTACAACTCTATAACCACTCTCATCTATTCCTAGTTCTTTTGCAATATTTTGTATTGTTAAAAATATATGTGAAATAAGATGGGAATCTTGGTGATTTAAATCATTAATACTAGCTATATGAATTTTAGGAATTAAAAGTACATGAATTGGTGCTTCTGGATTTATATCCTTAAAAGCAAGCACTTTATCATCTTCATAAACCTTATTGCAAGGTATCTCCCCATTAATTATCTTGCAAAATATACAATCACTCATTTTCTCACCTCCAATTTTATCTAATTACCAATGAACAACAATAAAGTTATTATTTTTATTTTACTAAAATATTATTCTACAAAAACAATATTTTTCCTTCAAGAAAATTCATTAGAAGTAAATTTAATAATTATAATAAAGTAAATAAGCCTTTCTTATTATTAAATCTATTATATCTCACCTAAAATATACCCTTTATCGACTTCTTTAAGTCTAGTTTCTACTATTTTTCCTTGTAAATTTTCATCACTTTTTGTAATAACCTTAATATAGTTTGGAGTATATCCTACATAGTGATTACTTAAATCCTTACTTTCTTCTTCATATAAAACGTTCATTGTACGTCCTATAAATTTATTCATAAATTCATTTTCTAATTTTTCTGCTAAAGTAATCAATGCTTCACTTCTTTGTTCTTTTATATTACCATCTACTTGGAGCATCATTTCTGCTGCCTTTGTACCTTTTCTTGGACTGTATTTAAAAATGTGCATTTTAGAAAGCTTTATTTCACTTAAGAATTTATATGTTTCATTAAAATCTCTTTCACTTTCCCCTGGAAATCCTGCAATAATATCTGTAGTTATAGATACATCACTTATATACTTTCTAAGATTTTTAACTACAGTTTTATAATCCTCTGTAGTGTAGTGTCTGTTCATTCTTTTTAAAGTAGCATCACATCCACTTTGAAGTGATAAGTGGAAATGAGGACACATTTTTTCTAAAGTAGTTATTTTCTCTATAACGCCTTCTGAAAAAAAGGTAGGATCAATAGAACCTATTCTTATTCTTTCAATTCCTTCTACTTTATTTATTTCTTCTAATATTTTTACTAAAGACCAATCTCCTTCTAAATCTACACCATAAGATGCTGTATGTACTCCAGATAATATTATTTCTTTAAATCCATTTTGAGCAAGTTCATGAACTTCCTTTAATAATTTTTCAGGGTCTTTACTACAAACTGCACCTCTTGCAAAGGGAATTAAGCAATAGGAGCAAAATTTGTTGCATCCATCTTGTATTTTTAGGAAAGCACGAGTTTTGTCTTGATATTCCTCTATGTCTAATTCTTCAAAATTTTTATTTCTAAGTACATCACTTACTTCTACAAATTGTTTCTTTTCTTCTCTAGCTCTATTCACATAGTAAACAATATCTCCCTTGTTTCTGGTGCCTAAAACTACATCAACGCCTTCAATTTTGGAAATTTCGTCAGAAGCTATTTGAGAATAGCACCCCACAACAGCAATTATAGCCTCAGGATTTTTTCTTCTTGCTCTAGAAATCATTTGTCTTGACTTCTTATCTCCCATATTAGTCACAGTGCAAGTATTTATAACATATACATCTGAGAATTCTTCAAAATTAGTTATCTCATATCCATCTTTTATAAACTTTTCTATCATAGCCTCTGATTCATATACATTAACTCTACATCCTAATGTAGAAAAAGCAACTTTCATTATATATTTCCTCCTAAATCTCCTAGCTCATACATAAGAAGGCTCAAGGCTACAAAACCTGCTGTTTCAGTTCTTAAAATTCTTGGTCCTAGGGTTACAATATGTGCTCCTATTTCTTCAAGTTTTAAAATTTCTTCTTCCTCGAAGCCTCCTTCTGGACCTATAATAATAGCTATATTTTTAACTTCTGTATTTCTTATATCATTAATTAATTTTTTAATTCCGTATCCTTCTTTATTCTCATAAGGAACTACAATTAGATCCATATCTTTTATTTTTATTAGAAGCTCTTTAAATTCTATAGGTGTATTTATAGTGGGAATTAAACTCCTTTTACTTTGCTTACAAGCTTCAAGAGCTATTCTATTCCATCTATCTACCTTTTTAAACTCTGAATCATTTTTAACTACAACTCTTTCTGTAATTATTGGAGTTATACTCATAATTCCAAGCTCAGTATTTTTTTGAGCAATTAAATCCATTTTTGTAGATTTGGGCATCCCTTGAAAAAGATGAACTTTAATATTGCTTTCATTGTTTAGTTCTACTTCTTCAAGTATATCAATAATAACTTCTTTTTTATTAATATCAATAAGCTTTCCTATATATTCTTTACCTTCACAGTTATTAATACTAATTTTTTCGCCTTCTTTAAGTCTTAAAACTTTATATATATGTTTAACATCATCACCTTCAATGGTGCATTTATTTCCTACTATATTATCCTTAGATACAAAAAACTTATGCATTTATATCTTCTCCCTTTGAATTACGCTTTTGATACTATACAAGCCCATTCACCATCATTAATTACTTCTAAAATCTCAAATCCACAAGATTTTAGTTTATTAATAACATCTTCCTGTCTTGATAGAATTATTCCTGAAGAAATAAAGTATCCTTCTCTCTTTATAAAATCTTTAACACCTTCTGCTAGAAATATTATAACGTCAGCTATAATATTTGCCACTACTATATCTGCTTTTCCTTCAACAACTTCCATTAAATCTCCATGAAGAACCTCCACATTATCTATGTGATTGTAGGACACATTCTTTCTAGCAGAATCTACTGCTACAGGATCCAAATCCACAGCTATGACTTTTTCTGCTCCTAATTTTGAAGCAGAAATGGATAATATTCCAGAGCCTGTTCCTATATCAAAAACTACACTATTTTTATCAACATATTTTTCTAATGATTTAATACACATTCTTGTAGTTTCATGAGTGCCAGTACCAAAAGCCATTCCTGGATCTAGTTCTACTATTACATCATTATCTTTAGGCTCATAATTCTCCCAAATAGGCTTAACAAGTATTCTATCACCTATCTTTGTAGGTTTATAATATTTTTTCCAATTGTTTTCCCATTCTTCTTCATTTACTTTTACAGCGGTAACTACACCTTCGCCTTTATCAAACCCAAACTCAGGAAGTTTCTCAACACTTTCTTTTATGTACTCTAGATATTCATCAAAATTTTCATCTTTTTTAAAATATCCTTTAACTACTGCTCCTGTTTTTATATCTAGTATAGTTTCATCAAAATAATCCCAATCTCCAGGATTTCTTTTTTTAAACTCTACATCTTCTGAATCAATTATAGATACACCTTTTACTCCAGTATTGTAGAAAAAGCCTGATACCGCTTCTGTTGCTTCACTACTTGTAACTACTGTTACCTCTATCCAATCCTTATCCATTATTATTCCTCCAATTAAAATTATTCATATTTAAAAATAGCTACTCAATACACTGACCTATTTCGCATAATACTACAATAACATATCACCACTATGATTAAGTTATATCTTCTTATCTGACACGAAATATTTACTAAATTTTTGACTAGTTATTTCACTTTAGACATTTTATACAAATTTTATTTTTCTCAACGAAATTTAGTATCATTATTATATACTATCATAATTTTTAACCTTTTTAAATTTTATAATCAATTATTTTTTCAATGAAAAGTATAAAAATAAAGAAACTCCACTTTTAAAGTGAAGTTTCTAATAATTTATTTTTTGTTTCCAAATAAATTAAATTTTTTCTTAGTTTCTCCAAATTCCTCTGTAGATTCTCCACTGGCTTCCATAAACATTCTAAGTGCTTCTACTTGTTTATCATTCAATTGCTTTGGAACATCTACTATAACCTTAACATATTGGTCTCCACGTCCTGCGGAATTAACTCTAGGTACACCTTTTCCTTTTAATCTAAATATAGTTCCTGGTTGAGTTCCTGCAGGTATTTTGTATTTAACATCACCATCAACAGTTGGAACTGTAATTTCAATTCCTAGTGCTGCATTAGCAAAGCTAATACGGGTCTCTATATGAATATCAAACCCTTGTCTCTTAAAGGTTTTATGTGGTGCCACTCTTAAATTTATATATAAATCTCCTGATGGCCCTCCATTTTCTCCTGCCTCTCCTTGTGCTCTTAAAGGCATAACATTACCGCTATCTACACCAGCTGGTATATTAACAGTTATCTTTCTAGTCTTTCTTTCTTTACCACTACCATGGCATGATGTACATGGCTCATCAATTATTTGCCCCTTACCTCTACATGCATCGCAAGTAGTAGTTGAAGCAATAACCCCTATTGGAGTTTGTCTTTGCACTCTTATTTGTCCTGAACCACTACATTTAGTACAAGTCTTAGCGGATGTTCCCGGACTTGCACCTGTTCCATTACAAGTCTCACAACTCTCTCTTCTTGTTACAGAAATTTCTTTTTCTACTCCAAATACAGCTTCTTCAAAGGTTAAATTTAAATTATATTCAAGATCAGCACCTTTTCTTGGAGCATTTTTTCTATTTCCTCCACCGAAGCCGCTAAAGCCGCCTCCAAATATATCACTGAAAATATCACCAAAATCAAAGCCGCCTCCATTAAAGTCAAAGCCTCCAAAACCTTGACCATTAAAATCAGCAGTTCCAAATTGATCATATCTTTGTCTCTTTTCTGCATCAGATAATACTTGGTACGCTTCATTTACTTCTTTAAATTTTTCTTCTGATTCTTTATCTCCTGGGTTTCTATCAGGGTGATATTTTAATGCTGATTTTTTAAAAGCTCTTTTTATATCATCTTCACTAGCATTCTTATCTACACCTAAAACCTCATAATAATCCTTATTTGCCATTAATTCTTTCACCACCTATTATACTCTGTTTTATACTATAAAACATCTTTAGCATAAATTCAACTTCTATTAGTTTATTATGTATAATTCCTAAAATATGCTACTAATATTTAATTAATGTACAATTCACTATTATGAACATTTCTCCTTATTTAGGGAAATTTCAACTTGATTTTTTTAAAAGTAAATAAGTTGCCTTTAATATAGAATAAGTAAAAGGCATACCATCGTAACACAATGCTTTAATAAATTCATTTAACTAAAATTAAGTTTTATATTTCATTGTGTATTATTTAAAAGTATCAATTTAATAGATTATTGTATAAGTTTAGTTAAATTAAGGGAGGGGCGTTATACCCATCCCTTAATTAAAATAATTAATCTACTTTGTAATCAGCATCAACTACATTATCATCTTCTGGTCCGTTTTGTCCCATGTTGTTTGGATCTTGTGGGTCTTGTGGTCCTTGGCCTTGTGCAGCTTCTGCTTGATAAATCTTAGAAGATACAGCATAGAATGCTTGAGTTAATTCTTCTGTAGCTTTTTTAATAGCTTCTAAATCTTCTCCGTCTTTAACTTTATTTAGAGCTTCTAATTTTTCATTTATTGAAGCCTTATCTTCAGCTGATACTTTATCTCCTAATTCATTTAAAGTTTTTTCAGTTTGATATGCTACTTGATCAGCGTTATTCTTAATTTCTATATTTTCTTTTCTCTTCTTATCTTCTTCAGCAAATCTTTCTGCTTCATTTACTGCATTTTGAATTTCATCTTCACTTAAATTAGTAGAAGCAGTAATTGTAATGTTTGCTTCTTTTCCTGTTCCTTTATCCTTAGCTGTAACATTAACTATACCATTAGCATCTATATCAAAAGTAACTTCTATTTGAGGAATTCCTCTTGGAGCTGGTGCTATTCCTGATAATGTAAATCTTCCTAGAGTTTTATTATCAGCTGCCATTTGTCTTTCACCTTGAACAACATGAATTTCAACAGATGTTTGACCATCTTGAGCTGTAGAGAATACTTGACTTTTCTTAGTTGGAATTGTAGTATTTCTCTCAATTAAAGCAGTAGCAACTCCTCCTAAAGTTTCAATTCCTAATGTTAATGGACTAACGTCTAATAGTAGTACATCCTTAACATCTCCTGTTAATACACCTGCTTGTATTGCTGCACCTGCTGCAACACATTCATCTGGGTTAACTCCTTTTGAAGGCTCTTTTCCTGTAAAGTTTTTAACTGCTTCTTGTATAGCAGGAATTCTTGTTGATCCTCCTACTAATACAATTTTATCTATTTCATTTATACTTAATCCCGCATCTTGTAATGCTTTTTTCATTGGATCTATTGTTCTCTGTACTAGGTCATGAGTTAATTCATTAAACTTAGCTCTTGTTAAGTTTAAATCTATATGTTTTGGACCTGTAGCATCTGCAGTTATGAATGGTAGATTGATATTTGTTTGAGTTGATGAAGATAATTCAATCTTAGCTTTTTCAGCAGCTTCTTTTAATCTTTGAAGTGCCATTTTATCAGTTCTTAAGTCTATACCATTTTCTGCTTTAAAAGTATTTGCTATATAATCTATAACTTTTTGGTCAAAGTCATCTCCACCAAGCTTTGTGTCTCCATTTGTAGACTTAACCTCAAATACTCCATCTCCAAGTTCTAGTATAGATACGTCAAAAGTACCACCGCCTAAGTCGTAAACGAATATTTTTTGACTTTTATCCATTTTATCAAGACCATAAGCAAGTGATGCTGCTGTTGGCTCATTGATTATTCTTTTAACATCTAAACCTGCAATTCTACCTGCATCTTTAGTTGCTTGTCTTTCACTGTCATTAAAATACGCTGGAACAGTTATAACTGCTTCTGTTACTGTTTCTCCTAAATATGCCTCTGCATCAGCTTTAATCTTTTGAAGAACCATTGCTGATATTTCTTGAGGAGTATATTCTTTTCCATCTATCTTAACTTTATGGTTAGTTCCCATATATCTTTTTATTGACATTATTGTTTTATCTGGATTTGTGATTGCTTGTCTTTTTGCTACTTGACCTACTAATCTTTCTCCATCTGCTAAAAAAGATACTACTGAAGGAGTAGTTCTTGCACCTTCTGCATTTGGAATTATAACTGGCTCTCCACCTTCCATAACAGCCACACATGAATTTGTTGTACCTAAATCAATACCTATTATTTTTCCCATTGTATTTACCTCCTAAATGTTAATTTGCAACTTTTACCATACTATATCTTAATACTTTATTTCCTTTTTTATATCCTTTTAAGAAAACTTCTGCAATTTGATTTTTACCGAAATTCTCATCTTCTATATGCATAACAGCATTATGAAGATTAGGATCGAATTCAACGTCTGTAGCAACTTCCTCTACTCCTAATTTTTCAAATGAAGTACTAAATTGCTTAACAGTCATCTCTATTCCCTTTTTTAGATCTTCTTCACTTCCACTAACACCTAGTGCACGTTCAAGATTATCTAGAACAGGGAACATTTCCTTTAGAACATCTTCGCAAGCATCTACATAAATGTTCTCTTTTTCTTTTATTGTTCTTTTCCTATAGTTATCATATTCAGCAGTTAATCTTAAAATTCTATCTTTTAATGATGATAATTCTTGTTTTAGACTTTCATTTTCTTCTTTTAAAGCTTTTACATCATAAAGTTCTGGTGATGATATGTCTTCAAACTCTTTATCCTCATTTATTTCAGATTCTTCTAAAGTCTCTTCCACATTATCAACTTCTTCATTATTTTCTAAAGCCTCTTCCATTTTTTTATTTTTCAGATCTTCATCTATATTTTGCACTTCTCATTCCTCCATTCCAAAGCTATTATAATACAACTCCAAAGCTATTATAATACAACGATTTTACTTAAAACCGTTGTATTTTTTTGATATATTAATATTTAGTTCACTAACTATGCTATTAAGGACTGCAATTACCTTACCATAGGGAATTCTAGTAGGTCCTATAACTCCTATAGTTCCTAATGAATTGCCATTGTAACTATATGTTGCAGTTATTATACTGCAATCTTTAGCACATTCCATAAAATTCTCTCGTCCAATTTTTATAGATAATTCACCTTCATCATTTTCAAGAATATTACTGATACTTTCAGAATTATTAACTAACACTAAAAATTCCTTTGCTTTATCAATATTGTTGTACTCGGGATAATTAAAAATATTTGTGCTTCCTTCTATATAAACCTCATTATTTTCAGTATTCACTAAACTTTCATAAAGTACAGGAAGTATAGCATCGAATATTTCTTCATTTCCATGTAAATCTTTTTTTAGATTAATTAATAATTCTAAATTAATTTTTTCTACAGAAATATCTCTTAATCTTATATTTAAAATATTATTTATTTTAAATAATGAATTATTGTCAATTGGATTACTAACTCTAATAACATTATGCTTTATCAAACCACTATCTGTGATAATTGTAGATAAAATACTATTCTTATCTAGGCTAATTAACTGTATATATTTAACAAAACTTTTTTTAACCGATGGTGCTTTCACAATAGATGTTAAATTTGTAAGTTCTGAAAGAATTTGAGTTGCACCTTTTACAATTTTGTCAATTTCACTAAAAGCTAAATCTACTAAATAATTTTTTATGGCACTTTCTTCTTCTTGAGTTAAAGAGGATAGTTTCATAAGTCTATCTACATACAGCCTATACCCCTTATCTGAAGGTTTTCTCCCTGAAGAGGTATGTAATTGTTCTAAATATCCCATTTCCTCTAAATCTGCCATTTCATTTCTTATAGTAGCTGAACTAATTCCTAAATCATATTTTTTAGCAATAGTTCTTGACCCTACAGGCTCTCCATAGATAATGTAGTCATTGATAATAGCCTGAAGTATATAAATTTTTCTATCATCAATCTTCATGTTATCACCTCTTTATTAGCACTCTCTATTATTGAGTGCTAATCACTACATTTTTAAAATATCATTTAAATTTTTAATTGTCAATACCCTTTATGATTTTTCTAGTAAAAATTCAGACATAATTATATTAGATACCTCTATTCCTCTTTCATTTAAAAATATTCTTTCCTCAGTTTCGCATAACATATTTAAAGATTTATACTTATTGATAACTTCTCCATAAATACTATGTACGTTATGTGAAAATCTCTTCTTAAACTCTTCTTTTTTAATGCCATGAATTTTTCTAAGACCTAGAAACATGAATTCTTCTATATTTTCTTCTAATGTATTTTCATTTTTATATACTAGTGGACTATTATATTTATTCATTCTCTCTATATAATCTTTTATATCTTCAGTATTCGAATACCTTATATTATCTATGTAAGAATGAGCGGCAACACCACAGCCAATATAAGGATTTAAATCCCAATATACTAAATTATGTTTACATTCCTTACCTTCCTTACAAAAATTAGAGATTTCATATTGGTTATAACCATGTTTGCTTAAAGCTTTTAAAGTAGTAGAATACATTTGTCGTTCAACATCTTCATTAGGTAGATTTAATTTTTTATTTTTATAAAGATTAAAAAATGGAGTTCCTTCCTCAATAATTAAGCTATAACAAGATAAATGCTCTGGATCTAATGATGCTACTTCTTCAAGAGTTTCCTCCCACATCTTAAGACTTTGATTTGGAAGTCCAAACATTAAATCTATATTAATATTATCAAAACCTAATTGTCTTGCCATTAAATAACTTTCTTTAAATTCTTCTATAGTATGAATTCTTCCTAAAGTTTTTAATAAACTATTCTGCCAGGCTTGAAGTCCTATACTTAATCTATTAACTCCCATACTTTTTAAAAACTCTAGTTTCTCTTTTGTAAAGGTTCCTGGATTTCCTTCCACAGTAAATTCTACATCCTTATGAATATTTAGTTTATCTATACTTTCTTTTAGCATCTTAAAGCCTTCTAAAGATAAATAGGTGGGAGTTCCCCCACCTATAAATATTGTTTTTATAATATTGTCACTGCTTATGTTGTCAATTTCTTTAGATAAGGCTTTAGCATAATCAAGCATATATCCTTCATTGCCGCTAAAAGAAGCAAAGTCACAATAAAAACATTTGTTTTTGCAAAATGGAATATGAATGTACAATGCTACCTTATTCATAATCTTATCCTCACTTTTTATTAATCTATCTTTAATACAGCCATAAATGCTTCTTGTGGTACCTCTACGCTACCAATTTGTCTCATTCTCTTCTTTCCTTGCTTTTGCTTTTCTAAAAGTTTTTTCTTTCTTGAAATGTCTCCACCATAGCATTTTGCAAGTACATCTTTTCTCATAGCTTTTACAGTTTCTCTTGCTATGATTTTTGAACCTACAGCTGCCTGTATAGGAATTTCGAATAATTGTCTAGGAATAATCTCTTTAAGCTTTTCAGCCATAGCTCTTCCTCTATAATAAGCTCTCTCCTCTGGCACTATCATCGATAAGGCGTCTACCACATCTCCATTTAACATTATATCTAACTTAACAAGTTTAGTTTCCTTATATCCTTTTAATTCATAATCAAAAGAAGCATATCCTCTAGTTCTAGATTTTAATGCATCAAAGAAATCATAAACTATCTCATTTAGAGGCATATCGTAATTTATAACTACCCTTGTTTCCTCAATATATTGCATATCAATGAATATACCTCTCTTATCCTGGCAAAGTTCCATTATTGCTCCAACATAATCTGAAGGTGCAATTATTGAAGTTTTAACCATAGGCTCTTCCATATAACTTATTTCTGATGGTTCTGGAAGATTAGTTGGATTTGTTATTTCTACAAGAGTTCCATCAGTTTTTACTACCTTATAAATAACAGAAGGTGCTGTAGTTATAATATCTAAGTTAAACTCTCTCTCTATTCTTTCTTGAATGATTTCCATATGTAGAAGTCCTAAGAAACCACATCTAAATCCAAATCCTAGTGCTATAGAAGTTTCTGGTTCAAAAGATAAGGCAGCATCATTTAGTTGTAATTTTTCTAATGCCTCTTTTAAAGCTTCATATTTCGATCCGTCTACAGGATAAATCCCACTAAAGACCATTGGTATTGCAGGTCTATACCCTTCAAGAGCTTCTTCTGCCGGTCTATTAGCTTCCGTAATTGTATCTCCAGCTCTAGCATCTCCAACATTTTTTATTGAAGCACTTAAATATCCAACTTCACCTGCTCTTAGTTCTGTAATCGGCATTGGTGCCGGTGTAAATACACCAACTTCAGTAACATCATAAACTTTATTAGTATTCATAAGTTTTATTTTTGTTCCTGGTTTAACAATACCATCCATAACTCTTATATATGTAACAACGCCTTTATAGCTATCATAGTATGAATCAAATATTAAAGCTTTTAATGGAGCTTCCTCATCTCCATTTGGTGCTGGTATCTTTTTTACTACTGTTTCTAAAACATCTTCTATATTAAGCCCTGTCTTAGCAGAAATAAGCGGTGCATCATGAGCTTCTATTCCTATTACATCCTCTATTTCTTGTTTAATTTCATCTGGTCTCGCACTTGGAAGATCAATCTTGTTTATTACCGGTGCAATTTCAAGATTATGATCTAATGCTAAATAACAGTTTGCCAATGTTTGAGCTTGAATACCTTGGGTAGCATCTACTACTAACACTGCTCCTTCACAGGCAGCTAAACTTCTGGAAACTTCATAATTAAAGTCTACATGCCCTGGAGTATCAATTAAATTTAATATGTACTCTTGTCCATCTACTTCTCTTTTATATACAAGTCTTGCAGCTTGAGCCTTAATTGTAATTCCTCTTTCTTTTTCAAGTTCCATATTGTCTAGTATTTGCGATTCCATTTCTCTCTCTGTTAAAGTACCAGTTTTTTCTAAAAGTCTATCTGCTAAGGTAGATTTACCGTGATCTATATGTGCAACTATAGAAAAGTTTCTTATATTTTTTTGTCTATTACTTTGCATTAATTTTTACCCCCGTTTACGATAATGGATATATTAAAATTGTATTTAATAAGTTTTGATTAACTTTTATTTTTTATGGTATAAACACAATTACCACAATAAGACTAATGTAAATAATTGTAGATCCACTTTCTACTATAAAAGATTTTTAGTTCCTTACAATTTGTTATTACCTTTAAGTAAAATACATTCATAGTTATTTAATCAAAGCTTTAAATTATATCTTAGGTATCAGCAAATAAATAACTAATCAATCTATAGTTTATTTTGTGTCATATTTCATCTACAGAATCCCTACTAGCACCATTATAAGCAGAACCTGTCAACAGATCTGGCACAAAATAAATCTTCTATCTTTAACTATTTATTTTATTTCAAACACCTTAATCTAATTATATATTCTACATCTTTGTACATAATTAATCAGATTAAATTATATCATATAATTTAGGAACTTTGTCAATAAAAACCCTTTGTTTCTAATTGATTACGTTATTATTCTAAAAGCTCTATGATCTAGACAAAGATATTATTTTTTCAACAGTATTGCTTATAATAAGCTCTGCTCCATCTTTAAAATTATAGAATATCTCAGTATTTAATACTATATGTTTTTCCCCTAAATCTAAAACTATTTTGGGAGGATTATCTTTTACATAAATTTTAAAAGAACTTTTTTCTTTAACAATCTGTGATGAATTTATATTAACAGATAAAACTCCTAATATTAAAATTGCTATAGTTAGACATACTATTTTTCTATATTTTTTATCCATAAAAAGCACCTCCCCATGTCATAAGGATGTACTTTTTTTACTTTTTTTATACAAATAAAACATCTAAAAAATAATTAAATGAATATTAGGAGTATACTCCATTTCAAATTATTATAGACAAAAAGAAAACCCAAAGATAGCGTACTATCTATGGGTTATGGTTATAAAGTATAACTAAAAATATAACCTAGAAACTATCATGTATTTTTAAATATGATTACAATTATTTTAAAGCTTCCCCAATAACCTGTCCTAAATATTTCATGCTAGTTTTTGCTTCACTTAATGTATTTGTACTAGCACCTACCTCAATTAAAACTGCATTGTCACTTAAATCCTGACTATAATAAGTTATTCCTGTAGTATAAGTATCAAATATAGGCCTTCCTCTTAATAAGTCTGGAAATGACTTGCTAGCAATGTTAACTATACTATTCATTTTTATTAATTGATTTTTATATCTAGGATTAGCAGTAGCAGGTACAAACATTAATTTTGCTACTGGTTCCCCATTTACAACTCCGGTAACAGACTCTTTTCTAGGACCAGAATCCCTATGCATGTCTATAATCAAATCAAAATCTTTATATTGATTTAAATATCTTTTTAAAGTTTCACGAGATTTATAATATGAATCATCATAAACAGTATCATGAAAAGTCTTATCATGTATAACTGCGAATCCACGTTTTTCTAATTCCGCTGTCAATGCATCTCCTACCGCTACTATATTATTACTAGGATCCTTTTTTGAAGCCTCACCAGGTGAATAAGCTTCACAAGTATGAGTATGATAAATTAATATCCTCTTATTAGCATTTTTCATTTTATCTTCTTCACTAACATTTTTTATATCTTTTTTATTGACATCATTTTCTTTTAAGTTAAAAGAATCTATATTAAAATCTTCAATAAAAGCATCCTTACTCTCATCTACTGTATTTTCATTGAAATTTTTATTCTTGTTAAAAAATCCAAATTCATCCTTAATTATTTGTAGAATATTAAAAGCAGATATACCCTTGTCCTCTTCTCTTACTAAATTATTTGAGGAAGCACCAAATGAGGATATACTACTATTTATTACCTTAAAATAAAGGCTAGTCCTAAAACTGCTTTCATGATTATAATTGTGTATTAAAAAATTCTTTTCAAATAAAATCATCAATAGTATCATAATTAAAAATGTTATTCCAATCTTCGAATATTTAGTTAGGGAATTATTTTTATTATTTATTTTATACTTATTATTATTATATCTACCATAACTTTGCCTTTTGTAATTCATTTTACCCCTCCTGTATACCTAAGAATAAGATTTATAACAATTGAAAATTGATAATGGACAATTATAAATACTTTTATTTATAAAAATAAGTATTAAATCAACTAAATCTTAAATTAAAAAATATGTACTCAATCTAAAAATATTTATTGAATTTTAGAAATTATTTTAATTGTCCTCTTTCAATAATCAATTGTTTAAATCACATTATTTATTAATAAATATATTTGATATATATGAGGGGATTTTATTATTTATAACTAATTCACGTATTTATTAATATCATCTAAGGTTAGTGCTGGTTGAAGTGCTATATTTATCCCATTAGCAATTATTTTAGATACAGAATCAATTATCATATCAATATCCTTAGGAGTAACTACTAAAGTTGCCATTTTTACTCCTAGAGTTTCTCTTATCAAATTTTGTTTTTCATTTCTATCTAAAGACTGTAAAAGCTTATAGAATTCTCCACCAGAAGTTGCTTCATCTGTTAAATCGTCTATAACTAAATCTATAGTATCATTTGCCAGTGTAGCTGCATCTACAACTGTAGGTACTCCTATTGCAATAACTGGTACCCCTAGTGTGCTTTCACTTAACTCCATTCTTTTATTCCCTATTCCAGCACCTGGTGATATTCCTGTATCACCAATTTGAATAGTTCTATTTACTCTTTGAGTTTTTCTAGAGGCTAATGCATCAATACATATGACTATATTAGGTTTAATTTTATCTACTATGCCTTTTACAATCTCACTTGTTTCTATACCTGTAATACCTAATACTCCCGGAGCAACTGCGCAGACAGGTCTAACACCTTCATCTATACTGTTAGGCACATATTCTTTTAAATGTCTTGTTACCATAAGCTTAGATACAACCTTGGGACCTAGTGCGTCAGGGGTAATATTCCAGTTTCCAAGTCCTACTACTAATGCAGTCATGCTATCATCCAATTTAATTATTTTACTTAATTCTTTTGCTAAAGTTTTGCTTACATCATCTTTTGCATCACCATCATAATGAACAAAATCTGCAAACTCTAAAGTGATATAGTTTCCTTTAGGCTTACCTATTATTCTCTCACCTTCATCAGTTAATACTTTTACATGAGAGACCATCACCTGTTTATCAATATAATCAATCACTTCTACTCCATCTATATCGCTTTTATTCTTCTCCTTATAATATTCTCTAGCCTCTAATGCTAAATCTGTTCTTATGTTATTCATAATCTCTCTCCTTTTTTACTTTTAACTAAAAATCAAAAATAATTTTTAATCTAAATATTAAAACAATAAAACACTTTATAAAAAATTAGTTTGTTCCTAAAATATATTTTTTCCAAATAAATTATTACTATTCTTTTGGAAAAATTTTAACTAACTATGTATTTTTACTTTCATTACTGTTATAATACATAAAGGGAAGTTATTACAAAAATTATTAAAGTTATTAGATTTTAATCTTAAAAGGTAAATTCTACTTGAAGTGATTTTGAAATAATGATATAATAGCATTTGTTAAATATAGGACTCATACGCAGACTTCCCCAAAGCTGCTGAGACGTGATAAAAATACAAGGGGGTGAAACACACATGGCAAACATTAAGTCAGCACAAAAAAGAATTAAAGTTGCGAAAGCTAAAACTCTTAGAAATACAATGATAAAATCTGCACTTAAAACTAAAATAAAAAAGTTCGAAGTTGCAGTTGCTAACAAAAATGTAGAAGAAGCTAAGGCTAACTACAGTGTAGTTGTTAAAGCTTTAGATATGGCTGCTTCAAAAGGAATAATACATAAAAATAAAGCAGCTAGAAAGAAATCTAGACTAGCTACAAAGTTAACTAGCTTATCAGCTTAATAAATAAACCGTGATTTTATCACGGTTTTTTTATTTTAATAAAATTAAGGTATTTATAAGAAGTAACTACATCACTTTTATTAAAAAATCTATTAAAGAAATTAGTTTGATTAAAACTAATTTCCACCATAATTGTCCATTATCAATTCTCCATTGATTAAAGTTGTGAATTGAAATGCTTAAGGGTGTAGCTATATTTAGCTATACATTAATTTTTGAGGAAGTTTATCCATAAGTGCATAGGCTAAATTTTGAAATAGTGTATCCATATACTATATCATTGAATTTAACATAAAAAGTTCTAAATGTATTTTATTATCGCTAGTTGAACTTTTAATTAACTTTTCTGTTTCAACACAAAGTTTCAAATTTCTTTTTAAGGCCTGCACAGAAAACTTTTTACTTTGCTTAACCATCTTTTCTGCAATGTAAGGATGTAATCTATGTTGTTTTGAAAGTTCATCTACTTTTATGCCACTATCACTGCCTAGTCTTAGCGCCAGCAGTAATTTGAACTGTCTTTGTATCATATGTAAAATAACAGGAATTTTTTCCCCTTTATATATTAATTCATTAACTATATCCATAGACTTTTTGATATTCTTTTGAGATAAACAATCTACAAGATTAAAAATATCATTTTCATTTTTAGGTGGCATTAAAGCTAATATATCCTCTTTAGTTATTTTTCTATCTTCAGTATAACAACATAATTTTTCTACTTCATTTGTTATTATATTCATATTATTTTCTACAAGGCTACAAAAAAAACTTAATTCAGACCTATCTATCTTCTTACCCTTATCTTCAAAAATAGTTTTAATTTTATAGTATAAATTGTCCCCTTTTAATTTATCAATTTTTACTACTGTAGCCTTTTTTTCTAATTTTTTAACCTTATTACTTATCTTCTCTCTATCGCTTTCAAAAACGTAATACATGATTAGAGTTGAATAATCTGGTAGGCTTTCTATGTATTTTGATAAATTATTAAAATCTACCTTTTTCCCATCAGATGAGTTTTTATAACTGTCTTCTAAAAATATAGATCTATAAATTTCTATAACCTTTTTTTCACTCATAAAAGGCATAGTTTCGCAACAGTTAATTATAGTATCATTGTCTACTTTTTGCCCATCTAATCTCATAAAATTTAAATCTCTAAAGTTTTCATCTATACTTTTAGATACTATAGTGTTTATGGATGTCTTTATTAAATTTTCATCACTTCCACAAAAAATATAGCAGTTGTCAATTTTACCTTTTTTAATCTTTTCTTCAAATTCTACTAAATTAAGCAAAGTTTACTCTCTCCTTTTTAACAATAACTTATACAATTTTAAGATTACAATTAATTATCATTATCATTAAAATTTATAGAGTTAGTATGACATAAAACAAATTAATATACTAACTACTTTTTGTAAATATATTTAAATTATTAACTGTATAAGTTTCTAATAATGGTATTCAAATATGCTATCTTTGATAATTTTATACCTTTTATATATCACACCATTAAAACCATATTCATCCTCTTTAATAAATTTTATTTTACCATAACTACCTTGGATTTGTTTGTTTTTGTTAGTTGTAAATAATATTTTATTATTTTTAGAGTAGATTATCAAATCTAAATTCCCTCTATTAGGAATTGCAATTATTTTATAATCATTTTTTAAATTAATAATAGTTTCATCATTAATTTCATCATATATATCATCTATATTAATAGAAGATTTAATTTTTGATAACTTTATTATTTTACTGCTGAGCAAAACACTTTTATTTTTATATTTAACGTTTATTATACTGTGATTTTTTTCTTTTATATAACTGATTTCAGGATAAAAAGAATAATTACTAATAAGAGCTATTAAGAAAAATATTATAGGAACGTATAATGAGTTTTTGTATTCTTTCTTATATAATATATAGGAATAATATAGTGTAATTACAACTAGAGCTTGTATATAAGTAATTTTTGCAACATCCAACATGTTCTTTACAAAAATACCCTCAGCTGTATTTATTACAAATAACAATGAAGTTAATACATAATTAATCAATTTAAATATAAATTTAATGTTTAATAGCAATAAAGATACATTTCCCAATATAATAAGTATACTATAGAAAGGTATTAATATTAAGTTGCTAATAATACCATTAAAACCTATAGTATTCGTGTTTAAAGCTAAATAAGGTAACGTAAATACAAGTGCTGATAAAGTCATAGATATTGAGTCTTTGATGACACTTGGCAAAATTTTTAATTTATCTCTTATGTATCCATAGGTAGTTGTTATTCCTATCACTGATAAAAAAGATAACATAAATCCCATATCTAAAATATAATATGGCTTTATTAATAAAAGTATTATTGCTGCAAAAGATATACTAGATAAAGTATCATAATTTCTTTTTATTACTCTGGACATTACCAAAATAGAAATCATGATAAAAGCTCTCACTGTTGAAGCATTCATTCCTGTTATTATTACATAAATAAAAGTTATTATAAGTGCTATTTTATAACCAAAAATTTTCTTAAGTGCTCCATATATAGCTGCAATATGAAATCCAGAAACGCTAATAATATGAGATATTCCTAATATATTCATATTATTTTTTTTACTATAAGAAAGATAATCCTTATCTCCTAAGCAAAGTGCCATTATTAAAGAAGAATTCTCTTCTCCTTGATAAATTAATAGTTTTTTAAATATTCTTCTCTTAGATTCCTCTATTTTAGATATAATATCTTTCTTAACTTTAAAAGACTGAATACTATAAGTTCCTACTATGCCTTTATCATATATAGGTTTTTTCATATAAGTTCCCTTACATACCAATATATCACCCTTATTAGCACCTTTTAAATTCCCTTTTATAAGTACTTTTTTATTATGTATACTAGCTATAGTTTCATAATTGTTTACTGCAATAACTCTTAAGGTTTCATTTTGTCCTAAAGCAAAATTGAAATATATAAAATAACTAACTATACCAGTTATTAAGAAACTGCATATTAAAATAAAATATCTTCTATTGACAGTTTTATAGATTATTATCAAAAATAATCCAATTAATATAAAAGATAAATATATTGAATTTAATAATAAATAACATGTAAAAGCACCTAAAAATAAAGCAAAGCTATAATAAACTAATGGTCTATCCATAATCTCCCTCTTCGATAAATTATTTATTTCAAGCTTTGACCAATATATAATAGCTTATACAATTTTCAGTTCATGATAAATATTTCATAGTTAAATAACCGCTTAAAACGCCACTGATATTTAGTATTATACAAGTTATAAAGAATTTTAAAAACATAATATTATGCAAAATAGATTTACATATTAAGTAATTATTTTTTTAAAATTTGCAATTATAAATTGAACCATTTGAAAAAAGTTTTATATTTTAATATTCACGTTAAAATTAAAAGGAATACTAATAATTTATATTAGTATTCCTTAATATTTTTAGAAATTTTTAACTTTAAATAATTCTACTAACTTTTTCATACTATTGGTCATATTAGAAAGCTCCTGAGCTAAAGCTGATACTTCTTGAGTAGATGCACTTACCTCCTGGGAAGTTGCAGCAATTTCCTCAGAAGAAGCTGATACTTCTTCCGCTACGGATGAAGTTGCTTCTACCTTCTCTATTATATCATTTTTCCTATTATTTATGTCAATTGCTATCTTAGTTGTTTCCTCAATTTTAGGATTTATATCATTTACAGCCTTTGTTATTTCTCCAAAAGATTTTATTGCTGTTGTTATACTACTTCTTTGAGTTAATAATTGGTTACTTACTATATCAGTGGTTTCAACCATTTTTTCTGTATCTTGAGATATAGTACTTATTAACTTAACTATATTTTCTGTTGAGTGTTTACTTTGTTCTGCTAGTTTTCTTATTTCATCTGCTACTACTGAGAAGCCTCTACCTGCTTCTCCTGCCCTAGCTGCTTCTATAGCTGCATTAAGTGCTAATAAGTTTGTTTGGTCTGATATTCCCTTTATTAATGTAGTTATTTCGTTTATCTTGTTTATATTTCCTTCTACATTTTGTATTTTTTCTACTAATTCACTAAATGAATCTGTTACAGTATCTACTGAATCTATAACACTACTCATATCTTTATTACTATCATTAGCTTTTATATGAATTTCTGAAGTACCATCTTCAATAACTTTCACTGATTTTAATACATTTTCAAGTTGAATATTAAAATCATTTAATATTGAAACTATATATACTAAATCTCCTGATTGAGTTTCCATTCCTTTAGCTACATCCTGTACCGAAGTTGCAACATTATCAATAGAACTGGACATCTCTACTGATAAACTTGATAAACTTTCTGTATTTTCATCAATTGTAAAAGCATTATTTTGTACAGTACTTATAGCCTCACTCATAGATATCTGCATTCTCTCAATAGCTTCCCCTATATTAGTGAATTCATCACCACTATTTAATAATTTTTTTGATACTTCTTCTGTAAAATCTCCTGATGCTAATACTTCTAGATGTCTTACAGTAGTTGATATAGACTTTTTAATTGATTTTGTTAATAATAGCACAAACATTAAGCTTATTAGTATAGCTATTATTGAAATTATTGCTATCATGCTTTCAGCTTTATCTGTACCTGCCAATACTTCCTCAGCATCAATAAATATGCCTACTGACCAACCTGTAGTTGTAATAGGAGCATAAGCTATATACTGTTCTTTTCCACCATTAGTACATGATTCAGCATTTTTTTGTCCACCAATCATTCTTTCACAAATTTCAGCCATTCCTTTTAGCTCTTCGTTCTCTTTTGACATCTCTATTAAATTATCTCTTCTTTTTACTACTTCCGGATTATAATGTGCAGTAATTGTTCCACTTTTATCAAGCATGAAGGATTTTCCTGTTTCACCAAAAGTAACTTTAGATATAATCTCGTTGATTTTACTTATATTTCTTGCTGCAATTAAAACTCCTTTAACACGTCCATTCGTTTCTTTAATAGGTACAGAATAAACTAATATTGTGCCTCCACCTATTTTATCTTCAAAAGGTTCACTTACTGCAACGGCACCAGATAAAGATTTTTTAAAATATTCATCATTAGAAATATCCAAACTTGCTCCATCAGTAAAGTGAGCTTTTCCATTTGGTTCAACAAATGCCATTCTAAGGTGACCTTTTCTTTCTGTTTCAGGTTTAATAAGGTTTACTTTATCTTTTATAGGTACATTGGTATCTCTTAGCTCTTTCCAAATTGCTATCGCTTCTAAAGAATCTATAGTTCCTTTTATGTAGTTATCTATAGAATTAGCAGCATTCGTTGCAACTTCCGGTAAAGTTAAATTTAGAATATTAAGTGCAGATTCTTGCGACAATTTTACTGATAGTGTTCCTAATACACCACTAACTAAAAAAATTAATATTCCAAAATAAAAAGCAAGCTTTGTACCTATACTCTTAAATTTTAGTTTAATTTTTATTTTTTTCTTCATTAACATATCCTCCCATAGCTTTAAATAGCAAACTACCGATATAAATTATGTTCGTCTATAAACCGTTATACTTTATACCTTTTTGGTAACCTTTGCAGCTTTATAGAAAGTTTTTAAGAAGATATCCATTAAAATAATATTAAAGCTATTTTTTTCTAATTAAGATTAAAAATAATTTATTTTATTTATATATTTCAAAAACTTTTTTCCAAAATATTGAATTAATATTATTAACTATATTTATAATGATTTTAATAAATTTTACGTTTAAAAAGGTAATGTATAAATACATTACCTTTAACTTTTCTCATCCTGTTCTTTCTTTTTTATAGTACTTTGCTTAAACAATTGATTTGTATACACTGTAGTACCTGTAACTAAAACTCCTTGTATAATTGCTTCCATGTTAAAGCCTAAAAGACCTATGGAACTTCCTATACCTACAATTAAAAGTATCCAAGGAATACTCCAATCTTGAATTTTAGAGGTATTTTTAAGCATCATTCCTATTATATAAAGTACTGGTATTAATATAAGTGCCTTTTCAGTAATAAAACTCATTATATCCATAATTACCCCCATTCATAATCAATATATAAATTAAAAAATAATATAAAATTTATATTAATTACTTTGTACTATAAATTTAGAATATCATCTTAATTTATAACTTAATAAATTATATGCTGAAATTTTATGAATAGAGATATTTTATAAAGTTTTATCTAATATTTTAAATATATCTATAATATTTTTTATTTATACAATATACTTACAGTTTTATTTTATGATAAAAATTAAATGACCACACACTAATTTAAGTGTGTGGTTTGAAATAATAGAATTTTAATATTACATATTTAATTCAATCTACTTCTTCAAATTAGGCAACGCTAAATACATCAACATACTTTATTGCATTTTTATAAAGTATAATTTGTGTTCCATTTGATCTCTCACAAACAAAATTATCAGTAGTACCAGTTGTTAACCAAGTATACATATCATTGTAATTTGTAATGGTTGTATTATTTAGCCATATACTTGTTCCATCTAAAAAAAGAATGCTTAAACTCAATTCCATAATCTTTTCACTCCCCCCATTTTACATGTTTTGGAATTTTTCTATATCCAATTCAAGTTACACTCATATTATATGATGAAATTATAATTTAAGTTCCACTATAAAAATATATTCAATATTATTGTAAATTTTACACTAAATAATATGAGTAAAAATAAATCTATTTTTTAATTTACAGCAATTCTATATTTTATAATTGCACACTAAGATTATATTGTATTAATTGTAGTTGGCAGTATGATTGGGTAGCTCCTGGTTCAATAACTAGCTTCTCTAGAAAAAGGCATCTAAAATATGTAATGCCTTTCTTATTGTAATTAATTAAATTTTATAGAAAGATTAGAATATTGATTCTAAAATAAGTAGCAGAATTTAAAGTATAGTACTGTAAAATTTCTACTGTCAATATGTCGTCAATTTTAAAAAATAAAAAAAAGTTAAGTAATCATGAAAAAATTACTTAACTCTTCTTTTTTAAAATTAGATTTACTTTAATCTAAACTAGTATTCCTAGATATGCGTCAGTCACATATCCTGTTTGGCCACTTTTAGTTCTTATTTTATACCATTGATATCCATTAACTTTTTTGTCTTCACGTTCTAAAACAGTTACCTTTTGCTTATCGCCAAGAATTGTTATTATTTTAGCTGAAGTATCCGGAGCTGCTCTAAGCCTTACTCCTTTTCCATATATAGTGCCTTCCCTTCCTATCCATGTTGCCATATTTAAATTGATATTTTTAGGCACATTATTATTTTCTAAAATATCAGCTTTTACTGGTAAAGCTGAGCTTACATTAAGTATAGTTATCAACCCAATAGCACTTAATAAAACTCTCTTTTTCATATGAGTCCCTCCATGTAATATATTATTTGTTTAATATATACATTCGATATATTATGTTAAATTCATCTATTTATATATTAATTATGAATTTTTATAATATAATTACATAAAACTTTACAAAATCTATTTATAATTCTGATCCATAGCTACCATTATCCATATTTTTGCACGGTTTAAATCTTAGAATTCATTGAAAACTTTATTTTTTCATGCTTATTGTAGTAAAACATGTATTAAACTCCAGCATCATCAATCACCCATGGTGAATTACTATTTTCTCTAATAACCCAATACCACTCCTCATATGTTCCACTATCTCGTGCTGTGATTGTGCCTTCTTTATATTTTACATCATATTTTACTCTATATACCTTTAGATTTTCTTCAGAAATTCCTTTTTCTTTTCCTCGCCCGTTTTGTAAATAGCCTTCTTTAAATTTAGTATCCATTTCTTCATCAATACTTATAATATTGATATACTCAATCTTATCAAAATTAATTTTACCTTGATTTCTTTTTTCATTTTCTGATAAAGTTTTCAAATGTTCATCAATATTTTTTTCATTCATAGAATTGAAATAGTTCTCTACTACACTTTGTGGATTTCCTATTTGTGATGTATCTTGTTTAGAACATGCGGCAGCTGAAAAAATAATTGTAATTAAAATAATTAAAACTACATTTCTATTCATATTCATATCCCCCCTAATTTATCAAATAAAATCACACATCTGAAATTTTTAAATTTGAATTCACTTTTTATTATACAAATTTTCCCTATTCTATATTATACGATATATTCGAATATCTTTTTAACTTATATTTAAATCAAAATTGATCTAAATAAAAAAGCACCTAGTCATCTAGATGCTTTTCTAAAATTCACTCTTTGTTTAATAGCTGTAACTACATTTGTAATCCCTCTGCAGTTAACACCTTCATCCGTTGATTATATATTAACATAACTGATTGACAATTTGTTGTTTCAAACTATCTAATTTAATAATATAAAAATGATACACTATTTTTATTTTTTCTCTCTTTCTTTTTTTATTGATTTTTTATCCATTATAAGAATAATAAGAAATGTACCGTATACCTTTTTCACCTCACTAATATAAAGCTTAGTTATTATCCGATATTATAGCAAATATCTGGTGGTCTTCCCATTGGCCATTAATCTTTACACCTTTTTGTTCTATACCTTCTTTATGAAAACCTGCCTTTTCTAATACTCGCATTGAACCTATATTACTTAACATTACACCTGCATAAACACGATGTAGTTTTAATTCATTAAACGCAAATTTTACTGCTAAAGAGACTGCTTCTGTAGTATATCCTCTACCATTATATTGTTTGTCCAATGAATAACCAATTAAACACCTCTGAAGTGAGCTTCGGAATATATGATATAAGGATACATCACCAATCAAATTCCCGTTATCTTTTAAATATATACCAAAAGAATATGCTTTATCTTCTTCTCTTTGCTTCATAGAATTGGTAATATATTTACGTTTTGCATCAAGTGTGTAAAAGTTATCATCAAAAGTTGGCGAATATTTCTGAAATAACTCACCATTTCTTAAATGCAAATCTAGTAAAGATTCTGCATCTGCATTTTCAAAAAAGCGAATAAAAATTTTGTTACCTGTAAGAACCATATTAATTTTACCTCCTATATATATAAATCAATATAAATTTTTTGTTGCGTAATAATTAATTTTTGTAACTTCAGTTGTGCAAATTTTAAACTATTCTTCTCTTCTCATTAAAGATTTTGTGTAAATACAATTTTTACAATTCATCCTCTTTACTTCATTTTTTATTTATTCATTACAATTTTATAATAAAATAATTTTTTTCAAATAAACAAATAAATAAATAAATAAATAAATAAATAAATAAGGTAACTCCTAGCCTAAATTAAGAACTACCTTTAAATCATCTTACTTATAGTATTTCTCATATTCTTCATCAATTTCAAGTTTCGTAAATTTTAAAGTGAAAAATATTCCTAAAGAAATCCATAATAGTATTAAAACTATATCTATTATTCCAAAGTTATTATAAATAAAATTACAAATAGTATATGGAAGAATTAAAGCTCCAATTATAGTAAGTATTACTCCTGGTAAAAAATTTTTTCTTTTGTTAAATGTAAGATATCTACCACATTTTTTACACTGTATATTATTAAAGTTTGTTAAGCAAATTACCTTTCGTGATGAAATCTTGTTATTACAATTTGGACAGTGTATCATCTGGAATCCTCCTAGATTTTATAGATTCATAGTCTAATACTAATCTAACTAAATACATCTTATGTTATGGTTCAACTTCATCAATTGAGAATCGACTATTAACAATGGACAATTATTGATATTTCTCTCCTATAAGAGAGAAATTATGATTTAATTTATTTATTCTAAAGTAAAATATTAACTTTTGCTGAAATATTCATTTTAAAAATTAGTTTGATTAAAACTAATTTTAACCTTAATTGTCAATTATCCATCCTTAATTTTAAATTGTATAAGATTCAACCACTGTAATCAAGGCATTCTTCATTTTCATTATCTCCTGTAACACATTGAAAATAAAAGCTTTATTAAAATTTTTACCAACCATTTTTATTTTAAAGACTTAAGAAAAAGCACTTCACAAACCTTGCATTTTCAATTAATTATAAAGTATTTCACTTTAAGACAGTTGGAAAATTTAATCTTTATCTTATTTGTTCTACATCTATTTAATTTTCCCTTTTATAAAATAAAGCAATCCCTAGAGTAAACTAAGAGCTACTTTTAAACTACAATATACCTATATAACCTGCATGCATATGCCGCTACGTTTAAGATAATAACTGTGTATCTAATCCCATTACTTTCTATAATAACCTTACTTTTTTCCATGGTTTAAAACACTTAATACGTATTGTAAGACGAAAAAAACTATTTACTCTTTATCTCTCTTTTAAAATTACTTAAACTTCACAATACACCTCAATTTCATTTCCTTCACTATCTATAAATTCTAAAACCCAGTTATTATTGATTTTAGTCAAAGGAAAATTTACTTCAGCATTGAGTTCTAATAATTTTTTAGTTAATTTATTTATATTATTCACCTCAAAGCTTGGTAAACAATTATCTCCCCAATAACTTTTTCATTTACTTTTCTATTATTAAATAGACAAAACCTAAATTCTTTTATGTCAAAAATACTAAAGACTTCATCTTTTATATCTACTTGCTTTTCATAAAAATTTTCATAAAAATTAATAGCTCTTTCCATGTTTTTAACGAAAATATAGAGAGAATTTAATTTTATTTCAAAGTTCATTTTAGCACTTCTCTTATAACATATATAGATTATTATATAGTTTGTTATAAGACATCAGTATGTCATATTAATTATATTTTAAAAGTAAAATGAAAAAGCTTTGTAAGACTTTTATTTAAAATCTTACAAAGCTAGTATTACTAATTGGCGGGAATATGTGAGAATCGAACTCACCCGTCGTGGTCTTAGCACGGCAACACGGTTTTGAAGACCGGCAGGCACACCAGCACCTATCTACTCCCTTGTATTATCTTTTAAGTTTGAACACATATGAAATTGTAACATATATATTTTCACATTTCAACAATTTTCTGATTTTAATATAGTATTTTCTATTATAATTTTAAATAGACTATATTTAATATTAATATAGTAATCTATCATTCTCTACTCGCTTTGTAAACTTTATACTATCTAAATGCTCAAGTATAGCTACAGCATATTTTCTATTGGTTTCTAAAAGCTCCCTTGAAGTAGAAGCATTAATTGATCCATTCTTTTCTATATATTCCTTAATCACAATTTTAGCCTTCTCATAATTATCTTTTATCAATATACATTCTTCATTAAGTTTTACTAAAACTTCTTGATCTAATAATGATTCATATACCATTTTAAAAGTATTTTTATCTTTTTCTCCATTAGCTAAATCATTATATTTAGGACAATTATATTTGGACTTCTCATATTCCGAAATAATATATTTCCTCATTCTCTCTTGTTCTTTATTATACTTAATATGAAAATCATATAAGGAAATGAACTTTGAACTTACTTTTATTATTTTTCTTTCTTCTAAAAGTTGCAATATTTCGTCATAATTCTTCTGCTTTAATGATTTTCCAAATACTTTATTTTTTATTTCTTCTTTAGACATTCCAAATTTTAATGGATTTTCTTTATGATATTCTACCAATAATCTTTCAATTTCAACTATTTTATCTTTCAAAAAATCTTTATGAATATATATATTGCTTTCTGAAGAAATTAACTTTATTACTAATCCTTCTTTTATAAGAGCTTCCAATTTTTCATCTATATTTTCTAAATTTTTACCTAACCCTTTAATAATAGCTATCATATCAGGATACTGCCCGCTTAAATTATAAACAGCATTTTCTAATATGCTTTCTGTTCTCCCACTTTCTTTTAACTTTAATTGCTCAAGGTACTTTTTATCAAACCTCTTAGCTTTTTTAGCTACTGGCTCAATAATGCTACCACCTGCAATAGTATACATCGGAGAATAATTTCTTATAACATATCTATCATTTCGTTGTGCTGTTATAGGTTTTTCCAATCTTAACTGTACATAAGCATTTTCACCTGGTTCAATTTCTTCTTTATCTAATATTACAACTCTACATAATACTTCCTCAGTACCATGATATAACCGTACCCTTTGCCTATTCACCAAAGCTCTATCAGTACTTTTTAAATAATAAAGATTACAATCTATGGTATTAGAAGGCTCCATTATATTTTCTCTTGCAATTACATCGCCTCTTTGAACTTCATTCAATTTGATATTAGCTAAGTTAAGAGCACATCTTTGGCCTGCCTCTCCAAATTCACAGTTTTCACCATGAATTTTAATTCCTCTAACCTTGGTAGTTATTTTTGATGGATATACTTCTATTGTATCTCCTACGTTTACTCTACCACTAATTATAGTACCAGTAACAACAGTTCCAAATCCTTTAATGGTAAAGGCTCTATCTATGGGTAATCTAAAGTGCCCTTCTGTATCTTTAGCTTCCACCTCATCTGTCATAATTTCTATATCTTTTATAAGCTCCTCAAAGCCCATCTTAGTTCTTGAAGATACTGCATGTATTGGAGCATCCTCAAGGAAAGTTCCACTAAACTCTTCTTTGATGTCTAGCTTAATCATATCAATCCATTCTTCATCCACTAAATCTGCTTTAGTAAGTACTATTATTCCTCTTTTTACATTTAATAATTGAAGTATTTCAAAATGTTCTCTAGTTTGAGGCATTATACCTTCATCAGCAGCAATAACTAGTAAAACTACATCTATACTACTTATACCTGCTAGCATGTTTTTTACAAACTTTTCATGACCAGGCACATCAATTATTCCGGCTCTTTTTCCAGAAGGCAAATCAAAATATGTAAAACCTAAATTTATTGAAATTCCTCTATCTTTTTCCTCTTTTAAAGTATCAGTTTCTCTCCCTGTTAAAGCTTTAATTAAGGTAGTTTTACCATGATCAATATGACCAGCTGTGCCTATAATAATATGCTTCATAAAACATTCATCCTTTCAATTAGATAATTTCATATATATGCTAATTATCTAAAAAGTTAATGCAAAACTCAATTAATATACAATTTACAATGCATATCTTGATAAAATTTAAGCCTAATTCTTTAAATATATTTTCTTATTTAAAACCCATATTTAAAAATGCTTTTATGATTATATCAAAATCTTTTTCAAATATAGTCCTTACATCCAAAATAAGTTCGTCATTGAATATTCTTGTTATTATTGGCGTTTCATTATATCTAAGTTTTTGTTCCATTTCATTAGCTGAAAAGACTTTATTTTTAACCTTTATAACATAAGTTTCTATTTTTTCTGTAGGCATAGAACCTCCACCTACCATAGAAGCATCTAAAGTTACAGTAAAATCGAAATCCTTAGTATTATTAGAAAGTTTTTTCTTAAGTTTCATGGCCTTTTTCTTCATATCTTCTTTTGAAGCCAAAATCATATTTAGACTTGGAATATTTTCTATAGCTGATTTTTCATCTAAATAATACTTAAGAGTACCCTCTAATGCTGCTAAGGTCATTTTATCAATTCTTAACGCACGAGTTAATTGATTTTTTTTCATAAGATCTACATATTTTTTCTTTCCTACTATAATTCCAGCTTGAGGACCACCTAACATTTTGTCTCCACTAAAAGTTATTATGTCGACACCTTTTTTTATACTTTCTTGTACTGTAGGTTCATGGGTAAATCCATATTTAGAAAAGTCTATTAAAACTCCACTTCCTATATCTTCTACTACAGGAATATTCATATCATTACCTAATTTCACTAGGTTTTCAAGGTCAACTTCCTCCGTAAATCCATAAATTTTAAAATTGGAAGTATGTACTTTTAGCAATAATCCTGTATTTTCATTTATATTATCTTCATAGTCATATAAATGAGTTCTATTTGTAGTACCCACTTCTACAAGTCTAGCTCCACTAAACTTCATAACCTCAGGTACTCTAAAAGATCCACCTATTTCTACAAGTTGCCCTCTTGATACTATAGCTTCTTTATCTTTACATAACGTATCCAAAACAAGCATTATTGCTGCAGCATTATTGTTTACCACCATAGCAGCTTCTGCCCCTGTAATTTTAGTTATAAGTTCTTCTATATGACTATATCTTGAACCTCTTTTGCCACTATTTATGTCATACTCTAAATTATTGTAACTACCAGCTACCTCAATAGCATTTTTTATAGCACCATCACTTAAAAGTGAACGTCCTAAATTAGTGTGTATAACTGTACCTGTAGCATTTATAACTTTTTTTAAATTAGGCTTTTTCTTATCATTTAGCAGTTTAAGTGCATAGTTTAAAATCTCTTCTCTTTCAAAACTATGAATTTTTTCTTCTAATATATACCTTCTATATAAATCTATTGATTCTCTAAGGGAATCAACAACAATTGTTCTTCCTGTACTATTCAGTTCTTTTAATACTAAATTTTCTTTTAAAAGTTCGTCTATTTTAGGCAATCGCCTCAATAACTCTTTATCCATATTACTTCTCCTACACCATAACAAATTTATTCTACAATAATATACTTCTCCTGTAGACTAATTACTTCTCCTATTATGGCAGATTTTAATTCTAACTTGTCTAATTTCTCCATAATTCTTACACTTTCTTCTTTAGTTGTAGAAATTAATAATCCACCTGAAGTTTGTGGGTCAAATAATAAATCTTCCATCCATAATTCAACATTTTTCAATTCATATTTGCCATCTAAATAATTTTTATTATTATAGCTACCTGCTGGAACTAATCCCATCATTGCATATTCTTTAATACCTTCAATTATAGGTAATTTATCTTTATATAATCTAAAAGTTACATTAGATGCACTTGCCATTTCATAACCATGGCCCATTATGCTAAATCCAGTTACATCTGTACAAGCACTAACATAATGCTCTGTTATGATTTCACCTGCATATTTATTTAAGGTACTCATAACTTCAACACCTTCATTATAAGCTTCCTTTGAAGCCATATCCGCTTTTATTGCAGTAGTTAGTATTCCTGTTCCTAAAGGCTTAGTGAGTATTAATACCTCACCTTCTTTAGAACCATAATTTTTAAGAACCTTATCTGGATGTACTATTCCCATTACTGAAAGTCCATATTTAGGTTCATCATCAGAAACAGTATGACCACCTATCACTACAGCTCCAGCCTCTATAACCTTATCTGCTCCACCTTCTAATATCTCACCTAGAACCTCTATATTAAGGCAATTTGGAAAACAAACTATATTTAGTGCAACAGTAGGCTTTCCCCCCATAGCATAAACATCACTTAATGAATTAGCAGCAGCTATTTGTCCAAAAGTATAAGGATCATCCACTACTGGAGTGAAAAAGTCTAAGGTTTGAATAGCCGCCAAATCATCACTTAATTTATAAACTGCAGCATCATCTGATGTTTCTATACCAACAATTAAATTATCATTATGCATTTTAGGCAACTTATTTAATATTTTTGAAAGGGTCTCCGGCCCTATTTTAGCTGCTCATCCTGATGTTTTTGAAAGTTCTGTCAATCTCTTTTCCATGCTAAGCCCTCCTGCCTATAAAATTCTAATAATCTACTAAGATTATTTTTTTTTAATTTTAATAAGATTTCAACGTAATCATTTTATAATAATACCTATCTAATGTCCACCTTATCTCTAAATTTATCGATAGTCTTCTCACCTATCCCATCCACATTTGCCAATTCTTCTATGGACTTGAACCCATTATTAGCATTTCTATATTCAATAATTGCTTTAGCTTTTGAAGGTCCTATACCTGATAATTGGGTTAATTCTTCAATAGTAGCTTTATTTATATTGATTTTCGAAGAACTACTAGAAGAACTGCCTATATTATTTGAGCTAACTATATTAGAATCTTCCTCTTTATCCTCTTTTCCATATATAACTATACAATCCTCATCATTTAATGTTTTTGAGAAATGTACCCTATTAGTATCTGCCTCTTCTGTTAATCCTCCTGCCATAGTTATTAAATCTCTTATTCTGCTTCCCTTTTTTAAAGTATATTCCTTTGGATATTTTATTTTTCCTTTAATATCTACTACTATAACTTCCTCCTCAAATGTTGAGTCCCTCTTCTCTTCATTATTTATATCCTTAGTCTCTATAAATATATCCTCATAAGCTTCCTTACTGTTATTTCTAGTTATTAAATATCCACTAATAAGAAATACTATAGCTAATACTAATATACAAATAGAACCAATAATTTTTTCTTTATCTTTCATGAAATACTCTCCTTTCTATTTTGAGTATTTCCATATTCTATAAATATCTATCGATATTTTTTAATTTTTTTGATATAATGTTAGCTATCATATTAAAATTACTAGGAGGAAGATATGAAAAAAGCAATTGCAAGTTTATTATTAGTAAGTACTCTTTCATTTTGTAATTTCAAATACATATTTGCAGCACCATCAGCTCCTGATCCTAGCGCTGCGGGAATGGTAGTAATTGATGCAACTACCGGTGAAGTTCTATTTGAAAAGAACAAGGACGTTAAATACCCTCCTGCATCGCCAACAAAGCTGATGACTGCACTATTAACTTTAGAAAATTGCAATTTAGATGAGAAAGTTACGGTAGGAGCTACACCTCCAACTATAGAAGGCTCTAGAATATACATAGACCAAGGAGAAGTACTTACAGTTAGACAGTTATTATATGCTTTAATTATGGTTTCCGCTAATGATTGTGCAGAAGCTTTAGCAGAACATATAGGTGGAAGTCAAGAAAATTTTGCAAAAATGATGAATGAAAGAGCAAAAGAATTGGGTTGTAAAAATACTAATTTTACAAATCCTCATGGATTATATGAGCCAGATCATAGAACTACCGCTTACGATTTAGCGTTGGTAGAAAAAGAGCTTTTAAAGAATCCTGAATATATTAAGATTTCAAGAACAAAAACTTTATTTTTAGAACCTACAAATAAATATAAAGAAAAACGACCACTATGGAATGATAATAGGCTCTTACATGATTATGAAGATTATTATTATGAACCATGTATAGCAGCTAAAACAGGCTATACAGACGAATCATTGCATTCCTTTGTAGCTTCTGCTGAAAAAGGAAATGAAAAATACATAGTTTCTCTGTTATATGACCCTTATAAGACTTATTTTAAAGATAGCAAAAGTATATTTGAATGGGCTTTTAATAATTTTGATACAGTAAAACTTTATAGTAAAAATGATTTAATAACTAATTATGAAGCTGAAGATGGTACAATAATTCCTCTATTAGCATCAAGTGATGAATTTTATACTAAAGATTTATCTGTAAAAGAAGAACCTCAAATTTCTTTTAATACAAACAGCCTTGATAAAAAGTCATTTTTAAAAGGCCAATCAATAGCTACTGCTATAATGAAATATAACAATAGTACAAGAGAAATTAAACTTATTAGCGGGACAGATTACACACCTAAAAAATTTCCTGTAGTTGCTAAAATTATAAAAGATAATGAGAGAACTATAAAAATAGCTTTAATTATTGGATTTATACTATTACTACTATTAATAGTACTAATAATAAGAAGAATAAATTTAAGAAAAAAAAGACGTAGAAGATTAAATAGATTAACAAGAAAACATTAAAGATTAAAAATGAAGAATGAAGAATTTAGTTGAAATTAACTCCTAAGAATTAATTTCATTAATAAATTTAAAAGTAGCTTAGTTACTTTTAAGATACATTCGCATGATTCTTCATCCTTCATTTTTAATTCTAATAATAAAAATTTTTATTATTAAAATTATGTATATGTATAACTTAACTAACAGTTATAGAATCCTATAACTGTTAGTTAACCTCTAATTCTCATCCTTCAATTTACTTAAAAGCCTATCCATATCTTCTGGTAATTTACTCTCTAAATTTAACATTTCATCTGTTCGAGGATGAGGTATTATAAGCCTATAAGCGTGAAGTGCTTGTCTTTCTATGTACTGGTTCTCTTCTATACCATATAAACTATCACCATAAATAGGGTGTTTTATGTAACTTAAATGAACTCTTATTTGATGAGTTCTTCCTGTTTCTAAGGTTAATTCCACTAATGTAGCATTTTTATATCGCTCTATTACCTTAAAATGGGTTATACTCTTTTGCCCACTATTCATTACTTCTCTTTTGATGCTATCTTCCGTAGGCCTACCTATAGGAGCATCAATAGTACCACTTTCATCTTCTATTCTTCCATGAACAACAGCTAGATAACTTTTAGTAATTAAGTTATTTTCCATACTTTTAGCTAAACTCATATGGGCAAATTGATTTTTTCCTATCATTATAAGACCAGAAGTATCCATATCTAATCTACTAACTAATCTTACTATACAATTTTCACCTTTCTCTTTAAAATAATAAAGTATACCATTTGAAAGAGTTCCTGTAGGATAGCTTTTTGTAGGGTGAACTACCATATTAGGCTGTTTATTCACTACTAACAAATCGAAATCTTCATATACTACATCTATATCTATATTTTCTGGAATAATATTTTGACTTTCATCTTTATTAACTTGAACTTCAATAATATCTCCTTTATTTAGCTTATGATTCAATTTAACAATACTTTTATTAACATATATTCTTTTATTAAGACCAGCATTTTTAGTGAATCTTCCAGAAAGCTCTAATACATCTGTCATATATTCTCTAAGTTTCATTCCTTCTCCGCATTCTAACACCTTATATATTAAATTGTTATTCATATCTCACCTCCACTTTATACAATTGACAATTAGCTATAGATAATTATGTATAACTTCTCCTTATTTGAAAAAGCTTTCAATCAATTTTTTAATAGAATTTGTTATAAATAATCAATCTGACTAAAATTACATTTAATATTGTTTTTACTTATTAATCAAACTATTTTTGTCGGTTAAAAACCTCGAGTGTTTACTCGAGGTTTAACAATTATTCAACTATAGCTATAACTTCAATTTCAACTAAAGCATCTTTTGGTAAGCTTCCAGCTTGGAAGCAAGATCTTGCTGGTGGATTATCGCCAAAATATGTAGCATAAACTTCGTTCATTGCAGCAAAATCATTTATATCTTTTAATAATACTAAAGTCTTAACAACTTTATCCATAGACGTTCCAGCCTCTTCTAAAATAGCTTTAACATTGTCTAGTGATTGTGCTGTCGCTTTTTTTATATCATCATTTATAAATTCCCCAGTTGCTGAATTTATTGCCAGCTGTCCTGATGTATATACCATATTTCCTACTTTAACAGCTTGCGAATATGGTCCTAAAGCTGCTGGAGCTTTAGCTGTGTTTATTATTTTCTTTTCCATGTTGAAATCCTCCTTAAATTTGCTTATATATTTACATATAAATTATATGTTTAATAAACAAAATCCCTATCCTCACCTAATATAACTTCCACTTCAAATTTCTCATTATATTCGGACATATATTCTACGTCATCTATATTAAAATCCTTTTTAATAACTTCTACAGCATCCTTTTTCAATCCATATATCTTAATCTTAGAAGTTTGTCTATTCTCATTAGCATTTCCTGTAGTATATTGACTATAGCCTTTTTTAGCTATATTTTCTCCAAAGTTTCCTGCTAATCCCTCTTTGGTTGTAGAATTTAGTATGTTAATTCTAATATTATTTTTTTTAAATCCTTCTACTTGCTTTTCATCATTGGATTCTATTTGCTTTTCATTGTTTAATATAGATAAAATATCACTATTTGATTCTGGTGTATAAATAAAATAAGATATTCCTTCTATCCATGCATCTTCACCGGAAATTACGTGAAAGTTTATTTTTTCTTTTGAAGTACTAGCTAAGCTTAAGCCATAATCCATTATATTTAATGCACTTAAATTAGTCTCTATATATTCTGGGAAGACTGATAGCACATTAGGAAGCTTCGGTATTATGCTTGGACTTTGTATTTTCGCTAATAAGGTTTTAAAGAATTTTTGTTGTTCTTTTATCCTTCCCAAATCTCCTTCTGCAAGTCCAGTTCCATCATTGTTTTGTCTCCATCTTACAAAGCCCTCTGCCTCTTTCCCATCTAAATGCTGTGGTTCTTTACTAGCTTCAAAGTATATGTGCAAATCCTGTGTAGGATCGTCATAATACATATTTCTTTCTATTACTACATCTACTCCACCTATTGCATCAATGAACTTCCTAAAACCTATAGTATTTACTTTTACATAATAGTCTATGGTAGTATTAAATAACTCTTCTACAGAGTCAACTAAATATTGTACACCACCTATTGCATGAGCGGCGTTTATTTTTTGCTCTTGCCCATCAATAGTTACTTTTGTATCTCTAGGAATTGAAATAATATCATATTTCTTTTCTTTTCGATTATAATGCACTAACATTATGGTATCTGTTCTCTTCGGATCATATTTATCATTTTCATCACCAGATCCTAGGTCCAATCCCATTACAAGAAAATTAGCAGAACCATCACTAGATAAAGTATCATTTTTATTTCCTTTATTAGCACCAGATTTTTTAAGATCTATAGCATTATTATCAAAACTAGATAAATAAGCATATACTCCACCAGATAATAAGACTCCTATTAGTAAAATTGTAAATAGAACTCTTAATAAAATAGATGACTTTTTCTTTTTTCTTTTATTTTTTCTTATGGATTCATTATTTCGTTTATTATTTTCTCCCATATTTAAACACCTACTGCTTCTGAATTAGTAAATAATTTCTAGCTTCTATTGTATTCTTATGTAATAAAAGTTTTTTAGATAATATATATTTTATAGTGTTTTCACAACATTCAATAACAGCTTCATCTAAATTTTTATATGCAAGTTCTCTTAAAGATTCAACTCCTTGAAAGTTTCTTGAAGGTTCGATGTAGTCTGCTACATATATTATCTTTTCTAGTAAACACATATTAGCTCTTCCTGTGGTATGATATGTAATAGCATTTAATATATCGCTATCCTTAATATCAAAGGTGTTTTTAGCTATATATGCTCCGACAACACCATGTAATAACTGAGGTGAACTATAATAATCCTCATCTATTTCATGATTATTTTCCTTTGAAATTCTTATAAGCTCATCAACGTTCATATTTTTTGCTGCGTCATGTAATAGTGCTGCTATTCTTGCCTTTTTAGCATCGACATTATACTGTATTGCCAATTTTTCAGCAACATCTACAACACCTAAAGTATGAACATATCTTGACGGCTTCAAACATTTTTCAAGATATTTTTTTATGTCATCTTCTATTAACATTTTTTCACTTCCTTTATTTATACAAGTTAAGCTTTTTAATAATTTTGTAGGCTTCACAAGGAAGAAGATATTTTACATTTTTATTTTCACTTATTTTCTTTTTAATTATGGTAGAAGAAATATCGATTACAGGCATATTTAAGAATATAATATCTGTATTATATTTTTCTTCAATATTTTTCTTTTGCTTTTTTATTTCTTCAAGACTATACCCTGGTCTTGTAAAAACTACAAGGGTACAATTCTCTAATATACCTTTTACATTTCTCCAGCTTTCTAAATCAATTAAACTGTCTGCACCAGTTATAAAAAACCATTCAGTATTAGGTTCTAGAGTATTAAAATGTTTTAAAGTTTTATATGTATAACTTAATTCATTACTATCTATTTCATAATCACTTATATCAAATCTTACTTCATCCTCAATTGTAGATTTTACAATTTCGTATCTTATTTTACCTTCTGTAACTTTCCTTTGAACCTTATGTGGTGGATTTCCACTAGGCATGAAAATAATTAGATCTAAATTTAAGTTATATAATGCTTCATAAGCAATATGCATATGGCCGTTATGAATTGGATCAAAGGTTCCTCCAAATATTGCTTTTCTCATAATAAAACCCTCTTTTTTCTATATTATATAATAACATAATTTTTACTTTTTACCAAATACAAATTTCTTCCTTATATTAAATCATACGTTCTATATATAGATAAACCACATAAAAAGTTAATATACTACTAATAACTATGCCATTAAATATTTTAATTCATCACTTAGTTAATTGAGAATTGAGAATGGACAATTGACAATTATGGTTGAAATTAATTTTTACAAATTAATTTTTTAATATATTTTTTAATAAAAGTGATTTGTCACTTTTAGAAAGAATAAGTTCAAAACTTCTCTTATAAAAGAGAAGTATCCTTAATTCTCCATTGTCAATAGTCAATTCTCAATTGTATAAATGTAAGCTTATGCAATCTAATAACAGAATTTTATGATTGTAGAGATTAAATCTCAGAATGATAAATCTATAGATAGGTATATTAAAAATATTATTTAAAAAACCATGAAAATTCATGGTTTTTTATCATTTACTTTGGAAGTTCTATTTTAGGCTTTTTAGCTGATTTTCTGTATATAACTAATTTACTTCCTATAGCTTGAATGCCTTCACATCCTAATTTTTCACATAAAATATCAGATGCTTCTCTAGGTGTCATTCCACTGTTATTTAATGTTTTAATTTTAATAAGTTCTCTTGCTTCTAAAGCTTGATCTACTTGCTTTAAAAAATTCTCTTCTATTCCACCTTTTCCTACTTGAAATATAGGATCTATATTATTTGCTAAGCTTCTTAAATAGCTTCTTTGTTTTGTACTTATCATAAAACTCCTCCTATAATAAAAACTCAAATTCAAAATCATTAAGTCTTATAGTATCGCCATCTTGCACTCCCATAGCTTTAAGTTCATCTAGTACACCTTTATTTCTTAAAACCTTATGGAAGTATCTTAAAGAATCTGGGTCATTTACATTAACACTATTAAGTAATCTATCAACAAAGCTTCCTTCTACAACAAATATACCTTCTTCTTCTTCACGTATTGTATAAGTAAATCTCTTTTCCTCAGGTACGAATCTTTCATCATTACTAATTTCAAGTTCTTGAACTGGAATATGACTAAGCATCTCCGCAGCTTCCTTCATAAGCTCATCTACTCCTTGATTCGTAGCTGCTGAAATTTTAAATACCTTATTATATCCCATTTCATTTAGTTGTTTCTTAAAGCTTTCAAATACTTCTTCATCAAATAACATATCCGTCTTATTAGCAGCTATTATCTGTGGCCTATCCCATAATTTAATACTATATTTTTTAAGTTCTTCATTTATTTTCTTAAAATCTTCAATTGGATCTCTGCCTTCTAATCCTGATATGTCTACAACATGTATAAGTAATCTTGTTCTTTCAATATGTTTTAAAAAGTCTAAGCCTAGACCTATTCCTTCTGCAGCTCCCTCTATTATTCCAGGAATATCTGCAATTACAAAGTTTTGTATTCCTTTTAAGCTCACTACACCTAAATTAGGTTTTAATGTAGTAAAATGATAGTTTGCAATTTTAGGTCTTGCTTTAGAAACTACTGAAAGCAACGTGGATTTTCCTACATTAGGGAATCCTAAAAGTCCTACATCTGCAAGTAATTTAAGTTCAAGCTTTATCCATCTTTCCTCACCAGGCATACCTGGTTCTGCAAAACTTGGCGCCTGCCTTGTTGGAGTACAGAATTTAGCATTTCCCTTTCCACCTTTTCCACCTTTGCAAACTACATATGTATCACCAGCATGAGATAAATCACACATTATCTTATCTGTTTCTACATCCCTTATTACTGTCCCCATTGGCACATCTATTATAAGATCTTCACCATCTTTACCATAGCACTTTGATCCTTCACCTTTGCCTCCATCGTCAGCTATGAATTTTCTATTATAAGAAAAATCTAATAGTGTAGTCATATTAGGTTCTACTCTTAATATAACACTTCCACCATTACCTCCATCTCCTCCATCAGGGCCGCCAAGTGGCACGTATTTTTCTCTTCTAAAGGAAACAGATCCATTTCCACCATTACCAGATTTAATAAAAATTTTGGCTGTATCTATAAACATACTTTTTCACCTTACCTTAAATAAAAATTATTTTAACATACATAACTATATTATTTACTAAATTCAATTTTTTATGGATAGTTTATAGTATTGAGAGTGTTTTCTCTATAAATTTTATAATATAGTAAAAGTAATTTATTATAAAGTATCTTGTTAATTAAGAATTAAGATTTAAGAATTTTAGATGCTTTTTTTCTTATACAACTTACAATGCACAGTTTAAAATTATAGATACTTCTCATTTATAGTAGAAGTTTTAAAATAATTTCTTTTTTATTTTATAGTTTAAAATGCTTTTAAGTTATTTTCTTATATCCATAGACACTTGGTCCATAATTCAATTCTCAATTCTTAATTCTCAATTTATCAGTTTAATTCATGAGTTTTGATTCTATAGATTAAAAAAGCACCCTAGCAGGGTGCTTTATCAACTATTCAGCCATTGCAACTTCTACATCGATTGGGTAAACGCTAGCTTTTTTTCTATTTTTGCCCATTCTTTCGAATTTTACAACTCCATCTATTTTAGCGAAAAGAGTATCATCTCCACCTATTCCAACGTTGTTTCCTGGATGGATTTTTGTTCCTCTTTGTCTAACTAGGATGTTTCCTGCAAGCACAAATTGTCCATCTGCACGCTTAACACCAAGTCTTTTAGATTCACTGTCTCTTCCGTTCTTTGAGCTACCTACTCCTTTTTTGTGAGCAAATAACTGAAGGTTCATAATTAGCATAATACTACACCTCCTCTATCTCTATCTTTATATAATCACCGTACGTAAATGCCATACTTTGTAATCCAACATGCATAGTTTTAATTAAAACTTGACACTTTTCAATGTCTTCACTTGTCAGATTTGTTAACGTTAAATTTATAATACCATCATTCAGTTTATATTGTGGTTTTAACTTTAAAACTTCTTCCATACCAAGTATGGTGGTTTGTGATATTACTGATATCCCACAACAAACTAAATCTAAATCTAGATTTTCAGATTGGGGAGCAGCATGACCACTAACAGTAAACCCAATATATGTATCACAGTCCTTGTAAAATTTAACCTTAGTCATAATTAAGCTTCTATCTTTTCAATTACTATCTTTGTAAAAGGTTGTCTGTGTCCTTGTTTTTTTCTGTAGTCTTTTTTTCTCTTGTATTTGAATACTATAACTTTTTTAGCTTTTCCTTGTGCTACTACTTTAGCAACAACTTTAGCTCCTTCAACTACAGGTTTTCCAATTACTAACCCTTCTTCTTTTCCAACTGCTAAAACATTATCAAATTCTACAGTCGAATCAACGTCAGCTTCAAGTTTTTCAACGAATAATACGTCTCCCTCTTGAACTCTGTATTGCTTTCCTCCAGTAAGTAAAACTGCGTACATTAAAATACACCTCCTCAATCCAGTCTCGCCATTTAAGGTACATTTAATAAAATTAAATGATTTAATAAAACCTCTTCTGTGCGGTCTACAAAAGCCATTGTAGCATATCTAAATTTATTTGTAAAGGAATTTTATACTTTTTATAACAAAGATATAGATTATAAAATAAGTGATAAAATATTGATGGCTATCCATATATCTTGCAATTTTCTAGATTTCTTATTTGATTTGCAAACATTAATGGTTCTATTTTAAAAGTATCCAAGTCATGAATATAATTTATATATATACACTTATCCAATGCATTTATATTTTTTATAAAAGTTATTAAATCTCTTTGAATTTGATTCTTATAGAATTCATCTACTTCAATATATATATCTTTGACATTTTGCTCACTATTTAGTCTTTTAATATTATTTCTAATCATATTTTCAATATAAGATAATTTTATTTTTACCCCTTTACCCTTACATGATACACATTCTTCAAAAATATACTCATATATAGATTTTCCAGTTCTCCTTCTTGCAATTTGCACTAAGTTTAGCTCAGTAAAATTATATATAGTAGTTTTGTTTTTATCATCTTTAAAATATCTTTTTAAGGTATTAATAACATCTTGTTTTTCATTATCTTCTATTAAATCTATGAAATCAATTAATATTATTCCACTTAAATTTCTTAACTTTATTTGTTCAGCTATAGTTTTTGCAGCTTCAATATTTGTAACTAATGCTGTCTTTCTAAGAGATGAGCTTTTTACATTTTTAGCTGAATTAACGTCTATTACATACATTGCCTCCGTCTTTTCAATAACAATATTCCCTCCACTAGGAAGGACTACTTTATTATTTCTAAGACTTAATATTTCTTTTTCAATACCATAATAATCAAAAAGCCCTATTGACTCATCATAAATTTTTATTTTTCCTTGATGACATTTAGAATTTAAAAATTCTTTGCAATAATTAAAATCTATATGATTATTTACAACAATGTTATAATCATCACCTGATATTTCCCTTAATATATTGCCTAATATTCCTTCACTTCCATATAATAAGCCTATATTTTGATAATAAGTAAATTTTCTAACTATATTTTCATATATATTATATAGATTAGACATTTCTTCTTTTAATATAGATAAGTCTACATTTTGACCTTTAGTTCTTATGACTACTCCTATGTTTGCAGGCTTATCCAGACTGTCTTCTATATATTTTATAAAATTCTTATCTTTTATTTTAGGTGAAAACTGTATTTTATTGTGACTATTAGTTACAACAATATAACTTCCTGGTAAGCTAATTGAATTTATAACCTTAGGACCTTTCTTACCAATTTCCTCTTTTATAACCTCAACTAACACTTCATCACCTTTTTTTATGCTTCTCATATTATCATTTAAATACATGTAAGCATTTTTCTTATAACCTATATCTATAAAAGCACATTTAATAGCAGGTACAATATTTTTAACTACACCTTTGTAAATATCAGAGATTTTAGGAAGGTGTTTTTGTTCTTCTATGTAGCATCCCTTTAATACATTATCTTCTTTCACAGCAACTTTAAGAAAATCCTCTTGTCTTTCAATAAATATTTCTTTCAAAAAAATACTCCTAAAATTTATTAAAAATACTGATTTAGAGAGAGAATCTTTTTCTCTTTATATGCATACATATCAATTCTCTCTATATCTACAAAAGAATCTTCTTCTATAGATTCTACTTTTTCTTTTATGTAATCGCTAAGTAGACTAGCAGAAAGATTTTCTCTACTACCACAGGCTAATAATGTATTTAATACTACTCTATTGGTTTCAGTGCTATAACTAATTTCTTTTATTAATGGCTTTATATCAACTTCTTTTTCACCTTTTTTACTCTTTTTTACTATATTCCATTGACTTTCTTTATTTAAATCCTTTATATCTTCTAATGCTTTATTCACATCTTTAGTTTTTAGCTTTATTATATATTTAGCAGCGTCAATTATAGCCATCGCTTGAGGTGCCTTAGAGTTTTCCTTACTCTCAACCTTTTTTACATCTAGAAATACAACACCTCTAGGTGTATTTTCATTCAAACTCTTTAATATTTGATTTTCATCCATATCCTCTGTAAATACAACATCCATATACTCTCCTTTTGAATATGAACCTACTGATAAAGGTTGAGCTATAGATATAGTCATATGTGGATTAAATCCTTTAGAATATTCTATAGGCAATCTAGCTCTTCTTATAACTCTTTGAATTGTTCTCATTAAATCTAAATGGGATATAAATTTTATTTCACTTTCCTTAGTGTATTTTATTAAGTATCGCACCTTCAAAGCACTTTCCCTCCTTAAAGCTCACGTTTATACCACATCTTTCACATATTCCTCTACAATCTGGTGTAACAATGGCTTCCTTAGCTTTATTGTTTTCTTTTATTAAGAATTCTTTAGTAACACCTATATCTATAAAGTCCCATGGAAGTATTTCCTCATAATCTCTTTCCCTGTAAGCATAGAAATCTCCATCTACATTACAGTCATCCATTGACTCCTTCCACGTATCAAAACTAAAATACTCTCCCCAACCATCAAAACGAGCACCTTTTTCAAAGGCCTTTATTAATACATCACAAAGCCTTCTATCTCCTCTTGCAAATACAGCTTCCATATAACTTACAGGAGACTCATGCCAATTGTATACTATAGCCTTACTTTTAATTGAGTTTCTTAAATTAGAAATTTTTTCTTTTACACTAGGCATAGTATCCATTGGTGCCCATTGGAAAGGAGTAAAAGGTTTAGGAACAAATATAGATGTGCTAATTGTAACCCTTAAGCCTCTTTTCCTTATATGTTTTGGAACATTAAAGTATTGTTCTACTACTTTTTCACCTAGCTCTGCTATACCTATAACATCTTCCATAGTTTCATATGGTAATCCTATCATGAAGTATAACTTTAATGTTGACCATCCTGCTTCAAAAGCACTTCTACTAGATTCCAATAAATTTTCTTCATTAACACCTTTATTTATGATATCTCTCATTCTTTGGCTTCCTGCTTCTGGAGCAAAGGTAAGACCTGTTTTCCTGACCTTTTGAATTTCATTAATTAAATCTACAGAGAAAGAATCTATTCTTATAGATGGCAGGGAAACCCCTATTTTTTCTCCTTCATATTTCTTAACTAAAGAAAATATTAAATTTTGAATATCTGAATAATCGCAAATACTTAATGAAGTTAATGAAACCTCTTCATATCCGGTCTTCTTGAGAATTTCATCTACTTGATCTATAAGTGTGTCTGTCTTCTTCTCTCTAACTGGTCTATAAATCATACCTGCCTGACAAAATCTGCAGCCTCTTGTACAACCTCTAAAGGTTTCTAAAGTAATTCTATCATGGACTATTTCTGTATATGGAACTATAAGTTTATCTGGATATACATTTTCATCAAAGTTATTTATAATTCTTTTCTTAATGGTTTTAGGTACATCATCATAAATAGGTTTAAACTCTTTAATCGTATTATCATCTTTATAAGTTACCTCATAAAGACTTGGAACATATACTCCTTCAATTTCGCATACTGCTCTTAAATAATCTTTCTTAGATTTATTTTTATATTCTTTATATAAATCTAATATTTCATGAATTACAATTTCACTTTCTCCTAAAACAAAAATATCAGCAATATCGTATAATGGTTCAGGATTGTAAGCACATGGTCCTCCCATCATAACTATTGGGCTTTTTTCGTCTCTTTGAGATGCTCTAAGAGGTACTCCTGCCATATCGAGCATATTTAATATATTTGTATAGCTCATTTCATATTGTAATGTAAACCCTAAAAAATCAAACTCTGATAAGGAATCTTTACTTTCTAATGCATATAATGGAATGTGATTTTCTCTTAATTGCTTTTCCATATCAGGCCATGGTGCAAAGCATCTTTCACAAAAAGTATCTTCTCTTTCATTAAGCACATAATATAATATTTTACTTCCTAAATGAGACATTCCCACCTCATAAACATCAGGAAAGCAAAAAGCATAACGTATATCAACTACACTTTTGTCTTTATTATAAGAATTAAATTCTCCACCTACATATCTAGCTGGTTTTTCAACTTTGTATAGTATATCATCGGAAATTTTATTCATTCAAATTCCTCCTTAAGTTAATTACAATACTTTATTTTATCATAAGCTAGGAATATTTCAAAATAAATGTTGATTATATAAAAACTACTTTAATATTTAAAGTATAGTCAAATATTTACTTTTAAAGTCTATATATATTTAATCACTATTATGAATTTAATGTATGGGTCATTTATTCTTAAAGTACTAAGCTTTCTTTAAATATTAAATTAAGTACTTGGTTCTCTATAAATAGCAAAATCTCTATTGATTATAAATTGTTCTAAAGTCATATTACCTTGATTCTTTAATCCATTTATTACTTCTTCTTCATAAATAACCTCTAAAACATCCATATTATCGTCTAATACAGTAAAGATATTATATTTATTTTTATCCACTAAATCTAATAGCTGAAGTAATGTTAATTTATAGTGTACAGATATACTTTTATTTTCTATATAACCTCTTTTAATTAATTTTTCCCTTTTCTTTATTATATAACCCATAATTACATATACTATCCTTTCTTTTTCCTTTTTAGAAATAACCAAAATAAAAATAGCTATTAAGGCTAAGTTAATATTGGATATACCATAAAGCAAAGTAATAAAGTGAATTATGAGCAATATGTATCCTAAAATTATACTTATCCTTAAGGCTATTTCATTAGCTTTTTTATATAAAAATTTTGTTGTAAGTATATCTCTTAAAACTCTACCTCCATCTAACGGAAAGGCGGGGAACAGATTAAATAATCCAATCGCCATATTATATTGTAAGAACAAAAGTATATAACTGTTATTTATATACTTATATACAACGTAACTTATAAGAGCAATTATAAAATTCCCAATAGGACCACTTAATGAAATTATTATATCTTCCATAGGAGAGGCCTCATCTAAGTCTTTTAGTTTTAAGGCAGCACCAATGGGAAGTATTTCTATGCAAAATCCACTATAGCCTAGAATTCTAGCGGTAATGTAATGAATCATTTCATGAATTATTACTATAATGAATCCTAATAAAAGCTTATAGTTTATTCCTATAATAATTAAAAATAATAAATATGGTATAAAATATTTACTAAACCTTATCAATCCACTCCTCCTCCAAATTTTTAGGTTACCATATAACTATATACATCTTGTGTTTTTCCCATATATAAAATTTCAAAATAAAATGTCTTAGGCTCTACAGCATCTCCCTTTATATCACCTATGGTTTCATCTTTCTCTACTGATTGACCTACATTCACATAAACATTGGATAAATTATAATACTTGCTTTCTATTCCTTTTCCATGGTCTATCAATATATAACTTCCAAGTTTATCATTATCTATCTTTTTAACTCTCCCATTATTACAGCTTTTAATATCCATATTCTCATGAACTTGAAGTTTTAAAGTTTCATTTATACTTTTATCCCATTTATTATTACCATAAACTTTTTTTGATGATACTGGTAAAGAGTAATCACTTTGAATTTCTTCATCAATAGTTCTTCCACCTACAAAACCTATCTTGATTTTTTCTATTACTTTTATACTCATATTTTCTATATCTTGGATATCTACACCTTTTACCTTTTCAAGAATAGATTTATAGTCATAACTTTTATTTATCATAGTTTTACTTAAATTATAAAACTCAACTGTATATTCATTTTTATATATCTTACATCCTAAAAATACTATGATTAAAAAAATTACTATGGAAAGCTGAGCTATAAGTCTATCACCATAATTTCTACGGGACCATGTCCATATAGATTTATTTCTATTATTTTCTTTATTAGTTCTATTTTTTTGGTAATATGCAGATTTATTTCTTGTTAATGCTGAATAATATTTTTCATATTGTTCACTATAACCTCCCATTTTTCCTCCTTTATAACTTCTTACTTTTCTATTTTATATATATTAAAATACTTGAATTTTATGAATAAAGTTTGAAAAAATCTTAGTTTAAATATTTAAAATAAAATAATTAATTAAAGATCAATATATTATTTTGTATTAGTAAATAAGAAATTTACATCAGTATTGCCATCATCATATTTTCACAACAAAAGTAGATAATAAAAATAGCATATAACTTAATAATTTAAGTTATATGCTATTGATTTTCCATTTTAAGTTATCTATATATTTTAAATACTTTTTTATCTGCTTTTTAAAGCTTTCATAATTACTTCAGCTGTGCCTACATTAGTAGCAAGAGGTATACAATGAACATCACATAATCTAATAAGAGCAGTTACATCTGGTTCATGTGGCTGAGCTGTAAGAGGATCTCTTAAAAAAATTATAAAATCCATTTCTCCCTGTGCAAGTCTTGCACCTATTTGTTGGTCTCCACCTAACGGCCCAGACAAAAATCTATGTACTTTAAGATCTACTAAATCTGTCAATAGTTTTCCTGTAGTACCTGTAGCGTAAAGTTCATGTTCGCTTAATATATGTCTGTATCTTCTTGCGAATTCTATCATATCATCTTTTTTCTTATCATGGGCAACTAAAGCTATTCTCATAAAAATTTCCCCCTAGAAATTTATTTTCTTTCTTCTTATACCAACATTTAATATTAATCCTAAGGATATAAAGTTAGTTAACATTGAACTACCACCATAGCTAACAAAAGGAAGGGTAATTCCAGTTATAGGCATTACACCCATAGTCATACCCATATTTTGAATTATAGAGAACATTAACGCCCCTATTATTCCTGTGCAAATTATACTTCCAGCTACATCCTTTGAAGTTTTTGCTATTTTTATTGATTTATATAATATAATACCATATAAAGTCAATAGGATTAATGCGCCCACAAGTCCCCATTCTTCTCCAATTACTGCGAAAATAAAATCTGTATGGTTTTCGGGAACAAATTTATACTGCTTACCATTTAAAAAACCAAGACCGAAGACTCCTCCAGATCCTATGGCAATTTTTGATTGTAGTAGCTGTAAGCCATGACTTAGTTCAAATTGCTCTGGATTTAAAAAAGCTACAAATCTTGACTTCCAATAAGGTTTCATAAGAGGTGAATTCCATAAGGCAACTACAGCTAAAAATATACCACCTAGACCTCCTACAATAGCTTTCCAATTTAAATTTGTTACTACAACTATTCCTAAGACCATAAAAAAGCAAACCATAGTCATTCCCATATCTGGTGCTATAACTATAAGAAGCATTGGTATTGCTGCATATATTCCAAGCTTAACAACACTTTTTACGTTATTTACATCTCCATCCATATCCTGAATTTGTTTAGCAAGCATTAATATCATACCAATTTTAGCAAATTCTGAAGGCTGAAGGGCTCTACTTCCAATACTTATCCATCCTGTCGCTCCATTTACTTCGCTACCTAGTACAAACTCTGTTAAAATTAGTAATACAACCCCTCCCCAATAAATAAGAGGTGCATAATTTAAAATTAAAGTATAGTCAATTAATATTACAAAATACATAGTAACAAGTCCCACTATAAGCCATGCAAATTGTAATTTTGCATAATATCCTCCTATTGCACTATATATATTTGCAATGGAAAAAAGAACTATTAGCACTACAGCTATAATTATGCCATAGTCTATTCTTTTTATTAATTTATCATTTAGCTTTAGATTCTTTAGCATATTTATCCCTCCAACATAAGTATGATTATAACATATTTAATAAAAGAACAAAAGTAAAGTTAATCTCATAATTGAGAATTAAAATGAAAACATTTTACTATAAACCTGAATATATAAATGAAAATTTGTATTTTAAAATCATAAAAGATTACGCATATTTCATAAGCTAAACTTACAATACTGAAGCTTAGTTTATATTGATTTTTGAGCTTCTATAAATTGAAAAAAAGCTATGCATTTAAATAATGCACAGCTTTAGTCCTATCTATTTTTAATTTTTTTAATAGGTATACTAGCAATTAGCGCTGGAGAGGCCCCCTCAATTTCTTCAGCCTTTGTAAATTTAACATCAACATCACTATCATCAATTTCTGCATAATTAGATATAACCTTTAATAAATCTCCCTTTATCATCTCTAAAAAATCTGGGGAAAAGTCAGCCCTATCATGAATTAATATTAGCTTTAATCTATCTGTAGCAATATCCTTAGAAGACAATTTACTTGAGAATATCTTAAACAAATCCATATCTTCCTCCTATTTGTTGCCGAAGAATTTTTTTACTGTAGCCCAGAAGCCACCTTGAGAAGAAGTTTGATTTAATTCTACAAAAGGAACTTCTTCACCTGTAATTCTTCTTGCAATATTTTTAAAGGCTTGTCCTGCATCAGCAGTATTATCCAGTACAATTGGTTCACCTTTATTTGTTGATATAGTTACCTTTCTATCATCAGGTACTACTCCTATTAATTTAATGGCGAGACACTCTTTTATATCTTCAATATCTAACATATCTCCATTCTTTGTCATTTCAAAATTAATTCTATTAACTATAAGCTCACTTTCTTCAAGTCCTTTTGCACAAAGCTTTCCTATAACTCTATCAGCATCTCTAACTGAAGTTATTTCTGGATTGACAACAACTATTGATCTGTCAGCTCCTACTACTGCATTTTCGAAACCTTGTTCAATTCCTGCTGGGCAATCTATTATAACATAATCAAAGTCCCCTTTAAGTTCATTAACTACTCTTAACATTTCTTTTATATCTACGTCGTTTTTATCTCTTGTCTGCGCTGTTGGAAGTAAAAATAAGTTATTAAATCTTTTATCTTTTATTAGAGCTTGTTTTAATCTACATCTTTCTTCAATTACATCTAATAATGTAAATACCACTCTATTTTCAAGCCCCATAAGCACATCTAGATTTCTTAATCCTGTATCACCATCTATAACTACTACCTTTTTATCCATAGCAGCTAGAGCTGTTCCTATATTAGCTGTTGTAGTAGTTTTTCCTACGCCACCTTTTCCTGACGTGATAACAATTGCTTCTCCCATTTATAATACCTCCATTAAATATATTTATTAACTAAGTACGGCTCTACAATTATATTTCCATTCTTAACTCTTGCAACCTCTGGATAGGCTGGCTTTATACCATCCTCTGGTGCTCTTGTCATTATATCCGCAATTCTTATAATTTGAGGTTCTAGCGAAAATGCTGCTATAAATGATTTATCATTTCCTGTGCAGCCTGCATGTACACTTCCTCTAATAGCTCCTACAACTACAATATTTCCCGCGGCATATACCTCTGCTCCTGGGTTTATATCTCCTATTATAACTAGGTTACCTGAATATTCATATACTTGTCCACTTCTTATGGTTTTCTTTAAATATTTAGTACGGCCTTCATAAATACCATTAAAGACCTTATTTTGCTTTTCATCTATATCTTGAAAAATACAATCTCTTATTAAAAATTCCTCAAATAACAAATCTCTCAGCTTTCTTAATTCCCTATCTGTAAATTCCTTTAATTGAGTTGTAATTTTCAAAGTACATCCTCTATAAAATCTTTTTCCTTTTGATAGTTTTTCAATTAATGCATTGGTCATATCCAGAGAGTTTTTAAATTTTTTCATGTCTATAACTACATTTAATCCCTCTTTATTACCTTTTATTATTATATTGTCTGCATACATAAATACCCTCCAAAATTGAGCTATTTGATATATTTCAACACTTCTAACTAAAATCCTTCTATAATAAGGATTTTTTAAGTAAACTTTAATAATTATAAGTTTATTTTACTCTATTTTCCTCATATAATCTAGAATTTCGAAATAATGTATAGGATTTATTTGATTTATAAAAATAAAGCTTAAAATAATGGAGAATTCACAAGTATAGTTAAAATTAATTTCTTAAATATATTTTATAAAAGACTTCAATTTTTTAAAATAGCCTTTATGCTAATTTAGCATAAAGGCTATTTTATTATTATTGATTATTATTTTGATCTAAAGTATCTTCTTGATTATTATTCTCTGTATTTTCATTATTATTTGTGGGTTTGTTATCTGTTGTGTTATTTTTATTAGAATTATTTTGTGTTTCAGGATACATAAACTGATAGCCTGGATCTACTTTCAATAATTCTTCTTTAAAGTACTCTTCATATATGGCTCTTACTACTGGTCCTGCATATCCTCCATGCCCTCCATCAAATATAATAACACAAGTTACTATTTCTGGATCATCGAAAGGTGCAAAACCTAAAAATACGGCATAAGAAGTTCTTCCTAATGCCTCCTCTTGATTTTGATTAAAAGTAGAAGAACCTGTTTTACCACCGTGTTTTAATGGATAATTTGTAAATGCAGTAGCACCTGTACCTTCTGTTGCGCTAACAACATCCCCCATCCCTTGCTTTATAGCTTCTAAATACTCTGGATTAATGTCAAATTTATCTAACAGTTGAGGTTTAATTACAGTCTCTTCTCCTGTTACTGGATCAATAATTTTATCCACAAGCTGCATTTCATATCTATATCCACCATTAACTAAAGTAGCCATATAGTTTGTTAATTGTAGAGGAGTAAATTGGTTCATTCCCTGTCCTATGGAAGCATCATAAGCATTAGCAGCAGATTTTTTATTAGATATAGCATCTGCTATGGCATAATTAATTGCTATTGCCATATTCTTAATATCTTTATCGGTATATTTCTTTTCTTTAAATTCTGGAACAGACTCAATTAAATCTTTAAGAAGTTTTTCCATTTTAGGAACTATTTCTTCTTCTTTTCCTTTAACATCTTTTTTCATCTCTTCTTTAATAGCATCAATCAATATAGTTTTCTTCTCATTGATTTTAGCTATTTCACTTTTTTCTTTATCACTACCAACTTCATTTTTTCTTCTTATATCAATAGGTTTATAATGTGGTGTAGTGTTTATAGAATCTATACCTATATTTAAATAATTAGCTATTTGTTCTACATATTCGTTAGCAAACTTATTTTTGCTTGATTCATAGTTATAAACTTGACCAAAGTTTTCTGGTATTTCTATACCAGTTTTAGGCTCTTTATTAGAATTAGGCTCTACCCCTAGTCCAAACTTCCATGCATATTTCGCTATATAATCAAGTCCACTTGATTTCTCTCCGCCTTTTGCAAACAATCTATCTGCTACCTCATAGAAGAAATAGTTACAAGATACTTTAAGAGCCTCTCTAATATCTATACTACCATGAGAACCTCCACTTTGGTTATATATCCAACATGCTCCCTTATAATCTGAGTATCTTTTGTTGTATTCTCCAGCATCATTAATTGTAGTCGATAAATCTATAACGCCTTCTTCAAGTCCAGCTAATCCTGTTAATGGTTTAAATACAGACCCTGGTGGAATTAAAGATAATGTAGCATAGTTATACAATGGCTTAGGAAATATATCATAGCTGTCTTGTCTAGACTTTGTATTATTTTCTATTGTAGTATCTAACGGAAACATTCTATTAAGTAATTTATCTACCTTTTGTTCGTAAGAAAGACTAGACAATTCATTCTCATCTAATATCCCTGATATAGAGGTAAGTCCTCTTTTTTCAATATATTCTTTTCCCATCTTTTCTAAATCAGAATTAAAATATTTTGATGAAAGTTCTGGCGTAAGTGTAAATATATTAGGGTCATATCCTGGCCTACTTGCTAATGCAAGTATTTTACCAGTCTTAGCTTCCATAACTATGGCTGCTCCTCTTGTAGCATTGGTAGTATCAACATCATTTCTCCTGCCTTGTTTTTGAAGGTCAGCCATAGTGTCATCCAATGCTCTTTCCGCAACTGATTGTATATTTTTATCAATATTAAGCTGTAAAGTCTTTCCTGGATAAGCTTCAACTTCTCCAAGAGTTTTAACTTTTCTTCCCTGCTTATTTACTTCTATACTCTCTTGACCTTTAGTTCCTTTTAGAATACTTTCAAAGCTAAACTCTAAACCTACTTTTCCTACTTTATCAGCACTTACATCATATCCCTTTTCTTCAAATTTTTCTTTTTCCCAAGAGTCTATTTTTGCAGTATATCCTAAAAAAGCTGAACCTAGTTCACCATTAGGATAATTTCTAATAGGTTGAGTTTCTACCATTATACCTGGCAAGTCTGGCTGAAGTTGTTCAAAGATAAACGCAGCTTCTTTATCTAAACTGTTAGATATAACCACAGGTTTATATCCTGAATAACTTTGTATCTTAATGCTATCTAACACAATAATGTATCTTCTCTTATCAGTTAAGCTATAATTTTTCTTGTCAATATCAATCTCATAATTTTTCTTAAATTGTTCTTTATATTCATTAAAGAGCTTATTGAAAGCTTCTTCTGCAGTAATCTTTAATAATTCTTCATCTACTTTCTGTAATTCCGCCTTAGAAAGATCACTTTCGCTTTTTCCCTTATAAAGTTTATTGATTATATCCTCTTGAAATCCTCTATCTTTTTTAAATCTAAGTTCCATCCATTGTTTACTTGCTTCATCAACAGCATTAAATTTAAATTCAAATTTCGGCTCAACAGTTATGGGAAATTCATCTACTATAGAAATCTTATTTTCATCTAAAATTTTAAACACCTTTTCCATAGTATCAAAAAAAACTTCTTTACTCTCAGGAGTTTCTGTAAACATCAATGCGTAACTTTGTTTGCTTGTTGCTAATACTTCTCCCTTTCTATCAATGATATCACCTCTTGGTGCTACCTTAGAAACATTTTTATAGTGCTTTTTACTTGCTTCTTCCCTATATTCTTCTACCATAACTACTTGAAGAAATAGGAGTCTTACTATCAAAATTGTAAATATCACAGCCATAGTAATAAAAAACACCGTATATCTTGAAATTTTTTTTTCTTTTTTATTGTTTTTTACCATAATATCACTATCCTAAAATCTCCAATCTTTCTTCATAAATTTTGTTTCAGAAAGTTTGTAAACATATCTATATAAAATTATAGATAAAATCATATTATATATGCTTACATATAGTGCTGTTTGTATATTAACTTTTATCTTTAATAAATAAAACAAGCTAAACATCATAACTCCTTTTAAAATACTAAGAAAAAAAGTTGAAATTATTGGAACAAAGGATTTTTCTTTAAATATGCTTTTACCAATTTGTGCTGCAATATAGCAAGTAAGCATATTAGTAAGCATATTAATTCCTAATCCATTAAATAAATAAATATCTTGTAGTGCACCAGCAAATATACCTAAAATAATTGCCTCTACTGGACCATTTATTATTGAGTAGGAAATTATAAAAACAAATAAAATGCTAGGATAAATAGATTTAATAGCAATAAATGTACTTAATGTATTATCCAACATAGTAAGTCCAATACATATAAAAAATAGTGTTATTACTTTCTTCATTTTAATCACCTAATAGTTATATTTAACTTCTATAGTGTCATTTGGTACTACTATTAATACTTGCTCCAAAGTATTAAAATCTACAGTTGGCTTTATTATTGCACTTTTCATTACAGCAGCTTTATCTTCCTTTACCTCTAACACAGTGCCTATTTTTATTCCTTTAGGATAAACTAATCCTAATCCTGAAGTTAAAATAGTATCTCCTTCTTTTATCTTAGAGCTAATTGAAAGCCCTGTAATTTCTGCAAGAAATTTTTCGTCATTTCCTCTGTATCCTTTTACAATCCCATCACTTTCTTTAGTTGATAATACATGTGCTGCAACAGCTATATTTTCATTACATAAAGACTGTACTATCGACCAATTGCTTCCTACAGAAGTGACTTGTCCTACTAACCCTTCTGCTGTAATTGCTACCATGCCTTTTTTAATTCCATCTTTGCTACCTCTATTTATAGTAAATCCATCTAAAAAGTTTTCTCCACTTAATCCTTTAATATCAGCACCTATATATTTATACTCATTTTTAGAATTAGTAAAATTCAACATATTTCTTAATCTTTCATTTTCACTAGTGAGAATTTCATTTTCCGTTGACATTTGAGATAGTTTAATATTTTCCTCTTTTAACTTCTCATTTTCTTCTTTTATATTATTTATATTAGTAATAAAACTAAAGGAGTTTTTTATTTTATTTCCTATATTATAAACTACACTTTGAATACTATTTAAGGTGTATCCAACACCATTTTCCACGAAAGACATTTTTTCTCTTTGAACACTATATCCAATAAGAAACAAAAAGCATACTGACAGTAGTATAACTATTACTGCCAGTTTATTCTTGAACTTTTTCAAAATTATCCTCTTTTTTCCATTATATCTATATTATCTAGCGCTTTTCCAGCTCCTATAGCCACACAATCTAGTGGAATGTCAGCTACATTTACTGGCATATGAGTTTCGTGGTAAATTAATGCGTCTATTCCTCTTAACAATGCGCCTCCACCAGTTAACATTATGCCTTTGTCCATAATATCTGCTGCAAGCTCCGGTGGTGTTTTTTCAAGTGTAGTTTTTATTGAGTCAATTATAGAGTATACGGGTTCTTTTAATGCTTCTCTAACTTCACTTTCATTGATTTCTGTCACTTTTGGCAATCCAGAAATTAAATCTCTTCCTTTAATCTCCATAGTTCTTTCTTCTTCACCTAAATCGAAGGCAGAACCTAATTCTATTTTTATTGCTTCAGCTGTACGTTCACCTATCATTAAACTATACTGTTTTTTTATGTAAGCTATTATTGCCTTATCTAACTCATCACCAGCAACTCTTAGAGATTTACTAGTTACTATTCCGCCAAGAGAAATAATAGCTACTTCTGTAGTTCCTCCACCAATATCTACAATCATACTACCTGTTGGTTCATCAACTGGAAGTCCAGCACCTATAGCTGCCGCCATTGGTTCTTCTAAAAGACAAGCAAATCTAGCACCTGCACTTTTTGTTGCTTCTTCTATAGCTCTTTTTTCTACTTCAGTTACTCCTGAAGGAAAAGAAACTACTATTCTTGGGCTTTTAAATCCATTTTTTGCCCCCGCTTTTTCAATAAAGCTTCTTAACATTTTTTCAGTAACGTCAAAGTCAGCAATAACTCCATCTCGCATTGGTCTTATAGCCACAATGTTACCTGGAGTTCTTCCGATCATTTGTTTAGCCTCATTTCCTACAGCTAAAACCCTGTTCGTCTTTTTATTTATAGCCACAACTGACGGCTCTCTTAACACTATTCCTTTTCCTTTTACATAAACTAATGTATTAGCAGTCCCTAAATCTATTCCCATATCTCTTGATTTAGCAAAAAATCCCATATACTTTTTTCTCCTTTCGTTTCTATAAAAATGCTCTTTCTTTTAAGCTAACATAAATACCATTCCCAATTATAATATGGTCTAAAACCTCTATGCCTAGTATCTTTCCACATTGTTTAAGTCTATTTGTAATATTGATATCTTCTTTACTTGGAGTAGGATCTCCTGATGGATGGTTGTGGCAAATAATTATTGAAGCACTACTATTTTTTATAGCTTCTAAAAATACTTCTCTAGGATGAACAATAGAACTATTTAAGCTACCAACAGATATATGTTTTACAGATATAACTACATTTTTGCTATTAAGCATTATTAACTTGAGATATTCTTTTTTCAAATATCTCATATCTTCCATGACATATTCTGCTGCTGATTTAGCACTGGTTATTCTATATTCATCGCCAGACTTAAAGGCTTTAAAGCGCTTTGAAATTTCTGATAATGCTATAAGTTGTGCTGCCTTAGCTTCCCCTATACCACACAAACTTAAAAAGTCTTGAGTATCACAGCTAAGAAGTCCATTTAATCCATTACAATCTGATATTATTCTATTGCATAAACTTAAAACATCTTCTTTTTGGCTTCCTGTTCGCAAAATAATTGCTAAAAGTTCTGCATTAGATAGTGCGTATGCACCATATCTAAAAAGTCTTTCACGAGGCCTTTCATTTTTAGGTAAATCCGTAAGTTTAAAGTTGTTCAAATATAACACTTCCTTTTAAAGATTTACCCCCATCTCCATAAGTAAAGTATTCAGTCTATTTAAAGGTAAGCCTACTACATTATAATAACAGCCATTAATGCCTTCTACAAATGTTGCTGCTCTACCTTGTATACCGTAAGCCCCTGCCTTGTCTAGAGGGTCTCCAGTTTTTACATATCTCTCTATAGCTTCATCACTAAGTTTTGAAAATTTAACCTCTGTACAAACAGCATCAAATTTCATATTATTAGTTTTTGTATCTAAAACTATTATACCGGAGTACACTTTATGAGTTTTGTTACTAAGCATTTTAAGCGTGACAATAGCATCCTCTTCATTTTTGGGTTTTCCCAATACGTTGCCATCACTATACACTATAGTGTCACAAGCAATTACAAGAGAATGTTCATTTAGCTTTTTAAGTATATTAAAAGCCTTTCCTTTTGCTAAGTTAATAACATACTCTTCGCAATTATTATCAAAGCTTATAGTGCTTTCATCAAAGTCACTAACAATCACTTCAAAATTCTCTGTAATTCTAGTTAAAAGTTCTTTCCTTCTTTCTGAAGCTGATGCCAGTATAATCTTCATAATTGTTCACTCCTAATATTTTCTAAATAATATTATTGCCAATATTACACAAATAATAGACATTAAATTAATATTGAAATAAATACCAAAAGTTATCCCTATTACCTTTAAGTCTAACAAAAAAGGATCACTTAGCCCAATGGAATAAGATCTTCCTAATATGTCTAAAAAGCTAACGCTTTTAGATAACACTTCCCCAATAAAACTACCAGAAATGGCTGCCAGTAGGATAACAAAAATGTACTCTCTGGTTTTCCTTTCTGAATTTTTCAATTTATATCCCCCATTTATTTCTTTATCTTATATAGTGTATCATTTAATAAAATGATTAACAAGTCTATAATAGGGTTTTTAGAAAAATTTTCTGTTCCTTAATTTGGTTTTTAAGGTATCAAACAGTAAGAAACTAAAATGACCAAAAGTCATGTTTTGTCGATGCACAATTCACGATGCACAGCCCACAATTACAGAAACTGCTCTCTTATGAAAGAAGTATAAAATTAATTTATTTTCGAAGCCATAAGAATCGCTTCTTATGAAAAACTAATAATGAAACCTCTAGTAAAAAAGTATATTCAAGAAATTAATAATAAAGATCTAATTTTAACTATAATTATCAATTCTCTATTATTTAAGTTATAAATTGAAACATTCAAAGAGACATCTATATTAAAATATATATTAAGTTTTTTATATTTACAAAAATAAAAATAGAACAGGCTATGCCCGTTCTACCACTTAACTAGCTATTTTTAAATTTTATTAATTTATTATATATATATATATTCATCTCTTCTGATTTTTTCTTGTCTACTTCCTCTGGAAGAGAAGCTATATAATTTTTTATTTCTTTAACATCATTATATGAACGAGTATCTTCTTTCAAATTTTCTAAAGAAGACACCCACTTTTTTAATTCAGTGGTTTTTATAGATTTAACTTGTACATCTGATGTTTTATTTATTACCTTTAATTTAGCTTCTATAATTTTACTTAACTCAACTATAGATAAATCTTCATAAGGCAAAGTTATTACTAATTTAGCATTTGGAATCTTATTTCCGTTCAATTTTTCTATAACTTTATCACAATCATTTCCAGTATATATGCCTTGATACACTTTATAAGTATTATCTTGTTCTACAACAAAAGGACTACCAAAAGAATTTAGCTGACTTTTTAATTTATCAGCATTTTCTTTTACTTTAAATACACCACATTGAATTAGTATAAAGTCACTACTTTTAATATTTTTTTCTGTGCCTTTAGTTTCTTCATTTTTCTTTTCTTTTTTTGTTTCCGTAATCTCTTTACTATCTTTTTTCAAATCATCCTTAGAAGAAAACTTGTTAAAGAGCATAATAGTTAATAACAGTGCAATTAGCATTATAATTAAAAGATAAAGCAAATTATTATTTTTTTTCTTAGGTTTTATATTATATCTTGTGTATTTCATTTTGTCCCCCTCCTATAACCTATAAATACTTGTCCATAATCTATATTCATAGTTTATGGGGATTATGATAAAAAACCGACATCACTGTCGGTTTAAATTCTAAAACATTCTTCTTGCACCTACATATCTAGTAGAATAATAATCTTCTCCCAAATCACTTATTATTACTCTTCCATTTCCTGAAGCTGCGTGTATAAATTGTCCATTACCAGTATATATTCCTACATGAGATACAGAGTATCCATCAGTATTAAAAAATACTAAATCCCCTGGTTCTAAACCTGGTCTTGAAACTCCCTTACCGTATCTTATCTGTGAACCAGTATAATGTGGCAAATCTATACCATAATTACTAAAAACATACTTTGTAAATCCTGAGCAATCAAAAACCTCTGGTCCAGTCGCTGCCCAAACATATGGACTTCCAAGCTTAGTGCAAGCTAAATCTACTATATCATAAGCAACTTCTGGTGTAGATTCACTTCCACCTCTAGATAGCCTCTTGTTCTCTAAAGTTCTGTTTGGAACTTTTATTGTTTTATCTGTTGATAAATTAGCTGAACGTAATATTATTTCATTTTTCTTTTTAGGTGTTTCAGTAGCTTGTACACTTTTGCAATTTATTAATGTAATTGCAAATATAAACAACATTAAATTCAATAACAACCCGCAGGTTTTCTTCATATTTAACATAAACTTTCCCCCTAAAGACTAATAGCTATACATCTTAATAACCTTAAGATGATTATTTCTAAATAAATATATAACGTTATCATAGAATGTTCTAAAGTTAATTAATGTATAATATATATTATATTTAGTAAATTTTAACTTAAAGACATTATAAATTATTAAACTATATCTCGTCAACTTTTTTATTAAGACAAAAATTCCTAAATAAGTATATGTTTCAAAATAATGTTGTTATATTTTAGTCTATAAATACATATATTATATATTTACTACTTTCAAATTTAATCTATAAATTCATACAATTATGCTATTAAGCTATTTAAGTTTACATTAATATGCAATTGAGAATTAACGATTGACAATAGACAATTATAGTGAATTCTCAGCAAAGTATGAGAATTTTTAAACTGATTATTTTACAAAGTTAATTAGGTTTATTTTCATATATTGTTAAAGAAATTGATTTATAAGAATTAATTTCAATGGCTTTCAATTCTCAACTAATTAAAGTTGTGAATTGAAATACTCAAGTATGCAGTTATATTTTTAAATATGTAAAGAAATAATGAGTAGCATAATGCTACTCATTATTTTAACTATACATAAGAGTTAATCTTACTATTCGTCTCACAAAGTTTCTTGCCCTCATGTATGGAACTCCTTTAGACTCTAAAAATCTAAATATACCTGGATTATTTCTTTCTATCCTATTAACTATTCTATCAATTTTTAAATAATTATATCCAGGATATCCTTGCGCTGTTTTTAGATCATTATCTAAAAAATCTAAACTTTCATTTACATTGCCTCTTAAATCTTCTTCATCAAAAATTTTAAATTCACTATCTTCTTCATCCGTAATCCATGGCATAGGTGTTATAAATCCCATGGGATTATTTCTTTGCATTGGCATAATTCCCATCATACAATACATAGCAATAAATTCTTCCATCTCTTTAGACATGTTCGTATTGCTCATAGGCTCTATAGGAACAAACTCATATTCCTTAACTCCATCTCCATCAAGATTTCTTTCATTGTCTGAATACATTATAATACCCCCATATTTATATTGGAGATCAAAAAATAAATAACTAGCAAATATACCATTCCATTTTGTGAGTGGTACCTCAGCAAAACTTTCTGATATCAAGACTATTAAGGATGCTTCCTCGCATATTGATATAAAACATTCAGTTTATGTTCTTTCACTAGTTATTTTATTTCAGATTCCTTACATTAAAATCTATGCTCAATTCTATAAATTAATTCAACATTTTTCTTAATGCAACCATCCTATCATTCACAACTCTCCAATCAATATTATTCATAAAAACTTCAATATATTTCTTTCTATCAATTCCAAAATCAATCATATATGCATGCTCATAAACATCTAAAACAAGTAATGGATAAGCATTCCATATAGGTCCACAATCATGACTATCAAGTCCATATACATGAAGTCTTTTATCTATAGGTTCATATGCAAGTACTACCCATCCTCTAACTGCTAATCCTGCATTTTTAAATAATTCTTCAAAAAAGTTATAGCTACCAAAACTTTCAACTATAGCTTCATAAACACCTGAGGATATACCCTTCACTTCTCCATTCATATTTTCAAAATAAAGTTCATGAAGCTTAACCCCATCTAATGCAAAACTCTGAGCTACTAAAAGACTTCTATAAGGGCTGAAAGTGGCATTTGTTCCTTCAAAATCCCTTTGTTCCTTTATACCACTCCATATTTTGTTAACATTCGTTACATATCCTTCGTATAATTTATAATGTTGTTCTAATTGATTTAAGCTTATTCCTTTAATACTTTTAAAATTAAAAGTTTTAGGACTTAATTTCTCCTCCATTATACACTCTCCTAAATTATTACTTTATGCATCAACAAATAAATAATCAATCATTAATATTATTTATTTTTCCATGTGACTAATTACCTTATTCTAGACGCTTTAATACATTATATTTAATTTATTCCCTTAAAATTCATGAAATTTATTTCTATTAGGATTATGTTATAATTTTGAACTTTTTTATTAATAAGGAGAATGAAGTTACTATATTATTTATATATATAATTAAAGCTAATATACTTTAATAGTATATTAGCTTTAAAGAATATCTATAATATCTCCTGCATTATTTTTCAATTTATCTATGGAGTGCACATATCTATTTGTAGTTGCTAAATTTTTATGTCCTGCAAATTCTCTTACTTTTTCTATAGTTGCACCTTCCGTTATAGCTAGTGTTATAGCCGTATGCCTCGTGGAATGAACTTTTAAATCTTTATTTATATTTGCATTTTTGCAAATTTGCTTAATTATATAATTTAGGCTGCTAGGATTTAATTTTTCCTTTTTTAAGCTATTTTTAGAATGACCTAAAAACAGATATTCATCCCAATTTTTTTTAAAATCTCTATTACTCTTTTCAACATATTGTCTTATTAGATTTAATACCCCTTTTTGAATTTTTATCATATCTTTAATATTACCTTTTCTAGTTATATTAATAACATCATAATTTCCATAGGTAGTTATATCTTTCAATTTTATATTGATAATTTCTGATTTTCTTAAAGCTGTAGTTAGTGCCAATGACATTATAGCTTTGTTTCTAATTCCTATTATATTAGCAGTATCTATACTCTGAAGCAAAATTTTACATTCTTCCTTTGTTAAAAACTCTGTGTCCTTGTTGTTTATGATTGGCTTTTCTTCTTTTAAATTGCCAAAAGGATTATATTTTATAAGTTCACTTTTTGTACTGTTATCTTGAAACTTTAATAGCCACTTATAAAGCGCACTTAACGATGAAATTTTTCTGTTTATAGTAGCAGAGGAAAATTTCTTAGAACTTAATTCTAAAATATAATTTTGAGCATCAAATATAGTCACTGTTCTAATATGGTTAATTGTTATATCTTCAACATACTCTACTTTAAAAAAATCTTTAATATCTCTCTCATAACTTTTAGAAGTATATTTACTTTTATTAGCCTTTAAATCTAAAAAATATCTTATAAAATTTTTATCATTAAATAAATTAGTTATTCTCTGCTCATTTTTAATAATAATATCATTATTCATATCTATCACCTAATATATATAAGTTAATAAAAACTGCTAACAAACGTCAGCAGCTTTTATTATGTTAATTATTCGAAGCTTTCTATTAAGTCACAAATATTTCCTAGCGCCTTTTCTTTGTCACTACCTTTAGCTGAAACAGTAATCTTATAATCTTTATTTATACCTAAAGATAGTATTCCTATCAAGCTTTTGGCATTAGCGCTTTTTCCATTGTACTCAATATTTATATTTGATTTGAAAGATGAAGCTACTCTAACTAAGAGTGTAGCTGGTCTTGCATGTAGCCCTTGCGGGTTTTTTACAATAACATCCTTTGATACCACTAGCATCACCTCTATAGTTTATTTAAAACTATCCTATGCTATTTACAAATTTTTCAATTCTATCTAATCCATTTTTAATATTATCCATAGATGTTGCATAAGATAATCTTATAAAGTTATCAACTCCGAAAGCTATTCCTGGTACAACTGCAACTTTTTCTTTCTCTAATAATAAATCGGAGAAAGTTAAGGAATCTTTAATTACTTTTCCACTAAATTCCTTACCTAAAATTTTGCTTATGTTAACCATAACATAGAAAGCTCCTTCTGGTTTAACACAAGATAAGTTGTTTATTGAGTTAATTCTATCAACCATAAAATCTCTTCTTGCTTTAAATTGTTTTTTCATGTTTTCAACTTCACTTTGATCTCCGTTTAAAGCTTCTACTGAAGCGTATTGAGATATTGAGCAAGGATTTGAAGTTGTATGACTTTGAATATTAGACATAAGCTTAGTTATCTCTTCGCTAGTTGCAGCGTATCCTATTCTCCAGCCAGTCATGGCATATGCTTTAGAAACTCCGTTAATAACTATTGTTCTATTATACGCGTCTTCTGAGATACTTGCAATTGAAATATGTCCTTCTACTCCATATAATAATTTTTCGTATATTTCATCTGATATTATTAACAGATCTTTTTCCTTAGCAAACTCAGCAAGTTTTACTAACTCTTCTTTAGTATAAACAGTTCCTGTTGGATTATTAGGACTATTTAATATAAATGCTTTTGTTTTATCTGTCACAGCTTTTTCTAGCGCTTCAACTGTTAATTTGAAAGCGTTTTCTTCTTTAGTCTCTACGAATACTGCTTTACCATCAGCTAATTGTATAAGTTCAGGATAACTCACCCAGTATGGTACTCCTACTAATACTTCATCTTCTGGATTTAGTATTGCTTGTAATGCATTTGCTAAACATTGTTTAGCTCCAGTTGAAATTACTATTTGAGAAGGTTTGTAAATTAAATTATTATCTACTTTAAATTTGTTTACTATAGCATCTTTAAGCTCTGCTATTCCTGAAGCAGCTGTATATCTTGTCAGCCCCTCTTGCACAGCTTTTATGCCAGCCTCTTGAATGTTTTTTGGAGTATTAAAATCTGGCTCTCCTGCACCAAAGCCTATTACATCTATGCCATCTGCTTTCATTTTTTTAGCTTTAGCTGTTATTGCTAAAGTTAATGATGGAGAAATTTGCATAGCTTTATTTGATAATTTCATAGTTACTACCCCCAAAATTTTCATAATTTTATAAGTTATCTGCATACTCCCCTTCATATTTCAGCAAAATGAAGGATATACGTCATATCATCTATAATATATCATTTATTATACTCAGTGTAAATAATTTTATAAGGCATATTATGACTATTTATCAAAATAAAGATCATATTTTAAAATTAGATTTTTATATAAATATATCTTACAAAAATAATAAAAGAATTTTAACATGGAAATTAAAATATTATGTAAATCAGTTTTTAATTTAAGATTATTGCATATGTTGAAAGATATTTAAAATGTGATTCAAACAAAAAAGACATGGCTTTATAATTCATGTCTTTCTTTTATGTAAATTAACTAGTCTTATCTAGGCTGAACAATTAATCTTATTGCTGTTCTTTCTTCTCCTTCTATCTCTATATCTGTAAATGCTGGAATACAAACTAAATCTACTCCACTTGGCGCTACAAATCCTCTAGCTATTGCTACTGATTTTATAGCTTGGTTAAGAGCTCCTGCACCGATAGCTTGAATTTCAGCCGCACCTTTTTCTCTTAAAACGCCTGCTAATGCTCCTGCTACTGAATTTGGACTTGATTTTGCTGAAACTTTTAATACCTCCATGATTAACCTCCTATAAGTAAACATTCTATTGTGATAATATATAATTCTACAATAATCAAAAAAATCCTCTTAAATTTTGAATAAAATTAAAATTTCCAAAATTTAAGAAGATTATTTTTTTCATTTTTATTTTAAATTTCTACTTTTTACTATTTTGCATACTCAATAGCACGGGTTTCTCTGATTACATTAACTTTAATTTGACCTGGATATTCAAGTTCACTCTCTATTTTCTTAACAATATCCCTAGCCACTTCAATAGCTCCTGCATCATCAATTTCTTCTGGTTTAATCATAATTCTAATTTCTCTTCCAGCCTGAATGGCATATGACTTTTCAACGCCTTCATAAGAATTTGCAATTTCCTCAAGTTTTTCTAATCTCTTAATATAAGCTTCCAATGTTTCTCTTCTCGCACCTGGCCTTGCAGCAGAAATAGCATCAGCTGCTTGAACTAACACTGCCTCCAAAGATTGAGATTCTACATCACCATGATGAGCTGCTATAGCATTTACAACTATTGGTGATTCATGATATTTTTTAGCAAGTTCTGCACCTATTAATGCATGTGGTCCTTCAACTTCATGGTCTACAGCTTTACCAATGTCATGTAATAATCCGCATCTTTTTGCCAATGTCGGATCCATGCCAAGTTCTGATGCCATAAGTCCTGCTAAATAAGCAACCTCAACGGAATGCTTTAATACATTTTGACCATAACTTGTTCTGTACTTCAGTCTTCCTAATAATTTTAATATTTCAATATGTAGACCGTGTACACCTGTTTCAAAGGTAGCTTGTTCTCCTTCTTCCTTAATATCATTATCAACATCTTTCTTAGCTTTTTCTACCATTTCTTCAATTCTTGCTGGATGTATTCTTCCATCTACTATAAGCTTTTCTAAAGCTATTCTTGCAACTTCTCTTCTTATTGGATCAAATCCTGAAAGAATTACTGCTTCTGGAGTATCATCAATAATTAAATCTACCCCTGTAAGAGTTTCAAGAGCTCGAATATTTCTACCCTCTCTACCTATTATTCTTCCTTTCATTTCATCATTTGGAAGAGAAACCACGTGTACAGTAGACTCTGCAACATGATCTGCAGCGCATCTTTGAATAGCATATGTTATGATTTCTCTGGCTTTTTTATCAGCCTCTTCTTTAGCTTTTTGTTCAACTTCTTTAATCATAACTGCTGTTTCATGCTTAATTTCTTTTCTTACTTCGTCTAGTAAAATCTGCTTTGCTTCATCAGATGTAAGATCTGATAATCTCTCTAATTCTTCTCTTTGCTTAGTATACAAATCTTGTATACTTGACTCTAATATTTCAACTTCTTGTTGTTTTTTATTTAGATTTTCCTCTTTTTTCTCTAATACTGCACTCTTTTTATCTAAAGATTCTTCTCTTTGAATAGTTCTTCTTTCAAGCCTCTGAACTTCATTTCTTCTCTCTCTAGACTCTTTTTCAAGGTCAGTTCTCAATCTGTGAACTTCCTCTTTAGCCTCAAGTATAGCTTCTTTCTTTTTAGATTCGGCATCTTTTTTAGCTTCTTCTATAATTTTTTTAGATTCTTCTTCTGACTTTGCAATATTAGCTTGTGATATATTTTTTCTAGTATAAACAACAACAAAAATTCCAATGAAAATAACAATTAATACAATACCTATCCCTAATAACATGTTTGTATCCATTGTATGTTAACACCTCCTTTGCTCATTTTAATATCTATTTGGATTGAAAATGAAAGCTAGAAAAGGTGTCATATTTTATTCAATTGGTAGCAATTACATTATGCTAAACCAGTATTTGTATTTATTTTATATTACTTTCTATATAATGTCAAGTTGCTTGGTATGCTATAAACAGGTAAAATATATACTTTTTTATAATATTAAAATTATATCCAAATATTCATATATATATTCAAAATTATTGAAAGATAAAAGAAAAACTTCCAAATAATTGAATTTATTTATTGTATACCTATAAGTATTTTTTCATTGTTATTGGCTATCTATTTTTACTATATTTTAATCTAATTATATAACATTTTAATACAGAAAATATTAATTTTTTTAAAAATTGCATATTGGATTAAGAGCTCATAATTATTTTATCATATATTAATTCTTAAGATAATATTTTTATAAAAAATTTTTAAAAAAATTTTAAAAAACAAAAGTAGCAAGAAATACTTGCTACTTTTCATTATCTTTTTCTTCTACTAAAATTTCTTCTTTATACAAAGGTAAGCTATACTTTTCTCTTATTTTATTTTCTATCTCTAATCTTAATTCAGAGTTTTCTTTAAAATAATTCTTAGCATTTTCTCTCCCTTGACCTAATCTTGTATCACCATAAGAGAACCATGCACCACTTTTTTGAACTATTTCCTCTTTAACTGCTATATCTAGAACGTCTCCTTCTCTTGAGATTCCCTCACCATACATGATATCGAATTCTGCTTGTTTAAATGGAGGCGCAACTTTATTTTTAGTTATTTTAACCCTAGTTCTATTTCCTAAAAATTCATCACCTTGTTTAATAGTATCAATTTTTCTTACATCCATTCTAACTGATGCATAGAATTTAAGTGCTCTTCCACCTGGAGTAGTTTCAGGATTTCCAAACATTACTCCAACTTTTTCTCTAAGTTGATTTATAAATATAGTAACACATTTTGATTTATTTATAGATCCTGCTAATTTTCTAAGTGCTTGTGACATAAGTCTAGCTTGAAGTCCAACATGAGAATCTCCCATTTCTCCTTCAATTTCTGCTTTTGGTACAAGAGCTGCAACGGAGTCTACAACTACAACATCTACTGCACCTGAACGAACCAATGCCTCAGTTATTTCAAGCCCTTGTTCTCCAGTGTCAGGTTGAGAAACTATTAAATTATCTATATCAACGCCTAAAGCTTTGGCATATACTGGATCTAATGCATGCTCTGCATCTATAAAAGCTGCCACACCTCCAGCTTTTTGAGCCTCTGCAACAATATGTAGCGCTACTGTTGTTTTACCTGAAGACTCTGGTCCGAATATCTCTACAATTCTTCCTCTAGGCACTCCGCCTATTCCCAATCCTATATCTAATCCTAGACATCCTGTAGATATTGAATCTAAATTAAGCACACTGTTTTCTCCAAGCTTCATTACTGAACCTTTACCAAATTGTTTTTCTATCTGTCCCATAGCTGCTTCTAAGGCTTTTAACTTTTCATTATTCATATAACTCCCCTTAAGGGTCCACCATCCTTTCACTTACCGAACATTTGTTCTATTTATATTATACAATATATTATTTAATAGGTCAACTAAAAGAATATAGTAAGAAGTTCCTACTTTACAGGCAGGAACTTCTTTTTTATAATTGCCATTTTAAATGTTTTTAATCACTTATCCATTTTAATCACATCTACATTTTTATAGAAATAATCTAAACCAGATATTATCGTTATTATAACCGCTAACGTCATTGATATGATTGTTATTATTTTAATAATCCAACTATTATAGCTTAATGTTACTAATCCTGCTATTATTGCTACTATTTGTATTACAGTTTTAGCCTTTCCCCAGTTACTAGCTGCAATTACTATACCTTCTGATGCAGCTAATGTTCTAAGGCCAGATACAGCAAATTCTCTTGCAATTATTATCATAGCTACCCATCCTGGTATTACTTGTAACTCAACTAAAGAAACCAGTGCAGAAGTTACTAGTAACTTATCTGCTAAAGGATCCATAAACTTTCCAAAGGTAGTTACTTGATTTCTGCTTCTAGCTATGTATCCATCAAGCTTATCTGTTAATGATGCTACTACAAAGACTATGGTAGCCAAAATTGTTCCTGAAGAAGTATTTAATGCTATAAACACTAAGAATATAGGAACCAACAATATTCTTATGACTGTAAGTTTATTTGCAAGATTCATATGACACAACTCCTATTTAAACAAAATTTTATAGAATAAATATGAATATCTTTACTGCAGAACAACTCCTATTAAATCATATTCTAATGCCCTTATAATCTCAACGTCAATAAATTGACCTATCTTTATATTATTATCATTTTCAATAAAAATTTCACCATCTATTTCAGGAGCCATTTCATAACTTCTTCCAATATACATTTTATCTTCTTTATTTTCTATCAATACAGTGTATATTTTACCTACCCTATTTTTATTTAACTCCTTAGAAATCTGTTGTTGAAGAGCCATAAGCTCATGATATCTCATTTCCTTTATTTCATCATCAATTTGTTCATCCATATCAGCTGCAGCAGTTCCCTCTTCCTGTGAATAAGTAAATACCCCCAGCTTGTCAAACTTGATTTCCTTAATAAAATCTTTAAGCTCTTCAAAATCTTCTTCTCTTTCTCCTGGAAATCCTACTATAAGAGATGTTCTTAAAACTACGTTAGGAACCTTAGTTCTTAATTTATTTATATTATCAGTTATAGTCTTATTTCTTCCTTTTCTTCTCATACTTTTCAGTATTTTATCACTTATATGTTGTATAGGTATATCAATATATTTACAAACTTTATCATTGTTTGCTATTTCATCTATTATTTCATCTGTTAACTCTTCAGCATAACAATATAATATACGGATCCATTTAATGCTTTTTATTTGAGATAGCTGATTTAATAATATGTGTAGTTTTTTCTCCCCATATATATCTATGCCATAACTTGTAGTATCTTGTGCAACTAAAATTAATTCTTTATAACCATTTATGGCAAGTACTGATGCTTCCTTTAAAATATCTTCTATAGTCCTGCTTCTATATTTACCTCTTATGCTAGGTATAGCGCAATAAGCACATTTGTTATTACAACCTTCAGATATTCTTATATAGGCTGTAGTTCCTCCCGTTGTAACTACTCTTTTTCCAATATTAATATTAGAATCACTATAGCTTGTGTAGGCTACTTTTTTATTGTTTTTTAATACTTGTTCTATACTGTCATTTAATTTATCGTAATCATTTACTCCTAATATTATATCAAGTTCAGGTATAAGCTTTAAAAGTTCACTTCCATATCTCTGAGTTAAACATCCTGTAGCTATAAGTACTTTACAATTATGATCTTCTTTATATTTTGCCATCTCAAGTATAGTATCTATAGATTCCTGCTTAGAGCTCTCAATAAATCCACAAGTGTTTATTATTATAATATCTGCATTATTAGGTTCATTTATAACTTCAAATTTTTCTTTTATATTTCCTATAATAATTTCCGAGTCAATTCTATTTTTATCACAGCCTAAGTTTACTACTCCAACTTTCAATTTATCCACTAGTTTTCCTCCTATATTTTTCTTTATAGTATAAGGTTATCACTGTTCATATTCTTCTTTACTTAAAAGAACCTGTCTTGGTTTACTTCCGTTCTTTCCAGAAATAATACCTCTTTCCTCCATCTGTTCTATTATTCTTGCTGCTCTATTATATCCTATTTTTAATCTTCTCTGCAATAGAGACGTCGATGCCTGTTCCGTATCTATAACTATTTTTATAGCCTCATTTAAAAGCTCATCACAATCATCACTTTTAGGCCTAGCCCCTTCTTCTATTTCTTCAATAATGTGATTTTCATATTGATGTTCTTCTACTTGATTTTTAATAAATGTTACTACTCTCTCTACTTCCTCCTCAGATACAAATGCTCCCTGTATCCTAACAGGCTTTGCTTCTCCTACAGGATAAAATAGCATGTCTCCTTTACCAAGTAGTTTTTCTGCTCCTGATGAATCAAGTATAGTTCTTGAGTCTATTTGGCTTGATACGGCAAAAGAAATTCTCGAAGGTATATTTGCTTTAATAACTCCAGTAATTACGTCTACAGATGGTCTTTGAGTAGCTATAACTAAATGCATACCTGCTGCTCTAGCCATCTGTGCTAATCTACCTATATAGTCCTCAACATCATTTGGGCAAACCATCATAAGATCTGCAAGCTCATCAATTATAATTATTATCCAAGGTAGCTTTTCTTCAACAATGCCCTTGTTTGCCATTTCATTATAGCCTTCAATGTTTCTTACGTTATTATCTGCAAATATCTTATATCTTCTGGTCATTTCATTTACTGCCCAACTTAATGCACTAGCTGCTTTTTTAGGATCTGTAACTACAGGAATTAATAAATGTGGTATTCCATTGTAAATATTAAGTTCAACAACTTTAGGATCTATAAGTAATAATTTAACCTCATCTGGAGAATATTTATATAGCAAGCTCATAAGTAAGGTGTTTATACACACACTTTTACCTGATCCTGTTGCCCCAGCTACTAGCATATGGGGCATTTTTGTTAAGTCTGAAACAATAGAATGTCCACCTATATCCTTACCTAGACAAAAGGCTAAGTTTTTATTAGAACTTATAAATTCTTCAGATTCAATAACTTCTCTTAAATATACTGGTGTTAGTTCTCTATTAGGTACTTCTATCCCTACTGCTGCTTTACCTGGAATAGGTGCTTCTATTCTAACTCCTGAGGATGCTAAGTTTAAAGCTATATCATCAGATAAGTTAACAATTTTACTTACTTTCACTCCAGCACTAGGTTGAAGCTCAAATCTAGTTACAGATGGACCTTTTGTAACTTGTATAACCTTTGCCTCTACTCCAAAACTTAAAAGAGTTTCTTGTAATTTACTTGCGCTATTTAATAAATCCTTTTTATCTCCTTTTTTAAGCTGATTATGTTCATTTTTATAAAGCAAATCCACATCAGGAGATTTATATTCAAAGTTTTTATTACTATTTAAATTGCTAATATGAATTTCTTCCTCTAATTCATTAGTAAAAGCTTTATCAGTATTAGGAGACTTTTCTTTTTTTTCTTCTCTAACATTATTTTGTATAGAATTCTTTTCACTTTTACTATTATCATCAATCTCTGTAGATTTTAAGAAATCTATAATTTTTATTTTATGGTTTGCATCAACTTTTGATATAGAATTTTCTTCAATGATGTTTTCTTTTAGCTCTTCATTCACAAGTATCTTTCCATCAGCTTTTAATTTATTTTCTCTCGAGCTATCTTTTCTATTCACAATCTCTGAAATCATATCTTTAATAGTTATGTCTTTGATTAAAGTTATAGAGATTATATATACTGCAATAAAAATTATGTAACTTCCTAATTTTCCAAAAAGCTTATATAATGGAACTGATAAAAAATACCCTATAATTCCACCATGAAATATGCTACTAGAATTATAAATTTTTTCTACTCCTACCATAATATTATCTTTTACATAATAATTAGATAAAACAGTCATTTGTATAAACAATAAGCTATTAATAATAAATAAAACTATTCCATAAAACCTCTTAGTAAAAGCAATATTACCACTTTTAATTATATAACTAGCTCCTATAAATATACAAAAGGCAGGCATTACATATGCACCTAAACCTATTAATCCTACAAATAATTTATAAACAAATAATCCTATCATACCAGATAATGATGATTGATTGGAAAATATAGTAGAACCTAAACTAAGTAACATTAATATGCCTATAGTTATAAGTATAATTCCCGAAACCTCTGAGTGGCCTTTTTCATTAGTGTATTTTTTATCGGACTTTCCATTATCTTTAGATTTACTTCTTTTTTGAGATTTCTTACTCTTTTCTTTATCAATGTTATTTTTAGCCACCGTATCACCTCCAAATTAATTATTTCTACAAATATGATAATATTTCCTTTTAAATAAATCCAATAAAAAATAGGTCAAAATCGACCTATTTTTTATCAATAAGTTCATTTAATTTGTGCAATGCTTGAGATATTCCTCCAACTTCATCAATAATTCCACATTCAACTGCTTGTTTACCTATTAATATAGTTCCCATATCATTTAATAATTCGTCAGTTTCAGCCATCATGCCTCTTAATTCCTCTGCACTTATTTTAGAAGTTCTTGTTATAAATTCAATAATTCGTTCTTGCATTTTTCTAAAATAGTCAAAAGTTTGAGGAACACCTATTACTAACCCATTCATTCTTATAGGATGAACAATCATAGTAGCACTAGGTGAAATAAATGAATAGCTTGAGGAAGTTGCTAGCGGAACTCCTATGGAATGCCCTCCACCAATTACTAAAGACACTGTTGGTTTTGACAGACTATTTATCATTTCCGCAATTGCTAGTCCTGCCTCTACATCTCCTCCAACAGTATTTAATATTACAAGTATACCCTTAACTTTTTCATCTCTTTCCATTGCTACTAATTGAGGTATAACATGTTCATATTTAGTTACTTTGGTTTGAGGTGATCCCATATTATGACCCTCTATTTGCCCTATTATAGGTAGTATTTGTATACTGTCATCACCACTAGCCACATTAAGTACTCCTAACTCCTTAATATTTTGAACTCCGTCATTAGGTTTTGATTCTTCTTCATTTTTAGTTATCTCTTCACTTTTTATTTTCTTTTCAGTATTTTTATCTGCCATAATCATTCCTCCTAAATATACATTTCTATTTTGTACATTTTGAGGAAATCATATACTTAATTATCATAAATTAAACTCTTTATGAAGTACATTAATAGCCGATTCCGTATATGGAGCTTCTACTAAACACCATATAGTCATGTGAGAGTCTGCTGTTTGTAGTACTTCTATTTTTTCTTTTGTCAATGTTTTTAAAATTCTAGCCATAACTCCTGGCATTCCTCTCATCTTAGAGCCTATTATAGCAATCTTACTACAATTTTCAATATATGAACATTGTAGATTTATTTCATTTGTAATTTCCTTAAACTTATCTAAATCATTTAATGCTATAGTAAATATTTTTTGTTTAGGAAAGACATTGATAAGATCAATACTTATACCTTTTTCTGCTATTATGTCAAACAACTCAACATAGCTATCACTATTATTATCCACAACAGTAATTTGAACTCTATCTTTTACATGAGTAATTCCAGTGATAATACTTTGCGAATCATCTTCTATATGATTAGTAATGAAGGTTCCGTCACAGTCACTAAGAGTGTTTTTAATAACTAATGGTATATTATACTTTTTAGATATCTCAACAGCCCTAGGATGAATAACTTTAGCCCCTTGATATGCAAATTGGCATACTTCATCATAGCTTATAGACTTAATCAAAGTAGCCTGAGATACTATTCTAGGGTCAGCAGTCATTATACCATCTACATCTGTATAAATATGGATTTCTTCCGCCTTTAGCGCAGCTCCTAATATAGCAGCAGTAACATCACTTCCCCCTCTTCCAAGAGTAGTTAAATACCCTTCTTCGCAAGTTCCTTGGAATCCTGCTACTACTGGTATTTTATCTTCATTTAAAAGTTTTAGTAACTTCTCAGTATCTACATCCATTATTGTAGCATTTCCATAATTATTATCTGTCTTAATTCCTGCAAGTCCTCCTGTTAATGGTATAGCATTAAGATTATTATTGTATAACTCATTAGATATTACAGCAGTGCTTATAATTTCTCCACACCCTACCATCAAATCTGTAGCTAATAGGTTATTTATTTTAAAATTTTCACTTAATAAGCCTAATAATGTGTCTGTAGCATAAGGCTCTCCTTTTCTTCCCATGGCAGATACTACAACAACTGTCTTATATCCTTGTTCTATGGCACTAATTATTTTCTTTGCTACTAACTTTCTATTTCTTTCACTTGAAACAGAGGTTCCTCCAAATTTTTGTATAAGTATCTTCATTACTTCTCCCCCATTTAAATACGAGATTTTTTTAGCACCTCATTGTCTACATCTATTATAATAGTTCGAGAGCCAATTTTTTTTACATACTCCCAAGGCACTTCGATAAGTTCACTATTTTTAAAAAAACTAAAAGTAGCTTTACTATCGTTTAATATTAATAATTTTAATACACCACGTTCATCTATTACAATATCATTATTGCCTAAAAAATTGTATTTATCGCCATCATTAATATTTATAATCTCGTATCTTTCCATTTCGCTTAAATACTTAATATTATCTTCCATAATATCACCTCTTATTATAATTCCCATAGAAATAATTATGAGAATTAAGTTGAAGTTATGCAAGAAAAAAGCATTTACATAAAACTAAAGTTATTATTTTTTTATCTCAGTTAGATTATCTTTGTAAATTTCTTTTAAAAGTCTTATATCCTTACCTACAAAAGCACTATTTTGTATGCCTTTTCTAAAAGTAAGTTCCTTAACTCGTTCCACACTATCCATGTCAATTTTATCTATTTTCTTAATTACATCACTTGGAGTATTTATCTTATTTAAAAATAATACTGATTTTCCATTGCTAAACATTCTGCTACTAGTGCTTTCAAGTCCTAAAATATAATTTCCTTTTAACTGCTCTTTACTTTTTTGAAGTTTTTCATTAGTAATATTCTCTTTTGAAAATTTATTAACTTCATTAAGTATAACATCAATTGCTTCTTTAATATACTTAGGATTTAATCCTGCATATACATTTACAAGTCCATTATTTACATGAGAAGACATATATAAATATATAGAATAACAAATTCCTAGTTCTTCTCTTATCTTTTGAAAGAGAATAGATGCAGCTCCTCCACCTAGCATATTAGATAATAGTATTAACGTATATAAATCATCATGACCTATTTCTAGACCAGGCATTCCTAAATTTATGTGAAGCTGCTCTATGTCTTTACGTCTAAAATAATTATTATTTAATATTTCTGGTGCAGAATACATAGTTATATTTTTATTATCATATTGCCAATTTCCAAAATACTTCTCTACAATTTTTTCTATGTTCTTCATATCTATTTTCCCACATATAGATATAACACAATTTTCTGGTATGTAATAAGATTTTAAATATGAAACTATGATTTCCTTATTAAAAGATTTCACTGTGTTTTCAGTGCCTAGTATAGGAAGTGAGAGACCATCTTTTCCCCAAACAGCTTCAGCATGTAAATCCATCAACACATCTTCTGCACTATCCTCGCTCATATTTATTTCTTCAATTATAACGCCTTTCTCTTTTTCAATATCTTCTTCATTAAATAGACTGTTAAAAAGCATATCAGACAATAATTCAAGTCCTAATTCTAAGTGAGTATCTAAAGTTTTAATATAATAGCAAGTAGCCTCTTTACCTGTAAATGCATTGATTTGACCACCTACATTTTCAATATCCTCTGCTATTTCTTTGGAGTTTCTATTAGCAGTACCTTTAAAAAGCATATGCTCTATAAAATGAGATGCTCCATTATTAATACTATTTTCATTTCTTGAGCCATTTTCCACCCATAATCCCACTGATACAGAGTTAAAATGCTCTATATTTTCTACTACCACTTTTAATCCATTATTTAAAGTAAACAAATTATACATTTTCTCTCTCCTTATTGAAGAAATTTCTTTTAATATTTCAATTCACAATGTAAAATTCACAATTAAAAATATTCCTGATTATAGATTTAACATTTAAAATTTATTTTTAAGCAATTGTATCACCTATTATAAAAGTAAATAAAAATAACATAAGACCTCTAAAATAACTAGTCAAAGATAGGGTATATATTTTGTTCTAAACAATAAAACTGATTCTTTGTATAGTTATTCCTTTAGTTATGCTTCATTGAGTATAGACGCAGTATAACATAAAATAATCTACCATAATGGCTAATTATTCTTTTTAAAATCTATTATAGAATTAATTATTTCTTTAATTTTGTATTATGAACTATTCATTGCAAATTGAATATGTTTTAAATTTAAATCTAAAAAGTAAAATTTATTTTAGATTTTAGATTTAAATTTCTAAAATAATAATACTTATTTATATATCTTTTTCAATTTTTCATATAAATATTAGTATAATATCAATTATTTATTAAAAAGTACAGTAAAAAATATCCAATATAAAAAGTACTTTAGAAGTATAATATTTATATATAAAAACTTAAAATAGATACTTTTGAATGTAAATTGTTAAAAAAGAGCTTTTATCATAATCCTTAATCATTTATTTTTAACTTTATAAATATGTAAATTAAAAAAATAAAAAGGCATTATGCCCTTCTATTTGTTATTAATTATCAATTTTTTCTTCTTCTGTTTCCTTAATAGCATCTTTTCTTGAAAGATTAACTCTTCCTTGATTATCTATCTCTGTTACTTTAACTAATATCTCATCTCCTACAGAAACAATATCTTCTACCTTATTTACTCTTGCAGTATCTAGTTTAGATATATGAACTAAACCTTCTTTTCCAGGTAATAATTCTACAAAGGCTCCAAAAGTAGCAATTTTAGTTACTTTACCAAGATAGATTTCTCCTACTTCAACTTCTTTAGTAAGTTCTTTTATCATTTTTAAAGCCATATTTGCTCCAACACTGTCGTTAGACATAATAACAACCTTACCATCATCATTAGTATCTATCTTAACACCAGTTTCAGCTATAATTTTCTTTATAGTTTTTCCACCTGGTCCTATGATGTCTCTAATTTTATCCGGATTAACGTTTATTGCATATAATCTTGGTGCATATGGTGATAATTCTTGTCTTACTTCTGGTATACATTCTTTTATTTTGTCTAAAATGTGCAATCTAGCTTTTTTAGCATCTTCTATAGCAGTTCTTATACAATAGCCAGATAATCCTTTTATTTTTGTATCTACTTGTATAGAAGTTATACCTTTTTCAGTTCCTGCAACCTTAAAGTCCATATCTCCAAAGAAATCTTCAATACCTTGAATATCTGTTAATACCTCTTCTTCTGATAAATCCTCACTAGTTATTAATCCCATAGCTATACCTGCTGCTGGTCTTTTTATAGGAACTCCTGCATCTAATAATGCTAATGTACTACCGCACACACTTGCTTGAGATGTAGATCCATTTGAACTTAATACCTCAGATACTAATCTTATAGTATATGGGAACTCTTCAATTGAAGGAATTAATGGTTCTAATGCTCTTTCTGCTAAAGCACCATGTCCTATTTCTCTTCTTCCTGGTCCACGAAGTGGTTTAACTTCTCCTACACTATAAGCTGGGAAATTATAATGATGCATATATCTTTTAAATTCTTCTTCGCCAAGACCATCAATTATTTGAACATCTCCAAGTGCACCTAGAGTAGCAACAGTCATTACCTGAGTTAATCCTCTTGTAAATAATCCTGTACCATGTGTTCTTGGAAGTAATCCTGTTTCACAGCTAATTTTTCTTATTTCATCAAAACCTCTGCCGTCTGGTCTTCTCTTGTCACGAAGAAGCATATGTCTAACTATTTCTTTTTGAAGATTATAAATAGTTTCTGACACATCAGACATTTTATCCTCATATTTTTCTCCAAAGGCTTCGCTGATTTTCTCTTTAATTTCTGAAACTTTGTTATTTCTTTCATCTTTGTCAGTAGTATACATTGCATCTTTTAACATATCATATGCAAAATTTCTTATGTCTTCTTCTACATTTTCATCAGTTTTGTGTATCTCTGGAGTTATTTTTTCTTTTCCAAACTTCGCCATAGCCTCTTCTTGGAATGCAACTATTTTTTTACACTCTTCAAATCCAAAGTTTATAGCTTCTATCATTGTTTCTTCTGGAATTTCATCTCCACCAGCTTCTATCATCATAATTCTTTCTTTAGTTGCACAGACAGTTAATGATAATGTACTTTTTTCTCTTTGAGCTACTGTTGGGTTTATAACAAACTGTCCATCTACAAGACCAACAGATACTGTTCCTACAGCATCAGTAAATGGTATGCTAGATAAACATAATGCCATTGATGCAGCATTCATAGCCAATATTTCTGGAAGGTTATCTTGCTCAACAGACACTACTGTACAAACTACTTGAACATCATTTCTATATCCTTTTGGAAATAGAGGTCTTATAGGTCTATCTATAGCTCTTCCATTTAATACTGCTTTCTCAGATGGCTTACCTTCTCTTTTGATAAACCCTCCTGGAATCTTTCCTACTGCATATAATCTTTCTTCATATTCAACACTTAGAGGGAAAAAATCTATCCCATCCCTTGGTGTTTCTGAAGCGTTTACATTAACAAGTACTACTGTATCTCCATAGTTCATAAATAGTGCACAGTTTGAAAGCATTCCAACTTTACCATATTCAACTTTCATGGTTCTTCCTGCTACAGTAGTTTCTAATGTATTAATCATAGTTTTGCCTCCTTTCGATAATTATTAATAGTATTGTCAAATATAATTAGTTATATTTACCTAAAAATATAAGTTAAAATAATAGAGCGGCTTAGCCGCTCTAACTATTTTCTTATTCCTAACTCAGCTATTAAAGCACGGTATCTTTCAATATCTTGCTTCTTTAAGTAATTTAAAAGTCCTTTTCTTTGTCCAACCATCATTAAAAGACCTCTTCTTGAATGGTGATCTTTTTTGTGAACTTTTAAGTGCTCAGTTAACTCTTTTATTCTTTCTGTTAATAAAGCAACTTGAACCTCTGGTGATCCTGTATCTCCTTCAGTTCTAGCGAATTTTACCATTATTTCTTGTTTTTTAGCCTTATCCATGTTAAAAACACCTCCGATTGTAATATCCCCCTGTCCCAAGTATACCGTTGGCAATTCAGTAAACTTAGCATAAGGTTCAGACCAATTATAGCAAATAATTTTCTTTTTGTAAATTATTTATTATAACTTTCTTTTTTAAAATCAACTAGACCACATAGGATTCCACAATCAAAATTTAACTCATACAGGATTTTAATTTCTATAACAAAAATTCTTATTTATTAATTAAAAATTATAGTTAAAACTCCAACCTCAAAGCCTTGGAGTTTTTTTAAATAAATTTTATTCCAGGAAACTCCCATTTAGTGAATTTCATCCTTAATTCTTCATTCTTAACTATCAATCCTTAAATTCTAGGGATTTAAGCTATTTTTTATAGAAAACTTATTTTTCACAGTATACTTTAAATTTTTACATCATTTCCCTATATCCCTATATATCTAGCATATTTTGATTCTTAACAAATTTTTTATCTTTATTCAATTGAGCTATTAATTCTTCTAAAGAATCAAAACTTTTTTCTTCTCTAATTTTATGTAAAAAGAATATTTCTACCGATTCTCCATATATATCTTCATGAAAATCTAATATATTTGTTTCAACACAAAGTTTTTTTCCTTTTACTGTAGGATTATATCCTACATTAGTCATAGCTTTATAAAATCTATCTTTATATTTTACCAAACTATAATAAACTCCACCTTGAGGAAGTACAAATTTTTTATCATAATCTAAGTTTATAGTGGGAAATCCTATAGTTCGTCCTATCTGCCTACCCTTAATAATCTGCCCACTTAACATAAAAGGCCTTCCTAGCATTACATTTGCCTTTTCAATTTCTCCCTCTTGTATGTAGTTTCTTATTTTAGAACTACTTATTACTTCATCTTTTAATTTAACAGGCTTAGCTATATAAAGCTTAAATCCTAAAATTTCACTATACTTCTTTAAAAGTTCAACATCTCCTAAATTCTTATATCCAAATCTATAGTTAAAGCCTACAATTACACCTACTGCATTGTAGCAATTTACTAAGTTTTTGATAAAATCTTCTGGACTTATTCTCATAAATTTATCATCAAAGGTAATAAAATTTATTACATCAACTCCTAGTTTTTCTAAGACTTCAATTTTATGAGCATTATCCATTATAAGCTTTGGTGCAACATCCTCATTTATAACCGTTAAAGGATGATTCTCAAAGGTGCATACCATTGTTCTGGCATTAATAAAATTTAAATTCTCTTCTTTATTTTTATTATACTTCTTGGCCATCTCTATTGATTTTTTTATAAGAGACTTATGACCAAGATGAATTCCATCAAAACTACCTAAAACTATAAAGGTAGGGAAATTTAACTTCTCATTAAAATTATCCTTTATTATTTTCATATCTATATCCTCTAGACTAAAACCTTTATCAATTTAAAACCTACATCATTTTTTCTACCTATTCCAACTAAGTTGTTTTCTTCATCATAAACTCTGTAAATTTCATCTTTTAATATGTTCGATGTAAAGCTTTTATCCTTTAATATGACCCCATTAAGAAGAAGAGTTTTAAATTTAATATTAGCTACTACCTTAGGATAGTTTAAAAAAGCATTTTCTATAGGAATAATATAATCATATATATTTTCCTTATTTAAAGATTCAATATTTATACTATTTTCTTTAGTAAATTTGCCTGTAGCTGTTCGTTCTAATGCACTCATCATAGCACCACAGCCTAATTTTTCTCCTATGTCATAACATAAACTCCTAATATAAGTACCTTTAGAGCAGTTTACTTCCATCTTTACATAGGGAAGATTAATTTCTAAAACTTTTATATCATGTATAGTTATACTTCTAGCTTCTCTTTCGATTTCTATACCTTCTCTTGCAAGTTCATAAAGCTTTTTACCATTTACTTTAAGTGCTGAATACATTGGTGGGACCTGTTTTATGTTTCCTTTAAAAGAATAGACAGCTTCCATTACTTCTTCTACTGTAACATTCACATCACACTGCCTTATTACTTTTCCCTCAATATCATAAGTATCTGTTACTTCTCCTAGCTTTAACTCTGCAACATAAACCTTATTATTTTCCATAATGTAATCAATAGCTTTAGTGGCTTTACCTATACAAATAGGTAAAACCCCACAAGCTTCAGGATCTAAAGTTCCACAATGACCAACTTTTTTTTCATTGGTAAGCTTTCTTATAATTCTAACTACATCAAAAGAAGTGATTTTTGTTGGCTTATAAATATTTAATATACCAAAAATATTTTTTTTATTAGAAATATCTTTATTTTCTCTATTTAAGTTCATTGTATCAACTCTTTTTCTAATATAGTTATTAACTTCTCTTTTATAGTTTGTATATTACTTTCTGCCACAAAACCTGCTGCTCTAATATGTCCACCACCATTAAAGTCCTCTGCAACTTTTCTTACATCAACCTTATTTTTTGAACGTAAGCTAACTTTAACACCATCTTCTGATTCCTTAATCAACACTGTTACTTCTGCACCTTCAACTTTACTTCCAAAGGCTATTAAGTCAGATGTATCAGAGCCATCTAAGTTCAGTTCTTTTAATATTTTATTAGTAAGTTCCATAAATACAACTTTTTTATTACATTCTAAAGTCATAGTTTCTATAACTTTTCCATAGAGCTTAACTTTATTAAAACTTTTATTATCAAAAATAATTCTATGGATTTCACTAAAATCAATACCTGTATTTATTATATCACCTGCAATGTTATGAGTGTCACTAGTAGTATTAGAATGTCTAAATGAACCAGTGTCAGTTAATAATGAAGTATATAATGCTATTCCTATTTCTTTAGTTAAACTTATATCTAATAGCTTTAATATTTGGTATACAATTTCTCCTACCGCTGCAGCATTAGTATTTACATAGTTTAAATCCCCGTATAATTCATTTGACATATGATGATCTAAATTAATTAAAGTATAATTTCTATCTTCTAATAGAATTTCTGCATTAATTCTTTTAAAATCTCCACAATCTAATACAATCACTAAGTCTATATCTTTCTCTACATTATAATTTTCACCAGTTATTTCTTCTGAACAAGGTAAATAAGTAAATGTTTGAGGAATAGCTTCTTTACAAAGAATGCTACAGTCTTTTCCTAGGCTCCTAAGTGCTAAAGTAAGTGCTGTACTGCTCCCTAGTGAATCACCATCTGGAGAAGTGTGAAAGGTAATAGCAACTTTTTTACTTTCTTTAATTTTCTCAATAACATTATTTATTGTCATTACTTTTTTGCTCCTTTATTTGCTCAAGTAATGAATCTAAGTGTTGTGCTCTATCAAGGGTATTATCTAATTCTATAATAACTTCAGGTATATGTCTTATTTTAACATTTTTAGCTATTTCTTTTCTTATAAAGCCTACAGAACTTTTAAGAGCTGAATAACTATCTTCTTTTTCCTTTTCACTACCAAAAATACTTACATATATCTTTGCATAGCTTAAATCTTTGCTTACATCTACATCAGTTACGCTTATCATTGCAGTTAATCTAGGGTCTTTTATTTTATTTTGTATTGTGTTACTTACATCTCTTTTTATTTCCTCGTTAATTCTACCGCTTCTATACTTTGTCACGTAACTCACTCCTTATGTTTATATTTGTTTAGGTTTAATTTCCTCCATAGTATAAGCTTCAAGGATATCTCCTTCTTTTATGTCATTGAATTTCTCTATACTTAAACCACATTCAAAACCAGCTGCAGCCTCTTTAACATCATCTTTAAATCTCTTTAATGATGCTAATGTTGATTCAAATATAACTATACCTTCTCTTAAAATTCTTACACTTGAATGTCTAGTAATCTTTCCATTTAGAACATAACATCCTGCAATTGTACCTACATTGGAAATTTTATAAACCGCCCTTACTTCTACTCTTCCTTGTATAACTTCTTTATACTCTGGATCAAGCATTCCCACCATCGCAGATTTAATATCTTCAATAGCGTCATATATTATTCTATAAGTTTTAATTTCAACGCTTTCTTTTTCTCCAGCAGCTATAGCATTTCCATCTGGTCTTACATTAAATCCTATTATGATTGCATTAGAAGCTGATGCTAGCGTAACATCTGTTTCAGTTATAGCTCCAACACCACCATGAATTACTCTAACTTTAACATTATCTGTTGAAAGTTTTTCTAATGATTGTCTTATAGCTTCCACTGAACCTTGTACGTCTGCTTTTACTATAACGCTAAGCTCTTTAACTTTTCCCTCTTGAATCTGGCTATATAAGTTTTCCATAGAAACTTTGTTAGATGCAGTAAAGTTCTCTTGTCTTATTTTTTCTTTTCTCTTATCCGCCATGTTTCTAGCTGTTTTCTCATCTTTAACAACATTAAATCTGTCTCCAGCTGCTGGAACCTCAGATAGTCCTAAAATTTCTACCGGTATTGATGGCCCAGCAGATTTTATTTTATTACCTTTATCATCTATCATAGCTCTTATTCTTCCATAAGTAGTTCCTACGATTATTGAATCTCCAACATTTAATGTTCCATTTTGAACAAGCAATGAAGCTACCGGCCCTCTACCTTTATCAAGTTTAGCTTCTATAACTGTTCCTTTAGCTCTTCTTTCTTTATTGGCAGTTAACTCTAGCATTTCTGAAGTTATTACTACCATTTCCAGTAATGTATCAATACCTTCTCTTGTATGAGCAGATACTGGAACACATACTGTATCTCCGCCCCAATCTTCAGCAATTAATCCATGCTCAGTTAACTCTTGTTTAACTTTGTCTGGATTAGCTGACGGTTTATCCATTTTATTTATAGCAATTATCATTGGCACATTAGCTGCTTTACAGTGGTTAATAGCTTCAGCAGTTTGTGGCATTATTCCATCATCAGCTGCAACAACTAATATAACAACATCAGTAATTTGCGCTCCTCTAGCTCTCATTGCAGTAAAAGCTTCGTGTCCTGGTGTATCAAGGAAAGTAATCTTTTCATTATTTACATCAACAGTATAAGCTCCTATATGTTGAGTAATTCCACCTGCTTCTGTAGCAGTAACTTTAGATTTTTTAATAGCATCTAATAATGAAGTCTTACCATGGTCAACGTGTCCCATAACAGTAACTACAGGTGGTCTTTTTTCAGTATCGTTTTCTTCTTCAAAGTTATCTTCTATATCCTCTTCTTCACCAAGTTTTCCAGCTTCTTCTTCTTTTAATACCGCCATCGAACCGAACTTTTCAACAACTTGTTCAGCAATATTAAAGTCTATTTCTTGATTCATATTAGCCATAACGCCTAAGAAAATTAATTGTTTAATAACTTCTACAGGTGATTTTTTAAGCTTTTCTGCTAAATCTTTAACAATTATAGTTTTTTCCATCTCTATAACTTCGTCTGGTGTTGATTCTGAATCTAAATCTTCTCCATCCCTATTTCTCATCCTGTTTTTATTTTTTTTCTTATTTAACTTATTTACATTCTCATTTTCAACATTTTCATAATGCTCTATTGTTTCATTTGTATTTGCTTTTTGATCTGCAAATAATTCTTTAATAAGCTCAGCATCTTCCTCATCTATCATACTCATATGATTTTTAGCTTCTATACCAAACTCTTCGAAAAGCACTGTGATTAATTCTTTACTTAAAACTTCTAACTCTTTAGCTAATTCGTATATTCTTACTTTCGCCAAAGCTTTCACCTCCGAATTTGTATGTTATTATGCTATTGCCATAAATCAATAAGTTTTTCACTCATATTTTTATCTTTTACACATAATACATTTATTTCTTCTCGTCCTAAGGAAATGCCTAATTGAAATTTAGGCACATTCTCCAATAAAGGAATTTCTTTATCACTACAGTATCTTTTAAATTTATCCTTAGTATTTTCTGAACACTCTAGTGATAATATTACAAGATAAACCTTTTGTTTTTTTATTGCCTCTTCACATTTATTATATCCCTCTATCAAATTCCCTGACTTTTTAGTAAGTCCTAAAAATTGATAAAACTTATTGGTCATATCCCATCTCTTCCTTTAATCTTTCAAATATATCATCACTGATTTTACCTTCAAGATTTCTCTCTAATCTTTTTGCTTTTATGGACTTTTCTAAGCATTCTATACTTCTACAAATATATGCTCCTCGTCCTGGCTTTTTCCCAGTAGTATCAATAGAGATTTCTCCTTCTTTATTTCTAACTACTCTTATAAGTTCTTTCTTAGGCTTCATCTCCATACAGCCAGTGCACATTCTTTGTGGTATTTTTTTAACCTTCATAGATATCACCTACTCTAGAATTTCATTTATCTCAGTTTCTTCATTAACATCAATAACATCTAAAGCTGTGTAAGCTTGAGATTTGCTTTTTATATCAATTTTCCATCCAGTTAATCTTGCAGCTAATCTTACGTTTTGACCTTCTTTACCTATAGCAAGTGATAACTGGTTATCATCAACTACAACTTTAGCACTTTTACTTTCTTCATCTACTTTAACTTCTAAAATTTTAGCTGGGCTTAATGAATTAGCAATATACTCTTCTGGAAGCTTGCTGTATTTTATAATATCAATTTTTTCATTTTTAAGTTCGTTTACAATGCTTTGTACTCTTATTCCTTTAGGACCAACACAAGCACCCATTGCATCAACATTTTCATCTTTTGAATGTACAGCTATCTTTGTTCTTGAACCTGCTTCTCTTGATATACTTTTAATCTCTACAATACCACTGTATATCTCTGGCACTTCTCTTTCAAATAGTCTCTTAACTAAACCTGGATGTGTTCTTGAAACTACTACTTGAGCACCCTTTGTAGTATTTCTAACTTCAACTATATATAAACTAAGCTTTTCATTGAAGACATACTCTTCTCCAGGCATCTGTTCATTAGGTCCAAGCACCGCTTCTATTTTGCCTAAATTAATAAATACATTTCCTCTATCTTTTCTTATTACTGTTCCTGTAATTATATCATATTCTTTTGCTATAAATTCATTGTATATGATATTTCTTTCTGCTTCCTTAATTCTTTGTATAACAACTTGCTTTGCAGATTGTGCTGCCACTCTACCAAATTGTCTTGGAGTAACTTCTATTTCTGCTATATCTCCTATTGTATACCTTGCACTTATTTCCTTAGCCTCTTCTAATAAAATTTCACAACTTTCATCGTAAACTTCATCTACAACTTCCTTTTGTGCGTAAACATGAATTTCACCAGATTCTCTATTCATTGTAACCTTTACATTTTGGCCGCTATTTGGAGAATTAGCATAATTTTTTTTATATGCAGCAACTAATGCATCTTCAATTGTGCTAAATAATACATCTTCACTTATTCCTTTTTCTCTTACTATTTCTTTAAGTGCGTCTATAAATTCTTCATTCATCTCATTATCCTCCTATAACGTCGGATTTAAATTCACTACTGATACTTTGTCTCTTGGAATCGTTACTGGAGCATTATCAATTTCAATCACTAAATTTAAAGTATCAAAGTCTTTTAAATTTCCTTCATATTTTTTCTTTCCATTTAATAAACTGTTTAAAATAACTTTTACATCTTGATTTAAATATTTCTTAAGATGAGCTTCTGTAAATAATGTTCTAAATACTCCTGGAGAAGAAACTTCTAAATTGTATTCATCGGAGATTGGATCTTCAATATCTAATATGTCACTAATTTCTCTGCTTACTTTCTCGCAATCAGAGAGAGAAATTCCTTTTTCGTTATCTATATAAACTCTAAAAATATATTCCCCTGCTTCTCTTACATACTCTAAATAATAAAGCTCACAATTATTTTTCTCTACTATAGGCTTTGCAAGAGCTGTAAGTCTTTCAACTAATGGGCCATTTTGCATAACTACTACCTCCTTATTTAATTTTTGTTTAGTTTAAATCTAAAAATATATAATAAAACGCAACGAATAGATGTTGCGTTTTTAATAAATAGAGAGTAGGCAAAACCTACTCTCTCCAACTAAATTTGTCATAACTCACTAAACTAACCAAAATTATATCATAGTTTCAGCTTAATTTCAAGTAAATTGCCATCTTAAAATAAGCATAATTGATTAGTTTCTGGTAAGCCTTCCAAAGCACCATGATTATCTAAGGCTTCAATTACTGTTTTAGAAACTTTACTTCTAATTCGTAAATCTTCTTTGGAGATAAACTCTCCATCAGCTCTAGCTTCCATAATACTCTTAGCTGCATTCTGCCCAACACCTTGAAGTCCACTAATAGGAATTCTAACCAGTTCTCCCTCTATGGTAAATTTAGTAGCATCAGATTTATATATATCCACTGGTAAGAATTTTATACCTCTTTTATACATTTCGTAAGATAATTCTAATATGGTGAGTAGCCCTTTTTCTTTAGGTCCTACATTGTTTCCCAAAGCGTTTATTTCATCCATTTTAGCTTTTATAGCTTCTTCCCCTTTAATTACTATGTCTCCATCAAAATCGTCTGCTCTTACAGTGAAGTAGGTTGCGTAATAAGCTTTAGGATAATACACTTTATAATAAGCTATTCTAACTGCCATCATAACATAAGCGGCAGCGTGGCCTTTAGGAAACATGTACTTAATTTTTTTACAAGATCCTATATACCAATCCGGTACATCATGTTCTCTCATTATCTGTTCATGCTCCTCTGAAAGTCCTTTACCCTTTCTAACCTTTTCCATTATAGTAAATGCAGTTTTAGGAGGAAGTCCTTTGTATATTAGGTATACCATAATATCATCTCTTGTAGATATACAATCTTTAAGTGTTGTATATCCTTCTTTGATATAGTATTGAGCATTATTAAGCCATACATCTGTACCGTGAGAAAGTCCTGAAATTCTCACTAGGTCAGAAAATGTCTTAGGCTGCGTATCTATAAGCATTTGCCTAACAAACTTTGTACCAAATTCCGGTATCCCATAGCTACCTACCTCACATCCCAGTTCTTCTTTAGTTAGCCCTAAAGCCTCTGTAGAAGTAAATATACTTATAACTTTAGGATCTGAAAGTGGTATAGTTTTAGGATCAAGTCCAGTTATATCCTGCAACATTCTAAGCACTGTAGGATCGTCGTGACCAAGTATATCTAATTTTAATAACCTACCACTTATAGAGTGATAATCAAAGTGAGTGGTTATTATATCCGATGTAGAATCATCTGCTGGGCGCTGGATTGGACAGAAATTAAATATTTCATTATCATTAGGTACAACCATTATACCTCCTGGATGCTGTCCTGTAGTTCTTTTAACTCCTGTACATCCTAATGTCAACCTTTCAATTTCAGCTGATGTTGCATACTTTCCTTTTCCATCTAAATATTTCTTAACAAATCCATAGGCAGTTTTTTCTGCAATAGTACCTATAGTACCTGCCTTAAATGTATATCCTTCACCAAAAAGAACTTCTGTATATCTATGAATATCACCTTGGTTATCTCCAGAAAAGTTAAGGTCTATATCTGGTTCTTTATCCCCTTCAAATCCTAAGAAGGTTTCAAATGGTATATCATGCCCATCTTTGTTGTAGACAGTACCACATTTTTCACAATTTTTATCTGGAAGGTCTACGCCTGAAGCTACAGATCCATCCATAAAAAATTCACTATGTTTACAATTAGGGCATATATAATGTGGTGGAAGGCCATTTACTTCTGTTATATCTGTCATAGTTGCAACAAATGAAGACCCAACAGATCCTCTAGAACCAACCAAATATCCATCAGCTATAGACTTAGCAACAAGCTTATGGGCAATTAAGTAAAGCACTGCATACCCATTATTTATTATAGAATTAAGTTCTTTATCTAACCTTTTTTGAATAACTTCTGGTAAATTTTCTCCATATATAGAATGAACTTTTTTCATAGTCATATTTCTTATATCATCTTCTGCACCTTCTATTTTAGGAGGATAGGTTTCATCTGGTATAGGTTTTACAGTTTGAACTTCATCGGATATTTTATTAGGATTTACTATTACAACCTCTCGTGCTTTTTCTTCTCCTAAATAGGAAAATTCCTTAAGCATCTCATTAGTAGTTTTTAAATACAAGGGAGGTTGATTATCCGCATCGGAAAATCCTTGACCTGCCATTAATATTCTTCTAAATACCTCATCTGTAGGATTTAGAAAATGAACATCTCCTGTAGCTACCACAGGTTTATTATATTTTTCTCCTAAATCACAAATTTTCTTGTTTATACTCCTAAGTTCTTCTTCATTTTTAACATTTCCATTTTGTATTAAAAATCTATTATTGTCTATAGGTTGAATTTCTAAATAATCATAAAGCTTTACTATATTCTCCATTTCCTCTATAGATTTTCCTTGAAGTACTTCTCTATATATTTGACCTGCTTCACAGGCAGAACCTATAATAAGCCCTTCTCTATATTTTTCAATAAGGCTTTTAGGTACTCTTGGTCTTCTATAAAAATGTTCTAAATTAGAATAGGATATAAGCTTATATAAATTTTTAAGTCCTTCTTGAGTTTTTGCTAATATAATTATATGATATGTCATTGCTTTTTTTATATCAAAACTTCCTAAAAATTCGCTATTTAAAGAATTAATATCTAATATATTTCTTTCTCTAAGCATATTAAAGCAATGTAAAACTATATCTGCAGTTGCCTTAGCATCGTCTACTGCCCTGTGATGATTTTCTAAAGATATACCTATATGCTTACATATCACGTTTAGCTTATATCTTTTTAGATCTGGAAATAAAAATTTTGCTAATGGTATTGTGTCCATTATTGGGTTTTTAAATTCTAATCCTAATCTCTTACAATTTTTCATTATAAATGATGTATCAAAAGAAGCATTATGTGCAGCTACTATACTATCACCTATAAAATCCATAAACCTAGGAAGTATGGAGGCTATATCCTCAGCATCTTTGACCATGTCATTATTAATACCTGTGAGTTCTGTTATTTCATAAGGGATAGCTCTATTAGGATTTACGAACTCATTAAATCTATCTATAATTTTTCCATCTTCTATCTTTACAGCCCCAATTTCTATAATGCTATCATTTTCACTAGAAAATCCTGTAGTTTCTATATCGAATACCACAAAACTATCATCTAGTGTTTTCCCTTCTCCGTTCAAAACAATTGGAACCCCATCATCTACTAAATAGCCTTCCATTCCATATATAACTTTTATATTATTCTTTTTTGCAGCGTCCATAGCTTCTGGGAAAGCTTGTGCTACTCCATGATCTGTTATAGCAATAGCACTATGGCCCCATTTAGCTGCAGTTTCGATTAATTTTGAAGCAGAAGTTATTCCATCCATGGCACTCATAGTAGTATGAGCATGCAATTCTATTCTTTTTTCTTCGCTAGTGTCATTCCTTTCAATTTTATGCATCTTAACTATATGCTTACCCATTATCACTATCTCTCTAGCATAGGTATCATATATAACTTCACCACTGACCTTACAATAAAGTCCTACCTTTAAATTTTCCTGTAATCTTTCAAGTTCTTGATTCTTTAAAAAACATTTTATAGTTATAGAACTTGTATAATCTGTTACATAAAAAGTAGGAATTATCCTTCCGGTTTTGGTTTCAATAATTTCTACCTTAAATACATCTCCGCAGACAGAAACAAAACCTGAAGTTTGATCTAGTTCTTCGATAGGAGTTATCTCTCCATTTACATGTCTGCCAACAATGACATTTTCGTCTTTAATATCTGTTTTAGCACTCTCAAATTTAGTTTTTTTATATCCTCCTTGATTTGAGTTTGATGATGGCTTAGGCTTTGAAATTTCCTTAGATACTGCCATCGGTTTATCTTTCATAACTTCTTGAATTATGTTAATATTTTCTTTTTCTTTTTCTTTAAAATAATCAAACTTTTTATCAGTATCATATTGAACTTTAATACTAGCATTTATTCCGTATACTTCTTTAAGAGTAGTCCTAAGATTATGTTCCATATTTTTATTACATAGCAACTCACAAATAAATCTATTTGAAATAAATATATTTAAAGTATCATCTTCCACTGTTTTTTTGCAATTCAAAAGTACTGTTTTTAGAGCTGGACTTTTTGAGGTCACAGCAGCAACAACATCAGTCCAATACATAGAACAAATCTCTTCAAGATTAGCAGATTTTATATCTATATACCATATAAATTCTAAGTCATTAAAGGAAGGTAAAATGTTTTTTAGAAGTTTTTCCACTCTTGGTTTATTTTCTTCTTTTACGTTGCTATTGCCTTTAATGTGTATTCTCAATTTTCCGCTTTTTTTAAGGTACTGAACTCTCAGTACCTTAATATCATATTGACATATCTCTTCATCTTCATTTAAATGATTTTTTAAAATATCAACTAGGCTTAAATTCATATTCATTCGCCTCCTAGTCTTAAAGTTTTTCTATTTCCTTCATGAGTTCTTCAACTAACTCACTTTCTTTAACTTTTTTTATAATTTCACCTTTTTTAAATATAAGGCCTTGACCTTTTCCACCTGCAATGCCTATATCAGCCTCTCTAGCTTCTCCTGGGCCATTTACTACACAGCCCATTACTGCTACCTTAATATTTTTATTTAAATTTGCTAATCTTTTTTCTACCTCATTCGCAATACCTATTAAATTAATCTCAGTTCTCCCACAAGTAGGACAAGATACAAATTTTACACCTTCATTTATATAACCTAAAGATTTTAAAATTTCTCTTCCTACTTTAACCTCTTCCTTAACATCTCCAGTTATAGATACTCTTATAGTATCTCCAATTCCTTCAGTTAATAATGATCCTATACCTACACTAGATTTTATAGTTCCTCTCCAAGGAGTTCCTGACTCTGTTACTCCCAAGTGAAGAGGGTAGTTAACTTTACTTGAAATCATTTTGTAGCTTTCAATCATTTGTAATACATCAGAAGACTTAATTGAAATTACTATATCATGAAAATCCATATCTTCAAGGATTCTTACATGCCCTAAAGCACTTTCTACTAATGCTTCTGGACATGGTTTACCGTATTTTTCAAGCAAAGATTTCTCAAGGGAGCCAGAATTTACTCCAATCCTTATAGGAATACCTCTTTCCTTAGAAGCCCTTACTACTTCTCTAACTCTTTCTTCACTGCCAATATTACCTGGATTAATTCTAAGCTTAGAAACTCCATTTTCAATGGATTTTAAAGCTAATCTATAATCAAAATGTATATCTGCCACTAATGGTATGTTAATTTTCTTTACTATTTCCTTTATAGCTTCTGCTGCTTCCATATCTGGTACTGCACATCTAACAATATCACAACCAGCCTTTTCCAATCTCAAAATTTGCTCTACAGTGGAATTGACATCCCTAGTATCTGTATTAGTCATAGACTGTACAGATATTTTTGCATCTCCACCAATATAGGTATTTCCTATTTTTATCTTTCTTGTAACTTTTCTATCCATAACTTTCACTCCTAAAACTGTACAGGGCTAACTATATCTTTTATAAGCACTATCACCATAAGGGCCATTAATATCATAAAACCATAATAGTTTATTGTTGCAACCTTTTCTTTATTAAATTCCTTTCGAGTGATTATTTGAAGTAATAATAACATAATCCATCCACCATCTAATGCTGGGAAAGGAATTATATTAAATATAGCCAATTGCACACTTAAATATGCAATAAAGAACATTAATGTAGTTAAACCTGCTTTTGCAACCTTTCCTGTAACTTTTATTATGGTTATAGGGCCACCTACATCATCTTTAGATATTTTCCCTTGAAATAATTGACCAAAGAATTTAAAAGTTTGTTTTGCCATACTTAAAGTTTGATCTACACCATATTTTATTGATTCAGTAAAAGTTGGCTTTTTAAAAGCTCCTCCAATACCCACCAAATATTGATTTTTTTCTTTATTAAACTCTGGCTTAACCTGATAATTTTCAACTATACCATTTCTCTCAATGGTTATAGTCACCTCTTCACCTTTTCCTGTAATAATATTAGTTACAAAATCATCCCATGTGACAATTTTATTACCATTAACTTCCTTGATAATATCTCCTGACCTTATTCCTGCAGTATATGCTGGAGTATTTTGTTCTATTCTATCCACTGTAGGAATTTGAAAGCCTTGAACTTTTCCTACTAAAGAAAATAATATTATTGCAATAATAATATTCATTATTGGCCCTGCAGATACTATTGAAAGCTTCTGCCAGGAACTTTTATTTGCATAAGCTCTAGAATCTGAAGTTGTAACATCATCATCTTCTCCATACATTTTTACATATCCACCTATTGGAAGAGCTTTTATCATATACTCAGTTTCTTTCCCTTTTATTCCAAAAAGCTTTGGTCCCATACCAATAGAAAATTCATCAACTCTAACATCATTTAATTTTGCAAGTATAAAATGACCAAATTCATGGCCTACTATAAGTAGTCCAAAGGCTAAAAGCCCCATAACTACATAAGAAATATTTTGAAGCATTGCTCCCATAAAAGTCACCCCTTATAACTTATATTTTTTTATTACATAATGCCTTACTTTACTATCTATGTCTATTATTTCTTCCAAAGTAGGCTTTTCTATGTATTCAAAAGTTTTCATACATTCTCTTATAATTTTTTCTATTTGAAGATACTCTATACCCCCTTTTAAAAATAGCTCTACAGCTATTTCATTAGAAGCATTCATGATTGCAGGCATATTACCACTTTTTTCTCCTGCTTCATATGCCAGTTTTAAGCATCCAAAAGTATCCATGTCAGGTTCTTCAAAAGTCAATGTTCCTAAAGTATAAAAGTCTAGCTTTTCTGTTAAGGAAGTTTTTCTCTCAGGATAATTTAATGCATATTGTATAGGTAATTTCATATCTGTATTACCTAATTGAGCTATAACACTACCATCTACATATTCTACCATTGAATGAATTATGGTCTCAGGATGTATAACTACTTCTATATTTTCATAAGGCATATCAAATAGATAATGTGCCTCTATTACTTCTAATCCTTTATTAACTAATGTAGAAGAATCTATAGATATCTTTCTACCCATATTCCATTTAGGATGTTTTAGTGCTTGCTCTGGACTTATGTTGCTAAGTTCCTCTCTTTTTCTCCCTCTAAAAGGTCCACCTGAACCAGTTAATATCACTTTATTTAATGATTTATGGTCATTTCCTTGAAGACATTGAAATACAGCACAATGTTCAGAATCTACAGGTAATATCTTTACCCCGTTCTCTCTTGCTTCTCTCATTACAATCTCTCCAGCTACTACAAGAGTTTCTTTATTAGCAAGTGCAATATCCTTCTTAGCTCTTATAGCATTTATTGTAGGTATGAGACCTATCATTCCTACTACAGAAGTAACTACCATTTCCACATCATCTAAAGTAGAAATTTTATTTAATCCCTCTAACCCCTCGTAAACTTCAATTTTTAAGCTATTTTCTTTACAATAATCTTTTATTTTTATATAGCTATCATGATCCATCATAGCAACATACTTAGGATTAAATTCTTTAATTATATCTATTACTTTATCACAGCTGGTATTAGCAGATATACCTACTACTTTAAACTCATTATTACTGTTTCTAATTACTTCTAGGGTTTGTGTTCCTATAGAACCTGTAACCCCTAATATACTTATGTTCTTCAAAATAATCTCTCCTTCATAAATCTATTTAACACCATAAATTTTATCAAACTTAGGCTTAAATATAAATTCATTTACCGTTATAACATATAATGGTCCCATAATCATTCCTACCACTCCAAAATTTTTCATTCCTATGTAAAGAGCTAGAACCATAGGAAGAGGATGAATTTGAAGCTTATTACTCATAAATTTAGTTTGTATCATTTGAGTATTAACCATAAGCAAAATATATAATAATATTATACCAAATGCAATAATATATTGCTTTATCGTTATATAATACACAAACAATGGTATAAAAATTATAAATATCCCTACATAAGGAATTATATCTAATAATCCACATACTATTCCAAGAACTATAGAATTTTCTACTGACAATGCTGAAAATCCTGCTATAGTTATAATTGTATTTACTCCTACAGATAAAAATAATATCTTAAATAATTTTTTTACTTCAACACTCTTCTCACATAGTATATAATAATTTTCTTCTGTAATTATTTTTTTTATAAAATCACAAATGGAAACAGTATCAGATAAAATAAAGTAAGCAGTAATATTACCTATAAAGTATGTTAATATCTGTTCGGTAGTATATACTGCTCCTTTAGTTAAAAATCTACTATTAAATACATTATGAAAAGCTCCCTTTAATCCCTCTTTTATGGTAAAAGTATCAATTTTGTTAAATGGTATAATTCTATTGTACATATTAACAAAATCCACGATAAATCCCTCATATTGATTTCTAATAAAACCTCTTATATGAGTAAATAAAAAATTTCCTATAAACAATATGATTATAAATAAAAATCCATTGACAAATATCAAGCTAATCACTGCACTAGTTTTTGAATTAAATATATTATTTTTTGTTATTAATTTGTGTATAGGTAAGGACAGTATTAGTAGTCCTACCGTTACTACTATAGGCTGAATATAACTAGTCATTAGTATACTTAAAAGTATAAATACTATAAGTAATATAGCTGAATAAATTATTCCCTTATATTTCACTCCTAAATCCCCATAAAAATTGTTATATAATAGTATATTACAACTGATACGAAAAGTATGCTATCAAATCTATCCAATATCCCTCCATGTCCAGGAATAAGATTACTATAATCTTTAACTTTTGCATATCTTTTTATAGAAGATGCCACTAAATCTCCAAATTGACCAAATATACCTCCTAATGTTCCTATGATTACATAATTATATATTGAAATATTAACCCCATATTTGCTGATCACATAACCATATAAGGTACATCCTATTATGCTTCCTAAAAGCCCGCCTATAGATCCCTCTATGGTCTTTTTAGGACTAACTTTAGGAATTAGCTTATGTTTTCCTAAATATTTGCCACTATAATATGCTAAGGTATCACATCCCCAAGATGATATAAATATTAGCCATATTAAGTAGCTTCCATGTATTTTATTTTCAATTAATACTATAAAACTGAAGAATACAGCTACATATAAATATCCAAATACAGTCACTGCTACATCAATAAAATTATAATCCGTTTTGATAACAGGAACACAAAGCAGTAAAAATACTGCAATTATTAATACATAAAAAAACAGTTCTAAATCTAATGTAGATTTTAAGGTGATAAAATGCACTAAACAAAGGCCATAACCTACTATAGCTATTGGTTTTATACCACAATTTTTTGATGCCTTATAAAATTCATATAATCCAAGTAATGCTAAAAGCATTACAAAATATTTAAGGTAAATACCACCAATAAAGAATATTAATAATGAGGGTGCAATTATTGCAGCACCAATATATCGCTTATCCATTTTAAATCCTCCTTTGTTACTTTACCCCACCAAATCTTCTATTTCTATTTTGGAAATCCCATATAGCCTTATGTAAATCTTCTTCTTTAAAATCAGGCCATTTTATATCAGAATACCAAAATTCTGCATAAGCACTTTGCCATAAAAGATAATTACTCAGCCTCTGCTCTCCACTTGGCCTTATTATTAAATCGGGATCTGGCATACCTTTTGTATATAAATAATTCGAAAATAGTTCTTCATCTATAGATGAAATACTTAATTTATCATTCTTTACTTCGTTACAAATATTTTTAACTGCCAATATTATTTCATCACGACCACCATAATTCAATGCTATATTCAAAGTTAATCCAGTATTATTCTTAGTTTTCATCTTTGCATTATCTATGGTATCTTGACAAATTTTTGGTAACTTTGTAACATCTCCAATGGTCTTAAAAATTACATTGTTTTTAAGTAAATCCGCTAATTCTTTATTTAAAAATTCTACAATTAAATTCATAAGTGCAGATACTTCTTCTTCAGGTCTTTTCCAATTTTCCGTAGAGAAAGCATAAAGTGTTAAAAATTTCACTCCTAAACTATCACATTCATCTACAATTCTTCTTATACTTTTCATTCCTTCTCTATGTCCCATAACTCTTGGAAGCCCTTTTTGCTTCGCCCATCTCCCATTACCATCCATTATAATTGCAATATGTACAGGCATTCTCTCTAAATCTAATTCAACTTTTTCTTTTTCACTTCTTTTCTTCTTAAAAAATCCTAGCAATCTTATCTCTCCATTCCATTCGCTTTAGCTAATTAAGGCATCTAATATGAAACTAGCCAGTTAGTTATGCAAAATAGGCTAATACACCAACTTTTTTTTGAAGATGCCTAATTCTATTATTAGTAAAAATCATATGTATTACAATAAAATAAGTTATATATTAAAGTTTTTAATATTATTAATAAAACCTGCAAAAATGCAGGTTTTATTAATAATATAATTAAACTGACATAACTTCATTTTCTTTAGCTTCAAGAATTTTATCTATTTCTTTAACAAACTTATCAGTTTCTTTTTGTATATTTTCTTCTGCTTTCTTAGCTTCATCTTCGCTAATCTCATTGTCCTTTTTAAGGGCCTTTATCTTATCATTTGCATCTCTTCTAATGGCTCTTACAGCAACTTTAGCTTCTTCTCCAACTTTTTTAATAGATTTAACAAGATTTTTTCTCGTTTCTTCAGTAAGTTCTGGAATTATTAATCTTATAATAGACCCATCACTTGAAGGATTTAACCCTAAGTCTGACTTTAAGATTGCCTTTTCGATTTCCTTTATTGAACCTTTATCCCATGGTTGAATTAAAAGAACCCTTGGTTCTGGAGCAGATACACCAGCAACTTGATTTAATGGCATCATGCTACCATAGCATTCAATTTCAATTCTATCAAGCATTTTAGGGTTTGCTCTACCAGCTTTCATTGAACTTAATTCATTTTTTAATACTGATATAGTCTTGTTCATTTTTTCGTCAGTAGTCTTAACAATTTCTTTTACCATAGAATTCCCTCCATTTAAACTTGGCCTTTACATGTATCAGAAGATACTAGAGTACCAATTTTTTCACCTTTAATCGCTCTAATTATATTTTCTGGTTCATCTAACCCAAATACTAATATTGGAATATTATTGTCCATACATAGCGATGTAGCTGTAGAATCCATAACTTGTAATCCCTTCTCTAGTACATCTATATAATTAAGATTATTAAATTTTACAGCATCTGAATGCTTATGTGGATCCTTATCATATACACCATCTACTTTTTTTGCTAACAAAATTACCTCTGCTTCGATCTCAGCTGCTCTTAACGCTGCTGTAGTATCTGTGGAGAAATATGGATTTCCAGTGCCTGCTGCAAATATTACTACTCTACCTTTTTCTAGGTGTCTCATTGCTCTCCTTCTTATAAAAGGTTCTGCAACCTCTCTCATCTCAATAGCAGTTTGAACTCTAGTATGTACTCCTACGCTTTCTAAGGAATCTTGAAGTGCTAATGCATTTATACAAGTTGCTAACATTCCCATATAGTCTGCTGTTGTCCTATCCATACTCTCACCGCTTCTTCCGCGCCAAATATTTCCGCCACCAACAACTGCACCAACTTCTATTCCCATCTCTACTAATTCCTTAATCTGTAATGCTATTTTATTAGCTACCTCAAAATCTATTCCATATCCTTTATCTGCAGCTAAAGCCTCACCTGAAAGTTTAAGCATAACCCTTTTGTATCTCGCAGCCTCCATATATATTATACCTCCAATTTATTATATTTACATCATAATTTTGTATAATTACAAGATATTTGAAAAAAAGAGAACACAGGGTTCTCTTTAATTTTAATTATTTACCTTGCATTTTTTGAACTTCTTCAGCAAAGTTATCTTCTTTTTTCTCGATTCCTTCTCCTCTTTCGAATCTAGTGAATCTTGTAATTTTTATATCTGCTCCAATTTTCTTAGATTCTTCTTGAAGATATTTAGTTATAGTGTAATCAGAGTTTTTAACCCAAATTTGGTCTACTAAACAAACTTCTTTTAAGTATTTGCTTACTCTACCCATAACCATTTTATCAACTATATTTTCTGGCTTTCCTTCATTTAAAGCTTGAACTCTATATATTTCTTTTTCTTTTTCTAAAGTTTCTTGATCTACTGATGTTTTATCTAAGAATAATGGATTAGCAGCAGCAACTTGCATTGCAACATCTTTAGCAACTTGAACTAAAGCAGCATCTTGTTTTTCACAAGCTAACTCAACTAAAACACCTATTCTTCCACCACCATGGATATAACTTTGAATTAGTCCATTGTCTATAGAAAACTTTTCAAATCTTCTTACAGACATATTCTCACCAATTTTTGCTATTAATGCAGTTAATACTTCTTTAATTGTTTTTCCATTATCAGCTATGTATTTTTCTTCTAATAGTTCTTCTACTGTATTAACATTTGATTCAACTACTTGTTTAGCTATATTGTTAGCTAATGATTTAAACTCTTCATTAGCAGCAACGAAATCTGTTTCACAGTTAACTTCAACTGCTGCACCTTTTTTCATATCTTCTGATATATAAGTTACAACTAGTCCTTCTGCAGCTATTCTTCCAGCTTTTTTAGCAGCAGCAGCTAATCCTTTCTCTCTTAATATTTCGATAGCTTTATCCATGTCTCCATTTGTTTCATTTAGAGCTTTTTTGCAGTCCATCATTCCTGCACCAGTTCTTTCTCTAAGCTCTTTAACCATGCTCGCAGTTATCATTGTTATTCCTCCTCCTCATAATTAATTTAAAAGGTAAATGAAAAGAATTTCTTCTCTCACCTACCTTAAAAATTTATATGCTCATACATCTTAATTCCAGATGTTAAAGTCAAGGTAAATATAGAAATTATTCAGCTAATTGCTCACCTTGTCTAGCTTCAATTATAGCATCTGATAATCTTTCAGTTATTAATTTTACAGCTCTTATAGCATCATCATTTCCTGGTATTACATAGTCAACCTCATCTGGGTCACAGTTAGTGTCAACTATAGCTATAACTGGTATTCCTAATATTTTTGCTTCTGATATAGCATTTCTTTCTTTTCTAGGGTCAACCACAAATAGTGCACCAATTTTGTTTGCATCCATATTTCTGATTCCACCTAAGTTTTTCTCTAGTTTTTCTCTTTCATTCTTAAGCTTTATAACTTCTTTCTTTGGAAGAACATCAAATATTCCATCCTCTTCCATTTTATCTAATTCTTCTAATCTGCCTATTCTTCTTTTAATAGTTGTAAAGTTAGTTAACATTCCACCTAACCATCTATTGTTAACAAAGTGCATTCCAGATCTAACCGCTTCTTCTTGTATAGCTTCTTGAGCTTGTTTTTTAGTTCCTACAAATAGAACGTCTTTTCCTTCTTCTGCAATAGATTTTAAGAAATCATATGCTTCGTCGATTTTCTTAACTGTTTTTTGTAAGTCGATAATATATATTCCATTTCTTTCTGTGAATATATATGGAGCCATTTTAGGGTTCCATCTTCTTGTTTGGTGTCCGAAATGTACACCTGCTTCTAATAATTGTTTCATTGAAATAACTGCCATTTTAATATACCTCCTTGGTTTTACCTCCATTACCTTCATGTCCATGAAAAACCTAAATTTAGGCACCTTTTCACAAATACAGTAATGTGTGTATTTTCTCACTTGTGTAGTATAACATAATTATAATTACTATTCAATATAAAATTTATAGCTTATAAATCTTATATGTAAATAAATTAATATTAACTTTATTCAAAATTCTAATAATTCTTCTTAAAATATATTTTCCATTTCAATATACTTAATATTAAAATATATCAAAATTGGAAATTTATATTTTAATATTAAGTTTTCCATTTTTTATAAGTAATATTCACATTATAAAATTCATTATTCAAAATATATACTCTGTATACTTATTAACTGACAACTTATAAAACATTTTTCTCTTTAAAAACATAAAAATAGAGCAAAAGTGTATGCTCTATTTTTATTACTCTATTTAAGTTTGTTTAACTCTTCAATTAACTTATCATTAAGTATCTTTATATGTGTTCCTTTCATACCTAATGATCTTGATTCAATAACTCCAGCACTTTCAAACTTTCTTAATGCATTTACTATAACTGATCTTGTAATACCAACTTTATCAGCTATTTTAGATGCTACAAGTAATCCTTCAGTACCATCTAATTCATTGAATATATGTTCAACTGCTTCTAATTCTGAGTAAGATAAAGTTCCTATTGCTAATTGAACTATAGCTTTTTTTCTAGCTTCTTCTTCAATCTCTTCATTTTTAGCTCTTAATATTTCCATACCAACTATGGTTGCACTATATTCAGCTAATACTAAATCTTCCTCTGTGAATTCTTTATTAAATCTTGCAAGAAGTAATGTTCCTAGTCTTTCTCTATTTCCGTTTATAGGAACTATAGTGGAAAGCTTTCCTTCTATACCGCATTCTCTTTGTTCTTCAAACACACATATTCCTTTGCTTGAAAGATTTGCTCTAGTTTCTTCAACGCTCAGTAGTCTTTCATTGTAATCCTCTGGGAACCTCATATTTTTAACAACCTGATCCTTGACTGTATCACACTCAAATCCAGCTGCAAAATTAAAGCCTAGTATTTTTCCTTTTCTACTAATTATATAAACATTACACTGTAACACTTCGCTTAATAAATTGCAGATATCATCAAATACTACTGGCTCAGTACCTGATTTTTGCAATATTTTATTTAATTTTCTTGTTTTATCTAATAGCGACACTTCTACTCCTCCTTACCAAATTCATTACATTAAATTGAGTATATATCTTGTTACTAACTACACCTAAGAAATCTCATTTAAAGATATAAAGTTGTCACTTTAAAACTTATCTAAAAATCATCATCAAAATTTTTAATTTTTAGAATTGTTTCTTCCCTAGACTATCATATCATAAAATTTTTAGTATTTCAATAAATTTTTACCTCATTCGACAAAATTCTTGGAAGCTCATAGGATATTTCTTCAGTTTTTAACATAATAGAGTTTATAATTTAATCTTCTGTACTATTATTTTGCATATTTTGCTCTTTTTTATACTTACAATCTTTATTTATACATTCTAAATAATCGCCTTTTGTTTTTGTATATCTTTTGACCATTATTTCATTGCATTGTGGACATCTTTCACTTGTAGGCTCAAACCAACTTACAAAGTCACATTCTGGATAAGAGCTGCATCCATAAAATTTATTTCCTTTTCTACTTCTTTTCTCTAATATTTTACTTCCACACTTCGGGCAAGGTACATCTAATTCTGCCGCTAATGGTTTAGTGTTTTTACACTCAGGATATCCAGGACAAGCAAGAAAATCTCCAAATCTTCCATGCTTTATGACCATTTTTCTTCCGCATTTGTCACATTCAATATCAGTAACTTCATCTTCAATAGTAATTTTAGCAATTTCCTTTTCAGCTATATCTATAGATTTTTTGACTGGTATAAAAAAGTCATCTACTATTTTTTTCCAGGATTCTTTACCTTCTTCTACGCTGTCTAACTTATTCTCCATGGCAGCTGTAAATTCAACATCTACTATTTCTTTAAAATACTCACTCATTAAATTATTAACAATGTAACCAAGCTCTGTAGGATCAAGAACCTTTTTATTTCTTTCTATATACTTTCTTTCTAAAAGTGTAGATATGATAGGTGCATAAGTGCTTGGTCTACCTATTCCATTTTCTTCTAAAGTTTTAACTAAAGATGCCTCCGAAAATTTGGCAGGAGGTTGAGTAAAGTGCTGCTTACCTTCTATATTCTTAGGTGTAATTTCATCACCTTCACTTAGTTTAGGCATTTTTATAGCCTTTTCTTCTTCCTCATTCTCATTACTATAAATTTTTGTAAATCCATCAAATTTAACAGTAGAGCCAGTTGCTTTTAAAAAATATTCTCTATTATTAATTTCTATAGAAGTACTATCTAATATGCAAGAAGCCATTTGACTTGCCATAAATCTATTCCAAATTAATGTATATAATTTATATTGAGGCTCTTTTAAATTTTCTTTGGCTATTTCAGGAGTTATATCAACATTAGTAGGTCTGATAGCCTCATGAGCATCTTGAGTATTTTTCTTTCCTTTATATACTCTCTTACTTTGAGGTAAATACTTCTCTCCAAAATTATCTGTGATAAAGTTTTTTGCATTTTCTTGAGCTTCGTCTGAAATTCTAACAGAATCTGTTCTCATATAAGTGATTAATCCTATAGATCCATGCCCTTTAATTTCAATACCTTCATAAAGCTGCTGTGCTATTGACATAGTTTTTTTAGTTGGAAAATTTAATTTTCTATAAGCATCCTGTTGAAGAGTACTTGTAGTAAATGGTGGAAGCGGATTTTTATTCTTTTCACTATTTTTTATACCTTTAACAATAAAGATTCCATTTTGTAAATCTCTAATTATTTTATCGCTTTCCTCTTTTGAAGATATTTCAATCTTCTCTCCATCCTTACTATGCAATTTTATTATAAAGCTTTCCTTTTGATTATCTTTAAAGACATCACATTCAATAGTCCAATATTCTTTAGGTATAAATTCAGATATTTCTTTTTCTCTATCACATATTATTTTTAAAGCTACTGATTGTACTCTACCAGCACTTAATCCCCATCTGATTTTTCTCCATAGTATAGGGCTTATCTCATATCCTACTAATCTATCTAATACCCTTCTTGCTTGTTGAGCATCAAATACATTTTCGTTAATTTGCCTTGGATTTTTAATTGCTGCTTTTACTGCAGTTTTTGTAACTTCATTAAACTCAATTCTACATTTCTCATCTTCAGAAATTTTAAGTGCTTTAGCTAAATGCCATGATATAGCTTCTCCTTCTCTATCAGGGTCCGTTGCTAAATAAACCTTTTCACTTTTTTTTGCCTCTTTTTTAAGTTTTTCTAAAAGCTCACCTTTTCCCCTAATAGTTATATACTTCGGTTCATAATTATTATCTATATCTACGCCTAATTGGCTTTTTGGCAAATCTCTCACATGTCCCATTGAAGCTTCCACTATATAATTTTTTCCCAAATATTTTTTTATTGTCTTTGCTTTAGCAGGTGACTCAACTATAACTAGTTTTTGGCCCATCTTATCCCCTCCAATAATCTTGTCATTAATTATTACTTTAATTACACAGATTAAATTTTAAAATCAAGCTAATGTAAGATATCTATATACCTTTATTTACCTTAGCATAATAATTGCCATGTAAACAGTATATTTCATCTTTTAGTTGCATTTCAAATAATAACCCATATAATTGTTTTATGTCAATATTAGTAGATCTTACAATATCATCAATATGTATAGGATTTTCCCCTAATAAATTATATATTTTGTCATTTTTTTCACTACTCTTAGAAATTTTTTTATCATTTTCTTGTCGAATTATATTTAATTTTAGTATATTTATTATATCTTCTGTAGATGTAAAAACAAATGCTCCTTCTTTAATTAATTTATTACAGCCTTTACTTTCCATAGAAAAAATCGAACCTGGTACTGCCATTACATCTCTTCCCTGCTCTAATGCCGTAGAGGCAGTAATAAGTGATCCACTTCTTTCTCCAGCTTCTATAACTAAAATTAAATCACTCATACCACTAATTATTCTATTTCTTTGAGGAAAATTATGTTTTTCTGGTGATTTGTCTGGTAAAAATTCTGATACAACACATCCTCCCCTATTTAATATGTCCTCGTATAATTTAAAATTTTCTTTAGGATATATTACATTTACACCGCTTCCTAATATTGCACAGGTATAAATGTCATTATCTAAAGATGATCTATGCGCTATACCATCTATGCCTTTCGCCATACCGCTTATTATCTGAACATCATAATTTTTTAGCTCTTTACAAATAATATCAACTATGTTTTTTCCATAGTGAGTGGCCCTCCTTGATCCTACTATAGAAAGTTTCTTACTATCATCTTCTAACCTTTCAATATCTCCTTTGTAAAATAGTATATAAGGTGAGTTATCAATATTTATTAGTTTTTGGGGATATTTAGGTTCATTAAAAGTGACAGTATGAATCTTATCTCTTTCCATTGTTTTATGAATTGAATTTATTTTATTATCATCAAAACCTTGTAATAATCTATCTATAATCTTATTATTACTTCCTTTCATAGAAAATGCATAATCATATATGTTTTTTTCATTTCTCAATTCTTCTAAAAGTTTTATTTTTATATGATCACTCAATTCTACTGAGGCAAACCATAACTTATACTTATCCATTTTTACACCTATATATACCTTAAATTATTTCATTATTTATAAATCTTCTGTATTGAAGCGCTTCCATAACGTGCTTTTCTTCTATATTTTCACTATTATCTAAATCTGCAATAGTTCTAGAAACTTTTAGAATTCTGCTATAAACTCTAGTACTTATGTGAAATTTATTAAAAGCTATTTCTAAAACTTCACTGCACTTTTCATCAATTTTACAGTATTTTTTTATGTGCTTTTCTTTCATCTCTGAATTGCAATTTATAGTATCTTTACTAAACCTCTTTCTTTGAATTTCTCTACAAGCTTCTACTCTTTTTCTAATTTCCTCTGAGCTCTCATTTTTCTTTGTACTTTTAATTTGTTTATATGATAGAGGATTTACCGAAGTGAATATATCTATCCTATCTAATAATGGTGCTGAAAGCTTTCCTAAATATCTTTTAATCTCGTAATCACTACATTTGCAGGGCTTTATATTAGTGCCAAAAAATCCACAAGGACATGGGTGCAGATAGTAAGTTTGACCTAAGAAAAGAATTCCTTCCTATTATATATAATAAAAATGATACACAAAATAATACTCCTGGAACTAAATTAAGAGAACTAAGATTAAAGAATAATATTACTCAAAAACAATTAGCAGAAAAAACATCTATATCTGAAATTACAATAATGCATGTAGAACAAAATAAAATAGATGTACCTTATTACTATTGGAAAAAAATCTGTGATTACTTTGGAGTAAATCATATTAAATATTTAAAATTATATACACTAAAGGAAGATTCTATACAAGATAAATTAAAAAAACTTAGAGTTTATCTTGGAGCTAAGAATTGGAGAGAAGTTGGAGAATACTTAGGATACAGTGAAGGATTTACATATGATTTATTCACTAGGTATATTCCTAATGCTAATCATCTAAAGGTTGTAAATTCAGCCTTAGATAAATTTAAAAAAACGATAGACTAAATATCTATCGTTTTTTATTTCTTTATAATAACCCTTCTTTTGCCATCTTTATTTACAACAGTTATAAACATATAATTCCCCCATTGATGTCATTTTTTATGTGCATTATATAATATTAGTTTACTTACCATTATATAGTCATTCAAGGACATAATTAGGACAACAAAAAGGATTACTAGGTATAATCCCTAATAATCCTCCTCATTTTATTATTTAATATGTTACTTTTTGCTTACCTTTTTCGATATTTCCATCTTGAATTACTGTATTTTCACCACTAAAAACTCTAATAAAACCATTCCAACTATCCCAAACTTGTCCTAAATATTCTTTGTTTGGTGTTTTGCCACCACTGTGAGAGCCTAATTGCCTTATTGCTGTATCAATTAAATCCTTAGCTTTGTCTTTATTTGTTGCATCATTAACCTGTATAGCTATATTAATAGTATCATCTTTTATAGTAATGGCAGCATCCTTAACTAATTCATCTTGTTTTAGTGTATTTACTGTTAACTCTATAGCAGTTTCACTCGGTGTAATTTTTTCTACACTTTCTTCCTGCTTAGTCCCTTCTTTACTTGTGTCATTTGTAGCTGTACTTGTACATCCTACTGCAAATATTGATGTTCCAATTAAAGCTATAGCTACTAGTTTCTTTATACTCTTCATAATTCTCCTCCTAAAAAGTTTAATATACAAATTATATATTAACATATTATACACATTTTAGATATAAATGCCTAAAGCTCTACAAACCAAAGATAAGGTAGTCCCTAGATTTCACTCTAGAAACTACCTTTTAAACTATTTTTCTCTTTAATTTTCATTTAAACTTCCCATGCTATTTTCTCTTTCATTTATAAGCTTCTTTAATTCTTCTAAATCTTCTTTTGTTGCCCTATTCTTTATGAAACCTCTTGATGTGCTTCTATCCCTTAAATACCGAGATTTCTCTCTATTCTTTTCCTGCCATTTTTTATTGGCTTCAGTTTGTTTATTTTGCTCCATTTGTTCGCTCAAAAATATTACCTCCCTATTTCGATAACAATATAATCATAATCACCAAATTTACTATCACAGTTGTTATATTTACTATAGTCATTACCTTATCCATCTTTTTCATACTGTTTACCTCCTTAACTTTTATGTTATAATAAAGTTAAGAAGAAGATTTAAGGAACGGAAGGGCTGTTAACCCTTCCTTATGATTACTTTTTTAAGATAAGTATTAGATTTATTACAGCTATTAGCAAGTTTACTAGGCAAGTTATTAACTGTATTAAATCCTTAATATTTGTTCCTTTTTTCTTCTTCTTTTTGTTTGCCAACTTTATCACCTCCTTTAACTATATTATACTATCGATAGTATAGAAAATCAATACATTTTAGGAATATTTTATAAAAACTTTTCGACAAATAAAATAAAAAAGATAGCTTTATTTCCAAAGTATATAAAAACTATTTCATTCAATCTTATAATTAATATGTTATAATAATTTAGAATATTTAGTCATTTAAGGAACATTTTTTATATTATAAGGTTTAATTTGCTTATAAATTAGGGAGGTGTTATTTATGATAGAACGTAATGTTTTAATTGGTAACGGAATAAATATTGCTTTTAGCGAAAATGATGATTATAAAAATTTCAAAATTATTGAACGTCTAATTCAAAATTTAGAAGCTGAGAGATACAAAGATGTATTTGAGGGCTCTGTTGATTCTTATGAGTTGCTAAGTGTATTGACTGGTTTAAATAATGAATTTAAAAAGATGATGAAAGGGACTTATGCTATTAGATGGACTGAAAATGAAGATGAAATACAAACACTAATTGAAATGTCAAAAAGGTATAATAATAAACCACTGGACGTATTGGATGTTGGTATGGAGGATTATTTTTTTGCTATGAAACTATTTAATAATAGATTTCGTGAGGATGCTATTCCTATAAATTTACTTTTTGATGGATTAAAATGGATTTTCCTTGACACAATATATAATAACGGTAAAATTGAAACATTATACTCAAAAATGGGATGTTACGCTAAAGAATTAAGCTTATACAAAGATATTTTCACCGTAAATTACGATACAAATCTCGATAAATTAACTGAAAAATGTGTATATCATCTTCATGGTGACTTTGAAACTTTAGATGATACATATATACCAGAAACACTACTTGGGTATTTATCTCAACAAAACGATAATCCCCCAAAGATTATTCCAAGCATGAAGCATATTTATTGTAATGCTATAATGGGGTTCTCTGGAGATTGCAAAATGAATGATATTAAAGTCTATTCTAATGGTAATATGGCAATGGATTCTATAGTGGCAAGAATACAAAATCCTTTAGATGCTGAAGTTCATCAGAAATTCATGCAATTAAAAAACTCAACAAATGAAAATGAAATTTCTATTGCGAAATCCATTGTTGCTAAATTAGAGTACCCTGAATTAAGACATACCGAGTATCCGATAGAGCAATTTAAATCAATTAATGGTGAATTACACATAATAGGTATGTCGCCAAATAATGATAGTCATATTTTCAAAATGATTAACGAAAATCCTAATATACGAAATGTTGTATATTTTTCTGCAAGTGATACCGATTCCTTAAGTGCAAAAAAAGTAATTCAAAAACCTTTGCAAGTTAGAAATGTTTTTGAGTACTGGGAAAAAATTAAATCTAAATAAATATAAATAAGAAATGAAACTGAAAAGAAGGTAGTTCCTAACATAAGCTAAGAACTACCTTCTTTCCTACAATATGTCTATATAATCAGCATACATATAACCACCATGTGCCCCATAATAAATATGTACCCAATTATCCTCTTTTCTATAGAGCTTTACTTTCTTTCCATAACTTAAAGTGTCTAATATCTTACTATTAGTGGATTTACTTTCTCGTACATTTAGACCATCTTTTGCAGTTACTATTCCGTACTTCCCATCTAAAGAATACCAATTACTATTATTAGGTATAGACTTATCTACAATCCCTTCTACAATTGCACTAGCTATTCTTTCTACACCTACTTTTATATATATCTCTACATCTGCACTATCTATAAAGAATAATTCTATTAACATTGCTTTAGCTTTTGTATTTCTTATTACATATAAATTACTACCATCTTTAACCCCTCTTTTATTAAAGCCTAAAGCTGTTATATTCTTTAAAATTTCCTGTGCTTCTGTAAAAGTGTCATTGTTATGGGTATATATTTCTGTTCCTTGTCCTCCTCCTGCATTTACATGTATGGATATAAATAAATCTATATTACTAGAATTAGCCTTATTTACTCTATAGGATAAACTTTCATTTACACTATTTGCACTATCTATTGCACATTCTATAACTGTATGTCCTAAAGCTCTTAATTTAGAAGTAACTATTTTCCCTACTTCTCTTGTAATGTCCTGTTCTTTAAATCCATTACCTATTGCTCCAGTATCATAACCCTTTAAAGTATGTCCATAATCTATACCTATTTTCATTTTCCTAATCCTCCCTCTTAATTTCTTTTTTATTGCCTTCTTTAAGTTGCAATAATGCTTCCTTTATCTTTTCTGGTATTGGTAAACCTAGAGTTGCACAATTCTCTAGTAAACTAATCCCTTCGTTGGCAATATAGAAATAACAAACAAGGGTTCTAAATACCCATGTTTCTGTATTTATAAGTCTATCAAGGCTTACTGCCACAATTAGCACTACAAATATTACTGCCTTTCTTGCTATCCCTTTAAGACCTATATTGCTAGATAACTCTTTATTTATATACCCTCTTAATAATCCTGTAATGTAGTCTAAAACCATAAATAAAATAAGGATACCTATTGCAGTATCCCATGTTCCAAATAGCCATGTAAGTCCTGTTCCTATGCTTGCCACTATTGTTTTTATTAAATTTTCTTTTTCCATATTGCACCTCTCTTAAAAATAAGTAATAAAAAAAAGACCTATTTATGATCCTTTCAATTCACCTTTATAATATTTTAATTTTAAATCTGCTTATCTTCCCATATTCTCAATTTAAACTTACCTTTTAGTTTATCAATAGGTTTGAAAATATCCTCATCAATGGTCATATCTTTGGTAATTAATTCTACATCATCAAAACCATATTTATGGTAATCTTCTTTAGTTAATAGTATTTTATTTCCAATCTCTTCTATAGGAATAAATTTTTCATTATCTTTATCATAAAATTCACTTTTTACTGTATAATGCTTTCCTTCGTTATCTTGTAGTAAAAATAATGTTTTAATTTGTGGAATATCTAAGTCGATATATAACTTTATTTCTCCAATAGAAAGTCGACTTTTATCTCGTGTCTTAAGTACGTTTAATCTATAAAATCGATATGATTTTCTATTTTCTATTTCATAACGTAGCCATGCTTCTTTTAGAGTATTATTTCTTACTTCATGTAACACATCCCATTTTGCATCATCATTACTACCTTCAAGGTTAAAATCATTAGGTTCATAGTTTCCCGCACCCCATGGGGAAAAAATTTCATATTTTCTTATCATGTATTTTTTCCTAAAATCTATTTTAATCCACTTATCATCATTCACCGAATAACTTGCTGTATAATTACTACTTTCTTTGCCATCAAAAGCTCCCCATACAGGATATGTTGGGGAGTCTTTACCACTTCCACTTACTGTAATACCAGTTTCCTTATCTGTGTATCCTGTCATTTTCGGTATTATACTTTTATAGTTCGCCATGCTTTTTACCTCTATTATTTAATAATTAATTTTTATATCTCCACTAAATTTTACAAATACCTGCAACAATGTATTACTAGCATATACTACATCAAATGTATCCTCCTTAGCTTGTAACCACTTACCTTCGCTATCATACTGTAATAATAATTCATCTAGCTCTTCTACATCATCAATAGTATCTATACAAAATAAATAAGCAAATCTTATTCTCTTTGTTGTAACTAGCTCATTCCAAAACACACCGTTAATACTATTGAATAAATCAATAGTCATACCTTTTTCTCTTACATTTTCTAATTCTAAATTTATATTTACCCACTTTTCTGATTTAAAGGTTTTCCACGTTTTTCCTCCGTCTGCACTACAAACAATCCTTATATTTATCCCCTTACCATTTATCTTAAAATAATCTATATTTCTTACATTAGACAGGTTCATGTCACCCTTTGGAATAAGCAGTCTATCATGTGGAATTGCTTTAATTTTAAGCTTTCGCATAACACCATCCTCCATAAATTGTAAACCTTCTATTGATTTAAATTCATCAAAATCTATTTCTATCATATATTCTGTTCCTTCGCTTGTATCCTGTAGCAAATCACACTTTTCATAGTATTCTGTTTTTAGATATGCTTTTCCATCAAATTGAATATATTTATCCGCTTCAAAATCATTATTTTCGCCATTTGTAAAACTATTCTTAGTAACTATAATACCTTTATCACCATCGTCCATTCTTAACACATTTACCCTAGGCACTTTAAAATCTATAGTGTTTATAGAAATATTTATTATTCGCGGTTCTGTTGGACTACCTACTATACCCATTTTGGATATTTGCTTTAAACCTACTCCTGTTATTTCTCCCGCCTCAGAACTATCTATTGTTGTAAATTTTCCTGTATCTTCACTGTAAGCTACTAACTGCTTATCCTGCTTGCTTACTACATCTACATCTTCAAGTTCTTCAAACTTAGTTATTCTTTTATTGATTATTTCTTTGTATATTTTTTCACTTGTCCAACCTAATTTATTAGATATTATACTGTCATCAAGTACCACATCTTTATCTAAAACAACATTAAAAAACTCACTCACATAAACACCTCCTATTCATTTATAATTAACTGAAAATCCCTAACATTAAAGTTATTATTTTCTACATTTTTAATTATTTTTATAATTATATCTATACTCTCACCTTGCTTTATGCTATCTATAGTTAAGTTATCAAAGTAATGTTCTCCATCAAAACTAAGTTGTATTAAATCATTACTAGATGTTTCTGTACCTATTTTAATTTCTTTATAGTCTTTATTTCCTATATTTTTAATAGTAATCATTTCCTCTAAGTCCTGTAATAGTGCTGGATTTACATTAGTTATAACATTTCCATGGTATATAATTTCAAAATTATATGGACTAAATACATAAATATCACCGTATTGTAGATGTAGATGTGTTGATGTATAAATTTCATTCCCTTCTTGGTCTTTAAATGTAAAATACCCTTCCATGTTACCCTCTAAAAATACTTTACAGTCTAAGTTTTCACCAAATACTCTAGTCTTTAATAGATTTCCTTCTAAATCATATAATTCACATATAGTATTTTCAAGGAAGTTCTGTATAGTAACATAAGGATTAGCATACACTTTATAATTGTTTAATATAAAATTTTCATTGGAGTATTTCATAAAACCTTGTTTTGTAATGGGTTCAGAAAATTCCATACCACCTATATTGGTGTATTCCTTACCTTCTTTACTAATATAAGCTTGTATATAATTATCTGTTTTTAATATTTTCCAATACTTATTTTGGTCATTTAATTCTTTGTCTTTTATCCCAAATGTATAATCACTATTTCCTAAATAGAGCATTGAGTAATCATAATCATTCATAGATTTAAAGTTTTCTTTTTCAAGCTCAATTACAAATTCACTATAATCAAATTTTCTTTCAATTTTATTATTAGAAGTTAATTTTAATTTACCTGTTTTTATATCTCTTGTTGTATTTGCACTTCCAGCAAAATCAGAAAAAGAAGAAGCTAAGAAAAAATTCTCAGCTTCCAGTAATCCATCTTTAACTTTTATAAGCTTCATATTATCAACTCCTAAACTCTAGGCTGCATAATATAATCATATGGTACAAATTCCACTACTTGTATATTCTTAGTCCCTGTTCCTTGTGCTAATAAGGTATGTGCTTGCTCTAATGCGTCCTCATAGCAATTTGTTGCATAAGATTTTAATTCCTCACCTTCTCCGTCTGTTTCATGTCCATAAGGTAACTCAATTAAAGTTTTACCTTTTAATATTCCCCACATCTTTTGTCTAGGCTTTTTAAACTCTATTAAGCTTTCTATCATGTATATTACCTCCCTAAAATATTCTTTTTCTCAAAGTTTTGTGTTTCAATCATATAGTGTCTGTTGCCTTTTATCTTATCTAAATCTTTCATTAAGTCGCCATTTTTAGGTACTCTATTGAAATTTCTTTCTATATCCATAGCTTTAACATTCTTCCAAATAGGTACTAAATCAAAATTATGTTGTTTTAGATAATCTATTAAATTTGCTATAAGTATTCCTATAGCCTGTAGTCCATTTTCTGTATCTAAGAAATATACCTTTTCAGCTTCCCACCTAATCCATTTGTAGACTCTGTAATAATCCGCATTAGGTTTTGATGTAGCCATAGTATACCAATCGTAAAACAATTCCATAATAAACTGTATAGCTTCTTTACCACTACAATTTAGCCATGCTTGTGTATTCTTGTGCCATATCATTATTAATATATTTACTAAATCAACCATAATTTCAATTGATACTGCTATAGATGGTATATTATAATCTATTCCCCAACCTGTACCCCATTCTATAGGGTGATTATTAAATCTCAGATATTCATAGCTAGGATTTAATAATAGTTCTTTCATTCTTTCATAATCTTTACTAGGAATAATCAGTTTATCTGTTGGAGCAGTAGGTCTTAACCACCACCATCTTTTAGTTACCTCTATAAATTTGTTTTTATTAGATTTATAGATATTTTTTACAAGACTACCATTTAAATATTTATCATGTTCTTTATATATATCCCATATACTTATGTTTAATAAATCTTTATCCATCTGCTTATATATATTTACTAAAGGTAAGTAATTTAAATATTTTTCATGATTATTGAATATATAAGTTAGAGCATCTCTATCTAAATATTTTTCATATTTTTTGTCCATAGCCTTCAATTCTTCTCTATAGAGGTATTTTCTCTGCATATCCTTACGTATGTTTTTAATTAAAATCCTGTTTAAGCTATCCTTATATTTATATTTATCCATATCTTTAAGCAGAATTTTATACATTAGTATAGTTCTATAGATTTTACCTACTTCTTTAATATTTACTCTACTTAAATTACTTGTATCCATATTCCTTGTTATATCCGTTATTACATCTCTATTCACCATTGATTTATTATTTATAGTATCTATTTCATTTAAATTAACTCTATCTATAAAGCTATATCTATCTTTATCTATATTTTTAACTCCATACTTTTCAATGAATCTTAATTTATCTATATCAATTTCCTTAGAATAAATCCTATTTAAATAATTACTTCTATGCTTTTCTATATTTATGCTTTTCCGTAGTTCTAAATTTTGTATAAATTGGTCTTTAGATATTTCTTTTTCTGCTATTTTATCTGTATATATGCTTTCAAATTTATATAATTGTAAATTTTCTCTATCTATAGATAAATATACACTCTTACTACTTTTATTTAATTTAATATATCTAATCTCTAATAAATTCTTATCAGTTTCTATATTTATATTAATACCTTTTGTATCTTCAAATTTCATATCTATTTCTATATTTACATTGATATCTTCCGTTTTCTTTAGTGTTATATATTTATTTTTATTAAATTTTATAATATGTGTATCTTCTAAAGATATATCTTTTTTCTTATTTATAATGGAATTTTCTTTATATAGATACCTTTTATCTTCTTTATTTAAAACATCTTCTAAATTTATATATAAGAGTTTATTTTCCTTGATTTTATCTATATCAACTAATTTACTTTTATAAAACAATTTAGTTTCTTCTTTTTCTATTTTACATGTGGTATCGTATTTAAAATTAGCACTAGAATAAGTATCCCTTGCATATTTAAAACTACACAAGGGAATTGTATGCAAGGGCATCTATAACACCTCTATTCTGTTGTCTTATAACATCTAATAGCTATACAATAATTTATATTTGTACTATTATTAAGGAAATTAAATGGTGCTGTTATTTTAAATTTCTTATAATATTCTTCTTCCTCTGTATCTTTCTTATATGCTAATTTATCCATATCATATATGGATGAAGCATCTCCAGCAAGCACATTAATCATTTTCCCTCTTTCCATATCTACTGGATGCACTAAAGTAATATCGCTGAATTGGTGCTTCTTATGATTCCACCTACTACCTTCTACATTGCACTTATCCATAAATGGATTGGTAGCGTAAAAAGCAGGATAATGTGGTTGATAAGGCATACCTATTTTGTTTGCTAACATACATACATCTGTCACTCCTGTTGCTGTTCTTTCCCCATAAGCCTTAGCATAATTAGGTTCTATATCACTAGATGTAGTTATTCCAAAATTATATTGGTCATCAGTTGTAGCACTATCTTCTATTGGTTTTAGTGCTCCAATGTAAGCATAAGATGTTAGATAGTTTTCATATGGGTGCATATCGGCTGAGGGATCTCCACGCAATACTAAATTTATACTATCTTTAGTAATATTAATCCAATATTGAACTGGTAACCAATCCTTTATTTCTGGTTGTAACTTTCTATACCAAGCTAACCTATAATTATATTTTCCTTGCACATCTTTTGTTATATTTAAATCAGTACCATCTTTATTTAATTTATCAGATATTTGTAGCCTTATATTATTTATAGAGTTAGTTTTTGTCATTGCACTAACATAAGTGTTATAATCTCCAGTTCCAGTCCATTTTTCACTCACTCCTGCCATAACTTCTAATACTTGTGCATCCGTTCTTGTTCCATAGCTGCCATTACCTATAGAATATCTGTGTAAAGATTTAAAATTAACTAAAGCCTGTTTTTCTTCTTTAGTTAAATCTGCTTTTTCTCTATCTATTTTTACATAAAACTTTTTCCCATATGTTGTTGTTGTACTTATTATACAAGTATCATTGTTACTTCCAACTATAAATTTAGTTTCTATTTTATCAGTTGTACTATCATCTGTAATTAAGTTTATTTCTTTTTCTTCTGCTGTACTTCCAATTTCATCTAAAGTTTTAGGATAAACTAAATCCCATTTATAAATTCCAGCATCTTGCGTTATTTCTTTTACTAATGTCTTAACTAAATTTTTCACTTGACAACTACCTTCTATATAGTAAAAATTATCTTTGCTTGCCATTTTATCTACCTCCCAATAATTTAATATCTTTATCTTTAATTTCTCTTATTCCTAGTGTTTTTAAGTCTATTTCACATACTCCATAAGCTATTTTTTTATCTCTACCTATTTTAATTGCGAATTCTTTAAGTAATTTATTGCTATGTTTTCTTTTGTTATAAATCTTTATATTTACTGTTTCTTTTAACTCTACCTCATTAAAGTTATTGATATAGACATCTAACTTTTTATTTTTGTTCTTAACACTTAATATCTCTGGGTTATTGTTCGTTATATGCTCTCTATAATCGAAATTTAGGAATAAACTATTTTCCTGTCTATTACCATAATAAACATGTGTGTTTCCCATAACTCCATGTAAATCTAAATCAGCTTTTGTTTCTTCCCATTGCATAACTACTGCTATATCCCAATCGTTAGGAATATCTTCTATTGTTGTCACTTCCTGCTCTACTATTATGGTAGAATCCTTTCCTTCTATATACTCCAAATCTATCATTACCTGTCTACTATTGCCGCTATTGTTGTGCAAAATAAAAGAAATAGGTGTATTAGCATTTACTTTATGGTAAGTGTTAAAGTATTTATGCTCACCTATTTCTTTAATGGTGCTTTCATCTATTATTTTATTTTTATTTACTACTAAGTTCCATCTATCTTCTTTTTTCCACCCAGTTTGGTTAAAATGTATTCCTGTTAAAAACACATCTTTATCAAATATAAAATCTACATTATAATTATTTTTTATTGCAGGTATATCTAATAATTTACTCTTTATTTTTTGTGTTCCTTCATACGTATATTGAATTAATTTGTCTATCTTATTTTTTAGCCCTTCATACTTTGCATTAGGTAGTGACTCTTTTAAATCTTCAAGAAGTCCTTCAATATTGTGTGTGCTAAGTTGCAGACACTTATCTTTTAATTCATCATCTATTAATTCAAGTGTTTTTCCCTTTAAATCATCTGTTAATTCATTAAAATTTATAATATATTTAGGTAAGCTCATAGTTAATCCTCCAATATATTAAAATCCACCCATAAAACTTTTGAAGAGCTACTCTCGTTATTAAATATAAACTTTATTTTATCTCCACTTGTAACTGGATAGAATACATTAAAATGTTTATGCTCTCCATACTCTTTAGTCGTAATGTTATTAAACAATTCTTCTTCTCTTACAACTAAATTCCATGAGTCTTCAAATCCCCAACTAGATTGAGAATAAGTTATTCCTGTAATTCTGCCCTTTTTAGGCACTATAAATTCTATTATATGGTGTCCTTTAATTGCTGGTATCTGTAGCATTTCACCATAGATTTTTTGAGTTCCACTTATGCCTAAATTACCGCTTAATCCATCAATTTTAACACCTAGAGCATTGAGTGCTTCAATTAAATCATCATAGCCAACACCTTGTATTTTATTTCCTATATCCTTCAACAATCTTTCAATATCTTCTGTGTTGACTATTACATTCCCTACATCTACATTTATACCGTTTTGCAAGTAGTCTTTTATTAAATTGCTTAATTCATCAAAGTTAATTACATAACTAGGTAAGCTCATATTTAACACCTGCCTTTATACATATTTTATTGTTTCTACCTTACCATCTATATTTTTAAACAGCTCTATTGTTTTAAAGTTACCATCTGGATAAGTGGTTTTTATTCTATATACTTTACCTTCTATATTTCTTATAAGCTCTTCTTCCCATTGTAGTCCTGTATTTTCTGCATATATACATTTAATTACCTTTTTACTTTCATCCCTCACAAGCCTACAGGGATATTGTGGCAAGTCACCCTTATATTCTTCTTTTTCTCCATCAAGTCTTATTTTATTTCTTAAATCTCTTTTTCTAAGTTCTTGGTCTAAAATATATACGACTGGCTTTCTAAAATCATTCTGTCGCATATTATTCACCTTCTTTCAAGGTATAATTTCCATCACTTAACTTTGCTATATTTTTACTTTCTCTCATGCCATCAAACGAAATTTGGTCTATATAATTACCATCTGCTGTTAATTCTGTTTTTATGCCTGTTATCATATAATGTCCTAGAATATTATCTAATTTCAATCTCACTATTTGTCCTAAATCTAAGTTTGGGTTTCCCTTAGTCCCTACTACATCTAAATTAGTATTCTCCCTCCAATTATCTAAGAAAAATCTATTAGCAACTATTTGTCGTTTATCTAAGGTATCACTTAAAGGACTATCCACTTCTTTAAATCTCTTTTCTCCACCTAAATATTCAATCATTCGTGGCTCTTCAAATACATTGTAAGTTTTTTCGTTGTACCTTACTAACACCCTATTATATAAAGTTTCTGTATTTCTCTTACCACTTGCACTACTAATTTTTATAAAGTCCTCATAATACCAATTGTAATTTATATTATTTTCTACATCACTTGCTTTGTAATGCGGATACAATTTTTCTACTTTAAAAGTTCCATCTTTTAATATTCTTGCTCTAGCTTCTAAAGTTGCTAATGCTTCATCTATTACATCCGAAATTTGTGTATCATACTGTATTTTTAAATTTTTAATTATATAATCCTTAGTTGTATCTATATCTATTACAACGCTTCCTATTCCTGCTCTATGCACCAAATCTTTTATCATATCAGTTGATTTTATGCTGTTGTAAGTTACATAAGGGTTTCCATCATCAATAGCTTTAAGAACCTTTGTATTTATATCACTGCAAGATATTTCAATGGTTCTGTTATCTTCGTTAACATTATAATTTTTAATTATTCCTGTGAATTGTATTTTATTATCTATGTAAATTTTTACTGTATTATAATTATCTATAATGCCTTCACCACTTGCAAAATTAAATAAATCTACATTATTACCATTATCTATAATCACATTGGCGGTTGCAGTTTGCATATTTAACCTTCTATCTATAGATAAAGATAGCACAGTTCTTTTAAATTCCGTTTTTTCACCTGTATTTTTCTTGTATATTTCTACTCTATAATCCATTATCCAACCCTTTCTCCCAACCAGTTATAGGGCATGGGCATAACATTTCTATGGACATATAATAAATATCTCCCTCAATAGGGGTGTCTATATCAAAATTACCTTGAAAATATCCTCTGTACTCTGTACCAAATTCATCTATAAATATAAATCTCTCTGTATACTTATTTCTAAACTCTTTAAATCTTTTAATTTGTTCTAATGTATGTGTTTCAAAAGCTACACTAAATTTAATTAATGTATCACTTTTTACTGGTAATTGAAATACTGTATACCCTGTTAAACTTTTATTTCCCTTTCTTGTTTGAGCAGGGACAGGTGGCTTATAATTGGTTATTATAGCCCCTGTATTAATACCATCATCATATTTAAGCTGTAGATTAAATTCCAATTAAGCCACCCCCTAATTTCTTATTGCATCTTGCATAAATAAATCTACCATACTATTTTTTATTGCTACTTCATTCATAGCCTTTAATTCTTGTGTTAATTGTTCTGTTCCTTTTGCTCCTGTATCGGCTATGCTTACATGCATAGTTATGTTAGGATTGAAATTTAATTGTTTGTTGCTGCTATTGCTTATATTACTTAATCCATAACTACCGCCATAAGCTCCACTTAAAGCTAAATTATTAAGTTCTGCAAATTCTGGTTTTACATCACCTAATCCTTTTATTTTGTTATCTATATCATCTTCTTGTTTATCTATACCTTGTATTAGTCCTTCACCTATATTTGCTCCATATCCTGCAAATACCTTTGAAGGTGAATTTATACCTAATACCGCCTTAAATCCATTTTTAATTCCATTTCCTATGTTCTTACCTGCATTAACAACTTTATCTTTTATTTTACCTATTCCACCTAATAATCCATCTACTATACTTTTACCTATATTTTTAATCCAGTCTACAAAGCCTCCTATCATTATTTTCCAGCCTTTTACAATTGTGCCTATTACATTTCCTATTTTTTTAAAAATATTTTCTATAGCTTTACCAAAATCTTTAGCTGCATCTACAATACTATCCCAATGTTTTATAACTTGATAAACTACAGTTCCTATTCCTAATATAGCTGCACCAACTATTAAAGTGTGTGGAGTAATTAGAGCAGGTAACATTTTAAATACACTAGCTGCCCCAGATAACTTTTTAAATATACCTATTACACTTCCTACGCTTTTTACTAACTTACCTAAAACTAAAAACACTGGACTTAGTAATGCAATACTACCTATTATTATTCCTATAGCACTCTTAACTGGCTGTGGTAAACTATTAAATGCATTTACTAAATTAGTTACAAACTTAACTATCTTGTTTAAAATTGGTAATACAGATTCTGCTAAAGATATTTGTAATTCTTCAAATGCACTTTTTAGTGTTGTTAACTGCCCTTTTAAATTGTCTTGCATAGTATCAGCCATCTTTTTAGCTGCACCTTCACTTTTATTTAAATTATCATAAAGCTTATTATAATCAGCATCAGAAGCATTTATAACAGCTAGCATTCCGCTCATAGCTTCTTTACCAAATATTACAGCTGCTGATTGTGCTTTTTCAGCATCAGTTAATTTACTAAATTTCTGCCTAAGTTCATCAAATAAAACTTTTCCCTCTTTTACATTTCCATTTGAATCTGTAAGGCTTATACCTAGTTTTTCCATTTCCTCTCTCATGTTCTTTGAAGGGTTAGCTAGGTTTGTTAAAGAGCTTCTCAATGCAGTACCAGCAGCACTCCCCTTAATTCCTGCATTAGCCATAAGTCCTAATGCAAAACTTGTATCTTTAGCAGAAATGCCAAGAGCACCAGCTACTGGAGCAACATATTTAAAACTTTCTCCAAGTATTCCTACATTAGTATTAGAACTACTACTTGCACTTGCCAATAAATCAGCAAAATAGGCTGCATCTTTGGCAGTCATATTAAACGCAGTTAGTGCATCCGTTACGATATCCGAAGTTAAACCTAGCTCCTCTCCACTAGCAGCTGCAAGGTCTAAAACTCCAGGCAATCCATCCATCATTTGTTCAGCATCCCATCCTGCCATAGCCATGTATTCTAAACCTTGTCCTGCTTCTTTCGCACTAAATTTAGTTGCAGCCCCCATTTTCCTAGATAAATCACTTAGTTTAGCCATATCTTCTCCATTAGCATTGGAAATAGCTTGAACCTTGGACATCTGTTCTTCGAAACCCATAGCAGTATTAGTTGCCATAGTTAAAAATCCACCTGCTGCAATGGATGGTTTAGCCATAGCTTTTCCTGTAGATGTTAGTGCATTTCCTAAACTATTTACCCTTTCTTCTGCTCCACCTGTACCAGTTGCAAATGCCTTTAAATCTTGTCCTGCACTTTTTAACCCATTTTTAAAGCCACTTCTATCCAGTGTCAAATATGCTACTGCGGTTCCTACTGCGATTGACATATGCTATCACCTCCCCATTTTAGGGAATAAAAAATGATTAAACACTAATTTTTGTTATTAGCATTTAACCACTCTATTACATCATTGTTATTATTTTTATTTGTTTGTTTATCATCTATAAATTTCGGTCTAGGACTATCTTCATTTTGCATATTACTAAGTATATAAGTGCAAGCTTCATCAAAACAAAACGCTTCATAATCATTTTTTAATCCTATTATTTCGCTCGGTCTTTGCTTATACTGTTTAGCCATTGTTATTATGCTCAGTATCCTCTGACTCTTTACGAAAGGATTCTAATTCTTGTACCCCATGTTGTGTATAATTAAATAAAGCCACTATTTGTTCATCTGTTAATTCCAATCCTACGCTTTCTAAATCTTTTATAGAAGGTTCAACTAAGGCATTTCCCGCCATTATAAACATAACATTAGTTAGTTGTGCCAAATCTACATTACCTTTAGAGCTTTGCTTACCATAAAATAATTCTTCAGCAGCACTTAATAATTTATTAGGAATAATACCTTTTCTAACTAAATTTAAAAGAGATACTCTCTTAACTTTTACATTAAAAGGTATCCCAACTTTAAACTTTGGTAATTCTATCACATCATATTCTGCCATTTGTTTTAATTCTTCTATTGTAGTTATTTTAAAATTATCCACTTATATTCCCCCAATTATTTTATTTTTATAGTTTTAAATTCTGTACTTAATGCAGTAGTTTTTCCACTACCATCTAATTTATTTACCGCTTTAGCTATAGCAACATATGTAGTATCCACTGTTAAAGAATTTGGCACAAATGTTACTATTTTCTTAGTAGTATCTATTGTTACATTCCCTTGAACTACAGAATTATCAGACTTTCTTTTTATAGTAAAGTTTTCCTTAGTAACATCATCTTGATTTATTGCATCTTTAAAATTCCATACTACTCTATTTGTTATAGATACTCCTACATCTGTATTGTTATCCTCTATTTTCCCCCCTGGGACTCCTATATCTTCTATTGGAACACCTCCCGGCTCTTCTGGGGTTGTTTCATCTATAGTATTAACGAATTCTATTTCTACTGGTTTTTCTCCTCGGAAAGGTATAGACTCTGCCTCATACTCCGGAATCATGAATTCTCCATCCTTTATTTTATACTTAGATGGTTTTCCTTTACAATGTTTATAAGTAAATTTAGCATATCCTATTGTTCTACTATAGTCTTTTTCTTCTGTGAATATTTCTATAGTAAATGGATGCCTTTTTACCGTTTTACCTGCTTCAGTACCTTCATATTTGCCATTAACAATAGTGCCACCATCTATTAATGCCATTGTTTTTAAATTAAACAAGTTATCTTTCATTTTTAATTTATAGCCTATAACGATATCTTCAGTTTCATTTATACCATAAATGGTATTTTTAACACGTAAAATATCTCTTTTTCCTTCGCTTTTTATAGGCTCAATGTCTATTTCATCACTCGTTTCAACTTCATGCTTTACATTTGTAATTTCATCAATAAAATTTACCTTAACTACATTTACCAATGTTTTTTCATCTGACATACTTAATCACCTCATTTTATTTTAATAAACACTTGATATTCTATGCTTTGCATATATGCCTGTACTTCTGACATAAAAATAACAGGACTTTGATTTCCTGTTCTCCTTAAAAAATCTATACTACTTAATTCAGTTTTTATATTCTCTACATAGAATTCTAATTGGCTATATTGGTCTTTTGGATAATAACAAAATATCTGAATTAAATTATATCCATTAACATTACTATTCATTGCGAATTGTCCATTTTCTTTAATAACCACGTAAGGATTAATACATTTATCACGCTTTTGTTCTGGAGCATATACATCAAACCCTTTATTTTTAAGATGTAAATAGATTTCTTGATAATGTGTTTGTGGCTCTACATTATTTGTTAATCCATTATTTTTATATTTTAAAGTAGCCATTACCCTATCTTAAACCCTTCTAATATTTCTTTAGATAGAGCATCTACAGTAGGCTTTAAAATAGCATATCTTCCATCATTCTTATATTCTAAATATGGACTATATTCCACATTACCACTTATATAAATGTTCACTTTATCGCTTCCACTCCATTCCTTACCGCCTTTTAATGTCCTCCTAGCCTGTCCTGTATCATTTTGCCAAGATGCGTTTAACTTTGCATAAGTTTCCATCTTAGCTCCGCCTTTTTCTGCATGTTTATCTAATTTATATTTAGTATCTATCTCTAATTTTGCTAATCCTTCCACTACATTCTCAAAATTAAAATCCATAAAATCACACCCTTTCCAGAGTTAAATCCATATATACACCTTCAACATTTTGTATATTAATTATTCTATATTTTATATCGTCTAAAGAAAAATAATCATCTTTTTTAACTTTTTTGCTATCTTCTGTAATCATTACACTTAGCATTTCATTGTAATTTTTGTTTATTGCTCCTGCATCAGTATAATTTATACTAATTAAATTTTTACCTAAAGAATAGTATCCTTCTATTGTACTAACATATAAATCATTTATTTTTTCGTTATATTCATTTAATCCATTTCTGAATATTTCTATTTCTTGCATATGATTCTTAAAACTATTATAAATTTCCCTTGCTACTTTAGCTCTATTTATTTAAACCACCTGCAATCTTATATATTTATTTAAGGATTTATAAATGCTATCTGGATAGTCTGTATTAAATTCTATATCCACATCTTTAATTTTTCTTCTTTTAATACCTGCATCTGTTAAGTTATATTCAATCATCTTGCACATTGTTAACTCTAAACCTATAGGTATTTCTTCGTCTTTTTTTAGGTGTATATAATCCCTTACAAACTGTTCTATACAAGGGATTACCGCTTCTATATAATTATTTAGATTTTCTTCCTCTTCTAATTGTAGTAGAGTCGTTACTTTCTGTATCGTCAGCATTTTCTACCACCTCTTTTTCTAGTTTTTTCTTAACTTCTTTAAAACCTTGTCCTTTATAAATTACTTTATATGCCTTATCTGTAGCATATATTTGTCTTTTCCCATCTGTATATTCCTTCAAATAAATCACCTTCTTATATAAAAAAAGGGCTTAGATTGCCCTCTAAATGTTAAATATCATTATTCCCCTGCTTTTGGAATTAATAAAGAAAATGCTTCATCTTTTATAGGTAAGAACCCTAATCTCATAGTTGCCTTAATTGCCACCATATCATTCTCCGCTAAAGATAATGGCTTACCATCTGCCATTGTTACAGTATGCAAAGTAGCTTCTTTTAATATTTCATATTGAATACCTTCTCTAATACCAACTAGAGAATAATTAAAATTACCTGCTATTAATTCAGCCTTAGTTTTATCAAAAGCACCATTCCTGCTAAATTCTATAGGATTAGAATATAATTCATTTTGGTTTACTCCTGGAACAAATAGTGCATTTCCATTAGCATCTCTTAATTTTCTTAAAGAATTTTTAAGCCCATAATGTGCTACGAATCCGTTTATATCTTCACCTTCATCTTCAACTAAAGCCATAGTATCAGAAACATCTAAATCTAAAGATTTATTAGTACCTAATACTATTTTATTTCCTGCTGTATTAGCAACTTCAAAAATATTTTTCTTAAATGGAGAACTAATACCAAATAAACATGCTGCATCTATTGCTTTATAAAAAGCTTCTGCAATGGTTGGTCTTAATTCTTCAAACACATTTATAGTTGTATCACTTAATTTTTCTTTTGTAACTGGAATTATAACTGCTAATTTTTTAGCTTCCATTTCTGGAAATATCCATTCTGCTTTAGAAGTTTTAATTCTTTCAGTTTCTCCTACCCAGTAAGCTCCTGCACCTTCTGTCATTATAGAGAATTTTTTCTTTTCACTTGTCATTGGCTCAACTTTGGAAAGTCTTAAAATTGAACTTCCTCTTGCCACATCTTTCATAATTCCTTGTGCCTGTTCGGTAGGAACAAATCCTTGTAAATTATCCTTTAAAAATGTTGTATCTCCCATATTTATTTACCATCCTTTTATTAATTTTATTTTAATTTATCTCTTAACTTGATTTTCTTTAATTACATTTATAAAATCACTTTTGTTATTATTTGTATTTTCCTTGTTCTGTGATGGAGTGTAAGAATTAGATTTTATTCTTTCTTGCACTTTAGATTCTACAAGCTTATTAATTACTTCATTTAGCTTATCTGCATTTCCTCCCAGCTCTTCTATAGAACTCCCTGTAACATACTCAGCTAAATCTAAGGAATATCCTTTCTCTTTAAAGTAATCAATTTTATTTAGCTTTAACTCATATTCTTGTATTTTTCTTTCTCTTTCAACTAATTCTCTTTCCTTCTCTGTTTGTAATTCCTCTGCTGTCATGTTAGCTTTTTTCTTTTCATCTTCTAATTTATTCTGCCATTTCTTTTCATTTGTTTTTATTGCTTCACTTACTCTCTTATCAGAATAAGATTGTATAAAAGTCTTAAATTGCTCATTTTCTAATATTTTATTTATATCAAATTTATTTTCATTATTTTGAGTTTCCTGTTGATTATCAAGAGTTTCCTCAGTATTATTTAAATTTTCCACTTAAAATACCTCCTAATTGAGTTATTTAAAAATCCCTATTTTAAACTATAGTAATTTCATTAAATCCCTCATAATTATTTTGTAAAATAAAAAAAGACATATCTCTATGCCCCATAAATCTCTTTATACTTATTAGAAATTTCTAAATTTCTATAATATAATTTTTCATATTTTTCTATTAAAATTTTTACATCTTTCTTTTCTTTTAATAGTTCTTGTACTCTTATTTTAATATTGTCCATATCCTTTAAATTCTCTTTTACTTCTTTATCTTGATACATTACAATATATTTACTCTTACAGTATGGACATTTAAAGTAGGTTCTTTCAATTCCTTCTGCAATATTTTCTGTCCTTATTCTTCCTTGCTTTAATTTAAAATCCTTATTACATTCATCACAATTTACTATTGTACTTTTTAAAGTTGCCATATACTCATATCCCCTTATTAATAAACTTTAGATACAATAAAATTACCTACGTTGTGTTATCTTTAGTCCATTCTTCGTAATTTTCATATTGGATTATTTTCCTATTTTGTTGCTCAAATCTAGTTTTAATAATACTTTTGAAGTATGGAGCTTTACAACTCCTGCAATTTACATGTGCCGGACAATCTGGAGCATCATCTAAATCGAATATTTCACCATCTAAATTTCTACACGTATCAGAAGTTTTCCCATCTAATGTAGAAATCCAGATTACCTGTTCTACTACTCCAGTTTCTTCCCAAGCTTTCTGTTGCCCTGCATCCCATACCCTAGCAACTTGATCTCTAAGCAACCTACTGCAATTATCTCTTCCTGTATCCATTTTTTCTTGTAATTCTTTAGATAATGTTCTAATGTTTTTACCTTTAACAATTCCATCAACTATACAAGATTTAAGATTGTTTTTTAGCTTGAATTGATTAGCCCATATCCTTTCACTAAAAGTTAAGCCTTCTATAGGATACTCTATAACATTCTGAATTACCTGCTTAGGTATTTTCATAAATGCTACTCCAGCATTAATTTTGAGATTATTCTCCAATACATAGATATTTCTATTAAAGCTTTCATTGTAAGTTTTTTTAAGCAGCATAGTTATTGCTAAGACTTCTGTATTACTTAATTCTTTTGTTATATTACTTACTGATTTATCAATCTTATCAATTCTATCATATTTTTTTATTTCATATAAATTTAATTCTTCATCTGTATTTTCAATAGAATAATTCTTATAAGCATAATAAATTAGCTTTTCTAGTTCTTCCTGTGTATTATCATAACCTTTTAGTAGTTCATTTAGTTTATCCTCTGCAATATTGAGTACATATACAAACTGTTTTAAAATATCTTTACTAATTTTCTTGTTGTTCATCTTTATCACTCAACGCATTGTTTATAAGATTTTTAACATCATCTGGAGTTTGCTCTATTCCTCTTTCCTTGTTTAATCTCTGCATTTCCATTACTGGATTGACTACAAATGGTAATTGCTCTATGAGGGTTTGGTTACTAACATGTCCACTTAATATCCCTATGATATCAGCTATTTCCTTCAAGTTCGCAGGGACATTTCTGGTAAATGTCATAATTATATTTTTATAGGTGTAATCTTTTCCTTGTTTGATTTTATAAAATTTACATAGTAGTTTTAATCTCCAGTATATAACATTCTCTAATATTGCTTCTGTGTAGGAAACTACATTTTCTGTTTCAGTTAGCTTTGTCTTTAATGCACTACCTGAAACATTAGACTGTAATGGTGTAGTGCTTAACATTGCTATATTAGATTGCTGTATAATTTCCTTTTCGGTTCTTTCAAGTTCATCTTTTAAGAACTGACCATCAATTTTTTTAACTAAAAAATCCGCTTTCGTATCTTTTGGGATTTTAAGCACCCTGTTAGTTTTCATTTTTCTAATTTCTTCATCTTCAGTACCATCCATTCCTTCTAAAAGCATATAAGCATTACGAAAATACTCAATTTCGTTCAAATTAAGAGAGTGTATAAGGTCATATTTATCAATCAGTGGTATAACCTGCTCAAAAGACCCCTGTTCAGAGTCATTGTTTTTTAATATCCTTATAGGACATACCCCAAATATATTTATTTTTTTATCTATTTCTTTTAACTCACCTTTGTCCAGTTTGTACGAAGTAATATATTCTTCATCATATATATCTATATATTCAATATCACTATATTGAAGTTTATATCTCCGTACAGCTTTAACTACATTTTCTTCAGTAGTTCCATCTGTCAGCACCGTCATTTCCAGCGGACTGAAACTTGTACACCTAAACTCACCTTCGCTATTTACATAAGCTAATTCGTAGCTCTTACCAAATATACTTGCTTTCTTATACAGGTTACTATTATGTAACTCTTCCCATTCTAAAAAACAATGGTCTAATTCAGCTAGAAAAGAATCTTCTTCTATTTTTGAACTGTATATCGTTTGTTTACCTAAAAAATACCCATGCAAGAAATCTATAATCTTACGTGGGTATGGTATAGATATTCTATTTTGAGGTTGGTTACTATCTCCAAAGTCAAAATTATTTATAAATCTATGTTTGCCATTGTAATAATCTAATAATTTTTGGTAATGGTCTTTCTTACTATCTAATTCATCCAACATTTTCTTTACTGTTTCATCCAAATATATCACCTCCTAGAATAATATACTTAATGGTGATGTAACTAGTTTTTTATTGCGTATTTCTATAGACTTTAATTTAATAACACATTCAGCAGTACAATCCGGAGCATCATCATGTAAAGAATAATGTTGCCCACTAAAATCTTTTATTTGCTGTGTGAATTCGTTATCTTCTTCATTAAAAATAATCCTACCAAAGTTAACATCATCAACTATAGAGGATATCTTATCATCTTTATTTTTACGTTGCATTTCATTTATAAACTCAATATTTCTTTTGAATAATTCATTATCCTTTTCTATTAACTCTTTAATCTTTATAACATCTGCACCCTGGTATGTATTCTTCTCTATATAAACATGGGTAATATCCTTATATCTTTTTAATAATTCAATTGCTTTATCACAATAATCATTAAAACTTAATTTTTCTATTATACCTTTTCTAATATAAATAAAATCATTATCAGCTTCACTACCAACTGTAAAAGATGAATAGTCCGAACTTCTAGTCGTTGTACTAGCAGGGTCTATTGCTAACATTGTTTTAATAAACGTATGACTTTCTATTTCTTTAGATGTTTGTATTCTAATAGATTTAAACCATTTTTCACCTATATTTTGACAATCGCACATAAGCTCCTGCATAAATGCTGTTCTTTTAGTAAAATACTTCTGTGCTAATTGGTCACATTGATATTTTTCCCAAATAGTAGTGAAAATCATATCTTTTTTATGTTTTAAATAATATTCTTTAAGCATTAAATCTTTATCTTCTTTATCAATCTTATCGTTAAGAAGAAGTTTTCTATAATGCTGCCAATACTTATTTTCATCAAAATATTTATCTATATCAAAATCGCAAACTTTTTTATGAAATACCTTAAATGTAGAATCTAATTTAATAGTATTTATAAAACAATCAGGAGCCAAAGGAGTTCCAATAACAAGAAACTTAGTACCAGACTTTATTTTTATACCATCCCTTAGTACTTCGGTATCTCCAGCCTCTGCTATTTCCTTATAGAACTTATTTATAACTTTTTCTTTAGCATTATCAGATAATATATCTTCCTCACTTAAAACATCATCACATATAACTGTTGAAGGTCTAAAGATACCATCTGAGCAACCATAAGTTGTACCTCTTACACTTGACCCCCATGAAAAAGCTTGTATTTTAGTATTATTAGTTAGCTCTATCTCTTGCTTATTTAGGGTTCTACTTTTCCCATCTATTAACTTTCCAAATGCTTTAACAATATAAGGATTTTCTAGCATTTTTCTAGTATCCGCAATAAATTGTACTGAATCACTTTCTTTGTTACCTAGAATAATAGAATATCTACTTTTCTTGTAGCAATGCGAATAACAACTTAAAGCTTTATTTATAATAGTAGTTTTAGAACAACCTCTGGGTAATATAAATTCTTCTTTATCCCACTTATCTTCTACAAACATTTCTTGTAGTTCTTGCCATATGTCTAAATGCACCTGTGCTAAGTTTCTAGCCACATTATCATCTTTCGGTATAAATGTATCCTGTAGAAAGTAAACACAGTAGAACTCGAAGTTTCGCTCTCCTAGGGCATATGCTAATCCATTCAACCCAAATAAATTGTCCTTATATTTAATTATTAATTGCTCTGTTAATTCTTTTGCTTGTTCTTCTGTAGCTCCGTTTGCAATATACTCTAAAGATAAATACTTAAACAATAAGTACCTATTAAAATGATCGTTGGAATCAAACTCTATGTTGTCATATTTCACATTACCACCTCTTTTCACCTCTTTTCTTGAGTTTAAAAAAATATAGAAAAAATTGTATAGCCCGCCGCCATGAATTTCTTGCTGCTGTAATTTAGAATGATGGGGGTATAAAATTGCATAAAAAAAGAAGATAATTCACTTACTACCTTCTTTACCTGTAACATGCCAATACAATAAACCCCTCAGCATACCACATAACACCCTATGCAACACCCCATACCAACTCTATCATCTATGAACAATCTATGAACATTTTAACTATTTAGCAACTATTTTAACCTAATATTTACCATGAATAAATGTATGTTTTATATTTAATTAACTACAACCATTGTAAACCGTTGATATTACTAGGTTTATGCACCATTGCAAAACAACATATAATGTCGTGAAAACAAACTTTAACGACATTATTAAATCATAATAGTAAATTGTAATGGTAATAATGTTTTATAATAGTAAATCGTAATAGTGTTTTGCTTTCTTATTTTGTTTTCTTATTTAGTTCTATACTCTTAAATTCTTTTAGCTCTTCGTCCAGATTAATGTTATTTTCACTCTTATCCTTGTTTCCTGTGACATCAGCAACCTTTGATGTTGGAGTCCCATATATCCTATTAAGTAAATAAGTAAGTGCTTCTATCTGTGTCTTTTCGCTTTTACCTTCCAGTGCCAATAACTTTAATTTATTTATATATTTATCTACATCTGCAACTATTTTCTTATTCCCTGCAACTGACATTTCTTGTGTGCGTTTGTCCAGTTCGCTCTTAAAATCATCATCCTTTAACCAATCATAGATTGATTGTCTTGAACAGTTACAAAGCTTACTAACCTGCGTTATTGTGTAGCCTTCTATAATATAATCAATACATTGTATTTTCTTTTCATCTAATATCATTACTTCCACCTACCTTTACAATGTAACATTTTATAACTTAACCCTTACATATAAAAATAGCACCTAGATTATCCTAAGTGCTATAAAAGGGGAATAAAAAAGCACCTACATAAGTAAGTGCCTTAATGAATATTTCTTTATGATACTATAATAACACGTTTCTTTAATACTTTGGTTGTACACATTTATTACTTTTGTATTAAATATTTAGTATTATTATAAGAACTTCATCATCTTTTGAATTGCTCTAATTTTAATTTTGTCTATAGCTGCTGGAGTTAACTGTATCTTTCTACTTATCTCTTTTCTACTTAATATTGGATTATGAAAATATTTTAGTTCTATAACATCTTTTTCAAGTTGAGTTAATACTTTAGTTGAGTTTTCTATTTTTTTAATTATAGTTTTATTCTTATTTATTATATTTAGATAATAGTTTATTCTATCTTCTTTATTGACAACTCTATTTTCTACATCCTTATTAACTTTATTTGTTTTTGAACTTTTCTCATTGAAATTAATAGCCCTTATATCATTATCGTTTCTAATTTCTCCAATTTCTAATAGCGAATTTTCTATTTCTACTTCCATTTCTACATATGAATTTAGTAATTGTTCAGTTTTTTTATATAAATCCATAAATTTCACCTACTTAATCCTGTTAATTATATCTACAAGTTTTCCTCTCTCTGCTCTTAACATATCCACCAATGCCCAATTCTTTTTCCTTACTTCTTTTCTTATATCTATATCAACCTGTGCTAATCTATCCTCATACGCTTCCTTAAAGTTTACTTTAACTCTGGTCATTACCTACCCCACCACCTTTACTCCATTTATCTTTGCTAATTCTATTAGCTGTATACCTGTAAGATTTTCAGTGCTATGATTAATGCACCACTCTAAGAAATCTTTATATCTAATTTCTTTAGGTAATGTTTCCATTTCTTTGCTTAGTAATTTAAAAAGTCTTTTATTAGAACTACTACTTGAATAAGATTTTCTTCCCTTGCCTATCCTTTTATTTTTTTCTATTTTACTTATATATTTTTTGTGTAAATTAATATGATTTTTCTCTATATACTCTAAATTATCATTAATTATCTTATATAAAGTCATGTGCGAAACATTATATTTATTCCCAATCTTTACTAACGTTCCATATTTTAGATACTCTTTAAGAAAAAATACTGCTAATTGCTCTTTTGAATATGCTTTTTTAAGCTCTTTATAGCTCATATTTACCCTCCTTAAACACTAAATTCTTTAAAATTTATCATTTTTTACTCTAAATTTTGTTTTTTTAGTTTTCTTATATTTTTACAATCTACCTGTGTAAAGCATTGATATATCTATGTTCGATAGACTTTTTATCTTCTTTTTTAATTCTTGGTTACCTTTTTAGTTACCCTATTGAGTAACCACGTAAACCATTGATATTACTAACTTTTCAATGACTTTTTCTTGGTTACCTTTTTTGAAAAATAATGTGCGTATATATTAAGAAATATATATTCTTCTTTCATATATATATATATATATAATATTTAGGTAACTTAGTAACTATATATATTTATATAATGTAAAGCTAGTATCCATGCCATTTATCGTGGTTACCTAAAAGTTACCTTTTGGTTACCTTTTTAAAATTTAGGTAACCTTATTTAAATGGAATTACTTTGTTTTCGCCCGTTACTTCCTGGAAAAGCGAAGGAACAATTGACTCTACATTTAATTCTCTTAACATATCTTCATTATAAGTATCAAATTTTACCGCCTTTGTTCCTACTTTTATAACTTTGCTTGATATACTTTCTAGGTATCCCGCCTTTTGAGCCTGTTTCCTAAAATCTTTTAGTTTTAATGGTACTGTATCCGCTCCGACTTTATTGATATGCTCATGAATTTGATTTATCATTTCGCTTGTCTTTATAAAAATTCCATCTCCTCTATATCTAACAACGTCATCAGCTCCAAAAGCTCTACCATCTTCAATCATGCTATTGTATAAAACCAGCATCTGTTCAACTGCTGAATAAGTATCTCCACCCCCGTCTAAAACTTCATTTTCAATATTAGAAACTATATGAGTTTCATAATCAGCAATTTGTTTTATATTATGCTTGGCAAGTAACTTATTTAGTATCATAATTCCAGTAGAAATATTTATAGCAGTATTCAAAGGTCTATTTTTTAAGTTCTTTATATTTTTTTCAGATGCTTCTCTTAACTTCCTGTATTCTTCCAAAGATAAATTTAAAATTACTTCTATTAAACTTCTACCTAGCTTATTTAATAAATTTTCATTTTTTAGTATCCACTTCATAGCTTCAACATTTTTTTCAGTTCTCTCTCTTTTAGAAAGATAAACTATACAACTTCTTTCTATAAGAGCTTTTTCCTGATTTGGATAGCTTTCCTCTCCTGCAATAATAATAGGTCTAGTTAACTGAAAGTCCTTAGTTTTAAGGCTTTTGTTTCCTTTACTTATAGTTGCTCTATCATAAAGGTTTCTAAGAGTTTCACTTAAATTTGCTATTTTGTATCTATCTAAAGAAGATGGCTTAAATTCATCAAACAATATTGGATAATTGCCATCACTAAGACTTTTAGTTAATGCAAATGATGTTATTAACCCTATTGAACGTATATCTTTTTTAGGATAATTAAGTATTGGTGCAATAACATTTTCCAAAATTGTACTTTTACCGCTTCCACTTTCTCCTACTATAAGCAAGTGGTGCAACTTCTCCTTTAATTCTTGGCATTGATATACTGCTAAATTATTTATTATAGTTTCTATAATGCTTATTGACTTATCTGAACTAGCAAACTTAAATAAATACTTTTTTAATTTTATTAATTCATCTTTAGTTATGTTTTCAACTTCTATAACATCAGCATTATTTCTACCATCACTTTTAATATTTAAATCAACTTTATCTTTAGTTATAGCTCCGTTGTTTTCTATAAAAATTAATCCATTTCTATCTATAAACCTAACTCCTGCATGAATTTCTTCATTTTCTAGTGCAAAATATCTGTTTATCCATGCTTTTAAGTCTGTTAATTCATCAACCTTTCCCTTAAAAGCTAAATCCATTGTTCCTAGGAAGTTTTTAAAAGTTTTCGTATCATCAAAAACGGTGCTAAAACCTATCCTCTCAATGGTTTCTCCAGTAGCAGATTTAAGGATTAATTTAACTCCCTCTTGGTCTTCATCTACAAAATTTATTCTAGTAGCTTCTATTACCTTGAAATTTGTTAGATATATTTTTACGTCTTTATCCTCTTTCTTGCTGTAAACTGTCTTATATACTCCGCCACTATCTTGCTGTAATTCATATTTATTCTTTAGGTCTAAACTCCTATTGAAGGCATTTAGTAATTCCTTTTTTCCATTCCCAACTTCTATCCAGTCAGTAACGTCTTTGTTATCTCCTAAAGACTCTATTCCTGGAAGATTTATAAATCTAAACTCCTCTGAGTTTTCAAATAACTGTTTATGAATTTCCCATTTATATTTTTCTCCTGCTTTTCCTGTATCTCCAACAACGTAAATTCTTCCGCCTTGAAGTATAGAATAATCTATAACACCTTTAAGGCTAGTTGCTTGGAAGTCCATTCCTTTAAGCATAGAATTAAGCTTATTAGCGTCTTTTTCTCCTTCTACTATAATTGCTACCTTTTCATCTTTAAGAGCTTGTAGCGTCTTATATAGGTTATATGGAAGCTCCTCAACCCCTCTTTTAGCAATTACCTTATTATCTTTTAGGTGATAGTAACCGCATACTTTCCGTCCCTTGATATGGTCCATAAACTTAGCCTTATAGTAAATTGGATTATTACTGCTATCTACAAAGGTAAACATACCTAGTAATTCTTGTTTTTCTCTAAATTTGCTTAACTCCCAATCTATATATTCTTTTACTTTATCTATTTGAATTTCTTCTTTTGTTTTTTCTACTTCTAACCCTAAATATTCTCTAGCTTGTATATAGTTTAAATCCTTATATTTAATAATAAAGTCTATTGCATCTCCACCTTCACCACACCCAAAGCATTTAAATCGCTCCTTGTTGATGTCGGGATGGAATTTAACGCTTAGAGAAGGTGTTTTTTCTGCATGAAAGGGACACTTAATATATCCCTCTCTATTAAACTTTCCTCCTGTTTCATGCGATATTAATTCTTTTAGCTCTATATCTTGCAGTTCCAATTTCTCACCTTCTTCCTTTGCTTGATTTATATTAATTCTCTTGAATCATATCTAGACTAAGCTCTTTTAGATAATTTCTTATGCTGTAATAAAGAATTCTATATATATGAAATCCAGTATCTACATTCTTATTAAATATCGTTCCTTGGAGGTATTGGTCTTGTATGCTTGTTAACCTTCCTATAAAGGCTTTTGGTTGATATAAACTTCTATATTTCCCTTCTCTTATATGTTCCATCCCACTTGCTTCTTCTACTATTAAAAACATTTTTATACCTTTTGCTTTAGCTCTTATAAGCTCTCTTTCAAATCTTACCTTATCTCTAGTTTCAGTCTTTTCTCCTAAATTACTAGCTAATTCATCAACACTATTTTTTCTTTCTACTGCCACCTTAAAGTATAAATCTCTATGAATTCCCATCTTAGGCTCTTTTGTTATTATTGCTGTGTAATCGCCTTCGTCAATTTTTTGTTTTTTATACTTTATATTCTTTTTATTAAAATAATCTAGCACATGATTGTTAACCTGCTCCCTTGTGTCATATAAAATTACAAAGTTTTCTTTAAGCAGCTTATTTATTTCCGTATCTGTAAATTTATATTGTATTTGCATTTAACCACCTCTAATTATTGCTATATAGCATTCTAGTTGCTTCTCCACCTCTGATATGTCTTTCACGCTTATTGAAATCTAGTACACTTTTTACTTCGCTTGCTATGCCTGGATTGATTTTAAATAATCTTTCTGTCACATCTCTATGCACTGTACTTCTGCTTACTCCGAATTTCTCTGCTGTGCATCTTATAGTTGCTTTCTTACCAATAATGTAAGATGCAGCTTCTAATGCTCTTGACTCTATATAATCTGTATAGTCTGCTTTCACATTAGTCACCTTCCTCAAATTCTATATATAAATAATGATTGAATACTTCTATCTTTGCTTTCATTCTTTCATACTGTTTAGTAACTCTTATCCTGTGTTTAAAATTTCTAAAAGGTTCCACTATAATTACTTGCATTGCAACCTCCTTAGTAAGTAGCACATACACTGTACTACTTACACATTAAACTAGTACACCTAATTTATAACTCTTCCAATAAAGGACTCTTCTTCACAATTTATTTGTAAGATGTACTATTTAATGCAGAAATCACATTTCCTACAACTACCTATTGTTTCAAAAATGACACAGCCTTCATTGCAATCTTCATATCCACATTCCTCACAACATGCCTTTTGACAACAACAATCCTTTTCGTCTATATCAGCAGTACATTTTAAACTCATATTAACGCTCCATTCTATATTTCGTAATACATTTTTATACTTGTTAAGGGTATTACTATCTTCTCAGCTATTGGTATCATAGTTTTTGTGGTGACAATATATTTGCTCAAATAGAGATTATATTTATCAGCGTGTTCTGCTAATAGGTGGCTTACGCTTTTAAAACCTTTAATATCAAAATAAGTTTCACCAGTATGAAAAATTATTCTAATTGTCATATAAAATTCTTCCTTTCAATTTAGTCGTACTTTATTTGCATGGCGGCACTAATCTACTTCTAAAACTCCAAACTCATATCTTGCTCCACATTCCCAATTCAGTTCTTCAGCTACTTTATTAGCAACTTTTTCTGATTTATATACTTTAGCCTTCTCCTTAGAATTAGCAAAGCAAGGGTACTGGCAACCTTGAAAAATATATTTTTTGCCTAAATAATAACCTCCACCATTAGTTTCATCTAATAATATATACCCACTCATTTTTAACCTTCTTTCTTATGTCACTTAATAATCAAATTGCAACTTACAAGTTACATAATTGGAACATTCTTTAATGCCATCAACATAACATTCTGTATCTTTATGGTTACTTATATATTCACAATCAGAACAAGTCTTTTTCTTATAACATGAATTGCATAAACAAGAGTTAACACACATAATTTTTCACCTCTTCAAAAGTCATATAATAATCAAAATGTGACTATTCATTTAATCTTCTTTCTAAGCATTTACTCCAACAATTATTGCAATCTGCATCCTCATGGCATAATTCATTGTTCAGTCCAAAATCTTGTACACAATAATCTCCACCATACTTTTCTGCTATTTCATATACACTAACGCCCTCATCAATTAATCTGTCTATTTCATCACGTTTTTCATTTGCTTTCAATATATCTACTTTTCCATTTTCATCATATACATCAAACCATTCACCGCAATATTCATAAAGGCATTCTCTTTGTTCAAGGATAGTAGACAGTTTTTTTACTTTATAAAGTTTTAATCCTCTTTGATGTGGTTTAGAATATTCTTTACGATAAAAACGACCATTAGCTTTATATAAAGCTCTATCTTCTGTCATGTATTTTCTTTCTGGTATTACAGTGCCATCAGTCATTTTTATTTCTGGAATTGTCACTTCACAACTTTCTTTTCTTAAAAAATACATTTTTTCATTACCTTCTTTCACACTTTAATCAATTTACACTTTTAAAATGGAATATCTTCACCATCATCAATCGGTGTTAAATCTTGATACTCTTGATTTTGAGTTGTGTTCATATTATCTGTAGCTACATCACTATTTTTACTTTGTATGAACTCAAAGTCTTCTATCAGCACATCCGTACTCCATCTGTTATTGCCATCTTTATCGACATACTTCTTTATTTGTAGCCTTCCAGTAACGCTAAATAAGTGTCCTTTTCTAACGTAGTTTGCTATAGCTTCAGCCCTTTTTCCGAAGCATACGCATTGGATAAAGTCAGCTTCTTGTGGCTTGTTTTTATCAAGTCTTGGTCTATTAACCGCTAATGTAAACCTTGCTACTGCTGTTCCATTGCCAGGTAAAAAAGTTAGTTCTGGGTCCTTTGTTAATCTTCCTATAAGTATTGTTTTATTCATATATATCCTCCGTTAAATCTTAAATTTTAGTTGTTGTTCTCCTGGTCCAACGCATTCTTCTAAAAGATAACTTGCTTCCATGTCTGCTGTGTGTAGTGCTACTGCTGCTGGTACTAAATTATAAGTATTACTTATATTCATCATCTGTTCTTTAGGTTCCGTATTTCCCATATGCCACCTAATCATTAGCATTTCTTCTTTAGTTAGCCTTATGAAGTTTTGAAGCATTATTACTGACTTCTCTCCATGTCCAATTGGAAAATCATCTATAACTTTATATCCCTCATAGCTTTCCCATCTATTTTTATCATTTTTTCTCCAGCACTCTTGTTTGTTATAAAAATTAATTTTACAAAAGTCATGTAGAAGTGAAACTATTGTAACTGTATCATCTGATAGCCCTAAATCAAATTTCTTGTTTTTTTCTTGAAATAGCTGATACACATTTAAACTATGCTCTGCAAGCCCACCGTCATAATTTCCGTGGTACTTTGTGCTTGCAGGTGCAACAAAGAAGTCTGTTTCATCCATGTATTTAATTACTCTATCTATACCTTTTCTTTCTGTACTATTTAGCAGGTTAATTATTCTTTCTTTTACCTCTTTTATATCTTTCATAATTACCTCCTGCTATTTAACAAGCCCAGCTTTTAATTTGGTGTAATTATAGTTGTTGTCCTTTAAATACTGACCTAGTTGTGCTATATATTCTCTCGTTCCAACTACACGCAATTCTATACAATATAAAGGCTCTTCTTGGTTTTCTTTTGGTAAATGCTCTTTGTTTGGACTTATAGACATAGATACTGGTTGCTTTACTGGCTCTTGTTTAATTTCTTCCTCAACTTTTGGAGTTTCAACTGGTTTTGGCTTTTCCGCTTCTCTAATTATTTCAGCTCTCTTATTTATCTCTTGGATAATCTTATTGGTAGGTATATTCATGTTTATTAAGTTTTTAAAGTCCTCTATCTTTAAATGCGTTTTAATATCTTTATTAGCATTTTCTATAGTGTCCTTAATAATTTCTAACATTTCTAATTCTCTCTTTTGTTCTTGTAACAATATGAGTATCCTTTGTTCTATATCTTTTTTAACTTCGCTTGGCTTCGCTGTAAGGTTCATATACTTATCTAGTACATTTAACTTATTAACATACTTTTCACTTAATTGGTGCTCTTTAGCGACTTCTGAGATTATACTTAATGCAACTTTTCTTTTTTCCTCTCTCCTAGCATTATCAAAAACTAATATACCTTTTTTTATCGGTTCTTCTGCATCTGCTATTAGCTTTACTAGTTCTTTACACTGATTCTCAAAGGCATCTATAGGCTTGGACATTTCTTTCTTAATTTCTTTGCGGTAATTATCAATTTTTATTCTTAATCCTGCAAGCTCTTTTTGTGTAGCTTTGCAATCCTGTAAGCCTTCTTCAGTAACTATAATTCCTTTATATTTTTCTACTGTATCAGCTAATGAGTTTTTTACCTCTTCAAAATTCATTGTAATAACTGGTAATTGTTTATTTAATTCAATTTTTCTCATTTAAATCACCCCATTAATTTCACTTATTTTATTTTCTTTCTCATATTTTTTAACTGCTTTATCTAAAACTTCTATACATGTGTTAAAATTACCATTTGTAATATCTTCTACTTTTTTTACTTTAGCCCACTTACAAAAGTTAGCTTCATCTGTATTAGATTTTTCAATTAAATCCTTTATTATTTTAACTTTAAGTGGGTCTATTTTTTTACGTTTCAATTCAGCTTCTTCATCAACCTCTGCATTATTTAATGTGTCTGGTTCAGAAATTTCGAATGCCATGATATAAAGGTATCTTCTAGCAAATGTTTGTGTTCCTCCTATGTTTTGCATACCGTTGCAACCTTTAAGCTGTGTCAATTCAATTGGTGTCGAGAACTCGATTTTATCTTCAATTTTATCCGTATCTATTATTGTTAAAGTAGCTTCTTCATTGGTGTACTTAAATATTGCGGCAAGATGATTTTCGTTCATTAGTTGATTAAGTTGCGGTAAAAAATCACCTAACTCATAGTATTTATAGTGGGAATAAGTATTCTCTCCAGTCATTTTAAGCTTTAATTTTTGTAATCCTACAATACATTCTTGTCTTTTCTGATATATATTCATTGATTTTTTTTCTTTATTTTCAGCCATTTTAGTCCTCCTTATTTTCTTCTATTGGATAAGTTGTTGTTATTGATAAGTCTTGGTCAAATCCATATATTTTGATGTTTAATTCTATACCTGCTGAATATCCTTTATAAGATTTCATTTCTTGTGGTAATATCTCAGATATCAACTCTTCTAAGCCTTTACCATTTATTCTTAATGAGGTTGAACTTCTCTCCATTACTACATTGTCAGAACTTATATTTAATTCTTTCATACTGATTCCTCCATTTGCATTTTCTTTGAATTTATTTTAAAATCTAATTAGCGAAATTTTTATTTTGGTTCCTTCGGGAACTCTTTTTTTTGTTTCATATCTTGGACTATTAATCTATCAAGTTCTTGGCTAACTTTTATAGTTCTTACATCATTTAATCCATATTTTTCAATATTGCTGTACATCTTATGTTTTAGAATTTTTATTAATAAATCTATAATTTTTATATCCCCATAGGACTTTAAGCAGTTTTCTAATGTGTTGATGTTTAAAACTATTCCCAAATTTACTTTCCCCTTTCTATTCAGCTTTTTCCATTAACTCTTCCATTGTTATTTGTCCATCTAAGATTTGCTCCCTTATGTCAATTTTTCTTAAAGAATTGTTTAGTCCTCTATACTTTTTAGATAGTTGTTGCCTTACTTTTTTTAAGTCCTCTTTATCTTTTGTATTAGATATATTTACATATAAATTTCCTGTATCTGATTTAACTGAAAAACATTCCCTTACTCCCTTTTCATCCCTATAAGAAGCTATTATTCTTTGTGCCATTCTTCTATATTCTTGTTTAATAAGCTTTTCTGTGTCTGGCTTTGGTGCATATTCTTTTACTATTTCCATAAGTTCATCAACTGTAATGTTAGGTCTGTTATTCATAATTTCATTAATTTTTTCTTTTATTCTTTTATCCAATGCCACTTATTTCACCACCTTGATTTTATTCATATTTTTTAAAATACTCTTAATTTCTTCTAACTTTTCTATCGCTTCATCACATCTTTTAATGTGCTTCTCTAAATCCTCTTTAGGAGAGTATTCTAAATAATAGCCAATTCTTTCTTCATCTACTTTTAGCGTCAGAATGTCAAATATAGCATCAGCTATTTTACCTGCAATCTTTGATTCTTTGTCTATTTGTTTTGCCTTCTCTTCATACTGTTTATTTAACAGTTCTTCTGCTTTGTTTTCCTTTTCTTCTTCCTCTAAGTCCTTAACTTCCTTGGTAATCTTATAAGCTTTGTTTATGCTTATAACGTTGTCCTTTGCTGCATCTTTAATTACTTCTGGAGCTTCCTTTTCTATAGTTTCTACTTTGCTAATTGTACGTCCTGATACTCCTGCTATTTTAGCTATTTCTTCCCTAGTATTTATAGGTTCTTCTACTCTTTTTCTTTTTTGATTTTCTGTTTCTGCCAGTGTTGACGAAAGTGATTCTCCTTTATTGTTTATCGCTTTTGGTAATGTTTCCAAAACCGATTCTTCATTCTCTTTTATCGCTTCCTCAGATTTCTGTGAAAGTGATTTCACACCTTCACTTTTCTTATCACCTCCTGCCAATGATTGATTTACCTTAGCTTTTTTAGAAATACTTTCTTTAAGCTGTAAAGCTAAAATTGACCTCTGATAACTGCTTATATTTCTTCTTGCAAACTGATTTTTAATAATCCATTGCTTTACTTCTTCTTCATTTTCGAAATCATAATCCATTTTAAGAATTTCGAATGTTACATTATTTTTTGTGCAAATTTCATATCTGTTATGACCATCAATTATGGTATTATTCCAACTTATAATCTTGTCCCTACACCCAAACATTAATATGCTTTTTTCTAGCCCTGTTTTTTCTTCCTCTGTTAAAGGTGGAATTAGATTTTTAAATTCTTCATTTATTTTTAAATTCAATTTCTGTCCTCCTTCTTGTTTTATACACCTTAATACAAGATGTATTTAAATCTAAATGTTCTTTTTAAAATTTATTAGCTCTTTCCGATACCGTTCCTACACATTCCCTTTTATTGCACTGGCGGGATATGCTGCTTAACCAGTGCTTGTCCTATACATTTGCTTTATAAAACCTTTTCTTCCTCTAAATCATCTTCATATTCCCATTCTGAACCCATCACTGCTAGTACTGCTTCTTTAGTTTTGTCAACTCCAGATACTCCTTTAGTTATAATTAATCTTCTTCTTCCATTAATTATTTCTGTCTTAACTTGCATAATTATTCCTCCTGCACCGCTTTGTATATTTCCTCAACCTCTACCCCTAAAACTTTTGCTATTTTTTTAGCTGTAGAATACCGCGGCTCCTTTCTCTTCCCAGATACCAATTCGCTTATAGTTGCTTGCCCAATTTCTGCTTGCTTTGCTACTTTATAATTAGTTAGCCTTTTTCTTTTTATCATTTCTTGTAAGTTCATTTTTTTCACCGCCTTTATTTTCGTATTCGAAAACCTTAATTAAATTTTATTTCACAATACGAAAGTATTCAACTTTCAAATTTCTTCATTTTTCGCGGTTATTCTAATTTGTTTTGACTTTTCTTTATTTTCCTTATTTTTACTTATAGTTTCATTCACGAAAATAATTTGTCAAAAAAACTATATTTTAGATTGACTATAGGTAATATAAATGATAAACTATTTCCGTAAACAAAAATACTATGAGGTGAAGGATATGAGTGATAATATCTCTATTTTAGGTTTAAATATAAAAAGAATAAGAGAAGATAAAAAGATTAGTGCCTACAGGCTAGCTAAGGATGCAAATGTAGGAGCTGCAACTATAAGCCAAATAGAAAGTGGGAAGAGGCAAAGTCTAAATTCTGCTACGGTAGAAAAAATAGCTAATACATTAGGTGTTAGTTCTGATGAGTTATTAGCAACAGAAAACAATGTTGAATATATAGTTACAGATGTAGAGCAGACAATAAGTTTGATTCTAACTTCTGATGAATTAGTTTTAGATGATATAGAAATGACTAAAGATGAAAAAAATCAACTTAGAATGGCTGTTGATATAGCTTTAAATTCTATAAGAAGCCAAAGAAGTAGAAGGGATGATAAGTAATGAGACGGGCTGTTTTATATGGCAGGGTTTCTTCTGATGAACAAAAGAAAAGAGAAACGATAGGAAATCAAGTAGAGATTTTTGAAAGTTATATAGACTTTAAAGCAGACTTTAAAGTCTGCAATATGTACTTAGATGATGGTATATCTGGAGCTATCCCCCTATATGATAGACCATTCGGTAAAAAATTAATAGAAGACGCCAAAAAAGGGCTATTTGATATTATAATCGTTTGGAAGGTTGATAGATTCGGTCGTGATACCTTGACTGGATTGCAGGCAGTTGAGGTGTTACGAGAATACGGTATTGAAATAATTAGTATAACAGAGCCATTCGACCTAAATACTCCAACGGGGAGATATCAGTTTATAAATTATCTCAATATGGCAGAATTAGAAAGGAATAATATCTTAGACAGGACGTTCATGGGTGCTACAAGAGCAGCTAAAAAAGGTAAATGGTTAGGCGGAATAGTCCCATATGGATACATAGTTAATAATGATGGATATTTAGAAATAAATGAAGAAGAGGCTAAAGTAATTAGAGATATTTTTAATTTATATATAAATGAAAAAATGTCTAATTTAGATATAGCAGTATATCTAAACAACCTAAACATACCTAGTAGTTGTGGAGAGGGTAAAGGGAAACGTACTAAGAAAATAACTGGCAAATGGCGTTCTAGTAGCATTCAAAGAATACTTAGCAGTACAACTTATAAAGGGGTGCATTTGTACGGCAAACGTTCTACTAGGAGAAAAGAACCTATATTAAGAAAGGTTCCTATAATAATAAGTGAAGAAATTTGGGAAAAAGTCCAAAAACAAAAAAAAGAAAATATTATTGTTTCTAAAAGGAATATTAAAATAAGAGATTATCTACTACGTGGACTAATAAAATGTAAACATTGTGGTAAAAGTTTTTACGGGATTAGCTACAAAGATAAAAATTGTGTTTATTCTTGCTCTGGGAAAAGGAGTGAAAATAAAAAAGTAATGAATATTAAATGCAATAGTATAAATATAAATACGCAGGATATAGAAGAGGAAGTTTGGAAGGATTGTTTGCTTATACTAAAAAATTATGACAATTATATAAAAAAAGTAAAGAATAAATCTAATGTCACAAGTGAAAATATTGAGGGAGATTTAGAAAAATTAAGAAAGTCTTTAAATAATAAAAAACTAGAAAAAAATAATATACTAACTCTTTTTAGAAAAAATTTAATAACAGAAGAAGAATTGGAAGAGCAGCTGAAAGATATTAGAAAAGAAGAAGAAAGTGCATTAAAACTTATAAATGCAATAGAGATAAAATTGGATAGTCATAATTATGAAGATGAACTTATAAATAATATGTGTAGCAAACTTAAAATGTACCATGATAAAGTAGATAATTTGAGTTTTGAAGATAAATATAAAATAGTTAGACTATTGGTTAAGGAAATACAGGCAGAAACTATTGTAAAAGATGGGAAGAGAATACCTAAAGCCCATGTAGTTTATAATTTGGTCAAACATGAGGACTACATGGGCATGGATTTAAAGCTGCTATAAGCATAAAACTAGATGGATATATTACAGTTCCTGCATTCCTTGTTATCTTAATTTCTCTATCTTCTAGAGGCTGCCTTAAAACCTGTAACAAATTTTTTTTAAATTCTAATATTTCATCTAAAAATAAAACGCCATTATGAGCTAATGAAATTTCTCCTGGCATTAAATACTTTCCTCCACCTACAAGAGCAATCTCTGTAGTAGTATGATGTGGATTTCTAAAGGGTCTCTCCTCTATTAATCCTCCTTTATATGCTGTACTTCCATAAACACTATAAATTTTCGTTACCTCTAAAGCTTCTTCGTAATTTAACTTGGGCAAGATAGAACTTATCCTTTGAGCTAGCATAGTTTTTCCTGATCCCGGTGCTCCATGCATCAATAGATTATGTCCACCTGATGAAGCTACTTCTATAGCTCTTTTAGCAGCCTCTTGCCCCATAACATCTTCAAAGTTCAAAACATCATTTTTGATAGGCTTTTCTTCTTTCCTATAAATATAAGGACACATATCTTTGTATATTAAAAAATCTACTACCTGTTTTAAGCTATCCATAGGATAAATTTCTGCATCTTTTATCATACTGCATTCCTTTGCATTTTCATAAGGCATAATAAATTTTTTAATCCCCCTATTCACACCTTCTATTACTATAGGGAGTGCCCCTTTTACACTTTTTAAATTTCCAGATAGTGATAATTCCCCCATTAAGATATACTTATGTATATCCTGTATATTTATTTGATTACTTCCTATTAATATGCCTATAGCTATAGGTAAATCAAATAGTGCTCCTTCTTTTTTAATATCTGCTGGAGCTAGATTTACAGTAATTTTATTAACAGGAAATTCATAACCTGAATTTACAATGGCTGCTCTTACCCTATCTTTAGCTTCTTTAACAGAAGTGTCTGCTAGTCCAACTATATTAAAGCAAGGTAATCCATTACATATATCAATCTCGACAGATACAAGTACACCTTCTACTCCCAAAAAGGTTGCACATAATATTTGCGTTGCCATATAATCACCCTTTATTATAATTTTATATAGTAATTATTGACAATATAAATTCATATAAACATTATCTTTAGAAATTTTACTTATAAATAAATTTAATTTCATTAAATTCATTATTTATTCAAATTTTAATTGTATTAATTTACCATATTATTTAGTAATATTCTGAATTCGACAATAAATTAACACACATTAACTATCCATATATAGATAAGTTACATAAAAGTCAATATATAACTAATTTACCTACATCCTTGGATATCTCAATTCACAACTTTAATCAGTGGCGAATTGATGATTGACAATTATGGTAGAAGTTAGTTTCAATCACCCTAATTTCTTTAGTTATTTCTTTCCTATCACTGATATCGCTAATCCTTTATAAGAAACAACTCCGTAACTCCAAAGAGAATTAATTATAAAATTCTCAGTTTTATTAAGAAACATCCATAATTGTAAATTTTCTATCGTAAATTGTGAATTGAAATACTATAAAAGGAAATAATTATACTAATTATTAATATGCTTAGAGCTATAGAAAGGATGTTTAAATGAAGTCTTTAAATAGAAGTATTGGAACTTATGGTGAAGCTATAGCAGAAGATTATTTAAAATCCATCGGGTATGTTATATTAGAAAAAAACTTTGTATGCAAAATTGGCGAAATTGATTTAATAGCAAAAGATAAAAATTACATTTCTTTTATAGAAGTAAAAACACGTTATGGTAATCTTTACGGAACTCCTGGCGAATCTATAACCACTTTAAAACAACATAAAATATATAAAACTGCCCAAACTTATATTTTAAAGAAAAAACTCTACAAGTCTAATTTTAGATTTGATGTCATTGAAATTACACTAAACAATAAAAATTCTCCTTATATTAAATTAATTAAAGATGCTTTCAGAATATGATAGCTTATTTAATTAATATAAGTAAAATAACTCTTTTTAATAAGAATTACAGCAACTACAAAAAACATGATCTAAATCATGTTTTTTATAGTATATTCTTTAAAAAACTTTTTCTATGTATTTTTATAGCACCATAGGTCTTTAAAGCTTTTACATGTTCTTCTGTACCATAGCCTACATTTCTTTCAAAGCCATAGTTTAAAAACTCTCTACTATAGTCTTCCATAAGTTTATCCCTAAAAACTTTAGCTAATATAGAAGCACAAGCTATACTTGCACTTTTAGTATCCCCTTTTATAACATGATAATTTTTAATATTAAAATCTTTAATTAAATATCCATCTGATAAAACTACCTCTGGTGTAATAGAAAGCCCATCGCAAGCTTTTTTAAATACTTCATTATTACACCATCCTATACCCTTTTCATCTATTTCTTCATTATTAATAACAGAAATATTATAACTTAATGCATTTTCTTTTATTTTTTCTGCTAACTCTTCTCTCAATTTTTGCGATATCTTTTTAGAATCATTAATGTATAAAATCATATCTTTATCTTTTTCAAAATCCAAGTCTAATATTACCGCTGCTGAAACAATAGGTCCTGCAAGAGGCCCTCTTCCTACTTCGTCTACACCTGCGATATATTTATAATCACCAAAGCTTTTATCAAAATCATACATATGCTTTACTCTAATTATTTCTTCATGGTAAGCATTTATATGTTTTTTTAGTTTTTCACCTAATTTTTGCACATTTTTTCTATTATCACTATTTAATAAATTCACTAATTCCATAAACAGTTCCTTATGCTCATCAACGGTATAATTTGATTGAAATTTATTTACATAGTTTTTTATTTCATCATATTTCATAGAAGATAAATTCAAATCATGCAAAACTATCACCACTATTCTTTATAAAATTTAAAAGGGACAATTGACAATTATGGGTGAAATTAATTCTTTGTGAATTAATTTCTTTTTAAAAAATAAGTTTAAAACTTCTCTTAAGAGAAGTATCTATAGGGATACAATGCTAAAACTTAATATATACTTTGGAAAATAAATTTTCTATAAAAATAGCTTAAGCCCTTAGAAATTAAGGATTGATAATGAAGAATGAAAAATTTAGGATGAAATTCACCCTTAGTGAATTTCTTAAAATAAAATTTATTTCAAGAAAACTCCATAGGCTTTGACCGTGGAGTTTTAACCATAATTCGTATCTTTCATCCTTAATTTTTAATTCATAGAAAAGAATTTTTGTTATGGAAATTCAAATCATGCATAAGTTAAATTTTCATTGTGGAACCCTATATAATTGTCTATTGTCAATCGTCAATTCTCAATTGACTTAAGGTCTCTCCAGTGAAATAGATCCTAATTTTCCGCCCCTAAATTCATCTAAAAGCATTACTGCCACTCTATTATAATCTATATTTCCTCCTGAAATTACAGCTCCTCTTTTTCTTCCTATATTCTCCATATTTTCAAGAGCACTTTCACTTAACTCATTAAGCTTATATCTCTCTTTTAATCGCTCTGGATAGTACTCCTGTAACCTTTCTATAAGCTTTAGTGCTAAATCTTCTATATCCATAATTTCATCTTTTATAGCTCCTGTAAAGGCAAGATTTAGACCTACTTCTTCATCTTCAAATTTAGGCCATAATACACCTGGAGTATCCATAAGTTCTATACCTATTTTAGTCTTTATCCACTGCTTACTTTTAGTAACACCTGGCTTATCTCCAGTTTTTGCTATATTATTTTTAGCTAATTTATTGATAAAGGTAGATTTCCCTACATTAGGTATCCCTACTACCATAACACGAGTAACAATATTAACTACTCCTTTATTTTTAAGTCTGTCATGTTTTTCTTTCAAAATTTCATCCAATGCAGGTTTAATGTTTTTAAGCCCAGTACCAGTTAAACAATTTACTGTTAGCACCTTAGTATAATCATTTGAAAGAGCCTTTACCCATTCTTTTGTTACTTTATCTTCACTTAAATCACTTTTATTCAATAGTATAATTCTATGTTTATCTTTACAAATTTCCTCTATATCAGGATTAGCACTAGATTTTGTAATTCTAGCATCTCTTATTTCTATTACTGCATCTACTAGTTTAAGACTTTCTTTAATTTGTCTTCTAGTCTTTGCCATATGTCCTGGAAACCAATTTATACTCATAAATATCCGCCTTTCCTTTTGTTTATAGTTGGCAACAAGCAATTTATAATAACTAAAAAATATTTTTGAGATTTAAAACTTACAATTTTTATATTTTAAAATAAAAAAAGGGACCTTTTAGCCCCATTTTTTTACTTGATTAATTCTTTAACTTTAGCAGCTTTTCCTACTCTGTCTCTTAAGTAGAATAACTTAGCTCTTCTTACTTTACCTTTTCTTACAACTTCAACTTTCTCTATAACTGGAGCATTAACTGGGAAAGTTTTTTCCACTCCAACTCCTGAAGCTACTCTTCTTACAGTAAAAGTTTCTCTTAATCCACCGTTTTGTCTTTTAAGTACAGTTCCTTCAAAAATCTGAATTCTTTCTTTGTTTCCTTCACTGATTCTGATGTGAACTTTAACAGTGTCTCCAACGTTGAATTCTTGTAGGTCATTTCTAATTTGTTCAGCTTCTATAGCTTTTATTATATCTAACATGTGCATTCCCTCCTAAGCTTTATTTGACGTTCATAATCATGTATCATGACAGAGGACCGCCCGTACTAGCACAAAACACATTTTATCACATAAAAAATATCATATCAATACTATTTTTTACTTTTATAATAATTCTCCAATAATTTTTTATCTTCTTTTGTAAGTTCAATGTTTTTATATAAATCATTTCTCTTTTCTTTAGTTATAAGCAAGGATTGAAGTCTTCTATATTTTCTTATATTATCATGATGTCCTGAAATTAAAACCTCTGGAACCTTTTTTCCCTCAAAATCGTAAGGTCTTGTATATTGGGGATATTCTAGCAATCCATCATAGAAAGATTCATCCATAAAGCTTTCATCGCAAGATAATACTTTAGGAATCATTCTACTGATACTATCTACAATGGGTATACATGCCATTTCGCCACCGGTTAGTACAAAATCACCTAAGGATAACTCCATATCTATGTAATCGTAAATTCTTTCATCTATACCCTCATAGTGACCACATAAGAAAATTAATTCTTTTTCATTACTTAATTCCTTAGCTATTTCTTGATTAAAAGTTTTACCTCTAGGTCCTAGAAATATCACCTTACCATTATTAACACTTTTAACATTCTTTATGCAATCTACTATGGGCTGAGGGGTCATTACCATTCCCGCACCACCACCATAAGGATAGTCATCTACTTTCTTATGTTTATTATTTGCATAATCTCTAATATTTACACAATTTATCTCTAATATTTTTTCATTTTGTGCTCTTCCTATAATGCTGTGGCTAAATACATCAAACATTTCTGGAAAAAGAGTTAATATATGTATTTTCATTATTCCGACCAAACATTGACAGGCTTTATTATTATTTCATTATTTTCAATATCCACTTTAACTACAATATCCTTTAAAGCAGGAATAAGAACTTCTTTTTTTCCTTTAACCCAATATACGTCATTACTTCCTGTTTCAATAACATCATATACTGTACCTAATTCTTCTCCCTCTGTATCAAAGACTTTACAATCAATTAAATCTGCAATATAATAACTATCCTCTGGTAGTTCTTTGGCATCTTCTCTATGAATTTTTAAATATTTATTTCTATATTTTTCAGCTTCATCCATAGAGTCTATACCTTCAATTTTAAGTATTGCTCTATCAGTTTGAAGCTTACAAGAAGTAATCTTTCTCTCCACTCCATCTATATATACTTTCTTTAATGCTGTAAACTCTTCCAAGCTATCTGTCAGTGAAAAAACTTTTACCTCTCCTTTTACTCCGTGAGGTTTAGTTATTTGCCCTATGCTCATAAACTCCTTCATCTTTAAAAGCTCCTCCTAGAATTTTATTATAGGGTTCTCTAATAAAAATTTAATTTATGCAGTATTTTAATTTTCATAACAAAACTCCTATCTATAAATGAAAACTTAAAAATTATGATTAAGCTCCACTTTTAAGCTCTTCGGAGTTTTTTAATATAGATTCTTCTAAGTTTTATATGAAATCCCTATAACTTATTGTCATAATTAATTATAATTATAAAATAAGAGTTAGGATACCCTAACTCTTATGTTTCTATTATTTCTACAACAACTCTTTTATTTTCTTTAACAGCCGCTGCTTTTACAACAGTTCTAATAGATTTAGCTATTCTTCCCTGTTTTCCAATTACTTTTCCCATATCTGCCTTATCAACTTTTAACTCTAATATTATAGAATGATCGCTAGCAACTTCATTTATTACTACGGCATCGGGATTGTCAACTAAAGATTTAGCAATAACTTCAAGTAACTTTTTCATGGAATGCTCCTCCATTCAAATCAACAACTTACTATTTTATTCCAGCATTGTTGAAAAGTCTTTTTACTGTGTCTGTTGGTTGTGCACCATTTTTTACCCACTTGTTTGCTTTCTCTTCGTCTATTTTAACTGTAACTGGCTCTGTTGTTGGATTGTAATATCCTATTTCATCAATAAATCTTCCATCTCTTGGAGATCTTGAATCAGCTACTATAATTCTGTAGAAAGGAGCTCTTTTAGCACCCATTCTTTTTAATCTAATTTTTACTGCCATGTTTTTTCACCTCCTTTAAAGGATTAATATCATATGCTTAAAAAGGTAATTTTCCAAATATACCTTTTTTCATTGACTTCTGCATACCCTTCATGTTCTTCATAGCCTTCTTCATCATATCAAAATGTTTTAAAATTTTATTTACTTCTTGAATCGAAGTACCTGAACCATTAGCGATTCTTTTCTTTCTTGATGGAGAAGATGATATTAGATTAGGCTTTCTTCTTTCTTCAAAGGTCATGGAACTTATTATTGCCTCTATCTTATCCATTTCCTTTTCTCCTTGCGAAAGGTCTAATCCTTTTAATTCTTTAGAATTCATTCCAGGCACCATTTCCATAATTTTGCCTAAAGGTCCTAATTTCTTCATTTGATTAAGCATATCTAGAAAATCTTCAAAGTTAAATTCTTTATTTAACATTCTATTTCCTAATTCTTGAGCTTTTTGTTCATCAATTGCAGATTGTGCTTTTTCTATAAGAGAAAGTACGTCTCCCATACCTAATATTCTAGAAGCCATTCTTTCTGGATAGAATACTTCAAGATCAGACATTTTTTCTCCCATACCAACATATTTTATTGGCTTGCTAGTCATAGCTTTTATTGAAAGTGCAGCTCCTCCTCTTGTATCACCATCAAGTTTTGTTAATATTACACCTGATATATCTAGTTGAGAATTAAAACTTTCAGCTACATTTACTGCATCTTGACCTGTCATTGAGTCAACTACTAATAGTATTTCATTAGGATCTATACTTTCTTTTACATCTTTAAGTTCATTCATCAATTCTTCATCTATATGAAGTCTTCCAGCAGTATCAACAATTACTACATTACATCCATTGTTTTTAGCATTTTCTATAGATGCTTTAGCAATATCCACTGGACTTGTTTTATCTCCCATAGTAAACACTGGTACATCTATTGATTTTCCTACCACCTGAAGTTGTTTAATTGCGGCAGGTCTATATATATCACATGCTACTAAAAGAGGTTTCTTATTGTTTTTTCTAAGGTCAAGTGCAAGCTTACCAGCCATTGTTGTTTTACCAGCACCTTGAAGTCCCACTAGCATAATTACAGAAATTCCATTTGGATTTAATTGAAGCTTACTTTCCACATTTCCCATAAGTCTAGTTAATTCATCATTAACTATTTTAATTACCTGCTGTCCTGGGGTTAAACTTTCTAAAACTTCATTTCCAAGGCATTTCTCACTAACATCCTTAACAAAGCTTTTAACAACTTTATAGTTAACATCTGCTTCTAACAGCGCTAGTTTAACTTCCCTCATGGCTTCTTTTATATCTTTTTCTGAAAGTTTGCCTTTACCTTTTAATTTTTTTATGGTTTCTTGTAACTTAGAAGTTAATCCTTCGAAAGCCATAGTAAACCTCCTAAATTTCAATAATATTTTTAATTATATCATTGATTACTTCGGACTTTTCATGGTCCTCTATATTTAAATTACTTATTTTTTTTATTATTCTTTGTTTAGAAGTTTGAATTTCTAAACTCTTTTCTAAAAGATGAAGTTTTTTTTCGTACTCTAATAAGAGACTATTACATCTTTTTATTAGATCATGTATTGCTTGCCTACTAGTATTTGTAATCTCTGATATTTCTTTTAAAGATAAATCATCATTAAAATACAAGCCCATTATGTCTCTTTGTTTTTCTGTAAGCAACGGACCATAAAAATCTAAAAGTAATGATAACTCTAATCTTTTTTCCATGTAATCACCTTACTCACAAAGCATATATTAGCAAAAATAAATATAGCTGTCAAGTATTTTTACTTAACACTCTAAATATTTTTATTTGAGCTTATAATTACTTTTTATTTTACTATTTAAATATAGAATCATTTATAAGTTTTTAACTTTTCATCATATTAGATTTTATATTTAATTTTTTTAGAATAGTGCCTCTACAAACTCCCTTGAACTAAATTCTTGAAGATCATCAATTCCCTCTCCAACCCCTATGAATCTAACAGGAATGTTTAATTGGTTTTTAATGGAAACGACTACTCCACCTTTAGCAGTACCATCAAGTTTGGTAAGTATTATGCCATCAATAGGACAGACCTCCATAAATTGTTTAGCCTGAATGACTGCATTTTGTCCTGTAGTTGCATCTAGAACTAACAAGGTTTCTCTATGAGCTTCACTATATTCCCTGTCAATTACCCTATTAATTTTTCCAAGCTCATCCATTAAATTTTTTTTGTTATGTAGCCTTCCTGCTGTATCACAGATTAATACATCAACTTTTCTAGCTTTAGCAGCTTGCACTGCATCATAGACTACTGCTGCTGGATCAGATCCTTCTTGGTGTTTTACTAAATCAACGTTTGCTCTTTTACTCCATACCTCTAATTGGTCAATAGCTGCCGCTCTAAATGTATCCGCTGCTGCTAATAGCACCTTATAATTTTCCGCCTTAATTCTTGCAGCAATTTTACCTATAGATGTAGTTTTACCTACTCCATTAACACCAATTATCAGCTTAATTTCTGGAAGATTTTTAGGAATTAAAGTATTTTCTTCTTCTCCCATCATCTCAATTATAACTTCCTTCATACAAGGCTTAACCATTGCTACATCCTTAATTTTGTCGCTTTTAATTTTCGCTTTCAGTCTTTCAATAATTTCTACAGAAGTTTCAACTCCTATATCACTAACAATTAGAGCCTCTTCCAATTCTTCATAAAGATCTTCATCTATAGTAACAGCAAGATTTAAAACATCTGATACTGCATTACTAATACTATCTCTTGTTTTTGTTAGACCAGTTTTAAGTTTTTCAAAAAAATTTCCAAACATAAATTTTCCTCCTTGCTTTATTTATAATGTCAGGTATCGAACATATTATAGGGTTCCACAATAAAAATTTAACTTATACATGCTTTTAATTTCTAAGGATTTAAGCTATTTTTTATAAAAATTATTTTCCAGAGTATATTTTAAGTTTTCATATTGGATGCCTATATAGATATACCCATTTTAAATTAACATATATATGAAAATAATTGGTGCTTTTTAGTATTATAATTAAAACTATCGAATTCACAATTAAAAACCACAATTGTGAATTTTTCTCAGCAGAAGCTGGGAAATTTAAAATTGATTCATAAAGAATTAATTTCCATTTTAATTGTAAATTACGAATTTTGAATTATACATTATTTTAAGTTGTTAAGAGTCATTTGTCTATATATTATAACTATTTATCTTTTTGAAGATCCATAAAATCAACAGAAACCACTTTTGATACTCCTTTTTCTTCCATGGTCACTCCATAAAGCACATCACTAGCTTCCATTGTTCCTTTTCTATGAGTAATAACTATAAATTGAATATTATTTGAGAATTTCTTTAAAAACTCCGCATATCTAACTACATTAGCGTCATCTAAAGCAGCTTCAATCTCATCTAGTATACAGAATGGAGTTGGTTTCATCTTTAATATACCAAATAAAAGTGCTATAGCAGATAACACCTTTTCTCCTCCAGATAAAAGATTTATATTCTGAAGTTTTTTTCCTGGAGGTTCTACATTAATATCTATCTTTGAGGTCAATTCATCTCCATCTGTTAATATTAGATCTGCACTTCCACCTTTAAATAATTCTTTAAAGGTTTCATTAAAATTTTTCCTAAGTATTGAAAAATTTTCTCTAAATACTATTCTCATCTTACCAGTCATCTCTTCAATAACTTTTAAAAGTTCATCCTTTGCTTGAACTAAATCTTCTCTTTGAGAAGTCATAAAACCATACTTTTCCTTAACCTCTTTATACTCCTCAATAGCACCTACATTTACTGACCCTAAACTATTAATTTCCTGTTTAATTTGCACAACATTCTCCTTAAGCTTCGTTACATTGTCTATAGGTTCTTTAAAACTTAAAGCCTCTGCATAAGTTAATTCATATTCCTCATTTAATTTATTAAGAAGGCTTTCCTTTTCTGTTTCTATTCTAGCTAAAGCTACTTGATACTTGTGCAACTCTTTCTCTGAAGCTTCTAGTTCTAAAATTAAATCTTCTTCTTTAGATTTAATTTTAGTTATATTTTCTTTCAATTTTATCTTTTCAATTTCATTATCTGATATAAGTTTTTCCATGCTAGATAGCATCTCTAAAGTGTCTTTAATAGTAATTTTATTATTGCTTAAAATCTCTTGATAGTTATCTTTATTTTCCTTTAAACCTTCTGCTTCCTTACTAAGCATTTCTATCTTACAAGTATAGTCTTTAATTTCCCCATTTATTCTTGAAAGCTCATTATCTTTATTAATAGTAATTTCATCAATCTTCGCCTTTTCAACCCTAAGATCAGTTAAAGCTTCTCTATACTTTCCAATATTTTCGTCACTTTCTTTTAACTTGCTTTTTAAAATTTCTTCTTCATTATCTATAACTTTTATTTTATCCTCTATAGAATTTATATCTTCTCTAGATTTCTTCAATTTTTCACTGTTTAAAGAAATTTCATTTTCTGTATTTTTTAAATTTACTCTAGCCTTTTCCAAATCTATTTTAAGTTTAGCTTCCCCTTCAGAAATGGAATTTATCTTACTTTGCACTTTAGTTTTTTCTATATTTTCAAAGTGAATTTCATCTCTTAAATTTAAATTTTCTTCGTCTAAAGTTTTAATATTTTCATTTAATTTTTTCACTAAAATATTTTCATTCTCAATTTCATCATTTATATGGTTAAATTTAACTCTAAGTTCTTCAATTTCTCTTTTTCTTCCTATTACATTGGTAGATTTAGAGTAAATGCTTCCTCCTGTTAGAGCACCACCAGGATTTACAACTTCTCCAGATAAAGTTACAATTTTTTGTTTATAATTTAATAATTTAGCTATTTTAAGCGCATTATCCATATTATCACATATTATGGTTTTGCCTAAGGTATAATCAATTATACCTTTAAATTTACTATCAAAATCTATAAGTTCACTAGCAATTCCAATATATCCAAAGGTATTTTTAATATTACTGCTAATTTCTAAGCTTTTACCTTTAACTGTACTTAATGGTAAAAATGTAGCTCTACCTAAACTATTTTTTTTCAAATATTCAATTAGAATCTTTGCACCATTTTCATCTTCTGTAATTATATTGGATAAGCTTCCTCCTAGTGCAATTTCCATAGCTGTTTCATATTGTTTATTAACCTTTATGATTTCCCCTAAAATATAACAACTACCTTTAAAATCAAGCACTTTTTTTGAATCTATATGTTGCATTAAAAGTTTAACAGACCTATTATATCCCTCATATTGCTTATCTAAATTAATTAACATATTTAAATTAGCATCTATCTTATTGGAATTAGCAACTAGCTCCTTAAGCTTTTTTTCTTCTAAGGTCTGACTATGTCTTAATCTTCCAATTTCATTTTTATTAGCTTTAACTTTATCTTCATAATTATTTATTTTTTCTAAAAGCTTATTAGATTCTATTTCAAGGATAGCTTTAGTAGAGTTATTAATTTTCAACGAATTAACAAACCCTTCCATATCTGCTCTTAATCCTTGAAGTTTTTCATTTAAAATATTTAGCTGACTATCTAAAAGCATTATATTATTATTTTGAAGATTTCTATTATCTAAAAGACCCTGTTTTTCTGATTGAAAAGCAACTAATTTTTCATTTTCATTAAAGGTATCATCACTTAATCTTTTTATTTCTTCTTCTTTAATCTTGATTTTATCTTCTATGACTTTTTGATTTTCTTTAGAATCACTTAAACTTACTTCTAATTTATCTAATTCATCTTTTAAAGATTTAACCTTTAAATTTAATTTTTCTGTTTCTTCAATATTTTTTCCTATAGATTCATTAACTAACTCTATTCTCTCTTCTAAGATTTTAATCTCTGATAATATTTGCTGATGCTTTGATTTATTATCATAAAATTTTTGCTTATCTTCAGATATTTTATTTTCAAATTGTTCTAAATTACTACTTTCTATTTCTATCTGCTCTTTTATTCTTCTTCTTTCATTTAATTTTTCTTGTAATTCTTTATTTATAGCTTCACATTGCCCTTTATAACTAGAAATTTTAATTTCAGTTTTTTCTATAAAATCAATGATAATATTAATTTCATCATTTTTTAATTGATTCGATAATTCTAAGAATCTTTTAGCTTTATCACTTTCAATCCTAAGAGGTTCTAATCTTTCCTCATAAGTGTCTAATATATCATGTATTCTTACTAAATTTTGTTCCGTATTATCTAACTTTCTTTCTGCTTCTTCTTTTCTAGTTTTATATTTAACAATTCCAGCAGCTTCTTCTAAAAGTTTTCTTCTTTCTTCTGGCTTTCCACTAAGTATAGCATCTATCTTACCTTGACCTATTATAGAATATCCTTCTTTACCTATACCTGTATCCATAAACAAGGCTTGTACATCTTTTAATCTACATATAGTATTATTTATTAAATATTCGCTCTCTCCTGAGCGATAAAGTCTTCTTGAAATAACTACATCAGAATATTCAATTCCTAGTTCTGCATCAGAGTTATCTAAAATAAGAGAAACTTGTGCAAGTCCTACAGGTTTTCTAAACTGAGTACCTGCAAAAATTACATCCTCCATCTTATCTCCTCTTAAGTTCCTAACACTCTGCTCTCCTAAAACCCATCTTACTGCATCTGATATATTACTTTTTCCGCTTCCATTAGGTCCTACTACAGCAGTTACTCCCTTTTTAAATACAAGTTCCGTTTTATCTGCAAAGGACTTAAAACCTCTAATCTCAATAGATTTTAAGAACATCTATTCACTCTCCTAATTTGTTATAATTAATGGCAATATAATTCCTAATAACATAAACATAGAAATTACTGCTGCTAATATTTTGGCTATTTTTTCTCTTTTTTTCTTTTTCACAATTTTCACCTTCTTTTACTACAATTTAGTTTATATTATTTACTTTAAAATATCAAACAAAAACACTAATAACTCTTAGAGATACAAATTTAATTTAATAAAATTAATTCTATAAAATTAAATTCATTCTTAATTGTCATTTATTCACTGTTAATTGTCAATTAGTTAAAATTATTTTAATTTTATATTAAATAAATTTTTACAAAGATCTATTGATAAGATTTTTAAAATAAAATAACTAGCCGACGTGATATAAAATGAGCTAGAATACTGATTAGCTATTATTTATCTTAAAGATTTTGATATTTATAACATAAAGTATTAAAAAACTCTTGATTTACAAAACTTCATTTTTGAAATCTAGCAATATCAAGAGTTTAAAATTTTATTTTTAAATTTAGGAACAATAATAATAAAATTTAGTATTTTGTTCTATATAGTAAATTTTCTTCTCAAATAGTCTTCTAAGGTTATCTTCTCAGTATCCTCCTCTGAATTAAACCTTAATTCTCCCCTTTCTACTGATATATCTTGATTGATTTTTAGTTTTTTCAATCCTAATATTTTTAAAGCCTCATTAAAATATTTTTTCTTATTGGCATAAAGTTTCGATATATCCTTAGGATTTATAGAAATACTTTTAATATCGCTATGACTTTTAAAATATTCCACTATTAACTCTTTATATATAGAGCTTTCTACTAATTCTCTAAAAGCAGGATGGAATGGTCCTTCAACTATTTCTTTACCATAATTTATCTCTTCTGTAGGTTGAAGTCCTATTCTTATGACCTTAATACCACTCCCTACATACATACCATATATTGTTTTACTAATCTCAACTGCCTCTTCTAAATCATAAGGCTTATACTCTCTTCTTTCTAACAAAGTTTCCATAGGTGTATCTTTTATCACAAGAGAGGGGTATATTCTACATATATCAGGTTTCATTGCTATGCTTTTTTGAGCAGTTAATATATCTTTTCCCCTATTATCTCCTGGTAATCCTAACATGATTTGATGTCCTAAAGTAAATCCATATTCTTTAATTAACTTTGATGCCTTTTCTACATCATCAGAACTATGTCCTCTTCCAGATTTCATTAAAACCTCATCATCAAGTGATTGTACCCCTAATTCTATTATGTCAGCAGAATGTTCTTTAAGGTTAGTTAATATCTTATCATCTATGTAATCTGGTCTTGTTGATAACCTTATATAATCTATCTTGTTGCAATCCTTATAATTCTTTGCTACAGAAAGCAACTCATTTTGCTTATTTATATCTATGGCTGTAAAAGTACCTCCAAAAAATGATACTTCTACAACTGAGCTTTCTCTATCTATAGTTTGTAAGTATTCTTTTATAGTATTTTCTACGAATTCTCCATTAATTTTAAAACAACTTCCTGTAATACTATCTTGATTACAAAATACACAGGTATGAGGACATCCTTCATGTGGTACAAATATTGGGATTATGTAATGAAGTTTATTCATATATTTCCTCCTTAGTTAAAAGCACTTCCCTTGCAGCATTTTGTTCCGCCTCTTTCTTGCTATAGCCTACACCACTACCTTTAGATATACCATTTATCAAAACCTCAACATAAAATAATCTTCTATGAGGAGGCCCTTCATATTTAATTAGGTTATAAATTATAGACACCTCTCCATTTTTTTGAAGAATTTCTTGAAGTTTTGTTTTATAATCAATTATTATTTGATTTTTTAAAGCTTTATGGATTATATTCTTAAAATTGGTTAGTATGAATTCCCTTACATACTCTAAACCCTTATCTAAATAAATAGCTGCAATTATAGCTTCTACAGCGTCTGCTAAGATTGATACTCTAGTTCTTCCACCAGTCATTTCTTCTCCCTTACTCATAGTTATATAAGAACCTAGATTCCATCCTTTAGCTATTTCATAAAGAGAATTTTCACAAACAATTAATGATCTAACCCTCGTTAAGTATCCTTCACTTTCATTTATATTGTTTGAAAATAAATGTTGAGATATTACAAGTTGAAGTACTGAGTCCCCTAAGAACTCTAATCTTTCATTGTAATCCACATCTTTTTTTTGATTAGCATATGAGCTATGAGTAATTGCTGTTTGTAATAATTCTAAATTATCAAAGTTTAACCTTAATTTGTTCTGCAATTCTAATGTACTAGGTCTAATCTTCATTTTTTTTACTCCTTCTTAGAAGTTTATTCCTCAATTTATTACCTCATTAATAAATTCAAGAAAGAACTCCTTGCTTTTATTCCTTTTATATGAAAATAAAGTCCCGCAAATTAGCGGAACTTAGATTTTTTTATTCTTCTACACGTGCTTTTATGTATTCGACTACATCACCCACTGTAGATATTTTCTCTGCATCTTCATCAGGTATTTCTATATCGAACTCTTCCTCTAATGCCATTATTAACTCAACTATATCTAGTGAATCAGCACCTAAATCATCTATGAAAGATGATTCCATTTTAATCTCATCTTCCTCTATGCTTAATTGCTCAGCTATTCTCTCTCTTATTTTTTCAAACATAATTATTCAGCCTCCTAATAAATTAAAAACATTTCAATTAAATATTAATAGTTATATTGAAAGTAATCAATAGATTTTTGATTTTTTTAATATATTTTAATAATATACTTCAATTTAATAATATTATTCATAATATTTTACTCTTTTACTCTTTTTCTGTTCCTAAATTTTCAAGTTCTATTTGTATTTTTTCAACAATCTTATTATCATATGCTATTTTTGCTTGCCTTATAGCATTTTTAAAAGCCTTTGCATTTGAACTTCCATGAGCCTTAACACAAATTCCATTAACACCTAAAAAGGCAGCTCCGCCATATTCTGTATAGTCAAAATCACTTTTAATCTTCTTAAAAACAGGTTTTAACAGCATGCCGCCTAATTTTGTTGTAAAGGAGCTCATTATATTCTCTTTTAATATTGAAAATATGCTAGCAGCTACCCCTTCGTACATCTTAAGTACCGTGTTTCCTACAAAACCATCACATACCAGTACCTTAACATCACCTTGAGTAATATCTCTTGGCTCAACATTTCCAACAAAATTATAGTCCGTAGTCTTTAAAAGCTTATGAGCATTTTTAGTAAGCTCATTCCCCTTTTCTTCTTCTGCACCGATATTTATAAGTCCTATAGTAGGATTTTTAGTATTTAGTACATTTTCAAAATAAATTTTTCCCATCAGGGCAAATTGAACTAAATAATGAGGCTTACAATCTGCATTTGCACCTACATCTATAATCATAAATGGACCATTAATTCCCGGTAGCACTGGTGCTAATGCCGGTCTATCAATACCTTTTAATCTACCAACTATAAGAGTACAACCTGCTAAAAAAGCCCCTGTACTTCCAGCAGATATAATTCCATCTACCTTTTTCTCTTTAACTAATTGTAATGCCTTAGAAATACTAGAATCCTTTTTTCTTCTAATAGCTTTTACAGGCTCTTCATTAGGGCTTATAATCTCTGTAGCATTCATTATAGTAATCTTTTCTTTATCATAGTCGTATTTGCTTAATTCTTTAGCTATCGCTTCTTCTGGACCGGTTATAATCAGTTCTATATCATTATACTCTTTTACTGCTAATACTGCTCCTTCTACTATTGCTGAAGGTGAAAAATCTCCACCCATTCCATCTACTGCAAATTTCATTTTTAACCCTCACTTACTTTTATCAATTTTTTCTATAAGTTACTAAATAAAAAAAATTATGTATAAGTTCTTATTATAAATATTATATATTAAACTTTGTAAAAAATTCTACTTTATTCTTATATTTATAAAAAATATTATATAAAAAATAAAAGAAAGTCAAGTGACTTTCTTTTTTATTTCTCAGTTGAAACAACTTCTCTATTTTTGTAGTGTCCACAGTTCTTGCAAACTCTGTGAGCAAGTTTCATTTCATGGCACTGAGGGCATTCAACTATTCCTGGTAAACCAAGTTTGAATGTTTGCGCTCTTCTTGAATCTCTTCTAGCTTTAGAAAATTTTCTCGCAGGATTTCCCATCGTAACACCTCCTTACGGGTTTGAAAACAATTCTTTTAACTTTGCCAACCTCGGATCAAGATCATCTTTTTCACAGTCACATGAATTATGATTTAGATTCGTTCCACAGTGTTGGCACAGGCCTTTACAGCCTTCTCTGCAAAGCTTTTTCACAGGAAGTTCCATATAAAGATTGCTTTCTATTATTTGGTAAATATCTATTTTATCATTCTTAATTGAGATAATTTCTCCGTCTTCATCTTTAATAGTATCAGATAACTCTTCATTTATGTCCATATTCACACTATAAGAAAAGCTCTCACTACATCTTGAACAAGGTAATAAAACCTCAGTTTCAACATTTCCAGTTAATTCATAGATATTATCAATTAATCTGATTATCCCTTTGAATTTTATAGGCTTAGTGAACTTTATAACTTCACCATTGTCATTAAAACTTTCTTTAGATATTTCTAAATCAAGTTCTCTTTTTCCATGTTTCTTATTCTTTAATTCTGAAAGGTCAATATTCATAATTTTTAACGCTCCGAAAAAATATTACAAAATATTCTTCTCATATGAATAGCTCATCATACATAATGCGAATTTAATCACATAGCTTGAGCAAAGCTACTACGCCCCTCCTTATGTTTATTCAAGATTTTCTACTATTTTCAAACACAAACTATTATATAAATTATAACTTTAAAAGTCAAGAATTATTTGTATGTTTAAAAACATATTAAGAAAAGGCAGTAGCTAATTATTATTAAAAAATTATTTAGAAGTTAAATTTTGAGTATCTCTTGCTATTACTAATTCTTCGTTAGTTGGTACAACGAAAACCTTAACTTTAGCATCAGCAGCACTTACGTCTACAGCTTTTCCTCTTACATTGTTTTTCTCAGAATCAACTTTAATTCCCATGAATTCTAAGCCTTTGCATATATCTTCTCTTGTAGCTGGAGAATTCTCTCCTAATCCTGCTGTAAATACAACAGCATCAACTCCACCCATAGCTGCAGCGTAAGAGCCTATCATTTGTCTTACTCTATAGTTATAAACATCTAATGCAAGTTTAGCTCTTTCATTTCCTTCATCAGCAGCTCCTTCTATGTCTCTAAAGTCACTACTTACTCCTGAAATTCCTAGAACTCCTGATTTCTTGTTTAATAAGTCATTCATTTCATCAACACTCATATTTTCTTCTTTCATTAAGAAAGTAACTATAGCAGGGTCAATGTTTCCACATCTAGTTCCCATGGCTATTCCTTCAAGTGGAGTAAAGCCCATGCTTGTATCTACTGATTTACCATTTTTAACTGCTGATAAACTAGCACCATTTCCTAAGTGACAAGTAATAATTTTAATATCTTTTATATCTTTACCCATCATTTCAGCAACTTGAGCAGATACGAATTTATGAGATGTTCCATGGAATCCATATTTTCTTATTCCATGTTTCTCATATAGTTCATATGGTAATGGATATATAAATGCTTCTTTTGGCATTGTTTGATGGAATGCTGTATCAAATACTGCAACCATTGGTGTGCTTGGCATTAATTCTTTACATGCATTAATTCCTATTATGTTTGCTGGATTATGAAGTGGTGCAAGTTTTACACACTCTTCTAATTTGCTCATAACATCATCATTGATTATAACTGATTCAGCATACTTTTCTCCACCATGAACAACTCTATGTCCTACAGCATTGATTTCTGACATGTTAGATATAACTCCATTTACTTTATCAGTTAAGCTATCTATAACGTGTTTTATAGCCTCTTTATGACTTTCCATTGGAACTTGGATTATGTATTTATCTCTTCCTGGAACCTTTTGAGTTAATATTGAGCCCTCTATTCCTATTCTTTCTACTAAACCTTGTGCTATTGCTTCCTCATTTTCCATGTTAATTAATTGATACTTCAACGAAGAACTTCCGCAATTGATTACAAGTATTTTCATTGATAACTCCTCCTTAATGACACCTTTGTTATTTGTTATTTAGTAATTGTTATAAAATTACTTTTAATAAAATTGTTATTAAAAGCTCATAGTCTTTAGTATATAATATAACTTTTACTTATTGCAAGACTGTTGAGCTTGTATAGCAGTTATAGCTACAACATTAACTATATCTTCAACGCTACAGCCTCTTGATAAATCGTTAATAGGTTTTGCAAATCCTTGGCAAACTGGTCCTATAGCTTTAGCATTTGCAAATCTTTGAACTAATTTATATCCTATGTTTCCTGCTTGTAAATCTGGGAATACTAAAATATTAGCATTTCCTGCTACAGAACTACTTGGTGCCTTTTGTCTAGCAACCTTATCCACAATAGCAGCATCTAATTGTAATTCTCCATCAATTTGTAAATCTGGTCTTTGTTCTCTAGCTGACTCTGTAGCTATTCTTACTTTGTCAACATTTTCATGTTTAGCACTTCCCATACTTGAGAATGAAAGCATTGCAACTTTAGGTTCTATTCCACATAGCGCTTTAGCATTGTCTGCTGTACTTATTGCTATTGAAGCTAATTCTTCCGCATTAGGGTTAGGATTAACTGCACAATCAGCAAATAATAAAGTACCTTCTTTACCATACTCACAGTTTGGAACTTCCATTACAAAGAAACTTGATACAACTTTTATCCCTGGAGCTGTTTTTATTATTTGAAGACCAGGACGTAATAAATCACCTGTACTATGTACTGCTCCTGAAACTAATCCATCTACATCGTCCATTTTAACCATCATTGTTCCAAAATATACTGGATCTTTTACCACTTCGATAGCTTTTTCTAGTGTTACTCCCTTATTTTTTCTAAGTTCATAAAAAGCTTCAGCATATTTTGATGTTTTATCTGAAGTCTCTGGATCTATGATTTCTATTCCTTCTATGTTTACTCCAAATGTTTTAGCATTAGCTTTAACTTTTTCTTTACCGCCAACTAAAATTACTTCTGCTATAGCATTTTTTTTAATTAACTCAGCAGCTTTTAAGTTCCTTTCCTCATCGCCTTCTGGCAAAACTATTTTTTTCATATCTGCTTGAGCTAGATTCCAAATCTTGTCTACAAAACTCATCACAAAATCTCCTTTCAGTTTTAAACCACTAACATCCCTTATTAATATAACCCTTTTTTACTATAATTTTCAACCTAAAACAAAAATTTTATTAACATAATATAATTCTGAAAATTGCTACTTATAAATTTATCCGCATTAATATAATAGGTTTGAAATGAAATAATTAGTCAGGAATAAAGCAAATATTCTTTCTAAACATAAGAAGTCATTATTTGATGATAGTTATTATATTAGAGAATTATGTTAATGAAAATTATATAAAATAGATTAACATAACGACTAGTTATTTTTTTCAAGATATCTTATAATACAAATTAAAACTAAGAGTATATAGATATGCAAGTTGTAAAATTAATATATATGTGAAAATAATTGATGTTTTTAGTATTATAGTTTAGGACTAATGAATTCATAATGTACAGTTCACAATTGACAATTATCCATTATCAATTTTCAATTGATTAAAGCTGCAAATTGCAAATTTTCTAAAAATTGCATAATAAATCTAATTGCTAATAAAAATAATTTATAAAATTTAATTTTATTAGTAGTCAATAATTTTTTCTTATTTCATTTTGATTACTTAATTTTAAATTCATAAGGAAAATTTCGAATAAAAGCTTAATTATTATGTATACCTGTCTATTTAATAAATCATCTTCATTATCATATTTAATTCTTAATAATAATTTAGAACTTTTATTAATTTTATTCTTGATTAATCTATAAAATATGAGGTGAAAATCATAATGAAAGTATGTGGAATTATAGTTGAGTACAACCCACTGCATAACGGTCATGTTTATCATATAAATAAAACTAAAGAACTTACAGGTTGTGATATCCTTATAGCAGTAATGAGTGGAAATTTTAATCAAAGAGGGATTCCTTCTATAGTAGATAAATACAATAAGACAAAGATGGCACTAGACAATGGAATTGACTTAGTTTTTGAGCTTCCTACCCTTTATAGTGTTGCCTCCGCAGAATTCTTTTCTTTTGGTGCTATAAGCCTTTTAAATAGCTTATCTATAGTTGATAGTATCTGTTTCGGGAGTGAACATGGAGACATACCTATTCTTATGGAAATTTCAAAAATACTTGAAAGTGAATGTGAAGATTTTAAAATTATTTTAAAAGATAATCTTAAAAAAGGCGCTTTATACCCTGTAGCTCGTTCACAAGCTTTACTTTCTTATTTACAAAAAGAAAATTACAATATCGGTAATTTAGAAGAAATACTGAACTCTTCTAATAATATACTTGGAATTGAATATATAAAAAGCTTATTAAAATTAAACAGTACCATTAAGCCATACACAATTAAACGAGAAGGTGCTTCTTATAATAGCATGACTCTTAACAATGTGTTTTCTAGTGCTACATCTATTAGAGAATACATAAAAAGTAAAGAGTCCATAGAGAAGCTAAAATCCCATGTGCCAACTTCTGTTTTAAATCAGCTTCAAAAACTTCAAAGTGAAGAATACAGTTTTACTTTTGCTGAATCAATGTTACCTTATATTAGGTATAAAAGTTTTTTAGATAAAAATTCTTTAGAAAAAATCCCAGATGTTTCTGAGGGGTTACATAATAGAATATATAATTCTCTCTATGAAGGAAATAACTATGATGACATAATAGAAAGAATTAAGTCTAAAAGGTATGCCCGTACTCGTATTAGCAGAATACTTTGTCAGTATTTTATAGGGTTTGATAATTTTAACTCTAACCTTCTTAGAAATGAACCTTGTAGCTATGCTAGAATTTTAGGTTTTAATGAAAAAGGAAAATCTATACTTAAACCTATAAAAAGTAATAGCAATATACCTTTATATACAAAACTCCCTAAAAACTTAAATGAAACACTTAAATTGGAACTTCAGGCTTCTAGAGCATATAGCTTATTAAATAAAAATTATAGATATAATGAAGATTACTTAACTAGCCCATTAAAGAAATCCTGACTTACCCCGGGATTTCTTTTGATTGACTACTAATTAATAAACAATTATAGATTTATCTGCATTAATTTCCACCCCTGTGGTTTATAAGAAAATTGTATATTTTAAACAAAATTAAAGTAGCTATAAAATTTAAATCTGTAACTATTTTCTATTTAAACCCCTGGGGTGCAGTATGCTAAGGAACTATATCTGCGGTATTAAATATATTTTAATTATATTGCTTATCTCCATAATACTAGTGTAAACTCAATAATTCTTGCTCCGAACTATACTGCACCCTTATACAATGGAGAATAGAAAATTGACAATTGACAATTTTGGATATTTCTCAGCAGTAGCTGAGAAATTTAGAATTGATTTGTTAAAAATTAATTTCAACCAAAATTGTCAATTGTCCATCATCAATTACCCATTGTCTTAAGTTGCCTTAAATAAAATAGTAAATTTATAATTTATTAAAATTAACACATAAGTTGTCCCTTTTATAAATATATTTTATATATGTATATTATACTTTAGGGAGTTGCATAATATTGAAACTTATGTATGTTTTTCTTTTAATTATTTCATTATTTATACTTTATAAACTTATAAAAAGCTATGGATTTAATGTTATATTCACCATTTTAGCATCATTAATCATTATTTATATAATAGCTAATCCAAAAGAATGCATGGGATTTACTGTAGATGGTGTTAAACTTTTTTTTAATTCCGTATTCCCGTCATTGTTTCCATTTTTGGTATTAATAAATATGATTATTTCTTTTGGTGGAATTCAAATTTACTCTAAAATACTTGGAAAAATAATCTCTTATCCATTAGGACTTTCAAAAAACTGCAGCTTAGCAATACTTATTAGTACCTTTTGCGGATACCCTTTAGGTGCTAGATATTCTAGCGATATATATGAAAGAAATTTAATAGATTATAAAACTTACGAAAGGCTTTTAAATATTGCCTCTAACGGAAGTCCACTTTTTATAATAGGGGCAGTAGGGACAGCAATGCTGGGGAATATTTACATGGGATATTTATTGCTATTATCAAATTTTCTTTCTTGTATAGCCATGGGTTTAATACTTCCTAATAGGTATAAAAATAATAATTCTACAAGTAGTAAAAATGTATTTGTGTATGGCAATAATTTGAACATAGGTGTAGCCTTTAAAAACTCTATAGAAGATGCTATTAAAAATGCATTATCCATAGGTGGATTTATAGTTATTTTTTCAGTAATTATAAACATAATAAAAGGCAATGTTTTATTCAACATTACCTTAGAAAAGATATCTACTTTTACAACCATTCCCTTTGAAGTCATTCAAGGGCTAATTTTAGGAATGATTGAAGTAACAAATGGATGTAATATTATAACTAAGTCTTCTATTGATTTAAATACTAAATTGCTTTTATTAAGCTTTTTAATTACCTTTAGCGGACTTTCAATAACTTCCCAAGTTTATTCTTTAGTATATAAATTTAAAGTTTCTATGAAAAAATATTTATTTTATAAAACAATACAAGGTGCTATTAGCTCCTTAATAACCTTATTATTATGTAAATTACCATTTTTTAATTTTTCTCAAGAAACCTTCTTACAAAATAGCTATTATAATATAAACAGCTCTCAAATATATTTGGTAGTCATATTAGTTATATTATTTCCTTTAATTATAACTAAAATAGAGTCTTAATTATTTTAAAAGGTGAATAATAAAAACTACTTCATCTTTAATATCTAAAAGTTTCAGTAATGCTTATAAATTACAGCTGTAATTTATAAGCATTATTTCATATTCCCTAAATCTTTAATATTTTCTCTAACAATAGAAGTAGTACTTGTAATCTCTTTATGCATATTTCTAAGCATAGTATCTACTTCCTTGTTAATTTTTATAATTATAGCTTCTCCATTGATATCTATTTCTTTCTGAAGATTGCTTAGGGTTTCATCCGCATAATTTAACACACTAGCTTTTAACTCCTTAGCGTATTTATTAGCTTCTAACTTTACCTCTCTTGCTTCAGCATTAGCTTCTTGAAGAATTCCATTTGCCTTATGTTCCGCTGCTCTTATTACATCAGAATTTTCAAGCTCTCTTTGAATTCTTCTTTTTGCATCTTCTCTTATAGCCTCTGCCTCTCTTCTAGCAGTACTTAATATTTGTTCTCTGGCTTCAACAACTTCCTTTGCTTCTAAAAATTGCTCTGGTAAGTCTGCTTTTAATTCACTTATAATATTAAGCATTTCCTTTTTATTTAAACTTACCTTTCCAAGTAAATTACTAGAAGTTTTTACTGTCTGTTCAAGATAATCTATAAGCTCTAAGATGTTGTTAACTTTTTTGTCCACTATTATCCCCCCTCTTAATTTTAGCTCTTTTCTTTAAATCTTCCTTAATTTCATCAGGAACTAAATCTTCAAGACATCCTCCAAATAGTGCAACCTGCTTTGTGGCAGAAGAACTTAAATAAGAATATTTAGAATTTGTCATCATAAACACAGTTTCCTTTGTTTTATCTAATTTCTTATTCATAAGTGCCATTTGAAACTCATAATCAAAGTCAGACATAGATCTAAGCCCTTTAACTATTACATCAGCCTCTTCTGCATTCATGAAATCTACTAATAATCCACTAAACCTTTTAACTTTAACATTTTTATAAGGTGCTATAACCTTCTGTATATGAGCCACTCTTTCATCAATTTCAAACCAACCTTTTTTATCGGGATTTATTAATACCGCAACTATTACCTCATCAAAAACGTAAGATGATCTTTTTATTATGTCTAAATGACCATTAGTTATAGGGTCAAAGCTTCCAGGATAAACTGCTTTTCTCATTTTTATATCTCCTTATACTCATAGAAACATACTGTTGTATTTCCATACTTTCTTTTATCAATTAATATTATTTTGTCATTTCCCTCGTATATAATTTCACTTGAATCTATCTTTGTAATGATAAGTCCCTCCCTTTGAAGAAGGTGATATTTTGAAATCAACTCTATTGCTGGTGGTATCATCTCCTTAGCATAAGGTGGATCTATAAATATGAGATCAAAGACTTTTTTTTCTTTTCCAAACCCTTCAAGATACTGATAACAATCTCCTTTTAAAGTAGTACATATATCTTGAAATTTTAAATTTTCTACATTCTTTTTTAAAAGATTGTAACTACTATCTCCTTTTTCTATTAAATAGCTATGTTTAGCCCCTCTACTGGCAGCTTCTATTCCTAAACTTCCAGTACCTGAAAATATATCAATAGATACTGCATCTCTAACCCTATTTTGTATTATATTAAATATTGATTCTTTTATTCTATCTAAAGTTGGTCTGGTTCCCATTCCCTCTGGTGGTAATAACTTTTTTCCTTTAGCTTTTCCAGCAATAACTCTCATTCATTTCCTCCTTAGATTTTAATTAAAGATTTTACTTTAATAATCTTACTATAATTATAAAGTATACATTATGTAAAGTCTTTATATAAGATTTAATACTAATTTTAAATCTTAACAATAGGTTCAAATATTAGTCTATCTTTTTATTCCAAGCTATTAAATCTAATTCATATCACCCTGCAAACAGATTCCATAACTTTTTCTGCTATAAAATAAATCTCTATTTTTAGCTTATCTTTTACTTGGCAAAGTTAATTTAATTAAAACAAATATATTTAGAACTTTTTTCAAGCATTTTTCTTATTTCTTCTTTAATTTCTAAATCCTCATCTTTACTACTAAATATTATATTTTTAGCTTCTTTATTAGCTATCTTAAAGAGCTGAAAATCTTCTGCTAAATCTGCAAGTAAAAGTCCACTTTCACCAGATTGCTTAAAGCCAAAGACCTCTCCGCCGCCTCTAATCCTTAAATCTTCCTCTGCTATAAAGAATCCATCATTACTATTTTTCATAGTTTCCATTCTTCTTCTTGTAGTATCACTTTTTATATCTGCTATTAATATGCAGTAAGACTTGTAACTTCCTCTTCCTACCCGTCCTCTGAGCTGATGAAGTTGAGATAATCCAAATCTCTCAGCATTTTCAATTATCATTAAAGTAGCATTAGGTACATTAACTCCAACTTCAATAACTGTAGTAGAAATTAAAACTTTAATATTTCCCTCTTTAAAACTTTCCATTATTAAATTTTTCTCTTTATTAGGCATTTTACCATGAAGTATTTCAATTTCAATATCTTTAAAGTATTTTTCCTTTATTTCTAAATATAAACTTTCAACAGAACTTAGGTTTAAATCCTCATTTTCTTCAACTAATGGACATACTATATAAACCTGTCGTCCTTCCGAGATTTCTTTTAATGCAAAGTTATACACTCTATCTCTTTCTTTTTTATCTACATAATAAGTATCTACTTTTTTTCTTCCCGGTGGAAGAACATCTATGGTAGATACATCTAAATCCCCATAAAGATATAGGGTTAATGTCCTCGGTATAGGAGTAGCACTCATTACAAGTATATCTGCATTTTCTCCCTTGCTTCCTAATTTATTTCTTTGATTTACTCCAAAACGATGTTGCTCATCAGTAACAATCATGCCTAGTTTTTTAAACACTACATTATCTTCAATAAGTGCGTGAGTTCCTATTAAAAGGTCTATTTCTCCATTAGATAAAGCTTCTTTAATTAATTCTTTATTTTTAGCAGTAGTGCTTCCTGTTAAGAGTTCTATTTTCATATCAAAACCTTCAAAAAGCCTTATAGCTTCATAATAATGTTGCTTTGCTAAAATCTCTGTGGGAGCCATCATTGCCGCTTGATATCCATTTTTAATAACATTGAATAATGATATCAATGCAACTATAGTTTTTCCACTTCCTACATCTCCTTGAACTAGTCTATTCATAACAATATTTTTCTTTTGATCTATTAAAATTTCTCTTACTACCCTACTTTGAGCTTCTGTCAGTTCAAAAGGTAATTTTGCCTTAAGAGTTGTAAGCTCATCACATATTTTAAATGGTATTCCACTACAGTTTTTATTAAGCTCTTTAAGTAATAAGACCTTCATAGAATATGTAAATAATTCTTGAAACTTTAACCTTCTTTTGGCTTCTTTTAAGCTATTATTATCCTTTGGACTATGAATATGCCTTATTGCCTCGTCCAAGGAAATAAAATTATAGTTTTCTATTATTTTTTCAGGTAAATTTTCAATAATTTTTGTATGAGATAAAACCTCCGTAATAACCTTGTTTAAAAAATTATTGCTTAAATTATCTTTAAGAGAATACTTAGCTAATATTTTATTATCATCTAAGGTTACATTTCTAAGTATCTTAGGATTGTTCATCCTAAATTCATTATTAAACTTTTCAATTTTGCCGCTTAATATGTATTTTTCATTAATTCTAAAACTATTTTTAGCATAAGGTTGGTTAAACCATTGGCCTTTGAAAGTTTTATTATTAGCACTGAATATTATAGTAGAAAGAATTTTATTATTCTTAGTTCTTATATCTCTTAGTACACTTACTACTTTACATTCCAATATTACCTTATCTTTTTCATTAAATCCACTAATGTCGTCCCCTACAGTTATTAATTCATAATCTCTAGGAAAATATAAAAGTAAATCTAAAACACTATAAATTCCACATTTATTAAGTTTTTCTGCCATTTTAGGTCCTACACCTTTAACATAGCTAATATCATTATATAAATTCACAACATTCACTCCATATATAGAATTTAAAGCTTCTTCGCCCATTATAAATATACCATATATAGAAAAAAAGCCCTAAGGCTTTTTATTCTACAGATGTAATAAAATAATATAATGGTTGCTTTCCATCAAAACATTGAACATCCATATCTGGATATTTTTCTTCTAGCTTTTCTACAAGTTTATTTACTTCTTCAACACTACAATCTTCTCCATAAAATATAGTAATAAGTTCACTATCTTCATTTATCATGCTAGAAATTAATTCTTCACAAATATCATATATATCAGTTCCTATTTTACTAATTTTTCCTTCTACAAGTCCAAGAATATTACCTTCTTTTATAACTCTTCCATTATCTTCAGTATCTTTAATTGCATAAGTTACTGAACCTGATATAACATTCTTACTACACTCTGTCATATTTTCGCTATTTTCTTCTGCTGAGGCTTCGCTATTAAACATTGTTATAGCAGTAATCCCCTGTGGTATTGTAGTTGTTGGTATAACTATTACATTTTTATCTACTAAATCTATAGCTTGATTTGCTGCCATTATTATATTTTTATTATTTGGAAGTACAAAAACATTTTCTGCATTCACTTTATTTATGCTTTCAACTATATCCTGTGTGCTCGGATTCATAGTTTGACCGCCTTCTATTACTACGTTAACACCTAAATCTTCAAAAATATTTTTAATACCTTCACCTCTAGCAACGGTTACAAATCCATATTTCTTTGGTGACTCCAAAGAAGTAACTGTCTGAGTAGCGTCACCTTCTTCATAATCCATTAAAGTTCTATGCTGCTCTCTCATATTATCAATTTTAATTTTTGATAATTCTCCAAACTTAACAGCTTTTGAAAGTACATTTCCTGGATCATTAGTATGAATATGAACTTTAACTATATCTTCAAGTCCTACTAATACTATAGAATCTCCCTGTCTTTCAAGTTCTTCCTTAAACTCTGGAATATTAACTTTTTCAGATAATATTATAAATTCTGTACAATATCCAAATTTAATATCTGCAGAATCAATATGAACTTCTGGACTTGCCACTTCTACTGCTTTATTTTCTAAAATTTTAGTGTTAAGATCAACTTTAAGGTCATCTTTTAAAGCTTCATGCATACCTTTAAAAAGGATTAATAATCCCATTCCGCCAGCGTCCACAACTTTGGCTTGCTTTAACTGTGGTAACATCTCAGGTGTTTTGTTTAACATCTCTTCGCAATTCTTGCAAATTTCTTCAAATAAACTAGTTACATCTTTAGCATTGCTTGTTTTAGTTCCTTCAGCTGCAGCTCTTATTATTGTAAGTATTGTTCCTTCCGTCGGTCTCATAACTGCCTTATAAGCAAAATTAGCACCTTGCACCATACTCTCTTTAATATCTTCTACTGATGCCTCACTTTTGCCTTCAAGTCCTTTTGCTATGCCTCTAAATATTTGAGAAAGAATAACACCTGAATTACCTCTAGCACCCATAAGTGCTCCTCTTGCTAACTTCCGAGATATTTCCCCTACTGTTTCTTTATCTAAATTTTCAACTTCACCCACCGCTGTTTTAAATGTCATAGACATATTTGTTCCTGTATCTCCATCTGGCACAGGGAATACATTTAGCGAGTTTACATATTCCTTTTGCTCCTCTAACCTATTAGAAGCATTTCTGATCATATTGCAAAAATCATGCCCATTTATTTTTAAGTATTTCAATGTCGATACCTCCTAGACCCTCACACCTTGAACGTTTACTGTAACCTGTGAAACCTTAAGTCCTGTAAAGTTTTCCATATTGTATCTAACCTTCTGAATTATATTATTAGCTATTACTGAAATTTTAGTTCCATATTCTACTATTATATATAATTCTACTGTTAAGGATTCATTTTTCGTATTTATTTTGACACCTTTGCTTAGGTTTTCACCCTTTAAAAGCTCCCATAATCCATCTGTAGCATTTTTAGAAGCCATACCAACAACACCATAGCATTCCATTGTTGACACACCTGCAATGTTTGCTAAAACTTCTTCTGAGTAATATACGTTACCTATTTGATTTGTTATGCTAGCTTTCATAATAACTCCTCCTTAATAACACTATATAGATTATTCTATATTATAAAGTAAATTAATTCAACAATTTTAATTTGTAATTAATAGAATTTCCGTTAATTATTTTACATTTTGCTTGCATAGTTTATAATGACTATGTTAAAATATTGTATGTTTGATTTAAACAGTGTTGGTTATTTTAAGGAGGTGTTTATAATGTCAAGAAGATGTGATATATGTGATAAAGGTGTTGTATCCGGTTCTCAGTTCAGCCACTCACACCGCCAATCTAAAAGAAAATGGGCTCCAAATTTAAAAAGAGTTAAAGCTATAGTTAAGGGATCTCCTAAAACTATTCATGTATGTACTAGATGCTTACGTTCAGGTAAGGTTCAACGTGCTATATAAGCTTAAAAAATGCAACTCCAATAAAGAGTTGCATTTTTTTATGTTTATTTTTTTCTAACAAATATACTAACTATTTTAGATAAAAATTTCGGAAGCTTTATTGCAAATATTTTCATTATTTCCCCCCTATAAATTAATTACGATCCTCCATAATTTTCCAACCCAAACCTATAATTATACATCCCATTGCCACAATCCATCCCCAAAATGGAATTAGCATTGCTAATAGTATTCCAAGCCCTATAGCCACTACTATTGCCCCAATTCTCTTTCTAGTTTTCCTGCAAAAAAACTTAGACATTTCATCTCCCCCATAGTTATTACTACTATTTAATATATGTTATTTTTTTACAATTGATACAAATATTCATTGAAGTAACCTCATAAAAATTAAGCAGAATAATCTCGCAAAAAATAAATTTTAAATAATTTTGTTATAATATTATATTTTTAAAATAATTCAATAACAAAATTATATAAATATATAGATTAAATTTAAAAATGATATATAGGTTATAAGTAACTTATATATTAAATAAGAAATATGGTTTAGTCTTCTGAAACGAGATACATAGATAAATATGATAAAAAATATGGTAACACAATCTATTAATTATTTTTTAAGATCTTTTATTAAAACCTATAATAATAATAAACTTATATAAAAAATTAAAATGTTTATTAAGTTACATATATAAAATCTAAAGATATTCATAAGTAGCAATAAAAATATTACAATAAGCCTTTTAATATCATTTCAATCACATACTCTAATACAAAATAATATTATTTAAAGAATAATCTAAAATAAAGCACTAGATATGATAATTCTAGCGCTTTAATTTAAAATAAATTTGTATTTTAAATTTTATTTTCAAATTTTATCACCATCTAAAGCCAATAAATTTTTTATGATTTTAATTTATTTATCAGTACATGCTAAATTATATAACTTATAATTCATTTAAGTGAACTAATGCTTCAACCTCTCCTACAACTTTTATTTCCATGAGTATATCTAGTGAAAAACAAAATACGTCTTTAATCAATACGGGAGCTTTTCTTGTCTTGGAGCGAGTTTTCACAACTAATTTTAATTCACTTGTTTCAATAGAGTCAGGCATACATAATGTGACTTCTTTATTTTTTTCTACAAATCTTTTTATACTTTTTTTCTTACGTTTACCATCTCTAAATTCAATATTGTATGGAATTCTCAGTGTAAATTTAACTTTTGAAAAATTTGGTCTGTCTTTAATTTTTTCTCTTATTTCTGTTCTATTTACTATAAATCCATTATGAATTGTAATTTTTTGAAAAGTAAAAGGTTCTCTATAAGTTTTAGGAATATCCGCTATAACTTTTGACAAAGATATATTTTCTTCATAACTTGAAAATATTTTTTTAACTATTATAGGAGATAATTCAATTTCATCTTTTTTTTCTTCTATATTAGTTGAATCAATGGCATTTTCATTTTCAATAAGTGCTTCATTTAAAACCATTGTAATATCGTAAGGTTGGCTATTAATTTCTTCTATAAGAATAGTATTAACTATGGAATTAGTAACTGTATCAATTATATCTAATGTTCCCTGACCACCACAGTTTCTATCAGTTACAAGAAGCTTATCTTTATTTGAAGTTAATAATATATTTTGTGGCTCTGGTAATGTAGTTGCAATAAATCCTTCTAATGTATTAGTTGTAATATTTATTATTTCTACCCTATTAAGCCCTCTATTAGCACCATATAAAATATTATCTTTAAGTGCTAAACTTGTTATAGAAGAATTTGTTGGTAATTCTATTTGAAAAACTTCTTTTTTCTCAATATCTATTGTAGAGATGCTAGCAGAATTCTTAGCCTTTCCACCTTGATTTGCTACATATATGAATTTGCTATTATCATTTATTAAAATATAACTAGGCTTCACACCAACATCTTTAATTCTTGTTAACAATTTAAAATTAGATGTATCATAAATCTTCAAATCTTTACGTAGCGAATCTAAAACTACTAAATTCTTTCCATGTGAGTCCAGCTTTAAGCTCTCTATAACCATAAATCCTACGAGTCTTGCTATTTTTCTTTCTGTAAATATATCGTAGACCAATACTTCTGAAGTATTTGATATATATATTCTTCCATTTACTGCATCTATTTCTAAGTTGCCATTATTAGGAATATCTAATGTTTTTATTTCATCATTAGGATTACATACAATTGCAATAGGACTTTTATCACTACCGACATAAATATCACCATTTTTATGTGCTGATATTCTAAAAGGTTTGTAAGGAAGATTGATAGTTCTTATTATAGTATTCTTTTCTCCATCAATAACTGTTATAGTCTTATTTCCTAAGTTTGATACATAATAAATTGTTTTTTTTATCCTTTCTACTGTTGACATAGCCTCTAGGTTTCATCCCTCCTCCCCCAAATTTTACTTATAATAGATTTATTCATTTCAGCTTCTAAATCTCTTTGCAATTTATTTTTTTCTTTATTAACTTGTCTCAACATTAAATTAATTTCTTCCTTTTCTTTAGTTGTCATACCTAATTGTTTATCTACTGTTTCTAACTTATCTTGTAACCCTTCTTTTTCTTTGGCTATACTTTGGAACTCTTTTCTCATAATTTCATTTTCCAAAGTCATTTGTTCTAAATTCTCTTCCAATTCTTTTCTTTTATTATTTATTACTTCTAATTCTCTATTTGTGTGTTCATTATCAAGATTCATTTTATTTAAAAACTCTTGTAATTTTTCTTTTTCTTTCTTTAATTTCTCTATCTCAAGATTTAAATTTTCATTTTGCTTAATTGCTTCTTCTAATTTTTCTTGTAAATCATCCAATTGCTTCTTTCTTTCTTTTAGTCCATCTTGAGACTCCTCATGTACTTGCTTAAAAATATTACATTTTTCTTGAATCTTTTTATTTTTATAAATTATATTACTTAATTGTTCTTCCAGTTGTCCAATAATATTTTCTTTTTGTTTTAACTGCAATTTTAAGTTAGCTACTACACTTTCCAACTCTTCATTTAGCTCGCTTAAATTTGATATATCTTCATTTATAAAATCTTTTTCCTCATTGATATTTAATACTGAATTATTATTCTTCTCACTTTCTTCTTCCTCTACATTCTTTAAAGGACTTTCAGGTAAGAAAAATTTTACAGGATAAGAATTGGTACCCAGAATTTTATTACCCTTTATCTTTTCATCATCATATCCAAATATACAATTGTACAACAAAATTTCTTTTTCTTCTTCGGTATCTAGCCTAAATGGAGCACTCCACTCATTTACAAATGAAGAACAAATTATATCTTTTTTTTCTCTCCATATTGCCCATAAAATATTGTTTTTTTCAATTAATATAGGATCTGTAATTTCTGTTTTTCCTTCAAAAAGTTTATCATATTTCATTTCTCCATTAAAATCTATATATACAGCCTCTAATGAATACATATCCTTTTCTTTAGATAAATTTAAAATGTGAGTCTTATTTTTTGAAAATATAGTGCAAAAATTTATTTTGCTACCTTTTATATCATATAATTTCTTAGGTAAACTCCAATTTGGCTTTTTATATACAAAATTTTTTACTTCTATTTCTGGCTCTTTATTATTGATAAAAAATATAGAGATATTATTTCCTCTCACTACCTCTGCATGATAATGATTATCTACATTTGGTATAAGTATAATATTGTGAATAGTGTTAATTATAGCATTATCCTCTCTCCATATATAATGCATAAGACTTCCTCTCGAAGAATTATTTATATTTCTAAGTATAAAAAATGCATTTATATGATTTTCTACTATAATTAAAGTAAGTTCTCTTATTTCATTCTCACTGATTTCAAAGTCATATAATATTTTTCCTAACCACTGATCTTTATTCCAGATACAATACTTTAGTTTTCCTTTTTTACTGTATATAATGTGAATATTTTGTTCTTTATCTATAGTGATATTAAACTCTAATACTCCTGTGTCAATTTTACTTTCGTTAGTCCATCTATCTTCTGAATACATAATATTATAAATTAAATCCCCATTTTCTTTTAAAGTAAACTTCCATAAATTATTTTCTTTATCGTAAAAAATCCAAGTATTAGTATTTTCCATATATTTCACCTCTTTATAAAATTATATTTTTTTATTTATATATATATGACCACATTTAAACTATCACACAATTATTTTATTTACATACAATGTAATGTAAGTAAGAATATCCTATGTAAAAAGGAGGAAAATATATGGCAATTACTAGTGATAATTTCTCACCACGTCCTGGGCTAGTAAATAAACAAGGATACCTTCCTGACCCAGTTGAATTGGTATGTATCGAAGTACCTAAAGTATTTGACCAATGTTTAATTAAAAAATGTCTTAAATTTAAAGAAGGTCCTGATACAAGTTGTACTGACGAAGAACTAAGAAGTAATCCACTAAGAGATCCAAAAAGATTTTTAGGATGTAGAGATTTTAGTATTAAACTTTTATCTGTAGATAAAATTCCTATTAACGGTAAGCCAGGATATAAAAAAGTTATTATTTCATTTATGATTTCATTTTTCGCAGATTTTTTAGATACATGTGGTACTACTCAATCTGAGTTATTTGAAATAAATAGAACTGAAGTTATTTCTAAGCTTTATTGTCCTGACTCAATAGCTAAAACCACTTCTAGCAGTATATGCTCTGATGAAGATGAAGATTTCGATCCTGAAATTATAAAACTTGAATTAGTAGCAGACTGTCTTGATGGAGTATTTACTAGAGATTGTGATTGCTGTGATGTATTGGATATAACTTTAGGTTTCCATTTAATAGTAAAGTGTGAACTTATTGTTCAATTACTAATTCCTGCTTATGGTTACTGTCCAGTACCTAAACAATGCAAAGAAGAACCAACAGAAGATCCATGTGAAATATTCTGTAAATTACCACCACCAAAATTCTATCCAGATCAAAAATTAAGACCACTATTCTCTGATGACTATGATGATTGCTGCGATTAATTAAAAATAAGTTTTCTATAGCAAAGTAACACACTTGTCCAATGTCTCATATAATATAATGAAGAGTTTTAGATAAAATATTTTCAAATAACTTATAAAAAAATAAAATTATGTAAAAGTATAAGGGAGGCTTATTTATGAATTCAAAATCTAAATCTTTTAAATGCGAACATTGCAGATGCAATCCTTGTAAATGCGACGATGGATTCCACCATGACAGATGCGACGACAGATGTCACCATGACAGATGCGACGACAAATGCTGCTGCCATGAGCATAAATGGAACTGTGATATAGACTGCTGCAACACTTGCCATTGTGTTCCAGGTCATCCTCTACCAGGTCCATCAATATTATCTTGCGGTACAGGAACCGGCTTAGCTATTCCAGCAGTTACTACTGGTACTCCATTTAATCCTATACCAGTAGCTAGTGTTACAATTGATACTACTTGCTTATGCAGACCATCTGTAAAAATTGATTTTACTAGTATAATTAATTATCAAGCACTTCTTACTTTAGGAGCAGGTCCATTACTAACTACTCCATTTACAGTAACTTTCCAATTAAGTAAGACTTGTAATGATGGATCTAAAATACCACTAGGAAGCTGGACCTTTACAATAGCACTATTAGCAGTTGCAGTAAATATTACTGAAACATTTGCTTTCACTTTCTGTGAATGCCATGCTTGCCCAGGTTGCTGCGTTTACACTGTAGATATAGTTCAAGCCCTTAGAAGTACACTGGCTGGCACTATTACTGTTACAACAGAAACTGCTTCAATCGTTACTTCTAGCCTTACAGCAATAGCAGCTTCTTCTTGCTAATAATTTTAAACTTAAGTGTAAATAAAATGTCATATTTTAAATTTATAGGAGTCCTCTCTCAACGAGGCTCCTGATTTCCATTTATTATATATTCAAAATTAATATACACATTAAATAAGTAATATTTTAAAATATTATAATTAGAGCTATACAATTCATAATTATGAATTTGTATTTATCCCTATAAATTATATAAAGATTACAAACTTTTAAAATTAAAATCGCTATAAAAATTAGCATATAGTTACTTGTTACCTAGTTCTTTGAAGTGCAATATACTGGCACAAAGATATTTAATATATTTACCAGTATAACTGTATTGCTTACCTCCCTTATTCAATTCATAATTAAAAATATTTCTTAGATAAAGCTGAGAAATTTAGAATTGATTTATTTTTTAAGCGGCACAGTTACTTCCTATAAAGAACTATTAATTATATTGCTAGTAAAAAATTATCTAAAGAAATTAATTTAATTAAAACTAATTTCAATTAGAATTTTTAATTTTAAATTGTGCATTATTTTAAATACTCCGTTAAATAAACTGTTCCCTAGAGGCGAAAAATTTAAAATTTACTAAAATATTAAGGAGGTATATTTATGAATTCAAAGTCTAAATCTTTTAAATGTGATGACAGATGCCATGATAAATGCGACGACAGATGCCATGATAAATGTGACCATGACAAATGCTGCTGCCATGAGCATAAATGGAACTGTGATATAGATTGCTGCAATACTTGCCACTGTATTCCAGGACACCCGCTACCTGGTCCATCAATATTATCTTGTGGTACTGGAACTGGCTTAGCTATTCCAGCAGTTGCTCCTGGTATTGTAGGTACTCCTGGTACTCCATTTAATCCTATACCAGTAGCTAGTGTTACAATTGATACTACTTGTCTATGCAGCCCAGCTGTAAAAATTGATTTTTCTAGTATAATTAACTATCAAGCACTTCTTGTTTTAGCAGCTCCTGTACTAACTACTCCATTTACAGTAACTTTCCAATTGAGTAAGACCTGTGATAATGGTAGTAAAATAGCATTAGGAAGCTGGACCTTTACAATAGCAATATTAGCAGTTGCAGTGAATATTACTGAAACCTTTGCTTTTACTCATTGTGAATGTCATGCATGCCCAGGATGTTGTGTTTATACTGTAGATATAGTTAATGCTACTAGAAGTGCACTAGCTGGTGTTACTGTTACAACAGAAACTGCTTCAATTGTTACTTCTAACCTTACAGCAATAGCAGCTTCTTCTTGCTAATAATTTTAAACTTAAGTGTAAATAAAATATCATACTTTTAATTTATGGGAGCCCTCTATCAATGAGGCTCCTAATTGTTTTTTGTAATATATTCTAAAATTAATACATTTACTAATATTTTAATTGTATTAACTATCTCTATTATTGTACTTAATTAAATTGCTGCTAATCAAAACTATACTTCACCTCAAGAAAAATCCTCTACAATAAAAAATTAAAAACTCCTTAATTCATATATCAAGGTAACACAGTTATCTAATAATCCATATAATATACTACACATTTTAAAATAACTTACAAAAGTAAAATTTATTAAAATATTAAGGAGGCATATTTATGAATTCAAAAATTACTTGTTGTAATAAGCAAAATTGCTGCAACACTTGTGCTTGTACTCCTGGACATCCATTACCTGGACCAACAATTTTATCTTGTGGTACCGGAACTGGATTAACTATTCCAGCAGTTACTCCTGGTACTCAATTTAACCCTGTACCAGTAGCTAGTGTTACAATTGATACTACTTGTCTATGCAGCCCAGCTGTAAAAATTGACTTTACTAGTATAATTAACTATCAAGCACTTCTTGTTTTAGCAGCTCCTGTAATAACTACTCCATTTACAGTAACTTTTCAATTGAGTAAAACCTGTGATAATGGAACTAAAATAGCACTAGGAAGCTGGACTTTTACAATAGCAATATTAGCAGTTGCCGTAAATATTACTGAAACCTTTGCTTTCACTCATTGCGAATGTCATGCATGTCCAGCATGCTGTGTTTATACTGTAGATATAGTTCAAGCTACTAGAAGTGCATTACTTGGCGTTACTGTTACAAGTGAATCTGCTTCAATTGTTACTTCAAGTCTTACAGCAACAGCAGCTTCTTCTTGTTAATTAATTCTTATGCTTAACTTATAGAAAAAATGTCATATTTTCAATTTATAGGAGTCCTCTGTTAATGAGGCTCCTAATTTATTTTTAAAGTCATTAGTTTTCCTATAAGGAACTACTAATAAAGACGATAATTAAAAGATTATTAAAGAAATTAATCCAATTAAAATTAATTTCTACCTAAATTTTATACTATGCATTATTTCCAATTGTACATTAAAATATTTTAGAAAATATTCACTTATATAATTTTTTAAATACTAGCTTTTTATAACTTAATGATAAGTAAAAACTTCCTAATTCACTTGTAAAGTAACACAGTACCCTAATAATTCATATAATATAATACATATTTTAAAACAATTTACAAAAGCAAAAATTCAGTAAAAATATTGAGGAGGAATATTTATGAATTCAAAATCTAAATTTTTTAAATGCGAGCATTGTAGATGTAATCCTTGTAAATGTAACGACAGATGCCATGATAAATGCCGTAATAGATGGGATCATGACAAATGCTGCTGCCATGAGCATAAATGGAGCTGCGATATGGAGTGCTACAATACTTGCCACTGTACCCCAGGACACCCATTACCTAGCCCATCAATCTTATCTTGTGGTACTGGAACTGGCTTAGCTATCCCAGCAGTTGCTCCTGGCAATCCATTTAACCCTATTCCAGTCGCTAGTGTTACAATTGATACTACTTGTTTATGCAGTCCAGCTATAAAAATTGATTTTACTAGTATAATTAACTATCAAGCAGTTCTCACATTAGGAGAAGGACCTATATTAACTAGTCCTTACACAGTAACTTTCCAATTGAGTAAAACCTGTAATAATGGAACTAAAATAGCACTAGGAAGCTGGACTTTTACAATAGCACTATTAGCAGTTGCAGTAAATATTACTGAAACCTTTGCTTTCACTTTCTGTGAATGTCACGCTTGCCCAGCATGCTGTGTTTATACTGTAGATATAATTCAAGCTAATACAAGTTCATTACTTGATGTTACTATTACCACAGAAACTGCTTCAATTATAACTTCAAATCTTTCTGCATTAGCAACTTCTTCTTGCTAATTAATTTTTATGTTTAATTTACAGGTAAGATGTAATATTTTAGATTTATAGGAGTCCTCCATTAATAGGACTCCTAATATATTTCTATAAAGCTAATAGAAGTATATTAGGAGTAGAAACTACTTCAATCATTATTTTAAAACTTATAGCAATAGTTACTTTTTCTTACTAATTTTATTTGATACTTATTTTTAATATAATACTTTAAGCTTATAGAAACTCTCTTCAAAAGAGACTTTTAATTCTTCTTATTGTATTTCCTCTGATTTAGCAAAAAACTGCTAGATTATGCATATAATGTAGTAAGTATTTGTAACTTTTTTATAAATATAAAACTTATAAAATAGGGAGGAATATTTATGAATTCAAAATCTAACTCTATTAAATGTGAGCATTGTAAATCTAATCCCTGTAAATGTGCTACTGATAAACATATAGATCTAACGCATCCGCTAACTAGCTCACTACTCTTATCTTGCAGCACTGGAAATGGACTATCTATTTTCCCTAATATTTCTACTCCTATAACTATAGCTAGCATTACTATTGACACAACTTGTTTATGTAAGCCAGTTATTAAAATTGATTTTAATAGCACTATTAATTATCAAGCTCTTATCTCCGGTGGTACAGCAATTACTCCATTTACATTAATCTTTGAGTTAAGTAAATTTTGCAATGATGGAGCAAAAGTTGCTTTAGGGAGCTGGACTTACTCCATTGGATCTCTATTAGCAGCAACAGATATTACTAATTCCTTTAATTTCACTTATTGCGAATGTAGTACTTGCTCTGCTTGCTTCGTTTATACTGTAGATATAGTTAAATTTAATAACAGCATATTATCTGGTGAAGGTAGCATTGCAGAGAAGATTTCAATTATTACTTCAAACCTTTCAGTCTTAGCAACTTCTTCTTAAATAGCTAATCTTAAAATTTATCTAATAAGTAACATATTATATTTAATAGAGTTTTCTGTATAATATAAAATAAACTTATAAAATTATTCTAAACACATATAAGAATATCTTAATCTTAAACAATGATCCTAAGATTATAATAAATTCTTTAAAATTGCAAATGATCACCATATATTTCAATATATATTTGTAATATTTATATATAACTATAAAAATACTAAAGAATTATAAATTTATAAAATTCAAAATCTGCAAAATAGCAGCATAGAAATTTTTAGCTAACTGACAATTAATAAAGGACAACTTATACAAATTGACAATTAAGAATGAAAAAATTAAAATCCTATGTAAGTTAATTTTAGAAAAGCTTCTTTATAAAATGTAAATTAATATGACTATTTGCTATGCAAATAGTCATATTAATTGTTAAATAAAGCTTAATTTTACAGATATATATTTTTTAATAGAACCTCTATCAATACTGAAAACTTCCTTCTACTCTCGCAGTTATCTCAATTTCACCAGGCATTACTGGAGTACTAGCTGTATAAGTTTTCATCATAGCTCTACTTTCAAACTCTTGTATAGGAGCCTGTTCTTTTATACTATTAGGAGTTGTATTTACTGACACTTTTAAGGTATCTCCAATGGTTATAGCTTTTTCTACTGCATCTATAACAGCTAATTGTAAAGCTCTATTATAATAATATCTAGGATCAGAAATTGTAAAGCTTATGTTTCCCACATTGTTTGCTCCAATGCTAACTGAAGCATCAATTATTTCCCCTACTCTTCTTATATCCCTTATAGTCACAGTAAAAATATTAGTTACCTTATAATTTCTAAACACTTGTTTACCTTCAATATAATCATATTGGGGCTCAATATTATAAATTGAAGTTTTTATGTCTCTTCTTGAAATTCCCATTTCCTCAAGTTGATTTATAACCCTATTACTTATCATTATATTTTCTCTTTGAGCTGTTTCTAAGTTTTTATCTTCTGTTATAACCCCTAAATTAACAATGGCAATATCTGGTTCTGCTTGTATACTTCCAATGCCAACTACCCTTATGTTCCCTTGACTATCTCTATCTTGATTATAATATGACTGAGTATCATAAAAATTAGAATGCATCATAACCACTATTCCTCTTTATAAACTTGCTTATCTTATATAATATGAAAATATATAATCTTAGTTACAATTTATTCCATAAATATCAAGATACAAATCATATTTAGATTATGAATAATGTATATCTCAAAATTAACCTTTTAGAACAATTTTAGCACTTTCATATTTGCTTTTTATAATTTCTTTAGCTTCAGGGCATAATTTGTTCCAACTTCTTTCAATCTTTTCACTTACCCAATTTGCACCGTCTCTTACTTCCATATTTCTTTTATAGTAAACAAGATGTAATAGAGATGGTATCTGGTCTATATGAGCCATAGCATCAGCACTTGCAACACATATTGACTCTTTAGTAGTTTTTTCAAGTGGTACACTTCCTCTATGTTGAATAATACACTCTTTAACTTTATTTATTCTTTCTTCTGGATAATTAAAATCTTTTAATATTTTTTCTGCTTCTATTGCTCCGTATATATGATGTTCTTTATACATTGATGGATCTTTAACACTTGCATAATCATGCAATAAGGCTGATATCTCTACTATTTCTTTATCTGCTCCTAATCTTTCAGCCAACAATTTTGCATATTTAACTACAGTGGTAACATGATAAACCCATCCTTCATATCCAAATACATTGGTATCTTTCTTACTTTGTTCTTCTACAATATTTGAAATGAATTGTATTAATTCTACTGAATTCAAATAAATCCCCCCTCTTTAATGGTTTTTTTTGTATAACATGTATAAATAAAACATACCAAACATATGTTCTAAAGTCAATCATTAAAATGAAACGCAGAAAAACTAATTCTAACTATATTTGGGATTTGTTTAATTAAATTACTTTATATCTTAGGTGCTACTAATACATTATCAATTATGCTGCTTCTGCTTGATTATTGCTTCTGTAACAATGTACAATAAATTTAGGCAAAGCGGTAAATCAATTAGCATAAAAAATTTATTGAGATTACGAAGTACTTAAAATTAATTAAGTGCTTTTATTTTTTCTTCACTTTAATATAGTTAATACTGCGCATACCACCTCATCACATCAGGATAAAATAACACCTATACTAATTATAGGTGTTATAAAAAGAAAACTTAAAAAGCACCTAGTCACCTAGATGCTTTTCTAAAATTTATTCTAACTTCTACACTCTTTTATTACTAGAACTTTATTCTTCAATAAATTTCATCAATTCTTTGTTAAATTTGTCTTGTTCGTCATAAAATGTTGCGTGGCCGCTGAATTTAAATGGTATAAGTTTTGAATTCTTAATACATTGATTTTGTATTTCACCTAGTGAGAATGGAACAACCTTGTCATGAATACCATGAATAATTAAGGTTGGAACATTTATTGTTTCTAAATCAGAAAATAATACTTCACGTATCCAAGTATTTGCAATACTTGCAGTTGCCCACCCAGCTGCCTGTAATCCCAATTGTAAAAACCAATCAGATAATGCCTCAGTTATATACTGAAAGAAAAATGTGTCTCCAAAATCCCTTAACATTTTAGGACGATCAGTGTATGTTCCCTGAATAATTTTGATTACATCTTCTCTTTCTAAGCCATATGGAAAATTGGGACGTTTGATAAGGCTAGGCGCCGCTGCATCAAAAAGAGCAAGCTTAAATACTCCATGGCCTCTATGGCGAGCCATATATCGAATAGCTATAGCTCCCCCCGTTGAATGTCCTGCAAGTGTGAAATTGCATAATCCTAGTTCGTCAACCACGCACCTAACATCATCTGATAATCGATCGTAGTCGTAACCTGTATAAGGCTTATCTGAGTCTCCAAATCCCCTAGTATCTATTCCGATGCACCTATAACCCATCTTTGGAAGTTGGTTAAATTGATATTCAAATAAATTATGACTACCAGGCCATCCGTGTAAAAACAAGATTGTATTCCTTCCCTCTGGGTTAAGATCTTCCACATAAATTTTTACGTTTGGTTCTACCCTAATATAGTATCCCACTTATAACCTCCAATGAATATCGCTCTATTAATACATTATTCACTTAATGATAAATATATTCACTTAAATCGCTAAAGCAATCTAGTATCTCTTCATCATTACATGTTATACAAAGATTATTATAATATTTTTATCCTTTCAATGTTAATTTTTCTAATGTTATATCCTTCCTTGCTACAATATTTCTAGCATTATTATCATGATTAAGTCATGAAATATATAACTCAATAAAATCTAAGCTATCCTGAATAATTTTAAACTTATTATTGTAATTATTATATTCACTTTAATTCTAACCATATTTGAATATACTATTATTCAAACTATATATTTAATTATTGTCGCTTCGGGCTAGAGAGTAGATCATCTGCTCTTTTATTTTATACATTTCTAAAAATAGCATCTAGTTTCCTAAGTTCTATAAAAAGGGACTAAAAAAGGTACCCACACAAGTGAGTACCTTAATATAATTTGAAATTACTCTTTTATCTTCTTAATACGCAAAATGCTTCTATTACTTTTCTAACAAATTCACTGCAAAGTTCACAAAAGCCTCTAATTCCTATTCCCATTATTATTTTAAAGTCAAGTTTTTCAATATTTTTCTTAAAGAACTTGACTTTCTATAAATATGATATGAAGCTTATTCATAAATGTGTATACATATTGTTTCATATGTAAATGAAAAGTACATAGCTGCCTAGCTTTTATTTAACTCTAATAAAGTTTTTCTTCTTTTTTACATTCATATAGTCCACCCTTTTTCAATTTTTTACATGATGTCAAGATTTCCTTTATTGAATATTGTATATAAGGAGGTGTTATTATGCTAAATCAATGCATAAAACCTGAAAACTCTAATAGTTGCCAAACTCACACTCACGAATTCTTAGGAAGTGTCAAGTTAGCTGAACAAGGAGAAGATAGGCATAATCATAGATTTGCTGGTGTTACAAGCCAAGCGATTCCTATGGGTAATTCTCATGTTCATGCTATCTTAGTTAATACTGACTTCTTCTTAAACCATCATCATGAAATAGGTATAATTACAGGACTAGCTATCGATGTTGGTAATGGCAAGCATGTTCACTTAGCAACAGGTGTTACAACATTAGCTGATGGTCATAATCATCCGTTTATTTTCACGACTCTTATTGAGAGTCCGTTGACTTAATAAAATGAGGGAGATTTTTTATCTCCCTTTTTAAATATAAATTCTCAAAGTATATCTAATGGATCTCCTCCACAATTTCCTAAAGTATTTTTATTACTTTTTAAGACTCCTACCCTTTTAGTAACCTTACTATTAACTTTTGGTAACATTCCTTTTAATTCATCTTCCAATTTATCTTGTGACTTCCATTTTCTAATCTAAGAATCTTTAAGATTTAATGTTACTGCAATATTAGTTAATTTCATAGTCCATTAGATTCTAAGTACATCTTCTTAGCCCTATCTCTGTTGTAGTTTATCTGTTTTATCATTAGTTTATTACCGCCACCTCACCATAATTGTGTCGTTTTGGATATAAGAAAAAGACCTCCGTCTAAATAAACGTATTAAATCTAGCTTAATGCATTAATATTGTAATCTATTGGGCTAGCAACCTATTTACTATAAAACCCTTTTGTAGAACTAAATTATCTTACTTCGTAGTTTTTCTTTAAAAATTTCTATGAGTAAATGTTTTTAAAGAATCAATAGAATCTTTAAAAGGATTGGTATTTAAATACCAATCCTAGATAATTATAAATTATTTAAATTTATTACTATAACATATAAACTTTTATTACTTAATCTTAGTAATAGTGTTATTGGTAAGCCTATATTGATTTTATTAAATTAATATTATAAGAAGAAGAGAAGAAATAATAAGAAAAGTAGCCCATCATCGCCATCACAGCGGTCTTTTCTACAATGGTCTCTTCTACAACACTCTCTTTCGCACCTTCTTATGCACTCTCTTTCGCATCTTCTTATGCACTTTCTTCTACAATCATCCCTTCTGTCTCTATCACGGAAGTCCTCAAAATCATTATCGAAATCAGAAAAACTAAATAAATTTTGATTACTCATTATTAATTCCCCCCAATTAATTTATAATTATTATCTGTAATGTCAAATTTATCAATAGCTTGTACATTTCATAATTACTCCTAATTATAATATATAAATATTATGAAAAATTGTGATTTAAAAAGCATTATAATAAAAAAATACATAATAAAAAACTAGATTAATATGTAATTTTCTTGATTTCATTTCTTAATTTGCCTTTTCCTCCCATACAGCAAATAGGTGATTTTAGCATTTTTATCTCTCCTTTTCTATTTTGACTAGGTTAATAATACACACACCACCTGTCACATCAAAATAAAATAGCACCTAGTTTCTTAAGTGCTATAAAAAGGCACCTACATAAGTAAGTGCCTTAATATAATTTAAAATTGCTCTTTTATCTTCTTAATAAGCAAAATGCTTCTATTATTTTTCTAACAAATTCACTGCAAAGTTCACAAAAACCTCTAATTCCTACTCACACTATTATTTTTCAAGTCAAGTTTTTCAACATTTTTCTTAAAGAACTTGGCCTTCTACAAATATAATATGAAGCTTATTCATAAATGTGTGTAAATATTGTTTCACATCTATATAAAAGGCACCTAGCCACCTAGCTTTTATTTAACTCTAATAAAGTTTTTCTTCTTTTTTACATTCATATACCTCACTCTTTTCTAATTTTTTACATGATGTCAGAATTTCCTTTATTGAATATTGTATATAAGGAGGTGTTGTTATGCTAGATGAATGCTTAAAACCTGAAGACTCTAACAATTGCCAAACTCACACTCACGAATTCTTAGGAAGTGTCAAGTTAGCTGAACAAGGAGAAGATAGGCATAATCATAGATTTGCTGGTGTTACAAGCCAAGTAATTCCTATGGGTAATTCTCACGTTCATGCTATCTTAGTTAATACTGACTTCTTCTCAAACCATCATCATGAAATAGGTGTAATTACAGGACTAGCTATCGATGTTGGTAATGGCAAACATGTCCACTTAGCAACAGGTGTTACAACATTAGATGATGGCCATAATCATCCGTTTATTTTCACGACTCTTATTCAGAGTCCATTAACTTAATAAAATGGGTGAGATTTTTTATCTCCCTTTTTAAATATAAATATTTTAAAAAATTTTAAAGTCATCTAGATGCCCTAATGAATATTTCTTTATAATATTATTATAATGATATGTTTCTTTAATACTTTTTATATTAGCATTTTTCTATTAAATTCCTAGGATCTTTAGCTTTATTCACTCTTCCTGCTAATTCCAAGTACCTCCCCTGTCCTAGTATCTACTTTTACTTCATACATTCCGATAGGAGTTCTTACGGTAACTTTATAAATTAATATTTCGTTTTCAGCACCCAATCCAATTTCCACCAATTGATAAGGAATATATTGTAAAGCAATTTGAACAGCTTCTCTAGGACTAATTGCATAACTTCCTTGATAATCATTCCATAATTTATAGTAAAAATCATTCATTGTGTTAATCTCTTCCTTTTTAGTAATTATATGATTATTATACTCAACTCTTTAAACATTGGTGCTTTTAACAATGTGCAATTCTAAATTACTTCTTCTAAAGGCTGCATTTACTCTTTTAAACTATTTTTTACACTCTGCTTCTTTAATCCTTTTTAAAATCTAAACATCTAAATTAATCATTGTTTTATTAATTAATATAATTACTATAGCGTGTAATATCTTATAATAATCACATATAGCCAACTCCAATTCATGTTTACATTGATATCTTTTAAGGCATGATACCTTTTATTCTTTTTTAATCAGCTTCATAATGTCGTCTACAACTCCAATCCTATTTTACTATTGAAATAACTATCACAATTTCTGCATACTTTTTGGTATATGCCATATTTACTAGTAAGATTACAACAATAAACCACTTAATGTTCAACTTGGCAACTAAAACTATGATTTAATCTATCTGCATTTGAGTTATCTATCTTTAATGACCATTACATCTTGTTTAATTGAATGCAAATATTTTATTTTTTCGTAAATTATCTTGAATTTCATATCAGATAAAAAGATAACTTAAAAAGCACCTACATAAGTAAGTGCTTTAATATAACTTTAAGTTACTAATTTTATCTTCTTAACACACAAAGTGCCTCTGCTACTTTTCTAGCAAAATCTATAGGATTATCAATTGATTCAAAATGGATGTACATAAGTCTTGGATCCTCAAATAGCCAGTGATTATGAAGTGCAGTAACTAATATTCCATGCTTTCTTAAAATAGATATAAAATCATTTATTTCTTCTTGCAAAATAACTGTCTCACCTAAATTAAGAGTTCTACCTCTATGATCAGGGGATTCAAATGAAAACATCGCTGGTAATGCTAATGGAGGGCGAGTTCATCTTCCTAATATTGTTGCATTAATATCTCTCATAAACATTACTGTACAAACCTCGTCAGTTGTACTTAAAATCTTTGCCCCAAGTATTCTAGCAAATTCATCACAAAGTTGACAAAAACTATTCATAAGTGTGTATAAATGTTGTTTCATATATAAATAAAAAGTTTTATAGTAATATAGATATTATTTGACTCTAATAAAGCCTTGCTCTTTCTTACACTCATACGCTTAGTCATTTCTAAATTATTATATAGTATCAATATTTTACCTATTGAATATTTTATATAAGGAGGTGTTATCATGTTAGATGAATACTTAAGAGCTGAAAACTTTAATAATCGTCAAACTCATGTTCACGAATTCTTAGGAAGTGGTAAATTCGCTGAACAAGGAAATGATAGGCATAATCATAGATTTGCTGGTGTTACAGGCCCAGTTATTCCTATGGGTAATTCTCACGTTCACGCTATCTTAACTAATACTGACTTTTTCTCAAATCACTATCATGGAATAGATGTAGTTACAGGGCCAGCTATCAATGTTGGTAATGGCAAACATATCCACTTAACAACAGGTACTACAACATTAGATGATGGACATATTCATAATTTTATTTTTACGACTCTTATTGAAGCTCCATCGAGTTAATAATGTAATAAGAGATATCTTTTTATCTTCATTTTAAAATATAAATAATTGATAACATTTAAAAAGCATCTAGTTACCTAGATGCTTTTTAAAATTTTCTTAGTTTTTTCGTGAAATAAAAAAGCTAGAAAACCATTAGTTTCTCTAGCTTCATCTATGGTGCGCCTAATTAGACTCGAATTCACAGCCTTTAGATTAAAAGTTTTACATTGGTAATTACATTTAGTAGCATAGATAGCTTAAAATAGCCGTTCATCTAAACCTTCTAATCTTATAGCAACATCAATCAACTCTTCTTTTAAATTTTCTTAACCAATTCTTCTATTTCTATTACAATCCGCTTCTTAATTTATTTAAGCAGCTACTACAAATATTTTTTTCCTTATAATCTTTAATGTTGCTAGCTTCTCCACAAAATATACATGCTGGCTCATATTTTTTTAATATAATTTGTTCTCCATCTACATATATCTCTAAACCATCTTTAATATTAATATCTAAAGTTTTTCTTAATTCTTTCGGTATTACCATTCTACCTAACTCATCTACTTTTCTTACTATTCCTGTTGATTTCATAATATATTCCTCCATATCTATTGACTATTTTTATAGTGAACCACTCTCACTTTAGAAGTGTGAGCTTCTTGGCCAATGTTCCTGACAAAACAAGTTTATCCAAGCTTACAAGGTGGTCCTTACCTCAATATTGCCTAATTTAGGCTATAAAATTTTCTAAGTTTTTACTGGCATTATAATCTCTAGCGTGATGCGCTCTACAGTTTGGACAAATCCATTCTCTAAAAGAGAACTTTTAACCATTTTACCAGTTTAGTTATAATGTTCTAACAAATAAATCTAATTTATCCACAATTGAAACTGACACTAATGCAAATGTATAAATTCACTCATACTTATTCATCTTTTGAGAGTGGAACTAATGACCGTCATAACAGTCTTCTCCGTCAATTTATCCCAAAAGAAAAACATATGTGAAACTATAGTTACGATAATATTGCATTTATAGAGAATTGAACGAACACTCTCTCTAGAAAAATACTCAAATACAAAACTCCAAAAGAGCTGCTTAAAACACACTTATATATAATATACGTTGCATATCAAAAATTTAGGGAACAAAAACATTTTTCTCTTTCTAATAGTTCAGCAATTTTGCTGATATTTTCTGTTCTTTTCTCTCATATTTTGATTTTAACCATTTAATATGTTCGTTTTTATTCATATAACATCCATCCAATTAATTTGGAATATAATTTTTATCATAAACAAAAGCTAGAAAACCATTGGTTCATCTAGCTTTATCTACGGTGCACCTAGCGACATTCAAATCCACGGCCTTTGGATTCAAAATTTTGCACCGGTAATTACACTTAGTTTATTTTAGTTATATTTAGCAGTGTAGGTGACTTAAAATAGCCACTCATCTAAATTCAATAGTACATTTAGTTACTGTTCATGTATTATATTATCAATTACTTCATTCCTGATTATTTGAATTAATGTTTTTAAGCTCTTAGTTTGAATCTTCTCTTTATGAATTACAATATGATTTACACTGATTAGTTCAAAATTATTTACTTTTACTTCAAAAAGCTCTCTATTACTAATTTCCTTTTCCACTAGTATTTTAGGCAACACACTTATTCCTAATCCTTGTTTTACCGCATAAATCAACGCTTGCGAATTCACGCTTGTCCACTCTGGACTTACTTTTATATTATGTAATAATAATGCACTATCAAAAACATCACGAATCGCACTGCCCTCTTCCCTTAGTAATAATCTTTCCTTTATTAATGTATTAATATCTATAGATTCCTCTAAAGCAAATTTATGTTTAGAAGAACAAATTACTGCTAATGGATAGGATGAAAATGGAATTTTTATTAATTCTTCATTATAAATAACTCCTTCAATCAATCCTAAATCAATTTCATTATTAAGTAGCATGCTTTCAACATTTCTGGCATTATCAACTATAACTTTGGTTGGAGTACTCTTACAAATCGTTTCAAATTTTCTTATTGCTTGAGGTAAAATAAAATTTGCTATGGTTATACTCGATCCAATTTTAGTGGTTGCATTATCTTCTAATTCTCTAGCATTTTTTTCTAAATCATCATATAAATCTAACAACTTTATTGCTTTTTCAAGAAATAATTTTCCTGTTTCATTTAAATAAAGTTTTCTTGAAATTCTATCAAATAAGCAAATTCCTAAATATTCTTCTAGCTCGCTAATTGCATGAGAAACTGCTGGCTGTGTCATAAACAATTTTTCAGATGCTTTTGTGATACTTTTTTCTTCACATACAGTTTTAAAAATACGTAAATGCCTTATTTTCATACCTAACTCCTCATTCATTACTATTTAGTTATGTATTATATAAAATTATACTATTATACTTATTATAAATCTATGTTATATAATAAAAATGCTGAGAATTAGTTTGATGGAGGAAATAATATTATGCGATCTAAAAAATTAAAACTGTATTTTTTACTTTTTAAAATCACATTTTCTATTAGTGCTTTTACCTTTGGAGGGGGATATATAGTTATTCCTATGATGCAAAAATATTTCGTTAATAACTTAAAATTGATTAGTGAGCAAGAATTGTTAGATATGGCAGCAATTGCACAATCAACACCAGGTGCGATTGCCGTTAACATTTCTGTATTAGTAGGTTATCGTATTGCAGGAATCCAAGGTGCAGTCATTAGTTGTATTGGAACAGTCCTGCCTCCTTTATTGATATTATCTATAATATCCAATTTTTATAGTGCATTTCAAAGTAATAAAGTTATTTCTTCAATGTTAAAAGGAATGGAGGCAGGTGTTGCTGCCACAATTGTGGATTTAGTTATTGATATGAATCAAGGAATCTTGAGAGAAAAAAATTGGTTGTTAACACTAATGGTTCCCGCTTCATTTTTCGCAAGTTTCTTTTTAAACATTAATGTTCTAGTTATTATTCTTTTCTGCTCTAGTTTATGTTTTATTCAAGCTTATATAAAAAATAAAGAAAGAGGAATAAAATATGATTAAAAGTATTCTTACTTTACTTGTTAACTTTTTACAGATTGGCTTATTTAGTATTGGTGGTGGATATGCGATAATACCATTAATACAGGAACGAGTAGTTGATTCTAATCATTGGCTTACATTACAAGAATTTGTAGATATTATTACAATCTCTCAAATGACACCTGGTCCTTTAGCTATTAATACCTCCACTTTTGTTGGTATACGCATAGCAGGTATACTTGGAGCTGTAGTAGCTACATTAGGATGTATTCTATCTGGATTTATTCTTTCTATTATTTTATATAAGTTTTTCAAAAAGAATAAAAATGTAGCTAGTATCTCTAATATTTTGAAAGGACTACGCTCTACTTCTGTTGGGCTTATTGCATCTTCTGCATCTACCATTATTTTGATTACATTTTTGGGATCTACATCACTTGATATGAAAACTATTAATTTTAATATTACTGCTATCATTGTATTTATTATTTCTCTATTTTTACTGAGAAAGTACAAAATGAATCCAATATTGCTTATGATTTTAACAGGTGTTATAGGTATATTTTTTTATTAGTAACTTATGAGAAATCCTGATTTCTCATTTTCTGTATTTAAAAAACCTAATATAAAAACATACTCTACACGACTTATAATCGTAGATAAATATTTTAATATACTTTTTAATACTTAATTAGGGTAGCAAAACAGTGGCAAATTTTATTTTGCCACTGTAATTATTATTATCTTATTCTATGTTAATAATCTTATAATTTTAAATTTTTCATTAATAACTTAGCAAAAGTAAAAAGGATTATTAGTTTTAAATTTCTAATAATCCTTTTTACTTTAATTTCCTGCTTTTATTAAAGCATCATGTATTTTTAGGTACCGACCGTCTTCTACAGTTATGTATTTTTCTGCATCCAAATTATTGTTTGTTATTATACTATCTAAAATCTCTGTACTATCTTTTGTTACTTCAATATATGTCATATTGTTACTTGGAACAAGCCTATATTCTCCTGCTAGTATATTGTACATAACATCTTTATATACTCCATCTTCCAGCTTTAAAGAAGGTACTTTATCAAATGCATACATTTCAGCATCACTTATATTCAGAATCATTCAAATAATTCCTTTCAGCACATTCTATGCGCACTTAGCTCTCTAATATCTGTCATCCCACTATTCATTGCTAATTGCTATTCATTTACTTTGTGCAAAAAAGAGCCTTGTTAGGGACTCCATCTAATTTAATATTTCTTATTTAAGACCATTATATTTGTCTGTATCATATTTTAATAATAGTTGTGTTAAATGCTCAATATGCCCCTTCTCTTCATTAATTATTGAGTACAATGCATACCTTACATCATCATAAGGGATAATAGCTAAATGTTGTTCATATAGAACAATAGCTTCGAACTCACCTTTTATATCTTCCCTTATATTATTTAAAATTATCTGCTTATCATAGTTTGGGTTATATGTTTGCATAGATAATTTAGGACCTGCCTTATCGTTAATATACTCTAAATATGCTCGGTATTGTGCTAGATTATATTTACGAAGTAATGAAAGAATCATACCATAATGTTTTTTCTCATCTCCCATAATACTTCTCCAAACTTCATTAATGTCTTCCATATTTGAATTGGCAATATGGTCAGCATATCCGTTTATCGCATAAATTTCAGCTATCAATATCTCCCTTAATCTATTTGTATCAAGTATGGCAATTCTCTGTGATTGCCCATGTGGATTAGTATAACTCATTCAATCCTCATATAAAATATTTCTATAATATATTATTCATCAATGTTCAATTATATTCATAATATATATGCTATTAAGAATATAGGAAGGTTGTAGTATATAATTATTTCTACTTAGTTCTACTTTATCTTTAAACATATCTAAGTGCTTTCCAATATGGCCTAAGGTATTTACCTTAAATGTAGTTTAACTTTTATCCCATCGCCTCTCTATTTAATGCTATGTATTGCTGTTAATTTGTCTTTTACAATACATCTTTATAATTTTCCTTATCTATTAGTTCATTTTATGCAGTAAAAAAGAGCCTTCTTAAGAGCTCTTTTAATATTTAACCTTTGTAACCATGTCTTCTAGCATTTCCTATGCAATCTAATCTATTCACATATCCCTCATCAGAAGCACCGACTATTCTCCCGTTAGGAGCAGTTCTTTTCCATCTCCATTTTCCATCATTATCTTTATAAAAGTCCCATTTATCTTCACTTGGCATATGCTCACCTCTTTTTATACATTAGTATGCCAACTATTTTATTAAATTATGTATTATTTATATTTGCATTACTATCTTCAAGTCATAATGACTTTTGTTCTTTTGCACTTTTCTAAAAGTAACACCTAGCTTCCTAAGTACTATAAAAAAAGGGAAATAAAAAAGCACCTATTCACCTAGATGCTTTAATTATACAAATTACTTACTTATTTCATATTCTCTTACTTCAAAAGATACTATCTTATCATGTACTATATATTTTTTTACTAATCTATATGGATTAAGTACTGTAAGACATTGAAAATAAAAACCCTATTAAAAATTTTTCCAACTGTTTTGCGTTTCTTAAAATTTAATAAATAAGTTCTTACCAACTCTTGAATTTTCAATAATTTAATAAGGTTTTAATTTTAAATATGCTTGGTAAAATACTCCTAACATTACTTATTCTTCAACTACTTAAGCTCTCCTTTTATAAAATAAAACTTAAAGGATTAATTAGATAATACTAACTAATCCTTTTTTATTCTAAGGCTTATATTTACTGCAAAGCTTATAATTATTGCCTATTGCATCCGTTCTAGACATAGCAATAAGGCTTTTTTTATTTGCTAAACTTAGTTCTCTACTCTTGGTTTCGTAGGATCACATTCAGGTCTTTGTATGTTTGAAACCATTGAAAGCTTCGTTAAATAGTAACATTCTTCTCTAAACATGTGATCAGGTACCAATGGTACAAGAGTTCCAAGTATTTTCTTTTCTATAATGCCTTTTTTTAATTCATTTAAGAATTCTTTAAAACAACTCATTGTTCTATCAGCATTATTATTGAGACTATCAAGTGCAGGGAAATTACAAATACCAGTTCTTGTATAACCATTGTACTCTATAGTTCTTAAGTATAAATTTTCAAATTCCTTAGAATATTGATTGCTCTTTTTAATCAACTCTTTTTCTGTCATATCAAGACTGCTAGCTATACTGGATGCATGACCTGCTCCATCTGGAAGCCATAGGAGGTGGAGATCAATAGAGTCTATATTAAATACATTTCCTTCTATCAATTTAGTTAATATAAATATATATTCTTCAACTTCATTAACCATATGATTAATAAATGTAGGTGGTAATGAAATGGTGATTTTATCAGTAATCTGCCTATCAAGTATATCTAGCTTAAACTCTCTAATTTTCATAGCTGCATCATAAGCATGATTATTTAAGGCAACAATCTCTTCTTCTGAAAGCGATTGTTTCGATTTCATTAGTAATTTATCAAATAAATCTTTAAATCTATTTGCTTGTTCAATAAAAGGCATCTCTTTTGTTGAAAGTGAGTTTAAAAGAAATCTAGAATGATCCCCTAAAATCTGTAACCAAAAATGATGCTCAAACAATATTATTTCTTTAATATTACTAATATTCAAAAATACCCTCCAAAACATTGTTAATTTAACCTGTTGTGCTAAAAGATAATTTTTCATTAATAGGATTATTATTCCACAGT
>NZ_AYSO01000014.1 GCF_000816675.1 Clostridium argentinense CDC 2741 | reverse complement strand
TGCTGACTATAATAGTCATTTTAAGTTTCTTTCAAAACTCAATAAATTAACTGGTTTTACCTATTTCTCTGTTTAATTTTCAAAGACCCAAATTATTTAGTAATTTTTACCGTCATCACCTGACGACTCTTATTATTTTATCAACATTCTACTTTCTTGTCAACAGTAAATTTATTTATTTATTAAATTTGCTGTATTTAAGAAATTTTAATTTATCACTAAGTCTGCTTCATATGCTCCCTAGCGACAAAAATTATTTTACCAAATAAATATACATCTTTGTTAATATATTGCTATATTTAATAACAAATAAATTGCTTTTTTTCCTTTTTTCTTTATATTTCTTTATATTTCTTATATTGATACACCAGATTAGGTTGTTGCTATTTTAATATTCCATTTTATTTTTTTATTATATTTTTATAAAAATACTTTTAATTTATTCCTATACAATCTAATTTTCAATAGTTACCTAAGAGAGGTTATTATATTGATTCCAATTCTTATCAACCATCATTTCACTTATTCTTGATATAGTAGTTAAACCATAAACATTGTTAGATAAATTGCTAGACATAACTGTAAGAACAAAATTTCCTTTTGCTAAGTTTAATAATGCAGTGTCATTCTCTACACATTTTAAAGTTCCTATTTTATTTGCTGCAGCTGATTGTAATTCATATGATAAATAAAATGGCATTCCTGTATTTACTTGATTTTCATTTAATGTTTCTAATATATAAGATTACTATGTTCTTTACTAAAACAACTTTTATTCGACAAAATTTAAAAATATAGTGAATTTGCATTTACATTATTAAAAACAGATTTAAAATATGAAGTGTAATGGATATAAGGAAGGTCACGATTGACTTTCCTTAAAAATTGCCATATTATCAACACTATGCTAAAACATACCTAGTTTTATTAAGTAATTTTAAAAATTAAAAAAGACTGCCAATAATAACTTGCCAGCCTTCTAACTCATTACTCTGCATATTTTAAGGAAACTGAGGAGTTCCTGCTCCTTGTGTTACAAATGGTTTAATTTCAACTCCCTTATAATCAACAAAATAATTTATATCACATATTGTTTTACCTAAATAAGACTCTTGTGCAGCATTAGCTTCCATTACTTCTTCTGGGCAAAAATCATATATGGGTGATTTTACCAAATTACAAAAACCACTATCTTCACTTGTATCTATTCTCCAAATTTTATTTTTATGTAATGACCATATATAATTTCTCTTTTTATATTCTCCATTTTTAGTATCAAATAACTGTAATTTAGGATTTTCTTTAATTGCAATATCTGTTTTTTGCTTTTCTAAGTTACTAGGATATTCTTTACTATGAAAAATTATTAATACATCTCCATTACTGTAGCTTTCATCTATTACCATATGTCCATGAAATAAATCAATAAGGTTCAATTTAGTATCTGGAAAATTTATATTAATGGCTTTAAATAATCCTTCTAAGTAATTGGTTATATCATCATTAAATCTTCTAGGTTTTTCACCATTCCCAGAACTCCAACTTTTTATAAATTCAGCTGCTTCAATAGGGTTTGTATTTTTAATAATACTACTTTGGTCTTTTAATACCTTAAATAATTTTGCTTCATCATAACCACTTGGAAATTCGGGAGCTAATATGGTACTAATCTTTGAGGAATAAATCTTAGGCCCACCTTGTCCATCGCAACTTCTAAGTAAACCCATAATAGCCTTTGACTTATCTTCATAAGTTATATTATCATTTTCAATAATATTTAGAAACCTTATCCATTCTTGTGAATATTCTTTACTAATTTTCTTTAATTCTTCATTTCCTAAATTATTATTAATTGATCCTGCTGCATATACTATTCTGCTGCTACATATTAAAATCATAATTAATATTGCTATATTTTTAATTGTATTTTTCCCCATTGCTAATCCTCTCTTTATCCTTATATAGATTCTTATCAAGTTTAAGTTTTATCACTAAAGTTTTTTAGAATTTACCTCCTTAATAGTATGTGGTTTTCAATATACAATAAAAAATAGTATAAGAAAATTTTCTTATACTATTTCTATTGTATTAATTCCAGTCTTTATCAACCATATCAAACATCATTTTACCTATTCTTGATATAGTAGTTAACCCATAAACATTGCTAGGCAAATTGCTAGACATAACTGTAAAAACAAAATTTCCTTTTGGTAAGTTTAATAATGCAGTGTCATTCTCTACGCATTTTAATGTTCCTATTTTATTTGCTGTAGTCGATTGTAATTCATGTGGTAAATAAAATGGTATTCCTGTATTTACTTGATTTTTCTTTAATGTTTCTAATATAAGACTACTATGCTCTTCATTTAAATAGCTGTTATTTGATAAAAGTCTCAAACATTTTGAAAGATCATGGCTAGTAGTAACATTCTCTTTATTATCATCTATTTTATTTTCTGATGGATACTTTCTAACTTCTGTAGAATAAAGTTTCATATCTTTTATTAACTCATTTATTCGATCCATTCCTACCAAATTTACTATCTTACAAGCTGCTGTATTATCACTTTGTATTAGCATTGCTATCAACAGCTCTTTAATTGTATACTCTTTTTCTGAAAATTCATGAATTATACTATATTTTCCACTAACCATATCATTTTTAGTTATTGAAACTTTATCATCGATGTTAAAATTATTATTTTCAATTTCTTTCATTAAAGCCATTGCAATTGGTACTTTTATGCATCCTGCTGCTGTCATTTGCACATTTTCGTTTAATCCGTAAGTATAACCACTTTTTAAATCTTCAAAATAGAAACTATAAATTCCGTCCCTATTATCTAGATAACGTTTAATTTCTTTCATATATTCCCTCCAAGCACCACATCATTAAGACACCATATAAACTTACATTAATTATAATATTCTATATATTCTAATGTCAACTAATTGAGTTTATTTTCTAAATTTATTGTATATTTAAAATATAATGCAAATTTTACAAATAAAATCATATCTATTTTAAAAGAAAAATAGTTTTTCAATTGACAATATCTAAATTTCCTTCCTTTAATTTTGGAAAAGTAGCCAATCGAACAAATTTGTAAAAAATATTGCAAAATTATATTTATATTGAATTGCATCTTCCATTTAATATGAATGCTTATAATATCTCCTTCAAATTAATAAAAGCACTTAAAACTAAGTGCTTTTATTACTATATTGAAATTATATTCATAAATACTAATGCAAATAAAAATAATGCAATCATAATTCTATATATAGCAAATACTTTCATTGGTTTTTTCTTTAGATAATTTATAAATCTATCTACTACTACTAAAGATACTAAAAATGCAACTATAAACCCTACAGTTAATGTAAGTATTTCTCCTAATACAAGATTACCACCATACTTAATTAACTTTACCCCTGAAGCTCCTACCATAGCTGGTATAGCTAGAAAAAAAGAGAATTCAGTAGCCGCTACTGTAGAAAGTCCACTTACCCAACCACCAATAATAGTTGATGAAGATCGTGACATTCCAGGCCATAATGCTAAACATTGAAATATTCCTACTTTTAGAGCTTGTTTAGTAGTAATATCATCTATATCTACAGTTTTTAAAGACTTTTTAAAATTTTTTTCTGCTATTAGCATTAATACTCCTCCTACTAATAAGCCCATAGCAACAGTCAATGAATTAAACAAATATTTATCAATTAAATCTTCAAATGCAAATCCAAGTATACCTACTGGTATACAAGCTACAAATATATTAATCCAAAACTTTACTCCACAAGGCTTACCTGTAAAGAATCCTTTTATAGAGGAAATTATTTTTTCCCAATATAGTACTAAAATAGCAAGTATCGCGCCTAACTGTATAACAACTTCAAAAAGATTTGCAAAACTTCCTTTAAAATTTATTAAATCTCCAACTATAATCATATGTCCTGTAGAGGATACTGGAATAAATTCTGTTATTCCCTCTACAATAGCAATCACAATTGCTTTTAATAGTAATATTAAATTCATAAATCATCACTCTTTCAACTTTACTTTATTCCAGGGCATATTGTACTATGATAACTTTTTTATTTCAACTATTTAGATATCTAAAAGAAATTTCTGAAAGAAAATAATGAATCAAAGATATTAGCCTATTTTACATCAGACAAAGCATCAGGTTTTGCTCATAGTGGAGCTGCGGACAGATTCTGACAACGTAGTATGATAGAAAATAGGCTAGCATACTGGTCTATTATTTTTTTGAAGATGCTAGGCATCTGAAAGAAAATAGTAGATTAAAGATGTTAGTATATTTTATATAAGACAAGGCGTCAGGTTCTACTCATAGTGGTGCTATGAGTGGGTTCTGACAACGCAGTATGATAGAAAATAGAATAACATACTGATCTATTATTTTTTTGAAGATGCCATATTCTTTCTAATTGCTATCTCTCTAATTGGAGTCTTTCCATCCTCAGATATTCTTATAGAGTTCTCTCCATTCATTATAGCTAAATCATAATAGGTACTTACTTCTACAAAATTTCCTCCATCAATACTTATATAATATTTCTCTAGCATAACACTATTTTTAAATACCCCTGCAGTGAATCCTATAAACTCTTCTGTATCTTCTTTTGTATCTCTTTTAGATAATATAATTGTTGGAAGGTTATCATTCTTTTCATCATGATATACTATCTCTGGATTTATATGAAATACATCTTTTTTATTCACAAATATAGTAGGCCCAATATATCCTTCTTTATTTTCTAACTGAGCGTCCTCTTTGTTTTTCACATAGGTAACATAAGAATTACTTTTAATTTCATCAAATTTATTATTATCAATTTCTATAGTGTAGCTATTAAAATATTTACTCATATTTTTTTTATACTTTTTGATAGCTTTTTCATTCTCTAATCCTACAATATTGACATTCTCAATACCTTTTTCAATTATTTCAACAGCACTTAATGGTATATCTTTATCAGTCATATAACAGCCATTACCACCATCTATCATTACCCATTTCCCATGAACCTTACTCCATACTTCAATTACTTTATAATTTTGTCTAGGCTTGGCCTTTGTATTATTGCTTGCGAAGAGCTTACCTTTTCTTACATTTATATTAATTGTAGATAATCCTTCTTCCAAAAGTGTTGCATAATTATCATCAGACAATACTTTATTAGTTTCAACTTTCTTCATTATTTCTTCAGTGTTTTTCCCCACTTCAATAGCATTTATATTAAATTCTGCTTTACCATTTATCCACTTAATCATTTCAAAAGTCTTATCTATTTCATTTGCTCCATTAGCAACTAATTTATCATATCGATATTTATTTTTTAATTTCTGCTGATAATCATTTTTCCCATCTAAATAGTAAAATTTAATATTATCTCCTTCATAAAAGTTATCATACTTTACAATCTCAGCCTTATATTTATGATTATATTTATTTAATTCTAAATTATTCTTAAAAATTATAGCTGCTGAAAATCCTCCTATTACTAATAATCCAATTACAATTTTTTTTATTCCATTACGTCTTTTCATTTCCCCTACCCCTAATCATTGTTTTTTAACATATACCATTATAATCTATTTCTGCTATATATTGAAGTAAATATGTCTAAAAATTTATTTTTTTGGTTAATTTTGCGACTCTATAAATAATTTTTTTAATAAATATTAATTTATATACGTTATTACACGTAAAAAGGAAAGTGCATATACACTTTCCTCTTATATTAATATTATTATGCTACTGGCCCTGCATTTTTAATATCATCGCTTACTTCCTTAAACTTTTGGAAGTTATCATTGAATTTTTTTGCAAGTTCTTTTGCTTTAATATCATATTCTTCTTTATTAGTCCAGGTATTTTTTGGATTTAATATTTCACTTGGTACATTTGGTACTTCTTTTGGTACCAATACTTTAAATATTTCATGCTCTTCAAAATCTACATTTTTCAATTGTCCATTTAATGCTGCTTTTACCATTGCTCTAGTATGAGTTAAGTTCATTCTCTTACCTACTCCATACGCTCCGCCAGACCATCCTGTATTTACAAGGTAAACTTCTGTATTATATTTTATTATTTTTTCTCCTAACAGTTTAGCATATACTGATGGATTCATAAGCATAAACGGTTCTCCAAAGCAAGCTGAGAAGGTTGCCTTCGGGGAAGTTATTCCTCTTTCAGTACCTGCTAATTTACTTGTATATCCAGACATAAAATGATACATAGCTGCTTCTTTAGATAATTTTGATATTGGTGGTATTACACCAAAAGCATCTGCCGTTAAGAATATTACTGTATTTGGATGTTTTCCAAATCCACTTAAATCTGCATTATCTATATGTTCTACTGGATAAGCACCTCTTGTATTTTCTGTTAAGCTGTCATCATCAAAGTTTGGTCTTTTGTTTTCGTCTAGCACTACATTTTCAAGTAATGAACCAAATTTTAACGCATTATATATCTGTGCCTCTTTTTCCTTATCAAGTTTTATTGTCTTAGCATAACAACCACCTTCAAAGTTAAATACACCTTTATCACACCAACCATGTTCATCATCACCGATTAATCTTCTCTCTGGATCAGCAGATAAAGTCGTTTTACCTGTTCCTGATAATCCAAAGAATACTGCTGTATCGCCATTTTCTCCAATGTTAGCTGAACAATGCATTGGAAAAACTCCTTTTAATGGTAATAAAAAGTTCATAACTGAGAAAATTGATTTTTTAATTTCTCCTGAATATTGAGTTCCTCCAATTAAAACTATTTTCTTATCAAAGTTGATAAGAACAAAAGCTTCTGAATTAACTCCGTCTTCTTCACCTTTAGCTTTAAATCCTGGTGCAACAATTACGTTAAATTGAGGATTATGATTTTTTAATTGTTCTTCTGTAGGTCTTCTAAATAACTGTGTTGCCATTAATGCTTCTGATGCATACTCATTTACAACACGAATTTCCATTTTATATTCTTCTAAAGCACCTACATAACCATCTACCACAAATAAATCCTTATTTGATAAATAATTGGTTACCTTTTCATAAAGTTTATTAAATACATCTTCTTCAATTGAACGGTTAGTTTCTCCCCAGTTAATATAGTCTTTTATGCTATCTTGCTTTACAATAAACCTATCTTTTGGAGATCTACCTGTATACTTTCCAGTATTAACCACTAACGCTCCACTTTCTGCTAAAGTTCCTTCTTCTCTTTTCACCGCAAATTCAACTAAATTTGCAACGCTTAAGTTTCTGTAAACATTCTCTGATGTTTTAATTTGTAAATTTTCTACAATGTTAGAATTCATTCCTATTACCCCCGAAAACATTCTTAGTAAATTACATCAGTATTATTAATTAATGTTAAACTTATAAATTAGACTGATAAAGCTCTTATAAGCTTTTATAAGTTTATATAAACACAATTAATTGAAAAATGCAAGAAAAATATTAATATTCTAATATTTTTTTATTCATATTGCAGTATAGTATTCATTATAGTGTTTATTTATCGTTCAACAACAATTAGTATATCATATTTTTAGAAAAAGTATAGCACACTTTACAAATTCTTTATAAATATGACCAATTTTTATTACTTTTTAAATATTTTATATCTATGGTAAAAACAAACTATCTAAAGAGAAAAAATATTGTAAAAAACTTACTTATTTCTTCATAAAAATTATATTTATTCCTCTGTCATAAAATACATAATAATGATAATATCTATATTAGGTGAGTAGCTTATTTATAATGTTTTGAGGTGATTATAATGTTTTGTACAAATTGTGGTGCTTTTATGGATAATGATCATTCTATTTGTTTGCAATGTGGTATTAGACAATTTACAGCTAATAAATTTTGCCATAACTGTGGTAAAAAGATTACTTCTCTTCAAAGCACTTGTGTAAATTGTGGTATAGAAATTAATAATTTGAAGCAAAAAATATATTTTAACGGATTGATTCCACCCAAAGTTAACTTAATGAGTGCATTTATTTATATAGTAGCTTCTTTATTAATCCCTGGACTAGGTCAAATTCTTCTTGGCCAAGTAAAAAAGGGCTTTCTAATTTTAATTGTATCAGCAATTATTGCTGCCATAACTTTTGGAGCATACTCTGGAATGATGAATATTATATCTGCTATTGATACTTATTTTATACACAAAAAACAACAACAAGGTTTAGCTGTTAGAGAGTGGGAATTCTTTTAAAATTATTAATATTATTTATTTCTATAATTCATCAATTAAAACTTTTCTTGTAAATTTACTATAAATATAAGAGAACACCTTTGTTCAAACAAAGGTGTTCTTTCTAATAAAACATTACAAAATCAGGTATTTGTAAAATCTCATTATCCTTACCATTAGCATACTTGTTTTTTAAGTCAACTATTTTATTATAATTTTCTTTTATAGTAGTTCTGGTATAATCATCATCACTATCTTTTAATCCTTTATAGGCTGCATCTAAATTTTCAAAAGCTCTCTCTAAATCCCCATCAACAGTTATATAATAGCATCCAGCATTATTCAACGTTAATATATCCTTTTGATCAAGAGAATAAGAAATTTTTATTTCATTTAATGCTTCTTTAGTATTTTTAGAAATTAGATAAGCAGTTCCTAAAGTTCTATGATATTTAATTGATTTATCATTTTCTTTTATACAAGTCTTCAAAATATTTATAGCTTCATTATAACTATGATTAGATAAATATATTAGCGCAGTTTGATATTTAAAATCAGTTATGTTTGGCTTTAGTATTTGTGCCACTTTAAAATTCTTAACAGCACTAATGCTATCATTATTAGAATACCAATCATAAATAGCTTTACTTATATATATACTACTATTATATGGTTCCTTATAAGCAGCATAATGAAAATATGGTTCAGAAGAATTTGGTTCTCCTATAGCTTTCAATATATTTGGTATCAAATTAACATAATTATCTACATAAGAAGGGTTTCCATTTAATGATTTTTCTCCATATTTTAAAGCCATATCAAAATTCTTTTTATTAAAGTAATGCCATGCAGCCGCATTATCTACTCTATAATCTTTAGGATAATCTGTTAGTAATATATTTAGTTTTTCTTCTGCTTTATCATATTCTTTATTATTATCAAGTATTGATACTTCCAACAACCTCGCAACTAGAAAATCTTTACTATCTTTTACTTCACTTATAACCTCATTAATAATTTGTTTTCCTTTATTCTTACTTTCTTCAATGCTATAGATTTTTGCAAGCCATAGTTTATAACATAAATCCTCTTTATTCTTTTCATTTAATTTTATAATATCATTTAGTAAAGTTTTATTTTCTTCATAACTTTCATAAATAACATCATATATTTTAATTTCATTTTTATCTAAATCATAGGCAGCTTTTAAGGTGGATAATCCTTCTTCAGTTTTATTCAAAATCATGTACATTCTAGACTTTTCTGCCAAATCATAAGCGGATCCCTCTAAAACTGGATAGTTATCTACAATACTTTTTGCCTTATCATAATTATTATTTACCATGTAAATTAAAAACATTGTTTTATTAATTTGTTTATTACCACTATATTTCTTTAGAAGTTCTTCTCCATCTTTTTCAATAATTTCAGAATCTTTTTTCTCTATTTTTCCTTCAGCTAATTTATCTTTAATTATATTAAATTTATTGTTTAATATAATACTTTGAGCATCACCTGTCTTATCTTCTTTTTTAATTGCTTCCTCCATGTATTTATTAGCATTTTCTATATCTCTTTTTAATAAATATACTTCACTTATTTTAGCATCCCATAATGGAGATTTATTTTCTCTTTTTCCTATAGATTTATACTTATCTATTGCCTCGTCATATTTCGATGTATAAAAATAATTATTTGCTTCTATTTTTTCTTCCTTTAAATTATTTATATTATTGAAAGCTATAATAGCAATAATAGCTAATACGACGCCAATAACTAATATAATAATATTTCTCTTGTTATATAGCTTATTGTTCATAATTTTCCTCCTCCCCCTGTGGAATCATATTAATTTTATCAAAACCTTATAAAAAAATCTACTAAATTTGAAGTATAACACATAGAAAGGAATGTATTATCATGTTATAATGTAGTTTAGTAATTTATTTTTAAATTAAAATCTAAATTAAATATTTTATGGAGGTTGGAGTTATGAAAAAATCTAAAGAACAACTTCTAAAAGAAAAACGGCAAAATACCTTAAAGAAAACCCGTATTAAAAATGCCATCACTTTAATAATTTTTATTTTAATGATAAGTTATTTGTTTTTTTGTATTTTCACACTAGCTAAGAATATAACAACAAGAATTATAAATAAGAAAGTGGCTACATCTTCAGTAAGCAAGTCTAGTGAAAAAAAGAATGACGCTAATAATAAAAGCTCAAATGATGAAAAAATAAAAATTAAAGATAAAGAAATTTTGTTAAGTATTGTTGATAATCATATTTTATAAAAAATACATATTTTGTCTTCAATTACTATTATCTCTTTAAATAAGTTAAGTGTTTCTATGAATAATAAGTAACTTAAAAATTCTGGTGAATTCATATATGTTAAAATGCAATAAGATATCTAAAATAATTTAACTAGTCAAAAATAGAAAGTCTATCTTGTGTTAAATAAAGGATGATGATAGTAACAAAAACTTATCCCATAATACGACTCAAAATACACTAACATACTGACTAACTACTTTTTGATAGTGTATAAAAGACTTTTAAATTTAAGCTAAGGGAGTGTTTAAAATTAAAATTAATTCTTTTTTCGGTATAATTACCTCTAAATTTATAATTAAGATTTCAAAGCTACTTTTTAAAGGTGGTTCAAACTTTCCTGGCAAGGTAGCATTAAAGTTTGATAAACGTATTTTAAAAACTGTAGCTAAAGATTATAATGTTATTTTAATTACTGGTACTAATGGTAAAACTACCACCACTAGTATGATTTATAACATTTTAAAATCTAATAATTTTGATGTTATTACCAACAATACCGGAGCAAATATGGTAACTGGAATTACTTCCTGTTTTATTTCTAATTATAAATTTAAGAAATGTAATAAAAATACATATGCAGTAATTGAAGTAGATGAGGCGTACTTACCTATAATTACTGAAGATATAAAACCTCGAATAATTACAGTTACAAATTTATTTAGAGATCAATTAGACAGATATGGAGAAATTCATACTACTTTTACAAAGATACTTAGTGGAATTGAAAAAACTCCCAATACTGTTCTAGTACTAAATGGTGATGAATCTCTATTTGGGAAGTTGGATGTTAATAATCCAAAAGTTTATTATGGATTTAATGTGCCTATTCGCGAAAATGCCACTACAAATATAAATTCAGATAATAAATTCTGTAAATGTTGCAAATCACAGTACAATTATGATTTTGTAACCTATAACCATTTAGGAAGTTATTATTGTAATAATTGTGGTTACAAAAGGCCAGAGCTTAAATATGGAGTTAATAAGATACTAGAGCTAACTCCAGGCGGTTCTTCTGTTATGTTTAATGATAAAGAGTTTAATATAAACCAAGCTGGTGAATATAATATTTATAATGGTCTTTGTGCCTATGCTACTTCTAAGGAGCTAAATATTAGTGATGAGGTTATAGCTTCTACTTTGCAAAACCAACAAAGTAGCTTTGGAAGACAAGAAACTATAAAAATTAACAATAAAGAAGTGAAAATCATACTTGTTAAAAATCCTGCTGGCTATGATCAAGCAGTTAATACCATAATGCTTGATAAGAAAAAAATAAATCTTGCTGTACTTTTAAATGATAGATACGCTGATGGAAGAGATGTATCGTGGATTTGGGATGTTAATTTTGAAAAGCTTAATGAACTTGAAATTGAGAAAATAATCATTTCAGGTACAAGACTTTATGACATGGCAATTAGACTTAAAGTTGCAGGACTTTCGAAGGATAAATTTTTGTTATGTGAAGATGATGAAAGTCTAATGAATGGATTAATATCATTAGAAGATAATACAACCTATATTTTAGCAACTTATACAGCTATGTTAAACATTAGAAAGCTTCTTCATAGTAAAGGTTATATTGAAAAAATATGGTAAGGCAAGGTGATTTTATGGAATTAAATATATGTCATTTATACCCTGATTTATTAAATGTTTATGGAGATATGGGTAATGTACTTATTTTAAAACATAGAGCTGAAGAAAGAGGAATAAAAGTAAATATTATTAATATTACTATAAATGATAAATTTGACGGTGATAATTATGATATAGTTTTTTTTGGTGGAGGCCAAGACTACGAGCAATCTATAGTATCTAATGATCTTATAGAAATAAAAAAAGATGATATAAAAAAATATATAGAAAATGGTAAAGCTTTCTTAAGTATTTGTGGAGGATACCAGCTTCTTGGAAAATACTATACCACTCCTGATGGTATTAAACTAGAAGGTTTAGGCATACTTGACATATATACAGAGGCAGGTGATACTAGATTCATAGGAAATACTGTAATATATAATGAAAAATTTAATGAAACCTACGTTGGCTTCGAAAACCATTCAGGAAAAACATACACTGGAGATTTAGATCCTCTAGGTATTATAAAATCCGGTTATGGAAATAATGGCGAAGACAAAAAAGAAGGTTGTATTTACAAAAATACTTTTTGTACATATTTTCATGGTAGTTTATTATCTAAGAACCCAGAGCTTGCCGATAGACTATTGTCTATAGCTTTAAATTATAAATATCCTGATTGTGAGGTTGCTTTAAGTAACCTAGATGATAGTTTAGAATTAAAAGCAAAAGAATTTATTATAAATAGAGAGATAAAAAGTCGTGATTAATATCACGGCTTTTTAAAATTCTAGCTTTAGTTTACTTAGAACTATCCTAGCTATTTTAATTATAAGTACTATAAATATTGTACAAATTCTAATTTTTCTCCATTTGGACCTTTAAAAAATGCTATTAATTTATTATCACAAACCCTTGGGAATTCACTTATTACCTCTATATTTTTCTTTTTTAAACCTTCAATTGCAACTTCTAAATTTTCAACAGTAAAGGCAATATGTTCTACTACCCCTAAATTAGAACTGCTCTGTTCTTTTTTTCTTTTTACAAGTTCTATTACTCCATTTCCGCTTTTTACGAAACAAAGATGCACATTTTCATCTTCATATTCATGATCTATTACACCATCTAAAACCTCGGAATAGAACCTTTTAGAAATATCCATATCCTTAACTATTACCCCTACGTGATTCATAATTATCATCATAATATCCCCTTTCTTATTTAATGTTATATATTGCCTAACATCATGGCTTCTCAATACATATTGTACCACTATGAATCCTTTATAGATATGCTAGTTATAAAATTACTATATTGGAAACATATTCTAAATTTAAAATAAACCTTTATATACAAAAATGTAGCCTTTTGGCTACATTTTCTTCTCTAATTGCATTGCTAAGTTAAAAAACTTAATTGACTCTGCTATTTCTCCTAGTTTATGATACATTTCTCCCATCTCTAAATATCTTTTATATATTTTAGACTTTGATCCATATCTAACTAGAGCATCTAAAGATAGATTCATATACGTCTCTGATGAAGAATAATTATTTTGCATTTGAAGTATAACAGCCTTATAGTAATAAGCGCTTTCAATAAACTTTGTGCTATCTAAATTTATTGCATAATTTAAAACTTCATCCGTTACTTTTTGTGCTAGATCTAAAATTTCATTTTCTATTAAAGTTTGCACTGCAATAATCAGAAAAGAGCATAATTGCTCTGTATTTTCCTTCGGATACTGCTCTATGGCTTGATTCATATACTCTTTTGCGGTGCTCCTCTTATTATTTTTAAACATAGTTAGAGCAAAATTGTGAAAACACATAGCTTTTCTTCTAACATCATTTCTATAATAATAGAGAGTTTTTTCTTCATAATCTTTAAATTTTTCATAATCATTAGTATGAAGAGCAAGAATAGAAAATATGTGATAAATATCCCCTTTTAATATGTCGGTCTCACTGTAATCAACTATTTCTACTAATTCATCACATCTTTCTTTGGCAGCATCAAAGTCTTCCATAGTTATAAGTGCTGCACACTCATTATAAGTAGCTCTTATCAGTTGCGATTTATCTTCTACTTTTAATTCTTTTAATCTTTTTCTTACACTACTATAATAGCTTATGGCCTGAGAATATTCTCCATTAGATGAAAGGTACACAGCGATATCCATATAATATTTTAACTGAAATAATTCATCATTTGATTTCTGACATAGATCATAATATCTTGGTATTATAATTCTCAAATCCTCAAAATTATTTTTTGATAGGTGATATGAAAATAACAAATGTAATATTTCACATGCTAAATCATAATAGCGATATGTTTCAGCATATTCAAGATTATATAATACATTTTCTATATAATTATTACTATATGAATTATTTTCTTTATAGGTTTTAAATACTTTTATATTCTCTAAAATTTGATCTCTTACATCATGCATTAAATACTTTAAATCTAAATCTAATTTTCCACTTATATACTCTAAAATCCATGGTTCAGCAGTTACTTTATTATTTTCAATACAACTCATTTTAGATACAGAAATTTTTTCCTCACAAATATCTCTCAAAGTTAGACCTTTATATATTCTGGCTCTTTTTATTTTTTCGCCTGTTGACAATATCTCCACTTTTATCCCCCACTTAACATTACTACTTGTCTAAAATCTTTAATTCCCTTAATACCTTTATTCCCTCATTTAAGTATTTAGCTGCTTCATTATCCCTACCATTATCAATGTAGAATTTACCCAACATTATAGATATTTCCGCGCTTTCCTTAAGGAAGTTTACTTTTTTAACATAATTAAGTGTTTGTATTAATGTATTCTCTGCTTCTTCTAGTTTTCCCTCTAATAACTCAACTCGATATTTAAGTAGATAGTAATCACAAAGTGATTTTTCTTCCCCTTTTTCTATGTGCTGTAATATTTCATTTAATGTTTCTTTAGCTTTTATTTCGTCTTTTAACTTAATATAGTTCTCGCATATATTACATAAGGTCTCAATGATTTTAGAATCATTTGTTTTTTCTCTAATTTCTTTCGCTTTATAAAGATGTATAAAAGATTGTTCAACATTTTCAAAATCCGAAAATAATTTCCCTAAATCATTTTCGATTTCAGATACATAAAAACTATTATTCATCTCTTTATATATTTTTAATGTTTTTTCTGAGTAATTTATAGCATTGCTTATATCACCTTTTTCACAATACTCCTTGGCTAATGCTAATAAACTTTCTGCGTAAATTTTCTTATTATCAATATTTCTAAATTTTTCTTGAGCCATAAAAGAATATTCTATAGATTTATCTATAATTCCTAATTTAAAATAAGTGCATCCTATGTAATAATAAATTTGCCCAATTAAGAAATCATCACCTAAATTACTATCTTCAAAAACTTTTTCTGCCTGTTGAAAATAGCTATAAGCAGAATGATATGCTTTAAGCCTTAAGGTAATTTTTCCTAATAACAAAAAAGTATTGATAACTTCTTCATTGGAATTATTTTTGATAAATATACTATTTGCTGATAAAAAATTTTGCTGAGCATTTCCATATTCTTTTTTCTTACTATAGATTAAGCCTTTTAAATAAAGATCTTTTGCTTTCCTCATATCTAAGTTATATTTTTGTGCATAATGTAAAGAGTTTTCTATATTTTTTTCAGCCTCTTCTAATTCGTCATTTAATATCTTAGCTTCTGCAATATTTTCATGATAAAGACAAATTTTCTCTGCTTGAGTCTCCTCAGTTTCCATTAAGTACTCTACCGTAATATTCAATGCAAAGGCTAAATATTCTAATAAATCCATACTTGGGTTAGATTTTCCAGACTCAACTAAACTAATTTGTCCTGCGGTTATTCTATCACCAGCTAGATTTTTTAAAGTTAAATTTAACTCTTTTCTTCTTAGTTTTATCTTTTCGCCTAAAGATAGTATTTTCATAATCACGCATCCTTTACAAGTAATTTATTATTAGCTACTATAGTTATACTAGATAAAAAATGAAATTTTATAAATTTTCTTATTTTATTCTAACATAAATTTTAATAAAATCACAAAAATTATAGTATTTTTAAAGTAGAATAACAATTATATATAAATTTTCGTAAATTTTGGATTTTTATTTAATAAATTGCATTAATAAATATAAAATTTATATTCTTTAAACTTTTATATAAAAATTGTAGCTTTAATATATTTTCAAAAAAATAACTAGTCAATATGTTGAGCTATTTTGTACTATAATGAATTTATTAATATCACTAATATCAATTAATCCATTATCCTTGTTTAATACAAAATATCCTCAACACATTTGACTAGATAATTACTTCAGATGCGTTATTTTATATTTATTAACGTATCATAGACATCATATTTTCACATACATCTCCAGCCATATGTTGTAACATTCTACCGGATCTTTTAATTCTTCTCTTAGTTTTTTTGTCCATCATTGGCATCATCATTTGCATAGTAACACCAGCAACAGCACCTACAAGAAATATTTTACCCATAGTTTTCATTACAAATGCACATCCTTTCTTTAATTTTATAATAATATGGTGTGCAATTTTTTATAAATTAATTCTATTATAGAGAAGTTAATTTAATTTCAATTAAATTAAATTTTAGATTTACACTTATGCTATTATAAAGAAATTATATCCATAAAATTAAATTTTAAATATTTAAATAGTTTTTATATATTTTTAAAATTAACTATAAATGTAGTACCTATATTTTCTTTACTTTTAACTTCTATATCCGCAGAATGTAGATTTAATATACTTTTTGTGATAGTAAGGCCTATTCCACTGCCTTCTGTTTCTTCTCTACTTTTGTCCCCCCTATAAAATCTCTCAAAAATAAAAGGTAAATCTTCTTCTTGTATTCCCATGCCGTCATCACTTATTTCTACTGTAAGATTTTCTTTGTTTTTTCTTAGAATTATCTCTACTTTGCCTTTTTCCTTAGAGAATTTTATTGCATTAGATAAAATATTTATAAATACCTGTCTTAAACTGCCTTCATCACCTAATATATAATCCTCTTCTTCTATAAAACTTTCGAAATTTAAAGTTACACCTTTCTCTTTACTATATAATTTGAAATCTTCATATATTGTATATATTAATTTTTTTAAAGATATTACTTTAAAATTAAGTTTTTTACTATCATCTTCAAAATTTTTTAATACTTTTAAATTGTTAAGTAGACTTGCAAATCTTATAACTTCATCATTTAAACTTTCTAATCTTTCATTGGTTATTGGGAAAATACCATCAATCATCGCTTCTAGATTATTTTGAAGTACATTTAAAGGAGTTCTAAGCTCATGAGAAATATCTGAAACCAATCGCTTTCTAAGTACATCTTGGTATTTTAGTTTTTCTCCTAATCTATTTATACTATTCTTTAATTCCCCTAACTCCTTGATGTCAGTCTCTATAAGACATTGTGCATCTAAATTTCCATTAGATAATTTTACAGAAATGTCTGCTACTTTTTTTATGGGTTCAGTAAATTCTTTAGATACAAATTTACTTAAAATTATTGATAATATTATTGCAATTACTGCACTAGCAATAATACTTTTATTTATGTCTACTTGAAATTTAATATCCTCTTGTGACATTAAAATAGTAGAATAATGCCCTACATCTATATATCCTATTATTTTATCATTGTCTTTTAATTCATATCTTTCAGATATATAATTTCCACTTTGAACATGAGACAACATAGCTTCTCTATAATCTTCATTTTTTAAATCTTTAGGGTTCATTCCCCAAATAATATTTTTATTTTTATCATAAAGTGTTAGGCAAAAATTACTCATGTAAGCTTCATGCATCATTTCTATACCTGAGTCAGGTCTCCAAGCGTTTTCCTCCTTATAAACCTTCTGCAAATAGTCTACAATTCTTTCATTTCTTTTACTTTGATTATTTTTTAGATACTCTTTGAAATTGCTATTTACAGTTAAATTTACAAACAAAAGCACTAAAATCATAATACCTATAGAAACTCCAATAAATATATTTTTTATTTTATTATTTATTGTTTTCATTTTTCTACTCCTTACCAAACTTATAGCCTACTTTAACTACTGTTAGTATATACTTTGGTTTTTTTGTATTTTCCTCTATTTTTTTTCTTAGGTTTTTAATATGGGTATCTACATTTCTATCAAATCCATCAAAATCAAAGCCAAAAACTTCTTCCACTAACCTTTCTCTAGTTAACACCTTTCCTTCATTTTTAGCTAAGGTATACAATATTTCAAATTCATAAGGTGTTAAATAAACCTCTTTTCCTTTTACTTTAACTAAGCGTTTTTCATAATCAATTACTAAGTTTCCATTATCAAAAACCATCTCAGTATATGTTTCTTTGTTTAATCTTCTAAATAATGCATTTACTCTAGCAACTAATTCTCTAGGACTAAATGGTTTAACCAAATATTCATCTGCACCTAAATTTAACCCTTGAATTTTATCATTAAGTCCACTTTTTGCAGTAAGCATAAATATGTGCACATCAGAATTTTTTCTAATAATTTTACATATCTCCTCTCCACTAATATCTGGCAGCATCAAATCTAAAATAATTAATTGAAACTGATTTTTATTAAATAACTTTAAGCCTTCTTCTCCTTTTGCCGTAACCTTAACATTATATCTTGAAGCTTTTAAATATGCTTCTATTACTTCTGAAACTGATTTTTCATCTTCTATTATTAAAATGTTTTTCATATTATACCTCTTAAAAAGTTAATTTATTTTAATATTTACTCTATATAAAAAATTATAATAAAAAATTCTGTAAAAGTTATGTAGAAATTTTTAATCTACACAACTTCTACATAGATTTCTTATATACTTTAATAAAAATGGAATAATAAGGAGGTTTAAATATGAGTTTAAAGAAAGAGTATATAAAGGTCAAGGGCATGACCTGTACTTCTTGTGAAAAAAGAATAGAAAAAAATATAAAAAATTTACCTGGCATAATTAATGTAAAGTGCAACTATAGAAACGAAACTGTAATTATAGAATATAATTTAGAACTTTATAATAAAGAAGTTATTATTAATACCATTGAATCTTTAGGTTATGTCGTTTTAGAAAAATCTTATAAAGACTTTTCTAAATATATTGGTGTAGGAATAATCATTCTAGCAATTATTTTATTAGGAAAGTTTACTACAGGTTTCAATATGGACAAAGCTTTGATTAATGCATCCTATTTCATGCTTTTTATAATTGGTGCTATTACCTCCTTACATTGTGTTGGAATGTGTGGCGGTATTATGATGTCCCAAACCCTATCATCTCCCAATAAAAGTGAAGCTATAAAGCCTGCTTTATTATATAATATAGGTCGAATAATATCTTATACTATACTTGGTGGTATTGTTGGTGCTGTTGGCTCTATTTTCTCGGTGTCCCCTAAAATTACTGCAATAATTCAAATCATTGCTAGTCTATATATGATTTTAATGGGTTTAAATATGATGGGATTTAACATTTTAAGAAGCATTAATATAAAGCTTCCTTTTTCAGATTGTACTAAAGTTAAAAGAAAAAAATCCCCTATTTTAATAGGGTTATTAAATGGATTTATGCCCTGTGGTCCTCTTCAAACAATGCAACTTTATGCACTTAGTACTGGTAGTGCTATTTTAGGTGCTAAATCTATGTTTTTCTTTGCACTAGGTACTGTACCTCTCATGTTTATATTTGGCACTTTATCTACTTTATTTATTAAAGGTAAAAATGCTATAAACTTAATGAAATTCAGTGGAATGCTCATAATAGTTCTTGGTTTAATAATGGCAAACAGAGGATTTACAGTTGTTGGATTAAATATGGCAGAGCCTTTTTCCGCCAAGGAAAATGCAGATTTAACTATAGAAGGTAACCAGCTTCCTAAAATAGAAAATGGAGTCCAAATAATTAAAACCACTGCAGATATCTTTGGATATTCTCCTAGAACAATATATGTGGATAAAAATAAGCCAATAAAATGGATTATAGAAGGTGAAACTTTGACATCCTGTAATAATGAAATAATCATACCTTCTTTAGGTCAAAGAATAAAATTAAAAGAAGGGGAAAATATAATCAACCTTGGTAATACTGATGAAACTATTAAATATAGCTGCTGGATGGGAATGCTTTCTGGCACCATTAAAGTTGTTGATAATTTAAATAATATAAGTCCCTCAGAAAAAGAATCAAACGATAAAAGTTTCACACCATCTTGCTGCTCTAGCTCAAATATGGGTAACTTCAACGGAAATGAAAATTAAACTCTAGCTTAATAAAAAAAGCTGAAAAGAGGAATAACATTCAAAATATAAATATATCAGCTTTAGATGATAGTTTATCTCCTTATATGATGGTAATAGAAAAAGATATTCCTTTAGAATTAACCTTTAATATGGATAATTTAAAAAATAATAATTCATCTATTGATTTTATTAAATCTGCAAATTCAACTACTCTTCTAACTATTGACTATACTAAAAATAACAAAGCTACCCTAGTTTCGGAAGATCTAGGAGAAATATTAATAAAAAACAATTCTGAAATATTAGGAATTATAATTGTAGTGGATAACTTAGAAAATACTGATTTAAATAAAATTTTTTCTCAATATTTGCTAGAATAAAATAATATAATATCTCTACTATTAAATAGCTCATAAATAATTTTCATAAAATGATTAAAACTTCAAAATTCCTTAAACTATAAAAACATAGTAAAGATTTATTATAAACTAAAAGACAATCCTCCTCTAGAGGTTGTCTTTTATAATTATTAACTATATATACTGTAATGATTTTTAAACTTTAATTTACTTCTTTAATAAATTTAAATATTAAGTCGTTCTTAATACTCTCGTCCAAATCTTTTATGTAAGATAATAGCTCATTATCACATTTTAAAAGCTTAATTTCTCCAAGAATTTCCTCTAAGTTTTTCTTCTCTCTTAATATAAGATTTTCCCCTAAACATATTACTTTATGGTAATTTTTTTCTCTTATTATAGAAAGCATCTTTTCTTTAACAATGTCATCTTTAACTTTTACTGTATTTGTTAATAAATATTTATCGACAGCATCTGTTAAAGGTACTCTTATTGCCGCCTTAGCATAACTATCTGTTATTTCATTATATATATCTCCACTATGGCTATCTGTCTTAACAAAAATAATCTCCATATTATCTTTATTTATATAACTATTAATTTTATCATAATACTCTTTTGAGGAGCTATCCTTTCTCTCCCAGGTACCTATAGCATGATGATATATACCCTCATAGTCATGAAATATTACTAATTTTCTTTCTCCTATTAATTTTGCATATTCTACTGCCTTTATAGCTCCCATTAACTCCCCTGCTATTTGTCTTAACTGTTTTTGCGAATTATCCTCTGCTTCACCATTTTCCATATATTCTATTACATCATCTCTTACTGCAACCATGCCATAAGAAAATTTCTCACTTTGAAGATTGTAGCTTCCATCTACATATACATGGATACAATCCATAGGATAGCTATCAACACCCTTTTTTAATAGTTTTTTTTCTTCACTTAAATATTCCTTTGCTTCTTTAAGACTTTCAAAGCTTTTATACTGAGCTCCTTTTACACCTTTAACTAATGCTAAACATTCAGCCCAAGTATTAACCATAATATTTCTTATTTCCGTATTATTTTCAAAATCAAAACCATATTTAATTGCATATATTTTTTTAGCCATAGTTTCTCTCCTTTATTTAGAAAAAAAATTAATTCCTTTTTTTACTGATAAGGATACTATATCAATTATATTTTTAATATTTCTTGTTCCAAATCTATCTGCAAATAAGGCTATTCCCTCTTTAATTATTAATATTATATCTTCATTACCCTCATAGTTATCAATGATAATTTCTGTAGGTATATCACATAATAATTTTTGAAATACAAAAAATACTACTGCTAAATCATCAATTTTACCTATAAGTGGAATAGAATCTGGTATTACATCTACAGGAGAGAATAAATACGCTAAAGCTACGCCTAAATATCTTTTAGTTTCCTTTGTAACCCGTTCATCTTTAAAAACTCTAACAAGTAATGCTATTATATCTGGCAGTAATAATACATATTGTGAATAATCTCTATATTTATCAGGTACAGTACTTACCATAGAGTTTCTTACCTGAGAATAACTGCTACAATTTTTCTCATTAGTTTTTATTGAAGTTATACTATTTGTCTTTAACAATGAAGGATCAACTTCCTCAACTTCAATTGCTTCTGGTTTTTCTTCTACTAATACATCAATTTTTTCTTCTGAATTTTTTTGTAGATCCACGTTTAGATCATAAAATTTAACCTCAAGTCCAAATGGAATAACTGTCACCTTTTTTAATTTAAAATTAACTACAGGAATAATTGTACAAAGCTCATAAAAATTGATACATAGTGTATTATCATCTACTGTTATCCCTACATCTTTAAATTTTTTTAAAGATGTCTTTAAAATAAAGTTTTTTACTCTATTAAATATTTTTATTTTCTTAATATTTATTGATTGAAGCACAATATAAAGCCTGTTATCCTCTACCTCTTCAATGGATACTTTGGCATCAAAAGGTATATTGATACCATAATTATAACTTCCTTGAATACATAAATAATCCTCTATTAATAATTTATCTATTTTTAATTGTGGTAAATTCACATAATTCTTTAATACATCATTTATAATACTTAATAAATCTTTCTCTGTTAAAATCACTTTTAATTCTGATATATTCAATTATATCCCCCCTATTATACATACAGACATATTAGTCAAAAAGTTAATATATACCAATATAGTTACTTTGTTGGATATTTTAATTCATAATTCACAATGCAAAATTCATAATTAAGGTAGGAATTAATCCTTTACGAATTAATTCCTTAAATATATTCCCTTTACGAGTAATTTTATTACTAGTTCCTATCATAAAAAGTTATATGGTAACTTCTTATGATAAATTAATTCTAGAATCGTCACATATATATAGATACCGTAAATGTTTAATTATATCATTATAAAATTTTAATTAAAATAAATCATGAAAATCCTCTATAAAATTTAGCCTTTTCATTCTTTCTCTAAGATAAGTATACATGAAAAGTCAATTTTTGCAATTAACTTTTTACCTAAAAAAAGCCATCTAATATTACTTAGATAGCTCTTTATTATTAACTCCTAAGACTATTTTTGTTTTAAGCGAGGATACCTAAGTATAATATAGGTAATTATAATTCCCACTATCAATCCTGAAACATGGGCTACATTATCTATGTTAGGTATAAGAAATCCAATAATTATATTAACTATAACTACTTCTATTACACTCTTAAGCAAAGCTTTTCCAATAACTTTTCTATTAAGAAAAGCAATTACTAATAGTGCACCTAATAAACCAAAAATAGCACCTGATGCCCCTACGGAAATAGATACTTTGTAAACAGATCTGGTAGATAAATAACTCCCATAAGAGGCTAGTATAGCGGATACAATGTATATTGTTAAAAGTTTTCCTTTACTTAATATTTTTTCTAGTATAGATCCTAAGGAGTTAAGTGCATACATATTTAAGGCTAAATGTATTATTGAACTATGTAAAAATGCACATGTAAACAATCTGTAATATTGTCCTTCTTCTACCAAAATATTAACCATCGCACCTAGCATAACTAATGCTCTATTGTCTATTTCTATTATGCTTCCTTTATAATAATAAAAAGATACAAATCCAACAATTAAGTATACCAATACATTAATAGTGATGAGCATATAAGTTAAAGTTGGTCCTGTCTTAATTATATTAATTAAATTCTTTTCTTTTGAATTCAAATTTATCACTCCAAAAATTTAAATTATACTAATGATTTAATAATTAAATTTCTATGTTCTAATAAATTAATTTCATAAAATCTTATAGGTAATTTTGATTCATGATCATAAAGTACCCTAATGACCGGTCTATCTGGGAAATTTTCATTTTGTTTTATAACATATCCTTCTATATCATTAGAAAGCTTTACACAACAACCTAGGGGATAAACGGAGAATACTCTTCTAAATAAATTTACAATTTTTTTATCAAAGTTAGTTCCTGATCCAGCCAATATAAGTTCATAGGCTTCATTAGGCAAAAGTTTTTTTCTATAACTTCTATTATTACTTACTGCATCATATACATCGCAAACACATACTATTTTAGCATAGTTTGATATTTGTTTATCCTTAAGTCCATAAGGATATCCTTTTCCATCTATTTTTTCATGATGTTGTTCTATAGCTTTAATAGAAGCTCGGGAAATGTTAAAATTTTTCATTAAAATTTCCTTACCATATATGGGATGTCTTTTCATTTCTTCAAATTCTTCAAAGCTTAATGGTCCTTTTTTATCAATTATTGAAGGAGAAATTTTCACTTTACCAATATCATGTAATACCCCACCAACAGCAAGATTATTTAATTCCTGTTTCTTAAGACCTAATGCTACTCCCATAAAGGTTGCCATTATCCCTGTATCTACACTATGAAGTAAAGTGTAGTTATTGTGAGTTTTTATATCAAGTAAACTTTTATTTACATCACCTAATTCTAAAATATATTCAATTAATTCATTTACCCTTACTAAACAATCCTTAGTATTACTTTTATTTATTACTCCTACATTTTTAATTACCTCATTTAAGCACCTCATAGTATCTTGTTTTAACATATTAAACTTAGGATCATCTGCTTCTATATCTCCTAATCTATCATCTTCTATATATATATAATAAGCACCTAATTGAGTTAATTTACTTATGTATTGGGATGTCAATTTAATTCCTGCTCTTAGTAATATCCTACCATCATTATCAAAAACTGTTTTGCCTAGAACTTCATTTTCTTTTACATTTCCAATAAAATCTAAACGCATGTTTCCCCCTATTTGCTTAAAATTTACTAAAAAATATTTATTTTTAGCTATACTATCATTATCGTAGTTTCTTTATACACATTTACAAGCAATTGATAATTGGTAGTAAGTTTTAATTTAAATAATTACTCTCTTTATCTTTGATATCTTCTAAAACTTTTTCCATTTTTTCTTTTATTAAATTGCAAGCTTTATTTAGTTTTTCTTTAATAACATTATGTTCATCATCGTATTGGAATTTTATTATCCATGTAGGATTATACTCATCATCATATGCTTCAATCTGAAAACCTTCCCTTTCAAAAGATTCCTCATCGAATAAATCATATATAGCAGTATATTGCCATTCTTCTACATCTTCTTTCGTATCGAAATGCAAATTAATTAAATCTCCATCATAAAATAATTTTGTAACATATTCTGCTCCATCACTTACCTCATAACTTCCTAGTTCTTTTATTAAATAATTGGTACCTTTTTCTCTTTCCATAAGTACTAATGATGAAAAATTCATATTTATCTTCCTTTCTTACTTAGACACATTTATCTTATTTTTTAATATTATATTATTATAATTAACTAACGAGAGGTGATTATAATAGGTTATAATTACAAAGGAAAAGTTAAATCAAAATCTAAATCTAGTATAAAAAATAGGATAACCTTATATTTTATTTTAATTCTATCCATAATAATATTTTTTTCTTTAGCAAAATATAAATATACTCAATATAGATGCAAAAATATAAATTATGCTATAAAAAAATATAGTACTAGTGGAGTTTTTAATAAATATAAGCTAAATAAATTAGAGAGCTTTCAAATTAACTATTCTGACTCTAATGTAGCAATTGTCCACTTAGTAGGTTCTACAGATAAAGCTCCATATAAAACTATTAATTGCACTCTTGTACTTAAAAAAAATAAAAAAGGAATGTGGAAAGTAGCGGAGTACTATCCACATTCTTATTTTTTATTGTTATTTACACAGTCACTACATATGCCTTTATTTATACTAATACAACTATCGATTAAAGTAACTCCTGTTTTAAGCTTTATATATTCTTCCACTTGAGGCATAGGACAGTCAATTTCAATTATTTTATGACATACATCACACTCTATGTTATGCTTATGGCCCCTATCTTTAAATCTATAGTTATACTTATCATCATCAATATTAAACTTCTCTAGAATTTTTTTATCTACTAAAACTTCTAAAGTCCTATAAACAGTAGATAAGTCTACAACTATGTTATTTTTATTAAGCCTATCCCATATTTCACTAGCAGTTAATGCTTCATCACTTCTACTTAAAATAGTTAAAATATTTGTACGTGCTCTTGTAACTTTTAATTGCTTTTCTTTAAGATATTGATTAATTTCCAACGATATCACCCTAATATATTTTAGGCATCTTTTAAAATAGTTAATTAGCACAATAAACTATTTTTTATTATTATGAAGCTATTAAACTCTACTCATAGCCTCTATATGAATAAATACTGTTTTCCTGTATTACAAAAATATATCTATCACATTCGCTTATTTAAGACGCCTTATTACTTATTAGTATACAATAGTAAATTATTTTCCTCAATATTAAATAATTATTATTTCTAATAACAAAATCATACTGTTTTTCTATATCTAATTATCTGCATAAAATTTTTATATAGAAAAGGCCATGATAATATTCACAGCCTTCTCAAAAAAATTAAGGTAAAAATCTAATTTTTAAGTTTAACAAAGAAATAAGTTTAGCTATCTTATCTCTTTTAGCACTTCCAATAGGAAATTGTACATTCTTTCTGTTGAAGAAATGCTAATATGCTCATCCGGAGTATGAACATCATATATATTAGGTCCAAAGGATATTTGATCTATTTTACCATCAAATTTATCACTTAATAATCCACATTCAAGGCCTGCATGAATTGCAGATATTTGTGCTTCTCTTCCAAACATATTTTTATAAACTTTTTCAAATATATCTCTTATTTCTGATATTGGATTATATTGCCACTCTGGATAATCTGATTGGAATTCAATTGCTGCTCCTAGAATATCCGTTAAAACAATCATTTCATCACATATTGATTTTTTTAAAGATTTAACAGAACTTCTTACAGCACTTTCCAATATTACTTCATTATTTTCTGTAGTAACAACTCCTAAATTTGTTGAGCTTTGTACTAAATCCTTTATAGACATGCTCATCGTTTGAACTCCATTAGGCATCAAAAATAACATCTTTAGAACTTTTGATGTAGATTCGTCATCAAAGGTTTTCTCTATATCTTTATCATATTGTTTAAAAGTTAATTCTAAATCATCATCTATACCTTGGAACTCATTCTTTAATACCTTATCCCACTCTTTAATTTTTTCTTCAACTTTAATACTATCTTCTGAGTTAATAAATATTAATGCATCTGCTTCTCTAGGTATAGCATTCATCTTAGAACCACCATTAATAGAAACTAATTTAAAATCTACTACAGAATTTAAATCCATTAAAAAACGTCCCATTAACTTATTAGAGTTTCCTCTTTCTTTGTTAATTTCCATTCCTGAATGTCCACCCTTTAAACCTCTTATAGATATATTTAACCCTACATATCCTTCTTCTATATCCTCATAAGCTACTGGTACGCTAACACTTACTCTAACTCCACCAGAACAACTTACAAGAAAAGTTCCTTCTTCTTCTGAATCTATATTTATTAATATTCTTCCTTTTAAATGCGATGGATTTAAACTCATTGCTCCACCCATACCAGTTTCTTCCTCTGTAGTTACTACTAACTCTATTGGTGGATGCGGTATATCTTTGGAAGCTAATATTGAAAGGCCAAATGCAACCGCAATGCCGTTATCCGCTCCTAAAGTAGTACCATCTGCTCTTAAATTGTCTCCATCTACTATAAAAGCTATAGGATCCTTTTCAAAATTATGAACTTTAGATATATTTTTTTCACAAACCATATCCATATGACCTTGAAGTATTATTGTTTTAGCGTTCTCATAACCTTTAGTGCCTGGTTTCTTAATTATTATATTTAATGCCTCATCTTGAATAACTTCTAAGTTTCTCTCTTTTGCAAAATTCACTAGCCAATCACTTATAGCTTTCTCATTTCCTGAACCTCTAGGTATTTCGTTCATAGCTTTAAAATATTTAAAAGCTTCATATGAATTAAGGTGTTTTAATTTGTTAATCATCACATTCATCCTTTCTTAGAAAAACATCATTTTTGGGCAAATAAATAATTACATTATGATAAAATGTAATTTAGAGAAAATAATTCTAGTCATAAAACTATTCATATAAATTTTCTCCTAAAAATTTGATTCTATAAAAGTTAACCAAATTATATTACTAACTCTTTTATACTATAACGCTAAATCTTAATACTTCTTATACTTTAATATACTATAAATAATACTTTAAAGTATATATTTAATTTTACCAATAAATTAGCTTTTATAGAGTAATTACTATATTAAAGCTAAATATAAGTATTACATAATCTATGTAAATATTAAGTATAAGATACTTTTCTTATGTGAAATAGATTATATTACTCTATAAATTATAATATTTCTATAATAACATAAATACTTAATTAAGTCCTATAATCTATTTTAATAAAGATAAAAAGAAAAATATATGCTATTTTTCTTCTCTTTTATGTATTTAATACTTTCTTAAAAATTTTTAAAAAAGTATTAAATAAAATAGTCCATAGTAATTATGTCACTTTTCTTAATCTCAAAATAAATTTTTGACGTATTTTTGACGTTTCAAAATGGAAGCTTGATTTTTTAAGGGTTAACTATAAAAACATCATTTTTAGTCCAAATAAAATCAATATTATTCCACCTATATAATCTGCATACTTGCTAATTAATTCTATTTTACTTAGGTGTTTAGAAGCTATAAACGCTATTGTACACATAACTAGTGTTACTAATCCTATTATTAATGTATACATAAGCAATTTAGTAACGTCTGTTCCATATAAAGTTGCAAATCCTACAACCATTGCATCTATACTTACAGATATACCTAATAAAAAATACATTTTAATATTTAATAATGGACACTGCCCTTCATTTTCCATCCCCTCTTTTATCATCATTACCCCTACTACAGCTATTATCATTCCTCCTATAATAGAAGGTACTGATGCTATATTTTCTGAAAAAAGCTTTCCAGAAAATCCACCTAAAAAGGATAGTAAAAACTGAAAACACCCAAAAGAAAGGGAAAAAAACACCTTATTTTTTATTGTAGCTTTTTCATTTAACCCTATACATAATGCTACTCCTGAAGCATCTAAGGACACTGCCATTGCAATCCATATAACTTGACTAACGCTCATCTTAGCCTCCAAATAATATTAATAAAAGCTTGTATACTTATATATATATTTACTAGAATACTAATATTATGATTTATTGTTATCTTATTGTCAATAATTCAATAAGAGTATATAATTTTCTTATGGCTTTACAAAAATGAGGTGATAACTTGATTTCAATTTATAAAAGTAATTTAGAAGGCGAAATTGAAAATATTGATTCAATTGAAAATGGTAGTTGGATTAATATGGTTTCTCCTTCTGAGGAAGAATCATTATTAGTGTCCCAAAAACTTAACATTCCCTTAGATTTTATAAAATCAGCATTAGATGAAGAAGAGCGTTCCCGTATTGAAATAGAGGAAAACTGTACCTTAGTAATTGTAGATATACCTTTTACAGATATAGATGATAATTCCCTAACCTACGACACATATCCATTAGCCATAATTCATACTGAAAACAATATAATTACTGTTTGTCTTAAAAATAGTAAAATTATCTCTGATTTTATTAAAGGCAAAATTTCTTCTTTTTATTCTTTTAAACGTTCTAGATTTATGCTTCAAATATTATTTAGAGTGGCAAGTTATTTTTTACTATACTTAAGACAAATAAATAAAAAAAGTATATTAGTTGAAAAAAGCCTTTATAAATCTATGAGAAATAGAGAATTAATTCAATTATTAGCACTTCAGAAATCTTTAGTATATTTTTCGACCTCACTAAAATCTAATGAGATCACATTAGAAAAATTACTAAAACTAGAAATGGTTCAAAAGTATGAAGAGGATAAAGATGTCTTAGAAGATGTAATCGTAGAAACTAGACAAGCAATTGAAATGTGTAATATTTATAGTGATGTTTTAAGTGGTACCATGGATGCTTTTGCATCTATAATTTCTAACAATCAAAACATGGTTATGAAATATTTAACTTCAGTTACCATAGTATTATCCATTCCTACACTGATTTCTGGAATGTTCGGAATGAACGTAGGCGGTATACCTTTTAATGAAAATGGTAGTGGTTTCTTAATTGTAGGAGCAATAATTATGGCTATTACAATAGTAGTAGCTATAATACTGAATAAAAAAGATATGTTTTAAAGCTATACCTTCTAGGTAGAGCTTTTTTTAATTTTGCATTTTAAATATAATATCATACTAAATATTTATTAAATTATTCAATGTTTATCTTTCCTTTTTCTTAAAATAGAAAAGATTATTAATACTAATGATATCAATAATGATATAAAAGTATACACATTATTACTTAAGACCATACCTGCCGACATGACTATTGAAAATATAGTTGCTATTTTCAGAAAAAAATCTATCAAATCAATCATCGTAATCTCCATTTTATAAAGTCTATATTTAAAATATAATTATATATTAAAAATTATATTTTAGCAGCCTTTTTATTAAATAATCTAAAAATTTAATAAAAAGGCTGCTAATCATTCAATTTAATTCTCCATATGAAAGTATTTAGCCAAATTTTGATAAGCTTTTAATAAGACTATCAATAAATAATTAGGAAATCTTATAAAATGTAGAAATTGTTATTATATTTTTTTAGAAATAATATCACCAAATTCCAAATTATCCATATACTAATTTTAGAAATACTAAATAAAGAGGTTTAATATGTATTATCACAGAAATATGAATACCAGAAGTAATATGGATAATATGAGTGTAAATAGCATGGATAACATGAATAATATGGATGATATAGGCGATATGAACAACATGAGTTACATGGATAATATGGATAGTATGAGTAATATGAATGGTATGGGTAGCATGGGTAGTATGATTACCTATGTTAGATTACTTCACGCATCGCCTAATGCACCCATTGTAGATGTATATGTAAATGATAAGCTTTTAGTAAAAAATCTTAACTATAGAGAGTTCACTGACTATGTTAAATTAATGCCTGGAACATATAATATAAAAATTTATAAATCTACTAATGGTAAAAATTTATTATACAATAGGAATCTAACTATTCCTGGAAATACGATTTTTACTATAGCAGCTATTGGAATTTTTCCTGAAAGTTTTGAATTATATCCTATAGAAGAAAAATATACTGGAGTAAATACTAGGAATAAAGCAAAAGTTAGATTTGTTCATCTAATTCCAAATGGTCCGCCAGTGGATGTAACTCTTCCTGTAAGAAATGTATTATTTGGAAATGTAATGTATAAAGATATAACAGATTATATTGAAATGACACCTGGAATGTACACCTTTGAGATAACATATCCAAATAGTACTACAAATATATTATATATACCTAATATAAGACTTCGTGGTGGTAGATTCTATACTATTTATGCTATAGGACTTGTAGGAGACGAACCTGCACCACAAGTATTGATACCGCTAGATGGTCTTACATATTTAAAGCATTAATTTAAATATGTAATTTATTTAAATGAATTTTGCAAGTATCTTTCAAACTGTAAATTGCAGTTTGAATGTTTCCCCCATAAAACTTATTTATAATTAAATGGGCTAGCAAAAATTGCTAGCCATTTTTTATTATTTAAAATACATATTAATTAATCTCATATTATCATATCTATAGGGATACAATGCGAAAACTTAATATATACTCTAGAAAATAAATCTTCTATAAAAATAGCTTAAATCCTTAGAAATTAAGGATTAATAATGAAGAATTCAGGAAAAAATTCAGAGCAGCTGCTCTGAATTATCTTATTATTTCTCCACCATAATTATAATTTAAATTTAACATATTCTAAGCTACTTTCATCACAAATTAAAAATTTCAATTTAAACTTTAGAAACATCTAAAAATATGCTAATATTCTCCTAAGATTAATTTTGAATAAAATAAATAAGTTTTATATCTATTAATACCGTGCATATTGAAGCTTATATAAATTGCTATATAAGCCACCTTTTACAAGAAGCTCTTCATGCTTTCCAACTTCTCTAATTTTTCCTTTATGAAGCACTATAATCTTATCTGCATTTTTAATTGTTGAGAGCCTATGAGCAACAATTATAGTTGTTCTTCCTTCCGTCAATTTTCCTAAGGCATCTTGAATCAAACTCTCTGTTTCTGTGTCTATATTTGCAGTTGCTTCATCTAAAACTAATATAGGTGGATCAAAAGCTAATGCTCTCGCAAAAGCAACTAATTGATGCTCTCCTTGGGAAAAGGTGGAACCTCTTTCATTTACCGGAGCATCATATTTTTCTGGAAGTTTTTCTATAAATATATTAGCATTAACATATTCACATGCTCTTATAATTTCTTCGTCACTAATACTATCATTATTTAATCTAACATTACTCTTAATGTCACCAGTAAATAAAAATACATCCTGTAATACTGTTGCTAAATTTCTTCTCAAATCTTCTTTTCTCATAGTTTTTATATTTACACCATCAATTAATATTTCACCTTTTTGGATATCATATAATCTACTTATTAAGCTTATTATTGATGTCTTTCCTGCTCCAGTAGCACCTACAAAAGCAATAGTTTCTCCTATATTTATTTTAAAACTTACATCTCTAAGCACCCAATCTTCATTATTATAGGCGAACCAAACGTTCTTAAATTCTATTTCTCCTTTAAACCTCTGCACTTCTACTGGGCTTTCAGGATTTTTAATTGTAGTATCAGTATCTAAAATCATAAATATTCTTTCAGATGATGCCATAGCAGACTGCATAATATCAAACTTCTCAGAAAGGTCAAAAATTGGTTGAAAGAATTGTTGAATATAGCTGATAAAAGCATACAGTACTCCTATATTAATATCAGCATTTAGCACTGCCTTTCCCCCTGCCCAAATTAATATAGCTAATGCTATTTGATATATAAAATCCATAACTGGTCTAAATATAGCAAATACTTTGATCTGTTCCATTGCAGCATCAGAGTAAGAGGTATTTATATCATCAAATTCCCTATACTTTTTATCTTCTTTACCATAAATTTGAACTATCTTCATACCACTTATATTTTCAGCTAAAGAAGAATTTATTCTTGAAAGCCTAGCTCTAACCTTTCTATAAGCCTCTCTATCATATTTCTTAAATATATATGATACTAATATAATTAATGGCAATGTAATTATAGTTATCAATGCTAGCTTTACATCTAATAAAAACATGGCAATTATTATTCCTGTAATTAAGAAAAAATCCTTAAATAAATATACTAATACTGAAGTATACATTTCATTTAAAGTCTCTACATCATTAGTAACTCTTGTAACTAATCGCCCTACAGGATTTTTATCAAAAAATGATAGTGATAGTCCTTCTACATGTCTAAATACAGTATCCCTTATATTATATACAATTTTTTGACCTGTGTATTGCAATATGAAGATTTGAATATAATTTAATATAAATATTAGCATTGAAATAACTAATATATATATTGCCTTTCTACTTACAGATGAAAGACTATTACTTCGTAAAATTTTAACTTCTTCCTTAGAAATCTTATAGGCTGAATAAGTATTTTCTCCTTGTATTAATTTTTCTCCATCCATGGTGTAGGAAGTATTTTCCTTTACTTCTCCATCTATTACATATACTTTTTTATCATTGTATATTAATGAAGCTCTTTTACCTTCTAAAGAATTACTATTAACTACATAAAAGCCATCTTTTATTTTTATGCTATTATTTATTGCTTTTTCTGTAATTATATAAGATGATTTACCTGGATTTATGTCATTATCTATAGTACTCTTAATAATATATGGTCTTAGTAAATCTAAGCAAGTCACTATAAACATTATTACTATAACACCTAATATATGAAGTTTATATGGCTTTGCAAATCTAAGGAGTCTTCTCATGAGTTTTGAGTCATATTGTTTCATCAAACTTTCTTCTTCTAAATTAAAATTTTCCATGATTATACCTCCTCCGCCATAATTGCTTGCTCAATTTGCTGCTTTTCATAAATATCTTTATAAATACCTTCTTGATTTTTAAGTTCATCATGCTTACCTCTTTGCACAATTTCACCTTCATCTAATACAATAATTTGATCTGCTTCTTTAACTGCTGAAATTCTATGAGAGATTATTATAGATGTTTTATTTTTCATTATATCATTGAGATTCTCTAATATTTTTACTTCTGTTTTAGCGTCAACTGCTGACAGGCAATCGTCTAATATTAAAATTTCAGGATTTTTAATTAGTGCCCTAGAAATAGAAATACGCTGTTTTTGTCCTCCTGATAAAGTGACACCTCTTTCTCCCACCATTGTTTCAAATTCTCCTGGAAAATCTATAATATTTTCATATATATCTGCATTCTTAGTAGCTTCATAAACCTGCGCCATATCTAATTCATCAAATGCCAAATTCACGTTTTCTGCAATAGTGGTAGAAAATAAAAATGGATCTTGGGATACAAAACCTATATTATGCCTCAAAGTATTTAATGGAATTTTATTTATATCTTCGCCTCCTATAAATATTTTTCCATTAGGTATATTATAAAGTCTTAATAAAAGATGGACTAATGTACTTTTACTACTTCCTGTACGTCCTACAATTCCTAATGTTTCTCCTTCTTTTATGTTAACGCTTATATTCTTGAGTGCAGGATAAGTAGCTTTAGGATAAATAAAAGTCAAATCTTTAATTACTATATCCCCTTTGATTGATCCAACTTCATGAACATATTTATCAATAATTTCAGGTTTTTGATTTAATATTTCCTCAACTCTTTCTAAGGATGCAAAACCTCTTTGAAGTACATTAATTACCCACCCAACTGCCATCATTGGCCATACTAAATTTCCTAAATACATATTAAAGGCTACAAATTCACCTAAGGATATATCTCCCAGAATAACAAATACTCCTCCTACTACAACTAATACCACAAAACTCAATGAAGAAATAAGCTCTATCAGAGGAGAGAACACACCCCATATTCTTATAAAATCCATATTTGCTTCAAAATTATTTTGATTTTCCTCTGCGAATCTTTCAAATTCTTTCTCCTCTTGTACAAAAGATTTAATAATTCTAATTCCAGAGAAATTTTCTTGAACTAAATCAGTAAGTTTTGAAAAGCATTTTTGAACTCTCATAAATTTTCTGTGTATCTTTTTGCCGAACTTTCGTGATATAAGTGCAACAAAAGGCAATGGAAATAGTGCTAATACGGTTAATTTTACATTTATACTTAACATTATAAATAGAGTAGCTATAGTTAATACTAATGCATCAAAAAACATTATAACACCTTGTCCTAGTGCCATTCTTATAGCATTTAAGTCATTTGTGGCTAGTGCCATTAAGTCCCCTGTCTTATTTTCATTATAAAAATTTGTTGAAAAACTTTGTAAATGCTTGAAAAACTTACTCCTAATATCATACTCTATCATCCTAGACGTACCATTAATATAAATTCTCCACATAAAACGGCCTATAGACATAGTTACAGCTATTAACATCATATAGAGAATTGCTTTAGTAATTGTACTAGTAGTAGCACTTCCTTGCGCTAGGCTATCTGTTAGTCCTCCTAAAATCTTAGGCGGAATAAGCTGAACAATATCCACTACAATTAAAAAAAGAATACCTATAAAATATCTTTTCTTGTACTTCATTGTATATTTCAATAGTGACTTCAGCTTTCGCATTAAATTGCCCCCTTTCAATTAAATATTGTCTTAAAATTTAGAATTTTCTATAAACCCCATAATATTATGCTATAATAATTTTTTATAATTTTCAATAATTTATTTCGAGTCTCGAATTTTTCATAATATTCAAATAGTTTAAAGCAAAAAAATCCATGAAATCATGGATTTTTAATTAGAATATAAATCATTGTATATTATTTTAAAAACTTCTAGTGCTTCTTCAATTTTACTTCTAAGAAGTTCTCTTTTATTCTCAAATTCAATTTCCCCTTCTTTAGTTAACTTATAAATTTTCTGCATTTTCTTTTTGGAATCATCCCAATGTCCTTCAACATACTTTTCCTTTTCTAATTTTTTTAATAATGGATATATGCCTCCTGTGCTTGGAAGCCATAATCCATTAGTTTTTTCTCCAATCTGATGAGAAATATCATTACCATTCGTTGGACCTAGACTTAATATATACATAACATATATTGGCAGAAGCCCCTTCGTAAATACTTGCCCTACTGCTTCTTTTTCATTTTGTACTTTACGAAGTTCATTTAATTTTTTCTTGTATTCTTCATATAATCGTTTCTCTTCTGCCTTAATATCAGGAAAGGAATTATTCATTTAATTATTCCACCTCATAAAAAAGTACACCTAAAAAGCCTGGTCCACTATGAACTCCAGATACAGGACTTATATATCCACCGAAATTAGCACTATTTGCATTAGGATGTCTAGATATCTCCTCTAGAATCCTTCTAGCTTCTTCTTCCGCTTCACCGTGAATTACATAAATATCACATTTCTTTTTATCTAGCATCTCATTGCCTATGGCAATCATTCTATTGATAGATTGTTTTCGTCCTCTAACCTTATCGTATGTTGCATAGGATCCCTCTTCATCTACATGAATAATAGGCTTTATATTTAAAAGCTCTGCAATAGTTCCTGCAACTTTCCCTATTCTTCCGCCTCTTTTTAAATACTCTAAAGTTCCAACTACAAAGAAGGCGTGTGCTCTTTTTTTTATTTCAGGTAGTTTCCTAACTACTTCGTCAAAGCTCATACCTTTTTCTATCATTTTAGCTGCTTCTAAAATAATAACTGACTCTCCATAAGATATAAGTTTTGAATCAAATACATGAGTCTTTATAGAAGGATACTCTTCACTTACTAGCTTCAATGCGTTATATATACCTGATAATTTACTAGATAAAGTTACTGCAATGGCATGAGTATATCCTTCTCTTTCTAGTCTTTGAAAAACTTCCTCCATATCTTTCATTGAAGGCAATGACGAAGTAGGAACTTCCTTTTCAAATGATTTATATATTTCTTGTGGAATTATTTCTATTCCATCCCTAAATTCTCTATCTTTAAAAATAATTCTAAAAGGTAAAACTATTATATTATATTTATCTATCATTTCTTTACTTAAATCTGAAGTACTATCTGTAATTAATGCTATTTTTTCCAAATATATCACTCCTAAAAATCAAAATTCCATTTATTCTTGCTTAATAATATTATATATCACTACTGATAGTATTATCAATAGTGATATATAATATTAGATATAAAATAATTTTTTATAAAAAATAAGATAGTCCATATTTTTTCTACAAACACCTTATTAGGGTAATGAACCATAATTACTATCATTTTTAATGATCTTTTAAATAATATAAAACAATAAAACTATAGTTATAGTATTTCTGCTTTTAAATTTTTAATCTTTAACAGTGAAAATAGCTTAAATACACTCTAATGCATTTAAGCTACTCTTTCTTGTTATGAATACATATTCGCAAATACAGATGAACTGTATCTTTAAAGTTTATGAAAGTAATTATTTATTGTTTAAATTCACTTAAACTATTAAGTAGATTTAAAGCTATACTTTTCTAATTATAAATTTTTAATTGAATTTATCTAGTAAACTGATTCTATTATTTTTTATATTTAAAATTCTTATTAGGCATTTTACAGTTAAATACCTTTACATTTCTATATGTATATACTATAACTTATTGTGCTTCATAAAACACTACTGCTATAAATCCTGGTCCACTATGTACTCCAGATACTGCACTTACATATCCACCAAAATAAGCCTTATTTATGTTAGGATGCTTCTCATATTCAGCTAAAAGCTTTCTAGCTTCTTCTTCTGCTTCACCATGTATAATATATACATCTTGCTTATTTTTATCCAATAATTCATTTCCAATTGATAACATTCTACTAATAGACTGCTTCCTACCTCTTACTTTATCCCGAGTATAGTAATGTCCTTGATCATCAACTGATATTATCGGCTTTATATGTAAAAGCTCTGCTATTGTTCCAGCAACTCTTCCTATTCTTCCACCCTTTTTTAGATACTCTAATGTACCAACTACATAAAAGCCAGTTGCTTTCTTTCTCATCTCTGGTAACTTAGCAACTATTTCATCAAAGCTTGCCCCACTTTTTATCATTTCAGCACATTCCATAGCTATTGCTCCATGTGCATAAGAAATTATCTTTGAATCGAAGACATAGCTTTTTATAGTTGGATGATTTTCACTTGCAAGTTTAACAGCATTATAAAGGCCTGATAATTGACTAGATAATGTAATTATAATAGCATGGGTATAATTTTCACTCTCTAGTTTTTTAAATGTATCTTCCATATCTTTCATTGATGGTAAAGAAGATGTTGGTATTTCTTTATGTAAATTTTCACATATTTCCTTCGTTGTTATATCTACTCCATCACTAAATTCTCTGTCCTTATATATAATTCTGAAGGGAAGCATATTTATATTATATTTTTCTACAAATTCTTTTGATAAATCACTCGAGCTATCTGTTATTATTGCAATTTTTTCCAATATCAATCACTCCTTAAACTTAAAGTCGTAATACATTATATATCACTATTGATAATTATATCAATAGTGATATATGTCAAAAAAGATAAATATTTTAAAATTAACAAATTAATTAGAAAATTTAATCTAAAGTTAACAATTCTTAATAATAATTGTTGCGCAAATCTATTAAAAAATAAAAGCTTTAGTAATACTTAGATTACTAAAGCCTTTATTTTAACACTTGAATTAAATATAATAATTTACTTGTTTAAAAGAAATTTTATAATAAATTTTAGCAAATGTCTATACTTTAATCAAATATTTAAGTTAAACATATAATTCTTTATAATATTAATCAATCTTTTAAAACTATTTTTTAATTTCTTCTTTTATACTTTCATAAAGCTCTTCTTCACTGTCCGCTTCTATAAGCTTTCCATTAACTCTGGTAATTAATTTTCCTCCGCATTTATCACAAGCACCTATGCATTTATTTAAGGTAGTCTTATGTTCAGGAAAATCTTTTTTTATTTTTTCCATTAATCTTTCATGTCCTTCATTGTAACCACAAAAACTTATTTTATTTTCTCCCATCTTTCTTCTCCTCTAAATAACGAAAAATATAGTTAAAGTTAATATTTCAACTAACTCATTTATTGCCCCTAGAGTGTCTCCTGTTAATCCATTTATTTTATGCTCACAAAGTTTATTAAATAATAAAGTTATAATAATTGCAGTAAAAGTTAAAATCATTATATCTTTAGGGCTAATAAATATGAATTGTAATAGTAAACATATTACAGCTGTCAATATTATATTTGTAGTTTCTATATTTCCAATAAATATATTACCTGTACCTGTAGATTTAGCATTTTTCCCTATTGTAGCTAATAACACCACTGAAAATCTTGCTATGATAGGTGCAACAATTATTATTTCAGGTACATATGAATCTATCGCTAATTTTATCAAATTATACTTAAATAATAGATCCAGAATTATAGCTACACAAGAATATACTCCTATTCTACTATCTTTCATTATATCAATAATTTTTTCCTTGCCACCTTTAAAAGCAAAAAAGCCATCACAAACATCACCTAAGCCATCTAAGTGTAATGCCCCTGTAAGCAACACAAATGTTAATACTACAAAAATAGCTGTTATGCTAGAAGGTAGATATTTATTTAATAATAAATATACTAAATATTGAATCCCCCCTACTATAAAGCCTATTATCGGAAAAAACATAGCTCCTCTTCTAAAATTCTCATTACTACAATCTAATTGAAGATTAACAGGTATTCTAGTAAAAAATTGAATATATAGTAAAAAATCATTTATATATTTTTTCATAACTTACTCCTAACTTAAGCATCTTCAAAAAAATAACTAGTCAGTATACTAGTCTATTTTATTTCAAATGCCTTATTTTAATTTTAATGGTAATCCACAGGTTACAAAATAAACTTCATCAGAAAGTTTTGCTATAAATTGATTGGTAAAACCTGCTATATCCCTATAAATTCTACTTAATTTATATTCAGGTACTAATCCACTTCCTACTTCATTAGTAACCATAACTAAAACCTTATTTTTTTCTTTAGCCATTAAAATAAGCTTTTCAAATTCTTTTTTAATATTTTCTTGTATTCTATCTACTTCTTCCATGGTTATGTTATCAAAATCTAATTCTTTATCAAATAACAAATTAGTTACCATTATTGTTACACAATCTAATAATATATTTGGTTCCTCTATATTTTCTATAGCTTTATGTAAATCTTTATATCCCTCATAAGTTCTCCACTTTTGATTCCGTCCTTTTTTATGTTTGTCTATTCTATTTTTCATTTCATTATCTGTTACTATGGCTGTAGCTATATATAATACATCATCTCTCTCATCAAAAATACTTTCTGCATAATTACTTTTACCACTTCTACTGCCTCCTGTAACTAATATTACTCTGCTCATTTAATACACCTTACTTTCCTTATAAAAATTTATTATGAATTATTCCATCTAAGAATAAATTTTCATATTCGTATTTTACAATCGAAACATCTCCATTTCTTGAAGAAAATTTCCAAAATAAATCCATGTTTTCATTCATAATATAAGAGTATATGGCCCTTATTACTCCACTATGAGTTACAACTAGCACATTTTCACAGGTTAAGCTTAATATATCTTTTAAAAAATTAGATGCTCTATTGTATAACTCTATATAACTCTCTCCATTAGGGGGTACAAAGCCCTTCCAATCCTTTTCCCATATATCACATTCCTTAGGATAGCATTTTAAAAGCTCTTCATAACTTTTCCCTTCAAACTCTCCAAAGTTAGTTTCATTTATTCTTTTGTCTATAATTATCTTATTATTTTTTTCTAACCTTTTAAATTCTTCACCTAATATTATCTTAGAAGTCTCATAGGTTCTTTTTTTATTGCTTAAATAGACTATATCTAAATCAACTTCCTTAAAAAAAGTATTTAATTTCTTTGATTCAATTATTCCTTTTTCCGTTAACCCTTCATCTATTGTACCATAAAATACTTTATTTTTATTTTGAATAGTTTCACCATGTCTCACTAAATATATGTTCATATCAACACCCCTACATGTATTTACATACTTTATATTACTTTTTTTCTACATAAAAAACAACATTAAAGGTAAAAAACTATAATTTATTATTAAAAAATCGTGGCAGTGCCACGATTCTTTCCAGGGTATGCATTAAGTTTTCTATCAAGATAGCTTAAGTTCTTAGAAATTAAGGATTAATAATGAAGAATGAAAAATTTAGGATGAAATTCACCCTTAGCGAATTTCTTAAAATAAAATTTATTCTCAAAAAACTTCAAAGATCTTAATCGTGAAGTTTTAAGCATAATTCTTCATATTTCATTCTTAATTTTTAATTCATAGAAAAGATTTTTTTATAGAAATTAAAATCATGTATAAGTTAAATTTTCATTTTGGAACCCTATAAATCCATTATATAGTTTTATATTAATAATTATTTCATGCTATTATATATAGTTTCTAAATTATACTTCATAGCTTCTATATAGCTTAATCCATCTTCACTGCTATGAAGTGTATATATCTTTTCAGTTTTTCCATTCACTTCACGAGCTAGTGTTTCCGATATTTGAGGACTAACTAAATTCTCAACGAAAACTGTAGTTATATTTTTCTCTTTACACAAATCAGTTAATTCTTTAAGTTGTTTAGGAGACGGTTCTCCTTCTGCAAATACTCCTTCAATGCTATATTGATTTAACCCAAAGTCTCTGCATAGATATCCGAAAGTTTCATGGCCAGTGACAAAACTTTTATTTGAAATTTGTTGAAATTTACTCTTATAATCATTGTACAGATCCTCAAGTTCTTTAGCAAATTCATTATAATTTTTTTCATAATAATCCTTATTATCGCTATCTACTTCTATCAGCGCATTTTTTATATTATTAGCCTGGAATTTTGCCATGTTTAAACTAAGCCATAAATGAGGATCGTAAGCACCGTGTTCATGTTCTCCTTCTTTATGATCCCCTTCTTCAATTTTAATAAAATCTCCATCTTTAGATGTATCTACAATTTTTAACTTACTATTCTTTATAACTTTTAAAACGTCATCTTTCCAATGTTCCATATCTAATCCATTTAAAACTAGCAAATCTGCTTTTTCTAAACTTTCTAAATCCTTTGCTTTAGGTTCGAAATCATGTGGTTCCACTCCATCTGGAACAATAGTATATACATCAATCTTTTCTTTTCCTATTTCCTTTGCAAACTCCTTCATTGCATAAAAGCTAGCTACTACTTTTATTTTATCATTTTTTTCTTCATTGATATTGCTATCTTTCTTATTGCATCCTATTAAAGACACCGAAAGCATTAACATCAATATATAAGTAATAAATTTTTTCACTATAGAAACACACCTTTCAATCGAAAATGATTTGCATTTGCACACATTTGCTTATTATAGTATAATTAACAAGCTTTGTAAATATAAAAATATATGCTATTGCAAACTATTTGCATTTACATTATTATTATATTATACATCTTTAATAATGTAAATTATTACAAGATAAATATATAAAAATAATTTAAAAATTTCTATTAGACTAACTATTTTTAAGCGTTTAACTTATATCTATAAGAATTAATAGCTTACTTATATTTTAAGATATAAACGTATTATATTCACTTGTCTGTAACAACTTGTATATTAAGTGCTATTTAATTATTATCAATAAAAATATATTTTATTCAAATTTCCTTTTATTGTTATTAAAAGTTCTTAGGTGGATAAGATTATAGAAGTACATAGTTAAGTTTAATAAAAGGAGATCAGATATGATAAAAATAAATGATTTAAGTTTTTCCTATAATAATATTAAACCTTATATGATAAATAATCTAAATCTTTATATAGAAGATGGTAGTTATGTTTCTATAATAGGTGAAAATGGTAGTGGTAAAACCACTATAGTGAAACTAATACTTGATATTTTAAAGCCTATTAAAGGAACTATATCAATTAATTCAAAAAATATAGGATATGTACCACAAAAAATAGATGGCTTTAATTCTCAATTTCCTATAACTGTATATGAAGTTTTAAATATACATAGAAAAACCCTTAAAATAACTGATAAAAAAGTTATAGATGAGTCACTTAAAGCTGTTAATATGGAAAAATATAAGAATTCTCTAATAGGGGGACTCTCAGGAGGACAGCAACAAAAAATTTTCATTGCTAGAGCTATCATGGGGCAATGTGATTTATTAATATTAGATGAGCCTTCTACAGCTTTAGATGAAAAGAGCATAGCAGACTTATATAGGCTAATTAAGCATTTAAATAAATCTCATAACATTACTATACTTTCCATAGAACATAATATAAAAATTGCTTTAGAAAACTCTTCTCATATATACTCCATGGATAATGGCAATGGTGTGCTATATACCATTAAAGAGTATAAAGAAAAATTTGATTTAAATTAGGAGGCTACTATGTTTCAATACGAGTTTATGCAAAATGCTTTTATAGCTGCTGTATTTATTTCTATTTTATGTCCTTTAGTTGGCGTATTTTTAGTACTTAAAAGGTATTCAATGATGGGTGACACCTTAGCTCACAGTTCCTTTGCAGGGGTGGCTATAGGTCTAGTTACGGGATATAGCCCTATACTTTGTGCATTCATATTTACTAGTATGTGTGGATTATTGATTGAACTATTAAGAAATTATTATAAAAAATATGCAGAACTAATCCTACCTATAGTTTTAACCTTAAGTATAGGTATTGGTATTACCCTCGTTAGTATGGGAAAAACTAATGCTAATATAAATTCATTTTTATTTGGAAGTATTTTAACTGTAACTAAGGATGATTTATTTATTATGCTGGTATTAAGTATTATTTCAATTTTAGTTTTATATAAGCTATATAATAAATTAGTTTATATAACCTTTGATGAAGAAGGTGCAAAGGTAGCTAACATTAGAGTAAAACTTATAAACTATGTTTTTGCACTATTAGTAGGTGCAACTATTTCTGTTTCTATAAGAGTTATGGGAATATTAGTTATGTCTTCAATGATAGCTCTTCCTGTGGCAACTGCTCTTCAGCTTAATAAAGGTTTTAAAAAGACTATGATTTTTTCAATACTTTTTGGCTTTATAGATATTATTTTAGGGCTGATTTCTTCATATTATTTAAACTGTGCTCCAGGTGGTACAATAGCGTTAATCTCTGTATTTATTCTTGTTATAACTATAGTATTTAAAAGCTTTAGAAGATAAATATGTATTTCTCATAAGATACAATAAGGACTGCTATAAATTATATTTTATAGCAGTCCTTATTTATTATTTTAATCTTCCAGTTAAAAACATGGTTTTCATGCCTAAAGTAGTAAATTTTGATTCATACTCTGTTACAACATTATCTTTAAAATCACTCTTATGAAGATCATAGGTCATATATTCTACTTCAAATCCACTTTCTTTAAAGTACTCTATTGAATCTTTAAAAAGTTCTGTATCATCAGTTTTAAACCAAATTTCTCCACCTTTTTTAAGAAATTTCTTATACTGTGCTAAAAATTTAGTATGAGTTAATCTTCTTTTATTATGTCTCTCCTTTGGCCAAGGATTACAAAAATTAATATAGATTTTACTTATTTCATCCTTATCAAAAACATTATCTATTAACATAATGTTTAAAGGCATTAATCTAACATTTATATCCTTATCTAGTATGTTTTCATCAGCCCTAGCTTCTTTAACTTTTCTTAAGGCATAAACTAAAACTTCATCTTTTAAATCTATTCCTACATAGTTAATATTAGGATTCATTTTTGCTCTATTTGCAATATGTCCTCCCCTGCCACAACCTAATTCTAAATGTATTTCATTATTATTTTCAAATTCTTCTTTCCATTTTCCTTTGTGGTCATATTGATTGAAAACAACTACTTCACTACTCTGCATCTCCGGTCTTGCCCAATGCTTTTTTCTTAAGCGCATATATTTCTCTCCTTAATGTATAACAAAAATATTAAATTCCTAATCCCACTAAATTAGCTAAAAATGAAAATAGGTAGTTTGCTGGCATTTGAACTAAATAAGTCATTAATGATTTTCCACCACCAAGTACAGGTGCAATTAATAATATAAAAATAATTAATTGATATCCATATATTTTATCTGATATTTTATAAAATTGGCGTGGAAATAAATCTTTTAATATATGAAATCCATCAAAGCCTGGTATAGGAATTAAATTTAAAAACAACCAGAAACAGTTATAATAAGCTGTCAAATACACTATTGTATTTATAATTGAAGCCAATTTAGTATTTGGAAGTACCTTTCCTAATATTGCCAATATAATTATAGCTACAATTGAGCATGCTAAATTTGCTAATGGTCCTGCTATAGATATCTTCAAATCATCCTTATAATAATTTTTTAAGGCATTTGGATTTACTTGCACTGGCTTAGCCCATCCAAAGCCCCAAAATAAAATCATGAAAAAACCTAAAAAATCTATATGTGCAAAAGGATTTAATGTTAATCTACCTTGATATTTAGGGGTATTATCTCCTAATTTAACCGCAACCCTTGCATGAGCATATTCATGAAAAGTAAATGCAACTAATATTGCTGGTATCATTAATACTTTTCCTAACAAATCAATTCTCATTAGAACGTCCCCTTTCTACTTGTAATCAAGAAAAATTGATTATCTCTATAATTATATCAAAATAATCTACTATAGAGAATATCTTATAAAAATAATTTTTTACACTATAAAGATATTAATATATGCTCTATTAATATAACCTTTATTTCAAATTTATAAATGGTTTTAATCTTTTAAATATAAATGCTATAAGCTAATTTTAGAAGTTAAAGTTATCTGTAGCAAAATTATTAATTTATATTTTCATAAACAGTCTTTAAATATAATATTATTAATTTATAAATAAAGACTATGAAAATTCATAGTCTTTATTTATAGGCAATAATTTCTATATTATCTCCACTTTTAGTTACTACACCATTGTTCTGAAATTGAATAAATTCACCTTCGTAAATTGTTTCTTTGTTTGATCTTTGTTCTCTAACAGTTTTATTATCTTTATCATGTATATATACATTACCTTCAGTAGAAATATATATATTTTGATTTTCTGCGGATATATTTAAAGGTATTTGCTGCCATTGTGAAGTATCTTCAGTAATACATCCATAGAATATCTTATTAACCAAACCGTTTTCTAATCCACCTATATAGATTTTATCCTCATCATCTCTACCTAACACGGTGATTCTCTCATATTCTGGGAAATACAACGCCTCATTGGTTTGAGATGAATAAACTTGATTATAAACCTCACCTTCATAAAGTAATATGTCTTCTCTCCTTAAAAGTTCCATATTGCTTATATGTTTAGGTAAAGTATATGTTTTATTCATTGTACCCATTCTATCAATTCTATATATACTGCTTACATTTTCACTATCTACTATCTTCACATAAGTAAGGCCTGTAAGTGTTGATACTGCAATATCTTCCACTATTGCACTTTCTTCATTCCAATCAAACTCTTTAATTAATGATTTATCTTTCTTTTTTACATCATAAGAATAAAGAGTTAATTTACTTGAGCCATAGTTTACAATCTTTTCAACAAATAATACTCTATTTCTATCCGGTAACCATTTATAGAAGCTCACTTCAGCATCTGGTTCAAGAGTTATTTCGTCAGTTTGTCCATCTTGTATCTTTACTACTTTTAGAACATTATTTTTTATATAGGATAAATATTTACTATCATAAGATACAGAAATTTTATTTGCATCAGATGGAATTTTAATTTTACTCTTTTTCTCTTCTACCTTTTCTTCTACTACCTTTTTACCTTTTATTTTACTTTCTAAACTTAAAAAGTTATTGTCAATATAATAAAATCCAACACACTGAATTCCTAAAGATATAGCCATCCAAAGTGTTAATCTTTTTATTATCTTCATACTATTCTCCTTACTTATGTTATTTTTCTACATATATAGCTGACGGAACTGCTCTTTCACCTAATGAATCTGATGGACTATTAATTACTTCTCCTTTGTAATACATTGTAGAAGATGATCCACCATCTAAATTGCTAGCATTATGAGCTCCATACTCATATAATACGTCTTGGACTTCTTTTAATGTAGCTCCTATACTATTAGTTTGCCTACCATCAATGACCAATAGTATTATTGCACCATCTTTTCTCTGTCCTATGGCCGTTCTAGGTGCAATTCCCCAGCCACCATCTCCATTAGTAATCGCCTTTTGTCCATCAACTATTAACGCAGGTCCAAAGCTAACTGCTTCTTTCGCTTTATGTTGTATCAACTCATTTAAACTATAGCTACCTACTAGTAGAACTCCATCTTCAGTAATTGCTACTACTTCTCTTTGCTCATCATCACTGCTTAAATCATTATATTTAGGATCACCATTGCTCATTATTATACCAGTAGGCTTTGCACCGGTGCCTGTCCACAATGATCCTGTAGCTTCATCTGTAAATCCACCACCATTTATTGCTGCAATAGCATCATTATTTTCAGCTATTTCACTGGTCGTTTGGCCCTCTAACTCTAATTTTTCACTATACCCTACTTTAACTCTTGTAGGATCATTAACAATTAATACATATCCTGTGAATTTATTGCTGTTTACTTCAAATCTCTCTATGGTTTTATCATTTTTATTATTAACAGTAACTTCTGTTTCCGCATCCTTCTTTTGAGATAAATTAGTTACTGCCTGTTCTTTTAATATCTTATTAATTGTTTCTTTACTTAAAAATAACTCTGCAATCCACTGGTGACTTAGAGTTGTCATAGCTGTAGTTACAAGCGTATTTCTTACATTCTCAAAAGGTCCATAATAAGCTAAAAATGGAGCGGTTATTCCAGTAAATACTATTTGAAAAAGCATAAAACTAATTATGAATTTAATTTTACTCTTTTTCTTAACTGATTTTTTAGATTTTCTTGCGTTCATTTTAACCTTCCTTTATTAGATAATTTATAGTGAGCATCATACTATAATAAAGTGTTAAATTCCATATGTTATATAGTTTATAGTATTTTTCTTTGAAAGTCATTAGATTGTTATTAGAAATATTAATTAATTTTACCTATTTATATTTTATCATAATACTATTTACTCACATATATAGTATAAATTTGTTTCAATTCCATTACAAAAGTAAAAACACATTATATAATATCGTAGAAATTGAAAAAATTCAATTATAAAGTAGGACATTCTACTTTATAATTGAATTAAATTCTCTGTAAATCATTAAAAAACTACAATTTTTGAGCAGCTTCAAAAGCTAATGGAGATCTCTCACATTCATCAAATTTTAAAGTTACTTGATAACAAAGTTCGCTCCCCTTCATTTTCTCTGAAGCATAACATAATCCATTCGATCTAGAATCCATAAATGGATGATCTATTTGATCCGGATCTCCTATTAGAATTAGTTTTGTCCCTATTCCTACTCTTGTTGTAATTGCTTTGATTTGTTTAGGTGAAAGATTTTGAGCTTCGTCAATTATAAGCCAATTTTTTATTATGGAACGTCCTCTTAGATAAGCTACTGCTTCTGTAGTTATTATTCTTCTATCAAATAATTCTCTTATTTTATCCTGCAATTCTTTTTCATTTTTATATCTTTCTTTTTCATCAGAGTCCACCAATATTTCAAGGTTGTCAAAAACAGGTCTCATAAATGGAGCTATTTTCTCTTCTTCTGTGCCGGGTAAAAAGCCTATTTCCTCATCCATGGTAATATTAGGCCTACATACTAAAATTCTTCTATACTGACCTGTGTTTTCCTCTAATATTTTTTCAAGTCCTGTAGCCAGAGAAAATAATGTTTTAGCTGTACCTGCAGGGCCCTTTATTATAACTAATGGGGCTTTGGATGGCTCTGTACACAATGCCTCAAGCATAAATCTTTGACCTACATTTCTCGGAGAAATCCCCATAGGTTTAATGTCTTTATAATATAATGGAACTACTTTCTTACCATCGAATCTTCCAAGTGCCGTTTGTTTAGAATTTTCCATGGAATGCATTAAAACAAATTGGTTAACATATAACTGTGGTACATAATATTCTTCTTTATCTTCATTATAATAAAGCATTTCTTCTATATCTAATGATTTTTTATTATAAAACTCTTCAATTTTATGTGATGGAACATAAACCTCTATTCTTCCTGTATATTGATTATAGTCTTCTGGAACTACTTTCTCATAGAAATCCTCACTTTTTATATCCACTATATCTGCTTTAATTCTTTCAAAGGTATCCTTAGTTATTAAAATTACATCTTCGCCCTTTTCTTTTAATCCCTTGCAAAGTTGGATTATTCGATTATCCGGCTTACTTTTGTCCCAAGATATAGGAATTTCTGTATCATGATGATTCATTTCCACTCTCAAAAGTCCACCACAAGGTAGCCTAACTCCTTTATTAAGTTGGCCTTCTCCTCTAAGGGAATCAATCAATCTTGATGCTTGCCTAGCATTTACTCCTAAATCGGTCTTATCCTTTTTAAAGTTATCTAGCTCCTCAAGCACAATTTCTGGTATTACCACATCATTGTTCCCAAATGATAATAGTGCTGTGGATGAATACAGAATAACATTAGTATCTAAAACATAGGTCTTTTTCAAAATCTATACTCCTCCTCTCCTATACTACTAATATATGTTTTATTTGCAATAAATGAATAAATATATTATATTTTACATGGAAAAATTTTTATTATACTAATTTTCTAAATAATTATTGATAATGGATAATTTTTATTATATAATAATAGTAATCTTAAAATGAGGTTGATGATTATGTTAAATTTTACACAAATTTTCAAAGAAAAAAAATTAAAACTTACCCCTCAGCGTATAGCTGTGTATAAGTATCTATGTTCTACTAATGAACATCCATCAGCTGAAACAATATATAAAGCACTGCAAGAAGAATATCCTACAATGAGCCTTGCAACAGTTTATAAGGCATTAAAGGTTTTAGTATCTGTAAATTTAATTCAAGAGATTAATGTAGGTGAGGGTAACTTTAGATATGATGGTACTATTGAACCACATTCACATATTCAATGTGTTAACTGTTCAAAAGTTGATGATATCAAAGGTATATCTTTCTCTAATTTAAATGAAGAAGTTAAGGAATTTACAGATTACAGTGTTTTAACAAATCAAATATATTTTTATGGATTATGCAGTGAATGTAAAGCTGATAATGAGCCGAAAGTAGAGTTAGTATAACTAACTCTACTTTTTTTAATAAATTATTCGTTCCTAATATCATAAAGTAATTTTAAATCTTTAACTTTTTCTTTAGAATTTATATATTTCATGTTGTTTCTTCCTTTAAATCTTCCGCTAATTATTCTAAATTTTAATTTTAAACTAAATATATAAGATTTTTATAACTAGTAATTCCAATGCTTTATTAAAGGCTTTCAAATACATATAACGCTATTTTATTTATTCTACTAAAATAATTTAATTTAATCTACTTTTTATATTTAATAAAAAACTTGTCCTATAAGTTAATAAACATTCATATACTTTAGTGGGGGTGACTTTCGTGAAATCAATTAAAAATTTTGTTAAGAAAAAATACAGCTATATAGCATTTATAATTGTTCTTATAATCACAGCTATAATTTTTATATTAAATAAAAATGAAAATTCATTACCTACATTTTTTATAGTAGATAATAATAAAATAGTTAATGAAGATTTGAATGGAGATGGATATAAAGATGCTCTTTATATAAAAACTGATGATAATAACTATCTTGTTCAAATAAATTTAAGTGATAAAATTAGTTATAGTCTAAACCCCAATAAAGACATTCTTACATTAGGTGAGCATAAAACCTATTGGCCTATGAAAGTTATACTAGAAGATGTATCTAGAGATAATGTAAAGGAGATATTTATACAGTCTTCTATAAATGAAAAATCTATTCAACATATTTTCCGTTTTAACGGAGAAGGCTATGAAAATATCTACTCTTCATATTATAATATCTTAGGATTTTTAGATAGTAAAAATAATAAAACCCCTAAAATTATAACTGGAAATTTTAAAAATAATGAAGCTAAACTAGAAAATCATATATTTATAAATAATAAATTTAAAACTTTTGAATATTCATATCCTGATAACTATATAGGAAGTAAGTTAATATGTGATTTTATAAGCTTTATTGAAAATTTTCCAAATATAAATACTAATATTCCCAATTATTTTAGCACTTATATAAGTGGTAATGAGCTCTCTATGGTATATCAGCTTTCATCTAAAAATACAACCTACCACTTTCAAGATGGCTTTTTTAAAGAGATTAGCTATGATTCTCAAGATAGGCCCTTAGAGGTTAAATGGACATTAAACTTTAAAGGAATTGAAAAAAATGACTATAAAGTAATTAATAATTATACTATCGATTTAATGCTAGCTAAAAAAGCTTTTGAGCGTGAATATATGATAACATCAATTAATGTAAGAAAGTAAAATGCAAAACAAAAAAGGGACCATTTAAGGTCCCAAGGGGGATGGGGGGTTTAACTAAAGATGTAAAAACTTTAGTTATGGAGATTTCAACTCCTATTACATTTATAATTTTAACCAATATGTAATATTTTATTCATTAAAACAAATTTTATTTTTTCTTAATATATCAATAATTTTTATATGGAGGTATATTTATGTTTTATGATAAGGAAAAAAATAATCTTAACAAAATTGAAACACTAGTTGGAGAGAATTGTAAAGTCAATGGCAATTTTTCTGGCACAGGTATTTTAAAAGTAGATGGCATAATCGAAGGAGATGTGAATTGGGAAGACGATATAATAATAGGAATCAATGGAGAGGTAAATGGTGCAATTTATTGCAATAATGCTTTTATTAATGGTAATGTCAACGGAAATGTTAATTGCAATGATAGTTTAACTATAGAGAATCAAGGTAGAGTTAAAGGAGATATATCTATAAAAAGACTTGTCATTAATGAAAATGGATTTTTAGATGGCAAATGTACTATGGTAACTTTAAATGAAACACCTATATTTTTACCTGAAAATTAATATATTCTATATTAATTAAAAACACACTAACAATAGTGTGTTTTTAATACTATTTTTCTTTGCCATGTTGTCTTAAAAATTTTCTCAATAACTCTAGTTTATAAGGCTCAATGAGCTGCATAAGTATTTTTATAATATCATAAAGTTCATCTTCTTTAAACTTCTTAGATGAATTATGTGATTTAGATTTTGATGATTTTTGCTTATTATCCGTTTTTTGCCTATTATCCACTTTTTGCTTATTATCTGTTTTGGGCTTATTATCTACTTCTATTACATTCTCAGCATCAATAATTTCACCACTATAGTTTTCGTTTAATGAATTCAAGCTTAAATCATTTAAATCAAAATCCATCCCATCTAAGTTCATATCACTAAAATCAATATTTCCTAAATTATTTAGAATAGAACCTATGTCTAAACCACCAAACATATCTTCAAAATTTAAATTTTCATTTCCTCCATCTTCACTCTGATTATTAAATAAATCTCCTAAAACACTTTGAACTGCATTTATATCACTTTCAGTTATATTTGCAAAGATATTTTCCAATCCACTGAAAGGATTTCCATTTCCTTGATTTCTGTTAGTATTATTAACATCATTATTATTAATATTATTAAATAAACTACTCAAATCATTTAAATTAAAATTATTCTGCCTATTATTATTTCCATTCCCCATAAATGTTGACATTAGGTTGCTTATCATATCTCCCTCAAAATCATTTCCGCCTCCACCTCCGCCTAGAGTAGTTAATAGTGCTAATAGACTACTTCCTAGATTTCCACCCATAAAATTATTAGGGTTTCCACCCATAAAATTATTAGGGTTTCCACTCATAAAATTATTAGGGTTTCCACCCATAAAATTAGGATTATTCGTTTGATTCATAGGATTTGCTTGATTCATTTGATTCATAGAATTTGCTTGATTCATTTGATTCATAGGATTCATTCGATTCATCGGGTTCATTCTATTCATTTGATTCATTCGATTCATTTGATTCATTTGAGCATAATATTTACAATTTTCACATTCATATCTATCTCTTTTTCTACGATGTTTATGCTTTCCCACAAAATCACCTCTTTGATAATTAGGAGGGTATATTTTTTCCCCTCCTATATTTAGAAACTATAGCTATAATATTTTAAAAAGCAATCCACGTTGTCACATGGACTGCTAAAAACTCTTATCTCTTTATAAACCACCCCTCCTGGGCCATGGCTTTACATTATAAATCTTCTTTCGTTAAAACCCATTAACAGCAGCATCTTCTTGCAATTGGAAATCTGCACCCGCATGGTGAGTTAAATCTGCCAATAAAACCACCTCTATTAAATCCACAGAAGAAGAAAATTAGTACTAAAATCATAGCAATTCTACCTTCTATGTGTTTAGTATTTAATAGATTTCCTTGATTTAAAATTACTATTATTAGTAATATTATGCATGGGTTACATTCATTTATACTGCCACACATAGTATCAGCTCCTTTTCAATTAGCAACAACAACCTCTTCTTAGACGTCTACGTCCTCTGCCTCTTCCCTCTTTACCGTCACAGCAGCAGCAGCAGCAATTATTTCCGAATCCGAAATTTCCGAATCCAAAATTTCCAAATCTTCCATTACTACAACATAACCAGAAAAGGAATAACAATGTTAAAGCGTTTCTACCAGAGTTATCGTCACAATCACGTGTATTTAACAAGCGTTGATTTAAAAATATTAGTATTATTAATATTATAGTACATGGATCACAGCCAAATCCACATCCTCTATTTCCATTTCCCCATCCAAACATAGTTCATACCTCCATTTGAATCTAAGTTTTGTTCTAGAATTTCTATAACTTTTGCTTATTTATATATTTTTCTTTAGAATCTTCTACCGCAAAATATGATTAGTATTATGATTATAAACCATATGCCACATCCGCCGAAGCCACATCCGCCTCCGAAATTATTTCCGAATCCGCCTCCGAAACAGTTGTTTCCAAAGCCTCCAAAGCCTCCGCCGAACCTTCCAAAACCGAAGTTACCGCATGGGTTACAGCAGCATGGATTACAGCAGCAGCAGCAGCAATCTTTTTCACGGCGTTTATCACGCTTACGGCGTTTACCATGTCTATCGTCACAACAGCAACAACATGGGTCACAGCAGCAGAAACAACATGGGTCGCAGCAACATGGATCACAACATGGGTCACAACATGGGTCACAACATGGGTCGCAACAATTTCCAAAACCGCCTCCAAAGCCGTTAAAGAAGCCATTTCCACCACAGCCACAACAGAATATTAAGAATATGATGATTATTAGGAATATTCTTCTTCCTCCAAAGAAGCCCCTATCCCTATCACAACATTCCCCATCTTCTCCTTCTGGAACATTAATATTTGACATTAGGTTTAATAAAGAGTTGATATCCATATATTTTCTCCTCCTCTTATAGATTATTTATATATCTTTTGTATATTACATAATATGGTTTATTAAATGTTTTGACACTAATTTGTAGTCAATTTACAAATTTACCATCTTATTAGATTTATTGAATTTTTTCTTTTGTTTTCTAATAACATACTATTAAATAATCTTAATTTTTGTTACAATAAAACTTTTTCTGTAAGTATTGGAGAGTATTATAAGATATCTTGGGAAATTGCTATTTATTGTGTTAGAGTTCCTTCTGTTAGTAGAAGTTATTGATATATATAAACTACTTTTAAAATTAATATGTATGAAAATAATTGATGCTTTTTAGCATTATAATGAGAACTATTAAATTTGCAATTTAGGAAGAGATTCACCTTTAGTGGATTTCTTAAAATAAAAGAAACTCTACATAACTATTATTGAGAAAAACTCTTATTCTCTAATAAAAAAATATTCTTTCTTCAAGTAATTATTTTCTTTTAAACATTAATTATCTTAAAAATAAAAAAGCCAATAATATTATTGGCTTTTAAAGTTACGATTTATTTAATTAAATTTATCAATAAATAAATAAATTGTAGTCATTAAATTTAAAGATAGATGAGCTATAACAGCATACCAGTAACCTTTTTTGTGAATTAAATAACAAGTAACCATACTTACTGTGAATAAAACTAAAAATGCAGTTAAACTAAAATGTACTAAGGCAAATATTATGCTAGTTATTATACTAGCTAATATAACTCCAATTCTCTTTTTTAAAAATTTCTCAAATATTAAGTACCTAAATACAAATTCCTCTAATATAGGAGCAAATATTACAGTTGAAGGCACTGCTATAAAAAAGCTTAATAAATCATAATCTGATAATATTGTAACTACTTCTTGCTCCTTTAATTGAATACCTAAATTTCTTAATATCCAACTCCATAATATTGATGCAGATATCATCATGATATATGATATAATTGCATATTTAAAAGCAGAGAATACATCTATAGTTTTTATAGAAAATTCATATCCATAATAGTCATCTAAATTTGATTTTTTCATATGTATTATTAATATTATTACTATAATAAAAGGATATAAATTAGCTATCATCGATGGACTAATTAATACTAATAATGTATATATTAAGGTAAAAAAAATGTTTTTTATTGAAAATAATTTATAAATTCCCCTCTTATAGCTATATTCATATATAAATACAAAATAAGGTAAAAAATAAACTAGCAGTAAAATTAATATATTAACTAATAATTGCAACCTACTACCTCCTATTAAAATTAATTGATATTAGTATACTATATACTATTTTTATAACAAATAACAGCTAATCAACTTCTTTTAGAATAAATAGTTATGATAAATTTTTAATAAAGTATTATTTTTTGAAATTCATTAATAGCCTTCTCATATATCAATAAAAAGATAAGGATTTTCTAAAAAATAGTTAACAATATTTTTAATATATCTTAATAAAGGCATATACTTAAACTGTATATGCCTTTATTATTATATTTCTATTCCATTAAACAATTCCTCTAAAAGGTCTTCCTTTCCTTCTTTCTTTAAAGATGAAAAGAAAAGAAGTGGCTCATCTTTATCCATTTTTAACGTTTCTCTAATTAGCTTATTGCTTTTAAAAAGTTCATTTTTAGTTAATTTATCTTTTTTAGTAGCAACTACCACTACACCATATCCATAATGTTTTATCCATTCATACATTGATATATCGTCATTTGTAGGTTTATGCCTTGAATCTACCAACAATACAACCTTTTTAAGTTGTGGTCTATTAACTAAATATTTTTCCATCATTTGGCCCCAAGTTGCCTTTTCACTTTTGGATACTTTAGCATATCCATAACCAGGTAAATCTACAAAATAAAATTCATTATTAATTATGAAAAAGTTTATTAATCTAGTTTTTCCTGGTGTGCCACTTACCTTAACCAACTTTCTTCTATTTGTTAAAGTATTTATAAGTGATGATTTCCCAACATTTGAACGACCTACAAATGCAAATTCAACCCTATTATCTGTAGGATATTGCTCTGGTTTTACTGCTGATATAGTGAATTCTGATTGCTTAATTTCCATTTTTCATCTCTCCAATTAATGCATTTTCTAATACATCATCTACGTTCTCTGCTATTATAAAGTTTAATTTGTTTTTTAAAGATTTTGGAAGCTTTTCAATATCTCTCTTGTTATCTTTAGGTATAATAATTGTATCTATACCCATTCTGTAAGCTGCTAAACTCTTTTCTTTTAATCCACCAATTGGAAGCACTCTTCCTGTTAAAGTAACCTCACCAGTCATAGCCACATTATGTTTAACTTTCTTATTACTTAATGCGGATACCATTGCTGTTACCATGGTTACACCTGCTGATGGTCCATCTTTAGGTACTGCCCCTTCTGGTACATGTATATGAATATCTTTATCCTTGTAAAAATTTTCTTCAATGTTAAAGTGTTTAGTATTTGTTCTTACATAGCTATATCCGGCTTTAGCAGATTCTTTCATTACATCACCCAATTGTCCTGTTAATTGAAGTTTACCATTCCCCTCCATAACAGTTACCTCTACTGGTAATGTATCTCCACCATATCCAGTCCATGCAAGTCCAGTTACAACTCCTATTTTATCTTCTTTATCTAAATCATCATAACTATAAATTTCTGGCCCTAAATACTTTCTAACATAGCTTGTAGTTATAGCTACCTTCTTTTTATCCTTTTCTACCATTTCAGTAATAGATTTTCTTATAACAGAAGATATTTTTCTTTCTAAATTTCTAACTCCTGATTCTCTTGTATAGTTCTCTACTATATTTCTTATGGCAGAATCATATATTTTAATTTGCCCTTCTTCCATGTTATGCTCTTTTAATAGTTTAGGAATTAAATGATCTTTAGCAATAAAAAATTTTTCTTCCGGTGTATATCCTGTTACTTCTATTATTTCCATTCTATCCAATAATGGTCTAGATATAGTATCTAAGGAATTTGCTGTTGTTATAAATAAAACTTTTGATAAATCGAAATCTAGTTCTAAGTAATGATCTCTAAAAGTTGAATTTTGTTCACTATCTAAAACTTCAAGTAGTGCATCTGCAAGACTTCCTCTGTGATCTGCACCCATTTTATCAATCTCATCTAATAAAAATAATGGATTTTTATATCCTGCTTCCTTCATACCATTTATAATTCTACCTGGTATTGCACCTACGTAAGTCTTCCTATGTCCTCTTATTTCAGCTTCATCTTTAACTCCACCTAAACTCATTCTTACAAACTTACGACCTAATGCATTAGCTACAGATTTAGCAATAGAAGTTTTTCCTACTCCCGGTGGTCCTACAAGGCAAAGTATAGGCCCTTTTAAAGTTCTACTTATCTTTCTTACTGCCAAATACTCTATTATTCTTTCTTTAACATCTTCCAGCCCATAATGCTCATCATTTAACACTTTTCTAGCATTCTTTATATCTAAATTATCTTTAGTTAGCTTATTCCATGGAAGCTCTAATACCCAATCTAGATAATTTTTTACAACTACTGCTTCCTGTGTATGAACTCCACTACTCTTTAATCTATTCAACTCATAAATTGCTTTTTCTTTAACTTCTTTAGGCAACTTATTTTTATTAATCTTATCTTCGTATTCTCTTATTTCCTTGCTTTCTTCGTCTTCTTCACCTAATTCTTCTTGTATTACTTTGAGTTGCTCCCTTAAATAATATTCCTTCTGAACCTTTCCAATTTTGCTCTTAATTTTAGTTCCTATTTTCTTTTCTAGTGTAACAACTTCGATTTCATTTTCTATAAATATAAGAAGCTTTTCTAAACGCTCTTTAACATCTATAGCTTCTAAAAGTTCTTGTTTTTTGTTCTGCTTTAGCATCATATAAGAACCTATAGTATCACAAAATCTACCATAGTCCTCTTCCTCTTCTAAATCTATCAGAACCTCTGAACTCATGTCACCTATAAGCTCTAAATACCTATCAAAAGCTTCTTCTATAGATGTTACATATGCCATACATTCATTATTATTCTCATATTTTATGTCTTCAATTATTTCAACCTCAGAATAAATTGAATCTTCTTCATCTATATAGTTTACTATCCTTGCTCTTGACAATCCTTCCACTAGAACTCTCATGTAATTTCCTGGCAATTTAACAAACTGTTTTATATTGCATACAGTTCCAACCTTATATATATCTTTTTCTTCTGGTTCTTCAACCTTAGCATCTTTTTGAGAAACTAAAAATATTTTTTGATCCTTTGACATTGCTTCTTCAAGGGCAAGAATTGATTTTTCTCTTCCCACATCAAAATGTAAAACCATATATGGAAAGATATTTACCCCTCTTAGAGGAATTAAAGGAAGCTTTTTAATATTATTCTCCATTTTTCTCCCCTCATTTCTATAATTAATAAAATGATTTTTTTAATTTATTTAAAAAAGTATATAGCTAGACTTATATATTATACCTATAAAAAGAAATTTTTTCAATTAGGTATATGAAATAAAATATCTAGTTAAAGATGTGAAATATATTTTGCATCAGACAAGAAGACAGGTTTTCATGATAGCTTAACTATCATGAAGTTCTGACGACGCAGTATGATGGCAAATAGACTAATATACTGGTCTATTATTTTTTTGAAGATGCCTTAATAATCATGAAATTAATTTAGGCTATGTATTAAATACATAGCCTAATATTTACATATCTGCAGACTGAGCTGTAAGAATATCTACTCCATTTTCCACTGGGATATTTACAACATTCTCCTTAACTAAAGCTTCTTTTATTACTTCTTCTATATTGGTTACTGCAATAATTTTTACACCTTCTATATCTTTAAAACTTTCTTGCCAGTTTTCTTTTGGTATTATTACTTTTGTAACTCCCGCTTTCTTAGCTGCATGTATTTTAGCATTTACTCCGCCAATGGGCTTAACATTGCCATGAATAGAAATCTCTCCTGTCATAGCAACCTTATTATCTATAGCTACCCCTGTTATAGCGCTATAGATGGCAGTTGTTATACTAATACCTGCTGAAGGTCCATCTACTGGAGAACCTCCTGGAAAGTTTACATGTATATCATATTTATCAGTATCTATATTAAAAGATCTTTCTAGTACTGTTAAAACATTTTCTACAGAACATTTAGCAGTACTCTTCCTTTTTATTTTTTTATTATGACCGCTGATTTCTTCTTCTTCTACAATTCCAGTAATTTTAACTTTTCCTTTTCTTAAATTTACTGCTCTAGCGCTAGCTTCTATTTCCATTACAGAACCTATATTTGCTCCATATACTGCTAATCCATTCACAAAACCAACTTGAGGACTTTCCTTTATTTTCTTATTTGGTCTTGGACTGTATTGGCCATTCTCAATAACCCACTCTATATCACTTACTGTCACAGTATCTCTATTTTCATTAATAGCGATTCCTGAAGCTAACTGCACTAAGTTGACTGCATCTCTTCCATTGGTAGAATATAATCCTACTAATTCACAAGCTTTTTCTTCAAGTAGTAATCCTATTTTTTTCATCGCATTATTTGCTATTATTTCTATTTCTTCTGGTTGCAAAGCTCTAAAGAAAATTTCTACACATCTTGACCTAATAGCTGGTGCTATTTCTTCAGGGCTTCTAGTCGTAGCACCTATTAACCTAAAATCTGCTGGTAATCCATTATCAAATATTTCTTTTATATAACTAGGCATATTTTGATCTTCTGAATTATAATATGCACTGTCTAAAAACACTTTTCGATCTTCTAAAACTTTTAGTAATTTATTCATTTCTATAGGATGTAACTCTCCTATTTCATCTAGAAACAATACACCTCCATGCGCTTTAGTAACAGCACCTGGCTTTGGTTGCGGTACACCTGCAACTCCTAGTGGTCCAGCCCCCTGATATATAGGATCATGTACTGAACCTATAAGTGGATCAGCTATCCCTCTTTCATCGAATCTAATAGTTGTAGCATCTATTTCTACAAATTTGGCTTCTTCTTTAAAAGGAGATGTTTTTCTTCTTTTAGCATCCTCAAGAACTAGTCTTGCAGCTGCAGTTTTTCCTACTCCTGGAGGCCCATAAATAATTACATGTTGTGGATTAGGGCCGCAAATAGCCGCCTGAAGTGCTTTAATTCCTTTTTCTTGACCTATTATTTCCTCAAAGCTACTAGGTCTGCTTTTCTCCGTTAAAGGCATAGATAATGATATGCTTTTCATTTTTTTTAATTTATCTATTTCTTTTTGATTTTCTTTGTTAATTACAACTTTATTGCTTTGTTGACCCTTTAAAGCATTAAAAAAGTATAAACCTATTATAATTGTAAAAACCATTTGTATTCCCATAGTAAAGAATAATAATTTATCGCTCATAAATAATTTAGCTTAGATTCTATAAAATTAAGCTAATCCTCCCTTCATTAGATAAATTTCCCAAATAACTTTTAAATATATTATTATTCTTTACAATTGCACAATTTTATATTCCATAATATAATAAAAAACATTTTAAATTATAAAAGATGCAAATAATTTCTTATATAAACTTTAAATATTATAAGATAAAATTATAGTTAACTTTTCTATTATTTATATAATATTCAACTAATCCTTTATGTAAAATTCTTAAGATAATATAAATTTTTTAAATTCAATCTTATTACAATTTCAAAATATAACTTTAACAGAACTTATATCAATGTCAAAAAATAAAAAGTTTAGTTCTAAAATAAAATTATTTTAGAACTAAACTTTATTTTCATATTCTATATTGCAAACTTTAATTAAAAGCTTTAATAAGTTTTAACTTCAGGTACATTATCCCGTATTAAGCTGGTTCTGAACCTCTTTTAACTTTATTTTTAGCTTCTAATTTTAATGGAGCTCTCTTTCCACTTTCAGCTATTACAAATTGAGGTTTTTTATCTTTTACTGATTCTTCAGTAATGATAACTTTTTCTATCTCTTCTCTTGAAGGAACGTCAAACATAATATCCTTCATAGTTTCTTCTATAATAGCTCTTAATCCTCTGGCTCCAGTGTTTCTTTTAATAGCTTCTTTAGCAATTGCTCTCAGTGCAGCTTCATCAAAATCTAATTGGACATTATCCATTTCAAATAATTTTTTATATTGTTTAACAAGAGCGTTTTTAGGTTCGCTTAATATATTAACTAAAGCATTTTCATCTAAGGCCTCTAATGTAACAACTATTGGTAATCTTCCTACAAACTCTGGAATCAAACCAAATTTCAGTAAATCTCCAGGCATTATCTCTTTTAATAATGCTCCTATATCTATATTTTCCTTAGATTGAACTTTGGCTCCAAATCCCATAGAAGATTTTTGTGTTCTTCTAGTTATTATTTTCTCTAAGCCATCAAAAGCTCCTCCGCATATAAATAGTATGTTTGAAGTATTAATTTGAATAAACTCTTGATGCGGATGCTTTCTTCCACCTTGAGGTGGTACTGATGAAACAGTTCCTTCTAATATTTTTAACAATGCTTGTTGCACACCCTCACCAGATACATCACGGGTAATAGAAGGATTTTCTGATTTTCTTGCTATCTTATCTATTTCATCTATATATATGATACCTTTTTCTGCTCTTTCAATATCGTAATCAGAATTTTGAATTAATTTCAATAATATATTTTCTACATCTTCTCCGACATATCCTGCCTCTGTTAAGGTAGTAGCATCTGCAATAGCAAATGGCACATTTAACATTTTAGCCAAGGTTTGAGCAAGAAGTGTTTTACCTGAGCCTGTCGGTCCTAGAAGTAGTATATTGCTTTTTTGAAGCTCAACATCACCTTCACTTACATTTGAACTAATTCTTTTATAATGATTGTATACTGCAACAGCTAAAGATTTTTTTGCACCATCCTGCCCAACTACATATTGGTCAAGATATTTTTTAATCTCATCTGGTTTTGGTAGTGTTTCCATGTCAATTTGAACATCATCTTCTTTTTCATCTATGATGATTTCAGAGCATAGTTCTATACATTCATCACATATATAAACACCTGGACCAGCTATTAGTCTTCTAACCTGTTCCTCGCTTTTACCACAGAAGGAACATTTGAACTTTTTCTTTTCATCATTTCTTGGCATGTCTACACCTCTCTAACTGCTATTTCTTCTTAAATCCATAAACCTCATCGATTAATCCATACTCCTTAGCTTCCTCTGCAGTCATGAAATAATCTCTTTCCACATCACTTTGAATTTTTTCAAGTGACTGACCTGTATTTTCACTTAATATTCTATTTAAAGTTTCTTTTGTTCTTAATATTCTTTTTGCATGAATATCTATATCAGTTGCCTGGCCTTTAAATCCACCTAATGGCTGGTGTATCATTATTTCACTATTTGGAAGAGCAAAACGCTTTCCTTTTGCTCCGGCAGATAATAAAAATGCTCCCATTGAAGCAGCCATACCAGTACAAATTGTTGATACATCTGGCTTTATATAGTTCATAGTATCGTATATAGCCATACCATCTGTAATTGAGCCTCCCGGACTATTTATATATAAATATATGTCCTTATCTGGATCTTCTGACTCTAAAAATAATAATTGAGCCACAACTAAACTAGCGGTTGTAGCATTAACTTCTTCGCCTAAAAATACTATTCTATCTTTTAAAAGTCTAGAATAAATATCGTAAGATCTTTCTCCTTTATTAGTTTGCTCTACAACCATTGGTACTAAACTCATACAACATCCTCCTTTTTATATATTATAAATTATAGCACAAAACTTCTACTATTTAAGTTTATCCTTATAATTTAACTTTAATCCTATATATTTAAAATTAATTGCCAGATTGCTCTGGCAATTAATTCTTTTAAATACGTTTTATTATAAAGTTTAGATAGCTTTGCTACTTTCAACTAACATATCTTTAACTCTTTCAGTAGTAACTTGAAGTTGTAAATACTCTTTTTGAGAATTCATTAGTAACTCAGCAGTTTTATCTGCCTCTGAAGCTCCATAATACATTTCAGCCATTTCTTTAGCTTTAGCTTTAACTTCTTCTTCAGTTGCTGTTATATTTTCTACTTCTGCTATTTTATCCATAACAACTTCTGTTTTAACTTTATTTGTAGCAACTTCTTTCATTTGTTGTCTAAAGCTTTCTTCACTTGTATTTGTAAATTGATAGTATGTTTGAATATCTAATCCTTGATATTGTAATCTAGTTTCTAAATCTTTTAACATTCCATCTATTTCTCTATTTATCATAACTTCTGGAATATCAATTTTAGCATTAGCTACCGCTGCATTTATAACAGCTTCTTCATATTCTTTTTTTACTCTTATTTCATTTGCTTCTTCTAAATTAGCTTTTATATCATTTCTATACTCTTCTAATGTTTCAAATTCAGAAACTTCTTTAGCAAATTCATCATCTATGGCAGGTAATTCTTTTACCTTAACAGTTTTAATTTTCACTTCAAATTTAGCTGGTTTTCCATTTAATTCTTCTCTTCCATATTGCTCTGGGAAAGTTACATTAACTTCTTTAAAGTCACCAGCTTTTAAACCTATTAATTGTTCTTCAAAATTGTCTATAAATGTACCTGAACCTATCTCTAGTTCATAATCTGTTCCTTCTCCGCCTTCAAAAGCAACATCATCTGTAAATCCTTTAAAGTCAATAACAGCTATATCACCTTTTTCTATAGCTTTATCTTCTTTAACTTCAACTCTTGCATTTCTATATTGAACTTCTTTTAATTTATTTTCAACATCTTCATCAGTTACATTATATTCATTTTTCTTAACTTCTAAAGCTTTGTACTCACCAAGTTCAACTTCTGGCATAACTGTTATCTCTGCAGTATATATGAACTCTTTGCCTTCTCCAATTTGAACTATATCTATTGATGGGTAATCAATTGGATTTATGTTATTTTCTTCTAACGCTTTTGGATATGTATCTCTATATATCATGTCTATAGCGTCTTCAAATAATACTCCTTCTCCATAATATTTTTTTACTATATTAAGTGGAGCTTTACCCTTTCTAAATCCTGGTATGTTAAATTTCTTAGCATTTTTAGCAAAAGATTTTTTTAAAGCTTCATTAAATTTTTCAGCTTCAACGATTATTTCTAGTTTTACAACGTTTTTTTCTAGTTTCTCCATTTTAACGTTCATTGTTTTCTTCCTCCTAATATCATAAATGAATATTAACCTAATAGATTATACCATACTTTCTTAATAATTACATAGATTAATTGTCATTTTTTTAATAACGCTAAATTCTAATATTGCGAATAATAAAACTGACACCATTAATACATCTTACTCTAAAATATATAAATTGACATTACAAAATAATATAAATTGTAGAGTTTGTTTCAAATTATACAATAAATTCATATAAAATTACAAGTAAATTTACAAACTTTCCTATTAATAAACTATATTTCCTTCACCGTTTAGAAAATTCACCTTGCCATCTATATTAATAATTAATCCTTTTTCTTCAATATTTCCAAATTTAATATCCTTACCTGTTAAATTATAATAACCAGTATGCTCTAGATTTTGCAAATTTATCATCCATACATATTGATTTCTATCTTCATTTATCCACGGTAAATAACTTATATATGCAATATTTTTTTCATCTACAAATTTTGGATTACCACCCCATAGATATCCTGGGTTATGTTGAAGTACAGACTCTTTAGAAAAAATTTCATTTTCTGTAGATACATATTCTTTTTTTGTTATTTCTTTTAAATCTCCATTTACATTCATTAAGAAAATTCGTTGTTCCTTTTTTTCTTCAAAAACAGCCTGTTTTCCAGATGGACTAATATCACTCGTAGTATTTTCAACATTGCTAATGGATATGATTTTCTTATCATTATTCTTATTCTCTATAACAACTTTTACAGTAGCATTATCATTTAATTTAATTTCTTTTTCTTCTTGTGTTGTCTTTGGCTTAGCAGCTTCTTCTTTTAAATTTTCTTCTTTATTACCTTCCTTATTATCTTCCTTATTTTTATTATCTATTTTATCTTTATTATCTTCCTTTTTATCTTTATTATCTTCCTTATCATTATTCGTAATATTTTCTGATTTTTCATTTTTATTATCTTTATTTAAAGTTATAGTATTCTTTACATTTAATAAACTTTGTTTTATTGGTGAGCTAAATATTATAACTGCAACAGCTGCAATACAAGCCAAAATTAGCATTACATATTTTCTTTTCCTTTTCCTCATCTGTTTTTCGTAATTCTTACTAAACATGCTAGGTTTTCTTCTTCCCACTTGTCTTCCCTCCACACTCAGTATAATTGCATTAAATAAAATGGACTATTATTTTTAAAGCATCCTTTCAAATAGTTATTTAATCATGCTCATTCTATTATAACTCATTTTTATTGGAATTAGTATTTTTTTATTTATTTACTATAACTTATTTGGTAAAAAGTATAAATAACAATATAATATATATATTATTACAGTTTAATTACTGTTTTTAATAATTTTTTACTTCTATTTTTACCATTTTTTTCACCCTCCAAGAACTGTATTAGTCAAATCAAAAAACAGATATATTTTTATATGTCATATACTATTAATTTTTTTATTTTTTCTTCATTCACATTTTATACCTACACCTCTTCTTTTTCAATTTTCCTTATGAAAAATGACATATTTTGAATTTTATATTTCAATTTTACCATATCAAACACTTCAGTATACGTTATCATGAATGAAAAGTAGTAATTATTATTTAAGTCTTAATATTCTGAAAATATAAAAATCTATTGAATTAGTTCTGTATTAGTAATACAATTATAACACAAGGTAAAATAATTATTGATTACAAATAAAGACTATTAAATAAATTTATATTTAACCTTATGCTGTTATAGTTGAATATAATGACTGTTTTATTTTTAAATTGTAATATATTAGGAGGAATAGTAAATGTTTAAACAATGGGAAGGCTTTAAAGGCGAGTTATGGCAAGAATCTATTGATGTAAGAGAATTTATTCAAAAGAACTATTCATTATATGAAGGTGATGATACTTTTTTAGTAGGAATGTCAGATAAAACTGCTAAAGTTTGGGAAAAAACTCATGCATTAATAATAGAAGAAATAAAAAAAGGAATAATTGATGTTGAAGTCAATGAAGTATCTGGAATTAACAACTTTGGTCCTGGATATATAGATAAAGCTAACGAAGTTATTGTTGGACTACAAACAGACGCTCCACTAAAAAGAATAGTTAACCCATTTGGCGGATTTAGAATGGTAGAACAATCTTTAGAAGCTTATGGATTTGAATTAAATGAAGAAATAAACAAATATTTCCCTAAATATAGAAAAACTCATAATCAAGGCGTTTTCCATGCTTATACTGATGAAATAAGAGCGGCTAGAAGTGCTGGATTATTAACTGGCCTTCCTGACGCTTATGGAAGAGGAAGAATTATTGGTGATTATAGAAGAATAGCACTTTATGGAATGGATTTTCTAATTAATGAAAAGAAAAAAGATCTAGCTGAACTTAAAGGACCAGCTTTAGATGATCTAATAAGACAAAGAGAAGAAGTTAACGAGCAACTTATAGCTATGGAAGATATAAAAGCTATGGCTGCTTCTTATGGAATAGATATTTCAGAGCCTGCTAAAGATGCTAAAGAAGCTGTGCAGTTTACCTATTTTGCATATTTAGCAGCTATAAAAGAAAACAATGGTGCTGCAATGTCACTAGGAAGAGTTAGCACATTTTTAGATATATATATTCAAAGAGATTTAGAAAAAGGTATTATAACAGAAATAGAAGCTCAAGAAATAATTGATCAATTTGTTATAAAGCTAAGAATAGCTAGACACTTAAGAACTCCTGATTATAATGATTTATTTGCTGGAGATCCAAACTGGATAACAGAAGCAATTGGTGGAGTTAGTGTAAATGGTAAGCCACTTGTAACTAAGACATCATTTAGATTCCTGCATACATTAATTAATCTAAACCCTGCACCTGAACCAAATATGACAGTTTTATGGTCAGAAAAATTACCAGAAAATTTCAAAAAATATTGTGCAAAAATGTCAATCGAAACTGGAGCAATTCAATATGAAAATGATGACATAATGAAACCAGTATATGGTGATGACTATGGTATTGCTTGTTGTGTATCAGCTATGGAAATTGGTAAGAGAATGCAATTTTTCGGAGCTAGAGCTAATTTAGGTAAATCACTATTATATGCTATTAATGGTGGAATTGATGAAAAAACATTTAACACTGTAATTAAAGGCCTAGATAAGATGACTGATGAAGTTCTTGACTACAAAAAAGTCAAAGCTAAATTCTTTGAAGTTCTTGAATATGTGGCTGAATTATACGTTGATACAATGAATACAATTCACTATATGCATGATAAATATGCTTATGAAGCTGGACAGATGGCTTTACACGATACAAATATCAAAAGATTCATGGCTTTTGGAGTTGCAGGATTATCAGTTGTAGCTGATTCATTAAGTGCTATAAGATATGCTAAAGTTACCCCTATTAGAAATGAAGATGGAATAGCTATAGATTTTAAAATTGAAGGAGATTTCCCTAAATACGGAAATGATGACGATAGAGTTGATGATATCGCTGTAGAAGTTGTTAAAAAATTCTCTGAAATGTTGAAGAAGCACAAGACATATAGGGATGCTGAACACTCATTATCAGTGTTAACAATCACATCTAATGTTGTCTATGGTAAGAAAACTGGAGCTACTCCAGATGGAAGAAAAGCTGGCGAGCCATTTGCACCAGGTGCTAACCCAATGCATGGAAGAGATGAAAATGGTGCCTTAGCATCATTAAACTCAGTTGCTAAAATTCCTTACAAGGAATCTTGTCAAGATGGAGTTTCAAATACATTCTCAATAATTCCTGATGCATTAGGAAAAACTGAAGATGAAAGAGCTAGTAATTTAGTGTCTATAATGGACGGATATTTCGGACAAAGTGCTTTCCACTTAAACGTTAACGTTTTAAATAGAGAAACATTATTGGCTGCTATGGAAAATCCAGATAAATATCCAACATTAACAATTAGAGTTTCTGGATATGCTGTTAATTTCAACAGATTAACTAAGGCTCAGCAATTAGAGGTTATAAGCAGAACATTCCATGAATCAATGTAATTAATTTCAGTAGAATTACTTATACTAATATAGGTAATTCTACTGTATTAAAAAAGCTATTAACTTTAATCTAATAGTTTTTTTAATACAACTATATAGATAAACTGCTTTAAAAATTAATATATAGCTAAATATAGCTACAACCTTAAGTGTTTCAATTCACAATTCAATAGTTTCAGCTATGACACTAAAAAGTACCAATTATTTTCACGCATATATATTAATTTTAGAGCTGGTGTATCTATAAATTCCTAGTTAAGGAGAAGATATTATGGTAAAAGGAAGAATTCATTCAATTGAAAGCATGGGACTTGTAGATGGTCCTGGTATAAGAACAATAGTATTTATGCAAGGTTGTAAATTAAGATGTGCTTATTGTCATAATCCAGACACCTGGAACTTGAATGGTGGCAGTGAGATGACATCTGATGAAATAGTAAAAAAAATTATTAGATTTAAACCCTACTTTAAAAATTCAGGTGGTGGAGTAACCTTTTCTGGAGGAGACCCTTTATTTCAAGATGAATTTCTACTTGATATGTTAAAACAATGCAAACAACATGGAATACACACTGCCATTGATACCGCTGGTTATGGACATGGTCATTATGATGAAATATTAAAATACACAGATTTAGTTCTACTTGATATAAAGCATATAGATAGTACTGGTTATATTAAACTAACAGGACAAGATACTAAAGATGTTAACTTATTCTTAGAGGCTCTTAGAAAAAGCACTACTAGAGTTTGGGTTAGACATGTAATTATCCCTAATCATACGGATTCTAAAGAGCATATAGAAAAAATAGCTAAAATAATAAATGAAGAAATTCCAAATGTGGATAAAATTGAACTTCTTCCTTATCATCTATTAGGAGTAAATAAATATGAAGCTTTGGGTATGAAATACAAATTAGAAGATGTTCCAGCTATGGATAAAGAAAAAACAAAAGAATTAGAAACCTATTTATATTCTCTTGTGGATTTAGATAAAACTAATGTAAAAGTATCCTAACCTAATAATATGAAAAAGGTTTAGCTCTAAAATAGTTTTTAATTTAGAGCTAAGCCTTTTTTATATTAATTCTCTAAAGCACTCCTTTTTTAGTTAATTATATAGAAAAAAGTAATTCTATTCACTTATTACATTTTTTTCCACATTTTCCACAACCTTATCCACATTTTGGTAATAATTCTCATTTATTAATCATATAATATTTGATATTTACTTATTAATTACTTTATGAGATAATGTTACTATTATATATATTTCGAATTATTTTATAATTATTTCTCGCTATTATTGAAGGGGGACAAGCTAATGAGATTAAACACTAAGGCTTTTGAAAAATTCATTGAAGAACACCAAATACCTATGAATAAAGGAATGAATATAGATGAATTTACTATCTTCTCTTTTCCTGAGAAAATAACTGTTGATGGTGTTGAAAAACCAGTTTTAGGTGGAGGAACAGAAAAAAGAGCAGTTATAGCTTTAAGAGATGATGATACTCTAGCTGATATATATGTATTTCATATAACAAGTACACCAAGTGATGAAAATACAAAAATTAAACTTTATAAATTATTTAATGATTTAAATTCCACTTATAAATATGTTTCTTTCTATGAAGATCAAAACGTAGTCAGTGCAAAAGCTTCCATTCCTTTCAACAATAATTTTGATGCTGAAATTGTATTTGAAACCTTATCTGTTATTTTCCAAGCAGTTGAATCAGAATACGAAGGAATAATGGATGCACTAAATTTAAAGCCTAAAAAAAGTAAAATTATTGATTTGAAATCAATGCAATAGTTTTAAAAGCCCATACTGAAATGGGCTTTTATTTTGTATTACATAATATATAAAAATATAATAAAATACTAAATATATTAAATATTATTGGAGGATAATATGTTAAAAGAAAACAAAACAATTTTATATCTTATCATAATAAACTTAGCCCTATTAATGATTTTCTTATTGACTAAAGTAGATTTTATTCTTACACCTTTAGTTAGCTTAAAAGATGCTGTATTAATACCAGCTATTTTAGCTATATTTTTATATTATATATTAAGACCTATAAATAGGTTTCTGAAATCCAAAAATATTTCTAATGGATTAGCAACAACAATAACTATAATATCTATATTAATATTGTTGATAGGTATATCCACTTATGCTAGTTCTACCATAGCAAAAGAAAGCTCAAGTTTAGTTACAAATCTTACTGTAAGTATTCAAAACTTATCAGAAAAATATAATTATTTATATCCGAAACTAAATGAATTATTAAAAATTGATGATGTTCTAAAGAAAACCGCATCTTTTATAACTAGTTCATTTTTAGATATAAGTATAGGGGTTGCAGGTGTAGTAGGTTCTGTAAGTAATTTTTTCGCTCAATTAATACTTATTCCTATTATTATGTTCTATATATTAAAAGATGAGTACAAAATTTATAATTCCTTTGTGAAAATATTACCTGTAAAGATTAAAAGCTTTATAATAAAAATTGCTAAAGAAATAGATACAGTACTTAAACAATATATAACAGCTCAGATGATGGTTGCCTGTATAATAGGTATATTGATGTTTATAGGATATTTGATAATAAGAATGCCTAATGCTTTTGTATTAGCTTTCTTTGCCTTTATAACTTCATTCATTCCATTCTTAGGTCCTATATTAGGAATATTTCCTGCTTTAATAATAGCTTTAGGAATGGGTTTTCCAATGGCTGTTAAAATAGGTATATTAGCAGTAATTGTTCAACAACTTGAAGGCAATATAATAACTCCTAATATAACAGGCAATCAGCTTCATATGTACCCACTTACAACAATTATAGTAATTACGGCAAGTGTATACTTAGGCGGATTTTTTGCAGCCTTTGTAGCAGTACCAATATATAACATTATTAAAATATTAGTTAAAAATATTTATCAATACTATATTCAATCTAAACAAAGATCTAAAGATATAGAAATATCAAATTAAAGTAAAATATTTATTGTTCTTAAATATTGTATAATTTATTAAATAAAAGATGTGACAAGTCACATCTTTTATTTATATACATATATTTACTTATTAACTTGCACATTTTTCACAAGGATTGTTTTTCCCTTGATTTTTAGCATCTTTTAAACTACCTTCTAATATATTTTTACTATTTGATAAAGTGCTGCAATCCTTCTTATAGTGATATACCTTTCCTTTAGGTGTAAAATACACTATTTTCCTAGAATTATTATCTTTATTAATATCACTTTTATTATCTTCATTTTTTGTTTGGACATTATTTTCTTCTTTATTTTTTCTTACTCCCTCTTTATAGCTAGCTACTGATTTATTAAAAGTTATTTTCTTTCCGTCACTAGTAGCTACAATTGTGCCTTGCTCATCTGTTCTATAAAGTTTTATATTTCTTTCTTTCATTTTTTTCACAGTTTCAATATGGGGATGTCCATAATCATTATTCGTCTCACAAGTTATTACTCCATATTTAGGATTCACTGCATCTAAAAATTTATGTGAAGAAGAAGTTCTTGATCCATGATGCCCTAATTTTAAAACATCTGCGGTTAAGTCACTTTTATTATTTAAAATATCCTGTTCTGAAGGACCTTCTGCATCTCCTGTAAATAAAAATGTGTTATTTCCGTATTTCATCTTTAAAACTATTGAACTATCATTAGCATCTTCATAATCTTTTATAGGAGCTAATATAGTAAAAGTAGCTTCTCCTAGTTTAAAGCTATCTCCCACTTTAGGAGCTGTAAATTTTAATGACTTTTTACTAGCAGCTGTTACTACATCTCTATAAGTCTTTGTAGTGGAAGTTTTTTTAGGCATAAAAATCTTTCCTATTTCAAATCCATAAATAACATCATCCATAGCACCTATATGGTCTTCATGAGGATGGGTACCTACTAAATAGTCTATTTTAGTTATATTTCTTTTTCCTAGATAATCCTTAATAATCTTCCCATCATCATTATTACCAGCATCAATAAGCATTGTAGAGTTACCCTGTTCTATTAAGATGCTGTCTGCCTGGCCTACATCAATAAAGTGCACCATAAGTTTCCCCGTAGAATCTATAACTACATTTTCCTCATTTTCTTCTTCAAAAGATATTTCTGCACATCCAATTAAAAATATAGAAGTCATTATTAAAATTATAAATATAAATAAGTTTTTAATTTTAAAAATTCCTTTCTTCATTTGTATCCCTCCTAATTTCCTTAGTTTTTATGAACTTAATTTTTCAGCTTTTCTTTTATTATACATGAACATTAAAAATCCAGCTGAAATTATAACTACATATCCTAATACACTTAATAAATCTGGAATTTCCCCTAGTAAGAACATTCCTAATAGAGCTGTAAAAATTATATTTGCATAGTCGTATATAGATATTTCACTAGCTGGTGCATATTTATATGCTACTGTTAACGAAAATTGTGCTATAGAAGCAAAAACTCCTGCTCCTAATAATGTTAATAATTGATTTAAAGTTAAAGGTTTATATACCATTATCATCAAAGGAAGATTAAACAATATAGATACAAAAGAAAAATAGAAAACTATAGTATAATATTTTTCTTTATCTCTTAAAAATCTTACAAATGTATATGCACCTCCTGCAAAAGCTGCAGAAGCAACCCCTATTAATGCAGGCATTATATTCATGTTAAAGGATGGCTTAATTATTAATAAGCTCCCTAAAAAAGCAGCAATTATTGCGACTAATTGAATTTTAGTTATCCTTTCTTTTAAAAATAAAGCAGAAAAAACTATAACAAAAAAGGGACTTAACTTATTTAACATAGAAGAGTCTGATAATACCATGTTATCTATACAATAAAAATATAATATTACCCCTAATGTTCCTAATATAGATCTACCTAATAGATATTTCTGATTTTCCTTTTTTCCAAAGAAACTTTCTTTGTTCTTTATAATAAGTACTAAAGCAACAACACAACTAACTATATTTCTAAAAAAGCTTTTTTCAACGGAAGGTACGTCTCCTGCAATTTTAACTAAAAGGCTCATTATAGCAAAGCAAAAAGATGCTAAAAGCATATATGATATTCCCTTTGTTTTATTGTCCATAACTTCACATCCTTTCTTTTGTACTATATTAATTTTATCTTACAACAGCTTTTTTTAATAGTGTTAATAATTTATTTTAAATTTTTAAACATTTAAGTAACAATTCAATTTTTTAAATACTGATATTTAATATTAGGCACTTAAAAAAGAAAAAACTTACAAGCATAAGCTGTAAGTTTTTATGATTATTATTTTACTGTTATTCTTCCTTTACTTTGTCTTATTATACCACCTACTGTAGGAACTAATTTGCTTTCTATATATTTTAACTTATGTTCATCATCTTCTATAGCAATATTTTGTATAGCAAAAGCCAAGGCTTTAAAAATAGAATTAATTTGATAAGGGGTAAAATTGAAACTCTCTATAGCCCCATTAGCACTATTAGATATTTTTTCACAGGTTTCACATAAAAACATTATATAGAATTGTTTATCACCTTTGTTCTTAGCATATTCTATTTGTGCCTCAATATTATAAGGATATCTCTCTTCAATTTCATATTTATAAATAGTATATTGTCCGTAACGATTATCTTCCATATAACCCCTCCATAATATATTTATAAATAACCTCCGAAAGTTCTATATATGATGTATAAAAAATATAATGTTCCTATCCCTAACATAGCCCACATTATAGGCTTATAATTTATTCTTTTCTTTTCATCTTTGCATTCTTCTAAATCCATCTCTTCTAAAGAATCTTCTATATCTATCAAAATCTTTGAGTTTTGCTGTTCTCTCATTAATAAATCCTCCTTTATTATGAACTTATGAGTATTTCTTTATAAGTAGAACTTAGATTTATATATAGATATATCAGTTCAAATTTAATTTATATATAAAAACAATTAACTTACTTCTTACAAAAAACCAGCAAGTACATTGTTAGTAAAAAGGTTTAAATTAAACCATAATTCTAAATTATACATTGTAGATTGTGTACTATTTTAAGTGATATATGATTTATGCAATTATGAAAAATTACCTATAGAACGTGATAATTTTTCAATTGATTTATTTTGTTAAAATTTTAAAAATATATAAGTATAAGATAAGAGATATATCTCTTATCTTATACTTGACTATTTCTTATCTTATTTATTTTTCACTTTCCCTTATTTTAATCAATGTCTTTAGTTCTTCTAAATCTTCTAGTGTTGCTTTATTTCTTATAAAGCTTCTTGCACTAGAGCGACTTTTTAAATAACTAGCATATTCTCTGTTTTTCTTTTCCCAATTTTGATTTGCTAAAGTTTGCCTCGTCTTTTCCATTATTAAATCACCTTTTAAACCATTTAGTAAATATCATAATTGTAGCTAATAACATTATAGGTATCCCAATTAAATCTAATAACCCTGCTCTACTAAAGCAAGTTCTTCCTAACCATGTTATTGTAAAAAAAATTACTACTAATTCAGTAACTTCTATTTTTCTTTCCATTCAATTTTAGGTGTGCTATAATTTATTCTATAGGAAGGAGTTCTATCTCCTTTCCTCATGTTATTTAGAACGCTTCTTTTTGGACTTAGGGGCGTTCTTTTTATTTTGTTGATTTAGATTTTTTATCGTTAGTATTGCAATCACTACGCCTAACAATTTTAACACTAAATCTAATAGATCAATTAGCACAGCCACAGGATCACCTCCTTAATTATATTATACTACGTGTAGTAAGCAGCCACAAGAATTTTTAGTAATTTTTATAAAATTTTGGTATTTAATATATCCTATTCCGAAATATAGCTCGTCATACTTTTATTTAAAAATAAAAACTAAACAATTATTCATATATGCATTTTTTTGCTACATACTTTCTAATCTTAAGTACTATGTATTTCTAATGCAATTTAAACATTATATAAAAGAAATATTAAAATAAAAAAGAGCTCTTCAATGAACTCTTTTCTATTACCTAATTTTTTCTATAACCCTGAATGAAAATTTATTATATTGCCGTCTAAATCTTTAAACTAAACAGATCTTACTCCTCAAGGCTGCATTGTAGGTAGCTTAACAAATGTAACATTTTTACTTAATATAACTATGTAATTACCATTTAAATATAGCATAATAGATAAAAACTTTAGGAGCTATATAATAGCCACATAAGACATTGTTCTATACTTTACATGATAAGAATAATGAATTTATTGATAATTTTTCCTATAGTTTGTATAATTTAGATAAGAAACTCAGCATAGTATAAATATTTATTAGGGGATAAAGGTGAGGATTTATGAAGATAGAGTTTTATGAAATAGGTAAAATTGACGATGAAGAACTAACATTTGCAGTAATAAGCACTATATATCAAGGAAAATGGGTTTATGTTAGACATAAAGAGAGGAAATCTTGGGAAATTCCAGGAGGACATAGAGAAATAGGAGAAACTATTAATAATACCGCTAAACGAGAATTGTTTGAAGAAACTGGTGCAAAAGAATTCACACTAAAACCTGTTTGTGATTATTCAATGAATGATTCCAACGGAAAACTATTTGGGAGGCTATTTTTCTGCGAAATAAGTGAAATGAGTATTTTACCAATTTCAGAGATTGAGGAAGTAAAACTATTCGATGAACTTCCAAAGAATCTAACCTATCCTAATATTCAACCATATTTATATGAAAAAACATTACCTTTGAAATGCAATAGATAGGTATTCAATATGCAAATTGAAAATATACTCTGGAAAGAAAATTTTCTATAAAAATAGATTAATCCCTAAAAATTAAAAATTAATAGCTAATAATGAAGTATTTAGGAAGAAATTCTTCTTTAGCGAATTTCTATTTATTCTATTATACTCTAATAATTAATATTACAATTTATATTAAAATATTTTATTATAAAGTTATATTATTAAAAAGGAAGGTGATAAAAATGAATATTCGTACAGTGCAAGAGTCTGATTATACAGAAGTTATAACAGAAATAGATGCTTGGTGGGGTGGAAGGCATATGAGTGATATGTTACCTAGATTATTTTTCAAGCATTTTCAAAATACTAGTTTTATAGCAGAAGAAAATGATAAAATTATAGGATTTTTAATTGGTTTTATATCACAAAGTTATCTAACTGAAGCATATATTCACTTTATAGGAGTTCATCCAGAATATAGAAAATCAGGAATTGCAAAAGAATTATATGAATTATTCTTTAATGCAGCAAATAAACTAGGTTGTACCACAGTTCATTCTGTAACATCTCCTATAAATAAAGGTTCTATTGCATTTCATAAAAAAATGGGATTTGAAGTGGAGAAAGGAGATAATGAAATTGATGGAATTTCTGTAACTACAAATTATGATGGCAATGGCGGAAATAGAGTACTATTCATAAAGGAATTATTAGATTAAATTAAAGTAGTTATAGTTAGAAAAACTATAACTACTTTTTAATCATATGTTTAAAATAATGATTCATGTACATGTGCCGCTCATCTGTGTTGTAACTTAAATCAACTATTATATAATTTCTATGATGTAATATATTAATTGCTTCACTTGAGATAGTTGAAAAATGTATATTTAAATTATATATTTTTTATTACTTTTTATCCTCAATTGTTATAGAATTATTTATTTCTATAATCTTTTTTAACTTCGCATATCCAACAAAACTTAATATCATTGATGGAATAACAAATATAATATACATAATAAAAATAGCTCCACCTACCGCATATAAAATACCACCTGTAAGTGCAAAACCTCTTTTATTCGAAAAATATGCTATCCAATTAAAAATTGTTGCTAAAACAACTAAAATTATGTGTGGCGTAACTACTGCTGTTGCTATAGCTGCCCCTAAAACTTCTGTACTTCCTTTACTACCAAATATTCCATTACTAAAATATGATATAATGTATATTGAATATAATAAACCTAATATTGCTGAAACTAATAATATTTTAGAACGTTTAACCTTCATAAATATCCCCCTTTATAAAGTAATATTCAACTATCTCTCTATATCATTGTAATATAAAGGATCTTATATATTCAACCATTTTCATACATACTATTATAAATTTTACTTTTTTGCGAGTTTTTTTACTTTTAATATACATATAGGCAAAAAAAGAGTCTTATTTAGACTCTTTTTTTATAGATCTATATTTTGAATTGGTTCTCTCTTCTGGATTTATATAATCATAATCACCGTTTTCAGTTTTTTTTAATCCTAATGATGCCATTTGTTTTTTAGTGAATTTACGTTTATTAGTCATATATATTCCTCCTTCTATACTGTTAGAATCACCATATAAAAAGAATCTATTCCTTTAATTATATTTAGTTAACTTATAATGAAGTTCTTAAATAAAAAGCTTCCCTTATGAATCTATATAATAATTTTGAAAATTATTGAAGAATTCTTTTAATTTAATTTACGTTTTTATATTTTTTACTCTTTTTTAATTATTAATATAATGTATAAATCCTATATAAATATGCTTTAAGATATCATAACTAATTTTGATGTTTAAATTATGAACTAATCTTACTTTTTTAAATTTTACATTTACAGCATATTATTTTGCCTTTTGTTAAGCTTAATGATACTAAAGACATAAATCAAGTAATTTCCTTATCCTCATCCATATGTTTTATGATTTTACCTTCAATATTATTTTTTATAGTTTTAGCTATTTTGCTTAAACATGACTTTAGCTTTATTAAATCAATAATTTTTTCATCTATTGCTATGATTACTTTTTATACTGCCTACTCTTATATTTTAAATAAAGTTGGAATTAATTTATAAATTCTAAAAAGATTAGATTTAAAAAAAGCCCCTAGTTAACTAGATGCTTTTCTAAAATTTAATCTTTTTAATAGGTATAATATATGTATAATTTTCACTGTAAGTATTAACTTTTTCTGTCAATACACTTTTAACTTCATTCTATATGTTTTTTTCATATTTTAATTCTATTAATGTCATTATAGAATAATTAGCTAGATCCATTAATGTATCTTCTATACTCTCATCGACCTTATTCTCTGTTTTAATTAATGCCTTAAGTCTGCTTAATTTATCTTCCAATCTTATTATTGGCATTACCATACCATATTCCTTAAATCCCTTACCAAAGCTATCTCCATAGTCATGATTTTTTCTTGTGTATAAACTATTTAGTTCTTTACATATTTCCATGTGTTTAGATGACTTATCCATGCTTATCTCCCCTTAACATTTCTATTTAACTATATATAGTATTCTACAAATTTTATTTATTTAATTATTTAAAATTTTTTTGGTACTTTAATTTTAAGTTCTTTTAAAATGTTTTATAATTAATTTATAAATTTTTAAAAAATTGTAATGTACACTGAAATTAGAAAACAATTACTTTCATTTAAAATGTTAAAGCAATAATCAGAAAAATAACTTGTACTAATAAGGGGTCATAGCAAAGATATAAATAATGAGTAAAAAAATCTTCTTTTCGTAAGACAAGTAAAATTTCTAGAAAACTACCTGTTAAATATAAAAAATACAATATACAGTTCTATTTGCTAAAGTATTTATTATTTAATCTATTTACATTTAGAGACAGTTATACTTTTTTATACTCAACCTTTATAAAATTTTATTTATATATAAATTCATTTCCTGGCTCACTTAAGGTGGATAAATCTGTTACTTTCAAATAAGGGGAGTGACCTTGCTCATCTTCAGTTAATATACCCGTCACAACCACCCAAAGGTTATTATCAGGTATATCCCCATTAAATTCACATGGTAAGCCTACAAGATATGCATCTGTACCACAGCAAAAATATTTACGACAAACAGCAAATGGTTCCTTTGCATTCTCTTCTGCCAAGTTGTATATAAATCCCTCATATTGAATAATCTTACCTTTATAACTACTTAAATTAATATACATATCATTAAGTTGTCCAAGAAAGAAATTATCGCGAATTATAATATCAGCCTTAGTTCTCGATTGCTTTTCAGAACTAGAGTCTTCTCTAACAATATTTTTTTCACTTTGCTCATCTAAATCATGTGTATTACTTGGTATACTAGGCATAATAGAATTATCAATTGTTTCTTTATCCCAATAGTTATCAGACATACTTTGATTAGAAGTGCCACAACCACCTACACTTATAGCCAACACAAAAATAAGTGCCATCAAATACATTTTTTTCATTTTTCATCTCCTCCTTCCAATGCATTTGCTCGCAAGTTCTGAAAAAATCATCATGACGATATTTACTGCAACAATACTCGCCCCCGTTGGCATGTTGAGAGTAAAGGACACTATGATTCCAATGATAAAACAAACCACAGAAATAGTAGCAGAAGCAATTACTAGTCCTTTAAAACTATGAACAATTTTTTTAGCAGTTATAGCAGGAAAAATGATGAGACTTGAAATGAGAAGCGTACCCATAATTCTCATTCCAACCACTACAGTAAGAGCTGTTAAAAAGGAGATTAGAAATTGATACATTGTAACATTAATACCGGAAGCTTTGGCAAAATTCTCATCACAAACTATGAGAAATAATCTATTATAAAATAAGATAAAAAGCCCTATTACTAAGATTGATAATATAATACTTAGTAAAATATCGAAATTATCCATTGCTAATATGCTACCAAACATGTAGTTACAAACATCTATATTAAATCCCCTTGTTATAGATGTTATGATAACACCTGCTGAAAGAGAAGCTGTTGATGCGATTCCAATAGCTACATCTCCAGCTACACCTTTTTTCTGACTAACGGCCATGATAATAAATGAAGTTACAATCACTACAGGCATAGATGTATATAAAGGAGAAAGTCCCATAGACATAGCAAAAGATAGTGATGCAAATCCAACATTTGCGAGACCATGCCCGATTAATGAGTACCGTTTTAATACCAACACCACACCGAGAAGAGCAGCACAAAGAGATACCAGTAAACCTACAATCAAAGCACGAGTAACAAAAGGATAGTTAAAAATTTCAAATATTTTATTTATCGTCATTTTCTTATATCCCCTCTTCTAAAAAATTGCCACTCTTCCATGTTCCCGCAAAATTTCAAGTAATTGTCCATCACAGCTACACGATTAGCATACTCTTTAACTTTATCTAAATCATGAGAAACCATTAGAATTGTGATATTATACTTATTGTTTAAGTCTGATAATATCCTGTATAAACCCTTCGTAATATCCTCATCTAAACCAGAACAAGGTTCATCCAAAATTAATAATTTAGGATTTCTACACAGTGCTCTGGCAAGCAATACTCTTTGCTGCTGGCCACCTGAAAGCTCTCCAATTCGCTTGTTTGATATATCTGTTATTTCTAAAATAGCCATAGCTTCTTTTGCAGCTTTTATATCATCTCGTGAGTAGAAAGGGATTCTCTTAGCACTTTTTTGTCTTCCTGTAATTACGATTTCATGAACTGTAGCAGGCAAATCAGAAGGAATTGTGCTAATCTGTGGTAAATAAGCTATTTGCCCTTTTGATATATTAAACTCAACTTTCCCTCTATTAAATGGTACAAGTCCTAATATACCTTTCACTAGTGAGCTTTTACCAGATCCATTTGATCCTACAATACAAAAATAATCTCCATGGTCTATTTCAAAACTCACATCTTTTACAGCCAATACGGATTGATAAAATATGTCTAAGTGAGAAACTTTTAAAATTCCCATATCAATTCAGTCCTTTTTTGATACTCTCAAGATTTTCACGCATAATATTAATGTATGTTATTTTATCCCCTAGTTGATCTTTTGATAAATTGTGTGCTGTACTAAAAAGTTCTGCTGAGATACCTGTTTGATGTGCAATAGACTTGGCTACTTTTGGCTCTACGAACTCTTCATGATATATGCAGGGAATATTATTTTTCTTTATATAATCAATGATAGAAGTTATAGTTTGAACACTGGGCTCACCTTCAGTAGAACAAGAATCATAAGCAGATTCATATTTTAAACCATAATGATTTAAAAAATAACTATAGGCAAAACGTCCTCCAAACACCAATGTATCCCTTTTACTATTTTTTACCGCTTTAAAAATATCGTCATCTAATTTTTGTAACTCTTTTTTGTAGTTATCTGCATTTTTACGATAAAATTCAGCGTTTCTGGCATCTTTTTCACAAAGTCCAACTACGATATTGTCAACCATCTTCATTGCTAAAGTTGGGTCAAGCCAAATATGTGGATCATATTCATGCTGATGTTCATCTTCATCATGATGATCTTCCTTATGGTCCCCCTTGTGCTCATCGTGGTCATGTTCTTCTTTCACTAAACTAATGCCATTAGACGCATCAATTACTAATAAATTTTTATTTGATACTCCTTCTACCACCTTTTCAGCCCAAGGTTCCATATACTTACTTGTATATATAAACATATCTGCATTATAAATATTTGATATATCGCTAGGTCTAGGATCAAAAGTGTGACTTTCTATCCCTGGCGGTAAGAGTAATTTAACATCCGCTTTATCTCCCACAATCTGACGAGTAAAATCATATTGTGGGAATAGTGATGCAACAATAGTTAATTTATGATTACTAACCTCTTGATTTTTATTTGTATTATTGCAAGCAGTAAGATAAAACATCATTGCTACAATTGTAAACATAGCTAATAATTTTTTCATTTTTAACCTCCTACTATAAGCTGCCACAGGATTTACATAATCCATAAAATACAGTTCTACGTCCATCAATAATAAATCCATCTGTTGAATTTATACTCTCAAATAATCCTTGAAGTGCAGAATTTTCGAAATGTACAATCTGACCACAAGATTGGCACATAAGGTGATAATGTTCTTGGCATATTGTATTTTCACCTATGAATTGATAACAAGCTGGTTGATTTTCTGTAAGTAAATACTTCCTCACTAAGCCACTTTCCTCTAATTGTGATAAATAACGATATACTGTGGATTTTGCTACTGGAGTTTCATTTGCTTTTAAGATATCAATGATTTCTTCAGCTGTAATGTGTTCTCCATTATGATCTTTCATGCAATCAAGTATTAGTGCTTTTTGCTTAGTATTTCTTGAAATATTGGATTGTTTATTTGTACTTAACATGATAATACCTCCTTATCGAAACTAGGAATCAGTTTTAATAAGAATATCACTATTTTAATTTACTTGTCAATATCATTTGATAAATAAGCATAATTTTTCATCTTCTTTTATTTAAAATATTTTAGATTTAATTTTAAAATTTTCTTGACAATTAGGTTTATTGTATCATAATATAAATGTAATTATTTTACATTTAAGAGGTGAATTTCATGAAGTCCTTTTCCTTTTCAAAAATAATATTTACAATACTTTTATTCTTCATAATTTTTCTTTTATCGCCATTTCATATTAATATGAGCAAGAATAATTCTTTTACTAACGAAGAATTTAACAAAGCTGTAATAAAAGAAGTATTAAACTCAGATTCTTCAGATATTGAAAAAGTAAAAGTGATTGTAAAGGATGGTGTATATAAAGGAAGGGAGTTTATTGTTGACAATACTTTATCATTAAATAATAATTTATTATCTTTAAAAAAGAATGATAGGGTTTTATTATTAATTCAAGGATCTGATGAGGAAAATCTAAACATTACAATATATCAATATATTAGGCAAAAAAAGTTATTATTTTTAGTTTTCTTTTTTATATTATTAGTACTAATTGTAGGTGGAATAAAAGGTGTAAATGCTCTATTATCTGTGGCATTTACTATATATGTAATTTCAACATTGCTTTTGCCTGGATTAATTAGTGGATATAACCCTATAACGCTTACAATTATCTGCAGCTTGATTATAGCTTTCTTTTCATTAATTATTCAAAATGGAGTTAGCAAAAAAACTTTAGCTTCTTTTATAGGAACATTGGGTGGTGTAACTATTGCTGGAATAGTTACTGCAATAATGAGTAAATCTCTTCAAATATCTATTAACGTTGAAGAAGGAATACAACTACTAAGAATTCCTCAAAAAATCAGCTTTAATTTTCAATCAATATTATTTTCAAGTGTTGTAATTGGGGCATTAGGTGCAAACATTGATATGAGTATGTCTGTTGCTACAGCAATGAATGAAATAAAAGAGAGTAATAAAGATATAACTAGACAAGCATTGATTAACTGTGGAATGAACGTAGGTAGAGATGTAATAGGAACAATGTCAAACACTCTTATTTTGGCTTATGCAGGTAGTTCTTTGGTGAGCTTAATGATTTTTATGGCACATAATGTAGATTTTACCTATATTATTAATTTAGAAGACATATCAATAGAAGTTCTAAGATCTCTAGCTGGCAGCATCGGAGTTATATTATCAGTGCCTTTGACGGTGTTTACTAGAGCTTTTATGGATTAGCATCTACATTATAGAAGGGACTATATCAAAATAGAAATTAATTTCTATTTTGATATAGTCCCTTCTTTTATTTCATACACTTAATTATTATACTTATTTATATCACCTATAAGGATTATAATATTTGACAAGCTATTCCTGTGTAATATTCGTGAAAATCCTTATACCAAATATGTCTTATATATTCATCATTCTCTTTTTTATACCAAGGGTCATAGTAAGTAAAGTAGTCCTTATTTCTCTCTATCAATACAACCCAATGGCTATTTCTAAGTCCAAATTCTTCTTCATTACCTGTAAGAAGAACCATTATAGGTGCTATTTTTAAACATTCTTTCCATTCATCATCATAAAAAGACATTCTAAATTTAATTTTGTTTTCAACACAAAATTTAAAAATATCCTCTGGATAAACTCCATAAGGTGAATCATCTTCATCATATCCTTTTTTTTCAGGAGATAATTTAAAACTTAATTTTTCACCTAAGGTTTTAAAATCTTGACACTTCAATATACCATGATATTCTAACAGCATTGATAAACTTGCTATTCCACAAGAAACCTCTGGGTAAAACTCTTGTTCATTTTGACTGATAAAAAAATCTTTATACATACGTACTCTCCTGTCTAAAATGCTAATTAACTAAATATTATTTATATTTTAACTATATACTGTACTCACTTCTAAAATTCATATTATCATATATTTTGGCAAATATCTACATAACTAGCTTTAAGATTCCCTTAAATTATTATTAGATATTTTATATTAATATATGAATAGATTATTGAATGTTTAATATAGCTTTGTAATATTCTAAACATAAAAAATAAAAAGAGCTTTTGCAAGCTCTTATGTATCGTTTAAAGTAAACTAAATACTTAATATTTCTAGATATGAATCTAGCATAAAATTAATTCTTACTTTAAAAATATGATTACTCTTTAAAAATGTGTTTGAAATAAAGTATTTGCGAAATAATTAGATTACATTATCCTTCCAGGTAATAGTGCATCTAAAAATCCGATAACTACAGCTGCTAATAATGCTCCTATTATAGATACTCTCATATTTGGAACTAAAAATTGTGTTAAATATATTATTACAGCAGCAATAGCAAATCCTTTTAAGCCCTTTCCTATAGGAGATGCATCAACTCCCATAAGTGATTCTGCGAAATAATCTAATACAGTTATTACAAGTGCAGCTATCAGAAATGACCATAATCCATTAATAGTAAATCCAGGTGTAAAAAATGATGTTATACCTAAAACAACTGCAACTAATATTAGTCTTAATATCCACCCCCAGAAACTATTATTATTTGAATCATCTCTTTTATTTTCTTTATCGTGTTCCATTAAAATTCCTCCCTTATAAATTTTTATTGTCACATATATAGTATGCTCATATAATTGAGAAATATAATAAATAATGAAGAATATATATTTAATACTATTAATATCTTAAAAGATATGAGAAATTTGATTTAATTTTTAATTTTCTTTTTTAGTATCTTATCGATTATAATTAATCCATTAGTAAACATCTATAGCTTATATAATATGCTTGAATACTTGTTTTTTTAATTTAATAGCATACTTATAGTTATTTTATAATCTTTAGCAGAATTAAATTTTTTTCCGTTCTATGACAATTTTTCTCTGTTTTATAGTTAGATACACAACTATATAGCTTTATTTTTTTGTATAATATTATAAGACTCTACTCATAATATAATTACTCCATATATAAAATGAGCTAAGTAATACATTCATCATATTGCTTGGCTCTTGTTATTTTTAAAATAAAACAAAGAACCGTACTTGCATTGTAATATCTTATCTCATTTACCTTTTATTCTTATACATAGAAAAAGCACCAGTCTTCCTACCAGTGCTAAAATATATTAATAGCATTGAAAGCTATTAATTTAATCTAAATTTGCCATAAAATAAATCCATATATTAATATCTCACTTATATCCAAAAGCATGCTTACAATCTACGTAAGTAAGCAACATCCAAAAACTTCCCCCATTCGTTATCCATAAACAATAAATATATCTACAAATACATGGTTCAATTGTTTCTGGTTGTACTTGTTCTTCTTCTTTAGGAATTTATAGATGAAGATTTATTCATTGAAAATTTCAATTTCGAACAAGATAGCATCAAAATACCTTTTCTTAGCATCTTTTCGTATATAATATATTAGAAAAATAAATTTGTTATCAATATTTATATTAATTCATTACTTTTTTAACTATTTTTATTTAAACCTTGAATTTGTTATTAATTTATATTTATTTTTACTTTTATAATTTTGTTTATATGAATCAATCCAATTTTAACTCAAATTTAGACTACCTGTTGATACACGAATTAAGAAAGATGTGCATTAACTTAGCCATACATTATGTTCATTTTACTCATTCATGCAAATTCATATTTACAAAACTTATTTTATTCGTTTTAAATGTTGGATATGTATTCCCATATGTCCTATACCAAATATAGTCATTATTTTCTTTACAAAGAATCCAAGAATCTCACTATTTAATATAAGCTCTTGATAGAATCAACTGACTATTTTATATTAAACTTATAAGGTTTTTAATGCACATTTTAATAGTATATAACCATATTCCTTCTAATTATATTTTTTTGTACCTTAAAGATTATTTACTGGGGAAAGTACTTTTATTATGCAGACTCAATCACCCTTCCATATTTTATTATATAACTCAGAGCATGAAGCCCTTTTAATTTCTGTATATCTTCCAATTCAGAATTCTTATCTATAAATTCTTCCTTAAACTCTTTAAAATTTTCTTCACCTGAACCACGTATAAAGACATAACTCATATTTGCAATTCTTAGTTTTTCTTTTATCCCTAATTAATCAATGTACATTATAGACGCTACAATCTTAATATGAAATTTAGGAGCTTTATATAGTTTATACATAAAATTTTTTCTAACTTTCTAACTGTTCTATTTCACTTACAATTACAGTTATAATTTTTTATTATATCTATTAGAAGTTTTCTAAGCTCTTACCTACCATTACATCTAATTATAGTAAATTAATAAATAATTATTACATTACTTTCTAATTAGGTTTACATTTTATAATAAATTTTCGTTTCTTATTATTGAAAATTAAATCTTAACCTACGTAAAGCAAAGGAAAATAATAGGGATAGTTATTATTCCTTTGTATCTCCTTTACAAAAGGGATAGATGAATTTTCATAAAATTAATTCCATTAAATAAAAGAAGAAATATCATATAAAAAAGGATAGCATTTTATTACAAATGAAAATGCTATCAACGATAAATTTTCATTTGTAAATAAGGAATTAACAAATTAATGAATAATAAAATAGAAGTTCAGACCTTTCTTATAGACAATAAAGAATTTCTATGAAAAACTACAAAAGCTTTTGAAGTTATAACTTTAAAGATTACCTATAATACAGTCTTTCAAATAGAAATGAGAGAAATGAAAAGAATTTTCTTCAGAGTCAATCACTATCTTACAAATCTAACTAATTGTGTATAAGCTAGAATGACTACTCCCTAGACAACTTCATATTTTTATGGAAAAGATAGTCGTGAGCATAGAATAGTTGCTGAAGAACTCTATATTGTCTCTGAATAAAGGATAACAAACAACATTCAACTTACCCCTTTAAAATATATATTCTAAAAGACCTGCAGTACTATCACGCTGCAGATCTTTTATGAATTGCCAAGATATATTAAGTTGTTCTGCTTTCTATAACTACAAAATAGCAGCCCTAGTAAAAATAAAACTTTAAACTTCTCATATCATAATACTAACTCGCCATTGATTAAGGTAGCCATAACTGTTAATTTTTGTGGGAAACTTATTTAGAACTTAAAGGGTACGTTAATAAAAAATAATAACAGTTCTAAGTAAAAAATTTTGTGTTTAAATATTATTGTAATTATATCAACAAGTGAGCGTGAAAATTGTATAGATGAAGAAGCCGTCCTACTCAATCGGACGGCTTTTAAATAAATTAGCATTTAAAAGCAACTAGTGCATTAGGACTGCTTTGATTTTGTTGATTCTGGTGATATTGTTGAGTTTCTCCTGTAAATTCGAGATCTTTATTATAATCTTCATAGGCTTCTTTAAGCAATTCCATAAGTAGATTTCCATACTGTGGATCACATTCTGCTATCTGTTGAGCTTCCATGGAAGCTTGTACTAAGATTTTTTGTACCTCTTGCTTACTTTTAGCATTTCTTAGTTTATTTTTTAAAGATTCGTTTACTTGCTTTGCCTCTTCTGCTCTACGAAGCATTTCTGGATCAACGCGGTTTATTAATTCCTTTTCTTCTTCTGTTAATGTTTCTTCTCGTGCGATCTTTTTAGCAATTCTTTCAATTTTCGCCTGCTCCTCATACATCTTATTGATATCATGCTGATAAAGCGCACGATCCAATTGTGGATTTTCACTTCTGGCTTTATCAATTTTGCTCGCTCTTCTATAGTTTTATTCTTCTTATTATGCAGATTAAAAATGTATTGAAAATTTATATCTCCTTGAATTTTCATTTCTCTAATCCCCCCCTTTTATCTAAATATTGGATCTAGATAGTCTTATAATTTTTATATCGAATATTTAAATAAGAATTATAGTTCTTTTTATAAGTTAATCCATAAATATATTAAAACTTCTGATTTCTTTGATAATGTTTTATATTGTTATTGGATATATATCATGCCTATATAAATAATTAGTAGGCTTATAGAAAGTTTACATAATTATGTAATATATAGCTTTGTAAATAAAAATTTAAATTCCTCATTCTTAATTTTTTATAGTTATCTATCTTCATTAATTAAGCTGTTTATTAAAGTAAAAAGAGCCTCCTTTAAGGCTCTTTTTAAGATTAATATTCTTCTAATAATTACTTAAGACTTTAGTAGTTTAATCAAACTCTCTATCAACTTCAAGTATCTCACCTGTATCAGCATCTATTTTTACTTCATAAATTCCAGTAGTAGTTCTTATGGTAACTTCATAAACTAATATACCGTACTCAGTGTCTAGTTCGACTTTTAATACTTGGCCAGGCACCTGCTGTAAAGCAATTTGAATAGCTGCTTCACTGTTAATTCGATAAGTTCTCCAGTAATTATCCCATAGATTATAGTAAATATTCTTCATTGTATAAATCTCTTCCTTTTTAGCATTCACATGATTATTATATTCAAATTTTCAAAAATTGGTGTCTTTTAACTGTGTATACTCTTAAATTATTTCTGCTTTAAAGCTCCGTTAACTTTTTTATACATCCTTTCTGATATGCTTTCTTTTAAACTCTCTGCTATCCTTTGTTTCTTAATCTTCTGTAAACTACAGTAGAGGCATATTAAATATCGTTCTTACCTTACTTCATTTTTACAGTTAATACTATAAACTTATTGTTACAAATTATATATAAGCTATAAATATTTAGCATATCTTTACTTCACTTTAATTTTTCACATAAAAAAAGAGCCCCCTATAAGCTCTTTTAAAATTAATTTTCTATGTCTTCCTAAAATCAAAGAATTGTTTTTCTAAATTCCACTAAAAAATTTTGAGCTTTAATCAACTTTTACATCCACTTCAAGTATTTGACCTGTATTAGCATCTATTTCAACTTTATATATTCCAGTAGTGTTTCTAATGGTAACTTTATAGATCAATAAATCTCCTTTATAATCTATTTCAACTTTCATTACCTGACCCGGAAATTGTTCTAGAGCAATTTGAATAGCTGCTTCACTATTAATGCGATAAGTTCTCCAGTAATTATCCCACAGACTATAATAAAGATCTGTCATTACTTGCACACCTTTCTTTTAACATTTACATAATTATTGTATTCAGGCATTTAGCAATTTATGTCTTATACTATTACATATATCCATCACCCCAAAATAAAGTAACATCTATTCTAAGTCATTTAAAAATGGGGCTTAAAAAGCACCTAGTCGCCTAGATGCTTTTTAACAGCTATAATTACTTACCAGATCATTTCATATTATCATTATATACTGAAATTTCACCTCAAATTTTTCTTTTATTTTTTCAGATAAATTCTCAAGTTACATTTTTTTCTATCTCTTTACTTGATTATCATCTTTTAATTTAAGAGGTAGATATACATTCTCACATAATCTTCTATGTCTATTTAATTTAATTTAATTTAATTTCCTTATAATTCCTATTTTCTATCCAATTAAATCATAGTCATAAATAGTTCTTATTTTAGCATTTAAACTATTTATATTTAAAATATTCTTTATTAATATAGTGTATATTCTTACTTAAATATTCACGTAAATTGACTTAATCTAATCAAGCTCCTCACTAAGTATCAATTCTTTCATAACCACATTCACATATATATTTAATACTTAAAGTAAAATTATAATCACTGTTATCATCTACTTTTACATATTCTCTATTTATCTTCTTGCCACACTCAGGGCAAATTAAATATTTGTCCATTATACAACTCCTCTTCAATTTTAGCTGGTAATATATTTGAAATATGAACTAATTAAATATCTATTTCTACTGACTTATCTTGATAACATGCAATGTTTTGTTTTGGAGTCTTTTTAAGTATTCTATCTAAAATACTTTGAATTTGATTTATATCATTATCTGTTACATCTCCCCAAATTAAATTTCCCCACTCCTCATACATATTATCATCCTCTTCATTTTTAATAGCACCCTTTAACATATCCTTTGCATTAAGAGTTGCATAATGAATCCCTAATGTATAAACATTCATTTCTTTAAATTCATCTATATTTGTAATCAACTCTTCCTTTGTCATTAACTTATATTCATCACCAACTACTAATATTTCATTGTCTTTCAAAGTTGACAATTTAATCATTCTTACTCCCTCCTATTTCAGATTATAAAAAATAACCCTAATCATTTTCTAAAACTTATTCTTTTATTACATTTAGCCTCAAATAAAAGCTTAATTTCTTCTGCTAAATATTCTATAACTTCTTAGTGCCCTAATCTCTCAACTGCTTTTTATATTAAAGTCTAAAAACCCTTCTATTTTATAATACAATTAATATATGTAAATTGTTACTTATAATAACAAATTATCTTCTTTTAACCATATTTTATCATTAAAATAAAATTATTTTTTTAACATTTTCTTCTTTATCTCTTTCTGTTAAACTTGGTGCTACAAATTTAAAATCTGATACAATGTTTTTATTTACTAGATAGAAGTTTATTTCATTATGTACATCTTTTAAATCTATTCTTATTAACATCTTTTTTAAGGCTTTATTAAATTTCACAATTAACAATCTTATTAAATAACTTCAACTTAATAACCTAAATCATTAACATTAATTTATATACATTTTTGATACTAATTTTTTCTACAGCGGCTATCTTACTCCCTAAGACTATTCCTAAAATCATTAGATTATCATGCGGATTTATTTAACCTATATATTGTGCTTTCATCCCTTTAAGCATAATCTTATAACCCAAAATTATATAAAAACTTTTATGTCGTAGGTATTGTTTTCAATTATTTTAGAACTCTTACTATCTTCGATTAGACTTATTTTGAAATCTTCAATTATTTGACACATCATTTTTCTCCCTTCAATTTCCTGACATAAAAAAAAGCTAATGCTTCTTACTTGAAGTATTAGCTCTTATCATCGTTATAATATATATTTACTTTTCTTTTGATTACTACTTACTGCATTATTATAAAGTAAGTTACTTATCTTCTTTTCACTAATTTCAATCACTTATACTAATCATATTTTTATGTGATTAACTTCGTTCTTATTATGAAATGACTAATATATATAATACGAAATTGGATTAATTTTCTCATTATTAGAGTTAATTATCTCAAAATGTATATGTGGTCCAGTTGACCACCCTGTTGAACCAACCTTTGCAATTTGTTGTCCTCCACTGATGCTCTGTCCCTGACTAACTAAAAGCTCTGAATTATGAGCATATAAGCTGCTGATATCTCCATGATCTATAACTACTACATTCCCATATCCATTCATCCAACCTGAGTAAGCTACAGTTCCACCTTTAAGTGAATACACTCCAGCACCATAAGGTGCCCCTATATCAAGAGCTCCATGAAATTCTTTCTCACCTGTGATAGGACTGACTCTTCCTTCAAATTCCTGAGTTATAGGATACCCATTTCCTCCTGTTATTGAAAAAATACTTCCATTTGATACTTGTCCACCGCTAGGCGCATCTCCACCACTAGGCACATCTTCACCGCTAGACATAGATCCACCTCTAGACGGTCTACTCTCAGCCTCCATATTCCCAATAGCTGTAATTATTTCATCAAACTCATTTTGCTGCTCCGCTAGCATAGCTTTATGTACATCAATGTCTCTTCCAATTTTAGCTATAAGTGCATCTTTCTCTTGCTTATTATCTTTTACAGTACTCATTTTACTATTAGTAGTTTGCATCATACTCTCAAGATTGCTTTTTTCATTCTTAGCTTGAGTAGTAGTGCTTTCCAGCTCGTCTTGCTTTTCCTTAAATTCATCCATAAGCTCTTTATCATATTTAATCAAACTTCTTATAGCTTCTACTTTTTCAATGAAATCATAAACTCCTTCTGAGCCAAATAATATCTCTATGTAACTTTGGGATTGATTCATATACATAATACGAAGTCTTTCTGCCATCACTTCTTCATTTTTTGCTAAATCAACCTTTAATTTCTCTGATTTAATCTCTAAATTTTTTATCTTCTCATTTGAATTACCTATTTTGAAATTTATTTCCTCAATTTCACGTTCTAACTCATTGATATTTTTTTCTAATTCATGAATATCATTAAGAACATTTTTCTTATTTTTCTCTAATTTTTTTATCTCATTCTTGCCATTATTGATTTTCTGTTCAATATTATTGGACTCATTTTTCATATTATTAATATCATTTGCTAGCACATTTCCTGTCGCTAGGTTGCTACATAGTATCAATGCTATTATAAATTTAGTTTTATTATTCATAAAAACTCCCTTCAAGTTATAATGCTTGTCTACTTATTTTTTATGTCATTTTACCAACCTAAACACTTTTTGTCAACTTTTAATTCAATTTAATTTTTTTGTAAAGGATCCAATTTATCAATTTTTTTATTGCTTTCTCTATTAACTAACCATATACCTATACATACGCATATTAATGCTATGGCATTTTTAAATTCCCATATATTCTCATGTAAAAATATAGCTGATAATATTGAACCAAATATAGGTGTTAAAAAATTAAAAACAGCTACAGTTCCTACGTTGTTGTACTTTAAAAGAATTGTCCACAATGAAAATGCAATGGAGGAAAGCATCGCAAGGTATATAAGTAAGCTTGTGGATTTTATAGTAAATCCTGATATAGAACCATTAAAACCGTAACCTAATCCAATAAGTACAGCTCCTCCTATGAATAATTGATATCCCGTTACTACCACTGAATCCATAGACTGTGTAAGTTTCTTACTATAAATAGATGATGCAGATAGTATTAATGCAGAAATCAAAATTGCTCCTTCACCTTTTATGGTAAAAGAAGAGCCCAATAACTGCGAATCGAAATTAACAATGATTACACCTATAAATCCTATAATACACCCTAAGGTCTTTTTTAAATTTAATTTATCATTTATGTATATATAATGAGCTATTATAACGCTAAAAAAAGCTCCTGTTCCACTCAGGATAGAACCCTTTGCACCGCTAATATAAGCTAATCCTAAATAAAAAAATATGTATTGTAAGCAGGTTTGTGTAATTCCAAGTAATGCTATTTGCCCTAGTTGTCTTTTATTAAACTTAAAAAGTTCTTTTTTACTTAATAATCCTATAAAAAGTACTATTAAACCTGCCAAAAAAAATCTATACCCTGCAAATACTAATTTAGAAGGTATATCCTCTGAAGCAATGTTAAATACTTCATATCCACTTTTTACTGCTGGAAAGGCACTTCCCCATAACATACAGCACATAGTTGCAAATATATATATTACTTTTTTCTTCATAAAAAACTCTTTAGTATTCATTTATAAATTAATCTCCTATTATGAAATATTCCACTATTAAATATATCACTAAATTAGCAATTTATAAATATATAACATTTATAAATTCTTTTATCTTAACATGCATTTTTTATATTGGGTTTTAAATAAACATAATCCGTAGAATTACTTATTGTATAAGTAATTCTACGGATTATGTACTCTGCTTTTGACTAATATAAAAAAGTTCTATCCCCTACTTCTTTTGTAAATCCTATCTCATGGGTGACAACCATCATGGTCATTCCATCATTGATAAACTCTTTCATTATATTTAAAACTTCTTCTACCATCTCAGGATCTAGGGCTCGTTTATAATTGACAAAGTATATGAATACCGTAACTGTTTAAATTTTGCTTTTATATGGAATAAATAGTTATAATTATTCTAACTCTTATAGTCCTATTAAAGTTAATGATATAATAAATATATTACAAAGAGAAATTGCTGGATGAAATTGGGTATATATAAAACTTGGTAAGTAGTTTACAATTACTATTTATTATCTTTATTGCATAAAGCATAATATACCCAACTTTGGTTTTTACGAAAAAATCCCTTGACAGGGTAGTGAAGATTAATAATGAATAAGTTTTTAATTACTAAGTAGCGAAAGGAGATATTATGACTTATAACGAGGTTGTTAAAATCGGTGATGCGTATTTACTTCCAATAATATCAGAGTTATATGGATTGGAAGGCTATAAAATTAGTCCAATTAAGGCACATGCTGGAGGGCGAAATGTCGTTTATAACTGTGAGAAAGATGGTGCTGGCGCTAAAATACTTAGAATCGCCTTCCTAAATGACAGAAGCCAGGAAGATTTTCTTTCTGAAGTTGAATACATTAGGTATTTATTCCAGCATGGCGGCAGTGTCTCAGATGTAGTGGGCTCCCGGAATGGGAAACTGCTAGAAGAAATAACTCATAATAATCACACCTTTTCTGTATGCCTCTTTGAAAAGGCTAAGGGAAAAATGCTTGTAGAAAATAATTATCGGTACCGTGAAGGAGCTCCAATTACCGAATATTATTATAATTGCGGTAAAGTTTTGGGGAAACTACACCAATTATCGAAAGAATATACTCCTGTCCATCGTCGGTATAGTTTTTTTAATAAATATAATGCCGAATATATAGATAAACTGATACCTGACTCCTTATCTCTACTTAAGGAGAAGCTGGTTCAGCTCCTTAAAACTTTAGAAGGATTGGACAGGAACCGTGAGTCTTTCGGTATGGTCCATTTCGATTACAGTGATGGGAATTATTCGATAGATTTTGATACTGGACAAATAACCGTATATGATTTCGATAATTCATGTTACTGCTGGTATATGTTTGACCTGGCAAATCTCTGGACACACGGAGTGGGCTGGATACAATTTGAACAAAATGCTGGTAAACGCAAAAAATTCATGGATGATTATTTTGAAACAGCCCTCGCGGGATACAGATCTGAGACCAGAATTGAAAATTCGATGTTAGATAAATTGCCCTTATTTATCCAGGTAGTCCTCATGGAAAATATTGTAGATGCATTCGAGGTAATGCGGAACAACGGCGATGAGCTGGAGTGTGATGAGGAGCTGTCCTATCGTATAAAATGTCTGGAAGACGATATCCCATATATAGGATTTTTTCATGAAATTTATTCCTATGAAGAACCCTTTGAGTATGAGAAACGAAATATTTAGTCTTTTCATTTGGGACTTTGCAAGAGAATTTTATAGATGAGAAGCCTTAATAAAAATAACGCGGAAAATATATTGAAGCTTACACCTGTTCAGGATGGGATGCTTTTTCACTATTTGATGGAGCCTGCCTCTCAAATGCCTCATTTCCAATTGGCTCTAGAGCTGGAAGGCTGACTTAATGCTATCACTTTTGATAAAGCATGGAATAAAATTATCGAGAGACATAAGATGTTCAGAACACTTTTCCGCTGGGAAGGTTTGAACAATCCGATTCAGATTAACCTGAAGAAGCATCTCCTTTCCATCGGTTTTTTGACCTTTCCACGGTATCTCCTGCCAATCGTGAGCAAGAATATACTGAAATACTGTCTAAAGACAGAATCTTGTTTCCCTAACATTTCTTGCTAACTCTTGTCCATCTTTATCTGTTTCTAATATAACATTATCTCCCTCATATAGGTAGTTACACTCTTTCAATTTCTTTACATGAAAAAGAGCCAATGCTTTCATAAAAGAAACATCGACTCTTATCATTGTTATAATATGTATTTAGTTTTTCTTTTAGTTACACTTCCCCATTAGTGTAAAAGTAGATAAATGGTAGAGTATTTTGAAACTATTTTTTCATTTTTCAATATAAAATTACTTTTAAAACTTATCTACTCCTCCTACCTTTGCTCCTTATCCACTATATTATTAATATTATTCAGTTAAATTATTATTACTTCTTCTTATAAAACAACCATTTTTCAAATTAGATTTTTTGTAGTTAGTTTTTTTTAAAATAATGTAATTAAATGCTACTTATAAGTTCCCCATGCACCTTTAATAATGTCATTTAGTGTCTTTCCAAATCTATATGATTCTATAGTAGTTCTTTCTTCATTATAAAATAATCCTACAATAACATTATCTGCTGGTTTACAAACAAGGCACTTAACATTTCCTTGCTTCCATGATTGTGGCATGATTTGTCCTTTTAAAGAATCATTAAGTGCATGAATATGTTCAATATTACCAAAAATATTTTCTACTAAGCTAAAATATTCTAGTTCTGTTTTATTTCCTATATTTTCGATATTATTATCATCCAAATTAACCATAACTGAAAATGCAATGTTATTATTTAACATTATTTCATTTAATTTAGCTTTTAACATAATACTCACTTCTTTCTATGAATCAGTTATTTCAGATTGTCTTAGTTTATTACCATTAGTTTCCGAATTAAATATAGATTTTGCTGGATGCCTACTTGGTGAACCACTTGTATGAATATTTCCTTCTGGATGTCCAGGACCTGGTAATTCATCTATTACGCTTCCATCTCTAACTGGAATTTGATGTCTGTGATCTGGTGCCAACTTTGTTCCAGCAGAGTTTCCTTCCAAAAATGAATCTCTTTGTTCAGTTGTGTATGGACCTTCTCTATAAATTGGTGGTTCTGAAAAATTAGGGTCTCTAGGACTCATTTTATGTCCATCAGGAATCTTTACTTCTTGTCCTTTCCAGTTTGTTATAGGAGATAACCCTACGCCAGAACAATCATTATGCACCAAGATATTTTCTTCAGATACAAAATAAGTATGAAAATCTTTTATTTCAAAGTTATATACTTTAATTTTATTTTCTAACTCTTCTTTTTTAATAGAAGTTATTTCTTTATTTTCTCCTGTGTAAAGTCTTACCTTATCTCCTAAAGTTAAAGATTTTGCTTTTACCCAACCTTCACCATCTACATAGAATGGATGCTCTGGAGTAGCTTTTATTGTTTCTTCTCCTACTGTTACATGGATTAATGTACTACTCTCGTTTTCAAATACATTTTTAACAGCTTTTAATCCCTTTTCTCCAGTATATATGTTTTGTGCATAAACCTCATCGCCTTTTTTTATTTCTTTTATAGTTTTATGACCTTCTTTTGTATATATTAAGGTTTCAGCTGTAAAACATAATTTTTAGAGAGTCAAATCTTTATCTATGACTTTTTCCATTTCTTTATTTTCTGCTAAGTCATAGGTATAAGATGTTATTTACTAAAAAATAATGAACCAGCCTACTTAAATTTCAGCTGATCCATTTCATCTTTTCACTGCATTATTACAATTATGTAGCAAATCCATTAATATACCATTTTTTATAAAACAAATGTCCATTATAATCTTACTATCTTATAGTAGAGTTAATCAATTTTGAATCAAGTTTTATATAAATAATGCAATGTATATATATTGACTTCCTAAACATCACTTAATACATCAAATACAGCTTTACTATTTAAAACTTTTTTAACTATCTCTCTAGCAATTTCAACTTCCTATCATTTCCAGTTAACTTGTTAGAAATATTATAAAATAATAGCAAATATTCCTTAATACTTATATCATTAGACTTAAATATATACGGTTATCAATTAATGATAACCGTATATATTAATCTTTATTATTTTACTTCAATTTCAAATCCTTCTATCTCATCTTTTGCTTCTTTAAATAATTGTAAAAGTTCATCTGCAAAACTACCTAACTGTTTTTTACTATCTTCAAAATCATTCCATACTATGGTTAACGGTAAACTAACCCATCCAGTTAAACAATCCCATAAAGCATTAAGGTTTTCTCCATAATAATCTGGTAAATCTAACTTTTCTTTTAGCATTTGATGAGTTTTTATTTCATTTATCATTTCTTTGCTATCTAGCATTACAATTTGCATCTTCATTCCTCTTTCCTATTTTATCTTTGTGAATGTTTTATAGTGATCAATTGATTTGTAAATTAAGCCATCATTAGAATACACTATTCTATTAGTACCTCTAAAACCCGATGCGTAATTTATATCGGCTTCATACCATACTCGTCCAGGTGCAGTTGGCAATAGATTGCCTTTATTCTTAAATATATCTCCACCTATACTTTTTCCTAGTGCTATTTCAGCTAAGTTGCCAGCCTTAGGATCCCAACCTAATTTAGCTGCTTCTGATTTAGTAATAAAGTTATCTGGTAATTTTCCGTTCTTTGAAATATAATTTACAACATCATCAACCCAAGTAAGAGATTTACCCGCCCGCCTAAGCCTATTACCTACATTATCTTCTGCAGCTGGTAACTTAGGTTTACTTGCCCCTTTACTAACAGCATTCTTTTGAATACTCCCTGAGACCTTCAGTAAATCTATTGATGTCTTTGCTATTTCTGATGCTGGAATTGACATATCTGTTTTAGGTGCTTTTTTAAATTTATTAGTTAATTTATTAAAAGTATTTTTAGTGTAAGTTGTTGCTTTTGAAAATTTACTTACTGTATTATTTTTAAGACTTTTAATACCTTCTTTTAATGGGTTCATTGTTGCTGAAGCTTTTTGTTTAATTATGCTACCCAATGGCGTGTTATTAAAAAAGTAACCAGCACTATAGAATGTAGCAGAGCTTTCAGCTGCCCTAGTCATCTCTTCATAATCTACACTCTTGCCTGCCATTCGTTGTCCTGCAGCATTTGAAGCTCCACCAGCAGCATACATGTATGTAAATGATTGCTCAAATGATGCAGCATTGGATAAAAATGCTGCTGCTCCACTAAATGTAATAAGCTCTGTTGCAAATTTAATAAGTGCTAACCATGAAAAATGTCCTGATGGATCATAATATCCTATTGGGTTGTTATGACAATAAGTATGTAGATTTAAACTTAATGGATCTTCCTCTTCTCCTCTATAGGTGTCCTCTTGCATAAATCTTACTGTTACTGGATCATACATTCTAGCTTCTAAGTAGTATTTTGGCATCTGAAATAAAATAACTAGTTAAAGATACAAGGTCTATTTTATGTCAGACAAGGAAACAGGTTTCGCTCATAGTTTAAGCTATGAGTGAGTTCTGTTGACGCAGTATGACGGAAAATAGGCTAGTATACTGACTAGTTATTTTTTTGAAGATGCCAAGTTTCACTATCATATTCATAGCCTGAATATCTATATGGACTATTTATAGAGCCTGTTTCTTCTAAAATGTTTCCAAAAGCATTATAATAATAGCTTGCTAATATATCTCCATTGCTATTTAGAAGTTTTGTTACATCTGCATGTCCATTATACATATAGTAAGCAGTTATATCACTATCTTTTTCATTTATCAGTTCTGCTTATTAAACTTGTTCCTCAGACATTTCTTGCGAGTTCCTGTCCATCTTTATCTGTTTCTAATATAACATTATCTCCCTCATATAGGTAGTTTGTTATATTACCTTCTATGTCTTTTAGTACTCTTAAACCTTCAGCGTTATATCCATTTTTAGCAGCTATCTTTATTTATTATTTTATGAAGCTTATCATACTCAATTAGACTTATTTTGAAGTTCTCAATTATTTCATGCTTACCTCTAAACCTCTCTATTTCTTTACATAAGAATAGAATCAATGCTTCTCATTTCAAGTATTGATTCTATTCTTAGTGATAATATATATTTATTTTTTCTTTTAGTTACAACTTATTGTATTATTGAAATTATGCAGTTAATACATCAATACCAACATTATTAATTAATAACTCCTTTAAACTTGGTGATATTTTTATAGCCTCATCTATATCTAAATCTCCGAATCTACATAAATATATCCCGAATTCTTCATTACCATATAAATACATCAATGCTCCCCCTCCTTCATCATCTCCTATAGCCAATGATTCAGGTAAATATTTCTGAATATTATAAGCTTCATTCAATTCATTACATCCTTTTGGTCCCCATATTCTAATATACACTTCTCCATCTACACATATTTCAAGTTCAATATTTTCTTTTACTATTTCTATATATTCTTCTGGGATTTCTATTGATGATTTTATCTTTAGTAATTCTATATCCTCTTTGGCTGCTGCTTCTTTAACAACATCTAAAGAAAATCTATTACTTAATTGTTTTAATATACTCATTTTATATCAATCCTCCTATTAGGAACTATTTCAACCTTTTATCACCTTATATTAAAACAGAAAATATCAGCATTAATCTAGTATCAATATTTCGCTTTTAACGATATTTTCTTTTAGCTTTATAAGATATTTATATTATTAGTTTAATTCCTTATGCCACCATATCCTCCTGTTGCTCTTTTCTAGTCCTGGGTTCCATTATTTATATGTTTCATCTTTTCAATTCTTTTTATTTCTGATTGCAATTGATTTACCTATTACATATTATTTGTTCTTTTTGCTCCTCGATTTCAAGTGGAATTAAGAACTCTAGGATTTCCTTAGCTTTCAGCTTACGGCGTTTGCATAAGCCTTGTTTTACTTGCTCCTATTTGTATGGTATCTACTATTTAACTTTTTATCTATGCCTTACTATCAACCTAATTAAATGTAAAAAAATAATGAGCCAATCTATTTCAATTGACTCATCATTCTATTTCACTGCATTATTTAGATTATACAGTTTATTTTTTCATAATCTTTATCTAAAATATATTACTTTAACAATTTATTCAAGTTATGCAGTAAGTATATTATTAATTATGCTGTTAGTTTCAATCTATCACTATCAATTTATAACCTTTTTACATCTGTAAGTTCTGACCATAACGCCTCTCGCCCTAAAGCATTCATTACAATTTCAAAGTCATCACAATTATCTTCTGTTATATCTGTATCTTTCCACACCGTATCACACTCATCACAAATGTACAATATCACCTCTGTTCCTTTTATAGTTGCCTTATCTATTACTCCTTGACCATCACAAAACGGACAATATATCATATTCTTCCCCTCCTTTATTACTTGACTGGAAATGCTGTTATTACCTCATTTCCATTCTTGACTACAATTCTAATATATGTTTCTCCATTCGTACCAACTACTCTTTCCATTGGAATATTAAAAACTTGCTTTACGCTATTCTGTGATATTGATTCTACACTACTTCGCATTGACCATGCTTCATCAACTGAACCTAAAACTTTATCTTTTGAAACGTTGAATACTGAATGCAATGGCTTAGTTGGGTCTGGTGACACATGTTCAAGAACATGTAATACTCTATTACCTTGTTTAGACCCTCTACCATAAATAAGTCCTTCAGTTGACTGCCATTTACCATTTCCAATTGATTTAAGTTTTCCAGCTTCAGCCGCCCCCTTACTAGCAGCATTACCACCTTCATACTTCATTTTATAATTTCCTGCATCCCAAATGGCTCTATCAATATCGTCTAATGTTGAAGGAACTCCTCCTTTTTTCATCATTTCATAAGGATTTCCTATATCCTTAATATACTCATTATAAATTTTAAATTTATCTTGTACTTTATTCTCCGCAACTTCTAATATGTTTGTAGGTTTTTTTGATATTTCGGCTATTGAATTGGATTTATTTGTTTTAGATAATTCTATAACCTCATCGATTAATTTACTACCTGATTTAATAGAGTCACCTTTAATAATGTTTTTTCCTTTTGATGCTTTTAAAAGGCTATCTTTTATCTTTGGATTCTTCTTTAGCATATCACGCATGACATTAGAGCCTTTATTTACAACTGTTTTTTGCATGGATTTCATTGCTTGAGATGCTTTACCTTTAACCCAATTTCCTAATGCTGTTTTGTTTAAGGCATATCCAGCACTACTAAAAAGTGCTGAAATTTCAGCTGAATTAATCATTTGATTCTGATCTACTTTATCGCCAAAAATCATGTTTGTTGCGGCATATGACCCTCCACCAAGGGCAAATGCATATTGAAATGTTTGCTCAAATGTAGTAGCTGCAGGTAAAAATTCTGCTCCTATTGCAAATATAGCACCCTCTACTGCACTTTTCCCATAGGATTTTAGATCCCTATTAACTTTTCCATCGCCAATTATATCACCTGCAAAATTAACTGCAACACCTATTCCTGCCCCTATAGCAGCTATTATAAGCAATGGATTATGACCTGTTGGGTCATAATATTCTATTGGATTATTATGGCAATAAGTATATAGGTTCAAACTTAATGGATCTTCATCTTTTCCTCTATAGGTATCTTCTTGCATAAATCTTGCTGTTACTGGGTCATACATTCTAGCTTTTAAGTAGTACTTACCAGTCTCACTATCATATTCATAGCCTGAATATCTATATGGATTATTTATAGAACCTGTTTCTTCTAGGATATTTCCAAAGGCATCATAATAATAGCTCGCCAATATATCTCCATTGCTATTTAAAAGTTTTGTTACATCACTATGGCCATTATACATATAGTAAGCAGTTATATAACTATCTTTTTCATTTATAGTTCTGCTTATTAAACTTGTTCCCCAAACATTTCTTGCGAGTTCCTGTCCATCTTTATCTGTTTCTAATATAACATTATCTCCCTCATACAGGTAGTTTGTTATATTACCTTCTATGTCTTTTAGTACTCTTAAACCTTCAGCATCGTATCCATTTTTAGCTATAGTTTTGTTATCTTTTCTAACTTCTATTAGCTGATTAAATAGATCATATTTATAATCTATTTGCTCCTCATTTAAAGAACTTATAATTCTTGCCCCTATTAATAATTCTGACGGCTCTATATTAGTTGTTTTTTCAGCTATTTGGTTTCCATTATTATCATACTTAAAGTATTTTTCTGAAACAACTATGTCATTTTGACTTGAAATTATAGATAACAGCCTATTTTGCCCATTATATATATATTTGTTTAAAAGAGTTAAATCTTTATCTACAATTTTTTCCGTTTCTCTATTTCCTGCCAAATCATAAGTATAAGATGTTATTTTTCCTGTTGGCTCTTTAACAGAAGATAATCTATTTAGGTTATCATAGGTATATAGTGTTGTTCCTTTTTCATCATGTTTACCTATCATATTTCCTGTATTATCATAGGTATAACTAAAGGATTCTAAGACCTCTCCAGCTTTTTTAGTATTTACAAGAGTTTTTAATCGATTATTTTCAAGATAGTCATATTCTTCCTTTGATCCATCTGGATATATAGTACACTTTTTATTTCCATTTTCATAGTATTCATAGCTAGTTATTTCACCATTTGATATTACAGTCTTAAGCCTATTTGCACTATCATAAACTTTTTTTACTGTATTTCCTTTTGAATCAGTGGTTACCTCTGCTCTCTCTCCACTTGGAAGTCCCTCTAGTGAATCATATATAAATGTACTCTTTCCAAATTCAGGTACTTCTTTTGATATTGTTCTATTTAAAAAGTCATATTCTCTTTTTGTTGTACCTTTATTATCTGCAACAGTTAATTGATTACCATTGTTGTCATAGGTATATGATATATTTATATCTTCTATTGTTTCTAAAATTTTTCTTCCATGTATATCATAACTATATGAAGTAATCTTTCCATTTTTATCTTTTTTGCTTTTTATATTTCCATCACAGTAATAAGTATAACTTTCTATCTTACTATTAAATTCATTGTCTACATCTATTCCATTTGGATCTATTATTTTTGTAAGCTTATTAGCAATATTATATTCATAGGTAGTTCTGTTACCTTTTCCATCAGTTTGAGATGTTTTATTGCCATTGTTATCGTAAGTATAGCTTGTAATATTTCTATTTGCATCTATTACTTCTGTTAACCTATTTAATTCGTCATATCTAAATTCTGTAATGTTTCCATTTCCATCTGTCTTAGATTCAATATTACCTCTATCATCATAAGCTTGTTTAGTAATATTTCCAGCTGCATCAGTGGTAGATATAAGTCTATTGGCTTTATCATACTCAAAAACATTTACATTATTTAATGCATCATAAGATTTATATTGAAGATTGTTTTCTTTATATTCTAATCTTTCAATAATATTTCCTAATCCATCTTTTCTTTCAATCAATCTTCCAAGTGCATCATAGGTATTAGATTTTACATTTCCTAACCAATCTATTTCTTTAGTTATATTACCATCTTCATCATACTCATATCTAGTTTCATAGGAAGCAGAATTACTATCTGTATTTCCACCTGATATAGATTTTGAAATTACTCTATTAAGTCCATCGTATGTATACTCTGTAACATTACCTTTTCCATCTACCTCAAATCGCTTATTACCATTCTTATCATAGCTAGTTTTAGTAGTTATGATTTCACTATTATCTTCTTTAGATTGAGAATTTGATAATGGTCTTCCCTCTGTATCATAGGTCATTACATTTATTTTACCTGTGCTGTCTTTTCTATAAACATTATTTCCATCTAAATCATATTGATATAATACTACATTTTCTTCTATTGAGCTATCACCATTAAGTATAGCTTTTCTAATTTTACCAAAGATATTGTATTCAATATTTGAAACAACATTACCATTTCCATCTATCTTACTTGTAAGATTTCCTTTTAGATTATAAGTATTTTTCTCTAATTCTTTTTCTTCTAAAGTATTAGATATGGATTTTTTAGATAATAAATTGCCCACTCCATTATAGCTATAAACTATACTATTTCCTTTAGCATCTGTTTCTTTAATTAAATTTTTTAAGCCATCATATCTATACTTCTTAGAAAACTCAAGTCCATTTTCTTTTGAAACAGGATCTAATTCTTCCTGGAGCATATTACCTAAGTTATATCTAAATTCTTTTCCATAAGCATTTCTAATTTTTTCTTCTTTAGATTCTCCTTCCGCATTTTTATAAGCTAGTCCATCAACTTCTTTTATTACATTATCACAAACATCATACATATAAGCTTTTATTACTATATATTCTGATCCTATTAATTTTTCTTCTGTAACTACTCTTCCTCTGCTGTCATAAGCATATCTTGTTTTAGAATTTGATATCTTATCTTTAGGAGTAGTTTTCTCTATAAGTCTACCCATTCGATCATAGGTATAATTCGTGATCTCGTCTTTAGCATTTGTTTCGCTTAATAGCATACCTTTACTATCGTAAGAATACCTTTTTACATTTCCATTGTAATCTGTTTCACTTTCAATCTGATCTAAACTATTATAAGTTATGTGTTTAGCTGCTTCTACTTTATTTCCATTTTCATCTATTAAAGTTTTACTCTCTGATATTTTCCTATTTTTATTATCATAGGAATAGGTAATTTTATTTCCACTACCCTTGGTTTCCGATATAAGGTTTCCATTTTTATCATATTCATACTCAGTCATAATATCCATAAGTGTCTTATCACTTATATTATTACCATAAATATCACACTTCTTAATATACTCATATTTTTTGAAAGGTAATCCAAGCTTATTATTAGCATATCCAATAATGATAAAGTCTCCTTCATTTTCTATATAACTAAATTCTTTTGATAGGTTGTTATCTTTATCATATTCATATTCTTTTCCTCTGCCTTCGTTGTCATGTTCTGCCTTTAACATTCCATCTTTGAAATACTCATAGTTCTTTTCAAAGATTTCCTCAGGTATTTCTCCTGAAAATACTAGGTCTTTTCCCATGGTTTCTTTTATTAGATTACCATTTTTGTCATATTCAAATCCCTTGTATATATATTTTACATCACCATCTTCATCTTCAAGTGCTTCATATCTAGAACTAATTTTGTTTAATCCATTATATTTATAGTAACTTGTATTTCCTCTTGCATCTCTTTCATAGGCTATATTACCTAAAGCATCATAGCTTTTTGCATAGGCAGTTCCATCTGAATTTATAACTTTTACTTCCCTATCTTTGTAATCTGTAATTACATAGGTTTTTATATAATTACTTTCATCAAGGTAAGTCTTAATAGCTTTTTTAGTACCTATGCCTTTTACTGTATTAACAATTTCATATTCATACTCTTCCAATAAAACAGCATTTACATCTTCGCTTTTCTTTATATATTTTTTAATTGGCCTATTTACACTATCATATTCATAGGTATATATAACTCCACTTGGCAGCTTTTCATATATTTTATTTCCATAGATATCATAATCGTATGTTGCTTGATTATTTTCTTCGTTTATAATAGTTTTTATATTCCCATTGTTATGATAGGTATATCTTACTCCATGATCTCCATTATAAGCATGGGAATAAATATTATCTAGTGAAGCATTATAAAGATTTGGTGAAACCTCTTTTACTTTTCTTCCTAAAGAATCATAAACTGTTCTTGTAGTTTCTTCTCCACCTTTAACAATGGTTCTTTCTAAATTTCCTTTATTATCATAAGCAAATTCCTTTTCTACTCCTTTTGCCGATTCAGATTTAATCATAAATCCAAGATCATTATAAGTATTTTCTACAGTTTTATTTTCAGGATTTGTTATAGATTTTTTATTACCATATCTATCGTAAGTATAAACTTCAACTCCGCCTTCTGGATTTTTTACACTTTTAACTAATCCTTTCAATTTACATCCATCATTAATAGGGTCATTTGCATCGTAATACTCATAGGTTGTTATTGCTTCTTCATTATTGTCATTTGGATTTACTTTTTCTGTTTTCTTTATTAAGTTTTTCTTTTCTTTATCATATTCATAGGAAATATTACGTGCAACTGCCATGTCAGCTTCTTTAATGACTTCTTTTACAATATTATTTTTCTCATCATATTCTCTTTCAGTTACTGTTAAATCTGGATTTACCTCTTTTATAATATTTCCTTTTTTATCCCTTGTATAAGAAGTAACATTACCTAATTTATCAAACTTTTTAACTACCTCTTCAACTTCACTTACCCCTTCATCATTAGCATCATAGTCCATTATGGTTATCCTGCCCTCTGGGTCTGTCTCCGCTGCTAAAAATAAACTTATATTATAAAGCTGTTTTGTTATCCTTCCCTTGGAATCTTTAATTTCTAAAACCCTATTTTTATTATCATAGTTGTAAGTTAACTTATTTCCGTAGTTATCTGTTTTTTCTTTAACCTTTCCTTTATTATCCGTACTATCAAAATATGTAATAGTTTCTATAGTTTTTCCTGCTTCAATTACTTCTGATAGTTTTTTATTGGCGTCATATTTGTATTCATATACGGTATTCCCATTAAAATCCACCACACTAGAAAGCATTTTATTTGAATTATAATTATATTGAACTACTCTTTTTATAGTTCCATTTACAGTTTCAGAAACTTTTATTAAATTCCCATCTCTATATTCAAACTCATAAATTTTCCCTAGCAAATTGTCAATTTTTTTAACAGTTCTATCACTATTATAGTGAATTCTTAATGCATTATCATTTTTATCTTTTATAAAAGACAATAATCCACTAGCTGTATATCCATACTTAACTTGATTTTTAGCTGTAAGTTCATGAGTTCCATCACTATTTTTAATAAGTTCATTTCTGTTATCAATAGGAGTATACTTTCCATTTTCCTCCTTAAAACTTTGTATACTTCCATCAGGTAGTGTTACGGTCTTACCTTTAATTTCATATTTTGCTTCTATATCTTTTATTTCAGATTCAAAACTTAATCTCCATCCATTTCCTAAAGAACCTTTAGTTGCACTTTCATTGGAATTATAAGTTCTTTCTAAATTTGCTTCTAAACTAGGAAGTTCTATTTTTATATCTTCGAAAGTCTTAGAATAATTTCCTGTAATACCTGTTTGACCTTCTTGTCCTAAAAGTTTTTTAATTTGATATTGATAATCTGTGATAAATTTATTTATTGGCTTTTTTAAATCCTCATAATTACTTCCACCACTACCTATACCTATAATATCGATCATATAGTCAGCAACATCTTCCGCAAATATAGGTTCATATTTAACAGTAGAGTTATTTGATATTTCATCTCCACTTCCTTGAATTTTATCGCTTCCATAAACATATGGGCCATCTGAAGCTCCCCAATAGTTATAAGTTGCATCTACTATTCTCTCAGAGCTAATTAAACCTCTATTAGAATTATTTTTAAATGAGTTGTATGTAATAGTGGCACTTTTAATTGTGCTATTAGCCCACACTCCCCATTTATTATTATGAATTTTATTATATTGTATTTTGGCTTGTCCATTATAGATGTCAATTCCTGTACCACAATTTGTTATGATAGAAGAATATATTTGTAAAAGTCTATTAGTATTTGATATAACTCCATTATATTTACAATTTGAAATCTTTGAACCTGAAATAGTAACTTTACTATTTCCTAATATCCGTATACCATTTTGATATTCATTATTTGCTGATATATTCCCAGAGATAGTAGCACCATCTATATTTATATCTTTTATATTATTGCTACTTATATATACTCCATCCTCTTCAAAGTTGGATATTTGTGAATCATTGTATAAAAGTAAACTAGCATTTTTATTATCTATAAAGATTCCTGACTTACAATTTTCAATTTTTACTCTTTCTAAATCAATGTTTATAGATAAATTTTTGCTATCACTAACAAAATGATATACACCATAATTTTTTATATTACTTATATCAACAACATATGCTCTAATGCTATCTGTTGTAACTATTCCATATTGAGCATTAAGTATTCTTGAGTTAGTAATTGTCATTTCATTACTATGATTTATAATTCCATAGCTATCTGTTGTTTGTATTGTACTGTCGTTAATATGCATAGTTTTAAAATTTTTAACTAGTGAACTACTTCCACCAGAACAATATAATTGTGTATTTTTTAATACTGTAGTCCCTGCATTTTCAAAGAGAGGTATAGTTTCATTTGCTGTACTTTGTCCTCCATATTTAATTACTGAATTCTCAGAGATAAAATTACCACCTGTATAAACAAGAACTCCTTTAAAAAATCCATCAGTTACATTTTTAATTGGAATATGTCCTACATAATCAGGATTAGGCTTTCCTGCAATTGTCTTTCCCTCTGCATTTAATGAGGTTATAACAACCTTATCAGTAGACTTTCCCTCTAAAGATAAATTTCCTAGTACCTTTATATCTCCAATAGCATTAATCTTTGTACCTTCTGTTATTTTTACTGATTTTTTTCTATTAACTGCTAAAACATTATTCACCACATAATTATATTTACCTTTAGAGATAGTTGTATTTATATTTAGTGCACCATCGATTAAAATACCATCTATGCTGTTGTCACTTATTACATTTGTACTGTCTTTTGGATTTATAGTTTTAAATAAATCTGTATTATTTTCTTTAATAGAGGTTATATTTATTTTTATAGCTGCTCCTATACCGTTTCGAACTATATTGGCATCTGTCATCTTATTATTTTTAATTGTATTTTTAGTTAAAAGAATATTAGATAAATAATTTGCAGCTATATTTATTCCTGAACCATTATTATTTTCTATAATATTGTTATCTACTTCTATTTTTCTACCAATGTTAACTGATAAAATTTGATGCCTTTGAATAATATTAATAGCTGTAGAACTATTTTTAATGGTATTTCTTGATATCTTCATAATTTTACTGCTTTGAGACTTATTATTAATTTCGCTAATATCTATACCATTTATTGCATTTCTATCTAAAATATTTCCCTCAATTAAAACCGCTCCTAAACTATTGCTAAGAACTATACCACCTTCAAAATCATAAAGTTCATTATTTTTTAAATTTATATCTTTGTCACCTTTTATTGCAATTCCAGTATAAACCTTACCAATGTATTCACTGTCTTTATATTTACTCTTATCATAGAGCTTAGAATTTTCTAAGGATAATCTTCCTTCAATATCTAAGAATCTTTTACTTGAATATGCTCTTACATTCTGTCTTTCTACATAAAAATTAGTATAACTAGCATCTAAAGTTCCTGTACTCTTAACTCTTATTCCAAAATGTTCACTTATATCAGTGTCCATCCTTTTATCAGTAAAAGTAATTTGTTTACCACTTGAGGAAGTGCATTTTGATATTAATTTACCCTTTACTTCTATTCCACTAGTAGAGTCTATATCACTATTTGAGTTATCTTGTGTAAACTCTATTCTTGCCCCTTCCTCAATAGTTACTGTAGCATTTTCTGCAATTTCTACTACCTCGGATATCTTTATTACATCTCCAGCTTTCCACACTTCATCCTCAGTTATAATCCTTCGACTTTCTTTGTAGAACTTTAAAGATAGTGCAATTGCCCCTGAACCAGTTTCATCTCCAGATAATTCTCCATTAGTCATATATTCTGGTTCACCATATTTCGTTGTATCCGATAATAACCAATATTTGATTTGATAACCATAGTTATTTCCACTTAATTTAACCCGTATAGCCTTTATAGGGTATCCATCTACTCCGGCAAGTTCATTGTTCTCTTTCCATTCACTCCATCTTTCATTATAATAAACTTGATATTCTATGCCCATTCCTGGATAATTCTTTAAAGTTTTAGGGCTTAATCTTAAATTGACTTTCTCAATTTGGGAACCTTCTTGAAAACCCATAATTCCATCTACAGAATATGCCTTCTGACCATTTTTACCAAATAGCGCCACTTCAATTTCTGGGCTTTCATGTGAGGTTCCTTCATTAGGAGCTGCATATAATTTTATATTTTTTGAATTAATAGGTTTTTCATAGCTATTTAAAGATGTATCACTAAGTTCCTTTTTTATATCTTCAGTTTTAGTTTCTTCCTTTTCACCAGGCTCCTTATTTTCATCCAATGCTTTCTTTTCATCTAATTCTTTATGTTCATCTTTTTTTAATTCTGATTTTTCTTCATCAACTATAGTTTCATTATTTTCTATATTTATATTTTCATCATATATTTCATCAGAATTTAAATTTTCTTCTACTTCAGGCTTAGTTGTTTTAAAGGATTTTTTCTCACTCCACCCACTATATAAATCATTATTTTTATACCTTAATCTATAAGTGTAATTTTCTTCTGGTACTGCACCTTTATGAAGATAAAAATCCTTTTTTCCAACTTGTACTGTAGTTCCGTTTATTTCTAACTCATAGTCAAAATCTATAGACTCCTCCCATCTTATTCTTATTAGATAAGGAGATATTTCTTCTATATCTTTTATTTCCGGACTGTTAAAAATCTCATTTTTTGAAGTTAAAGGATCTTTCTCTAATTCTTCAATTAGAGATCTTTCCGTAGAATCTTTAATTAAAGTTTCATTATGAAGTTTTTCCTCTTCAAGTTTTTTATTTTCTTCTAATTTTTTTAATTCTAATTCTTTTTCTCTATCTTTATTATTTTCCTTATCATTGCTAGCTTTTTCTATAATAGTAGCTAAACTACTAATTAAATTAGGTGATATTTTAATATACTTGCTTGTCATAGCTAATACTTCTTGGCTATATGAAAATATCATAATAAATGTTAATAAAACCGCTATGATTCTCTTATGCTTATCTATCATATTTCCTCCTCAAATTTAATAATTATATTAAAATCTATATAACCGATACATAAAAATACATTTTAAAATAACTACAATTTTTATTTAAAAGTAGTCCATCTTTTGGGAGAATAAAGCTTATTATTACTCCCGAAAGATGAATTTAATCAATAACTTTATATCTTTTAATTAAAAATTGATTTTATGAATTATTTTATGTTTAAAATATACTCTACCATTTGTTCTGTTATAATACCTTCTCCCCCGAGAACTGTCACTGATATATTATTTTTAATATCTTTGATATATTGTTCTGCATTGTTTAAATTTTTATCATCAATAAGAACTAATGGTGCTGATCTTCTTGCAGCATATATACTTCCAGCGCCAGCATCTGCAAAATTAAGTCCTGTAGTTAATACTATCTCCTTTGGACTAGGTTTAAATTTAATGTTTATATTTTTGCAGGTTTCATATCTGTTATTACCGCTAATTCTCTCAAAATCTTTATCAGTATAATTTAATTTTGCTTTTATTGTATTAATAACAGTATTAGGTACTGCTCCTTCCCCTCCAATAATATAAATTTTTGAAGGCTTAATACTTTCAATATAGGATAAAAGTTGTGAATTAATATTGTCTTTATTAGTAAAAACTATAGGCCAATTATTTTCTGCTGCTATAGGAGAGATACTTAAAGCATCGGCAAATCCCATTCCATCAGTAAGCACAATTGGTGTATTATATTTTGCATATACTTCTTTTACTATGTGATAATTAGTAACAAACCTATCCGTTCCGCTTAATCTCATAATTTTGAAATTCTTTGAACAGTTTTCTCTTAAATACCCAATAAATTCATCACTTATTAAACTATCTCCACCAATAATATAAACTTTTGCATCCTTCTTAACTCTATCTTTAATAAAGTCAAAGAACTCTTTTGATGTAGGGTCTTTATGATAATCTTTATTTGTGTAAAGTATAGGTGCATTAATTTTTTTTGCAAGTACAGAAGAAGATATTATTCCTGAAGAATCAGTACCATTAGCTATAACTATATTTTCTATTTCATCTTTATAAGCTTTTTTAGCTATCTCTACAGAAGTATAGGTTCTGTCTTTTCCAGCTATTCTTTGTTTGAAGCTAATTGGTTTAACCTCTCCACCTTCTTCACCACTTCCTGAACCACCTTCTGTCCCTCCATCTATTTCATTATCATCATCCACATATGTATAATCATCACCTATTAATTCTGTATTAGGATAATAAAATTCCAAAATTTCTTTATATTCTTTTCCTTCTTTTGATCTATTTATTGCTCCTTCTACACTTAAACCTACACCGTGGCCTATACCTTTTCCTTTAAAGTTATACAAATCTTTATTATTACTTTTACTTACAGTTACATCAAAATAAGTACTTAAAAAACTTCCATTAAGACTATGTGGAAAGAATTTTAATAACTCTTCTCCAGTAAGATTTAAAACTTTTTCATTGTTATTTACATCTTTATACCTTACATTTAAAGATTTGATTCTTCCGCTAGAATATTTCTCAATGGTATTTAAATCTATTTGCAAAAATTCTTTCACATTTAATTCTTTATATTTACTAATTAAAATATTATTTAACTCATCATAGCTTAAAGAACCATTCCACTGCTTATTATCATATGTGTCTTTTTCAATTTTTAAATATGGCACATTCTCACCAGCAACATTAGCTAATTCTTCTGTTTGTCCACCATTGCTTAAGCAATAATAATCTCTTAAGTATCCACCTTTAAATAATTTCTCATTATCATTTTGTAAATATTGAACTTTTGATATTTTGGTCATTTCATCATATACTTCTATTAATTTATCGTTTTCATCTATTAAATATGGAAATATACCACTTTCAATATCCGTCATATCACTATCTTTAAAGATACTAAATATTCCACTATTTATATTTGACTCTGCGAAAGTTCTTGCAATGATTGCCTCTGCTCTTATTACTTCTTTGCTAATCTCTTTACTAAGGGTATTAATATTTGAGAATATATGCATTTGTGGCAATACTTTTCTTACATATTGATCAATATTCATTTCATTGATAATTGTCATGGATTTATCAGTACCATCTTTAAAATATAAATTTCCAAACATATTGCCATAAAAGGGTTTGTCCACTAAACTTATGTAATCTTTTTCACTTTCACTTATTAAGGTTATAGTATTTTGGTTTTCTAATAATATTTCTTCATTTTCTAATATATCAAAACTAGAATTTTTACTTTTAATAGTATATTCACTATTACTTTTTAATTTTTTATCACTTCCTTTTATAGCATAATCATTACTTACTTTAATTACTATTTGATTTATATCTTTTAAATTTTCTAGTTTTATATTAATTTTATGTTGCTTTAATGAAGCACTAAGCTCTTTATTACTTTTCCCATAAACAATAATGTTATTGTTTAATAAAAAAAAGCTTACTAACAATATTATTAATAAGTTTTTTCTTTTAATCTTTTTCACTTTTTCACCTCCAAATATATGATAAAATGCCAAAATATATTCTATTATATATTTTATATAAATTCAACTATTTTTTGAATAATATTTAATATTATTTTAATTTATTCAAAATTATTGAAAAAGTAGCCATATTTTAAAAATAAAAAAGTCTAATAACGTAAGTTATTAGACTTTTTTATCGAAATTAATCGATACATCGCATAAGTATAACTGTTCCACTATCAAAGACTAAGGATACTTCTTCTTCAATAAATTCATTTGACAATGTTAAATTGTCACTTAAACTCAAATAATATGAATTAAGTTCATATTTTGCACCCTTTATAGTTAGATTTTTCACATCCTCTTTAAAGGCTATTAAAGAAAAACATTCTCCTTTTTTCCCTCTAATGATAGTAGGGGTATTTATCATTGTAATGCTATTATTCTCATCTACTATAGAAGCTTTTATATTTTTTTCTAGTGCTTTATATAATACGCATAGATTCCCAAGAAAATGATCCATTCTGCTTCCTGTACAACCTAGAAATACTATGTCTTTAGCTTTAAGATCTATAGCCATGTTTAAGGCAAGTTCTGTATCAGTAAAATCTTTTTCACTTGGAACAGTTAAAATCTCTGTTTTATCTTTAAAATAATTTAGTACCTCTTTATCAATTGAGTCAAAGTCCCCTAATAGAATTTTAGGAGTTATTCTATATTTATACAGACAATTTGCTCCACTATCTGCTGCTATTATTTCATAGCCTTTTTCAATATAAATATTTAATATCTCCTCACTTGGAGCTTTTCCTCCAGATACTATTGCTATTTTCATATTAAATTCCTTCTTTTAAAAGCTTAATATTTTTTTCTATTTCATTGTTTTTAAACACTGCTGAACCTGCAACTATTACATTTGCACCAGCATCTACCACAGTTTTTATATTTGCTGCATCTATTCCGCCATCAACCTGTATCATCAATTCACTATTACAGTTTTCTGCTAAGACTTTAACTTCTCTTATTTTCTCACCACAGTAATCTATATACTTTTGTCCTCCAAATCCAGGGTTAACAGACATTATAAGTACCATATCTACCTCTTTGATTAAATGCTTTATACTACTTACTGGTGTAGCTGGATTTAGTGCTATTCCTGCTTTAATACCAAAGCTTTTAATATAGTTTATAGTTCTATCTAAATGTCTATCTGCTTCTGCATGAACAGTTATGATATCTGCTCCAGCATCCACAAACTCTTTAATATATCTAGCTGGCTCCTCTATCATTAGATGAACATCAAAGGTTAACTTTGTATATTTTCTTATAGATTTTATTACTGGAAATCCAAAAGAAATATTAGGTACAAACATCCCATCCATAACATCAATATGAATCATATCTGCTCCATATTTCTCTAAATTCTTTACTGCTTCACCTAAGTTTGCAAAGTCAGCAGATAATATTGAAGGTGATAATTTTATCATTTTCTGTTCCCCCTACTTATAATCTCTTCTAAGGTTTTTATATAAAATTCATATCTACTCTTGTGAATTTTACCTTGTTCAACTGCATTTTTAACACCGCATTTTGGCTCTTTGTAGTGTACACAATTATTAAACTTACAATCATCTCTATATTCATCAAATTCTTTAAAGCAATATTGAAGTTCTTCTTTACTTATAAAATCTAATTCTAAGGATGAAAATCCTGGTGTATCTACTAAAAATCCCTCTTCTACCTCAATAAGCTCGCTATGTCTTGTGGTGTGCTTACCTCTTTTTAGCTTGTCACTGATTTCTCCAGTCTGCATAACTTCTTTTCCAATAAAACTATTTAATATTGTAGATTTACCAACTCCTGAGGGACCACAAAATACACTTATATTATCTTTTATTTTCTCCTTTAGCTTATCTAAGCCTTTATTATTCTTAGCTTCTAAATACAATACTTCGTAACCAGCAGATTCTAATTCATCCTTTATGCTATTTTTATCTTCATCTACTAAATCCATTTTATTAAAGCATACTACTGCTTTTAACCCATTATACTCACATAAAAGTAAAAATTTATTTAGTAAATCCTTATTTAAGTCTGGATGCTTAAAAGCAAAGACTACAAAAGCTTGAGTTACGTTTGCTACTGCCGGTCTTATTAGCTCTGTTTTTCTTTCGTAAATTTTTTCTATAGATACAGAGTCTTTTTCAATGGAAATTTCAACATTATCACCAATCATCGGTGTTAAATTATTATATCTAAATTTCCCTCTAGCCTTGCATTTATATAACTCTCCATTTACGTTAACGTAATAAAGTCCACCTATTCCTTTAACAATTACTCCATCCATATGTCCTCCAAAACATTACTGTTTATCTTGATTTGGTTCTGTTGGTTTTTCATCTTCTTCTATTTCTTTTGCTTTTACTGTTAATTTTATAGTTTCTCCTTTAACCACCTTAGTGCCAGGTGTTATATTTTGAAATTCAACTATATCATCATCATTTCCTGAAACCTGTACATTTAATTCTAAAGAAGCTGCTAAATCTTTAGCGCGCCTTACGGTTTCTCCTGTAAAATCAGGTACTGGTATTTTCTCTGGTTCTGGTTCTTTATATTTATAATAATTTACACTTATTGTTTCTTGTTCTTTTACCTTTGATCCAGGTGCATGACTTTGATTAAATATTTTTCCATCTTTAGTTATATCATCAGTTATTACTGGTGACTTGTCTCCTAAGTTAAGATTTGATACACTAAGTACACTAATTGCCCCATCTATAGTCATATTTGTTAAATCTGGTACTTTGGTATACTTAATTGAAGAACCTTTACTTACAACTATATCAACAGTATCATCTTTCTTAACTAAAGCATCTGGCTGAGGATTTTGTCTTATAACAGTTCCTTCTGCATAGGTTTCATTATTTTCTTCCGTTATCTTACCTACTCTTAATCCGTTGCCAACTATTTGATTTTGCGCTTCTTCCGAAGATATATTTCGTAAATCTGGAACTTTAATCTCTTCTGGTCCTTCACTTAAAATAACCTTTACTTGAAATTTCTTTTTAACTGGAGTCCCTTCATTAGGTATACATTTTATAATTGTACCTTTTGGTTTATCATTTTTTTCTTCTCCATCTACTACTAATTCAAGCCCTAAATCCTCTAACATTTTTTTCCCTTGCGCTTCAGTTTTTCCTACAATAGCTGGAATTTTTATTTCATTAGATTTACCTGATTTAGGATTGAATATTTTAGAATATATTGTACTTGAAAACACTCCTAGTATTAATACAAATATAGTAGCAAAAGAAATGATTATCATCTTCTTTTTCTTTTTATCTATACTCTTTGAACTATTTTTTCTCTTCGGCTCTTCATCTTCATCTTCATCATCAAACTCATCTTCATCATCAAAGTCTTCATCTTCAAAATCATTTTTTTTATAAGAAGATTTTATTTTATCAACTTGAATAGGGTCCATAACTCTAGTATAATCTTCCTCTATATTAGTGTTTTGAACTATAGTATAGTCTTGATTATTTTGTATCTTCCTTAAATCATTTAATATATCTGTAGCAGTTTGATATCTTTTAATAGGATCTTTTTCAATTGCCTTCATTATTAAATTACTTAAACCAACAGGAATATTATAATTTATTGCACTTGGCGGAATTACTGGTTCTTGAATATGTTTTAGAGCTATTGAAACAGGACTATCACCATCAAAAGGTAACTTACCTGTTGCCATTTCATAAAGCACAATACCAAAAGAGTATATATCTGTTCTAAAATCTACCACTTTTCCCTTTGCTTGCTCTGGTGAAAAATAGTGTGCTGATCCTATAACTTTGCTCGTATGAGTTATAGGATCCGTATTAGAAGCCTTAGCTATTCCAAAGTCAGTAACCTTTACCGTTCCATCCTCTGTCACAAGAATATTGTGAGGTTTTATATCTCTATGAATTATGCCATTTCTATGAGCACATTCTAAGGCCTTTGCAATTTGTATTCCTATAGATATTACTTCCTCATAAGGTAAATTACCTTTCTCATGAATTACTTTTTTTAATGTATTTCCATTTACAAGCTCCATAACTATATAATTATATTTACCTTCAACACCTACATCGAAAACATTAACTATATTGTTATGAGAAAAGCTTGCTGTTGCTGCAGCTTCTTTTCTAAACTTATCCATAAATTCAAAATTTGTAGTATATTCTTCTTTTAGAATTTTAACGGCTACATATCTATTTAGAAGACGACATTTTGCTTTATATACTACTGCCATGCCACCTTCACCAATTTTTTCAATTAGTTCATATCTACTCCCCAATATGGTTCCAATCATCTCCGCACTCTCCTTTAAATATGATAACTGAGATGTTATCTCTTCCGCCTCTTTCTTTACTTAACTGTATTAATTTTTCACAGCTTTCGCCTTTACAATTAGTAATTATATCATATATTTCTTCTGTAGTTACTTCATTAGTAAGACCATCTGTACATAGCAATACTTTATCTACACTATCAATATCTAATTTATAAACATCTACCTCTACAGATGGTTTTGTACCAATAGCTCTAGTGATTACATTTTTATTGGGATGATTCACAGCTTCTTCTTCGCTGATTGTTCCATTGTCTAGCAACTCTTGAACTAAAGAGTGATCTTTTGTAACCTTCACTAAAGAATTATTGCACACTGCATAACATCTACTATCTCCTACATGCCCAACTAGCAATGTATTATCCTTTATATAGCAAACCGTTATGGTAGTTCCCATCCCTCTATAATTTTAATTTAATAGAGCATGCTTATATACATTATGATTTGCTTTATTGATAGCCTCAACTAATGTTTTTTCTGGTTCTTCATCTTTATGTTCTTTTATATATCCTATAACAATTTCTAAAGCAAGTTTACTTGCAACCTCTCCGGCATTATGGCCCCCCATACCATCAGCTATACCATAAATAGCCATACTGTCTTCTTCAAAGTATCCAACAAAGTCCTCATTTAAACTTCTTTTGTTTCCAACATCAGACTGTATCCCTATTAATCTCCCCATTCCTATAACTCCTTTTTCTCTAAATAACTTCTTCTAAGTTGTCCACAAGCAGCATTTATGTCTAAGCCCATTTCCTTTCTAACTGTTGTCTCTATTCCATTTTTAATTAATATATTTTTAAATCTATTTATATCTTCTAAATTGGCTTTCTTTAAGCTACTTTCTTTTATTTCGTTTATAGGTATTAAATTAACATGACAAAGCATACCTTTTAAAATTTTTGAAAGCTCATGTGCATTTTCTATGCTGTCATTAACTCCTCTTACCAATGCATATTCAAAAGTAACTCTTCTATTAGTTTTTTCAATATAATAGTTGCAAGCCTCTAATAATTCTTTAATAGAATACGCCTTAGCAATAGGCATAGTTTGCCTTCTTAATTCATCATTTGGTGCATGAAGTGAAATTGCTAAAGTTATTTGTAGATTTTTATCTGCTAGTTCTTTAATTTTAGGAACAATTCCGCAGGTAGATAAGGTTATATGTCTTTGTCCTATATTTAGACCATATTCTGAATTTACATTCTCTAAAAATTTTATTACATTATCAAAGTTATCTAGTGGTTCCCCACTCCCCATTAAAACTACATTTGAAATTCTGTCACCTAAGCTCTCTTGTGCCTTAATAACTTGACCTAATATCTCTCCACTGGTTAAACTTCTAACTACACCGTCTATAGTGGATGCACAAAACTTACATCCCATTCTACAACCAATTTGAGTAGATACGCATATAGAATTACCATGACTATATTGCATAACTACAGATTCAATTAGATTGTTATCTCTTAATGCAAAAAGATGCTTTCTAGTATCTCCCGCCTTTGAATTGTAAGTTTCAACTATTTCAGGTACACCTACATAAAATTTATCTTCCAATTTTTCTTTTAAGCTCTTAGGTAAATTCTTCATATCTTTAAAGTCATATACATATTTATATATCCAATCAAAAACTTGTTTTGCTCTAAATTCACTTTCATTATTTTCTTTCATCCATGATTTAAGTTCTTGTAAGTTTAAGTCTAATATATTTTGCATAATGCACCTACCATATTCTACGTATTTTTGCTATGAAGAAACCATCCATGTATTTGTTTGGCAATATGGTTGCATATCCTTCTTCACTATATATTACGTTATCTACATTTCCATAAAACAATGGTTCTAATTTAAAGTTAGGATGATTTTTTAAAAACCATTGTATGTTATTTTCATTTTCCTCTTTGTTTAGTGTACAAGTGGAATATAATATAACTCCATCCTTTTTTACATACTTTGCTGCATTTTTCATAATCTCTTTTTGTATTTTAACTATTTCTTTTAACTCTTTAGAAGTTTTAGTATATTTTATCTCTGGCTTTTTCCTTATAATTCCAAGCCCTGAGCAAGGAACATCAATAAGTACTCTATCCCCGCTATCTTCTAGTTCACTGGTATATATAGTAGCATCTAAAGTACTGCAATTTATGTTTTTTATTCCTAATCTCTGTACATTGGAAAGAATTAGCGACAATTTATTTTCATGAATATCAAAAGCTAATACTTTGCCAGTATTATTCATAATCTCTGAGATATGAGTAGTCTTCCCTCCTGGTGCACTGCATAAATCTAAAACTGTCATATCTTCTTCTATATCCATTGAAGGTGCAACTAGCATAGCACTTTCGTCCTGCACTGTTACGTATCCATCTTTAAATAATGGATTGGCTTCAATACTTCTTCCATTTACCACTCTAATGGCTTCTGGACAAACATACCCTTCCATTATATCATATTTATTTTTCTCTAAAGCTTCAAAGACTTCCTCATAATCTCCTTTTAATGAGTTTACCCTTAATGTTATAGCTGGCCTTTCATTTAAGCCCTTTAGTATGTTTTCTGCATTATCTATTCCATAATGGCTTATAAAATGCTTTATAAGCCACTGTGGAAATGAATAGTGAAAAGCTAATTTTTCTATTTCATTATCATTGTAATATTGCTTATCTAAATTCCTTAAATAATTTCGTAAAACTCCATTCACCAATTTAGAAGCACCTACTGATACATTTTTTTTAGTAAGGTTTACTGCTTCATTCACCACTGCGAAATCAGGAATTTTATCTAAATATTTTATTTGATATATTGAAATCCTAAGTATATTTAATACAAAATTCTCTAGTTTATTAAAATTTTTTCCTGTAAAGTTTTGAATAATTTTATCTATTGAATATTTATATTTGATAGTACCGTATACTATCTCTGTAACCAATGCTTTATCTACTTCACTTAAATTACTATTGTTAAGCTCTAGTCCTAAAACAATATTAGAGTAAGCTTTATTAGTAAAGACCTGACTTACTATTTCTGTTGCTATTTTTCTAGCGTTACTCATCGTCTTACCTCTATTTTCAATTATTTAAACATCTGAAAGAAAATAACAAGTCCAAAGATGCTTTAGATTCCATTCTTAGTCCTCTATGAGTGGGTTCTGACAGCACAGTATGATATAGGGTTCCACAATCAAAATTTAACTTATACATGATTTTAATTTCCATAACAAAAATTTTCATCATGAACTAAAAATTAAGAATTAAAGATGAAGAATTATGGTTAAAACTCCACAGCCAAAGCCTTTGGAGTTTTCTTAAAATAAATTTTATTTTAAGAAACTCACCTTTAGTGAATTTTTTCCTGAATTCTTCATTCTTCATTATTAATCCTTAATTCCTAAGGATTTAAACTGTTTTTATATAAAACTTATTTTCCATAGCATATTTTAAGTTTTCACATTGTATTCCTATACAAAAAGACTTACATACTGACTTGTTATTTTTCAAGATATCTTAATCATTTCTTCTACTTAAAAGTATTAATCTAGCTAATTGTGCAAGGGCGGTTATTACCGCTGCCACGTAAGTTAATGCTGCAGCATTTAAAACCTTTCTTGCTCCAGTAATTTCATCACCTACTAAAATTCCCTTAGATTGTAACACTGCAATTGCTCTATTTGAAGCGTTAAATTCTACTGGTAATGTCACCACTTGGAATAAAACTACTGCTGAGAATAATACTATGCCTGCTGTAATTAGAGGCTTGATACTAAAAATTATTCCCATAAAGAATAATATCCAAGAAGCATTAGAACCTAAACTAGCTATTGGCACTAGAGCTGTTCTTAATCTTATAGGTCCGTAGTTTTCTTTATGTTGAATGGCGTGACCTATTTCATGTGCTGCCACTCCTATAGATGCTAGCGAAGTTCCTTCATAAACTTCCTGAGATAGTCTAACTACTTTCTTTTCAGGATCATAATGGTCAGTTAATTTCCCCCTCACCATCTCAATTGGAATGTCAAATAATCCATGAGCATCTAAAATGATTCTTGCTACATCCTTACCTCTATATCCCATAGAGCTATAAATTTTAGAGTATTTGTTGAAAGTAGATTTAATATTAAATTGTGCCCACATAGCAATTATTAACGCTGGAATCAAAATCAACATAGTAGGATCATAATAATAACCGAACATAATAAAACCTCCTTATTTTAGTTTAGTTGTCTTTTTTAAAACTTGTAATATTTAGCATACTTTATTTAAGATGCCCTAATTGAGAATTAAGTATTAATACTAAAGATTTATAAATAATTATTATTCTAGTTTTAATTCTTATTCTTTATTTTCATTTCTTAACTCTATGTTTTCTTCAATTTTATTTCCTTTAATATACTCAGATACTTCTAATGGCTTTTTATTGGGAAATTGTATTTTCGTTATTAATATAACTTTATCTTTTGTTGCTACTCTAATTCCTTCATTATTTACCTTTAAAATTGTTCCTGGTTTTTTGCTACTTTCTTCTTGTAGTAGTTTAGTAGATATTACTTTCATCATCTTATCTTCATAAAAAGTGTAGGCTATTGGAAAAGGATTTAATCCTCTTACAAAATTATGTATTTCTACTGAGGATTTATTCCAGTCAATATTAGCCATTTCTCTACTTAACTTATGAGCATAACAACTTTTTGAATCCTCTTGCTTTTCTCCCGCAATTTCTCCCTTTGATAACTTTTTTATAGTTTCTACGAGTAGAGAACTTCCACTTTCCATTAAAACATCATGAAGCTGTCCAAAAGTCATATCTTCATCAATCTCCACTTCATTTTTTAAAAGCATATCTCCTGTATCTAATCCTACATCCATAAGCATAGTAGTATTTCCAGATTTTTTTTCACCTGCCATGATTGCATAATTTATAGGTGCTGCACCTCTAAATTTAGGAAGTAATGAAGCATGAAGATTTATACATCCGTATTTAGCAATCTCTAAAACTTCCTTTGAAAGTATTTGCCCAAAAGCAACTACAATTATAAAATCTGGCTCCATTTTCTTAAGCATATCTATCATTTCTGGTTCTTTTCTTAAATTTTCTGGCTGATAAACTGGAATATTATGCTCTAATGCTACTTCCTTAACTGGAGACATTGCTAATGCCTTCCCTCTTCCTTTTGGTCTATCTGGTTGAGTAAATACAGCCATAACTTCAAATTCATCAATTAGTGCCTTTAGAGATGGTACTGAGAAGTCTGGAGTTCCCATAAATACTATTTTCATATTATGCCTCCTGTTCCTTTACAATTTTATCTATATAAAGTATTCCATCTAAATGATCAATTTCATGGCAAAAGGCCCTAGCAAGAAAATTTTCACCTTCTAACAATATCTCTTCACCTTTTTCATTCATTGCTTTAACCTTAACATATTTAGGTCTTTTAACCTCGCCTTGTTCCCCTGGAACACTTAAGCATCCTTCTATATCTGTAACTTCCCCTCTTTTTTCAATTATTTCAGGATTTATTAAAACTATAGGACCCTCTCCTATATCTACAACCACTACTCTTTTTAATATTCCTACCTGTGGTGCTGCAAGTCCAACACCATTAGAAGCATACATAGTTTCTTTCATATCATTGATTAAAGTTAAAAGTCTTTCATCTATATTGGTTACGACTTTGCTTTTTTTTCTTAAGATTTCATCTTCTTTAGTTCTAATATTTCTTATAGCCATCTTTTCTCTCCTTTATAGCATATTATTTGGATTTACATCTATACTTACTCTTATGTCATTATAAACATTACTTAATTCTTCATAAATAAAATTTTTAATTCCAAGAGCTAAATCTTCACTAAAATTTCCTTTGATTACAATTTGCCATCTATAAGCATTTTTTATCTTTGAAATACCACAAGGACAAGGTCCTAATATTTCAATTTTATCATTTTTTTCTAGGTGAAACCTTAATTTATCACATATATTTTGTATATTTTTTATTAATAGTTCTTCCTTCTTACTACTAAGATTTATACACATAATTTTAGTAAAAGGAGGATATTTAAGAATCTCCCTAAGCTTAATTTCTTCATTATAAAAGCCTTTATAATTATTCTCTACAGAACATTTTATGCTTAGATTGTCAGGGTTATAAGTTTGAACTACTACTTTTCCTTCTTTTTTTCCTCTCCCTGCTCTTCCTGATACCTGGGTTATAAGTTGAAATGTTCTTTCATTAGCTCGATAATCTGGCAGGTTTAAAGACAGGTCAGCTGCAATAATTCCAACTAAAGTCACATTTGGAAAATCTAAACCCTTTGCTATCATTTGAGTTCCTATCAGTATATCTGCTTCACCATTTTTAAAAGACTTATATATATTTTCATAGGAATCCTTTTGTCTTGTAGTATCAAAATCCATTCTCAAGGTTTTAGCCATTGGAAAAGCCTTTTTAACTTGAGCTTCTAATTGTTCTGTACCTATACCAAAATATTTTACGTATTTACTTTTACATTTAGGGCAAGTTTTTACCTGTGGAACCTTAGCACCACAATAATGACAACTTAATGCTTCATAAGAATTATGATAAGTTAAAGATATGTCACAATTGTGACATTTAAACACATATCCACAAGATCTGCAAGATACAAAAGTAGAATATCCCCTTCTATTTAAAAATAATAATATTTGATCCTTGTTTTCTAAGGCTTTACCTATATTTTCATAAAGCACTTCGCTAAAAATGGTTTTATTATTATTTATAAGTTCTTCCCTCATATCAGAAAGATAAATCTTAGGCAGCTTTGCATTATCTGCTCTTTCATCAATGGTTATAAGTTCATATATTCCTTCCTGTGCCTTATAATAGCTTTCTATGGAAGGTGTAGCAGAACCTAAAACTAATTTGCAATTTTCTATTGTACATTTTAATTCTCCAATTTCTTTAGCTATATATTTAGGATCACTATCGGACTTATAGCTTCCCTCATGCTCTTCATCAATAACAATGAGACCTAAGTTTTTAAAAGGTAAAAAAATCGCTGATCTAGCACCTATTGCTACCTTTACTTTTCCACTTTTTACCCTCATCCATTCATCAAATTTCTCTCCATCACTTAATTTACTATGAAATATAGCTACATCTTTTCCAAAACGTCCTTTAAAACGTTCTACCATCTGTGGAGTTAAAGAAATTTCAGGAATTAAAATTATAGAATCTTTTCCACTATCCATCATATTACTAACTAAATTCATATAAATTTCTGTTTTTCCACTACCTGTAACTCCATGAAGTAAAAATTTATTATTTTTAGAATTTAATATTGTATCTACAGCTCTTCTTTGAACATCATTTAATATTTTCTTATCATAGTTTTTATAGAGCTTATCATTATATCTATAAACTATACTTTCCTCTGCTATCAAAAATCCATATTTAATTAATGTATTTATAGAAGATAACGAAAATCCCATTTCCTTTGTAAGCTCTGCTTTATTATATATTCCATTGCTCTCTTTTATAAAACTATAGATATTTATATAATTTTCTTTCAAATATTTTTCTTCCAAAGGTTTCCCTAACGAAATTACAGTTTTAGTCTTAAACTTCATTCCTTTGGTAATACCATTAGGTATTATTACTTTTATGCATTCTAAATAAGTACAAAGATATTTTTTTCTCATTGTTTCAATTAGCTCTATATCTTCTTCTCTTATTACTAGGAAATCATCACAGATTTCTTTTATTGTTTTCATTTTAGAAAAATTTTCTTCTTGTAAATCATCACTTGTATAAAGTTTCATTACAAATCCATCAATAAATTTATTTCCTAATCCGAAGGGAACCTTTACTCTATGTCCTAAAGATAGCTTATCCTTTAAGCTATTAGGAATTTTATATGTAAATATTTTATCAACTTTTATTGCCTCATTATTAACAATAATTCCTGCAAAATCATTCATAGTATCCCTCCTTTAAAACTAACTTTAAATATTATATCATTTTAAGCATATGAAATAAAATAAACAATCAAAGATGTAAGCATATTTTGCATCTAATATCATAACGTGATACAAAATAGTTAAAATACTATTTTATTGTTTTTTTAGTACCTTAAACCTCTGAATAAAAATTTCTTCATTTTTAAAAATAAAAAGCGACAAAGTCGCTTTTTATAAATCATTCTCTGTAATAATATTAAATAATTCCGCTGCTACTTCTCTTTTACTCATAGCACCTAATGCAATAGAAGTTTTATCCCTCTTAATAATAGTTACCTTGTTACTGTCCTTACCAAAGCTGTCATTAATATCATTTGCAACAATATAATCGAGATTTTTCTTTTCTAATTTACCTGTAGCATTTTTTATTACATCATTGCTTTCAGCAGCAAATCCCACCAAAATTTGATGTTCTTTTAATTCTCCAAGTTTTTTTAGTATATCATTGTCTCTTTCAAATTCTAACACTAGATTACCATCACCCTTTTTAATCTTTGTATTAGAATAGTTTTTAATTTTATAATCTGCAACTGCTGCAGACTTTATAGCTATGTCACAGTTTTTAAAGTGATTTACTGCTTCATCATACATTTCTCCATTAGTTGTAACTCTAATGAATTTTATTCCAAAGGGTATTTTTAAGCTAGAAGGTCCACTTATCAATGTAACCTCCGCACCTCTATCTCTAGCTTCTTCTGCGATGGCATATCCCATTTTACCACTAGAGCCATTAGTAACATACCTTACAGGATCAATTGGTGATATGGTTGGCCCTGCTGTAACTAAAACTTTTTTCCCTTTTAAATCCTTTTTCTCATAAAGTTTACTAATAATAGTTTCTGCTATTAAATCTGTATCCTGAAGTTTTCCATCTCCAATATCTCCACATGCCAATCTTCCACTAGCTGGAGATATAAATTCGTATCCAAAGGATTTTAGCCTATTCATATTATCTTGCACTATAGGGTTATTATACATATTAGTATTCATGGCTGGTGCAAAAATAACCGGTGCTTTTGTAGCCATTATTGTAGTTGAAAGCATATCATCTGCTATACCATTAGCAACTTTTCCAATAATATTAGCAGTTGCAGGCACAACCACTACAAGGTCTGCTTTTTTAGCTAAAGAAATATGTTGAATTTCCCAAGCCTTTGGCTCTGCAAACATATCTGTTATAACCATATTTTGACTTAATGACTGAAAGGTAAGTGGTGTTACAAACTCTGTAGCTGATTTAGTCATTATAACATGAACATTAATGTCCTTTTTTCTTAATTTACTTATAACATCTAAAGCTTTATAAACAGCTATTCCGCCACTAACCCCTATAACAACTGTTTTTCCTTTTAGCATTTTACTTTAATCCTTCTTTCGTAGTTTCAGTTTCAATTGCTCCCTCATTTATTTCATTAATAGCAATTGTAACAGGTTTAGTTGAATCTACATTTATTAATGGTTCCTTGCCCTCTATTAATTGTCTTGCTCTTTTAGAAGCTGCAACTACTAGCGAGTACCTATTATCAACTTTTTTTAATAAATCTACTATTGATGGGTTAATCATTGAATTGTTCATGTATTAGAACCTCCCTAATATTTCATCTTTTATTTTATATACTCTACATTTTTCAGCAGTTATTATGCTCTCAATTTTCTTAACTGCTTCGTTAACTTCATCATTAATTACTGCATAGTCATACTTTGAGGCAAAAGAAATTTCCTCATAAGCAGAATTTAATCGAGTCTTTAAAGATTCTGGTGTTTCACTACCTCTATTGGTAATTCTATATCTTAATTCTTCCATTGACGGAGGCAGTATAAATATAAACACTCCATCTGGATAAGCAGATTTTATTTTTAATGCGCCTTGAATATCAATTTCTAGTATTACATCTTTTCCACTTTCCAACACTTCAAAAACCTTAGATTTTGGAGTACCATAATAATTCCCATAGACTTCTGCATATTCTAAAAAATCATTGCTATCTATTTTTGCTAAAAACTCATCTTTATCTATAAAAAAATAGTTTACTCCATCTATTTCTCCATTTCTCGGTTTTCTAGTTGTAGCTGATACTGATATCCATATATCATTTTTTTCCAACAGTGACTTACATACAGTACCTTTTCCTGCTCCTGAAGGACCAGATATAACTAATAATTGACCTTTAACTCTCATTTTATTCATCGACCTCTTCTATATGTTCATCTTCTTTAGAAGATAATCTATGTGCAACAGTTTCTGGTTGTACTGCTGATAAGATTACATGGTCACTGTCTGTTATGATTACTGCTCTAGTCCTTCTGCCATATGTAGCATCAATAAGCATACCTCTATCCCTTGCTTCTTGAATTATTCTTTTAATTGGTGCTGATTCTGGACTTACTATAGCAACCAATCTATTGGCAGAAACTATATTTCCAAATCCTATGTTTATTAATTTTATACCCATTAGTTACCTCCTATTATTCTACATTTTGAACTTGCTCTCTTATCTTCTCAATTTCACTTTTAATATTCACAGCTAAATTAGTAATGTCTAAATCATTAACTTTAGATGCTATAGTATTACTTTCTCTATTCATCTCTTGAACTATAAAATCTAATTTTCTTCCAACAGGTTCCTCCAACTGCAATGTTTCCTTAACTTGGAAAATATGACTATTTAGTCGCACAATTTCTTCATCTATTCCTGTTTTGTCAGCTAAGAGTACTACTTCCATAACAATTCTATTTTCATCTAATTGAGATTCTTCTAAAAGCTCCTTAACTTTTTTAGTTAATTTATCTCTGTACTCTATGGATACCATTGGTACTCTTTCGCTAATCATATTGGTAAATTTTTTAACTAAATCACATCTATGACTAATATCTTGATTTAATTTTATACCTTCAATTTCTCTCATATGTACTAATGAAGTTAATGCTTCATCTAAGGATACCTGAAGCTCTTTCCAAGCTTCTTCTAAATTTTCTTCTTTTTGTTTTAAATTGATAACCTCAGGAAATCTAGCTAGATTTGTTATTGAAATATCATCCCTTAATTCATACATAGACTGAATTGTTTTAAGGCAGTCCATATAACTTTTAACAAGCTCTTCATTTAAAACTGCCTCTACATTTTCTTTATCATGATAATTTTGTGTTATAAATATATCAATCTTACCTCTTTTAATTTTTTCACTAACAACCTTTCTAATGTTGTCTTCCAATGAAATTAACGCTCTAGGCATCCTTACATTTAGTTCAAAGTATCTGTGATTAACACTCTTTATTTCTACAATAAAATTTGAGTGGCCATCACTGCCACTTCCACGCCCAAAGCCCGTCATGCTTTTAATCATAAAAAACGCATCCTTCCGACTTCTTTGTAAATTCTTTAATACCTATTATACAAAACTTACAACATCAATTTCAAGCTAAATGTGTAAGTATTAATTAGTAAATTGGAATATTTCTTAGATATTTAAAGAAAAACAAATTTATTCAATAATAATAGAGGCAACATTGCCTCTATTACTAATTATTTTAATTATAGACATATAATCATTTTTATAACTTTTAATTATATTTGTCAAGCATTAAAAGTGCATTTTTTGTAGTTTCTATGTCATTAGTTAAAGATATCCTAAAGTAGTCGTATCCTAAATCTCCAAATACTGACCCTGGTGTTACAACAATTCCATGCTTATCTATAAGCTCTGAGCAAAACTCATAGGTAGTATAATCTTTAGGAGTTCTACACCAAATATAAAAAGTTGCATTAGTACTGAAAAATTTAATATTCTTTTCCTTTAATATTTTCTCTACTTCACTTCTTCTTGTAGCATAGGTTCTTTTAATGTTATTCTTATATTCCTCATCTAATTTTAAAGAAGCATGTGCAGCTTTTTGTATTGGAATAAATTGACCAGAATCTAAATTACTTTTAATTTTAGACAGTGCATTTATTACTTCACTCGCCCCTACAGCATAACCTATTCTAAATCCTGTCATATTATACAATTTAGAAAAACTTCCAAATTCAATGGATTTTTTTTCTTCATCGAATTGAAGTATACTTATAGGTTTTTCCTCCAAGGGAATTATTTCATTATATGCCGCATCATTGCATAGTATTATATTTTTTTCACTACAATATGCAATAATTTCTTTAAAGAATTCTCCATTCCCAGTTGCTCCTGTGGGATTATTAGGATAGTTGATGAAAAACAACTTAGCTTTACTAGAAATATTTTCTGGAATTTCTTTAAGTTCCATTAAGTACCTCTTATTTTCCTTTAGAGGAATGGTATGAGGTATACAGCCCCATAAATTTGAAGCTATTGAATAAACAGGATAACCAGGCTCTGGCACTAAAACAATATCCCCAATATCACAAACTGCTGGTATAATACTGCTTATTCCCTCCTTAGAGCCAATTAAAATAATAACCTCATCTAGGGTTAGTTCTACATTAAAAGTATCTTTATAGTGCCTAATAACTTCTTTTTTAAGCTCTAAAGTGCCATCATAGGGCGGATATTTATTAAAGCCCTCAATATTAAATCCATCAACCAGTGCCTTTAATATATTTGGATGAACACCTAAATCTGGATCACCAATACTCAAATCTACAACCACTTTACCATCTTCTTTTCTCTTTTTCTTAATTTCATCAAGTATTTTAAAATGATACTGTTGTAAATTGCTTATTCTATTGTTTATCTTCATATTTAATCACCCTATCTTTTATGTTATAAATTATGCTATTCATAACTTATATGAAAGGTTCCATTAAATAGAAATTTTATTCAATTCACAATGCATAGTTCACAATTATGGGTATTTCTCAGTTGCCACCGAGAAATTTTAAATTGATTTTGCAGCGGCGAACAGTGTTCGCCATAAAACTAGCAACTTCATTGCTAGTTAAAAATAATTTCACCCTTAATTATGCATTGTGCATAAAAAAAATACTCCTTGAAATACTTTATCCAAGGAGTATTTTTTATTAATGTGAAGCAGCTAGTGAAGCAACTATTATCTTTATTATAAAAATTGCTGCTAATATATACATTACCATAGAAACTTTCTTTTTCTCTTTTCCAAAGATATTATTTAATAAATTAATTGCTGCATAAGATATTACACCTATTGTTAATCCATCTCCTATGCTATAAGTTAATGGCATTAAAGCTAGTGTAAAGAAAGCTGGGACTCCTTCTGTATAATCAGAAAAGTCAATTTTTCTTATACTATCAATCATATAAAATCCAACTATAATAAGTGCTGGTGCTGTTGCACAACCTGGTATTGACACAAATATTGGTGAGAAAAATAATGCTATTAAAAATAATATTCCTGTTACTACTGAAGCTAGTCCCGTTCTTGCACCTACTGCAACCCCTGCTGAACTTTCAACGTAAGTTGTAACTGTTGAAGTTCCTGCTACTGCACCTAATGTTGTTCCAATAGCATCTACTAATAGTGCTTTTCCTGCATTTTTAACTCTTCCTTCTTCGTCGACCATTCCAACTTTAGATGCTACACCTACTAAAGTTCCCACAGTATCAAAGAAATCTACAAATAAAAATGTAAATACTATTGTCATGAATGATGCTATTTTTGACGGATCTAATAAATATGAAAAATCTAATTTAAAAGCTATAGGTTTTAAAGATTCATATTTAAATATACCATTAGGCATAAATATCATATGACTTGCTGCTTCTGGTGATATGTACGCGTAGATCCATGCTACTATTGAACTTCCTAATATTCCCCAAAGTATAGCACCTTTTACATTTTTCTTAGATAAAACAACTGTAAGTAATATTCCTATTGTTGCAATTATAACTGTTGGACTTGTCAAATTTCCCATTGCTAGTTTTGTTGCTTCACTTGAAACAACTATTCCTGCATTACTAAATCCTATAAAAGCTATAAACAATCCTATACCTGCAGTTACCGCATATTTCAAATTCGTTGGTATCGCATTAACAACCATTTCTCTCACATTGGTTAATGATAGTACTATAAATATTATACCTTCTACAAATACTGCTGTTAATGCCACTTGCCAAGGAACCTTCATTCCCAAAACCACAGAAAAAGCAAAAAAGGCATTTAGTCCCATTCCTGACGCTAAAGCAAAGGGTAAGTTTGCATATAACCCCATAAATATAGTAGTTAATCCTGCTGTTAAACAAGTTGCTGTAACAATTGCTCCTGCTGGCATCCCTACACCCTCTGTGCCTAGGATATCTGCATTTACTGCTATAATATAAGCCATTGTTAAGAATGTGGTTATACCACCTATAACTTCACGTTTAACATCAGTGCCGTTCTCCGTTAATTTAAAATATTTTTCCATTGTAGCCTCCTTAGTTTTTTATTTATAATAACAAAACATGACAAAATCACAATTTTTTAATTCATAATTTAAAATTAAGAAAATATCATTATAATAAACTTAATAATCTACCTTTCTATTAAAGTTTTCCCAAATTCCTAATTTTTATAGTTAATAGTTTACTTTTATTAACTTATTACAAATAAAAATTAACCACCAGGATATATACTAGTGGTTAATTTTTATATGCTGTACACAACTATCACAATAAAAATTACACACATTGACATATATCATTCGTACAAATGTGAATTATAATAATGTTTTTCAATCCATTATTCGTACAAATAAATATTACCAACATATTTTTACTATGTCAACAGTTTTTGCGTACATTTTATCAAATTATATTTACTTTATTCGTATTTATAGTGTCCTTCCTCAAAGATTTCTCTTATTTCATTCATATCATTTGTTTTTCCTAGTGCTACTATAAGCTTTATTCTAGCTTTTTGTCCTGGTAAACTATCTGCAAATATAACTCCGCCAGTTCTTAGATCTTTTCCTCCACCTTCATATCCATAACTATCTAAAACCCTTCCTTTATAACATCTCGAAACTAAAACTACTGGTATTCCTTTTTTTACAGCTTTTTTAACAGAAGCAGCCATCTGAGGTGGAATATTGCCTCTTCCCATAGCTTCTATTACTAAACCTTTTGCACCACTTTCTACACAATAATCTACAAGCTTTCCATCTATACCTGCACAAGCTTTTATTAAATCTACTTTAGTTTCTATTTTATCTGTAGGTATATATTCATGATTTAAGCTTTCTCTATAAAAAATCGCCTTATTATCATCAACAATGCCTATTGGTCCAAACTCAGGGCTTTGAAAAGTGTTTAAATGCATTGAATGTGATTTTGTAACTTCACTTGCAGCATTTAATTCGTTATTTAAACATACTAATACTCCTCTCCCCCTAGCTTCCTCTGAAGTTGCCGTACATATTGCTGCTGCCAAATTTGATGGTCCATCATATCCTAGTTCAGAACTATTTCTCATAGAACCTGTAACTACTATTGGTTTTTCACTTTTAATTGTTAGATTTAAAAAATATGCTGTCTCCTCTAAAGTATCCGTGCCATGGGTAACAACCACTCCATCTACATCTTCTTTTTCCAAAAATGATTTAACATATTTTGAAAGTTCGAGCATAAGATCTGGTGTAACATGAGGACTTGGTAAGCTTGAAAAATTATAGGATTCCACCTTTGCATAGGATTCTATTCCTGTTACCATGGACATTATTTCTTCTCCGCTTAAAGTTGGAACCGCCGCTTGTATTCTTGGGTCAACCTTCATTGATATTGTACCACCATTGAAAATAACAACTACTTTTTTCATTATAAGTACCTCCTAAATTGATCAAATATAGATATGTAAAAGTTTTCTTATTTAAATTTATTGGATTATTATTTCATAAATATTTTACAACATATTTAAAATATTTAAACCCTTTAAATTTAAAACCAAACAATTTCGCAAAATCAAAAACATTATATGTAAAACAATAAAATAATTTCCATTAATAAATTCTTTATATATAGGATTCTTCCTTTAATAACAAAAAAAGAGAGCATTTATATTGCAAAATTATTTTTATAATTTTACAATAAACTACTCTCACAAATTATACTAATCGTTTCTTAAATATTTAAACATTATTTTTTCTATATCATCCGCTCCATTGTCATCTATAGTGACAACGGATAATTTACCATCTAAGGCTTTCATTTCTATTTCACCTATTTCGCTTCCAGAAATTAAATCAACATCTCTTTTAAATTTTATAATTTTGTACCCATCTTCAATCATTTGATTTATGCTTTCCATAGAACTTCTCCTCCTTAGATAATAATTTTCTTTTATAATCTTATTATCTGCATTAAGAAACCCTCTTATCCTATAAGGTTTTTATTAATTTATGTAGTTATTTTTATTTTTGGTATTTATAAATTAATATGTAGTTGCTTTCATAAAATAATGTTTTAGATAATAAGTTTTATATTGATTTATTAGCTTATTAATTAAAGGTATATAACATTTTAATTTTTATAGCAAAAATTTTTATTTATGGATTAAAAATTAAGAATGAATAATAAAAAATTGTAATTGACACATTAAAGTCTTTGAAGTTTTTAGAATAGACTTTAAGAAATATATTAAGAATAAACATACTTTACATAACTTAACTTATTTTACATTTTTTAAAAAATAATAGCTACGAGTCAATTTTCAACTCATAGCTATTATTTAGACTAATAAAACATGTACTATAAAATTATACAAATTAATCCGCCACTACCTTCATTAATGATTTTTTGAAGGGTTCTTTGAAGCTTATGTTGAACATCTTCTGGCATTTTATAAAGTTTACTTTGAAGTCCTTCCTTAACCAAAACCTCAAGCGGTTTACCAAACATATTACTTTGCCAAATTTGTGATGGATCATTTTCAAATTGATCAAGAATTGATTTGTAAAACTCTTCACTTTGCTTTTCACTTCCCATAATAGGGACTTCTGTTTCTATATCTGCTCTAATTATATGAAGTGATGGAGCGGATGCTTTAAGTCTAACACCTTTTTTGCTTCCACTATTAATAAGTTCAGGTACTTCTAATTTCATTTCTGACAATTGAGGTGCAACTAATCCATATCCTGTATTATTTACATCTATTAATGCATCTGCAATCTTATCATACTCTACCTTAGCCCTATAAAAACTTTCCATCATCTTCAGTAAATCACTTTCACTGTTAATTTCAGTATTACATACTTCACCAAGAATTCTATAAAACAATTCTTGCTTAGGAATTATATTGACTTGGGCAGTCCCATCACCCATATTCATTTCTTTAACGTTTATTCCTGATAAAAATTCTACTCCCTCAAAACATTCTAAAGCCCTTTTAATGTCTCTTACCTTAAATATATCCTTGCACATTCCTCTAAGTATGGTCATAAAATTAACCTTTAACCAATGTTTACCGTTAAGGGTCTCTATCCACTCTGGCATATCTATGTTGATTTCCTTAACTGGGAACTCTTTAAGTACATTACTAAATATGTCTGATACATCTTGCTCATTCATTTCCATTACATTAACTAATTGTACCGGAACATCATATTTTTCTTCTAACTCTCTTTGAAGTTCCATGCTTTCTGGAGATTTTATGTCTTTACAGTTACATAACATTATAAATGGTTTATTTATTCTTTTTAATTCCTCTACAACTCTTTCTTCTGCCTCAACATAATCGCCTCTCTCTAGACCTGTTACTGTTCCATCAGTAGTTACTAATATCCCAATAGTAGAATGTTCATTTATAACCTTTTTAGTTCCAATTTCCGCTGCTTCTTCAAAAGGTATTTCATAATCATACCAAGGTGTGGTTACCATCTTAGGTGCATTTTCTTCATTATATCCTAAAGAATTTTTAACTATATATCCAACACAGTCCACCATTCTAACCTTAAACTTAGTGCCATTTTCAAGTTTAACCTCTACCGCTTCATTAGGCACAAATTTGGGTTCTGTTGTATGAATTGATTTGCCAGAACCGCTTTGTGGAAGTTCATCTTTAGCTCTTTCTTTTTTGTGGACATTATCTATGTTAGGTATTACCATCATCTCCATAAATCTTTTTATGAAGGTTGACTTTCCTGTTCTTACTGGGCCGACTACCCCTACATATATGTCCCCTTGAGTCCTTTCAGCAATATCTTTGTATATATCAAAGTTTTCCAAGTTCCACCCTCCCGTAACTAAATATTAACACTATATATATATTGAAAAAAACTTTTAAATATACCAATTTTTTATTGAATATTTAGGGAACTCTTAAGGTGTGGATTTATTAATTATAAGTTTAGTTTATACAATATTTTAATTTTCTATATAAAAATCTTCTTATTTTCCTTCATTAATATATAGATGTACTGCTTTTAAATTTAATTTTTCTATTTATATAATTGCGCTATTAAACTATTAAAATTTATATTACTATAAAATGAGGAACTAAAAAAAGAAAGAAGATAACTCTTCTTTCTTTACATATTCTTTATGACATAAAATTATGCTCATCTTTTTTGTTTCTTGACATTAACTCATAAACTCCATATTTAGGATCTTTATCTTCAAATAAAACCTTATATAAGGTGTCTGTTATAGGCATAGATATTTGCTCTCTTTCCTTTAATTCATAGAAGGCTTTGCAAGCTTTTATTCCTTCAACTACCATACCTACTTCTTTTGTAGCTTCTTCTCTAGTCATGCCTTTTCCTATTAGTATTCCCGCTCTTCTATTCCTACTATGGATACTAGTACAAGTTACTATAAGATCTCCCATTCCTGTAAGTCCATAAAAAGTTTCTGCTCTTCCGCCTAACTTCATACCTATCTTAATTATTTCACTCATACCTCTTGTCATTAATGCAGCTTTTGTGTTATCACCATAGCCAATTCCATCAGATATCCCTGCTGCTAATGCTATAATGTTTTTACAAGCTCCACCAATTTCTACTCCTATTAAATCATCATTTGTGTAAACTCTAAATTTATTTGACATAAATATATCCTGTACCTTACTTGCTGCTTCCATATTCTTTGAGGAAACAACTATGGTAGTCGGTATATCTTGTGCTACTTCTTCTGCATGACTTGGACCTGAAATTACAACTACAGGTATATCATTTATTTCTTCTTCTATTATCTCTGACATTCTTTTTAAAGTTCCACCTTCTATTCCCTTAGCAACAGTAGCTACAATTTGAGAACTGCTAATATATTGTGATAGTTTTTTACTAACTTCTCTTATAGCATGAGATGGTACAGCTAACACAACTATGTTGCTATCCTTTACTGCCTTCTCCATATCTGAATAAGCAGTTATATTTGAAGGTATTGCCACCTTTGGTAAATATTTTATATTCTCCCTTTTTACATTTATATCCTCAACTATAGCTCTATCATTTGCCCAAATAGAAACCTCTATTCCTTTCTTGGATAACATAACCCCTAAGGCAGTGCCAAAGCTTCCTCCGCCTAAAAATGTAACCTTTAACATAACCTTAAATCATCTCCCCAAAGCCCTTTTATTCTTTTCTTTCTCTAAATATTAGTTTAATACCTGTTCCTTTAAAGTCAAAGCTTTCTCTCAATTGATTTTCTAAATATCTCTCATAAGAGAAATGTAGTAAACTAGGGTCATTAACAAAAAATATAAAAGTCGGTGGTTTTGTATTTACTTGTGTTACATAAAATATTTTTAATCTTTTAAGTGCTACTACTGGTGGTTCTTTCATAAGTACTGCTCTACTTATTACATCATTTAGCACTCCTGTAGCTACTCTCTTATTATAGTTATCATAACATTCTCTAGCCATCTGAAGAACTCTATTTACCCTTTGACCAGTTTTAGCTGAAATAAATAAGTATGATGCATAAGACATAAATGATAAGCCTTTAGCAATATCCATTTGGAAGTTTCTCATAGTCTTATCATCTTTCTCTATTAAGTCCCACTTATTAACAACAACCATAATTGCTTTATTTAACTCGTGAGCATATCCTACAATCTTTTCATCTTGGTCACTTAAACCCTCAGTAGCATCAATCATGAGAATGCATATGTCTGCTCTTTCAATAGCAGCCAATGTTCTAACTACGCTATATCGTTCTATTTCTTCTTTAACTTTACTCTTCCTTCTAAGCCCTGCTGTATCTATTAATGTAAATTTACCTTCTTCTGTCTCTATTTTGCTATCTATAGCATCTCTTGTTGTTCCTGGAATATTACTTACAATGTTTCTCTCTTCTCCTAAAATTTTATTTATAAGAGATGATTTTCCTACATTTGGTTTTCCAATCATAGCAATTTTTATGTACTCTTCTTCTTCCTCTGATAACTCATCCTCATTAAAATGAGCAACAACTTCATCAAGCATATCTCCAAGACCTAACCCTTGAGATGCAGATATTGCTATAGGATTTCCTATACCTAAATTATAAAACTCAAAAGCATTATCTTCTAGTTCTATTCTATCGATTTTATTAACAACTAATACTATTGGTTTTTTAGACTTTCTAAGCATTTGAGCCACTTCATGATCTGAAGGATGAAGCCCAGCTTTTCCATCAACTATAAAGACAATAACATCTGCTGTTTCTATAGCCATGTTCGCTTGTCTTCTCATCTGTGCCATAATAATATCTTCATTTTCCGGCTCAATACCACCAGTATCAATTATTGTAAAATTATGTCTAAGCCACTCAGCTTCAGCATATATTCTATCTCTCGTTACTCCTGGTGTATCTTCAACTATAGCTATTCTCTTTCCAGCTAATTTATTAAATAATGTGGATTTACCAACATTAGGTCTTCCAACTATTGCAACTATTGGCTTTCCCATTTTACTCCTCCTCTAAATGTTTGTTTAGTATATTGATTAGATCATCTCCAGCATAATCACACACTAAGAATTTCTTATTTAGTATCTTCTCCAAATCTCTTACAGTATAATCATCTAGTAATAATCCCTCTACCTCTTCTCCAAGCTCATATCCTTTTTTCAGCATATTATTTGGAATTATAATATAATCTCCTAGGGTTTCTTCCTTAGCAGTATTGATTATATCTATACCAGTTAAAAGTCCTGCTACAGTTATTGTGGTACCAAAAAATTTATTTTCTACTGCTATTACATTAATTTTAATGTTGGAATTTACTTTCATTATACTATTAGCAACTTCCTCTAAAACAGTTTTAGCAGAAGCCCCTGTAATTATAGTAAAGTTGCCTTTAGCCTTTTTATTTAAATATTCTACTTGCTCTTTTATAGTATTTTTTAATATTCTTATCATTCCGATTCCATCTTCTAACTGTTCATATCCCCCATAATGTTCTTCCGTTGGAGGTTCACTTCCAGCCATTACATAAAACTCATCAGATAATCTTACAAAAGGAGTTCCATTTTCTTTTACATATTTGTCTTGAAGGATTTTAACACTTTCTATAAGTTCCTTAGATTTCTCCTTAGTGAATAGTTTTAAATGTGGTAGATTAGCCCTAAATTTAGTTATTCCTAGTGGGACTACTGCTAAATTTTCCACACTTGGGTAAAGGACATACAAATCCTCGATAGTTCTTATAAGTTCTTCTCCATCATTTATGCCGGGACAACAAACTACTTGAGTATTTACCTTTATGTCTGCCTCCGCTAGCCTTTTTAGTATATCATATATGTTGCCAGCAAATCTATTATTTAACATCTTTATCCTCAGTTCAGGATTTGTAGTATGTACAGATACGTTTATAGGACTAATTCTATATTTTATTATTCTTTCAATATCCTCTTCCTTCATATTAGTTAAAGTTAGGAAATTTCCTTGTAAAAAAGATAATCTTGAATCATCATCCTTAAAGTATAAAGTTTGCCTCATACCGGTTGGTAATTGATCAATAAAGCAAAATACACATTTATTATGACAGCTCATAGGCCTATCTAATATAGCTTCTTTAAATATTATACCTAAATCTTCATCATAATCCTTTTCTATTTCTATTTCCCATATCTCACCATTAGGTTTTTCAACTTCTAGCTCTAAATACTCATCGGTGATTAAGAATTTATAATCTATAATATCCTTAACATTATTACCGTTAATGCTGACAAGTTTATCGCCTGATTCAATTTCCACTTCTTCTGCTATGCTATTAGGAAGAACCTTTGATACTAAATTTTTCACATTTCTTCCTCCTGTTCTATTAGTTTTTATACTATATTTTAGAATAATAGTAGTATTTGAATTTTGAAAATTAGTATTATATAAATTTTATATTGACTTATTTTTAAAATAATTAAAATACAATTATTATTGCTTTCATAAAACTGCTAACAATTATTTATTATATTTAATTTTAACTTTATATTTTATAAGCTACTTCTATAAGTTACTAAATTCTATCAATGATAAAATTAATATTAATTATCTTCAAAAAACATATTATATCTGCTATTATGTTATAATATATCAATTATATTCAATAGTCAATGTAAATGAATAAGGGTATTATCAAGTTGAATATCTCTTTACTTAATGAACAATTTATAGAAAAAATTTTATAGTATAATAACAATTATAAATAGCTTAAAATGAAATATACGATTTTTTGCAAAAGAAAAATGCTTAAGGATAATAAGCATTTTTCTCTAATCTTTAGGAGGTAATTGTGAAATTTATTACCTATTTTAATATGATTATTAGTAACTTAATTATAATAGGTTTAAATATTCTAAAAGTTACAATAATATAAATTAAATATTACAAATTGGTTAAAATACTCTTTGTGCATAAATAATTGCTATTTTGGAATGTTCTTCATATGCCATCTCGTTTTTATTCATTTAAATCAATTTTCTTACCACTTAGAAGATAAATTGTCCATTCACATATATTAGTAGTATGATCTCCAATTCTTTCTAGAAACTTACAAACAAATAACAATCTTGTAGCTTGCTCTATTACTTCTGGTTTCTTAGTCATTATCATCAAAAGCTCTGAAAATACATTGTTATATAATTTATCAACCTGATCATCCATACGACAAATCTCTAGTGCCTTTTCCTCACTTTTATTTAAGTAAGCTTTAATTGAGCCCTCTATCATCTTACTAACTAAAACTCCCATTTTAGATATATCTCTAAGTTCCTTTATATATTCTTCATCACAAAGTTTCAATGTAATTTTTGAAATATCCACTGCATGATCTGCAATTCTTTCAAGATCTGTTACAATTTTACTTATAGTAAATATAGTTCTTAGATCAGTAGCTAATGGTTGCCTCGTAGCTATTAAAGTCACACATTTATCTCCTATATCATTTTCAAAATCATCAATTATGTCATCTTTTTTGATTACATCTTTTGCTAAGTTCACATCTTGCTTTATAAGGGCATCCATTGTGTCCTTTATTTGCTCACTTACTGCTAAAGTCATGTTAGATAATTGATTTTGAAGTTCTAATAACTCTGTATCAAAAGATTTTCTCGACATTATTTCACCACCTAACTTATTCTTCCTGTAATATAATCTTCTGTTCTATTGTCCTTAGGCTTATAAAAAAGATCCTTAGTTTTTCCATACTCTATAATTTCTCCATTAAAAAAGAATGCAGTATAATCTGATATTCTAGCTGCTTGCTGCATATTATGAGTTACTATAACAATAGTGTATTCACTTTTTAAATTATCCATAAGTTCTTCAATTTTTGAAGTTGAGATCGGATCTAAAGCTGAAGTAGGTTCATCCATTAATATTACCTTAGGCTTAACTGCTATTGTTCTAGCAATACATAATCTCTGTTGCTGTCCACCAGATAGTGATAATGCACTTTTATTAAGTCTATCTTTAACTTCATCATATAGGTTTACAGCCTTTAAGCTTTCTTCTACTATTTCATCTAAAAGTTTTTTATCTTTAATTCCATGGATTTTAGGACCATAGACTATGTTTTCATATATAGACTTAGGAAAAACATTAGGCTTTTGAAATACCATTCCTATCTCTTTTCTAAGTCTTATAACATCGTATTCATATATATTATCATTTAAATAGCTTATGTTTCCTTTAATAGTCACATTATCTATAAAATCATTCATTCTATTTAATGTTCTTAAAAACGTAGACTTCCCACAGCCTGAAGGACCGATAAGAGCTGTTATCTTATTTCCCATTATCTCCATATTTATATTTTTTAAAGCTTGCATTTCGCCATAAAATAAATTTAAATTTTCTACTTTAATATTATTCATATTCTGCCTCCAGTTATATTAACCAAATCTACCTGAAATATAATCCTCTGTTTTTTTATTTTTAGGATTAGAAAAAATATTATTAGTAATATCCATTTCTATAAGTTTACCATTTAAAAAGAATGCTGTATAATCTGAAGTTCTTGCAGCTTGCTCCATATTATGAGTAACTACAACTACTGTGTAATTCTTCTTTAATTCTTCCATAAGTTCCTCAATTTTTAATGTTGAAATAGGATCTAGAGCTGAAGTAGGCTCATCCATAAGAATTATATCCGGCTTAGAAGCTAATGCTCTTGCAATACATAGTCTTTGCTGTTGTCCTCCAGATAATCTAAAAGCTGATTTATTTAGAACATCTTTTACTTCATTCCAAAGTGAAGCTCTTTTTAAGCTACTTTCCACTATTTCATCTAATTTATTTTTATCTTTTATTCCATATCTCTTAGGACCATAAATTACATTTTCATATATAGACTTTGGAAAAACGTTAGCTTTTTGAAATACCATGCCCACTGACTTTCTAAGTTCAATTGTATCTATGTTTTCAGTTAAGATATCATTATTATTTATAAGAATTTTTCCTTCATATTTTACATCACTTATAAAATCATTCATTCTATTTAAGCTTCTTAAAAATGTAGATTTACCACATCCTGAAGGACCTATTAATGCAGTTATTTTTCTTTCTTCAATCTGCAAATTTATATTATCTAAAGCTTTTTTTTCACCATAGTAAAAGTTAAAATCCTCAACTTTTATTTTAGAAGTCATATTATCTCTCCTAGTCTTAATGTAGATTCTTATTATATTTATTTCTTAATAATATTGCTATACTGTTAGCAGTTAATAAAATTACAAGTAATACTATTATTCCTGACGCTGCTAATTTTTGAAATTCTGCTTGTGGCCTTGAAGTCCAATTGTAAATTTGTATTGGTAGTGCTGTATATGAACTTGTAAGTCCATTTGGTAAAAAGGCTACATAGCTTAAAGCTCCTACCATGATAAGTGGTGCAGATTCTCCTAATGCTCTTGATATAGAAAGTATTGTACCTGTTAATATATTTGGCATTGCATAAGGTAAGATAACTCCTGTTATACTTTGCCATTTTGAAACTCCTAACGCATAAGAACCTTCTTTAATTGCAATAGGTACATTTCTAAGAGCTTCTTCTGTAGTAATTATTATAGTAGGTAATATTAATAAAGATAATGTCAATGCTCCAGTAAGCATTCCTCTACCCAATACTACTACAAAGATTCCTAATCCAAGCATTCCATAAACTATAGATGGAACCCCTGCTAAGTTAGAAATATTAAGTTCTAAAAATTCTTTTAATCTGCTTTTTTTCATGTACTCTTCAATATATATAGCAGTTCCAATTCCTATAGGAAAAGAAATTAATGCTGTCAAAAATATTAAATAAATACTTCCTACAAAAGCTGGTAATATTCCAGCCTTACTTACAAATCTTGATGGAAAACTAGTTAAAAAGTTTATATCTAAATATTTAATTCCATCTTTTATTATTGAAAACATAAGAAGTACTAAGGTTATTAACGCAAATAATGTACAAGCTAGAAATATGGATTTACATAATGTGTTTTTTATTTTTCTTCGTTTTAAATTGTTTTCTTCCTTAATTCTATGATTTTCTTTAGAGGTAATTTTATTTATGGCGTATCCTTCATTAGACATTTTGAAGCTCCTTTCCTTTTTTAACTACTTTTTTAGCAATGATATTTAATATAAATGTAAGTAAAAACAATACTGTTCCTACTGCAAAAATAGTTTGATATTCTGTAGTCCCTCTTTGCACATCACCCATTGCTACATTAACCATATATCCTGTAATTGTTTGTATACTTTTAAGTGGATTTAAAGTTAATGATGGTCTAGATCCTGCTGCAATTGCGACTATCATAGTTTCTCCTATTGCTCTTGAAATAGCTAATATAAAAGATGATATAATTCCTGATATTGCTCCTGGTATAACTATTTTTGTTACTACTTCCAATTTTGTTGCTCCTAATGCATAAGCGCCGTCTCTTACAGATGAGGATATAGAACTCATAGCATCCTCACTCAAAGATGAAATCATAGGTATAATCATTATTCCTACAGCAATTCCTGCACTTAGAGCATTAAATATCTCTATGTTAGGAAAGATTTTTTGAAGTAAAGGTGTTATAAATGTCAGTGCGAAATATCCATAAACTATAGATGGTATACCCGCTAGAATTTCCACCATTGGTTTAAGTATGTTTTTTACTTTTTTTGGTGCATATTCACTTAGATAAATTGCTGCTCCTAACCCTATAGGAATGGCAATTATAATTGCAGTAACTCCAATTATTAATGTGCCGTTTAATAGTGGCATTATTCCAAAATGCTTAGGCTCTAAAAGAGGAGTCCAACTCTTCTCTGTAAAAAATCTTACAATTCCTATATCTTTGAAAAATATAAAAGATTCTTTAGATAAAATAACTACAATTGCTATGGTTGTTAATACAGTTAATAATGTAAATCCCTGCAAAAACTTTTCTATTATGAACTCTTTTTTATTAATATTTCTCCTTTTAGATGACATATATTTTCCTCCTATAGTGTTCCTTGTGTTATTGATTTAATTATATGGTTTTAATGTTAACTTCCTTATAACTAATGTTAAGACAAGGTTAACAGAATGTTAGCTTTTATTAATTTAACCTCAAATTAGATAATTTATGAAAGTTTCTTTGTTTTATAAATTAAAGGAGGGATAGCCTACAGGCTATCCCCTTATTACTTATCTTTAACTAATCTATTCTATCTTTCCTAATTCCACATTATAATCTTCATCCGGTAACTCTACATACCCGATTTCTGATATAATAGATTTCCCTTCACTTAAATAGAACTTTAAGAATTCTTTAACTTCTTCTCTTTTTAATGACTCATTATTTACATATAAAAATAATGGTCTTGATAATGGAGCATAGCTTCCATCTTTTATAGTTTCAAAACTAGGTTCAATTCCACCTTTGCCATTATCAATTTTAACAGCCTTTAGCTTATCCTTATTTTCTTCATAATATGAATATCCAAAGAAGCCCATGGCATTTTTATTTCCTGCAACACCTTGTACTAAAGTATTAGGGTCTGCATTAGGAGTTATATCCTGTCTTATTGCACCACTTTTTTTATTTATTTCTTCTGTAAAATAATCAAAAGTACCTGAATCCGTTCCTGGTGAATAAAATTTAATTTCTTCTGCTGGCCATTCATTTCTTATATCCTTCCAAGTCTTGACTTTGCTATCAGGAGACCATATATTTTTTATCTCATCTACTGTTAAAGTATCTACCCATGTATTGTCCTTATTAACTGCTAAAGTAATTCCATCAAAGGCAATTTTAAAATCTGTGTAACTAACACCATTCTTTTCAGCCTCTGACTTTTCTTTATCTTTAATTGCTCTTGAAGCGTCATTTATATCTGTTTCTTTAGTAACAAATCTTTTAAACCCTCCACCGGTTCCAGATATTCCAATAGGAATTTTAACATCTCTGTGAATTTTATTAAATTCTTCTGCCATTCCTTCTGTAATAGGTGCTACAGTTGAAGAACCATCAATTTTTATCTCTCCAGTTAGTGAAGATGAACTCTCTTTCTTACCGCAACCTATAAACACTCCTGTTAAAGTTACTACTAGTAAAGAAGTAAGTATAAGTTTAATTGATTGTCTTTTCATTTTGCTTCCTCCTAAATATATATGTTATTATTTCTTCCAAATTTTCCTTACAAGTTTATTTTATAGGGATTTTATTAAGTAAGTTTTATCATCTTGTTAATTAAAATTTACTTAATGTTAAGTATTATTTACAATTAGAATCTAGCCTATGCAGTTGAGAATTGATAATGAATAATTATAGTAATTTATCCTTTATAAGAGAATTCTTTTTGAAGCTACACAGTAGCTTCTTATAAAAAAAACTAGCAATATAATTGCTAGTAAAAAATATATTTAAAGAGATTAATTCATACAGAATTAATCTCTATCTTAATTTTCAATTGTCCATTGTCAATTCTCAATTGATTTAACTATAAGGTATAGTTATAATAAATTTTGTTCCCTTGTTTAATTCACTTTCTACAGATATATTACCATTAAAACCTAACACAATATGTTTAACTATTGCAAGACCTAGCCCAGTTCCTCCCTTAGCTCTAGATCTGGCCTTATCCACTCTATAGAACCTCTCAAATAAGCGTGATATATGATCTCTAGATATTCCTATTCCTTTATCTTCTATCTCAATAATGCATTGATTATCTTTATAATATGTATTAATAATAATCTCTTCACTTTCAGAATACTTAATTGCATTATCAACCAAATTAATAAGCATTTGTTTAAATTTATCACTGTCTCCAACTAAATTAGGAACTTTTTCTCCTTTTATTACAATGTTTACATCTTTCCTATCCCCTACATTTCTCATAAGAGCATCAACATGAGAGATTATTCTATTTACATCAACTATTTCTTTTTTAAAGTCTTTTTGTAATTCAATATCAGAAAGAATTAATATGTCAGATATAAGCCTAGTAAGCCTATCCGCTTCCTCTTCAATTATATCTAAAAACTTATCTCTAGTTTCTATATCATCAACATATCTTAAAGTTTCTGTAAATCCTTTAATAGAAGTTAAAGGTGTTTTTAATTCATGAGACACATTAGCTACAAATTCCGTTCTGACATTTTCTAATTTCTTAACATCTGTCACATCCTGTATTACAGCTACTTTACCAATATGATGATTTCTATTTATAATATCTGCAGTTCTAACTCTTAAATATGCTTCTTTAGGGTAATCTATTTTAACTTCTTTATAATGATCATCTATATCCTTAAAAATCATACTTATATCAAAATTTTTGGAAATTGTGTTTATATTTTTGCCTATAACATCTTCATTAATTCCAAAAATTTTTTCCGTATATGCATTAACTATAATTATATTATCATTAATATCTATAGCAATAACTCCACTATCCATACTTTGAAGTATAGCAGATAATCTATTTTGTTTTTCTTTAACTTCATTTAAACTATATTCTAGTTTATTTGCCATTTTATTAAAGCTTGCACCTAGCTGTCCTATTTCATCCTTAGAAGTCACCTTAACCCTTCTATCCAACTCACCTTGCGCTATCATAGAAGTAGTATTTTCCAAGTCCATAATAGGCTTTACGATTATATAAGACAACTTTGAGGAAACCCATATTGTAATTAGGAGTATAACTCCTACTACAGTTACATAAGTGAATATATATGTTTTATCCTCACCGTTAATTCCTTTAACTGGTTGAGAAGTTCTTATAATATAATTGTCAAATTTTGATGCATAATAAACAGTATCTATATCTAAACTTTTACTAACTCTTACTCCATAACCTTCACCACTAACTAATGCATCTTTAAATTCTGATCTTTCTTTATGATTTTCTAAATTATTTTTATCTACTTTAGAATCAAACTTTACATTTCCTTCGATATCTAGTATTGTAACTCTTATATTTAAATCATCAAGTTTCTTAAACAATGCTTTATTATTATCAATTTCATTAATTTTAATAAACTCCATTATAATTCCATTGTAGTTTTTTAAATTTTCTTTTACATTTTCCTGTCTTTGATAATTTAATATAGTTATAAATAAAACTGTCACAAATCCAAAAATAAATATCATGGAAGACAAAATATAAAACATTAATTTCTTCTTCATGAGACTCGTTTACTCACTTCCCTCAGAATAGTTAAATTTATATCCTATTCCTCTTATTGTTTGAATAAACACAGGATTTTTATCATTACTTTCAATCTTTTGTCTTAAATGTCTTACATGAACATCTACAGTTCGAGTTTCCCCTACATACTCATAGCCCCATATTTTATCCAAAAGAAAGTCTCTAGTCATAACCCTTCCACGATTTTTAATAAGTATCTCTAAAAGTTCAAATTCTTTTAAAGTGAGCTCTACTTTTTCTCCATTTCTCTTTACTTCATGCTTTTCAAAATCTATAACTACATCACCAAATTTGAAATTATTATCCTCATATTTTACTACAGTTCTTCTAAGAATAGCTTTAACTCTTGCCATAAGTTCTCTAACAGAAAAAGGTTTTGTTATATAATCATCTGCGCCAAGTTCTAAGCCTAATATTTTATCTAGTTCCTCACTCTTTGCAGTAATCATTATGATTGGCATAGAAGAGATGATTGGTTCCTTTCTAATTTCCTTACAAACTTCAAGTCCATCCATTCCTGGAAGCATTAAATCTAATAAAAGTAGATCAGGCATTTTTTCTTTTGCAATTTTTAAGCCTAGGTCTCCAGTATTAGCTGTTAAAACTTTATATCCATTTTTCTCAAGATTAAACTTTATAAGCTCAACTATATGTTCCTCATCATCTACTACTAAAATTTTTTTTTCTGCCATAAGTTCTCCTCCATTATTCAACATATACAAAAGAAAATAATCTTCCCTCTTTTTCATGTTCTTTTCTATAAGAATATAACTCGTATTCACTATTGCAATAAGTACATATATCTGTAGAATAAATATTGTCTTTTTTAATATTAAAGTTTGTAAGCTGTGCTTGTATACATTCTTGTAAATTTAAATATCGTCCATTACTTATATTTTTATATTTGTAAATAGGATGTGCTTTAAATTTTTCTATTAACTCTTCACTTACCTCATAACAGCATTCTTTATTATGGGGTCCTATATATACTTTTAAATCTTCTTCATTACAGCCATATTTTTCAATAATTTTTTCTATAGTTTTTGTAACAATAAGATTAAATGTACCTTTCCATCCACTGTGTACTGCAGCTACTACTTTCTTTTTATTATCCACAATTATTACAGGTACACAATCTGCAGTGAAAACGCCTATTGCTATCTTATTCTTAGAGGTTATAATTCCATCTCCATCTAAATCAGTTATATTGTTACTTTCATAAATATGAGTTATATCACTGTGAATTTGATTTAGATAAATAACTTCATCTAATTTAAATAAACTTTTTAGATTGTTTAAATTATTTTGTCCTTCTTTTGTTCTTTTATTAAAATTTAAATTATTTTTTGATGTTGAAAAAACTATATTTATATTTTCTTCTTTATATGTTACAAATTCATAATTACTAATATTTAGTTTTGCCATGTTGTTCCTCCTAATTTCTACTTTGATAATATCACTTAACGTAATATACCGTAACAGTTTCATCTATTTTTTAACCTGTATTTAACATAAGTTTTTCAAAATTCGTCTAAAACTTTACATAGAAAAAAAGTAAAATACTTTTTAAGTATTCTACTTATGACTCATAAGATTTCTAATTTCATGCATAAAGGTATTTATGTCTTCAAATTGTCTGTATACAGAAGCAAACCTAACATAAGCAACTTCGTCAATAGTTTTTAACTTCTCTAGCACCATTTCACCTATATCTTCCGAGCTAATTTCTGTAATCATTTTATTGTTTAAAGATTTTTCTATATCATTAGTTATATTTTCAATTATAGCTCTAGATACCGGCCTTTTTTGACAAGCAATAACTAATCCCCTTATTATTTTGTCTCTGTTGAAAAATTCTCTATTTAAATCCCTTTTAATGACCAATACCGGAATATCTTCTATCTTTTCATAGGTGGTATATCGTTTGTTACAGCGAAGACATTCTCTTCTTCTTCTTATTGCAACATTATCATCAGTGGATCTTGAGTCAACTACTTTACTTTCTTCACCGCTACAAAATGGACATTTCACTTCTCTTCACTACCTTTTTAAAGAATTTTATATAGTTAATTATACACATATTTTGATAAAATTCCATAAAAAAATAAAATATCTCTTATTCTTCCATTATATCTATATATCCTTCTCCATCAACTAGTATTACATCAATACCTATTTTTCTAATATTTTCCCAAGGAATTTCAATATCATTGTTTTTATTAAACCATCCACCCTTTTCTTGAGAAGGTATTACAATTGACAGTACTCTATAAACTTCGCAGTCTATTTTTAAATCTTTTATATATCCAAGTTTTGATCCTGAATTTATATCTATTACTTCCATCATTTTTAAACTATTTATTGCATACATTGTGTTTTCCATAATATCCTCCCATATTTTTTCTCTATGCTAATATATATTTTAAAGTAAAATATATATTCTTAGGAATCTAAAATAAAATAATTAATTAAAGATATTGAGAGCATTCTTTGTTAGATAAGGATACTACCTTCATTAACTCTTATTAATCAGTTACTGTAGCATATATATACTTATCCTAGATTTAATGTATAGCTCAATATAACTATACCCTTAGGTATTTCAATTCACAATTCACAATGCAAAATTCACAATTATGAACTATTCATTGTTTTAAGTTCTCCATTGATTAAAATTGTGAATTGAAATATTTGAATTGCTTTATTTAAAAAGCTTGTACTTAAAAACTGATCAATTTTTAATATTTATATAATTTTACAAATTACTGTATAGTATAAAAAATAGAATTTTTATACTATGCAGATTTTTCATGATTACACTAATATATTATGTCTTATGCTATACTTTATTTTTAAGCTAGAAATTTGTGAATTATTTACACCATATTAGTAAAAATTTTTATATTATATCTTGATAAGAAAAAACAGAGCCTATATAGGCTCTTAAACATATTTTCTCATATGCTTTAACGCTGTCTTTTCTAATCGTGATACCTGTGCTTGAGAAATACCTATCTCATCCGCTACTTCCATTTGAGTTCTTCCATCAAAGAATCTTAAATTTAATATTAATTTTTCTCTATCACTTAATTTCTTCATAGCTTCTTTTATAGATATATTTTCAAGCCAACTATCATCTAAATTCTTATTATCACTAATTTGATCCATAACATAGATAGCATCTCCACCATCATGATAAATTGGTTCAAACAAAGAAACTGGATCTTGAATAGCATCAAGTGCAAAAACTACTTCTTCTCTCGATACTTGAAGCTCTTTTGCTATTTGTGAAACAGTAGGTTCTTTATTATCTTTATTAACTAATCTATCTCTAACTTGAAGTGCTTTATATGCAATATCTCTAAGTGATCTACTAACTCTTATAGAGTTATTATCTCTTAAATATCTCCTTATTTCACCAATAATCATTGGAACAGCATAAGTAGAAAACTTAACGTTTTGGCTTAAATCAAAATTGTCAATGGCTTTTATTAATCCTATACATCCTACTTGAAATAAATCGTCAACATTTTCTCCTCTATTGTTAAAACGTTGAATAACGCTAAGTACCAGTCTTAAATTTCCTTTTATAAATTTTTCTCTGGACTCTTCATCTCCATCCTTCATTTTTAGAAGCAATGCCTTCATTTCCTTTTCCTTTAAAACTGGTAGTTTCGACGTGTTTACCCCACATATTTCTACTTTGTTTATCATCATAAGGTCACCATTCCCTTCAGAGTAATTGCATTTTAATTATCTCCTGATGTGATGACTTTTATACTAAGGACAACTTTACAACATTTTATTAATTTCTTTTTTTAACCTTTTAATAATTCTTTTTTCTAATCTAGAAATATATGATTGTGATATCCCAAGTATATCTGCTACTTCTTTTTGGGTCTTTTCTGCATATCCATTAAGACCAAATCTTAGCTCAACAATTTCTTTTTCTCTATCATTTAATTTTTCCATTGCTAAAACCAATAATTGCTTGTCAACCTCATCTTCAATAAGGTTATAAACCACATCACTTTCAGTGCCTAATATATCTGATAATAAAAGTTCATTACCGTCCCAATCAATATTTAGTGGTTCATAAAATGATATTTCTGTCTTAATTTTACTATTTCTCCTTAAATACATAAGTATTTCATTTTCGATACACCTTGAAGCATATGTAGCAAGCTTAATCTTCTTTTCAGGATTAAATGTATTTACAGCTTTAATAAGCCCTATAGTACCTACAGAAATTAAATCTTCTACGTTCACTCCTGTGTTTTCAAACTTTCTAGCAATATATACAACTAGTCTTAAATTTCTTTCTATAAGTGTAGCTCTAATGCTTTCGTCTCCTAAAACTAAATCCTGCACTAACTTATCTTCCTCTTCTTTAGTAAGCGGTGGGGGTAATGCATCATTTCCTCCTATATAATAAACCTTTTTATAAAAAATTTTTATTTTGCCTAACAAGTTGCTTAATCCACTTATTAATTTATTGAACAAGACTTTAATTTTCACTTAAATACCCCCGATCAAATTATTATGCCTCTCGGCAATAGTGCATTATAGTCATTGTATTTACTAAGTTTATTATCACAAAAAGCTATAATTGCATCTTTTAAAATTATATTTTCATCAAAAATAATACTAACACTATCGGGCTTAAATCCCTCTAGTTTTCCATCTTTGCCGTTTACCACTGAATAACCTATGGCATATTTTGCATAACTGTTTAATTCCAATTCCTTTAGTGCATCTTTCTCTACTATAATCACTGGTAAATTAGTAATAGGCTCTCTTAATTCATTACCTGTATCTAAAAATCCTTTCACACTTAACTTCTGATTATTAACAGAGATATCAATAGTACAAATATAGTTATATAATATTTTTCTATCCTTTATATATACTACGACCCTATTAATAATTAAGTATAGAACCATAATAGATAATGCTAATTTTTTATAGTTAAATTTAAACATTGAATGAGTAAATAATAAATTAGGATTATTATTTAGTGAAAAGTAATAAGTAGTCCCTGCAAGTAACATAGAATAAAGTATATAAATTAAAGTACCTTTAATGCAAATTAATTTGCTCTCTTTTCTTAAGCAAATTATTATCATTATAAAAGCAATGATTACATTAACCAATTTACTATTAAGAAACATAAGTCTTGGAACAAACATCACCAAAACATACAAACTTCCGAAAGCTGCTGCAATCACCTCTTTTGTAAACTTTGTTTTCTTCTTTATAGTTTGAAGAGTAATACATAAGATGAATAAATTAACTAAAAAATTTTCGAATAAAATTTCATCTAAATAAATAACCAAAATTATTCCTCCTCTAAGAAATATTATACATGTAATGAAGTATAAAATTTGTAAAATTTTACCTATATTTTTGAAATTATTCATTTTTTTTTACGTCAAATTATGATTATTTTCCCAAATAATTTTTTTTACATATAGATTAAAATAAATATTTTGGCATTTTAATTAAGGCTATTTAGTTACTGATTATGAAAATTTTATTTTTATAGAATTGAGAGCTAATGATAGATAACCTATGGAGATTTCTTATTTATGGAAGGAAGTTTAAATTGATTTATCTTTTAATTACACCGTAATTTCTTATAAGAAAGCCAGTAATGCAATTGCTAGTTAAAAACTCAATTAAAGAAATCAATTTAATTAGATTTGGAAATAATATATTATTTTGCAAAAAAAGAAAAGCAAATGTAATTTTACATTTGCCTTAGAATTATCTATTTGTATTTCTTCTTAACCATGTTGGTACTGAATAATTTTCTTCTTCAATATTTTCTTCCGTTGCTGCTACTTCCTCTTTAGGAACATTTCTTGAAGGAACTATTGTATCAGCCTTCAAATGATTAGTTGTATTTTGAGGAACTTTATCACATTCAAATCCAGTTGCTATAACAGTTATTCTTATTTCTTCTTTTAAATTCTCATCAATAACTGCACCAAATATAATGTTTGCATCTGGGTCTGCAGCTTCTTGAACTATTTGTGCAGCTTCACTAATTTCCAATAATGATAAATCAGCTCCTCCAGTAACATTTAATAGCACTCCTGTTGCACCAACAATTGAAGTTTCAAGAAGAGGGCTTGATATTGCTTCTTTTGCTGCTTCTTGTGCTCTATTATCACCTCTACCTGCACCTACACCCATGTGGGCTAGTCCTTTATCTAACATTATTGTACTAATATCAGCAAAGTCCAAGTTTATAAGTCCTGGTATAGTAATAAGGTCTGATATACCCTGAACACCTTGTCTTAACACCTCATCCGCTTTTTTAAATGATTCAACTAATGTAGTTTTCTTATCTACCATGCTCAATAATCTTTCATTTGGTATTGTCACTAAAGTATCCACCGATTCCTTTAATGCTTTAATTCCAGTTTCAGCATGAATCATTCTTTTTCTGCCTTCAAATATAAACGGTTTAGTAATAACCCCTATTGTCAATATTCCCATTGACTTAGCAATTTCTGCTACTACAGGTGCTGCACCAGTACCTGTACCACCACCCATACCAGCGGTAATAAATACCATGTCTGCACCTTTTAGCGCTTGTACAATTTCTTCTTTACTTTCTTCTGCTGCTTTTCTTCCAATTTCAGGATTGGCACCTGCACCTAATCCTCTAGTAAGCTTCTCACCTAATTGAATTTTTTGTGATGCTTTTGATAAAGCTAATGCTTGCTTGTCTGTATTTATTCCTATAAACTCTACGTTCTTAAGTCCTTCTTCAATCATTCTATTTACAGCGTTGTTTCCTCCGCCTCCACATCCAATTACCTTTATCTGGCATAAATCTCTGTCTTGAACATCAAAATCTAGCACAATACTACCTCCTCATTAGAAAAAATCTGATAAAAACGATTTTATTTTGGATGAAAATGTCTTTTTTACACTCTTACTTGACCTCTTATCATTTAAGTTTTTTGGCTCGTTATTCTCTTCTACCTTCTCTATAACTTTCATATTCAATGATAATTCTTTTATAATACCTGTAGCTGTTGTATATATTGGATTAGCAGCCCCTACATAAGATGGAGTACCTATTCTACATGACTTGTCCAATATACTTGAAACTAAATCAGTAACACTCCTATATAGTGAAATACCGCCACCACATATTACAATAGAGCTTATTTCATTATAATATCCAGCTTTAATTAAATCTCGTTTAACTAAAACTATTATTTCTTTAACTCTCTCTGCAACTATTTCAACTAATGTATTATAATCTACTTCTAATAGCTCTCCATTTTCTGATGAATAAATCTTTAATTTATAATCTGGTGATATATCATCTTTAAATAGCCTTCCGCTTTTAATTTTTAAGTTCTCTGCATCCTCACGAGAAATTTTAAGACAAATAGATATATCACTAGTTATAGTTTCACCGCCTAGAGGTATACTAGATGCATAGTTTAGTTTATTATTTTTAAATATGGAAATATCTGAAGTCTCAGCACCTATATCTATAAGTGCTACTCCTTCTGTAAGTTCTTCAGATTTTAACATATCCTTTGATACTCCTAAAGAATCTACAACTACACTCTTAACTTTTACTTTTGCTTCATTCATAGCTTTTCTGTAGTTATCAACTATTTCTTTTGATGCAATTAACACCTGAGCTCTAACTCCTAAAGTACGACCTAATAACCCTACTGGATTATTTATGTTGTCCACCTCATTGATTGAGTATTCCACAGGGTTTATTGTTACTACTTCCATGCCTCTAGAAGCTTCAACTTCAAGTCTCATCACATTAATAACACTATCAATGTCTTCTCTCTTTATTTCTCTATCCTGGGAAGATAAAGTTAATACTTCTCTTTCCTCAACTATTTCACATAATGATACAGGTATAGAGATGTATGCATCGTCTATAGTAGTACCAACAATATTTTCTAGTTGTTTTACTGTCTCAGAAATAGCTTTGGTTATACTTTCTACATCTTCAAGTAAACCTTTTTTTATCCCCTTACATTTAGATGTAGTAATTCCTAAAACTTGAAGCTTTCCTATACCATCTAAATCTCCAACTACACCACATACTTTGGATGCTCCAATGTCTATTCCAACTATGTAATTGCTCACTTAAATTATCCCCCCTTAAGAGAAGCTTCAAAAGTATATATTCAACAAAAAACTTATTTTTCCTCTAAAATAGCTTATTTTTTAGAGAATATTATGTTAAAATATAAACTCCTATTTTTAGTATAATTGCTTTGTAAATAAAATGCAATATTTCACTAAAAACCATCTATTTTTATTTCCGCTTATATAAAAAATAGATGGGATACTGCTCTCATCTATACCAAATATAAAGATTACTTATTTAATAAAGTAATATTTTATTAAATAAGGCTATCTTTAAGTTCTAATTTGATTTCTTTCCTAGGCAATAAATTTGTATATTGTAATTTATTGGTAGTATAAAGCTACCAGTATACACATTAATAATAACAGATTTTATATTTACATATCAATACTATAATATACTTTTCTTGATATATTATAGTTTTTTGAAAATTTTACAAATTGTTAAAAAATAATCAATATATTTATTATATGTACCAAAGCTAAATTTAATAAATTATTTGCATAACCAATATAGTTATTTCCTTTACTATTTTAACTCATAACTTAAAGAATAAATAATTAACAGTCAATCTTTTAATTGAGCAAAAATATTTAGAAAAACCTTCTCATTTATCTTTTAATTGGGTAAGTATATAAAAATAACTAACCAAATACATGATTAGTTATTTTTTAAGTAAGTTTATAATATTTCTTTCCATATTTCTATAGCTTTATAAGCCTGACTATAAAGCATATCCATTCCATTTATAGCTCTTGCACCATACTTTTCTCCTAATTCCATAAACTTAGTAACCTTAGGATTATAATTCAAGTCATAAAAAACTATATTCTTATTACAATTCTTTATTTTTATAGGGCAATTTTCTATATAGTTTGCGCCACCTAATGGTGTACAGTTAATTACTATGTCATAATCGCCTAAATCTAATTCCTCTTCAAAGCTAAAAAATTTATCTATATAAATACTATGATCTTTTATGGATTCTTTTTTTCTAAGTACCATATGTATTTCATCTACACCTAAGTCCTTTACTCCATAAAGCACAGCTTTAGCAGCTCCTCCACTGCCAATAATTAAAGATTTTTTTCCTTGAAGATTAATATTATTTATTTTTAAACTTTCAATAAAGCCAAAATAGTCGGTATTATAGCCTATAAGTCTATTATTATTAATTACGACTGTATTAACTGCTTTAATCATGTTTGCAGGATAGGCTAGTTCTTGCAAGAAGTCTATAATATACTCTTTATATGGAATAGTAACATTAACTCCTACTATATTATTATTTGGTAAAGCTTCTAAAAATTTTTTCACTTCACTTTGTTGTATATCAAATATTCTATATTCTAAATCTATATTGTTCTTCTTATAATATTCATTATGAATAGGAGGTGACAAAGTATACTGTATATTTCTTCCCAATAGTCCACTATAATTCATTGTATCACCTCCTTCAAGTTTTATATTATTTTAAATTTAATATTAAATGCAAAACACTACTATAAAATTAATTAAGTAAGGCTGAGAACTTGATTGTATATTGTGTGCAATTATAAATTTAAATCCTAGTTTCTTGTGAAGAAAATAATTTGTACTAATTACTTTAAATTCACCAATCACTAGCTTTATAATTCAAATACATTCCATAATTCACATCTTCAATTTAATTTTATACTCTCTAATATTATTCTGTAAATATCACTACATTTAAAAACTCATACTAAATTATATTAAACACCTCTATGCTTTAAAAATCAATAAGTACTATTTTCTGGGCTATTTAATTCTTTACATAGTTTTTTTAATGCTCTCTTCTCTATCCTTGATACATAGGACCTTGATATCCCTAGTATTTTTGCAATTTCTCGTTGAGTTTTACCCTTTCCATCAATAAGTCCATATCTCATTTCTATAATAAGCTTTTCCCTTTCCTGCAAAACAGTATTGATTTTGCTATAAAGCTTTTTCACCTGAATTTTATTTTCTACTATTTCTACAATAGAATCTTTATCACTACTTAATATATCCATTAATGAAATCTCATTGCCTTCTTTATCAATACCTATAGGGTCTTGTAAATACACTTCACCCTTTATCTTTTTATTATTTCTAATAAGCATTAAGATCTCATTTTCAATACATCTTGCAGCATAGGTAGCTAGTCTTGTTCCCTTAGAACTATCAAAAGAATCAATTGCTTTTATTAGACCTACTGTACCTATGGAAATTAAATCATCTACTTCTTTACCTGGGAAAGAGTATTTTTTAACAATATGTGCCACCAGTCTTAAGTTTCTTTCCACTAAGATATTTTTGGCTTCAATGTCTCCCTCTTTAAACTTTTGTAAATATTCTCTTTCCTCTTCCTCTGTAAGAGGTTGTGGAAATGAGCTACTTCCAGATACATAAGCTGTTAATAAAGTAATGTCTCCAATCACATTAAAGAACCAATTGAAGAAAACCATAGCTGTTCCCCCTAATAGTGCTTATTATAATAATATGATTGGAAACCAAAAAAGTAGCCTGTACACTAAAATTTTTTCTACCTTATTTAATTGAAATAACCCTTGACAAATTTAATTTTCTTCAATTTATTATAAAAATATTAAGCATCTTCAACAAAATAATGAATTAATATTTTACTGAAGATGCTTTAGTGTATTTACAAATAATTAGATTTTATTAATTTATCTATAGCTTCTCTAAATACATAGGCAGCAGTAGTACCACCTGCATCATTTACAATATCTATTTCTGGTATAAATATTACCATAGAATAGAATTCATCTTTATACTTGAAGTATCCTACAAACCATCCATCTGAGTATTCTTTTCCATCTACAAAATACTCCGTAGTGCCAGTTTTTCCACCCATGTATACTCCTTCAATGTTAGTTTTTCTGCCTGTACCTATTTCCGAAGTTATGACTTCTCTCATTTGTTCTTCCATAATAGTAGCAGTTTCTTCTGATAGTACTCTATAATTCTCCACAGGCATTTCTTCTATTGTATGTCCGTTATTATCCACATAACCTTCTAAAATTTTTGGCTTTACATATATGCCTTTATTAACTATAGTACTTGGAATAGCTGATACTGCCAATGGTGTAGTTTTTAAAGTTTGGCCTATAGAAGTATTAGTAATAACTCCAGACTTATCTTTTTCATTTAATCCTTCAAAAGCACCCTGTGCCTCATCATGAAGATTTAAAACTGAATGTAGTAGCCCTTGGCTTTCTGCATATTTAATTATATTATCTAATCCAACTTTCCATCCTAACTGTGCAAAAACATCGTTTGATGAACGAAGATAAGCTTGATTTAAAGTATATATTTTTTGTTTCTCAATACTTTTAGGAAATATATTCTTAATTTCATACTCATCTTTTAAATCAGCCAATTCTAAATCTAAAGCTGCTTCAAATACTATGGTTTTAAATACTGAGCCTATCAGAAAACCGTTGCTACTAGGTACTCCTATATTTATATTAGATATATTATCATCTTTTTGAGCCATTGATAGTATCTTTCCACTTTCACTTTCTACAAGAGTAAGACCTATTTGAGGATACTTATTGAAATCCTTACTCCTTAAGGTTTCTTCCATAAGTTTTTGTATATTTTTATCTAAGGTCAACTTTACATTTACATTATCTTCAGGTATTATAATTTCTTCTCCTATTATTTTTCCGTTTACATCTTTTTCATAGCGAATTTTATCAAATCGATTTTTTTTAACTCTATCATATATGGCCATCTCCAGAGATTCAGATTCTTTAAACTTTTCATCTTTATAATTTTGTGGAGAAGTTATTAAATTTTCAATCTTCCAGTCTTTTTTCTTCATAGCACTTTTCTGCTTATAAGTATAGATTCCATTAACACTTTTAGAACTATTCAATTTCTCATAGGTTTTATAGTCTATTTCATAAGTATATTTTTGACTTCCATCTTTATATTTCATTTGTGACAGATCATAATCCTTATTATAATTTCTTAATATATAAGTCACAGTTTGTATGTCCTGCAAGCTTGTATCATTATTTAAAGTTAAAAAAGTCGTAGGGTCTATTACTACAAAAAATTTATCTTGATAATCAAAAAGCTCCTCATTATTTCTTCCTAATAGTTTATAGTTTATATTTCTTACATTCTCTTCATAGTAATATTGCATATCAGCCATCACTGAATAGGTTTCTTTTTTATAATATTGTATATAATATAATCTACCTAATAGCACAAGAAAGCTACAAATTAGTAATACTGCCACAATATAAATTCTATTAATAGTAATCTCCTTCCACCTATAGTTTATAAAACTATAAGTTTTTTTCCTCATAAAAACACCTCCCTTTAGCTTAAATTTTTGACTAAAGTGAGGTGTTATATTCTCAATAATATACATTTTTACTATTTTTGTAATATTTGTTTTATATTCGCAGTTATTATATCTATAGCAACCTTATTATGTCCACCTTCTGGTATTATAATATCTGCGTATCTTTTAGTATTCTCCGTAAATTGCTCGTGCATTTGCTTAACCACTGTTAAATATTGAGTAATAACTGAATCTATAGTTCTTCCTCTTTCTTTAACATCTCTAACCATTCTTCTTATAAATCTTACATCTGGATCTGTATCTACATATATCTTTATATCTAGCATATCACGAAGTATTTCTTCTTGTAAAACTAATATTCCTTCTAATATTATTATATCTCTTGGTTCAATTCTAACAGTTTCTTTTACCCTATTATGTATCTCGAAATCATAGATTGGCTTTTCTACAACTTCTCCATTTATTAACTGGCTTAATTGTTCAACTAATAATTTAGTGTCAAAAGCATCTGGATGGTCATAGTTTGTTTTAACTCGTTCTTCTGAAGTTAAATGACTTTGATCCTTATAATAAGAATCTTGCTCTATCATAGCTATACAATCTTCTCCAAAGCTTTTATATATCTCTTTAGCTATAGTACTTTTTCCTGAGCCTGTGCCCCCTGTAATTCCTATTAAAACTGGACGATTCATTAATTCTTATCCTCCTTAGCCTTTACAAGTATATCATTTTTCTGTAGTTCAGTATCTACCTTAACACTAAACAACATTTGTGCCCTAGGAGCTGAATCTATCTTGTTTCCTTTATCATCTTTCATATCTTTTAAAGTTATTTCTATATTGTCACCAACTGGTCTTAAAACTTCAACTACATCATTATCAAAAACTTTATTTCTTTGCTCTATAACTGCTAAATTATTTTCTTTATCAAATTCTACAACAATTCCAACAATATCATAATTTCTTATATATGAAGAAGATTCATATATCTGGCTATCTTTATCACCAAGATAAAAACCTGTATAGTATTTTCTATGACTTGGTTTTTGAAGATTTTCTAACCACTTTTGCTGAAACTTGTACTCTTTTGGATTTTCAAAATATGCGTCTATTGCTTCTCTATATGCCTTAACTACTGTAGCTGCATAATAAGCACTTTTCATTCTACCTTCTATCTTGAAAGATATTGCTCCCGTATTCATAAGCTCTGGAATATATTCTATCATACACAAGTCCTTAGAATTCATTATGTATGTTCCTTTATCGTCTTCAATAATTGGGAAATACTCTTCATTTCTCTTTTCTTCTACAAGACGATATTTATATCTGCAAGGTTGAGCACATTGCCCTCTATTGGCATCTCTTCCTGTCATATAATTAGATAATAAGCATCTACCTGAATATGACATACACATTGAGCCATGAACAAAAATTTCAAGATCTAGATCCTCTGGAATTTTATCTTTAATATCTTTAACTTCTTCTAATGTTAATTCTCTAGCTAAAACTATTCTTTTAACACCCTGCTTATGCCAAAATATTGCTGATTTATAGTTTACATTATTTGCTTGTGTACTTAAATGAATTTCAAGATTAGGAACTACTTCTCTAGCTGTCATTATTATTCCAGGATCAGCAACTATAATAGCATCTGCACCTATTTCATAAAGTTCTTTTAAATAATCTTCTAATCCTTCTAAATCTTCATTATGAGGAAATACATTCATTGTTACATGAACTTTTTTCCCTCTTGCATGAGCATATTCTATTCCTTCTTTTAACTCTTCATTAGTAAAATTATCTGCAAAAGCTCTTAAATTTAGTTTGCTTCCACCTAAGTATACAGCATCCGCTCCAAAGTCAATTGCAGTTTTTAATTTTTCTAAATTACCTGCTGGAGCTAGTAACTCTGGTTTTATCATTTTCATTCCTCCTTACAGTTAAAGCAATACCATCACCCATAGGTATAACTGTGGTTACTAAATTTTCATCATTAGAAACCATATCTAAATAACTCCTCATTCTTTTAACTATGGTTATTTTTCTTCTTTGCACCAATTCAGCAGAAGCTACCATACCTCTAAATAATACATTATCTGCTACAATTACTCCATCTTCTTTTAAAAGTCTTAAACAATGAGGTAAAAAATGATTATAATGTCCTTTTCCTGCATCCATAAAAATCATATCATATTCATCTTTTAAATTCTCTAATATCTCTAAACAGTCACCTTGAACTACATTTATTTTATCTTCTAATCCATATTTTTTAATATTTTCTTTAGCTAATTTTATCATATTTTCGTCTCGTTCAATAGTAGTAATATTATTATTACCACCGGATGCTAAATTCATTAAAATAGATGAATATCCTATGGCAGTTCCAAGTTCTAAAATTTTCTTTGGCTTTTTTAAAGTCACCATAAATTGTAGAAACTTAGCTCCTTCTTTTTGGATAATAGGTACCTTATTTTCTATTGCAAAATCATGCATCTCCTTTAAAATACCAACATCATCTGGAATAAGATTTCTTAAATATAATTCCATATAATCATGTGTAACTCCGCTCATAAGTATCCTCCATTTTAATATATAACATTTTAATGCAAACTAAAATATAAAGCCTCATATATAAGACTTTAACCCATAACTGACAAATTTTACCACTAAATATTGACAGTGAACAATTATGTAAATTCTTATAGTATAATTAGAATATTATTGTAAATTGTTCATTGCCAATGATTAGTTAAGTAAAATATCAATTCTTAACAATATAGTTTTTTAAAATTTTCATGTAATAATCTCAACAAATATTATATAAATATACGATTTTAAAATCCCTGTGTTTTTTCTTTAACCTTTAAAAATTCATCATAGTTATCTGTGAAAAAATGCGTGCCATCATTATTAGAAACAAAGAATAAGTAATTAGTTTCTGCTGGATTTATCGCAGCCTTTATTGCTTCACTTCCTGGCGAACTAATTGGTCCCACAGGAAGTCCCTCAACTAAATAAGTATTGTATGGAGAGTTTACTTCCAAGTCTTTTTCATATAACTTATCTTTATGTTTTCCTAGTGCATAAAGTACTGTAGCACAAGATTGAAATTTCATATCTTCTTTTATTCTATTATAAAATACTGAAGCTACAATATCCCTTTCCTTAGGATTACTTGTTTCTCTTTCTACAATAGATGCCATAGTTATTATATTATATAACTCTTCATCATTTAAAGGCTTTTCTTTAGTTAAATCCTTAATTACTTCATTAAATCTACCATTCATAGTCTTTATTATTTCCTCACCAGATACACCCTTTTTAAAACTATAAGTGTCAGGAAATAAAAACCCCTCTAGATCATATTTTTTTTCATTATTAGATTTGATATAACTTGGCAATTTATACTCTTTAACTGCTGATATAAAATCATCTTTACTAATTATATCTGCTTTTTCTAAAGTAGTGGCTATTCCCTCTACATCATATCCTTCTGGAATGGTAACTTTAATATTACTCTTATCTAAACTAGAGTCTTCAAGCATAGCAATAAATCCTTCTACTGACGCATCTTTAGCTATATTGTAACTACCTGGTTTTATGTTAGGTTGAAGCTTCTTTTGCTTAATATACAACTTAACTAAAGTTGGATTTTTCAACTTATCTTCACCTTTTAGTTTTTCAATTACGCTATATAATGTGTCTCCTTCTTCAATCTCAATAGCAAAATCTTCTGCTGCTTTAAAAGGATGTTTTGCATTGCTATTATAAAATATTCCCCCTAATAATAACGCACCTACCAAACATATGGTAGCAATAATAATTCCTTTTTTCACAGAATCACCCCATTATAAAATAGATTTATTTTTTTGCTGCTCTTTTTCTCAAATTTGAATCTAATATTTTCTTTCTCATTCTTATGTTTAATGGCGTAACTTCTACAAGTTCATCAGAAGCTATAAAATCTAAGCATTTTTCTAATGACATTTCAGTAGGTGTAACTAATTTTAACGCATCGTCTGCACCAGATGATCTTGTATTTGTAAGTTGCTTTTTCTTACATATATTAACTTCTACATCTTCACTTCTTGAACATTCCCCGATAACCATACCTTGGTAAACTGGAACTCCCGCTCCTATGAATAGCGTTCCTCTTTCTTGTGCATTATATAATCCATAAGTAATTGATTCACCAGTTTCAAATACAATTAGTGATCCTCTACTTCTCTCTGGAATTTCACCCTTATAAGGCTCATAGTCAGCTAATACACTATTCATTATACCATTCCCTCTAGTGTCAGTCATAAATTCATTTCTGAATCCTATAAGACCTCTTGACGGAATTTTAAATTCAAGTCTAGTGTATCCATTTATAGCACTTGTCATATTAACCATTTCAGCTTTTCTAGGTCCTAGCTTTTCCATAACAGGTCCCATAAATTCTTCTGGTACATCTATAGTTAAATGTTCAATTGGCTCAAGTTTTTTTCCATCTTTTTCTTTATATATAACTGTAGGTTTAGAAACTTGGAATTCATATCCTTCTCTTCTCATTGTCTCTATTAATATAGATAAGTGAAGTTCTCCTCTTCCACTAATTTTAAAACTATCAGCAGAATCTGTTTCTTCAACTCTTAAACTTACATTAGTTTCTAACTCTTTCATAAGCCTATCTCTTAAGTGTCTTGATGTAACAAAGTCACCATCTTGACCAGCAAAAGGAGAGTTATTAACTATAAAATTCATGCTTAATGTTGGCTCATCTATCTCTATAAATGGAAGCGCCTCAGGGTTTTGAGCATCAGCAATTGTTTCTCCTATGTTTATATCTGAAATTCCTGAAACTGCAACTATATCTCCTAATTTAGCTTCTTCTGCTTCTTCTCTTTTTAAGCCGCTATATGTATATAAGTTTGAAATTTTAACATTTTTTATGGTTCCATCTTTTCTCATTAACGCAACGTTTTGATTTTTTTTGATAGTTCCTCTAATTACCTTACCTATACCAATCTTACCAACATACTCATTGTAATCTAATGATGTAATAAGTAATTGAAGTGGAGCATCTAATTCTCCTTTTGGCGGCTCAACATGATCTATTATAGCTTTGAATAATGGCTCCATGCTGTCTGACTCATCTTCTAGTTCTTCTTTAGCATATCCATCTCTTGCAGAGCCGTATATAACTTTAAAGTCTAATTGTTCATCAGAAGCTCCAAGCTCAACAAATAGGTCAAATACTTCATCAATAACTTCTGCAGCTCTTTCATTTGGTTTGTCTATTTTATTTATTACAACTATTGGTTTTAAATTAAGCTCTAAAGCCTTTTTTAAAACAAACTTAGTTTGAGGCATAGCCCCTTCATAAGAGTCAACTACTAGTAGAACACTATCTACCATCTTTAGGACCCTCTCAACTTCTCCACCAAAATCTGCGTGTCCTGGAGTATCTATAATATTAATTTTTACATCTCCATATTGAACTGCGGTATTCTTTGACAGAATTGTTATTCCTCTTTCTCTTTCTAAGTCATTAGAGTCCATTACTCTTTCCTCAACCTTTTCATTTTCTCTAAAAACTTTACTTTGTTTTAATAGCGCATCAACTAATGTAGTCTTACCATGGTCAACATGGGCTATTATTGCTATGTTTCTTATGTCTTCTCTTGTGAATATATTCATTATTTTCCTCCATCTTTCATCAATTTTCTACAATTCACGTACAAAAGAAAATTGGATACCAAGTCTGTATCCAATTTTAATTAACTATACCTATTCTAATATTATGTTTAAAAAAAGTCAACTTTACGGAGAATTATTCTCTAGTGTCAATTTCTGCTTCAATTCCCATAGCTTTTGTTAGAATTTTCATTACATCTTCCCACATAACTCCAAAATTAGCTTCTGCTTGAAGAAATTTTCCAATATCAGGATTTAATGTAACTACTGAGCCCATATTTTCAAGTTTTTCCTTTATGCTGTCTGACAATTCACCTTTTTCAATTTGTTCACTGTAAGCCTCAAATTGAATTTTTCTAAAATCATCTAGCATTTTTTTATTAGCTTCATTTTCTTTTATCTTTTTTAAACTTTCTCTGTACTCAACAACTTCATTACATTCCTTTAAAATTCTAGCAAATTCATACGCCTTATCATATATATTCATATAAATTCCTCCTTATTTAAAAAGTAAAATAAGATATTAAAATCTGTAAGAATATATTATATAAGTTAAACTTCCATTATTATAGGTAATATCATAGGACGTCTTTTAGTTTTTTCATATAAATACACTCTTAATACTTCTCTTATATTTGCCTTTATTGTTGGCCACTCTGTGATTTTATTTTCTTCACATTGCTTAAGTGCATCTCTAACTAAAATCCTTGCTTCCTCCATTAAATCCTCTGATTCTCTTACATAAACAAAACCTCTAGATATAATGTCAGGACCAGCAATTACCGTTCCACTTTCTTTTTCTATAGTTACAACAACTGTAAGTATTCCATCCTGAGATAAATGTTTTCTATCTCTAAGAACTATGTTACCTACATCTCCAACACCTAGTCCATCAACAAATACTTGACCAGATACTACTGATGCTGATTTTTTTATTGAATCTCTTGTCAATTCAATTACATCACCATTTTCTCCAATATAAACATTTTTTTCTGGTAATCCTAGCTTCATAGCTAATTCTCCATGTTGTTTTAAATGTCTATATTCACCGTGAACTGGAATAAAGAACTTAGGTTTTACTAAAATTTGCATAAGTTTTAGTTCTTCTTGACAAGCATGCCCTGAAACGTGAACCTCATAAATAACCTGAGCTCCCTTTTTGAAAAGTTGATTTATAACTTTAGATATCAACTTTTCATTTCCTGGTATTGGTGTGGCAGATATTATAACTGTATCTCCCTCTGAAATATTTACTTTTTTATGGTCTGATGAAGCCATTCTTGAAAGTGCAGACATTGGCTCCCCTTGGCTTCCTGTAGTTATAATAACAATTTGATCATCATTATACTTTGAAATGGCATCTATATTTATTAGGATATCTTTTTCAAGTTTAATGTAACCAAGTTCTATAGCTACTGCCATAATATTCTCCATACTTCTTCCAGATACTGCAACCTTTCTACCGTGCCTACTAGCTGCTTCAATTATCTGTTGAATTCTATGGATATTCGATGCGAATGTAGCTACTATTATTCTTCCTTTTGCAGTAAAGAAAATCTTTTCAAAACTTTCACCAACAGTACTTTCTGACATAGTATATCCTGGTCTTTCTACATTTGTACTGTCAGCTAACATTGCTGTTACCCCTCTTTTTCCAAGCTCTGCAAATCTAGTTAAGTCTGCTACACAACCATCAATTGGAGTAAAATCTATTTTGAAATCGCCAGTATGAAGCACTACACCTAATGGTGTATGAATAGCAATAGCTACTGAATCAGCTATACTATGGCTAGTTCTTATAAATTCTACTGAAACATTTTCAAGCTTGACTATATCCTTTGGTTTAACATACTTTAACTCCACTGAACTTAAAAGACCATGTTCTTTAAGTTTTGTTTGAACGATACCTAATGTAAGCTTTGTTCCATAGACAGGAACATTAATTTGCTTTAAAACATAAGGTAGTGCGCCTATATGATCTTCATGCCCATGAGTTAAAAATATACCTTTAACCCTTTCCCTATTCTTTATAAGATAATTTACATCTGGTATAACTACATCTATACCTAACATATCATCATCTGGGAATTTAAGTCCGCAGTCGATAACAACAATATCATTCTTGTACTCAATTACGGTAAGGTTTTTGCCTATTTCATTAAGACCTCCAAGCGGTATAATTTTAATTTTTTCTCTTTCTCTTCGCACTTTCTCCCCTCCTTTGTAATTTTATATATATTTAAATTAATTTGTTACTCTATTTAAGTATCTTTAAGAAAATAATTAATCAGTATTTTAATCCATTTACGTTATGCTATATTAACAAAATCTTCATATAGCCTCACTATAAGCGAGCTCTACTTCTTTGCCTAATAGAAAATATACTAAAATCCTTATTTTACTTATTCTCTTTCAGATTCCTTATTGCATTCTTCACATATCCCATAGAATTTTAAACTGTGATTTTCAATTTTAAATTTATATTTTTCTTCAATAACCTCTTCTATTTCGTGAAGTAAATCGCCCTGAACTTCAATTACTTTATTACAAGAATTGCAAATTAGATGATGATGCTGGTGACTATCATCGCCTTGACAAAGCTCATATCTGCTTCTTCCATCATCTAAGTCTAATTTACATACTACGCCCATCTCTTCTAGTAATTGAACAGTTCTATAAACAGTTGCTAAGCCTATTTCAGGGCAGTCTATTTTAACTAAATCATATAACTCTTCAGCTGTTAAGTGAGCTCCTTCACTATCAATTATTCCATTTAGAATAGCCCTTCTTTGAGGGGTTAATTTATACCCCTTTTCTTTTAAAACTTCCTTTAAAACTTCAATTCTATCATGAGACATATTAACCCATTATATCTGTTACGTAAAACTTATAAAACCCTATAAAAACATTATAAAAACTTATATTTTCCCTATACTAAACATATTGGGTATTGTATTTTAGCATAGATATAACATTGAGAACATAAGCTTTCATATAGCCTGCCACCTAGTATCATAATTTATTAAAGTATATTATAATACTTTAATAAATTAATAATTGCATCCTTATCTCTATCTATTACATATACATATCATAAGTATTTGCATATAAAAGTTTTTCTGATAAAGATTTTTAAAATTTGCATAACTATTCTTAATAGTTATGTTTTTACTATATTAGTAATCATTTTCAATTCATCAAATATTTTACGTGGCTTTTTAATGTTCTTTTCAAATTTTATAATATTACTTGTTTTAACGTAACTCCTCCCTTCTCTATTTTTTCGTATCTTATTAATGCATTACGCTGTAATCTACGTAATTTTTTATAAGTTTTGAGAAATCCTCAATAGAATAACATTTCAAATTAATAACTATAAAAATTTAACGTTTTAAAATTTTATTTATATAATTTTTTAATTGCTATTGTTCTCTTTATATTAACTATCTATTATTCTTATAAGATAGATATTTTCAAATGATAATTACAAGATAGTAAGACAAAAATTACTCTTCAAATATAGCTTCATAAGCTTCTGATATCATTTCAAATTCATCTTCATCTTCTACTGGAACTAATAAATCATTTCCTTCTTCATCTTTTTTAATTTTTAGTGCTATAGCATCTAAATCTTCTTCTCCACTTGGAACAACTATAACATATTCATCTTCTTCTATATCTAGCTTAGTTATAACATCAAATTCAATTTCTTCTCCATCTTCATCAATTAAAGTAATTTTATCAACATAATTTTCCATAACTATTTCTCCTATTCTATCATAATAATTTCTTAATATATACTATCTAAATATCCTTGTAATATGTATATTGCCGCTATTTTATCTACAATTTTCTTTCTCTTGCTTCTTGATAAATCTGCTTCCAACATAACTTTATGAGCAGCAACAGTAGTTAATCTTTCATCCCAAAATTTTATTTCTTTATCTATATGCTTTTTTAATTCTTCACAAAAAGCCATGACCTTTTCTCCTTGAGGCCCTATAGTTCCATTCATATTTTTAGGAAGTCCTGAAATTATCTTTTCCACATTATATTCTTTACATATTTTTATAATTTCATTTATATCATCTTCTAATTTTTTTCTTTTTATTGTAGTAATTCCTTGAGCTGTTAGTCCTAATGGATCACTTACTGCCACTCCAATAGTTCTATCGCCAACATCTAATCCTAGTATTCTCATTAAGAATCTCCTTATGCAAAAGTATCTATAATTAATAATAACCTTAGTATATGTTAAATTAAAATAAAAATGCCTATAAGGCATTTTTATTTTATATCTAGATAAGATTTTAAAACCTCTTCTAATATATCGTCTCTTTCTAGTTTACTAACTAATGCTCTTGCTCCATTATAATTTGTTATATAAGTTGGATCACCTGAAATCAAATATCCTACTAGTTGATTAACTGGATTATATCCCTTTTTCTTTAAGGCATCATATACGTCAGTCAGTATCATTTTTGTCATATCTTTTTTATCCTTCACATTTTCAAACTGAACTGTATTTTGATTATCCACTATAATCTCCCTCTTTCCCATCGCTTAAACGGCCAATAGATATTTTAATAATATTATAAAACATATACTTCAAAAAGTACACTATTTAACTAAACTTTCTAATACTTCCTTAGCTTTATCCATTGCCTCTTTTAATTTTTCTGGTATTTTTCCACCTGCTTGAGCCATATCTGGTCTTCCACCTCCGCCACCGCCAGCGATAGTTGCAGCTTCTTTAATTATTTTACCACAATGAACTCCCTTTGATACAGCATCCTTTGTAGCCATTGCTACAAATTGGACCTTATCTTTTGAGGAAGCACCTAGTATTATAATACCACTTTGAAGCTTATCTCTTAGTTTATCACTAAGGTTTCTAAGAGCCTCACCTTCAACATCATTGACTATTGCCACTATAGCTTTTACACCATTTATATCTATTACTGACCTTATAAGCTCATCTTCTAATCCACTATTTAGTTTTTCTTTTAATCCCTGAACTTCTTTATCTTTCTCTTTAAGCTCTTGTAATAATAATTGCAACTTATTAACTACATCTTTTTCTCCACATTTTAATATTGAAGAAACCTCTTTTAAGAAAGTATTTTTATCTTCTACATATTTAACTGACTTTGCTCCAGTTATAGCTTCAATTCTTCTAATACCTGCTGCAACTCCACTTTCGCTTATAATTTTAAATAGTCCTATCTCTCCAGAATTCTTAACGTGAGTTCCTCCACAAAGTTCTTTACTGAAATTTCCTACAGATACAACTCTAACATCTTCTTCATACTTATCATCAAATAATGCTACTGCACCACTATTTTTAGCTTCTTCTATAGTCATGACATCAGTATTTATGCTATAAGCTTTCATAACTTCATCATTTAATTTCTTTTCAACTTTTTTAAGTTCTTCTTCACTTAATGCAGCAAAATGAGTAAAATCAAATCTTAGTCTCTCATCATCTACATAAGAACCTGCTTGGTTTACATGATCTCCTAGAATTTCTCTTAAAGCTTCATGAAGCATATGAGTAGCTGTATGATTTTTGCATACATTTTGTCTTCTTTCACTATCAACTGAAAGCTCAACTATATCTTCTAAATTTACTTCACCCTCTACGATTTCTACAAAATGAAGAATTTTTCCACCAACATTTTTCTTGCAATCATAAACTACAGCTTTAAACTTATTATTAGAGATTATACCCTTATCTCCCACTTGGCCTCCCATTTCAGCATAAAATGGAGTTATAGAAGTAATTATTATACCTTTTTCTTTAGCAGCTAAAGTTCCCACAAATTCATCATCTTTAATTAGAACTTTTACTTCTGAAGAATCTACTATTTTATCATATCCGCTAAAAGCAGTTTCTATATCTGCAGGAATTTTATTTAAAATTCCATCATCATTACCCATGTAGCTTGAATCTCCTCTAGCTGCTCTAGCTCTGTCTCTTTGGTTTTTCATTTCTATATTAAAGCCTTCTATATCAACTTTTAAATTCTTTTCTTCTAAAATCTCCTCTGTAAGTTCTAGAGGAAAACCATAAGTGTCATAAAGTTTAAAAACTTTTTCACCTTTTAAAGTATCTTCATTAGAAGTTTCCAATTCTTCAATATATGATTTTAATATTTCCATTCCTGAATCTATAGTTTCACTAAATCTTTCTTCTTCTAATTTTATTACTTTTTTGATATAACTAGATTTTTCACTTAATTCTGGATAAGCACCCTTAGAGTTTTCTATTACTATATCACATAGATTATTTAAGAATACTCCCTTTATTCCTAGTAATCTACCATGTCTTGCTGCTCTTCTTAATATTCTTCTTAAAACATATCCTCTACCTTCATTTGATGGTAATACTCCATCACTAATCATAAATGCTACACTTCTAACATGGTCAGTTATAACTCTTATAGATATGTCTTCTTTTTCATTATAGCCATATTTTTTATTAGATATTCTGCAAACTTCATCTAATATTGCTCTAATTGTATCAACTTCAAAAATGCTGTTAACTCCTTGCATTATGGTTGCCATTCTTTCAAGTCCCATTCCTGTATCTATGTTAGGACTTGATAATTTGTTATAATTTCCTTCCTCGTCTTTATCAAATTGAGTAAATACTAGATTCCAGAACTCTATAACTCTATCTTCATCAGAAGCTTTTTCAAATTCTTCAGCAGTTTTTATTTGTCCTAATTCAGGTTTTCTATCAAAATGAATTTCAGAACACGGTCCGCATGGTCCAGGGCCAGCTCCAACCTCCCAGAAATTATCTGCTCCTAATCTAAAAATACGATTTTTATCTATATCTGTTTTATTTGTCCATATTTCAAAAGCTTCATCATCTTCTAAATGTATAGTTACATATAATTTATCTTTTGGTATTCCTAAAACTTCTGTTACATATTCCCAAGCCCAAGGAATTATCTCTTCTTTAAAGTAATCTCCAAAAGAGAAATTTCCAAGCATTTCAAAGAAAGTACCATGTCTAGAGGTTCTACCTACATTTTCTATATCTCCAGTTCTAATACACTTTTGACAAGTAGTAACTCTCTTACTTGGCGGGATTTGTAATCCTGTAAAATATGGTTTTAATGGAGCCATACCAGCATTTATAAGCAGTAAGCTCTTATCGTTTTTAGGTACTAATGGAAAACTTTCTAATCTTAAGTGATCTTTACTTTCAAAAAATCTTAAATAAGATTCTCTAATTTCATTTAATGACATATTTTTCATATTTATTCCTCCTACTATAATTTAAGTGCACTATTTAAAAATTTAATATATAGATTAAAATATGCATTTGTTTTGTTATTTTAATTTATAACTTTTTAATTCACAATGCACATCTCACACTTCGTCATCACAGCAATATTTTATATCGCCATGGTCTTAATTAATAATATTTTTATACAAAAAAATAAAAACCTTCCTTCCCTAAAAAGGGACGAAAGGTTCCGCGTTACCACCCTTATTATATTAAAATTTTAAAAATTTTAATATCACTTAATTAAATATGGCTCTAAGACAGCTTCAATATATCTCCCAAGAAGTTTTCACCAACCACTTCCTCTCTAAATGCCTTGATATATTTACTAATTCTTGTCATCACCTAATATTATATTTTCTTATTGGAATTATATGAAAAAATAAATAAAATGTCAACTATTACTTAATTAGAATTTAAAATAAATAACTCTCAATATCTTCATATAATACCTTAATAGTTACCCAAATAGGTACAATGATTATCATACCTAATACTCCACCTATATTTCCACCTACAAGTAATAATATTAATATTGTAAGTGGATGTGCACTGACACTCTCTCCTATGATTTTAGGGCATATAATATCTCCCTCTATTTGTTGAATTATCATTAATGCTATTCCTACAGAAACTACACTTTGAAGTGAATTTAAACTAGCCAATATAAGAATAGGAATAGCACCTATTATAGGCCCAAAATAAGGGATTATATTAAATATTGCATTTATTAAGGATAATACTATAGGAAATTTAACTCTTAACATTAAAAGCACTATAAAGGTTAAAATCCCTATAATTGCACAAAGTTCAAATTGGGTTATTATATATCGTTCTAATACTTTATCTATATGCATTAATGCTTTTCTAATCATACCCTTACTTGATGTGGGAAATAATTTTAAAATTCCATTTAAAATTAAATTATCATCACATAGAAAAAAGTAAATAAGAGTAGGAGAAACTAAAAATAATAATATGTTTTCCCCTGCTGATATAAGAGTTTCTATGGTTTTCTCTATTGTATTAATTATTAGTATTTGTACTTTATCGTAAACTACATTTATAAAATGAGAGATAAATTTATTATTTCCTAAAATAATATCTGGGCTTTTAAAATTATTAATATATCTTTCGATATCTAAAAGCATATCATTAATATTATTACTATCTTTAAATATAGAAGGTATTAAAATAGTAAATATTAATAAAATAGAAAGTATTATAGTCAATATAACAAAAACTGCTGCAAATTTTCTATTAAAACCTTTGCCAATCAAAAACTTATAATAGGGCCTTAAGCTATAAGATATTATAAAAGATATTAATATAACTCCAATTAAATCTAAAAATATTGGAAATCTTTTTATTAGAAGTATAATCGCAAATATAAATATTATTAAAGCTATAATTTTAATATAGTTTTTTTTACTCTTCAATATTATCTTCTCCTACATCTAAAAAATTGTTATGAGGTACACAATGAAAACTATATTTATCTTGGCATCCCACGTAAAGCAAATTATCTTCTCCTAAAATCATATCTTTAATTAATAATATTCTTCTTTCTTTAAATATACTTGTAACTAAACTATACGCTATTGAAATTGCTCTTATTTCAAAGCTTTCTCCATCAAAAATTAATTCCTTAACGATTCCTAATATTTTAGAGTTTTTATCTATAACATACATTTTCTTAATATCACTAAAAGCTAAATACTCTTCTTTATTTGTTTTATTTACTATCATTGACCCATTAAAATAGATAATATCTTCTTTTAAAATGCTAAAGTTTTTCCTAAAAAGCTTGTAGGGGGTTACTTTAAAACCTATAACTTCCTTTTTGCTAAAATTTATCAGTATATCCTTTATATATCCTAACTTTTCACCTTGTAGATCCAATACATCCATAAATACAAAATCTCTACTCTTATACATGATATAATACCTTCCCTACTCTACCTTCTTTATTAAGTATTATACCCATTTTAAAAATAATTTACTCAAAGGCAAAGCTTATGCAATTGAGAATTGACAATTGACATTCTTATTAATTAAGAATTAATAATTAAGAATGAAGAATTGTGGATATTTCTCAGCTTTACTGAGAAATCAATTATTTTATCTGTTTTTTAAAGTTACTGCGTAACTCCTTATAATAAAAAAACTAGTTAAAGAAATTAGTTTGATTAAAACTAATTTCATCCATAATTTTCAATTATACATTGATTAACTTTCCCATTTATCTTTCCATTTTTCTAACCCTAATTTTTCTCTATAGTTATTAATAGCTTTGTGTATAGTCTGTTCTGCTAATACGGAACAATGGATTTTTTCTGAAGGAAGTCCATCTAATGCCTCAATTACAGATTTGTTTGTTAGATTCCATGCCTCTTCTAAGGTTTTTCCCTTTATGAGTTCTGTAGCAATACTGGAAGAAGCAATGGCAGATCCACAACCAAAGGTCATAAATCTGACATCCTTTATAGTATTGTTTTCTACTTTTATATATATCTTCATAATATCTCCACAGTTGGCATCTCCAGCTTCACCTATACCATCTGCATCTGGTAAAGTTCCTGCATTTCTAGGGCTATAAAAATGTTCTAATAATTTATCACTATACTCCATAAAAATCTCCCTTTTATAAAATTATTCTAAAAAACTACTTAAGAAATCTTTATAATAAATTAGGATATTTGGAATTCCAAATATCCTAATTTATTATATCTTTACACTGTCTAAGCAAACTAATAGATAACTTATTTTGTATCATAGTATATGATACAAGCCGTTGATAGTAGCACTATTAATAAAATCTATCAATCTAATAGTATAAAATAATCTTTCATGCTTTATTAGTTTTTTCATTTTAGACATCTTATAATATTTCGTCTATAATTCCGCCACCAACAACAATATCTCCATCATAAAATACAACTGATTGGCCTTTTGTTATAGCTCTTTGTTTTTCTTCAAACTTAATTTTCACTTTCTCATCATCTAATTGAGTTATTGTAGCAACTGCTGGTTTTGCAGAATACCTAACCTTTGCAGTAACCTTCATTTCACCTTCAAATTTATCAAAAGGAATTAAGTTAATATCTTTTGCAATTAATTCTGTTTTAAATATATCTTCTTCATTACCAAGTACCACTTGATTTTTTTCTGGGATTATATCTGTAACAAACATAGGTTTGCCTAATGCAATTCCTAATCCTTTTCTTTGGCCTATAGTGTAATAAACTATCCCCTTATGTGTTCCCAATACATTTCCATTTTTATCTACAAATTTTCCTGGATTTAAAGTTTTACCAGCAAATTTCTCAATAAACCTTCCATGATTATTATCTGGAACAAAACATATTTCTTGAGAATCTTTCTTTCTAAATACCTCTAGACCGATCTTCTCTGCAATTTCTCTAATTTCGGTCTTGGAATATGATCCGCAAGGCATTAAAGTATGTGCTAACTGCTCTTGAGTCAAAGTATAAAGAGCATAAGTTTGATCTTTCTTATCATCTTGTGATCTCTTAAGCAAATATCTATCATTTATGTTTTCTATAGTTGCATAGTGACCTGTTGCAATATAATCAGCACCCAATGCCATAGCTTTTCTCAATAGCTCCTCAAATTTTATATGTTTATTACACATAATACATGGGTTAGGAGTTCTTCCACTAAAATATTCATCAACAAAATTGTTAATTACAAGAGTTTGGAAAGGTCTTTTAAAATTCATTACATAAAATGGAATCTCTAATTTATCAGCTACCCTTCTAGCATCCAATACTGCAGATAGTGAACAACATCCACCTTCATTCTCTGCATATTCAGGATCATCAGGTGCTAGCTTCATCATAATTCCTATAACTTCATATCCTTGTTCCTTCAAAAGATATGCTGCAACAGAACTATCTACTCCACCACTCATTCCTATAACAACTTTTTTTTTCATAATTATTTCACCTATTCTCCGTGTACATTAGCATGTAACTCATCATGATCTGTTTCTTTAAAATCCCATGGAGTTAAGCCTTCTTTAACTCTATAATCATTTATTGCCTTATGAATTGCTTCTTCTGCAAGTACTGAGCAATGCATTTTTATCGGTGGAAGACCATCTAATGCTTCTGCCACTGCTAAATTTGTTAAATCCCATGCTTCTTCAACAGTTTTTCCTTTTATAAGCTCTGTAGCCATACTTGATGAAGCTATAGCTGAGCCACATCCAAAAGTCTTAAACTTAGCGTCTACAACTACATTATTTTCTACTTTTAAATAAACCTTCATTATATCTCCGCATTTAGCATTTCCTACTTCTCCTACGCCATTAGCATCAACAATTTCTCCAACGTTTCTTGGATTTGTAAAATGATCCATTACTTTTTCGCTGTATATCATTATTTTTCCTCTCCTTTTAAAAAGTCATCATATAACGGTGACATATCTCTTAATCTTTGAACTATTGAAGGAACTTTCTCTAATACGTAATCCACTTCTTCTTCTGTTGTTCCATCACCAATACTTAGTCTTAGTGAACCATGAGCTATCTCATGTGGTAATCCTATTGCTAGTAATACATGTGATGGATCTAATGATCCAGATGTGCAAGCGCTTCCACTTGAAGCACAAATTCCCATTGCATCTAACATTAATAGTACAGATTCACCTTCTATAAATTTAAAACATACATTTACATTACCTGGTAATCTTTTTTCTCCGGATGGTCCGTTTAATTTTGTATATGGTATTTTAAGTAATCCATCTATAAGTTTATCTCTTAATGCTATTAATTTTCTACTGTGATCTTCCATGTTGTCTACTGCAAGTTCAATTGCTTTTCCAAGTCCAACTATTCCTGCTACATTTTCAGTACCGGCTCTTCTATTTTTCTCTTGAGCTCCACCATAAATTAAATTGTGGATTTTTATACCTTTTTTAATATATAAAACCCCAACACCTTTAGGTCCATAAATTTTATGAGCAGCTAATGATAATAAATCTATATTCATATCTTTTACATCTACTGGCACATTTCCTATTGCCTGAACTGCATCTGTATGAAAAAATACTTTCTTATCTCTACAAATTTGACCTATTTCTTTTATTGATTGAATTACTCCAATCTCATTATTGGCAAACATTATAGTTACCAATATAGTCTTATCTGTTATAGCATTTTTTAAATCCTCAATATTTATTAATCCTTCTTCATTAACATCTAAATATGTAACTTCAAATCCATGGTTTTTCTCAAGATATTCACAGGCATGTAATACTGCATGATGCTCTATTTTAGTTGTTATAATATGGTTCCCTTTATTCTTATGAGCGAAAGCAATACCTTTTATAGCCCAGTTGTCTGCCTCAGATCCACCACCAGTAAAGTAAATTTCACTTCTATCTGCATTTATGGCTTTGGCTACTCTATCTCTTGCCAAATCTAAAGCTTTTTTAGTTTCTCTTGAAATTGAGTATATAGATGATGGGTTACCATAAAATTGTGTAAAATATGGAATCATTTCATCTAAAACCTCTGGTTTTGTGTAAGTTGTCGCTGCATAATCCATGTAAACAGTTTTACTCATGATTAGTTGTCACTCCTTTTAATTTGGAAATATCCATATAATCTTCTACTATATCTTTAAGAGTAATAGACATTGTAACATTGTCTATACTATCTTTAATTTTTTTCCATACTAATCTTGTGGCGCAACAATCTATATTGTTGCAGGACTCTGTATCTAGACAATGGGATATTTCTATTGGTCCTTCTAACACCTCTAAAATATCATAAATTCTTATTTCATCTGGTGCCTTACCTAACACATATCCACCCATAGCACCTCTTATGCTCTTAATAAGTCCTGATTTTCTCAATGTAGAAAATAATTGTTCTAAATAGTATTCCGATATATTCTGTCTTTCTGAAATGGTCTTTATTGAAATTGGTTCTTTCCCATAGCGTATAGCTAAGTCAACCATAGCCTTAACACCATAACGACCTTTCGTTGATAATTTCATTCTCTCACTCCTTAATGTTGAGTGTTTTACTACACTTTGATAATATCAAACCAGAGTAATCATGTCAACAATTAATAATTCAATGTTTCTATTATTTGTACCAATTATTATAGTATTTAATATTATGATTATAAGGGTAGTACTATATGGCTATAAATGCTGTATATGAAAGGAGGTAAAAAATGAGTAGTAAATATAATAACGTATATAGAAAACTAGTAGTAGGTGTCAACAATAAAGTACCTTTAATAGACGGTACCTTAGTAACTGGCATAAATTTTGATAATGCTGCAACTACACCTCCTCTTTTCTGTGTACTAGATGATATTATTCACTTCTCACCTTATTATTCTTCTGTTCATCGTGGTGAAGGATACAAATCTCAAGTTTCTACCATGCTATATGAAGAAAGTAGAGACGTGATTGGTAAGTTTGTAAATTATGACCCTAATTATATGCAAACTATTTTTGTAAAAAATTGTAGTGAAGCTATAAATAAACTTTGTAACATCCTCTACGAAGGAGATAAAGATAAAGTAATATTATCTAGCTACATGGAACATCATTCCAATGATCTACCTTGGAGAGCAAAGTATAAAATTGATTATATAAATGTTGATGACGTTGGTAATTTAGATCTTAATGATTTAGAAAATAAATTAATTAAATATCAAGGAAATATAAAGCTTGTAACTATAACTGGCGCTTCTAATGTAACCGGTCATAAAAATCACATCTATAGTATTTCCAGGTTAGTTCATAAATATGATTGTAAGCTATTAGTAGACGGTGCTCAATTAGTTCCACATGCCCCTGTAGATTTAAGACCTTTTAATTGTGATGACCATATAGATTTCATAGCTTTTTCTGGTCATAAAATCTACGCCCCTTTTGGTTCTGGGGTGTTAATAGGTCCAAAAGAAACTTTTGAACATTGCCATCCAGATCATGTAGGAGGAGGGACTATTTCCTTTGTAACTCCTGACTATGTGAGGTGGGCTTCATCTCCTGATAAACATGAGGCAGGAAGTCCAAATATTCTAGGTTCATTAGCTATTGTTTCCTCTATTAGAAAATTATCATCTTTAGGAATGAAAAACTTGGAAAACTATGAGAGATATTTAACAGAATATGCTACTGCTAACCTTTTATTAATTCCTTATGTAACTCTTTATGGAGACTATTTAAATTTTAATGATAAAGTTAGCATAATTTCTTTTAATATAGAGGGAGTGCATCATGGAACTTTAGCTAAAATTCTATCTTATGAATTTGGTATTGCAGTAAGAAGTGGCTGTTTTTGTGCTCAACCTTATATGCAGAAATTGCTAAATGCAAGCCAAAAAGAAATTGTTAGAAATATGTCCCTTCCTAAAGAATCTTATCCTGGTACTGTAAGAATTAGCTTTGGTATGTACAATACTATAGATGAAATTAATAGACTTTTATATGCTATAGATGAAATAGCATTAAATAGAAAGTATTATATAAAGAAATATCGAAATATAAAAAGAACACTTTTAGATTAATAAACAGCCGTGGTTCAAAACCACGGTTTCTTAGGGTAAAATTATGTTTAATGGCTAGTTTTTTAATCTATATTTTAAATGAATTATAGGGTTTAACCTTTATAGGTAAAAAGCCGCGATTAAAATCACGACTTTTTTAACATCTTTATTTTATCAATAAATTTAATATTTCATCCTCTTTTATGTTAGAGAAATACTCACTTATTTGAAAATTAGATAATACTTTTTTAATTTCACTTTCTTCATGATTTCTACCTATAAGAGATTTTTCTATTTCATCTACATCTTCCTTACCAAAAAAATCTCCAAAAATCTTCACATCTTTTATTATACCTTTTTCAACTTTTATATTAACTTCTACAGTACCACCTGCAAATTTTTTCTCATTATAAAAATCATATTTGGGCGACTGTCCAAAATTCCATTTCCAAGTTTCGTATTTAGATTTTTTTAGATTTTCTACATCTCTTATTTCTCTTTCACTTAATCTCTCAATAACTGCATTTTTATCATTTTTTGTAATGTACTCAAATATTAGAGTTTTAAATTCTTCTACTGTAAAAGGTGATTTTAAATGCTCACTTATATTTGTGACTCTACTTACAACTGATTTTACCGCTTTATCAGAGAATTTTACTGGCTTTGATATTAATGCACCACTTAAATTGTTCATATTAACAGAAAATAATATACAACCATGATGCATCATTCTATTTTTATGCTTACATTGTGCATTTCCAACAACTTTTTTTCCATCAATAATTAAGTCATTTCTACCAGAAAATTCAGCTTTTATACCTAACTCTTTTAAAACACCTATGATAGGCTGTAAAAACTTTTGAAAATCAGTAAAGCTTTCTCCGTCATCTCTAACTATAAAAGTAAAATTAAGATTTCCCAAATCATGAAATACAGCGCCACCACCACTTTGTCTTCTTACAACCTTAATATTATTAGTTTTAACATAGTCCACATTTATTTCCGACAGTGTATTTTGATTTTTTCCTACAACTATACAAGGTTCATTTCTCCATAAAACAAAATACTCATCATTTTTTTCTTTTAATAAATACTCTTCTAAGGCTAAATTAAAATATGGACTTATACATGTATTATCTATATATCTCATAATTGTTTACCCCTTGTAAATCTATTTATTTATGCTGTGTATCGCTTCTCCATTTAAAGCTAGTATTGCTTCATAGAAGGCCTCCCCTAAAGTAGGATGACTATGAACTATATCTTTTATATCATAAGCCTTCATTTTTTTATCTATAGCTAAAACCCCTTCATGGATTAAATCCGAAGCATGAGGTCCCATAATGTGAATTCCTAACAATGTATTGTCTTCACTATTACATATTGCTTTAACAAATCCTTCTCCTTCTCCAAGTGCTAGTGCTTTTCCATTAGCGCCAAATAGGAATTTACTCTTTTTATATGGTATACCTTTTTCTTTAGCTTCTTCTTCAGTAATTCCAACTGTAGCTATTTCCGGGAATGTAAATATACAATTTGGGATAGAAGGATTGTGGATATCTTTATTTAATAATATTTTTTCTACTACTTGTACACCTTGGTGAGAAGCAGCATGAGCTAATTGGCATATTCCATTTACATCTCCTATAGCATATATGCCTTTTATTGAAGTTTCATAATTCTCATCAACTTTAATTTTTTTCCTATCAAAATCTACTCCTATTTTGTCTAGGTTCAATCCATCAAAGTTGGCTATTCTGCCTTTAGCCACCAGTACCATGTCAGCCTTAATTTCTACTTCCCCTTTTTTGCTGTCGCATTTTATAATAACCTCTCCTTCTCCACTAATACTTTTCACCACAGTAGAGGTTTGTATTTGAATTCCCGTTCTTTTAGCCATAGCTGTATATCTCTTAGTAATTTCTCTATCCACATCATATAATATAGAATCTCTTGCTACTATAACTGTTACACTAGACCCTAGTGCATTAAAAATACTAGCAAATTCCATTCCTATTACTCCACCACCTATAACGGCTAAAGTTTTAGGAATATGATCAAAATCTAAAAGTTCATCACTTGTTATAACCTTAGGATTATTAATTCCTTCTATAGATGGAATTTCTGATTTAGAACCACTAGCTATAATTATGTTCTTTCCTTTTAATATTATTTCACCTTCTTTAGTTATGACACTGATAGTATTATTATCAATAAAAGAAGCTTCTCCTCTTATAAATTCTACCCCATTTCCTTCTATAAGTTTCTCAATGCCACCAACTAAAGTATTTACAATTTCGCTCTTTCTATTTTGTATTTTTTCTACATTCACTTCATAGTTATCAACTTTTATGCCAAAATCCTCGATATGCTTTAAATTATTTAAAAGTTCAGCTGTTCTATATAACGTTTTAGTTGGAATACATCCTCTATTAAGACAAGTGCCTCCAACTCTATCTTTCTCTATAACACATACTTTTGCGCCTAATTGAGCTGCTCTTATACCAGCTACATATCCACCAGGTCCACCGCCAATTATAATAATATCTTTTATATTATCCATATAAATGCACCTCCACTATTTTAAACAATTCTAATGAAAACCGTAAGCTTTATAATTAATTATCTATAAAATTTGTAGTTTAAGTAAAGGCGTGACTAAACATCACGCCTTATTTTTACCACTTTAATATAGGGATTCTAGCTGCTTTAACTTGATCTAATCGTCTCACTGGTGCATTATGAGGTGCATCATGTAATAATTCTGGATTTTCTTTTGCCTCAACAGCTATTTTTTTCATTACTTCGATAAACTCATTAATAGTTTCTATGCTTTCACTTTCAGTTGGTTCAACCATAAGTGCTTCTTCAACTATTAATGGGAAATATACTGTTGGAGGATGAACTCCATAATCTATCATTCGTTTTGCTACATCTACTGTAGAAAGTCCATTAGGATTATCTTTTAGTCCTGCAAAAATAACTTCATGCTTACATACTTCGTCTATAGATACCTTATAATAATCCTTTAAGGCTTCTTTTATATAGTTAGCATTTAACACTGCATTTTCAGATACTGATTTTAAGCCATCACTGCCCATACTCAATATATAAGTATATGCTTTTACTAATACACCAAAATTACCATAAAAACTTCTTATTTTTCCTATAGATTCTGGTAAATTATAATCTAAAGAAAATTTATTATCTTCCTTTTTAATTAATGGAACTGGAAGGAATTTAGCTAGTTTCTTATTTACTCCTACTGGAGCTGCTCCTGGTCCCCCTCCACCATGTGGTGTAGAAAAAGTCTTATGAAGATTTAAATGACAAACATCAAATCCCATATCTCCTGGTCTTGCAATTCCCATGATGGCATTTAGATTTGCACCATCATAGTACAATAATCCGCCTGCTTCATGAACTAAATCACTTATAACCTTTATATCTTTTTCAAACAACCCTAAAGTATTAGGATTTGTAAGCATAAGTCCAGCTATCTCATCATTTAACACACTTTTCAAATCATCTATGCAAACTCTGCCATGTTCATCGGATTTGATTTCTACTATATCAAATCCTGCTACAGCTGCACTAGCTGGATTAGTTCCATGAGCTGAATCAGGAACTATTATTTTATTTCTTTTATAATCCCCTCTGCTTTCATGATAAGCCTTTATAAGTAAAAGACCTGTAAACTCGCCATGAGCACCTGCAGCTGGTTGAAGAGTATATTCATCCATACCGGTAATTTCGCAAAGTCTTGAAGATAAATCATACATAAGTTCTAATGAACCTTGTACTGTATCCTCATTTTGATATGGGTGTATTTTTGAAAATTCTGGTAAACTTGCTATATCTTCATTAATTTTTGGATTATATTTCATAGTGCAAGATCCTAACGGATAAAATCCTTTATCTACACTATAGTTTTTATTTGAAAGAGCAGTATAGTGTCTTACTACATCTACTTCACTAACCTCTGGAAGATTTAAATCTTCTGTTCTGAGCATATCTTTTGGTACTAAATTAGTTATATCAATATCAGGCACATCTAAAGCAGGAAGTCTATAACCTTTTCTACCCTCTGATGATAGTTCAAATATAATTTTATTATACTTTTTCATTATATCTCCTCCATCACTTTTACTAATGTATCAATTTCTTTTCTTGTTCTTTTCTCTGTTACACATAAAAGCATTGAATTTTCATAATGAGGGTATGCTTTAGCTAAATTATATCCACCTAATATATTTTCATTTAATAACTTCTTATTAATTTCACATGGTGAAGTTTCTGATTTTATTGCGAACTCTTTAAAGAATGGTTTGTTAAATAATGGTTTATATTTACCACTACTTGTTAATGCTTCATAAGTATAATGAGATTTTTTAATACATTGAGTTGCAATTTCTTTTATTCCTTCTTTCCCTAAAGTAGCCATATACACAGCTGCACCTATGGAAATTAAAGTTTGATCTGAGCATATATTGGAAGTAGCTTTTTCTCTTCTTATATGTTGTTCACGAGCTTGTAATGTTAGAACAAAACCCCTCTCCCCATCTACGTCCTCTGTTTGACCTGCTATTCTTCCTGGCATTTTTCTCATAAGCTTTTTAGTAGTATTTAAAAATCCTAAGCCTGGTCCACCAAAGCTTATATTAGCTCCAAGTCCTTGTCCATCACCAACTACTATATCTGCCCCAAGTTCACCAGGACTCTTTAATATACCTAGTGATATTGGATCTACACTCATAATTAAAAGTGATTTATTGCTATGAACTAATTTTTCTATTTCTCCAATTTCTTCTATTATTCCAAAGAAATTAGGGCTTTGTATAATAACAGCTGCTATGTCCTTATCCAAAACGCTTTGAAGTTTTTCAATATTAGTTGTGCCTTCACATTCCTCAATTTCCACCATATTATATCCCTTAAACTTTAGATAAGTCTTAAGTACTCTTCTTGTTTCAGGATTTACTGTGGAAGAAACAGCTATAGTTTTTCTTCTAGTTGCATCTATAGCCATTACTGATGCCTCAGCAGCAGCTGTAGCTCCGTCATACATAGCTGAATTTGAAACTTCCATACCTGTTAAATTACAAATCATACTTTGATATTCAAATATGCTTTGAAGTGTACCTTGGCTTATCTCTGGCTGATATGGGGTATATGCTGTATAAAATTCAGATCTTCCTATTAAATGTTTTATTGTAGCAGGTATATAATGATCATAACTTCCAGCTCCTAAAAAACAAGTAATATCATCTATAGATTTATTTTTTCTTACTAAATCTTTAATTCTATTAGTAACTTCTATTTCTGATAAGGATTTTTCCAAATTTAACTCTCTATTTAGTTTAAGTTCATTTGGTATGTCTTTAAATAAATCATCCATAGATTTTATTGAAAGGAAATCAAATATTTCCTGGGTCTCTTTTTCTGTATTAGGTATATAAGGAAACATATTATTCCTCCTTATCACAAATATTTTCATACTCTTTCGGGCTTAATAACTCTTTAAGTTCACTTTCATCTTGTAATTCCACTGCTATCATCCAGCTTTCATAAGCATTTTCATTAACAGTTTCTGGGCTGTCAATTATTTCTTCATTAAATTCAACTACATTACCACTAACTGGTATATAAATATCAGATGCAGCTTTAACAGATTCAACTACTCCGAAAGCGTCACCTTTAGAAAATTCTGTTCCTTCTTCTGGTAGCTCTATAAATACTATATCGCCTAACAATCTTTGAGCATAATCGGTAATTCCAATATAAGCCTTATTTCCTTCTACTCTTATCCATTCATGATTCTTTGTATATAATAAATTATCTAAAACTGACATCTTAAATTCCCCCTTATTTTTGTGTTTTTTTACTATAAAATTTCTTATTAATAACTACAGCTTTCAATTCTCTGTTTCTTACTTTAATAAATAATTCGTTGCCTAATGCTGAATATTTTTCATCAATTAATGCAAATCCTATATTCTTTTTTAATGTAGGTGACATGTAGCCTGTAGTAACATGTCCAACATCTTTACCGTCTACTATAACTCTATAACCATGTCTTGCAATTCCTTTATCAAGCAATTCAAATCCAACTAATTTTCTTTTTACTCCATCTGACTTTTGCTTTACTAATGCATCTCTACCTATGAAATTATCTTTATTAAGTTTTACAAAAAAGCCAAATCCCATTTCTAATGGTGTTATTGTAGCATCCATTTCATTTCCGTATAGTGGTAGAGTTGCTTCAAATCTTAAAGTGTCCCTAGCGCCAAGGCCAATTGGTTCAACTTCTAAATCTTTTCCTTCTTCTAAGATAGCTCTCCACAATTCAACTAAATTTTTAGGTTCAGTATATATTTCAAAACCATCTTCTCCAGTATATCCTGTCCTTGAAACTAAGCATTTTTTACCTTTAACTTCCACGTTTCTTTTAAATTTAAAAAAACCTATTTCTGATAAATCTATAGAAACTAATTTTTGAAGAATTTCTTGTGCTTTTGGTCCTTGAAGTGCCAACTGCCCAATTTCATCAGAAATATTATTTAATTCTACGTCATAATTTCCTTTATTATCCAACATCCATTTATAGTCTTTTTCCATATTGCTGGCATTTACTACTAAAAAATATTCTTCTTTTGAAAATCTATAAACAAGCAAGTCATCTACTACACCACCAGTTTCATTACACATGAAGGTGTATAATACGTCATTGTCTTCTAAGGTCTTTACATCATTAGTTATAAGATAATTTACAAAAGTTTCTGCATCTTTTCCCTTAATGATTATTTCTCCCATGTGTGATACATCAAATAATCCGGCTTTCTCCCTTACTGCCTCATGTTCTTCTAAAATTCCCCTAAACTGTACAGGAAGTCTGTATCCTGCAAAATCAACAACCTTTCCTCCATAATTTTTATATTCCTCTATTAGAGGGGTAGTTTTTAATGTATCCATCTTAATCCCTCCTACTATTATAGATTTACTTTTCGGAATACGTTTACACCTCAAATTTATGAAGTATATCATCATAGTATGCCTAAAGTTATTTAGCCACTAATTAATCCCTCAAAATATAATGTAAGGAACCTTTAGTAACTTTTTACTCTACAATACATATTATAATATTTATTTCACAATAATTCAAACTATTCTAACTAATTGTTAATATATTTTTTAAATTTAATTATATGAATTAAATACTGACTAAACATATTTTGATAATTTATTAACACTTTTTTCTTTTTCATTTTTATATATAAATAAATATAATAAATTAATTATATTTATCTTTATATTAAAGAGCTTGCAATTCTTATAATAATTATTATTTTGTTTATTCTTTAACTGTATATATTAATAGTTGATGATTATTTTAACGAAGTTAATATTAATATTTTATTAATTCCTAACACTATGTTCATTTTCTCAATAACTATACCCAAAGAAAATTTTTCTGTTAGTAATATATTATTTAATATAAAAAAGCCGCAACTATGTAGTTACGACTTCTTCACATATAATATAATTTTTTCTTAATAGTTTTCAACTTGAAGTTGTTGCAATTTGTACCTATTTATATATTGATTTAATATTATATTTCCCACCATAAGGCAAGCCCTTATAGAATATACCATGTCTTTTTCATATTCTTTTAATTTATTGTCTTGTATATATTCTTTATGAAGATTTTCAATAGAGTTTATTAGATATTCAGTAGATATTTCATCTTGTAAATACCTACAACTTGGCATTGAATTTATTTTCTTAATATATTTTCCTATATAGACCATTTGATGAAATTCATACAAATGGTGCTGAGGTATAGTACCTTCATAGTTACCATTATGAGGATAGCAGAAGAAATCACAAACAAAATGCAATATTGCACCTAAATCTCTTAAAAATTTATTGTAATTTATACCTTCTTCAATATCTCCATAAATTTTATTAATTAAATTATATGCATATTCAGTATATGCTTCTTTTGTATGATTTCTCATAGTAGTTTCAATCTTTATATCTGGTCTTATATTGCCATAAAAAAAGTTAATCTTTTTAATATTTACATCTAATTCTTTTTCAAATCTTGGTGTAAAATGTGATGCTAAAATTATATGTGTAAATACATTCATTTTCATTACCTCTTATCTAAATTTGTATAAGCAAATTAAAATTCATATTAGGTTAATTTTTAATAGTTGTTTATATAAAAAAATAAAACAATTTGATAATCAATCTATAACTAAATTTAAAATATAATTTTCTTAGTTTTTAAACCTAACACTACTCTTATTATATTAATAATAAAACTCATTTTCAAATTAAAATTTTATTAGAAAACATTATCATTCTTAATAATTAGTTGTTTTATTGTAAGCCTTTATGTTTTATAACTATCTAAGAAGTAAAACTTTTTAGATTACATTTGCAGTTAAATTAAACATAATAAGCACTATTAAATTATTGAAATTAAATAATTTAATAGTGCTTATTTAAAACTATAAAAGTTTATTAATAAATCTTATAAAAAAAGTGCATTTTAAAAAATCTTTTTATTTATTCACTTTCTAAAGTATTTGCTAATTCCATATTGTCTAAATTTGTATTATTTTCCATTTTCATTGCATTAATAATAGTTCCTTCTTCTAAACTCTCTATAGCATCATTTTCTTCAGCTCTATACAAAGCCTTCTTAAATCCTAATATAGAAACGAACAATATCAATGCTGCTATACTTATACAAATCCATGATTCCATTTTGTCAAATAAAAATCCAAATATCATTTGTCCTAGTGGAATAGCAGCCATAGCTCCTGTGTTAATTACGGCTCCCACTCTTCCCATCATAGATAGTGGTACAATCTGATTTATCATAGTTCCTGTAGCTATATTCACAATAACTATCACTAGTCCAATAATAAACATATCGACACTCAAAGTAATATATGGTATAAAATTGCTATTAAATAAATCTAAATATAAAGATGATGATATTATTGCCATTATGCCCATAAGTATAGATGTAATAAAAATATTTAAAAATAGTATTTTACTTAATTTAAACTTTTTAGAAACTGTACTACACAAAAATGGAGCAATAATCATAGCTACTACAATGATTGATTGTAAAGCTCCATATTGATAGTCATTAATTTTTAATATTTCTTTTGAAAGATATGGTAGACCTATTGAAAATATAGGATTAAATGCAAAATTAATTATTAAACTTAAAATAATTATATTAAATATTATTTTTTTATTTTTGATAAAACTAACACCATCCATAAAATCTTTAGAAAAAGATTTCATATTTATTTTTTCAGGTTTTTTATTAACTTTCGGTATATTTATAAACATCTCACTTATTGAAGATAGAATAAAACTTATTGAATTTACAATCAATATTATAAACATATCAAAAAATCCTAATAAAAGTCCTGCCAATAGCGGTGCTATAAAATTACCTAAGTTCATAATAAAAGAATTTATTCCATTTGCATCTACCAATTCTTCCTTTTTAACAAGAGTTGGTATAACAGTATTTATAGCTGGATTAAATAATGTTGATATTATAGACATTAAAATAACTAAAACATATATATGTAATAAAGATAGTCCTCCATTTATCTTATATATAATAGCAAAACTCCCAATGATAATACCATTTAACATATCTAACAATACTATAATTTTCTTTCTATCAAACCAATCAACAATTACTCCTGCAATGGGTCCAAGAATCAATTGGGGTATTAAAGCTATAGCTAATACTGATGCAAATTTAGTAGCAGAACCTGTAATTTTAAGTACATAAAGTGAAAGTGCAAAACTTTGCATTTGACTTCCTATTAATGACACTAATTTTCCTAACATTAATAGGAAAAAATCCTTATCTTTTAGCAGTTCTATTTTCATTTCATTTACTCCTTTTGATGATATTCTCCTTAATTCTTAACTCATCATAAGTGCTTAAATTAAATCGTATGTTTCTTAAGAATTTAAATTCTAAGTAAATAGTTTACTATAATAAATTTCTTTTGTTTAAATATCCTTTATTCTTCAATGATTAACTTCTTAATCATATTAAAGTAATTAAATATTTTATTTACCTTAATATTATCATACATTATATTACATTTAAAATTATTTTTTACATTATTCTTTTTTCCTGTAATCACTGACTAATTATTTAACCTAAGATGATAATTAAAAAGCAGTGATGCGAAAATCACTGCTTTTAGCTATTTCTTGTAGCAATCTACTATTTCTCCATAATATAATACATGGATATCATTATCACTATATATAGTATTTTTTATTTCTTCATCTAAAAGATTTATATCTAACTCTTGTTTATAAACTATCTTACATTCATAGTGCATAATATTTTCTCCACCTATTATTGGAGTTTCTACTATATTTGATTTTTCTGTGGTTAAACCACACTCTTCAAATTTATCGTAATCTCTTCCAGATTTACTTCCACAAAAGGCCAATCCACTCTTTTTAGAATCATCTAGAGGGATACTTACCGTAAAATTATCACTGTTTTCTATAAATTCATAAGTATATCTTGACTTTCTAACAAGTACAGTAAATATAGGTCTTTTCCACTGATATCCTATATCTCCCCAACTTATTGTCATAGTATTTGTTTTATCCTTGGACTTTACTGTCAAGAATGCTCCTTTAGTATATAGATTTTCCATAACTTCTTCTAAATGGTTAGTAAAATTTGCTTTCATACTATCACTCCTCTATATTACTGTTATAATAATTATTGGTATAGTTATCATAGAAATTAATGTACTTATAAAAACCGCCTTAGAAGCATAACTAGCATCTTTTCCGTATCCATTAATAATAATTGGTGCTAGAGTTGCACCAGGCATTGCTTCTATTATAACACAAATTTCCATTAAGCTCTTTTCTATTCTAAAGGTTTTCATTATAAATAAAACTATAAATGGAACTAATATCAGAATGTTAAAACTTCCATAATATAAAGATAAATCAGAAAATAAGTCTTTCATTTTAACTTTAGATAGCATAGAGCCTATTATAATCATAGAAATAGGAGTAGTTGTGTTACCTAAGTGCTTAACCCCCTCTTTAATTGGTAATGGTAAATCTAATGGTGTAATAAAGAGGATAATCCCAGCTAGAACTGCTATCATTGATGGATTAGTTATAGCTTTCTTGAAACTTCCCTTTTCATTATTATCTAAAAGTCTTACTCCTATAGTCCACAGAAATAAGTTAAACCCCATATTAAACATAGCAGCATAAAATACTGCAATTGGACCTAAAACACTATTTAAAATTGGATATCCCATAAATCCTACATTAGAAAAAGTAGTTACAAATCTCAAAATACCTTGTTTTTCACTTTTATTTTTTATATATAAAAGTTTTGTAACTAATAAAAGACTTCCATGTATTACAATAGAATAAATTAAAATTTTTAACGCATTTCCTAGAAGTTCTTCACTATAATCAATATTAAAAGAAGTAACTATAAGAAAGGGTAAGGTAATGTTAAGTAATAATTCGGACATCCCTTTCTCTACCGTTTTATTTATAAATCCTTTTTTAGCTCCATAATATCCCATAAGCATCATAAAAAATAAGGTTAAAACTTGATTTATTATTTTAATATTACTCACATAATTCCCACCATTTATTTCATATTAACTTTTATTCAATATAATATTTACTTACATAAGCTGAAGTCATTGCTTGCAATAAACATCCATATTTTACATCAAACTCTACAATATCTCCAACTTTATAGTCATATTCACACTCTGTTATATCTAAAATTAAATGATCACTACTCGCCCCTAAAATTTTCATTTTTTCATCTCTAGGCCCCATAGCATCCATTTTAATGTCTTGTCTACCTACTGCAACTATAGCTCTTTTCCTAATTCCAAGATCTTCAAACTCTGGCACTTCCCCAAAAGCATTTAACCCTATCGTACCTATAGGTATAGAAGGTTTGCTTTTTACCTCAACAATTTCTGCTTTTAATGTAAAAACATCGCTATAAGTATTAGGTATTCTTTTTGCAAAAGAAGATTCTGTACCTAAAAGTATACCTTCTCCAATTCTAAGTTGAGTAACGCCTTTTGGAATTGTACCATCCATAATCATATAAAGACTGCTAGAGTTCCCGCCTGAAACTATTGGAAGATTTATATTTAATGTCTCTTCTAACATTTCTTTCATTCTAATAAGGTTTCCTAAATTATTTTCATCAGCTAATACTCCACCATAGCAAGTTAAATTAGTACCTAATCCAACTAACTCTATATTAGGTAATTTTATTATTTCCTTTACTGTATCTAAAAGATCTTCTTCAAATATCCCTTCTCTTAAGTCACCTAAATCTACCATAAGTATTATTTTATGATTTTTATTTACACTTTCAGCTGCTTCTGAAAGCTTTTTAATAACTTCAAGCTCAGAGTTTAAACTTATATCAGAATACTTGACAACATCTAAAGCTTCACTTCCCATAGGAATTCTCACAGTATATTTCGTACATTCTAAATGTTCGGAATTTTTTAGATTTAAAAGTCTCGCATCACCAACATTCTTAAGTCCTGCTTCTACAAGAGCTCTTGTTATTGGTTCTTTTGCACAATATCCTTTTGTAATGCAAACGACTTCAATATTATGTTTGCCACATATGTTCATAATAGTCTGAACATTATGCTTTATTTTTGGTAAATTTACTTCTATACATGGATAATTTTTTTTCATATGCCTAAACTCTCCTTTAATAATAAACTAGCTGCTTCTTTATCTTCTATAGATAAAACGCCTGCGCAAGCCATTATATACATATTATCTAAAAGTATCTTAGCTCCAACCTTAGGGTACATAGTTAAATCTTCATTTAAAGCTCTAACTCCACTTAAAAAATCTTCTCCCTTTGGAAGTCTTGTAAGTGCTCCACCTGTTCCTACAATATATTTAATCATAGACAAGTCCTTACCATAGGCTAAAAAGTTTTTTCCTGCGCCATATACTCTTTTAATATGGCCAACATGTCTTTTAATAGCAGTGTCTACTGCTTTCTTGGTTAAAATTCCACTCCATTTTTTATCTTCATCTTCTGTTGGTATCGGTTTTATGTGGGGTTTTATTTCCTCTAAAGATAAACCATTCCTTTCTCTTTCATCTAAAAGTTCAATAACATTATCACTGTTTATATATACACCTAAGTCTCCTTCTACAGTTCTTTTAGCTTTAGGTTCAGGAGTTACCAGTATATCTAAAATCTCAGTTGAACCTTCTGTTACAGAATGCACATCTGTAGTTGCTCCACCTACATCAAAAACTACTACATCTCCCATAATGTCATAAATCAGCTTTGTAGCCTCCATTACAGCACCTGGTGTAGGCATTATAGGGCCATCTACCATTTCTTTTATTTTTTCCATCCCTGGTGCCTTAACAATATTTTTCTCAAAAGCTTTTTGAATCATGGCTCTAGCTGGCTCTACATTTAGCTCATCCACTCTAGGATAAACGTTATCAATTATATAAAGTTCTTGATTTTCAAATATCTCCTTAATCTCCTCAACATTTGCTATATTCCCGCAATAAACAATAGGTATATTTAACTGTTCACTACTAAGTAATTCCGAATTATAAAGTGCCGTTTCTCTTTCTCCATAGTCGGTTCCTCCTGCAATCATAATAAGATTAGGTTTAATCTCTTTAATTTTTCTAATATCGCTTTTTCTAAGCTTTCCTGCTGTTACCATTTTTATAATTCCACCAGCACCTAAAGCTGCCTCTCGCGCTGCTTTTACTGTCATATCCTCTACAAGTCCATGAACAGTAATCTTGAGCCCTCCTGCAGCACTGCTAGTTGCCAGCATCTTTTTATATTCGACATTTTCTCCAACTTTCCCTTCTATTTCTTCTAATGCTTTTTTTAAGCCTATTGTTACATCTCCATCTAATACTGTAGTAAAGTATTTGCCTTGTCCTATTATTTCTACCCCATTCTTAAAGTTAAAAGCAGTAACTAATGTTGTAGTACTTCCTATTTCTGCTACTAAATAATCAACTTTCATAATAATCCCTCCTAATATTTCAATTCACAATTTACAATGCAAAATTCATAATTATAGTTGAAATTAATTTCTTTCAATAGATTTTGTAGCGGCGTACAGTGTTCGCCAGTTATCTGCTGAAATAATTTATGTACTTTTAAATTAAAATTATAAGATTTTATTTAATTAAAGGCATACATGGTTTTATGTATGCCTTTTTAACATTATTCTTCTTTTTTCATTAGAGTTTCAATTATAAATGAAGCTACATCATTACCATGGGTTCCTCTACCAAAACCTGCATCCATACCATTTGCTTTTGCAATTTCATCACTAACCTGAGTTCCTCCAGATACTAATATAAACTTATCTCTTACACCTTTTTCTATACAAAGGTCATTTATCTTTCTCATATTTTTAATGTGTACATCATTATGAGTTATTATTGTGCTTGCAACTATAGCTTGAGCTTTAGTTTCTATAGCCGCATCTATCAGTTTTTCTACTGGACAAGAAGTTCCAAGATAAATACATTCTATACCGTATCTTTCCATACCTCCATGTTTAATATCTATAATTTCTCTTAGTCCTACAGAATGTTCATCCTCTCCAACAGTAGCAGCTACTATTTTAACTGGATTATTTTGAACGTATTCCTTCATCACTCCATCATTTAAAAGTTGTTTTTTCTCTGGAACTTTGAGCTTACTCTTATCAATCTTAAAGGATACTCTTCCTTTTATTTCAACTAATGTACCTTCTGATTCTTGCATTACCTGTTTATGAATAACCTCAACATCAGTTAAATTCATATTTTTTCCTATTTCTAACGCAGCAGCTTCAGCTATTCTCTCACTTTCAGGTAAGAATAAGGTTACTGATACATATCCATCTTTACTCCACTCAACTTCTGGGGTTATAGTTCCATCTTCTTTAACTTTTTCCATTCTCCTAAAAACATTGTCCTCTTCATCTAATTCATCTATATATTGAATTTTATCATGATTACAAAGAGTACACTCCTTTATAGCATCACAAGGTTTATTATGTTTTTCTGGAACATTATTATATCCAAAATGAGCACAAACTGGCGCAAAGTAATCTTCATCTCTTTTAACTACTGTGTCTACACCAATACCTCCATCAATTTTTCTTGCTATACCATCACTGTTTCTAGCTGGATACTCCCCTGAATCAACAAAGAATCCTTTCTGAACAGCTTCAAAATATCCACCATTCTCAATTATTTCCTCTAAGAATAGTACTGCTCTTTCTTTAAGTTCCCTAACCTTTGCTGGCAAGTACCCATCTTTTTTAAGCTCAACCATATCCATTAAGCCATCCATACCAATTAATGCTTGCTTTGCAGTATTAACAGCGTGAATATTATTATAATGCCAAGGTACATTTCTTCCTTCATCAGGAGTTATTGTACTTTGAATATCTACTGAAGTAAGCTTAGAGATTAATAAATTTAAACTATGAGTAACAGTAGCTTCTCTTGTACATGAATCCATGTATTTTGTATTCATTTGAGCTCTCATTTTATAATTTCTAAATAAATCTCTAAGAGCTACAGCATATGGAAGGTCATATGTTAAACAAGGTGCTGGTGGTGCTGTAGGAGGAACTGTTGAAAGTGCAATATTCTCACTCTTCATTCCTACTTTTTCAGAATACTTAGAGTTAATAGCATGCTGAACCATAAGCTCTGGCATTACATTATATCCTTTCATAGCAGTTGCATTAGCATTATGTGCTCCATCTATTTGAACAATCTCTCCCCATGCCATAAGCTTTTTAGCTACTGCTGCATCTACAAAGGAACGAACCATATTTATATTTCTATATAACACATTATATTGAGGATCTTGGTGTGCTCCATTTACTCCTTCCTCTGCAAACATAACTGCAATATCTGGTCCGGCTACACCAGATACATAGGAGTGAAAGTTTATTTCTCTTCCTACTTCTTCCTCAATTAAATCTAAAGCTTTTCTTGTAGCTCTAACTTCTTTTCTTGTAATTGGAACTCCGCCTATCCCTTCTGGTGAACCTTCAATTAATCCATCGTAATGACTTTGCCCAGCTGTTCTTATAACCATTATATGATCAGCTCCATGCCAAGCAGCCATCCTCATTCTTCTTATATCATCTTCAAATCTACCAGAGGCAATTTCTGAAGTTATAACTGGTATTGGTTGAGGGTCGATATTTTCAAAGCTTCTTGCTGATGGTAAAGCTCTACTTTTTTTAAGGGAAGCAGAAATTTCTTTATATTTAAATTCCCCAACATTTCCATCATATTTTTCCCGCCAATGCCATCCTCTTCTTTTAGGCTTATATTTATCTAAATCTTTAAGAATTTCTTCAACATTTATTTTTTTATTCTCTTGTAGCATTACTTATCCCCCCTAAAAAGTTCAACTACTTCATTCCATCCTTTTCCTTCCCCTAGCATTCGTCCTGCATCTAAATAATCAATACCTTTAAGCTCACTATATTTTAGGACTACATTTCCCATACCTTTAGAAAGTAGATTTACCTTAGTACCTTCTATAACTATTTTAGAGGCTTCTATACTTGAAAATCCCATTCTAAGTAGTACAGAACGCTCTATTGATGGAGAAGTATGGTTATGAGCAAGATGTACTAATGGGTTAACTATTTCTTCTGTTAGCGACCAAAATCTTTCATATAATTCTTCATCACTTAAATTCTTTAAATGCTGCCTTCTTGATTGAAAATCATCTTCTCTTTTCATAAAAGTTCCCCCCTAGACTTTTATTTTATATATATCCCCTCTTGAGATAAAATGTCTAACATTTGAATTTTTGATAACTTAGTTTCACTACATAAAAATTCTACATCCACTATATCTAACATGTTTTTTTCTAATTTTTTTAAAGTATTCTTTATTAAGGATTTCCTATAACTATTTAAATCTTTTTCTTTTATTTTTAAATCCTTAGGATGCTGTGGCAAAATTAAATTTTTCCCTGGAATCTCTTCAGTTGGATCCCCTATTAAAATTTCTATACCATTATCCTTAGCAAAAGTAAGTTGAGGCAATATATGTTTTCCTGCGCCTGTGTACTCTGTTTCCTGCACTACAATTATTGCATCATCCTCCATATCTTGAGCTAATGCAAAAGCTGCTGCTAAAGATGTATTTCCCGCTGGCCCTCTCTCTAATCCTTCAAGCTGTGCTAAAAGTTCCGTCATATAGAAAATTTGTCCCTGTGATATGGTTACATATCTATCTAAATATCTAAGTGGTCTAGCAGCACTTCTTGGTACATCACTTCTATCAGGCCATACCATAAAAGGTATTCCAAAGCCTGTATGACCTGTAGTAAAAGATTTTTTATTAAAATCACTATCACTTGCCATATGAAGGCCTTCTAAATCTGCTGATGCACCTATTATTTTTGTATACAATGCTCCAGCTTTTATAAGTCCTCTGGCTGTACCTGTAACGTTTCCTCCGCCAGCATGAGTTGCTACTACCATGTCAGGATCTTTTCCAAATCTTTCTCTACACTCTGTCGCTATTTCATAGCCTAAAGTTTCAATGCCTGCAATACCATAAGAAGAATATAAAGAGGCATTATAGTATCCTGTTTCTTCAAGCATACTTAAGAAAGTATAAAATAGCTCAGGACCAACAGTAAGCTGCATAACTTCAGCTCCTAAGCAGTCACATTTTCTTCCTTTTTCTATTATTTCAGGCTGCCCTATTTTTTTAGAATCGTAGCACTCCTGTACTATAATTGCCTTTAATCCATGAATTGCAGCCTGAGAAGCTACTGCCGCACCATAATTTCCTGAAGTAGCTGAGGCTACACCTTTATATCCTCTTTTTTTTGCATCATATACGGATACACTTGCTCTTCTATCTTTAAAACTACCAGATGGATTACAGCTCTCATCTTTCACAAAAATTCTTGCTGCTTTCCCATTTTTAGAAACTTTTCTTGCTAGATTAGTGATATTTTTTAGTTCAAGTAAAGGAGTATTACCAACCCCTACATCTCTTTGAATTTTCATAATATCACTTAGAGAGTATCCAATGTCTCTCATCATTCCTTCATAATCGAAAGAAATAACTCCAGTCTCATACTTTGAAAAATCTATTCCTACTGATTCAATCATTATTTCATTTTTTCTAGCCATTAAAGCTTCATATTTATTCACAACTATCACCTACTTTAATAAAAAAACTTTTTTATACATTATTTACGCTCTACTGCTCAAATAATATTTTCTTTGCCTGCTTTCCTATATAAGAAATTTCTTCTATATGTCTTCCAAAATCATGATTATAATACGGTTCTACTTCTACTACTACTCCACTAACGATTCTTCCTATAACAGTTTCAATTTTAACTTCCTCACCTAACTGACAATCTTCTAAAACATGTCCTCTTACCCACATCTTAAGAGGAGTACTTTTAGTATCCTCTGGTATGGCTTTAGATCTATCTCCTATAGATAAAACTTCACTAATAATCTCAACGTAGGTACCTTTTTTAATCATAAAATCACTACCTTTAAAAAATAATTTTACTTAATAAATAATTATTTACGACAATAAATAGTTTGAAAATTCAATTAATTTTACTTATATATTTTTAATAATCAATTACTTAAGTCTATTATCTATAATAGTTAACTTGATCACTAAAGCTATTTTCTATAGCATGTGGAAGTGGTAAATCTATCATGGTTTTAAGCCCTGAAGAAGCCGCTATAACCTGTGGAATCATATTTATAGCCATTGCCATTGTTCCTATTCCACCTGGAGTTTCTGGTTTAATTGAAAGATGTAAATCAGCATCTCCATATACATCAATATAATCTCCTGTATCAATAGCTTCACATTCAGGATGAATTTGTTGAGGATGTTCTAATGTAATAACAGCCTTCCCATCTTTATAAGCTGTAGCTATATGATTACACCCTGCAACCATACCTGGTTCAACCACTACGCATGGCGTTTCCCTATGTGTATTAGATATAATCGGCTCTCTTGTTTCAACAATTTCATCGTACTCAAGTCCTAATGCCTTAGCCACCATTGGAATGGATTGAGCAAACCCTATATGGCCAACTATAGAGCCATTTTCAAGCCCAGCTTCAAATTGTTCTAAAGTTGCACCTACACCTTGAGTTCTCATAACTGTAGCACCAAATGGAGATAAATCATTAATTCTTGCAGCTTTTATTGATTTGACACTTCTACATCCAGCAGATAGCATTATTATTAATGAATCTAAAACGAAACCTGGATTTACTCCTGTTCCTAAAATTGTTACATTATTCTCTTTAGCTAAATTATCCATTTCTGCAGACAACTCAGGCTCAATTACGTATGGATATGCCATTTCTTCTGCAATTGTTATGCAATTTTTCCCGCTTTTCACAATAGTTTTTATTGCTGGGAATACGGATTTCACAAAAGAATCTATAGCTAATATAACTATGTCTGCTTTAACATTATTTATAACTTCCAATTCATTTTCAGATATAGGTACAGCTTTCTTTTCTAGACCTAAATACTCTCCTAAATCCTTTCCAATCTTATTAGGGTCTTTATCTATTGCGCCTACTACTTCTATTCCTTTCTTTCCTAGTGCCATCTTAGCCATTCCACTTCCCATAGCACCTAATCCCCAAAATATTACCTTAACATTTTCCATATATAAATCCCCTCCAATAATTAATAAAACTTTAATTATATAACTAAAATTTAAATATTAGGCCTCTAAAATAATCAGTCAAAGGCGTAATGATATTCTGTATCAAACAATGAGGCAAGCTTTAATTACATAGTACGATCCAAAATAGACTAATTGACTAGTTATTTTTTTAAGATGCCTTATGTTATTAACTATAGCAATTACTATGCCAACTTATTTAGTAAAAAAACCGTATTTTAACAGTAAAATACTAAAAATTGATCTATTTCTCAATAACAATTTCAATTTTCTGAAAATATTTTGCATTAAATGCAAAATATTTTTACAAGCTATTTCTCTCAAACATTGCCTTAACGGTATCGTTAATAAAAAAACAAGCTGAGTGCAAATATATTTGCACTCAGCTTTACTATTTATCTAATAAATTATACTTTTTTAATTTATATTGCAAACTTTGACGAGAAACTTTTAATTCTTTAGACGTTTTACTTACATTATAGGAGTGTTTTTTGAGACATTTTTCAATAATTCCTTTTTCTATACAATCTAAATAATCCGAGAGAGGCATATCTCCATCGTAAGATGTATTATCATAATCATTACCATATTGAACTATCTTATTCTCAAAAAACTCTTTGGTAAGTATTTCGCTGTCATCTATCATATTCATAGCAGACTCAATAACATTTTTTAACTCTCTAATGTTTCCAGGCCAATTATACTGTAAAAATTTCTCTACAACTTCTTTATCTATAGATTTTACACTCTTAGACAAGATTTTATTATAGTAACTTAGAAAGTAATAAGCTAATGACTCAATATCCTCTTTTCTTTCTCTTAGTGGAGGTATATCAATTCTTAATACACTAAGTCTATAATAAAAATCTTTTCTTAGCTTTCCTTCACTTATTAACTTTTCAGGTTCTTCATTTAAAGTAGCTATTATTCTAACATCAATGTCAATAATCTTGTTACTTCCTAAAGGTCTAATATAACCATCTTGAAGTACCCTTAAAAGTTTAGATTGTAAATATGGCTCCATAGAATTGATCTCATCTAAAAGTACTGTACCCTGATGTGCCTCTTCAAAAAGTCCTTTTTTATTTTCTGCACCAGTAAAACTTCCTTTTACTGTACCAAATAACATTCCTTCTAACAGTGCACTTGGTATTGCTGCACAATTTATTGGAATAAAAGGCTTGTCCTTTCTTATTCCACCATAATGTATACTTTGAGCAAAAACTTCTTTTCCAGTTCCTGTTTCGCCATATATGAGTACTGAAGAATTAGAAAGGCTAGCTCTAACTGCCTTATTCACTTCGTTTCTTATTTTTACACTATCTCCAATAATATTTTTAAACACATGATGTTCTTCATATTTATTGCTATTATTCTCAAGCTTACACACCTTTTCATTTAGCTTTCTAATTTGAGTCATATCTCTAGCAATTTCTATTGCAGCTACAACATTATCATTTAAAATTACAGGAATAGTAGTATTTATGGAAGTAATATTTTTTCCTTCTTTGCTAGAATAGTGTTGTATGATATCTCTATATTGCTTTTTTTCTTTTAGAGCATTCATAAGAGTTGAAATATCTTCCATGCCTTTTAAATATTCATAAACTTTTTTTCCAAGAACATCTTCTTTTTTAAAGCCTTCAATTTTAGCCATAGGATTGTTATAATATATAGTTTTTCCTTTGTTATCTACAATATGAATTCCTTCGTTGAGATTTTCTATTAAACACTCTAAAATATACTCACTTTTATTCATATTAATATAACCTTACTTTATTAATATAATGGGCATTTTTTACAAAGCTCATGTACTTTTGCTTTTATTGGACTTAAATCTCCTTCTCTATTGTCTATAGCTTCATTTATAAGTCTTGCAACTTCTCTCATTTCTTCTTCTTTGAAACCTCTAGTTGTAACTGCTGGAGTACCTATTCTTATTCCACTAGTTATAAATGGACTTTTAGTTTCAAATGGAATAGTGTTTTTATTTACTGTAATTCCAATAGAATCAAGAAGCTTCTCAGCATCCTTACCAGTTAATTCTTTGTTAGTTAAATCTACAAGCATAACATGGTTGTCAGTGCCACCAGAAATTATTCTAAATCCATACTTAGTTAATTCATCACTAAGCACTTTAGCATTCTTAACTACCTGTTCCATATAAGCTTTAAAGTCTTCTTCCATTGCTTCTTTGAAACATGCTGCTTTAGCTGCTATTATATGCATTAGTGGTCCCCCTTGCATTCCTGGGAATACAGATTTATCTAATGCTTTAGCAAACTCTTCTTTACATAAAACTGCTCCACCTCTAGGACCTCTTAATGTTTTATGAGTAGTAGTAGTTACAAAGTCTGCGTATGGTACTGGTGATGGATGTAAGCCTGTTGCTACAAGACCAGCAATATGTGCCATATCTACCATAAAGTAAGCTCCTACTTCATCAGCAATTTCTCTAATTCTCTTAAAATCTATTATTCTAGAATAAGCACTAGCACCAGCTACTATTAGCTTAGGTTTAGATTCTAATGCTAATTTTCTTAACTCTTCATAATCAATAGTTTCAGTTTCACTATTAACTCCATAAGAAACAAAGTTATATAATAAACCTGAAAAGTTTACTGGACTTCCATGAGTTAAATGTCCTCCATGGCTTAAATCCATTCCTAGAACTGTATCCCCTGGTTTTAATACAGTTAAATAAACAGCCATATTAGCTTGTGAACCTGAATGTGGTTGAACATTAGCATGATCAGCACCAAATAGTTTTTTCATTCTGTCTCTTGCTAAATCTTCAATCTTGTCCACTACAAAGCATCCACCATAATATCTCTTATTTGGATATCCTTCTGCATATTTGTTCGTTAATACTGAGCCAGCAGCTTCCATCACTGATCTAGAAACAAAGTTTTCTGAAGCAATAAGTTCAATATGTTCTTCTTGTCTTTGTTGTTCTTGGTTTATTAGTTCAAGTAACTCTTTATCCATTTTTTCTAAATAAGTTAAATTCATTCCTTCCACGCCCCTTTTATTTATAAATAAATTGTAATAATAACTACTACAACTTAATTATAGTTTTTTATTGAATAATAATCAATAATAGTATTTATTTAACAAGGCTTGTTATATACTAAATATTAAAAATATTCAATATTATATAACTTTTAAATTAACATCTAATTAAATATGTAAAATTAAGAAATAATACCTATATGTGTAGTATAACACTTATACAATTGAGAATTGACAATGGACAATTTAGGAAACTTCTCTTTTGTAAGAGAAGTCTAAAATTGATTTCTTTTTAAAGTTGCACAGTAACTTATATAAAAACTATCAATACGTTGCTAGTAAAAAATTAATTAAAGAAATCAACTTAATTAAAACTAGTTTCAGCGGCATCGTTAAATTTTAATTATTTTGAGTTTATAATAACTGTTTAAAATCTAATTTGAACTTAAAATTTTCCTTTATAAGAATTTAGGTTATATTAGTTATAATTAAAATTTTCAAACAATTCTGCTTTGTATTGAATTTTATTTAATTTGATATATAATATGAAAGGCTAAGAAATTTTTGGTTAGAAAGGAGTAGCTATGTATACTGATAATATAGTTCATATTGCTGCAGATGCAGGAAAAATAATACTTGAAAACGGTGGAGAGACTTATAGAGTAGAAGAAACAATTTCTAAAATTTGCGAAGCCTATAATATCAAAACTGTAGAAAATTTTGTTACTCCAACAATTATAGTAATATCTATACTTAATGAAAATTCAGAAACAATTACAGTAGTTAGAAGAATAAAATATAGAACCGTTAATTTAAAGAAAGTTTCATTAGTAAATGATTTATCTAGAAGTGTTTATACTAAATCACTTTCTATGGATGATATTAGAAATGAACTTAAGTATATAGATACAATTCCTAGATATAGTGATGAAATGACCACATTTATGTCAGGACTCAGTGCAGGTTTTTTTACACTATTATTTGGTGGAGCACTTAGAGATTTCTTAGTATCTGCATTTATAGGAATAGTAATTAGTTTAATTATTAGATTATTTAATAAATACCAAGTTAATAGTTTTTTTTCCAATGTTTGCGGAGGATTGTTAGCTGCATCTGTAGCTATAGTAATATCACACTTTTATCCTAGTTTTAATGTAGATACCATAATTATAGGCTCTATAATGCTTTTGGTACCAGGACTTGTAATTACTAATGCAATAAGAGATACCTTAGCTGGTGATTTATTATCTGGTATTTCTCGTTCTGTAGAAGCATTAATGATAGCTGCAGGTATAGCAATAGGTACAACAATAGGCTTTAAAATATGGCTCTATATTTTAGGAGGTGCATTATAATGTTAGCATATTTCTATGCCTTTATGAGTTCTTTAGGTTTTGGAATACTGTTTAATGTTAGAGGTAAAGATTTATTTTTTGCATCTCTCGGCGGTGGAATTGGGTGGTTTTTTTATACTCAAGTTCTCTCTCTTACTAGTTCTGAAGTCATAGCATTATTTATTGGTACAATATCACTTAGCATACATTCTGAGATTTGTGCTCGTGTATTTAAAAATCCTGTTACCTTATATTTAATATGTGCTTTAATACCTCTTGTACCCGGTAGTGGTATGTATTATACCATATTTGAAGCAGTTAAAGGAGACTATAATGCCTCTTTAACAAAAGGAATTCAAACTCTGTTTAATGCAGGATCTATAGCAGTAGCAGTAATGTTTGTATCAACTGTAAGTAGAGTTATAATTGCATTGTCTGCAAAGAATAAAAAAAGAAGAAAATCTTAAAAAACTATGACTTAATGCCATAGTTTTTTAATTTAAATTTTTTAGCCAATTTTTAATATCGGTATTTAATTCCTAATATAGAGCTCCGCAATGAAAATTTAATTTATACATTATTTAAATTTACATAACACAAATTCTTTTCTATGAATGCAAATTAAGAATGAAATATACGAATTATGGTTAAAACTCCATCGTCAAAACCTTTGGAGTTTTTTAAAATAAATTTTGTTTTAGAAATTCACTAAGTGTGAATTTCATCTCTAATTCTTCATTCTTAGATATTAATTCTTAATTTTTAAGGTGTTAAACTTTTTTAGAAAATTTATTTTCCAAATTATATTTAAAATTTTCCTATTGGATTTCTATATATTACATGTCATAAGTTTTAATAATCATATTCTGAAACATTTTGACAAAGTGATATTTTTAAATTTTTTTCTTTGATAACTTTTTTGTAAGAACATAAAAATTCATTTAATTCATTATCTTTTAAATTTATATCCTTAGGACTTTTTAATATTACTTTTTCTTCTTGAAGAATAATATCCAATGTGTTTAAGTTATTATGAATTTTATATATAGTTACTTGACTAATAGCTATCTTGTCTTTATATTTTTCATGAAAGCTTACAGTTTTTCTTATATCTTCATAATCCTTATTTAAGTTCCCTAATCCTAAACCGCTCATATCAACACCAAAGGATTTCATTTGATTTTCTAAATCTGATACATCTAAACCATATCTTTCCATAAGTTTTTTTTGTATATTCATAAGCTTTTCTTCAGATATATTGTTCTTTTCCATATACTCTCTAAGGCTCTTAGTAAATTCCATCATATTTAAATCACCTTGAGCCATAGAGTAATATAATCCATAAATATATTGTTCGAACTTATCTAAATCCTTATCACTTGCTCTATTCTTTAATTCATTAAAATCAATTACATCACTCATTTTTACACCTCCAATAATAAGAATTTATAAAAATTTTTATTAAAAAAGGTTGCAATAATTGCAACCTTTTAAATTCTTATTAATTAATCCCCACCATGCCGTTTCCAAGGTATATTTGAACCCGTTCTACCACGGGCGGAAATCTCCTTCATTGCTTCTGGTACCCGAGTCGTGCTCTAGTCAACGCTCCACATGAAGAGTTAAGTTCCTATTGTATCAATGTTGGCTCAACATAGACCTATTCAACGCACACAGCAGGAGAAAAATTAAATATTTTTTACTTTGTATTTATATTATAAAACATATTTTTAAATTTTTCAAATAGTTATAAGTTAAATTTAATAAAATTTTATATTGATATTTTAGCTCTAAGCTTAAATATCATGGAAATAGTTAATAATTACTCTTCTTTTCTTGCATTTATTGCTAAGGACAACTCATCTAACTGTTTCTGATCAACTACATTTGGTGCCTCACTCATTGGACAATAAGCATTTTGATTTTTAGGGAAAGTAATTACGTCTTTAATATTATCAGTTTCTGCTAAGAACATAACCATTCTATCAAGGCCATAAGCGAGTCCACCATGTGGAGGTGGTCCATATTTAAATGCCTCTAATAAAAATCCAAATCTCTCCCAAGCACTTTCTTTAGTAAATCCTAAAAGACTAAACATTTTTTCTTGTAGGCTAGAATCATGTATTCTTATGCTTCCTCCACCTAATTCTTCTCCATTTAGAACTATATCGTAAGCTTTTGCTCTTACCTTTGCTGGATTAGTTTCTAAAAGCTCTATATCTTCATCCATAGGCGATGTAAACGGATGGTGAAGAGCTACATATCTTCCTTCTTCCTCATCGTATTCAACAAGAGGGAACTCTGTTATCCATACAAAGTTAAATTCCTTATTATCCTTTAGTAATTCAAGCTCTTTTGCAAGTTCAAGTCTTAGTACTCCTAAAGATTGTAGTACTACACTGTCCACATCTGCTACTATCAGTACCAAATCTCCTACTGTAGCTTCTGCTTTATCCAATATAGCCTTCATTTCTTCTTCACTAAAGAATTTAGCTATTGGAGATTTTATTTCTTCTTCCTTATAAGCTATCCATGCAAGCCCTTTGGCTTTATAAGTTTTAACAAATTCACCTAGCTTATCAATTTTTTTTCTTCCCATATCTGCTGAATTTTTAACAGTTATGGCTCTTACTGATCCGCCATTTTCTATAGCATTTTTAAACACAGCAAATTCAGTATTCTTAACAGCTTCTGTAATATTTTTTATTTCCATGCCAAATCTTAAATCTGGCTTATCAGAACCATACTTCTCCATAGCTTCATTATATGGCATTCTCTTTATTGGAAGTGAAACATCTACATTTTTAATTTCTTTAAATACTCTTTGAATTAATCCTTCATTAAGTGCAATGACATCATCCATTTCAACAAAAGACATTTCAAGGTCTATTTGTGTAAATTCTGGCTGTCTATTTGCTCTTAAATCTTCATCTCTAAAACATTTTACTATTTGGAAGTACTTATCATAGCCTGATACCATCAATAATTGCTTAAATATTTGAGGTGATTGCGGCAATGCATAGAACATTCCTGGATAATTTCTACTTGGAACTAAATAATCTCTAGCCCCTTCTGGCGTACTCTTAGTTAACATTGGAGTTTCCATCTCAAGAAATCCATTTTCATCTAAATAATCTCTGACAATCTTAGTTGTTTTATGTCTTATCATAAATATTTTTTGCATATCTGGTCTTCTAAGATCTAAATATCTATATTTTAATCTTATATTTTCTGAAGCATCTAAATCTTCTTTTATATATATTGGTGGTGTTTCTGACTCGGATAATATTTTAATATTTTCTCCCTTAAGCTCTATCATTCCTGTTGGTAAATTTGAGTTTGGAGATTCTCTCTTTACTATTTTTCCACTTACAGCAATACAATATTCAGATTTTGCAAGGTCTGCCTTTTCAAAAGCTTCTTTATTTATTGCCTCTCCAAATACTACTTGTAAAAGTCCAGTTCTATCTCTTAAATCTATAAAAACTAGACCACCTAAATTTCTTTTTCTTTGAACCCAACCCATTACAGTCACTTCATTAGATATATGTTCTTCTCTAAGGTCACCGCACATAATGGTTCTTTTAAGTCCATTTAGTGATTCTCCCATGTCCATTCCTCCCACAAATTTTAATTATTATTTACAATTTTAATTATTTCTTCTATTTTATCTAAACTAACTTCAAATTGTGCACCATCGCTCATATTTTTTAATTTGAAGCTTCTATTTTTGACTTCATCTTCACCTAATATTCCTGTAAAATTAGCACTTATTTTATTAGCATATTTCATTTGTGCTTTGACACTTCTCTCAAGATGATCACAGTCACACTTTAATCCCTGTTGTCTTAGCTTATGAATTAATCTTACTGCTTCTAATTTTCCTTCATTACCCATAGAACCTATGTAAATATCCATATAATTTGGTTTTGGAATATCTATTCCTTTTTCTTCAAGGGTTAAAAGTAATCTTTCAATTCCCATACCAAATCCTACTGCTGGCATCTCAGGACCACCAACTTCACTTATTAAATAATCGTATCTTCCTCCACCACAAAGAGTAAATCCATTGTCCATAACTTCAAATATAGTCTTACTATAGTAATCTAAGCCTCTAACTACTTGAGGATTAACTTTATATTCTATACCCATGGCAGTTAAATAATCTTTTAATCTTTCAAAATGCTCACTACATTCTTCGCAGATAAAATCTAATATAATAGGTGCATCTGATACCACTTCTTTACATTTATCAACTTTGCAATCTAATATTCTAAGTGGATTTTTTTCTAGCCTTGTGTTACAAGTTGTACAAAGTTCTTCTTTCTTTTCCTCTAGGAATATCTTTAAAGCTTCATTATACTTTTTCCTACATTCAGGACATCCTAAACTATTTATGTTAAGTTCTAATCCAGTTATTCCAAAATGCTTATAAACATCCATTATTATACTTATTACCTCAGCATCCACAGAAGCTTCTTTTGCTCCAAAAACTTCTACTCCAAATTGATGATGTTCTCTAAGTCTTCCCTTTTGCATTTTTTCATATCTAAAAGCTGGAGTAAAATAGAACATTTTTGTAGGCTGAGTATCACTATATAATGAATTTTCTACAAAAGCCCTAACTGTTGGTGCTGTACCTTCTGGTTTCAAAGTAATACTTCTACCACCTTTATCTTCAAAAGTATACATCTCCTTTTGAACTATGTCGGTAGTTTCACCAACACCTCTTTTAAAAAGTTCAGTGTTTTCAAACATAGGAGTTCTTATTTCTCTACAACCATAATTTGAAGCTATATTTCTCATTAAATTTTCTATATAATGCCATTTATAAACTTCATTAGGTAATAAATCCTTAGTGCCTTTTGGCGCTTTTAAATCCATATTCACCCTCCTTTATTATTTATATATAGAGTTTAAAAGCTCTATCTTTTTTTCTATCATCTCATCAATTCTTTTTATATATTCCCTTATATCCTTAACATTTCCAAATCTTTCAATTCTGTTTTCATCTAAAAAAACTATTTTGGAAACCGCATCTGCGCCTAGTGCTATTATAGTCTGTTTTTCTTCTATCATCTGTATGTTGTAAATACCTTCTTTACCATCTAGTGCGTATCCTACATTTTCCATGTTTCCAACCATATTTTTTTGCCTATACATATAATAGGGCTTCATATCAAGTTCTTTTGAAAGCTTAACTGTTCTTTTATACATATCATTTAATTCATCTTGATCTGGAATTTCAAAACTCTTATTAACAATCATATTTTCATAAAGTTTAGATGCCCTTTTGATAGACATTCCATGTATAGTAATACTATGAGGTTTTAGCTTAAATATCTCATCACAGGTCTTCTCTATATTAAGTAAATTTTCCCCTGGAAGTCCTACAATCACATCCATGTTAATATTATCAAAGCCTAAATTTACTGCTAAATTAAACTTTTCAATTACCGAAGACACGTCATGATTTCTTCCTATTAGCTTTAAGATATTATCATTCATACTTTGAGGATTAATACTAATTCTTTGAACCCTATATTTTTTCATAGATAAAAGTTTATTTTCAGTTATACTATCTGGTCTTCCACATTCTACTGTAAACTCTTTAATATTTCTACCATCAACAAAACCACTATAAATACGCTTCATAGTTTCTTCGAAATCTTCATCATTTACTGAAGTAGGCGTACCTCCTCCAAAATAAACACATTCTATTTTTAATTTTTTTTCTTTAATATAAGTACTTAATGCTTCTATCTCTAAATAAAGAGATTCTAAATATGGTTTTACTATGTCTTTACATATGCCTATTGGATTTGATGTAAAAGAACAGTATGCACATCTTGTTGGACAAAATGGCATACCTATATAAATACTTACTACCCTCTCATCCTTATTTACTATATCTCTTTCCCATTTAGCTACATCTATACATAACTTAGCTTTCTCTTCTGAGGTTAAATGTCTGTCATGAAAGTCTTTTATTATTTCTTCCTCACTATATCCTTTTTCTAAAAGCTCTAAGGCTTTTTTAGAGGGTCTTATTCCAACTAAAGTTCCCCAAGGCAGTATTTTGTCTGTTTCTTCACTTAAAATTTTAAATACTGCCTTTTTTAACTCCTCTTTTATTTTATATTCTTTATTTACTTTTAATATCTTTATCTTATCATTGCATTTTATATTTATTGCTTCATCATCAACTTTAATTTCAATGTGAGGGTTTTCATTAACAAATTCTATATCACTAAAGGGATAAAATAAATTTATCATTTGAAAAACATCATATCTAAAGTCTAAATTATTTAACTTTACTTTAATTACTTTGTCTACTTTATACAATTTTATCAAATCCTTTATAAAACCTCTATCCTTTAATAAAAGGATTCATAAGCCTTTCTTTTGCTAATGTGGAACTTGGCCCATGTCCAGGATAAACTACTGTATCTTCAGGTAAAATCATTATTTTTTTCTTTATAGATTCCATTAAAGTTTCATAATCTCCACCAACTAAATCTGTTCTACCTATTGAGCCAGTAAATAATGTATCACCAGTGAAAAGATTATTATCTATTTTAAAGCAAAGTCCACCTGGAGTATGACCTGGAGTTTCAATACACTCTACTACAAAGTTTCCACATTTAATTTGGTCTTTTTCCTTTAAAAACAAACTTATTCCAGCAGCAATTTCTGCTCCATAAACATAAGTACCTCTTTCCATTAAAATATGATCTTTCTCACTTATGCCCACTTTACTATTAAAAATATTATAGAGCTCATCAACGCCACCAGTATGATCTAGATGTCCATGAGTTAAAAGTATATATTTAACTTCTGCACCTAAACTAATAATAGCTTTTTCTATATCATCAACATCTCCGCCAGGATCTAGAACTACTGCTTCCCTAGTGTCCTCATCCATGATTATATAGCAATTAGCACCATAAATCCCTGCTACAACTCTTTTTATAACCATCTTTTTCACCTCTAGAAATCTTTTTTACTTTCCAGTAATAATGTTACTGGACCATCATTTTGAATATAAACCTGCATATCTGCTCCAAATTCGCCTATTTGAACTTTATCTTCACCTAGCTGCTTTTTAAATTCAGAAACAAGCTCATTGTACATTTGCTCTGCAATTTCTCCACCTTGTGATTTCATAAAGTCTGGTCTTTTTCCTTTTCTACAATCTCCATATAAAGTAAATTGAGATACTAATAAAATACTTCCACCTATATCTTCTACTGAAAAATTCATCTTATCGTTTTCATCTTCAAATATTCTCATTCCTAAGACTTTGCGAACTATATATTCTATATCTTCTTTTGTATCTTCTTTACTAACACCTATTAATACATTCAATCCTCGATCAATTTGTCCAATCACTTTATTTTCAACTTCAACCCTCGATGCCTTTACTCTTTGAACAACCGCTCTCATAACCTATCCATCTCCTCAATTAATTTTTAATTCTATAGACATCATGAACTCCATTAAGACGCCTTATCTTTTTTTGAATTTCTACTAATTGCTCTGCACTTGTAATAGAAATTTTAATATTTATTATTACTTCTCCAGTTCTAGTAGCCTTAGCATTTACTGAATTTATTGATGTTTTAGCCTCATTTAGCAAATTAATAGCCTCTGTCAATATTCCAAATCTATCTTCAGCCTTAATTTGAAGCTCTGTTACATACCTACCTGAAATTTTTTCACTGCCCCAGCTTACTTCTACAATTTTATTATCATCACTTTTTTGAAGTGCAATAAGATTTTTGCAATCTTTTCTATGAACAGAAACACCTTTACCTTTTGTTATATAACCTATAATCTCATCTCCTGGTACAGGGTTACAACACTTAGCATATCTTATTAAAAGATTACTTTCGCCTTTAACCTGAACTTGAGATGAACCATCTTTTTTGCTTGAATTTTTATTATTATATTTGCTTATTTTTTCTTCAATGCTCTTATTCTCTTCTTCTTGAGTTAAAACTTTTTTAGATTCAACAAGTGGTTCTTTAAGTTTATTTACAATATTATTAGGAAGAATTTCATTCACTCCTAAAGTTGCATATAAATCTTCTAAATTTTTTAAATTATATCTTTTAAGAGTCTTTTCTAATGCTGATGATTTTATTAACTCATTTACCATAAAACCTTGCTTTTTAGCTTCTCTTTCAAGGTATTCTTTACCTTTTTCAATGCTCTCATCTCTTCTTGATTTTTTGAACCAAACCTTTATTTTACTTTTAGCCCTGTTACTCTTTGCAATATTAATCCAGTCAATACTTGGTCCTTTGGAATTAGGTGAAGTTATAATTTCAACTATTTCTCCAGTCTTTAAGCTATATGTAAGTTGAACTATCTTACCATTAACTTTAGCTCCAGTACATTTATGACCTATATCTGTATGTATACTATAAGCAAAATCTATTGGCGTTGAGTCATGTGGAAGACTTATAACATCTCCTTTAGGTGTAAATACAAAAACCTCATCAGAAAATAGATCTATCTTAAACCCTTCCATAAACTCTTCAGCATCTGCAGTTTCTCCTTGCCATTCCAGCATCTCCCTAAGCCAAGAAAGTCTAGATTCTAAGGAATCATTATTGCCCTCTACTCCTTCTTTATACTTCCAGTGAGCAGCAATACCATACTCAGCAGTCCTATGCATATCGTAGGTTCTAATTTGGATTTCTACAGGTTTACCAAAAGGTCCAATCACTGTAGTATGTATAGATTGGTACATATTAGGCTTAGGCATAGCTATATAATCTTTAAATCTACCAGGGATAGGCTTATACATAGTATGGACAATGCCCAATGAAGCATAGCAGTTACCTATATCATCAACTAATATTCTAACTGCTGTTAAATCAAATATTTGATCAATAGTCTTATTTTTAGTAATCATTTTTCTATAAATACTATAAAAATGTTTAGGTCTTCCCTCTATTTCTGATTTAATCCCAACCATATCTAAATTAGATTTTAATTTAGATATAATATGCTCAATTTGATCTTCTCTTTCCGCTCTTTTTTCTGAGATTAATTTAACTAAATCATAATATTCTGAGGCATTTAAATATCTAAGTGCTAAATCTTCAAGTTCCCATTTAATTTTAGATATACCTAGTCTATGTGCTAGTGGTGCATAAATATCTAGTGTTTCTTTAGCTGTTTCCCTTTGTTTAAATTCTGGCTTGTATTTTAAGGTTCTCATATTATGTAATCTATCTGCAAGCTTTATAAGAATAACCCTAATGTCTTTTGCCATAGCAAGCAACATTTTTCTAACATTATCCGCTTGTTGTTCTTCTTTAGTTTTATATTTCATTTTTCCAAGTTTCGATACACCTTGAACTAAGTCTGCAACCTCCACACTAAAAATATTGCATATATCTTCATAGGTATATTCAGTATCTTCAATTACGTCGTGAAGGAGACCAGCAACTATAGTAGATGTATCTAATCCTAGCTCTGCTAATATGCATGAAACTTCCACTGGATGGATTATATAGGGTTCACCAGATTCCCTTTTTTGGTTTTTATGAGCCTCCACAGAAAGATTAAAGGCCTTTGTAACCAATTCTATATCTACATTATGACAATTATTTTCAATTTTATCTAATAATTTTTCTAGCATTGAGATTACACCCCTAAAACTAAAGGCTGGTTACACAACCAGCCACTATTTTTTACTAATAATAATATTATATAATAACCATTATATTTATGCAATTTGCTTTGTGTAATTTAGTAGTAGCAATGTATTTTATTATATGTTGTATTGCACTACAGACATAATATCGTAGTTATCAATCTTTTCTCTTCCGTTCAAATCAGTAAGCTCAATAACAAAGTCTAAAGATACGACTTCTCCTCCAACTTCCTCAACAAGCTTAGCTACTGCCGAAACCGTTCCTCCTGTTGCTAGTAAGTCATCAACTATAGCAACTCTTTGTCCTGGCTTTATAGAATCTTTATGAATTTCTAATGAATCAGTACCATATTCTAAATCATATTCAACTTTCATTGTATCATATGGCAACTTTCCTGGTTTCCTAATAGGTACAAATCCTATACCCATGGCATAGGCTACAGGTACTCCAAATAAAAAACCTCTTGCTTCTGGGCCAACAATTAAGTCAATATTCTTATCCTTTAAGTGCTCTACAATTTTATCTATAGTTAATTTTAAAGCTTCTCCATCCTGTAATAAAGTTGTAATATCCTTAAAGCTTATACCTTCCTTTGGGAATCCATCAATAACTCTTATTCTATCTTTTAAATCCATCGTTATTCCCCCTCTATAATATTCTGTACGAACATTCTTATAGTAAGTAATTTAATTATACAGTTTATTATATATTTAAAATTATAATTTATGCAATAAGGCTCCTTAAATAAATTAACTAATCAAAATATGTAGGATATTTTGTACCAGGCATATCCATGAAACTCAGTTATATTTTCTATCATAGGGTAATGGAAAATAAACTATTATGCTGACTAGTCATTTTTTAAGCTGTCTAAGCCTAATTTAATTTTTTATTATACAATTTGTAAATTCATTTGTATTTCTTTCTTATTAATTCTCTTATTAGTTCTTTTAATCTCATTATATAAATACTTTGAAATTTGTTTTGCTCTATAGCTATCGTTAGTAGTAAAAAGTTCTATAGCTATTTTCGCATTATCTATACGCCCCATAGAGTTTGACTTAGGAAATATATCAATAGTTAAATTGCTATTAATAAATTCTTCAATATTATTAACATTATTATCATCTAGCAATGCTCTTATACCATAATTATTAGTATAAGATAATTGTTTTAAACCTTCCTCAACTATATAGCTATTTTCTCCCACTATAGGACTACCCTTAGATATAGTTCCTAACATTACTAAGTCCGTATATTTATTTATACAACTCATTTTATAATAAGAGGATATAGTTTGTGCTAACTTATAGGCAACCCCTACTGCAGAGAGATTTTTAAAAGGATAATTACATCCCTTTTGATTAGGATTAACTACAATTATATCTTCCATATTATTTGTAGTTTTATGATAATCAGTAACGATAATATCTATATTTAACTCTTTACAAAGCGCTATTTCCTTTTCTGAGTTTATAGTTGAACCTACAGTTATTATAAGGTCTGCACCTAAGTACTTTATGTAATTTTGTATGTCATTATCATTTAAGTTTCTATTTGCTCTAGCTTCGTTAGGCTGAAAATACTCTACATCTGCATTAAGATATCTCAAAACTAAAATTAAAAGAGATATAGCTGTAATACTATCAAAATCATAATAACCATAAACAACTATCTTTTCTCTCTCATTTATAGCTTGTATTATTCTTCTTAGAGCATTTTTCATACCTTTAAGTAATAGTGGATTATAGGTATTTTTAATGTAGTGTTCGTCCATAATATGCTCCTCCAAAATAATAGAAAACAAATATATTATAATTTAAAATCCTTGATATTACAAACCTTTTTGCAAAAAAACATGAAAAACAAAGTTTTAATCACTTAAAATAAAATAATTAGCGAAAAATAAGACGAATCTTTTGTACAAAACAAAAATAAGTTCTGCTATTAGCTATAATATTAGTAGATTTTAACCACAAAGTATGTCCAAAAATAAGTTATTATACTAACTAACTATTTTTAAGATACTTTAAAATTCATAATTTTTATAAAGGTTTATAGTTACATATATATAACTTCAACTATAAAATATTAAACTTATATATCTATAACTATGCATAATAAATAAATCATTTAAAGAGTTAATTTATAACCAATAACTATGCCATTAGATATTTTAATCAACAACTTAAAATAATGCTCAATTCAAAATACATAATTGTGGTTAAAATTAATTTGATTAAAACTAATTTCACCCATAATTGTCAATTATCCATTCTCAATTCTCCACTAATCAAAGTTATGAAAGATAATTTATTTATATCTATAAATATTTATTTTTTTGTCATAGATTAAAAAAGTCAGAAATGGAATATTCTTAATTCTCTTTCTGACTTTATTTTCTTTATTGAGTCATCTTCAAAAAATAATAGACCAGGATGCTAGCTTATTTTCTATCATACTATGCTCATAGAAGCCGCCCATAACATCACTATGAGCAGAACCTAACAACTTGTCTAATATAAAATACACTAATATCTTTGTTTACTATTTTATTTCAAATGCCTAAAAGCTATTTAGTAGCAGGAGATATCTTTCTCTTTTTTAGCATAACCCAAATAGGACTTGCTATGAAAATTGAAGAATACGCTCCTGTCGCTATACCAACTATTAATGGAAATGAGAACTCTCTTATAGTTGGAACAAATATATAAACTGCTGTTATAGTGAATAACGTAGTTAATGATGTATTTATTGACCTTGATAAAGTTTGATTAATACTTACATTAGCAATTTCATCCACACTAACTTTTCTCATTTTCTTAGAATTTTCTCTTATTCTATCAAATATAACTATAGTATCATTTATAGAGTAACCTACAATTGTAAGTATTGCAGCAATAAAAGGTGTATTTACAGGAATACCTAAAATTGCATATACTCCTATAGTAACAAGAACATCATGAACTACAGCTATTATTGCAGCAGCCCCAAAACTAAATTCAAATCTCATGCCTATATAAACAAGCATTGCTAAGTTAGCTACAATTAATGCTAACAAAGTTTTTGTTTTTAATTCTTTTCCTATAGTTCCTCCTATAGTTTCTTTATCTAAAATAGCACTATCATCTAATGAAAATTCCTTTTTAATTTCATTTACTAACTCGTTAGTCTTTTCTTCATTCAGAACATCTGCTTGAACTATTATTTCAATTTCTTTTCCCTCATTTGCAATCTTCGTTGCATATTTATCCTTAGCATATTTATCTAAAATTGAATTTACTTTCTCTTTTTCAAACTCTTTGTTCATATTTATGTTTATTAAGGTACCACCTTTAAAATCTATCCCAAAGTTTAGTCCTTTAAATAAAGTAAATCCCATTCCAATTAAAATAACTAAAAGTGATATGGTGAACCATAATTTTGTTCTTTCTATTACCTTAATCATACTCCTACCCCCTCTTTACACCAAAATGGGAAGGTTTGCTAATAAGTCCCATTTCAATAGTTTTTCTTAATAAAAACTTAGTAACGGTAAGAGCTGTAAATATACTTATAATTATACCTATCATTAATGTTAAACCAAAACCTTTAACTGCCCCTGTTCCTACAAAATATAATGATACAGCAGCAATTATAGTTGTAATATTTGAGTCTAATATAGATGAAAATGCTTTATCAAACCCTGATTCTACCGAAGTTTTAACAGATTTTCCTGTTTTTAATTCTTCTTTAATTCTTTCAAATATAAGTACATTAGCATCAACTGCCATACCTACCGTGAGTAGGAATCCTGCTATACCTGACAAAGTTAAAGTAACATTAAATACAGCAAAAGTCGTAAGAAGTAAAACTATATATAAAACTAGTGAAAAACAGCATACTACTCCTGGGCCTCTATAATAAAGCATAATAAATAACATTACAAATAATATTCCAACTACTGCTGCTTTTTTGCTTAATCCTAAAGCTTCCATTCCAATAGTTGGTCCTACTGTTTTAACGGATACTGCTTCAACTGGTACTGGTAACGCTCCCGATTTTATTATGTTTGCTATTGATTTAGCTTCTTCTAGTGATGCCATTCCAGAGATAACTGCCTTACCTTCTCTTATAACTTGATTAACTACAGGATTAGTTAATACTTCTTCATCCATAGTAATAGCAATTTGCTTACCTATAAATTTTTCCGTTGCTTCAGCAAATTTTTTAGTTCCTTCATCATTAAGTTCAAGTCCAACAACCGCTTTTCCTTCTTGATCATAATGTGCTACAGCATCTTTAACATCTTTACCTGTAAGCACTACTTCCTTGTCTGGTCCTAAAAATTTTAACTCTCCGGTTTTTCCAACAGTATTTAATACTTCTTTAGTATCAAATTGACCTGGTATCTCAATCCTTATTCTTTTTTCACCTTCACGGGTTACTGCTATTTCACTAACACCTAGCTTATTAGTCCTCATAGCAATTAACTCTATAGTCCTATCTACTGTACTAGAATCAACTTTATCCGCTTTTACTTCCATAAGTAGAGACGAACCACCTTGTAAATCAAGTCCTTTATTTATTGCGGATCCAAAGGATTTAATTCTATAATCAAAGACTTCTAGTCCAAAGTAACCTGCATAAGCTAAAAAGGCTATTATACCTATAGCAATAATAAATAAAGCACTACTTTTACCTTTACCTTTCTTCATGTTTATCCCCTTTCCCATCTAAGTTAATCTTCACTTTTCTAAGGCGTCTAAAATAAAATAACTAGGAAAAGATGCAACGAACATTTTGTGTCACACAAAGACACATAACCTGCTGTGAGTAGTGCTATGAGCAGGTTGCGCCGATGCAGTATGGCACAAAATAGACTAGCATACTGACCAATTATTTTTTTGAGGATGCCTAAGGTAAATTATATCTCCTATAAAAATAATAGTCAATGTTTTCAAAGATTACATTACTCTTCCATAAGTTTTGTCTTTAAAGCAATGGCACATTCTACTCTTTTCTTTTGCATTTCACATCCTACTTCATAAGGAATGTGCATGTCTCCATTGAAGTTAAAGTTATTTGCTTGACATCCTCCGCTACAATAGAATCTTGCCCAACACTTTTTACAAGTTGGTTTATTATATATATGAGCATCCTTAAAAGTTTGAACTAAATTCTGATCTTTTATACCATCATAAATATTTCCTAGTAAATAATCTTCATTTCCAACAAATTGATGACAAGGATAAATATCGCCGTCTGGTGTAACAGCTACATATTCATGGCCTGCACCACAACCGGAAATTCTCTTATAAACACATGGTCCACCTTGAAGATCAATATTAAAATGATAAAATCTAAATCCTTTTCCTCCTTTATGTCTTCTTAGCATATCCTCATATAATTTATCATATTGTTCAAATATTATTGGTAGATCTTCACTTCTTAGAGATAATTCATGTTCATTTGGAAGAACAACAGGTTCAATAGATATTTCTTCAAAGCCTAAATCAGCCATATGTTTAACATCCTCGAAGAAATCCGTATTTTCTCTTGTAAAAGTTCCTCTTACATAATAAGATTTAGATTTATCTCTCATATCCACCATCTTTTTTATTTTAGGCAGAATACTATCATAACATCCGCTGCCATCTACTCTTATCCTTACTTTATCATTGATTTCTTTTCTTCCATCGATACTTAAAACTAAGTTACCCATATTTTCATCTAAATACTTCATATTTTCATCATTTAATAACGTAGCATTAGTTGTCATTGTAAACCTTATATTTTTATTATGGATTTTTTCTTGTTCTCTAGCGTAATCAACTATTTCTTTAATGGTATCAAAAGCCATTAGTGGTTCTCCACCAAATAAATCTATCTCTATATTTTTTCTACTTCCCGAATTTGCTATAACAAAATCTATAGCCTTTTTCCCAACTTCAGGTGACATTGCTTTTCTACATCCATGATATTCACCTTCATCTGCAAAACAATATTTACATCTTAAGTTGCAATCATGAATTATATTTAAGCAAAGAGCCTTTATATAAGATGGACCTTGTCCACTTTTTTTCGCTATATTTTCGTATAAATCTAATGAATATAATATACCTTCACTAACAAGTTCTCTAAGTTCATCATAAACTTCTTCAATCTCTTCTATAGAATATTTCTCTTTAAACTCTTCAATTAACTCTTCTTTACTTCTCAATTTATTTTCATCTAGTAAATCATAAACTAGTTCATCTACTACATGCACTGCTCCAGAATTTACATCTATTACATAATAATCATTACATTGTACAAATTTATGAATTAGTGACATTTTTTTCCTCCTAGCTAAATATAAAGCAGTAACCCTAAGTTACTGCCTTTTCTAAATATTAGTTTTCACAAGCTAAGTTAGCTACTGTGCATGAAGTTTTACATGCTGATTGGCAAGAGTTAGCACACTCTTTGCATCCTGGCTTCTTTAAGCTTTCTTTAATATTTGATTTGTTTACTGTTTTGATGTGTTTCATATTATGATTTCCTCCATCCTAATTATTATATCTATATAAATTTTATAGATTTACAGCTATCATTCCAGAAAGGGCACCAACAATTAGTGCTAAAGCTAATCTTACAAATTCTTTTATGCCAAAAGCAAACTCTCTACCGCATATTATGCCAACTATAAAAATCGCCAACATGTAAAAAAGAGCAACTAAAATCCCCATTAACCATCCATTATGGCCTGCTTTCATAGTAGCATATATAGTACCATAAAGTATACTTAATGTTGTTAACACCACAAAAAATACTGATGTTACCACAGCATTGACAGAAATAAAACTAGCGATTAGTGAATAAATCACTAAACAAAACATGGTCAAAATAAAGGCTCTTAACACTCCATGCCCTATACAAGAATATTTTACTTTTTTTAACATTTATAATACCCCCCATCTATTTAATACATATGAATAGATGGGAGAAATTATTCATTAATCTTCTTTAGTTAAAGCTACCTCTGATGCTTTTACAATATGACTGATACCTTGTTTTGCTATTTTAATTCTAGCTCTATCAGGACCGCTCTCTAAAATAATGTGATCATCTTGTATGTTAATGATTTTTCCCATTATTCCGCCTTTAGTCATTATTTCATCATTAAGCTTTAAATTTGTTAACATTTCATCATATTTTTTTCTTCTTTTCTTCTCTGGTATAAAAACCATGATATAAAATAACCCTAACATCAATACTATAGGTAATAAACCCACTAATTGTTGCATACTCTCCCTCCTTTCAGTTCCTTATATTATATCTAAATAAAATTTAACATTGGCATATTATGCTTTTCCACCCCATTGAGATAACTTTTCATTTTTAAAGTCCTCAAAGTAATCTCCATCAATAGCAGCTCTTATATCTTCCATAAGCTTGTTATAGAAATATAAATTATGTAATACACAAAGTCTCATTGCAAGCATTTCCTTAGCTTTAAATAAATGTCTTATGTACGCTCTTGTATAAGATTTACATGCTGGACATTGACATCCTTCATCTATTGGATTATCATCAAGTTCAAACTTTGCATTCATAAGATTTATTTTACCATATTTAGTGAATACGTGTCCATGCCTTCCATTTCTAGCAGGAAGCACACAATCAAAGAAATCTACTCCCCTGGAAACTGCTTCTAAGATATTACTTGGAAGTCCTACTCCCATTAAATAAATTGGCTTATCTTCTGGAAGATGTGGAACAACTGCCTCAATTATTCTATACATTTCCTCATGAGTTTCTCCTACTGCAAGGCCTCCGATAGCGTAACCATCTAAATTCATTTTAGAAATAGTTTTAGCATGTTCTATTCTTATATCTTCATAAACTCCACCTTGATTTATTCCAAACAACATCTGCTTTTTATTTATAGTATCTGGAAGTGAGTTTAATCTATCCATTTCTTTTTTACATCTTTCAAGCCATCTTGTTGTTCTTGCCACGGATTTTTCAACATACTCCCTTGAAGATGGATTAGGAATACACTCATCAAAAGCCATTGCTATAGTTGAAGCTAAATTGCTTTGAATCTGCATACTTTCCTCAGGTCCCATAAATATTTTTTTACCATCTATATGAGAGTTAAAATAAACTCCCTCTTCTTGTATTTTTCTCATACTTGATAGTGAGAAAACTTGAAATCCACCTGAATCTGTTAATATTGGTCTATCCCAATTCATAAACTTATGTAATCCACCCATTTTTTTTACTACTTCATCACTAGGTCGTAAATGTAGATGATATGTATTTGAAAGTTCAACTTGACATCCTATTTCTTTTAAATCCATTGATGATACTGCACCCTTAATAGCTGCAAGTGTACCAACATTCATAAACACTGGAGTCTGAACTACGCCATGTGGTGTAGTAAATTCGCCTCTTCTCACATTTCCACTTTTCTTTAACAATTTATACATAACTAAAAATCTTCCTCCTAATTAGTTAAAACATCTGAAATAAATAACTGTTCAAAGATGTGATGTCTATTTTGTATCAGACAAGAAATATGTTTCACTCGTGCTTTAAACTATGAGTGAGTTCCGCTGACACAATATTATATAAAATAGACTAGTACACTGATTAGTTATTTTTTGAAGATACCTAAAGTTATTTAGTGTAAAAACATTGCATCTCCAAAACTGAAGAATCTATATTTATTCTCTACTGCTATTTTATAAGCATTCATTACAATATCTTTATTTGAAAAAGCACTAATTAACATTATAAGTGTTGATTCTGGAAGATGAAAATTTGTTATAAGTGCATCTACAATTTTAAATTTATATCCTGGATATATAAATATATTTGTATATCCTGATGCTTCTTTTACTCTTCCATTCTCATCACTGACACTTTCTAAGGTTCTATTAGAAGTAGTTCCTACCGCTATTACTCTCTTTCCTGCTTCCTTGGTAGCATTTATAATATCAGCAGTTTCTTTAGAAAGATAATAATACTCTGAATGCATTTCATGTTCTTCTATATTTTCCGCTTTAACCGGTCTAAATGTGCCTAATCCTACATGTAAAGTAATAAATACAACTTTAACTCCCTTACTTTTTATTTGTTCTAAGAGTTCTTCTGTAAAATGAAGTCCTGCTGTAGGTGCTGCAGCAGATCCAACCTCTTTTGAATAAACTGTTTGATATCTTTCTCTATCTTCAAGCTTTTCTGTTATATATGGTGGAAGCGGCATTTCACCTAACATATCTAAAACTTCCTCAAAAATCCCCTCATACTCAAAGCGAACTTTTCTATTACCATTTTCTAACACTTCAATTATTTCAGCTTTAAGTTCACCATTTCCAAAAATAAATCTTGAACCTAATTTTGCTCTTTTTCCTGGCTTAACTAGTGTTTCCCATATATCTTTTTCTAATCTTCTTAAAAGAAGAAATTCCATTTTAGCTCCTGTTTCTTCTTTTATTCCATGTAATCTGGCTGGTAATACTCTAGTATCATTTAAAACTAAAGTATCTCCCTCTTCAAAATAATCTATAATATCTTTAAATTTTTTATGCTCTATTTCTCCATTAATTTTGTTTACCACCATAAGTTTAGATTCATCCCTTTTTTCAAGCGGTACTTGAGCTATAAGCTCTTGTGGTAAATCAAAGTAAAAATCTTTAACCTTCAAATTTTACACCTTCTTAAATTTAAAATAAATTTATTCCATAGGTAAATTATTGTACCATTATATGAATAATATAACAAATACTATTTTTTCTCTGGTATTTTTCTTCCTAAATGGTTATAGGCTTTAACTGAAGCTACTCTTCCCCTAGGGGTTCTAACTATAAATCCTTTTTGAATCAAGTAAGGTTCATAGACATCTTCAACAGACCCAAGTTCTTCACCAATGTAATAAGCTAAAGTCTCGATTCCTACTGGTCCCCCATTAAAATTATCTATAATTGCTTCTAAAATTTTATTATCTATTTTATCAAAACCTTCGCAATCAATTTCCAAAAGTTCAGATGCTGCTTTTACAGTATTAAAATCTATGACTCCGTTCCCCTTTACTAGACAATAATCTCTTACTCTTTTTAAAAGTCTATTTGCTATTCTTGGAGTACCTCTTGATCTTTTAGCAATTTCTATAGCTGCATTTTCTTCAATAGGAACATTTAAAATATTAGAAGAACGGACAACTATTTCTTTAAGCTCCTCTTCATTATAATATTCCATAGGAGAAAGTACTCCAAATCTATCTCTAAGAGGAGAAGTTAGAAGTCCTACTCTTGTAGTTGCACCTATTAATGTAAATTTAGGTAAATCTAATCTAATAGATTTAGCAGAAGCTCCTTTTCCTATAACTATATCTAGAGAGTAATCTTCCATAGCAGGGTATAAAATTTCCTCTACCGCTCTATTTAATCTGTGTATTTCATCTATAAATAACACGTCAAAATTAGAAAGACCAGTAAGTATAGCAGCTAAATCTCCTGCCCTTTCAATAGCTGGTCCTGAAGTTACCTTTAGGTTTCCTCCCATTTCTTTTGCTATAATATTAGCCAAAGTAGTTTTTCCAAGTCCTGGTGGTCCATATAATAGTACATGATCTAATGGCTCTTCTCTCATCTTTGCTGCTTTTAAAAATATATCTAATCTTTCTTTAACTTTTGATTGCCCTATATATTCTTTTAATCGCTGAGGTCTTAATGAATATTCAACATCTAAATCTTCTTCTCTTAGCTGAGAAGTAATTACTCTATCTTCCAAAAGAAGTTCACTCCTTTAAACTTTACATAGGTAGTTAAGACATTAAATGCCTTAAACATCTCTTAATCATCTCTTCAACAGTTCCATCTTTACCAACAGCCTTAACTGCTTTTTCAGCTTCTTTTTCTGAATACCCTAAAGCTATTAACGCACCAAACACTTCATTTACTACTGAATCCATCTCTATTATGGTTTCATGAGCTGCATCATCTTCCATCATATCTTCTAAGTGAATTTTATCCTTAAGCTCCAATATGATTCTTTGTGCTGTTTTCTTTCCTACTCCTGGTGCTTTTATTAAAGTCTTCTCATCTCCTGTTAAAATAGCATATTTTAAATTTCTAACAGTACATATGGATAAAAGAGAGAGAGTTGCCTTTGCACCTACTCCATTAATAGTTAATAACAAATTGAACATTGCCAATTCATCTTTAGTTATAAAACCATAAAGTCCAATAAAATCTTCTCTTACAATTTGCTGAACATAAAGCAAAACTTCTGAATCAGTAGGTGGCATTTGAGACATTGTATTTCCTGAAGTAAATATTTTGTAACCAATATTGTTATTATCTACGACTACATAATCCTTATTTATACCAATAAATCTACCTTTTATATATTCATACAAAATAATCACCTTCCTACTTTAATTTACAACTACATATTACTTTACCATCTTAACTTATACAATTCAACAAAAAACCTTATTGAATTTACAATGCTATGCAATTGAGAACTGTTGATCCTTCTCTTTTATAAGAGAAGTTCTAATGTTAAATTAAAATACTTAAAATTTAACTTAAAATCTAAAAAGTCTTAAGAATTTTTCATTCTTAAGACTTTTTGAATCCTTGTTTATATTTAAAAATTAGTTTTAGAAATGCGATTTATGAACTACATAATGCTTGCGCATATTCTATTGCTTCCTCTTTGGTTTTAAATTGGTATTCTTTTTTACCTTTGTATAAAGATTCCATAAGATTTCCTTTGTCCTTTATATAATCTAAAGTTATTGCTTTATCTTCTTCGCTTCTTACATTTTTAATTAAAGGTTCCTCAATAGTTATATTTCCGTCCTGTTTTTTATTATATATAACTACATTATTTTCTCCTATACCTATAAAGTAATTATCCGCTTCATAGTTATATCCTTCAATCTCTTTTATAAAAATAACTTGATCCTTTGTAAACTTTTCTAGCTTATATCCATAACTTTTATAAATTTCCTCTAGCTCTGCTTCTTTTAATCCATTAAGTTTATCTTTATCTCTTTCTACCATTTCATTCATTTGAGTATCTTCTATAAAATCTTTACAATTACTATATTTAATAAAAAATTCTATTTTATTCTTTGAATTAAATTTTAATGGCTTGGAGTTTGTAGAGCTTGCCTCCTTAGCTAAAGAATAAACATTTTCTTTACTTAATATATTAGTATATACAAAATAACTCGATAAAAAGATTATTATACCACCAAGAATATATGTTAATATTTTTTTATTTTTTAAAAACTTTTTGAACATAAAATAAATCCCTCCTTAATGAGGGATTTTATCCATAATTAGCTTATTTATACATATAAGCTTCAATAATTTGTAATTTTTTCAAATTTATTTACTCAACTCTATGAATTTTTCAATATCCTCTTCAATAACTTTTAATGAGCTTCTCCAAAAGTCTATTGAATGTACATCTATATTCATTAGCTTAGTGAGATCAGCTATATCCATTTTTCCTGTTAAGCTCAATAATTTATCATATTCTTTTATAAATTCTTCTCCTCTTTTTAGGTAATCCGCATATAATCCCTTAGCAAATAATAATCCAAAGGCATATGGGAAATTATAAAAGCTTAAGCCAGCACTATAATAGTGTCCTTTACATAACCACATATATGGATGTAAATATTCTTTATCTAGTCCATCACCATAAGCTTCAAGTTGGGCATTAATCATAAGTTCTTTAAGCTCAGTACTACTTAAAGAGCTTTCTTCTCTTCTATTAAACAAATTAGTTTCAAATATATATCTACTTAATATATCCACAATAACTTGAGTACTATCACTGATTTCCGCTTCTAAAATTGAAAAAGCTTCTTCTTTACTAGCAGTTTTAATAGCAGCCTTTTTAATTATTGTTTCGCAAAATGTTGATGCTGTCTCTGCTATAGGCATAGGATAATCACTGTTTAAGATGCTCTCCTCTTTTAAGCACTCTCCATGATAACCATGTCCTAGTTCATGAGCAAGAGTAACTACATCACTAAAGGTATTCCCATAGTTAAGCATTAATCTACTTTCTCCTAACATGTGAAGTCCAGCACAAAATGCTCCTCCAACCTTACCCTCTCTAGGATAAACATCTATCCAGTTATTATCAAAAGCTTTTCTCGCAAAATCTGCTAACTTATCACTAAAAGTTCTAAAGTTATCTTCAACAAATACTTTGCCCTTCTCATATTCAAATTTCATATCTACATTGCCCATAGGAGCAAATAACTCATAAAAAGGCAATCCATTTTCATATCCTAGAAGTTCTGCTTTTCTCTTTAAATATTTTCTAAAAATAGGTAAGCTTTCCTTCATTGCTGAAATCATAGCATCTAAAGTCTCTTTATCCATCCTTGAATTAAATAGTGTTTCCTCTAGTGGAGATCCAAATCCTCTTAATTTACAAACAGTTATAACTTCACCTTTTATTCCATTTAATGAAGCCGCCACTGCATCCTCTATTTTTTCATAGCCTTTAACTTCTGCTTCATAGGCTTTTTTCCTTATATCTTTATTTTTATCATAGGCTAAATTTCTAACTACTGATAATGGAAGTTGTTTTATTTCTCCCTCCTCTTCAATATCAACTTTTAAATTGGAAACTAAAAGCTCCATCATTTTATTCCAAGCTGAAGATCCACTATTACTCATTTTAGCAATAATACCTTCTTCTTTATCACTTAATAGGTATTTACTTCTTTTAGATATTTCATTTAAATAATACTCATGTTCTTTTAATAATTGAGAATCTTCAATTATATGCTGTAAATTTTCAATAGAACCTATAAATTTATTTATTTTAGCCAGTGGTTCAGCTGTTTCACTATATTTATTTTCAAGTATCTCTAAATTTTTTAGGGCAATTTCATTTTTAGTATCTACACTAATAGTAAGTGAAGCATAGCTAAATAATTTATTAAATAAAGTGGTCATATTTTTATATAGAGAGATGTACTCTTCTAAAGTTTTTTTCAAATTACCACTACAACTTAATTGATTTCCAAAATCCTTAAAACTGTGGATATAATCCTCTAGTTTAGCCATATCTTCTTTAAACACAATACTTTCAAAGGAATCATATAGTTCCTTTAAACTCCATTTATGTTCCATTTTTTCTCCTCCAATTCAATATAACTTTAGGTTAGAATATTTATTAAATTAGCCTATTATTCTAGTTTTCTTTAAGTATATATCAGTATCCTAAAAAATAACTAGTAAAAATTTAAATGAATATTTTATGTCATATAAATATGACTTTTAATAATGCAGGATTATGAATCTAATCTGTAAACCTTATATAGTATGAAATAAACTAGTAGTTTAATCTTATACTCTAATTACTACGCATATATATTAAATCCCTTTTATTATATATTAGAAAGTTTATAGAAATATATTTAAATGTAAAAATTTATTTAAAAAGCTTATTAAAACTATAATAAATTTTATGTTAAAATTAGCATAAATGTATTTCTAAAGTAAAATTGGAAAGGATAAAATCATGTATATTAATGATCTTACAAATAATAAAACTGAAAAACTGAAAAAAAGCATTATTGCCTCTACTTTTGTATCTATTGCAGCCCAAATGCATATAAACTTATTATTAACTAATTTTAAGATATCTATAGCCATTATTTTATTTCCTATCTTTTTATATATTTTTGAAGACTTAGATATAATAATAACTACTATTTTTTCTGCATTTGGTGTTTATTTTTTAAGAGTACTTGTACATTTTGTTAATACTGGAGTTTATCAAGATATTCTGTATGCATATTTTCCTGAAATATTTTTTTATCTTTCTTATGGTATACTTTTCAGCTTTTATAAGAAATTTAACTCTAAATTTAAAATTAAGAAAATTTTTATAAGTTTTGTAATTATTGATTACTTAGCTAACTTAGTTGAAATAACTATAAGATTAGGTCCTGGTATCTTTGATTTTAAAATTCAACAAGGTATTTTTTTTGTAGCTATAATACGTTCTTTTCTAATTTGGGTCTTATTAACGTCTTTAGATTACTATGGAATATTTCTTTTAAAAAATGAACATGAGCAAAGATATAAAAAACTCTTATGGGTTACTTCTACGCTTAGAACAGAGATATTTTGGATGGAGAAAAATATGTATCATATTGAAAGCACCATGACCACCTCCTATAAGCTTTTTGAAAAAATAACCGATAATGAAGATAGCGAAACTTGGGCAGATTCAGCTCTTACAATAGCTAAAGATATACATGAAATAAAAAAAGAATATTCTTTAGTGGTAAGAGGTGTTAAAGAGGCATTAGAAGATAAATTAAATGACAATGGTATTTATTTTAAAGATATTATGAAGATATTAAAGGAAAGTATGGAGAAAGAAGTGGAGTTCTTAGATAAAGACATTAAACTCTATTTTTATTTTGAAAGAGATTTTTTTACTAAAAAGCATTATTATCTTATGTCTATATTTAGAAATATAATCATGAACGCTATTGAAGCTATTAAAGATAAAGATAAGAGTAACTCAATATGGTTTAAACATACTGAAAATGAAATGTACCATATATTTAAAATAAAAGATACTGGTTCTGGTATAAAAGATGAACATCTTAGCTTAATATTTTCTCCTGGCTTCTCTACTAAAATAAACTATACTACTGGTGAAATTAATAGAGGTCTTGGCTTAAGTTTAGTAAAAGATATCATAACAAACGCATTGCAAGGAGAAATTGAAGTAAATTCTATAATTGAAGAAGGAACTACTTTTATCATACGAATTCCTAAAAATGTATTGGAGGAAATTTAATTATGAGATTTTTTTTAATTGATGATGATATAAGTATAATTAATATATTAAAACTTATTATTGAAGATAGAAACCTCGGAAAGGTTATTGGTTATGCAACTAATGGTATTGATGGCTTTGAAGATATAAAGGAATTGAAGCCTGATGTAGTAATTGTAGATTTGCTTATGCCCTATAAAGATGGCATTACTATAGTAAAATCTTGTAAAGAATCCAATTTAAAAATTAATTTTATAATGCTATCTCAAGTTACTTCAAAGGATATGATAGCAAAAGCCTATGAAAACGGAATTGAATTTTATATTCAAAAACCTGTAAATGCTATAGAAGTTGAAAATGTAATTAAAAAAGTAACAGAAAATATAAATATGAATAGAACTTTAGGTAAGATTCAAGATTTATTTATAGCTGAAACATCTGTAAATATCAAAACTCCTAAAAAAGATAATACTTACATAAACAAATTAAAAAACATACTTCAAAAGCTTGGTATCATGGGTGAACTTGGCAGTAAAGATATCATTTTAATTATAGAATATTTACAGAAACATAATGAAACTATCTCAGACTACACTTTAAGAGAGCTTTGTAGTAAGTTTACTGATAATCCTAAATCTATGGAACAACGGATTAGACGTGCTGCTACTGTTGGAATGATAAATATAGCAAACTTAGGCTTAGAGGACTATATGAATGAAACATTTATTGAATATTCTAACGGGCTGTACAATTTTGAACAGATAAAAAAAGAAATGGATTGTATCAGAGGTAAAACCAATATTCACGGAAAAATTAATATAAAAAAATTCATAAACGGTATAATTTTTTATAGTGAAAGATAATACTTATACAATTGAAAATTGACGATTGACAATGGACAATTTTGGATACTTTTCCTTACGGAAAAAGTTTTGAATTGATTTCTTTTTGAAATGACACAATCACTTTTATTTTAAAAAACTATTAAAGAAATTAATTTGTAAAAATTAATTTCAATCATAATTGTCAATTGTCCATTCTCAATTTTCCATTTTTTAAAGGCTATGAACTTATAAAATTAAGTTCGTAGTCTTTTTATTATTTATTTATTAACAAAATTCATATATTAATACTTTTTGAATTGTATTAATATTTTAAAAATTTTACCTTATTTAAAAATATTTTTTGTAGTATTTTGAGTTTTTTTGTAGCTACTAAATATAATTATACTTAAATCAAATAGTAAAGAAGTTTTCTATAAAAATTTCAAATAATTATAAATATTTTGCTATATTGTATGCTTTATACATTGAATTTATTTGATATTTTTTTAACCTAATTTAGGTTAAATTTTCAGATTATTTTAAAAAGAATAAATATTTACTTTTTAGCTAAATTTGTCCATGTCTAATGAATTTAAATTTATAAGATTAAAATAAATTTATAAGGAGGCCATTTATGCTTACAATTATTAAAGGAATAGGGTTATTAATTTTCACTTTAGCTTTATTTTCACTATTTAGCTTAAAAATGCCTAAAGGCCAAAAAGCTATGTCTGGGTTAGCTAATGCAGCGGTCGCAACTTTCTTAGTAGAAGCTATTCATAAATATATTAGTGGTGACTTATTAAATATTAGTTTCTTATCAACAGTTGGTTCCTCTTCAGGAAGCATGGGAGGAGTTGCAGCAGTTATATTAGTTGGCATCAGCATGGGTATTAATCCTATATATGCTGTAGTTGCTGGAGTAGCTGTGTCTGGCTACGGAATATTACCAGGATTTATTGCAGGATATATAGTAGGATTGATTGCTCCATATATAGAGAAAAAATTACCAGAAGGTTTAGATGTTATAGTTGGAGCATTATTAATAGCTCCAATAGCTAGAGGTATTGCTTTAGGCGTAGATCCTGTAGTTAATGCGACTTTAATCAATATTGGAGAAATGATTTCTATAGCAGCAGAGCAATCTCCTTATTTAATGGGATTCCTACTAGGCGGAATTATGAAAATGATTTGCACCTCTCCATTAAGTTCAATGGCATTAACTGCTATGCTTGATCTTAAAGGTTTAGCAATGGGTATTGCATCTATTGCTTGTGTAGGTGGTTCATTTACAAACGGAATGATTTTCCACAAATTAAAATTAGGAAATAAAAGCAATGTTGTCGCTGTAATGCTAGAGCCTTTAACTCAAGCACATATCGTAACTGCCAATGCTATACCAATATACGTTTCTAACTTTTTTGGTGGTGGACTTTCAGGATTAGCAGCTGCACATTTTAAAATTATAAATAATGCTCCAGGAACAGCTTCTCCTATTCCTGGGTTATTAGCACCTTTTGGCTTTAACAATCCTCTAAATGTAGTTTTAGCAGTAGGTCTTAGTGTTCTAGGTGGATTACTAGCTGGTGAAATTGGAAGTAGAGTATTTAAAAAGCAAGCTAAAGCTCCTCAAAATATCAATACTATAAATGAGGTTGCATAGACTTTATATAATTAAAAATTTATAAAAATTTTGAAGGCTTCTCTTTTGTAGTAGAAGTCTTTAATTTTATATATTAAAAATTATCTTTACCTTGCCAAGAATAGTAATTTCATATATATAAGTTTAAACTTCCGAACAATGTTCACCCCTACAAAATACCACCTATTATTAAGAATTAAAAATAAAGAATTAAGGTTAAAGCTCCAATGCCTTTGAAGTTTTTTAAGAAATTCGCTAAAAGTGAATTCCTTCCTTAATTCTTCATTCTTAAATATTAATTCTTAATTTTTATACTTGATATCTATAACACTTATGTAATATTTTCTTACATATCACATTGCTCTATTTCTACCATCCATGCTCCGCATTCTTTACATACAATTATACTTACTATAAAATCATTATCTATAACTTTTCTCTTATATAGGTCAGTATATATACCTTCTTCATAATCCTTTGAAATAGTACTTATAATGTATTTATTATTTTTAGTAAATACGAAGAAGTGATATTCTAGAAAATCATAATGTTTTCTACCTTCTCCCTTACCAGCCTCACATACATCACAACGTCCATCAAAATATTCTAAATCAAAACTAACTTTATCACTGTTATTTAAAAGTTCTATAAGGGTTTCATACTCAAAGCCTTCAATGTTTTCATCATAAATATATTCAAGGTTGTCTTCTTTTAGCTCATATTCTCTATTTTCAAAGTTAAATTTATATTTCATTGTAAAATCACCTCATATAATATATTAAGTATATTATATATTTTTGTCTATAATCATTTATTAAATTCTCAATTTATGTATATTTACATAAAATAATTATTCAAATCATAGGAGAATATTTTATAAATTATATATTAAAGTTCCTAAACAACTTTATATAAAGAAAAACTGTGATAAGATCACAGTAATATAATGGCTGTATATAAACAATAAAAGTTTAACGAAGGAAATAGTACTATTTTCTATTATTTTATAAGCTAAAATGATTAATTTATAAAACAAATAAAAATACTATAAGAAAAAGCCCTATTAGTATTGCTAATGATATTGCAGTAATTTTCCATCTTCCAGCTGTGATAAATTTATTAGGATCATATCAACTCTTTCTACATTGATCTTTATTCTTTGATGCTTTATTAAAAGAATTTAATGGCATGCTATTTCCTCCTTATGATTTATCTAATTCATTTACCTTCACATAACTTTTAAATGCTAATAAGTAAACTTGGTGTAATTATTAACTTTCCATTGATTATTTTCTTGTTCTAAACATATAGATTTTGATATCTCTTTTACTTCATCTTTATTATCACTACTTTTTTTCCACAATTTAATTTTATAATTATATGTTACATAACCATTATTTTTTTCTGTTTTCTCTAAAGCAATATCATATACACTTAAAGTGTCTTTCTTTGAGATATATTCATCTAATCTATTTATATATTTCATATCATTTATTAATGTAAGCCGTGCATCACTAGTCATACAAGATGCTAATGAATCTTCAATCAATTTAGCAACTTCTTTTTTATTTTTGCTGTTATTTCCTAACGTCCTCATTAAGTCATATTCCTTTGATCCTACAGTATAAAACTTATTTATAAATTTTCTAGCTGCCTTATCTATCTTATCTTGTTCATTTTCAAGAGTTACTTGATATACCTTTTCTTTGCAGCTATACTCTGAAGATACCTTTGAAGGTATTGATATCATAGCAGTTTTTTCATTATTCCAAGCTATAAAAGACGCACCAATAAGATTTCTTCCTTTTATAACATTTCTACCATCTTTAATATAACCAGAAATTACAGGGACTATATGTTCTTCAATTATTGTAGCATCTTCAATTTTTCCTTCATTAAAAGTACCTCCATAAATATTTACATTACCAGTACTATCTTTAAGTTGGTAATAAATTATTTTATTTTCTCCAGGAGATAAGTTATATATTGGTATCCACGTACCCTTTTCATTTCTTCCTCCTGCTATTAATTTATTTATTGAATTTTTAGAAGCATTATAATAAAATATCCCTATGCTTTCATTATAAATTCCTCTAAAAATAATATTACCATCCTTTAGTACATTAAAATTGCATATAAAATCTTCTTTTTTAGGTAATGTAATTACAGATTCAACTTTTTTCATATTGTCAACTCTTACCTTATAAATGCCCTCCCTATCTGATGTAGCATTAAAATAAATATTTTTTCTATCGTTACTTTGAGTTTGAAGATGATATGGTCCATCTTTGCCTTCCATATTCAACACATCCAATTCTTCACCAAAAAGCTTTAATTTTACCATATCACCATTTCTTTTTACTTCTTCTGGAGCAACACCATATAGCGGTTCATAGATATAATCCCAAAATTCTACATCAAATATCTCTTTTTCTTTCATTAATTTCTTAGTTATTTCTAACTGATAGCCTTCTTGAGAAATTTGTGATAGATTTTCTTCTAAAATTATCGCATTATCTTTTAACTGTGTACCACATCCACTAAGAAACACCATAATTGTACTTAGTAATATTATGATTCGGTCTTTTACTAATTTTTTACTAGATTTCATTTTAAATCCCCCTAAAATTTTAACATTTCTTATATAAATCTTAACTTGTATATATTGCCATAGTTTATATACTTATTGCCAAAGTATTGCTAATTTAAAGGGATTTTAAATTTTACTAGTTTAAATTCATTATTTATATCCTCTATGGTAAAAATACCTTTGTGAAGTTCTATTATATTCTTACATATATAAATCCCTAGTCCCCTGCTCCCCTCTTCTTTTTCTTCATTATCTGTAAGTTTATTTTTAATATCAATCTCACAGTAATTATCAATAATATTTGCCTTTACTTCTATAGTACTATTAGACTTACCATATTTTATACTATTATCTAAAAGGTTAATTATAACTTGTTTTAATTTACTTTCATCTCCGTAAATATATATATTATCCTGTACATGATCTTCTATATCCATATTATATTTATTTGCTTTAAAGCTCATATGATAACACAAATCCTCTAATAGGTTAGAAAAATTGAATCTTTCAACTTCTATCTTTTTATGATCAAAGGAATCTAACTTTGATATTTCTAGAAGTTCTATGACCATTTTTTCTAATCTGCCGCTTTCATCTTTTATATGATTTATGGCCTTTTTTGAAAATTCATCATCACTAAATTCTTCTTCACTAAGAATTTCTGCATACCCTGATATTGTGGTAAGAGGAGTTTTTAATTCATGAGTTACATTATCAAAAAATTTTTTTCTATATGCTTGAATTTCCTTTAGAGTTTCTATTTGGCTTTTTATTTTATCCTTCATGTTTATAAAATCTTCAGAAAGTTTTCCTATTTCATCTTGAGACTTTATAGAAATCTCTACATCATAATTACCTTTAGCAACTTCTCTAGAAGCCTCACTTAATTTCATAATTGGATTAGTTATTTTTATGGACAAAAGATAGGAAAAAATAAAAATTATTATAAAGGTTATCACAACAATTATTCTTACTATATTTAAAAGATTATTATTTCCCTCATATAAATAGGTATAATCCTTACTAAATCGTACTATCCCTAAGAAATTTTTATTAATGTATAATGGATAAGATAGATTTACAATGATTTTGTTTTCTATATTATTCACTAAAAAAGAAAGTTTGTCTTGTTTTGCCATATTTAAATCTTCATTACTTCCTAAAATTACATCCTCTTTAAAATTAGGAAAAACAGTAACATCTTCACCACCATAGGAACTATTCAGTATATTACCATCTTTATCATATAATGAAACATTACAATTATTTTTATCACTAAGTTCTACTATTATATCTGTTGTATTATCTTTAAAACCTTTTTCACTTATCTCTATAGAATTTAAAACAAAATACTGTGTTATATAACTTTGAGAGTTTTGATAAAGAATCCTCATCTCTTTACTTAAGATTACTTTGTTGTTTTTCTCTATATTCTTACTTATAAAAAAATTTAATATATAAAAAGCTATAGAAAATACAGCTAAAAATCCTATCAAAAACTTATATTTTAACTTCATGACCTTACCTCATCTTATATCCAACTCCAAATATAGTTTCTATAATAGAAGGATTGTTTTTATCATCCAACTTTTTTCTAAGCCTTTGAACATGGACATCAACAGTGCGAATATCTCCATCATAATCCATAGTCCAAACACTATCTAAAAGAGTTTCCCTTGAAAAAACTCTCCCTTTATTTTCACTAAATAGCAGCAATAAATCATATTCTCTTGGCTTTAATTTAATTTCTTCACCATTCTTTTTTACTATTCTACTTTTAGGTATAATCACAATATTTTCTGATACTATGATATCCTTCTCCTGATATTTTTCTATATAATTATTATTAAAATTTTCTATTCTTCTCAATGCTACCTTAACTCTTGCTACTACTTCTCTAATATTAAAAGGTTTTGTTATATAATCATCAGCTCCCATTTCAAGACCTAGAACCTTGTCCATAATATCGTCTCTTGCAGTAACCATCAAAATAGGAATCTTATATTTTACTGTTATTATCTTGCAAATTTCAAATCCATCAATATCTGGCAGCATAAGATCCAATATTATTAAATCTGGTTTAAAACTTTCTACTAAAGTCATACCTTCCCTTCCATTTAATCCATATATAACTTCCATTCCTTCTTTTCTAAGGGAATAGCACATTATATCAATAATTGATTTTTCATCTTCTATAATTAAAATTTTATTCTTATTAACCATGTCCCCACCCCATAAATATCGTTATCCTAATTTTACAATAAAGTTATTGCCAAAGTGTATACTTGCTGGATTTAATAATAAACTCCTTCAGTAACTGCTTAATTTATCCAATGCTCATTTACTTAAATACCACATTAGCTTATGTAACACTTTATACATACTAGCTAATATTCTCATTATTAATAATCTTTCTGTTTCTAAAAAATAAAAAAGAGTTCGTTGAACTCCTTTTTCTAATTCACAATGCACAATTGTGGAAATTTCTCAACATTAATTTTCACCCCTGGGGTTTATAACAAAATTAAAGTAGCTATAAAATTTAACTCTGTAACTATTTTCTATTTAAACCCCTGGGGTGCAGTATGCTAAGAAACTATATCTGCGGTATTAAACAATATTTTAATTATATTTCTTATCTCCATAATGCTAGTATAAGCTCACTAATTCTTGATCCGAACTATACTGCACCTCAGGGCAACCCTAACGGGCTTCACTACTGTTCCCCAGAGGTGGAATAAAAAAAGATTAGATCACCTAATCCTTTTATACTTTCATTAATAATTACTTTTTCTTCTATAACTATTCTTTTTCCCCTAGCTGTTTATCTTTTCTATTCTATACATGCTTTCATCACTACTAATATTACTCTCATTATTATTATTTGCATTGACCACTTGTTGTTTTTCTAAGACTAACTAATGATTTTTCCTTATTTATAACCAATGTTACAAAAATTTCATATGCATCTGAATCAAATCTTAAATATGTAATTTCATTTTTATCATCAATTACTTCCATGACAGTTTCTCTGTTGTCAACAACTTCTCTATCTTTTCCTTTTGTATATATATCTCCTATCCTAGTAAAAAAATTAATATTTTTAGTTGGTATTTTTATCTTTATATATTGTTTTATTTTAAGATTTTCCGGGCTAACATTGCCAAAAAAGCATAGCTCTTTACCATCTAACCACACTTGAAAGTCTCTATTTGCTATTACTTCATTTCCATATTTAAAATCGATAATATGCAACTTAAAAGTTTCTTCAGGAATTTTATAAGTCTCTTTAATTTCCTTTTCTTCAATAACACTTTTCTTCTCTGGTTTAAATATAAAATAAATTAAAGCTACCACCATAACAATAAAAGGTATAGGGTATTTAACTATAAGTCCTATTACCAGTAAGATAAAAAATCCTTTAATATAACATCCCATTTTTAAAATCTCCATCACAATTATTATTGATATTTTTATAAAAATTTATATAGTCTATAACTTGTCCATTAATCTTTAGCCTGTTTAATTTTTTTCTAACTTTAATATAACATCTTTTCTTACCTTATTGAATAAACTATCATAATAATTGGACAGCTCTTCTGAATATTTTTTATTTCCTCTAATAATCTAGTATATTCTAGCTCATTCTCCCATAGTTCTTCCCTAAATTTTTAGATTTAGTTTTCCACTATATTAAATAAAAGTTAGCATTAAAATCAAAAATAATAATCTTTTAATTTCTCTCTTAAATTCTAAATTGCTATATCGAATTTATCATATATTTACAATGATTTCAATAGTTTCATAATTTAACAAATACTATTCTATAGAATATTTTTATTTATATATCAAGCTTAAACTCTTTTGCAATCTCTTTAAATAAAATCAAAAAACCACCTTCAATATAGATTATTTATTAAAAATCTATATTGAAGGTGGTTTAAAATTTTTTTATAAATCAAAAATCAGTTAAGCAAAAAGCCTATATAACGTAATCAAACCTATTTTTAATATTTATATTAATTTTTATAATTTCTACAAATTATGAAGTCTATTTATTTATAAAGCTTCCGAAATTATTCTTCAAACCCTTCTGGGAATTCTGCATTATGATATACATTTTGAACGTCATCGTCATCTTAGCCCAGAACCGTTGAAATCACTTGATTTGCATGGATTTTTAACAATTTTATAAATGTACGTATGTCATTGTAAATAACTTTTATAAATCTTAATGTACATCAAGTATATCATTATTAAAATTAGAAAACAACATATTAATTATTTCTAAAAATTCTACATAAATGATTAACTTTATCATTAATTGAGATTGTATTGAGTTTTCTGTATCACCAAGCAAAATAATATTACAAAGAGTATTTATATTAATATATTTATAATTTAAAAAGGATTATTAGATACAATTTCTAATAATCCTTTTGTTTATACATCCCATGTTAAGGTTCAACTTCTTCCTCTTATAAATGAAAAAGTAGTATTCAAATTTAAATACATCCTATGTTACGATTCAACAATTAGAGTATTGGATGCAGAGTTTAGAAATGCGTCATTTAAATACATCCTATGTTAAGGTTCAACGGTGCCGAAAGTCTAAAACTTAAAGACTATACAGAATTTGAATACATCTCATGTTAAGGTTCAACTACAGAACAAGATATCAAATTTAATAGAATTGGATTATTTAAATACATCTCATGTTAAAGTTCAACAAATGATATATCTGAAATACAAAATATGCTTCAAGAATTTAAATGCATCCTATGTTAAGGTTCAACTTAGTTACTGTAATCAAAATAGAGTAAAATCATATTTATTTAAATACATCCCATGTTAAGGTTCAACACAGTTAACACCCTAAAAATGTCAGAGTCTTTTTTATTCAAATGCATCCTATGTTAAAATTAATAATTTTTACCTTATCTTCAGATACTCCAATGCCAAAGTAATTTTGATTTTTTGGTTTTCTCTTTTTAGATCTAATTCATAACTTTTGAATGAAACAGATAATTTATTTAACAATTTTTAAATGCATATTTTTCTCTTTATAATCTTCCCAAAATATATATTTACATGTTCCAACATCACTTCCGCATTCAGGACATGTAAAACCCCATCCATTTCGAAAACCATTAAATTCATTACTAAACAAATCTATTCTAATTATTTTTTTACAGTTTTCACATGGAAAACTTAGTAGAATTTTCATTTCTTCATTAAAATAATCTTGTGGTATTACTGTATCTATTAAATCACAGAATTTATATAAAATTAAATGGTTATTATATATCTTAGTCGCATCTGAGGTCTCTCTTATAAATGTATTATATAATTTTATAACAATGTTATAGGTATAAAATAGCAAGTGTGGCACTTGATTATAATAACAATCTATAAGATCTAAATCATCTTCTTGTCCTGAAAATATAAAGTTAAACTCATTGCTTTTTATATGATTTCCTGTTGTGACTAAATGACTCGCCTTATTCCAAACTCTTTGCAAACTATATTCTGGCTTATAATTATATCTCAAATCATAATAAAAAATTTCATCCATGCTAGAAAAATATTCTTGATTGTCTAATTTCTCTATGGCTGATTTTATTATATTTATTTTTTTATCCTTAGATATTTTTTCTATAGCATATTTTTCTATATCTTGATTATTAACCATATTAATAAATTCTTTTGGGTCAGCTAATAACCACTCTAAATACAATAAGTTATCTCTAAATGGCTTTCTTAATAAAGCTAGTGAAACTGTAATTTTCCCATTTTCAATAGTATTTAAAGATTCGTATATAAAATTGCACATATCTGCTAAAATTGCATTGAAAATTTCTATTCCTAAAGTATTATTTGCATCATGCATATACCAACAAAAATTTTGTTTGTGCCAATATTCTTCTGGTAATCCTATATATTTTCTAGTTATGATATTCCCCATCCTATAACCTCCCATAATTCGCCTTGAAAACTCATCCTTTACTGTCTTCACTAAGAAAAAATATATCAAAAATATTGAATATATACTTTATTTAATCAAATATTTTTTAAATTTTTGCTGTATTTATTATAGTTAAATCTATCAACATTTTATACTATATAAATACATCCTATATTAAGTATCAACTCCATGCATAAAAGAATTTTTGCAACCTATAAATTTAAACACATTACATGCTAAGGTTAATAATAAGCTCTATTCTTCTTATTCTGCAACTATTTAAGTTTTCCTTTTATAAAATAGAAATAAGGTAGTTTAATTTTCTAAGTTATCTCTTTTAGATTCTTCATACTATTATTAAACGACGTAACTACTTAAATAAAAGGTACAAACAATGTTCTTTGAAAATTAAATAATACGATATTAATAATAGAATAAATTGTATTAATATGTAATAAATAGTAGAATAGAATTATATATTCTTAATGGTGTAATTTTACAGAATGTTAATTATTTAAGCTGTATAGGAGGTAATTAAATGAGATTTAATTATGAGATAACAGAATCTTTTCGAAATGAAGTCGAGAAAACAATCAAAGCATATGAAAAGAATGGAATTGTTACTAGACATGATGTAGCAACTATGGACAGCCATTTTGGTGCAAGAAGATTATATGACGCTTTATTAGAATATGGTTATGATAAAGCAATTATACAAGAAGTATTTTTACCAAATCGTTTAGATTACTCAGGTGTAATATTCAATATAGAAGAATATTCATATGAAAAGACAGAAGAATACATGTTTAATTATGTATTATCTGACGAGGAGTTTAGATAAATGCAAGAACGCCGTATTATTCAAAAATGAATATGCGGTATTTTTATTTGGTAACTCATCATCTTCATTCCATTATTTATTACAATTTTATAATAAAATAACTTTTTTTTAGAAATAAAAAGGTAGCTCCCAACCTAAGTCAAGAACTACCTTTAAATCTTACTTTTTCTCCATGTTTCAAGATACCTAATATTTTGCTATTAGTAGATTTACTCTGTCTTACATTTAAACCATCTTTAGCAGTAACAACACCTAGCTTTCCATCTAAAGAATACCAATTACCATTGTTAGGCATAGCTTTGCCTGTAATTCCTTCTACAATTGCATTAGCTAATCTTTCTGAACCTACTTTTTTATATAACTCTACGTCTATGCTATCTATAAAAAATAACTCTATTAACATTGCTTTAGCTTTTGTATTTCTTATTACATATAAATTACTACCATCCTTAATTCCTCGGTTTGCATATCCAATCCCTACTAAATTATTTAATACTCTAGTAGCTTCTGGCAATTGTTCAGCACCCCATGTAAATACTTCAGTTCCATATGCCAGTCCATTATAAGCATTAAAATGTATACTAACGAATAAATCTACATCGTTGTTATTGGCTTGATTTACTCTATAAGCTAAACTTTCTTCTAAACTATTAGAATTATCTATGGTGCGATTTATAACATTATGACCTAATGCTTTTAATTTATTTATAACCCTAGACCCTACTTCTCTAGTTAATACAGATTCTGCTTTTACTCCTACTGCTCCATAGTCAGCACCACTGAGTGTATGACCACAATCTATACCAATTTTCAAGTTTATCACATCCTTAATTAATTTTATTTTTTATATCTTGTACATCTTTTTTTACATCTTCAATCACATTTAATTTTGTTGCTAAATCTTGTATAATAGATTGGTTTTTATCTATAGTAGCATTTAATCTATTCTCTCTGTCCTGTGTAGTCTTGAGAACATAAATTAATAGGATACGAACAATGCGTATCCTAACCCTTGACTAATTGCTACTTTTATAATTTCTTGTTCCATATTTTCACCTCTTATTTTGGTTTACTTTAAATTTAATAATCATAATTATGATTATGTAATCTAATTTAAGTTTTTTATTATAAAAAAGGCAATAAAAAAGACCTTATGGTCCGTTATCTTGCCTTTAAAATGTATTTAGTTTTATATCGTAAAAATATCAAAATACGAACTAATCGTTAGGTGGTTCAAGTCTATCTTCACATATATATTGTCTTAAATGATTTGAAAATAAGACTAAATAGCACCAATGGTTTTCTTCATATTTTTTTAAATTTTATAATTCCTATACGGTCAAATTCTTTGTCTTTAACCTTTTGGTCTGTTTCATACATAAATTTAAACCTTCCTTCATAATATATTTGAATTTCGACATGAGAAATATCGCAAATTCGTTTCTTAATAATACGGTATTTTAATATATTATTTATATTTACTTTTTAAGTTCCTTAACAAATTGGAATTTATATAATTAATTTTAATATTTAAGATTCTTCAATCAATTTCTTCTCACTTCTCAATGCTTTAGCAATATTAGTGCCTCCATTACGTTCACATAGTTCTATTTGACTATCAATAACCTTTAGCATCTCTTTCTTAGTGATTATATTATGCTCATGTTCCAATTCAGCATCACCCCAAAATTCTGGATAAGTATAGTCAAGATAATACTCATTCATTGATGTTACACCATATATAACTACTTCAATTGGCCCAAAACAATAATAATTTATTATTGCTCTTTTACCATCCTTATCAGCCATCTCAGATGGCATGCAATGATAAAAATTTCCTATAAATATTCCATTCATTATCCCCCTCCAAATTCCTTATCTCTGCATTACTCGTATATACCTTCCATAAAAAATAAATTCTATCAATAATTAATACTATAATAGCAAAAATAGGTAAAAATTTAAAGTCTACTATAATTTTTACATAATCTTTCCCAATATAATCTATGATTCTGTTCTGTTAAATATATAAGATTACTAACATCTAATCTACTATTCCAATCTTTACTTAATTCTATAATATGATGTGCTCGTTCACCTTGTATTATCTTTTCTGTTCTATAGTATTCCAGTATGTCAATTCCATAATAATCAGCAATCACTGCATCTCTTATTCTTTTCCAACTCTTATCATTATAAAAATCTTGATATTTCTTTTGTTCTTTATCATTACGCCTTCTACTTTGATATTCTCTATATCTTTCCTTTTCGCTTTCATCCTATTTCCTCTGATGATAATCGCAGTAAATCACTCCATGCTCTACTATCTTATTACAACCAGTTTTACTACACTTCTTTTTTAATGCCATTAAATCACCTATTCATAAATAAAAAAGACACCCATATAAATGAGTGTCCTATTTACTATTTAATTCTTTCAAATTTTTATCTATGCTATCTAGCTTCTTTAATATTAACCAATTTTGTTCCATTAATGCTTTAAATAAAATGTGAGATCCATACTCGCCCCAGCTAGTGCTATTCATTGAATAAATAATATCTTTTATTAATATTTTTATTAATCATTTAAAACCTTTTTGCTCCACTCAGCTCCTCTATCAGCTTCAAATACTGTTTTGATAATTAACAGAATTAAACCTCTGTACTTTAATCAGATTTTCTTTCAATTTTAAGTATTTTTCCTGTATCAGCATTTACTTCAACCTTATACAATCCAGTATCATTTCTAATGTCAACTTCATAGATTAATAAATTATTTTTATAATCTATTCTAACTTTTTCTACCCGACCTGGAACTCGCTCTGAAGCGATTTGTATAGCTGCTTCGCTATTAATCCTATAGGTTCTCCAGTAATCATCCCATAGCCTATAATAAATATCTCTCATTATATTAAACTCTTCCTTTTTAAGTATTCACATTATCATTATATGTAAATTTTTAAGAGTTAGTGCTTTATAATAATGTACATACCGCCTATCACATCAAAATAAAATAGCACCTAGTTTCCTAGATGCTATGATTATCTAATTTATTTACTTATTTCATATTCTCTAACTTGAAAAGATACTATTTTATCATGTACTATATATTCTTTTACTGATGTATATGGATTAAGCTTTTTATCAAATGAATATAATGCTGAACCTTTACCATTAGCTCTTTCTTCATACCAGTTTATGAATTTATTTACTTCTTCCATGCTTACATCATATTCTTTTGTAGCTCCATTTACTAAAGAAATACTTAGAATTGCATTATTCTTATTTTCTTCTGCTAATTTACTTACATTTACTTCACAAGTAGCTGTTAAATCAGTATTTTCTACTTTAGCTGTTATTGTTGCTTGTCCTTCTTTTATAGCTGTTACATTTCCTTCTTGGTCTACTGTTGCTATTGTTTCATCACTTGAACTCCATACAACTTTCTTATTTACTGCATCTTCAGGTAATACTGTTGCAGTTAATTTATCAGTTTGTCCAACTTCTAAATCGATTGATGATTTATCTAATGATATAGATTCAGTCTTAATCTCATATGGTAACAATTCTCCGTTTGCATCTATATCTATTGCATCTAAAACCATATACTTGTCATTAATTTCACTTTTACCTATAGTAACTGAATGCTCTCCTAAAGTTAAATCTTTTATTTCAAATATTAGTTTAACTTCTTCCCAAGAATCAGATAGCAATTCTGTATATTCATGACTTATACCATCTATAGTTATAATATTTTTTTCACTTCTATTATTATTTGTTGATGCTATCAATCTTAATTTTGAGCCATAAAAATTAAATTTAATTTGTGCATTGCTATCATTTGAAAAATGGTCTGTATTTAAGTAAGCTCCTGTCGCATTATTCTTATAGGTCCAAATCCCTGTATATTCAATTTGCTTATTATCATCATCATATCTCTTCCACTCTTTTTCAGGAAGATTAAGCTTATCTCCAATCTTAGCACTATTCTCAGGTGTATTATTTAAATTTTCTGTACCTATAACTGCCCCATTAAGTGAAGCTGCTTTTACTATTTTTGCATTACTAAAACTTAATGACATAAATACAAATGCAAACATTAGTATTAAAATTGATTTTAATTTTCTTTTCATTATTTTATCCCCCTTGTGTAATTTGTACATATGCATTATATACTGTATAAATTTGCATATTCAAGGATAAATTTACTACAATTTAGATCATATTTTTTATAACTTTATAATTATTGTAAAACATATTTTAAAATATATATTGTGTTTAAACATATTGGTCAAATTAGAGAAGTCATCTAGTGTTCTAATGAATATTTCTTTATTATACATAATAGCATCTAATAACTGAGAAACGATAAAGATATTCCTTTGAATTTCTTTATCAAGTTTTAAATTATTTATAGGAATAATAATCACCTACTTTTTAAACTTTTAAACAAAAAACACCTATTTAAAATTAGGTGTTTTAAGCTCATATTAATATTATCTATTAGATTTTAAATCATTTAATATACTACTAAAATAATCTTTATCTCTGATAAATAATCATTTTGTATTATACATTTTCTCAGTCTCATCATATATTTTTTTAATAAAGGACTTACGCTAACCTGTCTTTCTTTATTTCCTTTACCTCTAAGCATTATAGTTTTATCTTTAATATCATCTTTTAATAGGGTGCAAGTTTCATTATTTCTTGCTCCTGTATCTATCAAAAAAGCTATTAACATTTTGTTTCTAGCTTCCAAATACGTAGTGAATTTATATACTTCTAACATATTTACTATTTCTGTATCTGTAAAAGTATTTATAATAACTTTACCTTCTTTTTGCCAACCTACTTTTAAACATGGATTTTCTTCTAGATATTCTTCTTCCATGCAGTATTTAAAAAATGCTCTAACAGTTTTTAAAACAGCATTCGCATATGTAGGTTTGCACCTTTTTTGCATCAAAAATTTAAAATATTTCTTAATGTGCATGGATTTTATACTTTCTAATTCTGTAATGTTAAATTCTTTATTTAAATAATTAAAAAACAAAATATTATTATTTCTATAACCTTTTATTGTTTTTTCAGAATAATTCTTTACCTCACAGTCAAATATAAATTCTTTTAAAACGTCATTTAATTCCATAAAAATAAAACACCTCCAAATGTATTTTTTATACATACATTTAAAAGTGTTGTATTCCATCACAAAATGATTAAAGAACGTATATCACCATGTTTTTTAATCACTTATATCGTCTAAAGCATTGATATTGCCTTACTCTTCAAATCCTTCTGGGAATTCTGCATTATGATATACGTTTTGAACGTCATCGTCATCTTCTAGTGCATCTAGCATTTTTTGTATTTTACCTGCTGTTTCCATATCTACTTCTGAATTAGTGTCAGCAACTAATTTGACTTCTGCTTCTAAGAACTCTACTCCATTTTCTTCAAGAGATTCCCTTACTGCTCCAAAATCTTCTGGTGTAGTAGTTACTACATAAACTTCATCTTCAGAAGCAAAATCTTCTGCTCCTGCTTCTAGAGCCATCATCATTAATTCGTCTTCATCAAGGTCACCGTTTTTTTCTATAACAATTTCACCTTTCTTTTGGAACATGAAGCTCACACAACCTGTTGAACCCATATTTCCACCATGTTTTGAAAAGGCATGTCTTACATTTCCTGCAGTTCTATTTTTGTTATCTGTTAGTGTTTCAACAATAACTGCAACTCCAGCTGCACCATATCCTTCGTATGTAATTTCTTCGTAGCTAACTCCTTCAAGTTCTCCTGCTGCTTTTTTAATTGCTCTAGTTATTGTATCTGATGGCATATTAGCAGCCTTTGCTTTAGCAATTACATCTCTTAGCTTATTGTTTGTTTCTGGATTTGCACCGCCATTTTTAGCAGCTACCATTAACTCTTTACCTATTTTAGTAAATATTTTACCTCTTTTAGCATCTACTTTTCCCTTTTTAGCTTGTATATTATGCCATTTTGAATGTCCTGACATTTAGTTCCACTCTCCTAACTTTATATGTAAGGCATCTAAAATAAAATTACTGGTCAGTATACTAGTTATGAAGATGCCTAAATAATGTTTTTGCATTGTATAAGGCATGTGAAAGAAAATAGTAAACCAAAGATGTTAGTATATTTTAGGCATATGAAATAAAATAACTAGTTAAAGATGTGAAATATATTTTGCATCAGACAAGTTGACAGGTTTTCATGATAGTCTAGCTATCATGGAGTTCTGACGACGCAGTATGATACAAAATAGATGAACATACTGACTAGTTATTTTTTTGAATATGCCTCATATTAGACAAGGCGTCAGGTTCCGCTCATAGTAGCACTATGGGTGGGTTCTGACAACGCAGTATAATGGAAAATAGACTAATATACTGGTCTATTATTTTTTTGAAAATGCCTAACTTTAAAATACTCCTTAAACATTATAACACAGTGATCTATCTTCTTTCAAATACCCTATATCACCTCTTTAAAAAGTCTATTTTCCATTTTAAAATAATATTCCTCTTCTTCTTCAGAAATTATTACTTTTCCATTAGTAGCCTCTACAAAACTCCCATGTATAGTGTCATACTTTTTACTTTCACAATACATTATAATCTCAACTTTATCTGTATACATAGTATCTTCTATATGCCATTGATTCTTACCACAAATATATTGAATTTTGCCTAATAGGTCATAGTCTAGTTTTACCTTTATCTCAAGTCCCTTGACTTTCTCGACTATTCCCCCAACTTTAATAGCTTCAGATGCACCTTTGGAATAAGCCCTAACAAGACCACCAGCCCCTAAAAGTATACCTCCAAAATATCTAGTAACTACTACTGCTATATCTGTTAAATCATTTTTCTTTATAACTTCTAATATTGGAATACCTGCTGTACCTTGAGGCTCACCATCATCACTATATCTTTGAATTCCTTTATTTTCTCCTACTATATAAGCTGAGCAATTATGAGTAGCTTGCTTATGCATGGCTTTTATCTTTGCTACAAATTCTTTAGCCTCTTCTTCAGTTTTAACTCTTTTAGCATATCCTATAAACACAGATTTTCTTTCTTCAAATTCTGCACTTGCTTCATCTTTGATAGTAAAATAGCTCATCCCTTATCCCTCCTCATAAAATATAATGAATTTACACATATAAAATAGCTAGTTAAAGATGGCATGCTGACTAGTCATGTTCATTCTCTTTAAAACTATTTAGAAACTCTTCACAAGCCTTCTTTATATAAGGTCTGTCATTAACTTTATAAATTTCCTCTATTTTTTCTATGGCTTTTTCACTTTTTATTTTCTGTAAAGATTTTATAGCATAGCTTACTACTTGATTATTTTCATCTTGAAGTGCTCTTAAAAGTGCCATCTCACCTTTTGAATCTCCTATTTTGCCTAAAGCTGATACGGACAATCTTCTAATATTAACAAATTTATGTACTGTAGATTTTATTAAAAAATCTACTGATTGAGAAGCTCTAAGTTCACCTAATACCCATATTCCAAACTCTTTTTCTTTTAATGATACCTCTAAATGATTTTTTAATATATAATCTATAAGTTTTGTTTTATTAACCACATCTAGACTATTTAATATATATATTCTTTCTGATTTTCCTACCTTTGATAAAGTCTTAAAAAGCTCTTCTATATTTTGGCTTTTAACTACATATCTATATTTTATTTTACATGCTATTATATGCTTCTGCACTTCAGATTTTTGCAAATTTCTAATAATACTTATAGTTTCTATGGATTTACCTTCTAAATGTAAAAAGTAAGATATCTCTTCATTACTATACTTTTCAGCAAAATTCCAATCAAACTTCACTAAACCATTATTCAATAATTTTCTCACCTCATCTTCAATACCTTAAACTGAGAAATAAAATATTTGACACGTAAAAGAAAATAACTAATCAAAAAAATAACTCTTATATTTTGCATTGGACAATGAAACAATTTCTTTTATAATCTAACTCTCTTAGAATTCCAATTATATATTATGATAAAAATAAAATACATACTGATTAGTTATTTTAAAATATGCCTTACATTTAATTATAATATATAAGTTAAGAAAGTTCATGGAAAAAATTATATGATAACCTTTTTTACATTATTTCTCTCCATAAAGTTACACTTATTACATAGAAAAACATGAGTACAACTATTTCCATTATCCTCAATAGGTGCATCTGCACTATAAGGACCATAATACTCTTGTACTCTTCCTTTATCCTCCATGATTCCTCCGCATTTACTACATATATAATTACAGTTCTTTATTTCATTGCACTGTGGACAAATATATTCCATAATAATCCCTGCTACTCAAAATATGGACAAATATACCCATATCGAGATTTTTACTACTTCAACGTGTCTGATTTTGTTCTATAGAACTACTTTCATTTGATATAACACTCCATAGTCATAAATTCCGAACTAGCCATCCGTACATATCTACAATAACTTATTTATGCTATTTTGTAGATTTTAGCATCTCTTAAATTAAAACTTGCATTTATATCTCTATCCTCTTCATAGCCACATTCGCACTTATAGATTCTATCAGAAAGTTTTAAATCCTTTTTAATATGGCCGCATTCATGACATAATTTACTTGAAGGATAAAATTTATCTACAATTCTCAATTCAATACCCATCCAATTACACTTGTTAGTTAATTTAGTTCTAAACTCAAAAAACTTTTGCTCTGCAACTGCTTTGGATAAATGCTTATTCTTCATCATTCCACTAACATTTAAATCCTCTATAGTTATGAAACTTGGATTTTGTTTCACTATATCAGATACTGCTTTATTAATATAATTTGTTCTTATATTTGAAAGATTGTAATGAAGTTTTTGTACTTTAGCTATTTGTTTTTGGATATTTTGTCTAGTAGCATCTCCTTTCTTATCTTTATTTCTTAATTTTAAACTTTCATATTTCCTTGAAAGTTTTCTTTGTTCACGTTTTAATCTCTTTTCTAGTTTTTTTACTTTTTCAGTTTTATTAATATTCTTTTTACGAATACCATTTGAAATAACTGCAAAGTCTTTTAATCCTAAATCAATGCCCACCCCATCATTTATAGGAATATTTGGACTTACAATATCAGTTTCCACTAATACTGATACATAATATCTATCAGCACTCTTAGATACTGTTCCACTTTTAATATTTGCATTTATTGGTATATATCCATATTCTTTTAATCTTACATTTTTCAATGATGGTATCATTATTTTATGTCTGTATACTTTCCAGTCACCTTTATTATTTTTAGGAAAATATAATTTAACGTCTGATTTATTCTTCTTTTTAAACCTTGGAAATTTAGATTCACCTTTAAAAAAACTTTTTATATGCAAGTTCAGCATTACATATAGCCTTTTTACGTGCTTTTGAACCACATTTATTAATCCATTGATATTCTTCTAATGTTTTAATTTCATTGTTGATATATTTATCAAAATCATTAGCTGACATAAATGAATGTTGCTTATCCAATAAACCATCTTTAAATTGCTGATATAATTCTTTATTTTTGGCAAGATAAAAATTATATAAATATCTGCATATTCCAATTGATTGATTAATTTTCATCTTTTGTTCCAACGTTGGTTTTATTTCCACCTTGTATGCTATTAGCAATTTCTTCATCCTCCTCTATCTTTTTCTTACACTTTTGAAGACCATATATCCTACATAAAAATATCTTCTCTATCCCAACGTTGCAATGTTTTCACTGAAACTCCAAGTAACTCAGAAAAGTCTTTTGGTTTATAATTAGTTATGTATTTCATTAATATCACCCCTTAGGTATATATCAACATAATTAATCACATTTATCTATATTTTTATTAACTATTGACTCCCTCCTTATGGAATTATCTTTTCCATTTTTCCAATTTATAAATCTTTAGGCATCTAAAATAACAATTTAAAGATGTAAAGAAAATGCCTTCTTATAAAACTAAAACTGCTAACTTTAAAATCAGTTAACAGTTTTATTCAAGTATAGATAAATATATATGTGCCATTAAATATTTTCATTCATAACTTATGAATTCAATAGTTTTAATTATAATATTAAAAGACATCAACTATTTTCATATATTAATTTTTAGAACTAACATATCTATGTATGATTTTTAAAGTAAGCTATATAAACTATTATCTTTCTTCATTATAATTCTATTTTAGAAGGCGTATACTTATTCTTCAATTATATAATCTTTACATTTATTGTATACTTCCTCATCACCTTGAACCATCATAACTGTTCCTTCTTCTACATACTCTTCACTATCAACTTTTCCATTTCTATGAAGATATGCGGCAGTACTAGAATCTGCATATGGAATTAGCACCTTAAAAGCTTTTAACTTATAAGGAAGTAATTCTGTACTTTCATTTAACAACTTTTCTAAGTTTATTCTTTCTTTTGCAGATACTTCTATTATTTTATAGTTCTTATATTTTTCTCTTAAATCCTGTAATTTTTCTTCTGAAGCTTTGTCTGTTTTATTAAGAACTAATATGGTTGGTTTATCACAAGCATCTAATTCTTTTAAAACCTCTTCAACAACTTCAATTTGCTTATCAGCGCTATCACTAGAACTATCTACTACATGCAACAGTAAATCTGAATAAATAACCTCTTCTAAGGTAGATTTAAAGGCTTCAACTAATTCATGAGGAAGCTTTCTTATAAATCCTACTGTATCTGTTATAGTGGCTACCCTATTATCTGGAAGTAATATTCCTCTAGTAGTAGTATCTAGTGTTGCAAATAACATATCTGCTTCAAATACCTTCTCCTTTATATTTGAAGATTTTAATGGGTAAATATCGCAAAGAGTATTTCTTAGCGTTGATTTCCCTGCATTAGTATATCCTACAAGAGAAATCTTAGATATGCTATCTTTATTTCTCTTTTCTCTTTGTGTATTTCTAACATGCTTTATTCTTTCAAGCTCTTTAGTCAAGTCATATATTGTTTCTCTTATATGTCTTTTATCAGTCTCAAGCTTCTTTTCTCCTGGACCTCTTGTACCTATACCTCCTCCAGTTCTTGAAAGTACTGTACCTAGACCTCCCAATCTTGAAAGCCTATACTTTAACTGTGAAAGCTCAACTTGAATTTTCCCTTCTTTTGTTTTTGCTCTTCTTGCAAAAATCTCCAATATTAGAGTAGTTCTATCTATAACTTTTACACCTAATGCTCCTTCTAAATTTCTAACCTGTGCTCCTGACAGTTCTTCATCAAAAATAACTACATTAGCTCTCAATGATTGCCTTACTAAAGCTATCTCTTCTACTTTACCTCTGCCTATATAATAAGCAGGATCTATTTTACTTTTGCTTCTCTTTTGAAGTATTGAATATACAGGAATAGCTTCACAAGCCTTTGTAAGTTCACCAAGTTCTTCTAAGCTTTCTTCGTCTTCTGTACCAACTAATATTGCCCTCTCTGTATTATCCTCAATAACATCATTTTCTTTGATAAGGCTTTCTATATGCTTAACCTTATCTAAAAACTTAAACTGCATTACATCTTCTGTAGTTTTAAACTCTAATTCTTCTTCAACTAAAATATTATTGTTTATATCACAAAATCCTATATGATATTTTAAGTTACCTTCATTATTAACTCCAATTGCAACCATAGCATCAAGCTTTAACTTAATTAATGCGGATATGTCTAATCCAGATAATTTAGGATTTCCATTAGGATGAGTATGAATTACTCTAACTCCTGATAATTTCCCTTCCTTAACATCTATTATTGGTATGTCTACGGTACTACTATCACCAATTGCCACTCCTATTATATTTCCTTTTCTATCTATAGCAACACTAATTTCTCTTTCTAAATCCAAAGTAACTTCATTTAAAAGATTTGCAAGCTCTTCTGTAAATATCATATCTTTAGGTATCTTCATTTCATATATTGTATCTAATCTATTAAGTATGGATTTCTTTACACTTTCAATGTTTCCATTTATCAAAATTATCATCTCCATTTTAAACTTCAATTTAAGTATGTAAAATAACTGTTCAAAATCCTATATAAATTTAAGTCTTTCTTAATTTATTACTCTTAGTATGCTTCAATTCACACTTTTATATGGCGAACACTGTTCGCCGCTACAGTTATTAGTTGTAACTTCATTTAATTTTATACCATCAGCCCATTGTTGTAAATACAATACAATCTTTATAATTTTTTTAATAAAATTAATAATAAAGCCATTTTTAATATTACATCTTAGATTTTTACATATACAAAATATAATAAAGTCTATAATTTATTCTTGCATTTTTTAACATTACATTCTAAGAGTGTATCATAGAATTTCTTATTATCTTATGAAGTATTCTAGATTTTTCTTTACTACCCAAAGTTTTATTGAAATAAATTATTGTATATCCCTTATATTTTGTAATGTAATATTTAAAATTATAATCACATAATTTTACTATGTATTTTTTGTTTTTATATATAAATCCCCTCATAAATTTCCCTCCAACTCTACTTTAAATGCAATATAATTATACCTCGTGAAAGTATTCCTGACAGGAATATTTCGACATAGTCCTTTTGAGGCACAATTTATATGTTTTATTTTGTCATAATTTGTGTAAAAATCCAATTGATAAAACAATTCGAGGTATGATAATGTTAAAAAATGCAAGAAAATCAAAAAGAATGTCGCAAAAATATCTTGCTAAAAGGTTAAGAATAACACAATCTTATCTTAGTAAGCTTGAGAATAAAAAAAAATATAATAAGAATGTAACTATATATTTGGTTGAACGAATAGCTGAAGAGCTAGATTTAGATAGTACAGATGTTTTTTTCTACTTCTGTCGCAGAAGTTAAACTTTACTTTTAATATTTTAAATAAATAATAACTTTGCGTTAGAATCTGCAAACTAATCTTAGCTCAAATGTAGGCATAGCATAGGGAAGAAAAAGTTTACTAGAGGTTTCCATTAGAATAAACCTTAACCATTTTGTACAAAAAAGTATTAAAAAGGAGCTAGATAGATTATATAATTAAAAAGATCGAAGGAAGATTTAAAAATTAGAATGATACGAATGACTTTAAGTATATAATTAAACTTGTGGTAATAAATATAAGTCCTTAAGATCTATAGATGTGAATAGCATTTAATAATCTATATAAAATATGATAATCCTTGTCTCAATGTAAAAACTATCTTTTTACTGAAATATGTCTACATAATCACCATGTACATATCCACCATGATTAGGATAGTAAATGTGTGCCCACTCTCCTTCTTTTCTGTATAATCTTACTTTTTCTCCATGTTTCAAAATACCTAATATTTTGCTATTAGTAGATTTACTCTGTCTTACATTTAAACCGTCTTTGGCAGTAACAATACCTAGCTTTCCATCTAAAGAATACCAATTACCATTGTTAGCCATAGCTTTGCCTGTAATTCCTTTTACAATTGCATTAGCTAATCTTTCTGCACCTACTTTTTTGTATAACTCTACATCTATACTATCTATAAAAAATAACTCTATTAACATTGCTTTAGCTTTTGTATTTCTTATTACATATAAATTACTGCCATCCTTAATTCCTCTATTATTAAATCCCAAGGCTGCTATGTTATTTAAAGTTTTCTGCGCTTCTGTAAAAATGTCATTGTTATAGGTATATATTTCTGTTCCTTGTCCTCCTCCTGCATTTACATGTATGGATATAAATAAATCTGCATTGTTAGAATTAGCCGTATTTACTCTATAGGATAAACTTTCATTTACACTATTTGCACTATCTATTGCACATTCTATAACTGTGTGACCTAAAATTCTTAATTTGGAAGTAACTATTTTCCCTACTTCTCTTGTAATATCCTGCTCTTTAAGTCCATTACCTACTGCTCCAGTATCATAGCCTCTTAAAGTATGTCCATAATCTATACCTATTTTCATTTTCCTAATCCTCCCTCTTAATTTCTTTTTTATTTCCTTCCTTAAGCTGTAATAATGCTTCTCTTATTTTTTCCGGTATAGGCAATCCTAATGCTCCACAATTTTCTAGAATAGATAAACCCTCATTTGCTATATAAAAATAACAAATAAGGGTTCTAAATATCCATTTATCAATATTTAATAACCTATCTAAGCTTACTGCAACTATTAACACTACAAATATAACACCTTTTCTAGCAATACCTTTAAGCCCAACATTACTAGATAATTCTTTATTAAAATATGCCCTCATGCAACCAGTTGCATAATCTAAAGCTATTAGAGTAACTAATATCTGTAATGCTAAATCCCAAGTTCCAAAGAACCATGTAAATCCTGTTCCTATACTTGCTACTATTGTTTTTATTAAATTTTCCTTTTCCATATTACATCCCTCTTTTGTTATAAAAATAGGCAAGAAAAAAGACCCTATGGTCCGTTATCTTGCCTTTGAAATTTAATTTATTCTGTAATATAATCCATTTCTGTAATGCTCTTAAACTCTTCTACTGTTAAAACACCCCACTTTGCAGCTTCTTTTAAATCATCTAAGCTTAAATATTTTTCACTATAAAACAATTTATAAAAATTAAACATTCTCACTACCTCCTAATTGGGTTAATTTTATGTTTAAATTGTTTATTTGCTCTGCTAAACTAGCAATTAAAATATCCTTCTTTTTATTTTCTATTGTAAGATTATTTATTGTTTTAATTGCTAATTCTTCTTTTGTTGGTTCATCTTCTATATGTTCATGGGTTGCTTCTCCATATTCCCCATAACTCTTTTTAATGACATCTAGCCAATATTCGAAATCTTTGTCGTTACATTGATATTCTAATTCTCTTATTTCAAAAATAGGATTTCCTTCTTCATCATATCCTATAATTTCCTTGTTGTAATATTTTATTTTATACATTTAAATCCTCCTTTAAGGTATTGTTTTAACTGTTATTGCAGCTCCCCCACCATACCAATAAATATAACTACCACTACCATGTTCTATATTCATTGTTACAGTATTCCTAAAACCAGTTTCGAGCGAGGTTACATTTTTATTAACTAACGCTTTAACCACATTATATTGGAAACTATCCCCAAAAGTGTTATTTCCGCAACTGTTGAAGAAAGTGTTGTTTTGGCAATTGTCGCCAAAAGTATTTTTGTTTGTATAGTTACCAAATGTATTATAGCCACATGAATTTCCAAAAATATTATCAGCACTAAAATTTCCAAAGTTGTTATAATTGCAACTAATACCAAAAACATTTCGTTGGGTACTGCTTCCGAATGTATTACTACCACAACTACTTTTAAAAACGTTGTTCGAGCAACCATTACCAAATAAATTGAGTTGACAACTATCACTGAATTTATTCCTAAAGCATAAATTACCAAAACTATTCCTTAGACAAAAGTTAGTAAGTATGTTATCGTAGCATCTGATTCCAAAACTGTTGTGTTGATTGTTGTTTAAAAGGATGTTGCCTGTACAGTAACCTCCAAAACTGTTGTACGTACATGTGATACCCAATATATTGTTTTGACATTGCACTCCTAAATTGTTACATGATGAAGCACGTACAAAAATGTTTGAAATACAAAATGAACCCAGTGAATTTCTACTCCCATCTAAGGTATTATTATATGAAATATCGCCTATTAAATTGTCATTACAGCTCTTAATGAAAACATTGTTGTGCAACCTTATTATTCCACTGTCAGGAAGAAGGACATTTTTTATTGTATTGTTTATACACCTTTCGCCAAACGTAGGGACTTCAACCAGTTCTCCACGCATTAATTCAATGTCATCACCCCATTTAGTTCTTTCTTCTATGAGTAGTGGTGTGTCTAGGTCGGGGTATACTTCGAAAAATACATTAGGGTCGGTTGGGGAGGTTGGTACATTTGCGTTTTTAGCCATCCATAATTTGTTGTCTGCTTTGTAGATTACATTCATTTGTGCACTTCCACTTGTCCATGAGTTATAATTTAAAGTACCTAGTGTACCATTTAAGTACTTGTCTTTGTTAGGTTTATACCGCGCCCACAACATTGTACGCCAATCCTGCGGTGCATCATTTCCACTGATAGGGTCATAACGTCTTAATATGAACCCATTTCTATAGGTAGTATTATCTTCACATATATTATTATCAAAATCATAATATACAATATCCTGTGGATATTTCAAACTACTAACTATAGGCTTGAAAGTATTATCAGAGTTAGCTGCTAAAACCAACTCTTCTACATCCATTTCCTTTATTACATTTGTTGTTGGCTGTTGATATTTAGTTTTATAATCTATAAGTACATATTGTGTTCCTGGAATTAATTTATTATTTTCAATTAACTCTTTTAATTCAGCATAAGTTTTGCGTTGTTGTATTATTTGTGACTCGATATTATTAAGTGTTTTATCTAATGTATTTTTTTCATCTACGTACACAGCTTTTGCATGTGTCATGGGTAATATATTGCTTTTATCTACATCTTTTAATACCTTTATTCTTCCTTGCATATTTATCACCTCTTATTTTAAAAATAGGCAAAATAAAAAGGCTATATGCCTCAATATTTTACCTTTAAATTGCTCTAATTATGTCGCAAAAATTATCTATTGTACATTAACTTTTTCTAATAACTCTTGATACTGTTCTACTTCAAGCTGATTAAAAGTGAAAAATACATTTAGTTTATTTGTCATATCCTCTTTTTCAAATCTTTTCGCATTTATTAAGTTTTTTAATAAATTATATAACATATTACATTCCTCCTTGATTTAACAATTTTTTATATTCTTCATTTACAATATGCTCTTGTGCATCTAATAGCTGATTCTCTAATTCTTCTTTTTCTCTTCTAAGTTTTTCTTCTTCTGTTTCTTTTATTTCTATAAGTTTATTAAAAACAACGTTACCAGTTTCTATATCAATATGATATTTTAATGCTCTTTCAAACTCCTCTTTTTTATAACCATATGGATAGTCTTTATAAATTATTTTGTTGTATTTTGCATATTCTTTTGGATCACCTACCATCTCTCCAAATTCAAATACAACTTCTCCAGTTATCTCATCATAAAATATTCTTCTTCCAATTTCTCTCATTCTTACATCACCTTTTTCTTATAATTCAATGGCTAGCCAGCGATAAGCAAATTCGTTACGCAAAGAGTTAACTTTAAATTCAGTGTCACTTACAATAGATATGTCAGCCAATAAATTGGCACCCATGCTACTATATGAACGTGCATAGGATTCACTATCTGGTCTCCACGCTACAATTGTACATGAAGTATAATTAGAATTATAAGGGTCCTCACTATTCACAATTATAACACCTGGCTTCCATTTTAAATAAACTGAACGGCTTGAACCAGATTCGCTTCCTTTGAAATCCCCTTTAACCCACTTTTTTTGTGGATTAATATTCTTAACTTTATTTATTAAACTCTCTAAACTTTCACTTCCACTACTGCTCTGCTCTTTTGATGTTAAATTAGTAGCAAAAGTATTTTTTAAAGTTTGTATTTTACTTTTCATGCTATCAAAAGTATCACTGGTGGTTAATGGAGAGCCGATAACAGTAGATATATTCTTCTTACCATTATCGGCAAATTGAAAAAGTTCTTGTATAGCTGTTTGAACTTCTGTTGCATTCATTCCTGAAACTTTATTTAATTTAACCTTATTAGCTGATAAATCTATGTTTTCTATTTCCTTCGTCATTTCAGCCATTTGTGACGTAACTTCTTGTAAGTTCTCTTTATTGTCATTTATCTTTGTTTCAACTTTTTCAAATTCACTTTTTATCAAAGGATGCATTTCTCCCTCGATTATAACTGTTTCATCTAAAAGGTCTTCAGCATAGACCCCTTTTAAATCTCTAATTTTACTTTCTAGTACTTCTACATCCTTTTTAGTTGCCATTATAATAGCTGGATCTATCTTCAATGTTACATTTGCAGAGTTACTTACTTCTAATATCATTCTTATTATTAAATCTTTAGTTGATCCATCGCTTATAACTGGTTTATAGGTTTCTGGGTATTTTCCTATAGCAATTAAACTGCCTTCATCATCAAATATCCCTACCTCTCTTATAAAAAATCCTCCTACATTACCGGCAATTATTGTTTCTATAACTATCCAGTTTGGATTTTTACTATCTGTGGTTATAGAACTTATATTTCCTTTCCAAACTTCATTAACTATGGCTTCTTGATTTTCTGTAGGATTATAATACTTTCCATTTCCATCACCTAGTACTAAGGTTGTTAAATTTAATTTATTTCCAAGAGCATTTGCATTAGCTATTTTCGCTTTTCCTATAGATGTTAATATGCTATAAAATTGTTCTGCCATTATATTGCCTCCTCTCTAGATATACTGTTATTTTCTAAGATTTAATTTATATTACAAAAATTATCTATTATGATAATAATTTGTTTACCTCTTCTTTTAAATTAAATAAACTTGGCACTTCTCCCTTTATTATTGTTTCTGCATTAATCTTTCTTACATAAAATTTAACTAGGTAGCTATCAACTGTAAAAGACATTTCTTAATTGCTTCCTTGCAATGCTGAAATAATAGAGGTTAATTTTAATATAGTACCTTCTAATTCTGTTACCTTAATTTTTAATCTTCCATTTTTCTCATTACTAATTTGTAATTCTTCTAGTTGTTTAATTTTATCCTATAGAACAGTATCCACCGCTGGCTCATAATTTTCTTGACTCCATTGATTACCCAACCACTTTCTATATCTTACTGCCTAATTACACTCTGATAATTCTATATGCTCATCTGTATTATCGGGTATTCTCCCTACCTTTGATTGAATTTCTACACATACGTTATTGTCATTCAATTTCGCACAATAATAAAACTTTTCATTTACAAGTCCTCCATTTCCTTTTATAACTACCATCCTATAGCATATATCGTACCTTTTATTCGACATTGTCCTTTAAGTCTCCCATAAGAAGAACCTTGCATTCTCATATATAGTTTGCTGTTTCCAATCTTTGAAAAGTCCCTTTGATAATTATCTTTACGCCATTCTGAACTTTTACCATTAACATACTCATTCTTAATAGTTAATGCCGTATTTACATCTGACATCATAGTCATAAAAAAGTCTATTCCACCCCTACCTGTGGTGCCTCCTTGGCAAGAAGCAATTTCCGTAAACGGGGATGAATACCCTAGTTGAAAATTCATGCTCCCATAATCTGTTCCATCATATTGAGCATACATATATCCTTTAAGTAATAAAAACTTCACACTGGAATGTAAAGTAGTATCTATTGTGTAATATTTATATTTAACAGTCTTGTTTGATTCTTCATCAATAGTATCTGATATATCAACATCTATTTTCTGAATATATGCGTTATTGGACGCTAGAGTACCAATCACTCCACCAATATTAATACCTTCTTTAATATTTGAAGCAATTAAATTAGAAAACTGAGCCTTTACATAACCACCACTATAATACCCACTTGGTAAATTATATTGTCCACCTTGAGTTGTTAAAGTTTGTGCAAGACTTCCTCTATTAGGCATAGTACCAATTATTCCAGTATCATTATCGTTGCTAAATGTTTTCCCTGCTAGTACATTTGCAACATCAGCATTTCCTTCTGCACTAGCCTTGATAAAAAAACAATTTCCTTCTGAGCTATACCAAACTGTTACTGCTTTCCCTGACATTAAATTAGGTGATGTAGTAGTATTGGGTTTGTATAAAGGTTTTCCATTTATAGTCGTGGCACTTTCGTTGTTATTTGCTAATACTATAAATGTTTTAGAGTATCCGTCTGTTAATGATGGGGCGGTTACTGTTATTTCTGTAGCTGTTCCACCTGCCACTTTATATGCCATATCATCCATTTGCGACGTAACTTCTTGTAAGTTTTCTTCTATTGTTTTATCATTATTAGCTTTTATGTCTTCTGCCTTAAGTGTAACATCACCTAGTTTATTATTTACTTTAGTTACTGGTATTTTAATGTTTTTAATTTTATTATCTAGTATTTCAATATCTTTTTTAGTTGCAATTACGGTAGTTGGGTCTATCTTTAAAGTTACACTTGAAGCATTATCTACTTCTAATATCATTCTTATTATTAAATCTTTAGTTGCTCCATCACTTACAATTGGTTTATAGGTTTCTGGGTATTTCCTATGGCAATTAAACTGCCTTCATCATCAAACACGCCTACTTCTCTTATAAAAAATCCCCCTACATTACCAGCTATCATTGTCTCTATAACTATCCAATTTGAATTTTCACTATCTGTGGCTATAGCTCCTATATTTCCTCTCCAAACTTCATTAACTAGTACTTCTTGGCTTTCCGTAGGATTATAATACTTGCCACTTCCGTCCCCTAATGCTAAAGTTGTTAAATTTAGTTTAGTACCAAAAATGCTCGCATTAGCTATTTTAGCTTTTCCTATAGATGTTAATATACTATAAAATTGTTCTGCCATTATATTGCCTCCTTTCTTGGATGTATTGTTATTTCTTCCACATCTGAATTATTAGATAATGCAATATTAAGTTTTGCTTTAGTTTCTAAAGTTTTAGCACTATATGGATATAAAGTTATTTCTTCTCCTGCAGTAACACAACTTGCATAATAAATAGGTGATTTAATCTTTTGTACTAATGTTGAATTTAATACCATATTGCATGGAATTATATATCTAAAGTTATCTATTATTTCATTAAACGTATTCCAATCAAAAGTGTTTATTTCTACCTTTAAAATATATTCATTATTTAATAATTCTAATTTAAAATTATCTTCTCCAAATAAATTTTTCAGCTTATTGTTTAAAAATCTATAGCTAAATGGAACTTTGTCCAACTTTCTATTTTTAATCCTTAACTTTCTAAAATCTAAGCTTTCATTCAAGTCATCTACCCTTATTTTAAATAAGGTTTCATATTTCTTGATGCCATACTCTGTTGCAGTATCTATAAAATTTTCATTTAAAATTCTTTGTTGTCCTTTTTCTAATAATTCAAGCTCTTTATCTTCTGTTTCCATTATTTCTTTAAATTCTTCTATATTAGCAATCTCTGGTGGTAAAAAGTCTATTAATTTATTCATTTAATACCACCTCTTTCAATATAGGAACTTCCTCTAATCCTAGAGTTAAATTTTCTTCTTTTCCATTTACTTTAGTTGTGTGTATGTCTGCCACACCTTCTACATTTAAAATTCTTGCTTCAATTTGGCTTATTCTAACTATTGTATTTTCTTCCTCAGACCATTGTTTTCTAAGACTTAAGAGATAATCTTTAATAACTTCCTCTATATCCTCCTGAACTTGGCCTATGGTAACATCCCGTCTTAACATAAGTTTAGTATCTATAGTTATTTCTATATCTTCAGCTCCCTTAACCGTTACTACATGGCCAACTGGAGCTATACCTAAACCTTTCCCATTGTTAGGAACAGGGTCTAAAGTAGTTTGCACTAAATCAATTAATTCTTTAGTAGGAACGTTGTAGCTGCTATCTAAAAATACAATTTTTACAGTGCCTCCACCATTCCATATAGGGAATACTTTTACAGCTCCAATTCCCTCTATAGCTCTAGTGTTAATTTTGTAATCTGCTATGTTGCCGCCAAATGGTTTTTCATTCATATGCTCAATGTACCTATTAAAAAGACTTTCGTTGTCTTCTATTTCTTGTCCTGGGATAATAATTTCTCCTAAGTTAGCAGTAGATAAGCCCTCTATATAATCTATAGGTATTAATTGTCCTGCTATGAAATTGCCTTCTATGCCTATAGACTCACACCTCATTTTATACGTCCCTGTAGATATTTTCTCTATAGTTATAAAATTAAAATCATCTATAGAAAATCTGCTACCTATAGGAATATTTATTAAATTATTATCTTGGTCATAGAAATATCCTTTCTTAATTGCATAAGTTGCAGCTCCTCTTTTAAGCCCTTCTTCTGCTACCCTTAAATCTAAAAACTCATCTGGCATATTAGGACTGGCAAAAGTATATTCTAAGAATCTATCCATATCAGAATACATTCTTGCAACTTCCATTGCTGCTGGAACTAAAGCATTGTATATAATAGAACCTTCTCTTTTGTCTAAACCTCCTTGTACTCTTTCTAACATCCTATTTAAAATTGTTTCCTGTGTATATGCTTCAAACAACTATCTCACCACACTTTCAGTAAATTCTCCGTAAATAGAAAAAACTGTGAACTCAACTTGAACACAGTCTTTATCATATTTAAATATAAAATTATCAATATTATTAATCCTATCATCTTGTAATAGTGCTTCAGTTATTCGTCTTTTAAACTCACTTTCTGCTATATCCTTTTGCTCCCCTATAAGTTCATTAAGCTCACTTCCATAGTTCCAAGAATATATCAAGTATTCATATCTTTCTGTATTTAATATTAAATATATGGCTTGCTTTAACGCTTCAACTCCATCACAAAAACCTATAGTTCTTCCTTTTTCAAAATCTATTCTGTATGTTTTACTAGGTTCAATTATTTCTTCTAATTCTAGGTCATCGGATATAACTGCTCCTTGTGGTAATATACTCAATTGTTACACCACCTTATCTAATATAATGTATTGTTGTCCACCTTGCACTCTTAACAATAAGACTTTATCACCTTGTTTAAGCCCTTCTCTTATAACAACTTTATTTAAAGCATTAGAAGTTGAACCATCAGTATAATTATGATTATGGGATAAATCTATTTCATACTTAGTTAAACTCTCAGGGATAATAAAAAATTCCTTTGGTAGTATAAGTTTTTGATCTATCTTTATTTTAAAATCTTCTATATTTAGTACTTCACCAAAAATTATATTAACTGGATTACTTGCACCAACTGCATCTATCCCGGCTTTTTTTATAATATTTATCATTCCCAATTATCTACACCACCTTTAAATCAAAATCCATAACTAAATTACCTTTTTCAAACTTATGTGTGGCTTCTTCTATTAAATAGTATTGTTTAATTTCCTTTTCTTTTATATCCACATAGACACCAGCCCCTGCTCTTAACTTTAAATCGTCCTTAATATCAATGCTTAAAATATCTTTTAATTTTAATATTTTAGATTCTCTATTCTTAAGTTTTAATGTATTATTAACCATTTCTTGTATTTGTGCATTATTCATTTTTTCATCTACTTTTTTATAATATTGAAGTCTTCCCCATTTAGCTATATTCTTACTATCCTGTACAATAAACGCATCTTTTCTCTTATCTTCTTTATTTTCTCTAACTATTTTCACTCTATTATAGGTATCAGATTCTATACTATTTTTCCAATCATAATCACCTAAATTGCTATCATCAGAGATAACAGTTCTTTCCCTCATATTATTTATATTTTTTAAACAAAGAGCTCCAAAATCATCATAAAAAGTATAAGTTTGCTTTGTATTCACTAAAGTCTTTTCTAAAGAACTATATATTATATCTAGAAGCTTTTTATCACTCTCTAAAATAGATGGAATTACATACTTTGTATCTTCTATAGTTCCCACCTTTAATCCAATATCATTTGCTATTTGGCTTATTATTTGACTGGCTTTTTTATTAGTAGAAAAATAGCTATCATTGAATAGTAGATATCTTATCTGATCAAAGGCTGTTACTTTTACTTCAACATCTTTACCTCCACCATTCTCAAATACATAGCCATAGAAAACTTTATTATTATCTACCTTAAAACTTACTACATCACCGTTATTTATAGATATAGATTTATCCTTTATAAATTTAAATTCTAAACTAGAAGGATTACCTTTTCTTTTAGTTTTCCAAGTGACTTCTGTAATAAGTTCAGATATATCAAATACATTGCCATTTTTATTATCTAAAAGTAATTCAATTTGCACTTAACCACCACCTATGGAATTTTAAAGACTTGACCTGGATATATTAAATTAGGATTTTTGATATTATTTAATTTTGCTATTTTTGGATATCTAGCACCATCACCAAGATACCTTTTAGCAATATGCCACAATGTGTCTCCACTGACAACAGTATGTGTTTTTTGTTTTGGTTTTTCTACTGGCCTTGGTGGTTTAGCCTTTACAGCTGCAGTTTTATTTTTAGTATTTTGTTTAGTTACTATAACTACTTTTTTAGCTGCATAAGGCTTATATCTCTTAAATTCTATAGAGTAATATATATCTCCAACTTCTCCACCTTTTTCACTTAGTTTAAAACTTTCTATAATAAATAAGTCATTCAGCTCTAAAGGACTCCCACCAGTAAATATAAATCTTATTTTTTGTCTCTTATCCCTCCACGCTCTAATTTTGCTAATATAAAAACTCGGAGAAAATAATTCCTCCGAGCTTACATAGGGTCCTCTATTTAATGGAAAATAACTCTCAAAACTTATCTCACTTAACTTAGGTTTATTTATTGTATTAATTTCTCCTAAGTTAATAACATTAAAAGTTTCATTGTTCCCATCTTCATTTATCTCTATTTTTTCTGGGAGTACTGGAAGAATAAATCCTTCTTCACCGTCATTTATTCCTAGATACATTTTGTACATTAAGCATATACCCCCTCTGCACTATTAACTAGCTCATTTTCCATGTAAGTTTCTATTCTAGAGATTATTGTATTAATATCTGCCTCTTCTTTAATATCTCCAGTTGTAACCTGCACTGTAGGAGTTAGTGTAACAAAATTTTGTACGCTCTCCTGTTCCGCTAAATCTCTCATCATTTCTAAATGCTCATTACTTACATCCATTTTATCGTCAATATTTTTAAGATGATCATTAGCTCCTGTAATACCTTTACCTAAATCTCCTAAATTTCCTGGGCTTCCTAATCCTCCTCCACCTTCGGAGTTACCAACTTTATTGTTGTTCAAGTTGTCCATAATATTTGTTGGTGGTTCTGGTGGACCATAAGGAACTTTTCCTATACTGTCAAACAAATTTCCTATATCAAATTTATCCTCAATATTTCTTCCAAACTTATCACCTAAATCAAATGCTTCCCCGTATTCAAATCTGTCCAACTTAAGAGCATTAGCATCTTTTCTATCAAACTTAATTTCGGCCTCACCTACTAAATCCTTAACTAGTCCTTTAAGTCCACCTCTCCAACCATTGACTGCCTCAGCAAGATTAGATCCAAAAACAGCATCTATAGCTGATGCTATACCTTCTAAAATTCCTAAAATTGAATCTGCCATTCCTCCAAATAGCCTTACAATTGAACCTATTGGGTCGTTAAATATATTGGCAAAAAATTCAGCAAAAGTTAATATATTATTCCAAAGTACAACTCCCATTTGAATTACAAAATTTATAACACCTACAAATAAGTTACCTATAAAAGCAAGTACTGTCATAAAAGCTCCTGCAATCATACCTGTTGCACTTAATGATGTACCAGCAAAATGATTAATTGCTCCTACTACCGCGTAAAATACTGCAATTAACATAATTATTGCTATGATAATCCATGTAATAGGACATGCTGCTAAAGCTGCATTTAATCCATCCTGTGCAATTATCAAAGCAACAATTGCAAATGTTTCTATACCAGATGCAATTGCATGTATCCCTTTGGCTATTGTAGTTTTTATTGTTGCAAGCCAAGCAATTCCCATTGCTATATTATAAGCAATTAATGCTGCCACTATTCCCCATACTAAAGGTCCAATAAACTCCCAATTATTTGAAACTACTTCACCTATCCAGCCAAAAACATCTGCTACTCCTTTAGCTATGGTAGATATGATAAGCAATCCGTTAGATATGACATCGAAGAAAGGTTGAAATCGTCCTTGTTGAAACGCTTCATTAAGAGTACTTAAAATAGGTTTTAAAATCTCTAAAGCACCATAACCAGCTTCTGCAAAAGAGGTTTGTATATTTGATTTTAAATTGTCTAATTGTGCTATTGCTGAATTATTAACTTCTTCTAATGCTTGCTCTGTAGCTCCCTTTGCATTTAATATTTCATCAAATTTATTTATGAAATCATCTATACCTGAACTACTCTCAAGAAATTCTTGATCTGCACCCTCAAGCCCAAAATTATCCATTAAAGCTCCATAGTCACCAGCTAGCGCTTCTTTAATTGCAGATGCGGAACCTTCCAACCCTTGAGTTGGATCAACAAGAGATAACTTTTCAGCACTCTTATTTAAATTCATAAGTTTATCTGTGTCTTTAGTTACTTTCATAAATTCCATGCTTATTCCTGTGAATTCTTCTAAACTATAAGCACTTTGATTGGCATGATCAGTTAGTCCTTTAAAAAATTGTTTTCCTGCACCCTTGTTACCTAGAGCACTAGAAACAGTATTAATTTGTTGTTCTAATCTTGCAGCACCACCTATTGTCAAATCAAAAGCTTTTTCAATAGTAAGATACTCTTCTTTAAAGGATTCAAATTTATCCCGTAATTTTTCTGTTAATTTTTCTATAAAATTTGAACTTTTATCAATAGAATCATTTAAATTCTCCTGTTCATTTGCCGCTTCATTTTGAGAAATTGCTAATTGGTGCAATGCCGCCGAAGCCCTATTAGTGCTGTGTCTAGCCGCATTTAAGGTATTAGTAATTCCTATATCTCTGCTAGATGAGCTTGATAAACTATCCATAGCTGAGATAGTTAAATTTAAAGCTTGGGTAATTTGTTGAAGTGGTTTTGTCATTTCATCAAACATTTTTAAGCTAGTTGATACTGTTGCCATAATATCACCTCCTTTTAGAGATAATAAAAGCACTCCTGCTAAAGAGTGCTTTTAACTTAAAAAATTTGTTTTTATAGAACTATAATATTATTTAACTCTATTTTTTCTTAGCTTTACTTAAAGACCTTTTTTCACTTTCTACATAAAGATCTATACTCGCATATATAAAAGCTTTTTCATTCCTAGGTATATTTTTAAATGTGCTAGGGAGAATTTTAAGTTTATGGAGGGCATAATGTGCATAATTAGCCTCAGCATCCCCCCCATTTATTAGTTTTTTGCTTCTTCAACTAGTTCCTGCATGCTTCTGTCATATCCATTTACTTCACTTACTACACTTGACCATTCTGAGTATTCTCCATCACTCATCTTACTCTTCATAGCTTTAAGCAATTCTTCATCACCCATAACTTGCCATGCTGTTTGAAGCTCTGCATTTTTTAAGTCTGGATAAGTTGTAGTTTCTATTATAAGTTTAGCTAAATATTTATCATTATCTGTTTCTATTACTTTTTGACCTTTTACAAAACTAACTTTTCTGCATTTTTTTCTTATTTCATCACCTATAGTTGATGCTATAGGTTTGAACCTCATTTTTCTTTTTTTTCCGCCCATAGTTATTTCTTTTTCTATTTCTTCCACTTCTTCAAAGGAATCCATTAAAAAGTCTTCAAATTTATTCATTATATTTCCTCCTAATTATCCTAATGTTGGTTTATTAAATTTATTTAATATATCTACATCTTCAAAAGTGAATGCCATATCTTCTTCTAAAACTTCACTTTCTACATCAAAAGCAGCCATGCTTACCTCATCAAGATTACAGTTTTTTAATACTACTGTTTGTCCTCCTAAGCTACTTGTTGGATCCTCATTGGTTACAGTAATATCAAAGTAAACATCTCTACCTTCTTTTATATAGCTAAGCATTAACTCTCTGAAAAGAGAAGTTGCATAATACACAGTAAGTGTACCTGTACCTTTCCAACCTGTCGCCCTATTTTGAGTAGCCCTATTCCCTAAGGTTTTCCCTTCTGTTTTTTGTTTTTCAACTTTTGATTCTAACTTCTTTGCATAAAATAATTCTTCATTTCTACCATTTACAGTTATATATGCTCGTGCCTCAGCACCACTAATAGTATCACTAAGCTTTAAAGATCCCATCTAACATACCTCCACATTCATGTATAATTTTTCCATACTATCTATTGGTTGTACTTCAACCTTTACTAACACAGAGTCTTTGTCTTTTCCTTTTTCAATTTCAATATCTTCTGGAACAACATTTTCAAGGGCATCTATCTCTTGAAGCTGCTCTAAAAATTTAATTACATCCTTTTTAAAAAGAATTCTACCATCTACACTATTAGCAATTTTGCCAATGTAATTAGTTTCCCATAATAATTTAATTCCATTATTTATTTCATATAAAGTTCTTATCAATCTATTTTTTCTATAGTCTTTATCTTTATCTTCTGTAAATGTTTTAAGAGTATTAATATCTTGTTCTATGACTACTTTTCTATTATTAATAGTAAACACTATTTCCCCATTATTTAAAGCATCTACTATTTCCTTATTTGTATATTTAATATCTACATCAATAGCACCCTCATATTGAAGATATGTGTTAGATTGATTTACATTTGCTCCTGCTGTAGCTCCAGTAACAAATGCAACTGCCTTATCAGATGTTATTTTGGTTCCGTCCCCTAAGATAACTCCATTTTTAACACTAATAACATTTTCGCTATCAGCTTCAGCATAATTTTCTAGAACTAACTGTACTTGTCTGCCATCTTCTTTTAGTCTCTTTATAAAATCAGTAGCTACAGCTTTTATATCTGATTCCTTGGTTGGTATTCCTATAGTATGGAACTCATGTGCTTCAATGACTGATAAATAATCAGTATAATTTTCATTAGTAACAGTTCCATCTTCACCACCTTTTAATGGTAGTCCTGATGTAGTTTTTAACTCTCCAGTTCCTTTGAACTCAACATAGTCATTTGATTTCAAATCATCTATAGTTTTAACTAATTGTTTATCAACTTTATTACCTTCAAAAGTAGTTATAACCTCAAATTTACTTGTGTCATCTATATCATTTTGAATTATTACAGTAATATTATTTCCCTTTGTACCACTATACTTAGCATTTATAGTTAGTCCTTCTAATGTTGCAGTAGCTTTACTACCCTCATTAAGTCTATATAGTAAAAGTGTCTTAGCTTTCTTAAATACTTCCCTAATTAATAAAGCACTATTATCTGATATATTGATTCCCAATACTTTTGACAAATCATCATCAGCATGTATAGTAATGATTTCTTTTTCAGATCCCCAAGGCAGGGTTAAAGGTAATGTTGCAATTCCTCTTTCTCCTATTGATGTTATTTCATTCTTTTTAGATTTAAAGTTTATATATGCTCCTGGTCTTACTTTATTTTGTGATGTCCATGTTCCTCCAGCCATCTATTTCACCTCTCTCTTTTTAAATTCATCTATAATATTTTTAGCTTCCTCTAATGAGTACTCCTTATCATCAAGTAAAGCCTTTAAAATATCTCTTTCTATTTGTGTAAATTTATTAGAATTAACAATTTGCTCTTTATTAAATTTAATTTGTTTAATTTCTTTTTTAGTCATTTTTCAATTCTACCTCCCTATTTAACACTTTCATTTTAGTCACTTCTTCTACTTCCCTCACTACTTTATAATTAAATTGTAAAAAGAAGTGCAACACTCCATCTATAATTTCATGTTCCATATTACTAGCTCTATATAAATCTTTATCTACAGGCACATATTCAAGAACTTCATAGAGTTTATTAGCAACCTCTAAGCAATCTAAATTAATCTCCTCTTTATCAGTAAAATAACTCACGTCAAAGTATATACTTTTTTTATACCTAATATTAAGTTCTTTACTTTGTCCTGATTTTAAAACTTTAATAAAAAAACAAGGTCCTTCAAAACCCTGCTTTACTTCTTCATCATATATATTTATGTTAGGAAACACTTTACTCAGCTTTTGGTTAACTCCTACCCTTAAATCATTTATAGTTGATATACTATCGCCTCCCTTAAGATCTACCATAAAGTATTTGTTTTAATAATTGAACTTGTTTTTGCTCTAGAAACTTAGGCAGCTCTTTTTCTATTTCTTCCATAGAAATAGTTGCCATAAACTTTCCTTCTACCCATGCCTTACCATCTTCAGTTACATACCCATACTCCACATGAGAAGCATATTCTAAATCATTAAATATCTCTACTATATAACTATTGCCATGTTTAGCTACATTTCCTATTTTCCAGTTTGCCTTTAACTCTCCTTTAGTCTTATTAGGATAAGCATCTACTGGAGTTCTATCCTTAATCTTTTCTTTAGCTCTAAGTGCCATTTCAAGTAAAAATTCCTTTATCCATCTTTCAATTACTCTCTCATCAAGAGCTTTTTGAAATCTCTTAGACAGCTTCTTAAAATGACTACAATCCAAGTTTGCAAGTCTAGCCATTATGATTTCTCCTCTTTACTTAATATCAATTCTTGATGGGTATAATACATTAATTTATTTACATATTTAGTAGCTATATTTAATTAATTATTCATTACTCCTATTTAGGTAAGGCTTAATTTCTCTTTAGTTATATGGTCTTTATTATTTGCTTTATATTTTCAAGACAAATTCCAATAAAAAATCCTTAGAATCACATTCTAAGGGTATACCTGAAAGCTTTTTAGTTTTATTTGATTTACTTCAGTAATATGTGAGCTCTTTAATACTTTTTAGCCATGTCATTTTTATCACCTCCAATATGATATTTATATTAATTATTTCAAGTAACACTTATATTTTTATAAGTAGATACCTAATATAATTTTCCACACTATCATATTATCATGCTGCTAATATCTTTAAAATATCAAGAAAATATCATTATTGTATCATGTTGAATTCTATGCTATTCTCCATCTACAATATATAAACTTTTCAGTCATGTCATTTTCATCACCTCCAATGCGACATTTATATGGATTATTCCAAATAGCACTTATATTTTTATAAGTGTTAAAAAGGCACCTACATAAGTAGATGCCTTTAAATACATTTTTCCATACTATCATATTATCATGTTACTGATATCTTTAAAATATCAAGAAAATATCACTATTGTATCATATCAAATTTGATATGATTCTCCATCTACAATATATAAGCTCTTTAGTCATATCATCTCTATGAGGTTTCCTAATGAAAATTTAACTTATGCATGATTTTAATTTCCATAATAAAAATTCTTTTCTATGAATGAAAAATTAAGAATGAAAGATGAAGAATTATGGTTAAAACTTCACGGTTAAGAACTTTGAAGTTTTTTGAGAATAAATTTTATTTTAAGAAATTCACTAAAGGTGAATTTCATCCTAAATTTTTCATTCTTAATTATTAATCCTTAATTTTTAAGGGATTAAACTGCTTTTATAGAAAATTTATTTTCCAAAGTATATATTAAGTTTTTACATTGTATCCCTATACCACCTCTAATATGATATCTACATGGATTATTTCAAATAACACTTATATTTTTATAAGTGCTAAGAAAGCACCTACATAAGTAGGTGCTCTTAAACATATTTTTCTATACTATCATATTATCATGTTACTAATATCTTTAAAATATCAAGAAAATATCACTATTGTATCATATTGAATTTTGTACTATTTTCTATCTACAATATATAAGCTTTTTAGTGATGTTATTTTTGCCACCTCTAATAGAATATTTATAAGTATTATTTCAAATAACATTTATATTTTCATACCTACTAAAAAAGCACCTACATAAGTAGATGCTCTTAAGGCATGTGAAAGAAAATAATAGATCAAAGATGTTAGTATATTTTAGGCATATGAAATAAAATAGCTAGTCAAAGATGCGAAATATATTTTGTATCAAACAAGGAGACAGGTTTTCATAATAGTTTAACTATTATTGAATTCTGACGACACAGTATGATACAAAATAGATGAGTATACTGACTAGTTATTTTTTGAATATGCCTCATATCAGACAAGGAGTTAGAACCTGCTCATAGTGGCGCTATGTGCAGATTCTAACGACACAGTATGATGGAAAATAGGCTAATATACTGGCCTATTATTTTTTTGAAGATGCCTTAACATAATTTTCTATACTATCATATTATCATGTTCTTGATATCTTTAAAATATCAAGAAAATATCACTATTGTATCATATCAAATTTCATACCCTCTATACCAAATAGAAAGATACTTAATTCATTAGTCATTTCTTTTACCCACCTTTTAGCTGTTATTACACTACAATTCAATTCTTCTGCTACGTCTTCATAACTCTTTTCATCTTTATAATATTTTTCTAAAGCTAAATACTTTTCTAAGGAGCATAATTTTTCTTGCTTATTCTTAAGCATTTCTAGAGCCATATCAATATGAGATAGCATTATTAAAGTTTTTGTTTTACTTCTTTTTATACTAAGTATATATAGTTCATCTACGTCATCTAATATATCAAGATAATCACTCTCATCTCTTATTTGATTAATATCATCTATGGCATTCTTAATATGATTTTTTAAATCATTATAGTGTTTTAATAATAATCTAGTATTATGAAATCTTTTATCTTTTCTTTCAACCATTTTTTCTTTATCATATTCTCTTATAGCTTCTTTTACAGCTTTATTTATTATTTCGTCTATATTAACTTCACTATTCAATAATATCACCTTCCTAATTTTTTAATGCTCTACTTATTCATTTATAATTAATTTTGTAGTATTAATGGTTTAAATAATTTATAGGTTGTACATTTTTATGTGCAATGATAATGATAGGCTTATTTTTAGAATTTGTATTTAAGAAATAACAGCCTCTTCAATGCGCCTTAATATTTCTGGAATTATTGCAGTTATGCTATATTTCACATTATTTCTTTTTATTGTGTATGACTTAAATGAACTTATATATAATAGACATACTTTACAAGTTGTAATTTTTGTTTCTATTCTTTTTGATTTTATATTAATCCTTAAGCCCCTTCTTTTTTGATCTTTTTTTAAGTATGCTACCTTACTAGCTCCATATTATTTTATATAACTTTGAAATTTAATTAATGCTATTGTTTTCATTAGTGATTTCCTCCAATAATCCGTATATTATTTTTATAGAATCATCTATATAATTATCTCCAGGATTGGGAGCTTCTATCGATCTTAAATTACTTAATACCTCTTCAAAAGCTTTTCTATATCTCTCTATCATATTTCCACCTTCCCTTTCTTTATTTTGGCGTATTGATATCTTTTTTATATATTAATTTAATATATTCTAATAATGGATTATGCCATCAGATTATTTTCCTATATTAGGTATTTTTCTATTAATTGAGTATAAGTCTAAACCTATAAACTAATAAATTTAGAACTTTCTTCTAAAAAATATTGCTTAAAATTTCTTTTAGCCGTTTATTTTCTCTTTTAAGCACTTCATTTTCTCTCTCTAAACATTTTTCTAAATCTCCCCCTTAAAGTTTTACAATATACTTAGGATGAAACATTATAACTTGTACACTTTTACATGGACTTATAATACACTCTTTGAAATATCTGCTTATAAAATTTTCATCTAGCTCCATCTTTCATATATAGTTTTAACTAAAATAAGTTTTTCTATCTTTACATCTCATTCCTATCACTATTAGTTGTAATATAGAGTAAAAAAATATCTTCCATGCTAAAATTAAATTCATTTGACATTTTAAAAGCTCATGAATAACTTAATTTTTTATATCCTCCTTATAATTGATACATCATACTTTTACTTATACTTAAATTTCCAACTGCATCTTTAGCTATATTAAATCCAGCTTCTTTTCTTAATATTGTAATATGATTCACAATATGTTTATTACTCTTTTTCCGTTTTCTAAATTCTATATCCATATTTTACAACCAATAGTGATATAGGACAAGGTTTATTATAACTATTAGTGATAATTAAGATGCTATTTTCTTTAATTTACTATTGATAGCTTTAAATATCACCATTAGTTGTATTGATATTTTTATCACTGTCGGTTACAATACTACTAATAATAATAATAATTCGTTGAGGTGATTAATGTGATTGGAGAAAAAATTAAAGAATTAAGAAAAGAAAATGGAATTACACAAGAAGAATTAGCTAAAAATATAGATGTTAGCACTTCAATGGTAGGAATGTATGAAACAAATGCCCGTAAACCAAGTTATGAAGTACTAATTAAAATAGCTAAATATTTTGGAGTTTCTACTGATTATTTATTAAATACAGAAGAAAAATTAAATGTAGCTATGAATTCTTTAAATAAGATCAACCACATGGCCAAAGAGGCTCTTGCTCCTAAACATAAAGGTATAAATAAAAATGATGCTGATAAAGAATTATGCGATATTGATCAATTTAGTACTGCGGAAGAAGCTATGCAATTCATATTGAAACAACCATCTGTTATGGGTTTTGGTGGATTTGACATAAATACAATGAGTGAAGATGAAATATTAGATTTTGCAAATGAATTGTTAAATCAACTAAAGATATTAAGCTATAAATATAAGAAATAATTGAATTATTTGAGTAGAATATCAAAAAGGATATTCAAAATTGTTTTAACAGGTTAATTAAAGAAGAATTAAAAACCTCTATCATAAGTAACTATATAACAAAAATTAGTATAGTTTTCAATATATTATGAACGAATTTGAAATAAGCTTTTAGTCAAAGTAGTAAAGCAATTGAAACAAGTACATAAAAAAGTGAGAAATATAACTATGGATTTTTAGCTTTAAAAAATAAAGATTCATATAAAACAGTACCTTGTCAAAGATTCTATAATGTGGAACAACTATATGTATATTTAAAAGATTCAAATATACCAATTTTACCTCTTGTTTAAGAATGACTTTTAAAAAACGAATGCATCTAAATTATATATTATAGCTGCATTCCTTTTTACTATAAGTTGGTCTACTTAACATTTCTTTAAATTCCATAGTACACATATGACTGGAACTAAAAAAAGCTGGTTCTAACGACAATGATAAACATAGAAAGATTTATTACATTAAATTAGTAAAATCTAAAGTATTATTTTTTAGACTTTTTATTACATTACTAATTTTATTTCTAGCCTCATCACCTGTTAAGTTATTTCTTTGTATATATCTAATCACATTTGTTTTTTCGATATCACTCAAATTCTCAAAGTAAGTTCTTGCTTCTGGTTCTTTAAAAAGTGCCGCCCCAAAACCTTCTGGAATGTCAGGGACATTTGGGTTAGGGTTGTGCCCTAATCCTATAAAGTTCTTATCACTCATTGTTATTATTCCTTTCGTAATATTATTTGGAGTACCTTGCCCATTGCCCATTAATTAATTTCGTATATTTCTCAGTGATAACTGAGAAATTTAAAATTAATTAACTTTAACGGCGAACAGCGTTCGCCATATATTATTGAATGAATATTAAACTATAAGGCATATTAAAAAGAACTGGCGAACACTGTTCGCCCCTACAATAAAACACTCGCAATTATATTGATAGTTAAAAAATCAATTTAAGAAATTATCTTGTTCAAAAATAATTTTCACCTTAATTGCGCATTTTGCATTGTGAATTAAAATACCTCAGAGATATACATTAAGTTTTAAGGTGGTTTATCTATATAATAGAAAAATAGCTTTTGCAAGAAGTTGGGGTTGAAAAGCCTAATGTGCTAAGATCCAAAAGTAAATCATTTTGATTCTATTAAAGATTGTACGTACTCTAGCATTTCATTTCTAGATTGTATCATATGAGTATTGTCAATAATTTGCTGCTGAGCTTCTTGTGATAAAGAAAAAAAATAATCCATTGCGTTATATTGTTGGAGCGCTATTCCTAAGCCTAGTGGTATTTCAGCACCACTTGTGTATTTTTCCATCTCTTCACCTCTGATTCCTATCGTAGGAAATTTTCCAGATATTTAAATACTTTATATGAAATCTATTGAGTTATTATTTAGATTTTTTATTGCGTTGTTAATCTTATTTTTTGCGTCAGTACCTGTTAAATTGTTATTTTGTATATATTGTATTACATTTGTTTTTTGTTCATCGCTCAAATTTTGAAATGAAGTTCTTGCGTCAGGCTCTTGTAGAAGCGCCATTGCAAAACCCTCTGGGATATCCGGAACGTTTGGATTAGGGTTATGGCCCATTCCTATAAAATTTTTATCACTCATTTACTATCACTCCTCTCTTATAAAATTAGTTTAAACTTGGCGATAAAATGCTGGTAAAAGTTATTGCCTTAACTCTTACCTATAATATTGAATTTATATTTTTATAGTGAATCTCGTTCTAAGGTTTTTTTATTTCTTTCTTAACCACTCCATAGCTGCCTTCCAATCATTCTCTTGCAAATCTTCAAATCTATTAACCTTTCTAAATTTACAAATATATTCTTCTGATATTTTTTTCTCTTTTGACAAACTTCTTATTTCTTCTGCTTGCTCTTTTGTAATTCTTTCAGGTTCTTTAGCTTCTGATATAGTGTGTGCTGTAGTAGTACTGCCATCATCCTCATCTTCACTTGCTATGCCAAGCATAGCTGATAATTGGTATCTTCTAGCATATGTGATTGAGCTTCCAGAGCCTTGTGCTGTAGGCTTATCGCTTTTTAATTTTAGAGGTTCACTTTCTATCCATTCTCCACTCTCGTGCAATAACATGGTTGTTATTGCCACAAGAGCGCCATCTTCACTATTAGGCATTTGTATATAAGATAAACCGTGTTTACTTAAAGGTTCTTTAACTGTATTTATAACTTCATCTAATGGAGCATATTTACTATTAAAAAATGGATTATTTGCTACGTTTTTAGGATTTTTAACCTCTGCTTGGAAGTCCTTTAAAGCTGAAGCTAACTCTTTTATACTTTCTGATTTCTTCATTTGTCTTACCTCACTATTCTACTTTTACTTTTATGCTTTCCTCTTCTAAAATACTTATGCCTAGAATAACCTTCCTTATTTCTATATCTATGCCATCTTTGAATTTTTTTTAATATAACCGTATCTAGTTCTTCCTTAATCCTAATAAGCCCTATATATCTATTATCTTCACATCATTATTTTATTTCATCTTCCTTGTAGCTCCATTTCTTAGCCTTTCTGCTTGTTACTTTGTCGGATCTCTGTATTATCATCGTCATTTAAACTAGATAATATGGAATATAAACGAAATTTTGGCCATTATTTAATGGTACTAATAATATCTAATTATGGTCTAAGATTAAGACAAGTTTTAGGTCTAACTTATAACAATATAGATTTAAATAATCATTTAATTAAAGTAATACAGCAATGAAAGTAAATAAATAAAGAAGGAGAAAAACCTAAATGCGGATTTGAAACTTTAAAAAGCAAAAATTCATGTAGGATAGTAACTATGTTAAAAGTTCTATATGAATATTTAAAAGAATTGAAAGATAGTAAAAAAATTGTTAATATAAATAATAGGCTTTTTAATTTTAGAAATACAGATTCGTGTAGTATCTACTTAAATCAATTATTCAAATTAAGGGGGCATGATATAACAATCTATAAATTGAGACACACATATGCTACTATGTTGATAAGTAGAGTTGTTGATTTTGAGACTGACGCTTAGACTACTTAGACATAACGTAGAGCAAACAATGAGGACATATTCTCACATAAATGATGATATGTGAGACAGACAAGAAACATAATAGAAAATATTTTTTTAAAATTTTTGACGAATCTTTTGACGAATTAAAGTCAAATATTGATTTATACAGAGTTAATGGGCTTTTTTATAACAATAGTCCATTATTGTAAATATTATTTAAGGGACGTGATTTCTATGGAAAATAAAAAAGTAAATGTATTAATTTCAAAGGAACAAATCGATGAAGCGTTAGAAAGACTAGGTTCTGAAATATCTAAAGATTATGAAGGTAAAAAACTCTATGTTCTTTCACTTCTCAGAGGAAGTTTTATATTTGCTGCTGACTTAGTTAGAAAAATTCAAGTTCCAACAAAAATAGGCTTTATGACTACATCAAGCTATGGACATGATGAACAATCTTCTGGAACTGTTAAGGTAGTAAATGATGTGCCTGATAATATAGAAGGATATGATGTACTAATAGTTGATGATATAGTTGACAGTGGTATTACTATGGAATTTGTTATGAATCACATGAAAGAACTAGGTGCTAGTACTGTAAAATGTTGTACTCTTTTAGATAAACCATCTAGAAGAAAAATAGATATTGCACCAAATTATTGTGGATTTAAAATTGAAGATGTATTTGTAGTTGGATATGGACTTAATTATGGAGACTATTATAGAAATATTCCATACGTATTCAATTGGGAAGAAAACTAATATTATCTTTATACTGATAACAACACTAGATTGTTATCAGTTTTTTGCATTTAAACACCTTAAAAAATACCTAGTCAGCATACTAGTTATTTTATGCATATTTAATAAAAAACACCTTAAATTTAGGTGCTTTTCATATTTATATCATAGGCTAATCTTAAACCACATCAGTGTTAAATATTAATTGATTAGAATTTGTATAATTTCTTAATAGTCCTCTATAAACAACATTCAATTTATCTAAGTTCTGTATATCTGCTGGTTTAATCATTGTAAATTCACCTTCAAAATTAAATATACCACTTCTCTCTAAAACTTCTGATACAAATTGCGAACAAAAATAATAATATTTTCTTTCTAAAGACATTTTAAAGGCTACCGCTAAAACTCCTAAAAAATTGTATCTATATTTATCTTGCTCTTCTTCAAACCCTCTAATAATCTCTTTTACCTTCTCATACTGTTCCAATGTAACATCCATTGAGTAAACTATACATTCAGTGTTGCAAAATCTTTTATAAACACCATCATCAATTTTCTCTTTAATAAATCCTCCTATAAAAGGATTTTTAGGTCTTTTTCTTCCAAAGCTATACATTTCACTTAACTCTGAATCTAACGCTATGGATGTATGGGAATAATCATTTCTAGTATATATTCTTATAGCTCTAGAAAGAGTTGTCCCTGTGAAAGTAAGCATAATATATATTTTTTCCATGTCCTCCCCCCTAAGTACATAACCAAGAACAAAACTTAGTTGTTAGTTATATATAGATAATATATCAAATTTTAATACTTTGCACAAATAGTTTAAAATAAAAAAACTATTATCTCATAAGCTTTAGACAATAATTTTTTATTAAACCCACGAAAAATTTAATAAATTTTAGAAATTGTTTTAGTTTCATAAAAGCCTATATGAAGTTTAAAATATCTATAATAACAAACTCCATCATAAAATGCACCCATTTGGATGCATTGATTATATAAAACAATATATACTAATATTAAAATTAATGTGTATATCAAAATAAATTCTATTTTTTAGTACCTATTTAATGAAAATCTACAGTTGATAATAAACAATTATACATACTTCTTTCTTATACAGTTCAAATTCACAATTGTGGAAAACTAGCAGTTCAATTTGCTATCAAAGAAATTAGGTCGTTCAAAACTAATTTCAACTACAATTATAAATTTTGTGTTGTAAATTGTAAATTTAAATAACCTGGGAAATAATTATATTAGTCTATACATTAAGCTTTATGATATAAACTATTCTTCCTTTAAACTATTTTAACTCAAATTCACTTGAACTTACTTTTCCACTATTTAAATCTAGCTGTACAGAAGTTTCTGGTATTTTCCCCACAATTACTGTTTCTGTTATAGGTAGTTGACTAATTACTTCTACCTCATTATATCCTATTGGCAAAACCACCTTTATTTTAGCTTTTACTTCTACGTATATTTTATGTCTTGTTTGATTAATACCAGCACTTTCAAAATCTGAAATGTATCTAGTTTCCACATGTCCAACAGGTTGCATTGTTGCAGTAATATTTGGTCCTAAATTAGATAATAAATTGTTCTTAGTTATATATCCTATAGGAAACTCTATGCCTACTTGTCCGATCTCCTTTAAATCCCTTTGTACTCTTAAAGCTACATCTGTAGCAATTTTATTCATTTTAAGGGTATCTGCCTTTAAGAGAATTATATTCCCTTCTAAATCTTTTTCAAAATTAATAATTTCATCATATTTAAACTGATTTATATATTCCTCAATAATTGATTTATTAATTATATCTGTAGCTTTCGCTCTCATCTCTCCATCACATATTACCATAATGTTAGGAACTATCACCTCATCAAAATAATAGAGAAAAGCTATTAATACAGTGCATATAAAAACTATAATTGATATTATTTTAATTTTTACTTTTATTTTCATATTTTCATATCTCCTAAAATATTTTTCTAAAATATAGTTTATATTGTAATAAATTAGTAATAATTAATTATATGTACTATTATTGATTTGAAGAATATTTATTATAGATTTTATTAATTCTTTATATTATGGTATAATACAAAAAAACATAATTAAAGGGAGACATTTTCAAAATAACTACTTAGTATGTTAAACTATTTTACACCATACTTCGTTTACTGGTTTTACTGATACCATTGGTATCAGTAAAACCAGCGTCATTGTTTGATATAAAATATTCTAAGCATATTTAAATAGTTATTTTATTTAAGATGTCTAATAGAATCTTAAGGAGGAAACCTTATGAGTGAAAAGAAAAAGGGTGACGGTAAAAAAAAGCGTTCTCGTAAAAAAACCCGTTCCAAAATATTTAAGGGTATATATATAACACTTATTATTGTATTATTGGGATCTATTGCAATAGGTGCTGGAGTGGGCTATGGAATCATAAAAACTGCTCCTGAAATAGATGTTCAAAAATTTCTAGAAGTAGAAGAAACCTCTACAATATATGATAATAAGGGTATATTAATGGATGAATTTAATACCCCTGAAAAAAGAATTTCTGTATCTATAGATAAAGTACCTAAAATTTTAAAAGATGCCTTTATAAGCATTGAAGATGAGAGATTTTATTCTCATAAAGGTATAGATTTTAGAAGACTTGGTGGCGCTTTTATTGCGGACGTAAAAATAGCCTTAGGTTTATCCGATGGAAGTCTACAAGGTGCATCAACAATAACTCAGCAATTAGTTAAATATAGGTATTTTTTAGAGGACTCTTTAAATAATAGAACCTCAATTAAAAGAAAAGTTCAAGAAATGTACTTAGCTTATAAATTAGAGAAACAATATTTAACTAAAGAGCAGATATTAGAATCCTATATGAATACTATATTCTTAGGTGGTAGTGCCCATGGAATTGAAGCTGCTTCTAAGATGTACTTTAGTAAATCTGTTGATAAATTAACAATTAAGCAAGCAGCATTTATAGCTGGTGCTGCACAAAACCCCTCAGTTTCTTTTGCAAATGCATTTAGGAACTATAAAGAGAATACGCCCTTCGACTCACCTAGAACAAAAACAGTTCTAGAAAAAATGCTTGAAACAGGTGCTATAAATCAAGGGGAATATGATCAAGCAATGGCTGAGGATTTATTATTTAATTTCTCATTAAAATCCAACAATAAAATGAACTATGAATATTTCTCAAGACCTGTTATTGAGGAAGTTGTTAAAGATTTAATGTCCGTTTATGGATATAATAAAGAAAAAGCTTATGATGAATTAATGTATGGTGGTTATAGAGTTTACACTACAATGGATAAAGCTTTACAAGATGAGATCCAAAAAGTTATTGATGATGAAAATGGTGAATTAATTTCTCCATATGCGAATCCTAACCTTCAAGCTTCTGCTGTAATTATGGATTATAAAAGTGGTGAAGTTAAATGCATAATTGGTGGACGTGGTGATCAGCCTGCCAATTCTTATAATAGAGCTGCATCTGAAAATTTCTTAAGAGCACCAGGTTCTAGTTTAAAACCTCTTACAATATATGCACCAGCGATTGATTCACAAAAGCTAACTGCTGGATCAGCCTTTGAAGATGCACCGGTTCCAACAGAAATGGGTTCAAAGTATGGTAATCCACCATATGACCCTAAAAATAGCCCTGACATGTATAGGGGATATGTTACTATGAGAGATTCAATTAGAGTTTCTGCTAATACAATAGCAGTTAGAATTGGTGATGCTATTGGTCTAGATTTAGCATCAGAATACGGTACTAAATTTGGTATTCATCTTGATGATGATGATAAAAATAGTATGTCTGCGCTGGCATTAGGTCAATTGGATGGTGGTGCTTTAAATGGAACTAATCCATTAGCATTATCAAGTGCTTATGGTGCTTTTGGAAATAATGGAATAGTTACAAAGCCAAAATTGTACACAAAGGTCGTTGATAGAAATGGTAAAACTATTTTAGAAAGTAAACCTGAAAGTAATAAAGTTATATCGCCTGAAACAGCATATATAATGTTTGATATGCTTAAAGAACCTATAATAGGTACTGGACCTAGCGCTAATTTTGGTAATATGCCAATAAGAGGTAAGACAGGTACATCTTCTGATTCTAAAGACCTTTGGTTTACAGGATTAACACCTTATTACTCTTGTGCAGTTTGGATGGGTAATGACGATTATACTCCTGTTGAAGGGATGAACAGTGATAATCCTTCCGCTCTTTGGGGAAGAATAATGGCAATTGCTCATAGAGATTTACCATACAAAGAAATTGATAGACCTGCTGGTGTAATTAATGTAGATGTATCTAGAGATTCTGGTACACTTCCAACAGATTTATCTTATAGAGATCCTAGAGGCGACAGAGTTTATTCAGAATTGTTTATTTCTGGTACTCAACCAACAACTTTAGACGATATCCATGTTGAAGCTGATGTTGTTAAAGGTGCAGATGGAAGATACTACTTACCGTCTGAAAATACTCCAAAAGAGAGAATTGAACGACGTGTCTTTATAACAAGAGACTATTCTCCATCAGTTTATCTTCAAGATTCTCAATGGGTATTACCAACAGAAAAAGATCCAACTAAATATGACACTATAGATAAGGGTAAAGATAAAGATAAAGATAAAAATAAGGATAAAGATAAAGACAAAGATAAAGATAAAAACAAGGATAAAGATAAAGACAAGGATAAAGATGAAGAAATTAATGAAAATGATAATAATGATGTCCAAAGATCTAACCTACAGACTATGAATTTTCATCAATCTTCAAATATAAATAGTGTATTCAAAAATATATCTTTTATTAAATTTATAGATACCATATCTAGTTATATAAAATTCTAATAAATAAAAAAGTTGGCAGATTAATTTGCCAACTTTTTTATTTTGTTTTAGGATTAAATAATAATGCCATTATATACCCAAAAACAATTGCACCGGTTACTCCTCCAGCTGTTGCTTTTATTCCTCCTGTAAAAATACCTACAAATCCTTCCTTCTGGACTTCTTCAATAACTCCTTTAGCTAGTGAATATCCAAAGCCTGGTAGGGGTACAGTAGCACCAGCTTTTCCTATTTTAACTATTTTCTCATATATATTAAATGCTTGTAGTATCACACCACCGGTAACAAATATAACTAATATCCTACCAGGAGTTAACTTAGTTGTATCCATTAATATTTGGCCTATTACACATATAATTCCTCCTACTATAAATGCAGCTATATAATCACTCATATTTACTCCCCTCCAATCTCTACAGACACTGCATGAGCAACTCCTGGTATTGTTTCACCTTGTAATGGAGAAGTCGAATTTAATAGTGCACCTGTAGAAATTAATAATACTTTTTTAAATTTACCTGCGAGCATATTTCTATATATGTATCCAGTCATAACTGCACCAGAAGAAGCACATCCACTTCCACCTGAATAAGTATTTTGTCTTTGAGAATCAAAAATTTCATCACCACAGTCAATATAGTTTGAACTAATATCATAACCATATTCTAAAAGTAATTCTTCTGTAATTTTTTTCCCCACCTTACCTAAATCACCTGTAGCTATAAGGTCATAATAATTTGGCTTTCTGCCTGTATCTATAAAGTGTTGTTTCAATGTATCCACTGCCGCTGGTGCCATAGCCGCTCCCATCTCATTTGGATCTGTAATTCCATAATCTTTAACTTTTCCTGTAGTTATATGAGTTATATAAGGTTTACTTTTATCATCATTTTTACTAATAACCATAGCCCCTGCTCCTGTAACAGTCCATTGTGAAACTGGCGCTCTCTGACTTCCCATTTCAAGAGGCAATCTAAACTGCCTTTCCGCTGAAGAAAAGTGGGAGGAGGTTGACGCTATAGAATAATTTGCACAGCCTGATTCTATAGACATTGCAGCCATACTCATTGATAGGGTCATATTTGAACAAGCTCCATAAATGCCCATAAAAGGTATATCTAAATCTCTAGCCATAAAGCCAGATGAAAATAATTGATTTAACAAATCTCCACTAAACATATAGTTTATATCACTTTCTTTTAGATTTGCTCTTTTAATGCAAGATGATACAGCGGTATAATGAATTTTACTTTCCGCTTTTTCAAAGGTATCGCAGCCAAACATATCATCTTTCAAAATTTCATCAAAATAATCCTTTAGAGGTCCATCTCCCTCTTTTGGACCAACTACATTGTAAGTACTAATTATTCTTGGTTTGCTATCGAGACTTACAGTTTGTATTCCCATTCTAACAGCCATTAAAATCACCACCTAAAAATATAATATAATAATCCTAAGATAACAGAAGAACCTACACCATAAACCAAAACTGGTCCAGCAATTGTAAACATTTTTGCAGCAACTCCAAATACAAATCCTTCTTTTTTAAACTCTATAGCAGGAGATACAATTGAATTTGCAAAACCTGTAATTGGCACTACTGATCCTGCTCCTGCATAATCTCCTATTTTATCATATACTCCTATACCAGTTAAAAATGACCCTATAAATATCAGAATAACTGATACATAACCTGGTATTTGTTCTGTAACAAATCCCCATCTAACTAACATATTTTGTATAAATTGACCTATAACACATATAAGTCCGCCAGTCCAAAATGCACGAAAACAATTTCTTAGTAACTTAGGTTTGGGAGTGACTTTGTTATAAATATCATAAAATTTACCGACTATTTTTGTTTCCTTTGCTTTCATTGCTTCACCGTTGACAAATTCTATAAAGTTAGTTTTCCCCTATTATTTCATCATGTTATAAAATTTTCATAAATTACTTCTATAGTATAATTATAGGGATTAATAACCTTACATACTCACAAATATTTTTTACACATTTAATTTGTGACATGTCAACATTCTCCTTTCTTCATATTTTTAGTAATCATTTTATAGTAGACAAAAACCTTTAAGAATACAAAGTTTAATAAGAAATTACAATGTTAAATAAGGGATTATGAAAAATTCTTATAATTTTTTATAAATGTTTTTAACTGCTGTCACCCTCTCTGAATTACTAAAATATATCACAATAAATATTGTTTCCAGTTTATATTATTTTATGAAAAAAAGATAAGATGATATATACATCTTATCTTTAACCACTTAATTTCTCTCTCATTATTTTTAATACTTTTTTTTCAATTCTAGATACTTGAACTTGACTTATTCCCATCATTTTAGCTACCTGTATTTGAGTTTTATCTTTAAAATATCTGAGCATTATAATTTGACGAGATTTTAAGTCTAGCTTTGTTAACGCCTCTTTTAGTGCAATTCTATCTATAACTTCTGTATCCTCTTCGTAATCTTCACTTAATTTATCTATCAAAAGTACAGGCGCGCCATCATCATGGTGAATGGTATCATACAAATATTGCATATTATTTGAAGATTCTAAAGCTGTAATAATATCTTCTTTATCTATTTCTGAGAATTTAGACAATTCTTCAATAGTAGGTTCACGTCCTAATTTCTTAGTGAGTGCATCCCTATCATAATGAAGTTTTCTAGCAGTATTTTTTATGCTTCTACTGACTTTTATTATACCATCATCTCTTAGAAATCTTTTTATTTCCCCTACTATCATAGGCACTGCATAGGTAGAAAATTTTACATTAAAGCTTTCATCAAAGTTATTTATAGCTTTTACTAGACCTATGCAACCTATTTGAAATATATCGTCATACTCATATCCTCTATTTAAAAACTTCTTACTAAGAGATGATACCAAAGGTAGATTCATTTCTACTAGATTATCTAAAGCTATTTTATCTCCTTCTTTTGCAAGTTTTATAAGTTGCATATTATCGTCATAATTATAGCTATTAGCTTTCTGCGTTTTATCATTCATATTATTCACCTATCTTAAGGAATTAAAGGTCTTTTTCATAATTATCTTAGTACCCTTACCCTTCTCTGATATAACCTCTAAACCATCCATAAAAGTTTCCATTACCGTGAATCCCATACCTGACCTTTCTAAATCTGGTCTTGAAGTATACAGTGGCTCTCTTGCCATTTCTAAATTCTCAATACCTTTGCCTTCATCACTAACCATAACTGTAAGTTCATTATCATCTATAGCAGCTTCCAATGTAACTATTTTATCTCCGTCCTCTTCATATCCATGTATAATTGCATTAGTAACTGCTTCCGAAATAGCAGTCTTTATATCTGTTATTTCTTCGATAGTTGGGTCTAACTGTGCTGCAAAGGCCGATACAACTATTCTTGCAAAACTTTCGTTTTCAGATTTACTCAAAATTTCAATTTTCATTTTGTTATGATACATATTAATACCTCCACTAAACGCTTTTTATCCCTTGCTCCACATCATCATAAATATCAATAATTTTAAATAACCCTGATAATTCAAAAACTCTTTTTACTGATGGTTTTAAATTGGTAATACAAAGCTTTCCACCTTTCATGGAAAGTTTCTTATATCTTCCTATTACAGCACCTATACCGGAACTATCCATAAAAGATACTCCAGAAAAATTCATTATAAGCTTATTGATATTATCTCTATCTAGCATATCATCAATTTTATTTCTCACCTCTGAAGCATTATGATGATCTAACTCTCCCATAAGCTCTACAATTAACTTATCCTCTATATTGTCAAACTTTAATATCATCTACATCCCTCCATATATTTAAATTAAATTATGTTTAAATAGATATTGAAAGCAATAATTAATTTTCGAGTAATGAATTGTAGATTATTTCAATTAATACTCTTTAAAATATTGTTTTAAGTTAAACTATCAGTATATGATTTTAATTATCATATTATTTCTAAAACATTATAACATAAATATTCTATTAATTACATTATTTTCCTGCAAGAATTAACAAATATTCCATATTTATTTTAAATTAGTGATGCAAAACCATTTATCTATCCAAATATATTGTGATTTTACTGCTCAATAAAAACATTTCCTATACTGATAAACTACCTTAAAGCTTAATTAATGCACAATTCACAGTTCACAATTCACAATTAAGGTAGAAATTATTTTTTTAAAAAATAATTTCTTTGAATAGATTTTTTTACTAGCAATACAATTGCTAGCTCTTGTGCGAAAGAAGTTACTATGTAACTTCAAAAAAGAATTAATTTAAAATTTTTCAGCAATCGCTGAGAAATATCCACAATTGTGAATTGTGCATTGTAAAAATCCTATGCACTACTTAAAGCACATAGGACTTTACTATATTGATTGATTAATTAATTCTATTTCTTCTGTTGTAAGTAAAAAATACTTATATAATTCTTCTTCACAATAAGTAGATATTTCATTTATTGGAGGAATTAATAACTTCATAAGATTATTAGGGTAATATTCATATAAGTCTTCTCCTAATTTTTTAGCAAAAGTTTTAAAATAAAACTCGTAAATTTTACTATTTAATATAAATAATAAAAATTCATAGGTAAACTCACTTTTTTCTTTTAACTTTAATGCATATACATCTGCACTAAAATAACTGTCAAAATCTAAAGAGAACTTATTACTAGAAGCTTTAAAAGGAAATATTATTTTATAGTCATCAAATATTTCTTTATTTCTTCCCCATTGAAGTTGATACCATTTTCTTACACCTCTTAAGCATTCTCTTCTACTACTGAGTTTTTCTTTATAAGGTGATATATGTTCTATACAATTAGGATATTTACTTTCATCTTCAATTAAATCTGAGTAAATTATAAAAGAATTTTGTCTATTAACTTGATTTTGTTTTATAAAACTACTTTTTATCCATGGTTTTAAAAGTTCCTTTTCTAAGTTTTCATCCTCTATTATTTCATTTTTTACAACAAAAGCTTTATCACATCCTGTAATAATTCCTTGATGACTTGTGCAAATATCTATTAATTTCACATTACACTTATTCTCAATTTTCTTTATAATATTTTTAACCTCAAGGCTTCTAAGTATCCATCTTTCTCCTTGAAGGGTAGATTGTTTAATATAGAATCTATTATACTCTTCTCCTTCATTTAGGAATAAAGAACTATAAAACTTATCATTTTTTTTACCTTTGTCAGATAGTGGTTTTATCACTTCAACCTCTCCAAAACTTCCTTTATGCTTTTCCATAAATATTATAACTGGATCAATTCCAACTCCCTTAAAAGGTCTTATTCCATAAAAATCAATAATTCTTCTAATATGAGTATTTTCATTTAACGCTTTTCTAAGCTCTTTACCACTAGAAGACTCTAAAAAATATCTAGAAGTTATAAATGAAATTTGTCCTTTATTATTTAAAGTGTCCAATGCTTTTTTAAAAAAACAATAGGACAAATCGCCTTTATCTTTGTAAATCTCCTTAAATTTTTCTTTTAATACTATTGAATAATCTTTATCTATAAATTTTGGTCCAACATAAGGGGGATTTCCTATAAATATATCGAACTTATTATCCTCTTTCCACAAAAGAAAATCTTCATTAATCAAGTTATAACTAATATTAGAGTTACTATGATAAAACAAATCAATTTGAAGGATTTGAATAGCTATGGTATCAATGTCAAAGCCATAAATATTATTTTTTATAATGTGATTATTTATATCTTCTTCCTTAAGCTTTAGTTTATTTTTCATATTTATTTCTTTAAGATTTTCTTTATAAAGATTTACAAGGTGTAAAAAACAAGGAATTAATAGATTTCCTACACCACAAGCAGGATCAATAATCTTTATAAATGGATTATTAATTATATCCACACTAGTAACTGTATTCTCTACAATATACTTAGCTATAGGATAAGGAGTATATACTATTCCTTTTTCCTTATTAGTTTTTAATGAATCATAATAATATTCACCTATAGTTTTATTATCTTGTATTTTGAATTCTTTTTTAAGAGCCTCAATTGCAATCAACTTAAACATTGCATCTATAGGATTTAATAATAAAATATATAACTCTTTTATTTTTCCCCTAAAAACCTCCACCACACTTACCCCCCTTTAGAAATTAATTTTAATTGTTTATTTTAGTATATCATATAAATTTTTTTACTTAAACCATATTTTTACTGTAATGGACAAAATTATGGTATTTTCTTTATAATATTTTTTTATACTATATATTTAGTCAAAGTAGGTTATATATTTTATATTATATAAAGAAACAAATTATCGCAATAATCTAACTAATATAACCAAATACACAAAGATACTAAAAATCTTATTTAAAAATTAAAGATTAAAGATAAAGAATTAATTTATTAAACTAATTTCTTAAGAGAAATAAAGAGAATTATTTCTCTTAAGAAAAAAATATGCCAAAACACTTAATGTGTTTTGGCATATTCCACTATATTTTGCTATTAACTATTTTTAATATTTCTTCTTTTAGTCTAGTACCTTCACTACTTATGTTTTCAATATCTTTTTCTATACCACTTTTATATTCTTCATCTTTTATTGATGACATATTAATCTTTACATTTAATATAGCAGCTTCAATAGCACTTTGAGTCATAAGAGCAGCAACTCCTGCATCAGAAACTGCATTCTTATTTCCATATTGTGCAGCTATTAATATATGTTTATATAATTCAAAAGCCGCTTTAGCAGTTGATAGTGGTACTTCTAATGATTTCTTATAACCTAATTGTATTTTTTCACTTCTAACTTTCTTTTCTTCTTCAGTATCCTTAGGCATCTTGAAAGTTTTCATAAGTTCTAAAAATACCTTTGTATCTTCATTCATTAAATCTAAGAATTTAAATTTCAATTCTTCACAAGCCTTTAAAGTTTCATCTATAGATGCTTTCTTATCCTCTTCAAGTTCATTATAAGACTTTTTACCTACAGTTAAATTGCATACCATAGAAGTTAATGCTGATGCTAATGAAGCTGAAATTGCAGATACACTTCCACCTCCTGGTGCTGGTGATGATGACGCTAATTCTTCTATAAATTCTCTAACTGTTTTCTTTTCTAACATATATATCACGCTCCTATATTAGTTTTCCACTACAATATTACCATTTTTAATAACCTTATATACAGAGTTTATTCCAAAATGATATATTAAATAATTTAAATTTCTAGCATTAAAAATAACTATATCAGCTTTTTTTCCTACTTCAATACTCCCTATTTCCTTTTCTCTATTCATAGAAGCTGCTGCATTTATAGTCATAGCATTTATAATTTCCTCTGGGAACATTCTCATTCCAAAAGAAGCAAAAGTCATTACAGTTTGCATAGATTCTGTTGGTGAGGTACCAGGATTACAATCTGTAGCCAATGCTACACAAACACCTTTGTCTATCATTTCTCTTGCCCTTGCAAATCTTCCAAGCATTAAATAAAAGGCAGTTGATGGAAGTAATACTGCTACCACTCCATTATCAGCTAGTGCTTCTATCCCTTCATCACTTGCAGCAATTAGATGTTCTGCAGAGATTGCCTTTATTTCTCCTGCAAGTTCAGCTCCCCCTACAGATTCCACTTCATCTGCATGAATTTTAGGAATCAATCCATACTCTCTTCCCAAGGAGAGTATTTCTCTACACTCTTCTGTAGTAAATACGCCCTCTTCACAAAAGCAATCTATGAATTCTGCCAAATTATTCTCCTTAATATATGGAATCATATCTTTAATTACTTTTATAAATTCAGCTCTTTTTCCCGCATATTCTTTAGGGATAGCATGAGCACCCATAAAAGTTGATACTATATCCACAGGATGAATTTTATTAAGCTCTTTATTTACATTTAAAATCTTAGCTTCTGTTTCTAAATCTAATCCATATCCTGATTTACTTTCAACAGTAGTAGTACCATGATTTAGCATTATATCTAATCTAGCTTTACTCTCTTCCACTAACTGTTCAAAGGAAGCTCTCCTAGTACTATCAACAGTACTTAATATACCACCACCACTTTTTAATATTTCAATATATCCTACCTTGTTTAATTTAAGTGGAAGTTCTCTTTCTCTTGATCCTGAATACACTAAATGAGTATGAGGGTCTACAAGTCCTGGAGTTACAGTTTTACCTTTTCCATCAATAATGGTATGATTTTCTGATAAATATTTATTATATCCATCTCCAGTTCCAACTTCAACTATTATATCATTATTAATTACAACATAACCATTATTTATGATTTTAGCGTCTTTCATTTCTTCTTTAGTTTTTTTATAGCTACCTTCACAAGTTACTAAACAGTCAATATTTTTTATTATGATTGACATGAAGTACCTCCCTCTTTAACTCTATTCACTTACTCTTTTTTCTAATATTTGATCCATAGAGAAGTTTTCTATTTGTAAATAGTATTCTGCACTATTAATTAATGCAGCCATAGGTAAAAGTCCAATAACCTCACTACCTATTACAGGTACTCCATAACGTTTTGCTTCCATTTTAACCATTTCAAAAGCTCTGTAAACTGCTGTTTTTTCATAGTTAACTAAATTCATAGAAACCTGTGCTATGTTTCTTTCTTCAAGCATAACTCCCATAGCTTTAACGAATCTTAGTCCTCCACCTAAATGTCTTATAGTTTTAGCAATTTTATCTGCAATTTCCAAGTTATCTGTACCTAAATTAACATTAAAGGCTACTAAAGGCTGTCTAGCAGATATTGCAACACATCCACCTTTAACATTTACTTCATTTGGACCATAATCTGGTTTCCAATTTTCTTCTTTAATTTTTTCAAAGAATCCTTCATATTGACCTTTTCTAACAGTCGCTAAATTCTCCCTATGTGAAGCAGATGCTGCTTTTTCATATAAATAAACAGGTATTGAGAATCTTTCTCCTATAACTTTACCTACTCTATTAGCTATCTCCACACATTCATCCATTGACACATCACTAATAGGTACAAATGGTACTACATCTAAGGCCCCCATTCTAGGATGTCCACCATGATGAATACTCATGTCTATAAGCCCATAAACTTTTTCTGCCATATTAATAATAGCATTTTCTACCGCCGCTGGTTCACCTACTAGTGTAACAACAGTTCTATTATGGTCTGCATCACTAGAATAGTCTAGTAATTTTACACCTTCTACTCCTCTTACAGTATCAATGATTTTTTCTATTTTTTCTTTGTCTCTTCCTTCGCTGAAGTTAGGAATACACTCAATAATTCTTGCCATAAAAATCTCCCTCCCTATGTAATAAATAATATTTTAATAATTTATTTTTACTACTTTTTCAACTTTGTCTAATATTGTATTGTCAACAATAATTTCTAAAACTTTGTCTAATTCTTTATACATAACAACGTCCTTATCAATAAAATCTGTAACTTTCCTAACTGTCTTATAACATTCTTTAGTTCCTTTACCTAAAGTAAAGCCTTCCCTAAAGTCTATTGCTTGACAAGCAGCTAAAACCTCTGTTGCTAAGACTCTTTGAGTATTTTTTATTATATCTCTTGCTTTTCTTGCAGCGATAGTTCCCATACTTACATGATCTTCTTGATTTGCTGAAGAAGGTATAGAGTCTACACTAGCTGGATGAGCTAATATTTTATTTTCTGAAACTAATGCTGCTGCCGCATATTGCGCAATCATAAATCCTGAATTTAGTCCGCCATGCTTAACTAAAAATGGTGGTAAATCATTTAGTTGATAGTTTATTAATCTCTCAAGTCTTCTTTCTGATATATTAGCCATTTCAGCTACAGCAATTCCTAAAAAGTCACAACTTAAAGCAAGAGGTTGTCCATGGAAATTTCCTCCTGATATTACATCTCCTTCTTCTGTAACAATTGGATTGTCTGTAACAGAATTAATTTCTGTTTCTATTACACTCTGTATATATCTGATAGCATCTTTACTTGCTCCATGTACTTGCGGTACACATCTTAAAGTATACGCATCTTGTACTCTTATTTCTCCTTGGCTTGTTATCAATGTGCTGTCTTCAACTAAATTTAATATGTTTTCTGCAGTAATAATTTGTCCTTGATGATTTCTTATTAAGTGAGTTCTTTTATCGTAGGCATCTTTAATTCCTCTTAGTGCTTCTAATGTCATAGCTGCTGCTACATCACTTAGTTTCATTAGATTTATTGCATCATAAATTCCAATAGAAGCTATAGAGTTCATAACCTGAGTTCCATTTATAAGTGCTAATCCTTCTTTTGCTGTAAGCTCAATAATTTCAATATTAGCTTTTTTCATTGCTTCTTTACCTGATAGTATTTCTCCATCATACTCAGCTTCTCCTTCACCAAGCATAGGAAGGACCATATGAGAAAGCGGTGCTAAATCTCCTGACGCTCCTAAGGAACCCTTTTCTGGAATAGAAGGATGTACCTTTTTATTTAGCATATCTATTAATGTTTGTAATGTAGATAGTCTAATCCCTGAGTATCCCTTTGAAAGTGCATTAGCTCTTAAAAGCATAATTGCTCTAACATATTCTGTTTCAAGGTTATCTCCAAAACCACAGGCATGAGAAATTATTAAGTTTTTTTGTAATTTTTTGGAATCTTCTCTTGAAATTGTAACATCAGAAAATTTTCCAAAGCCTGTAGTTATTCCATATATAACCTTATCATCTTCTACAATTCTATCAACTATGTCTCTAGATTTATTAATTCTTACTTTTGCTTCTTCACTAAGCTCTACTAGATAATTATTTCTAGCTACGTCCACTATTTGTTGAAGTGTTAAACTATTTCCGTCTATGATAACCTTGTTCATATATTTGCCCCCTTTTTTATAAAGAATATTCTTATTACATATAATTCTTTATAATATTGATTTAACCTTTAAATAAATGAAATAAAAATATTCTGAATATTTTTAATATATTATAACTTTACCACAATAAAGTAAAAGAACTGTGACAAAATCACAGTAACTAAAAATAAGAACAAAATAAAGAGTTATGGTAAAAATTTTATTCTTAATACCTTAATAGTTTTTAAATAAATTTTACACTTAATTTAATATCCCTCATTCTTTAGCTAATATAACCATAGATGTTATTATAAAAAAGCTTCCCAGCATAGTTTTAAAAGTTAGCGCTTCACCTAATATTAATGCACCTAATATTAAACTAACAATAGGTTCTAAAGTACCAAATATAGCTGCACTAGAAGGACCAATTATTTTAACCCCCTGCAAAAATGCCATCAATGCAACTACTGTAGATATAAATGCAATTATAACTATGGCAACTAATCCGTAAGCTTTTATATGAAAGTTTAAATTGTTAGTAATTAATCCTATTACGAAAGTAGCTAAAGCTGATGATAATGATACATAAAAGCTCATAACATAACTATCTATTGATTTTATATAATTACTAGATGCTCCTAATACATACCATGAATAGCATAATGAAGCTAATAGAGATAATATAACTCCTATTATACTAAAACTAGCACTACCTAAATCTATCATTATAAATATTCCTATTATACATAAGGATAAACATATTATTTTCTTTGCATTAATTCTTTCTTTATATATTACTGAAGATAAAATTGTTACTATGGCAGGATAAATATATAAAGTCATTGTTGCTATTCCTACTGACATATAATTGTATGCCATAAAAAGTAATACTGACATCATGGTATATCCAATAATGCCCAAAACAAATACAAAAATAAGCTGATTTTTTTTAAGTTTTATAGATATCTTTTTAAATCTTAAGTAAAGAAATAATATTATAGCTGCAAAAGAAAATCTCAAAAATAATGTAGTTTGAGTATTTGCCCCTCCACTATAAGCTACTTTAGCTAATATTGGCATGATTCCAAAAAAAGTAGCTGACATTACTACATATAAAATACCATAATTTTTTTTCATTTTATTAGCCCCATTAAGCACTTTAGTTACAACAAATTATGTAAAGCAATATATGATTAAAATTTGTCTTTACTCAATGAGAAATCTCAAATAATAACATGATATTTTATTATAAATTTTTCTATTATAGTTTATGATTATATAACTCCCCCCTTTAATGCTATTATATTTAAATATTTATTCTTTGTAAACATTTTTGTTTAATATATAATTAAAATAACTCACTATATTTTAAAATATTAAAATATAGTGAGTTATTATTCATTTTATTTAAATTATTCCTTTGCTAATATAATCATAGATATAATTATCAGTATGCTTCCTAATATGGTTTTAAATTGTACTCCTTCTCCTAATATCAGTATTCCTAATACTAAAGTAACAATAGGTTCTAATGTTCCAAATATAGAGGCATTAGAAGGTCCAATAATTTTAACTCCCTGTAAAAATGCCATAAGTGCTATAACTGTAGATATAAAGGCTAATAACAGTATTGCTACTAAACTATAGAACTTTATATTTAAATTAATAGTTTGAGTTGGTAATCCTATAGCTAATATACTTATAGCAGATACTAGTGATATGTAAAAAGTAATAACATAGTTATTTGTTGATTTGATATATTTATGAGATGCTCCTAATACATAAAAAGAATATCCTATAGCTGATATTAAAGCTAGTAAAATTCCTTTTACATCATAGGTAGCTACTCCTAAATCTACCATTATAAATATTCCTAAAATACAAAGTATAAGACAGAGTATTTTTTTTAAACTTAATTTCTCTCCATAAAATACAAAAGATAAAAAAGTAACTATTGCTGGATAACTATGTATTATCATTGTAGCCATACCTACAGATATATAATTATAAGATAAAAATAACATCATTGATGTTAAAGAATATCCAGCTACCCCTAAAAATATTAAAAGTGCATATTGTTTTTTTTCAAGCTTTAAAGATATCTTTTTGCTTTTTATATAATAAAATAACATTAAAGTTGCAAAGGAAAACCTTAAGAATAAAGTTGTTTGTACATTTGCGCCTCCACTATAAGCTAATTTAGCAAGTATAGGCATTATTCCAAAAGCTATTGCTGATAATACAATATAAAGTATGCCATGTATGTTTTTCATATTCTCCTCCTTAGTTTTATCATCATATATCTTAAATAATGTATCTTATAAGATATATAAATAATTCATTAAATTTAAAAATATATGAATAATTAAATACAACAATATTTATTATATTATTAAAATCCAGTATTTTAAATACCTTTACAATTTTATCTTTTACAAAATAAAGTTATCGTAAAAAATTATTGTGTAATTAAAAAAAGAAATTCATTTAAAATTTTCTCTATAAAGTAGAAGTTTATGGATTATTTATTGCTAATAATCAATTCTCAATTGTATAGTGATTTTAAAATTACCTCTCTATAGTAAGCAGTAAGCATATTTTCAAATTAAAATAAGCGCAGTACAAACTGCGCTTTGTTATTAATAACTATTTTTCTCTTCCATCTGTATATATTTTTTTCAAATCTAGTGAACCAAAGGTTGGCGACATATAATTTTTAACATACTTACGTACATAAGTATTTTTAAATCTCCAAACTGTTGGACTTATAACTGCATCATCATATATAAAGATTTTTTCTGCTTCATTAAATAATTTAATTCTCTCCTCATTATCCATACTTTTTCCTGCTTTTTTTACTATATTATCAAATTTCTCATTTTTCCATCCTGTTGGAACAGTGGTAGCCATTGACATCCACATATCAAAATAAGTCATAGGATCATTATAGTCTGCAAAAACTGCTTGAGAGGCTAGCTGATAATCCATTTCCCCTGTTCTTTTTTGAAATATTGGCCATTCAACAAAATCACACTCTATCTTTACTCCTAATGTTGACTGAAAATTTTGTTGGCTAAACTCTGCAAACTCTTTGTCTTTAGAACTTGTTCCTGATTGAAGTAATTTTATTGTATGCTTAGATGGATCAGGGTTCAATCCTTCTTCTTTTAGACCTTCTATTAATAACTTTTTAGCATCTGGATTTTCCTTCTTAAGTTCATCCACCGGCCTATAATTTGTTTTTGTTCTAAATTCATCATTCCCAACTTGAACTGCTGGCGGTACCCAAGCATAAGAAGGTTCTGCTAAATCTCTATATAAAGCTTTTACAGCTCCTTCTCTATCATCTACCAATAAAAATGCTTTTCTAATCTTTGCATTTTTAAAATATTTATCCTGTTGATTAAAAAATGTATAGCACACAGAAGTATCATAGCTCTTTTTAACTTCAAATTGTCCAGTAGCATCAAACTTATCTATCCACTCTTTTTTGCTTACTCCCCCCATATCTAAAGAACCGTTAAATAATTCATTCATTCTAGAATTTTCTTCTTTTATAACCTTCATTTTTACTTTTTCAAGTTTAACCACATCTGAATCCCAATAAGTAGGATTCTTTTCTAATTCTATTCTATTATTGTGTATCCACTCTTTCATTATAAATGGTCCACAGAATACCATGCTATCTACTTCTGAACCATATCTATCTCCATGCTTTTCGATTATGTCTTTTCTTTGTGGCTCCATAATTTTTGAATAAGTCAAATTTAAAAAATGTGCACATGGATCTTCAAGTTTTATTTCTAAAGTATGTTCATCTATTGCTTTTACTCCGACATCCCCTGCTTTTGCCTTACCTCCATTATAAGCTTCTGCATTCTTTATTGGATATAGCAAATATCCACAAGGCGATGCTGTATCTGCTGCTAATGTTCTTAATATACCGTATACAAATTGATTAGCAGTAACATCTACTCCATCACTCCATTTCATTTCTCTTAATTTAAAGGTCCAAGTTAAACCATCATCAGATAATGACCATTCTGTAGCTGCACCAGGATTTATAACCTCTTTACCATTTCCATCAATTTCTAATCTAGTTAATGCTTCCATTATATTTACGTGCACTTGTGAAGAATAAATATCATAAACTTTTGCTGGATCTAATGTTTTTGGTTCAGCTCCTAATAAAAAGTGTAAGTACTGTTCCTTATCCATTTTTATTTCTTCTTTACTTGTTAATGATTCCCCATCTTTTTTTTCCTTATCAGCACTTTTATCGCTACAAGCAGAAAAAAACATTGAAGATACCATTGTTGTAAATAAAATTGTTGATAATAACCTCTTATTTTTCATAATATATCCCCCTATGATAAAAATAAAATTTAAATAAATTTCATCAACGGAATTTTCCATTGATAATAAAATTATTCAACAAAATCCTTAACCATCTAAAATAGTTATTTAAAATTTTTAGGTTGTTTTCTGTCATACGAAAAGTTAGGTTATAGAAATAGTAGTACTATGCTAGATTCCGGCAATTCAGTATAAGATAAAGTACATAAGAATACTAAGATGAAATAAATTAATATGTATAATTTGTATTTTAAGCTTATTTATGAACACAATTATTATTTTTTTAACCTATACTTAAATATTTATTTCTTACATTTTTTAAATATAGTGAATATTTTATTAAATATTTTTAATATTTTTAATTTTCTATACATTTATATCTATATGATATATTACCATAATTTTAAAGTCAATATTTTAACAAATATAAAATTCCGCATTTTTCGCTATTTTCTTGCCAGTATTTTTAAAGTTAATTATATATTTAATAAAACTTATTATTATATAACAAAATTTCTAGTATTAATTGTGTTTTTAAATATATTTATCATAATTTTATATATTTAAATAAGCTTCGATAAATTAAAATATATTCTTTTGTAAAAAATAAAAACATACTTAAAAATTAAGTATGTTTTTTAGAATTACTATAATTAAAAAATGCATAGATACTTAGTATCCATGCACCTCAATAAATAACTTTATTAATATCATTATTTTTTTGCATTTAACTTGTTAGTATTTCGTTCATCCTTCTTTGGATTTAATATAGTCATTCCAAACAATAACCATAATATTAATGTAGGAGTTATAACTCCTTTATGATCAAATTCTCCTCCAGTAAGTACTGATATAATTATAAATACAATTATAGCAGCAAAAATCCCTCTATTATGCTCATAATCTTTTAAAGCAGCAGATAATCTATTTACAATTATGACTATAAATAAAATCATAACTATTATCCCATATTCCACCCCTATTTGAAGTAATAAGTTATGGGCATGTTCTAATGAGTAATCTGCTACTTGAAGGTTTGCTCTCATCAAATCAGGCATATTAAGATATCCCTTTTCCGCATATTTTAAGTACATATCACCATAGCTTCCTCCACCAATCCCAAAAGGATGTGCTACCATCATTACAAAAGAAGTGAAGTAAGATTGTATCCTTGCCATATTTGATTGACTCATAAAAAAACTTGTTGTTACATAACCCCTAGTTAATATCTTAGACATTACAGGCTTAAAAGCTATAGGTATTGCTAATAACTCTAATAAAGCTACATATTTATATTTTTTACTTATAAATATAATTCCAATAGATATTAAATAGCAAAGCCATGCTCCTCTTGAATAGGTCATATAGGTAGCTAAAGAAAATAATCCAAAAGATATAAATAAAAATATTTTTTCCTTTATAGTAGTTTTCTTATATAAAATCATCTCAAAAAGAAGCGGTAATATGAGTATTAATACAGCAGAAAAAATATTAACATTATGGTATCCAAAGGTTAAATATAATCTATGATACTTAACTTGAGAAAAGGATACTCCTCTCATCTGGGCTATGCCATATAAACAGCTAAAATCTAGCCCTGCTATCAATGCATAATAAACATAATACTTATCACTCTTTGAAAGATTAGCAAGTACTACAAGTATAAATGCAATAGGTATTATAATACTTATATAAACATTAGCAGCACTATTTAATACATTATGAGAAAATATACTACTATTTACTGCTAGTATTAGAAAAATTATTGTATATATTATAAATTTAAAATTTAAGCTCTTTTTATTCTGTAATAATCGTAAGATGATATTTTTTATCTCCTTAAAGCTAACAATAAAAGCTATAGAAATATAAATGGTTTCAAAGGTTATTTTAAATATAAATAAGTTAAAATAACAAAACTTACGAGCAATTACTAAGATTGGGAAAGATAAAATAAATAGTAGAATAGATAATCTTTTATCTTTAAATAGTAATAGTATTTCTAGCACAAGGAAAAAGGCTGACCCTACAAACATGATAGCGTCCTTTTTTCCATATTGGATCATTATAGGAAGGGCTAGAACTATCGATAAAGCAAGTGAAATTAATCCTAATTTATAATATTTATTTATTAACTTCTTAACGTCCATAACTACACCTTCCTACTTATCTGTATATAAATCAAAGTTAAACTTATTTTTCTCAACTTCAAATTTATAAAATTCTTCATAATATTTATTTAAATTTTTTATTACTTCATCTATAGATCTTTTTCCTGTTATAGCAGCGTAAAGCTCGTCTAAAGTTCCTGTTTGACTATAAGTTATAAATACAGTTGGATCATACTTTTCAACTATATAGTTATCTGAATTGTTATATTTATTTAGCGGATTATCTCCTAAATTTACATCCTTATTGTCAAGTAACAATGGTAATCCTTTATTTAACTGCATTATTTCGCTATTAACCTCATCACTTACTATCCATTGTAAGACTTCTTCAACTGCGTCTTTTTCCTTAGTTTCTTTATTTACAACTATATATGTAAAAGGATCTATATAATGTCTTACAGATTTATCATTGACATTGAATTTAGGTATATCCTCTACTCCAATCTCAAAACTTAGTGGTTGAGCATTGTAAAAATTATTTTTATCTTCAAAAGTAGAAAGATACATAGCAGATTGTTCAAAATAAAAATCATTTCTCACTTGCTTTTTATCTTTTTCCATAAAATCTTCTGGAATTATCTCTAAATCATACATCTTTTTATAAACTTCCAGTATTCTTTTAGAAGCTGAAAAATCATATTTTCCTTGTTTATAGTCCCAAAAACTTGTATAAATATTTCCATCAACTAAACTTGGTACACCTATAACAGCTTTCATTGATGCGTATTTACCAAATGGAAATTGAAAAGGTATTATATCAGGTTTTTTCTCTTTTATTTTTAATGAATACTCTATTACCTCATCCCAAGTTCTTGGAGGTCTTTCTGGATCTAATCCACATTCTTTGAATATTTCTTTATTCCAAGCTAGTTTCACATTATTACCAGATAGTTTTATTCCTATAGGATTTTTATCATAGTAAAATAATTTATCCTCTCCAACTTTATTTAAGTCTAAATTTAAGTCTTTTAGATTAGCAATTTTATCATTTTTAATTAACTCTGTATAACCATATTGAAATATATCTGGTCCATCATCAGAATATAATGAAACTTTTAATCTATTAACATAATCTAAATCTTTAAAGTATTGAAATCTTACATAAATTTCATCTTGACTGGCATTAAATTTATTAATTTGGTTTTCTCTTAATTGAGAATCCGTTGCAGTCATCATCCAAAAATTAACTACTTTTCTTCCTTCCATTTCTTTTGGTATTATTACTCTTTCCTCTTTGTTGCCCTCAACAAGAATTCTGTACATAAATGAACCTAATAAAACCACAAGGGTAAATATTATGTACTTACTATATTTTTTAAAAAAATCTTTCATAATAACCTCCGATTATAATTACTTATTTTTTAAAAGATTTTATAACCTAATTGGTATGGAGTTTTAAAAAAACCAATTAAATTATACCATATTAAAATTCAAAACAAAAATTAATACTTTTAATTGATATTTTAATACTATATTTAATACTTTCCTTTAATAAAAGATAATATTAAAAGATTGATAATTAGGAATATGAATTAATGTGCTTTTACAAAATATTATTATAAACCTTTTTGTAAAAAAGTAAAATTATAATCTAATATTTTATTATTTACGAAGAAATTCACCCTTAGCGAATTTCTAAAATAAAATTTATTCTAAAAAACTTTAAAAGTTTTGACTGCGGAGTTTTAACCATAATTCGTAACTTTGATTCTTAATTTTTAATTAAAATAAAATGACCATATATTGCTATGGTCATTTATTTTATTAAATATTTTCTGTATATGGATTATTAAAACTATTTAAGAATACAAAATCATTTATATCTTTTTTATCATTATGTTTTACTTGTTCGTCACTTTTACCTATAGGCGTTAAAGCAATAACTCTAAAGTTATTTGGTATTTCAAGTGCCTCTTTTATCCTATCTTCATCTAATGCTGCGACCCAACAGCTTCCATATCCTTCAGCAGTAGCAGCTAAAATAAAATGTTCCATAGCAATAGAGGCATCTACTAAATAAAATTCTTTATTATCTACCTCTCCAGATTCTTCTGGATTAGCTATAAATACAACTACTATAGGTGCCTCAATAACTGCATTAGCTGCTTCATTTCCACTATTTAATATAGCTTCTGATATTCTTTCTTTTAATACTTCATCTTTTACTATTATAAGTTTATATGAGCTCTTATTTCTCCACGATGGAGCCCTCATAGCTGAATTTATCATCTTAAGCAGCTTATCTTTTTCCACCTCATTATTTTTATATTTTTTTACACTAACTCTTTCTTTTATTACATCATAAAATTCCATAAAAATCACACTCCTTAATTTTATTATGTGTGTTTTTATAAAAATAATGTAATAGTTAAGAACTTTTAGCTTTTCCTTTAAAATGATTTAGAAAATCTATAAATACCTGTATTTTTAATAGATAACAAAATGCTGCATAAGATGTAATTCCTATTAATGTAGAAGCTAATATAGTTATAGCATCACTTAACCTAGCAACTGTAAAAATACCTTTTAAATATGTACTACTAAATAACACTAATATCCCCATCAGCACTGAAGATATCAATATTTTTATCGTATCTACAATTATACTACTCATGCCTAGCCCTTCGAACCTTTTATTTAAGGCTCTACTTAATATTATCGCTGTAATTATTGCTGATAAGCTTGCAGAAAGAGTTAATCCTTCTACTCCCATTCTTTTATATAGGATAAAACTAAATAAATAATTTAGGACTATACCTATTAAACTATTTATCATAGGAGTTTTAGTATCTTTTATAGAATAAAATCCTCTACTTAACACATCTCTAACACCGTAAGCAATCATTGCTGGTGAGTATAATAATAGAGCATTAGCTGCCAACTTGACATTTTCATTAGTAAATTTTCCTCTTTCATATATTAGACTTATAAGTGGCTCTCTTAGAACTATAATTCCTATAGTTGCAGGTATCATTATAAGAAGAATAATAGCAATTCCTTTATTCAATGCTTCTTTAAACTTCTTGTTATTTCTTTCTGAAATATGAGAGGCTAATATAGGATATATAATCATTGATACCACTACTGCAAAAACCTCATAGGTCATCATAGTTAACTTGTTGGCACATTCTAATATAGCTGTTGCTCCTTCATAAAGAGAAGTTGCAAAAGACTTATTAACAAATAAATTCAGTTGTATTGAAGATGTACTTATTATTATAGGTATCATAAGTACTAATAATTTTCTAAGTTTCTCATCCTTTAAATCAATGGTAAACCTATACTTGTATCCTAACGACATAAATTTAGGGACATTTATTAAATATTGAGACATAAAAGCTATTACTGTAGCAATTGCAAAACCTATAACTCCAAAACTATCAACGAAAAATACTAAATATATTATATATACCAAATTTGCTACTGCTGCCATTGCTGTAGGAGCAATAAAATGCTGATGTCCTTGAAGCGTACCTGCCAGTACCCCCTGAAGAGTTAAAAATAACACAGATAAAAACATTATTCTAAGTATTTTAGAAGTCAATATACTTAGCTCTCTATTAACTGTAAAGCTATTTGCGAAATAATAAACTATTTGATCTGAAAAAATAATGCCTAATATAGTTATTGCTAAAGTAAAAATCATAGATACTGTAAGTACATTATTTACAAAAACTTTTCTTTCCTTTAATTCATTTTCACTGTTCATTTCAGTTATAAAAGGTATTATAGTTGTACTTAGACCATATCCTATACTTGTAAATAAGTATATTACACCTAAAGCCCAAACATAAATATCAGCTTCTCTGGTAGCCCCAAACTTAGCTAACATAAGGGAATCTCTAGCTATCCCTAAAAACTTTCCTAATATAACTAAAATCATTACAAAAATTGAACTTTTAACTATTTTACTTTTACTCATTTACCTACTCCAAATTAGTTATTATCTATTATAGACTTATAAAAACTATAATAGTTGCTCCAGAATTTTTCTATTGTGAACTTCTCTAGGACTAAGCTATATATGTTTTCTCCCATAGCTTGTAAATACTCTCTTTTATCGTAACATTCCTGCATTGCTATATAAATATCTTTTTCATTTTGTGAGTTGATTATAATTCCATTGGATGGATTTATAATATTCTCTAAATCTCCTACTTTAGTAGAAATTACAGGAGTTTTAACTATAGCAGATTCTAACATAGCTAATGGAGGAGCACCGCCTTCACTATAAGAAGCTATTACGCTACAATTACAAATAGACAAATAATCTGTTACATTATCAATAAAACCTGTTAAAATAACCTTATCTTTCAGATTTAACTCTTTTATAACCTTTTCTATATCCCCTCTTAATCCACCGTCACCCATTAAGATTAACTTACTATTAGATTTTTCATCGCTAAACTTTCCAAAAGCTTTAATTATATTTATATAATTTTTTATAGGATGAAACCTTCCTACTACACCAAAAATGAAATCATCATCAATAATATTCAACTTTTTTCTTATATTAGTTTTATCTTCTTTTGAAAATATTTTTTTAATATCAATACCATTGTTCACAACGGTTTTCTCACCAATAAAATGTTTTTCATCTAATAAATTCAGCAAATTTTGAGATACACAAATATAATTATTAAAACTTTTTAATCCCAAAATACTAAGAGGGGTATAGATATAATACTTAATTTTATTATTTAAGAAGTCATATCTGTAATCACTATGAATTGTAGCTGTAGTAGCAGCTTTTAATTTTCTTCTAATAAAATAATGGATTAAAAAAGGTTGAGCTCCATGAAAATTTACAATATCTATTTTATTAGAATTTACAAATTCTATAATTTCCTTATTAATAATATCTTTTTTAAAGAACTTATAAGACATATCAGTATTTTTTACTCTATTATATAAGTATCCCTCTCCAAGACAACCTAATATATTGTCAAAATACTTATTTTCACTACTGCAAAGATTTAGTATATGATTAGCTCCTCCTCCATTGTCATTACCTGAAATAATATGAAGTACTTTTATTTTAAACACCTCCTGTATATATACACTTTCAAATTTAATCTATACATTTATACAATTGTACTATTGAATTATTTGAATTTATATTAATATAAAATTGAGAATTGACGATTGACAATGGAGAATTATAGTGAATTCTCAGCAAAGCATGAGAATTTTTAAACTAATTATTTTATATAAAAAATATTTTAAAACTGCACTTTTTAACTAAATCATTAAAGAACTAGTAGTTGTATTGGTAATAAAACATCTGTTAAAGAAATTAGTTTTGATTAAACTAATTTCCACAATAATTATCAATTGTCCATTTTCAATTCTTCTTTGATTAAAATTGATATCAATAAACAAAAATATAGAGCCTTTTTGCTCTATATTTATTATACTCTTTAATTATAGTTTTCATAGTATTATTTACTATAAGGCATCTGCAAAAGAATAATAGACCAGTATGTTAGCATATTTTCCATCATACTGCGTTGTCAGAACCAGCCCATAGCTCCACTATGAGCAGAACCTGACGCCTTGTCTGATATAAAATATGCTAACATCTTTAATCTATTATTCCCTTTCAGATACCTTAATTACTTTATGAAGGAATTTAGGTATTTCACCTAATCTCTTAATCCTTGAAGGTTCTTTTATTGTCCTATAAAGCCACTCAAGACCTAAATTTATCATCCACTTAGGCGCTCTGTTGACTTTACCTGAAATAACGTCAAAACTGCCACCTACACCCATAAATATACTGCAAGGTAGTTCTTCCATATATTTTATTATAAAATTTTCCTGCCTAGGAGCACCCATAGCTATAAATAATGCATAAGGACTTTTATTTTTAATTTCCTCTACAATATGATCACAACTATTCATATCAAAATATCCATTATGGCTGCCTACAATGTTTATTCTAGGATATTTTATTTTTAATTTATTTATACATCCATCCAAATTTTCTTGTGAGGTTCCTAAAAGGTATACCGGTTTTTCCTCAACCTCACAATAACTAATTAATTCTTCCATTACTTCAATACCAGCTATTTTTTCCTTTACAGGAGTTTTAACCAGTTTTGAAGCTATTACTGTACCTATACCATCCGGTATAATTACAGAATTATTGTCATTAAAACTCCTAAATAAAGCCTCATCTGTTAGTCCCAAATTTAATATTTCTGGATTACCAGAAATAATATTTACTTTATCTTTTTGCACTACATAATCAATCAGTTCTTTTTTAGATCCTGAAAATATAGTGTAATTTAATAATTCTATACCCATTAGATCCTCCAATTAAAAAGCTCCTTCACTCTTAAATACTTTTACCACCGTTTGAAAAAGTATTTTTATATCTAACCATAATGAAAAGTTTTTTATATATGTTAAATCATAATATATAGTTTTTCCGAGTTCAATTTCTCCTCTTCCATTTACCTGTGCTAGTCCTGTTATTCCAGGCAATACCAAAAGTCTTTGATAATAATTTTCCGGGTAATATTTAACCACATCAGGTATTTCTGGTCTAGGACCTATTAAACTCATATGTCCAAATAAGACATTAAACAATTGTGGTATTTCGTCTAAACTAGTTTTTCTTAAAAAAGCTCCTGCTTTAGTCACTCTATTATCCGATCTGCTTTGAAACACAAAGTTATCCATATTGCTTGGATCAATTTCTAATTCTTTTTTAGCTTCTGCTGAAACCACCATAGTTCTAAATTTGTATATTGTAAAGTTTTTTCCATTTTTTCCAACCCTAACTTGCTTAAAAACCGCTGGCCCTTTAGAATCAAGTTTTATCCATATAGTAAGTATCAAAAATATTGGAGATAAAATAATTATACCTATCAAAGAGAATATTATATCCATTAATCTCTTAATTGCAAATTGTATAGATCTACCTTTAATCTCACTATAAACATCTATTTTAATGTCATTATTATGCATTAACATTTCCTCCATTTAATAAGGCATCAATAAATAACTAGTCTCTATATTTACATATTTTGCTCATACTAAGGTTATGAATTTCGCTAATATCCTCACTATTAGCAAAACATCTATTCCACTTTTAAATAGTTATTTTACATGCCTAATCTTTAATTGTTAAGATACTTTATGCTTTCTAAATTGCAATAATATAGCCTCTCCTAATCCTATAAATACCCAAAAATAAGTTGTTGTTTGTGGTGAGAAAAATAAGTTATCAAGCATATTCATAAGTAGAAATCCTACAGCTGATGCCATAAATCCCATATAAAAAAATTTATAATACTTATCTTTTGATTTTTTATACACACCTATTATAGTTTTAATTGAAGCTACTAATGTGGATATAAACAATGCTATACCAAATATACCGAGCTCACTTTGTACCTTTAAATAGGAGTTGTGACTACTAAACCTATGATAATCAGGATATTTATATTGGGGATATTTTTTGACATATTCATCATATAACGATACATAGTTTCCATTTCCTACTCCTAATATAGGATGTTCTTTTATCATCATTCTCGCAATTTGCCATAACTTTATCCTAGGTCCATTAAGGATCTCTTCTGTAATATTTGTAAACCTTGATAAAAGAGATTTATCAAATAAAAATATAGGTATACCAAGTAGAAATAAGAATAAAAATTTATAGCTATATAGAATTCCCAAAACTACAAATCCAATTACAAGCCCTATAATTGAATTTCTAGAGGCTGTAAGCAATAAATTAATTAATACAAGTAAAGATAGAATTACATAAAATCCTTTAAGCCTATTATTTTTTGTGCTAAAACTTAACATCATAATAGGGAAAAAAGCTAATACTAAATATGCTCCAAATCCATTAGGATTTTGCATAGTAGAGGTAATTCTTACTACTGTGCCACTAGCTTCTAAACCTGTAAATTTCTCATTTAATCCTATTCCAGTGAAATATTGAATTACTCCAAAAATACAAAGCAAGGTTGTAGTCAACAAAAAACATCTAATTATGGTTTTAATTCTCTCTTTGCTATTAGCCTCATATTTTATTATAAATATAAGACCAATATAAGTTATAAATCTAAAAGTTTCCATAGTTGATAACCCTTTTTCTGTAGCATAAGAAATAGAAAATATCATAATAAATGATAGCAATACCATGGATATTCCTAAAAGTGATGAAAAGAAATCTTTTAAATTTTCCCAAAGTTTTTTTCTATTTTCTGAAGATAAAAGCATGTTAATAACATAAAGCAGTATTATTAATATTAATAATACATCAGAAGCTTTGCTAAATCTTCCCATACTTTCACTAATTAGCGGAAGTACTACTATGTAAGTACATATTAAAAAATATATTACCTGTGACATAATACTCATTTAAACACCAACTTTATAACTTAAAATCTCTTAGTTACTTAGAAAAAACAATTATTTTTTCTAAAGATACCTTGTTTAAAAGTGTCCCTACTAAATGTAAGGGACATTTTAAAGAATTACTTCTTGTATTTATCTACAATTCTCTTAACTGCATATATTACATCTTCTATATCTTCATCGGACATTTTGGGATATAATGGTAAGGATAAAATTTTATTAAAGTGATTTTCTGTTACTGGGAAATCTCCTTCTTTATATCCAAATTCTTCTCTATAATAAGACATTAAATGTACAGGTATAAAATGTACACTTGTTCCTATATTCTCTTCTGCCAGTTCTTCTATAAATTTATCCCTATTAATAGTTAATTCATCCAGGTTTAATTCAATAACATATAAATGCCATGCATGGTCACAGTAATCTTTAGTCACTGGAGTTATAATTTCCTTCATATCTCCAAAAGCATCATTATATGCTTTTGCAATTTCTATTCTTCTGTTTTGCATATCATCTATTTTATCGAGTTGTCTTAATCCTAATGCCGCTTGGATATCAAACATATTATATTTATATCCTGGATATTCTATATCATATCTCCATGAGCCACCTTTTCCATATCTGTTCCATGCTGCTTTACTCATACCATGACTTGATAATATTCTAGCTTTTTCTGCTATTTCATCATCATTAGTTGTAAGCATCCCGCCTTCTCCAGTACAAATATTCTTAGTAGCATAAAAACTAAAGGATGCGCATTGTCCTTCTGCACCAATTCTTTTTCCTTTATATTTAGTATCTACAGCATGTGCAGCATCCTCTGATACGAATAAATTATGTTTTTTCGCTATCTCCCATATTTTATCCATATCACAAGCGTGACCTGTATAATGAACTGGTACTATACCTTTAGTTCTTTCCGTAATTTTTTCTTCTATTTTATTTGGGTCTATGCAGAAAGTAACTGGATCAACATCCACAAAAACTGGTGTTGCACCAGTATGTATTATAGTATTTGCAGAAGCTGAAAAAGTCATAGGTGTTGTTATTATTTCATCTCCCGGTCCTACTCCATTAGCTACTAAAGCTATGTGTAGCGCTGCTGTAGCTGAATTCATAGCAATAGCATGCTTAGCTCCTGTATATTCTGCAAATTTTTTTTCCATTTCTATAGTCCTAGGTCCTTTTGCAATCCATCCTGATTTTAGGGCATCTACAACCTCATTTATATCATCTTCTCCAATTAATGGTAATGCATAAGGTAAAAAAGTCTTTCTAACTTCAGTTTTTGACATTATTCTTCACTCCTTTAAAATATATCTATCTCGATGTTTTAATATTCTTTTCTATACTCTTTTTTGACTTACATAGTAAAAAAACAAATATTCCTTCTAAAAATCCACTTCCGTAGCTTAGATGTAGTATAAAAAAGGTTAACATTACTTGAGGAACATATTTTAAATTATTCTTTGATGTTTTAACAGCAAAAGTAAATGCACCTAAAAAGTATGCTAACAATTCTGCTGCAAAACCATATCTTGCAAATTTAAAGAAGGGACTTAACCCTATTCCTAATATCATACTTATTACAAATAATACAGGAATTAAATGTCTTATTGACGCTGGCCTTTTATGTTTTTGAATTACTCTTACTTTCCAAAATCCATATTGATAATACTGTCTCCAAAGCTTAGAGAAAGATCCTCTTGTATAATAATGAGATATTATATCTGGTGATAATAAAATCTTATTTCCACTTTGAGTCACTCTAAAGTTTAACTCATCATCTTGATTTCTTACGAACTCTTCATCAAATAATCCAATTTCATCAAAAATTTTCTTTTTATAAGCACCAAAAGCAACAGTATCTACATATTGTTCCTTATCAGAAAATCTAAATAATGCATTGCCCACTCCAAAAGGAGAAGCCATTGCTAATGAAATTGCTTTAGCAATACCATTTTCACTAATATTAATTATTTTTCCCCCAACGCAAGCTAAACTTTCATCATTATTTAATTTTTCTACACAAAGCTTCACATAATCTTTATCCATATAAGCATGTGCACCAAAAATTATAATTATTTCCCCTTCCGCTCTCTTAATTCCTAAATTCATAGCAGATGGAGCAACTCTTTTCTCATTTAACACTAATTTAACTTGAGGGTATTTTAAATTAAATTCATTTATAATTTTTTGAGTATTATCCTCTGAATATCCATCACAGACCAATACCTCAATATTCTCAATTCCATAGCTTTGCTCTACCATCGATTGTAGACATTCACCTATATATTTTTCTTCATTTCTACAGGGAATTACTATTGAAACCTTTGTCTTCTCTGTCTGATTCAATATATCACTCCTTAACTCGCAACGCAATATTATAATTTAATGAAAGTGCTTACTATAATTATTTTTGTAAAAGATTATTATACAACATTAAATTCTTTTTTGCATTACTTATCCATGTACATTCATTTATGACCTTTTCTTGTGCCCTCTTACCAATAACTTCTCTAAGACCTTTATCACTAATAAGCTTATCTAACCTATCTATCAATGAATAAACATCTTTAGGGTCAGCCAGCATTCCATTAAAACCATCTTCTATTATATCATTAATGCCTTCACCTTTCACTCCAATTATTGGTTTTCCAAAAGACATAGCTTCAATATATACCACTCCAAAACCTTCTCTATAACTAGGCATAGAAAAAATATCACATTTTCTCATATGTTCCATAGTATCGCTATGAGAAAGTCTACCTAGAAAATTAACTTTTTCTTTTATGTTAAGTTCCTCGCACAGTGCTTCTAAATTGGCTCTTTCAACTCCATCACCAATAACAGTATATATTAAATTTTCATGCTTCTCCATCAAGGTTTTTAGAGCCCTTATATTTAAATCTATTCCCTTTATCTTTAATAGATTACCAGCACTTAGAACTTCAATATATTCTTTATTCTTCTCTTCTATAGAAGGTAAGCTCGGTATCTCCACTCCATTATGTATAACTTCAATTTTTTCATAAAATTCTTCTTCGCTTACAACATTTTTTAACTTATTACTTACAGTTACTATTTTATCACAGCTACTTAATACCCTAAATAGCTTATCTTTGCAATCCACACTTCTGCAAATAGTCTGTTGAAAATCTTGCCCATGAACGGTAGTTACATGAGGAATTTTGAACTCTTTATTTATCATCATAGTTGCAAAACCATCTGGCAGTGCTACATGAGAATGAATTATATCTGGTTTAAATTCATTTATAATTTTCTTAACAGTTCTCTTAATACCCATAGCCATGAAATATCCAGATTTCGAAAATAAAATTCCTTTTGGAAACTCTAAATATCTAGGATGGTATATCTCTACACCTTCTAATACTCTATTCTTAGGTATCTCACTATATTTTTTCCATTTACTACTTATTAATCCTAGCGGAAAAGGAGCTAGAGGAATAGGGGATACTACTTTTACTTCACATCCCTCATTCATTAAAGCCTTTACCTGTTTATGAACAAATATCCCTGCCATCTCATTCATAGTATTAGGATACATATGAGATATAACTAAAACTTTCATTCTACATCTCCCTATACATTTTACAAAAACTATTCTATTAGTTTATTGTAAAGTTCTATAAGCTTTAATTTCTCCACTTCCCACGAATAAACCTTTTCTATAAGTTTTCTATTTTTATTTCCTATCTCACTAATTAAATCAGGATTTTCCATATAAAACTTAATATTTTCAGCTATTTCATTAGGATCTTGCGGATTTACGTAAGTAGCACTATCTTTAAAAACACTTTTCCAATAAGGAAAATCTGAAATTATCATAGGCAACCCACAAGCCATATATTCAAAGGCTTTAGTCGGCCAGCTTACCACATAATTTGCTGCTGGATGAAGTGTACACATACCTAAGTCACTAGATTTCATATAGGAATATACTTCATTCACAGATACTCTACCTAAATAATCAGTATGCTTCCATCCTTCAAGACTTCTACATTCATCTTCAAAAGCTTTATCATCAAAAGCCCCTAAAAGAATTAACCTCACTTCTCCTTTAAGTAATCCTATAGATTCTATAAGCTCTTTTATTCCTCTAATTCTTGTAAGCCCACTGGCACATATGACATTAAATTTACCATTCTCCAAAGTTTTAGGTTCTGATTTATCTATAACCTCTAAGGAAGGTACGTTTCCAACTACTATAGTTCTATAATTCTTATAAAATTTCTTTTCAATTTCTGGTATTACAGTTATAACTGCATCAAATTTTTCAGCATTATTTTTTTCAAATATATTAAAACTTTTAGATACAATTTTTCTGATGAATTTAGGTCCTAACCACTCCTTGTCTAAAATTTGATTAGGCACATCCTCGTGAACATCATATATGACTTTTTTACCTTTTCTTTTTAACTTTATTCCTAATGAGATTAACTCTGGATCATGGAAATGGTATATATCTGCATTTACTGATAATGCTAATTCATAAGCTAATTTTTTCTTCTTAAACATTCTCTCCATTCTACTACTGCTTTTAGGTAGCGGAATGATGTTTACTCCATCAATAGTTTCCTTTTTATCATGAGTTGCAATTAAATATACTTCAAAACCTGCATTTGCTAGCGTTTTACACTGCTTGTGAAATATTCTATTATCAAAAACAGGATGAGCAGTTGTAATATGACAAATTTTAGTCATACTTCCCCCTCCTTTATGTAATTAAAATCTTTCTATTATATTACTATCCCTTAGCAAAATAAATTTACTAAGGGATTTGAATAAATCTTAATAATTCACAATAAACAATTATTGATTTTCCAATAATTGATCCTGTGGTACATCTCTAAATACTTTAGCTGGGCTTCCAGCAACTATTTTTCCTCTTTCTACATCTTTAGTAACAAGAGCACCTGCTGCTACAAAGCCATCTTCATATATTGTCTTTCCTGGAAGGATTACAGCACCTGCACCTATTCTTCCACCTTTTTTAACTGTTACACCTTTAAATTTTCCAAATCTCTCTTTAGAACGTGCAGCATAGTTGTCGTTTGAAGTTGTAACACAAGGCGCTATAAATACGTAGTCTTCAACTTCTGAATAAGCGGTTAAATATACATTGGTTTGTATTTTACAATTACTACCTACACTACAAAAATTCTCTATTGTTGTGCCTCTTCCTATTATAGTTTTTTCTCCTATAGAAACATTTTCTCTTATTGTAGCACCATCTGCTATAAGAGTTTTCTCTCCTATAGTTGCACCAGCATAGATTATAGTTGAAGCACCAATTAAGCATTGAGAAGAAATTTTTGATGGAGATAGTTTTTCTTCATCTTTAAATATGCTGTTTACACCTCTCATAGGTAGCTTTCCTATAATTGTATTATCATCAATTCTTACATCATTTTCTATAATTGTACCACTATGTATAACTACATTATGTCCTATTATACAGTTATCCCCTATAGTAACATCATCTTCAATAACTGAAAATTTACCTATAGTAACATTAGAACCTAGCTTGCTTTTTTCTGAAATATAATTCATAGTTTCTCTCACTTTCTAAAACTATTTTTTTATTTTTTCTATATCTTTCATTTCTAGAGTTGAGAAATCACCCATTGGGAATTTAACTGGTAATCCAGTAAGTCTTGACTTATAAGCTGCAAGAATAATTTCCATAGCTTTTTTACCTTCTTCGCCATTTATTAATGGTTCAGTATTATTATTTATTGCATCAATTACGTTTTTAAATAATGATGTGTGTCCAAATCCATAAACTGTATCAGGATCACCTTCTTGATTCTTAAGAAGTTCAGCTTCTTCTCCCATATTATCTTCAAATTTCCAAGTTTCTATAGTATTAACCGCAAGTCCACCAATGCAAACTGTTCCACTTTCACCAAATATACTTAATGTTTCCTCTAAATTTTTAGGGAATACACAAGCAGTTCCTTCTACTATTCCTATAGCACCATTTTTAAATCTTATAACTATAGCACCAAAGTCTTCAGCATCTATATCTCTTAGGAAAGTATCACATTGAGCATAAACAGTATCTACTTCTCCACCCATCATCCATTGTAATAAGTCTATATTATGGATACATTGATTCATTAATGTACCACCATCTAATTCCCATGTACCTCTCCAAGGTGCTTGCTGATAGTATCCCATATTTCTATTCCAAAGTATTCTTGCAGTACCATTTACTAATCTACCAAATCTATTGCCTTCTATTGCGCCTCTAAGCTTTTGAATTGGAGCATTAAATCTATTTTGATGACTTACACTAAGTTTAACATTATTTTTTTTCGCTGCAGCTATCATATCATCTGCATCCTTTGTTGAAAGTGCCATTGGCTTCTCACAAATTACATGCTTTCCATTATCCATGCAATATATAGCTATTTCAGGATGATATCCACTTTCTGTTGCTATATAAACCACATCTATGTCTTCATTATTTAACATTTCTTTATAGTCAGTATAAACTTTAACATCACAGTCACTGCCTATACCTTTTATGTATTCTTCTTTTTTCTCTATAGCCTTTTCTTCTAAAGCATCACAAGTTGCAACAAGTACAGCTTCCTCTTTATTATTGATTATAGCTTCAACGCCTTTATAAGAAATTCTTCCACATCCTATAATAGCAAATTTAAATTTATTCATATCTTCACCTCATCAAATATAGTTACAATTTAGGCATGCAAAATTACACCTAGTATAATTATTGCATGCCATAGTTTTACATACTAACTTAAAGCTAGCTAAGCATCTGAAAAAAACTTGAAGATGCCTAAATATTATAATTTAAAAGAATTATAGTTTATTTATCTTTTCTCTATTATTTTTAACATTTTTAGTTGCATTTCTTGTATCATATAATAAGTTTGCTTTTTCAACTATACTTTCGTAGTCGTAGCAGCTATGGTCAGTAGTAATAACTACTATGTCAGCATTTTCAATTTCATTTTCCCATACTACAGAAACATACTCTTTGCCTTTATGTTTAAATGATGGTATATACGGGTCATTTACAATAACCTCTGCTCCTTTTTTCTCTAATAGTTCTATAACTTTAAGAGTTGGAGATTCTCTCATATCATCTATATCCTTTTTATAAGCTGCTCCCATAAGTAATACTTTAGAACCATTTAATGCTTTTTTATCACCATTTAATAAATTCATTATATTTTCAATAACAAACTCTGGCATATAATCATTAATTATGCCTGAAGTTTCTATCAGTTTTGTATGGTAGTCATATTCTTTTGCCTTCCACTCTAAATAGAACGGATCAAGAGGTATACAATGTCCGCCTAATCCTGGACCTGGATAAAATGCCATAAATCCATATGGTTTAGTTTTAGCTGCATCTATAACTTCCCAAACATCTATTCCCATTCTTTTACATAATATAGCCATTTCATTTGCTAATCCTATATTTATGTTTCTAAATGTATTCTCAAGAATTTTTTCCATCTCAGCAACTGCTGGTGATGAAACTTCCATTATTTCTCCCTCTAAAACATTTCTGTATAATTGGGCAGCAATTTCAGTACATTCTGGTGTACATCCGCCAACAACTTTAGGAGTATTTTTAGTGTTAAAATCCTTATTACCTGGGTCAACTCTTTCAGGTGAAAATGCTAAGAAAAAGTCTTCTCCACATTTTAATCCTGTTTCTTCAAGTATTGGCTTTATAACTTCTTCAGTTGTTCCTGGATAAGTTGTACTTTCAAGAACTACTAACATTCCTTTATGTAGGTATTTAGCAACATCCTTAGTTGAACTTACAACATACGATAAATCTGGTTGTTTATATAGATCTAATGGTGTTGGAACAGCTATGCAAACTGTATCAACATCAGCTACAAAACTAAAGTCAGTTGTCGCCTTCAACTTCCCTTCTTTTACCAATTTTTCTAAATCTGAATCAACAACGTCTCCTATATAGTTACGTCCTTCATTCACCATTTTAACTTTTTTATCTTGAACATCAAATCCAATTACTTCATAACCAGCTTTAGCTTTTTCAACTGCTAATGGTAATCCTACATATCCAAGTCCAACCACTCCTAATTTAGCAGTTCTATTCTTTAATTTTAGTAATAATTCTTCTCTTAATTGCTCTGACATTTTATTTCCTCCTAATTTAAAATTAGACTACTTTTGTTGTAACTTTCTATTTATCAAAAAATTCTTTTATCTTATCAACTACATATTGTTGTTGTTCTAATGTTATTTCAGGATATAATGGTAATGCGAAAGTCTTAGTGCAAGCATCCTCTGATACTGGGAAGTCTCCTTCAGTATATCCTAAATGCTTATATACATCTTGAACATGAACAGGTACTGGATAATAGATTCCTGTTGAAATTCCATTTGCTTTTAAATGTGCTATTATTTCATCCCTCTTAGGAGATTGAACAACATACATATGATATACATGGTAATTCTCTTCTCTTTCAGTTGGAGTTACTAAATCTAAATCTTTTAACAGTTCATTATATATATGAGCTTTTTTATTTCTTTCACTATTCCATTTTTCTATATATTTTAATTTTACTCTTAAAACTGCTGCTTGCATTTCATCAAGTCTAGAGTTGTGACCTATAGTTGTATGATAGTATTTAACTTTGCTACCATGAGCTCTTAGTAACCTAATTTTATCAGCTATTTCATCATCATTTGTAACAACCATTCCTGCATCTCCATAAGCACCTAAGTTCTTAGTTGGGAAGAATGAATAGCATGATACATGACCTATTGTTCCTGCTCTTTTTCCTTTATACTTTGCTCCTATAGCTTGACAAGCATCTTCTATAACATATAGGTTATGCTTATTAGCAATTTCCATTATTCTATCTATATCACACATTTGTCCAAATATGTGAACTGGTATAATAGCTTTTGTTTTCTCAGTTATATATTTTTCAATACTATCTGGATCTATACATAATGTATCTTCCTTTATATCAGCAAATACAGGTGTTGCACCTACAACAGATGTAGTTTCAGCTGAAGCAAAGAATGTAAATGGAGTTGTAATAACTTCATCTCCATCTTTAATATCTAATGCTTTTAATGTAAGCATTAATGCATCTGTACCATTAGCTACAGCTATTCCATGCTTAACACCTGTAAATTTAGCTATTTCACTTTCTAGTTCTTTTACATTAGGTCCCATTATAAATGTTGAAGACTCTAATACATTTTTTATTGCCTCATTTACTTCAGTTTCTATAGTTTTATATTGAGCATGTAAATCTAATAAACTAATCTTCATAAATATTCTCTCCTTAGTTTACAAATTAACTTTGTTTTCTTTTATATGTTGGCACTTTTTCTTCCAACAATTTTATAATTTCTTCTTTGCTATTATTTTGTAATGCTCTAAACTCCTCAATAGATTTTTCGATATATTCAATATCAGTACCTATCGGCTTTTCTACAAAAATTTTATTATGTTCTGTGGATGTTAGTGCAACTTCATCCATTAACAATTCTTCATATAATTTTTCTCCTGGTCTTAAACCTATATATTCTATTTTTATATCCACATCTGGTTTATATCCAGAAAGACTTATTAAATCTCTAGCCAGGTCTACCATTTTAACTGGTTTACCCATGTCAAGCACAAAAATTTCTCCACCTTCAGCCATACCACCAGCTTGTATAACTAGTTGCGCTGCTTCAGGTATTGTCATAAAAAATCTATTTATTTCAGGATGGGTAACTGTTACAGGTCCTCCGCTTGAAATTTGATCTTTAAATAATGGTATAACTGAACCATTACTTCCAAGTACGTTTCCAAATCTAACAGCTACATATTCTGTTTCACTCTGCTTATCAAAAGCTTGTATAATAAGTTCACAAAATCTTTTCGTAGCTCCCATTACATTTGTAGGATTAACAGCCTTATCAGTACTTATTTGAACGAATCTTTTAACTTTAAATTCATCACTACATTTTACCACATTATAAGTACCAATAATATTGTTTTTTATTGCCTCCATTGGGTTATTTTCCATAAGAGGTACATGCTTATGTGCAGCAGCATGAAAAACCACATCTGGTTTATAAGTCTCAAAAACATCTCTTAATCTTTTTATATCCCTTACAGAAGCTATAATTACTTTCTTTTTAAGCTGTGGATTGTTTCTGTTAAATTCCATTTCTAAATCATAAGCATTATTTTCATAAATATCTAGGATTAAGAGTAATTTAGGATTGAACTTCGCTATTTGTCTGCATAGTTCTGAACCAATGGATCCACCACCACCAGTTACTAATATAATTTTATCCTTAATATATTTATCTATATTTTCATTGTTAAGTTTTATAGGATCTCTTCCTAAAAGGTCTTCTATATTAACATCTCTAAGTTGAGAAATATTAATATTGCCATCAATTAATTCATATATGCCTGGCACTGTTTTAAGCTTACACTTTGTTTGCTTGCATATATTAAGTATTTCTGTTTTAGTTTTTAAGTCTGATGAGGGCATTGTTAATATTATTTCTTTAACATCATAGTCTTCACATATCTTAATTATATCTTTCCTACCGCCTAATATTTTAATACCATTTATACGCTTTCCTTTTTTTTCACTATCATCATCAATGAAGCCAATTATATTGTAGTTTAAATCAGCATGCTTTTTAATTTCTTTAATTATTAAAGCACCTGCGTCACCAGCTCCAATAACAAGTACATTTATCATATTTTTGTATTTTAATTTTGTATTATCTTTATTTTCCATAATCCTTAATAAGAACCTAAATCCACCTAAGCTAAGTACACTTAATAGCCAAAATATTATGTGTACAGTCATAGGAAATCTGTAATAAGGACTTCTTAAAAATGTATAACTGATAAAATAACTATAAAATATGAATACAATATTGGTTAAAGTTATAGAATATACTATAGAAAATAGCTCCTCTATAGAAGCATACTTCCATATATTATCATATAATTTAAACAACTTATTAAAGAAGATTGTAAATACAATTACTGGTACTACTGATAGTTGAAAAAATACCATATAATTACGAGTGATATTAAAATCAAATTTTAAAAGCAAGGCTATATACAATGATAGGACTATAAATAAGATATCTACTAAAACTATTCTCTTATCTGTTTGCATAATTTCACTTCCTAAGCCTTTTATTAAGTTCAAATCCATTTATCATTTTACAACATTTTAATAATAAATCAATATTTTTTTTAGACCCTTACAGCCATTTTACCACTATCTACTTTAAATTTATATAGAAAATGCTACTTTTTTACAAAATATTTGTGAGAACTTTAGACATCATTTTATTAAATCCATTAAATAGATAAATAAATTTATTCTAAATTAAAGCTGTTTAAATCAATGGAGAATTGTCAATTATGTTTAAAATTAATTTATAAATTAATTTCTTAAAATAGTTTTTTAAGAAAAGCTACTATGATCTTTTTTAAAAAACTATTCTAAATTTCTCTCATAAAGAAGAAATAGCAATAATTCTTCACTGTCAGTTCCCAATTATTTAAGTATTTTTTCTATATCTTTCAACACTTCATCATTAGGATCAAGTTTTTTGGCTATATCAAAATGAATCTTAGCTTGAGTGTTATCCCCTATATTTAAATAACACATTATTAAATTTGTGCATATTTCTACTGACTTTGTAACTTCAAAAGCACTTCTAAAGTACTTTATAGCTGCTTCATAATTTCCTAGACATGCATAATTAATTCCAAATTCATTTATAACTTCTACATAATCACTACTTATAGCTATTGAATCATTTAAATAATATATTGCTTTCTCATGGTTCTCAAGTACTCTATAAGCTATTGCTATATAGTAATATATTTCCGCACTATCTCCCAATTGTTCTAATAATGGTAATAGTATTTCTAATGCTTCTTTTGGAGATTCATACACCATTTCTTTTGCTTTATCATAGCTTGTAACCATCTCTAATGATGCTTTAAATTCTATTACATCATCGGTTTTTTCTCCATCTAATGCAATGTATTGATTAATAGAAAACAATGCTTCTTCTAACTCCTTATTATCTCTTTTAATAATAGCTTCATATAGATATGGAGTTGCAAAATTTGATATATTCTTTCCATCTTCTATCAAATTTAGTTCTTCTTCTTTAAATAATGAATTTTTCTTTCTTATTTCATCTACTAACAATAACGCCTTATTATAGTTGTCTTTTGTATTTTCTATAGATATAAGCCCTCTTATTAAGACATATGCATCCTCGTACTTCTCCTCTTTAATATCTCTAAATATTATACTTTTTATAAGCTTTAAACTATCTGGAATACTTTTTATTAAATTTTTATAAGTTTTATTAAATTTAAAATTCTTATCACTACCTAATACATAAAACATACCTTCTATAAATAAATTTATAGGTATATCTTTAAGATTATCTCCAACTTTAGTTTTCTCCACAATTGCTTCGCTTCTCACTGGTAAATAAGTATTCTCTTCAAAAATAAAATTATTAATTTTACTTCCTTTTTTTATCTCTAAAAATAATACTTTAGACAATTTTTCTAATAAATAACTCTCTATACTCATAATCCACCATCCTAATAAACATATTAGTAATATAGAAACAAATTAAAATAATTATATTTGTTTCATTAAATTTCAGTATTTAAATATTATATCAAATTTAATGTAACTTTTAAAATATTTAAATATTGGGAATTTCTATTATTATCTGTATTTCACTGGCATAAAGCCTTAAAATCTATTGCATTTAACATATTATTGTCTTATAATTAATTTGTTTTAAATGAAATTGAACGAATGATAAGATTTAATCTTATAAGACAAGGAAATTATTGTAGAAAGAAGGGATACTGCATTGTATAAGTTAAATCAAAATGAAACTCCATTATTTGATGCCCTAATGGAGTATGTTAACAGAGACACTTTACCTTTTCACGTACCAGGTCATAAAAAAGGTGTAGGTGTCGATAAAGAGTTTAAAGATTTTATGGGTGAAAATCCCTTTAAAATTGATGTTACAGTATTTAAACTAGTGGATAGTTATCATCATCCAACTGGCCCAATAAAAAAGGCTCAAGAACTTGCTGCTGACGCTTATGGTTCTGATGCTTGTTTTTTCTCTGTTCATGGAACTTCAGGAGCAATTCAAGCTATGATACTTTCAGTAGTAGGAGCCGGAGATAAAATTATTATTCCTAGAAATGTACATAAGTCAATTACAGGAGGAATAATTTTAGCTGGTGCTATTCCAGTGTACATGCAACCAGAATTAGATAAAAAATTAGGTATAGCAAACGGAGTTTCTCCTGAGACGGTTGAAAGTACATTAAAAGAAAATCCAGACGCTAAAGCGGTTTTAATAATAAACCCAACCTATTATGGTGTTGCTACAGATATAAAAAATATAGCTGATATTGTTCACTCTTATGACATACCACTTATTGTGGACGAAGCACATGGTCCTCATCTAAATTTTAATGAAAATCTTCCAGTTTCTGCTATGGAAGCAGGAGCAGATATATGTGCTCAAAGTACACATAAGATAATAGGTGCATTAACTCAAGGTTCATTATTGCAAGTTCGTTCAAAACGTGTTAGTATTCCAAGAGTTAAACAAGTCCTTAACTTAATGCACACAACATCGCCATCATATATTTTAATGGCATCTTTAGATACAGCAAGAAGACAAATTGCATTAGAAGGTAAAGAGTTATTAGATAAAACAATTGAATTATGCAATTATGTACGTGATGAAATCAATAAAATTCCTGGCTTCTACTGTTTTGGAGAAGAAATATTAGGTAAGCCTGGTGCCTATGCCTTTGATCCAACAAAGATTACTATAACTTGTAGAGATTTAGGTATAACAGGATACGATCTTGATATGATTTTATCAAATAAATATCATATCCAAATGGAATTATCCGACTTATACAATGTTCTAATAGTTGGTTCTTTTGGAGATACAATGGATGGTATGGAAAGACTATTTAAAGCATTAAGAGAAATAAGCGCTGAATATTATGGAAAAGGAAGTAAAAAGGCTGACTTTATAGATATCCCTCAAATTCCGGAACAAATACAAATACCAAATGAGGCCTTTAATAGTGTAAAAACTTCCGTTAAACTTTCAAGCAGCGTAGGAATGATAAGTGGTGAATTCTTAATGGCATATCCACCTGGAATACCAGTGTTATGTCCAGGAGAAAAAATAACTCAAGAAATAGTTGATTATGTACAAAAACTTAAAGATACAGGATTATACGTTCAAGGTACAGAAGACCCTGAAGTTGAATATATAAGAGTTGTTAAAGAGGAAGATGCAGTTTATATAGACGTTACTTAATCACTGTGCCCTTGACTTAACAGATAATTAATTGAAAATTTTATTGTAGTAGAATTAATTTTTATAGAATATTTTATTAGCCCCTAGCAAATCATTGCTAGGGGCTAATTTAAAATAAAAATATTTTAATATATTTTTATTTTAAATTAAAAGTGTTCACTAAATAATGAATATCCCAAACTCTCTATTTTCTTATATGTTGCATTTTTTCTTCTGCTACTCTTTTTCCAGCATTGTCAACTAATTTTATATATTGATTATAATTCATGCTTACTACATTACCATAAGCTCTTAATAGGTTTTGGTAATATCCCATAGTGTAATGAACTTTCATTAGATGTTCTGTATACTTAGTATTAAATAGAAATTTAGAGTTTCTTCTTCTTTTCTCTGCTTTTCTTTTAATATCACCATAGAACTCTGCTCCTTTACCTATCAGAAGTATCTTCTCATAGTTTACAGCTAGAGCATCTCTATAATATGGTTGAAGAACTTCTGCCATCATTTCATTAAAGTACTCATGCTTAAGTTTTTGTTCTTCTATAGCATCTTTTAAAATTTTTAATTTTTCATTATTCTTATTTCTAAGTGCAGGCAACTTTTGCATAATTTGAAGAACATTATCAATATTTTCTGGCTCTTTTTTCTTAAGTAGCTCTAGCCCAAGAATCATTTTTTCATAATCATTTTTATTTTTGTTTACTTCCCCTTCACTTTGAAGCGCCGACAAAACACTTCCTGGTTCTTCATTTAGATATATATCCATATAATAAAACAATTTACCTAATCTCTCACATAAAGATTTATCTTCAATTATATTATCATTTTCATCTATGTACATATAGCATTCTGGTTCACTACTGAATTTTTTAAAAAACTTTTTAAAAAACACTACTTCTCTAAACAATCTATCATGAAGCATAGCAGGTTTAGAAACTTTAATATCTTCTGTAGATTTTTTGTAAGGTTTTAACTTCATCATTAATTCCTTTGATGGTGCTGTATATATTGACATCTTAACTCCTCCTGTTATGTATACAAAAATCTATGTAATAATATAAAACTCAAATTTCCATAAGTTGAAAGTTATATGTATATTATAACAAATATTTCGAAAAATCCTATAATTAATTGTATCCTAAAAGCTTTCTACGAGTAAAACTAGAGTTTATTAAAAAAAGATATAAATCATAACTTCAAAACCAAATTGATTCTAAATTTCTTAGCTTTTGCTTAGAAATTTCCATAATCGTGAATTTAATGGTTCTAATTGTAATGCTAAAAAGTATTAGCTACTTTCATATATATTAATTTTGGAACTGATATATCTATATATTAGTATTATAATATCATAAAATCACTGCAGATTTATAAATTATTTACATAATCAATATATTAATTTTTTCATATTATAGCTATATGATATAGATTGTTAATACTAAATTTTAAAAAATATCTCTTAATTAAATTAAAGTGAAATAAAGCATATTAACTAATTTTTTGAATATAGCTAATCTAAACTCTTCTCTTTTAAATAGAAGAATAAATTAATTCATAAATAAGTTTAAGAGGTATAATTATTATGAAAGAATATTTTAATTATAAAGACTCTAAGGAATATCTAGATTGTACTACTCAAAACAATTCCTCTACTTTTAAAACTGAGACTGCCTTAGGTTCAATCTATATTACTGAACCCTTTATATTAAGTTTTCAACCTGGCGGAAAATATATTCAAATACCTTTTAATGCTTTTCTACCAGAATCAAATAATGTAAATATAACTCTTCCAACTATAGCAATTGTTCAGGAAGGTATCTACGAAATACAACTTAATATGATAGTGTTATTTCCAAGTATTGATGAAATCACTTTACTAGCTCTTTTTGCTGGTCCTCTTAATGGAACTATTAGTATAAACGGTTCTCCTATAACTGAAGGTACCTTTTTCTTTGGTCAATTGGCAACAAAGTCTCCAATACGGCTACCTTTCTTAAAATCAATTATAACAAAATTGAATACAGGTGATAGAATTGAGATTTTAGTTACTAATTTCGTAGCTGAAGAGATTATAATTGAAAAGAGTAATCTATCAGTAGTACAAATTTCTTAATATTTTAATTGTTGTAGACAGCAGGTTTTATAAGATACTTTAATACAATTTATAAAAACTTTGTTTTATGATAGTATATATTATTAAATTTAAAGCCTAGCTCTATTATAAAGAGCTAGGCTTTTGGTTTTAAGCTTCCATACCTGCTTTTAAAGCTTGCTTATTTAATTCTATTGCCTTTGATGGAACTAAACTTGAAACTACGTCTTCCCAATCTATTTCATCAAGATTTAACGCCTTTAACAATGCACCTAATAATACTACATTCTGTGCTTTTATATTTCCTAGATCTTCAGCAATTTTTGCAGCATTTAAAGTCACTAGATTTTCTACTTTTTCTTTTAAAGATCCTATTACATTTTCTGGATAACTTTCAGCTCCTATTAATACTGGTACAGGGTGAATTTCATAATCATTTACTACAAGGTGTCCACCCTCTTTTAAATAAGGAAGCGCTCTTAAAGCTTCACTTTTTTCAAATGCGACTATAACATCAGCTTTTCCTTTTTCAATTAACGGTGAATATACTTTTTCACCAAACCTTACTTGAGTGGTAACGCTTCCACCTCTTTGTGCCATTCCATGAACTTCAGACATCTTTACATCATAGCCATGTCTTAATAATCCCTCTGATAATATTTTTGAAGCTAATATGGTACCTTGTCCACCAACACCAATAAATAATATACTTTTAACTTCCTTCATATTATTCACCAACCTTCTCTATAGCTTTAAACGGACAAACTTGTTTACATAACTCGCAACCATTGCACATAGATTCATCTATTGATACTATACCATTTTGGAATTTAAGAGCCGGACAACCTGTTTTTAAACACATCTTGCATTTTCTACAAGTATCTTGATTTACTCTACAACTTAAATCTGCTCTTGCCTTCAATACTTCTTTTATCAATGCACAAGGTTGTTTTGTAATTATTACAAAAGGCTCTTTGCTTTTATGTGCTTCTTCTACTGCTTTCTTAGTTTCTTCCAATTTATAAGGATCAACAACTCTTATATTCTCCTTCTTAACTCCACAAGCAAGTACTAAATCTTCAAGATCAATCATAGGAGCAGGATTATTTTGAAGAGTTTTTCCTGTTCCAGGATTTTCTTGATGTCCTGTCATTCCTGTAATTCTATTGTCTAAAATTACAGTTACTATTGGAGTATTATTGTAAACTGAGTTTATAAGACCTGTAACTCCTGAGTGGAAGAAGGTTGAATCCCCTATAAATGAAAATACTTTTTTATCTTCTCTCTTCGCTACTATTGAAGCTCTTTCAATTCCTATTCCACCAGAAATTGAAGCCCCCATACAAATTACTGTATCAGCTACATTAAGAGGTGCATTCATACCTAGAGTATAGCAGCCTATGTCATTTGCAGCTATTACATCTTTATATTTAGATACTGCATAGAATATTCCTCTATGTGGGCATCCTGGGCATAATACTGGTGGCCTTGAAGGTGGTCTTACATCTACTGAATATTTAACCTCATTAACATCACCTAAAATAGCCTTTCTAATTATATCTGGATTTAACTCATCGCAAATCGGTATTATTTCTTTACCTTTGCAGTTAATACCTAGCACTTTAACTGCATTTTCTAAATATGGATCATTTTCTTCTACTACATATATGTTTTCCACCTTAGAGGAGAATTTCTTAATCATTTCATCTGGTAGTGGATAGCTCATTCCAATTTTTAAATATGAAACATTGTCTCCAAATACTTCTTTACAATACTGATAGGAAACACCACTAGTTATTATTCCTATTTTAGTATCTCCCATTTCAATTTTATTTAGCTCACAGCTATTTGAATATTTTCTTAATTTCTCTAATCTTTCTTCTACTTCATAATGTTTTAATTTAGCATGTCCTGGAGTCATTATATATTTTCTTATATTTTTTTCATAAGGTTTTACTGCAACTTCTTGCTTTTCACCTGGTTCTACAATAGTTTTAGAGTGAGAAATTCTTGTAGTTACTCTAAATAATACTAAGGTATCAAATTCTTCACTAATTTCATAAGCTTTTTTCATAAAATCTAAACATTCTTGAGAATCTGATGGCTCTAGCATTGCTACTTTAGCATGTGGAGCATAAAATCTATTATCTTGTTCATTTTGAGATGAATGCATTCCTGGATCATCTGCTGTAATTACAACAAACCCTCCATTTACACCTTCATATGCCATTGTAAATAATGGATCAGCAGCCACATTTAATCCAACATGTTTCATTGTAGTTAAAGCTCTAGCCCCTCCTATTGAAGCTCCTGCCGCAACCTCAAAACCAACTTTTTCATTTGGAGCCCACTCAGCATAGACACCCTCATAAGTTGCAAAGTTTTCTAATATTTCTGTACTTGGTGTACCTGGATAAGCAGAAGCAACATGGCAACCTGCTTCATAAGCACCTCTTGCTATTGCCTCATTTCCAGTCATAATAACTTTATTCATATCTTCCCCTCCATATTCCCCATAATATCTGTTACGTATTTGTAATTTAACTTTTATAAAAACTAATTAAAATGATGAGTTTTTAATTAATTTACTTTAAATAAATTAATTTTTCATAGTAAGTTTTATCTTTAAAATACAGGAAATAACTTGTGAATTTATAATTAAACTAATGTTGCTCCAAGAGCTATTGAGTATAATTTAGACTTAGCACTATCTGCTCTTGATACCAACACTACAGGACATTTTGCTCCTACAATTACCCCTGCGCTTTCAGCCTTTGCAAAATAAGTTAATGACTTTCCTAAGAAATTTCCTGCTTCAATACTCGGAACAAGCAATATGTCTGCTTCCCCTGCTACATCACTAATAATTCCTTTATGTGCTGCTGCCTCCTTAGAAATAGCATTATCTAAAGCTAATGGTCCATCAATTATGCATCCTTTTATTTGTCCTCTTTTATTCATTGAAGCTAATGCTGCTGCATCTAATGTTGCTTGCATACTAGGGTTTACCACTTCAACTGCACAAATGACTCCTACATTTGGACATTCTATATCTAAAGCATGGGCAATCTTTACTGCATTATTAATTATTCCAACTTTATCTTGAAGTTCTGGGTATGGCACCATTCCTCCATCGGTTAAAAACAGTAATTTATGATAACTAGGAACGTCATAGAGCATAACATGAGATAATAAATTACTTGTTTTTAATCCTGCTTCCTTATTTAAAACTGCCTTTAACAAATCAGAGGTACCTAACATACCCTTCATTAAAAAATGTGCTTTCCCTGTTGAAACTAACTCTACTGATTTTGCAGCTGCTTTTTTGATATCCTTTTCATCAATAATTTCAAATCCAGTTAAATCTAAGTTGCCTTCTAGAGCAATTGCTTGAATTTTTTCCTTATCCCCAACTAATATAACATTAACTATATTTTCCCTAACAGCTTGTACTGCCGCTTCTAAAACAACTTTATCCTGTGCAACTGCAATTGCAAGGGTTTTTCTCTCTCCAAGCTTTGCCTTTTCAATTATTTGCTCTAATTTTTTAATCATAAATTCCTCCTTAGATAACAAATTCTTTATATAGCCCCCTATTTTTTGAAGATGCCTAAAGTAAGATTGTAAAATTATCTTTGGTCAACTCCATTAAAGCATATGACCTTTTAAATAAATTAATGTTGAAAATTTTTTTGCATAGAATACTTTGCCATAAAAACTTTAAAAATTATTCTTAATTTAAGTATAAAGATTTAAAATATTTTGTCAATTTTAGCAGCTAAAGTGCATATAATATTTTTTTATATCAAAAAAACGTGAATAAATCACGTTTTTCTGGTAAATTTCCATATTAAAAACTTTTTTGATTATATAAGTAAATTTACAATATCATTGCTGCTATAGTACCAAAGATTATTAGAGGTATATTATAATGTAGGAATGTAGGTACACAGGTATCCCAAATGTGGTCATGTTGACCGTCTACATTTAGCCCTGATGTTGGTCCAAGAGTACTATCTGACGCAGGTGAACCAGCATCCCCTAAAGCACCTGCAACACCTATAAGAATAACTATAGCTGGTATACTAAACCCTAAACTTACTCCTAGCGGACAGTATATAGCTGCTATAATTGGAATAGTTCCAAAAGAACTTCCTATGCCCATAGTAACTAATAGCCCAACTAAAAGCATCAATAGTGCTCCTATTAATTTACTTCCTCCAACCATGCCAGCTACCGCTGCTACTAATGCTTCAACTGCACCAGTTTCCCTTAATACGTTCCCATATCCTGCAGCTACTAGCATTACAAAAGCTATGAACCCCATCATTCTAATGCCACCATCCATAAGATCGTCAATTTCATTTAATTTAATTGCTCTAGTTATAAATAATACAATTAAAGCACATAATCCTCCTAATGGAAGTGACTCTGTAACAATTTGAACAACAAAAGCAGATATTGCCGCTAAAAGAGCAAACCAATGTTTTGAAGTCATTTTTATATCTTCTGTTTCTGGTGCTAACTCTTGTATAGAAATATCTTTATATTCCCTTGGTCTTCTGTAAGAAATAAATACAGCTATTAATAGACCTAAAAACATTCCTAGTCCCGGAATCCACATAACTTTTGCAATCATGCTATTTGTAACATTTAGCCCATTTGATATCATTTGATCTCTTATAATGTTATGAAATATAAGTCCAAATCCAATGGGCAAAGTTATATATGGTGCCTTTAGTCCAAAGGTTAAAGCACAAGCAACCCCTCTTCTATCAATTTTAAATTTATTCATTAACATTATCAATGAGGGAATTAAAATAGGAATAAATGCTATATGAACTGGTATTAAGTTTTGTGAGAAGCAGCTTATAAGGGCTATCAATAAAACGAAAGCTATTTTCTTATCTTTAACTATATTAGATATTTTCTTTGCTAGTATGGTTGCTAGTCCTGTCTTATTTACCGCAACAGCTAAAGCTCCCAATAAAATATAACTCAAAGCTGTTTCTGAGTTTCCTCCCATTCCACTTATAAGGACCTCCATAGCCCCACCTACAGTCATTCCTGATGATAATCCTGCAACAATTGCAGAAATTAAAATAGCTATTATTACATTGAGCTTAAAAAGACATAGAACTATCATAACCATAACAGAAATAACTACTGGATTTAATAATATCATAATAAAACCCCCCTTTAATTCGTAAATATACTTGCTATTTACTAAATTTTAATATTTGAATAATTAATATACCTAATATAAAAAATACCAAATTAATCTTTTATGCTAATTAATTTTATTTTTCGCAATATTCTGATTATTATTTTTGATTTTTTAAAACATGATTACTTACAAAATAAAACTACAATTTTTCTATCCTTATGAAATTAAATTTAATATATTATTATATTAACATAAAATACAATGCTTAATATACCCCATATACAGAAAATCAACAAAAAGTTCATTTTTGCTAAATTCTTTATCTAAGGGACGGTTCATTTTATTTCTATAAAAATACCACAATCTTGCCTAAAACATAATTCTAAATTGAATATAATTATGAACTGTCCTTTAAAACTGATATGAAATACGTTCATAAACTTAACATAATTATGAACCGTCCCTTAGAAATAATAGAAATAATAGAAATAATAGCATAATAAGTAAAAAGATAATCTGAATGAGTTATTTCTATGTTATCAACTTGAGATTCCTATTATATTTTTAAACTTGTCCTATTTTGTGCGTATATAAATAATGTATTAAAAATTTTTATTTTAAACTATTATGCTGTTTTTTGAGCATTTAAATCTACTAATTCATCTAGCATACTTTTATAAAATTTATCTTTAATTATCAGCTCTACTCCATATTTGCAAAGCATAGATACATTAGACTGTGTTATATTCTCTAATGTTTTGCATATTTCTTTTTGACTTTTACCACTAAATTGAGTTAAAAACACTACATACACAGCCTTTGCCTTCCTACTCTTTCTTCTATGTTTTAATTTTAACTCTATCTCCTCAACACCTGTTTTCTCACAAATAAAATTGCTTATGTCCTTTTCTGAACAATTTCTAAATAGAATAATCTTTTCACTTCTATATTCTGATTTATCATTTTTGAATTCTATTTCTTTAAGTTTTTCTATTTCTATATTAAACATCGTCTTATAGTAATTTTCTCTTGCTCTTCTTTTCCTTCTGCCAAAAAAACTCATTATATATTCTTCATTACAAAGATTAAATCTATTTTTTTCTAATCCTAAGTACAGCGATAGACTTGAATACGTATATTCTTCTGGCTTTTCTTTGTATTCTTTTATATCTACTGGATTTCTATGTATATATTTAGAAACTTCTATTAAGTATGCATCACTATTTATGGGCTTGCTTTTATATCTATCTCTAAATACCGGTCCTTTATGATTTTTACACTTTCTAAGTTACCCTCCATATCTTAAGTTAAATTTTTTCATCATTTTACTTAAATCTCCACCATTAATGTCTATTAAGAAATGAGTATGGGTGTCCATTAAGCAATAAGCATAAATCTTGAAATTCTCTTCAATTTGTAATTTTCTTAAAATTTGAAGCATTTTTTCTTTATCTTTATCATCATAAAATAAAAGCTTATCAGGAAAGCTTCTAGTCATAACATGGTATATTCCACTTTCACTTAATACTCTAGCTGTTCTAGCCATAAACCATCCTCCAATAATTATAATTTTCTATAATTATTGCCATTGTCTAAAACCATAAACAAAATTATCATATAATAGTTAGAAGATATGGATATTTTTAATGAACCGTCCCTAATAATTAAATTAGAATAATTAATGTATGTTGATATTAATTGCTTTGATGAACCGTCCCTAGTAAAAAATCCACCTTTGGAGCAGTTATCTGCTCCAAAGATGGATTTTCATTTATGTGATAATATTATTTTCTATATAGGATTCTACTATCTATATCCTTTATATTTTTACAGCCCGTTAATACCATTGAGGATTTTAAATCGCTTTTTAGTTCTTCAATATATGTTTTTACTCCTTCTACCTTTCCACCAAAGGAAGCAGTTACAAATGGTCTTCCTATGAGCACTCCATCAGCACCAAGAGCTAACATTTTTAATACGTCTACTCCACTTCTTACTCCACCATCTACTAATATTCTTACTTTTCCTTTAACAGCTTTAGCTATATCTTCTAAGACCTCAGCAGTTCCTGGTGTTTGATCTAGCACTCTTCCGCCATGGTTTGAAACAACTATTGCATCTACTCCTGCTTCAACTGCAAGTATAGCTTCATCAACTGTCATTATACCTTTTAATATAAATGGAAGTTTTGTACTACTTACAAGCTCTTTTATCTCTTCTACACCTTTAGGTATAACTGGTTTACCGTGTAATGCTAATGTTATAAGACCACAAGCATCAATATCCACTCCTACAGCAAAAGCTCCTGCTTTTTCTGCAAGCTTAATTTTATTTATAATATTTTCATTTTCCCAAGGTTTAATAAATACTATACCATTGCCATTATATTTCTTTAACACCTCAAGGTTAGTCATTAGAAAAGCATCCACTGCTGTGTCTCCAACCATTGGATATATACCAGCTTGTACACATCCATCAATAACAGAAGAAATATATTCTTCCTCTGTAAGTTTTCCACCCATGTTTAAAGTAGTTCCAGTAACTGGTGCTGCAAAAACAGGAATATCCATTTTTCTTCCGAATAGTTCTGTGCTTATATCGGGATTTTTAGCGTCATGGATAACTCTCATATTTAGCTTTATATTATTTAATGCATCAAAGTTAGCTTTAAAGGAGTCTCCTGTTCCTTTTCCACCCATTCCTGGCACTTCTCCAGAACATACTACTCCATTGCAAGCTTTGCATACTCTACAACTATTATTTAAATTTTCTCTTGCAATTTTTTTAACTTCATTCATATTCATAAAATACCGCTCCCATCCTTAACTATTGTATATATCAAAGAATTCTTTAAGATTTTCCTCCGTAAATACCTTTATACCATTACGTATCAAAAGTTCTGCGGTAACTCCATTGCCATTTCTTTTATTACCACTAAAAGTTCCATCATATATTGTTCCTACTCCACAAGATGGACTTCTAGCTTTTAAAATAGCATATTCTGCTCCTATGGCCTTTGCAATTTTCAAGGTTTCTTCTGCTCCTTTTGTAAACTCTTTAGTAGCATCATCATTTTTGGGTCCTAATATTCTAGCTTTACCATCTAAAATCATAGCACCATCACCTTGTATAATTTCATGTGGTTCTCTTGGAGTTTCTTGGCCACCTAGCTGTTCTGGACAAACTGGTATTGCCTTTCCTTCTTTTAAAAGCTTTAAAACTTCTTCTCTAAGATTATTACCACCATCGTACTTACAGTTAACCCCACAAAGACATGCACTTACTAAAACCAAAATCTCACTCCTCTCATACAAATATATAGGATTTTGTAACGTATATATCAGAATAAATAATTTTTTATTTCTTAATTCTATTATTATCTTTTATATTTACTTAATTTCTACAACAGTAACTCCTGTACCACCTTCACCATAATTTCCTAATCTAAATCCTTTTACATGAGGATGGCTTCTTAATAAGTCAGTTATTGCACTTCTAAGTACTCCTGTACCTTTCCCATGGATTATTGACACTTCATTAAGGCCTGCTAAGTAAACTTCGTCTAAATATTTATCAACAGTATAACTAGCTTCCTCCGAATCCATACCTCTTAAATCTACAGAAGTTGCTACATTTCTTAAGTTTAATTTTGCTTCTCTTTTTTCCATCTTCCTAACCTTTTTATCCTCAGGCGATACTTTTGATTTTCTAAGGTCAGAAACCTTTACATTTATTTTCATTATTCCTGCTTGTACTTGAACTTCACCTTTAGAATCTACTTTGGATATAACTATAACATTTTGATTTAATTTTGGAAGATAAACTTCATCGCCTTCATTAATAGACTTAATCTTTTCTCCTTTAGCTTCCTCTGTTTTTTGTGATGCAAATTCTGCATTTTCAAGTTTGTTTCTAATTTTCTTTCTCTCTTCTTCAAGTTTTGTTCTTACCTCTGAACTATATCCCATTCTTTCAAGCTCTCTAATATTTTTAAGAATAGTATCAGATTCTTCTTTAGCTTCTCTTATGAGCTGTTTTGCCTCTCTTTGTGCCTCATAAAGTGCATTTTCTCTAGACTTTTCAAATTTATAAAGCTTTTCTGCATATCTTTCTTTAAGCTTTTCTGCATCTTTCTTTAACATTTCAGCAATTCTTGCATCATTTTCAGCTTTAATACTCTTTTGTTGTAAGCTTTGAATAAGCTCTTCAAACTCTAAAGTATCTTTGGAAATATTTTCCCTCGCGCTATCTATAATATATTCTGGAAGTCCTAGTCTTCTTGAAATTTCAAAAGCATTAGATTTTCCTGGTATACCTATAAGTAATTTGTACGTTGGTCTTAGGGTCTCAACATTAAATTCTACAGAAGCATTTTCTACTCCTATGGATTTTAATGCATATCCCTTAAGCTCACTATAGTGAGTAGTAGCAACCACTCTACATCCTCTTTTTCTTAAATTTTCTAGTATTGAAACTGCAAGGGCTGCTCCTTCTGTAGGATCTGTACCTGAACCTAACTCATCAAATAGTACTAAAGAATTCTCATCTGCATTTTCTATAATTCCAACAATATTGGTCATATGTGAAGAGAAAGTAGATAAGCTTTGTTCTATACTTTGCTCATCTCCTATATCTGCATAAACCTTATGGAAAAAACTTATTGCAGAATTTTGTCTTGCTGGAATTAAGATACCACTCATTGCCATCAAGTGAATAAGCCCTACAGTTTTAAGAGTTACAGTTTTTCCTCCTGTATTAGGACCAGTAATTACAAGTGAAGTAAATTCTCTTCCCAAATATATATCGCTAGGTACTACTACCTTAGGATCTATAAGTGGATGTCTAACTTCTATTAAATCTATAATTCCATCATTATTTACTTCTGGACAAATAGCATTAATTTCACTAGCATATTTAGCTTTTGCAAAAATAAAGTCCAATTCCCATAATATATTTCCATTATTTTCAACAATTTCAACATTGTCCGTAACTCTTTGAGATAATATCCTTAAGATTCTTTCTATCTCTGCTTTTTCTTTTAATGTCAATTCTCTTATTTCATTATTCAAGTTAACTAAACCCATAGGTTCAATAAATAAAGTAGCACCACTTGAACTTTGATCATGTATAAGACCTGGCACTGCATCTCTATATTCAGATCTTACAGGAAGAACATATCTATCTCCTCTTATAGTATATAAATGTTCTTGAAGATACTTAGAATTACTTCTAACTAAGGAATTTACCTTATCCTTTACAGAAGAAGATTTTTCTCTAAGCTTTCTTCTTATATCATAAAGCTCCTGAGATGCTCTATCAGCTATCTCTTCCTCACTAATTATAGCTTTAAATATTTCATCTTCTACTTTTTTAAGAGGAACAATACCTATGCATATATCTTCTAATACTCTATAGCTTTCTTCCTCTTCCTTATGAGCTATATAATCCTTAAATAATCTTGCACATCTAAGCATAGATGCAATTCTAATAAGCTGTTCTGGTAAAAGCACTGACCCTTTTTCTGCTCTTTTTATAGCTTCTCTAACATCGTATATTCCTTCAAAAGGAGGATTACCTTTTTTTATTAATAATTGAAAAGCCTCCTTAGTTTCTTGTAAATGCTCTTTTACCTCATATATATTATTATAAGGTTCTAACTCATCTATAATATCTTTTGCTGCGGATGTTCTTGTATATTTTTTAAGATTTTCTTTTATTTTTTGGTATTCTAATACTCTTAAAGTTTTATCCTGCATTGTACCACCAACTTTCCCTATTCTACTCCTCTTTTATAATGTCCTCTTGTAAAATTTGTATAATCTCCTAAAAACTCTTCATTTTTAATTATATCTAAAATTTCCTTTGTTTTGCTATAATCCTCATCTATAAAATCTGCTCTAAAGTTTTGTATATTGTTTTTCCTTAGTTCCTTCATATTAGGAATTAAATTAACGGGAACATTATTAAATATATGACTTCTACAGTATTTATCTGTTAACACTTTGAAGTCTTCACCTTTTCTATCTCTCAAAATATAGTTACCTTTAGCACAATTAACAGCACAATTAGAACATAGTGACTTTCCTCCAAAGGTGCTTCCTATTACACAATATTCACTAACCATAAGTTCATACTTACCATAAACTATTATTTGAGATGCAATATTAGTATTTTTTACAACTGAATTTATTTCTTTATTATTAAGCTCTACACTTATTGAAGCTCCATCTAAATATTGATTGTAAAATTCTCCACTATAGCTATTAAATATATTTAGTTTATAATCTCCAATTAACGATGTTTTATCTTTAAATCTACTTATAATACCTAAGTTAGCTGTTACTATACCTTTGATATCCTTTAAATTCTTATCTATAAATTCACAGATACCTTCAAATTCCTCTTTAATTATATTCGGAGTTTTTATATATAAATTAAACTTTCCATAGTTTTTAGCTTCCTCAACTTTCAGCTGATTGCCTTTAAAGAAAAAATCCACTGCAATATTTTCTATTCCACTATCTAAAGCTGCCTTTAATTGTTCTAAGTTACTTACTACAACTAGAAACTCAGGAATTTTACCTTTTTGCGGCTGCTTTTCTATATTATTAATAGTTAACTTCAATTTATCTTCTCTTCTGTAGCCTTCCTTTATAAAGTTTAATATTTTTTCGATTAAATCTCTTCTTATGGAATTAATTGAAGACACTGGTATAAATCCTTCCTCAAAAGCTTTAAATTCAATATTATTAAATTCAAATGGAGTATCTCCTAATTTTTGAAGATTTTTAATTATACTGTCTTCATCTAATGGTCTTTTTATTGCTTTTTGAACTAAATCTCCTTCTACAATAAAATTACTTCCCTCAAAATTTGTGATAATCTTTATAGGTTTATCTACTATAAACTCCACTTTTACATCTATTAAAAGTTTCTTACCATATACATTTTCATAGATCTTTGAAAGTTCTTTTGAAAGTTCTATATCAGAAGTTTTATATAACATATCTCCTTCTTTATATCTAGTAGGCTTTAATATTACTTTTTCTCCTTTTGTAGCATATTGTGCTTCATTCTTACCTATCTTTATACCAGATACGGTAAACCCACCTTCTCCTATTCTAACTCCATCCTTCAGGTGAATATCCTCTTCTAACTTAATGGTCAAATCCTTTTCTACTTTTCCAATATATACTCCAGTATTCTTAGGAAAATTATATGCCATCATATCTTTTCCTACATTTCCAAACATATATGCTTTAGAAAATCCTTCTCTATTGAAAAGTTGAGCCAATTTACTATACTCACCTTTGACATCTACAAAATCATTATTTTCATAAAAAGCACTAATAGCTTTTTTATAACTTGAAACTACTCCTGCAACATATTCAGGTCTTTTCATTCTTCCTTCAATTTTTAAAGAAGAAGTTCCACTTTCTATAATTTTTTTGATATCTTCAAAGGTGCAAATATCTTTAGGACTTAGCAAATATCCCTCTCTTGTTTCATTTGAAATTTTATTAATTAGTGTATAGGGTAATCTACAAGGTTGCGCACAGCGTCCTCTATTCCCACTTCTTCCACCTATAATACTACTCATAAGACATTGTCCTGAATAACTAACACATAAGGCACCATGAACAAATATTTCTGTCTCTATATCTAACTCTTTGGATATATATTCAATCTCCTTTAATGAAAGCTCTCTCGAAAGTACTATTCTTTTAAAGCCTAATTTTTTAAAAAATGAGGCAGCTTCTCCATTATGAACTGTCATTTGAGTCGAAGCATGAATCTCAAAATCTGGTAATAACCTTCTTATAGCATAAAATAGTCCTAAATCTTGAACTAATATTGCGTCTACTCCAATCTCGTATAAAAATCTCACATATTCTATAGCCTCTTCAAATTCAGATTCTTTAATTAAAGTGTTTACAGCTATATAAACCTTAACATTATATATATGACAGTAATCTACTGCTTCTTTCAATTTCTCATCATCAAAATTATTAGCATAAGCTCTTGCTGAAAACTTACTTCCACCCATATATATTGCATCACACCCTGAAAGCACTGCTGCATGTAAACTTTCAATGCTTCCACCTGGCGCTAATAGTTCTATTCTTCTCATGTTCATCTCTCCTATTACTGAGCTTATAATTACGAATATAATTATACCAATAGTAAGTATATAAGACAAAGTTTTTATTGCATTATATAGTTTTTATTTGTAAAAATAAAAGCCTATCTATATTATTTAGTTATAAATATAGTTTAAACCATATTAAACAGTGAAAATTCGGATTTCTAGAAATAAAAATAAGTGGACTAAAAAGTCCACTAACTATTTATTAGTTTTAAATATTCTTCATATATTTGCCTAGCAGTATTTTCCCAAGTATATTTTTTACATACATATTCTTTTAATTCATCATTTTTTCTATTGTTATATCCCTTAATTATAGCTTCTTTTATAGAATTTTCATTATATGGATTACAGTATATAGCTAAATCTTCAAAGTATTCTCTAGAAGCCCCTTCTTCTGTTACTACAATATTACATCCACTTGCCGCTGCTTCTAAGGAAGAAAGGCTTGTAAGCTCCATAAAACTAGGTAATGCATGAACTTTAGCAAATTTATAAGCATTATATACATTATAGTTATCCATAAAACCTAAGTATTGCACATTTTTATAAGCTAAACATTTTTTAAAATAGTTTTTATTCGAAACTCCTCCTACTAAAACTAAAGGTAAATTTAACTCATTGCAAACCTTTGAAAGTATTAGTTGGTTTTTTGCTTCATATATTCTTCCTACAGATAGCACATAATTACTTACGTCATGTCGTTCTGTAAAATTATAAAGTGGCACGTCTTCATATTCTAACATATTCACTCCATTATAAATCACCTTACAAGGAGTATCAAACTTAAAATCTCTTTTTAAATTTTCTAATTCCCACTTACTATTACAAAAAATCATATGACTTTTTCTTAAGAGTTCTTTTCTGTATATATTACAACTATTCCATAATTTTAGTTTTTCATTTTCTCCTATATGGTTATAATAATTACTCATATTAAAATAAAGAGGAGTAATCACAATTTTACTTTTTCCTTTTAGGCTTTGTCTATAATACCTATATATCTCTCCTGGAACATTGATATTAAATAGGTGAATAATATCATAGTCATTATATTCATATAACTCTCCTCTATCTATATCAACATTAACTCCTAACTGTCTTAAATTTTTATAAATCTTTTTTACAATGATGGAGTCACCAGCAGAACTTTTTAAATAATCCTGTCTTGCACATAACAAAACCTTCATTGATAATCCTCCTATGTTTGCTACTTAAAATATAACTATGCAATCATAGGAGTTTTTATCACTAATTATTTAACAACTTTCTAATATAAAAAGTTGTTAAATAAAAAAACTCATAATTATTTGATTAATTATGAGCTATATGCTACAAAGAAAATTCTTTATTCATATTTAGATTTTGAGATTTTTTATTTATATACTACTTCAAACTCTTCACATACTATTTCCATATCCTCATTAAATTCTTTTCCTATTTCTTTTAATTCATCTTTAAAATATATTCGATGAACATTTCTCCAATAGCCTAGGGATTTATCACCTTCACCTTCTATTGAAGCAAATTCCTCTGTTACATCTTTAAAAGGTATAATTTCTATTTTAGTGGTTTTAATAATACACTTAGCAACGCCTTGCCAATTAATAATTATGCTATACTCATCAGCTTTTAGCAGTTCTTCTCTTTCTTCTTTATACCAATAGTATAAAGAAGCTGTTCCTCTTTTTGTTCCTTCTAAAACAAGTTCTGCTAACTCATTGGCAGATTTCTCATCATTACAAAAATGCCAAGCAGTATAGCTTTTTTTTGTAGCTTCTTCATTCTCACCTAAAGTCCTTAAATAGCTTAACCACATCTCTTCTACTGAAATATCATATTTGTACATAACCTTTTCCCCTTTATTTATAATAACTTAACCTCCATATTTTTAATAACTGGAGGCTAAATGTTACGTTATTATCAAAAGCTATTCTTTAATTTTTAATAATGGGTTCTTTTTTAATTTTTCTTTTATTAATTCTTCATTTTTATTATCTAATTCTTTTGCTAACTCTTTTATATTCCTAGTTTTATCACAAATATCCGATCTTAGTTCTCTATTTCTAGCTGCCAGCTTTTTATTTAACATAGTAAGCTTTTCATTTTCACTTTTTATTTCATTTGAAACCTCTGTCATAACCTCCATCTCAGAATCAATCTTTTGCATTTCTTCTTTTAATCTAAGATCTTGGTTATCAGACAAATTTTCAACTTGTTCTTTAAGCTCCTTGTTAATATTCTCTAAAGATTCAATCTGTTTTTTCATTTGCTCTAATTCCGAAATTAAAACCTTATTGTCATTGGCCGCTTTTGTGTAGTTTTCAGATAACCTTTCGTAACTTTCTTTATTCTTTAAAAGTTCATCTCCCATATTTAAAGCAGCTAATATAGTGGCATCCCCTGAGCCTAACTTAGAATTGTTTTCCATTAAGGTGCGAATACGTTTGTCCACAAATTTGGCTACCATATGTAAATATTCATCATTTTCTTCACCTTTTAAATTATATTCCATACCATTTATTTTAACTGTTATAATGTTCACTAAAACACCCTCTTAAAGATTATAGTTGTTCTTATTTTAACATAAAACCCTTATGAAATAAACCAAAATAATAAAATACTACTATAATTTCCACTGTTTTCTTGATTTTTCTCTAGTTTAACCTATTTTCCTAAAAGTCAATAAATATTAACTTTTAATATTTATCTAAAAAGTTTATAATTAATTTTTTACATAAAAAAGAAAAGTGACTAAATCACTTTTCTTAAAATTATTCAATTAAATTATCTACTAAGTTAAATTTGTCTTAACTCTGCACCTAATTTATGCTCTAATGCTCTTAAAATTTTATCATGAACCTTATTAACTTCATTATCTGTTAAAGTTTTTTCTTTATTTCTATATACTATTGAATAAGCAATGCTCTTCTTACCTTCTGGTATTTGCTTACCTTTATATACATCAAATAATTTAACACTTTCTAATATGCTTCCACCTTGTTTTTTAATAGTATCTTCTATTTCTTGAACCAATATCTCATCTTCAACTAAAAGTGCTATATCTCTAGTTACTGCTGGGAATTTTGGTAGTGGTACATATTTTTTATCAACTTTAGCATGCTTTAATAATATATCTAAATTTAGTTCAGATACATAACATCTTATATCCATATCATAGTTATTTGCTACATCAGGATGAATCTCACCTACAACACCTATATACTCTTTTCCTATATATAAGGCAGCAGTTTTTCCTGGATGAAAGCTTGGATTCTCTGATTCTCTCTTAAAGGTTACATTTTCAATTCCTAGTTCTTCAATTACATTTTCAACTACTCCCTTAATATCTAAATAATCTATATTTCCATACATTGAAATTGTAACTATGTTTCTTTCTTCTGGAAGCTTATTTTCATCTCCACTCGGAATATATATCTTTCCTATTTCAAACAATCTTGCTTCTTCATTACTCTTACTATAATTTCTTGATAATGCCTCCATAGCAGATGCTAATGTAGTAGTTCTCATTATACTAAAATCTTCACCTAGAGGATTTTTAATTGAAATAGCTTTTCTTAAGCTGCTATCTTCAGAAAGTAATAATTTATCAAAAATTTTTGGGCTTACAAAAGAATAGCTTATAGATTGATTTAATCCACTGTTTATTAATGAATCTACAACATTTTCTTCAAGTTTTTGTTTTTCGCTTCTTCCACTTTTTGTAGCTTCACATAATGCTATTGTGGAAGGTACATTGTTATAACCATAAATCCTTACTATTTCTTCTGTAATATCTTCTTTAATGTTAATATCGCTTCTAAAAGTAGGAGATTTTACAACTAATATGTCCTCCTTAATTTCTGTATCTAAATCTAATCTATCTAAATACTTTTTCATCTCTTCTTTAGATATATCAATACCTAAAAATTTATTAATCCAATTTGAATCTACTTCTAAATAATGTGGAGTTTTAGGCTCTGGATAAACATCTATTACTCCCTCCATTATTTCTCCTGCATTTAATTCATTCACTAATGAAGCAACTCTAGCTACTGCCATTTCACATAAATTAGGATCTAGGTCTTTCTCAAATTTAGTTGAAGCCTCTGTTCTTAAGTTTAGTTTCTTAGATGCTTTCCTTACATTGATGCCATCAAAGTTTGCACATTCTAAAATAACCATTTCAGTATCTTCTTTTATCTCTGAGTTCAATCCTCCCATTATTCCTGCAAGTCCAACAGTTCTTTCTCCATCTTTAATACATAGTATATCACTATCTAAAGTTCTTTCTATTTCATCTAAAGTAGTAAATTTTTCTCCATTTTCAGCTCTTTCAACTACAATAGTTTTGCTTGCTATTTCTCTTGCATCATAAGCATGTAGCGGCTGACCAAGCTCTAACATAACAAAATTTGTTATATCAACAATGTTATTTATTGGTCTAACTCCTGCCTCTAATAGCCTTTCTTGCATCCATTGTGGTGAAGGTTCTATTTTTACATTTTTAATGCCTTTTAGTATAAACCTTCTGCAAAGATCATCTTTTATTTCTACATTATAATCATCTTTAACATTTTCACTACAAGTAGAAGTGTATTCTAAATTAGGCATTTTATAAGTAGTTCCTAATGTTGCTGCTGTTTCTCTAGCTATTCCTATAACACTTAAACAATCTGCTCTATTTGATGTAATTTCAAATTCTATTACTGCACTTCCTATATTAACTACTTCTTTTATGTCTACTCCTATTGGAGTATCTTCTGGTAGTATCATAAGTCCATGAACTGGCTTATCTCCTGCTATTCCAAGTTCTTCCTCTGAACAGAACATACCGTTAGATACTACACCTCTTAATTTACCCTTTTTAATTTTAAGTCCGCCATGTAATGTTGACCCATGTAATGCTACAGGAATTATATCTTGTTCCTTCATATTTGTAGCTGCAGTTACTATTTGAATTGGTTCTTCAGCGTTTATATCCACCTGACAAACCACAAGCTTTTCTGCATCTGGATGTCTATCTATTTTTATTATTTTTCCGGTTACTACATTTGAAATCTCTTCTCCTGAAACAACTAGCTCTTCTACCTTGGAACCAGATAGTGTTAACCTATCTGACAACTCCTTAGGGGAAATATTTATATCAACATAATCTTTAAGCCATTTAACTGGAACTTTCATTGGTAATCCTCCTTTAACACTGTATTAAAATTGATTTAAAAATCTCATATCACTTTCGTATAATAATCTAATATCATCAATTCCATATTTTTGCATAACCATTCTATCAAGACCAAATCCAAAAGCGAACCCACTATAAACTTCTGGATTAATTCCACAATTTCTTAGAACCTGTGGATGCACCATACCACATCCTAGTATTTCTATCCATCCACTTCCTTTACAAATTCTACATCCTTCACCATTACAAACAAAGCAAGTAGCATCCATTTCTGCTGAAGGTTCAGTAAATGGGAAATGATGTGGTCTAAACTTAGTTTCAACATCTCCAAACATCTTCTTAGTAAATAGCTCTAAAGTTCCTTTTAAATCTGCAAAAGTTACTCCTTTATCTATAACCAATCCTTCTATTTGATAGAATATTGGTGAGTGAGTAGCGTCAGCTGCATCTGAACGATAAACCTTTCCTGGAGCTATCATTTTTATTGGTGGTTTTTGATTCTCCATTGTTCTAATTTGTATTGGAGAGGTTTGAGTTCTCAAAACTATATTATCATTTATATAAAAAGTATCCTGTTCTCCTCTAGCTGGATGGTCCTTAGGTATATTTAATGCTTCAAAGTTATAATAATCCTTTTCTACCTCTGGTCCTTCTTCTATAGAAAACCCCATTGATAGAAATATTTCATTAATCTTTTCTAAAGTTAAATCAAGAGGATGTCTATTACCTATAGTTTGCTTTTTTCCTGGCATAGAAATATCAATTATTTCACTTTGTAATCTTTTTTCTTTTTCTTTATTTTTAATTTCTTCAGTTGCCTTAGCAATAGCATTTTCTAATGTTTCTCTTACTTCATTAGCAACCTTACCTACAAGTGGTCTTTCTTCTGGTGATAAACCTCCCATTCCTCTTAATATTTGAGTAAGCTCTCCTTTTTTCCCTAAATATTTTACTCTAATATTTTCAAGTTGAACCTTCTCAGCGGCAGTTCTCAATTCATCTAAAGCAGAAAGCTTAATATCTTCTAATTTTTCTCTCATTTTAAAATCTCCTTTCATATTTTTTTATAATTAATAATTATTACCTTTTATTAATTCTCAAATAACAATGATTAATTAAAATTCTTAGACAACATTAATTTCATTGAATAATGTATATCTTTTAAAATAAATTACTTTAATATATATTTAGAAATAAAAAAACCGCCCCTAAAAAAGGGACGGAATATCCGCGGTACCACCCTAATTGGACTATAAAATAGACCCTCTTAGTAAATTTATCGATTTTAATCGCTAATCATTACTTATAATGCTTTAATAAAAACCTATTTTCACAATTAGAACTCAAGAGTGAACTTCAGCATAAATTTATCATATAAAGGCTTTCAATCTATGACCCTTACTCCCTGTATGTACCCTTATACCTACTCTCTCCTTCACAGTTTAAAATATTTAATTTTTAATTTAAAACCTATTATACCTATGTTTATATAAAATTTCAATACTATTTAACAACATTCTTTTGTCTTACAGCCTCATACATCATAATAGATGCAGCAACTGATGCATTTAATGACTCTGCACCTCCAGGCATAGGAATTTTAACTTTTTCATCAGAAAGTTCATATATTTCTTTACTAATTCCACTACCTTCATTTCCCACAGAAATAATGCATTTACCACTTAAATCTATATCATAAAAGTTGTTATTTGTATCAAGAGAACTTGTAATAAGCTTATAACCTTTATTTCTCAATTCTTTAACAAGGGTTAAATCCTTGTCTTCTATAATAGGAATATTAAATATAGATCCCATAGTTGATCGTAAGGTTTTTTCATTATATACATCTACTGTACCTTTAGTTAATATAACTCCTAGTCCATCTGCTGCATGAGCAGTTCTTATAATTGTACCTAGATTTCCTGGATCTTGTACCTTATCTACTAATACATAAAATCCGTCACAGTATTTTAAATTAAGAACTTTATTCTCTACTACCGCAATTGCTCCTTGCGGTGTTTCAGTGTTAGTTAATGTTTTAAAAACTGTATCACTTACAGTATAAATCTCAGCATTACATTGATGTATACTTATATATCTTTCACAGTATTCTTTATCTGCATTTTCATTTATAAAAATATATTTTACATTAAAGGATGACTTTAATGCTTCCTCAATAAATCTAAAGCCTTCAACTAAAAAAGCCTTACTTTCCAACCTATGCTTTTTTTCTTTTAATTTCTTTATTTGCTTTATTAGCGAATTCTCTTTGCTACTAATATATTGCAAATTATCTTCCCCTATCTTACTAACTTTTCTATATTATTTAGCTCTTGATTACCACCAATAGCTACAATTATATCATTAGCCTCAATAATTTCATCAGCAGAAGGTGAAACATCTATCTCATTATTTCTCTTTATTGCCATAACATTTATTCCATATTCCGCTCTTAAATTAAGATCTTTTAAGCTCTTTTCATGCCATTCCTGTGGACTTACAATCTCAGCAATGCTAAAGTCTGGTGATAGCTCAATATAGTCTAATATATTTGAAGAGCATAAATTGTGTGCAACTCTTACTCCCATATCTCTTTCTGGAAATATAACTCTGTTTGCTCCAATTTTATATAATACTTTAGCATGAAGTGCATTATTAGCTTTTGTAATGATATGCTTAACGCCTAGTTCTTTAACAAGTAGCGTAGATAATATACTGGCTTGAATATCTGAACCTATACTTATAATGGCAACATCAAAATTTCCAACTCCTAATGCTCTTAAGCTTTGCTCGTCATTCGCATCAACTTGAACTGCGTGGGTTACTTTTTCTGATATATTTTGTATAACTTCCTCATCAACATCAACCGCCAATACATCATTCCCTAATGAGTATAATGTTTCTGCTACAGATGTTCCAAATCGTCCTAATCCAATTACAATAAATTGCTTCTTAATCATAATTTCCACCTTCTACCCAACTAATATTTTATCTTCCGGATACTTTATAGCTAAAGCTTTTTTACGCCTATTAATTGAAATTGCTAAAACTAATGTTAATGGTCCTAATCTACCAGCATACATAGTTAAGGCCACAATTATCTTTCCTATGGCACTTAACTTTTGAGTTAATCCTAATGTGGATCCAACTGTTCCAAAAGCTGAAGTTGCTTCAAATATATAATATTCAAAAGGTACGCCAGTTTGATGCTCCGTAATAGAAAGAAGTATTGTTACTGTTATAACTAAACCTAAAGCTATAATCATAACAGAAAACGCCTTATAAACTGTATCCTTACTTACTTTCTTTTTAAATATCTCTGTGTCTTCTCGACCTTTAATAACTGATTTAACTGTCATGTATAATATACCAGCAGTTGTTGTTTTTAGTCCACCTGCTGTTGATCCTGGTGACCCTCCAATAAACATCAATATAATGGTTAAAAAAATAGATGGTATAGTCATATCTGCTAAAGATATAGAGTTAAATCCTGCTGTTCTAGGACTAACTGATGCAAAAATTGATGCTAATATTCTATCCTTAAAGCTCATTCCCTTCATTGTAGCTTCATTTGAAAATTCAAATAAGAAGAATAAAATTGCACCACCTATTATCAATGCAATAGTCATAGATATTACTAGTTTTGAATGAAGTGATAACTTTTTAATATTCTTGTAATTATATATTTCATTCCAAACATAAAATCCTAATCCACCTGTAACTATAAGAGCAGATATAGTAGAAATTATAACTACATTTCCATTATAATTAATTAAACTATTAAAATTACCCATTAAATCAAAACCTGCATTACAAAAGGCTGAGACAGAATGGAATATACTATAGAAAATTCCTTTTGAGAATCCAAATTCAGGAATAAATTGAGTGCTCAACAAAAGTGCTCCTAATCCTTCTATGGAAAAAGTAAATATTAATATGTATTTTGCCAGCTTAACTATACCTTGAAGAGAAGTTGAATTCATAGCCTCCTGCATTACTAATCTTTCTTTTAAAGTAATTCTTTTACCTATAATTAATGATAACATAGTAGCAAAAGACATGAATCCTAAGCCTCCGATTTGAATAAGCATCATAATTACTGTTTTACCAAAATAACTCCAATGTGTTCCTGTATCCACTGTTATAAGTCCGGTTACGCACACTGCTGAAGTAGATGTAAATATACAGTCTAAAAAAGGTGTATATACTCTAGCATTTGTTGATATGGGTAGTGCTAATAGCATTGCACCTAAAAATATAATAACCGCATATCCAATAGCTAATATCTGCATAGGAGTAAATTGTCTCTTTTTTAAAATATCTTTCATTTTTAATTCCACTAAAAACACCTCAATTCTCTCCGTATTTAAACTATAGTCATTTTCATTATATACTTTTTTTTTAGTATATTATAGTATTTCCATATTAATATTTTAAATTAGTGTATAATACAAAAATGTAGCCTACGGCTACATTTTAAAGTCAATATTTAATTAAGCTTCTAGTTGTTTTTTAGCAACTTCAACTAATTCTGCAAAAGCTTTTGGATCATTAATAGCTATTTCAGAAAGCATTTTTCTGTTGATGTCTACTCCTGCAAGTTTCATTCCATTCATGAATCTTGAGTAAGAAAGTCCATTCATTCTTGTAGCCGCATTTATTCTTGCGATCCAAAGTTTTCTAAAATCTCTTTTCTTTAATTTTCTTCCTACATATGCATTTCTTAATGCTCTTATAACTGACTCATTTGCAGTTTTAAATAACTTGCTTTTTCCACCATAGTATCCTTTTGCAAGTTTTAATACTTTTTTATGTTTTTTACGAGCGTTAACAGCTCTCTTTACTCTTGCCATTTAAAATACCTCCTAGTTCACCTTCGATTATAAGTATGGTAATAATTTCTTCATTGCTTTTTCTTGTGAAGCTGAAACATATCCAGTTTTTCTAAGATTTCTCTTAGTTTTTGCGCTTTTCTTAGTTAATATATGGCTTCTGAAAGCTTTCGCTCTTTTTAGCTTACCTGTTCCTGTCTTCTTGAATCTTTTTGCTGCACCTCTATGAGTTTTCATTTTTGGCATAATAAAATTCCTCCTCTCAGTGTTTATGCTCTTTTAGGAGCTAATATCAATATCATATTTCTGCCCTCTTGTTTAGCAGGCTTCTCAATTACATACACATCTCCAAGCTTTTCTACAAAAGAGTTCAATATCTTATGTCCTACATGTGAGTTTTCAACTTCTCTTCCTCTAAATCTCACAGTAACTTTTACTTTGTCTTCGTCTAATAAGAATTTTCTAGCATGGTTTGCTTTGATTTCAATATCATGATCTTCGATAGTAGCGCTCATTCTAACTTCTTTTATATTTATGATCTTTTGTTTTTTCTTAGCTTCTTTATCTTTTTTCTGTTGCTCATAAACATACTTGCCAAAGTCCATAATTTTGCATACTGGTGGATTTGCATTAGGGGAAATAACTACTAAATCAAGTTCTTTCTCTTCTGCAATTTTTAGGGCTTCCTTAGTTGCTAAGATCCCTAATTGCTCACCATCATTACCAACAACTCTTACTTCCTTTTCCCTTATATTTTCATTCATTATAAAGTCTTTGTTTTTACTAATAGTTTTCACCTCCAGGTGTTATAAAATTATATAAATAAGAGGGCGACAAATGCCGCCCTCTGTAATACACAAATTTATTAAACAGTTAACCTTACTAGCTTAACTGTAAGGTGAGAAACGGCTGTTTCTTCTTTAAATAATACATTATTCATTTATTCAACAAGTAGTATTATAATATATGTTTTTCTAATTGTCAACAATTTAAAACTATATTTTTATATTATTTTTAAGTTGTGTGCATTTTGCACAATCATTGCAGAATTCTACCCTTTCAACGAATACATTTTTAATAGTTTCTATCAATTCTTTATTTCTGGAATTTTCCACACAATGTATAACTATTTTTTTAGGAGCAGAAGTGATTAAGCCACTTATTATTAAATCTTCTGAACTTACCTTTGAATTTATTCTACTATCATAAAGTTCATTTATTAAATTATTTAAAATATCATTTCCAAGTTCATCTTTCACTAGATAATCTCCATTTTTATCTATCATAATATTAACTTGGTCTATTTTGCTTTCCTGAACATCAACAAAATATTTCAATAGCTTAATAAATTCATTATATTCTTTTTCTATCATAAACTTTTCAACTATCTTATCTATTATGCTTTCTAAATCATGTACTATCTCTTTCATTCTAAAAGTTAAAAAGCCTTTAATGTTTACCTCATTATTCTCCTCTAAGCAAAGAACAATTTTATCTATGATTTCATTCTTTCTATTCATATAATATATCATATTGTCATCTATTATATTGCTTTCATTTTCAAATACATCAATTATCATATTTTTTACTTCTTTTATGTCCTCACCCCTTAAAAAGTAAAAATTCTCTGATAAGTATTTTGAAATGTTTTTCTTGCAAAATTCTTTTATAACAACTTTAAAAAGTATAGTACCTATATATAAGTTAAACATTCTATGAAACTTTTCATCAAAATTCTCATCATCACAATAAACTTTAATAATATGAAGATTGTTTTCTAAGCTTTCTGAAATACCTACCGTTACATTTTTTAATTTAAAATAATTTCTGGCATTTCTTATCTCATCTATTATATACTCTTTACTGTCATCCTGTATTAATGTTAATAATAACATATAGCTCACTCCTTTATAACATGGCTTAATTACCACAACTCAAAAGCTATAACTTGTAAATCAATTTTTAAAATGCTAATATAATCTTAAAAATTATATGTCTATCTTATTATGCGTTTTCTCACAATTGATATGCATTAATAATTTAAACATTTATCGACATTCGAATTGAGGTGATAAAATGAAACTTGCTATAGTAGACTTTAGAATTTCTAATAGTGAAATAAAAGCCTTACAGACTTTAGGTTGTAAAGTTTTAAAATGTCCTCCTAGCGCTAAACTATATGATGCTGTATGTGGTCATCCAGATATGCTAATTCATACTATTTCAAAAAGCACGTTAATGACACACCTTAGCATGGACAAAATCTTCATCAATTTATTACAAAATGATTTTAATTTTGATGTTATATTTTCTAAAAGTGAACTAAATGAAAAATACCCCTATGATATTACTTTAAATGCAGTAAATCTAAAGAAGTATTTTATACATAATATTAAATATACTGATGAATTTTTATTGAAATACATGACGGATAAAATTCTTATTGACGTTAAACAAGGATATACTAAATGCTCTACTGCAATAGTTAATGATAATGCAATTATTACCAGTGATAAATCAATTGCACGAGCTTTAAAAGAGACAGATATAGATGTATTGCTACTTCCTCCTGGAGATATTGAACTCCCTGGATTGAATTATGGTTTTATAGGTGGTAGTTGTGGTCTATTGGATGAGAAGTACTTGGTTTTTTATGGAAGTCTAAAAAATTATAAATATGGTAGTGAAGTATTAGCATTTTTGGATAAGTACAATATAACTCCTATTTATCTTAGTGATAGAAATTTAATTGATAGGGGTAGTATTTTCTTTTTAGATGTCTAAATTCATTTGTATATTTTTCTTTTAAAAGAGGAATGGAATATTAACGTAGTATAAAGAGGATAAAAAACAGGCATACATTTTATAAGTTTATGGAATTATTATTTATATCAGTAGGTACTTACTTGATTTTATATATAGGTAAAAAAGAGCTAAAATGCATGAAACTTTAAATATTATTTTTATAATTATAAGTCTTTATACTATATTTTTCTCAGCTTTGCTATTCTAAAATAGAGATAATGCTTAAAGTATAAATTTATACCATTATTTCTTTTTCTATTTTGCTATTTCAGAAAAAAATATACTCAACTTGTGAGTTTATATTAGTTATATTAATAAAACATCTTAAAGATAATTAATTTATTTTTTATATAAAACAAAAAGCATTGCTAAATAGCAATGCTTTTTTTGGAGGCGCCACCCAGATTTGAACTGGGGATAAAGGCTTTGCAGGCCTCTGCCTTACCACTTGGCTATAGCGCCATATTGGAGCGGAAGACGAGATTCGAACTCGCGACGTTCACCTTGGCAAGGTGACGCTCTACCACTGAGCCACTCCCGCATTTGTTTGGTGGCTCGAGCAGGAATCGAACCAGCGACACGAGGATTTTCAGTCCTCTGCTCTACCGACTGAGCTATCGAGCCAAAAATAACTGTCATATTTAAAATTAAATGGCGACCCAGAAGGGACTCGAACCCTCGACCTCCGGCGTGACAGGCCGGCACTCTAACCAACTGAGCCACTGGGCCATATTATATGGTGGTCGCAACAGGGATCGAACCTGTGACCCTCTGCTTGTAAGGCAGATGCTCTCCCAGCTGAGCTATGCGACCACTTCCTCTCGACAACCTGCCGAACACATTTATATTTTACAAAAAATACGCATCATTGTCAATAGATTATTTTTCTATTTAAAGAAATTATTTTTATATTACTCTATTTTTTGAAATATATCTTTTATTTTCTTATATTTTAATACCCTATTAACTTTTTATTAATTAAGAATGAAGAATGAAGCATCTAAAAAGATTTCCTTATACAATTGAGAACTGACAATAGAAAATTTATGACAATTTTTCTTTTATGACAAAATTTTAAATTTGATTTCTTTTTTAGTGTACTAAGATTTTTCCATAATAAAAAAGGAAAGTTAACCTAAATAACCTTCCTTTTAAAAACTTTTAATTTTAAATTTCTCAATTCAGTAGAAGCTGAGAAATTTAAAACTAATTTATTTTCACATTACGCAATAACTTCCTATAAAGATAGCAATTAAATTACTAGTAAAAAATCTATTAAAGAAATTACTTCACTAAGAAGTAATTTCAAATATAATTCTTCATTACTAATTTTAATAAGGTTACCTATTTTATAATTCTTTTAATAGTTCACCTATTTGTTCTGCTGTAAAGTCATATGCTTTATTACAAAAATGACATTTTATTTCTTCTGTTTTTCCATCTTCATATAGATTTTGTAACTCTTTTTTACCTATACTAATCAAAACCCTCTCTACTCTCTCTCTTGAACAATCACATTTAAATTCTATTTTTCCTTCTTCATATATGTTAATATCCATATCTTCAAATATATTTTTTAATATTTCCTCTATTGTCATTCCATCACTTATCATAGTAGTTATTGAAGGAATTTCTTGAAGCCTATAAGTTATTATATCTGCTAAAAACTCAGAAGCTCCTGGCATCATTTGAATTATAAAGCCACCAGCTGCTTTTATACTTAAGTCTGTATCAACTAATACACCTAATGCTACTGCAGATGGTGTTTGTTCTGAAACAGTAAAATAATAGGCTAAATCATCTCCTATTTCACCAGTATATATAGGAACCTGCCCTATATATGGATCTTTAAGTCCCATGTCTCTTATAACCTTTAAATAACCATCTTTACCTATAGCACCTCCAACATCTAATTTACCATTTGGATTTAATGGTAAATCTACATTTGGATTTCCTATGTATCCTTTAACACTTCCATCAGCATGAGCAGTTACCACTACTCCCTCTGCTTCTCCACCTCCATTTATTTGAAGAGTTAAGCTATCTCCTTTTGCTTTTAGCATAGCTCCCATTAACCCTCCAGCTGTTAACATTCTTCCTAAAGCTGCTGATGCAGTAGGTGTACAATTATGAGCCTTTGCCCCCTCCTGAACCATGTTTGTAGTTATTGCTGCTATTATTCTAACATCACCATTATGTGCTGTTGCTCTTACTAACTTATCCATCTTCTTCCTCCTAGTTTAAATCCACATATTTATATATCTTTAAAAACAACTAGCCAATAGGCTAGTTTATTTTTTATTATGTTATCTTATTAAAACTCACTCATAGACTGCTATGAGCGAACTTTATTTCCTAATATAATATAAAATAGTACTCCTACTTAAATTTATTTTCTTAATACATAGGTAATTCTTTCAGTTTCTTCACTTACAGGTATATTATCATAACAATCTAACTTTTTCTCTAATCTAAATCCTAAATTAGAGAAAATATCTTCAATATCTTTTTCACTGTAAGCTCTTTCACAGTGTTCTTCATCAAATCGTTTATAAACTTGTCCTTCTCTTACAAAAAAGGTTAAATACATATTTACTATATCGTCCTCTAAGTAATTTTCCCATATATATACAACATCTTCACTATCATAATTAAAAGTATTATTTCCTAATATATTAACAAGCTTATGTCGTGAATTTACATCAAATATAAACAGCCCATCTTCTCTTAATAGACTATAAACACCTTGAAAATACTTTTTTAGATCTTCTTTTTCCGTAATATAGTTAGTAGAATCTAAGGCACAGGTAATTAAATTAAAATTATTTTTTATATTTAAATTACATATATTTTGACAAAAAACTTTTGCTCTTATACCGTTACCACGGAGTTTCTCCTCTGCTATTGTAAGCATTTCCTGTGATAAATCTACAGCATAAACATTTTGAAAGTTTTTACCTAATTCTACTGTTAAATTCCCTGTGCCACAGGCTAAATCTAAATAGTTCTTTCTTTCTAAGGAGTATTCCTCACATATTTTTAATATTTTTTCACACCAGTTTTTATAATCCACATCACTATAAATTAGTTCATCATATATACTGGCAAAATTCTTATAACAGTACATTCTTCTTCTCCTTAAAATTATATAAAATTAATAAGTTCTTATAATAATAACAATAATATATTACAGCTTTTCTAAATATTTGTCCAAAGTTTTATAATTAAATACTAAATCAATAATAGTGCTAAAAATTCATAACATTTTATTTATTAATATGCATCTTCATTTTTAGGAAGATTTAACATCTTTTTTTTCTTAGTCATCAATCCTCCAATTCGTCCTGTTTCCTCTGCTGTAAGACCACTCCATCCTAGTTCTTTTACCTTATCTATAAGACCTAACTCTTCTGCAATTTCATATTTTATCTTTTCTCTCATCTCCTCATAAGGAGTTAATTCTTTATTACTTTTAAGCTTAGCTTTAATAACCTTTTTTAATGGTGTTTTTCCCATACTTATACCCCTCCTGCTATAGTTATATTCTCTACCAGGAAAGGTTTTTTATACCTAAATTTTGTCTAATAAGCTTAATTTTTAAAAAACTTTTTTCTAAAAATAATTCTTATATTTTATTCGTTTAATAATGTTATATTTTATTTAACATTGTAAACTTTTTTTTATAAATTAGTAAATAAAAGCGCTCATTTATAAATATATTAGACTATATATAGATATCCTGGTCCTGAAATTAATGTATATTCCAAAATAATTAACTTTTTTCAATATTTTAATTAAAGCTATTAAATTCACAATGATATATTTCATAGTTGATAGCTTAGATATAAATAAAAAATAGAGCAAAGCTGCTCTATTTTTTATTTATTATCTACCTTCAATATAAGTATGTTTTAAATCAACTGTTCCAAAAGTTGGAGATGAGTAATTCTTAACATATTTGCGAACATAAGTATTTTTGAATCTCCATACTCCAGGACTAATTGCTGCATCTTCATAAATTAATATTTTTTCAGCTTCAGCAAATATTTTAGCTCTCTCTTCTAAATCCTGTGTTTCACTAGCTTTCTTTATTAGCTCATCATATTTAGGATTTTTCCATCCAGTTCTATTCATACCAGAATTTGATGTCCATAGATCAAAGAAAGTGTTAGGATCATTGTAGTCTCCACTCCATGCTTGAGATGCAATTGCGTAGTCTCCTGAATCTGTTTTGCTTTGAAATACTGCCCATTCGCAGTATTCTGGTTGAACATTTATACCTAATACCGCTTTAAAGTTTTCTTGTTCAAACTCTGCAAATTCTTTATCTCTAGCACTAGTACCAGATTGAATGAATTGTATAGTATGTTTAGATGGATCTGGATCTAATCCTAATTCTTTTAATCCCTCTACAAGTAAAGCTTTAGGATCTGAATTATCCTTCTTTAAATCCTCTAATGGTTCAGATTTAACTTTTTCTCTAAATTCCACTTCACCTATTTGTACTGCTGGAGGGCACCAAGCCTTTGCTGGTTCTGATAAACCTCTATATAAAGTATTACTCATACCTTCTCTATCCATAGCTATAGTAAAAGCTTTTCTTATTTTAGCATTTTTAAAATATTTATCATTTTGATTAAAGAACATATAAGTTGCTGAACCATCATATCCTTTTATAACATCGTAGTTTCCAGTCTTATCAAGCTTATCTATCCATTCTTGCTTAGTAACTGCTGTCATATCTAATGAACCGTTATAAAGTTCGTTCATTCTTGAGGCTTCTTCTTTTATAATTTTCATTGTTGCTTTTTCTAATTTTACATTTTCAGCATCCCAATATTCTGGATTTTTAACTAGTTCAACTTTATTATTATGAACCCATTCTTTTATTGTGAATGGTCCATTAAATACCATTGTTTCCGCTTCAGTCCCGTATTTATCACCATGTTTTTCAATTATATCCTGTCTTTGAGGTTCCATTACTTTAAAATGTGTTATATCTAAGAAATAAGGACATGGCTTTTCTAAAGTAAACTCTAAAGTTTTTTCATCAAGAGCTTTAACCGCAACATCTTCTGCTTTAACTGTATCTTTACCTCCATTGTAGGCTTCTGCGTTCTTTATTGGATATAATAGAAATCCATATTGAGAAGCAGTTTCAGGGTTTAAAGTTCTCTTTATACCATAAACAAATTGTTCCGCTGTAACTGGTTGGCCATCTGACCACTTCATATCTCTTAGCTTAAAAGTCCAAGTTAAACCGTCCTCTGATGTAGTCCAACTTTCAGCAGCTCCTGGTACAATTATATCTTTTCCATTTTTATCAGTTTCAACTCTTGTAAGTGCTTCCATTACATTGGTTAAAACTTGAGAAGAGTACGAATCTGTACTTTTAGAAGGATCTAGTGATTTTGGTTCAGACTGTAGTAGTAAATTTAAACATTGCTCCTTGTCTATCTTGGCTTCATTTGCGTTCTCATTTCCACCTTCTGCTGGCTTTTCATCTGATTTTTTCCCACATCCTGCTAATGCTACAGAAGCAGTTAGTGAAACTGTTAATAATGATACTAATAATCTTTTACTCTTCATAGTAAATCCCCCTCTTTTAAATA
>NZ_AYSO01000013.1 GCF_000816675.1 Clostridium argentinense CDC 2741 | reverse complement strand
GACATACGATTAGTATGAGATTTTATAGAAAAGTAATTATAATACCCTGAACGTGAAATATTAGATAATTTACATAAGTAACTAACCCAATTTTAAGTTTATATTTATCTATAACTGATTTTATAAGGATATATTTTTGTTGCGTTAGCAATTTTACTTTTCTTTTTCGCACTCCTTTCCAACATTTCCAACTTTTTTAGTAGTTCATTTTCCGCTTCTAAGAGTTTTATTTTAGCCTGAAGTTTTTCATACTTTTCTTCAATAGACAAATTTTTTTCGATAGGTCTTCCAGTATTGAATTTTCTAGTATCCTGAAGTTGAGTTACTCCATTTTTTCGAAATGCTGCACGCCACCTTTTACCACATGACTGAATGCGATTTAAACCTAAAATATCTATATTAAATCCACATTCTTCGAATATTTGTCGTGGAAATTTTCCATCTTCATTTTCCGCAATAAATAATCTTTTAAATTCATCAGTATATGTAATTCCTTTACTACTAACATTTTTTACAAATTTATTTTTAGATAATATTGCTATTTCATTTTCAGTAAATATTTTTTTACTCATTACAGTTCTCCTAATATCAATTATTCTTTATTTAATTATACATAAAAGTACCCTATAGGATAGACTTTTTTATAGTGTCCATCCTATAGGGTACATTTTATTTCTCGCCTAGTTCTTTTTACCTCTTTCATTTTATACTTGTGAATTTCATGAGCTTCAGCATTAATTCTCAAGACTTAACCATGCTTCCATAACTATATCTAATTCTTTATTTAATTCTTCTTTCCTACAATACAACTTATTAAGCTCTTCATAATCTAATAAGCTGTTAGACATAGCTAAATCAAGCTCTCTTATTTCATTTTCAAGACTTTCAACTCTTTTTTCAGCTTTAGCCTTTTCTGCTTCCTTCTTTTTACTTTCATCAATATTTCTTGGCTTCTTATTTTTTTCAGCCTTTATCACTGGTTCTTTAGGCGCCTTCAAATTCAACTCATCTTTTACGCTTTTATAATAATCATAATTGCCGGAATAACTTTTTAGTACATTGTCCTCAACAGCAATAACTCTTTCTCCAATTTTATTGATAAAATATCTATCGTGTGAAATGAAGAATATAGTTCCTTTAAACTCTTCCAAAGCTTCCTCAAAGGTTTCTATGGAATCAATATCAAGATGATTAGTTGGCTCATCTAGTATCAATAGATTTATATCTTCATACAATAATTTACCTAACTTTAGCCTAATCTTCTCTCCTCCTGACAAATGTTTTACTTTTTTAAATACACTTTTACCATAAAACATGAACTTCGACAGGTATTCCCGTGCTTTTCCCTCCAGTATAGAAATATCTTCCCTAAAGCACTCTAACACAGTGAGCTCTTCATTTTTAAAAGTTATTTTCTGTGGTAAATATGCTGCCATAACATTTGCTCCTAATTCTACTACTCCATTATCAGGCTGTTCTTCACCTAATAGTAGTTTTAAGAAAGTAGTTTTTCCGCATCCATTGGGGCCTATTAATGCAACTCTTTCACTAAAATTAATCAATAAATTTGCATCCTTAAAAATAACCTTATCTTCAAAACTTTTAGAAAGTTCTATGGCTTTGATAGTCTCATTACCTGACCGCTGTGCAGATTTTAAATTTAGTTTCATATTTTGTTTTTCAAAAATTGGTTTTTCTATTTTATCCATTTTATCAAGCTTTATTTGTATACTTGCAGCTCTTCTAAAGAATTTATTATTATCAGCTCTCATAGCCCAATCTCTTAAATCCTTTACGGTCTTCTCCATAGCATTTATCTTCTTTTGCTGTTCTCTAAAATTCTGAAATTGAATTCTCATATTTTCTTCTTTTTGATTAACATAAGAAGAATAATTGCCCTTGTAAGCTATAGACTTCATATCCTCTATTTCTACTATTTTTGTTACTACATTATCTAAAAAATATCTATCATGAGATACAATAATTACAATTCCTTTATAAGCTTTAAGATAGCCTTCTAGCCATTCAATAGAATCCATATCCAGATGATTTGTAGGTTCATCCAGTAGTAATATATCTGGATTATCAATCAAGAGCTTCCCAAGTACTACTGTAGTTTTTTCCCCACCACTTAATAAACTAAAGTCTTTATTTAAAAAGCTATCATCAAATTTTAGTCCAGTACAAATCTTACCTAATTTTTCTTCTATATCATATCCTCCATTAACCTCATATAGTTGAACTAAGTCACTATACTGCCTCAATACTTTTTCTAGCTCAGCACCTTCTAAAGCTTTCATTTTATCTTCTAATTTATGCATTTCCCTTTCTATGCTGTGAGCTTCCTCAAAAGCCAAGTTTAACACATCAATAACCTTTAAGCCTTCAGGATATTGAGGTATTTGTTCAAGGTAAGCTCTAGTAGCATCTCTAGGGATGGAAATAAATCCTTCATCATATCCAGGGCTTGTAGCACCTGGGTAACCAACGCAATAATTCATTGGTTCTATTCCCGCTATTAATTTAAGAATAGTGCTCTTTCCACTTCCATTTGCACCTACTATACCAACCTTTTCTCCTGCATAAACTTGAAAAGTTATATCTTCAAGAATAAGGTTAGCATCCATATATTTCTTTATACCATCTAATGATAATTCAAACATAAAAATTCCTTCTTTCATCCATATTTTAAATCAGCATCTTATGGATAGGCAGAAAAAATCTTAACTACTATACTATTATATTTTTTAAAGAAATTTTAAAAATAAAAAGACCATAAGAAGATGGATTCTTCTTACAGTCTAAAATACTCTATTATTATAATTTATTTTAACTTAGATATAAGCAAAAATTACGAATGTAAATAAAAACATCCATTATGCTTATATACCTAATTGCAGAATTTCTCAAAACTCTAGCTCAATATTTCAAAATAAATATTTGAAACATTATATAAATTATAATATTGAATTTCAGTAAAGTAAGTTACCTTCTAAATGCCTTATTCCATAAAGAGCATAACAATAAAACCTAACTATAATTAGGCAAATTTAAAACTCATTATAAAATACATATTAATTTAAAATTAATATTAGCAATTAGCTGGTGTCATAACTTACTTCCCTCCTTCAATGTTTTCTTTATTATATCATCATTTGTATTTTATGTAAATAAATTAAATCAATGTATTTATTATGTAAAACCTTTTGAATGATTACTATCTTTAGCCTATTGTAATAAAGAATATATAGACAGGATTGAATAATATTTAATTATCTTACTTGTCTCTACAATATTATTTTAAGTTCACTAATTTTTTGCTCCAAACTATACTGCACCTCAGGGGAACCCTAAAGGGCTTCACTACTGTTCCCCAGAGGTGGGGGAACTGGCGAACAGTGTTCGCCATATAATAATTAGCAATTACATTGCTAGTTAAAAATCCATTAAATTTTAAGTTAGTTTATCTATATATTCGAAATTTTACTATTCATACTTCTTCACTCAGGACTATATTGATTAACCATTTCAAGTAGCTGTTTAGTTTTATCAGCAGAAACATTTTCAGAAAGTCTTGCACAAGCCAAAATAGGTGCCCATAAAAATATTTGTTCTTTGCTTAGATGGCTCTTTTCACAATAAATACGGAGATATAATTCAGCCAAATCTACAGAAAATTGCAAATATAAAAGATAGGAACGATACACATCAGCAGCTATATTACCACAGGATGAGTCAACCCAATCAATTATTACAGCGTTATCTTTTGTCTTCATAAGATTAAATATATGACAATCACCATGACAGAGATTATTTCCATAGGATATTTTATTCATTTTATCTAACAACCTTTGTTTAGTCATATGACTTGGTCCTATAGCAGCATTTATTTTTTCCGTAAGCTTTTCTGACATTGGCTGAAATTTTTCAGTGGGCACTGCATGAATTTTCATCTGTGTTTCGACTGCTAGTCCCATATAATATTCCGCTTGTTTCATATCCCTATAAATTAGACTACCAAGAGATTCTCCCTCAATATATTCCATAACAATTGCTTGTTTTCCATTAATTAATGTAACATCATAGACCTTTGGAACTGCTAACCCACAATTGTATGCATACTCTTGCTTTGCTGCCTCATAATGTGCTTCGCCTTCAGATGCATCTTTATGAAATAACTTAACCGCCTTATCTTCCCATTGGTATAACTTTGCTGTATTTCCTTCTGCAATTAATTTATGCAATTCCATATGAAAAACCTCCATCTACATTTTTTATAATGATATTTTGAAGTAATGATTCTTCATAGTCTTTTATTAATAGGTCTAGTATTATAATCTTTTTATTTTAAATTTTCTATATAATAAACTTATACATGTATCTTATAAACTCCACAACTTTAAAGGCTTATCCTAATTTTCTACAAACGCTAATAATGTTAGGAGCTAAAGGTGAGAATGGAGTTTTATCCCAATCTGAATATTGGCTTTCAATATTAAAACCATTGTTATTTAATGTTGACTTAAGAGTATCATTATTAGTAAAACGACATGCAATTCGAGAAGTGGTTTTCTTAAATCCCCAATCACGGAAAGTTACCCAATGCATTATATGATTTTTTTCATCATAATATTGTGTTCCAGATACTTGAACCGGTATTCCATCATTATCTATAAATTGTCCCCAATTTGTTTCCTCTTGGTTTGATAAATCAGTTCCCATAGGATTACGTGTTTCAAATGCAAATATACCATTTGGTTCTAAATGCTTATAAACCGTTTTAAGTAGAGAGTTTTGATCTTCATCACTCAAAAATGCTTGGAATGCATTTCCTGTTAAATATATCATAGAAAAACGCTTTTTACATTCAAAAGTTCTAGCATCACCTTCAATAAAAGTCACAGGCAACCCCTCTCCTTTAATTCTCCCATATTCAAGCATCTCTGGTGTAATGTCAACACCTGAAACTTTTATTCCACATTTCGCTAAATGTATCATTGTTAATCCTGTGCCGCATGCAAGTTCTAAAACTTCCCCGGAAGTCAGCTTAGCAAGTTCAAGGTAAAAATTATATTTATCAATTTCACCACCAAACTCAAGATCATAATTAATCGGATCTCGATATTCTTCAAGATTATTGTGCTTTATCATAATACTCTCCTCCAATTAAATTAAAGATTAAATGTACTTAACTAATACTCAAGAAAATAATAATGTAAATAATATTTTTATTGTATATTTTAAAGCGATTTATTTCAATGATAAAGCATTTAATCTTGCCATATATTTTCATGTTATTCATTAAAATTAGATAACATTTATCATTATAGACTGTACACTAATATAACTGTTTTACATGAGATTGTATTATAGGGTTACGCAATAAAAATCTAATTTATACATGATTTTGATTTCCATAACAAAAATTCTTTTCTATGAATTAAAACTTAAGAATGAAAAATGAAAAATTATGGTTAAAACTCCACCACTAAAGCCTTTAGAGTTTTTTAAAAATAAATTTTTTTAAGAAATTCACCTCTAGTGAATTTTTCCTAAACTCTTCATTATTCATTGTTAATCCTTAATTACTAAGGATTTAAGCTATTTTTTAGAAAAATTATTTTCCAGAGTATATTTTAAGTTTTCATATTGAATGCCTATAGTTTCTTCTCACTGCTTAGACGTGTTCTCAATTATCGGGAATAGTAATTGAATTGCAAAACTCTTTCCATACTCAGACTCAACTTCAATTTCAATCTGCAATTCATCGCATAATTTCTTTACAAGATATAATCCTATTCCACTAGACTTGTTTTGACTAGAATTATCTCCTGTAAATCCTTTATCAAAAATAAAAGTAAGATCAGAATTCAATACTCCAATACCATTATCGAGGATTCTAAAATAATACCTATTTTCTACACTGTCAAAGCCAGTTTTTATCCATATAAAGCTCTCAATCTTTTCATTAGAGTATTTTATTGCATTAACCAATATCTGCGTAAAAATGAACTGAAGTGTCTTTTTATCTGATAAGATTGGTACATCATCAATCTGAGAAACAACTTGAACTTTTTTTTCTTCAAGTAATGCTTGAAGTTCCAGCAGTACATCTTCAAAACACAGATTTAATGAGACTCTCTCCAAGAGATAGTCAACATGGGATGACTGTAATCTTGCATAAAATAGTATTTGTTCAACATTATCACTGATATTAATTCTTGCATGCTCAAGTCTTTGATACACTAGCTGCGACATTTCTTCTCTACGATTTTCCAGAACCAATGCTTGTAAAAAAATAGTTCTCTTTATCTCATGAACCCAACTTTCAATAAACTCTTCATAGTCTATGAATTTCAGTTTTGCATCATCTATTTGATCATTTTGCATCCTAAGCTTATTAGCTAGATAGCTCACTTCTTCCTTATGAGATTCACCAATGGATTCTATAAATAAACATTCATGATCCAATGAGGGTTCTTGAAGAAAATCATAGAAGGCTTTGTGTTGTTTTTTCTGTTTTTTCCTAACAAGTAATATACCAAAAATAATACTAATTGCAGAAAAAATAACCATGATACCAACTAAAAGTCCAAATGTTTCTGGATATGCAAGCCAAGCCATGAAAATGAAAAAAACATCACTTATACAAAGAAGTACTATCCAAAAAGCTGATTCCTTTAGAATATTAGTCCAATCTCTTGGCTTCATTCGCAATTACCTCCTTTTAGCTGATAACCAATTCCTCTAATTGTCTTGATTTTATTAGATAATCCAAGTGTTTCAAGTGTCTTACGTAATCTAGTCATATTTACTTGTAATATGTTCTCATCAACATAGTCACTGCTTCCCCATAATAAGCTAAAAAGTTCCTCTTTTTTTACTACTGAAGGAGAGCCTTTCATCAACGCTTTCATAATAATTCCTTCATTCTCCGATAATGAAATAGAACATTCGCCAGCATATAATATATTTGTATTCTCATCTAACTGAAAATCACCCGCATCTAACAAAACCCGCATATTTGCATAGAGATGAATCAACTTTTGAATTCTAGCAATTAAACGTTTAGGATGACAGGGTTTTGTTAAGTAATCATCTGCACCTAACTCTAATGCATGGAGTTCATCACGAAGTTGATTACGCGAAGTCAGCACTAAAATAGGGCCTATTCCTCTAGCCTTAAGCGCCCGACAAATATCAAATCCAGAAAGCTTGGGTAAATTCAAATCTAATATAATTAGTGAAGGAGATGCCAAAATAATATCTTCCAAAGCGGTATCAAAAGAAGAGATACACTCTACAGAGTATCTCTCTTTCTCTAATATATTTTGTAACTCAGCACGTAGAAAAATATCGTCCTCAACAATAACTATCTTTTCCAAGCTTCAGCCTCCTATCAAATCTCTTTTAATTTCCTTATTTCTTCATCACTATTCCTCTGAATCATCCATATATAGCATAGCTCAAAAGCAATAAATATAATAAGTGCAATTCCTGCCAGCAAAATAATACTGCTGCTGTTTGCTTCTTTTGGAATAACTATAAACGCTTCTATCATTGACCAAACTCCAAAAATTGAGCTAATCAACGCTACAGCAATCACCAAACCAAAATACCACCATATTTGCGTCTTAGCTGATGAACACAGAGATTTAACACTTGCCCCTAACATAAATAAGGTAGAATATCTATGTCTTGTACTCCTTTGCTGCATAAGAAACTTCAATCCTAACACCGTATTTGCAATAATAAGGAACATCACCCCTAGATAAAGTGTCGTATAGCTGCCTGCAATTATATAAAACAACTGTCTTCCCATACTTGCAAGGTAGCTTTCATACTTTAGTCCAGATGTATTAAGTAAATCATCTACTTTATACATAGCTTGCATCAATCCTTTTTCACGAACAAAATCAGGGTCTAGAACCATATTTAAAAATACTGATTCTTCATTTAAAAGTAATGATTCTTCGGAATTTCCAGTCAACCCATTGTACATATCATCTGGAACAATCAAGCCATAAGAGAGAGTTATAGCTCGGTCTGCAACAAGATTACTTGTATATAGTGTTGATGTTAATTTGTATGTTTTTTCATCTATATCAATTGTCGGGTTAGTTTCTAATACTTTACTTAATATACCATGAGAAAATGAAAAGTCACCATTAGAATATATTGCAACTTCATTATCTCCTAATACAATGGGAGATTCATTCATAGCTTCAAGTATCTTATTATAACTAGAAACAGCAATTAAATATGGCCTATCTTGATAAGACAAATCCCTTAATAGATTTTCTTTTTCCTGTGAATTCTCCTCTTTTGAAACCGCTTCTTCCAATCCTGTCCAAGATAAAGTTTCTGTTTTCAAATTACCAAGTTTCATAGGATAATAGTCCTTTATATAGGGCTTCAATTTATCAGATGTCAGTACAGAAACAATTTCTTTTTCTGATCCTTCAAAAGTAAAATCTGCAGTTCTGCCTGATGCTCCACCTCGAATTAAAATTGTAGAAATACCGAAAGCAAAACAAACCATGGCCAAAAGAATTAAAAGTGACGATATAGCAAGAGAACTCGATTGATGTAAAACATTCTCTTGAAGTTGTCTTCCTGTAAATGTAAATAACCCGGTAGATGAACTACTTTTACGTCTTATCCATCGTCCAATGAAACTTCCCAATCCGCGAAATAGCATAAAAGTTCCACTGATACCAACGAACAATATTAATGCAAACATAAGAATATCAAGAGTATGCAAATATAAAATTGCCAATACATAAGCTGCACATAGCAAAACTGCGCCAAGTATCAAACTAATCCATCCCCATGCAGGTGAAAGAATTCTTTGTGATTTTTCTTTCTGTTCATTGAGTAAATCTACTGGTTCCTTTTTGCTCATCATAAAGCTAAGAATAAACATAGCTAATAATTGCACCATAATGAAGCCAAGTACAGTTAATCCTAGACCTGTCCATGAAATATGAAACTGATGACCAATGATGCCCATTCCAATAAGTCTAGAAGTTGTAAGACTAATTATCTCCGTTAAAAATAAGGAAATTGGAATTCCAATAAGCAAAGCTATTAACCCATTCCACAATGTTTCTCCCATAATCATTGCGAACAATCTGCTGCTTTTCATTCCCATCATTAAATAGATTCCAAATTCATGACTGCGACGTTGCAATTGGTATCTGTTAGCAAAATAAACTAAGAAAAATACGAAAAATAATGAGACTACATATAGCATAGAAATCATTAATAAAAGCCTAGCCACAGCATTACTCTCAATGGTCTTTAGATATATCATAACATCCTGCTCTCCAAGAGAAAGAATGACATAAAAAGCCACAATGGAAATAACCAGAGAGGCAAAATAAACTCCATTTTCTTTTCGTGTTTTACTACTATTTCGTTTAATGAAATCAAAGAACATTAGCACTGCCTCCTCCCAACTGTGCCATAACAGTTAAGATACGTTCATAAAAGGAATTCTGGGTTTCTCCAGGCACTTTTCTTCTAAGTTCATGGAAAATCACACCATCTTGAATAAATAAAATTCTTGAACAAAAGCTTGCTGCATTGGCATCGTGAGTAACCATTAAAATTGTAGTTTCATCTGTCTGATTTATATACGATAGCTTTTCCATCAAAGTTTTTGCATTTTTTGTATCTAAGGCACCAGTTGGTTCATCTGCTAATACAATACTTGGATTGGAAATTAATGATCTTGCTGCTGCAACTCTCTGCTTTTGACCTCCTGACATTTGAGATGGAAATTTATTTAATACATTCTCAATATCAAACTGTTTTACTAATTTTTTAAGTTTTTCCTCTCCATTTTTAGCATTCTCTCCATGTATGGACAACGGCAAAATAATATTTTCTCTAGCAGTTAAATTATCTAATAACTCAAATTCTTGAAATAAATATCCAATTTTGCTTCCTCTATATTTTGCTAGTTGCGCTCCTCTAAATGAGGAAATATTCTGTTCCTCCAATAAAACTTGTCCTGATGTCGGTTTAATCATTGTTGCAATACAATTAAGTAATGTGGTCTTGCCTGACCCGCTTGCCCCCATTATTCCAAGAAATTCTCCTGGAAACACATCAAAAGTAATTCCCTTTAATGCAATAGTTTCACTTTGCCCCTTACCATATATTTTATATACTTCTTCAACTCTAAGCAATTTATCTGAAGCTTTCATAATATCTCCTCCCTATACTTCTCACTAGTGTAAATTTAAAAATTATATTCAATTTATTTTTTAGGCTCAATTTTTAAAGCATGTTTTACACTATCATCTTTTCATACAAATACTATATAATAAAAATTCGCCAATTAATACTTACAGTTGTTGTAAGGTTTGTAATGAGAGGAATATCTCCTTTATTAAGTTAATTATCAAATTCTGCTACCTTCTTAAATTGCATATTTAACAAGATGATCATAATTAATCGTTATTATAGTAAATCTATATCTTAGGTATTTATTTTGCCTATCATATATTGCAAAATTTTACTATTTAATTTTCATTTTAATACTGTGCCGAACCATGCAGATTGCAGCAATGCAATACCTTCTCGTATCTGTTGTTCATTCAGCAGGCTATATCCTGCAAATATAATATTTCGTGGACAATCATTCCTGTTATTCCAGAATGGAATTATAGAATATACTTTGACTCCGACTTTTTTTGCCTGTTTAATAAGCCAATCCTGCTCTTCACCATCTGTAAACTCCAGAACGAAATGTAACCCTGCCCCGCGACCATGTAGAATTACTTTGTTTCCAAACATTTTTGTTGCTTCCTGTACAAATACATCATGACGCCTTTTATAGGTGATACACATTTTTCGAATATGGCGCTCATAATTTCCATCCATCATATATTCAGCTAAAACACGTTGTGTCAACCATGATACGGGGGAATTGTAGGAACGGAACAGACTACAATATATAGTCAGCAGCTGTGCTGGCAGCACCATATAGTTCATCCGTAGCGAAGGAGAAAGAGACTTCGAAAAAGTTCCAATATAGATAGTACGGTCGTTGGTACCTAGGGAATGGAGCGCCGGCACCGGATTGGCATCATATCTGAGCTCACTGTCATAATCATCCTCAATGATATATGCATCATTAGCATTTGCCCAATTAAGTAGCTCCTTGCGCTGAGAAATTGGCATCACAGTTCCGTAAGGAAATTGATGTGAAGGTGTTACATAGGCAGCACATGCGTCAGAATGGTAAATGGATGTGATGCTAAGGCCCTCCTTACTGGCTGGAAGCAAATGTATATTATAATTATTATTGATAAATACGTCCCTTGCACCATTATAGCCAGGCTCCTCCATAACAATCTTGTTGTTTTCTTTAGCCAAAAGCTTGCACAAAATATCTAACGAATAGTGTAGTCCACAACCGACGATAATTTGTTCTTCAAAGCAAACCATACCTCTTGATCTATACAGGTGTTTCTTAATTTCTTGTCGTAACAACAAATCACCTTGATTATCTGGATACTGATTAAATACTTCTTTTTGCGATGATAAGAGAATTTGAGAGGTGTATTTTCGCCATAACTTAAAAGGAAACAACTCATATGGAAACGCACCATACTGAAAATCATATAGACTTACAGATTGCTTCAGTTCTGCTCTTTCAACAGATAAAGTATTTGCATCCTGTGGCACGTAATTCCTATCCGTAAATTCACTTGAAGTGTCTAGAACAAAAAAACCTGCCCCATGCCTTGCTTGAATGTATCCCTCAACAGCTAGCTGTGTATAAGCCTGATTAACAGTATTACGTGCAACCCCTAACGTTTGAGCTAGTGTACGAATACCTGGAAGCCGTTCTCCAGGTGTAATATTTCCTTCTTCAATATCATCTTTGATTTGATGATAGATTTGAAGATATATTGGAACATCTGAATTTTGTTGAATGTAAATCATATAATTATAACCATCCTTATCTTACATAAAAGTGTATCCTATATTATATCGTATAAGTGTATCTTTTAGCAGGTACACTTATACGATATAATATGTTTGATTGTACATCAAGTACCTATTTATTCTTGAATGACGATCAAGTTCAAAATACAAGGAGGATAATGAAATTATGCAATATAGAATGAAAAAATTTCAATTAACATCGGAGCAAATTGACGAACTACTTCATCGTGCGGATACTGGACGATTCGCTACTATCAATGAGAGTGGCTATCCATATGTTGTTGCCATGCACTTTGTTTACTACAATAATAAAATTTATATGCATGGTCTACCAAAGGGACAAAAAATCGATAATATAAACCGAAACCCTAAAGTATGTTTTGAAGTTGATGAACTGCTTGGCCTCTTGACTGACAATATAGAAAATGCCTGCGACACTGAGGCAGAGTACAATAGTGTTGTTATTATTGGAAATGCTTCGATAGTTGAGGATTTGGATTATAAACGTGAAGTGTTGAATAAGCTGGTTGAGAAATACACACCACAATTTGCTGGGAAAGCGCTTCCTGATAACATGATTAAGGGTACTGCTGTAGTTGAGATTGATATCGTAGAATGTACAGGAAAATATCATAAATAGGGCAAAAGTAAACTTATTTTATCTAATTGCTACAAAAACTAAATATGATTTTCCCAATAGAATTTATCCCGCTTTTTATTGCGGGATGTTTTTATTAGCTTGTTTTAAGACTATGTGTAATATAGGCACCAATATGAGACCTTAAAATATACTTTAGAAAATAATTTTTCTAAAAATGGCTTAACTTCTTAAAAATTAAGAATTAACAATTAATAATTCGGGTATTTCTCAATTACCACTGGGAAATACCCGAAATTGTGAACTGTGAATTTTAAATTTAGTAGTTTTAGGAATGATACCATCAAGTGTTAATTATTTTTAGAGATAGATTAAATTTAAGAGTGGTGCATCTATATCATGATTTTTCGAAAATTAATTACTTATTTTGTTCCTGTGCTACAATTACACTTTCTGCTAATAATAAAGCGCCGCTTTTTAGTGCATTATCATCTGTAGCAAAATAAGCATTATGCCAAGGTGCGCTTCCCTCCTCTTTTCCTACACCTAACCAATAGAAAAAAGTTGGGACAAATTTCGAATAAACAGCAAAATCCTCTGAACCTAGACAAGGTTCAGTGCCAACTACACTTTCCTTTCCCATAGCTCTTTTTGCAGCTTCATAAGCAAGATGATACATTTTTTCAGAATTATGAAGAAGTGGTACATCCCCGTCATAGCTTAAACTTGCTTTACATCCATAGGTAAGTGCAGTATTTTCTACAATAGCTTCAAGTCTCTTTTTTGCAGTATCTCTTCCTTTATTGGATAAAGCGCGAATAGATCCTGTCATAACAATTTCATCTACAATGAGATTCTCCGGTGTACCTCCATGGATAGAGCAAATTGATACTACTACAGCATCTAGTGGATCTACATTGCGGCTTACAATAGTTTGAACTGAATTGATAATATTTGCTCCACATACAATTGGATCAATAGTTAGGTGAGGCATTCCTCCATGACCTCCTACTCCACGAAGAACAATTGTAAAATTATCTTTTGCAGCCATTAAGCTTCCTTTTTTTACAGCAACTTTCCCAGTTTCAATCTCAGGACGATTATGAAGTCCAAATATATAGTCTATTTTTATCTTGTCGAATAAGCCATGCTTAATTAGCTCTGCGGCACCTGATGTAGTTTCTTCCGCCGGCTGAAAGATAAATACAACATCACCACTTAATTTATCTTTCATATTTGACAAAACTTTAGCAGCACCTAATAGTGCTGTAGTATGAAAGTCATGACCACAAGCATGCATTAGTCCTTCTATTAAAGACTTATCTTTTACATCAGCCATCTCATGGCACTTGATTGCATCAATGTCTGCACGTAGTCCAACCACCGGTCCTGATTTTCCCGTTCTTAATATGCCTACTACTCCTGTATCCATACCCATATCCTGCAATTCAATTCCCAATGATATGAGTTTTTCTTTTAAAAACTCAGTTGTTTTATATTCTTTCATAGAAATTTCAGGATGCTGATGTAAATATCTCTTAGTATCTTTTAATTCATTTTCTTCTGATTCACTTATATGTAACATTATTCCATCCTCCATTATTATTTTTCATCACTTCCAAACAGTACAAGTACCTGCCTTTTCTCAAAATCAATTTGCTGAATATGTAATATGCAGGAACATAAAATATATCCTAATCATTATATTTTATGTTGTTTTATTCTTATTCAATTAGTAAAATATCATTCTTATCTACACCAAGATATTGGGGTAAAAATTCAGTATTATTATGTTCACCAATCTTTTTTTCTCTTTTCCAGTATATCTTACTTGATTCATAACTGTGGGTTAATTCTCCGCTAGAAAAGATAATATTGTATTCAAATGGTGCCTCAACCACATTTAGTAGATTTACCTTTATTATATTAACACTTTGTCCAATCTTTTCTTCATCATCTATTGTGATAGAATAAAAATCATGAGCTCGAATTCCAACGCCAGACAGATTATCGGGAACTCTTTTGCCTGTTTTTAAAGTGACTCCCCAATCTAATGCCCTCACTTCATATTCTCCTATTTTTGCTGCCTTTGAAAAATTTTTGCATCCTGTTAGTTTTGCAACTTGATGTTTTACAGGATTTTCAAACAATCCTTTTGTTTCCCCCTTAGCTATTATACTTCCATAATCAATAACCATAAGTTCATTACTTAATTTATATACCTCATCTCTGTCATGAGTTACCATAATTGCAATTCCATCAAAACTTTTTAAAAGTTTTGATAGTTCGATTTGAAGTTCTTCTCTCAAATAAGAATCCATTGCTGAGAATGGCTCATCTAAGAGGATTACTGATGGCTCATATGCTATAATTCTGGCTAATGCTACTCTTTGCTGCTGTCCGCCTGATAGATTTACCGGATATCTTTTTTCTAACCCTTCTAGATGAAATTGCCTAATTAATTGATTTATCCTATTATTTTTATTTTCAGCAGATAATTTTGAACTAACAAGGCCTACTCCAATATTTTCCCTTACAGTCATATTAGGAAACAAAGCATAATTCTGAAATAGATAACCAACTCTTCTCTTCTGCGGACACAAATTCATTTTTGTCTTTGAATCATAGAGATACTTTCCATCTAATACAATTGTCCCCTCATCTGGTGTAATAATTCCTGCAATTGATTTTAACGTAACACTTTTACCGCAGCCGGATGCTCCAAGAATTCCAAGACAGCCCGGGGATGCTTCAAATTCTATATCTAACATAAATTCTTTTAACTTCTTTTTTATCTTTACTTGTAATGACATAACTTCTCCCTCCGCATCAGTTAAAAACAAGATAATTTAACACAAACTCAGTGTGAAAGTACTTCTCTTTCTCACTGAGTTCCCTGGTTTTAAATAATGGATTACGCCCCTTATCTAATATAGAGATACAATGTGAAAACTTAGTATATACCCTGAAAAATAAATTTTCTATAAAAGCAGTTTAATCCCTTAAAAATTAAGGATTAATAATTAATAATGAAAAATTTAGGATGAAATTCACCCTTAGTGAATTTCTTAAAATAAAATTTATTCTGAAAAAACTTCAAATGTCTTAGACGTGAAGTTTTAACCATAATTCGTGTCTTTCATTCTTAATTGTTCATTTATAGAAAAGAATTTCTGTTATGGAAATTAAAATTATGCATAAGTTAAATTTTCATTAGGGAACTCTATATAAAATTTTTAGAGTTATTACTTTCCTTCACTGCTTCCTAAAATATATTTCACTATTTTCGCCGTTTATTATATTGCTTTACAGCAAAATAATTCATTAATACCACAATAACAAAGGATATAACAACAAGAATCCAAACATATTGGTACGCACTATCCATATTTCCTGCTGCCACATTTGAATACACTGCCAAGGATAATGTTCTAGTTTTACCTGCAATATTACCTGCAATCATTGCAGTTGCGCCAAATTCCCCTAATCCTCTTGCAAAAGCAAGGATTCCACCGGATACTACACCGGGTAAAGCATTGGGCAATAGTACTTTCCAAAATATCCACCACTCAGATCTTCCAAGTGTTCTTGCTGCATCCATTAAGTTACCATCTACTTGTTCAAATGCCCCTTTTGCGGAACGGTACATTAGCGGAAAAGAGATAACAACTGCTGCTATTACAGTTGCCGTCCATGAAAATGCAATCTTAACATCAAAATAATCAATAAATAATTTGCCAACTGGTCCATTTACTCCAAAGATAAGAAGTAAAAAGAAGCCTGCAACTGTTGGAGGCAGCACCATAGGCATAGTCAAGATTCCGTCCCATATCATTTTACTTTTTTCATTATTTAATCCAATCACTGCCCTTGCTGCCAATATGCCTAAAAAAAATGTAATTATAATTGAAACAACAGCGGTTTTTATAGAAATCAAAATTGGTGATATATCCATAGTGCGCTCCCTACCTTATTTAATTCAAAATTCAAAATTCACAATACACAATTCACAACTTAAGTCAATGCACAATGCACAGTTCACAATTCACAATTGAGGTAGAAATTATTTTTAGCAAAATAATTTCTTTGAATGAATTTTTTTGACTAGTAATACAATTGCTAACTTTCCACCTCTGGGGAACAGTAGTGAAGCCCTTTAGGGTTCCCCTGAGGTGCAGTATAGTTTGGAGCTAAAATTTTTGAGCCTAAACTAATATTATGGAGAAGCTACATTTGCTAGGTATGTGGCGAACACTGTTCGCCGCTACAAAGTCAATTCAAAATTATAAATTGTAAATCTAGTAGTTTTAATTACTATAATACAAACTTAAATTGTTTCATATAACTCCATTTACTTTATATAAGCTAATTTATTTTCTATAGTTCAATTATTTATTTGGTGTAAAACCATATTCTTTAAAAACTGTACTTACTTCATCAGAAGTAAGGAAATCAACAAAAAGCTGCGCTGCTTCTTTCTTTTTAGAATTTGTTACTACAGCTGCAGGATAGATTACTTTCGTTTTTAAGCTTTCTTCTGGAGCTTCTGCAATTATCTTAACCTTATCTGTGCTAATAGCATCAGAACCATATACTATACCTGCATCTGCACTTTTTTCTGCAACCCAGTTTAAAACTTCAGTTACATTAGTTCCAAGGCTTGCCTTTTTGCTTACTTCATCCCAAGTGCCTAAATTAGTTAATACCTCTTTTGCATATTGTCCTGCCGGTACACTTTCAGGATCTCCAATTGCAACTATATTTGCATTGATAATGTCTTTGAAACTTGTTACCTTTGAATCCCCACCTGCTGGAACAATTAGTACTACCTTATTCTCTAATACATCTACAATGGTACTCTCGTCTACCATCTTTTCATCTTTTAGTGCATTCATTTGTTTTGTAGCAGCAGACATGAATACATCTGCATCCAGTCCTTCTTCAATCTGTTTCTGTAACTTTCCTGAACTATCATAAGTACCTTCCACTTTAACCCATGGATACTTTTCTTGGAATGCTGGAATAATTTTATCCTTATATGCATTCTCCAGACTTGCCGCTGCAGCTAACATAATAGTTACATCCTCATGAGCCTTTTCTTTCGTTTCATTCTCTGCTGTGTTCTTCTTGGTACTTGAACATCCTATCATCACGACCATTGCAGCTAACATTGCTGCCATCCCCTTAACTAAACGATTTTTTTTCATTTTTTTACCCCTATCAATATTCTATTTTCTTGCACAGTCTGAACTAGATCCTTTTAAAATTCTAATTCCATGTTCTAGCTCATCTATGATAAATCCCAAGCTTTCTATTACAGCTTTTTTGCTTCCTGGAAGATTTACTATAATTGTTTCATTACGAATAACAGATGCTCCCCTGCCTAACATAGCTCTCTTTGTAATATTCATTGAACCATATCGAATTGCCTCTGCAATGCCCGGAGCATTTCTAGTAGCAACCGCCATAGTTGCCTCTGGCGTGCAATCTCTAATAGAAAATCCCGTTCCTCCTGTAGTCAATATTAAATTAACCTGTCTTTGATCCGCTAATCGAATTAGATTTCTTTCAATTTCTTTTTGTTCATCTGGAAGAATCATGGTTTCCACAATCTCATAACCTGCTTCTTTTAGTATAGTAACAATTGCAGGACCACTTTCATCTTCTCTCTCTCCCTTAAAGCCCTTATCACTTAATGTAATAACAGCTGCAGTGAGTTTTTCATCCACAGAAGGTAATTCCATAGTCATTTCATCTTCCACTTTCATTTTCCCTCCATATAATACCTTTGCAAATACACCTTCTCTTGGCATTATACAGTCTCCCATTGTTTTATATATCTGACAATGACTGTGGCACTCTTTTCCGATTTGAGTCATCTCAAGAACTACCTCTCCGCAATGAAGTCTAGTACCAACAGGCAGGCTTCTAAAATCAAAACCTTCCACAATAAGATTTTCTCCAAAATCCCCCAAAGAAACATTTGCTCCTTTTTCCCGAAATGCTTCAATTTTGTCAAAGGAAAGAAGACTTACTTGACGATGCCAATTACCAGCATGAGCATCCTCTTCAATTCCCCAGTTTTCTATAAAATTTGCCTCTTTAATCTCTCGTTTTTTAGTACCTCGCTTTTCGCTGATACATATTCCTTTTATTATTCCCATATTATTTATCTAACCTTTCATTCATGGATTTAAGCCTAGTTTCTTAACATCAGCTTCTAATTCTATCCACCAATTTTAATCATAGCCTCTCCCTCTGTAATTTTCTCAAGCTGGTCAAAGCAATGAGCCTTTGGTTTCTTTTCAATAAGTTTTTTCATAGTATCTAATAATTCTATCTGACTCTCATTTCTTAAAACTTCTTTAAGATCAGCTCCACTATCGTAGCATAAGCAAGGTTTAAGAAAGCCTTTTGCTGTAATCCGAATTCGATTACATCCTTCACAGAACTTACCATGCATTGCACTGATAAATCCTATGCTGCCTTGAAATCCTGGAATATGATAATAAATAGCAGGGCCATTACCGTGTTTTTTCATATCTTTTTCTATGTGCGGATATTCTTGTTTTATTTTAAATAATAATTCTTCATTATTAACTGCTTTAAATTTTCTTCCATAACCTATAGGCATCATCTCAATAAATCTTACATCTACAGGCATTTTATTTGAGAGCTGAATTAACTGTCTCCATTCCTCACTATTTTTTTCTTCCATTAATACACTGTTTATCTTAACCGAAACCTTTTTCTCAACTGCTTTTTTTATTCCTTCTATAGCTTTATCTAAAGCATTTAGTCCTGTTATTTCATAAAATATATTAGGCTTTAGACTATCCAGACTCACATTAATACCATCAATTCCTGCTGCTATCAAATCTCCAAGATGTTGAGATAATAAAACTCCATTGGTGGTTATGGTTACTTTCTCTATACCGGGTATTTTCTTTATCATACCAACTAACTTCGCACAATCCTTCCTTACAAGCGGTTCCCCTCCTGTAATCTTTATGGAATGAATGCCAAGAGAAGCTACACTTTTGCAAATCCTTTCAATCTCTTCAAAAGTTAGTATCTCCTTCATGGAGGTCCATTCAATTCCGTTTGGCATACAGTATTTACACCGAAGATTGCACCTATCTGTAATAGAAATTCTCATATAATCAATTATTCTTCCATAAGAATCAATCATATTAACACTTGCACCTTTCCGCTTCATCATATATCTTTGGGATTCTGAAATAACCCGCTTTTTCCTCCAGACTTTTGGCTTAAATGAATATTTCCAATCTCCATGGTTTTGTCTACAGCTTTACACATATCATAAATTGTAAGAAGTGCAATAGATACTCCAGTAAGTGCTTCCATTTCTACTCCGGTTTTTCCATAGGTTCTTCCAATACAACATGCTTCAATTTCGCAGCTCTCTTCCTTTATCTCAAAATTGATTTCTAATTTTGTTAGGTTTAGAACATGGCATAAGGGAACCAATTCAGAAGTTCGCTTTGCCCCCATAATTCCGGCAATTCTAGCCACGCTTAATACATCACCTTTTTCTACAGTTTTGTTTATGATTTTCCCAAGGCATTCCTTACTCATATGAATACTTCCTTTAGCAATTGCTTCCCTTAAAGTGTCCGGCTTTTCACCAACATCTACCATTACTGCATTACCCCTTGAATCAAAATGTGTAAATTCCATCTTTATACCCCTTTTCCAAATCCACAGTTTGGAAATGTACAGGTTGGGCAAGACAAACATAATCCTCCTTGCCCTAATGCTGCAAGTTCCTCTTCTGTAACTTTATCATCTGCCATAATTCTTGGAAGAATTAAATCAAAGATTGTTTTCTTAGAATACATCACACATCCTGGAAGTCCAAGGATTGGTATAGTATTTTTATAATATGCCAATAAGAACATAGCACCAGGCAAAACTGGGGCACCATAGGATATTATCTTTGCACCAGTATTTTTAATTGCTAAAGGAGTTTTATCATCTGGGTCTACACTCATTCCTCCAGTACAAAGAATAAGATCTACACCTTCGTCAATCATTTTTAAACAGTTCATGGTTATCTTCTCATGGTTGTCATCTAAAATAACATGTTTTACAACTTCTGCATCATATTCCTCCAGTTTTTCCTTTAAAACAGGAGTGAATGTGTCTTCTATTCTTCCATGATACACTTCATTGCCAGTGGTAATAATTCCAACCTTTTTATGAGAAAAAGGCAATACATTTAGAATAGGTTCTTCTCCACATAATCTCTTTGCTGCTTCCATCTTCTCTTTTTCAATTACTAGTGGAATAATTCTAGTTCCAGCTAATTTATCTGCTTTTTGTACTGGAAAATTACCATGTCTTGTGGCAATCATCATCTGTCCTATACTATTGATTTGTTTTAATTTTTCATTATCTATTTTAAGAAGTCCGTCACATGAGGCAACTAGCTCAATTTTACCTTCCTTAACATCTGATTTCTCTATATGAATTCCTCGACAAATAGAACATAATATCTCTGCTGCTTCATTTTCATGAAGCATTCCCTCTTCGTTTTCCCATATGTAAAGGTGATCCTTTCCAACACTTAATAATACGGGAATATCTTCCTTGGTAACTATATGCCCCTTTCGAAATACTGTATCCTTTGTAACACCGCGAATAATCTGGGTAATATCGTGGCATAAAACATGTCCCACTGCATCTTCTGTTTTTATTAATTTCATAACCTTTTCTCCAATCAATTAATATTAAAATCTTCTATAAGAATATCCATGGTTCCTCCGCAGACCATGCCTTCACTTTCAGCAACTTCTCCTGTTAAATCTTGATGTACCACTTGATATTTTCCTGTTCCTATAATTTGAATTGCTATGTTTATGATGTCTTTTTCCGCGCATCCTCCACCAATACTTCCATATACTTTTCCATATGAATTAACAACCATCTTAGCACCTATACTTCTTGGGGTAGACCCTTTTGTACTCATTACAGTTATAACGGCTGATGGTTCTTTTAATGAAGCTAAATATGTGATAACATCAGAATCTAAGTCGGAGTTAACAACATTCTTTTTCACATTCTTTTTCACATTTTTATTACTTCTTTGAATATTACTTCCTCGTTTATATGAAATTAATTCTGCTAAAATTGACACAGCAATTTCTTCTGGAAGAACCGCTCCAATATCCAATCCAATAGGTGAACAGATCTCATCAATTTTATTTCTGTCATATCCCTCTTCTTCTAAAACCTGAAAAAGACCTTTTACTCTTCTTTTTGATCCTATCATTCCTAGATAAAATGGTTGAGCATGCCCCAATATATATCTCAAACAATCTGCATCATAACGATGTCCTCTGGTTATAACCGTAATATAATCTGTATCCTTTATAGATAACTTTCTTAATGCAGGTTTAAAACCCTCACAAATTACTTTACTAGCCCATGGAAATCGCAAATGATTTGCAAATTCTGGCCTATCATCTATCACAGTTACATGAAAGCCTGTCTTAGATGCAAATTCGCATAAAGGCAGTGCAACATGACCGCCTCCAAGTATAATCAGTCTATCCTTTAAAGCAATGGGTTCATAAAAAGATATGCTTTTATCTTCTTTAAGAGCAACAGGTTTTATGATAGATTCTCCTGTTATCTCATCTAATATAAGCTTTTTTGATAGGTCGCCATGAATTCTGCCTTCTTGTCCTGAAAAGGTTGTTACAATATTTACTCTTTGTCCCTTTTGTAAAGCCTCTTGAATTTGTACATAGATGTTTTTATTCATCTCTGATTGCTCCTTATCATATTTTGTTCTAAAAATATTTCATTTTCATAGTAAAATATCGAATTGTTTTTTAATACAACTCGCTGCTAAAAAAATTTGTTTTATTATTTTATTACGTTTCTTCTATAATATCTTCCATAAAATATTCTCTGAACTTTTCATCAACAATTTCATTAATCTCTTTCTCAAAACACTCATAGCGTTCTAAAAGTTTTGATCCTTTCTCTGTTAAAGTAGTGTATCCTCCGCCTATACCACCTTGTTGTCTATTTACTACCTTAAACCCTAACTCCTTCTCCATGTTTTTTATCATATTCCAACTTTTACTGTAAGATAGATTTAGGTTCTGACAAGCATACCGTACCGAGCTAGTATATTGAATCTGTTTCATTAGACTAGCAGAACTGGAATCAAAAAATGGTGTTTCTTTCACCAACCTTATTTTTATCTGTGCTCTAAAAAGCTGATTGGTGTGAGATTTTAATGTCTCTTCATAATCTTCTTTGGTATCCGCATCCATTAAAACGCCTTTATCATCTACTTGGATTAATGTCTTATTATAACCACAATTTTTAATAGCTTTTCTAAGACCACCCTTTCCCTGGTAAGATAAAATGTTATCTAAAACTTTATAATTCAATAAAATTGGATGACCATTCCTTCCTTGGAAAACAGGTGTTGCAACCATGGCATCTGACTGTAATAATACTCTTACAGTTTCAACAGTAAATAGAGGAATATCTGCTGGAGTAAAAATAATCTTTTCACATTTATCTTTCAAATGTTCTAATCCAATTTTAGCTGATTCGAACATATCGGTATGAGCATAATCTTCATTTCTTAAAAAGATTATTCCCATATGACGAAGTTTATTTTCTAGCTGTTCGGCATTATTACCAGTGATAACCACAATATACTCTACACCAGCTGCTTCCATAGTATGGATAATCCGCTCAATCATTGTAATAGAACCTACTGGCATCATGGGTTTAAATTCACCCATTCTAGAAGACATACCTGCTGCTACAATTATTGCTCCCTTCATAATACCCCCTCATTCTAATGCACAGAAAACTTCTGCCCTGTGACTACTCTTACTAATATGAATTAAAACTGCCTCAAGTACAATTTATCATTAATACCTACAACGAATAAATTATTTCCATAAAATTTTGAATTAGTTAGTTAAACTAAGCTATTTGTCGTAAGCTTCAACTCAATCATTCATCTATACTTCTTAATCATGTAGAAAGTATGTCTACATTACAGCAACTATTATAGACACATCATACTCCTTTGTCAGAACATTGTAAATACTCTTTCTAATAATTATTCACTTATATTTCCACTTTCTAATATTAATCTAAATTTGCTCACAGCAATTCTAAAATGATACAAAAGAATGTGAATAAGCCTCTATTACTTGTGTTCTAATATTCATTTTCTATCCTTATCATCTCATCACTCCTCATTAATTAACATATTAAAGAGCATATTTTTAATCTATATTTATAAGATATGTCTTTTATGTTCATATTTTAGAGTTAATTAGATATAAAAAATACGTATAAATTTTCAATTTTTATTTTAAACTAAATTTGTTTTATTGCATAAAAAACACATCCAACTTATTGTGATATTTGGATGTATTTTAGAGTTAATTATTAAATTTTTCTATTTAATGACGTATGACACAGTTAAACATATGTCACATCCAAATTTAAACAATTGAAAATTATATACTCACATTTTAAAATTTTCTTTTAACATTACTTATAATAAATCCACTTTTCGGCAATGCAGGTATTCTTACCAGACTATAGTTTAAATCCTGCTCTAAGACTTCAAACTCAATTTTGTTAACAAGGAAATCTAAGCTTCCTTTCATAATTTCTATGGTAATACCCTCACCTGGGCAGCGGTGTGTCTTAGAAGGGTCACCTCCACCTTGAGGGATAAAATCAAATAAACTTCCTTTCCACTCTTTAAACCGTTCCGGATTAAATTCATCAGGTTTTTCCCATATACGTGAATCATGGTTAGTACCGTACATATCAAGTATCACGAGCATTTCTTTTTTAAATTCGTATTCATTTAATATAAAATCCTTTCGCACTCTTGCACTAATAAAAGGACCGAAAGGATAGTACCTGCGGACTTCTTGCACAAACATTTCAAGATAGTTATTATCACCAGAACGCAACTTTTCTTTACATTCTGGATGCTCATATAAAGCTAAGGCTGCAAAGGTAATAAAGGTTGAAATAGCAACAATAGGTCGTAATACATTAATAAGTTCTATAGCCGCCATTTGAGTATCCATTTGACTGCCATCAAGCTCCTTATGAAAAGCCATAGCGTATAATGCTGAACATTCTTCAGCTTCCAATCTACCAGAGCGAACATCTTCAATAATCCCCTCTATCCACTTTTCAGTTCTATATCTTGCCATTTTTCCTTTCCAGTACCGCGGTCCAATCGCCCCTAAGGCATCAACCATTGAACTAAAGTCCTCTGCCCGATTCTTTATTTCTGATTCATATAGTGGAACTCCTGCCCACTGACATGCTGCTTGACATAAAATTTCTTTTGCTTCATCAAAAAGCACAATCTCCTTGCTAACTTGCCATTTACCTATAGCAGCTTCCCATTTTTCCATTACAAGTTCAGCTAATTTCTCTTGATGTGGCGGGGTCATAAGTGACATGAAAAGATTCTTTCGATGAATATGTGTTTGTCCATCCATAGTCTGGATTGCATTCTCTCCAAACAGTGTTTTTTGTATCCGCTTAGGTGCTGCACCACTTCGCTGAAACCGTTCTTGATCATAAAATAACTCTGCTGCCTGCTTACCAGTCATGCAAATTACCTTTTGTCCTAATAAGCGAGTTTCAAACATGTCAGATTGATACTTATCAACTCTATTTTTGATAAATAAATATCCTTCCTGCAACAAAGCGTGAGTGTTGTCAATACTTTTATCCTGTGCGATATAGTCCTTAATTAACATACACTTATCTTCTCCTTTTTACTATAATTGTAAAATCAGCATACACTTTAAGTATTGAAATGTAACTTTTTGAATATAAAAATAAATACATTCTTATGTCTTATTCATGAATATTAATTTTATATATCAGCTTTAGATGAAAATAAAATTCATCCTTGTAATAGACTAAGAAAGAGTACAATCCATGTAGCATTGAATAAAGCTGTTACTTACAAACAAGTAAATATATTGCATATTTAAACTTCTCAAGCTCCCATTTTGAGGAGTTCTTTCTTATATATTCTTTTACATGGAATCTATTATGTGTAAAAAAAGTATTTCTATACAAATGAGCTTAATGAACCTGTATATAGATATATCAGCTTTAAATTTAATCTATCTCTGAAAATAATTAGCACTTATTAATATTGTCACTAAAGCGAACATTGTTCATATCTACAATAAAATACCAGCAAATGTAGCATCTCCTTAGTATTAGTTAAATTTATTAGTATTGTTCCGAGCTATACTGCACCTCAGGGGAACCCTAAAGGGCTTCACTACTGTTCCCCAGAGGTGGAAAACTAGCAATTATATTGCTAGTTAAAAAATCTATTAAAGAAATTATTTTGTTCAAAAATAATTTCAACCTTAATTGTGAATTTTGCATTGTGAATTATGAATTGAAAAGCTTAAGGGTGTAACTATATTTAGCTATATATTAATTTTTAAGGTAGTTTATCTATAGTTAAAGACCTCTTCTAGTCCTTATAATAACTAAAAGAGGTCTTCTAATTTTTATTTTAGCAGGCTATTACTTCTTTAATAAAAAATTCTCTTCCACTTAATATTTCCCAGTGAATACTTCCGCAGTTTGGACATTTTTTATGGTTCTGAATAAGGTTAAAAACTTTGTTACAATCTTTGCAAAGAGCATTGCCTGGTAATATCTCAATTTCTAATTTTGTGTCTTCTAATATTGTACCATCAACTGCCGCAGGGTAACATTGCTCTATATACATAGGAATCATTGATGAAAGCTCTCCTATTTGCAGCACCAATGTCTCAATTTTAGTTAATTCATTTTCTATTGCAATTTTTTCTACTACCCTAACAACCTCAATTACAACACCTAATTCATGCAAATTAATCACCTATCCTTTACAATGGTAAAAGCTTTCAACTTAGTTATTCGTAAATAAATTTTTAACCTTTTTAACTGCAATCTTACCTTTACGTTTGAGAAGTTGTTTAACAACTACCGGTTTCATATCTTCATAGGCTACACCTTCACCATCATATTTTCTAACAAGTGAAATAGCATCAAACTTACATTTAGTTGTACATTGACCACATCCTACACAGAGAAATTCATCTACAACAGTAGCACCGCAGCCAAGGCATCGTTCTGTTTCCTTTTTCATCTGCTCTTCTGTAAAAGTACCACGTAAATCCTTGAAGGTTTTCTTAGATTTATTTTCATTCTCATGACTTGCTTTCTGCCTTGGAGTAGTATCGTATCCATCAAATATAGCTTCTTCCTTATTTAATGAATGATATTCTTTTCTGTCACGACCAATAATTAAACTTTGTCCTTTATGAACATAACGATGAATTGAAATAGCACCTTCTTTACCTAAAGCAATAGCATCGATAGCAAATCTAGGACCTGTGAATACATCTCCTCCAGCAAATATATCTGGCTCTCCTGTCTGTAATGTAACAGAATCAGCTTTGATTGTCTTGTTAGGATTTAATTCAATTTTGCTATCTGTAATCAAGTTACCCCATTCCATTGCCTGGCCTACTGAAAGCAATACATGATCTGCATCAACAATTATTGTATCATTTTCATCATATTGAGGATTGAACTTTCTATTTTTATCGAAAACAGAAACACATTTTTTAAACTCTACACCAACAACACGTCCATTTTCTGTAATAATAGACTTTGGACCCCATGAATTATTTATTGTAATATCTTCAGATAAAGCTTCGTCAATCTCTTCCTCAAGAGCTGGCATTTCTTCACGGCTTTCAAGGCAAAACATATCTACTTTTGAAGCATCAACTCTTACAGCAGTTCTTGCAACGTCGATAGCAACATTACCTCCACCAATTACAACTACCTTTCCTTCAAGTTTGGAGTTGTCACCTAAATTTACATTTCTTAAGAAATCAATACCTGTAATAACACCTTGTGCATCTTCACCTTCAATACCAAGTTTTCTTCCTGCTTGAGCACCAATTGCAAGGTAGAAAGCTTCATATCCTTGATTTCGGAGTTCACTAATAGTTATATCCACACCAACTTCAATACCTGTTTTAAATTCAACACCTAATTCTCTTAAAATATCAATTTCTGCATTAATTACATCTTTTTCTAGCCTAAAGGATGGAATTCCAAGTGTTAACATTCCTCCAAGCTCATTTTGCTTTTCGAATACTGTTACTTTATAACCGTCAATAGCTAAGTAATAGGCACAAGAAAGACCGGATGGACCTGCACCGATAACCCCAATTTTTTTGCCATACTCATGCCTTCGTTTAGGTACATAGCGGCGTTCCATATTTAAATCTTGTTCTGCAATGAATTTTTTGATGTCATCAATAGCAATAGGTTCATCAATATCTCCTCTGGTACAAGCAGATTCACATTTCCTTGGGCAAATACGTCCGCATACTGCTGGAAATGGATTTTCATTTTTTATAAGTTCAAGGGCTTCTGTATATTTTCCCTGAGATGCTAACTTAATATAACCCTGAATAGCAATATGTGCAGGACATTCCGTTTTACAAGGACTCGTGCCAGTATCAACTACATTTTTTCTATTAATACGATAATCTGGATTCCATTTCTCCGGGCCCCACTCTGTATCACGTGGAGTTTCTTTTCTTGTTATTGCTTCAGTAACCGGTGTTTTAGAACATAACTTTTGTCCCAATTGTAATGCATTAACTGGACAATTCTGTACACATTCTCCACAGGCAACACATTTATCTTTATCTACATGTGAAACATAGTTTGAACGTACCATGTCAGCATTTATAAACATCTCAGCAGTTCTCAAGGAAAGGCAGGAACATCCGCAGCAATTACAAATTGCATGAGTTTTCCCTGAACCATCTAAATTTGGTATCTGATGCATCAAACCGTTTTCTTCCGCTCTTTTAATAATTTCAAAAGCTTCTTCACGGGTAATTTGACGACCTCTCCCTGTGCGGATATAGTATTCAGCAGCATGCCCCATCTGAATACACATATCTTCTTTTAAATGGCCGCAGCCTTCTCCCATAACTTCTCTTGCTGTACGGCAAGAACAATCTGAAACTGTGAAGATATCATTTTCATTAAGATATTTAGAAACTTCCTCATAAGATGCTCTTCTAGTTTCACCTTCAATGGCTCTTTCTATAGGAATAACACGCATAAGTCCTACCCCTACTGGAAAATTACCTGTGGTCTTTGGTCCTCTTACTCTTCCATATGCCTCAAAAGCTTCTGCAATTTGAGGATATTTTGCAACATTTTCTTTGTTGTTAACCATCATTTCCATAATACCTGGAACCCAAGTGTCGTACCAGAAATGATCTACTCCATCAATTTCATTGACAAAGCAAACACCAGCCACTGCTAAATCAAATAATAATTTAGTGGTTTTCTCTATAGATTTACCACAGAGTAAAGCAAGCTCTTTGGCAGTTGTTTTTTTACGTATCTTCATGCAAAGTGCTACTTCTGCCATTTCTTCTGTAACAACTGGTTCAAGAATCATATATTCTGGATCTGTTGGTTTAATTTCATTTTTTGAGCCTCGTTTTTTGTTACTAATATGATTGGCAAGGTCAAGTACTTTTTCTTTAACCATAATTTTTACCCTCCAATAGAGATTATGATAATACTAATTTTCATTCCAATTTTTCACTTCAGTACGTAGCCAATCTACCCATCCATCAATTCCCTTACCTGTCTTTGCAGAAATTTCAAAAATTTTAATATTTGGATTTAATTTTTTTGCTCTTTCCTTACATGCTTCTAAATCAAAATCAAAGTGTTCCAATACATCTATTTTGTTTATCAAAAGAACATCAACAATAGAAAACATTAGTGGATATTTTAGTGGTTTATCATCACCCTCAGGTACACTTAAAATCATTGCATTCTTTGATGCGCCGGTATCAAATTCCGCAGGGCATACCAAATTTCCCACATTTTCTAAAATAGCAAAATCTATATTTTTAGTCCCCAAGCCGATTAATCCTTGCTTTGTCATATCTGCGTCAAGATGACACATACCACCTGTATGTAATTGAATTACTTTTACACCAGTTTCGGAAATAGTATGGGCATCAACATCAGAATCAATATCCGCTTCCATAACTCCAATATTCATTTCATCCTTTAAAGAATTAATTGTTCTTCTAAGAGTTGAGGTTTTACCAGAGCCTGGTGATGACATTAAATTAAGCAGAAAAATTTTCTCCTTTTTCAAATCTTCTCTAAGCAGCCTAGCTTGTTGATCATTATCTTCAAAAATACTTTGTTTAATCTCAAGAACTCTAAAATTATCCATAACTTTAACCCCCTAAATATTTTATTATTCAGCAAATGATTTTACTTCTTGATATCTCCTCATATCTATATAAAGCTCCCCTTTATATGGATTTCTCTTAGTTTTTATAGTTTTATAAATCATAAAAACTAATACTACGATATTAACTAATACTGCTGCAAAACTCCATATAGTTAATGCAGTAGTATTATATGTGGAAGATACAGCAAATTTTCCACTATCAATGAATGATGGAAAAGTTTGTGCAAACATACACCACAATGCTAATGTGTGGGCACGATGTTGTAACCATGCACCTTTACCAATGGTAAATGCACATACAGTAGGAACTAATAGTAAAGCAAATCCACAGTACCATGCATGACCTGGTAAGCAGTTATATGTGTATGCAAAGTTCCAAATATCATAAGCCACAATCCAAAACCACATCATATCTGGCCATAACATATCCTTACTTCCATCTTTGTCAGTTTTTTTACGTATACAGATACCAAACCAACCAGTAATGGCAATAATATTTATGATACCGGCTGCTGCGTTCATAAAATTCCATGGACCTCCAAGTACATACATTGCTTCATCAGCAAGAAATCCTCCTTGTGCATAGTTAAGTCCTACTTCGATGTCACGAACTACTGCTTCACATATATTAATTGCAAGAATCAATGGTGGGAAGCAAAGGGCAAAACGACTGTCAGAAAGGTGCCATTCTTTCCCAGTTTTCTTATTTTTGCCATGTAAATGACGAATACACCAAAAGCCAATACAACCTGCTGTAGAAGAATATACTTTAGCAAGATGGAACCAGTCAGTATAGGTAGTATCACTCAATACTGTAAACCAGAGAACAGAAAGTATAATAGGCATAATAATGAAACATAAAAATCCTGCTTTCTTGGATCTTCTTGTTACTTCATTTAAAGCAAATAATAGAACAAATACTAATATCCAAACAAGCCACACAGAAATTGCGGATGCACCGCCTTCATAATTGAATACAAACATTCCAAATCTCCTCCTTATTTACTCCAGTTTCGCTATTCTAGGATAGTGAACTGTCCATTTTATGATATCCACTTCTCTGGTCATACCAGTATAACAGGTATAGCTTTGATAAAATGTTAACATAATTATGCTCTACATGCAATATTTTACATGGTTTTTAATCCTTTTTTTCTATTTTTTTCTTGTTTATTTAATAATATTACCTTATAATTATTATTGGTTTCTGTACATACCACAACCAGTTTAAAGGAGTGATAAAACCATATGGAGTTTAAAAAATTGAGTTCACCATCGTTAAAAGAATTATTTATTAAGGAACTGGAGATTATGATTCTATCTGGCAAATTGTCCATAGGAAAAAAGCTTCCTTCAGAAAGAGAACTTGCTGAATCTATGCAAGTCAGCAGAGCTGTAGTCAATGCTGGTATTTCCGAACTGGCGAGAAAAGGCTTTTTACTAGTTAAGCCAAGAGTGGGTACCTTTGTAGCTGATTATCGTAGAAATGGAACTTTAGAAACTTTAATTTCCATTATGAATTATAATGGTGGAATATTAAGAGAGGCAGAAATACGTTCTATTCTGGAGCTTAGAATTGCATTTGACTGTCTTGCAGTAGAATTATGTATTCCTAAGATTACAGATGATGAAATTGCAATATTAAAAGGATATGTAAAACAAATGGGAGAGGCAGAATCTCCAGAGGCAGCTTCTGAACTAGCCTTTCGTTTTCAGCATGAGCTTGCCTTTCTTTCTGGAAACACACTGATGCCTCTAATTTTCTTCTCATTTAAAGTTCCTATTTTATCATTATGGGAACGTTTTTGTAGGTTATACGGCCTAGAATCTTTACACAAAAACACAGCTGTTTTGTGTGATTATATTGAACAACGGGACACAATGAAAGCTGTGAAATGGCTGACTACATCTATCAATGATACCATCAATGGCAGCAAACAAATTTACTATTAAATATAAAAATATGAATTATCTATTTAACCTCAATTCAGTCTATAAAATTAAAGGAATGAATATCGCAAAGCAATATTCATTCCTTTATTCTACTTCTTAATCTAAATTATATTTTTCTTCAATTTCTTCAATTGCTTCAATATTTGGTGCATCTATAGCAGTATAATATTTTACTCCACTATTTTTTCTAGAAATATGTGCATAATTATCATGAGAATCAAAATAAGCTATTCTTTTATTATTTTTATACAAAGTGGTGCCTAGGGAAAAACCAAACCTTATTTCTTGATTTAATTCTTTCTTAACTTTTGTATTCTTATATTTAGATAATATCTCATCTATCTCATTTTTTTCTAATATCTCAATACTTTTACCAGTTGAACCATTAAATAATTCTATCTTATTAACTTCAGAAGTTTTTATCCCTAGTGTATCTTCCATACTCACGTAGAAAACTATTGGATATAGTTTAACAGATAAGAAAATAATGACTATTATTAAAGCTAAAATCAACCCTATTTTTTTCTTCATAATTATCCCCTTGCGATTTACCAAATTAATATCTTCCTAGGAAATATTAATTAACATTTTGTACATCTTAAATATGCATCATTTGCTTGCACTACTCTAAATTTAATATAATATTTAATAATTATTATTAAATATAACTTCTATGCAATATTTACATTTAATAGAGTAATTATATTATATAGTATAATTATTTTAAATTAAACAAAAAAAATTTAACTTTTGCAGCATTAAAGCAATTATTATGTAAATATGAGTTTAAAATATAAGATTTTATTACTTTATTTGCATATATAACTTTCCTTTTAATCTTAACTATAAAAGTTTCAAGAAAAAACTTCCAAGTTATTGCAACTTGGTAGCTCTTCAAATATATTAAACACATGCTTAGTATTAAATGTAAGATTATAAGAATTTAACAAATATGATTCCAATCATCATCAATACTAGAGTAGCAATTCTTCTACTATCAATCTTTCTTTTTTGTAGATTAAACATTCCAAACTGATCAATTATTAATGCCATAATCATTTGACCCAGTAGGAAAATCATAGTAGTTAAAACCGATCCAAGTACAGGCAGCAAGATAATGTTGCCTGTTAGAATAAATATTCCAAATATACCTCCTATATATGTCCAAATAGGAATACGCTTTTTTTCAGTGTCATATAAAGGAAATTCTAAGCGACGTTGAGTAATCAATATCAAAGTAGCCAAGATAATGGTGCCAACGAAAAAAGAAATAAAGGTAGCCCCTAAAATAGAACCGGTTGCAACACGAAGTTTTCCATTAATGGCAGTTTGCAATGGTGGTAAAAATCCAGCTAAAACCCCCAAAATTACCCAAATAATTTTGCCATCCTTCTTTTCTTCTTGTGACGCTATAGTTAAATCTTTTTTCTTTTTAGGTTGAACCAATGAAATGGCGAAAATCATAATGACAACCCCGAGTGTTCTAGTAATGGTAACGGGATTAGCTTGTACACCAAACCACCCAAAGTGATCGATTAGGATTCCTACAATCATTTGCCCAGTTACGGTTACTAGCGTTGTAATTGAAGCACCAAGTTTTGAAAAAAGAATTATATTAGCCACATTAAAGCCAACACCAGTTATTGCTCCACCGATAAAAACATACAATGGATATGAAAAATCAATTCCAACTGTAATTCCTATAGGATCTATGATTAAATTTATAACCAGCAGTATCAATGTTCCTAAAGAAAATGCGATAAATGAAGCTGTTAAAGGTGTTTTTGAATAAGAGCTTAAACGAGCACTTATAGATGCCTGAATAGGGAAAAACATCCCGATAATTATACCCATAATTAAGTAAAGTGTGATTTGCATAAGTTTGCCTCCTTTTATTTATTACTTTTATTTTCAAATTGTAATGATACGATTAAAATTATTTTCTGAAATAACAATCAAAGCTCAGTCTTTTTATCTAACTATCACACTAAGGACAGTTGAATAGATTTTCTGTAATATTGCCTTATATTTAAAATCGATAAAAGATATTTAACTTAATTGATTTAATACTTATGCATACCAATAATCAATCAAATTTATAATTAAAGACTTTAAAGACTCCCCATATCCTTAATTAATTTAAAAATAAGAGTGGACTATGAATCCACAGATATTTTCTTAACAAGATCTGATATTTTTCGATTCTTTAATTCTTCCTCCATTTTTTCCTCCGCTGAAAGCATTACTTTTTTTATAACGCATTCTGAATGAGATTCTAAACAGCAATCAAATAAAGATGATTTACCCTCAATAGCATGTATAATGTCCAAGAATGAAATATCTTCCCAATTTTGACTAAGCGAATAACCTCCGTTGACACCTGAAGAAGAATTGATCATTCCTTCCTTAACTAATTTGGTCAATATTTTGGACAAATATGTTGGAGAAACTTTTTGTTTTTCTGCTAACTCCTGTACACTCACAAGTTTATTTGGTGTGTCCATTGCAAGAAAAAGCATGGTATGAAGAGCATAATTTGTAGCTTTTGAATACTTCATAACGTATGAATCACCTCCAATTAAAGACTTTATATATCTATAATAACCTTAATAGTCTTACTTTGTCAAATAGTTTTTTATTTGCTTTATATAACTTAGTTATATAGAGATATAATATGAAAACTTAACTTAAGTTATACTCCGTGAAATAAAACTTCTATAAGAACAGGTTAGCCCCTTAGAAATTATGGTAGAAATTTCATTATGAAAATTAAAATCATATATAAGTTAAATTCCTATTATAGAATACTATAATTATAAATAAATCACTTAAAAACAGCAGCTTCGCCTTCTCATCCTATTACTAAATTAATCAAAGCACTTATGTATTAAAAAGACTTGCAAAACTAAACATTTCCCTATAAATTAAAATAAAAATAATACTTAAACATTCAATTTGACAGCTGTTAATCTTCTTCTATTATAATTTTTTATCTTTTAAAGATTTTACTATAAACTTCTTAATTCTTAGAGTTTGCAATTTATCTTTGCACAAGGAACTGTCGCACTAATTATTTAGTGCGACAGTTTTGTTATTCTATTCTCTTTTATAAAAATCTTGAACTATTTCAATAAATGCCTGCATTTGCGGAGTCACCCATTTATTCTTATGATAAAGGAGCTGACTGCACATCTGAATGGTATGGATATCTGTTTGAATCCTTGATAATGTGCCCTGGTTGATTGCCTTTTTTACGGAAAATAAAGGCAGAAAGGAAACTCCTACTCCTTCTTCTAGAAGATGGATTATGGTTTCAGTGTTGCCGATTTCTAGCACAGGTCTAATCTCCATCTCCTGTGCGGCAAGCATCCTTTCCAGTTCGTAACGATAGCTTCCACCCTTTTCCGTCAATATGAATGGTTCTTTTATAATATCTTGCAGGTCAATTTTTTGTCCATCTATAAAAGAATGACGGCTCGAGGTCACAAAAACAATATCTTCCTCCTGCTGCACAGCTCGCACCCATTCTGAACCGTATATCTTTTGATCTAGCGTAAATAGTAGATCTATGTCATTGCATTTAATCATATCTATTAATTCTTCTGTTTTAGCTGTTTTTATAACAGTCTCTACCCGTGGGCAAACGTGATGAAATTGCAGCAATAGTTCAGGAAGTATGGCCGTACATAGGGATTCCACTCCTCCAATACGAAGAGCCCCTGTTGGAACATCAGCATTAGATGCAAAGGTCTTGGCCGCATTAGTAACTCTCATGATTTCATTAGCATAAAGAATAAATGCCTCTCCTTGATCTGTCAAGTTCACTTGTTTGCCAATTCTTTCAAAAAGTTGTGTCCCAAGTTCTCTCTCCAATTGCTGCATCTGAATTGTGACGGTAGATTGAGAATAACCCAGCTGCTCTGCTGCCTTTGAAAAATTTCTTGTTGCTGCTACCCTCAAAAAGGTTGCAATATTTCTAAACTCCATGTACATCACCTATTAATATTTTTAATATATATTATGAAATCTATGAATTTCACAAATATATAGCTACATGCTACTATAGGTAATGGGAGATGTCAATCTTTTAGTTTGACGTTTCTAATATACTATATATGTAAGGTGACGATAGAATGAATAAACAGAAAATGACATTAAATAATCAAGTACAACATGCAGTTGAAGATTTTATTCAGGCATTTTGTTCTGACAAGCAGGAATTAGCTGCTAATAGAATTATGCATGAAGCTGATGAAAATCAAATTTCAAAACTTAAGAAAATTGACATACCCGCTAAGGGATGCCCTATAAATACAGTTGTAACCGAAATGATGGAAGACGTATATAAATATAGAGCCTGCGTAAATCATCCCCGATTTTTTGGCTTCGTTCCAGGACCGGCGTCCATGCTATCCTGGTTAGGTGATGTTATGACAGCCGCTTATAACATTCATGCTGCAAATTGGGCAACAAGTTCTGCAGCAAGCTGTATCGAAGAGAAATTGATCGACTGGCTCTGTAGTCAAGCTGGCTATACAAAGAAATCCGGAGGATTGTTTGTGTCTGGTGGTTCCATGGCCAATATGACAGCACTTACCGCCGCTCGTGATACGATATTGAAAGAAGAAAAACAATACTTAGGCGTTGCTTACGTTTCAGATCAAACTCACAGTTCTGTGGCAAAAGGTTTGCGCATTATCGGAATTCCAAACACCAGAATTAGGAAAATTCCTACTGATCCTTGGTTCCGAATGGATATGAATCAGTTAAAAGCTGCCATTGAAGCGGATGTAGCGAATGGACTTATTCCATTTGTTATAGTTGCAAGTGCCGGAAGTACCAATACTGGAAGTATTGACCCACTGCAAGAAATCGCCTCTTTATGCAAAAACTATGGCATATGGATGCATGTGGACGGCGCATACGGAGCTTCTGTGTTGTTGACAACGAAATATAAGCATCTACTGAAAGGAATTGAAGCTGCAGATAGCATCAGCTGGGATGCGCATAAGTGGCTATTTCAAACCTATGGCTGCGGTATGGTTCTAGTAAAGGATAGATCAACTCTATTCAACAGCTTCAATGCTCACCCAGAATACCTTAAGGATTTGGAAGCAAAGGAAGGCGAAATAAACTATGGGGATATGGGGATGGAACTTACACGACCAGCCCGTGGTTTGAAATTATGGTTTACTCTACAAGTGATGGGATCAGGCGCCATCGGTGAAGCAATAGAGCATGGATTTCAACTTGCAGAATGGGCAGAGGATGAACTAAAAAAGAAACGAGATTGGGAAATCATTTCTCATGCACAACTTGCCATAGTAAATTTCCGTTTTGCTCCATCTGACTTAACGGAAAAACAAATAGATGAACTTAATCAAAACATCTCTAAAGCAATCATTGATAACGGCTATGCAGGTGTCTTTACTACAGAATTGAACGGCAAAAAGGTTTTGCGTATTTGTGCACTTCACCCTGATGCTACAGAGAGTGACATGAGAAACACAATCCGTCTGCTGAACGATTATGCCCAAGAGATTTATCAAGCTATGAACGCAATGAAAGCTACTAGTTAAGACTTTAATAACTTCTATTTTATAGATTGAATCAACTAATTTTATGCTGCTGTATTACAGCATAAAATTATATAGATATACCAGCTCTAAAATTAATATGAATTAAGAATTAAAAATACGAATTATTGTTAAAACTCCACTGGCAAAGCCTTTGGAGTTTTTTTAATAAAAATTGCTCATTCTCATCTATATTACAAAGCTATTTCTCATCATTCTATAATAAATAATTGTAATTTCTCTATAATATTTGAAAAACTTTTACATATGGTATATAATATGGTTGTATCACTTAATTAAAGACATTTTATATATCATTATAATTTAAGTAAAATAAAGCAATTGGTTGTATCTACCCATTTTTTATATTCCAAGTATGACTTTTTAATTAAAAACATATAAATTAAGGCTTATATAAAAAGAGGAACTCCTAAAATGTTTATAAGAAGTTCTTTTTTTATGCGCTCATTCTTCTAAAACTACAAAGGAAACCAAAGGGAATATATTTGTTCTTTTAATAAGAATACAACTAGAGGTTATATACATATAACCTCTAAAATTATGCCACTATTCTTTCGCTAAACTTATCAAATGTAGCGTTCCACTATGAAAAAATTTTATGCCTTTCAGTATTATAATTAAAATTATTGAATTCACAATTCACAATTTTGAATATTTCTCAGCAGAAGCTGAGAAATTTAGAATTTATTAACTGTAGCGGAGAACAGTGTTCTCCACAAAACCCAACTCCATTTCCATTATCATATATTTGGCATATAAAAAATGGCGAACAATGTTCGCCGCTACAAAAATCTATTTAAAGAAATTAGTTTGATCAAAACTAATTTTCACCACAATTGTCCATTTTCAATTCTCCATTAATTAAAGTTGTTAATTGGAATATTTAAGGGGTAACTATATTGGGCTATATAAGAACTTTTTAGATAGTTTATCTAAAAAGTTCTTATATAGCTGGCATTAGTGGTCTTTGGCTATGGGTAATTATTAAACCATAATTTTAAAATAAATATATTGTATAGGAGGATATACACATTGGATTTACTCTTAAAAATTAGTATTGTATTATTTGTTGGTGTTATTGGAGGAAGATTAGCTAAATATCTTAAACTTCCTAATGTAACAGGTTATTTAGTAGCTGGATTATTTATCGGTGCATCTTTTTTAGGGACAATTACTGAACAAGACATGGCAAGCTTTTCAATTGTCAATGAAGTAGCATTAGCAGCTATAGCTTTTAGCATAGGTAGTGAATTTGTGTTAAAGGATATGCTAAAGGTAGGTTCAAGTATTCTTATAATCACAATAGCAGAAGCCATTGGTGCTGTAATATTAGTATTTATAGTGACCTATTATGGATTTAATCAATCCTTTGCATTTAGTATTGTAATAGCATCTATGTCTGCAGCTACAGCCCCTGCTGCAACAATGATGGTAATTAGGCAATATAAAGCTCACGGCCCCCTTACAAGGACTATTTTACCGGTTGTTGCAATTGATGATGCTGTAGGAATTATGCTTTTTGGACTTGCTATGTCCTTAGCTAAAATATCTATTGATTCAACAAGCCATTCTTTTTTACAGATGATTAGTGCACCAATTATAGAAATTTTAGGTTCTCTTTTACTTGGATTTTTACTAGGAGCTATACTTACATTTGTAGCTAATAGAGCGAGGAGTAAAGAGGAGTTATTATCAACTGTATTAGCCTCAATTGCTGCTAGCACTGGACTAGCTAATTTATTAAATTTATCTCCTCTTTTAACTTGCATGATGCTTGGTGCAACTCTTGTAAATTTAATGCACAATTCAAATCGTGTATTTACACTTATAACGGATTTTACTCCTCCTATTTATTTGTTATTTTTTACTTTAGCAGGAGCTAGTTTAGATCTAGGTATTCTAGCTCAAGTTGGCGCTTTAGGTGTAGGATATGTTATAGCTAGAGCCACAGGAAAAATCCTTGGTGCTTTCTTAGGAGCAAAGGCTGTAAATGCAGATGACGCAGTGGTTAAATATTTAGGACTTAGCCTATTGCCACAGGGTGGTGTTTCCATAGGATTATCCATAATAGTAAAGCAAGAATTGCCACAATTTGCAGCCGCCATAACTACAGTTATTCTATTTAGCGTATTAGTTTATGAAATTTCAGGACCTATTCTAGCCAAAATCGCCATAGAAAAAGCTGGAGAAGTTGATGGATTAAATAAGGTTTCAAGGCAAGCCTGTTAAATATAATAGAAGTCATTGGAAACCATTGGAAAAGTATTCTTTTTTGTATATAATTTAAATAACTAATTATATGATTTATATGATGAAAGTTGGTGATACAATGTACGTATTATTTGTAGTACTTAATGAAGTTGATTACTTAGACGATATTCTATCTTCCTTTTTAAATATTGGTGTAAAAGGTGCAACAATTTTAGATAGCCAAGGAATGGGTAGTGTACTAGTTAATGGTGAAAATGGGGACATACCTCTCTTTAGATCATTAAAAAGTTTTCTAAATAGTTCTAGACCTTATAATAAAACAATTTTTACCGTTATCCAAAGTGAAGAACTTGCTAAAAAGGCTATGAAAGCAGTTAATGACGTAGTTGGAGATATTTCAAGACCAGGTGTAGGCTTGATGTTTACAGTTCCTATAGGTCATATTTATGGTATGAATGAAAATTGCTATGATGAATAGTTTTTAAAATTCCTTCCCATTTTTAAAGTTGATAATTTTTTATTTTAACCTCTATATTATTAAAGAAAAAAACTTCTAAAATAATAGATATGGTTATTCTTTAATATATTTTATACAATAAAAATATAGAGTGATTGACTCTAAGCTGATATGATATTTTTAGAAAATAAGTAGGTAACGACTACTTATTTTCTTTTTTTCTTCCTATTTAGATTTATGAAAATAAGGAATAGAAATTATCTTCTACTCCTTTATACCCTCTACAATTAAACCAACAAACTATCTTTCCATTTCGTTATCTTTAAATTTATAGTTTTAGGAATACATACATGTAATCTTGTGTATAAAATTTATGATATCAGTATAATATTGTATAAGCAGAAAGCCAAATACTTCTGCGTTGGTTACTGTGTTTGCCTTAAAATTTTTATTCTTATAAAATAATATTTATATATGTTTTAAAAACAAAACCTGTATACTGACATCATAAATCACTGCGAAAAGCTAAAATATTTGTTAGTTTCTACAGCTTAATATCATTTTCTATAGCTTACAGAGTAAGTGTGGTATCAATGAACTTAGACATAGCATAGTCAAATATTCTTCTATTATACTTAAAGTCAAAAATAGCCATAGGCTTACTTTAGCCGTGAACTAAGACCCTCTTGATTAAAAGGAACTTTTGACTGACCAGCATAAATAATAAATTTCAAATAGTTATTACTGGATATATTCAAAGATGTATCTATAATGTTACTCATATACATAGTAAATAAATTCTATAAAAGTTTTTCAAATTCTTCAATTGAGGTTAGCAATATACCTTACTGTAAATACTTATTTAACAACTTTTGCATTTTACTCATATTCATCGTTGTAATTGCATCCTTTATAACAGTTACTTTATATCCCTTGCTTTTTGCTCTAATTGAAGTTTTTAACACACAAGCAGAAGCATCTAAGCCAAACTATAAAGATTCCCTCAATGTGATTTTCCTCTAAAAAACTATCTAATTCTAAATTTGAAAAAGCATTACCTTTATTTTTAGAATAGATTATACTACTAACAATATTTACTCTTGAATCTATTTTACTTCCAGGTGTATCTTTAATAAATCTACCAGCTAAAATTCTATTAAATAAATTATTCTCAATTTCATGCTTTATATATACCACAATAATACCCTTTTTCTTGCAGTTCTCAATAACTAAATTCACATTATTTATTAAATCTCTTGCTAAAGTTACAAATTCATAGTAAAAATAGACTATTTTTTCTGATGACACTTTAACTATTATATCTAGTAAGTTTTATTTAATTTTCAGTTCCTAAAATAATAGAAGTTCTTATTGATTTTAAATAATAATAGGTTAATTATTTATTTGCTCTAAAATTTCATTAAGCCATAAGTTAACTAAGTTTATTGCTCCACGAAAACCTACAAATGGAGATTCATAAGGATTTAATCTCCATTTTATATCGGGGTTAGATATTTGAAGATCTGTGTTTCTTTTTGCCCATTTCAAAGCCTCTCCGCTTGCCATTAAAAGTCCATTTTCCTCTGATGCTATAGCCTGTACCCATTCATCTTCCGAAAAATAAGGAATTTCTTCGCTTGTCATACTTTCACAGTCACACCAACAAGTTCCTCTAATTAGCGATAATTCTTGTTCTGCATAGGAAAGAATACCTTTTACCACATCAGCATGACCTCCTAATGAAATTCTTCCACCATCAGGATGTTCTCGTATTATATGTTCAAAGGCAGTAATTGCAGGTGAAATTTGCTTCATAATTTTTTCTTTTTCTAATTTTATAAAGCTATTATTTGGAGTTAATCCAGAAATCTTAGCTATCTTATCTATCCATCGAAGAGTCCCCTCAACTCCATAAGGTCTAGCTAATAAATATGGCGTTCCAAATCGCTTTTTTAGTTGTTTTGCAGCAGCTTCACCTTCTTGTCGCATTACTAAATTAATATGTGCACCACCCATATTCTCAATTTGATTTACAGATGTATCAGAGGTCATAACACAAAGTTTCTTCATACCAAAAGCACCATTCATTATGCGGATAAGTTCTTCTGCATCAGCATGAAAGCGAAATAAATCAGCACAAGAACCAATTATATTAAATGTAGGTTCTTCTGTTTTTTCTATATCCTTTGGTAATGTTTTTACGAGAAGCAAAAGTGCTTCCTGTACACCACGATGTCCATATATGTCAAAACCACCATATCCAAATGGAAGTAAAAGAACATCAGGATATTCCGGTTGTAATTCTTCACATATAGCTGTTAGATCCGTTCCAATAATCGTTGGCACTGAAGATGGCAGTAAAAAAACAATTTTAGGCCTATCCCTTTCTACAATCTGAGCAATAGTATGATTAAGTCTTCTAGTATCACCTAATGAAATATCTGCTTCATCAATGTGAGTAGAGTATAGTTTGCACCCTTCAGATATCCCAGCTTGATTTAAAAACATTCGTCCATACTGCATGTGTCCCATACATCCGTATTCAATCAAAGCAGCGTCACGTATTGAAGCAATGGTCCATAATGTCCCCATTCTACCTGACATTGGTGGTTTAAATCTATGAATTCCCATTGCTGTTCCTCCTTATTTCCTGCATGTTTACTTTTTCATACACATTTAGCATCCTACTTAATAAAGTTACTGTTCTTTCATAGCCCATTTGCCCATACAAGTCCTCTAAATATGGGGCGCAAGGAACTGAAACTGAATCTTTTAGAAGTTCTCCTAAAGAAAATTCTGCTTTAATACGTTCTAAGAGAGCTATATCAGCATTATCATTTACCATATGACATATCATAGGATCATAACCTTGCTTTTTAATAGCTTTTGCCCATTTTCTATCATCAGGATAAAATTCATCCATATGTAAAAGTGTAGGATTCATTTCAAATTTAGCTAGATATAAGACAAGAGGTAAAGGCATCATGGCACCAATATGAGTCAAAATATAGCTTTTTCCTTTAAACACATCTTTTGCCTGATTCTGTAATATAATAGTTTTTTCTCTTGATTCATCAAATTCATGGTTAAATCTTATTTTCAATGATTTTGCTACAGCTTCATAAATGTTATCAATTTCATATACATCATAAATTTCATGAAGACTTATAAATGGAACTTGGAACTTCTCCCACATCATTTCAGCCAAAGGATTCATGAAAGGTGAAAGTACAAGATTAAGGGCTGCATCTGGTGAAACAATAAAATCCTTAATATCAGATTTTGGAGCAAGCATTCTAAGGTAAAATCCTCTTTTCTCCAATGCTGTTAATAACTCAGGCATAGGAACATGCTTTTCTCTCGGACTACGACCAAGAATATTGATTGTATCAGCTCTTGTTTTTCCCCTCTTCATTAAGCTTTCAAACGCTACTAAAGTTTTCCAATAACCTGAAGGATAACTATTACACTTAAAATGTGCCATTAATACAAATGTAAGCAGGGCTGAAACTTGAGGCTGTAGCTCATGCACAATTGCCTCTATATCTTCACCAATTACCTCTGGAACACAGGTTAAAATTATCATAATGGCTTTTGCACCGGACTTATCCATTTCTTTGATAGCTTTAATCAATCCCTTGCGACATCCAAATACAACCTCAGTTGAATCTAAAATATACGTCCAATGTAGCTCACCCTCTTCGTTTTTAATACGAGAAATAACATTACGACTATAAGTTCCACATTCTGCTGTGCCCACAACCAATGTAGACATTCCTTTAACTTGTGCACTAAGTGCCAATGCAGTGTGCATAGGGCAGTGATTTCCTGGGAAAGCGGCTGGAGTTAGAAACTTTACACCAGCATTTGTCTTAACTGAAGATAAGGGCTTTAAATGTTCTAATTCCTTCATTATCACTTTCCTCCCTCCAATAGAATTTTTGCTAAAGCTCGGTAATTCTTTGTCATCTCACATTCTGGAAAAGCTTCAACTACGGTTTTTCCTAGTGCCTCAGCCTTCTGTACATAGGGATCTCTCTCCATGCAATAAATTACTGGAGTTTCAATTTCCTCTGCAACTTCTCTAACTAACTTTTGTTCATTTTCAATTTTTTTAGAGTTTAGTATCAGTCCTCGTAGGGATGCATATCCACGTTTACCAAAACTTTTAACAGCATGTGCAATATTTGTAGCTGCATAAAGTGACATCATTTCTCCTGATGTGACTATGCACACCTCATCAGCATATCCTCCTCTAATAGGCATAGCAAATCCACCACATACAACATCTCCCAATACATCGTAGAGAATAACATCCGGCTTATACACTTCATATGCATCTAATTCTTCCAATTTTTCAAAAGCAGTGATTATTCCACGGCCAGCACAACCTACACCAGGAACTGGTCCTCCTGATTCTACACACAAAACCCCAGTACTACTTTTAAATACAAGATCATCTAGCTCGATATCCCCCTTTTCTCTCAAAGTATCCAATACTGTGGGAATATTTTTACCACCAGTAAGATTGCGAGTAGAGTCTGCCTTAGGGTCACATCCAATCTGCATTACTGTTAGCCCCATTTCTGCCATAGCCGCAGATACATTGGATACTGTAGTGGACTTACCAATGCCTCCTTTTCCATAAATCGCAATTTTTTTCATATAACCATCTCCTTTAAATACTATTTCTGCTACTTAATCAGTTCATAGGAAATACATGTGGGACGCCCTGTTCTAGAACCCCACACAATCTCCGCATCAATATTGAAAGTATCTTTTAAAACCTTTGTAGTCATAATCTCTTTAGGTGTTCCATGACTTATAATGCTTCCACTACGCATCGCTATTATATAATCAGCAAAACGTGCTGCTAAATTTAAATCATGGAGTACCATAACGATCGTACGATTTTGCTCTCGATTTAAATTGTGTAAAAGTTCCAATAACTCCAGCTGATATGTCATATCTAAATAAGTAGTAGGTTCATCTAACAATATTAAATCAGTTTGTTGTGCTAACGCCATTGCAATCCATACTCTTTGACGCTGCCCTCCTGAGAGGTTGTCTACCGCAGTTGTTTCAAGTTCAGTTAACTTTGTAATCTCTAATGCCCACCCAATTATTTTCTTATCTTCAGAGGACAGTTTACCAAGTCCTCTCTGATAGGGAAAACGGCCATAGGATACAAGTTCACCAACAGTAATACCTGGTTGAGCCTGAGGAGTTTGCGGCAATATCGCCATCTTTTGTGCTACATCCTTAGTGGAAAATTTTCTAATATCATCACCGTTTAAGTACACCATGCCATTTTTAGGCTTTAAAATACGTCCTATAGTTTTAAGTACAGTTGATTTACCACAGCCATTTGGACCAATTATGGTAGTTATCTTCCCCTTAGGTATATTCATATTCAAATCATCAACTATGAGTTTATAATCATATGCAATGGATAAATGCTTTGTTGAAATACTGTTCATAAGTGGTTACTCCTTATATTAAATACATGTTTTCTTATAGTAAAATTTGTTAACTTAGTGTTCTAAACATAAATGTAAAGTTAAATCACATTTTTCATTATTAATAATTGAGAATATAGCCCCTCTTCCACTTAATTCTCCTATTGTTATTGGTTGCTACGGGAAAGGAGATAAAGAAAATATGGTGCTCCTATAACAGCTACCACAATTCCTGTTGGAATTTCAGAAGGTTGAATTATAACACGTCCAATAGTATCTGCAATAGATACTAATAAAGCACCAACAAGTGAAGTAGTTAATAAAAGTGTACGATGGCGTGATCCAACAAGTCGCCTTGACAAATGTGGTGATATAAGACCAACAAAGCTAATGCTTCCACTAACAGATACACATGAAGCAGCAAGCGCAACAGCCACTGTAAGTAATCTTCTACGCTCTTTCTCCACTGAAACACCAAGACCATAGGCTATATCGTCGCTAAGGTTTAATATATCCATAACAGACGCTTTGGTGAGTGTATAAGGAATCAATACCAATAACCATGGCAATAATGCTAAAACAAAATTCCAATTTGACCCCCAAATACTTCCTGACATCCAAGCAACAACAAAGTTATACTGTGTTTCATCTAACTTCACCACCAATAAAGTAGTTAATGCGGAAACCCCAGCTTGTACTGCAACTCCTGTTAAAATAAGTCGCATAGTTGTGACACCTTCATTCTTCTTATAAGAAAAAATGTACACTAAAACTGCCGTCGCCCCTGCCCCTATCAATGCTAGAAAAGGTAAAGTAAATACTGATAAAAAGGATTCCGTACTAAAAATCATTACATACAAAATTACCATTAAACTAGCACCTGCATTAATACCTAAAAGTCCTGAGTCGGCTAAAGGATTTTTTGCTACATTTTGTATTATGCATCCTGATAGAGCTAGTCCCATTCCTGTCAACATTGAGATAACTATACGAGGTAGCCTAAAATCAAATAAAATCATCTTTTCTTTGTCTGTACCTTCCCCAAATAGAGTCCTTAAAGTATCAAGTGGAGACATTTTAATATATCCAGCATTCATACTTATAATTAAGGAGATTATAAGTAATACTAAACATCCAATTATAATTAATGTATTACGAATAGCTATCTTACGTTTATATGCTTCAGTTATTTGTTGTTGTTCTTTCATTACATTGCGCTCCTTTGCTTACGAGCTAAGTTTAAGAATAATGGCACACCAATGAGAGAAATTATAACACCTATTGGAGTTTCAAAAGGAGGGTTTAAGGTTCTTGCCCCTAGATCAGCCAATACAACTATCAAAGCTCCTATTACTGCTGTAGAAGGAATAATTAATCTATAGTCCATCCCCACAAAGAAACGTGCAATATGAGGAACAATCAGCCCTACAAATCCAACTGCACCTACTACAGATACAGAGGCTCCTACCAAAATGAGAACTATAAAGGAAGATAATGCATTTACTACTTTTATATTTGTTCCCAATCCCTTAGCAGTATCTTGACCTAAACTTAAAATAGAAATAGAACGTGACAATCCAATTGCCCCTATTAATCCCCCAATTATCAAAGGAAACATTATCTTAACCTGCTCCCAATTAGAGCCAGCAACACCACCAACTGTCCAAAACATTATGCTTTGAGCCACATCAAAATAAAGGGCAATCCCCTGACTAAGTGCTATAAGCAATGTATTGACAGCTGCACCTGCCAATACAAGACGAATAGGTGTTGCTCCCCCTTTTCCCATAGAAGCAATTCCATTAACTAATCCAGCTCCAAAAGCTGCTCCTAAAAAAGAGACCAATATAATATGCATATATTTCATTTCAGGAAAGAAAGCAAAACATATTGAAAGAGCAAATGCTGCCCCAGCATTAAGCCCCAGCAAACCTGAATCAGCTAGTGGGTTTCCTGTAGTTCCTTGCATAATTGCTCCTGAGACAGCAAGAGCAGCACCAACTAGAGCACTTGCTATAACACGAGGTATACGTATATTAAGTATAATAAGATGATTCATTTCTCCATCATTGAAATGAAATAGAGCATCCCAAACAGAAGATACTGGAATATTTGCTGCTCCCTTGGTAATAGAAAATATCATAATAAAAATAAGTAATCCTAGTCCACCCAATAGAATAAACCACATCGCCCATATATGACCTTTTTTCTTCATATAACTGCTACCTCCTCATTACTGTAAACTGTCTTTATTAGGTCACAGAAATCACAAACTTTTATTTAAATCTAATATAGTCTGTGAATAAAGGTTATTTTGATAGGGCTTTTATTAAATTTTTAGCTGCAATTTGCAATGCTAGTGGACTTTCACTATTTAAAGAATCATCGAAAAATAAAATATTATCGTTCTTTACTGCATTAAGCGACTGCCATACTGGAGAAGATTTTTCTTTTTCAATAGCAGAATTAACAATATCCTGGAAATGTCTAAATATAATATAATCTGGATTCATCTGAGATAATCCTTCTAATGAAATACTCTCACTGTTTTCAGGATAACCATTAGGTATTAACAAATTAAAACCATCATCCTTGTTATAATAAACAGTATTACTTGAGCCAAATGCAACAAAATTTCCCTTTCCATCAACTCGAAGTAAAGCAAATGATTTGTCTTTATCCTTTTCTAATAACTCTCTAGTTTTCTGAATTTCATCTTCAGTTTCATTTATAATTTTAGTAGCTAACTCATCTTTTCCAACAATTTGTGCACATTGGATAGTTTTATTTTGCCAAGAATCTTTAAAATCTATTTGAACCACAGGAGCTATTTTAGCTAATTTATCATATATCTTATCTACATGACCTTTAAATGTCACGATTACATCCGGCTTTGATTCAAGAATTGCCTCTATGTTTAAATCTCTAGCACTACCTAAATCTATAATATTAGCTGTACCAGCATATGGCTTAAGGGTTTCAAATTCATCTAAAGCTTTCATTGCGTTACCAACCGTTGCTCCAGCAGAAGCAGTTGGTGGCGTTTCCAAAGCAAAAAAATAATCCAAAAATGCTGCATGAAGAATTGCTATTCTCTCAGGTTTTTTTTCAAATTTAATCTCTTTTCCTGTTGCATCCTTTATAGTCCTAGGCCACTGAGAATTCCCCTTATCTTCTATCTCTTTCGTAGATGTATTATCTGATTTACTTGCACTATCCTTATTATTAGCTCCACTACAACCAGATAGCATACCTACTATTAATAAAAGTGAGACAAATAATCCCATAATTTTTTTCATTTCCATTCCTCCTAAACAACAATTTAAACAATATAGATAAACTCATTAAAATTTAATATATAGCTAAACATAACAACACTCTTAAGTATTTCAATTCACAATGCACAATGCAAAATTCACAATTATGGTGGAAATTAATTTTTACAAATTAATTTCTTTAAAAGATTTTTCAATAAAAGTGACTGTGTCACTTTTAAAAGGAATAAGTTCAAAACTTCTCTTATAAAAGAGAAGTATCCGTAATTGTCCATTACCAATCATCAATTCTCAATTGTATAAGTGATTGTATCACTTCAAAAATAAATATTTTTAAATTTCTTAGCTTTTGCTGAGAAATATCCACAATTGTGAATTCAATAGTTTCAACTATAATACTAAAAAACACCAATTATTTTTACATATATTAATTTTAGAGATATTATATCTATATAATTATATTAAGAAAGTTAGTCATGACTAATTTAACTATGACTAATATATCAAATAAAAAATACTATGAAAATGGATGATTACTGAATCTATAATGCATTATTCCTGAATTTCTTTTAAATTACAAATTATCAAATTAATAGTATGATTAAAATTTTTCATAAGATAAACTGCAATCTTTATTGTGATTTAAACAAAAAGAAAGTTTTTAAATTCTTAACCAATAAGAATCTAAAAACTTTCTTTTATCTATTTCAATATGAAAATTAATATATGATTATTAAATTTTAGTAGACGGTAACATAGACTTGAATCGTCACTCTTTATATCTGAATTTCTTACGAAACTTACTTGGCGAATCTCCAAATTGCTTTTTAAATCTCTTACTAAAATGATATGGATCATGATATCCAACGCTTTTTGCTATGGCTATTATGGTAGCATCACTTGTTACTAACAATTCCCTTGCACGATTAAGCCTATGAATCATAAGATAATCTCCTGCTCCCATCCCTGCATATTTTGAGAACACATAAAATAACCTATTCTCATTTACACCATGCAGTTCCGCAAGAGAACGAATTGTAAGAGTATCCATATAATACTCATGAATATAATCTGATACTTGTTTAAATAATGTCCGATCATCACCATTTGATTGATTATATGCACATGTAAAAATTTCATCCAATACGCAGCGAAATACAGTATCTGTTTGAAATTTGGCAATTGATCCTGGTTGATTTGATACTCTCCATAATCGTTGTAACAACTCAACAAGCCTAGCACTTTGTCCTATAACAAGTTCAAAATGTGCATTCTCTAATGAAAATCCTTCTGGTTCTGGCTTACGCATACTGTAGAGAACCAAAATATAATTCCACTTTTTATCACCAACTACACTTTTATTCAAACTCATATTTGCACCACCATGAATTACATTTCCAACACTTGCTATGTAAGAAATGCTATTAAAAAGTAACTTTGCCTGACCTCCTAAGGGGAAAATAAATCCGGGAAAGGGTGCTGTTTTCATAATACCGGACCTTCCCGGTTCAATACTATAATTATATACTCCTTCTACTTGAAAAGCGGTATTAGCAAAATGTTCTACAAGATTAAGTAATTCTATCCCCATTTAATACCTCCTTTCACACTATGTTTTATAATAGCTATCTGATAATATTACTTTATAAAAATAGTTCTATAACTCTATGACATAGGCTTAATATTTAGCTTATTATAACTTAATTATTTATAGTTTACAATCTTCCTCTAGTATCACTCTAGTTGTTCTCATGTATATATTTTTATAAACTTTAATATTATTTATCTCTAAAATAACAAAACAAATTTAAACAAAAAGTTGTTGCTTCACTAATTTCTTGAATTAGTTTTGCAACAACTCTAAGAGAATTGAACCATTTCATGTCATTAATATTGAATATTTCACTGCTAGTTTTAACAAACCCATGCTTAAAATATAATTTTCTAGCGGGTTGACCTAAAGTATAGATATCAGCATAAGCATTTACTGTTATTCGACAATTGTAATCTAAATTAGCTATTGCATGTTCTAGTAATTTTAACCCCATTCCTTGATTTTGGTATTCTTCTAATCCCCCAAGCCATATAATGCTATTATTATGTTCTGAAAACTCTATAAATCCCACACATTTTGCCTATCTGCATCATAAGTTGCTATTGCACTATTTTGCTTGAGTTTTCTTTTTTCATATTTTAAAAATATTGAATCAATATGCATATCAGCATTCCTCACTATTATGTCCAATACTCTTTTCTACTTCTACCAACTATTTAAATTTTCCGATAGCACAAAACATAATATCATTCAAATTTACCTCCTAACCGATATAGAAGCTTGAATTTGAAGCCGTACTTTTTGAATCTCCTCAGAAATAGTTGTTTTTACTTCTTTTTAACTGTTTGACGTTTTTTGTGATAATAAAAACCACCAATACAGATAATTAACCCCGTAATTGCCGGCTTTAAAATAGACATCCCAGCTTCTCCACTAAATACTACACTCCATAGAATCTTTAATGCAGCTGCTACAATAACAACTCCTAGAAGCCATTTCCAATTTCTTTTCCAAGCAGCTATGATAAGAGCTATAAAGAATATTGGAACAGATAAACTCATTATGATTTTTGGAGCTGTCCATGCGCCTTTCAAATATTCCATCTCAAATGCAAGAAATGACAATACCTGAGGGTTGCTTGTTACAGTGGCAGGAAACCAAAACATACTTGTGAACAAAGCAAATATAGAAGCAAATATTCCAGTGAAGCTTTTCTTATAAGCAAATAATGCGATTGGTATAATAAATATAGGCCTTATATACCAACTCAATACATTATGATGTCTTTCAAATGCCCAGTTGAAAAACATATCATTTGTTAGAAATACTATTACAAATATCACTGTTGCAGCTGCGAATATCATTCCAAATATATAATCCATTTTCTTAGGCATAATTAATACCCCCACAATTTTTATATTTAACTATTTTTAATTCCATTAAAAATAATGCTAAGCAGCGAATTCACTAATTTATTAATATCTTCATCAAAATGCTTATAACTGATATCTCCAAATTTATTCAACATATATTCATTTACTGTTTTATTAAGAGATTGCAGCATCATACCTAAAGCTAATGTATCAATATTACTGTCAATTTCTCCTTTTGATTTTGCATGATCTATTATTTGAATAAATAGTGACTCCGATTGTTTATCTCCTTCCTTCATAACTGCTGACTTTGCAGTTTCATTATTCTCCTTTGAAAATTGTTCTCCTAAAGCCGCATATTGAGGATAAGCTTTAGCAAATTCAATACCTTTAATAAACAGCAGATGAATTTGTTCTAGTAGAGTCAATGTCTTAAATTGCTTTAAACTCGCAGAAAAAAAAGTAATTTTTTCTTCAATTGCTAAAGTCATTATATATGCATATAGATCAAGTTTGTCTGTAAAGTATTGATAAAAACTTCCTTTTGCAATATTTGCTTTCTTGCATATTTGATTAATACTGGCTGTATCATAATTGGCAGTAGAAAACTCTTCTAAAGCAACTGATGTAACTAGATTTCTTTTATCCTCTGATAAGTTAAAAAATGATGGATTAGGCACTATTGATTCTCCTTTCGCGCATTATGACCATATGGTCATATTATTAATTATATTATACGACTAGATGGTCATATCGTCAATTAAATTTTTAAATAATATTATGGTAGTAAAACCACCACAATTTCTTTTCAGCTTTAAAAAAAGTCAAACGCCCTCTTTAAACATATTAAAAACAAATCCATATTAAATTTTTTTATTGGCTCTGCATGATCTAAAATTTTGATTATGACGAATTCGATAATATTTCTTTGACTGGGAAATGTGCCAGCTCCAGCTCAATGTTCTCGATGTGCACAATCAAGTGGGTGTAGACGGATTAAAATACGCCCCGAAAAAATATTTGTCAATTCAATATGCAAAAACAGGCACGTCCCCAATGACCGCCCTGGATTTCTCCGATTCTGGTGTAGAAAATGGTGCAATGCATAATCAGATTCCTCGTCCACAATTTGGTACTAATATAACAGTTTTAATCATATTCTTATAAAAGAAAACAATAAGAAGGAGTGTAAAAATAAGTTGAAAAAAGTTAAAGTTAGTTTACGACCTATTGTTAGTGAGATAAATTTACCCACTGTTTTGAAAACAACTATACTTCCGGGTGACTCAATCGAAAGATTATTTATTGCAACTCAGGTAGGAGAAATTTTTTACATAGGAAACGGAGTTATAGGGACTTTTTTAGATATTCGCCCACGAATCATAAAATTAGGTGTTTCTGGTGGTGGATATGATGAACGGGGATTAATAGGGCTAGCGTTTCATCCAGAATTTTATTATAACGGTCTGTTTTATCTTCATTATTCAGTTGCTGGAACACAAGGTCCGGGTGCTCTTCCTGAATTTTTTAATCCTAATCCGTGCGACCCCAGAACCTTAAACCTAAAGTGGTTAAATAGAGAAACTCAATATGATCATATTGACACAGTTGAAGAATGGATTTTACAATCGAATGGTCAACCTCAAAAACGGCGAACATTACTTAATTTAAGAAGACCATTTTTTAATCATAATGGTGTCAATAGCTTAAACTTTTCACCTGAAACAGGAAAACTTATCTTAACAACCGGAGATGGTGGATCAGGCTATGATCCATTTAATTTAAGCCAGGATGATATGGAAATCGCCGGTAAAATAATTGAAATTGATGTAGTTAAGAATACATTTATCTATAATCCACCCGTAGTCACACGTTTTAATGAACTCCCTGTACCTATTCAGAAAACGCTTACGGTAATTGCCAAAGGAGTTCGCAATATACCTGGCATTTCATTTCAACGGTTTTATAATCAATATATTAAATATGTGGGAAATGTCGGACAGGATCTGGTAGAGTCGATTTTTTCTTTCATTCATTATAAATCAATACCGGTTACTCAACTTATTCAAGCTTCTTTAATGAAATCTGAACTTGACCAAGAAGGATTTATTAACTTTGGCTGGCGAGGGTGGGAAGGTGCTTTTCCTACTTCGATTATAAGGAGCTGCTCTGCAAGTCCCACTTTGGATGAGAAAACAATTGCATATTACAATGAAACAGTAAAAACTTCAGTGCATCGTCTTCAGCCTCTAACTAATTATTTTCATAAAGATCCCCGACCGGATAAGTTTGGAGGAACTGCACTTACAGGAGTCCAGTCATATATGGGGAATGGAATCCCAGATTTAACAGGAAGCGTTGTGTTTACCGATTTTGCCCGGGATGAAGAATCTCAACCGACAGTTAAAGGTGTTTTAGCTTACACCAGGGTAAGAACAGATTGTAAACTAAATGATTTTAGTGTTATTGAAACCGATTATAATTTTGGATCACAATCAGCTTTTTATGTTAGTTTGGGAACGAATATGGATCAGACCAGACTATATTTAGGGGTTTATGGCTCTATGAATGTGACTGATTTTAACCAAGGTACTATTTTTGAAATTGTTCCATGATTCATAACTATAAAATTCGACTTAATACCAGATAAATTCCTTTCTAGGACTTATTGAATCGAAATATAAAGCAAACAAGAGAGAGCAATCATATTCCCTCGTCAATTTTGAGACTAATTTGATGTAAATGATGAAAGCCTTTCCTGAAGGTATATTAAGAATATATACCTTCAGTGCTTATACAGAAATATGCGCGTATCAATCAGTATTCTAAAATACTAGTAGCACTTGATAGGAGGCATTTAAATTGAAGAAAATGAATATAATAAGGTTTATTTGTATTGGAGGTATATTAACAGCAGTAGCTGTACTATTCCAATCAGCACCTGTATTTCTACCCGTGATTGGGTTGGCCTTAAGTCCATTAAGTACTCTACCTATTGCGATAGCTGCTGTTTCTAATATTTCTCTTGGTTTTACTGTATTTTTTTCTTCCGCATTAATTCTTGCTATAGTTAGTGCTCAGGAGACAATAATACTGCTTTTTACCACTGGGCTACTAGGCATCGTTATCGGAACATTGCTTTACAGGAAAGGAATAATAATTTCTATATTATTTTCAAGCATAATACTATCTCTTGGAATCATATTTTTAACTTATATAGTAGGTATTCCGGCGTTTGTAGATTTAACCAGTTCTTTATCAACTCCTTTAACTTTTTTAATTTTTTTCTCCTTTTCACTTATTTACGCAAGCATCTGGAATATTTGTTTTAGAAAGTTCATGAATTATCTTATAAAAATAAAATTGATTAGCTAACTCAAATATGGATTTCTTATCATTTCGGCTATTTGAGGTTTTCAAGGTGCAGGCGATGGATCAAATCACGAGTTATATTTAACTCAAATTTGATTCATAAAGATATATATTGATAAAATGCCATCAAAAACCGGGCTAAAAAATATATTTTCCAGCCCGGTTTTTGCTCGTTTTTTACTTTAAAACCACAACATCTTGTGGTCAAACTATCTTATTTATCCTTATGGCTACAATTCGTCATCAGAACTATACACTCCACATGCCTTGAGAGTACAGTAATGATGTCGTAGATTTATATTACCCCCTTGGTGGAAAGGTATATTTCTAATATCACAATTATCACTCTTTCAGTAATTAAAAATTTACTAATTTGCGTTACATTTTAATATTTCTAGAATTAAAATTGGTTCTAGAATTGATGCTGGAAGGAATTTCTTCCCCCAACATTTGAAAATGAACCTTATTTTTCTTATTTTTTCTGTAATTGGATTGAGCTGTAGTATTACCGATAATAAAGCTTTTGTATAGGGATAGAGTATATCATTCATTACATAAACTGCTTTTTGAAATTCAACTTTTAGGATTTAATTAAATTATATGAAACACATGTTGGCTTTCCTGTTCGTGAATCTTTATTTATTTCTGCATCTATATTAAAAGTATCTTTTAATACTTCCCAAGTCATAAGTTCTTCTGGAGTTCCTCTGCTTATTATTTTCCCACTGCGAATGGCTATCATATAGTCTGCAAAGCGTGTTGCTAAATTTAAATCATGAAGAACCATTACAATAGTGCATTTTTCTTCTTTATTTAAAAAATCTAATAACTCCAATACTTCAAGCTGATAAGATAAATCTAAGTAGGTAGTAGGTTCATCTAATAAAATTAAATCTGTTTGTTGTGCTAAAGCCATTGCTATCCAAACTCTTTGCCTTTGTCCTCCAGATAAATTATCTACTTTTTCATTTTCTATAGCTTCAAGCTTTGTCACATTTAATGCCCATCTAATTATTTCTTTATCTTCTTCTTTTAATGTACCAAAACCTCTTTGATGAGGAAATCTTCCATAAGATACTAGTTCTCCAACAGTTAATCCCGCTGGTGCCTGAGGAGTTTGAGGTAATATTGCCATTTTTTGAGCCACTTCTTTAGTAGTTAACCTATGAATATCTTTCCCATCTAAATGTATTACTCCACTTTTAGGTTTTAAAATTCTTCCGATTGCTTTAAGCACTGTGGACTTACCACATCCATTAGGACCTATAATAGTTGTAATCTTTCCACGAGGAATTTCCATATCTAAGTTTTCCACTATAAGTTTATCTTCGTATGCAATAGATAATTTTTTTGTCATAATACTTTTCACAATTTATCCTCCTTCTATTACTTTTCTTTAGAAAGTAAGTATAGAAAATATGGTGCTCCAATAATAGCTACTACTATCCCCGTTGGAATTTCTGTAGACTGCATTATAACACGAGCAATAGTATCTGAAATAGAAACTAATACAGCACCTATTAGTCCACAAGTAGGTATTAAAACAATATGTTTAGGACCAACTAATCTTCTTGCTAAATGTGGAGCAAGAAGTCCAACAAAGCTTATATTTCCACTAATTGACACACATGAAGCTGCAAGCATTACTGATACTGCTAATAATTTTCTTCTCTCTTTTTCAACTGAAGTACCCAGTCCACAAGCTATGTCATCACCAAAATTTAAAATATCAAGAACTCGTGATTTATAAATTGCATATGGTATTAAAAAAAGTAGCCAAGGTAATAGGGACATTACAAATTTCCAGTTGCTCCCCCAAATACTTCCAGCCTGCCACGTAGCCACTAAATTAAATTGGGTATCATCTAACTTTACTACTAAAACCGTTGTCAATGCAGCAATTCCGGCTTGTACAGCTATTCCTGTTAAAATTAATCTCATTGGCGTTATTCCATCTTCTTTTTTATATGAGAGTAAATATATCAATACAGCAGTTAGTCCAGCTCCTATTAATGCTAAAAACGGTAGCGTAAAAATTGTCGAAAAGGATTTTGCACCAAATAACATAGTAAACATTATTACCATTAATCCAGCTCCTGCATTAATACCTAATAATCCCGGATCAGCTAGTGGATTTCTAGATACTCCTTGTATTATACAACCTGATATAGAAAGTCCTACACCTACTAACATAGAAATTATAATTCTCGGAAGACGTAGATCAAAAAGTATAAGGCTTTCTTTTGCCGTTCCGTTTCCTAAAAATGTTCGTAGTGTGTCTTTTGGTGAAAGATTCATATATCCTGTATTCATACTTATAATAAAAGATATTAATAGTAGAAGAAAACAGGTTGAAATAATAATTCCCTGTCGTGTAGCTCTCTTGCGTTTATATAATTCATTTTTTTTCTGTTGTTCAGTCATTATAATCCACTCCTTTGGTTACGTGCTAAGTATAGAAAAAATGGCACTCCAATAAGAGCTGTCAATGCTCCTATAGGTGTTTCAAATGGTGGATTTATCATTCTTGCACCTAAATCTGCTAATACCATTAAAAGAGCTCCTAAAATAGCAGACGTTGGAATTACTAAGCGATAATCTACTCCTACTAAATATCTTGATAAATGCGGAATAATAAGTCCTACAAAACCTACTGCTCCAACTACTGACACAGAAGCTCCTGCTAAAATTAAAACTATAATAGAACACATAAGATTTATAACTTTAGTATTTAAACCTAACCCCTTAGCTACATCCTCTCCTAAACTCAATAAAGATATAGACCTTGAGAGGACAATTGCACCTATTAAGGCAGATATTATCCACGGAGTCATAATTTTTATTTGCTCCCAAGTAGATCCTGCCACTCCCCCTGCCGTCCAAAACATAATATTCTGTTCTACATCAAAATAGAGTGCAATACCCTGCCCAAGAGCACTTAATAAAGCACTAACTGCTGCACCTGCTAAGACTATCCTCATAGGTGTAACTTTCCCTTTCTTAAAAGAAGTGACTAGATTTACCAATACAGTACCTAAAGCTGCACCAAAAAATGAAAAAATTATAATCTTCATATATCCTGCATCTGGGAAAAAAGCAAGACATATAGCTAGTGCAAAAGCTGCTCCTGAATTAAGTCCTAATAATCCTGAATCTGCCATTGGGTTTCTAGTAATCCCTTGCATGATCGCTCCTGCTACTGCAAAAGCTGCTCCAACTAAAGAGCTAGCTATTACTCTAGGTATTCTTAAATCAATGATTATTAAATGATTAGTATCTTCCAAATTAAAATTAAATATAGCTTCATAAACAGTTCCTATTGGTATCTTTAATGCTCCTTGTGTAATAGAAAATAGCATACTTAAAATTAAAATCGTAATTCCTAAAAAAATAATCATCCAAGAAAATAATGCATTATCTTTTATCCTTTTTAAATTATTTACCTTATTTTTTTTATTACTATATAATTCACTCACAATCTTTTCTCCTTTCTACATAATAAAACTTATATTCATGAAAAAATCAGGGTAACCTTATCCTACAAGTTACACCTGATTTTAAAATAACTTATTATCTACTTACTTAAGGCTTCTATAATTGAACTCACACCATATTCTGTCGCCAATGGTCCTCCTGTAATTGCAGAAATATCTAAGAAATGTACATTTCCATTTTTTACAGCTTTAAGTGAATTCCAAACACTATTATTTTCTAAATCCTTTAAAATAGTTTCATTTAAACTAATGTCTGCTTCAAGAAAAATATGATCCGCTTGAATCTTTGACAAACCTTCCACAGAAACATTTTTACCAGCCATTTCAACAAATGATGGGTCTGGAGTAAGTCCTAGTCCCAATTCTTTATCAAAAGCATATACATAAGATGGATCTTTTTGACTTTCTATATAATAACTTTTTCCATCCCAAGTTTTTATTAAAGCAACAGTTTCTTCTTCAATAGATTTTAAAGATTTACGTCCATCAGCCATTTTTGTCATAGTATTTTCTATAACAAGTTCTGCTTCTTCTTCTTCTCCTAAAATTTCTCCTATAGTTCTAACCCCTACACGCCAATCTTTATAAAAAGCTTCTCTATCTAACACAACTACTGGTGCTATTTTAGATATAGTATCATAAATTTCTTCATGGTTAGTTGTAGCAAATATAATATCTGGCTCTAATTCTATAACTTTCTCTACATTAGGTGCTAGTTTATCTCCTAATTCTTCAACTGTTTCCATTCCTTCTACATCTTTTAAACAAACTAAAGATGATAAAAATTTGCTTTCAGTAGTTGCTATTGGCATTTGTCCTAAAGATGCTAATATTTCAGGATATGAATACCAAAGAGATACTATTTTTTCAGGTTTTTTTTCTATTACTACTTCATTTCCAGCAAAATCTACAATAGTTCTTGGCCAATCTGTATTCTCAGTTACTGATTCCGTTTTTTCAGTAACAACTTTATTTTCTTTTGCTACTTCTTCTTTATTACTATTACATCCCGTTATCAATCCCATTAGTATTAATAACGAAAACATAACTCCCAACACTTTTTTCATAAAATATACTCCTCCATTCTAGTTCTGTTAGTATATGCTAACTCTATGGATTAGTATAACAATACAATATTCTTTTTTGAATGCACTGATACTTAAATTAAACTGGATTATTTATGAGTTTTTTTCTATATTCAGTAGGCGAAAAACCAAACTGTTTTTTAAATGCTCGACTAAAATAAAATGAATCATTGAATCCTACAACTTCAGAAATTTCCTGAATTAATAAATTTTCTACCATTAGTATTTCACGAGCTCTATTTAATCGGTATCTAACTATATATTCACCAGGTCCTATTCCCGCATATTTTTTAAATACATAAAAAAGTCTATTTCTATTTACATTATTTTGTTTAGCTAAATTTAAAATAGTCAGTTCATCATTATAATGTTCATGGATATATTTTGATACACTTTTAAATAATTCTTTTGAACTATCTTTATCTTGATTTCTAACACATGTAAAAACCTCTTCTATTACATTGTAAAATAATACTTTGGTTTGAAATGCTGGAATTCCTCCTGATTGAAAAGATACTTTCCATAAACGCTCTAGCAAATCATATAACCTTTGGGAGTTGCCTATTTCTAATTCAAAATGAGAAGACGAAATTGAAGTATCTTCATTATCACTAGCTTTTACATCATATAATACAAGTAAATATTCCCATTCTTCCGTTTCTATTTTTCCTTCTAATAAATCCATTCTTGCTCCACCATGAATTACTTTCCCTGGTTCAAAAATATAAGATTCTCCATTAAATATAAATTCTAATCTCCCACTTAAAGGAAATATAAATCCCGCAAATGGTTCTGTATATTTTGGCCATGTTTTTCCTGGTTTATGGGTAAAACGATATATTCCTTCTATATTAATGGAAACATTAGTCAAATATTCTGCTAATTTATTTATATCCATTTTCATTTTTAATCACTCCATAAAATATATATTGGTTACCCCATATCATCTATAAGATGTCCTTAAATATATGAGCACAAATCAGTATTTTTTCTGAATTTTTATGTGATGTACAGAGCTTACACGCAATTTGTTTAAATAAATTTTCCAAGTTTTAAACCATTAAATCTTTTATTTCATCAAGATTGAAGCCTAGATCTTTCATAGCTATGATTAGATATAATTCTGTAATGCTTTCCAAGTTATATAATCTATTACCTGTATCCGTTACCTAAACGGGTTTTAGCAAACCAACTTCATCATATTAATGTAGTACTCTAACTGTTACATCAGTTATATTTGCTAGTTCACCAATTTTAAGATAATTTTCCACCTTGTTCCTTCACTTTTATTTTAGCTATGGCTTCTAAGTCACTTCTATCAAATACATACTTCTTTCCACATATTCAACATTCTAATTCTTCATCTTTATTCATTTGAATCGATTCTTTCAGTTCATCTGTATCAATTGACATTAATAAGCAAAAAAGCATTTCCTTTGAACAACTACATTCTGTTTACAATGTATACTCTTCTATTACATCTGCGTATGAAAAGGCCTTATTCTGTAACTTTGACCATTTACATGTACTTAAGTATATCTTATTATTATCAACACTTTCAACAACATTATTTAACTTATCATTACTATAAAAAGGTAAGGGTTGTATCATCAAACCTCTCACGATTCCATTGCTTATCCAAATTCTAAATATAGTATCTATCTGCTTATTCTTAGAATAAAAATCTGAAAAGCAGTGTTCTACTGAATCGGATTTTAGTTCTACTGTTCCAGTAAACATCCCTCCCATCCAACTTCCTCTAGTAATGGAAAGAGATGCACCTTCTCCTACTAAATCTATAAATCCTCCATGGAATACCTTTAGATTAGAAGAAAATGAACAATGAATATTACCACTACCGCCTATATCACAGTGTAATTAATCAAAATCTTCTAAACCCGTTGAAATCAAGCTATTTCTTCTCTATCAGCGCAACCGTCTCAACGTGTTCACTTGATGGGTAAGGAACATTAACATCCACTTTCTTCATACGAGTATTTGTGTCTTTAACAGTTTCCTCCAGCTTAAACTTGAATTGCTCTACAGCTCCATCAGAATCTAGGAGTTAATAGACCCTTTTTAGTAGAAGTTGAAAAGCTATCCCATTTGCGGGATTTGTTTTACTTCCATACTTAAATAATATATAATAATATCTACTAGTAGGTCTTTGTAGTAGAAAGCAAATTGACATAACAGAATGTAATTATGAACATAGTCGGGACCTATATGCTGATAAAGGAGTGGTTACTATGTCATTAATTTATTTTCCTGGGTGCAAATACACTGCACATTCACCCATAAATAGTGATAAAATTCAAAACTATCTCAAAAAACGATTTGACATGCACATTACAGGCTGTTGCAGTACAAATATGAGCGGAGTATCGGATGAAGATATAACAGTATATGTATGTCCTACATGCGGGGCTTTTCTCCAAGAACATTACTCTCAGATAAAGTCAATCAGCGTGTGGGAGATTTTAGATGAAGATAATGATTTTCCATGGCCTGATTACCATGGTGAAGTGATTACTGTACAGGATTGTTGGAGGACCTATGATAATCCTTCACTACAAAATGCTGTCCGTAGTATCTTAAGTCGCATGAATATTATAGCTGAAGAAATTGAAGCATCATATGACAAAGCTGATTATTGTGGAATATCTCTTTTAAAGCCATACTCTCCCCGTTATGAGCGTTTTGCCCCAATGCGATTTATTGAGAATGCAAGAGATAAATTTGTTTCTCGCACTGAAGAAGAACAAAGAGTTTTGATGCAAAAACACTGTGCTCAATTTAAGACTGATAAAGTTATATGCTATTGTACAGGTTGCTTGGAGGGATTATCAATCGGAGGAGCTAACGGCATTCATCTAATGGATTTAGTAATGAATTCCGTACAGTAGATAAAATGAGCAAATAAATACCCCAAGAGATTCATTTATAATGTATCCGTCAACATCATGAATTTCCACTGACGATTACAGACTATGTACCTTTTCTTTCAAGGGACCTTCATCAAGATATTCTGCAAGGCTGTGGTCTTTTCAAAGTATAGGTTCTTTTTAATGATGACAGCGAGAATGACGTCCTCATATTCCATAGCCTCTGACGGAGTGATTTCATCTGGAGACTCATCTAATATGTACTCGCTTTGAGGATAGAGAATGATGTTCAGAGAAGAAAAAGATATGTATCGTTTTGTTTACCATTATGATTTCCTCCATTCTTTATTGAAGTGATAGATTTTGAACTCTAAAAAAGGTATAAAAAAGCAGGGTATCTTCTTTAGAAAATACGCCTGCTCATTCATTTTCAAAGAATAGTTATTTGTGTTCTTGATGAGATTAACTTGTTATTCTCCCTCATTACTATGCATTATATAAAAATGTGAGATATCTATTATAATTAACCTTTATAAATTTTGATAAAAATAAAATAAGGGCAAGACGAAAATAAATTTTATAACATGCCTATAATTTTGCGTGCTCGCTCAATTACAGTTCCCGGTGGAATTTTTATACACGTATATCCAAAGGACTTATACGTTTCTTCATGAATATGTTCAAAACATAAAGCTTCCTCAAAGCTAATCTTTCTTGCCTCTGAGGGCTGACAAAAACCCAAATTCTCAATAAAGAATACCGTCTTCTGATAGATTTGTTCATTCTCAATTCTATTTATTTCTTCTATAATATCTTTAGATGGTTGATATCCAAGATATTTACTTAGAGCATATGTGCAAAAAACTGAGCGGTCATAAATTTGAACTTCAGATGAAAGAGCTGAAAGCTGTACTTGTCTTTGTTTTTGCAATTCCACAATTTTATTAATAAAGGACTCATCCTTCCATGGCTCAGCATTACCTTGCACTTGCTCTAAAGTAATTATATCAGTTGCGGCTTCTTCCACTACCAAATAACCCATTGTTTCTAATAATCTAATAATTGAAGTTTTTCCACTTCCTGGTGTACCTGTTAGAATATATCGTCTCATAAAACACCTCCTAAAAAGATTTAATTTAAACGCATAGTCTGCCATTGTTTTGCTCCTTCAGTTGCATATTCGTTTCCATAATATTTTCTAATCAAGATATATCCGATTCTCTAAACTTCTTCATGGTCTACAGTCTCTTTTAAAAGGCCAATTTTGCCTACGACTCCTGTGTTAGCTTATTTATCAGCTCACAGATAGATATTCGTTCTTCAAAATACTCATAATGACAATATCATGCCAAATTCCATTGCGATAGAGTGCCTGACGTAATTTCCCTTCATGTACAAAACCCATTTTTTCATAAAGCTTTATGCCTCTTTCATTGAATGAAAATACTTGCAAATATATTCGATGCAAATTTAACTCATTAAATGCAAACTCTAGTATTAAAGAAATAGCAGCTGTACCGATTCCTTTTCCCCACATCTCTTTTACACCAATATCAATAATACACTCAGCAGAGCGATTCTTATAATCTATATTTATTAAAGAAATAATACCGACTGCTTGATTAGTTTCTTTGTACTCAATAATATAACCCTTAGCATTAGATTGAGCGGCTATTGCTGAGACGTATTCTTCCGTTTCTTCCAAAGTATACATATCGAGTTGTGGACTAGTACTTTGCATAACCTCTATGTCGTTACGCCAATTATGATAGGTAGAATAATCATTTAAAGAAACTTTTCGTAATCTTATCACTTCATTTTCAAACATTATATGCTCCTCCTTAAAATAAAATACTCTCAATCATCGTATTCAGTAAATCAAATATTTTAGAAAGTTTAATACTCGGACAAAATTGATTATATTGTTGTAACATAATTCCATCAATCATTGCGATAAGTAATTCAGAAAAAGAATTTACATCAGTTTTATCTCTAAATTCTCCTGTCTCAATTCCCATATTAATGAATAACTGAATAGCATTCGCAAGCTTTTCATGCCTTTCTCGTAAATATGGAATTTCAGAAACATCATGTGAAAGGAAAAATTCTGATTTTGCACGTACTAAATTCGTTTCTGAATTTTGTATTGACAATACTGTTTTCTGAATCCAATCTTTTAACTGCGGTAATAAAGGTTCTTTAGGATTAGGGCTTAAAACTGATTTCATGTTTAAAAAATCATCATATTTTAATGCAGCTACAAAAACAGAATCAATATTTTCAAAATGTGCATATAAACCGCCCCTTGATATTTTGGCTTCATCCATAATGTCTTTCATCGTGGCATTAGAATAACCTTTCTTAGCAAAAACATTAACAGCAGCTTTCGCTATCTTACTTTTTCGTGCCTCTAAATATTTCTCACTTACCTGTGGCATCAAAGTCACCCCCTGCGTTAAAATAGACAATATTGTCTATTTTAGTGTAGAGCTAAATAGTGAATTTGTCAATACTATTTCTTGACAATCTTCTAGTTATTTTTGTTATTTTCCAGCACTAAATCAAACTGTGATACTTGCATTGCCTTTGTCTGCTTAAGTAAATATCAATTAAATAGAATAATTTTATTTCTTTTTTAACAGAGATAAGAGTTCCTCATTTTTTCCTTGTATACTAATCACTTTTCCCCTGATTTTTTATACAAAATAGGCGCTCATTTCTGAACATCCAGGCATAAAAAAGAGATACCATTTTCACAGTATCTCACAACTTTTAATTTTATTCTATTGTATCTCCACACTCCCTATCAATAACCACAGAAACATTAATATATTTTTTTAACTGTTTATTACGGATATTATCACCCTTATTTATAAAAACAAAATGGTTGAAGAAGTGCCTAAAATTAAGGACTTCTACATAATTTTTCGTTGTAGCAGCATACAAGTCTCCACATGCCTTGTGGATACAAAAAAGATGTTCGTTGAACCTATTAGCCCCTTGGCGTCATGGTATGTTTCTAAAAAAATCGCCTGTGAATCCAAATTTTTCAAACTCTTAATGTCCGCCTTTTGCAAATTAAACTCTGCCTGTCACCATCATTTTTCTAGCAATTCGGCACATGATTTCTGCTTCGCAATCTGAATAAAATTGTAAGCAATAAAACCTCCAAACACAAGTTGATCTTGAAGGCTTTATTCAATATAATTTCATTTAAAAAACTACTAAACATTAAAGTTTTTCGTATGTGATTTGTTACATTGATTTTCTAATATCAATTATCTTAACCTTATGATAATCAATTTTAAGGCTTCTAGCTTTTATAATGTCTGCATGAGGTATAGCAATCACTCCTACCTATTTCATACTCGCAAGCTCTTTCCCCCATGGACAGTTCCCTTATCTTACTATGAATGACAGGTGAGACCCTGCCGTTCATAGTAAGATTGAGTGCTTATTATGTTACTCCATTTTCAGTTCAGGCTTATTCGGATAACCTACATTTAGCATGTCCACTATTTTTTAGGTACATTGTCAAAATCCATATGATAGTCACATTCCATAAAAACAGTGTACCAGTAATCAAACAATTGAATAGATTTAATTTTGATATATGAGAATTTTGAACAAGTTTATTTATATTCAAAATCTGAAAGCGGTGAATAAGGTTTGTCATATAATATGGCGAACCATATCATAAGTAGCCGGAAACTTTTCCTAATGATAAAAATTGCAAATATATATTATAGTATTGAAAGCCCTTACCTTAGCAACATGGGTAAGAGTATTTTTATTTTCAAGGAGGTAGTAACGATGATAGAAATTATTCATCTTATACTTACCAAATATATGATTATTGAACATTTAGCTCATTTAAGACTTCTTGAATATTTTTTAGAACTTTAATAGATAATCTCTCTCTTGCTTCTTTTGTCCAACCAGCTACTTTTTTAGACAAGATTATATTAGAGTATTTTTCAAATTCATTTTTATAACTTCCAGCACCATCTTCATCATAAATTGCGTAATTTCCTTTTCTTTGTATCCATTCTAAAAATGCTGGAACTTCAAACGGAGTACCTAAAGAAGTATTAATCAATATCTTCTCATCACCAAATAAATCAAATTCATCTTTTCCAAGTATCACTGTATTTTTAGGTAAATGAATAGATATAACTTCTACTGTCTTTAGTAGTTCATTAAGTGGAAGATATTCTATTCCTTCCTTTTCAATGTCCATTTTTCTACTTCTACTAAAATAATAAACCTTCATCCCAAAAGCGGATGCCATTTTTGCTAACATTCTACCTGTTGTACCCATTCCAATTATTCCAATTTTTCTTTGCGTTAGCTCTACAGCTTCATTTCTCCATTGATGCTCTCCTAACCCTTTAAGTAATCTTATTAATTCGCTAATAATGAATTCAATTAATCCTTCATCTCCATAGTCTCTAACTCCTCGAACTTCAATATTATTTACCCTTGCAATCTCAATATCAATATTTGCGGAATTTTCATCATAAAGGCTGCAGCACATTCCAATATATTTCAACTGCTTAGAGTTTTCAATTACTTTCTTACTTATCTGCGTATTCCAAGATACAAGTATACAATCAGCGCCCTTTATTCTATTAATAATTTCATTATCACTTTCTGGATAATCATCAAACACCTCAATAGGTTTTATAGAATATTTTTTTAGTTCTTCAATTGCCCATGACTCCAATCCTGTTTTATCAATACAAACTATTTTGTTAAATTCCATCACTTCTCATCCTTTCATTGAATTTTTACTTTATACCATCTTCAATTATTGTTGATAAAATAAATGTGGTAGAGGTATCCATAGTAGATTTTACTTTCCATAGTTGGTCAATGAAATTTGTAATATCTGTAGTAGACTTCGCTCTAACCTTGATTACTATGCACCAATCACCATGAATTCTTTGACATTCTTCTACAACTACATTAGGTACAACAATATTAATATATTGCTTTATATCTTCTTTAAAATTTAACATATTTACCTTTACATAAATATATGCCCTAGTATCTTCTCCCAATTCAGTCCAATCAATTATACTTTTATAACCCTTTATCACACCATTTTCTTCTAATCTCTTTATTCTTTGATGGATTGCTTGCCTTGATATATGGAGATTCCTACTTATTTCTTCATGAGATATTCTTGCATTATTGCTAATAATATTAATAATTTTAATATCCAACTCGTCCATTAATCACCACTCCTTGCTTTATGTAATGTATTTTAGCATTAAAGTGCTATTAGGTCATTACACTAGGTAAACTAACTACTAATGGCAACCAGAATTGTTTTACGAATAAAATTATTCATACTTAAGATTACTTTTTTATCAAAAATATGCTTAAGGCAATTGCTATTCGTAACATTTTAAAAGTTAAGCAAATCAGATTACCACTATCAACTTCGACATTTATATATTTATTTATTGTAATGTATTGTAACAACTAATCCTCTTTATTTTTTATTTTACTTAGGCATTTCATCTGTTGCCATTATATGCGAATCTTTCTAGATTTGTTAGAATTAAAAGAAGACTATTAAATCAATTGCCTTGAACTTTTTTGCCCGCCAAATAGCATTATGTTCTTCTATTTTCACAATTCCTCTACACTTTTCCAATAAGAAACAAGAAGATTTACTTATATTACTTTGAGTCATTTCATTAAAATATTTTATAACTTTATTGAACAAGTTATTGTTAGATGTTACTATCACCTCAATAAATAATAAATCATTGCCATCTTTTAAAGATATAGTATAAAATACATTTTAATTACTCCAAGGAAACATAAAACGCACTCCGATATCTACTTAAAAACCTTAAAGCCTTTAATATCAAAGTATTCCTTCTCTATCTTCGCAACATCTCCACATGCCTTGTTGCTGCAATTCTGATGACCACAGCACCTAGTCCCTCCTCGGCATCAGGGTATATTTTCAACAATTCCGCCTCTAAAATCTTGTTTTTATAAAATAGCTGTATTGATTATAACATGACAACCCTCATTTTTTGATGTCTAATTTAGTAAAGATAAAAACTGCTAAGACTAAAACCCTCAGTGTATTGAGGATTTTAGTCTTAGCAGTTTTTTCAGCAGGAGTGGAGATTTCCACCCCTGCTGAATATTTTATAATGTTCCACTCATTGTTTCCATCGCCTTTTTTTATCAGAGGCCTTTTACCAAAGACTTTTCTCTGCCTGATCCAGATAGCATACATTAAGCATACCATTTATCTTTTCCAGTACATGGTCAAAATCGACATGAATATCTTGTTCCACAGAAACGGCATACCAGTAATTACAGGGGATATAGGTTTCTCTCACATAGTTGGCATCAGCCTCAGACAAGTCCTTTCCCTTCTGCTCAATTACGCCTTCTAGTGTCAAAAGTCAAGTTTTCCAGTGTTCTGCCGATGATTCTAAATCAAGTGCTATGATCCCCAGCCCAATATGCCCACTTTCACGCCCTTGTATAACCACAGGAATTTCGATAAATTCATATATACTATCGTCAAAATAATCTGTTCCATATACTTCAACAAGTATGTCATGCATCTGTTTCAGTATTTCTTTTGCATAGCCATTATCAACTGAATTACACGACTCATCCAATTTATCAAAATCAACTGTAGGAAGAAAGTAATTTAATCGTTCAATGAAGGATTCTTGTTTTGAGTGTTTACTTTGTTCTTGCATTTTCTTCACAGCATTGTCGTACATTTCTATTGAAATAAGTGGCTCATGACTGCTCTTTTCAAGCTCGGAAAGTGATGGTACTTTTCTAATATACCAGTTTGGATTCTAAAAATTTTTGGATTTCATTTGATGCTGCCTGCTGACTTTCCCATTGCTTGACTCCTACCTCTAATTCTGCAAGCACATATAGATGAACCTTATCCAGTAAAACCTTCTTCCTTGCCTCATCATAAGAAATTTTTTCCTTACTGTTACGCATAGTCTCTTTTATTAAAAATTCAGGTGGATTATTCTCATATTCAAAAACCATTTTATAAAGCCATTGTTAGTATCCGTTTCTTCCTATTATTAATTGCCATGCGGAGAATACCAATGTCCGCTGCCAATTGATGCTCACTTTTATTCTGAAAAAACAGAGTAAAAATAAGCTCCTGTTCCTCTTTGCTAAGTTGGGTAAGGCATTGATGGAGTTTTTCAGCAATCAGCTTGTCCGTTACGACATCTTCCACACGCGGAGAGCTAAGATCAAGGATTGCATCCTCTCCATTGGTTTCATCTGTATCCAAGGCACTATAGTTTTGCATCCTTTTCCTTCAGATGAAGTTCTCTACGCCTCATGCAGTAGTATGTCAAATAGACTTCTTCTGTTACCGGGATTAATTGTCCCTCAACTTTAATTCTATACTCTTTCTTTTGTGCCATATGACTTGTCCTCCATTTTCTGAAATTTCATTAAAAATCGAAGATCAGTTTAATTAATAACTGATCTTCGATTCCTTATAAATGCACTACTCTAATATTTTTACACCTTCAATAAGTTCCTTTTCAAACTCAATGCGGTGATGCTTTGTATAAAGTGCGAGTGTTCCTCCGGTATGTATAAGGATAATTTTTTCCCCGGGAGTTATTTTACCCTCACGAATCATATCAAGCATACCTGCAAAACATTTTCCAGTATAACATGGGTCAAGCAAAATAGCTTCTTTTCTAGCCATCAAATAAATTGCCTCTCTTACCTCCTTTGACGGCATATTGTATCCATCCCTGACATAACCTCTTTCAATGTCAAAGTCAGCCAACTCAGCGGTAATATTAAGACCATATTTTTCTTTCACTTCACGAAAAAGCTTCAGAAGGCAGCCTTTCTTGTACTCTCCGAAAGGAGTTATTGCAATGCCAGTACAATTGAGTGTAGACTTTTCATTTTTGAGACCACAATATAATCCCATAAATGTACCAATGCTGCCAGTTGCCGCAAACACACGTGCGTCACCGATCCCCATTGCATTAGCTTGTTCTGTAAGTTCCATTGCACACTCGTAATATCCCAGGAATCCTACATCGTCAGAACCTCCCATAGGAATATAATATACTTTTTCTCCTTGCTCTTCGTATTCCTTCATAAGTTTTTTAACTAAATCATCATATTGTTCTGGTTCCGCTCTTCCATCGTTATTTTTAACAACTATATCAGCCCCCATAATCCGATCTAGTAAGAGATTTGCCGATAACTCGCCAGGATAATCACCAATCATAGCGATGGTACATTTCAGGCCATATTTTGTTGCTACAGCAGCAGTTAACCGACCATGATTTGTTTGAACACCACCAATTGTCAGTAATCTTGTTGCACCATTTTTTTGTGCTTCATGTAGGATATACTCTAATTTTCGAAGCTTATTTCCACCCATACCCAAATTTGTTAAGTCATCACGCTTAATATAAAACTCTACACCCAATTCCTTGGAGATATTTTCCAAATACTCCAGTGGTGTGGGTGAATTCAAAAATGATACTTTTTCATATCCTAATAACATATTATTTCCTCCAAACATTATTATACTGATTAAAGAATATCATAGAATCTCTCTCTTGAATAATGAAACTATTAGATTTATAATATAACGAATAGTTATATTAATAGAAAAAGAAGGTGATTTTATGAGATATAGTGATATTGAAGCTTTTCTGGCTGTAGTAAAATACAAAACACTGACAAAGGCTGCTGAATCGATTCATATCAGCCAGCCAGCACTAAGCAAGCGAATCTTACAACTCGAGACTGAACTAGGGGAACAGCTGATTTCCCGGCGAAAAGGGCAACGAAGTATTGACTTAACCGAAAAGGGAATAGCTTTTGTCCCACTGGCGAATCGTTTTATGGCTGTTTGGAATGATATAAAGAACCTTGATTCCCAAGATTCTTATCCCTCATTTCGAATTGCTTCTTCTGATGGCCCACACCTATATATATTGCAAAAGGTTTACAATAGCTTGATGTCGATTTATCCGAACCTCACTTTAAAACTTCGAACCTTCAGTTATAAGGAATGTTACCAGCGTATCGCTAATGGTACATTGGATCTAGCATTAGTTGGTGCAAATTTTTATTTTGATAAAATAACATCCGTCCCCGTATATAGTGAAAAAATGCATTTTATCTGCCGAAAAGATTCTGGCTACCCATCCTTTGTAGAACCAGGTATGTTAGATGCCTCCAATGCAATTTATTCCTCTTATTCAACTGAGTATAATATGTGGTTCAGCCACTGGTTTTGCGGCAAATGCGATCCATATATTGAATCTGATTTAATCCTTCAGGTAAAAGAATTTCTTCTAAATTCTAAAAAGAATATGTGGACGTTTGTTCCCACTTCTGCTCTGGATGTGTTTTTAAAAGAACCTAATTTATCAATGAAGGAATTCTCTCATGAACCACCAGAACGAATTATCTATTTGATTAACAAAATCGAAGAACCTTCTGAATATATTTCAGCCTTTAAATCTATCCTAAAAACCGTTATTCAGGATATAGAAGGAATAAAGCTTCTCTTATAATCATAATCTGTTCATAAAATGCAGAACTTAAAAACACAGAAATCATGAACTTAAGGACCACAATGCTGTAATATTATAATAATAAATTTATTAATTGTCATATATTTTATATAGGTATATTGTTACAATCCAAAATAAAAAACCACTAGTTAAACTAGTGGTTTTCCCTTTTCGGGCATAGCCCTGCTCTCAAAGCAACATCTGAAGATGTAAAAACGATCTGCCACGTGCACTATTTCATTAGTTCCCTTAAAGAGGTCGTCCATGTCAAATGCTAACTGTTCACTGGCTTGATCTTCTTTTAGTTGATTTGCTATATACTCTTTTATCTTCTTTGTATTTTTCTTTGCAGTTGGCAGGCCGCATTATAATTATACAATGGGGAATTTTCATTATCACTCCACTAAAGCTTATTGGGATCCTCGGACAATCCGAGGGTTTTTATTTAACAAAAAGATGCTCATTTCTGAACGTCTAAATTAAGAGAAAAGGAGTACCATTTTCACAGTACCCATTTAATTCTCCACCTTTATTTTCTTGTATCTCCACACTCTATATCAACCACCACAAAAGCATTGATATAGTTTTTAATGCCCTTATTTCTGATTTTATCACCCTTACCTATGAAGATAATATGTTTGAAAAAGTGCCTAAAACAAAGGAAGAAATATATCTCATTTCATTATTTCCTATGCTATATATATCAATACTTCTACCTATGTTTCTTCTCTATATTCGCCACACATTTCACATGTGGTAACATTATTATTGGAACATAATCTTTCAACCTCGTTATTACCATGTAAACACAATTCATCACTTCTATGTCTTCCTCTTGCATTTTTTCTTTGAGGTTTAAACTTATCACTTTTTATTGAATTTCACAAGTCAATAATTAAAAAATATAAACATGAAATTGGGAATTGGAGCTTTAAAGCTTCTATATCTTCTAGTATATAAAAATTATTATGTACTAAAATATAAATTTAAAAATTGTATATATATTCTTTAAAAGTAAATGCAACAAGACTAGGAAGATAATAAAATCTAATCTTGTTACTCTAATTATAAATGTTTAAAGATCTACTAAATCAATTATTTATATATTAAACTTAACTTAATGTTCCTATGGTTTATGACATAATTATCAGAAACTACTTTACTCAATTTAGTATATTTATTGGTGTTATATTTCAAATTATCCTTATTCTAATATATCTTTCTAATAACGTATAACTTAAGTTATATATAAAGGATTTAATACTTCATAAAGGTTATAAAAAAACTAGTACCTTCCCCTTTTTTACTTTTAACATCAATATATCCATCATGGGCTTCAATGATAGATTTTGAAATTGCTAACCCGATACCAACAGAATCTTTTTTGCTTGAATTTTTAGCCTTATAAAATCTTTTGAAAATATTAGGAATGTCTTCTCTTGCAATTCCTTCTCCTGTATCTTTAATTGTAACTCGAAAATATACAGGATTATCATTTAACCTAATTTTAATAGTTCCTTTTGATGGTGTATGGTCAATGCAATTTTTTATAATATTAGTAAAAGCCTCCTGCATCCAAAATTTATCATGCAATAAATTAATCTGTTCATTACAGTTTATATTCAAATCAATATCATTATCCTTAGCCAGTCGTCTAAGATCATATACAACTTCTTCAATAGTTTTATTTAAATCATTATCTTTTTTATAAAATTCTATTGCACTTGCATCTAATTTTGCTAACTTTAATATATTTTTTATCATAATATTCATTTTATCAAGCTGACTTCGGTTATTCTCTAAAAAATGTACCCTTTGTTCTTCTGTTAATTTTCTATATAATAATATATCATTATGTAATGTCATAGTAGCAAGCCGCGTCTTTAACTGATGGGATATATTCTGTAAAAGCTCCACAAGATACTCCTTTTCTCTTTGAGTAGAGCTAAGATTATTTTTTATAATACTGCGGATATTAGAAAATGCTATAGCTAATTTTGAAAAATCCCCTTCCTCATCTTCATTAACTAGCATACTATACTCATTATCTAATATTTTGTTGGCTGCTAAAGTTATTTTTCTTACCTTATTAAAGAAATAGTTAAACTGCATATAATTCAATATTAATATGAGTAATGCAAAAACTACACTGGCGGCGAAAATTCCATAATTATTTCTTAAATTTGGAAATAAGCTGTTATCAAGTGTAGTTGTTATTCCATATTCTTTTAAAAGTGCATTGCCAGCCTCTTTATCTTCTGCATTAATATCATTAGCAATTAATAGAATTAGCTCTTTTTCTAATTCTGGATTGGTGATTTTGGCTTTATAGATAACACTACCCATTATATCAATATAATCTTGTTTTTGATTATTGATATATGCTCCATACATTATCCATTGAACAATTATAAAAATAGTAAGAAGTGATATTAAAATAAAAGTACTTTTTTTTACTTCATAATTAACAAAAATCTTCTTCATTTCTATTCACTCCTTACCTCAACATTCCATCTGTAGCCTATTCCACGCTGAGTCACAATATATTTTGGGTTTTTAGGATCATCTTCGATTTTCTCCCTAAGACGTTTTATATACACAGACAAGGTATTGTCATCAAAGAAGACTTCTTCATCCTTAGTAATACTTATCAAAATTTCATCTCGTTTCATTGCTTTTAGTGGATTATGTACAAATAACATTAATAGCTTATATTCTAATGCCGTTAAACTTAATAATTCATCCTTTTTAAATGCCTGAGTTGTGACAATATTAACAGTTATATCTCCGGTTATTACCTTCTCCTTTTTTAATTCTTCTAATTTAGAACGCAACTGCACCTTAATCCTTGCCATCAGTTCTCTAAAGCCAAAAGGCTTAGTCAAATAGTCGTTTCCTCCTATTTGTAAGCCCATAACAATATTTACTTCATCATCTAGTGCAGTAAGAAATATGATAGGTATATTGGATTTCTTTCTTACATACTTGCAGAAATCATACCCACTCCCATCTGGTAAATTCACATCAAGAATTATTAAATCAAAGTTACCTTTATTGAATTTACTCTTTGCCTCCTGTATAGTAGCAACTCGCACTACTTCAAAACCTTCATCAATTAACGAAAAGTCTAAGGCATATCCTAAATCTGTATCATCTTCTACAAATAGTATTCTACTCATAAAAATCCACCCTCATTTTCTTATTCTTCCCTAATAGCTTCAATTACATTATCTTTCTCAATTTTTTTCATAGGAATAAGTGTAGATAAATAACTTATACCTATCGCTACTAAAATTGTAATTGCAATTAACCCTAAAGGAAGCTTCCACTGCACTACAACAACATCTGATAAAACATTAAATATACTGTAGGATAAAAAACATCCAACTATAGCACCCAGGGTACTTCCAATTATTCCGTAAAAAATACCTTCATACCTTATAATTGTTTTCAAATCCTTCTGTGACATTCCAATTGACTTTAACATAGCACTTTCTTTTCGCCTTAAGGTTATATTCATGGTAATTGTATTTATAATATTTATGCTGCTAATTAATGTAATTACAGCTATAAAACCATATATAAGTACCTTAATCATAAGCATTGAATTTTTTTGGCTTTTATTTATATCTGCATAGTTAATAACGGTATAGGAAGGATAGTCCTTTAGAATATTATTTACCTCTTCAGCTGTCTTTAAACTTAGCGCCTTATCCTTTAAAGCAATACTCAAGTTTTTAATCTTCGGTGCCTCTCCTGTAACATTTTTAAGAACCTGATTTCCAGTAATAAGTGTCAAAACATTAGTTGAATCCTCTCTCTCAAAGATATCTTCCTTAATAATTGCCATTATTTTAACTTTAGTTTCTTTGCTATCCTTAAGTACAGTAATTTCATCATTTACCTTATAGTCAGTAAGCTTACCAATATAAAGTTTACCGGTGTTATAGTCTCGTACTTTTCCATTATCTACTAGGATCACTCCATTTTCAGAGTTCATCCTGTTGACATCTATATTTCCGCTTAACAGGTACTTACTAAAGTCCTCTAAGGCTGCTTTATCATAATCCTTAATTTTGGTCACAATAACTTCTTTGTAACCATCTTCAAACTTTTGTTTTTGTAAAATACCTCCTGCTTCCTTAATCCTTTTATTTAATGGTACCTCTGCCATACCAAATACATCAGTATACTGTATATAGACCTTATTTACATTGTTTAAAGTGCTTAGCTGCGATGCTAAATCATCAACTATCTGATTATTATTACCTACTGAATCATCATTATCGGATGACCTATTAACCTCTAAATCAATGGTTTCATAAGCCCCATTAGGATTTTTTATGGTGAACACCTCATTCATAGAAGAAGTGAAGGTAATAAATAAAGCTGAACTTACAATAATTGATAAAATCATAGTCCTGCATCTGCTTGGATTACGTCTTATATTCTTCACCGCCATTACAACCTTATAATTAAAGATTTTTTTAAGCAATGGATACTTTCTCCTTTTAATAGCCTCTTTCTTTATTATAACACGACTACTTATTGCAGCTAAAGGAGAAATACTTCCTACAAAATTTGCAGGGATTAAGCTTGAAATATATACTGCTAAAATAGTTATTGTAATACTAATAATTAAAATACCAACGTCAATGCTTACTAGTGAAAAATAAGCATCCCCTTTTAAGATTAGTTTAAAAATAAAATTTAAACCATATATAGCACCAATGCTTATAGAAAGACCTATAGGTATAGCAATAATAAGAAGAATAGTTGCCTCTCTAAAAACTATCTTTTTAATCTGTTTTTTAGTAGCGCCAATACTTCTAAGGAGGCCGAACTGTTTCAATCTTTCTGCTACATTAATTTGAAATGAATTATGTATAACAATAATTGTCGCACTGACTACTATAACAATGGCAATGCAAGCAATTATAACTAAAGTTTTGTTTGAGTTCATTTCATTTAATCTAATAAGTGACTGATTTAGTATTAAATTATCATTTGTAGTCAAATTTGAAATATTTTTTAAAGTTTCACTAAAATCAGCCTTAGGGCTTATTTCCACCATTAATTGCCCATCTTTAGGAGCATTACTAAAAACAATTGCTCTACAGCTTTTTGCACGCTGGAAATATTCACCATTTTTCAAAAATCCTACTACAGTGTATGTTTTTCCTTTAATAACAATTTTATCTCCAAGGTTCAGATTTTCTTTAATGTAGTTCTTTGACCACTGATCTATAGAAATTTCACTATCATTTTGAGGCATTCTACCTTCTTTAACACTATACTTAAGTAATTCAGTAGCTCCTTTATCCATGTAATATCTATCAATGTAAATGTCATTATAAGTGACTCTATCGCCACGCTCCATGATACCGTAACGCTGTACATTAGGATTATTTGCTACTTTTGATAATATATCCTCTGTATAGGTTTTATATCCCAAGTGAAATGAAAATCCCTCCGTATATTTAGCATTTTCAATTTGGGATTTTTCAGCACTCTTGACAAATAATCCAATAGTTGCTACTAGGGAAAGTGATAAAATAATTCCTATAAGTGTCAAGAGAGTACGCTTTTTATTCTGCTTTAAATATCTTCTGCTCAAAGCCTTGAAATTATCTATCAAAAGACTCCCTCCTTACTTTTCCTGATTATTAAAATAACTATCTTCTATTATCTGTCCATCCGCTATGGTAATTACACGGTCAGCCATAGAAGCAATGTTGGAATCATGAGTTATCAGTATAAGAGTCTGATTAAACTCACGAGCTGTAAACTTAAGTAGCTCAATAACCTCCCTGGTATTTTTTGAATCTAGATTTCCTGTAGGCTCATCTGCCAATATAATACTTGGCTTATTAATAAGAGCACGACCTATTGATACCCTCTGTTGCTGTCCTCCTGACAATTCTGATGGAATATGTGTTCTTCTATCCTGCAGATTAAGTATTGTTATAATTTCATCTAAATAGTCTTTATCTACATTTTCATTATCTAATATAACTGGCAGCTCAATATTCTCCTCCACATCAAGAACTGGAATCAGGTTAAAAAATTGAAATATAAAGCCTATTTTTCTTCTTCTAAATATAGATAACTCTTCATCCTTAAAATCATAAATGCTCTTTTCATCAATTATAACCTTACCTGAAGTCGGTCTATCCAATCCTCCTAAGAGATGCAAAAGAGTACTCTTTCCTGACCCTGATGGCCCTATAATAGCAACGAATTCACCCTTATTTATAGAAAGATTTATATTATTTAATGCTTCAACTTTATTGTCTCCTTCCCCATAAGTCTTTGTTAAATTTTCTATTCTTAAAATTTCCATAATTTCCTTTCTACTCCTCTATAATTGAATAGTTTATCTCTATGTTATCTGCTACACTTGATAATGTATTTTTAACCTTTTCCATGTCAGATGCCTCTCTTAAATCAAGAGTTCCTTTTTCAAATCTTATAAGAGTCATGTCAAGCTCAGAACCTTTTAAAGCATCGTAGGTTTTATCATCAGCTATAATTATTGTTCCTTCTGGTGGAAGGTATCCCATCCATGAATAATTACCATATTTCATAGATAATTCTTTCCCTTGAAGATTTAATTTTGATATATCTTTAAAGTAATCACTTCCTAAAATCAAGGTTTCATTTCCATCAATATTAGGCATCTCTTTAAGCAACTGCGTATCTAAATTTGACGTTTCATCAATCTTCTCACGAAATATTTGGTCCTTTATCATAGTTTTTACTGTATCTTTAGTTATTACTATATAAGTTTGAGTATTCTTAATCTCCTTTCCATTCTCAACAACAGTTTTATCCTCAGCTACTATCTTATATGTATAATCCTTTGTATAGTTAGTATTATCCTTATAAATTTCCTTTGCTTCCTTAACATCTTCACTTTTCCCACTAACTAAAATTGCATTAAAAGGCTTTTTAGGCCCTTTTAAAACATACTGTAACCCCTGTGATGCTGCCGTAAAAATTCCAACGGCGATAACCCCACCTAAAATCCATTTGCTTATTTTTTTCATTAATATCTTCTCCTTTAATTTTATTGTTTTCTATGTATTTATTTTATTATACTAACTTCTTTAAAACCATGACGGTAATATTACTATATTTAAATTAATCTTACTGTTTTGTAAGTATAGCATCCTATATTTAAAAATAATATATTATCCGATATCATAACCTAAAGCTATAATTAAATATATTACATGTGTAAATTTACTAGCTCACAAACAATTTATTGAAGCTCTTTTGAAGAAGAATCTTTACTTAAGTCTACTACAAGGTTTTAAGGGCTTTATCGTCATAAAGTCTATAACTTCCTGTCTAATTTCACTTAGTTTTAACAATCTTATTCCTGTCAAATCGAAACTTGTTTCACTGTTCTCACTGCTACATGTCTAAATTTTATGCAAAAAAGGCATTCCTAGGTAGAAATGCCTGTACAAAAAACTCTATTTACCTTAGTTCCGTTGTTACCTCTGGATATCTATTAATCCCATTATCAATTAGAGGCTCTTTTATCCCTTTAAGATATTTATTAAAAAATGATAGTATATATTCATTCATGATATTTTCTTGTTTATCACCATCGATTTTACCTAAAACATCAAGTCCTATACTTTTTAGCCCAGGAAGTAACATTGTCATATCAGTGAAATCATTATGCTCAGCATCATTCACTGCCACAATTAACATCTTCTGCTTTGGATGATACCCATCTATTATAGATTTTTTACTGTCTGAAGATGTCATAAGCATGAAAGGCTGTGAAAGATTATTATAGACAAGAAATGGTGAGCCATCCATATTTATTCCTGCCTTAAAACGCTTATCCGCTGCACAAGCTTGACCAGCTGTTGCTCCTCCAAAAGAATGTCCAAAAATACCTATATTGTTTACATCCAATTTATCTTTAAACTGACTCAAAATTTCCCCTTTATTAAGTTTCTCTATCTGGTTTGCAACAAAAATGGTGTCATCCCGCCAAACATTAAGACTTTCAAAAACTGTGCCCTTTGCGTCAAGTGTTTGTTTGTAATACTCATAATTAGAAGCTCCTTCAAGATAAGAGTACTTATCTCAATCATCATCTAATTTATTAGTTTGCTCTTCACTGAATGGAATGCTTACCCCATCAGGAAATCTACTCTCAGCCGCTTCATAAGTATGAGCAATACTGAAGACAATGTATCCATTACTAGCTAATGTTTCCATTTGTACAGTATTCTGCCCTATAAGCCCCGTATATCCATGAGAAAAAACGATTACTGGATATTTGTGTTCCTGGTTAGAAATAGGAACCTCCTTATAGCTGTTAGTTTTAACTGATGCAAGGTGTCTAAGTAGATAAGGTATACCTAAAACTCTTTCAAAATTTTTGCAACTCTCTTTTTCCATATAAAATTCTGGTTCTTTATTTCTACAAAACTTTTCCTCTGTAGGGTACCATACTTGAACAGGAAGCATTCTCTGCGTATTGGAGTTTGCATAAATTTCTTTGCGAGAATTATCAGTGAAGCTAAATAATTGAGTACCAACTTGATATTTTCCCTTTGGGCTAGGTAAATCTACTACAGGCAAAATTAAATGAATAGCGATTATTAAAAGTAGTATGACCACAAGTAAGCTAATCATTACTCTTTTTGTTGTTTTAGACATAATAAATTCCATCTCCTCTCTTCTTTTGCAAGGGATAAGTTAAAATCGATATACTACTGATATATTCTTCTATATCCAATCCCATTATTGTTTTTAGAATTCTTTTCGATTTTATCTCTAAGTTTACTTATATAAACTATAATGATATTTCTCAAAGATACTTTATTCATCACTCAGTCTCATATATCTGCTGTTCTGTAAATATACGGTTTGGATTTTCTACAAAATAAAGCAGCAGCTTATACTCCATAGATGTCAATTCAATTTTTATACTGTCTTTAAAAAGTTCACAATTTTCTTTATTTATATATAAATGATTAAATTTGATGCTGGCTAATTTCTAATATTTTTCTGACATAATGGCCAAAAAAGGTTTAGCAACATAAAGCCACTATACCTTTTTTACCGTTCACTTAATTATTTGGCAACCTCACCCATAAGATTCTTATATTTAAATAGGCTAACCATACTGATCTATTATTTTTTGAAGATGCTTTAAATCTAAATAAATTATAAACGCTACAAATCCTATAGATTCCAATTACCTTAAGCTAAAGTATATCCATGTCTTAAACTTCTTTATTTAAAACACTTGAATATAAACTTTTTGGATCAATCACAATTCTTTGATTTTCAAATGTAAGACTGTATCCTACGTCCGTAATAAAATATCCGTCTACTGTAGGTAGAAGTTCAACAGCTTGATCTAATCCTGGTAAATTAGCAAATAACTTATTCTCTTTCATAAATACTTCAACATTCTTTTCATACTTACCACAAAATGATGGATATTGCGAAGTGCTTGGATTTTTATCCAATAACTCTTTAAAATCTCTTATTGGGCTTGGCTCTTCACCTCTAATGATGCTATTTAATCCATACATGAATGTTGCACTTCCCCATTCATTAGGCGTCTCAATATTAGATAAGAATATAAACGTCAAATCTTTATCTATATAGCGAACAAAGTCTGTTGAATAGCCTGGCCACCCTCCGGAATGTAATATTATTCGTCCCATTTTCTCATCATTTCTAATTGACCATCCATAGCCATAATATTCTATTTTCCCATGATTATACGCCGTAGGTGTATACATTTCTTCTTGAGTTTCATGAGATAATATTTTACCTTCTTTTAAAGCTAAGCTCCATTTAAGCATATCATGCACTGTTGAATTAACTGCTCCATCTCCTTCTATACCGTCTAAAGGTATGACTTCACTGTATCCTTCAGAATCATCTGGCAAAATATACTTACCATTTTCATAGACATAGCCATACGCATAATTATCAATTTTTTCCCCATTTAGTCTTCTATGGTACACTTGAGAATCTTTCATCCCAGCTGGCTCAAAAATTTCTTTTTTAAGAAACTCTTCGTAAGATAAACCAGATGACTTCTCAACAATAAGGGCAAGCAGTGAATATCCTGTATTAGAATAATCCCAACCTTCATTTGGTTCAAATTGTACAGGAAGTTTTGATTCTACAATAAACTTCTCCATGATTTCATTGTCAGGGATGGTATTATTTTTTCTACCATTTTGTTCAACCCAATCCATATAATCTGGAAGTCCACTTGTATGGTTTAAAAGATTTTTTACTGTTATCCCTTTATACGGTATTTCAGGAAAGTATTTTTCTAATTTATCAGATAGAGATAATTTCCCCTGATCACGTAAAATCATAATCGATGAAGCAGTAAATTGTTTGCTTACTGAAGCTAGTTCAAAAACAGTATCTATATTGAGATTTTTTTTATTTTTTTGATTTGCAAAGCCTATCGCATTTTCATATATAATTTGATCTCCTTTTGCTAAAAGTACGGTTCCATTAAATACTCCTCTCTTATACGCATCATTGATGTACTTATCCATTAAATCTTTGTTTATATTAGTTTGATTTTCATTTTTCTCTTCAGCTTTATTAGCTTCTATATTTGAATTTCCACAAGCTGATAATGTAGCACCCATCAATGCTAATCCAATTACAATAATTAATACTTTAGAATATTTTTTCATTTTTACCTCCTTGTAAGATAAGTAGTTTAAGGTGGAAGGGAGAAGACCTGCTGATGTTAACAATAAATTTCTTCTACTTTCATCTGCACTTCCCGTAATTTTGTTCTATCTTGAAGTAACATATTTCGTTGCAAAAAATGCTGCAATAATGGAAACCGGCAGTACGCTCAGGGCGATAACCACAGGAGTTATAGGCAACATAAATGCCACATATATCAACCAGCACACTGGTACATACAAAAGTAATATCCCAACACCAATCACAGTTGTCGCTATCAATCTGCCTATATTATACTTCTCTAAAATTGCCACAAGTAGAAGTCCCAACGTTGATAACGTGAACAGATAACTAATCGAAACAAAGAAAACAGTGGTTCCGATAATCAGCAGCAGTAGAAGCGGCAGCAAACCTGCAAGAGCTTCGGTAAGTGATTGTTTTCTCATACGGAAGAAAAATATTGTCAGAGTGCCAACGGTAAGCACCAGAGTTTGACAAAGAAAAAGTGTTTCAGTGTTGCTTGATTCACTTAAATGCATTATCTGCGTTGTCAATGTTACAATACACCAACTCAGTAACGTCATAACGGCCATTGTTTCAATCTGGTGCCCCATACTAATGGCTATCCCGCTAATTCGCACCCTACCATGCTTAATCTGTAAAATAAGCCATAATAGAGCAGCCAAAACAACAAATCCTGACAGAATATATGCCACAGTATTACTCATTAATACTAAATGGCCAGGCAAAAATGGAAAATAAACACCGTCTTGTTTTGAACTGTTGCTCTGAAATTGCTCTTTTGCACTATAATCAGCCATTTCCTGAACAGTTTTCAGATAATTATATGCTGTTCTAGGATTGAAGCTCTCATAATTGTCTGACATTGCGCCATAACTCTCAACGCCTTCTGCCACTGTAAAGTTAAGTCCAGAATACCCTGCATCTAAAAAACTAGTCATGTCAGTGGTATTTGGCATTTTACGATACAAAGAAGATGTAAATGAAAAAGCCAAAGGACGGGAATTTGCCGATTTAAAATAACGCATGAGATCATAATTATAAGCAGAAGATTCAAACATAAGCACTCCTCCACGATTACCGCGACCATCTACGTTAATTACAAGATCAATAGACTCTTTCAATTCTGGATGAGATTTAACAAAGGCTTTTGAACCAAATGCCCCTAACTCCTCGCCATCACAAAATAAAAAATAGATATCATTTTTTAAGTTAGTATTTTTTGATTGTTCACGCATAGCTTCAAGCAAGGCGCATACAGAAATCATATCATCACCTGCGCCAGGAGTACCCTTTTCAGTATCATAGTGAGCCATCATCAATACACCACGGTCAGTATTTGGTGCATTCAATTTAACTAAAATATTTTTTAATATCAATTCATCATTTTTATTAAAATGGGCTTCATTTCGAATATGGTCTTCTATTTCATTTTCTTCGCCCGGCTCAGCACCCAGCCCAGATTTAATATCCTCAATTGTGTAAACCTCAGTTTCAACAATAGATTCCAATCCCATTTCACGGATTTGTGCCAAAATATGTGCACGTACTGATTCAAGCTCTTTTGAACCAGATGGGTGCGGCACTACTGTCATGTCTTTCAGATTGTCAAGCATCCGTTTATAAGCTGGATAATCCGTATCCGATTCCAATGGTACTGCTGGTGGCTTCATTTGTAGAAGACCTACTGAAGTACCAACCACAAAAACTATAATCATCAAAAAAATTGGTATTTTTTTAGATAAATTTTTCTCTTTGCCTTTAAATAAATTTTTTAATGAATTCCAAATTGCATCCATTTTATACCTCCACGAAAATTAGTATATACTCAGCATAATTCAAGGAAAATTAAATAATGGTAAAGAAACAACCTGCCGGTAGCATTGGCAAACCCTCTCTTTGTCTCCTGTTATATTCTATTGCATTATAAATTCCCTCAATACTCCGAAAACTTTGTTTCTAACACTAATATTCTTATTTAAAATATCAGTTGAAAGCTCATGTATTACTTTTATAAATTCAATAATAAAAATAACTTAATAAGTTTTTAAAGACAACAAATCTCCAAGTTATACTTTATTTATCTTACCTAAAGGCTGTTGCTGAGTAACACAGTGCAGCATTCCCCCATGCTGATACAAGTTAGTAACATCAATAGGTATAATTTCTCTGTCCTCATACAATTCAGACAAGATTCCGATTGCCACCTCATCATTAACATCATTGTAAACAGGCAATAAAATTACTTCATTACCAATATAATAATTGAGATAGGAACCTTTGTATTCCAGTCCCTCCACGTTTTTTGAAGTCAGAGGCAGCTCAACAATTTTATATGGTTCTCCTTTAGCGTTTTTTGCAAAGATTAGTTTTTCATAGTCGCTTTCTAAGATATCTTCATAAAGGTCGAAGAACTCCTCCTTGGAAACGGTAAGCAGAGTTTTGTCATCATAAAACCGAGCTGTACCATCAATGTGTGCATCAGTAATATCTTTATCGGTAACCCCTTCTAGCCATATAAAATTTGTAGCGCCAAGATATTTTCTGAGATATTCTTCTGCTTGTTCAACTGTCATCTCGGGATTTCTATTTTTGCTTACTACTGAGCTTTTGCAAGTCATCAGTGTACCAGCTCCGTCCAGCTCTACAGCACCACCTTCCAGTACAAAATCAGGAACTGTTACAATGGGATAGCCCTTTGCTTTTGCAACAGCCACTGGAATCTTGTCGTCATATTCGTAAGGTGTCTTTTTCCCCCAGCCATCAAAGGCAAAATTGATGATAGTAAGAACATCATTCTCATCATATACAAACATCGGTCCGATATCTCGTGACCAAAAATCATCTGACCTAGCGATGACAAAGTCAATCATTGTCATATTAATTCTTTCATCAATCAACAAATTCGTAATTCGCTGCTTTTCTGTTTCATTGTAAGCAATGATATGAACCTTTTCACCAGTATGCAGGGCATGTACCATTTCAATCCAAATACCTTCCACATTATCACGATGCTCTCTGCCATAGGTATACTGATGTGGCCAGCTAAGCCATGTGCCCTCGTGTTTTTTTCCCTCTGCTGGAAAAGAGTAGATACTCATATTACTCACCTCTTTATCAATTTTTATAGCAGATTGTTTCATCTATATGTCTAAACTTCTAAAGATCGCTTAAACTTCTCCTTTCTCTGCTATAATAAAAAAATACACCTTAACACTGTGCTAATGTCAAGGTGCAATCTTAATAGAGATTTCAGTAATATATTCCGCTGAATCTGATGTATTTGTAATGTCAACAAAATAGCGTTCTATAAAAGGTTCAATTAATTGCAGTTTTTGCTTCTGTGCATAAAGCAGCAGCCTATCATAAGCTCCGCCAATACTGTAATAATCGCCATAGTGAAATGTTGACAGATACCAGCCCGCCTGTAAGACGATGCATTGGAAGCTCGTATGTCTAAGTGGCTCCTTTACTGGTACAGCTACACGATAGGCGTTATTTTCTTGCAAATTCGAAAGTACCATCGGTAGACCGCTAGGAACAACAGATAGATAATTCAGTGCGTCATACAGCTTATCAAATGCCTGCTCGATATAATCCTCTGGGTAGAGCTTCTCAAGACAAAGGAGTATTCTCTCATTTTGTTGTGAAAAAGAAATCTCATAGTGATTTTCAAAGGACATACTCTCTTTACCGGAAAGTCTGCGAAGTCGTTCCAAAACAATTTGACCTGATGACTCTTGTTTATAAAACTCCTGTATTTTTCCCTGTGTAAACCGTTTGACTTCTTGCTCGTCTGCTTTTAGCAGAACTTCAATTTCTTTTAAAGAGAATTCACAGTCACGGTATTTTTTTATCAATCCGGCAGTAGCAATTTGTTTCGAAGAGTAGATACGATAACCATTTTCTCTAATTATGGCAGGCTTCAAAAGCCCAACCTTATCATAATGCCGAAGCATTCTGGCAGTAATTTTATTAATGGCAGCAAATTCGCCTATATTATATAGCTTATTAGACATTTTGATTTCTCCTGAAATAAAAATAATTCTTAATATTTTGTATCAATTTTACCATTACAAAAACTAAAGTTCTACTAGTAATATGTGAACTTATAGGACTTGAACCTCTCACGACTAAAACCGTAAGGTTCTTAGGTACTATCCAAACTTCTTTTGGATAGCCGATAATTGCTAAAGCAATATCGGTTGACACCAAATCTGGCTCGATTTCCCTAAGACTTTATAGTACAAAGTTTCCGTTGAAACTATTATCGCCCTATAGGGTTTACCATATTGGCTCGGTTCAAAACCATATGCCCCAAAGATGGAAATAGATATGCTTTTATATTTTTGATTTCATCATAAATTTCTTTAATGCTATGCTATAATTATTATACAATTGAACTGTACTTTTTTAGTGTCTGGATATAATACGATAAATGAAGAAGAAAAAGAACTATATGATGTAATTATTATTTGTGCTTTAGGATACGTCCGTGGATTTAAGCATTGTAAAAAATAATAAATAGTTGAGGTAATAAAATGGATGTAAATGAAATTCGGCCTTATGAAAAAAATAGTTTAAGCAAAAAACAGGTGGGTATAAATGTTATTTTATTTTTTGTTATTGGTATAGTTTCAGGAATTGCAGCAAAATATATGGATACTGTACCATCAAACGGTGTCATTGGAAGTATTATAAATGTTATGGGAAATATTTTCTCACAAATTGAAGTATGGGTTCTTATTGCTACAATAATTTCTTCTTGGAGCAAAACACCCATATCAGCAGCAATAAATGTTTTTATGTTCTTCTTTGGAATGATATTAAGTTATTATATTTATTCAATGAAATTATTCGGATTTTTTCCAAGCTACTATTTTATTTACTGGGGACTAATAGCCTTCTTATCACCTTTTGCAGCATATGTAACATGGTATGGCCGAGGGCAGGGTTGGATAGCTGCATTATGTGCTGCTCTTCCTATTGGGTTGCTTCTATCTAGAGGATATAGCTTTTATTACTTACTTGATATCTCATCTGGTTTTGATCTTGCTGCAGCAATTTTACTATACTTTATTTTGCCCATTAACAAAAAGCAGTGTTTTAAGATTTTACCCTGGGTCATTGTAATTGCTTTCATTTTTAGACACTCTAGTATTTTAAGCCATATTTTTGGCGGTTTATAAAAAATATTTTCTTGAATGAAGAATTATGGTTAAAACTCCACTACTAAAGCCTTTGGAGTTTTTTAAAATAAATTTTATTTTAAGAAATTCACCTTTAGTGAATTTTTTCCTAAATTCTTCATTCTTCATTATTAATACTTAATTTCTAAGGATTTAAGCTATTTTTATGGAAAATCTATTTCCCAAGTATATATTAAGTTTTCACATTATATTTCCATAGTGATCCTTCTAATCAATATCTTAAGTTATAAAGTAAAATAGATAATCCATATAATATATAAATATGAGCTGGATAAAATATATAAAATAGCTTCTTCATAGGTTTACCCTTTTCTCCATTATATAAAAACATAAAAATTACAGCAAAAACGCCCATCCATTCATAGTAGTTTGTAAACATAAGTTTTAAACTAATAGGTCTTATAAATAAAATTGGTAATATAGTCATCCATAAAAACTGGAATAGTCCAAAAGCTGTTATCTGTACTTTTCTATTTTTGTAAAAAATATATAGTATAAGTCCAGATATAATAATATAAATACCTCCTTCAACTATAGAAGGCGCTGGTAAAACTGTATAAAATAAAATATTTGCATAACTTCTTAGAGAATCTGTTAAAAAAGGAGATAAAAATACTCCAATAATATATGGTGCAATAAAAGGTCCTATTAAAAATAGTATTCCTTTAAATATTTTCTTTTCCCTGAGATAGTCAATTCCCCTAAACATAACCATAAGTATAACAAAGGTAGATAGTATTCCATTCATAGCATAAAAACCATCTCCTCTTTGAAGTTGTGGAATAGTTTCCAATAAGAATCTTACAACTCCCATTGCAATTGATATTGAATAAATCTTTAAAAAATATTTTTTTCTATTAGAAGTATGTGTATATCCTTCTATCATCATAAATAAAAATAATCCACCAGCTAATCTCCCAATCCAAGAAAATACAACAGGCACCTTACCTGTAAATTCAAAAAAATAATGGATATGGTCAAATAACATAAATATAAGAGCTAATAATTTAATTTGAAACCCTGTAAATCCTTTTTTACTTGTTTGTAACGTCATTTTAATTTCTCCTTATCAAGTAATTATTAGTAGCTACTAGATATAATCTAACATCCAATTATAAAGAATTTATAAAGTTTATCTAAAAAAATAGGGGGTAGTAGTAAATTTCATAAAGTATTTGTACAACTCCTTCAAGCAAAAATCCCCCCAAACTCTAAGTTTGAGGGAATACAAAACACACTATGGAACTTTATAAAAATTGCTATCTTAAAATTTACTTTTGAGAATCAAGGATAAACATAGATGCATCATGACCCATAAATATTTTATTTCCAGTATAAAAAGTTTTGGATTGAATATCCTTGTATCCAATTTCAGCCATAATATCAGTTAGCTTTACTTGATCAAATCCGTTATGAACTATATCTGAAACTATTTCTTCATTTTTATTAAAATCTACAATTAGTAAATGTCCTCCTGGATTTAGAACATCATATAGTCTTGATAGAACTAATTCAACATCATTAATATGGAGTAGAACCTGAACCATAAAAATATAGTCAGTATGTAAATCCCATTGACCTTCCTTTTCAAAATCAAAGCATAAGGTCTCTACATTCTTAATATTAAACTCAGAAATCTTTTTATTTACCTCATTAATCATGTTTTGTGATGTATCCAGAAAAAGCATAGAATTAAAATCATTTAACAAGTTCATTCCTACAAGCCCAGTTCCACACCCAAAATCAATAGCCTTCTTACTTTTGGTGCCAACTAAATATTCGCCAATGGCATCTGATGATACCTTAGCAATTTGGATTCTTTCAGAAGTGTCATATCTATTAGCTATCATTTCAAACTTATCAGTATTTCCCATAATTACCTCTCCAATCTGCTTTAATAAAAGCTAATCCATCTTTATTATCTACTCAAGGATTTCAGCATATACACCCAAGCAGAAATGTAGCACCCATAATTGATAAGACACTCTAATAATCTATCAATACTGGTTTATAGCCTTCTGGTAATTCTTCTTCACTTAAGAATTGAAAATTATCATCATTCAGTATTGGGAAAAATGCTTCATATGGAATCCTAGAAAACTCACAAGCATAATCATTAGCTCCGAACCATCTACCTTCTTTGCTGCTTAAATTTAAACCTCTAGCAAATTTTGTATAGTTTGAGCAATCATGAACTGCTAAATCCCAGTTTTCTTCATCAGCTATTTTCATGAATTTAAAAGTTAATTCCCTACTCCAAATTGGAGATATATAGCCCTGTCTTGAAATATACATGTTATCCTCAGAATAGTTGTCTATGTTGTTCTCATTTAAATGTAATTCTGCACAATTGATAAAATCCAGTTTTGTATCTAAAATAGCTTGCTTTTTCTTAAAGAATGTTTCGAAAAGCTCAGGAGTCATTGGAGTTTCAATACCTACATTTTTAATATATTTTTTCGCAATTCCAATATTCTCAATAACTTTATCTGAACAATTAGAAGCACCAAGGTTAAAACGTATCTCATCAAGACCAGCTTCCCCCAATGCTTTCAATGTCTCTTCTATAGCTAAAGTTCCGTTGGTGTATAGATGCTGATGAATCCCTGCATCACTAAATTTCTTTACAATCGAATAGTATTTTTCAATTTCCATGAAGGGCTCTAAATAAACGTAAGAAATGCCTGTAGGTTTCTGGTGGATGGAAAGAAGCAAATCAATATCCTTCTCATAAAATTTAGTACCCCCAATTTCCCACATACCTTCTCCAATAGGAGGAATATCTTCTAGTTGTCCATAATTATAACAGAACTTACACTCTAAATTACATTTGTTTGTTTTTCTAATTGCACTTAATCCAGTCCCTAAAAGACAAGAACGACATCCCTTTGAGAATTTATTTTCATTTCCCACAAAAAAAGTTCTATTTTCTAAAGTCTTTAAACCTTTAATTTCTGACATTAATTTATCATTTCTATGATCGATGACTGCCTCAATTTGTGCTAAGGTAGCATAAATGATTTCCTCATGTTTTACACTAAGCCCCTCATCCTCAGGTAATTGGGCAAAAAAATCAAACCATATCAACGCATCACTCTTTGAAATTTTCATAATGTATCCTCCTCTAATTAATCCGTTAGTGTAAAATTTTTTACACTGTTTTTTAGATTTTCTCTTTATATATCAAAGGTTGCAGAGTTTTTTACATAAAAAAAAATGCTTCCCTTTTTTTGTATAATTGAGCTCACTTACAACGTAAGACTATCCAAAAGGAGAGTGTCATTGTTGAACCCAATTATATCATTTTTATTCCTATATAATCAATATTTATTAAAACAGATGGTTCAGTTACTTTTATAGGGATACAAGCTCGAATTTTAACTTATTCATGAACCCTAAAAATATTTCCATGCAAAATAAAGCATTGATTTTTAAGTACTCACGAGCATGCATCACTATTTTAGGTTCCAAAATTTTAAATGTATAAGTTAAACTGTGATTTTGGAACCCTATAGAACTCTTCAATGAAATCAATATATATAATTGTCCATTTTTTTATTAAGCTTAGATACTTTTCACCATTGCTTTATGTATGGTTTAGGCGAGGGGCATTTATCTATTATTTCAATAAACAAATACGCAGAACCTCTTAGTTCTGCGTATTTGTTAAACCCCATAAAGCAAAATTTCCCTAAAACTCTCGTCTTAGGGAATATAAAGCACACTTCACTATTTACTTAAGACCTTCAAATCCTTAGAGATGTTACTTTACTTACCCATTATGAAGTAGATATGGTATATACTCTGGATTTCAAAATGCAACGTCCTGATTTTGTTATATTAAAAGAATCCGCTGTCAACACTAATTATTAAAAATAGACTGCATATTTTTTCTTACTGCTTTTAGCAGTTCTTTTGGTAGTTTTTCTACTTGCTCACCAATCATTACTCCGTGTGGTTGTTTATATCCTTCATTCCATACAAAGTTAAAAACTTTTTCATTTGCTTCGCTATTTTTTCCTATTTGAAAAGCATAGACTTCAACATTTTTAGATAATAGTTCTTGTACAGCTTCTTTTGATGATCCTGGGAAACTTGATGCACCATCTGTAACTTCAAAGACTATCTTTATTTGTTTTCCTTTTTTAAGTTCACTTTCCTGTATGGGCGTAATTCTATTGGATATTTCCCTAAGGCAGCTTGCATCATCTGTTGCTCCATCTGCTGCATTTAGTTTTACGATTGAGCGAATTATATCGCTTTTCTCTTTTTCACTCACATTTTTATTGTTAAATTCTTTAACATTATAATACTTACTGCCAAAAAACCAAGTTTCACTTAAAACTTCTACTTTTTGATTCAATTGCTCTACATTACTTTTCAAATATCTATTAAAATCATCTATAGACAGCAAGGTCACTGCCAAAGCTTTTCTAGCTGCCTCAATTTTTGATGGATTCATTGATCCTGAATTATCTATCACAAAAGAAATCTCTATTCTTTCAGGCAATATATCTGCTCGAGTCTCTAGTAAGTATCTATTGAAAATTGGAAGGTTTTTATAATTTCCTTTTTTTTCAGCTTCTACAAAATCCGGATAAAAACTAATAAAGCTATCTACATCTAGTTTTCCCTTTATTTGGCCATCTTTTTTTACACTTACTTCTTTTTTTGCGTCCCCTATTAACTTTTTCCAAAATTGACGCATTTGCTCTCTTTCCAATTTCATTTTATTTGAATAAAATTCAAATAATTGTTGATCTGATTGGCTAATTCCATAAGCCTCTAAATCTACCTTGACTTGCATGGCATTTTGTATACTCTCACTTATTTGGTCTTGTTGATCCATCATTTCTTCTAAAATCTTTTCCACTTCTTCTTGAGTAGATTCTAGTGAATCTGGCATCTCATCTGAGTTTGACTGTTCAAAAGGATTTTCACTTCCTTTAACCTGCTCTTCTTTCTGCTCTTTTGATTTATAAAACATCATTTCATCAATTTCTTGTTTCCATAATTGTTCAAAAATTGGATAGATGAAGGAACGAATGAATGGATCTCTCTCTATAATTCCTTGATCATTATTTATCTGTCTAATTAATTGATAATGAATAAAATCAAAAAAAGGCTGATTAAAAATTTTTCTATCAAATGGATTTTCAACACATTCTTCAATTTTAGGCTCTATTTTATATAATTCAATAATAAAAAAGCTATTTGCAAAAGCTCTATGTCTAGGCATTTGAGAAATTGACTCAATGGTCTTACCTGTTTTTTTCATATATGAGACAATCTTTTTGAAGTTTTCTTCATCCCTATATATAGGACACATCTGCAAAACTCTTAGAAATGATGTCTGCTTATCTAATAAATGTAACAAATCAGAAATTTCTTTTCTCACATAATTAGAAATAATTTTAGGCTTATATGCGGGGTCATTTTCCAATCCTTCTTTTTTTATCCTAGCCATAATATAACTTGTCATGTGATCAGTTTCTTTCTGCCAATCTTTTTTTCTATTCAAATATTTTTTAGTTTGTTTTTTCCAATCAGGATATAAAGCTAGCTCATAGTAGATATGCCACATGATTTGATTGTCATCTAACTCTCTATCTAGAAAACTTTCCAGTGGTAAGTACAAAACTCCTTTGGAAGGATTTAATAAAAATCTTTGTAGTTTTGAATCAGGAATATACATCAAACTAGAATCTCCTGTAAATGTGGCTAATGAGCGTTGTTCTTTTTGCAAAAACTCTTCGCAATGTTTTTTAGATTCTTCAATTAGTGTTTGTTCATCAAAGTTAAACATACTCATCCCTCCTATTAGGCATATGAAAATAAATAATAAGTCAAAGATGCGAAGTATATTTTGAGTTAGGCATCGTAAAAAAATAAATAGTCAAAGATGCGAAGTATATTTTGCGTAAGACAAGGACATAGATTCTATTAATAGTTGGACTATTAGTGGATTCTGTGGACGTAGTATTACACAAAATAGGCGAGCAGACTGACTATTTATTTTTGGTGATGCCTTAGACAAGGAAACAGGTTCCGCAGATAGTAGCACTATCTAAGGGTTCTGTTGATGCAGTATAACACAAAATAGACGAGCATATTGACTTATTTATTTTTTGAAGATACCTTAATACAGCGGCAGATTCCACAAGTCTTTTGGTGTATCAATTCGATCAATGTGTAGCAGATTTAATTTACCTTCTATATCCATCAGCAGATATTTTGAAACATCTAATTTAAGGACATTAGTAAAAAATATATCTTTAATCGTTGCATCTTCATTTAGATACCAATTTCCAAAATTCTCTTCAAGTAAGTATATGATTCCATCTTCACTTAAAACTATAGCTGTGCCACTTTTAGATTGAGCATCAAACAAATTACCTTTAAAATCATTCAATTCTATTTTTATATTTTTTGAGTCTTCATATAAAGGAAATATCTTAAGATGCCCTTTATTGCCTACTACTATAAGGGAATTCTTATTACCATTTTCATTCTCTAGCCATCTAATTTGCCTTATTTCATCATTTAGAAAATCAATTTTTTCTGTAATAGTAAATTGTTTGTTCTCATATTTAATAAAATATAATTCTCCCGTCTTTGTTCCAACTACAAAATAATCATCATTTATTTTTTCTAGTACAGTCCAATTTGGAATAGTGCAATATATATCTTTATGAAAAAGCAAACAATATTCATCATTTTCTTTTATTATTTCAAATAAATTTAGCTTTTCATCTCCATTTTCCACTACAGATAAACCATCTCTAATTGCTAAACATCTTCCAAATTCATTAAGATCATGATTTGTTTGAACCCTTTTAACTTTAATCTCTCCATTAACATTAGGCAGCTTATCAAAATTATCACTTGAAATTAGATAGCATCTTCCCCTTACTCCTAAGAGCAAAATTTCTTTGTCATTTAATTTGTACATAAATGAAATTGTCTCTTTTATTTCTTTAATAGGAGGACTCCACTCTCCTTCAATTTGATTATGATCAAAAAAATCATCTACAACATCTATATAAAAAAATTGAACTTTTCTATCCATACTACTTGTAATAAAAAGCTTTTTATTAATCCTCAATGTAGTTTGTAAAAAACTATCAAAACTAAAAGCCCCCAATTGTTTTATCGGATTTATCCTCATTGAAGTCTTCTTAATATCATTTGCATAAACCCGATAATAGGGAATTAAATCAGTCAATAACTCTTCTTCTATTTTTAAAAGTTTGTTTAATTGTTCTTTAAAGCCATCATCTAGAATCCCATTTCTTTGGCATTCATTCAACTTTTCTCTTAGCTCTTTAACTTGGCTCTTAAAATCCTTGACCTCTACTGACAAATTTATTTTCATTTTTCTTCTCCATTACCTTCTAAGTATTCAAGTAAATCTTTTGAATGCTCTAAGTGAGATAATTGCCGGTCTAGCTTTTGATACTCTGCCGCATCAATTCGCGATGAATCATCAATGGCAGCTTCAAAAGTTTCTTTTAGTCCTTTTGGTAAAGTTTTTCTCGGAGTTCCTTTCCCAAATATCAGATGAACTACATCTAAATAGCTTAAAGTTTCTGTTAATGGCCTTACATAGTTATATGGACGAGTACGAATTTCATCATATGTTGTGGTTGCTTCTCCTATACCTTTTGACTCAACCTTCCATCCTTCTCCCATAGGAAAAAATCCAAAACGTACTGCTTGTGAGAGAATATAGTTTTGGTCATCAGGATAAGTGATTGAACTAATAAAGCCATCCCACAAAGCTTTGCTTAGGTCTTTTTCTTCTCCTCCATTCCAATTATTTAAAACGTGCAAAATATTACGAATTGATAATACAGACTCCCTTAGCTCTAGTTCATCCGCTCCGCAATCTTTTTGAGCTTCGTCATCTTTCCATTTACCCATAAAAACATTTTGAGTAACTCTGCACAATTGAGAAAATCTAAACAATTCTTCTAATGTTCTTTTGGAATTAGGAAGATGGATATTTCCATCTTTATCAGCTAATCGCGCTATTATCACTCTAAAAAGTTCATTTCTTTCTGGGAACTCTTGATCTTCTAAAGAACCAATTGTCTTTTGAGGTACATAATTATATTCAATGGTTACGAAACGGGATTTAAATGCTGGATTTAACTCATTGGTTCCTTCATAATTGACCATTTGACTTGACAGGTTTCCTGTACCAATAAATCCAAATCCAGGCTTAATCAAAACAGGACCAACTCCTGTGATATAAGCTGTATTCCCTGCATGACGCTGCAGAATATCATTTAAAGCAATTAAGTTTTGCATAGCAATTGTATTTAATTCGTCTACGATTACAGGGCGGCCTTCTTTTACTGCAATCAAAATTTCTCTTTCTATTTTTTTGATTTCAGTACCAAAAGCACTATTACTTGCTACCAATAAATCAGAAAAACTTTTCCATATTTGTATCTTAAGTTGTAACTGTTCTTCATCAGTCATCTTCTCTAGTCTAGTTCTGTGCTCATCCATCCACTCATAAAAATCTCCTATAATCATGTTCAGATAATCCGCAAAAGATCCTTGTGAGAAACTGTGTTTGAGAGACAAAGTTTTCTCTACAAACATATCTTCATAAGTTAAATTGTGGGAGCCAGATATAAATAGTGGTTGTAAAGATTCTATTTCCTCTTTACTTCCATCAGTTAAAATATTTTTGTAGTGTAGTTTTCTTTCTTCATTAAATTCTCCAAATTTTTCAATAGCATCACTTTCTGTGGCATTTGGATTTCTAGAAAACCAATCCTCCATCTTATCTTCTAATTCTATTTGTATTCTATTTTGAATAGTAAAATCTAAGGCTGCTTCAGTTGCTAATTGTGTTTTACCACTTCCTAAATGTCCTACAATATATACAGGAACACCTAAATTCAACGAATCGATTACTTTTTGTTTTGCTTCAACTACATAAGGTACAGTTACTAAACGCTGCTGATGTTGGGTTTCTATATCACTTATCAATTGACGTTTATAATAAAATTCCCATGCTTCTGGAGAATTTTCTAGAATTGTCTCCAACTCTTTTTCCAATTTTTTTATGCAATCAACTCTATATCTTGTAGCTGAATTGCTGCCATAATGACTATAATTATTACTTTCACTATTGACTCTTCTTTCCCAACGAAGGAAAAACTTTTCATATTCAATTGAGCTTTCAATTTCTTGTATCTTTTTGCCCTTGTTTTCTGTTTCTTCTTCTACATAAGCTCTATATTTTTCGTAATAAACATTATTTTTTTTAGAATCATGAGGAATTTCATAATCCCTTTCTTCAAGTCTTCGAAAAGCTTTAAAAAACGTCCCTTGCTCTTCTATTTTTTTATTATCTTCGTATTCCGATGATTTTAAGGCTTCTTTTCGTAAATCATCTTCATACCAGCTTTGCATTTCTCCTATAGTAGGAATATAACCTTGCTTTAGATCTGTTTTTTCTTTCACAGAAGTTTCCTCCTTTGCATGATGCTCTATTATATTATTAATATACCAAGTAGCCATATAAATAATAACTATATATAAATTAAAATCCCGATTTTTTTAAAATTCGGGATTTCAATCAAATTATCTAACTGTAAATGTCATTAAATAATTCCATATTCTTTTAATAATTTTTCAACGTCTGTTCCTGCTACTTGTTTTAAAACTTTACGTTTAGCCATTGGTGGTAAATCAAGTTTTGGTTTTTCTCCATCTAATAAACATATACCTGCGCTTAATAAATAGCGGATGTCATATCTTGAACCAAATACCTCAGGAACTCCTTTTTCAACTCCAGTTAAAACATATACTGCTTCCATAGCTGTACGTCCTGAATATTCTATAGTAAATACAGTATCACGACCTGGATCATCTAATGTTTCAGCAAATTGACCAAGGAAAGCAAAGTTTACTCCATTCTTTGGTACAACATATGGACGATCTCCAGCTGCACGAGGCATAAACATAGATGTAATAAATGGCATCATAACAGGAACTGCAGTACATGATCCTGCTAATTCTTCAATTTCATCTGTAGGAACGCCTATATGATATAACCATTCTTTTGTGATTTCCTTACCAGTACAATCTCTCATAGGTTTCTTAATATAATCTCCTGGAACATCAGAGAATAAACCATATACCCAAACAACAACGTCTTTTTCAGGCTGTCCATAATATTGTTCTTGACGGTTTATTGTCCAACTCATCAGCCATGAAGAGTCAAGAGCTGAAACTATTCCTCCTGTTACAGTACGTCCGCCATATGGTGAACGTTTTGTGATTTTTTCAATGTACTCAGGAACACGTTCATCATGACAAGTTACTGTACAAGATTCCCAATTAGATTTTTCTGTATGTGTACAGAATTTATCAGGATTTCCAAATTCATCTGATTGGGCTGCTATATTTCTCCATAACTTCCAACATCCTTCTGGCTCTCTATTAAATGGTGCAGGAGTATTGTCATCACCATATCCTGAACTTTCAGTCATAGAACCATTAGTGATAAACACTAAGTCGTTTTCTGTTAAATCAATAGATATATCTTTTCCAGTTTTATCTGTTGCAACTATTTTCTTTGCAACCTTTTTATCATTTGAAATTGAGAATTCAACGTTATCAACAGTAACTCCATATTCGAATTTAGCACCATGGTCTTCTAAATATTTAACCATAGGTTTTACAAATGAAGTGTATTGATCATGTCTTGAAAATTGTAGTGCAGAAAGATTTGGCAATCCGTCAACATGGTGAATGAAACGATTCATATATAATTTCATCTCTAAAGCACTATGCCAGTTTTCAAAAGCGAACATTGTTCTCCAATATGTCCAGAAATCAGTGTTTAAAAGCTCTTCAGAAAAAATATCTTCAATAGCTTTATCTTCAAGTTCTTCATCTGGCATATTTACAAAAGCAGCTAATTCTTTTGCTAAGTCTTGACCCAAATTGAATTTTCCATTGTCATAGCGCTCACCTTGATTTTTAGTAATACGACAATTGCTAAAGTTTGGATCATCGTAGTTTGTATAATAAAAATGATCTAAAACAGTCATATTAGGATCTTCTGTAGATGGTAATGAACTAAATAAGCTCCATAAAACCTCAAAATGGTGACCCATTTCACGTCCGCCACGTGCTACATAACCCATATTCTGACGAACTTGACCGTCTAAAGATCCGCCTGGAATGTCTAATTGTTCTAAGAAGGTAATCTTACTGCCATCCATGTGAGCATCACGAATTAAAAAGCAACCAGCAGCTAAAGCTGCAATTCCAGTACCAATTAAATAAGCTTTTTTATCTTCAATTCCTTTCGGCTTTCTTGCATTTACTAAAGCATGGTAACTTCCATTTGTAAGAGTAAGTCTATCATCATGTGTTTTTAATTTCATTATTATCTACCTCTTTCTTAATTTTTTTATAGTTTTCTAAATACTACTATCATATTTAGAGCCCTTCTATAATTCACTCTACTAGTATGCCAATATGGTGTCATAATAATAAGTCCTTCTTTAACTTTATGGATACTTATTATCTGTAGGATGTCTATAAGTCTATAATATAGTCTTTTTGCGTCTTTTTCATTAGATAAACAAACTGCGGTGTTCGAAATTCGAACACCGCAGTTAATTTATCTATTTTTTAGGCATTTAGGTGAAAATGTCTGATATAAAAGAAATTTCATATTTATTTTTACTAAACATCATTTAAAGCAGCACTTCGCTTAAGGGATAACTCAATATTTCCATCAAAGAGGTACCCAATTCGTCTGATGATAGTATCAGGGTCTTCCTTCATTCCAGAAGCAATCCAGCGTAGTACCATTTCAGTGAGGGCACACTGATAGAAGGAAGCAATTAGTTTTCTATCTTCCAAAGAAGCTGAGATACCATCACTTACTCTTTCAACATACCGAATCATAACATTTCCTGATACATTGAATATATAGTTCACTAACTCTTCTCTCTGCATGGAATTATATACATGATAAACTGCTCTTCTGTTTTCTAAAGCAAATTTAGCAGCCACAGTAAAACTCTCCTCCCAGGAGAGTGTATCATTATATTCATCAATGACTGTCTGAAGTTCTGTTTGGAAGATTTCTGACAAAAGTGCATATACATCTGTGTAGTAATAATAAAAAGTATTTCTGTTGATCTCACATTCTGTAGCAATATCCTTAACTGTGATCTTGTTAAGTGGACGCTCATTCAGCATCTTTATAAATACCTCACGAATCATTTTCTTGGTATATTGCTGTGCCAAATCGCCACCCCCTTAATGCTTTATTTATACTCAAAATTATACCATAGGGTAAGCTATTTTTAAATAATCCATCATAACTCTCAACTCTTTAAAATAGCGTTATCTAATCCGTCAACACAATCACATATAATAATATTGTGAGTTAAATTTAAAATTAGTTATTATTATTGTACAGTTCACCATATCAGTGGCATGTAATATGGTTTATTAGTATATCACTTTTGACAATTGAATATTCACCATTATTCCCATTTAAAAAATCGAATAGCTATACCAGTACATATTACCATAAGAGCAATCGTTATAATGATTGGCATCATTACATTATCTACAGCTAAACCAAGTGAAGTTGCTTTTAAAAGTTTTATTCCTTGGGTCAATGGTAGTATATTAGAACACTTTTGAAGTGCTGTTGGCATAACTTCATAGGGCAGCGTTGCTCCTGAAAAAATCAGCATAGGGAAATATAATATACTTGCTCCAACACTTGCTGTCTTTAAATTTGGAGCAATTCCTCCTACCATAAGCCCTATACTAAACATAGAACCCATCACTAAGAAATAAGAAGCTAAAAACTGGATCCAAGAACCATTTAATCTAAAGCCAAAGAAAATTGCTGCAGTGAAATAGACAAGTATAAGTGAAACAATAGCGTAAAGTGCATAAATTACTACCTGAACTGTTAAAATTACAGTAGGATTTATAGGTGTTACTTTAAACCTTTTTAGAATTTTTTTATGACGATAATCGGATATCACCAGCGGTAATCCCATGACGCCACCTGCACATACTGAAATTGTAGTAATAGCTCCAAATGATTGTTCTAAAAAAGTGTATCCCGCACCATCAAATGCTGATTTATCTCCGTAGATGATGCCAATAAGGATTATTATCACTACTGGCATGCAAATTGCAAAAATAAACATGTCCATCCCTCGCAGGGACAATTTCAGTTCTGTTTTCAACATTGTTTTAAATGCTTTCATTGTCCTCTTCCCCCTCGCCTATATACCATAAATATGCTTCCTCAAATTTTTCATATGGACTTCCTGCAATTGCTTCCTGTACTGTTCCATAGAAAATGCTTTCTCCTTTTTTAAGAATACAAATCCTATCACACAATATTTCTATCTCATCCATAAAATGCGAAGTTAAAAAAATAGTAAGTCCTTTCTTTTTTAAATCTAAAAGTCCTTTCCATACTTCTCTCCTTGCTCTAGTGTCAAGTCCCGTAGTTAATTCATCTAAAAACACAACTTTTGGATTAGGAATTAAAGCGAGTATAATAAATAGTCGCTGTTTTTGCCCGCCTGACAGCTCACTCACTTGGCTTTTACATTTATCTGATAGGCCAAACTGTTTTAACAATTCCTCATAACTTACTGGCTGTTTGTAAAGAGCTTGTGTAACTTCACAAAGTTCTTCTACTGTTAGTTTGTCTTGATAGTTTGATTCTTGAAATTGGACTCCAACTCTTTGATATAATTCTTTTCTCTGTGTTTGCGGATTCATTCCTAAAATAGAAATTGAGCCGCTATCAAATTTTTTCGTACCTAAAACACATTCAATGGTGGTACTTTTTCCTGCTCCATTAGCACCAAGTAATCCAAATACTTCTCCACTTTTAACGGATATGCTAACCTTATTTACAGCTTGTATATTCCCGTATGATTTACATAAAGCATGAATTTTAACTGTTTCCATGTTTAAAAAACCTCCTATTTTTTAATACATAAAAAAGAATAACACCAGAATAAAGTCTGGTGTTATAATGTAGGATTTATATTAAATTTTTCTTGCATGGATTTTAGCTTGCTTAAAACACAATTTGCATTTAACTCCGCGTTACTTAGTGAAGTAAGAAGCTCATCACATACTGTTACAATATCTTCATCAGCTTTTGGGGTATCAATAACTTCTCTTATATCGATTTCTGAATTATTGGATAGTGCACTTATCATGCGCAAAATTGCTGCAAGGGAATAATTTGCAAGGCGTAAAGAACGTATTATCTTCAATAATTGAATATCATTTTTAGTGTATACTCGATATCCATTTTCCTTTCTTTTTATAGAAAATAACCCATTCATCTCCCAATTCCTTAACGTATCTATGGTAATATTCAAATGTTCTGCAGTTTGTTTTCTTGTGAAAGCTATATCATCTTCTTTCTCCTCTATACCAGCGAGTAATTTTTTTGTAATTTCTATAGCCTCTTCTGCATTTTTCTGTTCTATTTTAACTTGATCTATATAGTTATTAGTACATGCAATTGCCTTTTGGAATTCACCTTGGGCAGATAATTTAATAATATTAATCATATTTTTCCTAAGACCACTTTGCAATACCTCCACTTTAAGTGCTGTCCTAGCCAGCTTAAATTGTGCAATATGAAAATCTGAGAAAACTCGATATCCATTGGATAATCTTTGAGGTTTAGGTATCAATTTTAGTTTTTCATACAACCTTACAGTATTAGGGTGTATACCTATTATCTTTGCTACTTGTGCTGTCTTATATCCATTTTTCATAGCATCCTTACCTCCATTTATCTCTATCATAATGAATATTTAAAGTCTGGTGTTTTAGTGTATAGTTTGTTATTAATAGTGGTAAATCAACAAACCATGTTTGTAAATCATCTTTCTCAGATAAAAGCAGTTCATCTATCCATCTTCTAGCTACTTTACAGCTAACATCAGAAAAAGACTCCAGTAAATTGCTGAAGCTAGTAGTTGTAATTTTAAAAGTTATATTTTTTGAGAATAATGATAAATACTTATATAGTCAATTTCTTGCATTTTTTCTGTTTTCTTCTGTTGTTATTTAACTATCGAAGAAATCCTAGAGGGTGTAACCCCAAATAACACTCAATTCGACAGATGTCTTAATGAATTAGAGATACAAGTATAGATGCACTCTATCTATAGACTAGAAGGCGCTTTAAACATTTATGGTGGACATTACAAATTCGTCTTCCCGTTGAATTCCTTCTTAATGGTATTGATAACATCGAGGATGGAAATGAATTTCTGGATTCTTATATTTATACTTTCAACAGCAACTTTACAGTAGACCTTGAAGATACCTAGAGAGCTTTCACAAGCCATCTCCTAGATATAGTCTGATTACTGCCTTAGTGTAAAAATGTAGCGTCAAATCGTCGGGGAAGGTGTGGTCTCCTACGGAGGTAAGTTATTTAATATTGATGAATAAAAAGCTTGATACATCATCAAGGTGGCTCAAATTCCGAGTGTTCTACAGGTTATTATTAATAGTATGATTTGATGCAGATAAAGATATCCGCAGTATGTTGTAGGATATCTCTCTAAATAAATATGTTTAAAAAGATAATAACTCCTTAGAGAGTGAAATTTTGAAAATTTACTAAAATTGGTTTTTATTGTTTAATACTGTTTTGTTTAATGTGTGCAACACCCCATGTGTTCATAGAATCCAAGACTGGTTTCAATGAGTGGCCAAGTTTGGTCAGTGAGTATTCTACCCTCGGTGGTACTTCCGGATAGACCTTTCTATTAACTATTCCGTCTGACTCCAACTGTTTAAGCTGCTGCGTTAACATCTTCTGGCTTATTCCACTAATTCCTTTACTTAGTTCAGAGAATCTTTGTGTTCCGTTATTAAGCAGATTTCTTATTATTAAGACTTTCCATTTATGTCCTATCAGATTTACAGTATATTCAATCGGACATGATTTATCACATGGCATTATGCTTCCTCCAATTCATCTTTATTAAATACTTACAATTTGGTTAGTATTGAACTGAAAAGTGCCTTCTTGTAAAAAGAAAGTAACTATACTATGATAATTTTACAGTAATTCATTTGTAAACTCAAGCGCTTGTAATTTATTCATTGTTATTGCTGCATATTGAAATAAATGTTGGTACTATGAAAAATTTAATAAAAAAATATACACCGATATTATTCGGATTACTAATGAGCAGTTTTACATCATGTATTATTTCCTCTGCTTTAGGATTTGTAGGCCATACATCTGGTAATTTCTTTATTAATTGGATAAAAGAGGGGATGACTGTTCTTTGTTTAGCTGTTTCTATCGCAACATTTGTTCCCCTTATAATCAGAAAAGGGATTATAAAAATTACAGAAGATTGACTAAAAATATAAATACAACAAAATTATATAAAAAAGGAGAATTTGTTATGCAAAAAATTAATATTGAAAATATTTTAGACTTTGCAGTTGGCAAAAGTGCCCGTAAAGAAATATTCAAAGAAGGTCAGTTAGATATAGGTCTTTTGCTTTACGCCCCTGGACAAACAACACCTGATCATAAACATTCCAATATTGACGAAGTTTTTTATGTAATTTCCGGTGAAGGCACAATTACTATAAATAACGAACCAATGCTTGTAAAAGAAAAAGACATCATTTTTTCTCCTCATAATGAAACACATGGATTCCAAAATACGACTTCCTCCAATTGGGTCGTATTGCAGATTAAAATGACATTGCCAAAAAACTGAATACAGAACTTATAAATACTAAATAATGAACTAGGAGGTATTAATAAATGTTTACACACATTGATCATATTGCAATTTCTGTAAAAGACAGAAAAAAATCTATTGACTTTTATGAAAAAAACTTTGGATTTAAAAAATATTTTGAACATGATGTTCCTAGTGTACCCGAGATTGAAAAAGTTGTCTATCTTCAACTAGGTGGGACTGTATTAGAACTTGAGAATTGGACAAATAAAAAAGTGAATTCCGGATACCACTTTTGCCTTATTAGCGATGACTTCGATGCAGATTACGATAGACTCATAAAAGCAGGTGTACCTGTTGTGACTAAGCCGCATATCCCAAGCCCTAGAACCCCTCAAGAAAAGGGTTGGAAAAGGGTTGTCTTTAAAGGCCCGGACGACGAACATATCGAATTTCGGGGTTAAATCAAATCAAAGGAAAAACTACTTGAAGTTCTAAATGTTGTCCATTTACCGTTTTAAAAGTGCAGTTAAACCACGACAATTACAAATTGTCGTGGTTTTTTATTGTCTTATTTAGAATTATATTCCAAGTTTGAAGGGGACGAGTATTAATGAGTTGGAGGTAAACTAATGGAACATAATAACTTTGATAGGCTTAAACTGGTTGAAATACAAAAGGACTTACACGCGAATAGTTAGCTGAAATCATAAACATAACTCCTCGCTATCTCATGTCAATTGAAAATGAAAATAAGAAACCAAGCTACGATGTCCTGTTCCAGCTTGTCCGAGAGTTAATCATATAGAGTTAAATAATAGACCTGCTGACAAAGTCTCTTTCTTAAGAAAAAACATCTAGAACCTTGTATAACTACGTTATAATTCTGAAATAAATTCGGCTTTGCCAGCATGTCCAATAATTAATAATTTCTTGATATCAAATTTTATGAATTATTCAACGGGAAGTTTTGAAAGCATTTCTGCCACATTAAAATACATTTGTTCAATTCCCTTTCGATCATATTTCATTCCGCAAACCTCAATATGATCTGTATTATCGAATTCGCCAAGATAATTCCATGTACCCTTTGCGGCAGTTCCGTTATAATCAATCATTTGGTCTGTTGAACCAACCTTAGGGCTTATGGCTGATATCACACTCACAACTCCGTCATTTCTCCACCAGCTTTTATCTATAGGAACTTCACCACTCTTATTGTTTGTATACATACCCATAAATATCGAAGTTTTTATAAGAATCGGATTCATATTTTTATTTGGTACCTGAAAATGAGTTAATCGATCTTCATGAGTATTTACACATGCAATTGAAAAATAATTGATATCACTTTGTGCCTTAACATAGGAATTAAATTCCTGTGCTCCTTCCGGTGACAAATCCCAGATACTTAAATCCTTGCTTTTTTTCCAGATTTCACTGTTAATTACTTTATTGCTGTAGTCCAAACATGATTCGCCAGGTTTTCTTCTAAGTCCCCACTGATCTAATTGAAAATCGTAATTTAGGTCACCTAAATCAACCTTTCTGCCTTTTATTGCGGCAATAGCTGCAACAAATTGATGTGTGAGAGGCTCAATATCACATTTTATATGCGCTTCCTGACTTCCATCATGTGGAGTAGCAATAGATGTAATACTGGATACCCATGATTTTCCCCCAGTAAAAAGTGGATTGATGTTTTCGTCTGTGGTAAATTCTAATTCATCAGGATCTCCATTTTCTAAAAGCTGTGCCAATAGGCGGATTGTCTGTCCTCCCATACTGTGTCCAATTAGGTGAACTTTCTGAATATTGCCAGATGAATCTTCTGTTCCAATTTTTTTGTACACGCCCGGATAACTTCGTCCGTATCTTGCATGTCCATATTTTTTAGAGTGTGATTCACCATAATCAACTGTGCCGCCTACAATATATGTATACAGCTCACATGCTCTATCCCAGTTACTTGAAACAGGTCCGATAGATGGAGAATATACAGTATAACCCTTCTCAGTAAGCTTTTTAGTCAAGCTTTCTTGACCTCCCCAGTAATAGAGACCGGCTGCCTCATTGCTTCCCCAACCAAAACATCCATGTACCATAACTATGGGATAATCATTTCCAACTACCGCATCATCACTGTTATCAGCAGCTTTTACAGTAGGAATTGAAGTGAAGCTAAAAATTGTAAATATGATAAGAATAGATGCCATAAACCTTTTAAAATAAGATTTTTTCATACCCATGCTCCTTTACATTATAAATTCTGTAGTCAGCAGCTAGGCTATAGAACTTATTTTATTTTGATTAATAAGTTAATAGTAACTTTCAATTGGAGTATCCTAATGTTAATTATTCTTAACAGGACATTATATAAGGTTAGTTCGTTCATTTTTGATAGAGTACTATAGGGTTCCACAATGAAAATTTAACTTATGCATGATTTTAATTTCCATAACAAAAAGTCTTTTCTTGAATGAAGAATTAAGAATTAAAGATACGAATTATGGTTAAAACTCCACGACCCAAGCCTTTGGACTTTTTTAAAAACAAATTTTATTTTAAGAAATTCACCTTTAGTGAATTTTTTCCTAAATTCTTCATTCTTCATTATTAATCCTTAATTTCTAAGGATTTAAGCTGTTTTTATAAAAAATTTATTTTCCAGAGTATATATTAAGTTTTCATATTGTATCCCTATATATTATTACAAAAGCTTGCCCACTGACTTAAGTATCACATGCTGCTTACTCAGATGTTTCATCTCTAATGATAGCCGTATTAAGGCATTTTCATTGGATACAAGCTGATTATATGAAACTTTAATCAGCATTTTACTTAGGATATTCCTTTTCTAATTTCTACATTTTTTCTATAGAAAGGTAGTGATATCATAAATAAACTAGATGACTTATCTGCTTTACTTATAAGTGTTGATGTTTCTGCCTACGAAAATATTATCTGAATTTTAAACTGTGACCAGGGAAAACTTCTTTAATTTACTGTCCCCAATGCTCAATTTGATGTGGATAAGATTATTGATAAACTTTCCGTATTTTTGTAATTTCACCTCCTTTTAGCTACCTTTCTTTTTGCTAATATTTTATTAGTTGTTAATGTCTTCGTTATAGCATACCATTATATTACAGTCAATCTTATGAAATCACTATAATAAGCCTAAAATACCAAATATCCAAAATTATCTTCCTTTTTTTAACTATTACATTATTTTCCTATTTCAAAAAAATAAAAAAAGGAGAACCTCTAGATTCTCCACTAGAATGATAGCTTCAATTCAGCAATACAGCTCTGACGAGAAAGCTTTATTGCTCATCAAGCTTTGCGTAATATTCTATGTAGAAGATCATATAATAACCATAGTAATATCTTATTTTTTATGCTATTCTTAATTTTGCACAAGAAAAAACTAGCCTAATAATAAGCTAGTTACAATTAACCTTATAGTTTACTATCTAAACTTTTGTTACAAACTTTCTCTATCTTATTTGCAGCTGCACTAGCTCCTCCAGCTTTTTGTAAGCTTTTAGAAATCACTTCTGCATTTCTTTTGTAGGATATATCATTCAATACTTGTAAAACAGTTTCTCGAATACTACTTGCAGTATCTGAATTTAATCTTTTTCCAGCATTTAGTTCTGCTACTCGGTTTGCCACCATAGCTTGTTCACTATGCAATGGAAATAAAACTGACGGTACACCAAAATATAAACTTTCACTTATGCTGTTCATTCCACAATGAGTGATAAACACATCAGTCCGTTGTAAAACTTTTAATTGTTCAACTTTGGGATAAACTTTAAAATTGTCTGGTAACTTATCAAAACTAAAGATATCTGCCTTTTCTCCAACAGACATGATAACTTGGCAATTTACATCAGCTAATGCCTGAATACAGTTTTGATAAAAGTGTCTATTTTGATTCAACACGGTTCCCAATGAAATATAAATCAGTGGGGATTTCTTTTCAATTTGTTCAACTTCTGGAACTCGAAAAGAAGGTCCTACAAAAGCATACTTATCTGAAAATGTTTCTGCCATAGGCTGAAATTCTTTAGATGTATAAACAATTGTGTCAGTATCATTGTCATTTCGAATAATACTTATAAAGTTTTTTACATTATAACCTTTTTCCTGGAGCAGCTTTATCTTTTTATTAATTCTTGGAATGCCTATAAACATACGAAACATTTCTTTTAACCCCTGTTTCATTAGCTTTGCAGTATGTTTATTCATTGCAAAGGTTGTAGTAGAGCAAATATATGGCACATTTAATTTTATTGCAAATAATTTTCCCCAAATACATATAGAATCTGATACTATACAGTGCGGCTGAAATTCTTTAAGCTCTTTACATACCTTTTCATCTAGACTCATAGTCATATCTGCTGTCATCTCTATAAGAGCTGCAAAATCCTTTCCCACTTTCTTTTCTATATCTGGCGTAAGTTCTGGCAAATAATTATCGCATGGAATAAATTTTGCACCTGCGTTTTCAATCTTCTTCTGAAACTCATAAAAGGAATAATACCAAACTTCATGACCACGTTTTACCAATTCATCTACTACTGCTATAGTAGGATTGGTGTGCCCATGAGCTGGGATGCTAAAAAATACTATTTTACTCATCATCTTCTCCTTCAGACTCACTCAATTTTTTTATTTCTTTAGCAAAAACAAGTGAATCTTCTTCAGATTCAGATGGATAAATCTCCCGTGCTTTACCTGCAAAAATTGCATCAGCAATCTTAGAAAAAATCTCATACCGTTCAATTGCAATACCTTTCTGGGCATCTGCAAGCAAAATTAAAGTATCTCCTGGAGAAATATCAAACATATCTCTCACTTCCTTTGGAATAACAATTTGTCCCTTTGGGCCTACCTTCACAGACCCCATATATTTATCTTCCGAAGCTTTTTTATTCATAGCAATCTCCCTTTCAGTATTACTTTTTATACTAGTTATACTTAACATACTCTTGTATTGAAATTTTGTCAATATAACTAACTTAAATATTACAAAAAACTCCTAAAGTATAAGTCTAGGAGTGTATAACATATGTTTAAAAGCAAATTGCTAGAACCTTCCCTTTGATTTTGCGATAAGGTCGAGTTTTTTAGTTAGATGTTTTCTGTTTTTTAAAATTTTCATATTAAGTCTTATATTAAAACCCCTGAAGGCCTTTTAAAATAGGCACTTCAAGGGTAGTTTTTTATAATTAATATTAAAGTTATATTTTTATTCTGTCATAATTTCCGTTATAAGCAAGACGTGCTATTTTCGTAAAAACTTGTCTTTGCAGCTCTATTATAGACTTATAAACTTCTTTCATTTCTTAATCTCCCATTGATTTTATATCTATAAATGTTTTCTTATTCTTCACTGCCTACTGACAAATTAATTTCTTCATACGTTATAACCTTATTTTTACTATCTCCAAACTTTCTAACAACTGGTGTAGGATTTTGATTAAAATTCATGCTTAAACTTTGATTTGAATAGTGCCCTGCTGGATCAATGTAGTATTTAAAATCTATTATTTTTTCTACATCTATTTCTGCATAAGCTATTCCTTCTGTTTCTGCTGGAATCATTTCACTTATTGGTTCTCCATCTGGTCCATAAATGCAAGTATGTCCACTCTTGAATGTATCAAAGTATTCTCTTTGTTCAGGGGTTAAACAAATCATATCTTTCATTTCTTCCGAATAAATTGATGAAGTCATTAATACAAATGTTTGAGTAGAAATTGCATAGTATCTGCTTGATATTTCATCATCGAAATATCCTGGCCAAGATGCTACATGAACTTGCTCATTTTGTGAATTCATTGCTAAAAGATCTAATGGTACTTGATGTTCCCAGCACATACATCCACCTAAATTACCTATTTCAGTTTCAAATACTGGCATTAAACTTCCGCTTCCATCTCCCCAGATTAATCTTTCTGCAACAGAAGCTCTCATTTTCCTATGCTTTCCGATTAAATCTCCATCTGGATTAAACCATAATTGTGCTAAATATAATGAACCGTTATCTTTTTCACTACAAGAAATACATACATATGTTTTATTTCTTTTAGCTGCCTCACTTATTTTTTGAACTGCTAAACTTGGAATTTCAACTGCATTTTTGTATAATTCATGATAGAATTTTCTTGTATATTCAGGATGTCCGATAAATGCAAACCAAGGATACCCTGGAAGGAATGCTTCTGGGAATGCAACTAATTTTGCTCCATTTGATGCTGCTTCATCAATTAATTTGCAAGATTTCTCAACTGTTGCATCTAAATTTAAATATACTGGTGCAGCCTGAACTGCAGCTCCTATGAATTTTGGGTATTGTTTTGCCATAATTATATCCTCCTTTAATTTAACAAAAAAGACGTATTAAGTTATTATTTGCACTTACATACTTCTTACAATTATGGTATTATAATGTAATCCATATATCAACAAATAAAATTCAGATCTGTGCTAGTACAGTACTTAAGGAGTGATTCATTTGCTTAAATATGAAGAGATTATAGAATATATTAAAAGCAGTATAAAAACAGAGAAATTAAATCATCCAAAAAAATTGCCTTCTATAAGATTTATTCAAAAATTGTTTCAGTGTAGTACTGGTACAGTTTTAAAAGCTTATTCAAAGCTTGAACAAGATCATATTATTCAAAGCTTGAACAAGATCATATTATCTATTCTGTACCTAAAAGTGGATATTACATAGTTGATAATTTTTATAATCTAAGTACTGCTAAGGAAAGTATAATTGATTTTTCAGCTGTAAATTTAAGTGCTGAAGCTTTTCCATATGAGAATTTTCAACACTGTCTAAATAAATCAATAGATTTATACAAAGAGAAACTATTTTCTTATTCCGATCCTAGGGGCTTGAACTCATTAATTAATGTGCTATCAAAACATATTCAAAACTATCAAATATTTGCAAAGCCAGATAATATACTTATTACATCAAGCTCTCAACAAGCATTAAACATATTATCAATAATGCCGTTTCCAAACGGAAAATCTAATATTCTAATTGAACAGCCTACATACCATGGAATGATAAAATCTTTGGAGCTTAATAATATTCCAGTTTTAGGCATAAATAGAGATTTTAATGGACTAGATTTATATGAATTAGAAAAATTATTTAAATATGGAAATATAAAATTTTTTTACAGTATACCTCGATTTCATAATCCAACTGGCACTTCATATAGTAAACTTGAAAAACAAGAAATTGTTAAATTAGCTAATAAATATGACGTATACATTGTTGAAGATGATATTGCTGCTGATTTAGATATGAATAAAAAAAATGATCCAATGTTTTCTTATGATATTTCTTCAAAAGTAATCTATCTTAAAAGTTATTCAAAAATACTTATGCCTGGTTTGAGAGTTGCTGCTCTCATATTACCTGATTTATTAATTAATAGTTTTTTAGAACATAAAAAATGGACTGATATAAATAGTCCTATACTATCTCAAGGAGCCTTAGAAATATACATAAAAAACGGAATGTTCGATACTTATATGAAGCAATTAGTTAATTTATATGCCGAACGCATGGGCTCTTTAAAAAATACTTTATTAAAATATAAACATCCAAGAATAAAATATAATATTCCTGAATCAGGATACTTTGGTTGTATTTATGCGGATGGTTCTTTAAAGCATGATAAAACACTTAATTCATTACACCATAAAAATATCAAAATATTTAATCCAGCTGAATGTTTTCTTAAGGAATATCGATGCAATAATTATTTCAGAATTACCATAAGCAAAGTAAATAGCAAGCAAATAATGAAAAATACTCCTATAATACTTGATACTATAAAAAAGTACTTGGCCTAAAATAAGTTTAACTTAAACAAAGAATTAAATAATTATAGAGAAAAAATTAAAGGTCAATAATCCAATATATCTGTTGTTGATGAAAGCCACCATTTGGTGGCTTTCATCATACATAATAGCATAACTAATGCTATTATAATCTTTAAGTATACCTTTACAAAGCTTTTTATCTCTTTAATTTTAGAATTAGAATAATGTGATATCCATCTAAGAGGTTTGGATTCTTACCATTTAGTACTTCTCGTAGTGAAGCTATCGCTAAAAACGCCTCATCTAACATTACCCCTACCCCTAAGTCAAATTTAATTAATTATTTAATGCTATAATCTAAATTTACTTAAGATACAATTATGAACCGTCCCTTATATGTTAAAATTATATTTTTATTCTAAAGAAAGAGGTAATACTGAATAATTACCATTTCTTATTATTTCATCAAATTTAAAGTTCACAGGTTCCTTAAAAAGTGGGCCATCGTACACAAAAGTGTGGTATTCTCCGTTTTCTCCACAAATATCTGCACCTTCAGCTACAATTTCTTTTATAAGCTCTTTTGTTAAGGTTTTTCCTAGAAACTTTTCACTAAGTCTAGAGGAATCCACAATGGTTATAACAGCTTTAAACCCACTTTCTATAAATTCATAAACCAATTCTTTTCTACTTTCATTCCAAAGTGGAAATATACTTCTAATCTTAGCAGCTTTACAACGAGAATCACACCAGTCATAATGAGCTTGTATATCAATATCACCAAAAACACAAGCATTGACACCGCTGTCTTTAAGTTTTAGCAATGCCTTTTCAAAATCTTTAGCGTAGTCGTCTCCAGCTCCTGTTTTTACAAGCTCTAAAGGAATATCTATAAGTTGTGAAACTTTATTCAAAACCTCTACTGGTACCCCATGAAACCATGAACGATTAGCACTCTCGTTATAAGTAGTCAGTAAGCTTACTGGCTCATACCCGCTTTCTATAGCTCGATACAGTGCAAGCATACCGTCCTTCCCTCCACTATAAGATGCTGCAAATTTTATCTTTTTACTCATACTCATTTCTCCTTATTTTTACTGCCTTTTGCTCAGATTCACAACTATCTCCACATATGTTTTGGCTATAAGATGATATCGATACGCAGAAATATTAGAATAGCCCCTATAGGATCCTCAGTAATTTCATCGACGATACATATCCCGACTCTGCCAGTATTCCTTCCCCTTTAAGGTAATCCTACTGCCGCCTCTTCCTTTTCTGATTTTTACAAACCCCTTTTCCTCCATATCCTTTAAAATATCTCGAATCTCCTTTTGGGATAGTAGAAGATGCTGCTCTTTCGCCTTCAGCATCAATTTATCCCTTCCGATAAACTCATTCCGTTCCGCTGCCATATAAAGCTGTTCCAGAACGAACCAAAAGGGTGAAACCACCTCCTGCAGCCTCTCCTTCATCTTCACATTCACCGGTCTAGATGTCCGACTATGGAAAATAGTAGGTGGTAAATCATCCATCTCAATCACCTGTTTCCCGGTATAAACAAAGTATTCCACTGTGTTATGCAGTTCTCGGATATTTCCCGGCCAGGAATACTGACGTAGAAAGTCTTTTACTTCCTCTGATAACCTAAAGTCACCCTGGAGCTCCTCTTTAAAATGCTCCATCAAAAGAAAAACATCCTCTCCCCGTTCCCGTAACGTCGGTACTACAACCGTCAAGGTATTCAGGCGATAATACAGGTCCTTTCGGAAGCTTCCTTCCTCCACCTTCTGATCCAGAGATTCATTGGTTGCTGCAACAATTCTGACATCAACACTTATGATTCCGCTGCCGCCTACGCGCATGACTTCGCCTTCCTGCAGAACTCTTAGGAGCTTTATCTGCATGGCCTGACTCATCCCTTCTACTTCATCGAGGAATAGGGTACCGCCATGGGCAAATTCAAACAGACCGGGACGTCCTCCTTTTTTCGCACCAGTAAATGCACCTTCTTCATAGCCAAAAAGCTCGCTTTCCAGAAGATTTTCCGGCATGGCTGCCACATTAATGGCAATAAAAGGTCTCTTACTCCGCTTAGATGCACAATGCACCGCATGAGCCAGCAGTTCTTTTCCCGTTCCTGTCTCACCTACAATTAAAACCGGACTTTCAGTAGCCGCCATCCGTTTTAAAATCATCTTCGTCCGGCAGATACAATCTGACTCTCCGATTACATCATCAAAGGTGTACTTGGCACAATGACCCTTTTTCAACAGTTGGCTTCTTAACTCATTCTGCTTAGATTCCAGCTCACTAAATTCCTGCAGGGTAGCAAATGCACCGATGCATTCCTTCTGCCGTAGAACCGGTATAACTGCAATACTTACGTTTACGCCACCCAACTTAATCACTTTAGGTGGAATTTCTTTCTTATCCTTCAGGGCGCTATAAAAGGGAATATACGGAAATACTTTTTCCCCACATCTGCCAAGAATAAGATTCTCTTCAATCTTTGCAATTTGGCAGGCTTTCTTGTTGCATGCAAAGATTTCACCCTTTTCATTAACACCTACCAGTCCCTCATCCAATATTTCCATCAAAATATGGAACTGACTCTCCAGTCTTCTAGAACGGCCGTATATCTGATTAAAACTATAATTATTCGTTGCCATTTCATGAAAATAATTCTGGAATTTTTTCGTTTCCAATAGCTCTTCAAGTTCTAGACGCAAAGCAATCTCAATCATCATCCCCGAAGTACAGGAACGGTGTCCGACATTTAAAACCTTATTTACGCTCTGAGGTACATATCTCTCCTCCTCCGGGGTTACAGCCATATCCACCGGCTCTTCTAAAATATCACCTGGATAAAATGGAATAAAACGAATATGGTTTATCCCCAGTTGCTGCAGCTGTGCAATAGCTTCCCGAGCCATGGTATCCGTCAAGTTTACAAAAAGTGCTCGGGTTCCCTTTGGTATCATACTGAGTTTTTGCAGTGTACTCCACCGATAGGAAACCTCAATTCCCATGGTCAGGCTGTCTATAGGAACATGACGGGCCACCTCTTCTGCGGAACCATATGCATCTGTTGAAATTACAAATAAATCTGCCTTGGGCAACGTTCCCATGGCAGACCCGTCACTCACACTGTATGATGTTATTTCTACATATTCCCCAAAAAGTTCATTGATTTCTTTTGCATAAAATTCTCCGGCCTTGGAATCCAAAACTACTACAGATATCGTTTTTTTCATGTTTCCTCCATATTTCCTCATGTTTTCTCTTATTTTCTCTTATTAGCTACATCTATTATAGCTTAAATAATAAGTGAATACAATTTGCTCCTTTTTTATATCTTCATTTAGGTTTCTGCGTCTATATACTGCATTTAAGCTGTGTATAACAAAATGCATTCAATATCACTACAAAATGAACAAAAGCAAATTCTATCACCAAAAATAATTTAGTCATTATAAATCCTCCAGATAGCTGCCACACAGCTGGAGTAATATCTGAATAACCTGGTTCTAGAAAACCTGGTTCTGGAGCTAAGTGAAAAGCAACAGGCTTTCACTACCGCACAGAACTGAACGGAATAGTTCTTCATCATTCTAGCGACGCCTGGCAGAGGTTCCGGCACCACCGGCCACTCCTCCTATAATTATTATTTTTATTTCATTCTTATATGATAAAAGGATGCTGCAAACGCTGTTATCCCACCATGCGTTTTTATGCAGCATCCCCTTTCTTTTTATTTTATTTTTTGTCTCTTTAACAGCCACTTCTGGCTTACACTAATTATCTGCGTTAGGTTCGATATGTCTTCTAGGTCTTTTTCTTAACCTTCTAAAACCTTTTTGATATCCATGGTCAGTTCATTGTTTTCTAAAACAAAACATGGAATTCCTAGGCGTTCTGTTCCTCTGATTTCATCATAAAGAACATTAGTATCTCTCAGTTTTAAATATTCCTTTAAATCTGCATGGCAAGACAGGATATCCTTAAAATCAATATCTGCTCCAGCAGCAGAAAGCTTGTTTAATGCAGCTAAGGTATCTGGGCAAAGATGGCTTCCAATTACAGTAATTTTCATATTATTTCCTCCTTATTTTACAGCGATTGCTTCAATTTCACATAATACACCCTTTGGAAGGGTTTTTACTGCCACACAGCTGCGTGCCGGCTTTGATAGGAAATATTTTGCATAAACTTCATTAAAAATTGCAAAATCCCCCATATCTGTTAAAAAGCAAGTAGTCTTAAATACTTTTTCAAATCCGGTGCCTGCCGCTTCTAGGATGGCACCTACATTTTCACAGCTTTGTTTTGCTTGTTCTGCAATTTCTTCTGGTATTTCTCCATTTTCTGGATTAACCGGAATCTGACCAGAAGTATAAACTATTCCGTTCACCTCATATCCTTGAGAGTATGGTCCGATAGCTCCAGGAGCTTTTGTTGTTTCGATAATTTTCATGTTTCTTCTTCCTTTCTTTATTATGTCTTTAATATCTTTTTCTTAGTCCTCTAGGACCTTTTTGATATCCATGGTCAGTTCATTGTTCTCTAAAACAAAGCATGGAATTCCTAGGCTTTCTGTTCCTCTGATTTCATCATAAAGAACATTAGTATCTCTCAGTTTTAAATATTCCTTTAAATCTGCATGACAGGATAGGATATCCTTAAAATCAATATCTGCTCCAACAGCAGAAAGCTTGTTTAATGCAGCTAAGGTATCTGGGCAAAGGGGGCTTCCAATTACAGTAATTTTCATATTATTTCCTCCTTATTTTACAGCGATTGCTTCAATTTCACATAATACACCCTTTGGAAGGGTCTCACTGCCACACAACTGCGGCCGGCTTTGATACGAAATATTCTCATTAAAAGTTGCAAAATCCCTCATATTTGCCAGAAAGCAGGTAGTTTTAAATACTTTTTTACTTTATATTCCTAAGATGCTCCGCTAGTTCCAGGAGATTTTGTCATTTCGAGAATTTTCATGTGTTCTTCTTCCTTTATTTTATTTTTCTCTCTCTTTAACATCCAATCCTTACCTTCCACTAAACGTGCAACAATCATGGATGCAATGGTATCACCTGATGAATTGAGGCAGGTAGCTGCTGGATCCACCAAAAACCCAATAGTGGCAACTAATGGGAATGCTTCTCCTGGAAAACCAAAGAAGCTGACAATCAGCATTTCTCCTACAAGCCCTCCGCCTGGAGCACCAGATAATACAAATGCACTTAAAATTGCTACTATGACGGCCATTGCATAGGTTCCTACCCCTGTAAACGGCATTTGGAACACACCAAACAAGAAAGCAATTTTAGTTATGGATGAAAGTACGGAACCGTCCATATGCATGGTAGCTCCCATAGGCAGAACGATGTTAGAGATATCCTCTGGTACTCCGATATTTTTGCAGGCCTCCATATTAACAGGCAGGGTAGCTACAGAACTTTGTGTTGCAAATGCAGTAATTGCAGGATTAAAAATATTCTGAATCATTTTCTTTACTCCCAGCCTTCCTCCAGCAAAATATGCGTAAGCCGGGTAGAAAACCACTCCATAAGCAAGGCACATCGGATAATAAATTAGCATTGTACGTCCATAATCTCCAATCAGCTGAGGACCAAACTCACCAACTAGGTTTGCAAAATAAGCACCCAATCCAATAGGAGCTAGTTTCATAATCATTTCTACAATCTTCATAATTACATCATTTAAGTTTCCTAATAACCGACCTACATAGCTTTCTTCCCCGCCACAGGCAGATACAGCCAGACCGGAAATGATAGCAAATACAATAATAGGCAACATATTTTCACGACTCATAAGACCAGAAAAATCGTTAACTGTCAAAGTGCCTACAATCATAGAGCTAATGTTTGCACTCTCCTGCATCTCTGCACTTGCCATTGTAATTGCAGTATTTGCTGCCGGCGGCCAGATATTGACAACCGTCAAAACCAGAACTGCTGCAAAACATCCAGTTACTACAAAGGTCATCACCATACTTCCTAGAATTTTACCCAGACGTTTCATGTTCAGCATACTTCCTACAGCAGTTGCTATTGAAACAAATACCATCGGAACTACGATAGTAAACATTAAATTAATAAAAATATCTCCCAAAGGCGCAAATACTGTTGCCTTTTCCCCCAAAACAACACCTAGTATAGCTCCTGTAATAATCCCCCCAAGCAAAATGAGAGGAGATCGATAATGCTTCCATAGTTTCTTCTTATCCATACCTTCTCCTTCCTAGCATTTCACAAAAACGCTATCCCTTGCATTTTATAATTTATTAACTGCCTCTTTTAACTGTTTCAATGCCTGTTCTAATACAGAACGCGGGCATGCTGCATTAAGTCTCATATAGCCGGAAAGACTACGCCCGAAGCTACATCCTTCATTTAATCCTAAACCAGCCTTATGAATCATAAAGTCACGAAGCTCTTCATTGGTCATGTCTAGCCCTCGACAGTCTAGCCAAATCAGATATGTAGCATCTGGAACATTTGGCTTAATTTTAGGAATATTTTCATTAAAATATTTCTTAATAAAATCAAAGTTTCCTGAAACATAATCAAGCAGCTGTGTTAGCCACTCTTCACCTTCATTGTAAGCTGCTTCCATGGCTACTGAGCTGAAGGCATTGTTTCTGTGAATATCCATATTCATCCAGAAACTATCAAACTTCTGCTTCATCTGCTCATTTGGAAAGATAGTCGTAGAAGCCTGAAGCCCTGCTAAGTTGAAAGTTTTAGTTGCAGATACACATGTAATGACTTTTTCTGCAATTTCTTTAGAAAGTGTTTCTGTAGGCGTATGCTTCTTTCCATGGAAAATTAAATCTGAATGTATCTCGTCTGATACTATAAGCACATCATTTGCAATGCAAATTTCTGCCATCCGTTTTAATTCCTCCGGCTCCCATACAATCCCAAGTGGATTGTGAGGATTACATAGAAGAAAAATCTTACACTCTTTTGCCTTTTTTTCAAAATCCTCAAAATCAATATACCATTTTCCATTTTTTTCTATCAACTGATTTTCTACCACTACTCGTTCCCAAGCCTCTGCGACATCGTAAAACTCTGGATAAACCGGAGTCTGAATCAAAATCTTGTCACCAGTGTGGCTGAAAACTTTGACAATAGACGATAATGCAGGAACAACTCCCAAGCTCCAGCTCATCAGAGATACATCAACATCCCATTGATTTTGCCTTTTTTGCCACTCCTGTACAGATTTAAAGTAGCTGTCCGGTCTAGAAGTATAGCCCCAGATGCCTTCCTCAGCTTTCCTTTTGCAAGCATCGATGATTGGCTGAGCAGTTCTAAAATCCATATCCGCAATCCACAAAGGAATCACTTCACTTGTACCAAATTTTTTCATCCGTTCATCATACTTTGCAGCACGGTTATTACTGCGATCAATGATTTCATCAAAATCATATTTCATAATAAATCTTCCTTTCTTCACTGTCCTTGTTGTTTGCAGTTGATGCTAAATATAATGAGCAAAAAACATGCCAAAAATTTTTTTTGTCATGTTTCAAAAAAATTTGTATTTTTTAGCCTTCACAATTTGTTTTAATTGGTCTATTTGGTTATATATATGGTTAATATGTTTTATTTGACCATTTTGACCATATTCTTTGTTCATTTTACCTTTATTTCTGGTTCTAATCTTCTCTTTTTCTCTGATTCAAAGATTGGCATATTCTTTGCTTTATAAAGTAAAAACAAACTTTGAAAGGAGATTTTCCCAATGCTAACAAAAGAAAATTTATTAGCTTTATTAAAGCAGGAGGTTGTTCCTGCCCTAGGATGTACCGAACCTGTCTGTGTAGCCCTAGCTGCTGCAGACGCCTATTATGCCATAGGAGGCAAAATTGTTTCTATTAAAATAGAGGTCAATCCTGGAATTTATAAAAATGGAATGTCTGTAGGCATCCCCGGCTTCGACCGCGTAGGTCTTAAATATGCTGCCTCACTAGGAGCGGTCATGGGAAATCCTGAGAAAAAGTTGGAGCTTTTAGAGGATATCACACCAGAGGTAAGCCAGAAAGCCATAAAAATTGTAGAAGACAGCCAGGTTATAATAGTGATTAAGCATGAAGAAGCCCAGTTATACGTACGAGCGGAAATCATCACCACTGCCGGAATCGGCATCAGTGAAATCCGTGGCACTCATTCCAATATTATTTTTACCAAACGAAATAATGATGTGCTTCTACAGAAGGAATACTCTGCCGACTCTGACGATTCCCTTCATCAGCAACTGAAGCTTATGAGAGTAACTGAAATCCGTGAGTTGATTGATCAGTGTAGGGAAGAAGAACTTTCCTTCCTGTTAGATGGCATTGATATGAATGAAAAATTGGCAGACTATGGTCTGGAGCATTCTCTAGGAATCGGCATCGCTTCTGCCCTTCAGGAAAAAATGACTGCAGATATTATGGGAGATAATTTATTTAGCCGTACTATGCTCCGCGTTACCAGCAGTGCCGAAGGTCGTATGAGCGGCTGTCCCTATACTGTTATGAGCAGTGCCGGTAGCGGCAATCACGGAATCACAGCCATTCTGCCTGTAGCCGAAATGGCCCGTTACTTAAATTCTTCCAAAGAACAGCTGGTAAAAGCACTGGCATTTTCACACACTCTAAACGTTTATATTAAGCTTTTTACAGGCAAGCTGTCTGCCACCTGTGGCTGCGGCGTATCCGCTGCTACAGCAGCATCTTCCGCTATGGTATGGCTGATGGGCGGAAATGACTGCCAAATTGCCAATGCCATTATCAACATGAGTGGAAATTTAACCGGTATGATTTGTGATGGTGGCAAAATCGGTTGTGCCTTAAAACTAGCTACTGCAACAAATGCAGCATTAATGTGCGCTTATCTAGCTATGTCTGACGTAGCGCTGCAGCCATCAGATGGAATCTGTGATGTAACGGCTGAACAAGTTATACGAAACATGGGACAAGTTAGCAATCCTGGCATGATTGAAACAGACCGTGCTATTCTCTCTATTATGATAGAAAAAGACCAGAGAGAGTAAACTGTACCCTGCAAGATAGACACAGAAAAGATGCTGTGCTAACTTACAGGGTATTTTTTTACTAATAAAAGCACCTCTTGTAGTAGATGGAAATATTATTACTGCAAATTGGTATGGCTTACAGAGAATTTGCTATAGAAGTAGGTCACAAATTAAAATTTGATTGTGATGAAAGCTGGTTTAGCGGAATTAAAAAACCTATTAAACCAGAAGATTATACATTTTTTAGAAATGTTCAGTAATTTATATAAATATACTATAATATAGAATGATCTTAAAAATTTTTCTTTCCTCCATATTTACTGTGTAGACTATGTATTTTCCAACTTCATAAAATTATCCACAAATTTAAAATTTTATAATTTCATATAGAAAAAATAAGAGTTATACAGTAAATTGCATAACTCTTATTTTTATTACCACGGTTTAGGATCTACTTCTGAGCATACAGCTATTGATTTATTATTAGAATAATCTTTATTAATAGTTTTTAATTCTTTTGCAAATGCAGTAGTGTAAAGTGTATTAACAGCTACTAACCCCATTAATACTAATATACCAATTCTTTTTTTCATTTTTAAATCCTCCAACATTTATTATTTATAAATAATATAATTATTATAATAACTTATTTATAGTTAAAAATTGAGCTTTAATATTTTTAAAAATCTATGTAACTAAATGCTCTTAAGTAGATTTCTCCTAATTCATTTTTCTTATCATAATTCTTAGCTTTTTCATCTATATCTTTTAATATCTCTAAATTTCTATTCTTATTATCTTTTTCTTTAAAATAATCAAATATTCTGTTTATTGAATCTAGTATTGTTCGATTATCACTTATTAAAAATGCTTTATCTAATGTTTTATTAAAATAATGAAGCATCTTATCTTCATCAAATTTCATATAAATACAAAAGGCTTCATGAAGAATTTGCGCTAATAATTCATTATCAATATTATTATTACTACTAACTTGTAAGCCCATATCAATGTAAAATTTAGCTCTTCCATAATCTTTTAATAAACGATAATAATATGCTAAATTATTATAGGCAATTACTACATTTCTATTACATTTTACTTTAATATTTAAATCTAAATATTCACGTAGCTTGATTTCTGCAAGCTTGTAATCTCCTTTTTGCCTATAAAGAGTTCCTTCTAAAAGTGTTATATCATTAAGCTGACCTTCAGTAAGCTTAAATTCTGATTTAAGTTTATTTATATAGTGCAATCCCTCTTTGCTCTTATTCAACTTTTTACAAGATAGAGCTACATTAAAATATATTCTTTTTCTATATGTTTCGTTATCTATTTTATTATTCTTCATGAATTTTAATATATATTCACCTAGACATAATAATTTTTGTTTAACTCTATATATATTTTCATTTTAGTAAGTAATGATTCAATATATTCTATCTTATTTTGTTCTATTGATGATAAATCTAGCTTTTCCAATATATAAACTTCAGCCATCTCATAACAAAAATTATTATAATAAAAATCAATAACAACTTCATAAAAATCATACATTATGTCTTCTGGTATATTATATGAATCAATTATATTTTCAATATCATCAACTTTTAATTTAAACTGTTCTATTGATTCATTCTCATATTTACTTAGTTCTGTTATTCCATTTTTTATAATTCTTATAGCCTGCTCTTCTTCACTTAAAAGTAGTTCATCTGAAGTTATATGTGGTAGTGTATATGCTCTATCATCTATTATTTTATTTAAGCTATCAGCAATAACCTCAGCTGCATTAATGCTTAATCCAGCTTTCTTATTTTCAATCGCACTAATAAAATTTCGGCTTATATTTTTACTAGAAAGTTCTTTTTGTGCTGCTTGTATCATTATCCTTAGTTTTTTTACTTTTTCTCCTGGATGTAAAATTTCATTTTCAAAATACATTGCAATTCTCCTCACTTTTCTGGAAGAAATCTAAAATTCAATATACACCTTTAATATTTTTCTAAAAAATGTTCTTCCAACCCTTCTCTATAACCCACATAAGAATTACTGATTCCGCTTGCTACTAATTCTACAAAATTCATCCAGTTATATCTAATTTATTACATTCATTTTAATGTAATTCTACATTAAGGGACATAATCCTTTATTTATACATCTGTATATATCAAAAAAGAGCCCTGTTAAGAGCTTTTTTATTTATTGCTTTAAAATTATTATATACTCCATACTAAACATTTATATTACTAGCTTTCAATCTGTTTATATAATTATATAAACTTTTCTAAATATATAGACATATATTTTTCAATTTTAGCATAATTGAAAATAATATCATCTTGTGTATGCATTGATTTTTAAAAATTTATTGTATAAAAATCTACTGAACTCACGTTAATATATACAATTTTTAATGTTTAATAATTATTTTATATTTTTTTATTTAAAGATAAAAAGCTTAGTGAAGCGAAACTTCACTAAGTTTTGCTTCACTAAGTTTTGATGCACATAAATTAACTCTTTAATTTATTACGTTAGAATGATGTAATGATATATAATCGAGCTATTATAATAATATTCTAATAATTGATTTCTTATTCATCTTCATCATCTTTGTAATAAAGCATTAAATTTTTTATTGTTCTGTATAAAACAGGAATAATAGATAATCCAACAATTGTGAGAATAAAAGGAACGAAAAACCAATCTGGAATAATTTCTTTATTTGAAAGAACTGTTACTAACGCTATTAATAAAATTATTAATAGTAGAAATATAATATGTTTTTTTTTGAGGTTCATATTATCTTTAGTAATAATACCAATAATAAAACCTAGAGATATAATCGCACTTATAATAAATGAAGTCTCGTTAATTGGCCTCTTTAAAAACAATGCGCCTCCAAAAACTATACAAGCTATTACTGTAAATATAATTTTGTATTTATTTTTTTCCTTCATTATGTTACTCCTTTCCATACATTTCCTCATATTAATTTTATAATATACTATATTTAAATTTAAATATAGTAATTTTATATTTAAATAAATATATTTTTAATTACATCTTAACATATCCCACTATAGTTCACATATTTACAATTTATTGTATAATAAGTTAAATATTTACTGTATCATAAAACTCCATATTTTATTTTATTTATTCATAATTTCTATCAAAGTATTTTATCTATTTAAAAAAACAATATTATAATACATTTTTTTACTTTACAGTTATATTTTAATATATTAATTGTATTATTTGTAAAGAAGAGGTGTAAAAATATGTTGAAATTTAAGAAAATGGCTTGTTTGTCAGCTTTAGCCTTAACCGTTTCTGTATTTGCAAACACATATACGGCATTTGCTGAAACTAATACTCAAGACTCACAAATTATTAATGCAACTATTGATCCCAATATTGACAATGATAACACAGACGGAATAATGTATGGACCTGTTACACCAGATGATCCTTGTAATCTCACATCTACCAGAATACCTTTAAGTTATTATTCTTATACTTATTGTACTGTTGCAGCTGGATCATATAAAGCTTGGAGAAATGAAGTAGATAAACTCGATTCACTAAAAAGACGACTTGACTCTGAAATGGGAAAATTAAATTCATTAAAAGATGGAAGAAGTAATGATAGAATCAGTGCTGCATATAATGGTACTAAATTTTTAATATCATCAATTAGTGGATATATGAGTGGACTTGCCCTTACCGATTTAGCAGGGATTGCTGAGAGTGCTTTAAATTTAGCATCTGATCTATCTAGCCTTTCATCAGCATCATCACAAATAAAAAATCAAGCAAAAGTAGTAGAAGGCATTGCAAGGTCAGTAAGTAGTGCAGCTAATGATGTAAAGCGTTTACAAAGCAATTTTGAATATCATAGAGATAAAAATGGTTGTATAAGACATGCTCCTGGTGGTAATTAATATTATTTGTTATTAAGGCTCATTGTAGGAATTTTACAATTAGCCTACATTATAAACATAAAAATAAGAGTTATGCTATAAAATGCATAACTCTTATTTTTATTACCAAGGCATAGGGTCTTCATCTGCATATAATATAATGATTTTATTGCGCGAGTCTTTATTAATAGTTTTTAATTCCTTTGCAAATGCAGTAGTATAAAGTGTATTGATAGCTACTAATCCCATTAATACTAATATACCAATTCTTTTTTTCATTTTTAAATCCTCCAACATTTATTATTTTAAAAATCTATATAATTAAATGCCCTTACATAGATTTCTCCTAGCTCCTTTTTCTTATCATAATTCTTAGTCTTTTTATCTATAATTTTTAATATTTCTAAATTCCTATCTATGCTGTTTTTCGCTTCAAAATAATCAAATATTTTGTTCATTGCATCTAGTATTAGCTCATTATTACCTATTAACAACGCTTTATCCAGTGTTTTATTAAAATAATAAAGCATTTTATCTTCATCAAAATGTATATAAATACAGAAAGCTTCGTGAAAAACTATTGCCAATAATCTATTGTCAATATTATTAGTGTTAATAACTTGTGTAGCCATATCAATGTTAAATTTAGCTCTACCATAATCTTTTAACAAACAATAATGATATGCTAAGTCATTGTAACCAACTACTATGCTTCTACTACATTTCATTTTCTTACTTAATTCTAAGTACTCATGTAGTTTTATTTCAGTAAGTTTATAATCTCCGTTTTGCCTATGAAATTTACCTTCTAAAAGAGTAATATCATTAAGCTGACTTTCAGTAAACTGAAAGTCTGATTTAAGCTTATTTATATAGTACAGTCCTTCTTTACTCTTATTCAGTTTTTTACATGATAATGCTATGTTAAAATAGATTCTTTTTCTATATGTTTCGTCATTTATTTTATTCTTATTAATAAGATCTAATATATATTCACCTAGATGTATTATACTCGAATTTTTGTTTAACATTATATATATCTTCATCTTAGTATATAATGATTCGATATATTCTATCTTATTTTGCTCTATTGATGATAAATCTAGCTTTTTCAATATATAAACTTCAGCCATGTCATAACAGAAATTATTATAATAAAATTCAATAACAGCTTCAAAAAAATCATACATTATATCTTCTGGTATGTTATATAAATTAATTATCTTTTCAATATCATCAACTTTTAATTTAAACTGTTCCATTAATCCATTATCATATTTGCTTAGTTCTGTTATTCCATTTTTTATTATCCTTATAGCTTGTTCTTCTTCACTTAAAAGTAGTTCATCTGAAGTTATATGTGGTAGCGTATATGCTCTATCATCTATTATTTTATTTAAGTTATCAGCAATAACCTCAGCTGCATTAATGCTTAATGCAGCTTTCTTATTTTCAATCGCACTAATAAAATTTCGGCTTATGCTTTTACTAGAAAGTTCTTTTTGTGCTGCTTGTATCATTGTCCTTAGTTTTTTTACTTTTTCTCCTGGATGTAAAATTTCATTTTCAAAATACATTGCAATTCTCCTCACTTTTCTGGAAGAAATCCAAAATTTAATATGCAATTTTAATATTTTTCTAAAAAATGTTCTTTCACTCCTTCTCCATAACCCGCATAAGAATTACTGCTTTCACTTGTTACTAATTCTACAAAAATTCATCCAGTTATATCTAATTTATTACATTCATTTGATACAATTCTGCATTAATGAACATAATCCTTTATTTACAAAATACTTTTACCTACTTGTTTTTTGTTTGTTTTTGTCTTCACCTATATATGACTAAAAGATATAAACTGTAGTGATCTTTTTAGCAAAAGGAGATTATTTTTTATATGATCATCACTAAAGCTATTCTGAACATACCCGCATAACAGGTGGGTTTCTAAATACAAAAAAAGACCATACACTGGAATTGTAATCCAATGTGTGGCCTTTTTCTTTCATTGATATAGTTAATACCTATTACTTGATGTCCACAGAATAATTTGAAACAGTTTTTCCTGAAAGATCTTTATAATATAAATTAATATTTATATTACCACTGCTATTTATTAAATTTATAAGCAATCCATATGCTCCATTATTTCCTTGCTTCATTGATCTCATATTTGCATATGTGAAATTAATAGGAACTGCTGAAGAAGACTTGGAGCATTTTATGTCTATTTATAGTATTAATAAAAAAACAAACGTTATACTCGAATTTTATTTTTATAAAACATAAAAAAAGACAATTACTAAATAGTGTTTTTTTATTTAGCAATCGTCTTTTCTCTTTAAATAAACGGAAGAATATGTTCTTTTATAAGCTTCTCCCTATAACGTGGTTGTTGAGTGATTCTGGAAGCAATTGCAATAGTTGCTCTTTTTTCTGGAAATATGCCAATTAAATTTCCACCAGAACCTGCTGCCAGAATATTAGAAATTTCTTTATCTTTATCTATCCACCAAAGATATCCATAGTCATTTCCATGAGATGTCGTTGATAAATCCACCCATTCTTTACTAATAACCTGTTCATTCTCCCAGACGCCATTCCTCTGGTAAAGAAGACCGAACTTTGCCATTTCACGTAAGGTCAATGTCAATCCCCAGCCACCAGCTGAATATCGGTTTGGGTCACTTACCCAGCCACGTACATCATCGCCAAACACATGAGCTAAATCAAATATCATAGGATAATCTGGCATCGTTTCAATTCCTAAAGGTTCAAATAGATGGAGATTAGCAAACTCACGAGCACTCATACCAACGCTTTTTGTTAAAATGGCTGATAGTATATGTGCACCAGCAGTTGAGTATTTAAATTCTCCAATTCGTCCACCTTCTCCAAGCATTTCAAGAGAGTATTTAATCCAGTCTTTTCGACGAATCATTCTGTATAATGGCTCTCCCATATTTGGAAAAGGAAAAGGTGCAGTCATAGTTAAAAGATGCTGAATAGTAATATGATTTCTATTTCTATTGTTATCATTAAATTCATATTCTGGAAAAAAAGAAATCACCTTTTCATAAATACTCTTTATATAACCTTTATCTATAGCGATACCAATCAAAGCCGAAAGTACACTTTTTGTCACAGAGGCTACATGAAATTTATTCTCCTTGTTTTTACCTCGGTAGCATTTTTCATGAAGAATATAACCATCTTGTAAAATAAGTATTCCTTCAATATTTGTATATTGTGTTTTAATAATAGAATCAAGATTCGATAACATTTCTACATCTAACTTTTCCTTTACTTCCCAAACTGCATTTGGAGTATAGTCATTTTCCATTTACAAATACCTCCCAGTTAATGAATCTTTATTTTCTTTGAGCTCCTCAGGAGTTCCTTCTGCTAATATATTACCACCCTCAATACCGCCGCCTTTTCCTAATTCTATAATCCAGTCACATGAAGATAAGATATCTAGGTCATGTTCAATGACTATAACAGAGTTTCCATCAATAATTAATTCATCAAGTAATGTAATTAATTTGGCAGTATCATATTGACTTAATCCTGTAGATGGTTCATCTAGTATATAGAGAATATTTCCTTTTTTCTGCTTCCCAATTTCTTTGGCTAATTTAATTCTTTGGGCTTCTCCACCACTCAAAGTTGGAATTGGCTGACCTAACTTTATATATCCCATTCCAATTTGCTCCAATACTTTTAGAGGCTTGAATGAAATCTTCGTATCTTCAAAAAAGGTGAGAGCTTCTGTAATACTCATTTCAAGTACATCATAAATATCTTTGTCCTTGAATTTTATAGATAAAGTATCATGATTAAATCTCTTACCATTACATTCATGGCAGCTTCTATCAAAATGAATATCATTGCCTATTGAAATAGTTTCTAATCCACTCCCCTTACAAACTGAACATGCACCTTTGGAATTAAAGGAAAAGTGTCCAGCTGATAAGTTATTTTGCATAGCTTTTGGCTGTTGTGAAAATAAAGTTCTTATTTTATCCCACAATCCAAGATAAGAAATTGGTGTTGAATTCATTTTTCGTCCAATTGGTGCCTGTGAAATTTCCACATAATCTTGGATATATTCCATACCATCTATTTGATTTACAATAGGTCGCAGGAGAGGAGGTGTTTCATCATAATCATCTTCAAATTGTTTTCTTTGCGTATTTTTATAAAAGTTATTTTTAAGTAGTGGTAAAAGTGTCTTAGAAATGAGTGAACTTTTTCCACTTCCAGATACTCCTCCTATACCTACCATTTGATTTAAAGGTATGGAAACAGTTAAATCTTTTAAATTATTGGTTTTTGCATTATGAATCGTTATATGTTTCATGTTTGCTTTTGGGAGATTTTTTCTTTGTCGCACAGGAAATGGCGTTCCTCCTGACAAATATTTGCCTGTAATTGAGTGCTTAGCGTTTAGTAATCCTTCAAAGTTTCCTTGATAGACAATATCACCACCATACACACCAGCTTTTGGGCCAACATCAATAATATGTTCAGCAAGCTTAATAGTTGATTTATCATGCTCAACAATAATTACAGTATTACCAGACTTTTTAAGCTTAAGAATTGCCTGTAATATTTCTTGTTTTTCAAATTCGTGTAAACCACTGGTTGGCTCATCAAAGATATATATAAGTGAATCCATTCCAGAGTCCAAATGTGAATTAAGAAAAATTCTTTGTAGCTCTCCACCGCTTAATGAAGGCATTTCACGATACAAAGTCAAATGCCCAAGCCTAACTTTTATTAATGCGTTAATCTTTTTCAAAATTGTGTTTGTCATTTTAACACCAAATTCTGTTAGAGTGTTTTGAGACAATAATTCTTTTAAATAATTACGAACTTGGGATAAAGTCATGTTACCAATTTCACCAATGTGACGATGATTTAAAAAAACACTTCTAGCTTCTTCACCAACCCTAAATCCATGACAGGATTCACAAGTTTCCATTTCATAAATTCCTTTCAAGCTCTCACCATGTAAATAACGATTATGCAAGACTCTTTCAATACAGTAACTAACATTATTTGAGTTATTTGTTGGAATGCCATAAATTAACTCATCTTTGAGGTCATAGGGTAACTGATTAAAAGGAGTATAGAAATATTCATGATATTTCCGTTGTAATAAATTCATATATCCAGAAGTAGCACCAATGTTTTGGAATACTTGTTGCATTGTAATTTCATTATTTGGAATAATTTTATCTAAATTGACGTTGAAGTATTTTCCACGACCACCACATTTCATGCATATACCATTTGGCGATGTATATGAAAAATAGCTTGAATCTAACTTTTCATCATCCTCTATATTAAAATTAGTTTCTTCATTCACTATTTTGCCATCATTAGAAAAAAGGAGGGCAAGCATATTTAAAATGCCAGTTTTCGAACCTACTGTTGAACGAGAATTTGTTTGACGAACAAGATTTTGTTTAACTGCAATAGTTGGACTTAATCCAGTAATATTATCAAATTTGTTATCATCAAATTCTAAACTCATACCTAATGATTGTAAATATTGTTTTCTTCCCTCCTCGAAAATAAGATCAAAAACTAAACTGGATTTTCCTGAACCGCTAACTCCAGTAACAACAATTAATTTATCTTTTGGAATTGTGATATCAATATTCTTTAGATTATGCATATGAGCATTTTTAATTTTTATTTCTTTCACTAAAATTCCTCCTCTATTTTTAGAAGAGTGGTTCTATAGGCAAATAAATATCTACAATATGTTTATGTTGCGGATGTTCATTTGGATCATTGATATATACTTCAAAGGGAAAATAATCCCTAGGAACATAACCACTTTGTGGCAACCACTCTCCGCATAAAAAATCCCACGCATCTGGATATTCACTTTGAAAAATTTCAAAATGGGCCACTGCATAAGTTCCAGACAAAATAGACATATACCCAATATCGCTTTTATCATCAATTGTTATAGGCTCCTTGATGGAAAGACAGATACTTGTTCTTTGTTTTTCTTCATCTGAAAAATCTGGGTGGCTATGATAAACAGCAAGTAGTTTTGACTTTTTTTCATCAATTAGATTTTGTTTTATGGCAAAGGTAAATAATTTTTCCATAGAATCTAAATAATTATCCAAATCTTTGTATGCGCCAATTTTTCTTATATAAATAACAGGTAGTGAATCCATGGTAATTATTTCAACATCACCTTTGACTGTATTAACATTGCTGTTTACATTCTTAGTATAGCTCGTTTTTAATAGAGAATCTTTGCAATTGTTGCTATATTGTTTTCTTAATTCCCTTGGGCTCATATCATAATATTTTTTAAATGTTCTTGAAAAAACAGCTGAATCACTAAATCCAAATTGATAAGCAACATCAGTAATAGATAAATCCGGTCGAGCAATTAAAGTACTTGCTGCAAATTCTAGTTTTGTTCTTGTGGCATATTGAAATACTGTTTCTTTTGTCATACTTTTAAAAATACGGTGAAAGTGATATTTCGAAAATCCAGACACCCCGGCAAGCTTTTCCAACGTGTGTGTTTCATATAAATTATTTTCAATATAATCTTGTAATCTATATATACGGTTTATATATTCCTGCTTATAATTAGCGCCATTCATAATATTTTTCTCCTTTTCTAAGCATCAAAAACATTAACTAGATTATAACTTAAAGAAATTTATATTAGAATAACTTAATTAAAAGGGTGTGTATTATTTGATAATCTTACAATTCTCCTGTTTCTGTAAAGTCAACTCAAACCAACCTTCTACAACTATGGATATCTACTCACATATTGCTGTTTACTGTAAATATATCGGAAAACTTTAAGAAATCGCCTATTTTACCCATCCCTTTCTCTAATATATATAAATTATAAAGTCTCCAATTATAGTAGAATTAAGAAGAGAATTAATTTTTTATCGAAGGCTTTTAATGATCTTAAGATATCGTATAAGCTTCAATGCAAATAAATATAATTACATAAACATCTTTAGTCTTGCATAAAAGCTCACCCATCTTAACCAAAAAGTCCCTCAAACCTAAAGTCTGAGGGACATACAACATTCTTCAATATTTAATTAAAAATCTTCAAGATCTTTAAAATTAGATTATTTCTTTACTCAAATGGATATTTTTGAACTAACATGATAATTCATCTTCATAACACAACTGTCCACAAGCAGCACTAATTTCAGAACCAAATTGTGTTCTAACAGTTACACTAATACCAGCTTTCTTTAGTGTACTGCAAAATTGCTTGATAGCACTTGAAGATTGAAATTTAAAAGTTGTTTTGTCTGTAGAATTATAAGGTATCAAATCAATGTGATATAAATGCTCCCATGAACCACGATTTTTCAATAAACCTATAACTGCCTCTGCATGTTCTTTCGAATCATTAATTCCTTCAAGCATAATATAAGCAATAAACACTCGTCGTCCCGTATGAATGATATGTTCATCTAATGTCTTCATTACCTCATTCAATGGAAATCTTTTATTTATAGGCATTAAATCACTTCGTTGACTTTCAAATGGTGAATGAAGTGAAAAAGCCAAATTCACTTGTGGAAATTCTTTGGTCAATCTTTGAATTCCTGGTATAATACCAATTGTTGAAATAGTAATTCTTCGTTGACTTAACCCAAATAAATTTTGATCAGTTAAAATTTTTACTGCATCAAATAACTCCGGATTTGCAAAAGCCTCACCCATTCCCATAAATGAAATACTATTCAATCTATGGTCATTAAAATAGAAATAAAGTAATTGGTCAGTTATCTCATCGGCAGTAAGATTGCGTTTAAATCCAGCACTTCCCGTTGCACAAAAACGACATCCAAAACCACAACCACATTGGGAAGAAATACAAAACGATTCCCATCCCTGTTTATACTTTAGTCCAATAGCTTCTATTCTTTCTCCATCAGCCAATTCGAATAACAATTTTTGAGCTTGTTTAGAATCTTGTGAAAAAACAGGTATTACACTAGATACATTATTTCCAAACTCATTTACTAAAGCTATCCTTAACACTTTTGGTAATATATGCATATCATCAAAATTATCTATTCTTTGATGAAAAATAGCTTTTGTTAGCTGCTCATATCTATAATCAGGTAATTTTAAATTTGATATTATTTGCTTTATTTTTTCATATTTTGTTTTTGTCTGTTTCATGTAGGCTTCCCCCTCACTATTAATAGTTAGGAAGCAAAGCCAGTATAATTAGCGACTTATATTACTCCATGCAAGCGTCGCCCAAAACATCTAGCTTTGCATGGAGCCTATTGTGTGTTACTTTTATATTTCCATTAAACATATTAATTGCCATTTCTACATTTATAATTTTATTATTTTTGTTGCAACATTTTCACAAAATGCACTATCATGCTCAACAAACAAAATTGTAGGTTCATGTTCAATTAACAATTTCTCAATCTGCATACGAGAAATGACATCAATAAAATTCAATGGTTCATCCCAAATATACAAATGTGCCCGTTCGCACAAACTTTCGGCAATCAACACCTTTTTCTTCTGCCCTCCACTAAAATCCTCGATATTCTTTTCAAACTGTTCTCTTGAAAAATCAAGTTTTCTAAGTATCGATTTAAATAAACTCTCGTCAATACAGTGTTTATCTGCATACTCAGATAAGCTACCATATAAATCTGAAGTATCTTGTGAAACATACGAAATGATTAACTTATTATTCTTTCTTACAACTCCACTATGAGGAATGTCTTCTCCATAAATTAATTTCAATATACTCGATTTTCCGCTGCCATTCTTTCCTTGAATAGCAATTCTTTCACCTTGTTCTATAGTGAAGTTTACTCCTTCACAGACAATTCTATCATCATATTCAATTCCAACATCTGTAAGTTCTACAAGCTTTTTATCATGGAAGGTAAGTGGTGCTATTTTTAAACTTTCATTAGATTCAATATTTTTAAGAAGCTTTGATTTTTCCTCAATCATGTTTTGTTGTCTAGCTTCTATATTTTTAGCACGCTTCATCATTTTTGCAGCTTTATGTCCAACATATCCTTTATCTAATTTGCTCCCAGAATTAGTGGTTCCATGCTTGCTGCTTTCAACACTATCCGACCACGTAGATGTACGTTTTGCCGAGCTGGAAAGTCTATTAATATCCTTTTTCAATTTTTCGTTTTCTGCTAGCTCAAAACCATCTTGTAATTCTTTATTTCTCCACCATGAAGAAAAATTTCCTTTTTGTATTTCAATATTAGTTTTATTAATAGACAAGATATGGTCAACACAATTATCTAAAAAAGACCTATCATGCGAAATCAGAATAAATCCTTTCTTTTTTTTCAAGTAATTACATAGTTTTTGCCTAGCTTCAGCATCCAAATGATTGGTAGGCTCATCAATAAGCAATAAAGAGTTCTCCTTCAAAAACATAGCAGCCAGCAATACTTTGGTCTGTTCTCCTTTAGATAGTGTATAAAACTGTCTATATAAAGCATCGTAGTCCATATCTAACAAAGATAATTCTTTTACTATTTCCCAATCCATTGAATTTGGACTAATCTCCCTTATGACATCTATGGTGAAATTGCTTTGTTCCTGCACCTCATAAGGAAAATATTCAAAAGTCACATCAGCCGAAATGTTTCCATTATATTCGTATTTCCCAAGCAATAGATTTAGAAAAGTAGTCTTTCCTCTTCCGTTTCTTCCAGTAAAGCCTAATTTCCAATCGGTATCAATTTGAAAACTTACATTTTCAAAAATATTATCATAGCTACCTTCATAAGCAAAGGTTAGGTTTGTAACATTTATTAAAGACATATTTTTGTCCTCCTCTGTATTTAATAGTATAAATAACAAAGTCGGAACAATAGGCGACCTTGTTATTACTCCATATAAGTGTCGCCTTTGGTATCCGACTCTATATGGAGATTATCATGTGTTAGCAAAGTATCTTTATTTATCATAATATTATTTACCCTCCTTATTCGAATTATTTATAAAAAAATAAGAGCCGCAAGAATTAATTATTCTTACAGCTCATAGATATACGTACGTAGTTAAGCTAATCATTATAGCATAACATAAGTGTATATATTACAGAGAAAAAAGAATAACCTTCTTGCATAAGTACAACAAAACAAACAGACTACACCTGTTTATCTTTGTATTAAATGTACTTTAAAAATTAGCAAGAAAAATTAATCATTTTTTCACCTCAAATTTCAATTTTTTTATCATTATACTATTATGCGTCGAAAAAGTCAATAAAGAGTGAATCAAGAAAATCTATTTCTTCTCTATCTTCACAACACACTCTACATATGTTGAGTGTTTATCATCAGAATACTCCCAAATCCTATTACTTATTCTTCAATTTTTATTTCTTCTATTTCTGCTTCTCTTACTCTATGTTTTCCAGTTTAAGGATTTTATATCTTAATATCTTTGTAAATGCAGATATCCAATCTAAAGCTTCGCTTTAATCGCGTTTTTTAAATGTAATGTTACGCACGACCTAATAAAACCTTATCAATTAACCCATATTCTTTCGCTTGTTCAGCCGTCATATAACAGTCTCTTTCCATATCCTCTTTAATCTTTTGGATCGGCTGGCCTGTAAGCCTACTATATGTTTCATTCAGAGTTTCTTTTGTTTTTTCAAGCCAATCACTATGAATTTTAATATCTGTGGCCTGCCCTTGAAGTCCGCCGGATATTGACGGCTGATGAATCAGCACTTCACTGTTTTTCAGGGCAAAACGTTTACCTTTCTTCCCCGACGCCAGAAGTAATGAAGCTGCGCTGCCTGATTGGCCCACACTGATGGTAGAAACATCGCATTTGATATAATTCATTGTATCCATAATAGCGAAGCCGTCCGTTACGGAACCACCTGGGCTGTTAATGTAGAAATGAATGTCCTTATCACAGTCGGCGGATTCCAAGAAGAGCATTTGCGCAATAATTAAGCTCGCAGACTCATTCGTTACCATGCCGTTAAGCATAATAATCCTATCGTTTAACAACCTCGAAAAAATATCGTAAGAGCGTTCTCCTCGAGATGTCTGTTCAATTACCATTGGTATAAGATTACTCATATTAACCTCCATGCGCTGCTTATGCAGCCATATTCGTGATTCTGTTGAAGTCGGAACTGGATTCGATAACATTATTGAATTTACCACTTTTATATACTCTCCGATATTTTCCAGGCGTCAAATCATAAATCCTCATAAAGGCTCTAGAAAAGGATTCCTGAGAAGCATATTGATACTTCAGTGCGATATCAATAATCGGCTGTTCTGTTTGAACAAGCTCTTCTGCCGCCTTCTCCATCCGCTTCTTAGTAATATATCTGGTGACGGATTCACCTGTTATTTTGTGAAAAAGTCTATGATAATGATATTTTGACAGATAAGCTTTTTGAGCGAGATCGTTAAGTTTAATCTTATTATCCAGATTTTTTTCAATATACTCAAGTGAATCACACACTTTTGAGTGATAATCCATATGCATTCTCCTTTCCAAGAATATATCACATATCATATATTATATACTCAGTCATAAATTAATTCTTGATAATTCTTGCTCAAATTTCACCTGACGAAAATAAGTATAAATGTCAATATTAGAATATAACTTTTTACTCATCATCTTCTTTAAGATGATCTTTTAAACGATATGATTTTCCGTTGATAAGGATTCATGGTCATGATGTAAAACACTATCTAAGATAGCGTTAGCTATGACAGGATTATAAAATACACTGGCAAAAATCTAATGGTTGCTCTGATATCATCTTTGTGTAAGATTTGATTTGCCAATCAAGGCTACGCTTCTGAACCAAGCTTAATGTGCTAACTCGATAATATTCTGCAACTCTCAACTTTTTATATTCTGGTGATTTAACTGGTATAACTATTATCTTTTTCATAAATCAATCACCAACTTCTATATGTAAAATAGGTATCCCATATATTTTTATATAAAAAAGGCACGAAAGCCTTTACTCTCATGTCATCAATTGTAACTCATTCTTATTAATTTTTTCGTTATATTTTAACTGTTTTTTCTATGCAACAGGATTACGTTCTCCACATGTGCCGTCTATAGAAACATGTCTATTGGCTTCTAGTGCTTTGTATCCTAAGTCATTTAATATTCTTAAATCTCTTGCAAGGGTTGCTTGGTCACAGGATACGTAGACTATTTTTTGTGGTGACATTTTAGCTATTGCATGAAGTAGCGATTCTTCGCAGCCTTTTCTCGGTGGGTTTAGTTCTATAATCTAAATTTACTTAAGATATAATTATGAACCGTCCCTTATATGCAGAGGAAAATATAAGCAGTATTGCTGATATAATTTCAGTAATCAGAAGCTTTAAGAAGACTTAAATCATACTAAAAGTTTTTTACAAGCTACACAGCTAATATTAGCATTTCTGTACATCTCATAAATATTTTTATGTTCTTTTTCGTTAAAAACTTCGTGATATTTGTTTACTGTAAATATATCGAGAAGTCTTGAAAAATGGGTTATTTTAGTCATACCTTTCTCTAATATATATGTATATAAGTTACAAAGTCTCCAATTATGGTAGGATCAAAAATAGAATTATTTTTTTATCGAAGGCTTTTAATGATCTTAAGACACCACATAAACTCCAATGCAAATAAATCTAATTACACAAACATCTTTAGTCTTGCATAAAAGTTCACCTATCTTAACCAAAAACTCCCTCAAACCTAAAGTCTGAGGGACATACAATACTCTTCAAGATTTAATTAAAAATCTTCAAGATCTTTAAAATGAGACTATTTCTTTACTTTTTAAAATGCACTTCTAATAAGTAACCTTGCCAATGGGTAAATTAGAAAAATCATATAAATTGCCATAATATAAAATTGTTATATCATCTTATTTTTCTTTTCCCTAGCAATTGTATATATCAATTTATTAAAATCATCTCTTCTTCCAGCTATTATTATGATCGTCATGAAGAGAGTCAACGTATTACTGAGATGCCTCTCTTTTTTTATTTAATTTTATAACTAATAAATCGCTACTGGCCCATGAGGACCATCAATAATTTCTATTTTTGTTTCAAAAATATCCGTCAAAACTTCTGGATCCATAACCTCTTCTGCTGTCCCAAAAGCGGCAATTTGTCCATTTTTCATAGCACAAATTCTATCAGAATATTTGGCTGCAAAATTTATATCATGCATAACAGTCAGAATCGTTCTTCCAAATTCATTAGCAGCATGCCTCAAATGCTCCATCATTTGAACAGAACGAGCAACATCAAGATTGTTCAGCGGCTCGTCCAAAAGTACATATTCAGTCTCTTGGCACAAAACCATTGCTACATATGCTCTTTGCCTTTGACCACCAGAAAGCTCATCTAAATATCTATTTTCTAGATCAGTCAAACCTAAAAAATCGATATATTTAGAAATAACAGTTTCATCCTCTTTCGTTAATCTTCCCTTTGAATAAGGGAAACGTCCAAATCCAGCTAATTGTCTAACAGTAAGCCTGGTTACAAAATGATTTTCTTGCCTTAGAATAGTCAAAATTTTTGCTAAGTCTTCTGATTTAGATTCAGAAACATCCATATTTGCCACCTTGATTTGACCTTCATCCATATCTAAAAGTCTTCCAATCATCAAAAGTGTCGTAGACTTTCCAGCACCATTTGGTCCAATTAAAGAAGTAAGACCAGCCTTTGGTATTTTAATATTCAAAGGTCCTATTTTTACCTCATCACTATACACCTTTTTAACATTATCAATCTTTATCATAAAGTCCCCTTCCTTAAAATCACAATCAAAAATGTTATGCCACCAAACATTTCGATAATAACTGAAACTACACCTTGGGCAGCGAATACATGATACATAAAAAAATATGCACCGGTTAGTATCAAAAATCCTATAGCAAGAGCCATTGGAAAAATATATCTATGATCATAAGTTGGCACCACTTGATAACTCAAAGTTGCAACTAAAAATCCATAGAAAGTGAGTGGTCCAACCAAAGCCGTGGAAATTGACATCAAAACAGAAACTAATACAAGAGTATAAATTACACTAAATTGATGATTAACTCCCAAAGAAGCACAGACATCCTTTCCAAGTGACAATACATTTAACTTCTTAGAATAAGCAAGAATAAGTAATGCTGCAATTATTACAATTGGAATTGCAACAAAGAAATATTGAGAATCAGCATTATTGACAGACCCAAACAATCTTGCCTGTAAAATATCAAACTCAGACGGCGCAAGAAGTCTTCTCATAAAAGATGACAAAGACTTGAGCCCAGTTCCAATAATAACTCCAACCAAAAGCATAAGCTGTAAATTCCCATACTTTCCAGAAAGCAACCATCCATAAAGTATCAAACACATCAATACCATAACAACAACTTGAAATATAAATGATCCAACACCACTAAAATTTATAAATGTACTAGCACCAAAGAAAAATATTGTACTAGTATGAATTGTTGAGTAAAGTGCTTCAAAACCTAAAAGTGAAGGAGTTATAACCCTATTATTCGTGGTGGATTGAAACGCAACGGTTGACAAACTCTGGCAAACTGCAGAAATAATCATTGCAACAAGAGCTACCATCCTTCTTCTAACAACTGGGATAAAAGAAGGGGAATTTATTGGAACTGGATTGTTATAAACCAAAAGTCCATAGGAAGAAAGAGCACCCAAAGCAATCAATGTTATCAGCAAAATCCAATAACGTTTTTCTTCTTTCTTAGAACGAAAAGCTCTAGCTGATCTATTTTCATTATGAAGGCTAGAGACGATTTCGACGTTTTCATTATTAGGATATTCTAATTCACTCATCTTAGCCTCCTTTTTCTCAATAAAATAACAATAAATACGACTGACCCCACTGTTCCAAGTATCAAAGAGACAGGTACTTCAAAAGGCATTATAATTGTTCGAGAAATTATGTCACAAACAGTTATCGTACCCATTCCCAGCACACATACCCAAGGCAAATTACTCCTAAGATCATCACCTCTATACATTGAAACAATATTTGGTACAATTAAACCTAAAAAAGGTAAGTTTCCAATAACAGCCGCAACAATTCCAACTGCAAAAGAAATAAGACCAGTCCCCAAAAGAACTATTCTATTATAATTTACTCCAAGACTTGTTGTAACATCTTCCCCTAGTCCAGCTAAAGTCAATCTATCAGCATAGATAAAAATAAGAACAGTAATTATAACAATTAACCATAAATATTCATATCTTCCAATTTGAACTGATGCAAAAGAACCTACAAACCAATTTTCAATATTTTGCGTCATTTGAAAAACAAGTCCAATAAAAGTTGAAATTGCAGAAATAACTGCTCCAAGCATCATCCCAACAATGGGGACAATTAAAGACGAACGAAGTTTAATTTTTCTTAAAAACAAAAAGAAAATCATAGTTCCTATAAAAGAAAAAATGATTGCACCAGTCATTCGTTGAACTAAAGTTGGTGCAGGAAATAATAAATAGACAAAAACAAGCCCCAAACCTGCCCATTCAATAGTTCCTGTTGTGGTAGATTCAACTAAACGATTCTGTGTAATAAGCTGCATTACCAGTCCTGACATTGACATTGCAGCTCCAGTAAGCATTAGTGAAACTGTTCTTGGAACACGAGTTATGAAAAACATACTCATTCCATCCTCTTGTCCTAATATATCATAAACTCCAGTAAACAGTGATATAATACCTAGGATAATAACAACTATAATTGCTAATATAAAAGGTTTTGTCCATATTTTATTGTGATTATAATCTTGGGGCTGAGAGTTCTCAGCCCCATACATTTTTTGTATTGTATTTTTCTGCACTATATTATACTCCTTTATGCTACTTAGCTAAAGTATTTGCAAATTTTTTAAATAACTCTAGATAAGTTTGTATTGATTCATTTGTGTAAGTATCGTCTGGTGCATAAACGATCTTTCCTTCAGAAACAGCAGTTGTTTTTTGAAGAGCAGGTGATTTATCGATAACATCCTGAGCAGGAACTGCATCAGTTGTAGAAGATATTGCAGCATCACGATCTAGTACGAAAATCCAATTAGGGTTACTTTGTGCAATAGCTTCAACAGAAATATCATCACCTTGATGATCAGAAGAAGCATTGCCAACCTCTAATGCTGGAACCCATCCAAAAATTTCATACATTGGTCCCCAAACACGTCCAGAATGAGGAGCTGAAAAACCAATATCTCCACCAGAAACTACAATACTCATAACTGTATCAGTTCCATTATATGCAGACTTAGCATCTTTGATAGCTTGACCAAAATCAGCTACCAATTGTTCAGCCTCTTTATTTTTATCAAAAATTTGTCCCAAAGCAATTGTAGAATTCTTAAGTCCATTTACTAAGTTTTCTCCAGGTTTATCAGCTGCCTCAGAAACATCAAAATTAAGGTCAATAACAGCTGCATTTGGCACTATTTTTTTTATTTCTTCATAAAAACCAGCAAATCTTTGGCCAATAATTACAAGTTCAGGGTCTACAGCCGCTATAATTTCAAGATTTGGTTCACGATGATTTCCAATATCTTTAACTGACTCATCTTTTACATATGGTGAATCCGCAGGCATTACACTCTTTGGAACAGCTGCTAATTCAATTCCCCAATCAGCTAAAGTTTCAAAAGTTCTATTATCCAAAGCAACTACATTCTTTGGATTTACAGGAACAGTAACAGTTCCATGAACATCAGTAATTTCAACCGTTGATTCAACAGGCTTATTAGTTTCAGGGCCACCAGCTTCATTGTTTGAATTTGTGCAAGCTGTCAACATTAAAGCACAAATTGCCATAATAGCAGTTAATTTAAAAATTTTAAATTTTCTCATACATTTCTCCTTATATGTAAATTTTATAAATAAGTAATTTATTGAATTGACAAAATTAATATCTACGTTATATTTTTATATATAATTTAAATAATAATTATTTTTATTTCACTATAGTGCACAGAGAGAATACAAATCCATTGATATTAATTATCATTTTCAACATTTAGATTAATTATAACAAATCAAAAAATATTGTCAACTATTTTTGATAGCTTTGATGCCCAAATATTGTTAAAACACAATGTCTTCTTCTATATCTTTTGATATGCACTTTACCAACTTCAAGTTGCATCTATGTAATTAGGCCATTTACGCCTCTTGGATTGTGTCATTTTTATAATATGAGTTCATAGTTGTAAAAACGTTACCCAATACCATTAGGTGCCTAATAGAAATTTATTTATAAGCTAGCTTCAATATCAAAAATATGGTTAGCATACACTCTCCATCCCGTGACATATATTTATATTTTTTTCAATTCCTATAATTTATTCTAAACTTCTTCGCAAGGAAAATTTAATGCCTAATCAAAAATACAACCATAGGTTGTAACAATTAGGCATAATGAAATGATAAACTCTGAGAAAACTACTTAATATCTAGTAAAGCGGATGCCCTATGTGAGCATCCGCTTTTATATGTGTTGCAATAGCCTAGTACGCCGCCATCAATAGATACCAAATACCAAGATTCATCGAAATAACATTTTTTCTTACTTAATTATTAACATTAACTTGTACTTATCTTTTAAATTAATCTAATGAGGCAATTTATAAGGTTGCTTCAAGCCAATAAACCACAATTTATTAATGAACTTTAATAAATTCAGCCAATTCATTTTTTATTTCTCTCTTTACCCTATAATGATTAATTTTGCCTCCGTAGCTTACATTGATATTATCTTCATCTTGATAAATTCCTATATCAATTTCATCAAACATTATAGAAATCACAGGAAAAGACTTTTTGTTATAATAAATCAACTGATTCCAAAATCCAACATCAAGCAGGCTTCATATACAAAAACTTAACTCTGCTAACTCGTATTTGCTAACTATCTCAAAATACTTTGGATTAACATTAATGTTATTTACATATTTATAGACTTTGCCCCAATCATTTAATTCAATTAAAGTATTTAGTTCCATATTTTCACTTCCTTTGTATCAAAACATTTCTCTATTTCATAAATAAATACAAATAAATTTAATACACATCACACTGTTTGCTCTAAAAACCTTTGGAAATTCATAAGAAGACGAACCGGATTAGGAGTATCACTCTTTGTCCTCCCATCAATTACAGCCTTTGTCATTAACATAAAATTCTTTGCTCCATCCGATGTGAAACCCGCTTGCTCTAACGTACTTTCCCATTCATCAGGTAAAATTTGCTGTAATGTAACATTCTTATTGAGTACTTTCTCAAATATCCTTACTATATCCAATGAGCTATAATCCTGAGGGCCACAGACTTCGTATATTCGTTCTTGGGGCGTTTCTCGAATCATTACATCAGCTAAAAACTCTGCAACGTCAATTGGAGAAATCATTGGCAATTTCATTTCCAGTGGAAAAAAAGTCGGTAAGATACCTTCTGCCATTATTAATTCCAAATATCCAATCCAGTTGCTATAGTAATATGCAGGTCTAACAAAAATCTGTTCAATATTAAGTCCAGAAAATGCGTGTTCCAACAGGTATGATGCAACTAGATTCCCTGTATCCGATTCATGCTGAGCACCCATAGAAGATAAGCCAACTATTTTATTGATGCCAGATGCTTGTATGGCCTCACGATAATTGTCAATTATCAGATTGACTTCATCAAGATAATTTTCAGGGTTGGGACTTTCAGGTGTTAAAAGAAAAGCGGTTTTTCCACCATGAAAAGCCTTTATTAATGCTTCTTTATCGAGATAATCTGCAACAAAAACCTCAATTCCTATTTTTTTTAATTCATAGGCCTTAGCCTCATCTCTAACAACAGCCCGTACTGGTTGACCTTTCTTAAAAAGATTATTTGCCAACATAAATCCTATCTGCCCTGTAGCTCCTAAAACAATATTCATATACTACCTCCTACTATCACATAAAAGTAATCTATATCATAAGATTGATTTCTTACTAATATCAATATATAATGAAAACATGTCAGTTATTGTCATGTTTTTTTATTTTTATGTTATTAAAATGGAGGGAAGATACTGATGTCAAAAGCCAAATTGCTATTTGATTTAATCATCTATGTAAATACTAAACAGAGCTTTACTGCCCAGGATGTAGCTTATGAATTTAATGTATCGCTCAGAACAGCTCATCGTTACCTAATTGAGTTGGGTGAAATGGGCATTCCAATTTATACGGAACAGGGACGAAATGGTGGCTATCGAACTCTGAAAAACAGAACTCTCCCGCCTATTCTATTTGATGAGGATGAAGCTTTTGCCATATTCTTTGCATTCCGATCACTGAATTATTTTCAATCATTACCTTTCAGCATAAACATCGATTCAGTATCAAGAAAACTTTACGTAAGTCTTCCAGATGATACAAAAAACAAAATTGACCGCTTGGAATCTGTACTATTAGTTTGGTGCAAGAAAAGAAGTGTTCCTTCTCCATATTTGAAGGAAATTATTGAAGCATCAATAAAAAATCATGTGGTAATTATTAAATATCAATCAAAAACAGAGGATAAGATAAAGGAAGTCAAACCCATTGGAGTATATACGGATAATGGATTTTGGTACATGCCAGCCTTTGATATGGAGCATAAAACGATACGGTTATTTAGGGTTGACAGAATCCTATCCTTTGAAGATTCAAAAAAAGTGTTTAATGTTACGACAAATTTAGAGAGTTGGTTAACCAATCACGTTGTAAATAATCCTGTTAGACTTCATGTCAAATTGACAAGGGAAGGGCTGCGACAATGTCGGAGTGAAGCTTGGCTTGAGCCCAACATTATTTCATCTGAAGATGGAAATGGATATGTTGATATGGAAGTTGATCAAAGTGAGATACCATTTATATCTGAGTATTTTTTCCATTTGGGCATAGATGCAAAAGTAATAGAGCCAAATGAGGTAATTGATTATATTAAAGAGCAGACGAGACAATTGCTTAACCATTATCAATAACAGGTTTACATATCACATTTGCGAATACACATAAAACGGCAAGCATGGAAACTATGCCCCACTTTTCATAAGCAGGACCTTTACCAAATCTCATGCTGGACTGAATATCAATAATCATACTTGAGGCACGACCTTTTAATGAAGCTCCCTAGGTATAATACGTATTTTATCAAATGTCATGATTTATTGCAGCAGTTAAACCATACAAATTTAGAAAATCGATTAGATGCAAGTCTTAAACACTTTAGTAAATATAGACTCTTAATAATAGATGAATTAGGCTATCTACCAATAGATAAGGAAGATTCTAAATTATTTTTTCAGCTTATTGATATTTAATATGAGAGAAAAATTACAATTTTAATAACAAATATAAATTTCAATGCTTGGATTAATCCTCCTTTCTCTTAAATATCTTACTATCTTTAATATTTCCATAATATCTCTTAATACCATGCTGATAAATTTTGTTATGATACAATCAAATTTCCCTTTTGTTGTCTTCTTTAGCATTTTCTCCAATCCAGTTCTTCCATTCCTTCTTAATCCACTTTTTCCAGTATCAAAAAATACACCAGTGAAAATCCAATTCAGGTGTTCACTTATCATCTTTATATATGATTTAATTTGCCAATTAAGGTTAAGTCTCTGAGCCGAACCTAATGTGCTGATACAACAATATGCTACAGCTTTCAGCCTTTTATGTTCTGGAGGCTTAGGTGGTATAATCATAATCTTTCTCATAAAGTTGTTCTCCGTCATCTATATAAGATAGAAGAACCTTTGTGTTTTTCTATCAAAAGAGGACATGAAAGTTTTTGCTCTCATGTCCTCAATTTTAGATCATTCTTATAGTTTTATCTTAAAAAATTCAACTGTTTTTCTTATGCAACATAACTACACACTCCACCGTATTACCTTTATCCCACAAAAGTTCCTGCACCTCTCTCCCATACTTAAAGACTAGAAAGTTAAAGGTAATGGACTTTAGTGGCACTTCTACTTCTTCACGGGTGTATATCTGAATTTCTTTAATTAAAGAAGGTACAAGAACTTTTCGCCCTTCATCACTGATTCTATCATACATTTTTTCAAAGTTAATCATCAGAGTGTAAACATTGTCCAACGTTATGGCGTTCATTTCCACAGAACGGCGTTTTATTTATGCGATAACTATCAATTACTTTAGTCAATATAATTTATTTAATAAGAGTTGTAGGAGAGGTTTTTTTGAAAGCAATCATTCCGTTAAATGTGTCATTTGGAACAATGGTAGTTGTATAAAAGGATTTCAAGAGCTTTTGCCACCCCGATATTCCTACATTTAGCGTTGTAATTTTTTGCTGACCCTTCAAAATCCCTTGCCAATTTTCATTATCAGCTACTTTTAAAAAATCAATATAATAAAAGTTACTCTCCATATTGCCAAGCTGACTATTCAACGCATTTTGGTTTTTAACTTCCATAACACTAAAATTTCCATTGTTATCTTGTGAATTAAATGTTGTATTCTCTGCATCTGTCCCAATAGCAAAATAGTTTTCTCCTATGCCGTTCGTCAGCAATTCGCCCAAGCAAGTATAACCGGAAACAGAGGTTTTTCCAATATGTCCGTTATGACCGCTAATAAAGAGTACACTGTCATCTCCATGCTGTAGAAACCAGTTTACTTTATCAGACATATACTTATCCCGTAAAGAGTTATACTCGGCGTTATTGCTCAACAGTATTTCACTATACTGATAGATTGTATTTGCACTTTCCCTTGCAAAATCAAAGGCAGTTTGTCCAGAAATGCTTACAATATCCCTTTCAGTAGCATCCATTTCTTTTAACAACCCTAATGCATCCATTTTGGACTTATCCAAAGCATCACTACTTAAAGTCAATCTTGTTTCATCAGTTAATTGTGAAAATGCCATTTTATATTTTTTACTTAAGGCAGGTGCCGCTATATCTAACACGGAAAACAGATATTCCTTGTTATTATCGTATCGCTGTATATCCATTCCGTAAAAATGCAAGTCTTTTCCCTCAGGAGCACTTTCATTATAGGAACGCATCCAATCCACTAAATTAGCCATCTCCTGTGTGCGATAGATCGCAAAACCAATTTCTCCAACAGCATCTTCAGCAGTTCCCTCCCCACCATGAATATAGTCATCTACCTTTAACGCACCTCCAAAGTCGCCTTCAATAATAAATGTCCGGCATCCATTGTTTGCGACTAATGCTTTGAACACTTCTGCTTTCATCTGATGATATTCTTTTACACCATGGCTTGCTTCTCCAAGCCCTACAACCTGCACATTTTCAGATACAGTTAAAGTGCTAATATCTGTTTGCAAAGCGGATAAATCCGTTGATATTGTATTTGTTCTATTCCCACACCCCATAAGCAGGGTCATACCCAATATTGCCATTGTAATAATACTTAAAATCCATTTCTTACTCATAATTGATTTCCTTTCATATTTCTTTTTGCTGGTTTGCCATTTCTTTATCATACATGATCAGAAGCAAAATAAAGAACCGGCACCATTGAGTTGTTTCTCACGAGGTATCGGCTCTGCGTCTATGCGTGTGGCTCTTTGATAACAGCTATATTCATTTGTTGGGCAGAAATTAAGGTTTCCTGTTTACATTTAGGGCAGTATAATGGGAAATTTTCAAGTCTGGTGTCCTCTCTAATTTTAAGGCGAGTTTTATTCTCACATACAGGACATAAAATCCATTTATCTTTTTGCATGCTACTCCTCCAATCTCTTTATTTCTGCAATAAAAGAAAAGCCCTTGATTTAAACAATTAATCTTGTTTATCTCCTTCATTGAGCTTCTTTTCAATCCTTTGCTGCCCTTTCATATTGAAAAAGTATAGAATAACGAATACAACAGAATTAAAAATAGCTGCAGAGATAAAAGTAACCACTAACACTGAAATAAAGAGTCCATCTAATATTCCAGTATACTTATCGCCATATACAGAATAGTTTCTTATTCCGTTTATAATGGTTATAACAAGACTTGAAATTAAAATAGTCGATACTGTTGATACCTTTCCACTTTTAGAATTGTTCATAAAATCGTATCCGACTAACATACTCCTTACCGCAATGTAAGCTATTGATAAAATAATAATACCAAGCTCAAATGCATACTGTGAGAAGGACATATCCATCACATAGGACTTAATAAAAACAGAAACAACCGCAAGGAATAGCACTATAAGATAGGCTTCACTTTGAATTTTGTTGTTTAATTGTAAGACACGTTCATCTTTGATTTTTTTCCTTTTCATTATGGTTCCTCCCAAAATAAGTCATTTAATGTTTTGTTGAGAGCTTTGCATATTGCAATACAAAGTTTCAATGTTGGATTATAATTTCCGGACTCTATCAAACCAATAGTTTGACGTGTGACGCCAACAATATCTGCTAAGTCCTCTTGACTCATATCACATTCAATTCTAGCAATTTTGAGTTTTTTATTTTTCACCAAACTCCTCCTTCTTCTGTCCTGATGACCTAATTGTATATCATATATTTCATAATGTCAACTATATATTGCATAAAGGAATTTATAATTGCTTTTACACCTATAAGTAGACCAATTCTTTTTTTCAAATCAAGAAATAGACAAATCTACGCAACATAGACAGCTTGACAGTCTATTTTTTCTTTATCCAGATATTCTTCCCTAAAGCATGATTAACATTTGCATATATAAAAAAGCTGTCTACCCTACTCAGAGCAAACAACTTTTTGTTTTCATATTTAATTGTTAAATTACTTGAAAATGTTTTAAGGTATTGCATCTACCTTTTTCAGTGTCAACTGCTTTTACGTTAATATATTTGTCTGCTTTTTTGTGGGAAAGAAGTACAACTGTCTCCACATGCATTGTTGCTGCAATTCTGATGACCGTCGAGCCTGGTACGCCCTTGGGGCAATGTATATTTCTTATAAATGTTCTTTATAACTCAAAATCATCTCTCTTTATTAATCTCTTCTCTCTTCACAACAATGTCTTCTACATAGAAACAAGTATAAGCAATTATCTCATTGTTCGTATCACTCAATAGAAACTATCCTTGTGCTTAGAAATCCATCAAACCCAATTCCTTCGCAAAAGCATCAAGATCATCAATTATGAACAAATCACTCCTCCAATTACCTGGCCATACAGCATATAATGTTGTAATTTTATCTTTTGCTCTTTGATAAGCTTCCAGAACCTTTTCTCGGTCTGACTTGTTTTTGTGTGGAATTTGTGATACATTACCATTCTTATCCACCTCAAAATAACAAATAGTACTCATACTATATGGAAAGTTGTTACTTTCTTTAGCACTCCTCATTAATAATCACTCCTTTATTCCTATTACATACTTGTTTAAAATAACCAACCCCTGTTATTAATTTAAGTAGCATCTCTAAAAAAACTGTTTCTGCATCAAAATCACTGTTTCAACATGCCTTAAGGAGATAAAAAAGATGCCGTATTAAGCTGGTATCCCTTGGCGGCAGGATATATTTAGAAGTCAATTTGCTATCGGGCGAACAAATCGCTATCTTTGTCGGAATTCTAAACATACTCTATGGCATTTGCAGTTTCATCCGCAATTTCTTTTCCAAGCCTATCATTAATAAATCCGAGAGACATATCCATCCCTGCTGACACGCCGGATGAAGTATAGAATTTTCCATCTACAACCCATCTGGCACGAGTAATCCAGTCTACGATTGAGTTTATAGACATCACTCAATCGAATGCTCTTTTATTTGAAGTTGCTTTTCGTCCGTCTAATAACCCCGTTTTTGCTAAAAGAGCAGAACCCGTACATACTGTGACCTTCTGCCTCCAAATTCTCTTTTTGAACTTCAATACCACCTGGATATTTTTGATTCAACTCACCATTAGTTTTAAGTGTTCTCCAGTACGGTGTTTTATCGTCATACCTTTGTTCACTCGCCCATGCCGCAATAGAAACAAGAATTCCTGCGATAATTTGTATTTTCTTTTTTCCAATTCCTCTAATATGTCTACCTCATTACATCTTTGTATTACATCTTTTATTTCTAATGTAGTGAATTTAGTATCTCTTAATAAAACAATTTTTTTGAAGCACCGGTATCCGTTCTGCAGAATACATTCTATATCCTGTAAATAAATCGACCTTTACAGGTTTTAATAATCCAATCTCATCATAGGCTTGTGTCAAGCAATAGACTAAACTTTTTTAAACACCTTTCAAATACGCCAAAAACCCAACAATAAACTGTTTGATGTTGGGTTTCAGGAAACTAAGTTAGAAAATATTGATAATCAAATAGTGGTGTTTTTTGGCCCTCAAGTTAGAAACTGCTTATTCTTTACGGATTTATTTCGCCGTTTTATTGATAAAATCAATTTCATACTGACATTCACCGTATTTTTCTTCGTTGTCAATAATCGTACCCTCTGTTAGGGAGATACGCAGAACGATTGAGTTCGGATTGTCTTCGTCGCCAACTTCATCAAACCAATCGAAGATTTTTTTAAATTTCGCTCTGATTTCTGCATTTTTCTCGTCCTTGACCCAACCGAGATTTTCAGCTGTACCTTGGAAAGCGTACCAACCTAAGCCACCGACGGAAACCTCGTTGTTCTTCTCAATTTGCAGCATTTTATTCTTTTTTGCGTCCGTGGAAACATAAAATACGCCGTCTTCATAATAAGCGCAAACCATACGGACAGCAGGGCGGGGATTGCCGGCAGCGTTTTGGGATAGTGATATTGTCGCAAGGGCAATAACTTCTTCTTTACCATTTCCGCAACGTTCCTCCATAAGTTTTATCGCGTTTTCATATTTGCTCATTTTTATTTCCTCCTCATAATATTATAATCTCAGAATCTCTAACCTTATTTTATGGAGCTTTCAGATTATTCTTATTATCTTCTACTCCTTTCGTTTGATACTGTTCTTATATCTATCAATCTCCATTATATACCAAAAACTTAAAATTTTCAAAATATTCATTCATTTATCTACAGCAAATGCACCCATTAATAAATGAGTGCATTTTTATTTAATTTATTTTGTTGTATTAAGTAAGTAAACTGTCTCTATCTCTCTTGAGATAAAAAAGATGCCCATTAAACCTACCTTCCGTCTGGAGTTCTGCAAACCCGCTATTTCTCAGGCATTTCGGCGTTGCAATAGGATTGCTGTCTCCACATGTGCCATTTGTGGAAACATATCTATGGGTTGTACTTCTATGGTTTTATAATCTAGGTCATTTAGAATTTTTAGCTCTCTTGCAAAGGTTGCTGGGTCATAGGATACGTAGACTATTTTTTGTGGTGACATTTTAGCTATGGCTTGAAGTAATGATTCTTCGTAGCCCTTTCTTGGTGGGTTTAGTTATATAATCTAAATTTACTTAAGATATAATTATAAACCATCCCTTATATAAAACAAATTCCTGAGACTTCATTGAAAATGAGAAGCTTATCTGCTTGTTTCTAAAATTGATTTGGAAATTTACCTAATTTTATAGAAATTTTTATAAGTGTGTTTATGTTTAAAAAATACTTTTCCGCTTTTCTTTTGGCGTACTTAAATCCTTTAACTCACTATTTTATATCCTCATTGTTAATCCAATTCATATAATCATCTTGATATTCCTATAGTTTCATTCTAAAGTCAGCAATCTTTCTCTTAATTATTTCTTCTGGAATTCCATTATTTCTTTTTATATCTAGCATTTCCATTATTTCTTCATCATCTAGACATATTATTAATTTACCATTTCCAATCCATTGCTCTTTCATAGCATAAAATGCTGAATCCTCTATTCCTTTTCTACATGCTAAAATTCCAAACATTCCACAACCATATGGTTTTAAGTAATGTGCTATTTCAATTACAGGTTTTTTTCCTATAAAATCAGAATAATTTTTTGCATCTACAACAATGTATTCTCCTTTATATAATTCTCTTATATTTTTCCAAAATCCAGAATTAGACTGATTTTCTAATATAATATCTCTTCTATTTGCGCCATCATAATCAGTAATTTCATATCTTGGTGTATCCAATGACGGATAAAAGAGAAATTCAAAAATATCAGCTATACATTTTTGATAATTGCTCCATTCTTTTTTACCAGATGATATACTTTTAAGTCTATCTACTAAGATTTCTTCTTGTGCTCTTTCATATATTATTTTATAAACTTCACTACTTTTTTTATTAAACTCCCTAATTTCAAAAAGTGTTTTATAATCCCATAAAACTATATTCAATTTTTCTGCTATATCTTTTGCTTCATTTGTAAAATCACCACTGTTTAATAAAACTAATTTAACTAACTTCCTATTATATTTTTCACTTGCTTTACTGTTACGAATATTGTTCATTTGATATATGTATTCTGTTCCAATTAAATTTGCTTTTTTTACTTCTATTAATAATATTTCCTCTTTCTTTTCTGCAACAATATCAATACCTATATCATTAACTTCATTTACTAAATTCACTTTATCAAACTCACTACTATTTGCTAAAATATCAACCGTATACTTTACAAATTCTTCAAAATCAAATCTATCTATTCTACTTTTTTCATGCAAAATCCGCTTTATTATGCTCATTTTATTCTCCAAACAATATATTTTTATTCTATCTTTATCTTAGCTATACTTTCCATTATGGACATAATAAACTATTTCCTAATTTCTTAAATAAACTATAATTCTACATATAATTATATTTTCCTTCATAATTCATAGAAAAAAGTAAGAGAATCCGACATACTACTTTCGGATTTCATTTACGCTTTAAAAGTTAAATTATCATTTATTTATTTTACATATTCTATAAATTGCCTAAAAACAAATACAGCTTAGATATTATAATAAAACAATTATATATTGCCAAACAACTAATAGGTATATTTAATATTTTTATCAAAAAACTTATTATAATTCTAGTAAAATCAATAAAGAATCGCTTACTTTTTCTCATAAAATAGCAAGTGATTTTCAATGATATTTTTAATTTTTGCACTTCTTATTAGCGCCCTTGATATTTTTCACAATATCTCTTTCTTCTAAATCTATTCTCTTGTGTTTCCACACTCCATATTAATAGTCACAGAAACGTTAATATATTTTTTTATCTGTTTATTACGGATTTTATCGCCCTAACTTGTAAATACTATATGCTTGTAAAAGTGCGTAAAATTAAGGATTTCCAGCCTTAATGTCTTTGTAGCAACACTGCGTTCTTCATATGCGTAGTCTGTGGAAACATATCTACTGGTTGTATTTCTATGGTTTTATAATCTAGGTCATTTAGAATTTTTAGGTATCTTGCAATTGTTGCTGGGTCACAGGATATGTAGACTATTTTTTGTGGTGACATTTTAGCTATTGCGTAGAGTAGTGATTCTTCACAGCCTTTTCTTCCTCTTTATATCCTCAACTTTTTCTGCTAGTTCACTAACAGTTAAGACTGACTTTCTATGAATCATTCTGTGGCAATTCGAACAAAGCATTGCTATATCCTCAACTCTAGTCATATCCCCATCTGATAATTCTGAGACAAACTTAGTATGGTGCCCTTCAATAAAGTCTTTCCCCCGTTCCCCATACACTTCAAAGAAGTCAAATCCACACGCTTCGCAAAACAAACGTCCATTATTTATTTTCATGAATCGTTCTTTAGCTTTTTTTATAACTTTTGGATTTCTCTCCCTTGTTCTATGTTTTCTAAAAGCAATTTTGCCTTCAAAATACTCATTTTCTTCATCCTCAGGATAGTAGATTTCTTTAGCTTGATGAGTAAACACAAAATGGTTCAAGTCATAACCATATTGTATAGTGAAAGTTCCATTGAGTTCAGGAAAAACTCTTTTGAATTCTGATTTAAGCTCTTTCCTAAATCGAATGCTTTGAAGTTCTTTGCTTTTATCAAGTTGTCCTTCATATCTATATTCTGCATCAAAGATTTTATTATTGAACATTACTTTAATCGGTCTAGCTGAGCCACGCTCAGTATAAAATTTTGTCCCAAATGGATTTAAAATATTATGATATTCTTTCTCGATTCGAACCCCATCAGTATATTGTGACGTTCCAACTTCTTTAACTATTTGTGGTGAGTCCGTTGAGGGGGTAAAGTACTCGATCCCATCCAATGTATAATCATTATGATAATATCTATAAAGCGATATAACTATCTTGCTAAAGTCTGAGACATTGCTTTCCTCCAAAATTGATATAGCTTCATGAATGCTCTTGTCTTTGAAAATTCCCTTATGGTCATTTGCTAACCCAAAATAATGTAATATACCCATAGCCATATATCCTCTACTATAGGAAGAATTTTGACCAATAACATTCTCATCTAGCCATCTATGTGATTCACCTTTGAACAAGTAATTATAAACTACGCTATCTCGTATATGCTCTGGACAAAGTTTATACTCTCTATCTCTTCTACTCAGCTTCAATTGGCTAATTATCATTTCTCTTCCCTCCTTAAACAAACTAACATTTTTAAGGGCATATATTTCCATTATACTTCTAATTGTTAAGTAAATAAATAAAACAATCCCAATTTGATAAATGGGCTTGTTACACAAAATTATTACTGCTCCTATACTACGTCAATTACTTCATAATCTATATGATTATATGTCTCTACCTTAATATCAACACCTCCGCTGCAAGCAGTGGGTGTATGGATTTAGGATACGTAGACTATTTTTTTGTGGTGACATTTTAGCTATACCTTGAAGTAATGATTGTTCGCAGTCTTTTCTTGGTGAATTTAGTTCTATAATCTAAATTTACTTAAGACTATAATTATGAACCGTCCCTATACATAGGCAACCCCAAATTCCTTTTTACTTCTTCGATATAAGCTATATTTGCTTTCTACATACTCTTTTATCATTTTGTAGGTAACTCTTTCACTTGGCTTATATTCTTCCGCTTTTTCGGCTATTTTCTCCATAGGGACTTTCCATCGTCTCTCACTAAATTACACATTTACGTTGATATGTGTATCAGCATTTTTGTGGGAAAGAAGTACGACCGTCTCAACATGCCTTGAGTAGATATGATAGATAAGTTCTGTTGTAATTTTATGGGATTGGGTTGATGATATTGATATTATCTGTTATTCTATTTTATAATAAAACCAATCACTCATTTGCATAGTGCTTCATACAAATATCACAAAGTCTAGGTTCATCATCTTCATAAGCTGAATCACGTCCTTCATAATAATTTCCACATCTCTCACACTCGCAGATATCATTCATTTGACCACAATTTAAACATAAACCCTTTTTAGCAATTGTTTCATCAACACAAATATATTCTTCACCACATTCATAACAATACAAATCTGCTACTGGGGAATTCCCTCCATCCTTCACAATCCGATACATAGTAGAATCGATTATTTCTCTCATGTTCTGAAAATTCAATTCAATATACTCCATTATTTCATTAACCGCGTATTCAAATAACTCTTGTTCGAACACTTCATCATTGTGAGGCATATAATAACCTTGTTCAGAATTATACTCATAGTCTCCATTGGAATAGCCAATCGAATACTCAACATTATGCTCTCCATGGCACCACTTAAGATTAAGCCTACTATCATCTCCCCAATTGTCATTAATGTCAAGTTTACAACATACTATCAGTTCATCATCAGTTATCTTATACTTAACTCTAAATAACTCCTGTTCCTCATCCTGATAAATAATTCCACTGAAATTAGAAAATTCTATATCAGCTTTAAATGAAAAGTTGGATTCAAGAGAATGATAAAATTCTAAAATGTACTCATCAAACATCCCTATTATCTCATCCCTATTTCTACGAGTTAAGCCTGTTTCAGTTTCTATTATCTCTTCCAAAGTATCTTTATATTCTTGCTCTTCTGCCGCTTCAGCTTCTTCAATTATTGAAATAATCTCTTGTGGCAAATTTTCCGTTTTGAATTTATTCATTGCTACATCTAATTCATCAGATATAACTTCTATACTGTCACGAATACTCTCGAATGCTTGTCTATTAATCATCTTGTTGTGGGCTATATGATTACGATTATCCTCAAACTTCCTAAAATTATTAATAAAAGCTTCAGATAGATATTTTGAAAAACAGTCTTGCCATAAATCTAATGACACCTCTGCTGATTTACATAATTCGCTTTGTATTGCATTGAAGTCAAATTCTTCTAATCCATTAATAATTGAATTTATTTTTGTACTATTTATAGTTGATAGTTTTCTTTCTTTAAGAGTTATAATTGAGAGTAAATCTCCAACATCAATTAACAGCATTTTTTCATCTACATGTCTAAAAGCTGGCGCTAATGCTTTATATGTTGAAATTTTATCTTTACTACTGTCTGTTGAGTCTTTTGTTTTTGATTTTTTAAGCTTTGCCTTAATGTTTTTCGGAACTAACTTTTCCCACCAATCTACACCCTTAATTACTATCATTACCTCATTTATAAAATGTCTCATTTTATTTTCTGTTCTATGAATCATAGGATACAGCTCAGTAGCAAAAACTTCAGATTCCCGGTCATATAACCATATACATTTTTCCCAATCAGCTAAAAGTCTTTTTGACATCATTTCTTTGAGTCTTTCTAAGTAGCTCTTTTGATCTTTAACTTCCACAACATAATCTTTAGATGAAATCTCTATTGATAGTCGTTCTGAAGAATCATAGGTTTCGAAGGAAAAACTAATCATGAAAAATACATTTTTTTTATTTTCTTTATGTCTGATTTTATACTCAAAACTATCATCTTGGGCCCACATACACGATTGTTGAATATTTCCACCAAATGGACCTTCAAATACATAAGGTACAATTTCCAAAATATCACCACTGTCAACAAATTTTCTCATCATATTTTCTAAATAGTTTTTCCTATTTTCAATACTATTTTTAGTATTTACCATACAAAACTTAACAATTGTATCCATAACTATCCCCCTTCTAAATACATTAGATTTGATTCACTTTACAATCTTAGTCTAACTTCTAGTGATTTATTTTTAGATATATTCTTCTTGAAACTCAGTATAATATCACTATTTAATTCTTCTATATGTTGTAATTCTTCAATTAAACTATCATTATTTTCCATATTTACACAATTATATTCTGGACCAATTAATATATATTTATTTTCATCAAAAATATATCTTTCTTCAATCTCAACATCTCTTGTAGAAATGACTTTATTATTAATCTTTATAAATCCTGAATATAGTTTTTCAATAGGTAACATAATATCATTATTTACTATAGCTACATTGCCATACTCTTTACCATCGATTTTGTACGGCTCAATCACAGAAGTTTCTATGATACACAAATCATTATAAAGTGTATCTGAAACACTACCCCATACTTTTATAACATTTATTTCCATACCATCTATTGAATAATTCCCATTATCTAGTTTTTCAATTTTTTTTAAATCACTATTACTACTTCCAGTATTAAACCATAATGGCTGGTCAAAGTCACCATTGCTTATTTTTTGAAACAATTCCTCTATTTCAAATTTATTATCTATTATTGAAAATCCATAAAAATCAGGATTTACACTTCTCATTATCTCACTAAAAGTTCTCATATCCTTAAATGGATCATTCTTATTTTCATTTGCTAATTCCTTTATGTTTTTATTATATTCATTTATTACATCATCAACTGATTGATATCTATTTTCTTTATCATTCTGCAAACACTTTGATAAAATGCATTGTAATGCAATAGCTTCATTGTTTGCGAACTTATCATTTATATTTTTCATTCCTGTCCCTTTATGTACATGCCCAAAGATAAACCAATATATTATCTGAGCCATTGAAAAAATATCAGCAGCTTGAGTAATTTGATTTTTGCTGTTAATTTGTTCAGGAGCAGAAAACTCAAAATTTGCTAACCTATCACCTTTCTTTGTTTCACCCTTTACCTCAAACTCACTCGGATTATAATAAGCAATTCCAAAATCTGCTATATGGTATTTCCCTTTTGTATCAATAAGAATGTTTTCCGGCTTCAAATCGCGATGAATAATATTGCTATCATGAATACTTTTAACTGACTCAAATAGAAAATTCATTAGCTCATTTACATCTTTCCATGAAAAATTATCATTAATCTCTCTTCTTTTTTGACTTAACGATTTCTCGTACATCTCCATCATTATGTAAGGAATAATATTTTCATTGACTTTCAGCTCATCAAAATAGATATTATTAACTGAATTAACTAATTTATTTCTCGCAATGTTTACATTCAAATATTCCGCTTTAAATCTTTTATACTTATCATTGTTGTAATTCATTAAAAATTTAATCGCAAATTCATTTACTCCTAATGTTGCCTTATATACTAACCCATTACCTCCCTGTCCAATTTTATCGGAAGAATTGATACTAATTAAGCCAAATTTACTTTCAATTCCTTTGTTATCTTTGAAGTATTTATTTAAGTCTCGCTCTGTTAACATTATAATTTCACCACCTATAAAAAGCTTTAGTATGATTAAGATATTCATTAATAAAGTACCATTCAACTAGGGTACACTTTACTCCTTTATCCTCAACTTTTATTTCTTTTCTCTTACAAGCGACACACAGCACTCAACATGCCTTGAGGAGACAATAATGATGTCGTGGAAACCCACTGATTCCTTTGCGGAAGGGTATTTTTCTCGAAAGCAGATCATTTAAACTGCTTTTTCCAATTATTACTTTCGCTCATCTAGAGATTGTAACTAACATTTATCACAATGCAGGCTATCTCGATGATGGTACGATCCTTAGAACGTTTTCATATGAGTCCTACTAGGATATTTCAAAAAGCCATCTAGGTCTACTAAAAGCTTATGTTAGAACAAAATAATGTGTAATTATGACTAAAAATAATATCACTTTATCATCTTCTCAATTCTTTTCCATGCTTTGATATCTGATAAGTTAACCTTATCAACCGAGTGGCTGTATAATTGATTAATACTGAACTTGTTTAATAGTTTTAAAATCAATAAGCACAAATTATCTGACAACATGAAAAGTTCAGAAAACTGCCAAGTGTGCTCTTCGATAAATTTGTTAATTTTTTTTGTATCATCTTCAATAAAGGAATATTTGTAATCCTGGTTAATCAAAAATACATCTAAAGAATCACCAGCAGGATGTGTTATTTGACATAATTCCCCATAGCATTTATATAATTCTAAATGCTTTAGATGATCAGTATCCATATATTTTCTTGCAGATTTTGGAGAATAGAATTCCTCTGTATACTCATGATTTTTTCTTGCTTCTTGAAAATGAATCAATGTATCTTCAAGTTTACCTGGACGAACAATACCTTCTAAAAACTCTCCGCTTAATGCATTTTTCATCATTTTGTAATTTTCGGCAATTGTAAATGGTACATTATGTAGGCCGTCATATAAATCTGTTGCTGATTCTAGATATCCTCTTATTGAGGAAGTAAAAACATGGTAGTTTTCAAATTCTATCCCCATTAGAATACCTTTAATCCACTTATTTTACCTTAAATATCCCGTAATCGTTGCAATATAAGCCCTCTGAAATGTTTCAAAAGTAATAACTTTGTTTGTTTGTCCAATACCATTTTCTAGTGATAAAGATTGAAAAATAGAATTATCTATATAACTATATTCACTTTTATTTACTGATATTTCCTCTAATATCAACTTGCTGATTTGAATATAATTTTCTGCTGCATTACCAAATACATTTTTAATAGATTCTACGTTTATATTATTCATCAACGAATATACCTCCAAGCCTCTAAATTGTAATATTAAATACTGCCATCCAAGCACTAAAAAGAAATAGCATGAACGTTAATCTTGCTTTAATTATTTTTCCAAAATATTATACAATACTATATTGAATAAAAATTGTCTAGTGGTACCTATCTGAATTAAAAAGATTAATTTTACATTTAAGCACGACTCATTGCAAAATAAAATTCAACTAAGAAATTCCATAGTGGATTATTCTGTACTATGACTTAATTGCCAAACAAAATCTAAACAGGAGATAATCACTATGGATTGCACAAATAATAATACAGAATCATGCAAAAATAAGTATTTGAATTTCGAGGAACTCATGACTACTCAGTTTCGCATCAAAGATGGATTTTCAGTATATAGGATAGCTAAAGAATTAAATCGTCCTATAAATACTGTTCTTAATGAAATCCGTCGTGGCACTACTACCCAGGTTAAGCAAGAAAAAAAAGTTGAAGTTTATCTTGCTGATACTGGTGAAGCAATTTATCTTAAGAATCGTCAGAACCCTCATCGTCTATATAAGCGTCTTGAATGTAGAACATTCATAAACTATGTTACGGATAGGATTATAAACAGTTCCTGTCCTCCTGATGCATGTTTTGGGAATGCTCTTAAAACAGCTGAATTGGATCGTTCTCAAGTAGTTTGCACAAAAACTCTCTAGAGAACTTTTTGAGGAACATGTAAATATAATATACACTCTTTAAAAAATATTCATAAAATTAAATCGTAATAAAAAATAGTTCAATTTGTTATTGCAATTTATCTTAAATATAAATTAACTCGTTGTGCTAGTTAATCACTAGCAATATTTACAAATAGAAAAACTCTAGCATTTTTGCTAATCTATCATCAAAAGAACCAACAATCAATGATAGGAGGAAAGCAATATGCTAGAGCTTAATAAAAATTCTACCATAACAATAAACAACTTAAAAGATTTTATTACTGTCATTTATGTTATAATTGACGATATTTACCAAAAAGTAACTCCAGCATACATAAAGTATCGCCGTAATATTGATAAAGCAATAATGTCAGATAGTGAAATCATAACTTTATCCTTAGTGGGTGAACTTTTAACTATTGATTCCGAAAAAGCATGGTTTGGATTTTCTCGAAAAAATCTAAGAGATTTATTTCCTAAATTTTGCACTAGAACAAGATTTCATAGAACTAGAAAATCTCTTTTTAAAGTAGTTGAAGTTATTCGTAAGGAACTAACAAGTTTCCTTAACTATCAACATGATCAGGTTAGAATCATAGATAGTATGCCTATACCAGTATGCGCTTTTGGTAGAGCACACTTTCACAGATCTTTTAAGCCGGAGGCTGCCTACGGCAAATGTGCTTCCAAGAAACAAACTTACTATGGTTTTAAATTACATGCTGTCATAGCTCTAGATGGATATATATCAGATTTCATCTTAACTCCAGCTGATATAGACGATAGAATCGCAGTATGGGACTTAACAGCTATCGCTCCATTTACAACAGTTATCGGAGATAAAGGCTATATTGGAGAAAGTCTAGCTTTACATTTGAAATCTGAAAATCACATAAACCTAGTAACTATAAAACGTACTAACTCTAAAGTTAAAGTTTCAAAACAGTTCAGGCGAATGATTTTTAAAGCTCGTCGAAGAGTTGAAACTTCTTTTTCTCAGCTTTCTGGACAATTAAATATCCAAAGAGTTTTAGCAAAATCTATGTGGGGACTAGTTTCTAGAATAACAAACAAAATTTTAGCGCATAATCTTTGTTTTTTCATAAATAAAATCTTAAATATTAATCCTAATATTGCGAAAATCAAAGATTTAATATTTGGATAAAACTTTTTAAAAGAACATTTTAAATTCTTAGGATTACTATGCTAATTTACTGTGGAATAATAATCCTATTAATGAAAAATTATCTTTTAGCACAACAGGTTAAATTATGTTATTATAATTATTCGTTATGCTTTTCTAGCTTTTTCAAAAAATCTGTTAACTTTTCTTTATCATTTGCTGAATATTTCAATTCATTAAAATTAATTATAGTCCTAAAATTTTTCCAGGGAACTTTACTAATTTTTTCACCATTATCTCCAATACTCTCCACTATTTCTTTTCTGACTCATTTTCCATTAATTATATTGCCATATACATACCGATAATGCCAAGTTACTCCTGTCTCATCTGCCTCTTTTCCTCTTAAATTATTTACAACGTAGCATTTCTCATCTGATTCATATACTTCTAGATTACCTCTTAATGAACTACCACCACCAAAAACTGTGGCCCATTCTTTGGCTATTAAGTAACTTGACCCGTTATATCCCCATATTTCATACATACATGGTGAATTGGCTTCAATGTACTTACCCATTTTTGATTCTGTACTGTTATAACAAATAAATAATTCCTCTATGCCATTTCCATCAAAATCTAATAGAGTAGCATATGCGACCCCACTTGCATTAAGCAATTCCACAGTACTATTAGATCCAGTATATTCATAAATAGGTAATATGCCATACTAGTTAATTCTTTCTTGAAGTATCTTGTAATATTCGGCATACATTTTCGGCTCACCATTTAGTTCAGATTTTGATTCTTTTTTAGAGTCTATTATATTTGAATTTGATATAGTATCAGATTGAGTGTTATTTGAACCTTGTATTGCTCCAATTTCTGATTTTACTGAATTATCGCCAAAAAATGCAATTTCATTTATACAGGTGTCATTGTACTTCTCCCCAGGGTATACACTCATGATATTGAATTTTACAAATGATGTCTTCACCTCTTTTTCAAGATTTATAATGGTGTATGCATACATACTATCAATAAGATTCACTTCTTGGCTTGTCCCAATGGTTTAAAACAAAGTGGGAATCTACATATATATAACTTCCGTCTCTAATTAAAGTAGCCATTTCCGGATTAGTTATGCTTTGGATGGCAGCGTCTTCTGCACCTATGGAAAATGTCTGGTTTCTTTCAAGCACACCTTTCTTAAATCTATGAGGCTTGACGTAGCGACCATCTATGTAAGTAAACGTTCCGATTGCTTCCTCATAACCAACATCAATCATACAGATTTTAGCCGCGGTTCGAGAGACACAGAAAAACGTAGCCAAGGCATCAATAACTGTCTCCATTACATCTATAAATTCAGATGTCCCAAGTTCTATACGGAATTGCTTAATAAACTCGAAAGCTTTAGTTTTAAACATGGCAAGAGGCATTTGAATTCTTGGAGTGAGAGCATTTGCTTGCCATTCCATCCAGTCAGTTGCATCTCTACTATTCTCATTTATACCCCCGACTACCTGGCACTTGATTCATGTGGTACTGCTGTTATATAAACGCTCCAATTCAAATGCTTTTCTATGTTTATCCCAATGAACACACTCGTACACTATGGTATTATTGACTGATCCCAGATTACGAAGAAAGTAAGCTTTTGGGTCCATGATTATTGTACGGGCATTCACACGGGTCTTTACCATTTCATCACTGTCTTCATCATAGAATTCTGTATCACAATCGTGAAAGTATATCTGCCTAAAAACAGAGAAATTGTTTGTAATCTCTCGCATTTCCACTGTTAGTCCCATTTTTTCTGCCAACACCTGCGGCTCAACTGCTATTGGAGTTCTCAATGCTTCAGGGTAATGTCTTCGTAGGAAGTCTGTAGCAACAGATTCTAGTTGTTCCTTATGAATCATAGGAACAAGAGAGTCCGACATAGGTTTTGGTTGTTTATTTTTACTATTATACTCAGTTACACTGGAGATTGTGAAATCATCCAAATTGCAATCCAAATCTCCTGAACATCCCAGCATAAACCACTGCCGGCAATTTTCCGATTCATCATAGTGATAATCTGACTCCCGGACCTCAAATTCAGTTTCAACAGCAACATCAAATTCTATTTTCATGTCCGGTAAGTCATTAACTGACACAAACTTAACTTCTACATCTGACATTCTATGCTGCCAATATTTTGAACTCTGTATAACCGTAAGTCTAAGTCGTCATAGTTATCTGAGCTGTAACTTTGTATGGCAGTAAACATCTCATTATAGAATCTATCTGCCACATAATCTCTAAATGAACGATTACCTGCCATAGTGCTATCCCCTCATATGATCTTTATTCAAGAATACTGATTAAATCTTGTATCCAAGCATCACATGGTTCATCAATGGGTGCAGCATTCAGTCTTTTTTGGGCAAATGATTCTACTACAGCTATCAGCCACATACGCCCAAGAAGATTCTTTTGTTCGTCATTCAAACTTTTTAATTCATACTCTAACCATTCTGCAAAAGAAAATAAGTAAATTTCCGTTCCTGTTTCAAGACTAATTTCTTGAACACGTTCTTTGATGTCTTTCCTCATATCGACATTAGAGTCTACTACGAAGCCAGCTACCTTAACATCTGGGTGTGTAAGTAATTTGTCTCTCAGTTCTTCCAACTCATCTCTCAGATAAGGTTTGCCATACTTTGCATCCCATGACTCAACAATAACATTTCTATCAGTCAGTTCAATATCTCCAATATTTCCATGCTTCTTATTTGCCGATCGCATCTGTGACATAGGTACAACATCTAAATCACCCAAGAAGCCACACTCATCCATAGCTTGAAACAATCCGTGCATAACCACTTCAAATGCCCTGGCAGAGTAATCTGTTGAATTGAAAAATTTTTCAATCAACGTTCTTATCTTAACAAAGGACTTATGGCTTTCTTTCATTGCTAAGCTGCACGCTTTATCTGCATTCGTCTGGAAATTCTCTGACCTATTTTTAAGTAAAGCCATCAAATAGCATAAACCTAATTCTGGTGGCATTGTTCCATCTTCCAATGCATCTACAATAGCAATCCAATCATTGAAAGGACCACGCATTTCTGCTTTGTATAGGGTTGAGTATGGATAATTTTCTGCAAGACTTCTAGTCATAAACACACCAAATTTGTTTACATTAAGCAGTCCATGTTCGCGTAAAAAGGGTGTATTATATGTAGAATCAATGGTTCTCATTGAAATTCCATCCACCCAAGAAAATGAGCCTCTTCTCGTAGTCCCTTTGTGCAGGCGAATACTCTGCTCTGGTGTAATACTCTTTATGGTTAACTGCAAAAAAGCAAGACCAACCAAAGCACGTCCCACTTCGCTTGTAATTCCATTAACCATGCTTCTTAAAAGTGTCTGATTTAATTCAGATAACTCTGAAAAGTCCACGTTCTGCAACGAATTGATTTTATTCGTCAAATATCCAGCTGCCAGTGTTTCATTGATTTTTGCGTAGCGTCTCTGAGTTTCTTGGTTCTGGAACCCTTGATAATATACTATGGTTTCAGACTCATCGTGTAATTCGTATCTATTCTCATAAACATCAAGGTGTTTTTCATTTATATTATCAGGCATATCAAATCCCCCATTCAAAATTTATCTTAATTTTTTCCAAAGCTGTACGCTAAGTTGTGTTAAGGTTGGAAACGCATAAGGTATTAGCCAGCTATCTTTCTCTATCTGCGGATTTGTAACATTATTTCTGATCTCGTATCCTATACTCTTCAAATGCTCAGCTATCTTAATCACTTCATCTTCTTGGACGTTCCAACTTTGTGCCAACTCTGCAGTAGTAATCAAAACTGCAACATTTTCTCCAGAAACAACGCTCTTCAATACATCCCCATATATTACATTTTCCGATATTTCGCATCTGCACAGCAGTTTTGGTGTATATTGATAGTATCCATTTAACTGCACCAAATCTGCTTTGATAGCGTTCCGTATTAACTCATACTCAAAGGCTTTCCATGCAGCCGTATAAGCCATTTTTCTCTTAGAAAAAATACTTAAGTTTACTTCATCAACACCCAGAGTCCAACTACCATAACGAGAAGTTATTTTAATTTTTGTATATTCCTCTGAGTTAGTCTCATCCAACTCATGAATTTCAATCTGCAACTGCTTATTCCATTGGACAATCACTTTAAAATTCGCCTTGTCAGCTGTCACTTCTTTGAAATTAAAATTAGATTCCATTTGGCAGTAATATTCGCAAGAATCTGGCAAGCCTTCTTTTCTGTCCGCGAGAGCCTTTATTGCCTTCTCCGCCTTCTTTTGATAAATGCTTGTCAATTGTCTCTTACGGGTTCTAAAGGTAAGTTGCTCGCTATCCTCAAGCAATGATAGTTCAAAAGGAAAACAAGTATCAAATACTTGTTGGCAGATTGCAATTGCCATCATTCTTGCCAATTGTGGTGGTACAGAATTTCCTATTTGTTTTACCGCAATTTGCTTACTTCCACTGATTTGATAATCATCCGGGAATGTTTGTAATCTTTTGTATTCTTCTAAATTAAAGAATCGATTATCCCAATGTAAGGGACCTGTATATGCTCCTCCAGATGCCTTAATTGTTCGCACTGGAGTATTGGGATCAGCCTTGTATAAAAAATCCGAAAATTTAGAGCGCCAAGCAAATATCGGGTTTGGATGCCCCATTTTTTCAGTATAAAAGCTATAGTTTAGTCCTGGAGGAATATTATCAAGCAAATGCGCATATCTTCCACCTAATCTATTTGATTCATCTGCTTCAGTAGATATCACGCCCTCTATCGCAGTTTCTGCATTATAGAAAGGTTCTTCATCCAACGAGTCAGGTCCATGCGTAGGCCTTGGAAATTTGAAATTCCCATCCTTTAAGCCTACTATTATTAGTCTCTCTCTGTGCTGTGGTACACCATAATCTGCTGCATCAACGATTCTATAAAAAAGTTTGTAACCGACATTAGAAAATGCTTGCAGTATTTCTTTCCAAGCCTCTCCGCATTGTGCCCCGATAATTCCGTATACATTTTCAAAAAGGAATCCTTTAGGGGACAATTCTTCAAGCAAACGGACATACTCTTTAAACAAAACACCCCTAGCATCTGTTGTTCCTAAAACTCCGTTTGCCCTACGTCCTGCTGCACTAAATGTCTGGCATGGGGGACCACCAATAATAAAATCAATCTTTCCTAAATCTTTACCAGAAAATTCCCGTATATCAATGCAATTGACTTTGGAATTATTGAAACGTCTGCCTTCTCCAGTGTTTAATTCCAAAGTATAACAAAACTTACGCTCAATTTCTACTGAATCTACAATATCAAATCCAACATCAGAGAAGCCAATATCCAAACCTCCTGCTCCAGAAAACAGGCTTAATGTCCTGATAGGCGGAATGTTATTTTCTTTTAACCATTTTTTTATTGCTATACCAAAACGATCTGGCCATGCTGGAGTATTGTTCTCGCATCCCAAGATATCACATATTTCACTAAATATTTTTCCTTTATCTAATACCGAAAATAAATTCATCTGTTGCATATTACTTTCCTTCACCCTTCTCGTCTATACTTAATTCAATAATATCATCGAGGGAACAATGTAATGCTTCACATATCTTCTCGAGTGTTTCTAATGAAACAGATTCATCTCTCCCTAGCTTTGCCATAGCATTCGAACTGATTTTGGCTGCAGTTCGTAACTGCGTTTTATTCATTTTCTTATCAATCATGAGTTTCCAAAGTTTGTTATATGAACGTGCCATACCACGACCTCCTTTTCCTACAAGTCGTTTACTAAACTATTATACCATACATTCTCTAAAAATTAAATATTTTGTTGAGTTTCAGGATATTTTATTGCAATTACATGTATAGTGGATTTTATTATTCTATATTTCAATCTCTTCAACAGTAATTTTTACAGTAATCCTATCTCCACAACCCCACAAAGTTATCTAATCTGTCAACTCAACCCCACACACTTTTTTACAGTCGGCATGTTTCCTCGATAAATACAAATAAGGATTTCCGAGGTTAAAAGGCACTGCTAGACATCGAGCCGAAAATCTTCCAATCTTGGAAATCCTTTATTTATCAGCATTTGTGTAGTCCCTATTTCTCAACCTTTGACATCAAGGCAACACTCTCAACGTGAGCCGTTTGAGGAAACATATCCACCGGCTGCACTTCTAAAGTTTTATAACCTAAGTCACTTAATATTCTTAAATCTCTTGCAAGAGTTGCTGGGTCACAGGATACGTAGACTATTTTTTGTGGGGACATTTTAGCTATTGCGTGGAGTAGTGATTCTTCGCAGCCTTTTCTTGGTGGGTCTACTACTACTACGTCTGCTTTGATGCCACTGTCTATTAGTTTTGGTATTTCCTTTTCTGCTTCTCCAACTATGAATTCTGCATTGGTTACTCTATTTGTCTTGGCATTTTCTATTGCATTTTCTATTGCTTCAGGTACTATCTCTACGCCATAAACTTTTTTAGCTCTTTGAGAAAGGAATAAGGATATTGTTCCTGTTCCACAGTAAGCATCGAAGACTGTTTCGTCGCCTGTAAGATCTGCATATTCTAGAGCTTTTTCATATAACACTTCTGTTTGTATTGAGTTTACTTGAAAGAAAGATAGTGGAGATATGTTAAATTTAAATTCACCTATAAAATCTGTTATAGTATCTTTTCCATATAGTGTTTTTGACTTTTCCCCTAATATGACATTGGTTTTATTTTTATTTATATTTTGAATTATAGAAGCTACTCCCTCTATATTTTCTGTCATAAGCTCTACAAATTCATTACTATGCGGTAACTTTTGCCCATTAGTTACCACAACTATCATTATCTCTCCGGTTTTAAAACCTTTTCTGATCATTATATGTCTTACGAGTCCGCTATGATTTTCTTCATTATAAGTTTCTATATTGTATTTTTCTATCCATCTTTTAGTTAATTCTACTACCTTATCTGCTACTTCATCTTGTATATGGCATTTTTCCATATTTATTATGTCATGGCTTCTTGATGCATAGAATCCAACAACCACTTCGCCATCTTTACTTCTTCCTACAGGAAGTTGTACTTTATTTCTATAGTTATATGGATTTTTCATACCTAAAGTTTTATGTACTTTAATATTTTCAAGCTTTCCTATTCTTTTTATAACTTCTTCTACTCTTTCAGTTTTAAAATTTAACTGAGCTTCATAGCCCGTATGTTGAAGATTGCATCCACCACATCTTTTGTAAATAGAGCAAATAGGGTTCTCTCTTTCTTCTGAAGGAGATATTACTTCTAAGAGCTTACCTATTCCATAGTTTTTGTTAACTTTAATTACTTTTATTTTAACTACTTCTCCTTTAAGTGCCCCTTCTATAAATATAGTAAAATTATCTATTTTACCTACACCTTCACCTTGGTGTCCATTACTTTCTATTTGAAGTATATATTCTTTGTTTTTTTCTACTGCTGTATTATAACTTTTTAAATTTGCCATTTTATCACCTTTCATTGATAGTAATTATTTAATCAATTCACAATGCAATTGCTAGTTATTATGTGGCGAACACTGTTCGCCGCTACAATAAAATACTAGCAAATGTAACCTCTCCATAGTTTAGTTAAATTTATTAGTGTTGTTCCGAACTATACTGCACCTCAGGGGAACCCTAAAGGGCTTCACTACTGTTCCCCAGAGGTGAAAAACTAGCAATTGTATTGCTAGTTAAAAAATCTATTAAAGAAATTATTTTGATTAAAAATAATTTCCACCTTAATTTTGAATTTTGCATTGTGAATTGTGAATTGAAATACTTAAGAGTGTAGCTATATTTAGCTATAAATTAATTTTTAAGGTAGTTTATCTATATATTGATTCTAACCCATCTACTTATTGTAACAGAAAGAAACAATTTCAACCATAAAAATAATAAACCAAAGCTCTTAAATTCCTCACATCAGACAAGGCCTTAGGTTCTACTCATAGTGGCGCTATGTGTAGGTTCTGACAACGCAGTATGATAGAAAATAGGCTAACATACTGACTTATTATTTTTTGAAAATGCCTAAGGCATCTGAAAGAAAATAATAGATCAAAGATGTTGGTATATTTTTTATCAGACAAGGCGTTAGGTTCTACTCATAGTGGTGCTATATGTAGGTTCTGACAACGCAGTATGATAGAAAATAGGCTAACATACTGATTTATTATTTTTTTGAAGATGCCTAATTAAAAATGACATGCTGCGTAATGCAACATGTCATTTTAGGAGGTTATGCTTTATCACTGGAGAACTTTTGAGATTTTACTGTTTAAAAGTTTGACACTGAGTTCTTGCACTGGTTAATGCACCAGGTCCATGAATTTGTATATAATCAGCTGAACATTTTTTATCAATATTATATGTACAGCTTACAGCATCACATTCTATATGTGGGCTCATTTCTATAGATGAATTAGTAAACGCCTGTCTTAATTCTCCTGGTATATTCATATTAAATACATTTGAAATAGCGTTTTTTAATCCTTTTTCAGCAAAGGTTCCACATTGAGTTAATGAACTACTATGAGCATTTGATCCTAATACTTGAATAGTATTAGCTGCACATAGTCCTGCCATATTATGTACACAATTTTCAGCACTACAACTTAAAGGTCCATTCATAATATCACTCCTATTCTTCCATGCTTCTACCTTTATATAGAGAACCAGGCTTTACAATAGCTTAACTATATATAATAGCCAGGCTCTCTTAAATAGGTTTATAAGTCAAACATAAAGTTTTAAACTTATAAATCTATGAATCTATTTTGTGTAGAAATTTAAATTTTATACATAGAAGAATATATGTAAATTTATCCAATTATCATTTCACAATAAATAGAACAATTATGCTTAAAATTAATTTTTTATAATAAAATTTATTTTTGTACATAAAAAAATAACACCCAAATAGGGTGTCAATAATAAAAATCAGTTGCCTATATGTTCCATTTAGAATAATGTCCACATATTTATAATATTATACATAAAATGGATTAAGAACTTATATTTGTTCTTCCACTGTAAACTAATCCACGTTTAGAATCCATAGTTATAAAAGAACCTGTTTTAATAATTGATATTGCATCTACTGCACTATATATAATTGGAATATCTCTAGATGAACATTCTAATACAACACTTGTGCTCATCTCATCTTCTTCTACAATTATTCCAGCTACATTATCTAATACATCTAAAAATTCTCTACCTAATCTTTTTACTACAAGTATATCTCCTTCTTGAATGTTATTTATAGCATCTTTTGCATCTTTTGCGTATAAAGCTGTACCGAAGGCAGGCACATCTGCTGTTCCTTTACCTTTAAGCAATATATCTCCTACTATATGAACTTTCATCATATTAGTACTTCCTACATAGTTTGCAGGCACTCCTGCTGCCATAACTACAAGATCACCTTTAGATACATATCCTCTTTCCAATGCAACTTCTGCACATTTATCCATAAGCTCATCTGTACTTTCTACTTTTTCTGCTTGTATTGCATATACACCCCAGTTTAAAGCTAAACTTCTTGCAACTTTTTCATAAGGAGTAACTGCAATTATAGGACATTCTGGTCTATATTTTGAAACCTGTCTTGTAGTGTGACCACTTTGAGTTGCAGTAATTATAGCTGATGCATTTAATTCTTTAGCAGTAGCACAAGTTGCTAAACTTATAGCATTTGATACATTAGGGATATGACTCATTTGGCCCTTAGATAGTGACGACTCATAGTTTATATGTTTTTCAGAAGTTATTGCTATTTGAGCCATTGTCTTAACAACTTCTACTGGATATTTACCATTAGCTGTTTCTCCACTAAGCATTATTGCATCTGTTCCATCAAATATTGCATTAGCAACGTCTGATGCCTCCGCTCTTGTTGGTCTTGGATTTCTAATCATAGAATCAAGCATTTGAGTTGCTGTAATAACTGGCTTTCCTGCAGCATTACATTTTTCTATTATCATTTTTTGAACTACAGGAACCTCTTCTGTTGGTATTTCAACCCCAAGGTCTCCTCTAGCAACCATTATACCATCAGAAAATTTTATAATTTCATCTATATTATTTACACCTTGTCTATTTTCTATTTTTGAGAATATTTGAATATCTTCTCCACCATTCTTACTTAGTACTTTTCTTATATCTAAAACGTCAGAAGCCTTTCTTATAAAAGATGCTGCAACTATATCTATTTCATTTTCTATACCAAATATTAAATCTGAAACATCCTTTTCTGTTAATGAAGGAAGGTTTATTGCAACATTAGGTACATTAACCCCTTTATTATTTCCTATAACTCCAGTATTTTTAACTAAAGTATTAATTTTGTTCTCTTCTATATTTTGAACCTCTAAAGCTACAAGTCCATCATTGATTAAAATAATATCATTTTCATTTACATCTTCACAAAGGTTGCCATAGGTTACGGAACATTTAGTTTCATCACCTAAAATTTCTTCTCCACAATATATGGTAAAGTTAGTACCTTCTTTAAGTTCAACAGTATCATTACTAAATTTGTGAGTTCTAATTTCAGGTCCTTTAGTATCTAAAATTATTGCTGTATGTTTTTGTAATTCTGCCCTTATTTCCTTAACCATATCAATTCTTTTCTTGTGCTCTTCATGACTTCCATGAGAAAAATTTAATCTTGCTGCATTCATTCCTGACTGCATTAAGGTTTTAACTATCTCTTTATCGTCAGTAGTTGGTCCAATTGTACATATTATTTTTGTTTTTTTCATCTTTTTTCCTCCTTTAATTATGCCCATCCTTTAGTTGCTAGGATTATATATTAGTAAGATAGAGCTCTTGATATATTATATAGCTTCTCATCAAAACTTCTTTTCATTTTAAGAGCTTCATTGATATCCATATCAATGATTTTGCCTTCTCTCATACCAACAACTCTGCCACCTTTACCTTGTATCAATAGTTCTACTGCTTTTGCACCTAATTTTGAAGCTAGTACTCTATCAAATGCACTAGGATTTCCACCTCTTTGGATATATCCAAGCACTGTAGCTCTACTTTCAATACCTGTAACTGCCTCAATTTTTTCTACTAATTGGTGAGCTCCACCAATATTCTTTGCTACACCTTCTGCTAATATAATTAGATTATGTAGTTTTCCTCGTCTCTTCCCTTCAAAAATTGCTTGGCATATTTCATCAAAATTGAATTCTTTTTCAGGTAATATTACACTTTCAGCACCACCAGCAATACCAGCATGAAGTGCTAAATCACCACATTCTCTTCCCATAACTTCTATAACACTAACTCTTTGATGTGAAGTAGATGTATCTCTTATTTTATTTATAGCATCTAATACTGTATTTAATGCAGTATCAAAACCTATAGTATACTCTGTATAAGGCAAGTCATTATCTATTGTACCTGGAACTCCTATAGTTGGCACTCCATTTTCTGATAAAAGTTGTGCTCCTTTAAAAGATCCATCTCCACCTATAACAATTAATCCATCTATTTTTAAAACTTCCATAACATTAATAGCTTTTTCTCTTCCTTGAGGAGTCTTAAAATCATCACTTCTAGCAGTTTTCAGCATAGTACCACCTCTGTGAATTATATCCGCTACAGAGCTTCTATTTAATTCCATTACGTCTCCATGAATAAGACCATTATATCCATTTTGTATTCCTAATACTCTTAAATTGCTATCTGTACCCATTCTTACTACAGCTCTAATTGCTGCATTCATAGCAGGAGAATCTCCTCCACTAGTTAATACTCCAATAGTTTTCAATGTAATCACTCCTCTTTATTATTAGAACTATCATGTATAAATGTTGAAATAAACCCAAAACTATCACTATATAAATTGTAAGCAAAATCAAAGATATAATCAATAAAATTAACATAGGTTTAAAAGTTATATTATTAATAAATAATTAACTCTACCTTTAAAGCGATGTAGTCATTTCTTATAAAGAACTAGTAGTTGTAATATCTCCATAGTACTAGCTAAATTTATTAGTCTTGTTCCAAACTATACTGCACCTCAGGGGAACCCTAAAGGGCTTCACTACTGTTCCCCAGAGGTGGAGAACTAGCAATTGTATTGCTAGTAAAAAATCTATTCAAGAAATTAGTTTGATTAAAACTAATTTCAGCCTTAATTTTGAATTGTGCATTATTTTAAGTTCTAAATTAAATAAATCTAATTCCAACAATAATGTATATTATTTTTAAAAATAGTATCATCATATATGATTACCAATATTTTTTATATCAATACTTGTAAATAGGAAAAAGCTATGAATTAATCATAGCATAATCCTATTATTCAACAACCTTTACATTTTCTTCTCCAAAGGTTTCTTTCAATATTTCTATTGTATCATATTCGTTACTAAGCCATGCAGATTTATCTATTAAATAAGACTTTCTATCATCTGCTGTACATAGATATACTGGAGTATTTCCTTTAAAAGCTTTAAGCCCATTTTTTATTTCATTAACAGTAGGTGTAAGCAAAGCTTTATCCTTAATTAAAATATATATCTTATCCTTATTGATATTAATAAGAGGTTTTATTTCCTCACATAATATTTTGGTTTGCTCATCTTCCCTTACTGCCACCCTACCTTTTACAATTACAATTTCATCTTCATCAATTAGATTTCTGCAGTTCTCAAAGGTTTTAGGAAATACTACAACTTCTATAGATCCATATAAATCTTCTAAGGTGATAAAAGCCATCATAGTGTTATTTCTAGTTACTTTTCTACTTACAGCAGAAATTAAGCCTCCAATTATGACTTTATCTCCATCGCTGACCTTAAGATTTTGCTCATCTAATTCCACTCCATCCTCAAAGCCATCTTCTAAAAGTAAATCTGAGATATTATGACTTGTTTGAACTTTTAAGGATTTTTCATATTCATCAAGTGGATGACCAGATAAATAAATTCCTGTCATTTCTTTTTCCATAGCTAATAGGTATTTCTTATTAAATTCCTGTATTTTAGGATATTCTATCTCAAAGTTTTTCTCTTCTAAAATCTCTTCAAAAAGGCTTATTTGTCCTTTAACATTTCGTTTTTTCTCATTGTGAATTCCGTCTAGCACTTTTTCAAATACTGCTGATAATTGTGAACGATAAACAGCTAAAGAATCAAAAGTACCTGCCTTTATTAAGCTTTCAACAGCTCTTTTATTCACTTGTGCAGTATCTATTTTATTACAAAAATCCATAAATCCAGTAAACTCGCCTTTTTCTTCTCTATGTTTTACTATGGATTCAATAACATTTTCTCCAACGTTTTTGATAGCAGAAAGTCCAAATCTTATGGTTTTATCTTTAACAGTAAACTCAGAATAACTTTCATTTATATCCGGTGGAAGCACACTTATACCTAATTGGTTAGCAAACCTTATGTAATATGCAACCTTTTCATTACTTCCCTTAACACTGTTAAGCATTGCTGCTATAAATTCCGTTGGATAATAATACATCAAATAAGCAGTTTGATATCCAACAACTGCATAGGCAGCCGCATGACTCTTATTAAAGGCATAACTTGCAAAATCCATCATTTGGTCAAATATCTTATTTGCTGCATCTTCTGATATATCATTTCTTAAACAGCCAGGGACTTCTATATTTCCCTCATCATTTACTATTCCATAAATAAAATTCTTTCTTTCCTCTTCCATGACCTTGTGCTTTTTCTTAGACATAGCTCTTCGCACTAAGTCACTTCTTCCTAAAGAATAACCACCTAATTTTCTAACTATTTCCATTACTTGTTATAGTGATAGGTAACTCTACCTTCGTCTTAACGGTCAGGCTTTGTTTTCCCCCACTTCACACCGTGCATGCGACTTTCACCGCACACGGCGTTCCATCAATTGTTACAGATAATTTCTAATCTTTCTTTTTTTCTTTCTAACCATATGTTTGAATCATTATAAAGGTAATCATAAAGCTTTCTAGAGAATCTTTTTCCGCCTAAAAAATAATAAATATTTTCACATCTTTTAACTTTTATTATTTTCATTTTTGTTTCATCCATAAGCATAATTATTTTGCTTAACATATTTTTACTGCCAACAAATCCACTTCGTTTTTTACTTATATCTGTTATTCCATCGCCATCAAATACCCCTCTAACAAAATGTCTATATAAATCCTTTGGAATATTTTCTGGGAAAATCTCATATCCACTTTTGTTAGGCACTACACCTAATTTCATCAACTCTTTACACATATGAACAGATGTTAGGCTTACATAGTAAGAAGGATTTTTACCATCTTTCACTTTAGTTTTATTAGTCGATTTTATGGCTTCTAAAAATTTATCTATTATTTCTCTATCCTTTAAGGCAATATGTGCCTTTAATGAATATTGTCCACTATAAACACTTACATTACCATCAGCCATAATCCAGCCTAAATAATATGCTTTTTCTTCATTATCAATATTATCAAAAAAATTTTCATTTCCTATTTTAGACTTTGGCCCTCTATGCCTTAAAACTTCATTTCCTCTCTTAATCAAATGAGATGCTAATCCCCTCTTTAAATTAAGATTATTTTCTATTTCTCTAGTGTTAAATCCTTCATTGTACATCTGAATAACCTTATTTATAAAGTTATCATCAAATTTTATATTATATTCTCCACCATTTCTTATAGTAATTCCTTTTGCTTTCAACCATGTTCTAACGGTAACTTCACTTGCTCCGATTTCTTTAGCTACTTTACAAGCTGGTAATCCTTTATTATACAGCTCAATAGCATGTATTTTAATCTCTTCGCTATATTTCTTACCCATATCTTCCCTCCTTATATATTAGTTTATCCAATATTATAAGAAGTAATATATTATCTGCACTAACTGACTATGCCCCTTCGCTCCACATTCATTACAAATGCTTCAATACTACTACAGGCTGCTGCCCTCAATATTCAATAGTCATTTCCTACTATTTAGAGATATTTGAATTCGCCTTCATTACCACTCTCTTATTGAGTTCACTTGTTCCGCTTATTCTAGCCTTACATATGCTTCCTTAGACCCTACCTATAATTCGTCAGTTACTCTTTCGTATTTATTCGGTAAACTAAGAGCAAATAATTCTAATAAATTAAATATAAATAAATTAACCAAGAATAATTTATCTATAACTGAGATCTAACTTTATATTTGTTAGTTATGGTACGAACTTTTAAATCAGTAGTTCCTTTCGTAGTCGTAGAAACTTTATGGCTGCCCGATTACTTCACTAACCACTTTTCAGGTCTGTTTTTCACGACTTCACCGTGCTCCATACAAATAAGTTGCGAACCTTAGTTGCATGACGGAGTATTAGCAAGATATCCCGAACTAATATCTAGTAGGAATTTCACCTACCAATTAAAATAAGCAGTTAGACTAAATTATTAGTCCCTCAATTTTATATTGTATTTCTACAATTTTTATATTTGAGAACAAGTCACACCTTGGTAAACCATAACTCCATAAGTAACATTAAGTATTGGCTCTAGTTGCGGTGTTTCGTAGGTTACTCTGTTTGGATTTTTTTTGCTTTCTACATATCTTGGTATTTCTGCCATTGGGCCGGGTCTATAAAGACTTATCCCCGCTATAATATCCTCTAGTGAGTCAGGCTTTAGCTCTTTCATAAAGCTAGTCATACCTGATGATTCTAGCTGAAACACTCCTGCAGTTTTACCTTCTCCTATCATTTTGTAAACTTTCGGGTCTTCAAAATCTATTTTATCTAGATCAATATCAATATCTCGATTTTGTTTAATATAATTAACTGCATCTCTCATTACTGTTAAAGTACGAAGACCTAAGAAATCCATCTTTAAAAGCCCTAACTCTTCTAAAGTACCCATAGTAAATTGAGTTACAATCATTTCCTCATTTTTTTGAAGAGGTACATAATTTACAAGAGGCTGAGATGCTATAACTACTCCTGCAGCATGAGTTGAGCTATGTCTTGGTAGACCTTCTAAATCTCTTGCCACATCAATTAATTCCTTAACTCTCATATCACTTTCATAAGCTTCTTTAAGTTCAGGATTCATATTTAACGCTTTATCAATAGTTATATTTAAAACTGTAGGTATCATTTTAGCTATTCTATCCACTTCTGCGTAAGGATAATTCATAGCTCTACCTACATCTCTAATACAAGCTCTAGCTGCCATTGTTCCAAAGGTTATAATTTGAGATACATTATTGACCCCATATTTTTCAACAACATAATCAATAACCTTTTGCCTGCCTTCGTAACAGAAATCACTGTCAATATCTGGCATACTTACTCTTTCTGGGTTTAAGAACATTTATTGTTAACCGCAGGCTCTTTATCCTACGTTCTGGAGATTTCTCTCATTTTCATCAGCTAGTCATTTCTAGCTCAGTTTGGACTATATCATCTTAGCAAACCTTAAATGTTTCCTTTATCTTCAATATTATAAATCTGCATATGAATATATGTTTGCTAAGCCCGGCACTCGTGGAGGATATTATTATTGGGCTATTCAATCCTCTAGTCTCTGAACCTTTCTAGTACTTTTATGCCTTTCCTAGACTTGGCTGCTGATTAGCATGCATATTTTTTATGTTTAGCCTTCCAGCAATTCACCGAGTTTAACTAGCGCATCTTACTTCACGCTCAAAGAGTAAGCCATATTTTATTGGATCTATTTTTGTTATTCCTAAGGTATAAGCTACTATTGATCCTGCTGCTGAACCTCTTCCTGGTCCAGTTGGTATTCCATTTTCGTTGGCAAATTTTATAAAATCCCAAACAATTAAGAAATAATCAACATAACCCATTTGATTTATGATACCTAGCTCGTATTCTAGCCTATCAACTATTTTTTTTGCCTCATCATTCTCTTTAGTTATTTTTATAACCTCTTCGAAGTCAAAAGGCTTTTCTATTAAAGATTTAAAAGCTTCATACCTCTCAAAGAGACCACTATAACAGGTTTCTTTAAGATAATCATAAGGGTCTACCCCCTCTGGTAATGGAAATTTAGGTAATTTTGATTTGTGGAATTCATAATCAAAATTGCATTGTTCTGCAATTTTCACTGTATTCTCTAATGCCTCTGGAACATATCCAAAGATTTTTGCCATTTCATCAGGGGATTTTAAATAAAACTCATTGGAAGGATACTTCATTCTCTTTTCATCTTCCATTGTCTTTCCTGTTTGAATACATAATAGTATTTCATGAGATTTTGCATCCTCTTTATTTATGTAGTGAACATCATTAGTACATATTAATGGAATATCACATTCTTTTGATAGTTTAATTAATTGTTCATTAACTCTTAACTGCTCATCCATGCCATGATATTGAAGTTCTAAGTAAAAATCTCCATTAAAAATTTCTTTAAATCTTAGTGCTGCTTCTTTTGCTTTTTTCTCATTATTTTGAAGTAAATAGGATTGGACTTCTCCTCCTAAGCAAGCACTACTTGCAATAAGCCCTTCACTATGAGCTTTTAAGAATTCATGGTCAACTCTAGGCTTATAATAAAATCCCTCTATGGATGCAGTAGAAACAATCTTCATCAAATTTTCATATCCAACTTCATTTTTTACCAACAATACTAAATGATTAGTTTCATTTTCACTATTAGCATCCTTAATATGCATAGATTTAGATGCAACATAAATTTCACATCCTATAATTGGCTTAATACCCTCTTCTTTTGCAGCCTTATAGAAATCAACACAACCATACATAGTCCCATGGTCTGTAATGGCTATGGTTTTCATGCCTAATTCCTTGACTTTTTGCACCATTTTACTTATCTTTCCTGAGCCATCTAAAAGACTATATTCTGTATGGACGTGAAGATGAGCAAAGCTACCTAAATCTATTCTTTCTTCATTGTTTTCCATATAGTTTTATCACATCCTATTCTTTTAGTTTACCTCTCACTATTAACCTTTGTTTCCCATCCTCTGTGCATGTAACTAAAGTTATAGTAGCATCCTCTGTAGGATTTAATACTTCTAGTGCATCTTCATTTACCACTTCCATGCCACTAACTGTATATATATAAGTATTCTCATGAGTTCTAACTTTAATCTCATCCTTATCAGTTAGTTTATGAACATTTAAAAAGAACTCTCCAGTGGTATAGTTTCTATGGCCAGCTACTGCAAAATTTCCTTTTTTACCGGGCATTGCAGTGTTTTTAAAGTGACCTACAGCGTAATTAAGTATATCCATTTCTGTTCCTTCTTTAACTGCTACTTGCAACTTTATCTTAGGTATTTCCATTATAGCAATAACATCATCAGTAAGAGGAATTTCTTCTTTTTTATCTTCCTGTTTTTTATTTTCTTTAGTTGTCTCATTATTACTATCTTTAATGTGATTTAAAGCTGATTCAAAGTTTTCCATCATTTCTTTTTGTTTATTATTAGTTTTAACCTTATTGTAGATTCCATAACCAACCATTAAAATTCCTATAACTAATAATACTATACCCAAAACTCTAAAAACTTTGTTTTTCATAGTTCTACCTCATTTCTAGCCTTTAGGGAAATCTATGATAAACCAATTATCATGAAAACCTATGGACATGTTTGGTGCAAAATAGAATACCTATTTTTAACTAGTTATTTTCTTTTATCTGTCTTAATTAATTATACTATAAATGAATAAAATCCAACACTTAATTTAATCCCAATTCTTTATCTTTCATACTTAATTCTTAATTTCTATAGCCTCTCCATAGTACTAGCTGAATTTATTAGTCTTGTTCCAAACTATACTGCACCTCAGGGGAACCCTAAAGGGCTTCACTACTGTTCCCCAGAGGTGGATTAAATTCACAATTGTGGATATTTCTCAGTAAAAGTTAAGAAATTTAAAATTGATTAATCTCCTGAAAACCTAACCCCATCCCTATTATCAGATATTGGGCATATAAAAATGGTGAACAATGTTCGCCGCTACAAAAGTCATTTAAAAAAATTAATTCGTAAAAATTAATTTCAACCACAATTCTTCATTTTTCATACTTAATTCTTAATTTCTATGGTCTCTCCATAGTACTATCTGAATTTATTAGTCTTGTTCCGAACTATACTGCACCTCAGGGGAACCCTAAAGGGCTTCACTACTGTTCCCCAGAGGTGGAAAAAGAGGTAGCTACATTAATGTAGTTACCTCTTTTTATAGCTTAATTAAGCTGCATCTTCATTTTTCTTTTTCTTGTTAAATAAGAACATTGATATTCCTAATAATGATACTAATGAGCCTAGAGATATAAAATCTTCACTACCAAACTCTAGACCAGTTTGTGGTAATTTTTCTTCTTCAAAGTTATTATTGCTATTATTATTGTTATTATCATTTGAACTTGGTTTGCCTTCTGGATTAGTTACCTCATTATCCTTAATATCAGGTAGCTCTGGTACTAAATGTTTAATATCTTCCCAAGTTACACTTCTAACATTTGGAGTTCTTCCATCTTCAGAAGTTGGAATATCAACTTTACCTTCATTTATAAGTTTAACCGCAGCATCTCTTTTTGATTTATCAAAATTATATCCTGTAAGTTTCCAGTTATTATCCAGTGTTGGAGTTATAACTCCATTTTTTTCTTTTACAATATATTCTCTAATAAAGTCTCTTACTGCTGATAACTGCTCATTTGCGGAGTCGTAAACAACTTCTACATTCTCACCTTTAAATATACCAGAGTCACTATTTAAAAGTGTTGTATTAGCTCTATAGTTATTAACAGTTAAATAAATTATATCCCCATCTTTCACAGCTGTTCCATCATTATAAGTTAGGTTTTCTATTCTTGAACCTTCAGGTTTGGATATATTTATTTCATATTTAATTCCACCAAACATATCATAATTGTACATTCTTATTTTCTCATTAAAAGAAACTGTTAAATCTCCTTCTTTAAAAGTGTTATAATATTTTGCTGACCACTCCATATATTTCTTTAATTGATTTCCATTAATTTTTAAAGTCATCAATGTATTATCATATTTATAAATCTTTGAAGTATCTGCCTTTTTGATTTTTCCTTCTTTTGCATTTGCCTTTGAGTCAAAAATTGCAGCAGCAGAAACATGATGTGCCCCATTTGGAACATTCTTCTTTCCATAATGCATTTGAACTTCTAAAATTAAATCTAATAATGGAGTATCTCTTAATTGCGCCTCAGTAATTCCTTTTATTTCATTAGCTGGTGCTAAATCTCCACCCTTAAGCTCTCCTATTATTATATTAGCATCTGCTAAAGCTTTTTCATGTTGTGGAGCTAATTTTGACTTTAAAGCTTCATCTTCCTTATAAGTTTTAACTTCTATTAAATCTGACTTAATATCTGTACTTCTATTTTTAATTACATACTTTCCGTCTGAATTTTTAGTTAATTTTATATCTATTTTAGAAACAAATTCTCCATATTTACCTGGCTCTGTTATAATCACACCATTTACAACTTCCCCTTTTATAGTTGAATGGGCATGACCACAAATTATTGCTGCGATCTCTGGACATGCTTCTGCTATTTCTGAAGCACTATCTCCCAATCCATACTCTGTGTCTTTTCCCATATGAACAGTAGCAATTATAATATCTGCTTTTTTATTATCTTGAATTTCTTTAACTGCTTTTTTTGTTTCCTCAACAGGATTGGTAACTTTATATCCTTCAAGATTAGGACCATCCCATTTAGTAATATGAGGTGAAACCATTCCTATATTAGCAACTTTTACTCCATTTATATCAACTATCTCATAAGCCTTTCCAAGAGGTTCTCCATTTGGTTTATATACGTTTCCACATAAGATAGAAGTGTTTGTAAATTGTGACATCATTTTTTCTAACGCTGGCACTCCATAGTTAAACTCATGATTTCCTAGAGTCCATGTATCATATCCTATTTCATTCATGGCTAAGACCATTGGATGAATATCATCTTTTAAAAATAACTGTGATGAGTTATCCTGTACAGTATCTCCCGCATCTACAACCATTGTGTTAGGATTTTTTTCTTTAAGCTCTTTTATTAAGGATGAAATTTGACTAAGACTTCCCTTTGTGTTTGCCTCGTTCATAGCATATTCATAAGGCGCAAATCTTCCATGTAAATCTGAAGTTCCTATTATTTGTATTTCTTTTGTTTCCTCATTAGCAAAAACTTCTTTTGTACTATGGAAAGAAAACAAGGTAAATACCATAGTAAATACCACTAATAAGGATATAGTTTTTTTCATTTTAAAGAGCTTTAACACATTCAACTCCCCCTAAATTAAATATTAAGATAAATTATTTAAATTTATTGTTATAAGGATAATAAGTACCTTGTTATAGGTATTCAATGTGAAAACTTAAAATATACTCTTGAAAAAAGAATCTTTGTTATGAAAATCGAAATGTATAAATTAAATTTTTTACTAAAGAATCCTATATGCTAACAAGGTACTTATATATCAAATTATACTTTTTTATTAAGAAAGATTATGCTGCATCTTCTTCCTTATTTTTTCTATTTCTTACAAACATAGTTCCACCTAAAAGAGTAACTATAGTTCCTAGAGTTATAAATTCACTACTTCCAAAACCTGAACCAGTTTGTGGTAATATTTCTTTATCTTCTTTTGAATTATCTGGTTTAGTTTCTGGATTAAATCCAGGTTGAGTCTCTGGCTTTTGGCCTTCTATTAATAAGCCTTGAGAAGTATAATCTATTTTTCCTTCTTTTTTCATAATTTCTACCATACCATCTCTGATTGGTTTACCTGTATCTAAAATGTTTTTACCACCTGAAAAATCAAATTCGTCTCCGCCTTCAGCCATAAAGTCATTAGTAACAACTTTATAATATTTGTCCATTTCTATTGGAGTACCATCTAATAATTCCATATGGTTAATTCTTTCTCCTGATGGTTTTTCTTTGTCATAATAAGCTCTTACGCCATAGAATTGAACCCATCCATATGTTTCATTAGCAATTCCATGCTCTAAGTTTTTCTTAATATCAGAACCTTTTAAGTCCATAGTAACTAAAGTGTTATCAAAAGGCATAATTGTATACATATGTCCCATGTTTATTTCACCTTTAGATAATGGGGCTCTTATTCCTCCACCATTCATAAGTCCAATTTGAGCATCGACTGACATCGTCATGTATTTAGCTGTAAGTTCTCCCAGTGGACTTAATCCTTCTCTTCTATCATGAGGTAAATCAACTAGTAAATCTGCAACTTTCTCATTTAATATAGGTTTTAACTCTTCAGTATACTTTCCTATTAAAGCTTTAACTTCTTCATTTTCTTTTAAATCTTTTCTTTCATATAATACGTCTACAGATGGTTCTATTGAAGATAATTTATTATCTTTATCAACTTTTATAGAAAGCTTACCTAGAGCTCTTCCATTATACATAGCTTGTACTATAGGAACGTTATTAACTTTTCCTGAAACTTTTTGATGAGTATGTGAAGATATTATTCCATCTAGACCTTTAACATTGTTTGCAAGTTCTGCTGCTTCTCCAGTTATTGTTCCATCTTGGTTTTGAATACTTCCTATATGGGTTAATGCTATAATTACATCAGCCTTTTCTACATTTCTTAAATGATCTACCCAAATTTGTGCTGCTTCTGATGGATCTTTAAATTCATAATTCTTAACGTTTTCAGGCTTTGTTTTAACCGCTGTCTCTGGAGTTGCAAGTCCTACAAAACCTATTTTTACTCCATCAATTTCTTGTACTGCATATGGCTCAGCCCATTCTACAGGCTTTCCTGTTCTTTTATCATAAACATTTGAAGCTAAAAACTTAAAATTTCCTTCTTGCTGCCATGAGATTAAGTGCTCATCGCCCCAGTCAAACTCATGGTTTCCTAAAGCTGAATATTTAATTCCTATTGAATTAAATACATCTGTTACTGGTTTACCATAAGTCAAGTTAGACATAGCACTTCCTTGAAAGGCATCTCCTGCACATACTACAATACTATTAGGATTAGCTTTTCTTGCTTCATCAATTGCTCCAGCAAGTTTTGCTGCTCCTACATTTTTTCCATTTTCCTCTAGTGATCCATGGAAATCATTGAAACTTAAGATATCAATTTGTTTATACTGTGAATTTACCTCTTCAGCATAAACTAGCTTAGCATTAAATTGAACTACCATTGAAAATACGAAGGTAAATGCAATTAATAGTGCCAATTTTGCTTTGTCTTTGAAAAATTTCTTCATATTAAATCCCCCTAAATTAAATGATATAATTTAATTATATTATAATTTTTATTATGTTGAAATATAAAAAAGCCTTTTATTTTAAATTATTGTTAAATTGTTAATATTAACCATATAAATAAGCTTGTCATTACGGCAAGCTTATTTATCCATATATTTTAATATTCTTTAAGTTTAATTTTAATTTTATTAACTCTAATTGCTGTGCTTTAGTTTATTTTTCTTTTTTCTTTTCTTTTAAAATTTCCATTAGCTGAAAGGATAGTGCAATTTCTTTAACAGGTGTTTGGATAGATGCTATTCTCTTTACATCAAAAGATGGTTCTCTCTCTTTAACCACTTTTAAAAATGAATCATATAAGTTCTCTCCATTACCTAGCTTTTCTTTAATTTCCTCACATTCTTCTATATCTAATCCTAAAGTTCCTTTATGTAGTATCATAATTTTCTGCTACTCAAAATATGGACAAATATACCCATATCGAGATTCTTACTACTTCAATGTGTCTGATTTTGTTCTGTAGAACTACTTTCACTTGATATAACACTCCATAGTCGTAAATTCCGAACTAGCCATCCGTACATATCTACAATAACTTGTTTATGCTATTTTGTAGATTTTTGCATCTCTTAAATTAAGACTTGCATTTATATCTCTATCCTCTTCATAGCCACATTCACACCTATAGATTCTATCAGAAAGTTTTAAATCTTTTTTAATAGAGCTACATTCATGACATAATTTACTTGAAGGATAAAATCTATCTACAATTCTTAATTCAATACTCATCCAATTACACTTGTTAGTTAATTTAGTTCTAAACTCAAAAAACTTTTGTCCTGCAACTGCCTTAGATAAATGCTTGTTTTTCATCATACCTTTAATATTTAAATCTTCTATAGTTATGAAACTTGGATTTTGTTTCACTATATCAAATACTACTTTATTAATATAATTAGTTCTTATATTAGCTAATGTCTGATGAATTTTCTGTACTCTGACAACTTGTTTTTGGATATTTTGCCTAGTAGCTTCCTCCTTTTTATTTTTATTTCTTAATTTTAAGCTTTCATATTTCCTTGAAAGTTTTCTTTGTTCACGTTTTAATTTCTTTTCTAGTTTTTTTACTGTTACAGTTTTATTTATATTTTTCTTAAAAATTCTATTGGAAATAACTGCAAAGTCTTTTAATCCTAAATCAACGCCAATGCCATCATTTGTGGAAATATTGGGGTTTACAATATCGGTTTCCACTAATACTGATACATAATATCTATCAGCACTCTTAGATACTGTTCCACTTTTAACTTCTGCACTTGTTGGTATATATCCATATTCTTTTAATCTTACATTTTTTAATGATGGTATCATTATTTTATGCCTGTATACTTTCCAGTCCCTTTTATTATTTTTAGGAAAATATAACTTAACATCTGATTTATTCTTCTTTTTAAACCTTGGAAATTTAGATTCACCTTTAAAAAACTTTTTATATGCTGCTTCTGCATTACATATAGCCTTTTTACGTGCTTTTGAACCACATTTGTTAATCCATTGATATTCTTCTAATACTTTAACTTCATTATTTATATATTTATCAAAGTTATTTGCGCTCATAAAAGCTTGTTTTTTCTCAATTAATCCACCTTTGTATTGCTGATATAATTCTTTATTTTTACCAAGATAAAAATTATATAAATATCTACATATTCCAATTGATTGATCAATTTTCATCTTTTGTTCCAACGTTGGTTTTATTTCCACTTTGTATGCTCTTAGCAATTTCTTCATGCTCCTCTATCTTTTTCTTATATTTTCTTAAACCATATCTTCTATAGTTTCATCTATTATAATTCCTCTTGCATTAGCAAAATCTAATAGAAATTTTATTTGATTCTTTAAATCATCTTTCTGACTATTACGTAGAAACCCTAGTATAAATAACTATTTTTCTATCATTATTTAAATTATTTATTTCTTTAAATTGAAGATACTGGCCGTAAATATAATATCTTCTATCGGTGGGCGTTCTCTTTGCTATTAAAATACCCTCTTTGTCCCAACGTTGCAATGTTTTTACTGACACATTTAGTAATTCGGCAAAATCTTTCGGTTTATAATTGGTAATGTGTTTCATTAATATCACCTCTTGAGTATGTATTAACATATTTAAACACATTTATCTATATTTCTATTAACCAAGGATTCTCTCCTTTTCATATGCCTTATACAAATATATTATAATATTTTATACTGTTTTAATGCAATTTAATCAATTGATAAATAAAATTCTATAAGTAAATTTTATTATATGATAATTTAGACAGCCCATGATAAGAATAAATTTCCATGAAATAAATTCCTAATATGTAACACATTAACTTATAGTTAATATTATATGTAGTAGTAAATAATATTAGGAGAAGCATTATGTTATCAAGAGAAGTTATGTTGTCAAGAGAAGAGTTCATAGGAAACTCTTTAGAATTAAATTTGTTTTTTCTTAGAATTCAAAAAGAACATGCATTTTTTTTAGAAGCTGCTTTTACTCGAAAAGATATGGATAAAGCGAGGGAAGCCGCTCAATTAAGAGCATACTTTGACAGATTGTTATGGGAAACCGTACTACTATCAAGGAATACTATTCCACCTCAAGTTATGAGTTCTGGAGAATTTGTTACAAACTTTACATTAGATGCTGAACTTGCTACTGAATATTTTACTGGAATACCTATAAATACTACTATTACTGAAGTTCAATTAGGATTAATTACAAATCCTGAGTATAGCTTTCCTGGTATTCTTGAAAACAGAGTTTCTTTTTTAAATAAAAGAGCTATTTATTTTAGTTCCCAAATTATAGACTTTGAAAGGGAAATATTAAATGATTTAGCTAATTGTCAAATGTTCACTTTTAATTATCCATCACATATTGATCATATGGCAAGAGAAGCTGAATTTTATGTTGATCAACTAACAAGATTACAAAATTATCAAAATATTAATTTGATTGATGGCGCTTTAGAGGAAGAAACGTTCTGGGATAGAATTATGTCAGAGCATGCAGCAGTAATTAGAGGATTATTAGATCCAACAGAGAAAGAATTAATAAGTATTTCTGATAGTTTTGCAAAAGCATTTGAAAACCTATTAAATGAAGCTCAGAACACACTGAAATCCTGTCCTGATGTTTTAAGGTTAACAGAAAAGACTTTAAATTCTACAAGAGATCTTAGAGATTTTAAAGGAGAGCTTACAGGTGGAATATTAGATTGCAATATTAAAAGTATTATATTACCTCTATTAGGAGACCATGTATTAAGAGAAGCAAATCATTTTCTTAGATCGTTACAAAAATATAATGCAACATTAAAGTGCTAGAACTTTATAAATACTAATAATTTTTTTAATATGTCCATATCTGCAAACATAGTTCTATTAAAATTGATAGTAATTTTTTTAATGTGATTACTATCAATTTTATTTTTCATTTAATATTCTGTTTTTAACTAACTTTAAAATTACTATTTAAAATTTACTTACATAATAATCACATGCTTAAGAATATAAGAGAAAATAACTAGTCAAAGATAACTCCTATATCTACATCACACATGTCAATAGATTTTTATTATAATTAATATTTATAGTTAAATTCTAACGACTAAGTACGAAGAAAATGTACACTGATACTGACTAGCTATTTTTTAACATATCTTAATTTCTATATTTTAAATTGTGAAGTATATAATTCATAATAAAATCCTTTAGATTCTATTAAACTTTTATGATTTCCACGCTCTATAATTTCACCGCTTTTAATTACTATTATTTTACTTGCTTCTTCTATAGTTTTTAATCTATGAGCTATTATAAAACTAGTTCTTCCTTTCATGAGATTGTTTAAACCTTCTTGTATTTGAAGCTCTGTTCTTGTATCTATGTTACTAGTAGCTTCATCAAGAACTAGTATATTTGGATTTGATAATATAGCTCTTGCAATAGAAATAAGTTGTCTTTGCCCTTGACTTAAATTTTCTCCTTGAGCTGCAACAACTGTATCATATTTATCTGGTAAGTAATCTATAAAAGAATGAGCATTAGCAAGTTTAGCAGCCTCAATAATCTCTTCATCAGTAGCTTCTAGTCTTCCATATTTTATATTATCCTTTATTGTACCTGAAAAGAGAAAACTATCTTGAAGCACTACACCTATATTCTCTCGTAAAGAATCAATAGTATAATTTTTAATGTCCAATCCGTCAATTTTTATTTCTCCACTATTTATATCATAAAAGCGAGTTAAAAGATTTATTACAGTAGTTTTTCCAGAACCTGTTGGTCCTACTAACGCTATACTTTCCCCTGGTTTAGCATTGAGATTTATATTCTTTAGCACCATTTTTTCTTCATTATAACCAAAGGATACATCATTAAAAACTACTTCTCCACTTAAGGATTCTATATCTTTAGCATCATTACTATCCACTATATCTGGAACCTCATCCATAATTTTAAATACTCTTTCTCCACCAGCTATAGCAGCTTGAATTGTGTTATATAACGTAGCTAACTGGTTGAGTGGTCTTGAAAATTGTCTTGCATAGTTTACAAAGGTAGCAATAATTCCTATAGTAGCTAGGTTTTTTAAAGTTAAAAATCCACCTACTGCAACAACTAAAGCAAAATCTAAATTGTTGACAAAATTCATAAGAGGATTCATTATACCAGAATATATTTCAGCCTTTAAGGAAGCTTCTTTAAGGTTATCATTACTAACTTTAAAATTATCAAAGACTTCCTCCTCTTGGCCAAATAAAGCTATTATCTCCTGTCCTCCTATTGTCTCCTCTATAAAGCCATTCAACTCTCCTAATGTTTCCTGTCTCCTTATGAAAGCATCCTTTGTAAACCTACTTAACTTCCTAGTAATAAGAAGTATTACTGGTATTATAATAAATGCTACTATTGCCATAATCCAATTCAAAAAAAGCATAGCAATAGTTACTCCTATAATAGTTAAAACACTTGTTAAAAATTGAATTACACCTTGAGTTAGAGCATTATTTAAGTTATCTATATCATTAGTTACATGACTCATTAGTTCACCATGGGGATGATTATCAAAGAATCTTAAAGATAAGGTTTGAAATTTTGAAAATAAATCTGCTCTAATATTTTTTATAGTTTTTTGAGAAATTATAACCATAATATAGGTTTGAAGCCATGTTAATAAGGAGTTTGAAATATAAACTATTGCCATAATTCCAAGCATTTTTAATGTTCCATCTAAATTTTTATTAATTATGTAATTATCAATGGTAGCTCCTATTAAATATGATCCTAAAATTCCTAAAATTGATGTTATTATAATTAATAAAATAACCAATGTTAGTGCCTTTTTTTGTTTACTTAAATATGCCCAAATTCTTTTTAAAGTTCCTTTGGCATCCTTGGCTCTCCTTACTTGATCAAATCCACTTGAATTATTAGCTCCATTAACTCGTCTATTATCAATCTTCATGTGCTACCTCCTTTCCACCTTGAGAAAGGTATATTTCTTTATATATATTACAGTTTTTTAATAATTCACTATGGATTCCCTGCCCTACAAGCTCCCCTTCATCTAATACAAGTATTCTTTCCGCATCAATAATGGAAGAAATTTTTAATGCAATTATAAATGTAGTTGTATCATTAAATTCTTTCTCCAGTGCCTCTTGAATTATCCCCTCTGACCTAGCGTCTAAAGCACTTGTTGAATCATCTAAAATAAGTATTTTAGGCTTTCTTACTAAAGCCCTTGTAATAGCTAATCTTTGCTTTTGCCCACCTGAAAGATTAGTTGCCATTTGAGTTAATTCATATTGAAATCCTTGCTCAAAAGTACTTAAAAATTCCATAGCACAAGCTGACTCTGCAGCCCTTCTCATTTCTTTTAATGCTGCATCTTCCTTACCATATTTAATATTGCTTTCTATAGTACCAGAAAATAATAGTGGCTTTTGAGTAGCCATACCAATAGCACTTCTAAGAGAAGAAATTGTTAAATCTCTTATATCCGTACCGTCAATTAAAATTCTTCCTTCGTCTACATCATATAGTCTAGGAATAAGTTTAACTAAAGTAGATTTACCACTTCCTGTTGAACCTATAATGCCAATTTTTTCTCCTTGATTAGCCTTAAAACTAATATGCTTTAACACCATCTCTCCATCATCACTGTAACTGAAAGAAACATCTTGAAATTCAACATCACCATTAAAATTATCCACTTGTTTTGCATTTTCATTATCTATAATTTCTGGTTCAGTATCTAAAACTTTTATAATCCTTTCTACTGAAGGTACAGACCTTGCTATATGAATAAATATCATAGCTATCATTGTTAATGCCATTAATAATTGAAGAAGATAATTTAAAAATGCTATAATTTGACCAACTTGAATAGTTCCATTATTTACATTAATAGCGCCTAGCCATAAGGCAACAACTATACCAAGATTCACTACTAACATAATTACAGGAAGTAGTATAGATATAGATTGGACTGCAGCAGTATTCACCTTTGTCAAATCTTCATTGACCTTATCAAATTTATTTATTTCATATTCTTCTCTTACAAAAGCTTTTACAACTCTAACTCCTGATAAATTTTCTTGCATAGTTGTATTAACTCCATCTAAAGATTCCTGTACTTTTCTAAAAAGCATACTGGCTTTTTTACCTATGATAATTAATGCTATTACCAAAATAGGAATAACTCCTAAAAGCACAGGTGAAAGCTGATAACTATTTATAAATACCATCACTATACTTCCAATAAAAAGTAATGGAGATCTTACCATGGTCCTAAGCATCATCATTATAGCCATTTGTACATTACTTACGTCAGTAGTTAATATGGTTATTAATTTTCCACTTGAAAACTTATCAATATTTCCTCCTGAAAACCCTTGTATTTTTCCATATAAATCTTTTCTTAAATCAGTAGAAGCATTTATTGCAGCTGTTGTAGAATACTTAATACAAAGCACCCCACCAATAAGACCTATAACTGAAATTACCACCATAAGTATTCCCGATCTTACCACATAGTTAAAGTCACTATTTGCTATTCCTACGTCTATCATACTTTGCATTATCTTAGGCTGATATAAATCCATAATTACTTCTAACACCATAAATAATGGTCCAATAATAGCAAGAAATTTATATGGCTTTAAGTATTTAAGTATTCGTTTTGTATATGCCATACTCTTCTCCTTTCACTATACAGTTAATTTAAATTATTTATATTCTTTGATTAATTTTTCTTATATATTCATAAATAATATCGCTATCCATGAAATTCAGAATATACTTAAATTATTTTCCATTATTTAAGTCGTGATTTAAATAATCCAGTTAAAGTACTTAAAATAGTATTTATTTTGCATAATCTAATTCTTTATCGACTTAGATAAATTTTAAAAATAATAAAAGCGTGACATTAGTCACGCTTTTATTATTTTTCACAAATATTTCTTCCCATCAATACTCCCATAACGGAAGCCATCATGAGCCCTCTAGTCCATCCGCTTGAATCTCCTAAACAGTAAAGTCCCTTTATATTGGTTTCAAAATTTTCATTAATATTAATTTTATTACTATAAAACTTAATTTCTGGTCCATATAATAATGTTTCTCTACTTGCAAATCCTGGTACTACAGTATTCATAGCTTTAATAAAATTTAATATATTAGTCATAGTTCTATATGGCATTGCAGAAGTTAAATCTCCTGCTTCTGCATCTGGTAAGGTATGTTTAACATTTGATTGGTATAGCTCATGTTCCCAAGTTCGCTTTCCATCCAATATGTCACCATATCTTTGAACTAATATTCTACCATTACCTAACATGTTAACCAGTTCAGCTACCTTTTTACCGTATTCTATAGGCTCATTAAAAGGTTCTGCAAAATTATGTGAACTTAATATAGCCAAATTTGTATTTTCCGATTTTTTATCTTTATAAGAATGACCGTTAACTATAGCCAAATTATTATCATAGTTCTCCTGGCTTACAAACCCTCCTGGATTTTGACAAAAGGTTCTAACCTTATCATTAAAAGGCGCTGGATATCCTATAAGCTTAGATTCGTAAAGTACATTGTTTACACTTTCCATAACTTCATTTCTAAGCTCTACACGAACTCCAATATCTACAGTTCCAGCAGAATGTTTAATTTCATGTTTAATACATATGTCCTTAAGCCAATCAGCACCTTTTCTTCCTGTTGCCATTATAACTTTACTACCTAAAACAGCTTCTTCATTAGTTTTGTTTTTTGAATCCGTTAAGATTATGCCTTTAATTTCATCATTTTCAACAACTATATCTTTAACTAAGGTATCAAACCTTATCTCTACTCCTGAATCTAACAAGAAATTTTGTATCTTTAAATATATTTCTTGTGCTTTTTCTGTTCCTAAATGTCTTATTGGGCAATCAACTAACTTTAATCCGCCTTCTATGGCTTTTCTTCTTATCTCTTTAACTTCTTCAGTATTTCCTATTCCTTCTACCTTTGTATCTGCACCAAATTCAAGATAAATACTATCAGTATAATCAATAAATTCTTGTGCCTTATCAGTTCCTATAAGAGTAGGCAAATCTCCTCCTACTTCATAACTTAAAGATAATTTTCCATCAGAAAAAGCGCCAGCTCCTGAAAATCCTGTAGTAATATGACAATATGGTTTACAAGAAACGCATTCCTTTGTTTTTTCCTTAGGGCAATATCTTTTATCAATGCTTCTTCCTTTTTCAATCACTAAAATTTTTTTATTAGCTTTTTGCCTTACTAATTCTAGTGCTGCAAAAATTCCAGATGGACCTGCTCCTACTATTATTACATCGTACTTCAAAATAATCATCTCCCTTAAAGATTTTCTGTAGAATTCGTAATAATAATCCTTGCACTTATAGTATAGAACTATTTACGGTAGCTCGGTAGAAACATCTAGCCCATATCGCTAGACTTATATAAGTGAACATTATTATGTTTTTTTCATAAAAAGTTCCCTGCATTACGAAAGTTTAATATATTTTCTATAAAAAAGCAATAGATTTTATTCTTTTTCACATATTATTATATTAAGTTTTTTGATAAAAATTCTTACGAATATTTAATATTTTGATTAAATCATTTTTATCTACATAAATGTAAATAGAGGACGGTTCATTCTTTTTAGTAATTTTTATTTTATAGTGAACCGTCCCCATATGAACAACAATTAAGAATTAAGTATGAAAGATGAAGAATTGTGGTTGAAATTACTTTTGTAGCGACGAACATTGTTCCCATTTTTTATATGTCCAATATCTGATAATAGGAATGGACTTGGATTTTATGGAGAACACTGTTCTCTGCTACAGCTAATCAATTCTGAATTTGTGAATTAAAAACCCACGTAAGCTCAATCTTATAAAAATGTAAGAAATAATTACACTTTTGTAAGGTTAGAGTCATTTAATAATATATTGTGTATGCTATACTTATATCATCAATTAACAGGAGGTGTTAAAATGAAAAAATTAATTCCAATTCTTATGGTAATATTGATAGTTCCTATGGTATTGACTGGCTGTAGTGATAGATATAATCCTTTTGCAAGCAAAACTTATTACTATGTAATAATTGAAGGAGAAGGAACTCCACAAAAAGATGATAAGGGTGAGGTTATGGAAAGTAGAGAATATAAATTACCTGCATATGACAAAGAAGGTAAAGAAAAAATTATTACTTTCACAGGTATACAACAACTTCGTGAAGGCGCTTTCTTAAAACTTACTTTAAAAGGTGAATCAGTAAAAACATATGAAGAAGTTCAAAAAGAAGATATTCCTAAAGAAGCTGCTGAAAAATTAGATATTAAATAATTGTATTAATAAAAAATAAGTGATAAAGATTAATCTTTATCACTTATTTTTTATATTTAAATTAGCATTTAATCCTTTAATTGAAAGATATAATAGACTTCTAAAATATGATGATGCAGAGCAAGATTTGATAGTGAAATTTATTTATATATTGCATAAATTCCCTTTACAAAATATATCTAATAATCTTCAAAATGGATATATGGTGTCTTATATTAACGTAACATTAAAAAATAAATATATTTGTTTATCAAAAAACAAAAAATTTTATCTTATGAAAACACAAAATTAAATTTAAATCTATATACTGATTGTAGATACTGTGATAGAGGAGATATTATTTGGATAAAAGATATGCTAAAACATATTACAGAACTACAAATGAAGATTTTAGTATTAAAGCTAAGAGCTATAGTTATACTGAAATTGCTGAAGATTTAAATATATGTAGACAAGCTATAAATAGAATTAAAATAGGTATTTACTAACTTTAAAAAATATTAATTAGATAAGGAGTAAAATATGGAAGGTAAATTAATAGAATTAGCTTCTTCTCATGGTATATGGGCACTTTTAAGTGTGGCACTTATCTTTTATATACTAAAAATGCAGGAAAAAAGAGATTTAAAACAAGAAGAAAGAGAGTCTAAATATCAAGAAATAATCTCTAGTCTTACAGACAAATTAAAATTAATTGAAGATGTAAAAAAAGATATAGAAGATATAAAATCTTATATTATTACTAAAAAGGAATGATATTAAAATATATTATTTTTAACTAGAACAGTCTATTAACATAAAGACTTTTCTAGACTTAATATCTTTTCATATATTATTTTTATTTAGTTTAATTTAATCTTTATAATAGTGTTTACACCTTTGCGAAAATTTCATTCTTATTAATTGTATTTAGTTAATCTAATAAAAAATAAAATATGTGGGGGGTCTATTAAAATGAAAATTTTCGTAAGATTTGGTCATGAAATTTTAACAAATGGTAGTAATACCTCAGCAGTTGGTTATTTAAACGAATATGCAGTAATAAGAGAATATGCACCTAAAGTTGTTAAATATCTACAGGACATGGGGCATATAGTAAAAGTTTTTAATCCTGACGAAAGAAAATATTCAAGTTCTAGTTCAGCACTTAGTGCAGGTGTTAGCGAGGCTAATAGCTGGGGGGCAGATTTATTTGTTAGTTGTCACGTTAATGCTTATACTACTGATGTTGCTACTGGAAGTGAAGTTTGGTATTATACTGGATCATCAGCATCACAGAACTATGCAACTAATGTAAGTAGAGAAATAGCTTCCAGATTATCACTTTCAAACCGTGGAGCTAAAGCTTCTACTGGTTTATATGAATTATCTGCAACTAGTATGACTGCAATAATTATTGAACCTTTCTTTGTATCAACTTCTAAAGATTGCAACGCATACAAAAATACAGGATCAGATAAACTTGCAAGAGCTATAGTTAAAGGATTGACTGGAAAAGAACCTTCTGGAGGATCGACCGGTGGTGGGACAACCACCTACTATAGAGTTGTAGCTGGTTCATATAATGAAAAAGCTAATGCTGATAAAAGAATTCAAGATTTAAAATCTGCTGGTATAAGTGACGTATTTATAGATTACAATAATGGATATTATAGAGTTATTGCTGGTTCATATACTGTTAAAGCTAATGCTGAAAGCAGAGTTCAACAATTAAAAACCAAAGGGTTTGATTGTTTTATAGCTGTATATGAGCTTTAAAATTTAATGAAATGGCTGTTGAAAAATCAACAGCCATTTTTTATATAAAAAATAATTTAAGCCTAGATAACTTCTGACTTTTTTCTTTGTAAATTGTACTTATTCTTTAGAGTCGTTGTGTTTAAAGCCCATGAAACTAATACGCAAGAAAGGATTTTGTCAACTATATTACCTCCAACTCTTGGTATGAATGCTGATGAAAAAATTTTAGCTCCAGAGCTTTTAAGTATTGTAAAGAATATATCATTAACTGATCCTGTAACACCACCATAAACATAAACAACTATCGGTGTCCCCACTAAAGGACATGCAATTGATAAAATTATTCCAGTTATAACTGCTGTTTTTATATTAAATTTAAATTTCTTAGCAATTAGTCCTACAATTAATCCAACCATAGCATTAACAATAAAAAATGGAATATCTTTTGGATTTCCTGAAAGTATTGGACTTAGTATATTGGAAACTGCCCCTACCATAAAACCATAAAATGGGCCAAATAATATTGCACTTAATATAGTTCCCATAGTATCTAAAAATACTAGTGGAATTTTAAAAAACTGTACTAAAGTTCCTAAAACAATATTTATAGCTACAGATAATGCACTTATAGCTAAAATAAATGACTTACTTTGTTTCAATTTTATCTCCCCAATTAAAATATAGATTTACTAATCTATACTAATACTAAATAAAACATAAATGTAAATATATATAATTACAAATCAATTATATATACTCCGAAATATAAAGTACAATTGGAAGTAATAATCAATAATATCTTATCTATTTGAAACAAAAATACTATTTACACAATGGAAAATTGACTCAATTCACAATTCATAACACACAATTCACAGATAATAGAAGATATATTGATTATAAAGAGGGAATTATGGATATTTCTCAGCATTATTTTCCACCTCTTCAACAATTGAGAATTTACAATTATTTATCTGTAACGTTGAACAATGTTCTCCACATAACTAGCAATATAGTTGCTAGTTAGAAACATATTCAAAGAAATTATTTTGCTAAAAAATAATTTCATCCTTAATTTTGAATTGTCAATTTTGAATTCTCCATTGGTGAAGCCCCTGGGGTGCAGTATGTTAAGGAACTATATCTGCGGTATTAAACAATGTTTTAATTATATTGCTTATATCCATAATACTAGTGTAAGCTCACTAATTCTTGCTTCGAACTATACTGCACCTCAGGGGAACCCTCATACAATTGAGAATTGACGATTGACAATGAACAATTATCGATACTTCTCCTTTATGGAGAAGTCTTAAATTGTTTTATTAAAAATCTATCTAAAGAAATTAATTTACAAAATTAATTTCAACCATAATTGTCAATTTTCCATTCTCAATTTTCAATTGATTAAGTTCCCCATAGGTGGAATAAAAAAACTAGCAATTGCATTGCTAGTAAAAAAGTCATTTTAGTAATTAAATATATAAATCCATTAATATTTCATCATCAAAGTTATCATTTATATTGAAATAATTTTTATGAAGTCCAACTTTTACAAATCCAAGCTCCTCATACATCTTAATTGCGTTAATGTTGCTTGCTCTAACACCAAGACTTATATTTTTTATTACGCTACCTTCCCTTGCGAATCTTATTATCTCTTCCATTACAGCACTGCCAATTCCATTTCTCCAATAATCTTTTTTAACAGAAATAGAAACTTCACTATTATGAGCTATTCTTTTCCTGTTAGAACTAGTAATTTGTGCAAGGCTAACAATATTATCATCTATAATTCCTAATATCATAAGTGAATTAGAATCATTATTCATTCTTTTAATATGTTCTTTTTCCTCTTCAACAGTAAGATGAAATTCATCCTTACCAAATAGCAGATTATTGCTTTCTCCACCAACAATATTAACGTACTCAATGATTCTTTTCGCATCCTCTATCATAGGTCTTCTTAATATTAATTTTTCTCCACTTTTTAACTGTATCTCCTTTAAATTCATAAACATCCCCCTTAAACAATTGATAATGGACAATTATCGTTACTTCTCTTTTATAAGAGAAGTTTTAAATTGATTTCTCTTTGAAGTTACACAATAACTTCGTATAAAAAACTAGTAATCCTATTACTAATAAAAAATCTGTTAAAGAAATTAATTTAATTAAGACTAATTTCAATATTAATTGTCAATTGTCCTTTCTCAATTATTCATTGATTAAAATATGGGTACGGTTCATTACAAATTGCAGAGTTCATTTATCAATTCTATTAAAAAGAATGAACCGTCCCCTAAAATTAAAGTTATATTTTTAATAATATATGATTTATATCTTCGCTAACCTTAATTCTTTCATCATAAACCCATTCTTCATCAAAATTTAAGCTAAAACCTTTAGAAAATGAATAATATAAATTTATTTTTTGATAATAGGTTTCTAGTTCATACAGATCTTTAAATTTATATGTAGGTTTTGTAATCTTTTTACTCTTAGAAATGAATATTTCATCCATATAATAAAGAAAACAGTTCATAATATCTTTATTACTTACATCAAAAGGTATTTTTAAAAGTTTCCATTGAATTGCTTCATCTAATTTATAATTTTTGATACTATCTAAAATTATTAAATATTCTCCTATATCCATCTTTCTATAATAGGATATACTTTCTTCCATAGTGCTCCATAGCGCTAACTTCTCTCTTAAAGGTAAAGTTTTAATTTTTAAAATTTCTTCACTTGGTCCTAAAACTGCTGATTCTATAAGTTCATCTTTTATTTCTAAATTATCATTAATAAATTTTTGCGTATTACCATAAGAAGCTACGAATCCCTCATTATAAATTCCCTTTCTTCCAGCTCTTCCTGCAATTTGTTTTACTTCTTGAGAATTTAAATATCTTACTTCATTTCCATCAAATTTTTTAATTTCCATAAACACTATTCTTCTTATAGGTAAATTTACTCCCATACCAATAGCATCAGTAGATACTAGCATACTACTTTCGCCATTTATAAATTGCTCATACTGCTTCCTTCTAACCTCTGGCGGTAAATCTCCATATATCATACTTGACTTTATTCCTAAATTTGAATAAAAGCTTCCTAACTCTAAAACTCTTTTTTTAGAAAATACCACTAGAGCATCTCCTTGTTTAACATCTTTATAAGAAAATTGCTCATATTCGATGATAAGTGGTATATCTCTTTTATATTCTTTTATTTCATATTCTTCTCCGCAATCTTCCAATATATCTATTAATAGCTCTTTTGAGTTTATAGCACCACAAATATGTATTTCCTTACAGTTTAATGCTAATAACGCTCTAGTCCATGAAGCTCCTCTCTGATCATCATTTATCATTTGAATTTCATCTATTATAGCTATTTCGTATTCTTCATTTATATTTAGTTTCTCTATAGTACAAGAAATATGTGCGGCTCCTTCAATTATAATTTCTTCTTCACCAGTTATTAAATTGCATTTAACTCCCTCTTGATTGAGTCTTTCATAATTTTCTAAAGCAAGTATTCTTAGTGGAGAAAGATAAATACCCTTTGAAGATTTTTTAAGTCTTTGTATTGAATTGTAGGTTTTTCCTGTATTTGTTTCTCCAAGATGAAGATAAAATTTTCTTTTAAGTTTTCTTACTTCTTTATATTCATCCTTAGGATTTAAAGGGAAAAGTTCCTCGAATTCCTTAGCCACTATTTTAGGAATATGCTCTGTAATAAGAAGTCCCATAACTCCTGATTTAAGATATGATCCTTCTCGCCCCTTCACTATATCTTTAAAATTAAAACTTGTATTGTTTTTATAATTATAATCTTGTAAAAGTTTTTGTGAAGCATAATTCAATAATTCTAGATATTTATTGTAAATTATTTTATATTCTTTAACATCTAATCCATTGTATTCATTTAACATTCTAAGTTTTTTTCTTATAGCTGCTTCATGTTCCCATAGATTATAAGATTTGCTATGTTTTACTATGTTCTCAATATTATTAAGCTCACTTCTTATCTTCTTAAAATTTCTTTCTGCTGCTTTATTTTTCATAAGTTCTAACTCACACCGTCCTTTTATTGGATTCTATTGTAGTTTGCTCTTATTAAGATAAATCCATGTATAAATATGTTCCTTTAGAATTTAGTCTATATGTTTATAACATTGATTAGCTGTAGCGGAGAACAGTGTTCTCCATAAAATCCTTGGATATGGAAAAAGCACTGGCGAACACTGTTCGCCCCTACAATGTTGTTAACAATTATATTGGTAGTTTAAAATCTATTAGATATAGGGATGGTTCATCACAAATTATAAAATGAAAATTATTTTAAAAATAAATCATGCCTTATTTTTAGTTATCTCCATTAGTATTAGTTTAATTTTTTAGATATTGTTCCAAATTATACTGCACCTCAGGGGAACCCTAAAGGGCTTCACTACTGTTCCCCAGAGGTGGATTAAATTCACAATTCACAATTATTGAAACTAGATGACTTTAAATAATTTTACTTCAAAATAACGTTTCAAAATCTCCCCATTTATGCCATATTGATTAATTTGTTTATTTATATTATATTGAAATAATGTATGTAAGAAGAGAAGGTGTATAAATTGTTAATTGATAAAAATTCATTTAATAATATTGAGAGTTTTATTGAGCATTTGAAGAAAAATGAAAATATTATAGGTATAGTAGAATATGGGGGAAGAACTTATACAGATATGGCGGCAGGCGGAGATTATGATTTAACTGTAATTTTTGACAAACCTGTGTCTAATAATTTTGCAGGAGTTCATTTCCATATTAACGGCATTCCAATTGACTGTATGATTTTATCTAAAGAAGATTTTATGTTAGATAACCCATTAAATGAGTTTTTGTTTGTTCATCTTAATTGCAATATTTTATACGATAAAGACAATATTACATCGGAATTATTGAAGAAAATTCAAACTACATGGGCAGCAAAAAATAAATTATCTGATTCACAAATATCTCTATATAGATTTACTTTTAAGCATATACTTGATAAATTAGAACATAGACTTCATGATAATGAACTTTATACAAAATATTTTATTTATTCATCTGTTGATTGGTTTTTATCCTGTTATGCTAATATTAAATGTTGGGAAATTGGAAAGTCAAAATTGCATTTAAAACTTATTCAGAATAAAGAACCTATACTATTTGAGATTATCTCAAGGTTATATTCAGAAAGTTCCTTAGAAGCACAATTTATATTACTTAAGAAATGTGCGGAATATATGCTGAAAGATATTGGAGGGTTATGGAGAGAAAATGAAGTTTTATTTCATTTATCACCAGAAGGTAAAAATGACGAAGATGAACAAAATAGACTTCTAAACATCTTGTTCAATTAATAAAGTTAATTTTATAGAATAATTTTAAATTATTGTTTATTAAACTAAAAAAATAATTTAAATAAGGTTGTCTATCTGGATAACCTTATTTTATGTCATAAATCAACAATTTATTCTAGTAGAGCTTATTTTAAAATAACACAGTCACATCAAGTAAAAAACTAGCAAATATATTGCTAGTTAAAGATTAGATGAATAAATTAGTTTAATTAAAACTAATCCCCTATTGATTTATTTTATTATATCTTGGAATTCTCCATTTATAACACTTAAAAGTTTATCTGGAGATATCTCTATTTGCATTCCTATTTTTCCACCGCTTACAACAATCTTTTCTATATCTTTAGCAGTAGAGTCTATAAATGTTTTGTAACTTTTTTTCATTCCTATTGGTGAACATCCTCCTCTGATGTAACCAGTTAATTTCAATATATCATTAACAGATATCATTTCAACTTTTTTCTCTTCAGCTGCTTTGGATGCTTTTTTTAAGTCTAATTCTTCTTTAACAGGTATTACAAAAACATAGATTTCTTTACTATTTCCTTGAGTTACTAATGTCTTATATACAAGAGATACATCCTTACCAATCTTTGCTGCTACAGAAATACCATCTATTTTACCATCCTTATTATCATAAATTATAATTCCATATTCTATATTTTTCTGATCTAAAATCCTCATTGCATTTGTTTTCGCTTGTGCCATAATTTAACCTCTTTTCGTAAATATACTACTGTATAAATTTATATCTATAAATGCCAGTTTTTCTTATGTATCATTATAAACATATCTTTATTATAATATATAATTTTATAAAAATATAATTTCTTTTAAAGATACTTAAGTTTTCTATAATAGAAAAGTACACCTCCAAATGCTATAGGTTCCTAACATTTGGGGTGCACTTTAACTTTACTCTTTTTTATAACTCATTGTAATTAAAATTTATTTGGAAATTGCTTAATTATACCATTTGAAATGATATCGGCAAACTTAAGTATGTGCTCTTCACCTTTATCATATGCCTCTATATCTCCTGCCCAATTATTATTTAGCCTATCAATAACCTGAGTTGTTATAAAATCTAAATGTTTATATAACATATCTTTTAATTCTTTATTTGACCATTCAGGATTTAAATCACTTAAAAATTTAGCAATTTCATCTGCATTGTTATGCCAAAGTTTGTTATATTTATCTAAATTCTCTTTATTTCCATTTTTAGCAGCATCAACAACTTGACCTGCAAGTCTAATATGCCCCTTTAAAAGCTCTGTAAGTTCTTTACTATTTTCTGCACCATAATATGGTTTAATTAAATTTCCAATATCCTCTTGATTCTTAAGAAGTCTATTTAAAATATCACTCTTATCTTCAAGATTAGATAAGTCACTTTTTATAAAATCTCTAGTCCAAAAAACATGTTCAATCTAAAGCCTTCTCCCTTGTTCTCTTAAGTTCTCAGCCTTTTTGCTACAACTATCCTTATAGGCAAAAGCACTTTCTATAGCACCACTATGAGCAGATTCTGATGCCTTGTCTGATATAAAATATATTTCGCATCTTAACTAGCTATTTTATTTCATATACCTAGAATATACTAACATCTTTAATCCATTATTTTTTTCATATGCCTAAATTTCAAAGATTCTTAAATAGTTTTTTTAATTATCATATATTAAATTAAAATTAACTTCTTCACCCAATAGCCCGTACTTAACTATCTCTTCTATACTTACTCCATTATAGCTTTCCTTCATGTTTGAAAACTTCTTTTTTAGCTTATCAAAAAGCTTTATCATGTATCTTCCTCTATATGGAAAATATTTTTCTATTTCCTTAAAATAGCTTTTACTATACAAATTCTTATTTGCTGCTATAGCAAAGTATATTAATTGTAAGCAATTCTTTTTTATTAACTGTTTTATCTCTTTTATATTTTTACATTGAAAACATTCTACACCATCTATCAAGTTAATAGTAAAATTTATTAGTCCATTAGTTATGTTGTCTAAATCCCACTTTTCAGCTAACTGGGATATTATGGTCATATGATTATTTTCTAAATCTTCTGTTGCATCTTGCAAATCATCACATATTTGAAGAAGTATTCCGTATCCATAACAAAATCTTGCTTCTTCATAACTTAGTTTCCCCTTAACTAAATAGCCATCAGCTAAAACAGAGCTTCCACCCTTTTCTATTGATATACCTAAAATATCAGTTTCATAAGGCGATGTTCTCTTTCCTTGCTGAATCATGCTCTTTACTTGACCATTATAAATATATATTAGACTTTGAAAAACCTCAGGATAAGTTTTTCTAGCAAAGGTGTTTTCAATTTTTGATACTAGCTCAAACACCTTCTTTTCATATTCATTATTGGGTTCAATTAGCTCACCTTTTAATCTTTTTTCTAGTCTTTCATTAGTATTCACTTTTTCTTCTTTTGATATTTTGGAATTATCTAAATAGTTATCTGTATAAGGATATAACATGCTATAGCCAAATATTGACTCAGTAAATTCTACCTTCATACCAAATAACATTTGAAGTATATTCATTATCCATACATTTCTCATAGCTTGACCTATATCTTCTGTGGAAATATTACTATCAAAAGTTTTTGCTGCATTTATAAAGTCCTCTGTACCTTTTAATAGTTCTCTACTCAATAAAATTTCCTTATCTTTACTATTAATTAAAGTAGATTTATTTATAAACTCATCTATTATATTATTAAATCTATCTCTCCATTGTCTCTTCTTTGTATCTTCATTAGGAAAACTTTCTATTATTTTTATAATTTCATTAATAAATTTATTCGTCTGTTTCTCCATTTTTATTTTTTCAAAATAACTGACCTTTCCATCTAACTTTGGAAAGCCCTTATTTGTGTTCCACCAAATATTTTTATATAAATCACTTAACCCCAATCCGTCTTTTGTCATTAAATTCATATTCTCCCTCATAAATTATTACCCCTAAAAACAACTTAAGCAATGGATAATTGACAATTGACAATTCAGGTTGAAATTAATTCTTTACGAATTAATTTCTTTAATTGATTTTTTTTACTAGCAAGTATATTACTAATTTTTTATAGGAAGTTACTACGTAACTTGAAAAAAAGATCAATTCAAAACTTCTCCATTGTCCACTTTCAATTCTCAATTGCCTAAGTATTATTATATTTATATCTTATCCATATCCTATTATTACATATATTATAGAAAATTCAAAAATAAAAAATAGAAGGTGTAATTAATATAATACCTTCGTCAATTCACAATTAAAAAGGAAATTAATTTAAATTAACTTAATTTCTTTAATAGATTTTTTACTAGCAATGTAATTGATAGTTTTTTGTAGGAAGTTACTTCATAATTTCAAAAAATAAAATTAAAACTTCTCCTACAAAGGAGAAGTTTCCTAAATTGTTCATTATCAATATTCATTTCTCAATTGCATATAGTGCTTCTTTTCACTATGACCTTTACTATTTCCTACTTCTTTTTGTTTTTCCTCTAAGTAATTGCATATTTGTCTAAAATCACTAATCCATTTTATTTTAGCTAACTCTCTTAAATCTAATATTATTCCTGTATCCTTCTGTTTTATATATTCCATATCATAAATTTCTGTTTCTATAAAACCTTTTTTATAATCATATATGCAAGGAACAAAATGCTCCCAGTTATTTTCAAAATATTTCGTCTTTGCAAAACATAACCTATATATATGAAATATCATTCCTAAGGTTGAAGTTTTTTTAGCAAATTTATGACTAAAGTACTCCTGTACAGGATACTTTTCCTGTATTCTTTCCCAGTATAGTCTTCCATTTGGATGAAGATCATATTTATCTAATATTTTGCACTTTTCCTCTCCTAATTCTTCTCTCATAATCCTCTCTCTAATTTCTGGTCTTAAGTTTTTTAAAGTATCATTATCCAAAGAAATCTCCTCCTTAATACCATAAAACTACAACTCTGTTAAATATATAACTCTTACCTTATTACTAATAATATATAAAACTTACTTTATCTTAATTCTAATAATAATTTTCTTTGATTTCCAATACTAATTATTTATGAACAGGATACCATCTATAAGTTTTTTAAATAAACAAAAATATAGCTTTATAATTTAAGCCATTTAAAAAATTCTTTAACTGGTAAAAAATAATCTCTACATAAGGTTGTCCTTATTGTAGAGATTATTTTTTATAACTTTAAAGTTGATTTAATATATTTCACTTTTATTCTACATTAATAATTACTGCTTTAAGCCATATGAAATAAAATATTTAGTTAAAGATGTGAAATATATTTTGCATCAGACAAGGAGACAGGTTTTCATGATAGTCTAGCTATCATGAAGTTCTGACGACGCAGTATAATACAAAATAGATGAGCATACTAGCTAGTTATTTTTTGAAGATGCCTAGAATATTCCAAAAGGCTTACCAACTGGTAAGAACTCTCTTCCAAAGTGTTTGTTTAAAACTGCAGCACCTGAACCATAAAATGAAAGTATAGAAATTATAAATTCAGAATATGCAGCAATCTCATGACCAAGCTCTGGCATAATTCCAAGGGAATTCATACTTAACCCTAAGAATAAAAAATCAATAAATAAAAAAATACTAAATAATACCTTGTGAGTTTCCATAGCTCCAATAGTCATGAATATAGTAAAAATTAAATATCCTACAAATGCAAAACCTAATTGCTTAGGATCTACTGATGTAGCAAGCTTTTCTCCAAATACTCCATTTTGGATTAACCATGTTAATGCCATTCCGAACCAGAAAAATGCGTATCCTCCAAAAGCTGTTGCTCCAAAAGTGTTATTATGCTTAAAATCATTGATACAAGCAAATAATTGTGCAAAAGCTCCTAAAAATATTGCCCAAGGTAATAACAATGATACTCCTTGAGTAATCCCAAGCTTCTGTGAAGAAGCTACAAGTGTAATTATTGCTAATCCAAAAAGTCCTAGTCCAGATGGGTCAGCAGTAACTATTTTTACCTCTTTTGATTCATTCATAAATCTTCTCCTTAGATTTCATTTAAATTTTATTAAATATTTTAACTAGGAAATTTTATCAAAGAAAATTTATCATGTCAATCCAAAGAATAAAAAGATTTAACTTATATATGATTTTAATTCCCATAAGAAAGTTTTTTGAGAAATTAAAATTAAGATAGTTAAAACTCCAATGTCAAGACATTGGAGTTTTTTTAATAAATTTTATTTCAGAAATGTAATTTTTATATCTTTTAACAAACGACAAATTCGCTTTCTTTCATATTGTTATCTTCACATATTTTAATATCTGCTCCTATAGAGGAAAATGTCTCTATAATATTTTCATATCCACGTTCTATATGCTCTATACCAGTTATATAAGTAGTACCTTCTGCTGCTAACCCTGCTAGAATAAGAGATATTCCTGCTCTAACATCACTAGCATGAACATGTGCTCCTCTTAATTTACGATTACCTGGAATTACAAAGCCTTCCTCTTTAATTATAATGTCTGCTCCCATTTTGTTTAATTCAAAACAATGATTGATTCTATTTGGATAAACAGCATCTTTTATCATACTATGACTATTTGCTTCTACAAGCATTGCTGTTAATGGTTGTTGAAGGTCTGTAGCAAAACCTGGATACATAGAAGCTTTTACATTTACTCCTCTTAAATTCCCTTCTTTAATTGCTCTTATATAATTTTCTCCTGTTTCAATATGTAATCCTGTTTCTTCAAGCTTGGCTATACAAGATAATAAGTGTTCAGGTATAACATTTTCCACTGCAATATTTCCTCCAGCAATTCCTGCACTCATTAAAAAAGTTCCTGCAATTAATCTATCTGGAATAACCCTATGACTACATTTCTTAAGCTCATTTACTCCCTCTATAACAATTGTACTAGTACCTGCTCCTTTAATATTAGCTCCCATTTTATTTAAAAGAATAGCTAAATCTACGACTTCAGGATCTCTTGCAGCATTTTGCAATATGGTTTTTCCTTTTGCTCTAGCTGCTGCAAGCATAAGATTAATAGTGGCACCGCTAGAAATTATATCAAAAAATATCTCAGCACCCTTTAGCTCTTGTGCTTCTACTACATAATAGTCATTATAAAATTTAAATTCTGCTCCTAAAGCTTTTAATCCTTTAATATGCTGGTCAATAGGTCTGCTTCCAAAGTTATCTCCTCCAGGATATCCTAAAGTAACTTTTTTAAATTTTGAAAGTAATGCTCCAATAAAGTAATAAGACGCTCTATAAGCTGAAGCTTTTTTAGGATCAATTTCAGCTCCTAATATATTTGTTGGGTCAAGTAATAAATAATCTTCTTTACTAATTATATTAAATCCAATATCCCTACTTATATCTTCTATCAAAGCTACATCAGAAATATGGGGTACATTTTTAAGTATAATTTGTTCGTCACTCAAACAGCACGCCGCCATCAATGCAAGTGAACTATTTTTAGCTCCTGGTATATTCACACATCCCTTTAAATGTTTCTTCCTTTTAAGCTCTATCCATCGCATATAAAAAACCATCCTTAATTGTATTCTAATTTCCATTATATTATACCATCTAACTTCCAGTTTGTTAATATTTGTTAACAATTATAAGTTTTTATTAATATCTTTTACTTTTTATTCATTATTCTTATTATTTTTTATTTAACATACGTTTTTATAAGAGAAAACTACTTTAATATAAATTCTTATAGAGTAAATCCATTATATAAAAGAGAACTTACAATTATTGATACTTCTCTTTTATAAAAAAAGTTTTCAATTGATTTCTTTTTTAAATTTACGTAATAACCTCTCATAAAAAACTAGCAATTGTATTATTAGTAAAAAATTAGTTCAATAAATTAATTCATAAGGAATTAATTTTAACCATAATTGTGAATTATTTAAGTTAGCCATAGGGTATGTATTTAAGCAGGAAGGTATTCATATGAATGTAAAACTACGTAGTATTAATTCAAAAAATTAAAAAACCTATAAGAATTGCTTCTTATAGGTGATTTATTACTGTTTAATTATCTTTGAAATCCTCTGTTTTGTTTTCTAGCTCTTCTGCACTCAGGGCATCTTTGTGGCTCATTTTCGAATCCTTTTTCTTTGTAGAATTCTTGCTCTCCCTCAGTGAAAACAAATTCTTTTGAACAATCTTTACATACTAAAGTCTTATCTGCCATTTTAAACATTTCTCCTTTTTATTTATATTAAGATTTAAAAAACGATTTACTCTATACACCTAAAAAGGGAATGTTTTAATCATATTAAATCTTTATGTTATAGTTATTCAACTGATAACTTCTTTAGTATACCATGTTTCTATATACTAATCAATACTTTTTTAAAATAATTTAATATTTTTTTAACATTACTGTTTTTACCATGGTTTTTCAAATTCTCTTCTGTAATCATCACACCATGCTATTAATCTTGGTCTTAATTTGATTAACCAATCTGGATCCTTCACAAAATCACTATCTTTCATAGACCTCATTAAGGTTGCAAAGGATAATAAATTATCATACCTTTTAAACTTTGGTATTAATTCTATATACTCATCTTCCATTTTTTTAACAGAACAATAACCCTTTAAAAAAGATTTCAAAATTATTTTTGACTTACTATCTTCAAGCTCACCTAGCTCTAATGCACACACAATATCCATCATATACCAATGATATACGGCATCATCAAAATCTATCACATTAAAAGAACCTGATTTATCATTCCAAAAAATATTATCTAGCTGAAAGTCATAGTGAATTAATCCAAAGTTTTTATTAGATATTGACATGGAGTTTAACCACTCATAAACTCTTTTTAACTCATTTAGTGCAGATTTCTCTTCTGGAAAATCTTCTAATATATTTTTCACATATTCTAGTTGATCTTTCCAGCTATTACGAACATATTTTTTAGGTTTATACTTTTTAGATAAAAGGTGGAGTTCAGCTAAAGATTTTCCCCATATTTCAAGTTCCTCTATAGACATTTCAGTAATATCTAAATTTATACCTTTTACAGCTTCAAATACTACTGCGCAGCATATGCCTATCTCTGTTTTTACTATTTCAATATAATTGTCATTTACAGATTTGACAGGACAAGCAATCGAATAGCTATTCTTATTTAAATAGTGTACAAAATCTAATTCAGAAGTTATTTTTTCTATAGAACTTTCATCTTCATGAGAAAATCTTAAAAAATACATCTTATTATTATATTCAAATCTATAAACAAAGTTAGTGCTAGCACGCCAGAATATAACTGTATTCTCATCATGGTGCCAATTATTTAAAATTTCTTCTGCAGTTCTATCTGTATCAAAAACCATTTTTTTTAATTGCATCATAGTTATATTCCTCCTACATTATAATTTTTTCTTCATTTTTCTATTCATATTTATTTGAAATTGTCTTTGAATCTTACTTAATCTTTTTAGTTCATCTAATTGTTTTTTATAGCTTTCAAATCTTTCACTGGTAATAAGTCCATCTTTAATAGCTCTTATAACTGCACATCCATGCTCTTTTTCATGAGTGCAATCTTTAAATTTACAATTTACAGCTATATTAGTTATGTCTTGAAAACTGCCCTCTAATGCATCCTCACTTCCCCATAATTGAAGCTCTCTTAATCCAGGAGTATCAATTATCATACATCCTGAATTATGAAGAAATAGCTCCTTACAAGTTGTGGTATGTCTTCCTTTTCCATTTGAGTTACTAACTGAGCTTATTTTTTGCATTTCTTCTCCTAGTAGATAATTAATTATAGTTGACTTTCCTACGCCAGAAGATCCCAAAAATACTATTGTTTTTCCTAATAATAAATATTGATTAAAAATATCCATTCCTAAATTTTTTACAACACTTATCGAATGAATTGGTATATCTTTTGCAATCTCTTGTACTCTGTTTTGATAATTTGTAATATCATCACAAATATCCACTTTATTTAAGAGGATAACAGGGTTAACACCGCTGGCATAGGCTAAAGTAATATATCTTTCAATTCGACTAATATTAAAATTTCCATCTAATCCACTTACAATGAAAGCAGTATCTATATTGGATGCAATAATTTGCTCCTCAATTGATCCTCCGACAATAATTCCATTTTTTATCTTTCTTCCACCAGATATAGGTAGCTTTCGCGCAAAATAATTTTTTCTTGGTAATACTCCATATATTATCGCTTTACTGTTATTTTCAATTAATTTAATTACTACCCAATCGCCTACTGCTGGAAAGTCCTTTTTTAAAACTGCCTTATATCTAAACTTACCAGCAAGCACTGCACTTATTATTTCTTTTTCAAAATTCACAAAATAATTATTCTTCTGTTCTGATACCACTCTAGCAGCAAAAAACCCCTTAGTTAAATAATCTTTGAAATGTTCTTCAAAGTAATCATTCCAACCTAAAAGTTCTAAATTCATATACTCACCTTCTCTATAAAAATAATAAAATATATGAAGGCTTAATTTTTTAAATAAAGTAGCATTAAGGTTTCTTAGAAGAACTTAATAATTAACTTTTTTTAAATACACATAAAAAATTATTATATTTTATATAAAATAAAAATTACTTTTTCTTCTATACAATCAAATAGAATGGATTTTTACTTAAAAATAAATATAAAAATTCCACAAAGAGATAACCTCTTTGTGGAATACCTAGAATTTTTAGCATAAAAAAAACAGGCTAACCTGTATCCTGTTAATTGGCACTAATTAATTAGGCTGAAAGGTTATACTTAGACTTTTACAAAAGACATCACAAATAAAGGAAAATAAATTCCCGTTTAAATTGCCTTTTGCTTCATATTCAGTTAATTCATAATCACCTCAACTACTACTGTCATACTAACACTCCTTTCACCTATTGTATTTTAAGCTTTCCAGTTTATTATATTATAATTTTTCTAAATTTTCAATAAATTATTTATATTTTCTTCGTCCTGCCATAAAATTTCAATTAATTTAAATGTATAAAATAACTAATTAAAGATGCTATAAATATTTGAGACTAAACAAAAACAGAATCTACTAATAGGTTTTCTATTACTAGATTCTGTAAACAAATATTTCGAAAGATAAGTCACAGTACTGACTATCCATTTTCCATGACTTATAGTACCTTTACTATCTCATCATAGCCTCTTCTAGCTCTTCTAGGATATAATGTTTTATCTTCTTTTAAATATCCTAAGGATATTGTCATTACTATTGTTTTATCTTCATTTAATTCAAATTCTTTCTTTATACCTTCAAAATCAATTCCACTCATAGGATGAGAGTCTATCCCAAGATTTTTAGCTGCATACATTATAGACATTGATAATAATCCGCCGTTACTTTCAGCAAATTTAATTTTATTTTCTTCTGAAGTTCCATATAAATTATAAGCAGCTTGTTGTGTATTCTTAATTGCTTCCTCATCGTCATTTACAATTTTACGAAACTCTTGCCATACTGGATTATCTTTACTATATCCATTTTTATCTCCAACTATAATCAAAGTTACTGGTGCCTCTAAAACCTTTGGTTGATTATTTGAAAGCTTATAAAGCTTTTCTTTAGATTCTTTTGACTTTACTGCGATTATACTCCAAGGCTGAAGATTAAAAGCAGAAGGTGCAAGCACTGACAAATCTATTATCTCCTTTAAAAGTTCCTCACTAATATCTCTATTAGGATCAAAGAAATTTATTGCTCGTCTTTCTTCATATACTTTTTTTAAATCCATAAAAAATCCCTCCTATTTATCAAAAACTCCATTATTATAATCATCTACTGCTTTAATTATTTCATCACTGGTATTCATTATAAAAGGTCCATATCTTGCAACTGGTTCTCTAAGTGGATTTCCACTTATATATAAAAATCCGCCTTCCCCTGTAACCTCTATATTACCACCATCAGTTATAAAACACATATTTCTAGATTTTACAGCTATATTTTCTCCTTGTGCTTCTACATTTATCTCTCCACTATGAACATATAAAATAACTGTTTCCATTCCTTCCTTTTCAAATCTTCCACCATTAACTCTAACATCTATATAATCTACTGGTACTGTGGGATTTGTAGCTCCATTTTTATCTTTATATGTCCCCGATATAAGTTTTACTTGAACTCCTTCTTCCTTTATAATAGGAATCTCTTCATTATTTATATACCTATATTTAGGTTCAATCATTTTCTTTTCCTTTGGGAGGTTAAGCCAAAGTTGATATCCCCATAATTTTCCGTCTTCCATCAATGGCATTTCTTCATGAAGTATTCCTCTTCCAGCAGTCATCCACTGCACATCCCCTAAATTTAACACTCCTTCGTTTCCTTTTGAATCTCTATGCTTAAAACTGCCCTCTACCATATAAGTTATAGTTTCAATTCCTCTATGAGGATGCATAGGAAAACCTGCCATATAATCACCTTTATTATCACTTCTAAACTCATCAAGAAGATAAAAAGGATCTGCATTATCTAAATTTCTACTTCCTATAACTCTATTAAGTTTTACTCCAGCTCCATCTTTAACAGCTTCGCCATTTATAATCTTTATCATAAAATTGCCTCCTCTTCCATATTGTATATATTTTCTCTATTAATTATTCTTTATTGATTTTTTCGTAAAACTAATTAAAATCATCTAACTTACTTTATGTAAGTATCATACTAAAAATAAGTATATATTGTCAAGTAAGTTTTTAATTTTTTTATATTTACTTTTATTTTTATAGAAATTAAATTATAATTATAGTAGTAACTCCTTCATAAATTTAAGCATTTATAACATACTAGAATAAGAGGTGATATGATGAGTGAATTTCATATGTGTCCTAAATTTGAATATGCTTTTACATTACTAGGTAAAAAGTGGACTGGACTTATAATAAAAGTACTTTTAAGTGGTTCTAAACGTTTTTCTGATATAAAAACTATGATTCCAGAGCTTAGTGATAGAATGTTAGCAGAGAAATTTAAGGAATTAGAAGGAGAAGGATTAATTAAAAGAATAGTTTACGCTGAAACTCCTGTAAGAATCGAGTATGAGCTTACTGAAAAAGGTAAAGAACTTGAAAAAGCTATGATAGAAGTCCAAAACTGGGCTGAGAAATGGGTGTAAAAAGGATTCATATAAAATCTGAGAATTGACAATAAATATTCTTATTAATTAAGAATTAATAATGAAGAATGAAAAATTTATGAATACTTCTCCTAATAAAGGAGAAGTTTTAAATTGATTTCTTTTTGAAGTTACGCAGTAACTTCTTATAAAAAATTAACAATGAAATTGATAGTAAAAAGATAGCTAAAGAAATTAATTCCAACCTCAATTGTCAATTCTTCATTAGCAACTTTTTCTAAACGTATACTTTACTCTTGACTTAAAACCAACTTACTTCTAGAATTAAGTTAACTTGGTATACTTGGAGGTAAGCTTATGTATGAAAATTATTCAATGCCTATATATCAAAAAATAGCTTTGGATATAGCCAGTGGCATATATAAAGGAGATATTGAGGAAGGGAAAAAATTACATGGTCGCTCTACTTTGGCAGGAAAATATAATGTTTCTCCTGAAACTATAAGAAGAGCAATAAAACTTTTAGAAGATGTGAATGTAGTTCAATCATCTAAAGGAAGTGGAATAACTGTTCTTTCAAAAGATAATGCTTTTAAATTTATAAATAAATTTCAAAATATAGAAAGCATTGCTTCTTGTAAGACTACCCTTGCGGACTTAATTGCTAAAAAGCGAAAACTTGAAGACGAGATAATGGAAACTATAAATAAAATAGTAGACCACTCTGGCAGATTAGGCAATATAACTCCAGTAACACCTTTAGAAATAAAAATTCCCGATAACTGTACGCTAATCGGTAAATCTATTTCTGAAGCTAAGTTTTGGCAAAACACAGGAGCCACTATTGTAGGAATAAAACGAAAAGGGTCCCTTATACTTTCCCCAGGCCCCTATGCAACCTTTAATAAGGGTGATGTGCTTTTACTTATAGGTGATGAAAAAGTATATAACTCTGCAAAAATATTTTTATCCGATGATTAGAAAGTATATCCAACTTAAAGTTGGACATACTTTCTAATCATCGGATTTTTAATTTAATTCACAACTTAGTTCAATACACAATGCAAAATTCACAATTATGGGTATTTCTCAGCGGAAGCTGAGAAATTTAGAATTGATTAGCTGTAGGGGAGAACAGTGTTTTCCAGAAAATCCAAACCAATTCCTATTATCAGATATTGGACATATAAAAAATGGCGAACAATGTTCGCCGCTACAAAAATCATTTAAAGAAATTAATTCGTAAAAATTAATTTCACCCACAATTCTTCATCCTTCATACTTAATTCTTAATTCCTGTAGTCTCTCCACAGTATTGGTTAAATTTATTGGTGTTGTTCCGAACTATACTGCACCTCAGGGGAACCCTAAAGGGCTTCACTACTGTTCCCCAGAGGTAGAAAAAAGCGGCAAACAATGTTCGCCGCTACAATGAATCTATTAAAAAATTAGTTTAATAAAACTAATTTCTACCTTAATTTTCAATTATCCATTGTCAATTCTCAATTGATTAACTACTTAGATATTAATCCCTGCTCTATTAAGAAATCTTTAGCCACTTTTTCAGGTGATTCTCCAAGTTTATCTACTTTATAGTTTAAATCTCTCATTGTATCATCATTTATTTTACCGGAGAGCTTGTTCATAACTTCTTCAAGCTCTGGATGTTTTTTTAATGTCTCTTCTCTTATTATAGGTACTGCATAATATGGTGGAAAGAAGCTTTTATCATCCTTTAATACCTTCAAATCGAAGGCTTTTAACAATCCATCTGTTGCAAAAGAATCTATAACATCACTTTTCTTATTATCTATTGCAGTATATCTTAGTCCACCATCTACAGGTTTTATATCTTTAAAACTCATATTATACTCTTCAGTAAGACCTAGATATCCATCCTGTCTATTAGCAAACTCTATAGTTGGACCTATTACTAAATTACTACTTACCTTTGCTAGATCTGAAAAACTCTCTAGATTATATTTCTCAGCTGTGCCCTTAGTTACTGCTAACACATAAGTATTGTTAAATCCAATAGGATCAAACCATTTTATATTATATTTATCCTTATATTCTTTCGCTACTATGTCATAAACTTTATTTGGATCATTTATTATATCTTTTTTTAATATGTTCACAAGAGCTGTTCCTGTGTACTCTACATAGGCATCAACTTCTCCATTAGTTATGGCACTAAAAGCAATATTAGTTCCACCTAGATTTAATTTCCTTTCAACTTTCAAATCAGTATCATTTTCAATTAAATCTGCTAGCATATTACTTACTATAAGTTGTTCTGAGAAGTTTTTAGAGGCAATAACTATTTTATCGTTATTTCTAGTAAACGCAAAAATACTACCTGATACAATTACTATTAATAGTAAAGCTGCTATTAATGGATTCTTATTAGATTTCTTTCCATTAGATACCTTCTTTATTTTCATTGTACCATCAGCCATCTTTATCCCACTAGGTGCTACCACTTTTTCTACTTTTCCAACTATGAAGTCAATTACTAATGCTAGTATACAAGCAGGTATAGCTCCAGCTAAAATCATATAGTTGTCTACTGTTTGTATTCCTGAGAATACCATGTATCCTAATCCCCCTGCACCAACAAAAGCTGCTATAGTCATAAGTCCAACTGCTGTTACTGCAGAAATTCTTATTCCTGCCATTATTATTGGAAGAGCTAAAGGAATTTGTATAAGTCTAAGGATTTGACCTTTAGTCATTCCTATTGCCTTTGCAGCCTCTAGCATATCTGGATTTATATTAGTAAGTCCTGTGTAAGTATTCTTTATTATAGGTAATAAAGAATATAGCACTACCATTAAAATAGCTGGTTTACTACCTATTCCTATTATAGGAATCAAAAATCCTAATAATGCTAAACTTGGTACAGCTTGAATAAGGTTTGCTAGTATAAGTATCGGTTTAGATGCTTTTTTAACCCTTGTTATTAATATCCCTAAGGGAATTCCAATTAATATAGCAATAAATACTGCAAATACTGTAAGCTCAATATGTTCTAATAAAAGTTGAAAAATTTGGCCTTTTTTATCTACTAAAAATTCTAAAAAACCTTGCACTAAGCATTCACCTCCATGTCTATGAATTGCTCACTTAACACTGAAATTAAACTACTTCTAGTGACTAATCCTACAAGCTTATCTTCATTATTTACAACTGGAACGTATCCAATTTCATATTTGTTCATAGTTTCTAATATATCTATTAAGTTGTCATCATCATGTACTCGTATAACATTATTTTCCATAACATCTTCAAGTTTTAAAACCATATTTGGATTTTTCTTTATATTCTTTAATGTAACTAATCCATTTAAAGTTCCATTTTTATCAGTTATTAATAAGCTGTCTACTTTCTTACTTCTCATAATTTCAATTCCTTGAAGAATTGTCCTCTTACTGCTTATCCTAACTGGGTCTTCAATCATAATATCCTTAGCTTTTATATACTCAGGATTATTCCAAATTTTATTCTTTCCTATAAATTCTTCAACATATGTTCCTATTGGATTTCTTAATATGTTTTCAGGAGTATCATATTGTAATATTTCTCCCCCACTCATAATGCAAATTTTATCAGCAAGTTTTAATGCCTCATCCATATCATGAGTTACAAACACTATAGTTTTTTTAACTTCTTGATGAAGATTAAAAAGCTCTTCTTGAAGATCACTTCTAGTTATTGGATCAAGAGCACTAAAAGGTTCATCCATTAATATTATTTCTGAATCTATAGCAAAAGCTCTTGCAACACCTACCCTTTGTTGTTGTCCTCCACTTAATTCACAGGGATATCTATCTATAAATTTATCAGGATCTAATCCAACCATTGACATAAGTTCTTTAGTCTTAGCCTCAATCTTACTATCATCTAGTTTTTGTAACTTTGGTACTAACTCTATATTTTCTCTAACAGTCATATGAGGAAATAAACCTGTTTGTTGAATTACATATCCTATTCTTCTTCTTAATTCAATAGGATTTTCACTCTCTATATTTTTTCCGTCTATAAAAATTTCTCCAGATGTAGGTTTTATAAGTTTATTTATCATTTTTAATAAAGTAGTTTTACCGCATCCACTAGAACCAATAAAAACTACGAACTCACCTTTATCTATTTTTAGACTTATATTTTTCAAAACAGATGTATCCTTATAAGATTTTTTTATATTTTTAAATTCTATCATATTCTTCCTCCTTTTCTACAGAATATTTTACACTTTTCAACAGTAACAACTTAATTGTAGCATAAAGTTGTTACTTTTGCAAAATTCACTATTGGTATAAGAAAAATTTTATAGTTAGTAATACTATAAAATTTAGTATTTTCTAAGATAGCTTGTACTTATACATTAAAATTAAAAACCTATGAGAATTATAGAATTTTAATTTATTTAATTTATAATTCTATAATTCTCATAGGCCAAATTTTGAATATGCCTTACATTCTTTTAAAATTATTCTGCTGGAGCTACAAAGGTTCTACTTGCCAATTCTTGATCTAATAAATATAAAGAAGGACCTTCCACAAGTTTTAATTTAGAAATAACTAAATTTACAGTTGCTTCTTCTTCTATTTGTTCATTATTGAACCACTCCAGAGCACTAACAGTAGCATAGTCCTTTTCTGCCATAGCCATATCAGTAAGATCATAAAATCTTTTAGTAACTAATTGTTCATGTTTCAACGTTTCATCGAATATTTCTTGTAAAGAATTAAATTTTGTTTTGGGTGCTGGAATCTCTTTTAGTTCTACAGCAGCACCTCGTTGATTTATATAATTAAACAGCTTCATAGCATGAAATCTTTCTTCTTCATTTTGCACTAAAAACCAATTTGCGAAGCCATCTAAATTTTCATTATAACAATATGCTGCCATGGATAAATATAAATGAGCTGAATAAAATTCGTAATTGATCTGGTCATTTAATGCTTCAATTAGTTTCTCACTAAGCATAAGTACACTCTCCTTTTTTATTATTAGTATTTGATTAAATTTCTTTTCTATTCTATACAAATTTGATTATCTGATCATATATGTAAATATTTTTAACTTTTGTTATTTATCAATGCTTTTTAATTATAACTGCTCCTAAACCTATTATTAATATTCCTATCCCCAATATTGATTTGGATGGGAATATATTACCGGTTTGAGGTAGTAGCATATTGATATACATTTTATCTTTAAACCCTGTCTTTACTTGTTCTGCAACTAAAATATCCTGTATAGATGTATCAAAGGGCTCATAATATTTTTCAATATAACTAGTTAAATTAGTACTAATATCAATGTCAATATTTGAAATTTTATTTGATTTTGGTGTTTTTACGTAAAATTCCCTATCTACAATCACTGTATCACCAACAGCTTCTCCATTACCATATACCAATGTTGCATTTTTACTTAGTAAATTTATTTTTATTTCTTCCGTTCTTTCAATATCTCCCTGTATTTTTATTGGTCCAAAATAATTAAAACCTTCCTTCTCAAAGGCAATTTTATTTATGGTGTCTTTATTATATTGAAAAGTAATCAAACTTTCTTCTTTATTTTCTTCTGCTTTACCTATAAGATATTTAACACCTTGTAATATTCTCTTATCTGCTATATCCTCTTCCACTGAAAATTTTATTATATCCCTATTAGCTTCTGTATAATGCCAAAGAGCTAATTGAGTTACTGCATAAGCTTCTTCTAAAGAGTAATAATTTTTTGGATCAAGACCACATTTTTTTGATAACATCTCTGGACTGACAACTGGAAAGCCATTTACAAAAACCTTATTTAGCTTATTTCTATCTATACTACTTGATAATTCTCCTAATTTATACTCTGTTCCATCATAGGAAGGATATTTCTTATACATATCAATACAATAAGCATATAAATCTTTATTTTCTTTACTACTTATTATAAGAATTGTATCCTCTCTAATTCTTTTACCATTTTTTACATAAGAAAAATGCACATTAGCACTTTCTTTAGTAGGTCTTTTAGAAATAAATTCTCTTGCAACATCCTGAGCTTTAACAATATTACAACTAAAAATAAATGCTACTAAAAATATTGTCAAAAATCTTTTTAGTTTTTTCATTTTTTCATCTCCTCAACAATTAATTAATCTTTAATAAAATTTTTTACATGTATTTTAATGGATAATTTAAGTTATATTTCTCTTATAAACATCTATAAAACTTCACTAATAAATATGTTTTTTTTATTATTAGTTATATATAAGGTAATTATTCCTAAAACTTACCTCTTCCCCCTAAAGTAAATAAAAAAGTAACTCTTACTTAACAAAAGTAAGAGTTACTGATTTGAAATTTTTTCAAATGTTAATGATTTTCCTATTATATTTTTAATAAATATTTAATAATTAGATTATATTAAAATCTTATTTAAAATTAAATATTTTTGTGGTTTATTGACTATTGCTTAACAGGTAAAGTAATTATAAAATTACTTCCTTCATTTATTTCGCTTATTACTTTTATATTTCCTCCGTGCAATTCAACTAACGATTTTACCAAGGTAAGACCTATTCCACTCCCTACCTTCTGCTTTGATATAACATCATTTGCTTGTCCAAATCTATCAAATATTATTTCATGATATTCTTTGGCAATACCACTGCCATTATCCTTTACTGATATTTCGATGAAATCCTCTTTGTCATATATATTAATCCATATAGTTCCACCTTCTTCAGTAAATTTAACAGCATTAGATATTAAGTTTATAATACATCTCTCTATATCCCTAGCATCACATTCAATAATTTTCTCTTCAACTTCCGGATCTATTATAAGCTCTATACCGTTACTTTCTACAAATTGTTTCATAGACAATGCTATATCTTCTACTAAATATATAATATTTTCCTTATTAATATTTAATCTGTAACTTCCAGATTCAATTTTAGAGGTATCTATAAGCTCATTAATAGTATTTAAAAGACTGTTGGAATTACGTTTTATTATACCAACATATTTACTTAATATATCTTTTTCTAATACTACATCCTCTTTACACATCTTTTCAAATAATTGAACTGCAGATAATATTACATTTAGTGGACTTCTAAGCTCATGAGATAAGTTAATAAAATATTTATTTTTAAACTGTTCATTTTTTATGAGCTTTTTATATAATTTATCATTTTCTTCAAGCTTATTGTTTAGCTGAATAGTTCTTTGTCTTACTAAACTTTCAAGTATGGTTACATAGTTCCACACTATGTATATAACTATTAGAATTAATAAAGTATATAATAGGTATGCCCACCAAGTTTTCCAAGGAGGTCTTAAAACTGTAATAGGTATTTCTGTTACTTCACTCCATATGCCATTACTATTTCTTGCCTTTACTTTAAAAGTATATTTTCCATGTTTAATATTAGTATAGCTAGCATAATTTCTATAATTTGAATATACCCACTTCTTATCAACACCTTCCAATATATAGGCATACTTCGTTTTAGTTGGGTTTTCATAATTTGGTAAGAAAAATTCTAAAGAAAAATTCTCTTGATTATGATTAAGTTTTATTTCATTCCTAATATCCATAGGTTTACCATTTATAGAGAAAGACTCTATCACTACTTTAGATGAATAATATTCTTTCGATAAATCTTCCGGATAAAAGCTATTTAATCCATTTACCCCACCAAAAAACATTTCTCCTGATTTACTTTGAAAATATGAATATCCATTGAATTCATTGCTTTGCAAACCATCGTTAATGTTAAAATTTATAATTCTATTATCATATACATCTATTTGAGCCAATCCCCCATTTGTACTTACCCATGGATTACCAAATTTATCTATTAGAACTCCGTAAACATAATTATTACAAAGACCATCCTCTTCAGTATATCTAATAAATTCTTCTTTCTCTTTATTAAATTTATTTACACCATAATGAGTTCCAATCCATAAGTTTCCATTTTTATCTTCTGTTATGGATTCTATACTATTATTACTAATGCTATTGCTATTTTCTTTATCATATTTATAATTCTTTATCTTATTAGTTTTTCTATTAAATTTAATTAATCCACCTTCTACTCCACATCCTAGCCACAAAATCCCATTAAAATCTTCATAAATTGCAGAGATATAATAGTCTTTTACTCCATTACTACTAAGCAGCCAATTATAATTAGTAAATTCTTCTTTTTCCTTATCAAAAGAATCTAAACCATGACGTGTACCAATCCATATAATCCCTTCACTATCTTCATATATATATCTTACTTCATTGTTTATTAAACTATTTTTATTATTGTTATTATTAAAGTATCTAGTAAATTTTTCTGTAGTCTTATCAAATTTATTTAATCCATAACTAGTAGCTATCCATAAGTCTCCATCTCTATCTTCAGTAATTGACCAAATACGATTATGACTAATGCTTTCATCATTATTGGGATCATTTGTATATTGCTTTACCTCTCCATTTTTTCTATTAATAGAATTAAGCCCTCCACTATTAGTACCAATCCATATTACATCTTTATCATCTACATATATTCCATTTATCATATTGTCATTTAAGCTATCTTTTTCAGTTTCATTCTTTTTATAATGGTTAAACTTGGAAGCAGGATTTAGCATACTTATACCGCTATATGTTCCTATCCAAAGCATACCAGCTTTATCTTCATGTATATTCAACACATTATTATCTATTAAACTATCTGAATCATAATATTTATTTTTATATGTGAAGAAGTCATCAGCATCCCTATTGTATTTACTTAATCCATTTTCTGTTCCTATCCATAAAATTCCCCTGCTGTCCTGAAAAATAGTTTGAATAGAGTTAGATTGTAATTGATTCTTTTTATTGCTGCTTTTATAATGTGTAAATTCATTAGTTTTTTTATTATATTTGTTTAATCCACCTATTAAAGTACCTATCCAAATATCTTTATTTCTATCTTCATAAACTTCAGTTATATAATTATCACTAATGCTATTTGTATTTAAACTGTCATGAGTATATCTTGTAAATAAATTTTTTTCAGTATTAAAGCTGTTTAATCCATTCTTAGTTCCAACCCAAATTAATCCATCACTATCTTCATATAATGAAGTAATAAAATCATGACTTAAACTATTATTATCATTTTTATCAAAGAAATATCTTATAAAAGTATTTGTTTTTTTATCGTATTTATTTAACCCCTTATCCGTTGCAATCCATATATATCCTTTACTATCCTCCATAACATCCCATACATTATAGGATGATAAACTCTTGATATTATTAGGGTCGTTTACATATCTAGTAATTTCATTTGTATAGGTATCTAGCCTATTTAATCCTTTAGTAGTACCTACCCATAAAAAACCCTCGTTATCTTCTATAATTGAGTTTATGTAATTAGATGTTAAGCTGTTATCATCATTAAGATTATACTTATAAACTTTAAATTCATGACCATCAAATCTATTCAATCCGTCTGTTGTACCAAACCACATATAGCCCTTACTATCTTGAAAAATGCACTCTACGGAAGATTGAGATAAGCCATCCTTAATAGTTATTCTTCTAAACTTAAAGTTATTTTCTATAGCTTGTACAAGAAATTCATTAAAAAATAAGCTAAAAATTACTGCAATAATAAATACATTTAATTTTTTTATTTTTTTAATCATTTTACCTCCAATTATAGGATTATCATTCTAAAAATATTTTCCCATAATATATATAAATTTACAATAGCATATATTACAAAAAGCGACATTTAATAGATAAAAATGCTCATAAAATTAGTGATAAAATATTTTTTTTAATTTAAAATGAGAATTAAAAGAATTTAAATCAATAAGATAGGTAAGTATGTATATAGACATACCACTGCTAGATTTAATCTATACACTTATAAAATTGTGTTAAAAAATTATTTTAGCTTATATTTATGCAATACGAATTGACGATTGACAATGGACAATTATGGATACTTCTCTTAAGAGAAGTTTTGAACCTATTCCTTTTAAAAGTGACGAAGCCACTTTTATTAAAAATCTATTAAAGAAATTAGTTTGATTAAAACTAATTTCAACAATAATTGTCAATTCTCCATTATCAATTATCAATTTTTTAAGATCGTGAATTAACATATCAGAGTGTTAAGCTACATTCAGATATACATTGAATTTTAGAGTAGCTTACCTATAGGGATACAATACGAAAATTTAATATATACTCTAGAAAATAAATTTTCTATAAAAACAGATTAGCCCCTTAGAAGTTAAAGATTAATAATTAAAAATAAAAAATTTAGGATGAAATTCACTGTTAGTGAATTTCTAAAATGAAGTTTATTTTAAAAAACTCCACCTTTTTTAAGAAGATAGATTTTAAAAGCTTCTCTAAGGTGGAGTTTACAATTTACAGTTTTCTGTTTTCTCTAGTGATATTTATATAATTTAAAATTTCTTAATACCTTCACTAATATTGTTTATTTTAATTAATTTTAAGGCATCTTTTGCTGATATTTCCGTTCCCAATTCTAATTTATCAATGTATTTTAAAATGCTTTCACTTATTTGAATATTATTAGTAGATGATACCTTAATTCTTTCTATAAAACTTTTAACCTTTACAGTTTTAATTTTATAATCAAATATAGAAAGAATCTTTAAATTGAATAGTGTTAAATAAATATCTTTATTATCTTCCCATTGTTCATAAGTATTTATATTAGTAAATATATCTTTTATAATATCATTTATTTCATAATTAATTTTTTCTATATTTTCTTCATATATAAATGTAATAGAATCTATCTCTATAAAACATATGGACAGTTGTTTTATTATAGAATCTTTTATATTTTCCGATTGCTCTTCATTAAATAGAAAATTTAACTTTGAAAAACTTATATTTTTTAAAAATATATTTTTAAAGTACATTATAAAACTTTCAAAGTCCTCTGAGTTATTTCCTAATTCTATTTGAAATAACATTCTAAAAAACAAATTCCACTGAAAGTCAGTATTAATTGATTTTAATATTGCTGTACCAACAGTATTACAGAATTCATCTTTGAATTCTACTTTCCTTTCAAATTCTATTTGAGAATTAAAGTTCATATCATCTTTTCCTATAGCATTTAATCTAGATAAAGTTTTTAATAAAGTTTCATTATAGTCCTCTAAATCTTCTGCATTATTAGTTCTAAATATGTATTTTACTATGGCATCACAGGATTTTTTAAAATCTACAATTAGCCCTATACTCTTTTTCATTTGTGTAGAAAATATATCATAGATTATTTTAGACAGTACAGTTTCTAATTGAGCTTTCCTAACTGTTGGATTAATAGCATTAAATTTATTTACTTGATCATATATAAGTAAAAGTTGATTGTCTATCATAGAAAGATTTTTCTTAATTGCTCCCATTATATTTTTATAAAACTCATCAACTAACATATAATTATTATTTTTATATATTATTTTATGTTCTATTTCACCCCAGAATATATTAACTAAAGATTTAATTTGAAGTTCAAAATTGAATTTTTTATCATTATATTCATAAAAACCATCTATTCTAAATATCTTAAATCCATTTTTCTGCTCTTGAGGTTGTTTATCTGATAATTTTAATTTTATATTTTTCTTTGATGAACTATAATAATAACCTTCTTCATCTATTTCTGTAAAATGCGTTTTAATTATCTTGTATATTTTATTTTCATCTTCAATAAATCTACATTCAATTCTGATTCCTATTAAATCTGAAAGGTTAGAAAAAAACTCCTCTACAGTACTATATTTTTTATAATAATTATTTCTAATAATCTTTTCTTTTAGACTACTAATAGATTTTACTCTAGAATTAATATTTAAAACCCCTTGATCTTCTTCCATTAACATTTCTTCAAAATAACCCTCTATATTTTCACATAAGGTATCTAAATGGGTTTCTATATCTTTAAAATATATAATAGAATCATCAATAAATTGAAACATCTTTAATTCCATAACCATCCTCCTGAGTTTTGTAACCAATATTTTTCATATTACAAGTTTACCATAAAAGTATTTAAAGTTTAAACTTAATAAAAAATCCTATTTTAAGGTATACATATAATTTTGCAATTTCTCTCTTTAATCATAATTTGGCATATCAAAAACTAAAAATGACTATATCTTTTGAAATAGTCACTTTTACAACTATAAATTTTCTACATTTGAGTTATAGATAGAACATTAAAAATTAGTAATCACTATTATAACTTCTATAGTAAATATAAATTTACCTGTTGTGCTAAAAGATAATTTTTCATTAATAGGATTATTATTCCACAGTAAATTAGCATAGTAATCCTAAGAATTTAAAATGTTCTTTTAAAAAGTTTTATCCAAATATTAAATCTTTGATTTTCGCAATATTAGGATTAATATTTAAGATTTTATTTATGAAAAAACAAAGATTATGGGCTAAAATTTTATTTGTTATTCTAGAAACTAGTCCCCACATAGATTTTGCTAAAACTCTTTGGATATTTAATTGTCCAGAAAGCTGAGAAAAAGAAGTTTCAACTCTTCGACGAGCTTTAAAAATCATTCGCCTGAACTGTTTTGAAACTTTAACTTTAGAGTTAGTACGTTTTATAGTTACTAGGTTTATGTGATTTTCAGATTTCAAATGTAAAGCTAAACTTTCTCCAATATAGCCTTTATCTCCGATAACTGTTGTAAATGGAGCGATAGCTGTTAAGTCCCATACTGCGACTCTATCGTCTGTATCAGCTGGAGTTAAGATGAAATCTGATATATATCCATCTAGAGCTATGACAGCATGTAATTTAAAACCATAGTAAGTTTGTTTCTTGGAAGCGCATTTACCGTAGGCAGCCTCCGGCTTAAAAGATCTGTGAAAGTGTGCTCTACCAAAAAGCGCATACTGGTATAGGCATACTATCTATGATTCTAACCTGATCATGTTGATAGTTAAGGAAACTTGTTAGTTCCTTACCAAATAATTTAAACTACTTTAAAAAAGAGATTTTCTAGTTCTATGAAATCTTGTTCTAGTGCAAAAATTTAGGGAAATAAATCTCTTAGATTTTTTCGAGAAAATCCAAACCATGCTTTTTTCGGAATCAATAGTTAAAAGTTTACCCACTAAGGATAAAGTTATGATTTCACTATCTGACATTATTGCTTTATCAATATTACGGCGATACTTTATGTATGCTGGAGTTACTTTTTGGTAAATATCGTCAATTATAACATAAATGACAGTAATAAAATCTTTTAAGTTGTTTATTGTTATGGTAGAATTTTTATTAAGCTCTAGCATATTGCTTTCCTCCTATCATTGATTGTTGGTTCTTTTGATGATAGATTAGCAAAAATGCTAGAGTTTTTCTATTTGTAAATATTGCTAGTGATTAACTAGCACAACGAGTTAAATTATTATTTAATTATATAATTTATAATTAACCCTTCCTTTTCTCATTCAAATTATCGTTTTAATTATACAATTTGTGATGAACCGTCCCTTTTTTCCTTTAGTGGTATAAATATGAATTTTCATATATAATATTTGTATAGAAAAATAGATAGAACATATGATAATAATATACATAAAGGAGGCATTGTATGAAAAAATTTAAAGTACTCCTATATTTTTTATTAGGACTAAGTCTTTCGCTATTCATACTAACAACTTCTATTCATATTAAAAGCTTTGATATGAATTACTATATGAATTCTTTTAAAGAAAATAATATTGAAGCCGCTACAAATATGGATGAAGAAAATCTTCGTCATGTGGCTGAGGATTTCATTAAATATTTGAAAGATGATAGGCCAAAACTAGATACTACAGCAGTAATAAAAGGTGAGCTAAGACCAGTTTATGGAGAACGCGAAATTTTACATATGATAGATGTAAAAGCTCTTTTTAAACTTAGCCAATGGATAAAAGTAATCTCTGCTATTGTAGCAATTGGAAGCTTATTAATTTTATTTAAAATAAAAGCCCTAAATTCATCCTATCTTGGCAAGACACTGATGATTACTGTGGGCATAAATTTATCTCTACTATTAATTCTAGTACTTTTAATACAAAGTGATTTTACCCAGTACTTTACTTATTTTCATGAAATATTCTTTAACAATGATTTATGGCTATTAGATCCAGAAACAGAGATTTTGATTCAAATGATGCCAGAAATTTTCTTTATTAAAGCTGCCATTGGTATTGGACTATATTATGGCGCAGCGCTGCTGCTAATGATGATAATAGGTTTTCTTTTATATAAGAGAAAAAGAGAAAAATATACTATTTGATTTTTATGATGATTGTTTAATAGTTAAATTTAAAGACTAAAGATATAAGTGTAAATAAAAATCCTAAGGAATCATACTTCCCTAGGATTTTATTATTTAATTACTATCATTCAAAAGTTTTTATAAGCTTAAATTTGTCCTTATTACATAAGTACAGTTTTTCCATATCATCAGTAAAAATATTTTCTACATTATTTTCATATGAAAAACTAACTCCAATTCCACAGTTTGAACTCAACTGTCTAGGTACAGGTAATGTTTCATTTGATATATTATTTTTTAATAGAAATCTGTTAAATTTTATAGCTCCTGAATGAGTATAAAATGTAGCTATATAATTCATATTATTTTTTAGCCGTTAGTAAGAAATCTTCTCCTATATTTTCAATTGAAACATTATAACCTGCATTCTTCATAAATCTTTCTACATTTCCACAAGCTGTATTGTTATCTACTAATACACTAGCTCCATTCTTATTTTCTTCTAGTGCCCTTTTGGTCATTAATACTGGCTCAGGACAGGACATTCCTCTAGCATCAATTTTGTCCAACACTTACATCTCCCTTCTTCTTTAAGTTAAAGCTTTTATCTATACTCAAATAAGAAATACCTAATAAAACTATCATAAATAGTATAGTTGCTATTTGACCATTTACAGTAGCTCCTTTAGCACTTGAAGCAAGTTTAAAATTGTGACTAAAAGCTGCTCCAACAAGCATTCCTAATATTGTTATAACTGAATCAATATTTCCTTCTCCTGCTAATATGAGCTGTCTCATAGGACATCCCCCTAGAAGTACTGATCCCCATCCAGCTACTACCATGCCCATAAAGTTCCATAATCCATCAGTATGTGCTATTGGTTGATCTACAAAACCAAGATTAAAGTTTCCTAGCACTATATTTCCTATTAGCGCTGCAACAAATATAGCTATAAAGCCCCATATTAGATAAGAATCTTTAAATAAAACTAAATCTCTTATTCCTCCAACCATACAGATTCTTGTCCTTTGACATATTACACCTACTATTAAACCTGTAGCTAGTGCTAATAATATTGGAGTATGCATAGAACCAGGACCTTCTTTTGAAAATATTAAAAGGCCTGAATAAGTTGCAACTAAAGCAAATAGTCCAATATTGATTATTGGGAATATAAACCCTTCTATTTTAGTTTGTTTATAATTCCTCTTTAAGCTAAATCCTCTGTTTAAGAAGAATATTCCTATTAATATACCTACAGTAAATCCTGCTATTCCAAAAATAGCATTTAAATCTCCACCAGCTAATCTTAAAACCATTCTAGTAGGGCAACCTAAAAATACTAATGCTCCTACCATGACCATAAATCCTAAGATAAATCTTATAAATGGTGAAGAGCCTCCTCTAGAACTAAATTCTTTAGTAAAAAAGGAAATTAAAAACGCCCCTAATATCATGCCCATTATTTCAGGTCTTGCATACTGTACAATACCAGTGCTATGTAATCCAAGTGCTCCAGCAGTATCCCTTATAAAGCAAGCAATGCAAATTCCCATATTCTTTGGATTACCAAAATAAACTGATATAACTGCTAGTAAACCAATGATAGCTCCTCCAAGGATTATGCCTTTTTTCCCTTTCATAATTTACTCCTCCCCCTAATTTTGTTATTATTAATTATGACAATTCCTTAAGTAAATTTTAACAAATAAGTATAACTCAGTAAAATTATATTATTATATAGATATCTTTGTATCTATTTCTAATACTAATAACTGTTAAGGAGGATTATATGAAAACATTCTATATGGATAATGCAGCCACTTCATTTCCTAAAGCTCCAGGAGTAGCTGAAAGCATGAGCAACTATATTTTAAACATAGGTTGCAATATAAACAGAGGAGTTTATTCTAAGTCATTAGAAGCGGAAAACATAGCTTTTGAAACTAGAGAACTTCTATGTTCATTGTTTAATTTTGATAAGCCTGAAAATGTTATATTTACTTCTAACATTACCACTAGTTTGAACATGCTTTTAAAAGGATTATTAAAAACTGGAGATCATGTTATAGTTTCATCATTAGAGCACAATGCTGTCATGAGGCCACTTTCTTCTTTAGCTAATATTGGAGTAGAATTTTCTAAATGTCCTTGTGATAGTGATGGTAATCTTTACTTAGATAAATTAAGTTCTCTTATAAAAACAAATACTAAAGCTATAATTATGACTCATGCTTCTAATGTATGTGGAACAATTTTGCCATTAAAAAGTATAGGTAAAATTTGTAAGAAACATAACTTATTTTTTATAATTGATGGAGCTCAATCTGCTGGATTCTTAGATATAGATTTTTATGAGCTAAATGCCAGTGCAATAGCCTTTACTGGTCATAAAGGATTACTAGGACCTCAAGGAATTGGAGGGTTTCTGATAAGCTCTGAGCTGGCTTATAATGTTTCTCCTATAATTGAAGGTGGTACAGGTAGTCTTTCAGAACTAGAAACTCAACCTGAATATATGCCAGATAAATTTGAATCTGGAACACCAAACATTCCTGGAGTATATGGCCTAAACACTTCTTTAAAATACATATTAAAAGAGGGTATATCTCCAATAAGAGAAAAGGAACTGCAAATTACTAGTAAATTTTTAAAAGAGATACATAATCTAAGTGAAATAAAAATTATAGGTATAAAAGACATTAAAAATAGAACTGCAGTAGTATCTTTAGACTTTTTAAATAGAGACAATGGTATAGTTTCTCATTATTTAAACAAAAATTATGGAATTTCTACTAGAAGCGGACTACACTGTGCTCCTTCTGCCCACAAGTCATTAGGAACTTTTCCTAGGGGTACTGTGAGATTTAGTTTTTCCCATTTCACCACCATAGAGGATATAAATTATTCTATTAATGCAATAAGTAAAGTCATTAAAAATGTTGATAAATATTAATTTGTAGGAAACATAATTTATGTTAGAGTGATGGTGATGTAAATGAAAAATATTCCCAATTTAATTACAATAACAAGAATACTAGGAACAATAGTTTTGGTGTTTATAAAACCATTTTCGAAAATATTTTTTATAATATATTTTATATGTGGTATCGGTGATGCTTTGGATGGAATGATTGCACGAAAAATGAATTTAGTAAGTAAAAAGGGGCAGGTTCTTGATAGTATTGCAGATTTTTTTATGTTTATAGTTTTTTTGTTCATATTTGTGCCTAATTTAAAATTTTCTTTATTGTGTATATATTGGGTATTTATTATTGCAGTTATTCGCTTTATATCTTTGGGAGTTGGTTTTATACGCTATAAACAACTCGCCTTCTTGCATACTTATACAAATAAGTTAACAGGTATAGTTTTGTTTTGTTTCCCTTTTATATATGTTGTATTAGGATTATACACAACAACTATTTTAGTTTGTTTTATTGCAAGCATTTCGGCAGTGGAAGAATTAATTATTAATATTGTTTCTAAAAAATTATGTAGAGATATTAAGTCCATATTTTCATTATGAAAATGCACACAATTTACAGATTCCAGCTTATTAGATAGATAAAAGACATAGAATAACTCTGCTTATTCTATGCCTTTTATCTATTTATTCTATAATGGTTTTTTCACTACATCTATAACTGAACCATCTCTATATTCTACTACTGCAACTACTTCATCAGATAACTCTATTGATTTAGGCGTTCCAGTCATTTTTTCTGCTATAGCCTTTAATTCTTCTATTGTCACAACAGGAAGATTAGTGTTTTTTAATTTCTCAATTAGGTCTGTTCTTCTTGGATTAACAGCTATTCCTCTTTCTGTTACTATAACATCTATACTTTCTCCAGGAGTTGTTACTGTTGTAACACTATCTTTTATAATTGGAAGTCTAGCTTTTGTAAGTTTAGTAACTATTATAGTTAATTTTGCCCCTGCAGCTGTATCACTATGTCCGCCTGAGCCTCCCATTATAACTCCATCTGAAGCTGTAGTTACATTTGTATTAAAGTTTGTATCTATCTCTGTTGCACCTAATATAACTATATCTAAGTTGTTTACAACAGCTCCTTTATTATCTGGATTTCCATACATAGATGCTGACATTCTCATATGCTCATGAGTTGAGGAATAAGATTCAACAGCTTTTAAGTCAAAGCATTGAACATCAAATAGATTTTTAAATAATCCCTCTCTATACATATCTACTATGTATCCAGTTATACCACCAGATGCAAAGCTTCCTTTTATATCTTCTTTTTTCATAAATTCTCTAAGTTCTGCTGCAACAGCTAAAGATATTCCACCAGCTCCAGTTTGGAAGCTCATTCCGTCTTTAACAAGACCTGATGCTATCATTGTATCTAGTGCCATTTTAGCTATTTTAAGCCCAACTGGATCTTTAGTTATTTGAGTTGTACCTGAAACTATTCCTGCTGGATCTCCTATAGACTCTACCTTCACTACATAGTCAACATAAATCTGACTTATTTCTATTGGGCAGTTTGGATATGACACTAAGTTATCTGTAATTGCTACAACCTTATCTGCACCTTCTGCATCTGCTACTGCATATCCAAGTGCTCCACAAGCTGATTTTCCATATAATCCATTAATATTTCCATAACTATCACAAGCAGGCGCAGCTACAAAAGCAACATCTATATGCAGATCTCCACTTTCAATTGCTCTTGCTCTTCCACCATGAGTATGCATTACTGCTGGATATTTTAATTTTCCTTCTGATATAGCTTTTGCTACTGGACCTGATATATAGTTTGCAGCAATCCTTGTAACTACTCCACTTTCCATATATTTCACAAGTGGTGCATGTACTGGGAATATTGAGCTTGCTGCTACTCTTAAATCCTTAACTCCTCTTTTAGCAATAGCTTCTACTACTGTATTTAAAACATAATCACCATTTCTTAAATGATGGTGAAAAGATATTGTCATTCCATCTTTTATATTAACTTTATCCAAAACTTCTTCTATACTATTTACAAGCTTTTCATCCATTGGAGTTACAGATTTTATATTTACTGTAGCCTTTTTCTTTTCTCCAGCTCTTTCAAAGGCACCTTCAAAAGGTATAACCTCGCCATATCCTTCTATAAAGCCTGGAAGTTCACGTCCTAATACGTTCTTCATTTTATCACCTCAATATTTAACCTTTATTAAATAAGTCCTAAAACTTTTGCTAATTCTACTGTAGTTTTAGCTCTATTGATGACTGGGGCATCTACCATTTTTCCATCTAACGAGAATACTCCCTTACCTTCTTTTTCTGCCTCTTCCATAGCCTCTAAAACTCTTTCTGCATGTCTTATCTCTGCTGCAGTAGGTGCAAATACTGAATGAATTCCATCTATTTGTCTTGGATTTATAGATGCCTTACCTGTCATGCCAAGAGATTTAGCCTTAGTTGTATCTACTAATAAGCCTTCACTATCATTTGTGTCTGTAAATGGAGTATCTATAGCATCAACCCTCATTGCTCTACAAGCTATAGCAACTCTATTTCTTGCATAAAAGATTTCTTCTCCAACTTTAGTTCTCTTAATACCCATATCAGAAGTATAATCTTCCCCTCCAAGTAAAACTCCTACAACTCTATCTGAAGCCTTTATTATAGTATAAACATTTTCTACACCATAAGCAGATTCAACTATTGGTATTAATTTTATAGATTTAGCCTCAAAGCCTTCTTCATTTTCTATTTTAGTAAGTCTTCTATCTATTTCTTTAAGTTCCTCTTCTGTAGCTTTAGGCACCATCAATGCATCTGGTTTAACTCTTGCAATTACATCTATATCTTCATTAGCGTATTCTGTTGAAAGAGGATTAATTCTTACCACAACTTCAACATTGCTATAGTCTACATTTTTTATAGCCTCTCTAACAAGTATCCTTGCACTATCCTTCTCTGTAAGGCTAACGGCGTCTTCTAAATCTAATATAATAGAATCTGATCCAAGGATTCCTGCATTTTGAAGCATTCCTGGATTGTTACCAGGCATAAAAAGCATAGTTCTTCTTAATTTTTTCATAGTATTCACCTCTATTACTGTGCTCTTTTAACAACAGTTTCTACTCTAGCTTTTATAGTATAATCTAGTGCTCCTTTATCTTGAGCCTTAACTATAGCTTTTTCCACACCTAAATCATTTAGTGTATCTAGTATAGTTTTTCTTATTTCATCACCAAACTGTTTTATAACTATACTTTCAAGTTCTAATTCTATTCCACCTTCATCATTTGGCATAACCATTATATAAATGTCATTAGATTCTAGTGTTCCTGCTTTTGCAACTTTCTTGATTTCCATACTATCACCTCAAACTATTTAAATATGCCTCTTTACCTATTTCGTAAAGGTTATTTCCTTCGCTATCAATAACAACTACTAATGGTAAATCTTCTACTTCAAGTTTTCTTATAGCTTCTGCACCTAAATCTTCGTAAGTAATAATTTCTGCAGATTTTACACATTTAGCCATAAGTGCTGCTGCACCACCAATAGCAGCAAAGTAAACAGCACCATTTTTAATCATTGAATCTATAACTTCTTGAGAACGTAAGCCTTTCCCTACCATTCCTCTTAAGCCCTTTTCTAAAAGCTGTGGAGTATATGCATCCATTCTATAGCTTGTAGTAGGGCCTGCTGAACCTATTGCCATTCCTGGTTTGGCTGGTGTTGGTCCAACATAATATATAACACTATCCTTAACATCTATAGGTAGCTCTTCACCTTTATCTATTAAATCAACCAATCTTTTATGTGCAGCATCTCTTGCTGTATATATTGTTCCAGAAAGTAAAACGCTATCACCTGCTTTTAAGTCTTTAACTTTTTCTTCAGTTAATGGCATGGTAACTCTTTTTTCCATTATAAATCCCCCCTTAAATTAAAGCTCTACTTCAGCATGTCTTGTAGCATGACAATTTATATTAACTGCTACAGGAAGCCCTGCAATATGTGTTGGGTAACTTTCTACATTTACCGCAAGTGCAGTACTTCTTCCTCCAAAACCTTGTGGTCCTATTCCTAAATTATTGATTAACTCTAATAATTCTTCTTCAAGCTCTTCATAGAAAGGATTTGAATTTCTTATCTCTACTGGTCTTATTAATGCTTTTTTAGCTAAATTTGCTGCTTTATCAAAAGTTCCTCCAATTCCTACTCCAACAATTATTGGTGGACATGGGTTTGGACCTGCTTCTTTAACAACCTTTAATACGAAGTCTTTAACACCCTGTAACCCATCAGACGGCTTTAACATCTTTAATTGACTCATATTTTCTGAACCAAAGCCTTTTGGTGCTACAGTTATTTTTAATTTATCACCTGGCACAACATTATAATATATTACTCCTGGAGTGTTATCTTTTGTATTAACTCTATCTAGTGGATCTTTAACTACTGATTTTCTTAAGAATCCATCACCATAACCACGTCTTATACCTTCGTTTATAGCTTCTTCTAAATTTCCGCCTACTATATGAACATCTTGCCCTAGCTCTACAAATACACAAGCCATTCCTGTGTCTTGGCACATGGGCATATCTTCATTTTCAGCAATTTTAGCATTAGCTATTATTTTATCTAATATCCCTTGAGCTATAGCCCAGTCCTCTTTATCTCTAGCATTAATTAAAGCATTCTTAACATCATTACCTAAATAATAATTAGCATCTATGCATAGCTTTCTAACTGCTTTAATTATCTCTGAAACATTTATTTCTTTCATAAAAATTCCTCCATGCTTAGTATTTTTTACTTAGGCATCTGAAAGAAAATAATAGATCAAAAATGTTAGTATATTTTAAGCATATGAAATAAAATAGCTAGTTAAAGATGCGAAATATATTTCGTATCAGACAAGAAGACAGGTTTTCATGATAGTTTAACTATCATGGAGTTCTGACGACGCAGTATGATACAAAATAGATGAGTATACTGACTAGTTATTTTTTTGAATATGCCTCCATATCAGACAAGGCGTTAAGTTCTGCTCATAGTGGAGCTATGGGCAGGTTCTGACGACGCAGTATGATGGAAAATAGGCTAATATACTGGTCTATTATTTTTTGAAGATGCCTTATATATTTAATTATAGTGTAAAAGGCAGTTTGTATAAACCGCCTTTCACTTGTTACATAATTATTTATTTCTTCTATTAATTAATGCAATTACTCTGTTCATTTCATTGTTTACTATCATGTAACCTTCATCAACACCCATACCTGGTTTTGCTAAACATTGATCTGCTCCACAAGCTATAGCAATGTTAGTACAAATTTCTGCTGATCTATTTGTTTCGTTACATGTTCCGCCACAATAAGCTCCTACACCTTTTTCTTTGCAGTATAGTATAGCTTCAATAATATTATTTACTCCGCCAAGGTCTGGAGTTTTTATTTGAAGCATATGTCCTGATTTATTATCAGCGAAGAACTTAACATCATCAAAAGTATTGCACCATTCATCAGCAACAAGTTCAACATTTATTCCTCTGTTATCAAGCTCAGTTGTTAAATCTCTTAAAGCTTCCATTTGTCTTTCTCTGTGCTCAACGTCCATAGGTCCTTCTATTCTTAATTTGAATGGTTTAGCAGCTTCTTCTAATGTAGCTAAATAATCAGCCATAGCTTTTATATCATAATCAAATGCTACTCCAATTGTTCCATAAACGTCAATGTGGAATATTGGACTGTAGTCTTCGCTTGTTCTTAATTTTAATACTCTTTCACTTAACCATTTAACATATGCATGTAACTTCTCACCCTTAGCTCCTAGCTTGTCCTCAACATGATTGATTAACGCGTGAGGCATTACATCTGCACCTTTTATTATCATCTTGTCAGCATTTGAGTATCTGTCGTCTCCTGATTGAGTGAATATTGGAATTCTCTTTATTTCTACTCCTGTGTTGTATTCTTCTTTTACAACTTCAGCCATAGTTATCTTTTTAGCTTTAGCAACTCCATCAAGTATTGCTTGAGTTACACCATATCTTATTGCAGTGTGTAATCTCTTTCCATCAATTGTCATATGATCAAACTCTTCTGCTAATGATTTAAAGTTATCAAGTTCTCTTCCAATTAGCTTTGGTGCTATTTCTTTTTCTATAACAGGTATAAAATCTTTAGCTAAAAATAGCGGATCTCTTCCACCAGCTCCTGAATATTGTACTGCAGCACAATCTCCTAAGGCTACTTGGCCATCTTCAAGGATTAACATTACAGATATAGATTCGCCTGCTTGTCTCACTGATGTGAATCCATCTGTTACAGGTTCTCCAACATATGTGAATCCATCATGTCCCGCTCCTTTTTTTATTGCTCTTTGGTCGTCAAAATAGAATCCTGTTCTTCCTGCTGAACATACTACGTCAACAATTTTCATTTTAAAACACCTTGCCTTCTCAAATTTTGTTATTTAGTTAGCTTTTTAAATTGTTTTTATAATTATTCAGGTCTTCCTACTAGTCTTCCTTTTCCAACTGCAAATATATCATCAACTGTCATTTGGAATCCAACTTCTCTACCTTCGAACTTTCCTCTTTCTTCTAACTTCTTCATGTTATAAGCTTTTAGTTCTTCAGTAAATGGAACATTACCAAATTTCAAGTATCTTACCGCTCCATTGTTATCTCTTGCAGGCATCATTTTACCAGCATTGTACTTACTTGGTGCAAATGGAATATCAATTACTCCCATTTCAATTCCTTTAACAGTTCCTATTGCTAGGTCACCATCTCCAACTTCATATAATTTATCTATCATGCATTTAGTTTCTGCTTTTATAATTTCTATTTCAGTTTTTAACTCTTCACACATTGGTAATCTTTGACCTCTTAATAAGTTAAGAGTCATTTTAGTAGCTTTTATACCTTGAGCATTTGCTTCTTTTGTTGGTATACCTATAGCTTCATGAGTTGTTTTAACTATAACTTTTGTAGCTCCTGATAATGCTGCTGCTGCTGCACCTGTAGAAATAACTCCATAAGCTTTAGCCTCATCAGCTGGGAATCCACCCATCCACTGATGGAATACTGTAGTTAAATATACATCATTGTATCCATTAGCTTTTAAATATTCATTACATTGCTCTTCTAATGCTCTTATAGCTGCAACGTCTTGTACTAAATTTCCGCATTGTCCATATCCAACTGTTATATTCTTAACACCTTGCTCTGCTGCAAGTAATGCTTCTACTATAGCTACTGCATTTGAAGTACTTGGTGGAACTAATGTACCAGTTAATGGTCCATATGGCTCTCTGTTTATAGATACTCCATGCTCTTCATAATATCCAACTAATCTATCACAATACTGCCAATCTAGTATTGTTCTTTCTAATGTAACATTTTTAGCATATGGTATGTTATAAGAAATACCACCGCCCTCATTTGAAGTCCATCCTGATGCATGTGTAATTTCAGCAAGTAATCTTCCATCTGGAGTACCGTGTCTTGATTCTAATGGTAAGTTAACAGCCTCGAAAACTTCTCTACAACCTTTAAGTCCATGGTTAACTCCTGGGAAACCATTTAATAAAGATCTACCTTCTTTTATACTTTCTTTTATACCAACTTCACATTCTTCATATCTATTTTGTCTTGTATAGCTATCTATTGTAGAAGGTAAAAGGTCTGCTCCACCTTCGTTTTGAAGAAAGTTTAATAATTCTATATGCTTATCTATTAATGCAACCCCTGCTCTAGGTTGTGCTAATGTTATACCTTCTTCTTTTGCTTTTATAAGCTTTTTAGCAAAGTTTTTATGGTCTGGAATTCTTTTATTATATTCGATTGCTTCTTGTAAATCTATTTCTTTACCTGTTGGCCATTGAGCTAAGACTTCTTCTCTTACCTTAAAAAACTCTTCTTCAGTCCATTTTTTATTTTTTAATTCCACTTTAAATTACCTCCTGATAATTACACTCTGACTAAATATTTTTTCATGATTCTAACAGCTTTATCCGGATAATCCTGAGCTAACAATCCCATAGCTGATAATATATATGTTTTATCTAATAAATATTTTGGATTTTGTGGTCTTAGTGAAATTGGATTTTCACTACTAAAAGTACCTGCACTTAAGATTTCTCCTGGATTTTTACTATGGACTAACACTCCTCCAGTTCCTATCATATATTTAGCTTCCATTAAATCTTTTCCTGTTTGATTATAAACTACACCCATAGGAGTATATACATTTTCTATCACTCCTGAATGCCTTTCCATTGATAGTTCTGTAGCAACCTTCGCCATAGCTTCATCGAATTTTATCTCATCCTCACTTTGAGGAACCATCTTTATATTCTTGTTTCTGTATGTACAGCACTCTTCTATATTAACTTCTCTTTTATCATCTTTTAAATATTTTCTAAGTTTCCTACTCCCTGCTGCTTCCCATAGAGAAACTGCAGAGTATCTCATTCCAAGGTCACCCTCCACTGTTCTTTTAGCAAAAGGCTCCTCAAGTCCTCTCATATTTACCCCTGCTTTTGTAGGCTCACCATCTGCAATAGAATGTATATCCGTAGTAGCCCCACCAATATCAACAATTACTAAATCGCCAATACCTTCTTCTTCATCACTACCTTCACCTAAAACTCTTGCTGCTTTTAGTACAGCTGCTGGTGTTGGCATCAATATGCCATTCACAAAGTTCTCAGCATTTGAAAGTCCTTTTGCATCTGTTATTTTCTCCATGAAAACTTTTCTTATCTCTTCACGAGCTGGCTCAACATTTAATGAGTTTAATTGTGGCATAACATTTTCTGTTATGCTAAAATATAAATTTGCTTTTGTAAACATTTTTTTTATTTCATCATTAGCACTTTTATTACCAGCTACCACTATAGGAACATTTAGTTTAGAATTAATAATCATTTTTGCATTATGCAAAATACATTGTTTATTTCCACCATTTGTTCCTCCAGCAAGTAATATTATATCTACATCTGAATTTTCAATTTCAGTAATTTCATCTTCTGTTAATTCATAACTGTAAACTTTTAGTACTCTCGCTCCTGCACCTAATGCAGCTCTTTTAGCTGCTTCTGCTGTAAGTTCAGGCACAAGCCCAATAGCAACCATCTTTAATCCACCAGCTGCTGATGAACATGCCAATTTTTTTACAAAGTTTACATCTTTTCCTTCTAATAGCTTTTGAATCTTTTCGTAAGACTTATTAAAGCCCATCATTATATCATCTTCTATTGTTGTAATATCTTTTGCCGTAGCTAATATTTCTTCATTTTCAATATCTACTGCTGTTAATTTAGTATAGGTGCTTCCAAAGTCTAAAAGTAAATATGCATCCACTTAAATCACTCCACTTTTGTTATAGTAAACCTAAGTCTTCTTTTAAATCATGAATTGTTGTTTCAAGAGTAGTTCCTGGTGGGTAAACTCTATCGAATCCCATTGATTTGAATCTAACTTGTACATCTTCCCAGTTCTGCTTTCCTACAACTATATTTCCACCTACATAAAGTAATATTCCTTTAAGGCCTGCTTCATCACATTTTTCTCTTAATCCTCTGCAGTCGATTTCACCATGTCCATATAATGAAGATACTATTATTGCATCAGCATTTGTTTCTACTGCTGCATTTATAAAATCTTCTTGTGGTGATAAAACACCTATGTTTTCTACATTAAATCCTGCTTCTGTTAAAGCATAATCTAATATTTTGTTACCAACTGCATGACAATCTGCTCCTATAACTCCAAGAACCAAAGTCTTCTTTTCCATTTTTAAAAGCCTCCTAAAAATTAATTGTGATTTTGCTTATATTTTATTTCTATAATTTTAGATTTAAGCGCCTTTACAGAGCCACTATCTAAACTATAGGAAAACTCAATTATTTCTTTATTCTGTAAGTTTAGCCTAGAAACATCCTTATATCTACCGGGTGTAACTATAAGCACATCAAATTCCTCAATTATTTGCTTTACCCTTTCTTCATCTAGTTCATTGAAATAATCTACTTTCAAATCTCCTAACCCTGCACCTTCCAATGCGGATTTCATTTTAAATATAAATTCTTCAGATAAGCATATAAAACCAAACTTACTGTCTGCTGGGTGCCTAGCTATTTTAACAATAGATTCTAGATTTGGGTTAATTGCAACCCCTAGTACTTCTTTATCCATATGTTTAATAGAATTCTTGACTTCATTAACATGATTGAAGGTTGCTATTATTACTTGGCATTGTTCAATAATACTAGCAGTGTCTTCCGTCATTTCCTCTAAATCTCCAACTGTTAATGGCACCACATTCATATTGCTATTTTTTGTAAGTTGTCTGCTAAACATTCTAGCTTGCTCAATATTACACTCTACAAAAACTGTAGTTATTCTTTCCATTAATTCTTTTTTCTCTTTTACTCTTTGAACTACTATTCTAAAAAGTCTTCTGCTTCTACACCAATTTCTAGGGCTTCTTCAAGTGCCAAGTCTACAAATTTAACAATCTTATTTTTTACCTCTTGGTCTTTCCACGATATAGCTTCTTCAGCAACAAAGGTGCCCTTTCCTTGAATTGATCTCAATACTCCACTGCTTTCAAGTTGATTGTAAGCTGTACTTATTGTATTTCTACTTACATTTAGCTCTTGAGAAAGCTCTCTTTCTGTTGGCATTTTACTTCCAACCTTGAGAGTACCTTCTTTAATCAAGTCCATAATTTGCTTTTTAACTTGAATATACAGCGGTATTCCACATTTTTTATCTACCACAATATTCATAAAATACCTCCCAAAGTTGTTAATGGATTAATGGACTAATCCATTCCCACAGTTATAATATCATATGGACCTATTAAATTCAACGGTGTTTTTGTAAAAATCAAGAAAAAAGCCAACCTTCAAAATGAAGATAGACTTTTTTCTTGCTTTTTTCTGACTATTCACTTTAGCATGCTATAAGTGTGCTATATTAAATTGCGGTTTTATCAAATTTTGTAACACAAATTAATGAGTTTTTTTATTTTTTGTTATTTCAATTAAAATTCTCATTAACAAATGGACTTTTTTATAGCTTTTTTTTAGTCCATTTGGACTCAATTGGACTTTTCAAAATATTCTCTTATTGATTTACAAAGTGACTCTGCAACTTTTTTTTGATAACTTTCATCCTTTAAAAGTTCTAAATCCTGTTTATTAGATAGAAAACCACATTCAACTATAACACCTGGCATGGTATCATTACATCTTAGCACCTTATAACCATCCTTAGCTGGTTTTGCTAATCTAGTATTACTTTCATCTAAATCCATTCTTAAATTGTTTTGTATCATTTTAGCAATAACCTCACTTTCAGGATTATTAGAATACCATACTTGTGCCCCCTTACAACTAGGTTGTTTAAATTTATTTAAATGTATACTTACAAACATGTTACAATCTGTTTCTTTTTTAAGCTCACATCTTTTGTTTAAATCTTCTCTTTTTTTCTCTTTAACAGTACCACTATCACTATATAATCCTACATCTTCATCTCTAGTTAATATAGCCTTATATCCTGATTCCTTAAGTAATTTTTGTAAATGCAATGATATGTTTAAATTAATATGCTTTTCTACAGTACCATCACTAGCGCTAGCTCCTCCATCCATTCCTCCATGACCAGGGTCTATTAATATAACTTTAGTCCCAATCATTTTATCCACTTCCATACTTGTTGTAGTCTTAGCTGATTTTATATTTATAGCTAATATTCCTACTAATGAAATCGATATAACTAACAATGATACAATCAAATTCTTATTTTTATATCCCATAAAACCACCTTTAATATATTATTCTGTAATTATATTTATTCAGCTGGTTCATACTTTATTATTACATTCCTATAATATAAAAATAAGTTTTTATTTATAGCTAAAATTTAGCAATGAAATTAAAAATAACTAGTCAGTATACTAATTTATTTTTGAGTATACTGACTAGTTTATTTTATATATTAATTTAATTTATACGGTGTTTCTGAAATTATTTCAGCTACATTTACAGCATGGTCACCTATTCTCTCAAAATTACTTATAACGTCTAAGAATATAGCACCTACTGTAGCATTACATATTCCTGTATTAAGTCTTCTAATATGTGATGCTCTCAACTCTTTTTCTAGACCATCTATTCTCTCTTCTACCCCTCTTACTGTACGAGCTTTTTCTTTATTATAATGTTTAAAGCAATCTATGCTCATTTCTAATGCGCTTACTGTATAATTGAACATTGATAAAAGCTCTTTACTTGCCTCTTCTGAAAACACTATATGCTTTGCCATTTTTTCACTAGCTAAATCCGCAATATTTTCAGCATGATCTCCTATACGCTCAATGTCATTTACCACATGGAACATCGCTGCCACAATATTTTTCTGTTCCTCACCAATTTCTGTGTTTGAAAGTTTAACTAAAAATCTCGTTATATCATCTTCTAAAATATTTATCAACTTTTCATTCTCATAAACTTTATTAAGAGATTCTTCATTATTATTATTAAAAGCATCCATAGCTAATTCTAAATTGTCTTTTGCCTTATTTGCCATTCTTACTAATTCATTTGTAGTTTGTCCTAAGGCAATAACCGGAGTTTCTAGTAGTCTTTCATCTATGTATTGTACTCCCATTGTTTCTTTTTCATCTTCTCCTGGGATTATTCTGTTTACTATATATACTAATAATTTAATGCATGGCATTAATATTAAAGTATTAATTATATTAAATATACTATGTGCGTTTGCTATTTGTCTTTTAACAGCTTCTGCTTCCATACCTGGTGTTATACCTTGAACTATGCCAGTTAACTGACCAATTAATGGTATGAATATTAATGTTCCTATAACGTTAAATAATAAGTGAATTAGTGCTGCTTTCTTAGCTGTTTTAGACGTTCCTATACTTGAAATTAATGCTGTAACACAAGTTCCTATATTATTACCAAATAGTATAGGTACTGCAACATTAAGTGGCAATGCGCCAGTTGATGCTAGTGCAACTAGTATTCCTGTTGATGCAGAAGAGCTCTGTATTACTGCTGTCATTACTACTCCTAATAAAACTCCTAATATTGTCTTACCTTGAAGTTTTACTATTAGCTCAGAAAAAAATGATGAATCTGCTAATGGTGACATTGAGTTCTTCATCAATTCTAGTCCTAAAAATAATATACCAAATCCTAATATAATGTTACCAATTTGTTTAGTATTTTTTCTTTTAGTAAATAATACTATCATTGCACCTATGGCTAAAAATATTGGAGCAAGTGCATCAAATTGAAAACTTATAAGTTGGGCAGTAATTGTTGTCCCTATGTTTGCACCCATTATAACTGCAGTTGCTTGATATAAATTCATAAGCCCTGCATTAACAAATCCTACAACCATAACTGTAGTAGCGCTACTACTTTGTATAATTGCTGTAACTATTGCTCCTGTTAATACTCCTTTTACTGGATTTGATGTTATCCTATCGAATATACCTTTTAATTTATCTCCGGCAGCATTCTCAAGTCCATCTCCCATCATTTTCATTCCATAAAGAAATAAACCAAGTCCTCCAAATAAATTAATCACTGTAATAAATACTTCCATACATTACCTCCAAAAAAATTTGCTCAGTAAAATTCCATTTAAATGATACAATATATATTCAGCACTGTTAATATGTAATTTGCAAATTTAACATAAACATAACATAATCTTTAGCTTTTATGAAATTTTAAAATATAATTAAATATGTAGATAATCTATTATATTAATGATAAGCTTCACTAATTATATAATTTATTTTATCCACTACTAGAAAATTTACACAAAAAAATGCATATACTCTACTGAGTATATGCATCTCCCATATGTATTCCAAAGATTAACACTTGAATAACCTTGGTATAAATACATAAATAAATCCGAAATACTATCTTTTTGAGAACTGAGAAGCTCTTCTTGCTTTTTTAAGACCGTATTTCTTTCTTTCTTTCATTCTTGAATCTCTTGTTAAGAAACCAGCTTTTTTTAATTCTGGTCTTAAATTTTCGTCAGCTTTTAATAGTGCTCTTGATACTCCGTGTCTTATAGCACCAGCTTGACCTGTATATCCACCACCGTGTACGTTAACTAAAACGTCAAATTTTTCTTTTGTTCCAGTTAATGCTAATGGTTGATTAACTATAAATCTTAATGTTTCTAATCCAAAATAATTTTCTATATCTCTTTTATTTATGATAACTTTACCTTCTCCTGGTACAAGTCTAACTCTAGCAACTGATTTCTTTCTTCTTCCTGTTCCAAAATATTGAACTTTTGCCATTTTTCTTCCTCCCTCCAACTACTAGCTTATTTGTATCTTAACTCTAATACTTCTGGATTTTGAGCATGATTCTTATGCTCTGGTCCTCTGTATACAGTTAATTTTTTAAGCATTTTTCTTCCTAATACTCCATTTGGAAGCATTCTTCTTACAGCTTCTTCAAATACAAACTCTGGCTTTTTAGCTAAAGCTTCTCTGTACGGAGTTTCTTTTAATCCACCTGGATATAATGAGTGATGTCTTAACATTTTTTGATCTAATTTTTTTCCAGTTAAAACGATCTTATCTGCATTTACAACTATTACATAATCCCCAGTATCAACATGTGGTGTAAATTCTGGTTTATTTTTTCCTCTTAATATAGAAGCTATTTGGCTAGCAGCTCTTCCTAATGGCATTCCTGCAACATCAACTACATACCATTTTCTTTGAACTTCATTTGGTTTTGCTAAGTATGATTTCATTTCTTTTCCCTCCCTGAATTTTTAACAGTCCGAATTCTATGCTAAAGATCCGGGGCTAGTGGATCTTATACACAATTTTACTATACAAACATAGATATTATAATACAATTTGCCACGCGTGTCAATTATTTTAAATATTATTACATAATAAAAACATAGATTTTTATGTTAAAATATAACTAATTAGTAATAGACTTCTTCTAGGCATAAACCTTGTGGTGGTGCAGTTTTCCCTGCTTCTGACCTGTCTTTGGAGTTTATAATATCTATAATAGTTTCTGGTTTTATTTTATTAGTACCTACATCAACTAATGTACCTACTATTATTCTTACCATATTATACAAAAATCCATCTGCTGAAGTATATATTTTTATATAATTTCCTAATTTTTCTACTTTAAGCTCCGTTATATTTCTAATAGATGTCTTCACAGAACTTCCACTATTCTTAAAAGCTGAAAAATCATGAGTACCTATAAAATGTTTAGTAGCTTCCTGCATTTTTTCTATATCTAGATCATATTTACATTGGTATGTAAAATTTCTATCAATAGTTGCTTTAACAGATCTCTCAAGTATAGTATAGCTATACTTTTTCCCTATGCAATCATATCTTGCATGAAAGCTTAGTGGTACTTCTGAAGATTCTAATATGGCTATATCACAGGGAAGCTTTACATTTAAAGCCTCTTTAAACTTATCACTTGGTATAGTACTATTAGTTTGAAAATTACATACATATTTTCTTGCATGGACCTTACTGTCTGTCCTGCTGCAACCTATAATTTCAATTTTCTCCTTAGTTAACTCACTAAGGATTTCTTCTAAAGTACCTTGCACCGTAATATTATTATTTTGCTTTTGCCATCCAGAATAATTAGTACCATCATACTCTACTATTAATTTTATATTTTTCATAATTTAACACCTTTATAAATAAATTCTAAGTAATAAAATTAATGATGTATATACACCAAAGCTTATAAATGCTACAGTATCCTTATTTGTTAGCTTTAATACCTTCATTCTAGTTCTTCCTTCGCCACCTCTATAGCATCTCGCTTCCATTGCCATAGCTAATTCTTCTGCCCTTCTAAAAGAACTTATAAACAGTGGAACTAGCAATGGGATTAGATTTTTTGCCCTACTTAATAGATTACCACTTTCAAAATCTGCACCTCTAGCCATTTGTGCTTTCATAATTTTATCTGTCTCATCCATAAGCGTAGGTATAAATCTAAGTGCTATTGTCATCATCATAGCTAATTCGTGAGCCGGAACCCCTATTTTTCTAAAAGGATTAAGTAATTTTTCTATACCATCAGTAAGCTCTATTGGTGAAGTAGTTAAAGTTAATAAAGATGTACCTGCAATCAAGAAGGTTAATCTTAATATCATAAATATGGCTAATATAATACCTTCTTTATATATCTTTATAAAACCCCATTCCCATAACAGAACTTCTCCTCTAGTAAAGAATAGATTGAATACTGCTGTAATTAACATCAATATAAATATTGGCTTTAACCCTTTATAAATATATCTAAAAGGAACTTTAGATATAAAAATAATTAATATTAGAAATAGAAATACCACTAAATAACCTATAAAGCTATTAACTAAAAATAAATCTATTATAAAGAATAGTGATATTAATATTTTAACTCTAGGATCAAGCTTATGTATAAAAGAGTCACCAGGAACATACTGTCCTATTGTAATATCTTTAATCATATTAACTCCTCCAATGGGTAAAAGAAAATTACACTTTTACACAATATATTATGAACTCTTTAGAACTCTTAGTATTTCAGTAGTAGCTTGTTTTAAGGTAAATATGTCTTCTGATATATCAAAGCCTTTTTTCCTAAGTTCTCTGATTAAATAAGTAACTTGTGGTACTGCAAGGCCAACTCTCTCTAAAGTTTCTACTTCTTTAAATATTAAATTTGGAGGACCATCTAAAATACATTTTCCATCTTCCATAACTAATATTCTATTTGCTACTTTTGCTACATCTTCCATACTATGAGAAACTAAAATTATAGTCATATTATATTCTTTATGTAATAATTCTATCTTACCAAGTATCTCATCTCTTCCCTTCGGATCTAACCCAGCGGTAGGCTCATCTAATATAAGAACCTTAGGTTCCATAGCTACAACTCCTGCTATAGCCACTCTTCTTTTTTGACCTCCACTTAACTCAAAAGGTGATTTATCTTTATAAGTTTCATAGTCTAATCCAACTATATTCATTGCTCTTTTTACTCTAGAAGTAATTTCCTCTTCATTTAATCCTAAGTTACGAGGTCCAAAAGCAATATCCTTTTCTATAGTTTCTTCAAATAATTGATACTCAGCATATTGAAACACTAACCCTACTCTTTTTCTTATATCACTAAGCTTTACTCCATGGGCAGTAATATCTATATCATCTACTACTATCTTTCCTGAAGAAGGCTTTAATAATCCATTAATATGTTGAATCAAAGTCGATTTTCCTGAACCTGTATGCCCTATTAGAGCCACAAACTCACCATCTTTTATCTCAACAGACACATTGTCTAGCGCTGTTTTTTCAAAAGGTGACTTTGCCATATATATATGAGTTAAATTTTCTATTTTAATTGACATAATGCATTCACCATCTCATCTATAGTTAATATATCTTCACTTATATCAACACCATTTTTTTTAAGCTCATAAGCAAGTTCTGTCATTTGAGGTACATCTAAACCAAGTTTTTTCATTGTTTCTACCTCTTTAAATACCTCTTTAGGAGTTCCTTCAATAACAATCTTTCCAGAATCCATAACATATATTTTGTCTGCTTCTACTGCTTCTTCCATATAGTGTGTTATAAGTACTATAGTTATCCCATATTCTTTATTTAAATCTCTAACGGTCTTTATAACTTCTTTTCTACCAGAAGGATCTAACATTGCTGTAGGTTCATCAAGAACTATACATTGTGGCATCATTGCCAAAATACCCGCTATAGCCACTCTTTGTTTTTGCCCGCCGGATAGTAGATGTGGTCCATGTTTTTTATACTCATACATATTAACTCTTTTTAAAGAATCATCGACTCTTCTTCTTATTTCTTCAGGTTCAACTCCTAAATTCTCTGGTCCAAAAGCTACATCTTCTTCCACTATAGTTGCAACTATTTGATTATCTGGATTTTGGAATACCATACCTGCTTTATTCCTTATATTCCATACATTTTCCTCTACTGTTGTATCCAATCCACCTACATATAATTTACCTTCTGTAGGTATAAGTAATGCATTTATATGTTTAGCAAAAGTAGATTTTCCTGAACCATTATGACCTAAAATAACAACGAAGTCTCCTTTATTGATGTCAATGTTAACAGAATCAATAGCAACTTTTACGTCATTACTTCCATTATTATCATATTTAAAAACTAAATTTTCACTGTGTATTTCGATTTCTTTATCATCAATTTTATCTAAAGCTTGAGGGTTCTCTGCCACGAAATTTTTATTTTTTTCCATTTCTCATCCCTCCATGTAATATCAAAAATACTCAATATCTATAATAAAATGGGGACTAAGCTAGGCATACTTAATCCCCTGGAATATATTATACTAATTCTAATATAACAACTTCTGCTCCGTCGCCTCTTCTTGGACCTACTTTCATTATTCTAGTATATCCACCATTTCTTTCAGCATACTTTGGAGCTACATTATCAAATAAATTTTTAACAACTTCTTCTTCAGTCACAAATGCAAGAACTTGTCTTCTAGCATGTAAGTCTCCTCTTTTAGCAAGAGTGATCATTTTTTCAGCTAGTCTCTTAGTTTCTTTAGCTCTAGTTTCAGTAGTTTCAATCTTTCCGTACTTTAAGAAACTAGTCACAAGATTTCTAAGCATTGCCATTCTTTGATCAGTTGGACGTCCTAACTTACGTTGTTGTGCCATGTCTATACCTCCTTACTCTTCGCTTGGTTTAAATGATAAATCCAAGGCTTCAAGTTTTTGTTCAACCTCTTCGAGAGATTTCTTTCCTAAGTTTCTAACTTTCATCATGTCATCCATAGATCTCTCTGTTAATTCTTGAACAGTATTTATACCTGCTCTTTTTAAGCAGTTGAAGCTTCTAACAGATAAATCAAGCTCTTCTATTGTCATTTCTAATACTTTTTCTTTTTTATCTTCTTCTTTTTCAACCATTATTTCAACATTATCCGCATGATCCGTTAATGTCATAAATAGCTTAAAGTGCTCGATAAGAATTTTAGCTGATAATCCTATTGCTTCATCAGGTCTAATCGTTCCATTAGTCCAAATTTCAATAGTTAATTTATCATAATCAGTAATTTGGCCTACTCTTGTGTTTTCAACTGTATAGTTAACTCTCTTAACAGGAGTATAAATTGAGTCTACAGGTATAGTAGCTATAGGCTTATCTTCAGTTTTGTTTTTATTTTGAGAAACATAACCTCTTCCCTTGCTAACATTGATTTCCATAAATAACTTAGCGTTATCATCTAAAGTAGCAATATGAATATCCTTGTTAATAACTTCTACATCTCCATCAGTTCTAATATCAGCGCCTGTTACCTCACCTGGTCCTTCAGCGTCAATGTATATTGTTCTAGAACCTTCCCCTGTCATTTTTAAAGCTAATCCTTTTATGTTTAGAATTAACTCTGACACATCTTCTTTTACTCCATTTATTGTTGAAAATTCATGAAGTACACCTTCTATTTTAATTGAATTTGCAGCAACTCCAGGTAATGAAGAAAGAAGAATTCTTCTTAAAGCATTACCTAAAGTTATTCCATAACCTCTTTCTAATGGTTCAATGACAAACTTTCCATATGTACCATTTTCAGCGGTTTCTACACATTCTATTTTTGGCTTTTCTATTTCTAACATATATAACCCTCCTTCTTTATTAAATGGGTGTTCTATTTTGAGGGCAACTGATTTAAATTATTGACTATTTGCTGTATAACTCGACGATTAATGTTTCGTTAACAGGAACATCTATATCTTCTCTAGCTGGTAAAGATAGAACCTTTCCTTCGAAAGCAGCTTGGTTAGCCTCTAACCAGTTAGGTAAAGTTTTTGGATTCTCATTGAACACTTTGAATTTCTCAGTAGCTCTGCTTTTTTCAGATACTGATATTACATCATTTAATGAAACACTGTATGATGCGATGTCAACTTTTTTTCCATTCACTAAAAAGTGTCCATGATTAACTAATTGTCTCGCTTCAGCTCTTGAATTTCCGTATCCTAATCTATATACTACATTATCAAGTCTTAACTCAAGGAATCTTAATAGGTTTTCACCTGTTATACCTCTTTGTTTTTCAGCTTTATCATAATATAGTCTAAATTGTTTTTCAAGAACTCCATATAATCTTTTAGCTTTCTGTTTTTCTCTTAATTGTAATCCGTAGTTTGACACTTTTTTTCTGCTTTGACCATGCTGTCCTGGCGCATAGCTTCTTCTAGCGAAAGCACATTTCTCTGTGAAGCATCTGTCACCTTTAAGGTTAAGTTTTAAACCTTCTCTTCTGCACAGTTTGCAAGTAGCTCCAGTATATCTTGCCATTAATTACACCTCCTGTTTACTAAACTCTTCTTCTTTTTGGTGGTCTACATCCGTTATGTGGAATTGGAGTTACGTCTTTTATTAAAGTAACCTCTAATCCAGCAGCTTGTAAAGATCTTATAGCTGCTTCTCTTCCTGCTCCTGGTCCTTTAACGTAAACTTCAACACTTTTTAATCCATGTTCCATTGCTGCTTTAGCTGCAGTTTCAGCTGCCATTTGAGCTGCGAATGGTGTGCTCTTTCTTGATCCTCTAAATCCTAATCCACCTGCACTAGCCCATGACAATGCATTTCCAGCTGCATCAGTAAGTGTAACGATGGAATTGTTGAAAGTAGATTTAATATGTGCTGCACCATGCTCAACATTTTTTCTTTCTTTTCTTCTTCTACTTCTTTTAACTTTTTGAGCCATTATATTCCCTCCTTACTATTTCTTCTTGCCTGCTATTGTCTTTTTAGGACCTTTTCTTGTTCTAGCGTTTGTTTTTGTCTTTTGTCCTCTTACTGGAAGTCCTCTTCTATGTCTTATTCCTCTATAAGATCCGATTTCCATTAATCTTTTTATATCAAGAGCAACTCTTCTTCTTAAGTCACCTTCAACTAATATATTCTTGTTTATATACTCTCTTAAAGCATTAACTTCTTCTTCAGTTAAATCTTTAACTCTTGTGTCTGGATTAACTGATGTAGCTTCAAGTATTTCGTGTGATTTTGGTAATCCTATACCAAATATATAAGTTAGACCTATCTCAACTCTTTTTTCTCTTGGTAGGTCAACACCTGCTATTCTTGCCATCTACAATTTGCACCTCCTAAGTACATTAAATACTCTAACTAGCTATTTACTAGCCTTGTTTTTGTTTATGTTTAGGATTTTCACAGATAACCATTACTCTTCCTTTTCTTTTTATAATTTTACATTTTTCACATATAGGTTTAACTGATGGTCTTACTTTCATAGCTAACCCTCCTTATTACTTATCTCTCCAAGTTATTCTCCCACGTGTCAAATCATATGGAGAAAGCTCTACTGTAACCTTATCGCCCGGTAATATCCTAATAAAGTTCATTCTTAACTTTCCTGATATATGTGCTAATATTTTATGCCCACTCTCAAGTTCAACTTGAAACATTGCATTTGGTAGTGCTTCTAAAACTACACCTTGCATTTCAATTATATCATCTTTTGACATAAGGTAATCAAACCTCCTCAACCTGCAAAAACTTTCTTATCTTAGAATTGCTAATCTTCTTACCTTGTAAGATTAGTTCACTGATCTCATCTGCTGTTATATCCGTGAAAATTAAATGTTTAATTTTCTTCTTCTTAGGTTTCTCAATCTTTCTTAAGTCTCCATCTGAAATATAGACATAATCAGCATTTAGTATACCTACTATTATAAAGTATCTATTACGATCTCTTCCTGATTTAGAATGTACCACCTTACCTAAAAGGTTATTATCATCCAATCCATTCACCTCATTAGCTTAAAGTTAATATTTCAGGACCACTGTTTAATATAGCTACAGTGTTTTCGTAGTGTGCGGATAAGCTTCCGTCACTTGTAACAACCGTCCATCCATTAGGTTTTACCTTAACATTAAACTTACCAATGTTTATCATAGGTTCAATTGCAAGAACCATTCCATGAGATAACTTTGGTCCTCTACCAGCAGTGCCGTAATTAGGAACCTGAGGATCTTCATGCATGGACTTACCAATACCGTGTCCTACAAAATCCCTAACAACAGAATATCCAAAACTTTCAGCATAAATTTGAACTGCTGCTGATATATCCGTAAGCCTATTATTTACTTTTGCCTTTTCAACACCCTTGAAAAAACATTCTTTAGTAACTCTAATAAGCTCCTCAGCTTCTTTAGATATTTTACCTACTGGAAAAGTTCTAGCTGCATCACCATGAAACCCATTTAGAACTGCTCCACAATCTACACTTATGATATCTCCTTCTTGTAAAACCCTGTTATCAGGGATTCCATGAATAACTTCATCATTCACTGATGCACATATGGAAGCCGGAAATCCACCGTATCCTTTAAAAGATGGTTTTGCACCCTGCTCTAATATGAACTCTTCCGCCAATTTATTGATTTCTGCAGTTGTTATTCCAGGCTTTATTACCGCCTCTATGGTTGCAAGTGTATCAGCAACTACTTTACCTGCATTTCTCATATATTCAATTTCCATATCACTTTTAATTATTATCACTATTTATCGCTCCTAAGATACCAGAAATATTCTTAAAAACATCATTAATAGCTTGGGTTCCATCAACTTCGGATAGAAGGCCTTGCTCCTTATAGTAATCTATAAGCGGTTGTGTTTGAGCATCGTATATTTCAAGACGTTCATTTACTGTTTCTTCACAGTCATCATCTCTTTGTATTACAACGCTACCACAAATGTCACATTTGCCTTCTACTTTAGTAGGATTAAACTTAACATGATAGCTTGCTCCACAGCTTAAACAGACTCTTCTGCCTGTCATTCTATCAATTATATACTCTTTTGGAACCGCTATTAATAGAGCTGTATCAAGTTCCTCTCCTTTTTCTTTTAAAAAGTTTTTTAGGGATTCTGCTTGATTCACAGTTCTTGGATAGCCATCAAGTAAAAAACCACTTTTACAGTCTTCTTGCTCTAATCTATCCTGTACGATATCTATGGTTAGTTTATCAGGCACTAAGTGCCCTTTATCTATATAACTCTTAGCTTCGATTCCTAGAGGAGTTTTTTCAGAAATGTTTTTTCTAAAAATGTCTCCTGTTGATATATGCGGTATGGAGTATTTATTACTAATCGATTTAGCTTGTGTTCCTTTTCCGGCTCCCGGAGGACCTAATAAAATGATTTTCACTAGCATCAACTCCAAAATATTTATTTAAGGAAACCTTGGTAATGTCTCATTACTAATTGTGATTCAAGTTGCTTCATTGTTTCAAGAGCAACTCCAACAATAATTAGTATACTAGTTCCTCCAAAGGCTATTCCTTTAAATTTAGTATAGGATTCCATTATAATTGGGAATACAGCTATTATTCCTGCAAAAGTTCCTCCTATTATGGATACTTTAGTTAAAACTTTTTCTAAGAAAATTTCTGTTTTCTCTCCTGGCCTTATACCCGGTATAAATCCTGATGATTTATGCATATTTTCAGCCATCTCATCTGGTTTTAATGTAACCATAGTATAGAACCATGAGAAGAATAATATTAATACGAAATACACTACTACATATTTTAAAGACCCTTTTTGGAATATGCTCCAAGGACTTTCCAGTACAAATTTTGCAAAAGAAGTTTTTGGCCAAATTGTAGCTATTGTTTCAGGGAATTGCATCACTGACATAGAAAAAATTATCGCCATAACTCCAGATGAATTTAAGCTAAAAGGAATGTGCGTTGATTGTCCTTTGAACACCTTATTTCCTACTGCTTTTCCTGCATATTGTACAGGCACTCTTCTTTCTGCTAAATTTACTACAATAACTGATAATAATAAAGCCAAAGCTACTAGTATAAATATTATAACCTCTACTACACTTACTTCACTGGCCTTTTGAAGTCCGCCAATTTGGTAAGCCATGGTTGGAATGGTAGAAATAATATTCACGAAGATTATTACTGAAACTCCATTTCCAATTCCATATACTTGTATCTGTTCGCCTAACCATACTAATAATGTCGAACCAGCAGTGGTTGTAAGAATTACTAAAAACAACCCAAGTTTTCCATCCATTTGAAGTGCTCCAGCACTATTTATCATAGCATATACAGCAATACCTTGAATTACTGAAAAAACTATTGCTGCAATTCTTGTGTAGTTTTGAATTTTTTGTCTTCCGTCTTGGCCTTCTTTAGAAAGTTGCTCTAAATATGGAACTGCTATCGTTAATAATTGCAATACGATTGATGCATTTATGTATGGTCCTACACCCATGGCAAATATACTAAATTTGCTTAGAGCACCACCGGAAAGCATATCATAGAAGGTGAACAACGTTCCTGAGCTTGTTAAGTTAGCTAGCTTACTAGCATCTACCCCAGGAACAGGAATAAATATTCCTAGTCTAAATATCACCACTATAAATAACGTAAATAGCATCCTTTTTCTAAGCTCTGGAACTTTCCAAGCATTTCGTAGGGTTGATAACATCTATATCACCTCAACTTTGCCTCCAGCGGCTTCGATCTTTTCAGCAGCAGCTTTAGAGATTTTATTAACTTTAACAGTTAAATTTTTCTCTAAGTTACCATTTCCTAATATTTTAACACCATCATAAACTTTTTTAATTACTCCTCTTTCGATTAGTAATTCTGGTGTTACTTCTGTACCATTTTCAAATATATTTAATCTCTCAACATTTATGCAAGCATATTCTTTAGCGAATATGTTAGTGAATCCTCTTTTAGGTAATCTTCTGTATAAAGGCATTTGACCTCCCTCAAATCCAGGTCTTACACCACCGCCTGATCTTGAGTTCTGTCCATTTTGGCCTCTTCCTGCAGTTTTACCCCAGCCTGAACCAGTACCTCTACCAACTCTTTTAGCGGCTCTTTTTGATCCTTCTGCAGGTTTTAACTCATGAAGTTTCATAGTCTACACCTCCTTGTATTATGCTTCTTCTACTTTTAGTAGGTAATTAACTTTGTTTACCATACCTCTGATTTGAGGAGTTTCCTCGTGCTCTACAGTTTTACCTATTTTCTTTAATCCTAATGCATTAACTGTAGCTATATGGTCTTTTTTTCTACCGATTAAGCTTTTTGTTAATGTTATTTTAAGTTTAGCCAAGGTCATTCCCCTCCTATCCTAAAATTTCTTCAACAGTTTTGCCTCTTAATTTAGCAACTTGCTCTGCTGTTCTTAAGTTTGCTAACCCATTGATTGTAGCATTTACCATATTTCTTGGATTGTTAGAACCTAAAGATTTAGCTCTAACGTCTTTTAATCCTGCAAGCTCAAGCACTGCTCTTGCTGGACCTCCAGCGATAACTCCTGTACCTTCTGTAGCTGGCATTATATGCACTCTTCCAGTACCAAATTTTCCATCTATAGTATGAGGAACTGTAGTTCCGTCTAATTCAACTTTTACAAGGTTCTTCTTAGCATCTTCAATACCTTTTCTTATAGCTTCAGGTATTTCAATAGATTTACCCATTCCAACGCCAACGTGTCCGTTTTCATCTCCAACAACTACTAGTGCGCTGAATCTGAAGTTTCTTCCACCTTTAACAACCTTAGCAACTCTATTAATAAAAACAACTTTTTCTTTAAGATCTAGTGTGCTAGGATCTATTTTCATGAATTTCCCTCCTTTTTTTAGAATTGAAGTCCTGCTTCTCTTGCGCCTTCTGCAAGCATTTGTACTCTTCCGTGGTAAACGTATCCGCCTCTGTCAAATACCACTTCTTTTATCCCATTTTCTAACGCTTTTTTAGCTATTAACTCTCCAACAGCTTTAGCAGCTTCTTTGTTGCTTCCAGCCTTTAATTCAAGGTTTTTATCTAAACTTGAAGCAGCAACTAAAGTTCTTCCAGCTACGTCATCTATAATTTGAGCGTATATGTTCTTTTCACTTCTATAAACAGCTAATCTTGGTCTATCAGCTGTTCCAGATATTTTTTTACGTACTCTTAAGTGACGAGTTTCTCTTGATAGTTTTCTATCAGCCTTTTTGAACATTACCTTCACTCCTTCCCACTATTTATTATTTACCTGTTTTACCTTCTTTACGTCTTATAACCTCATCAGAATATTTAATTCCTTTTCCTTTATAAGGCTCAGGTTTTCTCCACGTTCTAATATCGGCAGCAATATCTCCAACTAGTTCTTTATCTATGCCTTTAACGTGTATTGTGTTAGCATCAGGAGTTTCAAATGTAATTCCTGGAACTGCTTCTACTTCAACTGGATGTGAGAATCCAAGGTTTAATGTTAATTTATTTCCTTTTAGTGTTGCTCTGTATCCAACACCAACTAATTGAAGTATTTTAGTGTAACCGTTAGTTACTCCGATTACCATGTTATTTATTAATGCTCTTGTTAATCCATGAAGAGCTCTATGTTCTTTTACATCGCTTGGTCTTGTAACAACCACTGAATTATCTTCTATAGCTATATTTATATCCTTTGCCATTGCCTTAGTTAATTCACCTTTAGGTCCTTTAACTGTAACAACGTTCTCTGGTGATACTGTAACTGTTACACCACTTGGTATAGCTATTGGAAGTCTTCCTACTCTTGACATAATTGCACCTCCTGTTCATCAAACTACCAGATATAGCAGATTACTTCTCCACCTAATCCTAATTTTCTAGCTTCTCTATCAGTTACGATTCCTTTTGAAGTAGATATTACTGCTACTCCTAATCCATTTAATACTTTTGGAACATCCTCATTCTTTGTATATACTCTTAAGCCTGGTTTAGATATTCTCTTAAGTCCTGTTATTACTCTCTCTTTGTTTTGACCATACTTCATAGTAAGTCTTAACATTGCTACAGAACCATCTTGATATTCTTCTATATTTTTAAGGTATCCTTCTTGAAGCATTATGTTTGCGATTGCCTTCTTTATGTTTGAAGAAGGAACTTCTAATATTTCGTGTCTAACAACATTTGCATTTCTTATACGAGTTAGCAAATCTGCGATAGGGTCAGTCATAACCATTTATTGTGCCTCCTTTCATATAATGAATTTATTACCAACTTGCCTTCTTACATCCAGGAATTTGTCCTTTATAAGCAAGTTCTCTGAAACAAATACGGCAAATACCAAATTTCTTTAATACAGAATGTGGTCTTCCACATAGTCTGCATCTTGTATAAGCTCTAGTTGAATATTTAGGTTCTTTTTTCCACTTTTCTATTAAAGCTTTACGTGCCACGTTATTCCCTCCTTATTATTGAGCAAATGGCATTCCAAGGAATCTTAATAATTCTCTTGCTTCCTCGTCTGTCTTTGCAGTAGTAACGAATATTACATCCATACCTCTTACTTTGTCAATCTTATCATATTCTACTTCAGGGAATATTAATTGCTCTTTTATTCCTAATGCGTAGTTACCTCTTCCATCAAAAGATTTTGAAGGAACTCCTCTGAAGTCTCTAACTCTAGGTAAAGCAATGTTGATTAGTTTATCTGCAAATTCAAACATTTTTTGCTTTCTTAATGTAACTTTACAGCCGATTGGCATGTTCTCTCTTATTTTAAAGTTTGCTACAGAGTTCTTAGCTCTTGTTAAGATTGCCTTTTGTCCTGTTATTAGTTGCATGTCAGCAACAGCAGCCTCAAGAACCTTAGAATTATCTTTAGCTTCTCCAACTCCCATATTTACTACTATCTTTTCAAGCTTAGGTACTTCCATTATGTTTTTATATCCGAACTTCTCCATCATAGCTTGAACTACTTCATTATTGTATTTTTCTTGTAGTCTTGCAACCATTGGTTAAACCTCCTTTCGCGAATTAAAATGTTTCTCCGCACTTCTTGCACACTCTTACTTTAGTGCCATCCTCTAATATTTTGTTGCTTATTCTAGTAACAGATTTACACTTATTGCAGTATAACATAACTTTTGAACTGTTTATAGCTCCTTCAAAGTGTACTATTCCACCTTGCATGTTTTGTTTGTTAGGCTTTTGGTGCTTAGTAACAACGCTAACGTCCTTAACTACAACTTTTCCTGTTTTAGGATAAACAGCTAAAACTTCACCAATTTTTCCTTTATCTTTACCAGAAATAACCATTACTGTATCTTTCTTTCTAACATGAACTTTCATTATAGCTACCTCCTATCTTATAGAACTTCAGGTGCTAATGATAATATCTTATTAAATTCTTTATCTCTTAGCTCCCTAGCAACAGGTCCGAAGATACGAGTTCCTCTTGGATTTTTATCTTCTTTTATTACAACAGCTGCGTTTTCATCAAATTTAATGTATGAACCATCTGCTCTTCTTAACCCTTTTACTGATCTAACAATAACTGCTTTCACAACGTCACCTTTTTTAACAACTCCACCTGGTGTTGCACTTTTAACGCTAGCAACGATTATATCTCCGATGTTTCCCCATTTTCTTTTGGAACCACCTAGTACTCTAATACACATTATTTCCTTAGCACCAGAGTTATCTGCTACCTTTAATAATGTTTGTTGTTGTATCATGTAAAATACCCTCCTTTCAGTTAACTATTTAGCCTTTTCAGTGATTTCAACAAGTCTCCATCTTTTATCTTTTGATAATGGTCTTGTCTCCATAATTAATACTCTATCATTAATTCTAGCTTCATTATTTTCATCATGAGCTTTGAATTTTGTAGTTCTGTTAACTGTTTTTCCGTACAGTGGATGTCTAACCTTTGTTTCAACTGCAACAACGATTGTTTTATCCATTTTATCAGAAACAACTCTTCCTATTCTTGTCTTTCTATTTCCTCTTTCCACAAGACGAACCTCCTTTCAGTATTACTGCTCAAAAGCCCTTAATTCTTCTTCTCTAAGGATGGTTTTAATTTGGGCTATAGACTTTTTAACTTGTTTAATTCTCATTGGGTTTTCTAACTGTCCTGTAGCTAACTGAAATCTAAGGTTAAATAATTCTGATTTTAAATCAGTTAATTTTACTTGTAAATCTTGAGGAGTACTTTGTCTCAACTCTTTTAATTCATTAGCCTTCATTGATTTCACCACCCATTTCCTCAAAATCTTTTCTTGTCACAAACTTAGTTTTAACTGGTAGTTTGTGAGCTGCTAGTCTCATAGCTTCTCTAGCAGCTTCTTCTGAAACTCCAGAGATTTCAAATAACACTCTGCCTGGTTTAACTACTGCTACCCAGTACTCTGGTGAACCTTTACCAGATCCCATACGTGTTTCAGCTGGCTTTTCAGTAACTGGCTTATCAGGGAAGATTTTTATCCAAACCTTTCCTCCTCTTCTTACGTATCTATTTATAGCTATTCTGGCAGACTCAATTTGGTTGCTTGTTATCCAACCACATTCAGTTGCTTGTAAAGCGTAATCTCCGTAAGCGATGAAGTTACCTCTAGTAGCTTTACCTTTCATTCTGCCACGATGAACCTTACGATGTTTAACTCTTTTAGGCATTAACATGTCATATTCCTCCTTCCTTACACGTTATTAAGCGTTAGCTTCTTCCTTTTCAACTTTCTTTGTTGGAAGAACTTCCCCTTTATATACCCAAACCTTAACTCCAATTTTACCATAAATTGTATCTGCTTCTGCAAATCCATAATCTATGTCAGCTCTTAAAGTTTGTAGCGGAATTGTTCCTTCGTGGTAGAATTCTGCTCTAGCGATTTCTGCTCCACCAAGTCTTCCTGAACAAGCTGTTTTAACTCCTTTAACACCTGTTCTCATAGCTCTTTGAATTGTTTGTTTCATAGCTCTTCTAAAAGATATTCTCTTTTCTAATTGAGCTGCTATGCTTTCAGCCATTAATTGAGCGTTGTTTTCTGGATTTTTAACTTCTACGATATTAATAAGAACATTACTAGCTTTAACAATGTCCTTTAATCCTTTTTTAAGCTCTTCTATACCTTGACCGCCTTTTCCTATAACCATTCCTGGTTTAGCAGTATGTATATTAAGTTTTATTCTTTTAGCTGCTCTTTCGATTTCTATTCTAGAAATTCCTGCAGTGTATAACTTCTTTTTAAGATATTCTCTTATATGATTGTCTTCAACTAAATTATCTGCAAAGTTAGTTCCTTCTGCGTACCATTTAGCATCCCAATCTTTGATTACACCAACTCTTAAGCCGTGTGGATGTACTTTTTGTCCCACTATATATCCCTCCTTCTTATGCTCTTTCTTTGATTACTAAAGTTATATGGCTAGTTTTCTTTCTTATTCTGAAAGCTCTTCCTTGCGCATGTGGTCTAAATCTTTTTAATGTTGGACCTTGACCAGTATGTGCACTTGCAACATATAATCTATTTCTATCTAAACTTAAATTATTTTCTGCATTTGCAACTGCTGACTTTAGTACTTTATTTACAACTTCAGCTGCATCTTTTGGAGTATATTGTAATATAGCAAAAGCTTCATTTACATCTTTACCTCTTATTAAATCAAGAACGATACCAACTTTCATTGGAGACATTCTCACATATCTTGCTATAGCTTTAGCTTCCATCGTGTATTTCCTCCTTCCCGGACTATCTTACTTTACTTGATTTTGACTTATCAATGTGACCTTTGAAAGTTCTAGTTAAAGCGAATTCACCTAACTTATGTCCTACCATATCTTCTTGGATATATACAGGAACATGTTTTCTTCCATCATGAACTGCGATAGTGTGACCTATCATTTGTGGGAAGATAGTAGAACTTCTTGACCAAGTTTTTACAACTTTCTTCTCACCATTTTTGTTCATTTCGTTGATTTTATTTAAAAGTGACTCTTTTACAAAAGGTCCTTTTTTTATAGATCTACCCATGTTTTAGTTGCCTCCCTTCATACAATGTATGCGTAATTCAGAAGAGAATAAAATATTCTCTTCTCATTATTTCTTATTTCTTCTCTTAACGATAAATTTATCAGAGTATTTTTTAGTTTTTCTAGTTTTGTATCCAAGAGCTGGTTTACCCCATGGAGTAAGTGGACTTGGGTGTCCGATAGGAGATTTTCCCTCTCCACCTCCGTGTGGATGGTCATTAGGGTTCATAACAGAACCTCTTACTGTAGGTCTGAAGCCCATATGTCTTTTTCTTCCTGCTTTACCTATCTTAACAATTTCATGAGTTAAGTTAGAAACTGTTCCTATAGTAGCTCTACAGTTAATTCTTACGTATCTAACTTCTCCACTTGGAAGTCTCACTTGAGCATATTCTCCCTCTTTAGCCATAAGCTGTGCTGAAGAACCTGCTGATCTAACAAGCTGAGCACCTTTTCCAACTTGTAATTCTATGTTGTGAATTACAGAACCAACTGGTATGTTAGCTATTGGAAGAGTATTTCCTATTTTTATATCTGCATCTGGCCCAGATACTATTACATCTCCAACTTTTAATCCTACTGGAGCTATTATGTATCTCTTCTCACCATCTGCGTATACAACTAAAGCAATGTATGCTGATCTATTTGGATCATACTCAATAGTTGCAACCTTTGCTGGAATACCATCTTTTCTTCTCTTAAAATCAATTATTCTATATTTTTGTTTCGCTCCACCACCGTGGTGACGAACAGTAATTTTACCATGTGCATTTCTACCACCTGTTTTTTTCTTGCTTACAAGAAGTGACTTCTCAGGTACATCAGTAGTTATCTCTTCAAATGTAGCCATTGTCATATTTCTTCTTGAAGGTGTGGTAGGTCTAAACTTCTTAACTGCCATTAGGTTTCCCTCCTTCTTTTCGCTTATCTGGTTCTAAACCAATAAATGCTTATTTACTAACTACATTCCTTCAAAGAATTCTATAGTTTTGCTATCTGCAGTTAATGTAACTATTGCTTTTTTGAAGTCTGCTCTTTTACCAACATGAACTCCAACTCTCTTAGTTTTTCCTAAGCTTCTAATTGTAGCTACATTCTCTACTTCTACTCCGAAAACTTCTTCTACAGCTTTCTTTATTTGGAACTTATTAGCGTGTATGTCAACTATGAAAGTGTACTTTCTATCTGCCATTGCTGCCATACTTTTTTCAGTTATAACAGGTTTTCTTATTATATCATGGCTTGTCATTTTCATTATGCATACACCTCCTCAATTTTAGATACAGCTTCTTTAGTTACCACAAACTTTTCGTATTTTAATATGTCATATACATTTAAGTTGTTCACTGGCAACACAGCTACTCCTGGTATGTTTCTAGCTGATTTATAAACATTCTCGTTTGATTCAGCTACTACTATTAAAGTTTTTTTAGCTTCAAAAGCATTTAAAACTTTTATCATTTCTTTAGTCTTAGGTGCTTCAAAATTTAAGCTTTCTAATACTATCATTTCATTATCAACAACCTTTGAAGTTAAAGCTGACTTCATAGCTGTTCTTCTCATGCTTTTTGGAATTGAAACTCTGTAGTCTCTTGGTTTTGGTGCAAATACGATACCACCATGAATCCATTGTGGTGCTCTTATTGAACCTTGTCTTGCTCTACCAGTTCCTTTTTGTCTCCATGGTTTTATACCACCGCCACGAACTTCAGCTCTAGTTTTAGCACTTTGAGTTCCTTGTCTTTTATTAGCTAATTGAGCTAATACTACTTGATGCATAGCATCTCTGCTTATTTCAACATCAAATATATTTTCATTTAATTGGATATCTCCAACTTCTTTTCCTTCTTTATTAAACACTTTTAATGTAGGCATTCTGTATCCTCCTTTCCTTAAGCTTTAACAGCGTCTCTAATTACTACAAGACCTTTGTTTGGTCCTGGTATTCCGCCTTTTATAAGGATTATATTTTTCTCAGGTATTACCCTTACGATTTCTAGATTTAATACTGTTGTATTAACATTTCCCATATGTCCAGGCATTCTCTTGTTTTTAAAAGTTCTAGCAGCATCTGTAGCTCCCATAGAACCTACTGCTCTGTGGAACTTAGATCCGTGAGTCATTGGTCCTCTGTGGAAGTTCCATCTTTTAATTACGCCTTGGAATCCTTTTCCTTTTGAAATTCCAGAAACATCTATTTTATCTCCAGCTGCAAATATTTCAGCTTTTATTTCTGAACCAACTTCTAAGCTGCTCATGTCTTCTAATTTGAACTCTTTTATATGTCTCTTAACAGCAACTCCAGCCTTTTCAAATTGGCCTTTCATTGGTTTATTAACTAATTTTTCTCTTATATCTCCGAAAGCAACCTTAACTGATTCATATCCGTCAGTTTCAACAGTTTTCTTTTGGATAACTACGCATGGACCAGCTTCTACAACTGTTACTGGAACTACTTTTCTATTTTCATCAAATATTTGAGTCATTCCTAGTTTTTTACCCATTATAGCTTTTTTCATTCAAATACACCTCCTACTTATTAGCGGACCACCTCAGTGGTCATAATAGTTAGTAATAGTTATCTATTACTCGTACCCTATGTACGCTTATAGTTTTATTTCTATATCTACGCCTGCTGGTAAGTCTAATCTCATTAACGCATCAACAGTTTTTGGTGATGGGCTTAATATATCAATTAGTCTTTTGTGAGTTCTTATTTCGAACTGCTCTCTTGAATCTTTGTATTTATGTGGAGCTCTTAAAACTGTTACTACATCTTTTTCAGTAGGTAGTGGTACTGGACCTGCTACTTTAGCTCCTGTAGATTTAGCTGTTTCTACAATTCTTTCAGCTGATTGATCTAATATGTTGTGATCAAAAGCTTTTAGTCTGATTCTAATTTTTTGTTTTGACATTGTATTCCCTCCTTTTCATCGCACGCTATACTTCTTACGTGCAACAGCGGATGTTCTGTAAACTGTTCCGGGTGTTGCATTAAATAAACGCAACACAGAGCAAACACAGACCCCGTCGCCCAATTCAAGATTAGGACATGCTCGGTGAAGAATTCCCCGGAAGTCCGGCAACCTCTTACCTCATCGCTGTTACCACTTTACAACTTCTATATTATACCGTACTCTATATACTTTGACAAGTATTTTTTAATTAATTTATACATTAATTTATAAATTGATAAATACGTTATAATATTGATAAATTTGTACTTTTCATACAATATTATTAATTAAGGAGAAGGGCGTCCCCTTCTCCTTAAAGCCTAGGCATATTCTCATGTGTACACTAATTTTTTTAAATTACTAAATTAAATAATTATATTATTTAATTATAGAAGTAACAACTCCTGAACCTACTGTTCTTCCACCTTCTCTGATCGCGAATCTTAATCCTTCATCCATTGCGATTGGAGTGATTAACTCAACGTTCATGTCGATGTGGTCTCCTGGCATTACCATTTCCATTCCGTCTGGTAATTTGATTGATCCTGTTACGTCTGTTGTTCTGAAGTAGAACTGTGGTCTGTATCCATCAAAGAATGGTGTATGTCTTCCACCTTCTTCTTTTTTAAGTACGTATACTTGACCTACAAACTTAACGTGTGGGTTTACTGAACCTGGTTTTGTTAAAACCTGACCTCTTTGGATGTCTGTTCTTTGTACACCTCTTAATAATGCTCCGATGTTATCTCCCGCTTGTGCTTCATCAAGAAGTTTTCTGAACATCTCAACTCCTGTACAAACTACTTTTCTCTTCTCTTCGCTTAGTCCAACAAGTTCTATCTCGTCTCCAACTTTTAATATTCCTGTTTCTACTCTTCCTGTTGCAACTGTTCCTCTTCCAGTGATTGTGAATACGTCCTCTACTGGGCATTAAGAATGCTTTGTCTGTTGCTCTTTCTGGAGTTGGAATATAGCTGTCTACTGATTTCCATTAATTCCATTATGCATGCTGTTGCAGCTTCATCTGTTGGGTTTTCTAATGCTTTTAATGCTGATCCTGTTATTACTGGAATATCATCTCCTGGGAAGTCATACTCGCTTAATAGCTCTCTTACTTCCATTTCAACTAATTCTAATAATTCTGGATCGTCTACCATATCTGCTTTGTTTAAGAATACTACTATGTATTGTACTCCTACTCTTGATGCTAGTAGTATATGCTCTCTTGTTTGTGGCATTGGACCATCTGCTGCTGATACTACTAAGATAGCTCCATCCATTTGTGCTGCTCCTGTTATCATGTTCTTTACATAGTCAGCGTGTCCTGGACAGTCAACGTGAGCATAGTGTCTGTTATCTGTTTGATACTCAACGTGTGATGTATTGATTGTGATTCCTCTTTCTTTTTCCTCTGGTGCTTTGTCTATTTGGTCATATTTGAATGCCTCTGCAAATCCTCTGCTTGCTAATACTGTTGTGATTGCAGCTGTTAATGTTGTTTTACCGTGGTCAACGTGTCCTATAGTTCCAATGTTAACGTGCGGTTTGCTTCTTTCAAATTTTTCCTTAGCCATTTTTTATTCCTCCTTGATATAGGCTTAATTATTATGAATGAATAATTAATTAATTTACTCCTATAAACTCACCCTGGTGTGTTGCATTTCCTTAAGTAAGTTTGGAGCCCATAACCGGGATTGAACCGGTGACCTCCACCTTACCAAGGTGACGCTCTACCTACTGAGCTATATGGGCATTAGAATATGATGTAGATTTATAAAAAAATCGCATCATACAAATGTTAAATATATACTTAAATACTATATATCAGTTACTCATTATACTATATATATCCTTTTATGTCAACGCTATTACTTTCTTTTATCTAAGCATTTTTCCAATTTTCTTTTAACTCTTTGTAGAGCATTATCAATAGACTTAGCATGTCTGTCTAAGTCACAAGCAATTTCTTGATAAGATTTACCATCTAGATAAGACATGAGCACTTCCATCTCTAGATCTGACAACACTTCACCTATCTCATTCTCAATACTCTCCACTTCTTCTCTACTTATTACTAGTTCTTCTGGATCAGATACTTTAACTCCTGATATTATATCTAGAAGTGTTCTATCTGATTCTTCATCATATATAGGTTTGTTTAGTGATACATATGTATTTAATGGAATATGTTTTTGACGTGTGGCAGTTTTAACTGCCGTTATTATTTGCCTTGTAACACAAAGTTCCGCAAAAGCCTTAAAGGATGCTAACTTATCTGTTCTAAAATCTCTAATAGCTTTAAATAACCCAATCATACCTTCTTGGTATATATCTTCTTTATCTGCACCAATTAAAAAATATGATTTAGCTTTAGCTTTCACAAAATTTTGATATTTACATAGCAAATATTCTAAAGCACGATTGTCCCCATTTCTAGCTTCAACAACAATTTCCTCATCAGTTTTGTTCATAAACTGGGAATTTAACTCCTCATTGTCAACCCTTTTCTCCAAAAGCATCCCCTCCAAAATGAATATGGACTTAACTAAAATTATACATTATTATTTTAAAGCGTCAAGCTATATTACTTGCTTCGCCTTATTTTTTCTAGTTTTTCAGCTATTTCACTATCAATCATATCTTCAAATAAATTTCTATCTTGCGAATAAGTTTTTTCATATTTTTTAGAAATCTTCTTATTAGCCTCCATAACAGTGTGATAAAACTCCAACGAAGATACTCTATTGGCTCCCCTTTGAAAAGTAACTTGTTGTTCAATAGCATCAGAAGTAACTACATAAACCTCTGATGCTCTACCTATATTATTTACGGTTTTTTCAATATATAAGTCCGCTGTTTCTCCTTCTTTCGTAAAAACTACTGTGATATTTCCAATCCTCTCTTTCTTTTGAAGACTGCCTTTTACCATATGAGCATCGAAAACTATTATAATGTTATATCCCTTAAAGGAAGAATAGTTAATCATAATATCTATTAATTTTGTCCTTGCAGATTCATAACTATAATCCTTTATCACTCTAAGTTCTGGCCAACTATTTATAACATTGTAGCCATCTATAAATATCTTTCTCAAGATTATATTAGCAAAAGTCTATTTCAACTTTTGCTTCAACACCTCATACATTAGTATTCCACCAGCTACAGAAGCATTAAGCGAAGTTATTTGACCAACCATAGGAATTTTCATTAGTACATCACACTTTTCTTTAGTCAATTTTGATATACCCTTTCCCTCACTTCCTATAACTAATGCCACTGCACCTTTTAAGTCTACATCATAACAATTCTCACCATGCATATCAGCACCATATATCCATAAGCCTAATTCTTTTAACTCATCTATAGTACTGTTAATATTCGTAACTTTAGCTATTCTCATATGCTCTGTAGCACCTGCAGAAGTTTTATAAACGATAGGGGTTACCCCTACATTTTTTCTTTTAGGTATTATAATTCCATGGGCTCCGCAAACTTCTGCCGTTCTTATAATTGAACCAAAGTTATGAGGGTCTTCAATTTCATCCAATATAATCAAAAATGGTTTTTCATTTTTTGAATTTGCATAATCAATAATTTCTTTTACATGATAATATTTATAAGCAGTTACTTTAGCTATTACGCCTTGGTGAGATCCTGTTAAAGACATAGAATCAAGTTTTACACGATCTACAGTTTTAACAACTACATCTTTTTCTTTTGCTAAAGCTAAAATAACATTAATAGAACCCTTAGTATCACCTTTAGCAACTAATATTTGCTCTATAGTTCTATCAGATTTTAAAGCTTCAATTACTGAATTTCTTCCTTCAATAATATCTTCTCTTATTACTTCTTCATTGCCCATATTAATTTTATTGCTATATTCTTTTTTTACTCTATCTCTACTGTTACTTTTTTTATTTTCTTTCATATTTCAACCTCTTTCATAAACCTATTTAAATTTAAGTTATCTGTAATTATATCCAAAATTATAACTTTAATTTATGTAGTTGTTTATAAATTAGAATATTTTTTCCTTACTGTTACAATTTCTCCACAGGTCATAGTACCTTCAGGACAAGCTCCCTTTACACAATTTGGTCCTCCATTTTTAAATAAAATAGGAGCTACTTTTTTTGCTTCTTTTAACATCGCATCTGCCATGTCTCTAATTTCCCATTGAGCTCTATTACAGCATCTATGTGCAAAAAAGTGCATAAGTTCTCTTGCATTCATCGTAACAATAATTTTAGTTTCACAAGCATTAGGGAATACGTATCTAGCATCTTCAATAGCCTTTTTCTGTGCTTGTGATTTTAGTTTTCTTAATATGCGATCTTCAACTTCTAATGTTGAATTTAGAGACTTCTCTATTATATATTTATTTAAGCTTTCATTATAAATTTGTTCAAATAATATTTCTACAATTTCATCGTAATACTTTTGATCCTTTTTCATAGCTTCCATAAATATTTCTTTAGCTTTAGAATTATTCTCTATTGATGGTGGTATTATGTACTCAAAAGCATCCAACTTTACGTATCTTTGACTTTGCTGTGAATATGAAGCAACTCTATGGCGTACTAGTTGATGAGTTAAACTTCTAGACACTCCTTCAATAGCAAAGGTAAAACTAACATGCTCAATAGGAGAATAGTGACCATAATTCATAAGCATACTTAAAAAGTTTTCTGTTTTTCCTTTATCTAATCCTTCTAATATTTCGTCTACTCCTACAGAGCTATAACAAAGCTTTGCCGCTGATGCAATAACCTTTTCTGGATTTGGTGTATGCTCAATTAATTTAACTTTCAAAGTCATTTTTATCCTCCTCGTATTTTACTATTTTACTTAATATATAATTAAGTTTTTCTTCCTTTTCGCATAAATATAGATATCCTATAACCGCTTCAAAACCAGTAGCCCATCTATAATCAGCTACATCTGAATTTTTAGGTGTATGAGACTTAGAATTTCTTCCTCTTTTAAAAATAGCCATTTCATCATCTTCTAAATCATCTATTATAATCTTCATATATTCACTTTGTGCTTTTGCCTTTACATAAGATACAGTTTTTACATGAACCTTATGTACATTAAGTCCTCTATTCTTTTCCACTAAATATGTTCTTATAAACACTTCATACACAGCATCTCCTATCAAAGCCAACACTAGTGGATTAAGTTGTTTTATCTCTTCTAGAGTAAATTTTCCCTTTAGTAATTGAAAGTTCATGTTTTTCTCCTTAACCTTATAGTTATTCAATTTTAATTATACACAGATATTTAAAATAATAACAGGTAATAAATGAATATTTTTAAAAATCATGACGAATTTTAGCCAATAGATTATAAATATATAAATTCAATATAAATTATTATAAAAGGCAAAAATTTTGTAGTATTTTTTAAAAGTTATAAGAATAAATTATAACTTTTAATATACTTACTTATTATTTTACTCTAATATAAATTTCCTTTAAATAAAAAAATGTTTGCAACAGTTTTATAGTTTTTTAAAACTGTTGTAAACACTTATATATCAAATACAATTTTTATTGTAAATATTATAAATACCTTAAATAAAAATTATTAATTAAGGATTTCTAAAATACTAACTGGTTATTTTCCCAAAATATATAGATTAATCTTAAAAAATTATTTATATATTTGTTTAAATATATAACCTTTTATTGCTAAGGTATTTTTTATCATTGCAGCATGTTCTTTTGATTCTGTTTCAATTTCTATTTCAATATTTGTAAATTCAAGTCCTTTAGGATTCCAGTTTTTATCTTGTTTAATTTTTGATACATTTCCACCTAATGTAGCTACTTCGGCAACTAATGCTCCCAATTGACCTATTTTATCTTTTAGTTCAAATTGTAGGGTTATTCTTCTTTCAACTAATACTAATTGTCTATCAATTATTTTCGATATTGTAGCTATATCTATATTCCCACCGCTTATAACTGCAACAACATTTTTACCAGCATTCTTAATTTTTCCTGTTAATAATGAAGCTAAAGAAACAACTCCTGCACCTTCAGCTATAACCTTATTTCTTTCCATTAGTGCAAATATTCCATATGCAATTTCATCTTCTGTGACTGTTACTATTTCATCAACATATTCTTTTATTATTTCAAAAGTTTTATCTCCTGGAGTTTTAACAGATATACCATCTGCTAATGACTTTGAGCCTTCAACTGTAACAACTTCCCCTTTTTCTAGAGATGCTTTGCTTGAAGCAATTATTTCTGCTTGAACTCCTATTATCTTTACATTAGGATTTATAGCTTTAGCTGCTACTGCAATCCCTGCTATAATTCCTCCTCCACCAATTGGAACTATTATAGTATCAACTTCTGGTAAATCTTCAAAAATTTCAAGAGCAATTGTTCCTTGTCCTGCTATTACGTATTCATCATTAAATGGATGTAAAAATGTTGCTCCCGTTTCCTTTTGTACTTCTATTGCTTTAGCATAACACTCATCGTAAACTTCACCATGTTGTATAACTGTTGCTCCATAATTCTTTGTAGCTTGAACTTTTGCAAGAGGTGCTGTTAATGGCATACATATTGTAGACTTAACACCAAATATAGTTGATGCATATGCAACTCCTTGAGCATGATTTCCTGCTGAAGATGCAACAACTCCCATAGCTCTTTCTTCTTCTGTCAACGATGCAACTTTGTTATAAGCTCCTCTAAGTTTGAAAGAACCAGTTTTTTGTTTATTTTCACATTTTAAATATACTTCATATCCAGTGTCCTTTGAAAACGTACTTGAATGAAATAAAGGTGTCTTTCTTACAATTCCCTTTAAATTTTCCTGCGCCTTTTTTATATCATATAATGATAATGTTATACTCACTATTTTCTCTCCTTTTGTTTAAAAGTTTATACTAAATTAACAAAAAATTTAAAATATAATAATTAGTTAAAAGTTCTGAAGATATTTTTGTTAATAAAAAGTAATTTTCTATAGATAATAAATAACTATCTATAGAAAATTATAATTTAACATAGTAGAAAACATGCAAGAATAGGATATAGCACTTTTAAATGTAATAACATACGTATATAGATAAACTGCCTTAAAAATTAATTTATAGCTAAATATGGCTACCTTTAAATATTTTAATTTATAACTTTAATCAATGGAGAATTGACAATTGACAATTCTCAATTTCATATTAATATAAACTTAAATAATCTAATAGCACAATTTTATGAATTCATAGATCTAATTTAGAACTGGTATATCTATATATTATTTTATAGTAAGATTATTATATTCAAATTCTTTCTTAACTCTTTCAGCAACGTTTTCTAATCCGATTAATTCAAGATCTTCTTTAGTTCTAAGTTTAAATTCTACAAGTCCTTCTGATATCTTTTTACCTACAGTTATTCTCATAGGTATTCCTATAAGATCAGAATCCTTAAACTTAACTCCCACTCTTTCATTTCTATCATCCAAAAGAACATTAATTCCTAAAGACTTTAATTCATTATATAACTTTTCCGCTACTTCAACTTGTGTTGAATCCTTCATTACTGCTGGAGCAATAACTACATGGTATGGAGCAATTTCTAGTGACCATGCTATACCATTTTCATCATGATGCTGCTCTATAATAGCTGCCATTGTTCTGTTTATACCTATACCGTAACATCCCATAATCAATGGCTTATTTTTACCTTCTTCATCTATAAAATTAGCACCCATAGCATCTGAATATTTAGTTCCTAATTTAAATATATGTCCTACTTCAACTCCTCTAGCAATAGTGATATCTCCACCACATTTTGGACATTTATCCTCATTAGTAACTTTTCTAAAGTCTCCCACTACACCTTCAAAATCTCTTCCATAATTGACATTTTTAAGATGGTATTCTGTTTCATTAGCACCAACTACAAAATTGTACATTTTACTAACTTCTTCATCTATAAATAGCATATCAACCTTTATTCCAATAGGTCCAGCAAATCCAATTTCAGCATTTGTTGACTTATTAACAGTTTCACTATCAGCTAATGAAAATTCTAATGCACCACCTAGAGCATTTATAACTTTTGTGTCATTAACCTCTCTATCTCCTCTTACCATAACAGCAGCCATTTTATCATCAGCCTTATAAATTATAGTTTTAACTAATTTTTTCTTTTCTATATTCAAAAATTCTACTAGCTCGTCTATAGTTTTTGAGTGTGGTGTATAAATTTTTTCAATCTCATTTAATTCTTCTTTTTCTTGTATTTCAGTTATAGCTGATGCTTTTTCCATGTTAGCACCATACTTACAACAGTTACAAAAAACTATCTCATCTTCTCCAACCTCAGATTTAACCATAAACTCAGCAGAACCTGAACCTCCCATAGCGCCAGAATCCGCTTCTACAGGACTAAAATCTAATCCACATCTTGTAAATATGTTATGATAAGCATGATACATTTTTTCATAAGCTATATCTAATCCTTCATTATTTTTATCAAAAGAGTATGCATCTTTCATTATAAACTCTCTAGATCTCATAACTCCAAATCTTGGTCTTCTTTCATCCCTATATTTAGTCTGAATTTGATATAAATTTAAAGGCAATTGTTTATAAGATTTTATTTCATTCCTTGCAAATTCAGTAAACACTTCTTCATGTGTTGGTCCTAAGCAAAACTCTCTTTCATTTCTATCTTTTAGTTTAAACATTTCAGGTCCGAAAACATCCCACCTGCCTGATTCTTTCCAAAGTTCAGAAGGAAGTAATGCTGAAGCTAAAAACTCCTGTGCACCAGCTTTATCCATTTCTTCTCTTACTATATTTTCTACATTCTTTAAAACTTTAAGTCCTATAGGCATATAATTGTACACACCTGAAGCTAATTTTCTTATCATTCCAGCTCTAAGCATTAACTGATGACTTAAAATTTCTGCTTCTGCTGGAACTTCTCTTAATGTTCCTAAAAACATATTTGATAATCTCATTGTAAATCACTCCTTAATATAAACATATTTATTATCATAAAAGTTTAAAATAATTTTAGACACAAAAAAACTCGCCCTAGTTTTAGGGCGAGTTAATATCGCGGTACCACCTAAATTTGTACTCTCTTTTGATAACGGTATACTTACCGGTAGTTTTGCTACTGCTCAGAAGTAGGTTCAAAATTGGTAAAAATCTTTCAGCCATGGATTTTCTCTCTGTATGTTAATTTCTACTAGTCTTCCTCATCACAACTTAAATATTAAATTATATTTACAAGAAAATACTATACAATTTTAAATTTATACTGTCAAGAGGATATAAATATATTTATGGCATCATTAGATTTTCTAGAATTTTTTCTCCTATAATTAAATCCTCTGTAGTAGTAATTTTTATATTGTTATAGTTCCCTTCATATAAATAAACTTTATATCCATATTGCTCTACCACCATGGTATCATCTGTAACTGATATATTTTCTTTATTTACTTTCTTATGACAATTCAAGATGATATCATATTTAAAGCTTTGAGGAGTTTGGACTGCGAAAAGACTCTCTCTATCAGGAGTGTTTATAGAAAAACCACATTCATTTTTAACTTTAATTGTGTCTTTAGGTTTAACTCCACATGCAACAGCTCCATATTTTTCTGCATACATAATACCAGTATTTATAATATTATTATCAACAAAGGGCCTTGCGCCATCATGAATTATTACTATATTACAATTTTCTATAGCTAATAGTCCATTTAACACAGAATGTTGCCTTTCTTTACCACCAGAAACTATGGAAGTAACTTTCTCAAACCTATACCTTTCTATAATTTCTTTTCTACAATACTCTATTTCATCTTTGGCAGCTACTAAAATAATTTCATCAATTAAATTACAATTTGAAAAAGCCTTCAGAGTATAATATAAAATAGGCTTTTCTTTTATTTCAAGAAACTGCTTATTTTTATTTGCTCCCATTCTTTTTCCTTTTCCTGCTGCCAATATCACAGCTACGTTTTTATTCATATATCCTCCTAAAGCATTTCTTTAGCTTTAGCAAAAATCATTCTACCTGCAGCAGTTTGAAGCACTGATGTTACAACTACTAATATAGTTTCTCCTATATAGCTTCTACCTTCTTCAACAACTATCATTGTACCATCATCAAGGTATGCAAGACCTTGACCTGACTCCTTACCATCTTTAACAATTTGAATCTTCATTTCTTCTCCTGGAAGAACTACAGGTTTTATCGCATTAGCAAGTTCATTAATATTTAGTACAGGAACTCCTTGAAATTCAGCTACTTTATTAAGGTTGTAATCATTAGTTATAACCTTACCGTTTAAAAGCTGTGCAAGTTTTAGTAACTTAATATCAACCTCTGGTATCTCAGGAAAATCTCCTTCCCATATCTCAACTTTTATACTTAATTCCTTTTGTATTTTATTTAATATATCAAGTCCTCTTCTTCCCCTATTTCTTTTAAGTCCATCTCCTGAATCAGCTATATGCCTTAACTCATTTAAGACAAAGTTAGGTATTACTAGAACACCTTCAATGAACCCCGTTTGGCAAAGATCAAATATTCTTCCATCAATAATAACAGAAGTATCTAATACCTTTGCACTTCCTTTTGGTATGTTTTTATGTTTAGCCTCTTTATTGGGTGATATTCTTTTTAAATTGGAAAGTAGTGATAAAATATCTTCTTTTTTTCTAACTGCTACATCTGCTGATACTACGACAATTATTAAAGTTACTATAATTGATATAATTGTGTAAATCACTGATGTACTTTTAATTAAACTTGAAAGCAGTACGGATATTATTAATCCTAAAACCGCTCCAATTGCTCCTAATAACATGTCTGCTGTAGGTACTTTTTGTAAACTCTTCTCTGTGTAATCTATAGCTCTCATTATAAGCTTAGTAACATATGAGGATAAGAAATAAAATAAAACTAAGAATGCTAAAACACAAAATATAATAAATAAAATTCCTTTTAATGGCGAGTTATTAAGTATGCCAAGGCCTACTATAAATTCTGTTCGACTAATCCAAGTTCCTATTATATATCCTAAGCTTCCTCCTGCAATAGTAATAAGAGCTCTTAATATATTTTTCAACAAGAGATTCACCTCCCTATTCGATTATTGACAAATTATTAAAATACTATCCTATTTATAATAATATATATTATGAACAAATTTATTGCAATAAGTTATCATATTCTTAATAAAATATTAATTGAAAACCTTTAATTCTTATGATATTTTAATCTTTATGTATATAGATCAAAATATTATTATAATTATCCCCCTATCATTTGTTATAACAATGATATATTATATAAACATAAGTTAGATTTGGAAGTAAGAATAAATCTTATATATTATATCAATAAATGCTATTTAATTTAAACATGTACCTTAAAATTTTTATAAGGAGTTGAAAGTAATGAAGGATCTTATTTTCGATGAATTTCAAAATTCTGTTGATGAATGTTTATTAAGACATAAAAGTATATTAGATATTATGTCAAAACTTCAAGAGTCTGAAGCTAGAGTTAATAGAGCTTTAATAAAATCTGTAACTAGCTGCGGCTGTTTAAAAGTAGAGGCTGAAAAACAACATATTCCTCACAATATAGATAATTTAGATTTAGAGGATTTAGATCATTGTTTTGATACTCACCTTAAAGGTAATATTTGTAACTCTTGTCGAGAAATATTAGAAAAGGAGCTAGGAAATCATTTCTTCTATATAGCTTCAGTTTGTAATTCTCTTGATTTAAATCTTTATGATATATTTTTAAAAGAATATAAAAATATTAATGCTTTAGGAAAATACACATTAAAGTAGTATATTGTATAGCACAAAATATTTAAGATTTTGTGCTATATTTCTTTATGAAATGAATATTGCTCTTTCAATTTTTCAATTCCATTTTTTATAGCCTTTGCTCTAGCTCCCCCTATACCCTCTACAGCATCAAGTTCTTCACAAGATGCATTTTCAATAAATCTTAATTGCTTAAAATGGCTAATCAGATTTTCTATAACAGAAGTAGGTATTCTATAAATTTTATTTAAAATCCTATAGCCTTTTGTAAATACTACAGTGTCTGATAATGAACTAGAAGGATATCCTAGTAATTTAGATATATTATTTAGATCTAATAATTCATCTTTAGATAATCTTTGTATATTTTTATAAATAGTATTTATATTTGCTTCTTCTTTAGAATAATCTCTAATCAGATACATTCCGTCCACTTCAATATTTTTAATTAGTTCTTTAAGCTGCATTTCTATTAATCTACCTTCATTGCCTAGTTCACATATATATACTTCAATCTCATATACAATCCTCATAATCATTTCTACTCTTTGAATAGCAGTAGATACATCTAGTAAGCTAACAGAATCATGAAGCTCTAATCCATTTAAATTATTAATAATCTTTTCAAAGACGGAAACATATTTTTCAAGGGTATTTAATGCTTGATTTGCCTTAGCTAGAACTTCGCCACTATCTCTTACTATATACTTAATATCATCTTTATAAACAGTTATTATATTTTTTCTTTGAGAGATAGCCACTACCATTGAACCTGTTTGTTTCGCAATTCTTTGAGCTGTTCTATGCCTAGTACCTGTTTCAAGTGTAGGTATAGATGAATTTGGTATAAGCTGAGTGTTAGCATATAATATCTTTTTTAAATCACTACTAATAATAATAGCACCATCCATCTTAGCAAGTTCGTATATATAAGCTGGAGTATACTCTGAATAAATACTAAAACCACCATCAATTAGACCTAAAATCTCATCACTATCACTTAATACTATAAGACCACCAGTTTTAGCATATAAAATATTATCTAAACCTTCTCTAAGTAGTGTACCTGGTGACAATATTTTAAGTATATTAATTAGTTCCTTCTGTTTTTCTTCCTTCATCTTCTCCGTTATATAAACTACTTTAAAGAAATAATAACGGTATTCACTTCCTTTCACATATATTTTTTATGTTTAATATAATTTAGGTATATATATTAAAAAACCTTATTAATTACTTCTCTAACATTTGATATTCCTATTATATTTATCTTCTTGTTTTCTATTTTTTCTTTATTTCTTAGCGGCATAATTATGTTTTTAAATCCCATTTTTATGCCTTCATTTACTAGTTTATCTATATGTGATATTGGACGTACCTCTCCTGTTAAGCCTACTTCTCCTATAAATAACGGTCTTTCAAGTTTAACTTCTTTTCCTTTAGCACTAGACATAAGAGCTACTGCAAGACCTAAATCTCCAAAGGTTCCTTCTATATTTAATCCCCCTACTACATTTATATAAACATCACTACTATAAAAAGGAATTCTTAATTTTTTCTCTAGAACTGCTAATATAAGACTCATTCTTGAGTTATCTACTCCTACTGCAGTTCTTCTAGGCATAACAGCTTTAGTTTCACTTACTAATGCTTGTATTTCTACAAGTAATGGTCTTGTTCCTTCAATAGTTCCTATTACCACTGATCCTTCTTGCTCAAAAGAAGTCTCCTGTAAAAATACACTCGAAGCATCTAAAATTTCCTCAAGTCCACTTTGTCTCATTTCAAATACGCCAATTTCACTAGTTGTTCCAAAACGATTTTTTATAGTTCTTAGTATTCTAAATTCTTGGGTTCTTTCCCCTTCAAAGTATAAAACTGTATCTACCATATGTTCTAAAACTCTAGGACCTGCAAGCTCTCCTTGCTTCGTAACATGAGCAACTATAAATAGGGGTATTCCCTTAGTTTTACCTATTCTCATAAGTTCATTAGTGCATTCTCTAACCTGTGAAACACTTCCTGGTGCAGAACTTATTTCACTTTTATATAAGGTTTGTATAGAATCAATTATTACAAATACAGGCTCTAACTCTAAAACATGATTTTCTATAGTTGTAATATTAGTTTCAGATACAATATATAAATTATCACTTATAGAATTTAATCTTTCGGCCCTCATCTTTATTTGTTCTTCTGACTCTTCCCCTGATACATAAAGCACTTTTCCATATTTATCAGAAATATTTTTAGCGCTTTGAAGTAATATTGTAGATTTTCCTATTCCTGGATCACCAGATATTAAGGTCAAAGACCCCTTAACTAATCCTCCACCTAATACCCTATTAAGTTCAGTAATTCCAGTATTATATCTTTCATATTGGCTAGACTTAATATCCTTTATATTCTGAGGTTTATTATTACCACTTATAGTAACTGCTCTATTAAATACTTGTGGTTGTGACGGAAGCTTAACCTCTTCTGACATGGTATTCCAGTTATTACAGCTAGGGCACTTTCCTATCCATTTAGGTGATTCATATCCACATTGATTACAAACATATATATTTTTAACCTTAGCCATTAATTTGTCCTCCAAAAATATTATGTAAATCTTTTATTAGGCCTCTGAAATAAAATAACTAGAATATCTACTAGCTATTTTATTAAAAAATGCCCTACATAGAATTTTAACTTATTTTTTATATACTATACAAATTTTTTTCAATTCACAATGCACAATTAAGGAAGAGATTAGTTTTGATCAAACTAATTTCTTAAGATACCTTCTTTAATAAAAGTGGCTGCTTCACTTTAAAAATAAATTAATTCTAAATTTCTCAGTGAAGCTGAAAAATGTCCAAAATTGTGAATTGAAGAGGTTGTGAATTTAATAATTCTAATTTTCTAAAACCCTGTGTTTAAAAGACACAGGGTTTTAAATATTACTGCTTATTAAATTTTAGCTCATTTTCCTCTACTGTTACTATTAAACTATCTCCCTGCTTTACATTACCTTTTAATATTTCTTCTGATAGCTTATCTTCTACAGTTTTAGTTATAGCTCTTCTAAGTGGCCTTGCACCATAGGTTGGATCAAAGCCTTCTTTTGCAAGATATTTCTTAGATTCTTCATCAAACTTAATATTTATTTCCTTTTCCTTTAATCTTTCGGAAACAGAGTTTAGCATTAATCCTACTATTTCTAATAGATCTTCTTCTGCCAAAGAATGGAATACTATAATATCATCTATTCTGTTTAAAAATTCTGGTCTAAAACTGCGCTTTAATTCTTCCATTATATTTTCTTTCATTTTCTCATGTTCATTATTTGCTTCATTAACACTTTGTGAAAAACCTATAGTTTTTTGTTTTCTGATAGTGGAAGCACCTGCATTAGAAGTCATTATTACAATTGTATTTTTAAAATCAACAGTTTTTCCTTTTCCATCTGTCAGTCTTCCGTCTTCTAATATTTGAAGTAATATATTAAACACATCAGGATGAGCTTTTTCTATCTCATCAAATAATACTACTGAATAAGGATGTCTTCTAATTCTTTCTGTTAGTTGACCACCATCATCAAAACCTACATATCCTGGAGGCGCTCCTATAAGCTTAGATACTGTATGCCTTTCCATATACTCAGACATATCTACTCTAATTATGCTTTTTTCATCACCAAACATGGCTTCTGCTAATGCTTTCGAAAGTTCTGTCTTACCTACTCCTGTTGGTCCTAAGAATATAAATGAGCCTATTGGTCTCTTTGGATCTTTTAGTCCTACTCTTGCTCTTCTAACAGCCCTAGCAATAGATTCTACTGCTTCTTCTTGGCCTATAACCCTTTTGTGAAGTATCTCCTCAAGCTTTAATAACCTCTCAGCTTCACTTTCAGTAAGCTTTTCTATTGGTATACTCATCCATTTAGAGATTACATTTGCAATATGTTTTTCATCTACTACTGCATCTGCTCCATTATTTTGAGATACCCAGTTCTTTTTAGAATCCTCTAATTTGTCCTTTAATTCTTTTTCCTTATCCCTTAAAGTTGCTGCCTTCTCAAAATCCTGCATTGTTATTGCATCAGCCTTTTCTTTTATAACTACTTCAAGGTCATTTTCTAATTCTTTTAAATCCTTTGGTGCTGTTAAATTTTGAATTCTTACCTTTGAACCAGCTTCATCAATTAGGTCTATAGCTTTATCTGGTAAATATCTATCAGTTATATATCTATCTGAAAGATTTACTGCTGCTAATATAGCATCATCAGTAATTTTCACTCTGTGATGCGCTTCGTATTTATCTCTTAGTCCTTTTAATATTTCTACTGCTTCCTCTTTAGTAGGTTCTTCTACCGTAACAGGTTGAAATCTTCTTTCTAGAGCAGCATCTTTCTCTATATATTTTCTATATTCCTCTAAAGTCGTTGCCCCTATACATTGTATTTCACCTCTACCAAGTGCAGGCTTTAATATGTTTGAAGCATCAATTGCACCTTCTGCACCACCTGCACCAACTATAGTGTGAATTTCATCAATAAATAAAATTACATCTCCAGCTTTTGAAATTTCATCCATTACACTTTTAAGTCTTTCTTCAAATTCACCTCTATATTTTGAACCTGCCACCATAGAAGATAGGTCTAGAGTTACAACTCTTTTATCTTTTAACAACTCTGGAATGTTGCCTGTTGCAATTTTTTGTGCTAATCCTTCTGCTATAGCTGTTTTACCTACACCAGGATCTCCTATTAAGCAAGGATTATTCTTAATTCTTCTACACAATATTTCCAAAACTCTTTCTGTTTCTTTATCCCTTCCTATAATAGGATCTAATTTTCCTTCTTTTGCAAGCTCAGTTAAATCTTTTCCGTATTTTTCTAATGTAGGAGTGCTACTTTTTCCTTTCTTTGGACTACTTCCTTGTTGAGTTTCATCTCCTGCAATATTATTTATAATTTCATTTCTTAACTTAGAAAAATCTACTCCTAAATTGCCTAATATTGTGTAAGCAACTCCTTCTGGTTCCCTAATTAATGCTAACAATATATGCTCAGGTGATATATAATTTTGATTTAAGCCTCTTGCTTCTATTAAGCTTAATTCAAATAATCTTTTAGTTCTAGGTGTTAGTGCAATTTCATTTTTAGGCATTTCTATATCTCCAACACCTATATATTTATTTACTAATTCTTTAACTTTATTATAATCTACTCCTGCATTTATTAAAGCACTCGCAGCTATACTCTCTTCTTCTTTTAAAATTCCAAGTATAATATGCTCCGTTCCTACATAACCATGTTTAAAGTTTTGTGATTCTTCATGGGCATACATAAGAATATTTCTTGCTCTCTCTGTAAATCTATTAAACATATAAAACACCTCTCTATTATAGATTTTGTAATTTGTTCCTAACTATTTGAGCTCTATTTATGTCTCTTTCTCTTTTATCTAAAGCGGAATTGGCGTTAAGCTGAAGCATCGCTACCCCTGTTTCCACCATAAGTTCATTTAATATTATTTTGTCTATATTATTTATTATTCCCATTTCTACTCCAAATCTAACATTAGATAATAAATCCATACATTCTTTAGAATTTAATAAAACTGCTGATTTTAATATTCCTAAAGATCTCATTATTTTATCTTCTAATTCATATTTATATTGAGATTTTAGTTTTTCCCTAGCTAACTTCTCTTTTTCAATGATTTGATAAACCATGGCATTTAATCCATTTATTATTTCCTCTTCGCTAGGGCCTAATGTTATTTGATTAGATATTTGAAATATATTTCCATAACCTTTTGAGCCTTCACCATATAATCCTCTTATAGTCATTCCTATTTTACTTACAGCATTAAAAACATTTTCTATCTCTTTAGTTTCATGTAATGCAGGAAGATGAAGCATAACTGAAGCCCTTAACCCTGTACCTGCATTAGTAGGACATGCTGTTAAATAGCCTAAATCAGAGTCAAAAACAAATTCTAATTTTTCTTCTAAAAGATTATCTATCTTATCAACTTCTTCATAAGCTTTTTTTAAATTAAGCCCTCCTACTATATACTGCGTTCTTAAATGATCTTCCTCATTTATCATAATACTTATAATTTCATCCTTATCTAATATAAAGGCAGATATCTCTTTATTAGTAATTAAATTATCACTTATAATATGTTTCTCAAAATAAGAGTTTATTTCCATTGCATCTATACTATCCATATTTATGGTCTTAAAGTTTTCATTTATATAGGAAGAAGTATAAAAAGCAGATTCAACTTTTTTGATTATTTCTGCTGCCTTATCTTTCGAAAGTTTATTAGGGAAAGGATATCCTTTTATATTTCTGGCTAACCTTATTCTACTGCTTAGTACAATATCATCATTTGCACTATGAGCTTTAATCCAATTTTCCATAACTATACCTCCTAGATTTATTAACTTAAATCTCTAATTTTATCTCTAAGCTCTGCTGCCTTTTCATACTCCTCAATGGCAATAGCTTTTTGAAGTTCTTCCTTAAGTCTTATAAGCTCTTTTTTCTTAAGTATTTCTCCACCAGATTTTACTGGTATTTTTCCATTATGCTCTGTACTTACTTGAACTCTTTTAACTATTGGTATTATAGTTGTTTTAAATGTTGAATAGCAATTACCACAACCTAATAATCCTGTTTCTTTAAATCCTCTATAAGTTGTACCGCACTCTTTACAAATTACTTCACTAGGAAGGTTACTTTCAGTTGTAGTATTCATATAGTCCATGAATCCACTTAATATATTTTGAAATGAAAAGCTTGGAGAAAAATCCATATCTTGAAGCATACTCATAGTATTATTTTCTTTAGCACATACTTCGCATAGATGTTCTTCTTCCTTTACCCCATTTACTATTTTAGTTATATGGAAATTAGCTTCATTTTTTTTACATTTTTCACAAAGCATAATATCACTACTCCTTTTAAATTCATTAATTTAATATATTAAATATTACTGCTCTTAAAATATCTGCTCTTAACTTATTCTTCATATCTCCTGCATAACTTAATGTTCTATCGTTAAGTGCAGTTTTAATAATATTTTCTTCTCTTTCATTAATAATTCCCGAATCCTTAAGACCTCTCAGTATCCTTAAACTATTATCATAGGTTATATTATTTCCTATCGCTTCATCAATAGCTTCAAGTAAGTTGCTATGATATTTGTATTCAATTCTAGTAATCCTTATATAACCTCCACCGCCTCTTCTACTTTCTATATAATAACCTTTATCTTTTGTAAATCTCGTAGTTAATACGTAATTTATTTGTGACGGTGCACAACTAAAGTAATTAGCTAACTCATTACGTTGAATTTCAATTTCATTGTTTTGAGTTTCTTCTATCATCTCTTTAATAAAATCTTCAATTATGTCTGATAATCTTGCCATAATCATTACCTCTTCCAAAGTTTGACTTTACTTTGACTTTCTTTGACCTTAATTAAATATTATAACTTTATATCATATTATTCAACTAATATTTTTCTCTTTTATTAATTAATTTATTCTTATAAAGTAGATTAATGGAAAATAAATTAATATTGCTTATTTTTTCTCTTAAATTCTCATTTTTTCTTTATAGCTTAAAAAATTGCTAGATATATTACTTACTTTTACTTCAGTTTACTAAAGAAGTATATCAATTTTCTTGCCATGTTTTAAATATACTGAAATACTATTGAGAATTATCATTTAAAATGATGCCAACATAATTTTTCTAAACATATATTGACCCTCTACCTATTATTTAAAGTTACTAATTCTATATTAACTTAATTATTCCTTTATTGATTTAATATAAACAAGGTACTTTTCCACTATTGGAAAAGTACCTTGTTTATATATTTTCTATCTTTGTATAGAGCTGATATACCCTCTTCATAATCATAATAATTAATTATTATACATTTTTCATCATAACATCTTATATGCATACTTTCTTCTGTTTTAAGTTCCACGTCAATTATCACAGTCTCTTTTTCATAAGAAAAATTCTTCACTTCATTTATTAGTTCGCATATATTACTTTTGTTTTTTATCATATTATCCCTCTCCCATCTTCAATAATTTCCATAATTTTCATGTTAATTATATTCTATGGCTTTCGTTTATTTCCTTTTTTTTACATGTTTTTATCTTGTGTAAAATTGTTACAATTTTCTTCAAATATTTTATACAAGACATTGAAATTTGCCCATAGTGCTGCTATGGGCGGGTTCTGTGAGCATAATATGTTGTTTAACATTCCATATCATCCGGTATAAAACCTCTAAATTGAGCATTATAAAGCTTTGAGTAAATTCCATTATTCACTATAAGCTCTTCATGGTTACCCTGCTCAACTATACCTTTATTAGTTAAAACAACAATCTCATCTGCATTTTTAATAGTAGAAAGTCTATGTGCAACTACTATTGTTGTCCTTCCTTTAGACAAATCTTCAAGAGATTTTTGAATTATAATCTCTGAAGCGTTATCTAGGGCTGAAGTAGCTTCATCTAATATTAATATTGGAGGATTTTTTAAGAATACTCTAGCTATAGATATTCTTTGCTTTTGTCCACCTGAAAGCTTTACTCCTCTTTCCCCTACATAAGTATCATAACCTTCTGGAAGTGAAGATATAAAATCATGTATGTTAGCACTTTTAGCTGCCTTTATAACATCTTCATCACTAGCCTCTGGTCTTCCATAAAGAATATTTTCCTTTATTGTTCCTGTAAATAAGAATACATCTTGTTGAACTATACCTATATTTCTTCTTAAAGATTTTAGTGTTATATCCTTAATATCCATACCATCAACAGTTATATTACCATCACTTAATTCATAAAATCTAGGTATTAAATGACATATTGTAGTTTTGCCTCCACCAGATGGTCCTACTAAAGCTAAAGTTTTACCTCTCTCAATCTTTAAATTTAAATTAGATATAATTTCCGTGTCCTCATCATACTTAAAGCATGCATTTTTAAACTCTATATCACCTTTTACATCTTTAAGCTCTGCTGCATTTGGACTATCCACTATATCAGGCTCAGTTTCCATTATTTCTAAGAATCTTTTAAAACCTGACATACCACTTTGATATTGTTCAACAAAAGCGGTTAACCTTCTTATTGGTTGCATAAAATATGTGATATATAAAAGATATGCTACAAGTTCTGTTGGAGTTATATATTTCTTGTAAGCAAAATATCCTCCAAATCCAATGACAACTACATTTAACATATCTACCATAAATCTCATACCAGACATGAATTCAGCCATATATTTATATGCATCTGACCTCGAGGTTTTAAATTCTATATTTCCCTCATCAAATTTTTCCATCTCATATTCTTCATTAGTAAAGGATTTTGCAACCCTAATACCAGAAATACTATTTTCTAATTTAGCATTTACATTACCTATTTTCTTTCTAACATCATCAAAAGCTTTTGACATCTTCATTCTTTTAGTCATAGCAAACCAAATAATAAATGGAAGACAAGCAAATATTAATAGCGTTAACTTAACGTTAATTCTACAAAGAAGTATGAAAGAACCTAGAATCATTACTAATGATATAAATACGTCTTCTGGTCCATGATGTGCAAGCTCTGATATTTCCATTAAATCATTAATTATCCTAGACATTAAATGTCCCGTTTTATTATCATCAAAATAACTAAATGGTAGAGTTTGCAAATGCGAGAACACATCTTTTCTCATATCATACTGTAGCCTTACCCCCATAACATGTCCCCAGTAGTCAACTATGTAATTAGCGATTAACTTTATTAAATATAGCACAGTTAGCACAATTACAAAGTTCATTATCATCCTAATATCACTATTAGGAATAGCCTTTTCTAATAACTCCTTTGTAATCATGGGAAAAGCTAAATCTAAAGCTGCTACTAAAAATGCACAAAACATATCTATTATAAATAATTTTTTGTGCCCTGCATAATAAGAAATAAATTTTTTAATCATAATCATCATCCCCCTTTACTTCAATTTCTCAAAAATTAATATAAAAAGCAATTAAATTGCATTTTAGGCATGTGAAATAAAATAACAAGTAAAAATGAGCTAATATGCTAGCTTGCTATTTTTTAAATATACCTTAAGTTATAGAAAAATAAAACTCCCCCATTATGGTTTATATAATGGGAGAATACAGAACACTAATTATTTATACATGCTTGGATTTGCTTCTAATATTTCATAATGTAACTAAGTAACAATTTAGAATTATCCTAGTTACCAGATGTCCTTTATTCTAATCCTTATTCCTTCTTTCTTAAAATATAAAGCTTTATATCTTATTACATTGTATATTTTAAATCTCATAAGTGTAAGGTCCCAAATAGCTATTTAAAAACTCTAATAATGTTTACATCAAATAGAGTAGTCATATCAAACAGTAGCGACACTACAAAACCTAATTATGTTCTATAGTAAGCTACTAGAATACTAATTAATTATTTTTGAGAATATTTAATAGATATTCGAAAAATAAGCTTAAATATTATTATATCATATCTTCACAAGTATGACCGTCATATTTAAAAAATTCAGTATATTAAATTTTTCAATAAAAAAATGCTTGAATATTTAACCAATCATAATTTTATTGAAATATATAAATTTTTAATACTACATGATGTAGTTCATTAAATTCTTTTACAACTTAAAATTTTATAATATTACTGTTAATAAATATCATAAAAATTATTCTTTATAATGAGATATATCATTTTCCATTAAAATTTTATAACTATCATCATCAACAAATTCTATAGATGTTAGACTCCCTTGTTGAATAAAAGGTGGATCCCATATATGTCCTATAGATTTTTTCTGTAAAGCACATAAAAATGCTTTTATTGTCATTCCATGACTAACTACTAATATATTTTCATTTTTATGATTATTAACAATCTTCATTATGGCTTCATATATCCTATCTTTAAGCTCATCAAAACTCTCTCCACCTTCTGTAGGCTTGTACATTGTAGGGTTATTCCAATAATTATAATAATTTTCTTCATCTAAAGCTTTTATACCTTCTTTATCTAACCCTTGCCATAATCCTAATTTTAATTCTTTTAAACCATCATTCTTGATTATCTTTATATCTCTATTTCCTTTTATTATTTTTGCTGTATTATATGCTCTTTCAGAGGAGCTCGTATATATAGTATTTAAGTCTAAATTTATTACTCTATCTCTAAACCATTGTGCCTGCTTAATTCCTAACTCCGTTAAAGGAGAATCTCCCCAGCCCTGCATCCTGCCAAGCTTATTCCATTCTGTTTCTCCATGTCTTGTTATATATAATGTTGTCATCGCTACACCTCTTTTACTTTAGTTCAGTTAATACTACTATATTAGAATTATTCTCCTTACCTAAAAATATATTCTATTTATCTATATTTATATACTTATATTTTTCCTTATTAAAAATAACTAACTATTTCATTATACTATTTTATTTAAGAATCTAAATATGATTTTATCAAGTAATAGTTGCAAAAATCAAGTCAAAAATTTATATTAGTTAGACTATTATAAAATATTATAGCGATTATAAGAGTCTATCATTATAAGATTATAAAGTAATAAATTATGCTATTTTATATTTTTATAATGAAAAATAGACTACGAAAATCATAGTCTAAATCCTTTTCTTTCTTCATTATTAGTTTTACCAACTTGAACCCAATTCTTTACTGCTGGAATTAGATCATTTATTATTGGATAACCGTGTTCTATTTTATAGTGATCAATATCTGAACCATAAGCTTGTTCGATAAGTCTACTATTAATAGGGTCATTTTTTCTTAAACGCTTGTATGAAGTATTTCCCATCATATATATCTCCTTTTGAAACTATAGTGAATTTATCACTTTCTAAAATACTACATAGTACTTTGGCATCTTCCTCACTAGCAGACTGCAAAACAATAGTGAATTTGTCTTCTGGTCCTACTATACCCATATAGTCATGAATACTACTATAATCACTAAGATTTATATCTCCCATTATATCCATTCTGTAGTCTGACATCTAAATCCCCCTTAATACTATTTAGTTATATTTTGTACAAAATATACAAATCTATTCATTTATATATAGTAAGTCTATAAATTTTTAACTTGTGATCTATAATTCACATTTTCTTAAGAAAGATATTATTATAATGACCTTTCTACTTCTACAAAAATAAAGAGAGACTATTCTAAAAAATAGTCTCTCTTTATTTTAATTAAGCATCTTTCTTTACTTCTGAAATTATTTTATTAATTATATCACTAGGAACTTCTTCATATCTTTCAAATCTACTTCTAAAACTTCCTCGTGCACCTGTCAATGATCTTAAATCGTTAGCATAATTATAAAGTTCAGCCTGTGGAACTTCTCCTACAATTTTTTGTCCCTTTTCAAAAGGTTCCATTCCAAGAATTCTTCCTCTTTTCTTATTAATATCAGCAATTATGTCTCCCATGTAGTCATCTGGAATCATTATTTCTATATGCATAACCGGTTCTAATAATACAGGTTGAGCTTCTTGTAATCCCTTTTTAAAAGCTAAAGATGCTGCAATTTTAAATGCCATCTCTGAAGAATCCACAGGATGGAAAGAACCATCGTGAAGAGTAGCTCTTAATCTAATAACAGGATATCCTGCTAAAACTCCATGTTGAATACAATCTCTCAATCCTTTTTCAACAGCTGGAATATACTGTCTTGGAACAACTCCACCTACTACTGCATCAACAAATTCTAATTCTTCTTCCCCATCAGTTCTAGGTTCAAATTTAATTTTAACATCACCATATTGGCCATGCCCTCCGGATTGCTTTTTATGCTTACCTTGCGTATCAGAGAACTTTTTAATAGTCTCTCTATAAGGTATTTTAGGTATTTCAAGTGAAACATCAACACCGAATTTTGATTTTAATTTACTTACTATAACATCTAAATGGGTTGTACCTAATCCTGATATTATAGTTTCAGCATTTTCAACATCTCTAGATATAGAAAAAGTTGAGTCTTCTTCTAGCAGCTTTGATAATCCATTAGATATTTTATCTTCATCACCTTTAGCCTTAGTAGCTATAGCTCTTGAATACATAGGAATTGGGAACTCTATAGAATCAAAAATTATAGGTCTTTCCTCTGAGCAAAGAGTATCTCCAGTATTAGTATAATTAAGTTTAGCAACAGCACCTATATCTCCTGCTTTAACCTCAGCAGTAGCATATTGTTGTTTTCCTTTTAAAAAATATAGGGTTCCAAGCTTCTCATCTTTTTCTTTATTAGAATTATAAACAACAGTATCAGATTTAGCACTTCCTGTGATTACTCTAAACATTGAAAGCTTACCTACAAAAGGGTCTGCAATAGTTTTAAATACTAATGCTGAAAATGGTTCCTCTTCATCTATTTTAATATTTGTATAACTATTATTCTTTAAATCTTTTGCCATATATAGAGTTGTATGAATTGGAGATGGAAAACACCCTACTATATCTTCAAGCAATGTGTCTATACCTATGCAATTTAGTGCAGAGCCACACATTATTGGAGCTATTTCTCCCATTGAAGCTCCTTTTATTAATCCATTATAAATTTCTTCCTCACTTAAATGTCCATCATTAAAGTATTTATCTAATAAAACTTCATCAATTTCTGCGACAGCTTCCATAACCATTTGTCTACATTCATCAACTTTGTCTATTAACTCTACAGGTATTTCAGCATCTTCCATTTTTTTAGTTTTAGAATTGAATAATCTTGCTCTTTTTGAAATAACATTAATAACGCCTCTAAAGTTATTTTCAGAGCCTATAGGGTATTGGATAGGTACAACTGACATACCAAATTTATCTTTTAATTGATCTAAAACTTTTTCAAAATTACTATTTTCTCTATCTAATTTATTTATAAAAAATGCTCTAGGTAATCTCTGCTTTTCAGCATAATCCCAAGCTTTTTCTGTTCCAACTTCAATACCTGATACTCCACATACAGCTATCATAGCCATATCCACTGCATGTAGACCTTCTATCATTTCTCCGACGAAATCAAAATATCCTGGAGTATCTACTAAATTTATTTTTACATTTTTCCATTTACAAAGCGCTACTGAAGTTGATATTGATACTTTTCTTTTCTTCTCTTCAGCATCATAATCGCTAATTGTAGTTCCATCTTCAACCTTGCCGAGCCTATCTGTTGCACCAGTATAATATAATATTGCTTCCATTAAACTTGTTTTTCCAGAGCCACTATGCCCTATAATTCCAACATTTCTAAGATTATTAATTTTATACTCTTTCATGTGCTATACCTCCCATTTTCTCTTTCAGATTATCCAATATAATTTATATATTCTATATTTTGGTTGTTTTCCCTTTAATTTTTTATAATATTCTAAATCTTTAAAATATATTTACATTTTTTGAGGAAAAATATATAAAATTAATTAGATTTAATTTAAAAAATTATCAACTTTAACTTTAAAATTATCAACAAATTGTTAATAACTTTTATGAAAATGTTATTAATTAATTAGCCACATAAAAAAGTATATTTAAGAGTCCATCTACTTATTCTTAAAAATAAAAAAACAGCTCTTTTGAGCTGTAATTTATACAAAAAAATAAAATGGCTCCGCGAAGAGGATTCGAACCTCCAACCTATCGGTTAACAGCCGAGTGCTCCACCGTTGAGCTATCGCGGAATATTGCTAACTAAGTTTCACTTAGTTAGCACTACCTGGCAACAACCTACCCTCCCACACAGTCTCCCGTGCAGTACTCTCGGCGTCTTAAGGCTTAACCTTCCTGTTCGGAATGGAAAGGGGTGTTACCCTTAAAACCATCATCACCAGATTTAAATTTGCCATAAACATCGTACTACTTCGTCAACTTCATTCGCTACGGTGCTCATTTACCATTAGTAAACTCCGCTCCTCGCTCATTTGTTTCCTTGTATTACTCGTTTTTATCAAATTTTAAAAATTTATATAAGCTTCACATTACTGCGTCAGTTTCAGTCACTCCAGTGCTCATTTACCCTAGTAAATTCCGCTCTTCATTCCTTCACTTCCTTGTCCTGTTTGCTTCTATTAATTTTTTTAAATTTATATAAGCTTCATACCATTTTATCAACTTATAATATATTTAATTTTTAAATATGGCTCCGCGAAGAGGATTCGAACCTCCAACCTATCGGTTAACAGCCGAGTGCTCCACCGTTGAGCTATCGCGGAACATTATAAAATTCGCTATAAACTTCAAAGAAATTATTCTCTGAAAATTGCACAGTGAAATTAATTAGGTCAAGCCCCTCGACTTATTAGTATGAGTCAGCTGAACATGTTACCATGCTTACACCTCTCACCTAT
>NZ_AYSO01000012.1 GCF_000816675.1 Clostridium argentinense CDC 2741 | reverse complement strand
AGGATGTGATCTATGAGCTCATCCAGGAGGCAGATATGGAACATGGTGAATGCCAGCTCACGCAGTCACGGACAATCCTCGAGATGCCTCAGGAGGCTTATGATCAGATGCAGGAAAAAGACAGGTTCGTTGAAATCGGCACTACTGATACTGGCAACAAACAATATCTCTTGCGGGGTGGTTCCCTCAAGAAAATCAAGTGAGAGGAGGAAAACAATGCCAAAGAAACTTCAACCCATCGGGAGGCCCAATTTCTCATCTCTTGCGCCAGCGCAAGTAAGAGTTTCAAGTGTTGTGGAGATCGGAACTAAGTATCTCGGTAGATCGAGTGAGCTCGTTGATCTGTTGAGCGGGCCCTGCCAAACATGTGAAGCTTGTCAAAAATGTCAGAGCTGTGAATCTTGCAATAGATGTCAAGCGTATAGGTCTACCTTGCTTGAGGGCGACATCGACAGTCTATCTGCTGGACCAGTGAAAATTGCCAAGGATGTGATCTATGAGCTCATCCAGGAGGCAGATATGGAGCATGGTGAATGTCAGCTCATGCAGTCACGGACGATCCTTGAGATGCCTCAGGAGGCTTATGAGCAGATGCCAGAAAAAGACAGGTTCGTTGAGATCGGCACTACTGATACTGGCAACAAACGGTATCTCTTACGGGGCGCATCCCCCAAGTGAACTGAGTTCAATTAAGTAAATATTATTAAAAAAAGCTGTTATTTTCTATACCGCACACTTAAATTCAACTGGTGTGCGGTTATTTAGTTTTTGTTGAAATTTTTCATCATTATACCAATAAATATAGTCATCGATTGTACCTATTACGCCTTCTTTTGTGTGGAAATAGGACTGATAGCAAGTGCTCGATTCACTCTCACTAAGGTACGCGGTACCACCTATTTATATAGTTAATGGTAGTAATGAGAGTACTAATAACATTAAAATGAAATTAAATTCAAACAATTTATCTCCTCCGTAATGACTGAATAATATATACCTTCCCTACAAAGTTTATTTACATAACTATTTAAATTAGTTCGTATTAATTTACAATTGTGAATTAATATATAATCATCCATACCAAGATTATACTAAATATAGAAAAATAATTAAATCGCAAACTCAATTTCTTAAAATGTAAATGAGTTTGCGATTTATCGTAGTTATCTTAGGATTACCCCATATAGTGCAAAGTATATCCTAAATTTTATTTTTTCGTTGACCATATCCCTAATAGTTGTTGTAAACATATAAATATTTAGATATATAACATAATCAGATGTTATTCTTTATTTCCAAGCAGTAATTTTCTTATAATTTCCGCATCCTCCTGTCTTTTATTTAATAGTTCCATTATTTTGTTGTTTAGTTCATCTTCCCTATTCTTTAGTTCCTCCTTGTGTTTTTCTTCAATTAATAATATCTTTTTACTTGTTTCAAGTTGTTGCTTTTCTATTTGAAAATTAAATTTTTCTTTATTTCTATTATTAAGTTCTTCTATATCTCTTTGGAATCTTTCTTTTCTTTCTTTTAACTCTTTATCTTTGTTTAAAAGTTTAATCTCTATTTCCTCTACTTTAGACTTTAATACAGAATTATCATTATTTAAGTTTAATAAATCACTTTTTAAAGTTTCTATCTCTTCCTCTTTTTCAGTTATAGTTTGTAATGATGACTTAGTTGAAGTTAATTCATTGTTTAAGTGATTATTCTTCTCTTGTAACATATTATTTAATTCTTTTGTTTGAGCTAGATTTTCTTTAACTTCTTTAATAATTTCTTCTTTTTTCTTTACTTCCTCATTTAGCTTAAAAATTTTCTTGTTTTCTTCTCTAATAGATGCCAATTCTTCCTTAAGTTTTTGAATTTCTAGATCTTTCTTTGATAATTGATCTTTATTTGTATTCCCTAGTTCTCCAATTTTTATTTTAGCTTTTTCCATAGAATTTATATAGATGTCTACAATCCTAGAAGTTATATCTTGGAGCTCAGTTATATCATCTGAAATGTTTAAATTGCTATCTTTTATAGAGTTTAATTCATAGAACTTTATAACTTGCTCCATAAACTCCTTGTTATTTATGCCCTCCTTTTGGGCTAATTCATTAAATTTTGATTTCAAATCATCATTTATTCTTACGCTAAAAGTTGTATCCATAATTTCCTCCTAAAATGTTTACTTATTTTAATAATTATTCACTTGTAAACACATATAATATACTTGTAAACTTAATGTTTACAAGTATATTATACCATGAATTTAGAATAAAATGAATAAAAAAGGCTGAAATAAGATAAAAAACTTAACTCAATATAACTTTTATTATATTGAGTTAAAAAATTATAAGATTTTAAGTGATATGAAAATGATATAAGAGATGATGTAAAGAAAGTAATTGAAAATATAGATATAGAAGTGATACAAAAAGAGGGAGCAACTCATATGAAGTAATGGTGAAATTGATGTTATTAAGGATAAGACGGAAGAATGTGTGCCATATACTGAAAATTAATTAATAAAGTAGATAGTAATCTATAACTTGATAGAATATTGGAAGCATTTAACTATTGTTGAAGCAACATTAAACAGAATAAGCCAATTAAAGAGTGTAAGGGAAAAATTAAATTTTTGTTTTTTCCTTAAAAGTATTGCAATAAAAAATTCCTATTATTTTCTAGTATTATTTCTAGGATTTTTATAGTTTAACAACAAAAGAAGATGACTATTCCCTTGCAGAATATTCACCTTCTTCTAATATTTTTTAGTTGGATTTATATGCAATATCTCATATTGTAAGTATATCTTACGGTTAATTGAATATTATTTATGGTATTCCTTAGTAAAGGTGTCATTATGTAGAAAAACACCTTTATTTATTGTAGTATACCTTCTCTAACCTTGTACCCAATCTACTTAATAATTCATTTGTTATTGTGTTATTATGATATGCTATTTCTTCTGCTGAAATAATACATTCTTTTTCTTGCCCTATAAAAGTTACTATATCCCCCTGATTTATATCTTTTATATTGGTTACATCAATCATAAGCTGGTCCATACAAATATCACCAACAATTTTTGCGAATTTCCCTTTGACAATGGCTTTTTGTCCAGTTAAAGTTCTTGGTATTCCATCAGCATAACCAATAGTGACAGCAGCGATAATTCTTTTATTTATAGCTCGAAAATTTCTGCCATATCCAACAGTTTCTCCTACATCTATTTCATGAATAGATGCAATTCTGGCTTTGAGAGCAAGTACAGGTTTCAAGTCTAGAGGGATTCTTGTTTTAATATCAACACTATTTTGTATACCATAAAGAATAATGCCTGGTCTTACATAGTCACAGTTAATCTCTGGATAGTTTAGAATTCCATAACTAGATTGTAAATGGCTCTTTATATTATGGTGTCCCTGTTTATTTAGAAGCTCTTTTACTTTATAAAAATATTTTATTTGCTTGTTGGTAAAATCCGCATCTGTATCTTTTAAACTATCGGAAACACATAAATGGGAATAAATACCTCTAATGTCTAGATTTTTGAATTTAAAAAGTCCTTTTATTATATCCATATCTCGAAAGTCTAATCCAAGGCGGTGCATTCCTGTATCTATCTTAATATGTACCATAACTTTTTCACCGAAATCATTCAATTGTTTAGCATAATCAGCATCCACCACAGTTTGTATCAAATCGTAATCTACAATATCCTTAAAACACTCTATATGGGTATATCCTAATATTAATATATCTCCTTTTATACCATTGTTTCTCAAGTGAATGGCCTCATCTAGTGTAGCAACGCCAAATGTATCTATTCCCATCAGGCTTAAATATTGAGCGATTTGAATATCACCATGGCCATAAGCATTTGCTTTTATAATTGCCATAATATTGCATTGGTCTGATATTATGTTTTGAATATTTTTTATGTTATGCTCTAAAGCTTTTAAATTTACTTCTATCCATGCTCTATTCATTTGTTTATTCTCCTTCGTCGATTTATGATTTTTGTAGAGAAGTAGGAAAAAATTGTTGTTGAAATTAAAACCATCATGTAGTGTATGAAACTATTATCAACAATTAGCCAAGTGAGTCCTATTATCTTTGCAAACCCTCTCACCAGTATGATAAAGAGAGGATGGAAAATGTAGATAAAAAGTGCTACATTTTTTATATCTCCAATTCTTTTTCCTTCTATAGATAGCAAGATATGAAATAGATATAACATACATGGAATTAAAAAAATGTACATACTATCATGTCGTTGTATATGATAAATGTGCAAAAGTACTCCTTCTATATTGAGGAAAAGAAATGATAATAGAAAACCTTTTGTGGAGACTATAGAATTTATATCCTCCTTTCTTAATCGTATCTTAGTTAGGTATGTACAATATCCTAATAGAATAAAAATAGGAGAAAAAAATATTCCATTCCTTGTATAGTCTGAAAAGAAAAATATACCCTGATAAAACAATTTAAAAAAATTTATTTTTTCCACTATTCCATAATAACTATCTCCAAATAATCCAATTAAATATAAAATTATTGCAACATAAAAAGTCTTTTTATAATGCAGCTTTTTTAATAAGAAATAAATAATCATTGCTCCTAGCATTGAAGCAGGAAGATACCAAAGATGATAGAATGTACCATCAAAAATAATATCTTTTATAATGTTAAACAATAGATTAGATTGATTAAAATATTTAGTATAAATGTTAATTGGGATATATACAATAATAGCAAGTACATAAATTTTGCTTATTTTAACTATATATTTTTTTAGATTTATATTATTACATTCTTCTTTTAAGCATTGAGGTAAAACGAAGTAGCCTGTTATCATGAAAAAGAATGGAACTGCTAACCTTGCCCATATTCTAGTAAAAACAAAATCTAAATTTCCATTAAAGGAAGTAAAGGGTGACGTGTGAATAGCTATTACTAAAAACGCTGCTATTATTTTAAAATAATTAATTCCTATGTATTCTTTTTTATCTCTCATATTCCATTCTTCCATATAGTTATAGCAGAACCAGCTACACTGTTTCCTAATATTTGATAAGACAAATCTTCTGATAGATATAATTCTTGTAATTTTTTGATATTTTTTTGATAAAATACTTCAATATATCTATGGTCCTTTAAGATTTTATTCATTATCTATCGCTGTCCTTATTATTTGTTCTATAATCTCCTCAAATTTCATTCCAATACCTTTTAGCATATTAGGATATCTGCTATGAGAAGTGAAACCTGGAATTGTATTGACCTCATTAAATACAATTGTTCCATCTGCTTTTAAAAATATATCTACTCTTGCAAATCCTGAGCATCCTAAAACTCGATATATAATGCAAGCTGCTTTTTTTATACGTTTTACTATACCCTCTGGTATACGTGCAGGCATATGTATTTTTGATGATTTCAAAGTATATTTCTCAGTATAATCAAAGAAACCTTGTGATAATTCGATTTCATCGATCTCACCTATAACTAGCTCGTGATTTCCAAATATGGCACATCCAACTTCAAAACCTTCAATGTTTTCTTCAATAATAACTTCATTATCATGGGTAAAAGCCAGTTCTACAGCTTGAAGTAATTCTTCTTTCTTCTGTACTTTTGTTATTCCAAATGATGATCCAGATTTTATAGGCTTTACGAATAAAGGCATTTTTAAATATTTTATTTTTTCATATAATATATTTTCATCTAAATATTCTTTTAGAATAATTGACTTTGGAACTTCAATGCCGTTTGATCTTACAATTGAATGTGCCTTGTTTTTATCCATGCATAATGCAGAGCACAATGTATTGCAACCAATAATTGGTATTCCAGCAAGTTCACAAAGTCCCTGCACCGTACCATCTTCACCATTTTTCCCATGTAAAATTGGAAAGATAGCATCTACCCTAATTTTTTCTATATGTTCTGGGTGTAATATAAAAATTCCATGATCGCATTTATTTGGTGAAATCATAGCAGGTACACATGTTTTATCATTCATCCATGTATTTTCTATAATCTTGCTAAGTATTCCACTATATAGATACCATGTTCCTTCTTTTGTTATTCCAATTGGTATTACCTCATAAAAATCTTGGTTTATATGTTTTATAATTGTGTATGCAGATTGTAAAGAAACTTCATATTCTGTAGAACAGCCACCAAATAAAACTGCAATTTTTCTTCTACTCATTTTTTCATTTCTCCTTTCGTAAATAACTGTATTGATGATGATTATAGTTTATAAAAATCGAGAAAAAATTTTGTATATATCTACTTAGAATCATTTATAAGATACTTAGTATTTTTAGTAATATCATTTTCGAAAATTTGATTATAGACAGTGAATGCATCCAAAATATTGAACTGTTTTGTTTGAGGATTACCATCTGCGTTAGCAGTCACTAAAATATATTCTTTACCATCTATTTTTGCTAAACTGGCAAGGCATAATTTAGCTTCTTCCGTATAACCAGTTTTTCCACCTTCGATAATACCGCTATTTACATCTGCTGTATCCATATGTTTGAACATCGTACTTTGAAGAGTGATTCCATCAGGATTAATATTGGTTGCTTTTGTCGTATAACGTTTTGAAGTATATACTTCTCGAAAAGTATGGTTTTGTAATGCATATTCTAGTAGTTTTGCAATATCATTTACGGTACTGTAATGATTTCTGTCATGTAGTCCTGTAGAATTAGTAAAATGAGTATCATTCATTTCTAATTTTTTAGCTTTTTCATTCATTAACTTCACATAATTTTCCTCTGAGCCCGCGATTGTCTCTGCTAATCCAATACAGCTTTCTGCTCCAGATGGTAATAATACCCCATAAATTAAATCAATTGCTGTTACATTTTCATTGGGTGAAAAGCCAGCCATAGAAGCACCTTCCGAATATAACGTTTTAAACATCTCCTCCGGTAGATAAATCCTTTCATTTAAATCTGATAAATTTTCAATTGCCAGTATTGCTGTCATAATTTTTGTAAGAGATGCTGGGTATATTCTTTCATCACTTGATTTATCTAATAATATCTCATTATCATCTAAACAAAGAAGAATGGCATTTGAGCTATATAAATCATTAACCATTAGACGATTTAAGAAAAATAAAGCTGAGATACATATAGCACATAGGCATAGGGTTGAAAGAATATATTTTATCTTTCTCTTTTTTCTTTTGCATTTTTTTCTATAGGCTGTCATTTTAACATTCCTCCTTAAATATAAATTACAATATTTTCTTATTTTTATTAAAAATCTTTCAACAACATAAAATTTATATTCCTTACTCTTTTATAATAAAAAAAGGATTTTAAGAAAATTATAATTAAACCTTAAGATTTCTTAAGATTACAATTTACTAAACAACATCATTACAAAGCATATATATTAATAAAAATGAATGTAAAAAAACCACTCTTCCTCTATGGATTTTCATATCATAAAGGAAGAATGGTTTCTAAATGTTTATTACTCTTAGAATTTTTATATAAAATATACATAATCATTTTACTTTCTATTAAACATAATGAACTTATTAATACAGTGAGTTATGAGATTTTTAAAATATATAGAAAATTAAGGTCTTTAAACCAACTATTAGATTTAGGATAAAAGTTGAAATTATAAGATACTGATCTATAGAAATTTTACTTAATTTTAAAAGAAACAAATCTTAGAGTCAATTTCACGGATAACAGCATATAAGAGATTAGGCAGAGAAATAATTAAAAAATATCTTATTCTCAATCATCGATATTATTATGCATAAACATAAAAGTCAGAGAAAGCTCTCTGACTTTTATGTTTATTATATTAACTTAATACCGTGCTCAGGATTCCACTCATATTCCATGATACTTGCTGTATTCAAGGCTTTTTCTTTTCCGAAAATTCTTTCTACAACATATAAGGACATATCTATTCCAGCAGATATTCCAGCTGATAATACAACTTTCCCATTATCTATAAACCTAACCCCTTCCCTAACTTTTGCACTTGAAGGAGCAATTTCTTTTAAGAATTCTAAGGATAAATGATGAGTGGTTATTTCTAAGTTATCAAGCAAATCAGCCTTTGCTAATAAAAAGGCACCAGTACAAACAGAAAGAACTAGTTCTGCATTTTTTGATACTGATTTAATCCAATTGATAATAATAGGATTGTTCATCTCTTTTCTTGATCCTTTTCCACCTGGAATTAAAACAATATCAGGCTCAGGACAATCGAAAATACTATAGTGTGGATTTACACTTAATTTATTATAAGTTAAAATTGGTGTTATTTTTTCCGCCACCGTATAAACATTTAGATTTGTATCACGAGCTGTAATAGAAAATACCTCAAAAGGACCGCAAAAGTCAAGAATTTCTACATCTTCAAATATTAAAATTGCTACATTTTTAATCTCCTTCATTAACATACCCTCCATATCTTTACGATATTTAAAATAATATAAAATTGTAACTTTGCTAAAAAAACTAATTATACCAAAATCTTAATCTAAAATTATAAGGTATTCAAGTTTTAAATTTAAAAGATTATAAAAAAGAGGTAATGTTGCTTTATGTGACGAATCTTTATGACCAGGTAAAAAAATAAATTATCTATATTATTATGTTTTTTACAATACTTATTTTTTATATCTATAGTACTGAACATGTGTATTTTTAAAGCATTATAAACAATAAATATTTATATAAATTTGCTTTAAATGCTAGGAAATATTATGTAGGAAATTATATAAGGCAGGGTTTTATTTATGTTAACTAAAATTTTAGTAATAGAATCTATAATTACATTAATAGCTACTATCTCCTGTTGTATAAAAAACAGAAAAACAAAATACTTCTACCTTCTTATATAGTCAGGTATATTAATAAATTTAGGTATGATATTTTTAGTTACAATATCTATTGTTATATAATTAAAAAAGCTATTTCATATTCAAATACGAAATAGCTTTTTATCTATATTTTTTCTACTTCTTTATATTCAACACCAAAAGTATCAACTGTTACCTTTTTCATTTTAACATCTTCTTTTGGTCTGTCTTGTGCAATAGTTTCTACTGCTGCAATTTTATCTACAACTTCTATACCTTCTATAACTTTACCAAAAGCAGCATATTCTCCATCTAAATGAGGTGAATCTTTGTGCATAATAAAGAATTGAGAACCGGCAGAGTTTTTATCCTGAGCTCTTGCCATAGAAATAACTCCTCTATCATGCTTTAAAGCGTTCTCAAAACCATTGCTTGAAAACTCCCCTTTTATAGCATATCCAGGACCTCCTACCCCAGTTCCTTCAGGATCTCCACCTTGAATCATAAAATCAGGTATTACTCTATGAAAAATTAATCCATCATAAAATTTAGAATTAGCTAATGAAATAAAATTTCTAACTGTATTAGGTGCTACATCTGGATATAATTCAATTTTAATTTGTGAGCCGTCCTCCATTTCTATAGTAGCTATTGGATTTTTATCATCCTTACCTTTTTCTGTCTCTGCATTATTAGTTGAAGTAGTACTTTTATCATTAGTTTCTTCTTTTTTGCTACAACCTATGAATAATGATAAAGATAGAACTATTACTAATAATAAGCTTATATTTTTTCTAAGTTTCATATTTTATCCTCCTTTGCACTTAAACTATAAAATTTATTTTAACATATTAAAGAAAAAATTTGTAATAAAATTATAATTTTTAATTACTATCATAGAATTAATGAAAATAGGTTATATCAAAATAATTAAAAAAATATTAGAAAAGGCAGCTCCTTTTCTATCTTAATTTCTTCTATGACAAAATGCGAAAGACAAACTTCTATATTATGATATCTTTTTACTATAAAATGATATTCAACATCTATTTTATTGAATTTAGGTGCCCAAATTGCAAAAGCAAAATAGTGTTTAATGATATAGTGTATTCTCGATATGGTTAGAGAATATTTTAGAAAGAGAATAGATTGTAGAGTAGATTAGAGTATCTCAGCTTCCATCCCTATATATGTTTAAGTAAACTTTAATCAAATGGACAATTCAGTTTCAAATAATCTATAGCCTTTTGTAAGTAGGATTTATATTTATTATAAATATTATGATTGACAAGCTAAAAAGGAATATATATACTTAAATGTTAATTAATGTTAAATAATAATTTTAATTTATTTTGGAGGTATTAATGAATAAAAAATTAAAACTTTTATTAGCTACGTCTCTAATCACATCTACAGTATTTTTTCAAACTTTTGCAATGATTCCAACAACATCCGTAAAAGCAGCAACTCCTGCAATATCTTATGGTGTGAATGCTTTTACGGATTTAACCTATTTAAGCGATCTTAACTGGGTATCTGCAACCACAAGTTACTCTCCACGTCCAACACAAAAAGATAAGAGTGTAGACTCTAATCAAATTACACTTAATGGAAAAACTTATACAAAGGGAATTGGAACACATGCTTCAAGTGAAACTGTTTATAACCTTGGAAAGCAATTCACAAATTTTGAAACTGACTTAGGAGTTGACAGTGAGGTCGGTAATAATGGTAGTGTAATATTCCAAGTATATGCAGATGGAGTAAAACTTTATGATAGTGGTTTGATGACCGGAGCTACACCAGCTAAAACAGTAAGGTTAAATGTAACTGGAGTGAGCCAGTTGAAGCTTGTTGTTACTGACGGCGGAGATGGTGAAACAAATGATTACGCTGACTGGGCTAATGCTAGATTATACAATACATCTACTTATCTAAGTGATGTTGACTGGACATCTGCAACCACAACTTTCCCTTCACTTCCAACACAAAAGGATAAGAGTGTATATTCTAATCAAATTAGTATTAACGGACAACACTATACAAAGGGAATTGGCACACATGCTGTAAGTGAAACTGTTTATGACCTTGGAAATCAATTCGTAATGTTCAGAGCTGATGTAGGAGTAGATAGTGAGGTTGGTAATAATGGTAGTGTAGTATTCCAAGTATTTGGGGATGGAGTTAAACTTTATGACAGTGGTGTGATTACTGGAGGTACACCAGCTAAATCAATAAACGTAAATGTAACTGGAGTGAGCCAGTTAAAGCTTGTTGTTACTGACGGCGGAGATGGTGTAGACAATGATCATGCTGATTGGGCTAATGCTAGAATTATAAATTAATGGTTAATAAGTGAAGAATTTATTACCATATGATATTAAAGATATAGTATAAATATCAATTGAATATTCTAAAGTAAAAAGGAAGTTTAATTATTCTCAGACTTCCTTTTTTAACAAAACGACATTATTGGCTTAGCCTATATATATGCTGATAATGAAATTTCTGTTTTGGATATTAAACCATACACACCTAGTCTTGATAGAGAGAAACACCATTAGTGTCCAAATGGTGTTCCAATTAGCCTAAAAAAGTGAAGAAATCTGGGAATTTTAACTGGAGTACAGTATTTAACTTTTAATTCATAAATTTATGTCTTAGCGTAGATTTTGTCAGAATATCTATACTAAGACAGTTAAAATCGAGTGATATTAGCCTATAACACTATGTACATATATAATATATCTTATACCGCCATTTAACCAAATAAAAAAAGATCTTGAATTATTTACAAAGGGATACTTAGACGGCACAGATTATTAATTACTATTAAATATATAAAGCCTAACTATATTTGTTGTGTTAGGTTAATGTCTTATACTTTTTTGTTCTATTTTACCCCAGATACCTTTCAGTACATGACAGGGATGCTGGTACTACCCTAAATTATTTAAATAAAATCTATATATGTAAAATTTATCTAGCTTGTGGCCCTTTTTACACGTATCTCGGCTTCCGCTCCAAAAGGCATCTAGGATGGAGCGTGACACATCCTAGATGCTTTATTTTCTTTTCTTCATAGGCAAGGTCTTTCATCTTTTGAAGCACTTACTAAATTGTTGGAAATTGTGGAAGCACGGTACAAAAGGCCTCCACAATCTTTTGCTCTCAGTTTGAGGTCAGCGGCTGGTATCACAAAATCGGCGAACCCACCCTAGCTGATGCTATTTCCGACCGTATCGTCAATGATTCCTACACCATTTTTATCAAAGGCAAGATCTCCATGCGGGAACGCAAAGGCATTGAGAAGTAGGCTTCCTTCACCCGAACCCACTCCAAACCTTTTGCTAAAGCACTTTCAGGGAAACTGTACAGTTCCTGCCGGTTAGGGTGTTCAACTCTAAAATCAATTAAGTCATGTCATCCCGAAGCGCGTCAATAATATTTTCTTTTTTTATCTTGCTAATGGTATACAGCATTGTAATGAACACGATAAAGAGTACGCTGAACACGCTGATTGCCATACTGCCCCACGGGAATACAAAATCGAAGTTGTCCATCCTTTCTACGGCCACCAACCCTTCGTAAATCAGCCATGAGATGATTCCCGCTATTGGAAGCCCGAATAGCAACGTCCTCATGCCATAAAAGACACACTCGAAATTCATCATCTTATTGAAATCGCGGTCCGACATCCCAATCGAGCGGAGCATGGCAAGCTCCCGCCTGCGTAGCCTGATATTCGTGGAAATCGTGTTGAACACATTGGCAACCGCAATCAGAGAAATCATGATGACAAAAACATAGGTGAACACATCAATAACAAATGTCATACTGTGGTATTGTTCAAGTACCTCGTACACATTGTACAGGGTATACGCAGACGTAATCCCCTCGCCCTGAATCATCGCTTCCATTTCAGCCACCGATTGCGAAGGATTCTTTGACAGAAAGCCCAGGCCTATATTCACATGGGTATCCGTGGTTTCAAACTTCTCTTTGAGCGAATAGGGGGCAACCACCATAAAAACGCATGGATTCTGATTCTGCACGGAAGATTGCTTTAGTGGAGGATCCACCGGGTACGTATCGACAAACGTAATGTTTATGCTTTGCCCCTGTTCCATCATTGGCTTGTCATTTGTTTCGGGAGCGACACTGAAAGTCATGGAACGACTCGCAAACATATCAAACACTTCGTTCGGCCCGTCTTTCTTGTCAACCCGCTGTTTGGCACAGGCAATCATTTTCCCGTCCTGCCCGGTATATTCTTCTACGAACAAGCCCAATTCTTTGATAAAGCCCAGATATTCACTGTCCTCAATAAACTGGATGTCCATTGGCAGATGAACCGTTTCATCCGGCGCAGCATAACCCACGTATTCCCGGTAACGGTCTGAAAAATCGCTTGCCTTAACGGCGCATGAATACGCGAAAACCGCTTGGTACGAGCTTTCGTAAATCCCATCTGCGGTTTTTAGTTTGTCGTAAAGCGGGAACATTTCGCTGTCGTCCATGTCCTGAGTGGCAAAAATGATGTCATTGTCAATGTCCACTATATACTGTTCCGAAACCCGTTTCAGAGTTGTTCCAAAAGTACTTGCCGATACAAACAGCACGACGCTTAAAGTAAGCGATAACACAATGCTGCGATAACGTTTTTTGTTTCTCCTAAAGTTTTTTAACGCAAGAGTACCCTCCAAACCGTAAATACGTTGTGCGAGTTTTGACGTTTTCACGGCTTTCAATTCGATTTTGACCTCGTTGGACTGGTGAATACTCTCCATTACGGGAGTGTTTGCAGCTTTTTTGGCAGGAATATAGGCTGAAATCAAAATGGTAACCAAACTAATCGTCGACGCCGTTATAATCGCGGGAGCGGACACCGTTAAGGTTAAAGGTAAGGTGCTACTGATAATGTTACTGAAATTCCCAGCAACAATAGGAATTACAAGCCTGATACTGCCTATGCCGACCATAACGCCAATCGGTATGCTAATCGCGCCGATGCAAAGTCCCTCAAACAGCACCGAATTTCGCAGTTGACTTGCCGTGGCGCCCACCGATGAGAGAATCCCGAACTGGCGTGTGCGTTCGTTAAGCGAGATGTTGAACGAGTTATAAATCAGAAAAATTGAGCCTACCATTATTATGGCAACCCAAATGCCGCCAACCGTGTACAGAAGCATGTTGAACAGTTTATTGTCCGAAATGCCCATGAAGCGCAACAGATTATCATTAAAGACATAAGCCCCTGCTTCAGCTGTGCTGCTTGCGTAAGCCTTTACTTGGCGCGGGTTTTTAAGCGTGACAAATAGGCTGAAGATGTCCGCTTGGTCTTGAGTATCTGCTTTCGTTATCAAGGTGTATCCCGGTGCGGAATGTTCCTCAAAACCGGGTCTTTCACAGATACCCACAACCGTATAGGTTCTCTTGCTTTTTGGCATAAGAGTTTCTTTTCCGGAAATGTAAGGATCATGTTGTCCCAGATTCTTGTTTCCATCCATGCGGCTTCCAACAGCAAGTGAAAGCGTGTCGCCCACCGTGAATCTAACGCTGCCCTTTGCCGCGACGTGGGTAGGGACAAGAATCTCCCTACTGTTTTTCGGCAATCTGCCTGAAACCAGGGTTATGGGCAAGGTATCAAAGGCTTTCTCGTTAAATCCGGCGATAAAAAGATAGGACTTTTCGGGGCTTTTCCCGCCGTCAAGCGTTGCATAGCCGATATTTTCAAACGTTGCGGTGTTTGCAACTCCATTGTCGTGGGTTCGCTCCTGCACGAAAGAGGAATCAGCATCCAAAAACTCAACGTGCCAACCGCCGTATTTCTGGGCCGCGCCGTTTGTCAGATAGTTCAGCAGGGAAACGCCAAAGGTAGCGACTGCCGTAATCATAGCGGCGGACAGAATAACTCCGATAATCGTGACAATCGTTCGGGTACGGCTTTTTTTCATGCCTTGTAGGGTGACTTTGTTAAAAATATTCATGGACGTACCATCCTCTCATCCCGCGTTACTTTGCCGTCTGATATGCCGATAATGCGGTCTGCTTGCAGGGCGATATTTTCATCATGGGTGACGAGGAGCAGGGTCTGCCCATATTTTTTATTGCTTTCTTTTAGCAGTTTGATGATTTCATGCCCATTCCGGCTGTCCAAACTGCCTGTGGGCTCGTCGGCAAGCATGACCGCCGGGGCGTTCATCAATGCACGACCGATGGCAACACGTTGCTGCTGACCTCCAGAAAGCTGGTTCGGCAAATGTATTTTTCGTTCTTTTAAACTAAGTAGCTTCAACAGGTCATTTAGTCGTTCCTGGTTAACCTTGCGCTTGTCCATCAGGATAGGCAAGGTGATGTTTTCCACCACATTCAGAGTGGGAATGAGATTGTGAAACTGGTAAATCAGTCCAACCTGCCGCCTGCGGAAAATGGCAAGTTTTTCATTGCTTTGGGCATATACATCCTGCCCGTCCAAATACACCTTTCCGCTTGTCGGCACGTCCACGCCACCGATGATGTGAAGCAATGTGGATTTGCCAGAGCCGGAGGAGCCGATGATTGCGGTAAACTCCCCCTTTTCGATTGTAAGCGAAACATGGTTAAGCGCGGTAACTTGGTTTTCGCCCTTGCCGTAGACCTTACATAAATTTTCAATTTTTAAAAATTCCATTATGTGAGTCTCCTTTCTCATGGTTTACCTATATAATAGAAACTTCAACTTACATCTCTGTGACTTTCAGGTGAGAGATTCGTCACTTTGGGAAACGAATGGCAAATATCGCGCCACCCTGCGGGTGATTTTTTGCGGTAATCGTCCCTCCCTGCCGTGTTATAATCATCTTGCAGAGAGCCAATCCAATCCCGTATCCTGTCGCGCCTGCGTTTTTCCCACGATGGAATCTGTCAAACAGGCAGGGTAAATCTTCTTTTTCAAAGCCCGCACCGCTGTCGTGGATGGCAATCTCGGTAAACAGTGGGTTGTCCGTACAGATAATCTCAATCTTCCCGCTCTCGCCTGCGCTTTCTATGCAATTTTTGAGGATGTTTTGAATTGCTTCCGAAAGCCAACCTGAATCGCCCTGAATAATCATCCCTTTCGGTGCATTTATTTGCAAATCAATATCGTGCAGTTCCATTGGGATTAGGAACGGGCGAAGCGCGGCGCATATTAAGTTGTTTATATCTATCTGCTCACTTTGGAACACCACAATGCCCGCATCCAAGCGGGATAATTTTAGTAGGGAAGTAATCAGCCAATCCATCCGCACAAGCAATTCCTCTGTTTCCCGCACAAATGCTTTCCGCTCGTTTTCATCAGGGTTATTCTCTAACAATGACAGAATAAGGTTCACGGATGTGAGAGGGGTGCGGAGTTGGTGGGCTATGTCAGCCAGCGAATCGGCAAGATGTTCTTTTTCTTTTTTCAGTGCGTCGTTTTGCTCACGAAATGGAAAGTTCACCCTCGTCCGATTCACCAATATACAGATGGTCAGCGTTATGAAGCACAAGATCGATTTGATCTGAAATCTGCGAAATGCTTTTGTATCGGGCTTTGGTAAACGCAAAAAACGCTGTTCCAAAGGCAGTGGTAGAAGCAATGGCAAGGATTCCAGCCAACCTATTTATTGCAAATCCCAGCGTTACAGTGGTGGCAGCTATTAAGGAGAAGAAAATTGCAAGCTGCCGAAACTCTCTATTCCGAAGCATACTCGATCCCCAATCTATACCCCGTCCCGCGAACGGTCAGAATGATTTGCGGGCTTGCGGGGTTGTTCTCTATCTTCTCCCGCAGGCGTTTGATGTACACGGTCAATGTATTGTCATTGACAAACTCGCCCGCCGCGTCCCACAATTCGTCAAGCAGCCTGCCCCTCGTGATAATACTTTTGGGGTTGCTAATAAACACCAACAACAAGCGGTATTCTAATGCTGAAAGAAAAACCTCGTTGCCGTTTTTTTCACAACGCCGCTTGCCGTATCGACATGAAGCCCGCGAATTTCAAAATCTGACCCGGAACGCCCGCTTTTCCGTAGGGCGGTTCCAATTCGCGCAATCAATTCACGCGGACGAAAAGGCTTGGTGATATAATCGTCCGCGCCCATGTTCAGTCCGGTAACAACACTTGCCTCATCGCCGGAAGCCGTCAGAAAGATAACGGGAACATCTTGCGTTTCTTTGATTTCTGTGCAAACCGTAAAGCCATTTCCATCAGGCAAAGAAATATCAATCAACGCCAAGTCAAATTTATTCCCAGTAAGTGCGGCAAGAGCGTCACCTCGCGTAGGGGCTTGGGTGACTGTAAATCCTTCCGAGCGGAGCAAAAGTATAAGGTTTTTAGCGATTGCCTTATCGTCCTCAACCAAAAATATCCGTTTCATTTATTTTCACCATCCTTACTTTACTGTTTCTATATCGTTCGTCAGCCGTTTTTTTAGTGTCAGCAGGAACAAGCCATGTATTTCCCATTTTTTTAGCTCCCTTAATACGCCCGGCAGAGCAATGGTATACTACCATTCTGTCTGTGATTCACCAATTTTTCACTGCTTCTTTTGTCGTTATATAATCCACGCATAACACCTCCATAGCTCTATTGTATTTTTTTTGACGGAAATTTACAAGCTGAGGTATAAAACAAAAATCGAGTAGGAGCTGAATAATTATTTTATTCAGCGACCTCTCACGCCACCGTGCATACCGTTCAGTACAGGTTGGTTCAATAGAAATTAATGTACTAATGAATATATCTCAGATATAGAGATTAAATCTATTTCTTTGAGGTATTTATTAGTTAAGGCTTTAGATAGTATAGGGCTGTTGGATATTCTCCAACAACCTTTTCTTGTGTTAGCATATTCCCACGCTTTATTATTAGAAATTTCTAACTTTACAAGATTATCATGTTTTGTTTAGTCTTTTTCCATTGTTTCCAAAAACACATTCTTATCCTTCGTCTTAACCATTTATCAAGTGTTTTAAGAATATTTCTCATGTTAGCGATAGAAAAATAGTTTATCCACCCCACTATTACTTGTTTTAATTTTAGAAATCTATATTCCATATTCATTGCATTACTTCTTGAAGTTAACTTCTAATGAAAAAATATGATATTGTTTGTCCTCATAGAAAAGCAAATTCTTATAGAACAATTATGAAAGCATGAAAAAAACATAGAGTCCTACCGAACCTATTAAATAGAGAATTTAGGCAACAAGCACCTAGCAAAGTATTACTAACAGATATAAGTTATCTATTTTATAGGAATGGTCAAAAGGCTTATCTGGCGACTATTTTAGATGCGTCTACTAACGAAGCTTTAGCATACAATGTTTCTAAGAGTCTAAAAATTGATATTGTTACAGACATAATTGATAATTTGATAAAATATAATAAATATTTACTACATAAGGATGTGTTTATCCACTCCGACCAAGGAGCTCATTATGCTAGTCTTACATTTCAATCAAAATTAAAACAAAATAATATTGGACACTCCATGTCTAAACGTGGTAGCTGTTGGCATAATGCTCCACAGGAGTTATTTTTGGGTCATTTAAAGGATGAATATAAAAGATTGTGAGACATTTAAAGAACTAATACGTGAAATTGATGAGTACATAGATTACTATAATAACCATAGATGGCAGTGGAACTTAAAAAAGATGACTCCTGTTCAATACAGAAATCATCTTTTATTTTAATATGGCTTTTTATAAAATGACCTTAACAAAGGGTACATTTTATTAAATAATACGGTATTTTAATATATTATTTTATATTTACTTTTTAAGTTCATTGACAAATTGGAATTTGTCTAGGTCGCTCAATACTTAGATTACAAACTATACTATATTTATAATCAACCAGATATCTTTAACTAATTGAATATACATAATATTCCTTATCAAAATGATACCCTAATTTCTCAGCAAGTGCCACAGACTCTAAATTGGAAGCATCCCACTTAGGATATATGTTTTTATCTAAACACTCCAATATAACCTTTGACGCACAGGCTAATGCTAGTCCCTTTTTTCTATATTTTCTTTTGGTTCCAATGGTGATGTCAATAATACCATTACAATAACTGTATGAAGATGCTCCTGAAATTATTTCATCTTCATGAATAATTATATATCCAATTCCATTGTCCTCAAAATTATCTAGTGATGAGAAATTTGAGCAACAATCTGCCATAAAAGCATCTTCTAATACCTTGTTATAATTAGTTGCATCTATTTTCTCAATCTGAAATTCTTGTTCAATATTTTTAATAAACCCCTTAAGTTTCTCTCTGTCAAAAACATCTATTTCTTTTTTTATTGCATATCTAATACTTTTCTTATGATTAGTTTCAAAATGCTTTTCTATAAATATGTCCCAATACTTATCATAATTAACAATCAGTTTACCCTTATATTGTTCAAGAATATGCTTTATATAACTTTCTTCTTTTTTCTTCTTATTGGTACCTAGTAAAAAACAAAAGTCTGCAACTAAAACTATTGCAATTGCTGGATTTTCTTTATTATCTACCCAAGCTACTCCCTCCATCTTTCCTTCAACTAAAGCCCGTAGTTCAACATCTCTGTATTCCTTGATTAGCGAAATAATAGAAGTCATTTCTTGTTTTGTTAATTCTATCATAAAACCTCCTCCTCAATTTGCTTTTAAATTAGTTAGCATTTATTTAAACTATATTTCAAAATTATATTTAATAAATGTAACCCCTTCAAACTTGGCACAACTTGATATGCCATCTTTTTCATAAAATAGTTTTGTCTTTTTAGTATTATCCGTCATAAATACAATTTGCCTTATATTATTGTATTTATCTAATACTTGCTGCAATAGGGAACTTCCTATTCCTAATCTTTGATAATTTTCTTTTACTAAAATATCTTGTATATAGATAATAGAAATATTATCGCCAACAGCTCTAATAAAACCAATTAATTCATTTCCATCAAATGCTCCTATATTAAATAGTGAATTTTTAACTGCTTTATCTAACTTATTAGGATTATCTGAATCCTCTGTCCGTCCAATATTTTTGTATGACTCCACTAACTGTTTCAATTCAAACATGCTATTTTCCTTATATCTTATATTCATATTAATTCTTCAATTCAATGTATATTTAAAATTATGTGAAAGTATATAGAGAATTAGAACACCCCACATACTTAATAACTACATAATTCAACCATTTGTGAATTCCTCCTATTTATATAACATTAGCAGTTTAAATTCTTATTTATTTTATCTGTATATCATACAGATAATCTTCGTTTAAACCATATTATAACATATATTCAAATACCATACTATTCAATTTTTAAAGAACATTTTACTTCGCATTTTAATCAAATCATGACATAAAAAATATCGTAAAATTCATTTTGAATAATATGATATTTTTATAAATAAAATCTTAAATTTTTTAGATTAGTTATTAAGCCACTTACTAGGTGATTGATTAAAGTAATGAGCTGAGAATTCTATAACGCGGTAATCTTGTATACTAGAGACCTTAAAAGGTTCAGCTGATAAATAATCTTCCACTTTTTCAAGAGACTCTACCTTCATAATAAATAGTCCACCACTCATATCTACTTTAAGTCCGGACATTAATATTAATCCTTCATCCATTGCTTTTTGAGTATAAGCCATATGTTCTTTCATAGTATTTTCATCAACTGGATTTGGATTTTTTATTATGCCTTCAACAATAAAATATTTCATCTGTTTTTATCCTCCTCTAATTATGTACGATTAATATATTATACATAATATATTAATTTATATACAATACATTAATGATGAGAAAATTAATGAAAAATGGTATGCTAAGATTAACAATTAGCATACCATTTTATTATAAAATTTAAACTTTTATATTTCCTCAAAGGCTACAGCTTCGTATCCATAATCATCTAAAGCAGTTTTAACTTTATCTTGGTCTAGTTTATCCTCTGATTCTACAATAGCAGTTTTAGAATCTAGATCAACTTCTACAGATTTTACATTTTCAAATTCTGATAAACATTCCTTAACGTGATTAACACAATGCATACAGCTCATACCATTAACAGTTATTTTAGTTTTCATATTTATTACTCCTTCTAAATATTATTTTATTTTAAAGCTTTTAAGTCTAAGTGCATTTAACAATACTGATACTGAACTTAAACTCATTGCTAAAGCAGCAATCATAGGATTTAATAGTTTTCCGCCAAAAGCGTACCAAACACCCATAGCTACAGGAATTCCTAAGGTATTATAGGCAAAAGCCCAAAATAGATTTTCTTTTATATTTAGTATGGTTTTTTTACTTAATTCTATAGCAGTTGGTACATCCATTAAATCACTTCTCATAAGAACTACGTCTGCTGATTCTATAGCTACATCTGTACCTGAACCTATAGCTATACCTATATCAGCTTGTGCTAATGCTGGGGCATCATTGATACCATCTCCAACCATAGCAATTTTTTTACTTTCATTTTGAAGTTTTTTAACTTGTTCTGATTTTTCATTTGGCAGTACTTCCGATATAACAATATCAATTCCAACTTGCTTTGCAATAGCATTTGCTGTTTTTTTATTATCTCCTGTTAGCATAGCAACTTTAATTCCCATTTTATGAAGCTTTTCAATAGCACTTTTACTATTCTTTTTAACAGTATCTGCAACAGCTATTATTCCAGCTAAGTTATTATTTATAGCTATAAACATAGGAGTTTTACCTTCACTTGCTAACTTTTCGAAAGAATTATTAAAGCTTTGTATATCTATATTGTTTTCATTCATAAGCTTTTCATTACCTAGTAATACTGTTTTACTATCAATTGTAGATATTATACCTTGACCAGGTATAGCTTTAAATGTTGTTAATTCTTTTAGATTAATAGCTCTGTTTTCTGCTTCTAAAACTATAGCTTCTCCTAAAGGGTGTTCTGATCCTTTTTCTGAGGAAGCCGCAAGCATTAATAACTCATCCTTATCTATATCATTAGTTATAATATCTGTAACTTTAGGTTTTCCTTCAGTGATAGTACCAGTTTTATCAAAAACTATGGTTTGAATTTTGTGAGTTTCTTCTAATGCAGAACCATTCTTAAATAATACTCCAAGTTCTGCACCCTTTCCTGTACCTACCATTATTGCCGTTGGAGTGGCAAGACCTAAAGCACAAGGACAAGCAATAACTAACACAGATATAAATATAGTTAATGAAAACACTACATCACCTTTAAAGAAATACCAAACTATTGCTGAAAGAAAAGCTAGTGCAATTACTATAGGTACAAAGTAACCAGATACTATATCTGCAAGTCTTGCAATAGGTGCTTTAGAACCTTGAGCATCTTCTACTAACTTAATTATTTGAGACAATGCAGTATCTTTGCCTACTTTTGTAGCTTTATATTTTATAAGGCCATTTTTATTAATACTTGCACCAATTACATTGTCATCTACATTTTTTTCTACAGGTATACTTTCTCCCGTAAGCATGCTTTCATCTATAGATGTAGAACCGCTTATAATGACACCATCTACCGGAAGCTTTTCACCAGGCTTAACAATAATTATATCCCCTACTTCTACATCATCAATAGAAATATTTTGTTCATGTCCATCTTTTTCTACAGTTGCAGTTTTTGGACTTAATCCCATTAAGGTTTTAATTGCCTCTGAAGTTTTACCTTTAGTTTTGGCTTCTAAATACTTACCTAGAGTTATTAAAGTTAATATTACTGCAGCAGATTCAAAATATAATTTATTATGAGCAATATTATGACTTCCACTAAAATATATTTCAAACATAGCATAAATACTATAACTATAGGATGCTAAAGTACCAATGGAAATAAGAGAATCCATATTTGGACTTCCTTTTATTAAAGATTTAAATCCAACTTTGAAAAACTTCTTACCTATAAATATAACAAAAGTAGTTAATATAAATTGTATAAGCGCAAAGTTAAAGGGACTGTCTGTAGGATTAATAATTGTAGGAAGTTCTAACCCTACCATAGATCCCATTGAAATTATAAGCAATGGTACTGTAAATATTGACGAAAAAATAAATCTTTTATATAGCGACTTTTCTTCCCTATTTTTTCTTTCTTTATCCTCATCTATATTTAAATCATCATTTAATGGAGTATAGCCAGCTTTTTCTATAGCTTTTTTTATTTCAGAAAGTCTTATTTTATCACTTTCAAATTCTACTGTAAGTTTTTCAGTAGCTAAATTGACATTTGCAGCTATAACACCATTAAGCTTCTTGCATGCCCTCTCTACCGCCTTTGAACAAGAGGCACAGGTCATACCCTGAATTTTTAAAGTTTTTATAATACTATCATTTTTAGCTTTATAACCAGCTTTCTCTATAGCTTGTTTTATATCATCAAGGGATACTTTATTTTCATCAAAGGTGATATTTAGTTTTTCAGTAGCTAAATTAACATTTGATTCCTGTACACCATTTAATTTTTTTGTAACTCTTTCTACTGCTTTAGAGCAAGCGGCACAGGTCATGCCTTCTATTTTTAGCATTTTTTTAGTCAAGTTTATCACCTCTTTATTTAGTTATTAGCTTTTCTATTAGGTTATCTATTTCTTCAATTTTCTCATCTATATCTTCATTGTTGTATGCATTTTTTACGCAATGTTTTAAATGTTGCTTTATAATAACTGAGTTTGCTTTTTTTAATATAGATTGAGAAGCTATTATTTGATTTGAAATATCAACACAATATCTATCATCTTCAATCATTTTTATTATGCCTTCGATTTGACCTTTTGCGATATTTAAATATTTAATTGCATTTTTTCTCTCAGGATTCATACTTATAGTTTTATTACTCATGGTTGCCTCCTTTTTATTCATAGTTTTATTTTTTGTAACACTCTATACCCCTGTAGGGTATACTTAAATAGTAAATCTAATACTATAAATAGTCAATAGCAAAATTAATAAAGTTTGTTATATATTTTAAATTTTTTTATTAAAAATCATTAAAAAGGCATATTTACTTAAATATCTTCTGCTTACTCTAAGTAAAGCAAATAATAAAAAATACAAAACTCTAAGGATTTGTTGAGTTAGACTAGCATGGAATTTAAAAATTTAACTTAGCATACCTCTAATAAATATTATTTTTCAAATAAACTAATATATTCTTCGTATCCTTCTTCTTTTAATTTATCTACAGGAATAAATCTTAAAGAAGCACTGTTTATACAATATCTAAGACTACCATTTTCTATAGAATCATCATTAAATACATGTGTATTACGATATAATAATTATCTTTATGCGTTGGATTAATTCTTTTTCAAAATACAACAGTACATTAAATGCTTTATGTTTCACATGACAACTTAATATAGCTTTTTCCTGTGGATTTTACTTAATAATATTTTCATTTCATTTACATTTTTGTAGGAACACATAACATATTACCTATTATTTAAATATTAATTTATTTTATTTTTTATATTAAATTCTATTTATATACTAAATAAAAACAAAAACATCACCATAAATTTCAAGTTTTTTATAGTAATATCTTTGTTTTTGTATAAATATTTATTTACATTTTATATAAGTCTGTCTAAAACATATTCTTTAAATTTTTCAAAGTCACCACTTTTTATTGAAGTACCTTCATCTATTTTATTATTTATGTAATCATATTCTGCAAAACCATAATTAAATTTAGGACTAGATACTCTAATTGCAACATCATTAATTGTATATACAGCTTTATTTTCTAAAACTTTAGTTAGAAATTCTAATAACTCTTCGCAAGATTTAACTTTTTCTTTTAAAATCATTTTCAAACCATAATAAAATAAATTATAAGAACCACTTAGTTCATTGATTTGTTCATTTTTGACATAGAATGTTTTCCCTGTGTTATAAAAATATTTCATAGACTCAAAAGTTAAAGTCCTATATTCGTTATTGATTTCTACTTTTTCATCATATAAGTCTTTTAACCCATCTAATATACTTTCCCAACTTCTTGTATTTAATGATTTATTATCATTTATAACTTTATTAAATTTATCAACTGACTTTTCAAAATCCTTTTCACTATTTACTATAGTATCATTTACTAAAATTGTATATTCATCATTTTCATATACTAAACTTATTTTCTTTTCCATAATAACACACTCCATATAATAATTAATAATTATTATTATATCATATTAATTATTAATTTCTACTACTAATTCTTATATAGTAGTTTATATTGATTAGATTAATTATCCTATGAATGATAGCTCTATAAAAAAACTTTATAAGTAATAATAAATATCCATAAAATTTTATGGATATTTATTAAACATATTTTTTATATCTGCTATAGCCTAACTCATCCATTTTATCCTTTGGTATAAATTTAAGTGCAGCTGAATTTATACAATATCTAAGTCCTCCAAGTTCCTTAGGCCCATCATCAAATACATGACCTAAGTGAGAATCTGCTCCATTACTTCTCACTTCAGTTCTAATAAGCCCATGACTTAAATCTTCTTTTTCTTCAACAGCTTTTTTCTCTATAGGTTTAGAAAAACTTGGCCATCCACATCCAGAGCTAAATTTATCTTTTGATGAAAAAAGTGGCTCTCCGCTTACTATATCTACATATAATCCTTCTTCATCCTGATTCCAAAATTCATTAGTGAAAGGTTTCTCTGTACCATTTTCTTGAGTAACATGAAATTGAATTTTACTAAGTTTTTTATTTAGCTCTTCTAATGATGGTTTTTTATATAATTTATTAGTCATAATGCACACTCCTTATAAATTAATATTATCTAATTTCTTCTGAACCTCTCACGACTAAAGTCGTAAGGTTCTTAGGTACTATCCAAACTTCTTTTGGATAGCCGATATTGCTAAAGCAATATCGGTTGACACCAAATCTGGCTCGGTTTCCCTAAGACTTTACCTAGCAAAGTTTCCATTGAAACTATTATCGCTCTATGGGGTTTATCATATTAGCTCGGTTCAAAACCATATGCCCGAAAGTAGTATGGACTTTTATAGCCCTATGCTACTTATTTGTTTTTTATCTAATTTTCTAATTCTTTCTATTTCTTTATTATGCAACTTGAAGAAGTTTTCAAAAGCTCTATTTGCTCTATCTATATCTACTTCTTTTAAGTTATCCTTTGTGTTCATTATTAGAAATGCAGAATACATATCTCTTTGAATATTTCCTTGTTCAAATTCATTCCAACGTTTTGATAATGGCTTTTTAACATAAGTTTCTGTAAAGTGTTCAAATTGACTCGCTTTAACTTTATAAGTATCTATTTTCTTAATTGAAAGACCGTAGTATTGAAGTTTTTTATTTACAAGGGTTATGAGCATACTCGGCGCTTTATTACTAAGAGATTTTCCAAATCTTTTCTTGCGATTAATCTTTCCAATTTTCTCATTTACAGTAGTTTCTTTTGTTCTTTTTTGAAGTCCTTTAAAATTCATAGTTTCAACTCTTACATCAAGACCAAGAGAAAGTATATAATTAGCAAGTTTATTGTGAGATTGTTTTCTCTTATCGGCTATTTTCCTTTGAATTTCTGCAAGTGCAAGTTTAGTTTTAATATAACTTTTACTTTGAACCCATTTCTCACGATTTCCTACTTTAATTGTGCCATCTTCATTGTATTTGTTGGAATTATTTGCTCTACGCTGTCTATCGAGTTTTCTTTGAAGAACCCTTTTAAGTTTTTCGTCAATGCTTATATCTTCTGCAAGCTCTAATATTTTAACTTCTTTCTCACTTGCAATAGCAAGAGTAGAAGTACCAATATCTAAACCTACACGAGCATTTTCATTAAGTAGAAACCTTACGGTTTTTCTTTTGTGGTGGAACACCCTCAAAAGTCATTTGAACAAAATATCTATTTTTACCACGGATAACTTTTTTGGCAAGTTTGCAAAACTTTAATTTATCTAAAAAACATTGATGTGCATACTCATCATTTCTTTTTATGATTACTGGCATTGTTAACCCAAGCCATTCCATTACATTTCTATCTTCGAAATATCTAAAGCCTGTGATATTTCCTTTTTCGCGTACAGAATAGAACTCACCATAGGCTTTAAATCTAACTTTCTTTCCTTCTCCAAACATTAATTTTTCAAAAGAATTAAAAGAACGTTCTGCGATTTCTTGAACCATTTGGGAACCTAAGTTTTGTTTAAACTTTTGCCCCATAGGTTTCACAAACTTGTTTATGTCAAACTTAGTTAGACCAAAGTCTTCTCTAAGTTTATCAAATATTGCATTACGTTTTTTATCTTTTTCCATTTTCATTGCAAGATCATATTCTTTTTGTCTTTGCATTAATCTATATCTTGAAAGAATCTCTCCAAGACAAGCATTGTAGATTTGACGAGCAATATTTAATCTTTTTTCTAATATATCTTCTTGCCACTTTTCCGTTTTTAATGGAAGCGTCAAAACGTAGTTTGCCACTAGCGAAATTCCTCCTTTATTTTTTCTGTTAATTTTTAATGTATTCTCAATCTTTGTCAGTTTCCATTTCTACAATGGTTATTCCATTATTATTTGCAAGTTGATTTATTATATTCTTTAAGTCTTTTTCAATATTTTCAACGAGAAGCTTATAGCACATTCATCTCGGCACTGAAGTGCCGAGTATTCTGTGTTGTGTGATAAATATGCTAATATAGATCATTAAATTTTAATTGTATAAAATAGTAAAAGCCACCTAATTAATAGGTAGCTTTATTATTCAAGTTCCTCACAAATGTACAAATATATTTTTTCACTCCAATATTTATGGAGCTCTGGGTCTATGTCTGCTACAAAAAATAAAAATTCATCTAATTTATTTCTTTTGTGAATTCCTTTCATTAAATGCCGTGGATAACGTACTACTTTAGTAAATTGATTTTTAGGATCTATAACCTTTACTGAGAAATCTTCCTGAACATATAAGTCTTTGCATCTTATATCCAGTCTTTTATAACCTAGTTTTTTAAAATCTTTCATTAATTTAACCAAATGTTCAGCCAATGTTCTATTCATATTATTTCTTCTTAAATATTTATCTAAACGTATACCACCTACAAAGTCTCTTATAATATAATGCTTTCCATGTTCATATACCCTAGGAAAATACTTACTTTTTTTTGAACGAATTAGAGTATTATATTCATCTTTACAGACTTTTGAACTGTTAAATATTTTTATAATTTTATTATCTGGGAGCAAGTAAACTACTCCATTATTCCCTTTTCCTAAATATTCTGCTTCTCTTATTATTTTTTCTGTTTTTTCGTTTAAATAAACTGGATTTGTAAAAGGCCTGCCCATATATCCTCCAAATTTATCGCTATCCTTATAATTATATGCTATGCCTTATACAATTAGCATTAATTTGAATGTTATAGAATGAATAAATAAAAACAAGGTACTTAATACTAAAGCAAAACAATTATTTTGAGGTGAAATATGAAAGTAAGATTAGGATATGTGTCTATAGCTTTAAATTTACCTAATATAACTACATCTAGTAAGGTAACTTTTTCATATTATAATAAACTCCAAAGTGATGATGAAAAAATTAAAAAGCTTGTATCAGTAACTAGATCTAATTTAGATGATCTATATACTGTATTAAAATATAATGTATCAAATGAAATATTTTTTTACAGGATTACCTCATCGCTAGTACCTTTAGCAACCCATCCAGACGTAACTCACTGGATATATCGAGAGATCTTTAAGAAACATTTTAATCATTTAGGAGAATATATAATTAATAATAGATTGAGGGTTGATACTCATCCTAATGAATTTAATGTAGTTAATAGTACAAAAATAAAAACGGTAGAAAACACAAAAAGAAATTTATTATTTCATGCAAATTTATTTGAAGATTTGAAATATCCTTTAGGAAAAATGATTCTTCATATAGGTAGTGGTGAAGGTGGAAAAGAACAGGCAGCCTTAAGATTTATAAATAATTTTAGGAATTATCCTAGTAGCATTACTTCAAAAGTAATCTTAGAAAATGATGATAAGACTTTTACTGCTAAAGAAACACTAGAAATATGCAATGTTCTTAATATACCAATGGTTTTAGATGTTCACCATCATAATTGTAATAATAATGGAGAAATTATTACTGATATGTTAGAAGGAGTTTTTAATACATGGAAAAATGAAGAGTTACCACCTAAGCTACATTACTCAAGCCCTCGGGATGGCAAGTTAGATAGAAAACATGCAGATTATATAGAAGTTATAGAATTTATTGATTTTATAGAAGGCTGTAAAAATATAAATAGAGATATAGATATTATGCTAGAAGCTAAGAGTAAAGATCTAGCATTGTTCAAACTTGCAAAAGATATAAAGATTATGAGACCAAATTGGAAATGGGTTAATGAAAGTACGTTTATAGTTTAATATGCTTTTAAATAACTTTAAAAATAGAGATATTTGGATATCTCTATTTTTTTATATTCCATACTTTATTTTATCTATTTTCCAATTCTTTTTCATCTTTTAAGGGAAAAGAATTACTTCATCCAACTTAATACTTCTTCTACTATTATGTTAGGTTTATCCCAATGAAGTAAATGCGTTGTTCCTTCTATTTTTTTAACTATACCATTAGTTGCCTCTTTGAATTTTTCTGTCTCTAAAGTTCTAACTTCGTCCCAAGAACTAGGAAGAGTAGCTTGCAATAGCAATATAGGCAGTCTTAGTTTATCATATAAAGATTTGTAGGAGAATTATACATAGATTTAATGGCTCCTCTAGCAGTATCTCCACTTGCACAAAATATAATTTTCCCATCCTCTTCTTTCATTAAATCTTTTGCTGCTATCTCTAATAAGTCTGACCATCTTAAATAATTAGTTCTCTCCACATCTAAAAAGTCATCCCAACTAGAGAATATATATTCATCAAAGTCAGATTTATATGATTGTATTTCTTCATCTAAAGAGCAATTAGGTTTGAAACCTAATTGCTCTTTATTTACATTAACAAAATAATCATATTTAAATTGTTTTATATGATAACCGCCATCTAATAACAGGATTTTTTTTACCTTTTCTGGGTAAAGCGCTGCATAATGAAGAGCAATACAGCTACCCTAAGAATGGACCATTAAATAAGAGTTATCTTTTTCAATCATCTCAATTACTTTGGAAATCCAGGCTATTAAATTAGGAATTTCATAGTCTTCATCTTTATTAAATGCAGGACTTTTACCATGGCCTAGTAAATCAATAGAAAAAATATGATATTTATCCTTTAATAACTCTCCTAATTCCAAAAAACTCAAACTACTGCTGCCAAGTCCATGAATACAAATGATTGTAGGGTTTTCTTTATTACCCCATTCACTAACCCCTGTTTTTACGCCTTCATTATTAATAAAAAACTGTTTCAATGTTATTCCTCTTCTCTTTAAACATCGATTTGCACTTGTTTCCATATTTTTTTCAATGTTTTTTCCTTGAAAAATATGGAACTTGAAATCATTTATACATTTACTAAGTGATTTTTCAGTTTCATCAAAATAAATATCATATTTCTCAAGTTTTTTGTTACATATCCTTAAGTCTCTACTTTTAATTTTAAATGATTCAGTATCCTTAATTAATAATTCATGAATTCTATGCTCTAATTCCATTTCTTTAAGAATACTCTCTCCAAGCTCATAGGTGTTTAAATTATTTTCACTACCTGCATTATAAACTCCTCCAGGTAATTGAAGAATTTTATCAAAAGCATTTATTAAATCATATACATATGTTATTCCTCTATATTCATTAGTTCTAAATTCTACAGGCTTATTATTTAGCGCTGCTTTCACCACATTCCAAATTATATTTGGTTTTAATGGCTTGTTTCTTTCTGGTAAACTATAAAGCCAAGTTATTCTTAAAATAACCGCATCCTCCAAAATTTCTTTTAGTGCCTTTTCCGCCTCTAATTTATGTTTACCGTATATATTATTTGTAATTGGTACAGTAGGACCTATATCCTCATTTCCACCATATACCTGATCTGAACTTAAATATATCATTTTTACTCCCATCATATCACAGGCCTTAGCAATATTTATTGATCCATTAACATTGACATCATAGGATGACTTAGGATTTTTTTCACAAAAACCTGTGTCTGATATTGCTGCTGTATGAATTAAATAAGTTGGTTTCACACTCTTTATTACTTCAATTGCTCTTTCATAGTTTTTTATATCTAAATCATTATGGCTTAAAGGAATAATATCATATTTATCTTTATAAAAATCTATAAATCTTGATCCCAAAAATCCATTGGAACCTGTGATTGCTATTTTTTCCATAATACCACTTCACTTTCTAAAATAATACATATTAATTCATATTATACTCCTTTAAAATGTACCTCGTTGTCGTATTTTCAGTAATTACTCTATTTATTTACGACATATAATTACTAAATTTAAGATTATATATAATTATTTTTTATAGGTCTCATTTTCTTAAAATATATATAATTTAGTTTTATTATTTTATAAAGTTCTAATAGATATTTTGCTCAGTAAATATCTAAAGCGAATTAACATAGTTTTAGGTGGAGTACTTATACAAAAAGTATAATAAATACAAACAAAAATTATAGCCTCAAAAATATAAGTATCTAATATTAAATTGATTAGATATCCATATTTTTGAGGCATTAAGCTCTTATGTATTTAAAATTTTCACTAGTTCTCTATATTTTATTAACATGAAATAAAAACTTTAATTAGTTATTTTTAGGATTCTTTAGAGAAATTAGTCCTGGAAAAACCTCCGAGCCTAAAGAACTTATATCTTCCCCATTCTCTAGAAGTTCTTTAATTTTATCAATATCCTCTAAATAGCTCCAGTTATTTTCATCATCAAGGGCATCTATATACCCGCTAGATACTTCTTCCAAAGAATCATCATAGTTATCTTCTGAATCCTCTTCTAAATCAAAATCACTAAAATCTTCAATATTTATTTTCTCATTATAATTTTTAAATGTAGTATTTTGTTTTTTATCTTCAAAAACCTCATCAATCTTAATAGCTTTTACATCATATCCTTCTAATTGCAGACATTTTCCACAATTATCACAGGCTCTATTATTATTAAGCTCACATAAATTACATTCATTACAATTGCTACAATTTTTATTTTCGTCAAAGATACATATTTTACTCATATAACTACCTTCTTTTCACTATAATTAGTTCTAAAGCAAATTTTATTGTAACAAATTAATAATTTAAATTCAACTATTTATTAAGTTTATAGACTAATAATTTAATTATAGTAAAAAAATTATAACAATTATGGTTATATCTAACTTTAATCTAGACAATAATAGGATTATAACTTACTATTATTAGTATGAAATATAATATTTTTAAAAGCTTTATTTTTTGCTTTTAGTATATATACATAGGAGGATTTATTATGGCAAGTAATTATTCATTTGATATTGTTTCTGAAGTAAATATGCAAGAGGTAGATAATGCTATCAATCAAACATTGAAAGAGATTGGTCAGAGATATGATTTTAAAGGAACTAAAACTCAAATTGAGCTTGGAAAAGATGAAATTAAAATAGTATCAGACGACGAGTACAAATTAAACGCAGTTATTGATGTTCTAAAAGGAAAATTTATAAGAAGAGGAGTTTCTCCTAAAGCCTTAGAACTTGGCAAAATAGAAACTGCATCACTAGGCAGTGCAAGAGTAATAGCTAAAATAGTAAAAGGAATTTCTACTGAAAAAGCCAAAAAAATAGTAGCAGAAATAAAGGCAAGTAAAATTAAGGTACAAACTCAAATTATGGATAACCAATTAAGAATTACAGGAAAAGATAAGGATGATCTACAAGCAGCTATTCAATTAGTTAAATCAAAAGATTTTGGAATAGATCTTCAATTTACTAATTATAGATAAGAAAATTATATTTTAAAAAATAATTCTCCACTAATTAATAAAGTGGAGAATTATTTTCTTATATTATAGATTTTTAAAATTATTTGTGTATCTAAATTATTATTTTTTAGCTCTAACTACTAATGCAAAAGAGTTAATTGTAAATTCTTCCTTTAAAAAGCTACCGTATAGTTGTATATCTGTGAAACCTGCATCTGAAAGCATTGATAGTAAATCCTCACTTTTAAGTATTAAAAGTGGTACAGAATTTTCATAAATTTCTTTGCCACCTTTTAAAACTAATTTAGTGTTAAAGTCTACTTTATTATTCTCTGGTCTATGCATATAATGTCTAATAAATTCTAAAGGAACTTCAGAATTTTGTATTGTAGGTAATTCTGTGACTCCAAATTTAACTATTCTATCATAATTAACAATTTGAATAATTAATTCTCCATGATTTTCTAACATTGAATAGATATCTTTTATTAATCTAGATATTTTGTCTTTATCCTCTAAATGTACTATAGAATTTCCTACACAAAATATAGAATTATATTTATTCTCTTTAAATATTTCCTTTATTTTAGTCATATCCCCGCTTACAAAATCAACTTTATTTTCTTCGTTGATATTTTTACAAATAGCTTTTTCAATCATATTTTTTTCTAAATCTATTCCATCCACGGTAAATCCCATTTTAGAAAGTGCAATGGAATAATCTCCTGAGCCACAAGCTAAATCTAATATTCTATTGCCTTCTTCCAGGTCTTCACTAATAAATCTTAAGGTATTTTTATTTAATGGAAATACATATTCATATACTTTACTTAGCTCTCCATAAAATGACATTTTAGCCACTCTCCTTTTTATTACAATAATAACAGTATTTTTATATTTTTTACTTGTACATTATGTATATTTTTATTTTAATTGGATAATTTAATAATATAATATTTACAAACATATTATCAAATATTTTTACAAAAATTTGCGTAAATATAACACATATGTTTACCAATATTGATAATATGTACTATAAGTATTTTTAAAAGTATTTTTAAATATTTATAAAATTTTTATATGCTAATAGGAGGAGAAAAATGAAGTCAACAGGTATAGTTAGAAGAGTAGATGAATTAGGTAGAATAGTAATACCTATAGAATTGAGAAGAACTTTAGATATTGAGATTAAAGATGCATTAGAAATATATGTAGATAAAGATCAAATTATCTTAAAAAAATATGAACCAGCTTGTATTTTCTGTGGAAATGCTAGAGACATTACAAATTACAAAGGAAAAAATATATGTAATGAATGTCTTGGAGAATTAAGTAAGGAAAAATAATATTATCTTTACAATTAGAAAAAGTATTTCAACCCATTAATTGGGTTTTAATATAAAATGAGGGTTGCCTATTTTTAGGTAATCCTTGTTTTAATTTTCAGGATAAATAAAAATTAGTAACGAATTACATGAATAATACATAATATATACTATCCTATACAATATATGTAACACAGGGGGGTATACAATGAGAGACTGTTCGTTAATAATAATACTACTATTACTACTATTTTGTTGCTGTCCATTCTTCGGCATATGGTGGTGGTGGTTAATTATACTAATTTTATTGTTTGACTTCGATGATGACTTTGACTGTAGAAGACGTCGTGACCATTGCTGTTGTTAATATAAAAAGAAGGGTGAGACTCACTCTTCTTTTTCATTTATAACCCCATCTCCATGAAGAAAAATAATTAACTCCATTTCTTCATTTTTTTATTTTTTTATTTTTTTATTTTGTTTTTTAGACATAATCAAAGTAAATGATAAATACTCTTTTGAAGTTTTATGATAATTTGCTTTCTCATCATATTGTAGCTATTTTGCCAAAAGAAAATAATTCCTAAAGCCAATAAGATATCCCCTAAACTGTAAATTAATATTTTTATTTTATTCATTTAGCACTTTCTCCATTCCATAAGATACCAACATGATTCGTGAAAAAGTATCCATTTCCAGAAACTAATTTTTTTATTTTTAACTTGGAATCCTTCTTTTGTATAAAGATGAATGGCATTCTTATTTTTAGTAGAAACAAATAAAGTTAATTTGCTTCCTTGTTCAATAAAATCCTGTGCCCAATTTATAAGCACTTTTCCTATACCCTTTCCACGATAATTCTTATCTACTGCAATATGATCAATATACCATTCCCCTTCTTTTACAGAATGCTCTAAGGCTAACAGTCCAGCAATAAGTTTAATCACGTTTTTACGTCCATAATGTTTAGATAATGATACGTAATCAAACTTTAATCCTTTTTCTTTTTTATTTGACCTTGTCTTTATTAACATGGTAGCACAAATATGATGGTTATCTTTAATCACTACTTGTTTTGCATTATGTGAATCGTACGGAATCTCCCAAAAATGATTTATCAGAGAGAGATAGTTAATTTCATCAAGATTAACAAGTGAAGTAAATTTTGATTGAAAAGCATTTATGACTAAAGATTTAATCTTCTCATCCTGATAAATATTACAGTATTTTACCTCCATATAATTCATATTTGCACATCCTTTAATTGAACTTTTATTTGTATTTCATAAACAAGAGCCTTTGCATGAAAGATAGATGAGTAGGATTTCTCAATTAGAATTACAGGATTATGATGAGTAAAAGCAGAATTCTTAATATAACACTCTAAGTGATTTAAAGCTTTTTCTATATCCTTTTTTCCATATACAAGAAAATTCCTACATAAATATTCTCCTTCTTCTAAATTTATAATTTCTTTATTTTCACTTTCAATGTATACAGCTAATTTTTTCTCGTCATATAAATAAATTAAATCACTGTTAAAGAATGAAGAAAATTCCTTAGATTTTCTTTTCAATTTATTCAAATCTATATCTTCTGATTCACCTAATATATCTTTTTTGCGAAGATAGCGTTTAGGAAAATATTGAATCTGAAAGTTATTCATATTATCCTTTAAATTTTGCTGATTAGTTAATATTTGCTGGGTTTTCTCTTTTACAAGAGTTAGCTGTTCTATTTGTTTCTGTATTTTTTGTAATGATTCTTCTAAAAGAATTCAAATTGTTTTGGAGTATAATTATTATTTACTTCATAAATTTTCTGAACAGGTATTTGTAAACTTCTTAAGAGTAGTATTTGTGAAAGCTCATATATTTCATTGATTCCATACATTCTGTAACCGTTATTGTCAATATAAGCAGGTGAAAATACCCCTTTTTTTCAAAATATCGAAGTTGGTGAACAGATACTTTCATTAGCTTAGCTAATTCGCTAATTTTTAGATAATTTTCCATGATTATGATCCTTTCTTGTGTAGTAAATTTATTATATACCTTAGGTCAATGCTAAGGTCAATAGAAATCATAGTAACACTTTTTCTAATTATGGAGAAACAGTTAATATGTGGGGATATTTATACTTAAAGATAATGAATAAAAATCTTATAGATATTTATTTTAAGCATAAAAAACAACGTAGTATGTCATCATACTACGTTGTCATGACCATTTGTATAATATTATGAGTGGAATCTAATTCTATATTCAATTTTTAGATATGTTACTATTTTTAAAAAAGTTGTGAGAAATTTCCTTTATTTCATTTTGATTTTTTACACTTTTATATGGAAACCAATACTTTGGAAAAAGATTTTTATATAGTGGCGTATTAAATCTATCATCTATTAATAATATTATTCCTCTATCATCATCTGTTCTGATTACCCTTCCAACTGCTTGAATTACTTTATTCATTCCTGGAAAAGTATAGGCATAATGAAATCCATTCTTATTTTTATTATTAAAATGCTTATTTATTAAATCTCTTTCTAAACAAATTTGAGGTAATCCGACACCTATTATTGCGGTTCCAATAAGTTTATCTCCTTTTAGGTCTATACCTTCTGAAAAAACTCCACCTAAAACACAAAATCCAATAACATCATTCTCATCAAAACTTCTTAAAAAGCTTTCCCTATCCATTTCTGTCATGCCATAATTCTGAAGTTTAATATTGAAACAAGTATATTTTTTAATAAATCTACTATATATTTCTTCCATATAACTATAGGACGGAAAAAATATTATATAATTACCAGATTTAGATGATATTAAGCTGTAGATATACTCAACTATAGAATCATAGCTATATTTCCTATACTGATATTTGGTTGAGATTTTATCAGCAACTATTATTTCTCTGTTTTCTAGATTAAAAGGTGACGGTAGAGTTAAATTATAATCTCCTTCACTAGAACCTAACATTTCCTTATAATAATTCATAGGCGAGAATGTTGCGGAAAAGAAAATAGTGGATATAGATTTCCTAGTCACATCTTTAATTAAATTACAAGGATTTATGCAAAATAGCTTTATGATTAAATTATTTCCTAACTTTTCACCATAACAAATATAATTCTCATCAAAGACTTCACTAATTCTGTTAAAAGCTAATAATTTAAAATATAAATCTAATAATTCATCTCTATAAGAATTCTTATTATTAGATAAGTAAAATTCACAACTATTTATTAAAACTCTAATATGATTAATAAGGTCATTGGGTTTTTCTTCTAATATATAATAATTGTCTTCTTCACTGTATTTTCTTATTTCTATCATAAATTTATTAATTTTATCTAGAGATTTATATATTGTACTATCTAAGTTTTTAAAAATTTTTTTAAACTCCAATATTTCATCTTTATCTATAGTAGCTGAATACATTTCTCTTGCTCTATCAACTAAATTGTGTGCCTCATCTACTAAGAATATATTATTATTTTTACTTTCGTTAAAATAAGTTTTTAATGAAACTTGCATATCGAAAACGTAATTATAATCACATATAATAAAATCACAATAGGATATTAAATCTAAAGAAGTTTCAAAAGGACAAACTTTATATTCTTTGCTATATTTCGTTATAATTTCTTTATTTATATAAGTTTCATTATTTATTATTTCAAAGATACAATCATTAACTCTATCAAAGTGCCCTTTAGCATATTCGCAAAAATCGCTATTACAGATGCAATTATCTTTAAAGCATACTTTTTCTTTTGCAGTAATTGTTAGTGTCTTTAATTTCAATCCCTTTTCCTTAAGTAAATTGATAGTTTTTTCACCTATAAGTTTTGTACTGCCTTTTGCAGTTAAGTAAAATATTTTATTTCCTAAATCTTCACCTAATATTTTGATAGAAGGAAATATTGTTGATATGGTCTTTCCTATTCCAGTAGGTGCTTCTAAATATAAGTTTTTTTTCTGTTTAATAGTTTTATAAACTGTTACTGCAAGCTCTCTTTGATTAGGTCTATATTCATTAAATGGAAATTGTAAACTATCAATAGAACTATTTCTTTCCGTAATCCAATTATGATTTAATAATAACCATTGATAATATTTATTTACAGTTTCATAAAAAAATTCTTCAAGGTCATTAAAACTATACTTTGTTGTAAATTCTTTAATATCATAACTTTCTGTATTAACATACATAACTGTTATATTGATGTCTTTAAGGGTATTAGCAAATACATACATGTACCCATAGAGCTTAGCTTGTGCACTATGAAGCAAATTTTCATTAGTTATATCAAAGAGCTGTCTTTTAGTACTTTTTATTTCCAATATATTTGTAATTTCCTGGGAAATTATTAAACCATCAATTCTTCCTTCTAAAGTTAGCTCAAAGTCTTTAACTTTAAAAGTTTCTTTTATAGGCACTTCTTTTTCAAACTTTGCATTTTCTATATCTTCATATTCCTTATCCAATTGCTTTTGAACCTTCTGATGTATTTTTGTGCCTTCTAATGCCCTTCCATGGCTTATGTACTCATTAGTTAAATCTCCATATCTATATATGAATTCCACTAAATTTCTAACGGAAATTCTAGCTTGTTTATTCATTTCTATACCTCGTTATAATTAGTTAATAAATTTTACTATATGATTTTTATAAAAATAAAGAGAATAAATAATGACCTTTTCTCTAAAATAAAGTAATAAAATCAATTTATTATAGTTTAAAATATTATAACATATTTTACTATTAACCTTACTTTTTATTAATTAACCTGTTGTGCTAAAAGATAATTTTTCATTAATAGGATTATTATTCCACAGTAAATTAGCATAGTAATCCTAAGAATTTAAAATGTTCTTTTAAAAAGTTTTATCCAAATATTAAATCTTTGATTTTCGCAATATTAGGATTAATATTTAAGATTTTATTTATGAAAAAACAAAGATTATGGGCTAAAATTTTATTTGTTATTCTAGAAACTAGTCCCCACATAGATTTTGCTAAAACTCTTTGGATATTTAATTGTCCAGAAAGCTGAGAAAAAGAAGTTTCAACTCTTCGACGAGCTTTAAAAATCATTCGCCTGAACTGTTTTGAAACTTTAACTTTAGAGTTAGTACGTTTTATAGTTACTAGGTTTATGTGATTTTCAGATTTCAAATGTAAAGCTAAACTTTCTCCAATATAGCCTTTATCTCCGATAACTGTTGTAAATGGAGCGATAGCTGTTAAGTCCCATACTGCGACTCTATCGTCTGTATCAGCTGGAGTTAAGATGAAATCTGATATATATCCATCTAGAGCTATGACAGCATGTAATTTAAAACCATAGTAAGTTTGTTTCTTGGAAGCGCATTTACCGTAGGCAGCCTCCGGCTTAAAAGATCTGTGAAAGTGTGCTCTACCAAAAGCGCATACTGGTATAGGCATACTATCTATGATTCTAACCTGATCATGTTGATAGTTAAGGAAACTTGTTAGTTCCTTACGAATAACTTCAACTACTTTAAAAAGAGATTTTCTAGTTCTATGAAATCTTGTTCTAGTGCAAAATTTAGGAAATAAATCTCTTAGATTTTTTCGAGAAAATCCAAACCATGCTTTTTCGGAATCAATAGTTAAAAGTTCACCCACTAAGGATAAAGTTATGATTTCACTATCTGACATTATTGCTTTATCAATATTACGGCGATACTTTATGTATGCTGGAGTTACTTTTTGGTAAATATCGTCAATTATAACATAAATGACAGTAATAAAATCTTTTAAGTTGTTTATTGTTATGGTAGAATTTTTATTAAGCTCTAGCATATTGCTTTCCTCCTATCATTGATTGTTGGTTCTTTTGATGATAGATTAGCAAAAATGCTAGAGTTTTTCTATTTGTAAATATTGCTAGTGATTAACTAGCACAACGAGTTAATTAGGATAAATTTACTTCTACATATACATGATATATGCGAGGAAAAAGTTTTATTATATGCAAAACCAACTATTTATATGGAAAATTATAGTATAATGTTTTTAAGGATTTATACACTAGGAGGAATTGAATGTTAAGTAAAAATTTTACCTTCATTACTAAAGATTCATTAAAGATGAACATGTATAAATGGGAGCCAAAGGACAAGGATTCAATTAAAGGAATTATTAATATTGCCCACGGAATGGCTGAATCTGCAATAAGATATAAAAGATTTGCAAGAATATTAGTAGATAATGGATTCATAGTCTACGCTGGTGATCATAGAGGTCATGGATTAACTTGCAGTAATATTGAAGATTTAGGATATATATGTGATAATGATGGTTTTCACACCATGGTTGAAGATTTAAAGGGAATAAATAGTTTTATAAAAGAAGAAAAGCCTAATTTGCCAATAATAATTATGGGACATAGTATGGGTTCTTTTTTAACTCAAAGATATATAGAAGAATATGGAGATACTGTTAACGGTGCAATTATTTCAGGAACTAATGGAAATCCTAGCTTAATGTTAAATTTCGGTATTTTTATATCAAGTATTGAAATGCGTATTCGTGGAAGAAAAGCAAAAAGTAAGCTTTTAGATGGAATGATATTTGGAACTTATAATAAGAGAATACATAAAAATAAAACAAGAGTAGATTGGCTCACAAGAGATGAAGAAGAAATGGAGAAATTTATAAATGACCCTTATTGTGGAACTGTTTTTACAACTTCTTTTTTTTATGATTTAATGAAGGGGCTAAAAATAACTCATAAAGAAGAAAATTTTAAAAAAATCCCTAAGAACTTACCTATACTCATTTTTTCTGGTGATGCTGACCCTGTTGGAAGATATGGAAAAGGAGTAGATAATTTAATTAATTTATATAAGAGTTTAGGTATTAAAAATCTTCATTATAAAATCTATAAAGATGGAAGGCATGAAATGTTAAATGAAATAAATAATGAGGAAGTATTCGAAGATATCATAAACTGGTTAAATTTAGTGATTCTATAGTATCTTAAAATATAATAATATTTTTATTAAAGTTACAAAATATAATAAATATTAAGGAGTAAATTTAATTATGGAATGTCTATATTGTAAAAATGAAATGTATCCAGGAAATATTGAAGCTGATGGAAGAAGTAATTTAATATGGGTAGATTCGACTCATAAAAGAAGTATCTTTTCTAAACTTAAGGGTACAGATTGTATTATTTTAGATGAGACAGACTTTTTTACCAGATGTAAAGTTAGTGCATACCACTGCAATAAATGTAAAAAAATAATTATAGATACAGCACACTCTTTAATAAGATAATTAACCTTTTCTTTATAGCAAGATTTGAATTATCTATAAGATTACGTGAAATTAAAAAAGGTATATAATTTAAATTTATTTTTCTAAATTATATACCTTCTAATTTTATATTTTATTAAATTTTACAAAATTAGCTTTTAAAATGGTCTTTTTAATCATCTTCTCTTAAAATATTTATATTTTTTCCTTGAAGAATTTTGTTCATGTTTCTCATTGAACACATTTTACCGCACATAGTGCAACTATCTTCATGTTCAGGCATGGATTCACGTCTATATCTTCTAGGCTTTTCTTCATCAATAGCTAGATTGAACATTTCTTCCCAATCCAACGCCTGTCTTGCTTTGCTCATTTTATAATCTATATCTTTTGCACCTTTTACATTTTTAGCTATATCAGCAGCATGAGCGGCTATTTTAGAAGCAATTATCCCCTCTTTCATATCTTCTAGGTTTGGAAGTCTTAAATGCTCTGCTGGAGTTACATAGCATAAAAAGTCTGCTCCATAAGTAGCTGCAATAGCTCCACCAATAGCACTTGTAATATGATCATATCCTGGTGCTATATCCGTAACTAATGGTCCTAATACATAGAAAGGTGCTCCATGGCAAAGTTTCTTCTCAAGTAACATATTAGCTTCTATTTCATTAATAGCCATATGACCTGGTCCTTCAATTATAACTTGTATATTTCTCGCCCATGCTCTTAAAGTAAGCTCTCCTAATATCATAAGTTCTTTTATTTGACAGGCATCAGTAGCATCATTTATAGAGCCTGGTCTGCAAGCGTCGCCTAAACTTAATGTTAAATCATATTTTTCACAAATGTCTAGTAATCTATCAAAGTGCTCATAAAATGGATTTTCCTTGTTATTTAATTCCATCCAGGCAAATAGTAATGATCCACCTCTTGAAACTATATTAGTAAGTCTTTTATTTCGTTTAAAAGTATTTATAGTCTCTCTATTTAATCCCGCATGGATAGTAACAAAATCTACTCCATCAATAGCATGTTTTTCAACTACATCGAAAAACTCATCTACAGTTATATCTTTGAGTTCTTTATCATAAAATCCCACTACATCATACATTGGAACCGTACCAATCATCGCAGGTGACATATCTATTAATTTTTTTCTAAAATCATAGGTCTTACCATAATTACTTAAATCCATTATAGCTTCCGCCTTCATTTCTAAGGCCATTTTGACTTTTTCAAGTTCTGCTTCAATATTAGCACAATCCTTTGATATTCCTAGATTTACATTAATTTTCGTTCTAAGACCTTGTCCAACACCTTCTGGTGACAAGCTCTTATGATTTTTATTTGCAGGTATTGCTATTTTACCCTCTGCAACTAAAATTCTTAACTGTTCTATATCTATGTTTTCCTTTTCTGCAACAATCTTCATTTCCTCTGTTATAATGTGCTTTTTAGCAGCATCCATTTGAGTTGTGTAATTCATAGTTATCCTCCTCATTTATCCCATTTATTATTTTTCTAATATTATTAACTTTAGCTTTTATATTTTCTGTGCTAATAAGTTCAGAAATCATAGCAAAGCATTTGCTACCATGGCTTATTACATCCATTAAATTTTCTTCTTTTATGCCACCTATTGTTACAGAGGGTAATTTTATATTTTTTGACACCCATTTTAAATATTCCAACCCTTCTGAATATTCTACATCTTTTTTGGTCGTAGTATTAAATATTGGTCCTACACCTATATAATCAACCTTCTTTTCTAAAGCTAAAAGAGCTTGATTCTTATTATGGGTAGAAAGTCCAATTATCATATTAGGTGCTATTTTTCTTGCTTCTAGTGAATCCATATCTTCTTGCCCTAGATGTATACCATCAGCTTTTACTGCTAATGCAATATCAATATCATCATTTACAATAAAAGTTACATTATTTTTTTTAGTTAATTCCCTAATAATTTTACATTGATTTAATTTGTAAACTTTGTCTTTATTTTTTTCTCTATATTGAATTATTTTAATACCACTTTCAATCAGTTCCTTAGTTAGTTGAATATTATCTCTTCCATTAGAAAAATCTTCTCCTAAAATAGCATAAATACTGTCTTTAAAATAAAACTTTCTATTTGGGTAAGTTTTTTCAAGATAATAGGATTTAAACCTTAAAGCTTCATATTTTTTACCATATTCATAGTACCCTAATATTTTTAATAATTCCTCAATAGTTCTTAGTCCTTCTTGTATCCTTTTAAAATTAGATTTTATTAATGCTTCAATGGTTTCTTTTTTATCTACAGTAGTTTTTAAAGATATAGCAGCACCAATATCATTTATTGAATCTCTATACGCTATAAGTTGGTCATTGTCAAAAGTTTTTCTTACATCATGTCTTAATTCTCTAAGTTCTTTAGTTTTTATTTCATCATTATAGTAGAATCTACATAGATCCTCCAATACTCTAATGCCTTCAGATACCCTATTTATATTTGCATCAATAACTCTATATATAGACAAAATACTGACACCTCCTAAAACAAAATGTTGAAAGATTGTTATTTTTAATATACTTTTATTTAAATTAAAAAAGCTTGCCAAAGGCAAGCTTAAAATACATATAAAAGTGCATTTATTCTGCTTCCCTACGGTGGTATTAACCACATCAGGTTCAAGGGTTAGGCAAAATCTGCCCTCTCAGCCATAAGGCACCCCTAGCAATAAGGTTATTTAATTCTTTAATTTCATTATAACAATATTTAATATTTTTGCAACATATATCTAGAAATAATCAGATTATGAATTTTGAGAAATATATTAGACTTATAAAATCTTTACATAATTAATATTTATATATCCTCCGCTATTGCCATAATATATAGAATACCAACCATTAGATTTTTTATATAGTTTAACTTTATCATTCTTTTTTAATTGTCCAATTATTGAATAATTTATACCAGGCCCACTTCTTACATTTAAAATATCGGCAGTGATTTGTGCTATTTTATTTTTCATGGAATAATCATCATCCTTCATATTTTTTACAGCCGTAGCTGGAATAGTTTCTTTATTATTATCATCAATATCAGTTAACGCTTTAAATATACTTTTAGCTATGGTATATGGTCCAAGTTTCTGCCATAAATTCATATCATTTTTATTATCTACAAATGCAATTTCTGGTAATATACAAGCCATATTAGTTTCTCTAGGAACGTATAAACTTTTATTTTCTTTTACTCCTCTATTTCTAAATCCTAAATTGGATATAGCATCAACTACTGCTTTAGCATAACTTGAAGCTAGTCCAGAATTGGAAAATACATATACTTCTGTACCATAACCATTTCCATCAGAGGAGTTATGATGCATACATATATGAAGCTTCGGTTTATAATTATTAGCTCTATTTACTTCTAGTACTAGTCTATCATTTACAGATAAATCTTCATCATATGGTGTTACATCATATATTGTTAAATCATATTTATTACATAGTTTAACAAATTCCTCAGTTATTAATTTATTTAATTCAGCTTCAATTCTATATCCTACAGCGCCAGGATCTGTTTTAGTACAATGTCCTGCAGATATCGTTAGTATATCACCTTTATTTATCAGTGCCATAATATTATCACCTCAATTATATATATGCATATAAAAGGATTATCAATATATGAAGTATGATTTTATTTTTACAACTGTATTTTGTAGTAATCAAATTCATAAGTTTCTATAGAGGCTTCTCTATTATAGATTTTTCACAAATAAATTAATAGCTATGAGAAATAAAGCATGTAAATTATTATATAAACCACTCCATTATTCTGCTAAGGAAAAAATACTCCACCGTAACTACAAGTATACAAGAAACTATAAAGCAGCTGAGCTTAAATTCTGCCATTTTATCTTTAAAATATTTCCCTCGGAAAAGTGAAAAGAAATCTGGTGTAAAGGAATATCTAATACTTTCATTTAAATCATCAATACTATTAAATATTAACTTAAATATAACCTTATAAATTGGTATATTTATTAATATTAGTATAAAAATAAGCATGTATATATTTCACTCCTTAAATTTTACTATATACCTATTATTGTAGAAATGTCTTACTTATCAATATATGGATTATATTATAACTAAAAAGTAGTTAGCAATTATTAATCAAATTGAAAACCCAGTGCTATAAAGGAGCATTGGGTTTTCAATTTAAATACAATATAATTTTATATTTTAGGCTTTCAATAAGCTTTCAAAAACTTCTGCTGCATAATAGGAACTTCTTACTAATGGCCCACTAGCCACAAATTTGAAGCCTAAATCTTTACCGATAGTTTCATATTTTTTAAAAGTATTAGGATGAATATATTCTACAACATCTATATGTTCTTTTGATGGCATTAAATACTGTCCTATAGTTAATATATCGCAATCTACTTTCTTTAAATCCTTCATTAGCTCTATAACCTCTTCTTCACTTTCACCTAATCCTACCATAAATCCAGATTTGGTTAAAATATTTGGATTTAGCATTTTTATGTTTTGTAAAAGTTCTAGAGATCTTTTATAAATTGCCATAGGACGAACTTTATTATATAGATTTTTTACAGTTTCAATATTATGATTAATTATTTCAGGATTAGAATTTACTACTGTTTTTAATGCCTTAATGTCGCCTTTAAAATCAGGTATTAACACCTCTGTTGTAACTTTTCTATCTAGCTTTTTAATTTCTTTTACAGTCTTTGCAAAATGATTAGCCCCGCCATCAAGTAAATCATCCCTTGTAACTGAAGTAATTACTACATGTTTTAGGTTCATTTCCTTTACAGTTTGTGCTAAATTATATGGCTCCATAGGATCAACTTTTTCTGGGGCATCTTTTGTAACCTTACAAAACTTACAATTTCTAGTGCAATTTTTACCCAAAATCATAAATGCTGCTGTACATTTATTATAACATTCTCCATGATTAGGGCATCCTGCTTCTTCACAAACTGTATTTAATTTATACTGGCTTAGCAAAGAACTAACCTTATTGATATTTTTACCACTTTGCAATTTTACCTTTAACCATTCTGGTTTTCTTAAATATGTCATTAACCCACCTCTATTTCATATACTCCCTTTTAATTTTAAGCTATATATCATAATTACTTATATAAATTATAACATCAATTTAAAAGAAAAATTGTAATATTATAGTAAAATAATATATTTTTCCTTGTATTGCATTCTATATATAGCATGTTTATGCATATTAAATACTTTAAAAGTTCATTTATTAATAAATATTTTTGATATTTAAAATAAATTTTAGACTGGGTGTTTTTGAAATATATTCTTTAAAAGTTTGCAATCTCTTATACCTCAATATGTATACCTATTTATATGATTTATTTACTTGAAAGTCGATATATAGATATTTTTTATGGATTAAAAATACCTATTAAAGTCTTATGCTTTAACATTTATTTCTAATATTTTACAATATTAGAAATAAATGTTAACAAATATGAAATACGTACTTTATGTATTATCTAAAGGGGGATGCTATGGGATTAATAGTAATAAATTTTATCTAGTGAATTTAATTTAATGGTATTAAGGGAGGAAATTTATTATGGTCAAAAAGGATTTTTTAAAAAAAATAATTTCATTAACTACACTAGTATTAACTGTTTTACTATGTTCTTTCATCAATGTTTCAGCAAAAAATTTAGCAGATGTATCTCTTCAAGGATATCCAGCATATGAAGTTATACCTTTAAAAGTAGATATTAAATCACTTAAAGGACCTGCTGGACCTATAGGTTTGCTAAATGGTACTTTCGATTTTAAAGCTAATTTTAAAGATTTTAATGGAAATGAACCTTACTTAACTTCGCATTCATCCTATACTACAAAATATTTATGGAATTTTGGTGATGGAAACACTAGTGAAAGTGATTCACCGAGACATACTTATGCAAGACCTGGAAGATATACTGTAAAAGTTAGTATAAAATGTTCACCCCTGCAAACAAGACCTTGGGAACATCTTAATACAATATTTTATAGTGGAGAAGGAACAGAAATTATTGAAGTAAGATAATTTGTCTAATCTTTATATGTACTTCCATGGAAGTTGAAATAAAAATAAATGAGATATATACCACTACTAAAATCATCATCTGTACAATAGGATCACAGAATAAAGATTTAGTCTCACTAAAAGATTATCATTAGATAGTATTAAATTGATAACAGCCTTGATGAACAGAAAAGTCATCAAGGCTGTTATTTTTTATTCATAAAAAGACTATCTATCCTAACGCCACATCAAGAACCATCATAATAAGAAAGCCAACCATTACTCCTATAGTTCCTGAATGTGAATGCTCTCCTAGATGAGCTTCAGGTATCAATTCTTCCACTACCACATATATCATAGCACCTGCTGCAAAGGATAAAAACCAAGGCATAATTCCTTGAATTGAACCAACTAACAATACTCCAATAATTCCAGCTATAGGTTCGACTATGCCTGACAATGCTCCATATATAAAAGCTTTTGTATTTGATAATCCTTCTTTTTTAAGTGGCAATGATATAGCCGCTCCTTCTGGGAAGTTTTGCAGTGCCATTCCAATTGCAAGAGCTGACGCTGATGCAATGCTAACTGTAGAATGTCCACTTCCTGCAAGTCCAAAAGCAAGCCCAACAGCTAACCCCTCTGGAATATTGTGTAGAGTTACTGCAAATACAAGCATTGTGGTACGTTTTAAAGATGACGGAAGTCCCTCAGGATGATCGCTATCTAAGTGAAGATGTGGTAATAAATTATCAAGTAAAAGTAAAAATAATCCACCGATAACAAAACCTCCTGCAGCTGGTATCCAACCAATCATTCCTTGTTCTTCTGCCATTTCTATAGAAGGAATAATAAGAGACCATACTGATGCTGCTATCATTACCCCTGCTGCAAAGCCTAAAAATATACGTTGCAAATTTGGCTTTATTTCTCCTCTAAAAAGAAATACCATTGCAGCACCTAAGGCTGTTGCTAAGAAAGTAAATCCTGTACCTATTGCTGCAAGAGCAACTGGACTTAGTGTAGTATTTATAAATATATTCATAAGTATCACCTCCAAGTAAATTCAAAATGTAATATAATTATAATTTATAACAAATTAATATTCTTAGTAATTATAAAACTCTTAGTAATTCTATTAAACTACTATTTTCTACTGTTAAGTATATAATCAAATAAATATAGCTAAACGATATTGATTATCAATTAATATTATATACCCTTAAATAATTTATATCAATATATAATATTAAATTAGCTTACATAAAACGCCAAAAATCTTCTTTTTACAAGCTATTAAAATTCAACCTTGCAGTGTAGGTCTACAATTATCCCTGGAAACTAGCTTATAATATCTTCTAAATAATCTTCTATCTCCTTATAGCTATTTACTTCTAGGAAATCTCCATTATCTTTTTCTATATCTCCATTATTTTCTTGTTTGTTAAACCAAACAGCTTGTATTCCAGCATTTTGTGCCCCTATTACATCATATTTAAAACTATTTCCTATATACCATACTTGATTATTATCTAAACTTAACTTTTTTAATGCCAATTGAAAAATCATTTTATCTGGCTTTCTAAAACCATATTCACTGGTGGAAATAACAAATTCAAATCTACAATTTCTTAATTCTGTCCTAATAGCTTCTTCTGAAAAAGTAGAGTTACTTAAGATAGCTTTTTTAATATTATTTTGTTCTAAGTAGTTAAGAAATTCTAAAGCTCCTTCCATTGTTTTTCCTCTAAAAGCTTCTTTATTAAATATGTTCTCTATTTCTAGAGGAGTTAAATCAAAATAAATATTGTGCATCTCATAAAGAAACCTTTGAAAAGCTCTCATATTATATTCGATACCAGTAGTTTCTCTTCCGTTGTTAAAAATTCTCCCCATTTCTATAGCATACTCTTGTATCTCTTCTGCTGTCACCTTATCAGGATTATTTGCTTTTTCTAATAACTTCCTTGTTCCCTCTAAAGGATTATTTTTTATATACTTAATAATTGTATCTCCTGCATCAAATAATATAGCTTTATGTTTATTCATTTTTTATTCCTCCTATCGACAAAGGCTAAATAAGTAAATAGATGGTTAGTAGGAAATAATCAAGGCTTTACTTATAGTAATATTTTACCACATAACATTACCGTAACGAAGTTCAACTGTTTTAAATTTCTTTCTACCATTACTATCATTAATAAAGTATAATGATAAGATTGCCAACTTCTTAAAAGAAAACCAAATAAAAAATGAAATGTGTAGCAATTCGTTACACATTTCATTTTTATCTCACAGAAAATCTATTTATTTATCATTTGATATATGTTCATTTTTTTATAAACTAATTCTATCTTATAAAGTTCGTAAATACTTTACGTTCCTTCTCATTTTCTTTTACATTTTCTTTACCAGCCTCGATAATCTTCATAAGCCATGACATATTTTTACCTAAGACTCTCATAATTTGCATTCCTTCTTCATCCTGAGTTGCTTCACCTGGAACTGTACCATAAACTACATTCCAATAATTTGATGTAGGCATTACCATTTCTGAATAGTTAATGTAATTATTTAATTGATTAAATGCTGGAACTCCTCCAGATCTTCTTACAGCAACTACACTAGCGCCCACTTTATGTCTAAACATTCCTCCATTTGCAGAGGATACATAAAATGCACGGTCTAAAAATGATTTCATAGTTCCTGCTATAGCTGAATAGTATACAGGGGATGCCAAAATAATTCCATCCGCCTCTTTCATTTTTTGAATCCACTGATTCACTTCATCATTTTTAATAACACATTTTTCATTTCTGTTTCTACCACATCCATTACATGCCAAACATCCTTGTATTAATTTGTTTCCCACATGAACAATCTCTAATTCTATGTTTTCTTTTTCTAATTCTGTTCCCACAGCTTTTATTGCCTCATAAGTATTTCCATTCTTTTTAGGACTTCCATTAAAAGCAACTACTTTCATAATATTACCCCCATACAATTTATATCTTTAATGATGTTATTATATGCCTTCATAATCTAATTAACAAGTACGCACTTTTCTGTTAGTAACTTACCTTTAGGGAACATTTATTATTATGGACTTTAGTTTATTGAGCGCGTAAACCTGCAAAACATAAAACCTGCTATTATGCTGAAGTTTTAATTCTTGTGAGTTTCTAATGTTATACTCTTTTTCATCTTTAATTTCAATATATAATTATGCCTAGTTTAAGTCCATACATCTACATGAATATATAAAAACTATAAAATATTATAGATAGGTCATTTTAAATTATAAAACCGTCATCTCTGCAAATTCTGTATAATGACTACATATTAACGTAGCTCCATGCTGCTGCATATTCATTTTGTTCAAACTCAGCATTCACTCGTACGCATTTTCTTTTCGACAGCCATTTGTTTGAAAAGCTTAGTATAGTTAAGACTATAATTGACTGATTATTCAAATAAGTGTATAATAATTCGCGAGTCGAAATGTTATGTACAGGAGTTGAATATATGAATATTTATGATGATACTTTAATAGAGAATATTGAGGTATTACTAAGAAGAGTTTGCTTTATTATTAAGAAAAGAGGAAGAAGAATTTTAGATGATTATAATATAACTCCAGCACAGTTTGATGCACTGCAATATCTTATATGTAATGGAGAATTAACAATAAGCGAATTAAGCTCTAAACTTTATCAAGTGCCCAGTACTACTACAGATTTAATTGATAGAATGGAAAAAAACTTATTAGTTGAAAGAATAAAGGATCCACGTGATAGACGAATTGTACGAATTAAAGTTTTAGATAAAGGTCATAAGGTCTTAGAAAATGTATTAATTGAAAGATGTAAGTTTTTAGATAATTCTTTGAAAGGAGTTTGTGACGAAGATAAATTAGAATTTACCAAATACTTAAAAGTACTTTTTGATGCTAATAATAGTCAAGAATAAATATAAGTCTTTTAAAGATATATTATGCAGTTTACATAAAGGCTCACAGTATTTTTATAATACAATTCTAATTTATAAGCTCTTTCTAATTATGAGAAAATAGTTAATATATCGAAATGTTTATACTTAAAGGTAATGAATAAAAAGTTTTTATGTCTTTATTTTAAGCATCTAAAAAACAACAACGTAGTATGTTACTTTATTTTTTCATCATACTACGTTGCCTCAACTATTTATGGTAATTGAATTTCAAAGCTTTGCTTTTTACATTTGTAGCAATTAACTTATCCTACCCATTCCTAATAAATTTCCAACAGCATTTCATACTCTTATGTCTTTGAATTGCGCTTTGGTTATACTACGCTGTTTTCAGCTGCATGGAATGTACAGATACTTTGAAAGACTCATTTCCCGGCATTGAGCCCGAAAGAATCTCTAAGGTTTCAAACCCCATTGCCTCATATAAGCGTAGGGCAGGTTCATTTCCTACCAAAACCTCTAACATAAGTGGTCTACAGGTCGTATTTTCAATGGCATGTTTAACTAAACTTTTTCCGATGCCCTGTCTCATAACACTAGGATCGACATAAATCCACGCAATTTCATCTTCTGAATACGCCACAAATCCTACTACACTATCATTTAATTGACCAACTACCACCGTATAATCAAATAATCCCTCGTCAATAGCAGCCTGAGCAAATGGTATAAATGCATCCTCCAACCCAGCAAATTGAAGTTCTATTTTTCTAGCACAATCATGTATTTCCTCGATACGTGGCCAATCTTGAGTTTTATACTCTCTTATAATAATATTTGACATAACAAATACCTCCAATCGTCTCTAGATAATTTTTAGAAATACACAACATTTAAAATTAATCTCCCGATTTTCTATTGTCATTCATACTCTAATGTAATTCTTCTATAGAGTCAATCTTTTCTTGTGTCAAAACTGGAGTCACTATGGTCTCCAATAGATTTTTTATAAATAATAAAATTTTTTATTGTGGTGGACCACACTTAGAGCATGGCGTGTATCCGCTATTCATTGCATTTTCTAAAGTAGTTTCTATTTTACTTTTCGATAAGTATCTACACCAATCTGAATGATATTTTTTTCCAGTTTTGGTTATGTATACAACAACGCTTATATCATCATTTACTATTTGAGATTCTAATTCTACTTCAGATTCTATAATATTACTATTTTCACTAACATTATTATTTTTGATAGATTCCTCTAATTGTTTCTTTTCTTCCGCATCTCTTTTTGCTTTCTCTTCAGCCTCTTTTCTAGCTTGGTCTTCTTTTACCTTTTGAGCTTTTTGCTCTGCTTCTTTTTTGTGTTGTTCTTCTTGCTTAGCTTTATCAGCAGCTATTTTTTTTGCCTCTTCTTTCTCATCTTTTAAATTTTCTTCTAATAGTTTTTCAGTTGTTGAGACATAATTTTTATTACTAGTTATCTGTTGTATCTTTTTAGTAGATTCATTAGAGGTTTCAAATTCAGCAGCTATTCCTCCAATTCCAGTAAGAACTGTACATAATAAAAATGCACTAATTATTCCTTTAATTATTATATTTCGAGATTTAAATTTGTTGCTTTTCTTAAATAAGAATATTAAGTAAGCTAGAGGCACTATTATTAACAATGACCATGCAAATTTTGGTGATATTATTATTGAAATAGTTAATATTATAAAAAATGTCATAAATCCCGTAAGTGTACTATTATTCCTCATAAACTTTCCCCCTTTCTATGGTAATATTCTACAATTATCTAGTTTTCCCTTTTATAAACAATATGGCAATTCTTATTTTAGGATAAGAATTGCATAAAATTATTGTGATAATAGATCAAAATAGATTTCTTTAATTAAGGATTAAAAAGGAAATTTATATTTTTATTATAAGTTGTAATTTGGTAATAAATTAAATTATGCTTTTTTATTCTCATTGACATATACAGTTTGACGATATACAATACAACTATATAGTTGTACTATATAGTTGTATTGTATAAAAAATGGAGGATAAAAATGAATTTAACAAAGTTTTTACCATTAACAGAAACTACATTTTACATTATGCTTGCATTGAAAGAGCCAGCACATGGATACAGTGTAATGCAAAAGGTGGAGAAATTGAGTGATGGCAAGGTTAGAATTGCTGCAGGAACTATGTACGGTGCTCTCGATAACCTAACAAAGCAAAAATTGATTGAATCAGTAAAATCAGAAGATGCTCGAAGAAAAGTTTACAAACTTACTGATGCCGGACATGAGGTCTTAAAGCTTGAGATAATGAGATTAAGACATATTATTAAAATAGCAGAAGAATTTGGTTTTTAGGAGGAAATGAAGATGAGACAACTTAAAGTCTTTACCAATTTTGAACAGGAAGAGCAATATCTAAATCATATGGCACAAAAAGGATTTGAGTTTGTAAGGCACTCTGCTTTTGGAATATATCATTTTAAAAAAGCTACTCCAAAGATTAGTTCTTACAAGGTGGATTATCGTATTTTTTATAAAAAATCAAATTTCCTAGATTATATTTCTATGTTTGAAGATAGTGGCTGGAAACATATTTACGGAACACAAGGATCCGGTCAGCAATATTTTTTAAAATTATCAAAGGAGACTACATCTGATATATTTTCAGACGAGAAATCAAGGGCAGATCGGTATGTCCGTCTACAACATAGATGCTTAGAATGGTTCATTTGCATAATAGTTGTAACATTAGTAAGTACTAATTTTAATTTATCTGAGCTTTTCTTTTTAACACCCGGTCTTTGGGAAAGACAAGGAGCAGAATTTTGGAAGGCTTTCTGGTTTGAATTTCCATTTATGCTTATGAGAGTTCTTCCAATTACTCTTTGTATAATTGGTACTGTTTTAAACGGATATTGGGCAAGAAAAGCAAAAAAAGCATATGAGAATTTTTTATCAAATAAGGAAATTTAATTGAGAGGTGTATATTAAATTGAAAAAGAAAAACTTCCTATTATTATTTACATTTATATTTACTATAATGTCACTGTTTTCTGGCTGCAAAAAAGAAACAAAATTAGCAGAAAATATGGAACAATATATTACAGGAATTGATTCTATTACAATGCCAGACAACATCAAAATTGTAGGACTTGGAGAAGCTACCCATGGCAATGAAGAGTTTCAAATATTAAAAAAAGAAGTCTTCGAAGCATTAGTGAAGAATAATGGTTGCAGGATTTTTGCTATTGAAGGAGATTTTGGTGGATGTCAAAAAGTCAATAATTATATTCTAAATGGAGAAGGAACTGCAAAAGAAGCAGTTGCTCAAATTGGATTTAGTATCTATATAACAGAGGAAATGGTTGACTTAATTCAATGGATACATGATTATAACAAGAGTTTGAGCGAACCGCAAAAAATCAAGTTTTATGGCTTTGATATGCAAAGATATGATAACAATAAAGAAGGATTGTTATCATATATTGAAAAAATAAACCCAGATATGGCAAGCAAGTATAGAGATTTACTAGTAGACCTAAATGACGATACTGTATATACGCAAGATCCATCAAAAGTGAAAGAAGCATTAAAGAATATAGAAAATTTAATATCCGAAATGGAATTAAATAAGAATAGATATATAAAAGCAACAAATGAAAAAGAGTATTCTTTAGCACTTCAGTTTGCTCAATCCATAAAAGAAAATGCCACTTTACGTGATGGGAAGGTTAATTACTCACAGATGAGAGATGAATATATGAGCAATAAAGTAAAATGGATACTAGAACATGAAGGAAGTGACATGATATTTATTAACGGTCATAATGGACATATTGAAAAATCTTCAGTTTCACCTGTCTATACTTCTATGGGCAATCATTTAGCTGATGAATTTGGCGATGCTTATTATGCAATTGGAACAGATTTTTATAATAGTACTTTTACAGCAGTTACATCAAATGATGAAGTTAAAAACTTTACTCTTACAAATCAGAATGAACTTGTGGACCAATTTATAGATTTACCTGGAAATGAATATTTTATGGATTTTGAAAAAGCGAAATCTAATCCGATTTTAAAAAGCATTATTGACGAAAAGCAACCAATGGCAAATATCGGTGCTGAATTTAATGATTGGCAGGGAAAAATTAAAAAATTCTACACCTTAAACATGATTCCAAGCAAAGCCTATAATGGAATTATTGTAGTTAAAAATGCAACCCCAAGAACAGTTATAGAAGACTAAAATAATTATACTACAGGACTCTCACACCACCGTGTACCAATCTGATGCACGGTGGTTCTTTAAATTGAATGAATTTTAATATACTGACTAGTTATGTTTTTAGACCTAACTTTGAAAAGAATTAATTTTTAAGTGTTTTATTCCTTATTAATTTCAGCATACTTTTATCCTTAACATCTTTATCAATAGTATTCTTTTATAGAAAAAATGAATCTACTGTTTTTGAAAGTCAATACTCATTCATTTCATATATTTTTGCACTTTGCTTTTTGATAGTATCGAATTAATAACAATAATCTAATTTAATATAAAAAATACAAACCTACTTAGTTTAAAATAGGTTTGTATTATTGGTGCGGAGAACGGGACTTGAACCCGTACGAGTGTACACTCGCCACCCCCTCAAGATGGTGCGTCTGCCAATTCCGCCATCCCCGCGTATATATAATATAAACTTGTATTATAATAATATCATATTTACATTATTATAACAATAATATTTATAGGTTTTTAGTTAATATTGCGTTTTTATATATAAACAAATATAACTTATAAAGTTTAAAAAGGCACTGAAAAGTGCCTTTTATTTTAAATCATATAACTTTTTATAAATTTTATAATTTTTATTTACTTTTTTTACATAACCATCAGTTTCTTTAAATGGAATTAAATGAAGGTTTTTACCATCTTTAGAATATTCTTCATCATTAAGCCATTTTTGGACATTACCTCTTCCACCATTATAAGCAGCTAAAATTAAGTTAATGTCACCATTAAATTCTTTACTTAAATTATCTAAATACCAACATCCCATTTTTATATTTATTTCAGGTGTATATAAAGCATCATAAGTAATTTCCTTCATGCCACTTTGAGCAGCTATCCAATCAGCAGTATCCGGCATAATTTGCATGAGTCCGTAAGCACCTCTATGAGAGAGTGCATCCTTATCAAAGTCGCTTTCTGCTTTAATTACTGCTGCCACCAAATTTGGATCTAAATTATATTCCTTAGAATAAGTGAGTATGTGCTCTTGGTAATTTAAAGGATATATAGTTTTGATGATGTTTTTGTAGTTAAAAACCATATAAATCATCAAGATAAATATACATAGTTTAATTAATGCTTTAAATTTTTTCATTGTTCCCCCTTACTAATAAATTAAAAATTATATTATCCAATTGTTCTTCTGTATGTGAAAGTGTATCACTATTATCAATAGTATAAGTAGCGTATTTAAGCTTTTCTTTTAATGGCATTTGACTATTAATCCTATTTAATGCATCTTTTTTACTTAGGGAATCTCTTGCCATTACTCTTTTGATTTGAATTTTTTCATTTACTACTATAACTATTACTTCATCCATATATTTATGAAGATTGTTTTCAATTAGTGTAGGAGCATCAACTATACAAAGTTTTTCTCCAGCTTTCACGTACTTCTCTATTTTATCAAAAATTTCTTTTTTAATATAGGGTATTATTATATTTTCCAATTTTTTTTTTAAAATTTCATTAGAAAATATCATAGCTCCTAATTTTTTTCTATCTAAATTATCATTTTCATCAAAAACTTCTTCACCAAATTCTTTTTTTATTGACCATAGAACCTCCGGATAAATAATTAATACCTCTCTTGAAATTTTGTCCGCATCAATTACTGGAATATTTCTTTCTATAAGCATGTTTGAAACGGTACTTTTCCCACTGCCTATACCTCCAGTAAGACCTACTACTATGGTACTATTTTGCTTCATACCAAGTTTCTCCAATATTTATATCCACTTCAAGAGGAACACTTAAATCTAAAACTTCTTCCATTTCTTTTTTTACTAAAGTTGTAACTTCATCTAACTCATCTTTATAAACATTTAGTATTAATTCGTCATGAACTTGCAATATAAGCTTACTTTTTAAACTTCTCTTAGTTAATTCTTCATATACGTTAACCATTGCAAGTTTAATTATATCTGCTGCGCTACCTTGAATAGGTGCATTCATAGCTAATCTCTTACCTAAAGCTTTTAAAATTTTATTTGAAGCAGATATTTCAGGTATGAACCTTCTTCTATTTAAAATAGTTGTAACATATTGCTTATTTTCTGCTTCATTTATTACATTATCCATATATTCTTTAACTTTAGGATATCTTTCTAAATAATTATCAATATATTTTTTAGCCTCAGCTTTTGTAATATTTAAATCTTGAGCTAAACTAAAGTCTCCTATACCATAAACAATTCCAAAATTTACTGCTTTAGCATTACCTCTCATTGTGGAAGTAACTTCATCTATAGGAACACCAAATACCTCTGAAGCAGTTATAGTATGGATATCGCTATGCTTTTTGAAAGCATTGATTAGATTTTCATCTTGAGAAATATGAGCTAATACTCTAAGTTCAATTTGAGAGTAGTCTGCTGATAAAATAAGAGAATTTTCGTTCTCAGGAATAAATACCTTTCTTATTGCTCTTCCCATCTCATATTTTATTGGTATATTTTGAAGGTTTGGCTCTGTACTTGATAATCTACCTGTAGTTGTAACAGTTTGATTAAAACTAGAATGAATTTTTCCATCAGTATCAATAACTGCCTTGAGTCCTTCAATATATGTGGAATAGAGTTTAGTTAATTGTCTATAATAAATTATTTTTTCTATAATAGGATGCTTATCTTTTAAAGCCTCTAATACTTCCGCATTAGTAGAGTAGCCTGTTTTAGTTTTCTTTATTACAGGTAAATCAAGTTTTTCGAATAATATCTTTCCTAGTTGTTTTGGTGAATTTATATTAAAAATTTCATCTGACATTTCATATATTGATTTAGATGTACTATCAATTTCCTCTTTAAAATTCTCACCAAGTTCATCTAATTTCTCTCTATGGATTTTAAAACCTGCACATTCCATAATAGAAATAGCCTTAGTTAAAGGTTGTTCAATTTCATATAGAAGATCATTCATATTAAGCTCTTCTATTATTTTCTTTTCTTCCTCATAAACTTTAGGAAGCATAGCTAAAGAATTAATTTCTAATTCTAAATTTTCTCCACTAACTGTTTCATTTATAAAGTCTTCTATAAGAGTTTTTAAGGTATATTCTGATTTAGAAGAATCTATTAAATAGGCGGCAATTTCGCTATCAAATTCTACTGACTTTAAATCAATATTTAATTTATTTAAAGCTGTATATACATTTTTTAATCCATGAGAAACTTTTTTTATTTCTTCATTTTCAAATAAAGCTTTTAGAACTTTTATTGTTTCATTTGAATCTTTATTCATAAGTTCACTTATGTTAATAATGTAATATTTACTGTTATGAATAATAAATATATATTCAATTTCTAGTTTTGAATATACATTTACATCTTTAAGCTTAAAAGTTAAAAATACCGTTTCTTTTATATCATTTATTAATTCTGTTAATTTTGTTAAATCTTCAATTGTTGTATATTCCATATTAATTACAACTTTTTCTTCAATATTGTCTTGACCATTCATATTATCTATTTTAGATAATAATGATTTAAATTGAAGCTTATGGAACAATTCTTTTAACCCTTTATTATCATATTCTTTCTTAGATTTTATAGATTCTAAATCCATATCCACAGGCACATCAGTAATTATAGTAGCAAGCTTTTTACTAAATATTGCTTGTTCACTGTTTTCAATTAGATTTTCTTTTAATTTTTTTCCACTAACATTTTCTAAATTTTGTAGAAGATTTTCTATGCTTCCATATTCTTTTATAAGCTTAAAGGCAGTTTTTTCTCCTACGCCAGGTACCCCAGGAATATTATCGGATTTATCTCCCATTAATCCCTTTACATCTATAAATTGCTTTGGAGTAACTCCAAATTCTTCAATCATTCTATTTTTATCGTAAACTTCTTTTTCCGTCATCCCTTTTTTATTAATAACTATTTTAACGTTGTCTGTGGCTAACTGAAGTGCATCTTTATCTCCTGTTACTATATATACTTCAATGTTATTTTTCTCCGCAAATACAGATAAGGTTCCTATTAAATCATCAGCTTCATAACCATCAATTTCAAATATATTAATAGCCATTTTTTGTAGCAAATCTTTTACTATTGGAAATTGCATTCCAAGCTCATCAGGCATTTTTTTCCTTCCAGCTTTATATTCATCATACTCTACATGTCTAAAGGTAGGAGCAGCTCTATCAAAAGCTGTAACAATATAATCAGGCTCTATATCTTCAATCATTTTAAATAACATATTTGTAAATCCATACACTGCATTAGTATATATTCCTTCTGAATTGGTTAATGCAGGCATAGCATAAAAGGCTCTGTATAATAAACTATTACCATCCAAAATTAATAATCTTTCTTTTGACATAATTTCACCTCTATTTATTTATTGGCCAATCTTAAAAGTAAATTTTATAGCTATAACTTTTATTTGTTAAGGTATCTCTTTAAACTATTAAAATCATCGCTAGGATAAGTGTTTAAGATTTCCTTTAAAAGTTCAAAAGCTATTACATTTTCAAGAACCACTGATGCAGGAATAACTCCACATACATCAGATCTTTCATATCTTGTTGTTATATTAGTTCTATCTCTTAAATTTACAGATTTTAAAGGTTTTTTAACTGTAGGTATTGGTTTCATAAAAGCAGTTATTTTAATATTCTCTCCATTTGATATTCCCGCTTCAATTCCTCCAGCATTGTTAGAAGTTCTTTTTATAGTATTTTTTTCAAAGTAAATTTCATCATTAAAGCTACTTCCAAAAATTTTATCTTTATTTAGTATATCACCAAACTCCACTGCTTTAATACCTTGAACAGACATAATACCGAAGGATAAAATAGCATCAAGTTTTCTGTCATAATGAGCATAGCTTCCAATTCCCATAGGGACATTGCTTACTTCAAGTTTAATGCTACCTCCTAATGTGTCACCTTCAATCTTACATAAATCTATTTGTTTTTTTATTTTTTCTTCTATAGTTTTGTTGTAAACTCTTAGCTCACTATTATTAATGGCCTCATATATACTATTATCAAATAAATCTACATTATCATCACAATAAGTTCCGATAGTATGCACTTTGCTTCTTATTTCTATATCTAAAAACTTTAATATGTTTTTACAAATAGCACCTACTGCTGTTCTTATTGCAGTTTCTCTAGCAGAAGTTCTTTCAATAGAATTTCTAATGTCTCCAGTATTATATTTATAAAAACCTACTAAATCACCATGTCCAGGTCTAGGAATGATTATTTTATTTTCCTCATCTGGTTCTTTGCTCATAATTTCTTTCCAGTTTTCATAATCTTTATTAAATATAACTAAGGTTAGAGGATTTCCTGTTGTTGTATTTCCTCTTAATCCACACCAAATTTCAACAGAGTCTTTTTCAATTTTCATTCTTTCACCTCTGCCATAACCCTGTTGTCTTCTACTTAACTCATTATTTATAAAATCTATGTCTAAATGAAAATTTGATGGAATACCTTCTAATATAGCAACTAAAGCTTTACCATGAGATTCTCCACTATCTAAAAATCTTAACATCTCATTTCTCCATTCTTAGTCAATATTTATATGATAGTTTATTATAGCATTACTTACTATTATTAACAACAAAGCAACTATTTTATTAGTTATTATGTCCAATATATTTTAAATAAAGGCTGCAGTAAAAATAGTAGTCTTTAAATTTAAAATTAATTGTAAAAAACAAGAGATAAATACAATCTCTTGTTTTTATATAACCTGTTAAAAACTTTAAGAATATTTTCTCTTAATCAAAAGTATTAAAATATACTTAAATCTAATTCTCTTGATAAATTCTCTAATACCCTAATTCCACCTATACTATTTCCTTTTGGATCTAATGAAGGACCTACAACTCCAATTCCCATCCTTCTAGGTACTGCTGCCATTATTCCACCGCCTACACCACTTTTTGCAGGAATACCTATATGTACAGCAAAATTACCAGATTCATCATACATGCCACAAGTAACCATTATTGTCTTTATTATTCTACAAGCTTCTCTTGAAATTACTCTTTCTTGATTCATCAGCACTCCTTCATTAGCAAGCATTGCACCTATTCTTGCTATATCCTTGCAGGTAACCTCCATAGAACATGCTTTAAAATAAACATCCAGTATTTCGTCTACATCACCTTCAATAATACCATTGCTCTTCATATAATAGGCTAATGCTCTATTTCTATCTCCAGTAGCTTTCTCACTTTCGTATACTTCATTATTTATATCTATAGAATTGTTTTCGCAGATTTTTCTAGTAAAGCTAAGTATGTTATTAAATTTTTCTTCTGAGTTTTTACCAGAAATTAAAGAACTTGTTGCTATAGCTCCTGCATTAATCATTGGATTTAAAGGCTTTCTCTGAGGGCTTGTCTCTAAATTTGTTATTGAATTAAAAGAAAGCTCTGTAGGCTCCATTCCTACCTTTGAGAAAACGTATTCAATCCCATTATTAAGAATTGCAAGCATTAATGTAATTACTTTTGATATACTCTGTATAGTAAATTTAGTTTCGTAATCACCAGAATAATATTCCTTTCCATCTAAAGTTGTTACACAAATACCTAAAACATTTGGATTTGCTTTTGCTAGTTCTGGTATATAGGAAGCTACAGTACCTTTACTAGTCCATTCCCTATTGTTTTCAATTATCGTATCTAATATTCTTTTCATAACCACACCTCTTTATGAATATAAGTATCTAAATTATTACACCCATATTATATATATGTAAAATACAATTTGCAATAAGAATAAGAACTAATCCATGTAACTGGAGATATACAGTTCTAAAATTAACGTATAGGTGAAATTAGTTGGTATTTTTAGTATTATAATTAGAACTATTAAATTCATAATTTACAATGTAAAGTTCATAATTATAGATATTCCTCAGCGGAAGCTGAGAAATTTAGAATTGATTTATTTTTGAAGTTACTCAGTAGCTTATTATAAAAAACTAACAATTGTATTGCTAGTAAAAAATCTATTAAAGAAATTGGTTTGATTAAAAGTAATTTCAACCTTAATTGTGAATTGTGCATTATTTTAAGCTATGAAATTAAATATTTAATGGTGTAGTTATTAGTTATATATTAACTTTTTAGCTGGCTTATCTATATAAGGCTTTTACTATAAAAATATTTATTTTTATATAATTATAAGTTAAACCTTGAAAAACTTTAAATAATATGTTAATATAACAATGTACTAAATGGGGATTGGTAAAAAGCCCTATTTCTAAGTTAATTGGGAGTTCTTTCTAGAATGAAAGAAAAGTAGCAATTAAATAAAAATATGCCGGTGTGATGGAATTGGCAGACGTAGAGGACTCAAAATCCTCCGGTAGCGATACCGTGCCGGTTCGAACCCGGCCACCGGCACCATTTTAATGAGATTTGAAAAAACGTATATAATACGTTCTTTCAGATTTTTATTTTTTAAATTATTTTCTATCTCTTGTGTACAGTATTAGTATTAAGCTTAAAACTAGCTGAATCTGTTCTGTAAATATTATTTTGGATATATTGTGCCTATAATTAGAGTACTTCTTCTAAAATTCATTGTGAATTATAAAAGGTCTTATGACAATTGCCATAAGACCTCATTCTATATTAAAAGTAAACTTTATAAATTATATTATTGGCTTAGCCATTTTTATAATTCTATTACCTAATATATTTTTATCAATTAATTTTTTATAATTAATCTTATTATAAAATTTTGATGTAGTCTCGTCTTTTGCAAGCAGAACGCATCTTTTATAACGATTTGCTTTGGCTACTCTTTCTGCATACTCCATAAGGGTTTTACCGAAGCCTAATCCCCTTACATTTTCACTAGTAGCAATGTTGGCAATATAAAGATCACCTTTATTACATTCTTTTACGAAAATATATTTTAATCCTTCAATTAAAAATGTAAATTTGCTCTTAAAGCCATTTAATGATCTTAATATTATTTTTTCTGTATTAATGTTTAATTTATCCAGCTTTTCATGAGGTATTACTATTATAATACCTGCAACTTCACCGTTGTGCTCTATCACTTTTGTGTAATCTAATGAATATCTAGTGTTTGGAATAGCTATAAGTTTTTTTATTATTTTTATATTTTCTTTTTTAGACTTTCCTCCCCAAACATACTCTTGATCATTTTCTGTACTATAAATAAGTTCTGCTATTGCATTAATATCTTTTTTCTGAGCATTTCTAATGCTCTTGCTAATCATGGTTTCAAACCTCCCTAGAAATATAACAAGCATATTTAACCACATGTGATTGAGTATATTTGTATACTCAGTTTCAAATATATTTTGTATAGTATAATTATATATTTATTTAAGAATTTATATAATAGCCTCAAGTGCTGTATTTTATGTACAAAACTCCGCATATAATATTTAAATATTTAAATCAAAAACCTTACATAAGTACATTTAGTACGGAATAAACAAAAAAATAATCTATGAAAGTAAATATATAGGGCTTGTTTGCCTCTTACTTTTATAGATTATTTTCTCAATAAATTTACATTATTAATTAATAATTTCTAATACTTTAAATAAGTCCTTATCATGAAGTTGTTTTAATATATTGTTATGAATTGTTTTTAGCTCTTCAGGAGTTGTTACACCAATTCTATCCTCTTCCTTAGGATGCTCTTTAAAATACACTTTTGCCTGCATATATTTTTCATGTACGACTTTCAATATCTCCAAAGCTTGATCATCATTTATCTTTAAATTAAATTCCATAATGAATCACCTCTAAAATAAAATTCGTTATAAGATTTAAAAATCCTCTCTAGTACTGTTATATATTTATTTTTGGTTTTTAATTATAACTTATTGTCGTTAGCTAATTTTTGAGAGTGTAGTTTACTTTAAAATTTCAGAATTCATAATTATGATTATGTAAACTATAATTATATTTTTTAATTAAATTTCATATTTATAAACTTAGCTCTCAATAAAAAGAACTAAATCTAAAAAAATTTAAATTTTAAATTTAGTCCTCTTCTGCATTTCTATTAATTTTTTTAATAAGTACTTTTTTATTCCTTAAGCTTTATCATATAACTTAATATCTTTCTATACTTTTTATAATAAATAGTATAGAAAGATATTATTCTTCCCAAAGATCTTTAACTAATTCTTCTATTTCTTTTCTTAGTTTTTCTGTTTCTTCTACATCTATATAAATATTTTCTTCTTCAATAATAAGCACATCCCCTTCCTTTGCTTCCTTAGGAAGAGTATCTCTAGGAATATTCACCATTATTCCCTTTTCATTTTCACAAACTGCAAACTTCTCTTCAAATCTATCAATAATAAATTTCAATATTTTTCACCTCATTTTAACCTTTTATAATTTTATTTTATATCTGACTATAACAATTTGGAAGTAATATTATTAAATTCTTATAAATAACTCAATAAATCTTTAAAGATAATTTTAACCAATGTAAGTTTATGATATAGTATATATGTAAGTTTTGGTATTATATCATAAGAAAGGAAGTGTAGTATGAAATATATACTAAAATCTTTAAAAAAATATGGAGAAATAATATTAGCTGTATTATTAACCTTTATTGGTATTAAATTAATAAATAATTATAAAATCTTTGTTGATTTATTCAGCTCATTAAAAACCATAGTATCTCCTTTCATAATTGGTGCAATTATCGCTTATTGTATTAATCCTTTAATGAAAGTTTTTGAGATAAGGCTTAAATTTTCTAGAGGTCTTAGTTTGTTATTATCCTTTATAATAATAATTTTACTTACTATTTTAAATATAAAATTTTTATTACCTGGAATAATATCAAACCTTAAAACTTTAATTGAAGCTACTCCATCCTTTATGTCAAAAACAATAGAGTTCATCGAAAATTATATTACTAATGATACAATTAAGTATTGGATTCAGAGTAATAACATAATAGATAAAATAAATGCAAATATGTATACTATATTATCTACTATTTTTACATCTTTATTATCAATAACCAGTTCTTTAGCAGGTTCTTTGATCAAATGGACTTTAGGTTTTGTAATTTCTGCTTATTATCTATACGATAAAGAACAGTTCATTCTATATTTTAAAAAACTCATGTATATGGTTCTTAAAGAGGATAGAGGAAATAAATTTATAGAATTATTGAATACTTTTGATAAAATGATTGGTTCTTACATAGGTATAAGAGCAGTAGAATCTGCTATTGTTGGATTAGCGGCATTTATTGGTTTAATCTTATTAGACTCTAATTTTGTGCTGTTAATTAGTTTATTCTTTGGTGTAACCAATATGATTCCTTATTTTGGACCTTTCTTAGGTATTGTTTTTGGTACTTTATTAAATGTATTTTACGGTCTGCAGAAAGCATTTTTTATATTAATCTTATTATTTATATTACAGCAAATAGATGGAAATTGGCTTGGCCCTAAACTTTCTGGTAAAACTGTTGGAATACACCCTGTCTTTTGTATTTTTGCATTAGCTGTAGGAGGAGCAGTTTATGGAGCAATAGGTATGTTAATTGCAGTACCTATTGCTGGTGTAATAAAGATATATTGGCAAAAGTTTATTGATAAATATGAAGAAAATCATCCTAAACTAAAGGATTTGGTGAAAAAGTAATTTTTAGTAATAAATCATCTCTTTTTTTCATAGTTTAATATAGAAAAAAGGGGATGATTTTTATGTATAAAAAGATATTAACTTTAATTACAATAGTATTAATATTAATCACAACTACCTCATGTAGCTATGATATTAAAGATATATTTAAAGATGAAAAACCTGCTAACTCCTATCATACCTATAATTTAATAGATTGTTATGTGGATAGTACTCCTAATGAAGTTGCAGTATTTGATATTAATTTATATAAACAAAAAAATCTAAAGGAAAAAGAAGCTTTTGATGTACTTCGTTTTATAAATTCAATAAAAAATGAATACTTCATTGATAAGCCTGATAATATTGATACAATACCTGTATATAAGCTATTTATAACCTTCGAAAATGAGAAATATATTATTAATGTGTATAATGAAAGATACATATCTATTTATCCTTGGGATGGAGAATATTCAATGGATTATATCGATATGGCTGAAATTCCATTAGCTTTTAATTTATATGGGCTATGTAGATATTTTTTATCCTAATATACTCATTTTAAAATTTGATATTATAAAAATTAATTAAGGTTGAAATTAATTTCAACCTTAATTATTAACTATCTATAATTTTAAATTAAAGTACTTGTCCTATTTTTTATTAGAATCCTTAAGAATACTGTCTCGTATATCTATTATTCTTTTATTTAATATTGGATGAAGCTTATATGGAGCAATATCACATAATGGATTTAATACAAATAATCTTTCTTCCATTCTAGGGTGAGGAATTATAATTTCTTCATCACTACTTATTAAATCGTCATAAAATATTACATCTAAATCTAAAGTTCTAGGTCCCCATTTTATAATTCGTTCTCTTTTTAAACTTTTTTCCACTTCAAGTAAAAACTTCATAAGATTTTTGGGATTTAACAAGGTTTTTATTTCTATAGCAGTATTTAAAAATTCACCCTGATCTGTATATCCTACAGGCTCTGTATTATAATACTTTGCAATTTTATTTATTTTAGTATGATTGGAATTACTTATAATTTCAAGTGCCTCTCTTATATTTTTTTCTTTATCTCCTAAATTTGAACCTATTGCAATATATGCTTTGTGCCACTGTCTCTCAATTTCAATAGCAACATAATCTAAATGCTTTCTTACTGGCGCCCATGGCTTTTTTAGTTTAAGCTTTACTTTATTAACAGCCTCATATTTTAATAGTATAAAATTTACTATTTCTTCTGCAGCCTTTTCTATTAGATCATAACTAGTTTTAGTAAATTCTTTTTCAATTTCCTCGCAAAGTATACCATAATGTACAGTTTTGTCTAAATTATCTTCCTCTCCAGCACCACTTAAATCTAAATCCAATTCAAAGGATAATATAAATTTCTGTCCTAGTTTTTTTTCTTCTTGAAAATATCCGTGATTTGCAAATATTTCTAAATCTTTTATATATATTTTGTCCATATTTATATACCTCTTAAATTTATTTTTTTCTATATATAGCATCTGCCATCAGTGCTGCTCTGTAATTCTCTTTTACATCGTGAACTCTAACAAAATCGTAACCACTCATTACACCTATTACAGTGGTGGCAATGGTACCTTCAACTCTTTCCTCTGGTGAAAGGTTTAAAGTATTGCCTATTAATGATTTTCTTGAAGTCCCTAATAATATTGGATAACCTAGTTCTTTAAATTTTTCTAAGTTTCTCATAATCTCAAGATTATCCTCATAGGTTTTAGCAAATCCAACACCAGGATCTAAAATTATATTTTCCTTTTTTACTCCACTACTTATTGCTATAGATATACTCCCTTTCAAATCTTCTAGCATGTCTTCAATTAAATTATTATAATCTTTATTTTCTCTATTGTGCATTAAACAACAAGGAACATTGTACTTTGCAGCTACTTTTGATATATATGGATCTTTTTTAAATCCCCATACATCATTTATTAAAGATGCACCTGCTTTAATTGCTTCTTCTGCAACCTTTCCTTTATATGTATCGATAGATATAGGAATGTCTGTATGTTTTCTTATAGCTTCAACAATAGGAATAATTCTATTTAATTCTTCTTCTTCATTAACAGATTCATGTCCAGGCCTTGTAGATTCTCCCCCTATATCTATTATATCTACATTTTCATCTATCATCTTTAATGCATGCCTAGTAGCATTATCTACAGTATTAAATTTTCCTCCATCAGAAAAAGAATCTGGAGTTACATTTAATATACCCATAATAAAGGTTTTCTTTCCTAATTCAAATTCACGATTTCCTATTTTCATTATTTTATTCATAATATCCTCTCCTACTAATAGGTTATAATCATATTTTTCTTTTCATTATTCCAATAACATTCATTAATAGCATTACAATTAAAACATAATCTTGAAAGTTTATCACAACTATATAAAAGTTTAGATAAATTGGTTTCATGATTTTTTTCCCTATGCTTTTCAATTGCCATTAATATTTCATCTATTTCACTTTCATTATATCCACAATTAACTAGTATATTTTTAGCAATAATAACGCTGCCTTCATGATGGCCTATATTTTCTTTATACTGAAGTACTCTTCCTAAATCATGTAATAATGCAGCTGCATAAATTATATCCTTACTAATACCTAAATTATTTTCTAAAGCTTTAATATACATGATTCTTGCTACATCCAAAGAATGATCTATTCCATGTCTACAAAATTTTCTTTCTTCCTCTAATTTATTCAGTTCATTAGTATATTTAATAAATTCTTTATTGTTTAAAACTTTGTTAATTCTAACATTATTATCAATTAAATTCTTCATTTGACCACCTTAATTATTTATCAATTAGAGAAATAACTTGATTTTGTAGAGATATATTATCTTTAAAAATTCCTCTTGAAACTATAGTCGCAGTTTTAGTCCCTGGCTTCCTAACCCCTCTCATAGTCATACATAAGTGTTCAGCTTCAATAATAACTAAAGCACCTTTAGTTTGCAAATTTTTCATTATAGAATCTGCAATTTGAGAGGTCATTCTTTCTTGAAGTTGAGGTCGTTTTGCAAAGACTTCAACAGTCCTAGCAAGTTTACTAAGTCCTGCTACTTTCCCATTAGGTATATATGCAATATGAGCTTTACCATAGAAAGGAACAAAATGATGCTCACACATAGAATAAAACACTATATCTTTTTCAATTACAATGTCATCATTTTCTACAGTGAAGGTCTTTTTCAAATGTTCTTTTGGATCTTCAGTTAATCCTGAAAATATTTCACTATACATTCTAGCAATCCTATCCGGTGTATCCTTTAATCCTTCTCTTTCAGGATCTTCTCCTATTGCTTCTATAATCATGGAAACTGCTTCTCTTATTTTTTCTTCATTAACCATTTTTAACACTCCATTCTATTATCCTATGCTAATATCCATATTTACTATTTATATGATTATCATAGTAAAGCTTGATCTCATCTATAATTTTATTATTTTTAATATTTTCACCATCAACAGAATTTATTTTCATTATTCCCATTAAGCTATTAGTTAAAAAAGCTCCATCGCTGTTCTTTAAATCCTCTAATGAGATAACATCTTCAATAACTTTATAATCTTTACTTCTTAAATTATTAATTAGAAAATTTCTCACTATACCAGGTAAAATACCTGAGCTTATTTTTGGGGTGTAAATTATTTCATTTTTTACAAGGAATAGATTAGAAACTGAGCCTTCGCATAAAAAATTATCTAAATTTAAAAATATAGCTTCATCAAATCCTTCTTTTAAAGCTAGTTCTTTTTCTAAAATATTATCTAAATAATTTAAAGACTTTATATAAGTTGTTTTAGAAAATTGATTTCTTTTATAATTACTAACTTTTAAATTAAACCCTCTTTTATAATGTTCTTCTCTATAAATTATAGGCCGATTTGAATAGATTATATTTTTTTTAGATACCATAATTTTCAAAGCACAGTTCATAAGCTTAAGCTCTTCTACCTTTTCTCTGATATCCTTCTCACTTATAAAATTATCTATTCCTAAAAGATTTATTCCATCATTAAGTCTTTTTATATGTTCCTTTAAAAAAACTGGTTCCCTTAATATCAATATAGTTTCAAAAAGTCCTTTTCCAAAAGCATATCCATCATCTAAAACAATACTTTGTTCTATTTCCTTATTATCCATAATCTTATCACCTATTTTATAACCTTCATTAAAGCTCTAGCTTTATCTAAAGTCTCATCATATTCCATTTGTTCAACTGACTCGTAGGTTATTCCTCCTCCTACGCCAAAGTATGCTTTATTATCTTTAATTAATGCAGTTCTTATAACAATATTCAAATCTGCATTTCCCTCTAATCCTATATATCCAATAGCCCCAGTATAAATATTTCTTCTAACCTTTTCCAATTCATCAATTATTTCCATAGATCTAATTTTAGGTGCGCCAGTTATAGAACCTCCTGGAAAGCAAGCTTTGATACAATCAATAGTGGAATACTCATCTTTCATTTCACCAATAACTGTTGAAACTAAATGAAATACTGTACTATATTCTTCTAACTTGAACAACTCTGTTACCTTTACTGTATTCGGCTTACACACCTTACTTAAATCATTTCTTTCTAAATCAACAATCATTAATAATTCAGATTTATCTTTTTCACTTTGTAAAAGTTCAGTTTTATATCTTTCATCTTCCCTTATGTTTTTCCCTCTAGGTCTAGTACCTTTAATAGGTCTTGTTTCCATAACTCTGTTCTTTATTTTTAAAAATCTTTCTGGCGATGAAGATAGAATATAAAAATCTTCTAAAGCCATGTAAGCAGCAAAAGGTGCAGGATTTATAGACCTTAATTTTTCATATATATTAAAAGGTTTTTCCACTATTTCTTTAATATATCGTTGAGTTAAGTTTGTTATATAAATATCTCCATTTTTTATATATTCTTTTACAGTAGATACTGTATTTAAATACTCTTCTTCTTTAAAGTTAGATTTAAAAGTTTCTATATCATACTTAAGATTAGTTAAGTTTAATTTTTCTCTTTTTTCTCCTAATTTAATTTTCTCTTCTATAAAGTTTATACTTTCTTCTTGGCTATTAAGTATTCCTAAAGCTGTAATAAATAAATTATTATCTAAATTATCATAAATAATAATATTATCATAAAAGTTAAAATAAGCATCAGGAATAAAAACATCTTCAATAGCATTTTCAGGAAGTTTTTCTATTTGACGCCCTAAATCATAGGAAAAATATCCTATAGCCCCTGATATAAATGGAAGATTTGTATTGTTTTCTATTTTATACTCCATTAATATTTTATTTAATTCTGTAAAACTATCACCTTCAAAACTTTCATCATTTATAGTACATAAATTATTCTTGCTTTTAAATTTTAAATATGGATTTAAACCTATTATTGAATACTGTCCCAAATTATTCTCATCTTTAGCACTATCTAAGAAAATAATATCTTTTTCATCCTTAAATAATGAAAATATATCAAAGCAATTTAAATCAGTCTCTACAGTTTTAATTTTTACTCTCATAACTACTCCTTGATGTATTTTTATTAAATTCTCTTGCAACATTAATAAAATTTATTAGTAATTCATGTCCAAACTCTGTAAGTTCTGCCTCAGGATGAAATTGCACTCCTTCAATAGGATAATTACAATGTCTTACTCCCATTATAACTCCATCTTCTGTTTCAGAAGTTATTTCAAGGCATTTAGGCAGTGTTCTTCTCTCAATGACTAAAGAATGATATCTAGTTACTTTAAAATGGTTTTTTAAGCTTTTAAATACACCTTTATTATCATGAGTTATATAACTTATTTTTCCATGTACAGGATAGGCTCCTTTTACAATGTTACCTCCAAAAGCATGTCCAATAGCTTGGTGACCAAGGCAAATTCCTAATATAGGAATTTTACCTTTAAACTCTTCAATAACCTCTAAAATTATTCCTGATTTATCTGGTGACTTAGGACCAGGCGAAATAATTATTGCTTCTGGATTTAAATCATAAATTTCCTTAATAGTTATTTTGTCATTTCTAAACACCTTAATTTCTTCCTTTATTTCTTCTAAATATCTCACTAAATTATAAACAAAGGAATCATAGTTATCAATCATTAAAAACATTATATACTCCTTTAGTAAAATAATATTTGTTTAAATAAATGGTATAATAAACTTAAAAGAATACACAGTTCATAATTATTAAAGAGATTAATTCTTTACGAATTAATTTCTTTAATAGACATTATTATGTTAATATGTTTAATATTTCTCATTTACATCTATATTATATCAAAAAAATCAGAGATTAACTTTGAAAATTCAACAAGAATGTTTTAAATTATGAAATTATATATGAGGTGATGATATGAAGATAGATTTACATAGCCATACTACTGCATCTGATGGTAGATATTCTCCAAGTGAATTAGTTGATTATGCAATAAAAAAGAAAATAAATATACTGTCTATTACAGATCATGATACTACTGATGGTGTAGAAGAGGCTTTAATTTATAGCAAGAAACTTCCTATAACTATTCTACCAGGTATTGAACTCTCTACAATTCATAATAAAGAAAGCATACATATATTAGGCTATTTTAGAGATGATAGCTATAAAGCTCTATCCCTGCAAAACTTTTTAAGAGAAATGAAAGACTTTAGGGCAGAAAGAGGTAAAAAAATTATAGAAAATCTTAAAAAGTATTTTAATATAATAATAGATTATGATCAAGTATCAAGTAATCCTATAATAGCCCGTCCTCATATTGCAAAGGCAATCATAGATTCAGGATATAATTATAGCTTTGATGAAATTTTTAAAAAGTTTTTATCTAAGGATAGTCCTGCTTATGTGGAAAACAAAAAAGTTTCACTGGATGAAGGAATACAGTTGCTAAAAGAGCATAATGCTTTTGTGTCTTTAGCCCACCCTATTCTTATAAAAAAATCAAAAGTTGAAGACTTAATTTCTCATGACTTTGATGGAATAGAAGCCTATTATTCTCTTAATACTGAATATGATACTGCTAAATTTATTAATTTAGCTCATAAATATAATAAAACTTTAACCTGCGGCTCTGATTTTCATGGAATATACAATGATTCCTCTCACGGAGATTTAGGAAGTTGTTATTTTGATAATAAAAGGTGTGAAGCTTTCTTAAAATCCTTAGAAATTTAAAAATAATCAAAGTGAAATTTTTTTAAAATATGCTTTAGACTATATTTTTCTGTGATATAAAAAGGACTATTCATAACATGGAAAATATTTTCCCTATTATGAATAGTCTATTTTTATAACTTTTTTATCTATTCTAAATCTTCCTTTGTTTTCGATATGATTTTCAACATCTTTAATTAGATTTACTCTTTCATTAAAATTTGAAATAATAGTTAGTTTATTTCTCTCTGTTTTTTATTTTTAAAATACAAACTATAATTGCCATTAATAAAATTACCTATATACCCAAAGAAACAACAAATTTAAATATCAACTATTCTTTATATAAAATTAGATATTATGAAATAGTAAATTACTTATAGTTTATAAAATCTATATTGATATAGTATTCATATAAGTTCTTAAATTTTCCAATGCTTTGTTTTTAGTTTTGTTTACAGCTTGTCTAGAAATATTAAGTTTATTCGCAATTTCTATATCTGAATAGTTCTTAATATATCTTTCTTCTAAAATTGTTCTTTGCATTTTAGATAAAGTTCTTAAAAGATCCTCAACATAAATGTTGTCTTCAATTTCATAAGTATATTTGTTCTCTATTATCTCTAGATTTAGTTCAGTTTCTCTTTTAAACATTTTTAAATATTTTCTCATAAGATCTATATATTTAAATTTTATGGAGTTATATAGATAATTTACTAGAGTACCTTCATTTTCTAAGTTTAGGTCAGTAAGCTTTAACTCTTTAATAGTCTTTATAAAGCTTATTATAAGATCAGTATCAGCACCATCGTAGCCCAACTTTCTGCTGAATTTTTTTATAGACGGACTAAACTTTTCAATTATCAACAGAAGTGCTATTTTGTCTCCTTTTTGAGAATTTTCAATTAATTGAAATAATGGCTTATTCATAATTTTTCCCCCTCAAAGAAGTTTTTAATTTATCAATGAAGGACGAAGTAATACTTAAATATGTAAACCTTTATAAAAAATGGAAAATAATAATTTAAAAAGATGCTTTATATATGAAAATTCAGTTAAAAAAATACAAAAAAATCCCTAGAAGTTTATAATATTTTAACTTCAAAGGGATTACATCGGAGCTAAGTTTATTATATAAATGCGATAAATAAGTTGGATTTCAAAATTTAAGAATAAGAAATTTAATCTTATACAATAAATAAACCTAAATTACACTATTATATGCCTATCTTAGTGGATAGCAAAAATATTTAGTTATATAGAATAGACATAGCTATAGCGTTTGAAAGATTTTTCAATATGATTCATCATTTGGAAAATTTCTAAAAGTCTACTGAACTTCAAAAGTACTTATTAATCTACCAAAAAGTATTAATAATATGTATATAGTTAAATTGATGTTTACAAATTTACATAAAAAAGTTAAAATTTTCTTCATAAAATAAATAATGAGATAATTAAGAATAACTAAATCACAATTATTAGGAATTTAAGAGTGAAAATATGATAAAGGAAAGTTAATAAAAGATATACGTTTAGTAAACTGGGGTAAATTTAGAACGATTCTAGGATACACAGCAGAATGGAAGTGTATAGAAATATAATAGTGCAATCATCAAGTTATGCAAGTATTAAACTTTATTCAAAATGTAGTTATTGTTACTTTGAAATGGAAATCCAACAATCAGAAAGTGGATATGTCACAAAATATAGAATATACCACAATGTAAATGTAAATATTAGCGAAAGCTTGTTAATATAGCATACGATATAACATATCGAATGTGAGATAACCTTATTAGTGTAGTCAATACTCCAAGTATTTTTATAGAATCCCCTATTAGTTGATGTAGATAGTTCATTTTTTGAATTTATTATTACAATTTTAAATTTTTTAAGAACATATATTATTCATCATAATAATTAAACAAATTAAGTTCTTTATTTAATATATAAAAGTTCTATGATAAAATAATGAATCTTTAATTTTAAAATAGTATTTTTACATAAAAATACGTTTATCTACTTTTATTATATGTACCTAAAAAATTCTTTAACAACTCTATTTATATATCAAACTCAATAATGTATGCACTATTATTTAAATCGACGACTGTAATAATAGAAATATGTTCAATTTACTCTTAAATAAAATTATAACATTAACCCAATTTTCTTCAGGTTTGAAATTAAAACAGACTTTGTTTTATCCATATATTGAATATTACTAATTAATATTTTAATTTAGATTAAGTACCTCTTCAATTTTAAATATATTTTCAAAATAAATTTAATAATTACTATTTATTAGCATTAAAGATTATATAAATTACACCAACTACGTATACTTTTATTTTATAAAAATTTTCCCATTTTCTTCCCTTCTGCACTTGTTAAAATATATAACTTCACTTATTATTCCATTTTTCACCTTACTTTAAGGATAATGCTATTATAATTAGGCTTAAAATTATTGTATCTTTAAGTTTATTACTTATTATTACTTCCTCTATCATTCTATTCTTCTTTACATTATATTTTTTACTTATTTTTACTTAATCGACATATTATTGGAATATATTATTCTATATTATATTTAAAAATCCTCTAATTAATTTAAAAAAATTAATTGCATAGAGAATTTTCTAATATATATTAAATTAAAACTAAAATTCATTTTAAATAAGTAATGCTATTATCTATCTTATCTAGAAAAACAGTTATTATAATGAGCTTTCAGATAAGCCATAATATATTTAATAAAAATTAACAAAATATTTTTAAAAACCAAAAATGTTAATATAATATGTATGTCAAAAATCTAAAAAAGACCCGTAGTATAATTACTATAGGTCTTTTTCTAGAATATGCAATTTCTAAGAGTTAAGGTGAATTATTATTTACTCAATCCTATCTAAAAATAATATAAAATTTTTTTATCAGTACATGGTAATCATTAATTAAATAAATGTGAATTTTTTTCTCTAACGGAGTCGAATAAAAATGATTTTTATCTTCTATCTTACCTATAGTGTGTTAAAAGCTTTTACAGTTTTAAATAATTTATAAAATTCTAGCAAAGTCTTCTTTGATTCATAGTTATTTAGTTACCTTAAAACTTTTACTTATTATTTTATACCAACTGCATCAAATGCTTGACCAACTATTTTATACTCACGGCTATCTTTTCCATAAAGGTCTGAAGCTGCTTGAAGAGTAGATATTCTAGCTTGTGCAAAATTAGTTGTACTTGTAAAATAGTGGTTAGCTCTATAGAAAAGTCTACCCATTTCTCTCATGCCTATTTGAGAGCCTATATTGTAAGCGGCCTTTAGGATTATACCTGAATATTTATGAACTCCACCATAATCATTGTATTGACTTGGATATCTCACATCACCTGGGTATGCACTAACATGATCAGGTTGTCCACATCTTGTTGGATCTTGCATATCTCTTAAAGCATCTCCAGGAGTATTAGGTGTATACACGTCTTCTCCAATTTGCCAATCACCAGGTTCATTTTCACATGCAACTCCCATTATATCTGCAAGAGCTTCATTTAATGCGCCAGATTGATTTTGATATAAAAGCTTTGAACTGGAATCTATTACGCCATGAGTAGTTTCATGAGCTGTAACGTCAAGAGCTTCTGCAAGGGAACTGAAAATTCTGCCATCTCCATCACCAAAAACCATAGCTTTTACGCTTGGATCCCAAAAAGCATTGTTATATTTATTGTCTAGATGAACACCTATCTTTACATCAGAACCACGACCGTCAATACCATCACGGTTAAATTCAGTTTTATAGTAATCAACAACCTTCGCAACATTATTATGAGCACTTACTGCAGCTTTCATTCTTTCAGTATTAAATGCATTATTAGCACTTGAAACTACAGTTCCATTAAAATTACCATATCTTGAAGAGTTAAAATAAGAGTTTTCACTTATATTATTTAAGTCAAAGGTTATTATTGAACCATTTGAAAGTCTTGTAGTATCCTTTAGATAGTATTTTCCATTTTCTTCGTAAGTGTTTATTGATACATTTTTACCTTTTAAATCAACACCAGTTCCTTGCGCTGGAGCTGCATTTTGAACAAAGCTTAACTTATTTACAATTTGTCCATTTTCTGCATTAACGAAAACTTGCCAACTGGTTGGTTCATTTTCTAGAGTAAGCAATTGAACAAGATACACAACATTGAATTTTCCTTCATGTTCATAAATATAAAGTTCAGGATTAATATTTGCATCCTTTGGTAAATCTTTAATGTTTAAAAGATCTTTAGCTATTTTAAGAGCATCTTCTTGAGATATTTTTACAAGATCTGACCATTCTATATTCATAACATTTTCATTTATAGTACCATTAACTGCATATACCTTATTATTTTTATCTACGTGAACAACTACATCAGAACCATATACAGGTATTCCATCTCCAGTCATTACGGTTCTAAAATGTGTATATCCAAGTTCATCTTTTTCAGTATCTACAACTTCAAAGGTTCCTGTAGTTTTTCCTAAAAGCTCTTTATTGTTCATAAGAAAATCTTGAGCTTCTATCTCGTTAGTTACTACTTCTTTAAATTCCTTATTTATAAATGTAAACTTATCTTCAGTAGGATTTTCAATTGTAGTAACCTTGTCATTTTGGCTCTCAACAGGTTTAGCTAGTACTGCTGAAGAAGCAGTATTTAATAACATTGAACTTAATATAATAATTGATAGTGTTTTCTTTTTTAACATAATATTTCCCCTCTCATTCAATAGATAAAATTTTTCGAAAATTTCATCTAACCCTGTTGTAAAGGGGATACAAAGGAGAAATAACTATCCCTATTATTTTCCTCTGCTTTACTTAGGTTAAGATTTACTTTTCAACAATAAAAAAAGAAATTTCATTGCAAAATGTAAACCTGATTTTAAAAAAATTATGGATATTTTATATTATGATGAAAAAAGAAAACTTTAAAGAATGTAAGACGAAATTTTTTAGAAGTTCAAGAAGTATGTTTTAGTAAAAGGAATACTATGTTATAATCATACTATTTTAAAAGATTATAAGAATTTTAACGAAACATATTGATTAATAACAATAGCTATTAGAGATATAATACTAAAATTTAAAAAAATAAATTTTCTATAAAAATAACTTAAATCTTTAGAAATTAAGAATTAACATATAAGATATCATTTCTATACTTAAGAGAGTCAATATAAAAACCCTCTGTTAGAAAACAGAGGGTTTTTATCAAATAGAAGAATGAACAATTAATTCATCCTTCTTTCTTTAACTTTAAACTTCTAATAAGAATGCTTCATATGCTCTACAAGCTTCATATATATCTGCTTTACTCGCAATTTCATATGGAGCATGCATATTATGAAGAGCAACTCCTGAGTCTATAACTTCCATTCCGTACTCAGCTAAAATATAAGCGATTGTACCACCGCCACCTTGATCTACTTTTCCAAGTTCTGAAGTTTGCCATGAAACATTATGCTTATCCATTACTTTTCTTAATTCAGCAATAAATTCTGGATTAGCATCGTTACATCCACCTTTACCCCTTGCTCCAGTATATTTATTAAAAACAACTCCTTTTCCAAAGAATGCATTGTTTTGTTTTTCGCTTACAGATGGGTAATTTGGATCAAATGCAGCACTTACATCTGAAGATAACATTTTTGAATTAGCTAATGATCTTCTAACCTTAAGATCACTATAATCCCCCATTAAATTCACTAGTTCTGCAACAGTATTCTCAAAAAATCTTGATTGCATACCTGTAGCGCCCATGCTTCCTACTTCTTCTTTATCAACTAAAAGAGTTATACAAGTCTTATCAGTTTCATTTAAATTCATCATAGCTTCAAATGAAGTATAAGCACACACTCTATCATCATGACCATAAGCCATAACCATTGAGCTGTCTAATCCATAGCTTCTAGCTCTTCCTGCTGGAACTACTTCAAGTTCAGCTGATACAAAGTCTTCTTCTGTAATTCCATATTTATCATTTAATAATCTTAACACATTTAATTTAACTCTATTTTTTGCTTCTTTATCTTCAACTGGTATACTTCCGATAAATACATTTAACTGCTCACCTTCAACAGCTTTAGCTAAGTTTTTTTGCATTTGATCTCCAGCTAAATGAATTAACAAATCAGATATTCCTACTACTGGCTCATTATCATTTTCACCTATTACAACATTAACAGTTGAACCATCTTTTTTGCAAACAACTCCATGGATAGCTAGTGGAATGGTTGTCCATTGATACTTCTTAACTCCACCATAATAATGAGTTTTTAATAATGCTAAATCAGAATCTTCATATAGTGGATTTTGTTTTAAATCTAATCTTGGTGAATCAACGTGTGCTCCTAATATTTTGAAGCCTTTTTCAACTGGCTCTGAACCAATTAAAAATAATGCTAAAGTCTTTCCCATACAATTTGCATATACTTTATCTCCAGCTTTTAAACTCTTTCCTTCAGCAATGTATGTGTTAATATCTTTATATCCTTTTTTTTCAGCAAGAGTTATAAATTCTGTAACACACTCTCTTTCTGTTTTGCATTTTGACATAAAGTCTATATATCTATCAGATAATGCGAAAACTTTTTCTAAATCTTCTTTAGAATACTTGTCCCAAGCTAGTTCATATTTTTTAACTAAATCTGTCATTGCATGATCCCCTTTCAACACTTTATATACTTATATTCTACATTCTACTAAATAATTCTATAAATTACAAATATATTTTAGATCATTTAAAGGAAAATAATTAGCAAAATTTCTTAATATATTTTGCTTTAAATAAATAATGGGATTCTAAAAAATAATGACAATTTTTTAGTTCTTATTATTTATTACAATATAGGGCATGCCCTATATTATAAATTCAGATTATTTAATTCATTCATTCTTTTTTCTATGGTATCTACAGCAGTAATATTTGATGTATAGCTATATCTATAATTGGCTGCTGCTGCTTCAATTATTACTGCTATGTTCCTTCCAGGTCTTACAGGTAAAGTTAATTTTTCTACCTCTGTGTTTAAAATTTCTATATAGTCTTTATCTATCCCTAATCTCTCATAATTTTCATTACTACTCCAATTTTCTATTGAAATTACTAAATTGATTTGTTTCTTAGATTTTACTGAACTCATACCATATATTGCAGGCACATCAATAATTCCCATTCCTCTAACCTCAAGCATACCTTGAGTTATATAAGGACAATTACCATATAAAAATCCATCAATTTCTTTAATATCTACTGCATCATCAGCAATTAGCCTATGCCCTCTCTTTATAAGTTCTAATGCTGTCTCACTTTTACCTATACCGCTTTCCCCAATAATAAGTATTCCTATACCATATACATCTACTAATACCCCATGAATTCTTGTTTCAGGTGCTAACTCAATATCAAGAAAATTAGTTAATTTACTAACAAAACGCGTAGCCTTCATATCTGTTCTCAATACCCATGAATTATGTTTCTCGGCAGCTTCTAAAACTTCTTTATGAATTTCTAATGAACGAGTTATTATAGTACAGGGAGCATCATAAGAAAAAAATTTATTCATTCTTTCTTTTCTGATTTCAGAAGATAAAGATTCTAAATAGCTATATTCTGTCTTCCCTATTATTTGAACTCTTTTTTCATCAAAATAATCATAAAAGCCAGTTAACTGAAGTCCCGGTCTATTAATACCTCCTAATATTATATTTTTATTCGTTTCTCCCTTTAACATTACCTCTAGATTAAAATTATTTATCAGCTTTTCAACGGTTACTATCATAATCTTGCACCCTCACTTTATAATTATTTTAATTTGCATTTTTTGGCGGCACTCTCTCTATTCCATCTAATTGAGCCCTAAAATTTCTCTTTACATTATCTATATATCTTTGTCTTAATTCCTGTTGTTCTACTTTTTCTTCATCAGTTAACCCTTCATTTTGGCTTTTTTTATATAAAAAATTGATTCTTTCAATGATTTTGTCAATATTCATTTTATTATTCCTTCTTTCTAAATAAATATTTTATAATCTGACATTTTTATATTTTACATTTTATTCCATATACCTATAAATCAACATTTTAATTTAATTTCCAAAAAATGTATATATCATTTATTGGAAATTATTTATGATTTTATGTATAAATTGTAATAAAATACATAAAAATGGCAAATTAAAATGATTAACATTTCTTGTCTAATTTGTTAAAATTAAAGTATAAATTAAATGATAGTAATTATAGATTATTTAATTGTGTGGGAGATAAAGTATGTTTGTTAAAGTAAAAATTTTAAAACAAAAAATCAATTCTTTTAAAACTTTATTACATTTACTTCTTATGTTTAAAAAGCCTACAGATAAAATTGTTGTAAGTTGTTCTCAACATTTAGACGAATATATAGTTGAATATCAAAAACTAAAAAAATTTGGAGCATAATTTCATTATTAAATTGTACAAGCTTCAGAAACTTATTAAGTTTCTGAAGTCTTGTATGTTTTATTTTTCATCTAAATATAAAATTATATCATCAATATTATTTATCTCATCTTTAGAAAAAACAACTACAAAATTACTATAATCATATTTTTTCTCTGTAAGTTCATAGGCTATGAACTCATAGTTCATATCGTATTCTTCAGCACACTCATCTAGTATATCCTCCACATTATCCAATGCAAAGTCACTTAAATAAGGTAAAAAATATTCATAATACCAATTTTCATCCTTTATTTCTCCCTCATATTCTTCATTAGCATATTCATTAGCCGCTTCAATCTCAATATCATCAAAATAATATTTAAAGGCTATAATCAATTCTTTACTTTCATAAGATACTTCATTTATATCAGATAATTCGTTTTCTTCTAAAAAATTAAGTATTTCTTTCTTATTCAATATATTACCTCCTTAAAGTATTATAACTATTTATTATTCTACATACAAATAATAAATCCTTTAATATAGTATTGACTTAAAATTCTATATTTTATTAATAATTTTAATAATATACTTTTTTAAAAAAGGACTTATATTTTGTTGAAATTTGTTATATAATTTAAAATCGCAAAGGATACAATGCAAAGGAGGAATTAACTATGAATATTAACTTAATTGGAGTACCAATATTTTTTGGCTGCGACAAAAAAGGTGTTGATTTAGCACCAAATAGACTAAGAGAAAAAAACATAGCTCAAATTATTAGAAATAATAATCATACTGTATATGATTTTGGGAACTTATATGTTCCTGAAAAGAAAGAATGTGACAAATTCTCAGCTCATAAAAACATGAAATATATTGACAGTATTATAGATGTAAATACAAATTTAGCTCATACTGTTTATAGTTCATTAAAGTCTGAAAGTTTTCCATTAGTTATAGGTGGAGACCACTCTTTAGGATTAGGTAGTATTTCAGGTGCTAGTAAATATTACAATAATCTTGCAGTTATTTGGGTAGATGCTCATGGTGATATTAATACTCATGAAACATCACCATCCGGTAATGTACACGGAATGCCTTTAGCTGCTGCTATGGGAATAGGTCACGATGCTTTAACAAAGCTTTATTTTGAAGATAGAAAAGTAGATCCTAAGAATGTATTTATAATAGGTGCTAGAGATTTAGATAATGGAGAACTTCAGTTAATAGAAGACCATAAATTAAATGTTTATACTACTGAAGAAGTTCAAAAAAGAGGAGTAGAGGATATCTTAAATGATATTAAAGAAGTTTTAATCAAAAATAAAGTTGATGCGGTGCATTTAAGTTTTGATATTGACTCTATAGATCCTAAGTTTCTTCCTGGAACTGGAACTCCAGTTGAGAATGGATTAACTGTTAATGAAGCTAAATTTATATTAAAATATTTGCTTGAAACTAAATTAATAAAATCTATGGATTTTGTAGAGCTGAATACAGAACTTGATAAAGGCAATGATACCATAGAGTTTTGTGTTGAAATCATTGATTATATATCTAAATATTTGTAAAAGTAAAACCGTGATTAAATCACGGTTTTTTAATATACTTTTTATAATTTAATTTTTTGTACTAATTTTAAATAAAAAATTATATATACTTTTTTAACAAATATGTGGCAATTAAAACTAATTTTCCAAATTAGAATAGTAGTCTTTAATCTTAAGATAAAAAATATTAAAATAATTTAATTAGAATAAATCCAAATTTCTTTTTAATTTAGTGTTCTTTATCTTACTATTTAACTAATTGTAAGAAATTCTCCACAAAAGATTCTGCTGCTGTAAAATCTTCTTCACTTGGGACAAAATTAAACTTTAATCCTTCTGGTAACGTTTTAAATTTAAGTTCCTTTAATCTATTATTTAGCATTGGAACTGCTTCTCCACTCCATCCATAGGATCCAAAGGCTGAAGCAACTTTTCCTCTATTTACTATAGCACTTACATGAGATAATAAGTTCCATGTTGGTTCCACTGCATCCTGATTAATGGTTGGAGAGCCTATAATTATACCACTTGACTTATTTACAAGTTCAATTATTTTATTAAAATCAGTAGTAGTTATTTCATGGGCTTCCGCTTTAATTTTCTTATCTTCAATAGTCTTAGCTAAGAATTTTGCCATTGACTCAGTATTTCCATAAGCAGAAACATAAAATATTTGAATATTTTTTTCATCTACAGTAGTCTCTTTAGCCCATTCTCTATATAATTTTGTAAACTTCTCTATGTCATCGATATGAACTGGACCATGACTTGGTGCAATCATATTTTTTTCAAGATTTTCTATTTTGTCTAATCCTGCATTAACAAACTTTTTAAATGGTCCCATTATCACATCAAAATAATACTTCATTTCTTCAGTATAATCTCCAGTACAACTATCTGTTATACAATTCTCAGGACAATAATGACATCCCATAACATCGCAAGTAAATAGAACCTTATTGGCCTTATCATATGTGAATATTGTATCTGGCCAATGTAAGTTTGGTGCAGAAATAAATTCTAAAGTTCTATTACCTATATTTAACTCACCTTCAGCAACTTGATTATGGAAATTTGAATTTAATATTCCACCTAAATATTTTATAGCAGCTCTAGATCCAACTATTTTAGCATTAGGATAATGTTCTAACAGCTTTATTAAGGAGCCACTATGATCAAGTTCCGTGTGTTGCACAATTATGTAATCGATATCTCTATTTCCTATAACGGTTCTTATATTCTTTAAATATTGATCGAAAAACTTATCTTTAACAGTATCTACAATTACAACCTTTTCATCATCAATTAAATAAGAATTATAGGTTGTCCCTCTTTTAGTTTCCATTATAATATCAAATACTCTTAATTCTGGGTCATTAACACCTATCCAATATAATTTGTCTTTTAATTCAACTGGTTTCATATACAAGACCTCCACTATAAGATATTTTCCCTTAAACAATACCCTTTATATGGTAACATATAAAATGGTCATTTTCAAGGAATAACCATTATCAACATATGAAATTACAACAATTTTGATAGACTTTTTTTATACATTATATATTCTCTATGTAATGCTCTTGTTAAATTGACATAGAGTAATTTTTTATCAAGATTATTCTCGCCATAATTTTCTTCATCACAATTATAAACTATCGTAGCATCAAACTCTAACCCCTTTGTCATATAACTAGGAATTATTATCCTATTCCCTTTAATACTGCTATCATTCTCATCAACTATACTCCACTGATAGTTACTTTGCACTTTTAACCCTTTTAAAACATCTACACATTGCTTATAAGTCTTACATATAATTGCAACAGTTTTTTTATTTATGTTTTCAACTTCTTCTACAATCTTATCTATTTCATTTATTCCATCTAAAGTATTTTCAATTTTTGTAATTTTAGGTTTATCCCCATGTCTTAAAACTGGTTTTGCAGGAATTAGATTTAATCTTTGTTTATCTAGCACTATATTAGCAAAATCTATAATTTCCACTGTAGATCTATAACTTTGTGTTAGCGAAACATAGGTTGCATCATCTTCAAATACAGTTGCTATAAGCTTTTCCCACGAGTCAATACCTTTATGACTATAAATTCCTTGTCCTAAATCTCCTACTATAGTCAAAGAGTTTTGTTTCGATAATAGCTTCAATATAAGCATTTCAAAGTAACTATAATCTTGAGCTTCATCTACAATTACATGTATATATTTACTATCTACACCCTCTAAGGCCATTTTTAAATAAACTATATGTGGTAAATCTTCACTGTCAATAATTTTGTCTCTAATATTTTTTTCAGAACTATTAACTATATATTTTACAAGCTTTGAAGGAATTTTTTTATCAGTAATCTCATTAAAAATCTCTTCATTTGAATATAGATTATAATAAGTAGAAATCAATTCTTCATTCTGCCAACTATTAAAAAAATCTTTTAAAGCTTTATTTCCTTTTTGTTTTAATTCCTTGATAAATTTATCCCGTTCATCATAAAGCTCTATAATTATTTTTCTTTTTTCTTCATCATTTAAATTTTCTTTAGCCTTAATATCCTTTATCTTAAAACTATAGTTAGCCTCAATTTGATTTTGTACATTTTCAAGTTTATCTTTCAATTTTTGTTTAAAATATCGGTTAATTTCATCTTTACGCTTTACAATTGGTAGATGCTTTAAATCTCTTATATATAGTTTTTTAATTTCCTTTGAACTATATAAAATATATTCATCTATCCTTATATCATCAACTTCAACATCTTTTTTTTCTAGATATTTTACATATCTATCTAATATAGCTTTAAAACTTAAAGAGCCTTTTATTTTACTTACGGCAGTTAAATATTTTTTATCTTCGTCATCACTCTCTTCCATTAAATAAGATAATTTTTTATCTCTAGTATAAATTCTACCTTTATAGTTTATTATTGATGCACATAAGCTTTCAAAAGTACTTTGGTTAACGGTATACACACCTAAATTAGGTAATACTTCAGAAATATAATCTAAAAATATTTCATTAGGTGCTACCACAAGTATTTCTTCGTGCTCTAAAATTTCATTATATGTATATACTAAAAAAGCTAGCCTATGTAGTGCAACGGTAGTTTTTCCAGAACCAGCAGATCCCTGTATTATCATAGCTTTATTTTTATATGCTCTTATTATTTCATTTTGTTCCTTTTGTATAGTGGCAACTACATCCTTAAGCTTGCTACTTATGCTTTGTTCAAGATTTATCTTTAAAAATTCATCTATTAATTCATTACCTTCCATACTGCTCTTTAATATGATTTCATTTATTCCTTCATCAAAAGCATCTATAAGTTTTTTATCTCTTACTAAAAATTTTCTTTTAAGTTTTAACTCTCCTTCGATTATACCTTCTGGAGATATATAATGTGATTCACCATGAGTTCCACTGTAATATAAATTAGCAATAGGTGCTCTCCAATCAATTACAATTTCTTCACTTTTTAATTCATCATTTAATCCAAATTTTCCAATATAAAAAGTTTCTGTATCATATCGTTTTTCTCTAAAATCGATTCTTGCAAAATAAGGTTGCTTACTCGCTTCCTTATACTTATTTAAATTCTTTTTTGTAAATTGAAAAATTCTTTCTGCTAATATTAAATCATTACTAAAACTTCCGCCACTAGACTTTTTCAAATCAAAAATCTTTTCTTCATATTCTTTATATTTCTTTGAGGTCTTATGTTCTTCCATAATAACCCAATCTTTAACTTCTTCAAACTTTTTAAGTTCTAAGTTCAGTTCACTTTTTTCTATGGCCATATTAGCACCTCAATTTCTTATAGACCTTATAATATTAAAAGTATTATAAATTTTTTCTGCATTTTATATGGTATAATATTCTCATTAGTTATTGGAGTTGATAATATGATTTATATCGAAGATAATGCATACAATTACGCATTAAAAAATAATTATTCTTTTGTTATTAAAAGCATCAATGTAAATTTATGTTGAGGAAATACCCCCTCTAAAGCACTTTGGGTAGAGTGTAAAAATTTTCATGATGATATTACTAATTATACATCATTTGAATATAAAAATGTTAAAATTTATGTAGAAAAGTCACTAAAACTTTCCTCTAATATAAAGATATACAAAAATAAAAAGAGCTATTTTAGAAGTAATAGCTTTGGAGTATATGGGATTGAGATTTCTGAAAATTAAAGTTAATTATTTTAACTTTAATATACTTTTTATGTATAATAAAGACGTGAAATAATCACGCCTTTACTCTTCATCAACAAGTTCATACATCTCAGTAGCCTTTGACATATATAATATTCCGTCTAAATGATCTATTTCATGACAAAATGCTCTAGCTAGAAAATCTACTGCTTCATATTGAACTTTCTGTCCATCTACATTCATACCCTCTACAATTACTCTAGTAGGTCTTACAACTAAGCCTTCATGATCTTCGTAACTTAAACACCCTTCATAATCTTCTTCGCTTCCTGAGCTTTTAATTATTTTAGGATTCAATAGTACTATTGAATCAGATCCATCTCTTAAGTCTATCAATATAGCTTTTTTTAATATACCTATTTGTGGTGCTGCTAGACCAACTCCACTACAATTGTACAAAGTATCTTTTAAATCCTGCACTAACGCTAGTATTTCTTCATCAATTTTAACAATAGGTTCACATACTTTGTTAAGTCTTTCATCACCATACTGAAGTATCTTTCTTACTGCCATAAATATATATTAAGACATATATTTGTCTTAAATCCTCCTTTCACAAGGTAATCCTTCTTTTTAAATTATATAATAGTTAGTTATATTACTCAAATACTTTTCAAATAAAAATTATTTATCAATTTATTTTTAAAAGTAATTATTATAATTTTTAAGTATTAAAAAACTGAGACAAATAAGTCTCAGTTTTGTTGTTGCTGTTGTTGTGCTCTTTGTGTTTCTTCCATTATACTTTTAACTTTCATTAATCTAGTTAAAGCTCCTCTTTCATTTTCATCAAGCTTCATCTTTATATATTTTATAGTTTCTTGAAGTTGAGGTATTGTCATATATTCAAGAGCATTAACCCTTCTTCTAGTCTTTTCAATCTCATCAGCCATCAATTGGCAAGCCTTTTCTACTTCTGCTAATTCTAGAAGCTTAGGTAATATTAAATACAATTTTTCAATTGCTTCATCTAACTCTATTGTAGTAGATGCAAATCCATAAGGATAAATACTTCCTGGATCACTTTCAAGTTTTCTAATGAAATTCATTACTGGCACATTAACACTCATCACGTTTTTAGTTTCAACATCTACAGATATACTTTCTTTAGGGCAAGATAATGCAGCCTCTAAGAATTGAGGTGGCATTGCTGCACTTGCCATAAAGAAATTTTTAAAAACTTCTTGGAGCTTTTCTTCAACTTCACTTCTTAATTTATTATTATATTTAATTAAATCAATGAATCTCCTCATAAGCTCATCTTGCTTATCTTTTAACAATTTATGCCCTCTAGTAGCGGTGGCTAATCTTTTTTTTAGCTTGGTGAGCTCCATTCTGGTTGGATTAACATTTAGTTTTGCCATAGTTAATCATCCTCTCTTAGAGGTAAATACTTCTCTAAATATTCGTCTCTAATTCTTTTAAGCTCCGTTCTAGGTAATATAGTTAATAAATCCCAACCTAATTTTAATGTTTCTTCTACAGTTCTATTTGCTTCAAAACCTTGAGAAACATATTTTTTTTCAAAAGCCTCTGCAAATTTAGCATACTTTTTGTCTGCTTCAGAAAGTGCAGATTCTCCCAATATTGCTGCAAGCTCTTTTGCCTGTTTCCCTTGTGCATAAGCTGAAAATAATTGATTCATAGTATCTGCATGATCTTCTCTTGTTTTACCTTTTCCTATACCTTTATCTTTAAGTCTTGATAATGATGGTAAAACATCTATTGGAGGCATTATTCCCTTCTTATATAACTCTCTTGAAAGGATTATTTGTCCTTCTGTTATATATCCAGTAAGGTCTGGGATTGGGTGTGTTTTATCATCTTCTGGCATTGTTAAAATAGGAATTTGAGTAATAGAACCCTCTTTTCCTCTTAGTCTTCCAGCTCTTTCATAAAGTGTTGAAAGGTCAGTGTATAAATAACCTGGATATCCTCTTCTACCTGGAACCTCTTTTCTAGCTGCAGAAACTTCACGTAATGCTTCAGCATAGTTAGTTATATCTGTCATTATAACTAACACGTGCATTCCCTTTTCATAAGCAAGATATTCCGCTGTTGTTAATGCCATTCTTGGAGTAGCTATTCTCTCTACAGCTGGGTCATTAGCTAAGTTCATAAATAGAACTGATCTATCTATAGCTCCTGTTTTTGTAAACTCATCAACAAAGAATTCTGCTTCTTCAAAAGTAATACCTATAGCTGCAAAAACAACAGCAAATTTTGAATCAGAATTTAAAACCTTTGCCTGTCTTGCTATCTGAGCAGCAAGTTGAGCATGTGGAAGACCTGATCCTGAAAATACAGGAAGTTTTTGTCCTCTAACTAAAGTATTAAGTCCATCTATAGCAGAAATACCTGTCTGAATAAATTCTGATGGATAATTTCTTGCTACAGGGTTTATGGGTTCTCCGTTTATATCTAATCTCTTCTCTGGTATAATTTTAGGACCATTATCCTTCGGTCTACCCATACCATCAAAGACTCTTCCTAACATATCTTCCGATACTCCAAGTTCTAGAGGTCTTCCTAGGAACTTAACTTTAGTTCCTTTCAAATTTATCCCAGTTGAACCTTCAAAAAGCTGAACCATGGCATTACTACCATTAATCTCAAGAACTTTACCTCTTCTCTTTTCTCCAGTTTGTAATTCTATATCAACTAATTCGTCGAACTTTACGCCTTCAACACCTTCAACAACCATCAAAGGTCCTACTACTTCCGCGACTGTTCTGTATTCTTTAAGCATCTAGAACACCTCCTTCGATGATTAGTTTTTGGATTTCATTTTCTAACTCTTCTTCAATTTCTTTTATCTTATCTATTTCAGTTTCTGATATATACTTACTTCTTGCAATTTTATCTCTTACTGATATATTAAGTATTTTTTCTAAATAAACTCCAGCATCAAGAGCTTTATTTGCTTCCTTCATAAATTTTAAAACAAGTTTTAAAATCTTATATTGTTTATCTAATGAAGCATAAGTATCAACTTCATGGAAAGCATTTTGCTGTAAATAGTCTTCTCTTATAGATTTAGAAACTTCTAGTTTTAATCTATCTCTTTCAGATAGCGCATCTATACCAACAAGTCTTACTATTTCTTCTAAGTTTGCTTCCTCTTGAAGAAGTGCCATTGCTTCTGTTCTTAATTCAGACCAGTCGGAAGATACATTTTCATTCATCCACTTTCCAATCTTATCTAGATATAAAGAATATGAATCTAACCAATTAATTGCTGGGAAATGTCTTCTATAAGCAAGATTCGCATCTAATCCCCAGAATACCTTAACTATTCTTAAAGTGGCCTGTGTAACTGGTTCTGATAAGTCCCCTCCTGGTGGTGAAACAGCTCCTATTGCAGTTACTGCTCCTTCTCTACCATCTGAACCCAAGGCTATAACTTTACCAGCTCTTTCATAATAATCAGCAAGCCTTGAACCTAAATATGCTGGATATCCTTCATCACCTGGCATCTCCTCAAGTCTTCCTGACATTTCTCTTAGAGCTTCAGCCCAACGTGAAGTAGAGTCTGCCATTATTGAAACAGAATATCCCATATCTCTAAAGTATTCTGCAATTGTTATACCAGTATAAATTGAAGCTTCTCTCGCTGCAACTGGCATATTGGAAGTGTTAGCTATAAGTACTGTTCTTTTCATTAAGCTTTCCCCTGTTTTTGGGTCTTTAAGTTCAGGGAATTCATTTAGAACGTCAGTCATTTCATTTCCACGCTCTCCACATCCAACATAAACAACTATTTCTGCATCTCCCCATTTTGCTATTTGATGTTGAACAACAGTTTTACCAGCTCCGAATGGCCCTGGAACTGCCGCTGCACCGCCTTTTGCTACTGGGAAGAAAGTATCAATAACCCTTTGTCCTGTTATCATTGGTTCTACAGGGTTCAATTTTCTAGAATATGGTCTACCACGTCTTACAGGCCATTTTTGAATTAAATTTAATTCTTTATCGCCCTTTTCTGAAGAAACTATACAAACAGTTTCTTCTATAGTAAATTCTCCTGATTTTATATCCTTAACTGTTCCTTCTACTCCATAAGGTACCATTATTTTATGAAGTACCACTGGTGTTTCTTGAACGATCCCTATTATATCTCCTGCTACAATTGCATCTCCAACTTTAACAGTGGGTTTAAATTCCCATTTTCTATCTCTGTTTAAAGATTTTACAGATACACCCTTTGATAAAAAGGATGATTTTGCCGCCTCCATAAATGCATCTAAAGGCCTTTGTATTCCGTCAAACATTGACTCTATAAGTCCAGGTCCAAGCTCAACACTTAAAGGTTCTCCTGTAGTTGTAACAGGATCTCCTGGTCCTAAACCTGAAGTTTCTTCATAAACTTGTATAGAAGCCTTATCGCCTCTCATCTCAATTATCTCACCGATAAGACCTTTTTCACCAACTTTTACAACGTCATATATATTAGCTTCATCCATGTCCTTAGCAAGAACTAAGGGACCTGAAACTTTAACAATTTTACCGTTCTTCAAGTTACATACCTACCTTTCTATAAGATATTCACACCTACAGCCTTCTCAACATTATCACTAATTCTTTTCTTACCAATGTTTAGAGTTCCTTGATTACTTGGAATTAATATAATGGAAGGAAGCAACTTTTTATTATATCTTTCTATAGTTTCATCTAAATGCTGTGCTAATTGCTCAGTTACAAATATTACCGCATAATCGTTATAGGCCATTTTATCTATTGCTTTTCTAGCTTCTTCTGCTTCTACCACTGGAAAAACATCTATTCCTATAGCTTTAAATGCCAATACAGAATCCTTATCCCCTACAACTCCAATTTTATGCATATATATCACGCAACCTTTCTCTAATAATATTACTGTCAACTTTATTAAGCTTACCAGCTAATATTATTCTGATTATTTTTATTTCAGTTTCTTTAGCTATTATATATGCAATTATAGGTTCTGGACCAAAATTAATTCTCTTAGCATTTTTTATAAAACTCATTAAATAATTATCTGAATAAACTTCAAGAGAATTATATTTGCCACTGCTTGAATATTCTTCCATTAGAGCTTTTAAGACAGTCTCATATCCATATTTAAATATTCTATTACTAAAACTTTCTAAGTTATCATTTAGCCCTTGTATAAAAAACTCTTTAGGTATATTGCCATTATCCAGCAATACACTTTCTAAAAATCTAATATCTTTATTTTGTGTTTTAACTCTTATCATTGTTTTTATATTAGTTAAATCTATTGATTTCCTTATAAAATCCACAATGAAATCAAAGTTGGATTCCTTAGCTTTTTCAATTGTAGCTTTATACATATAATTATCTAAAATTATATCTACACTTTGAGAATCCTTATTTTCTTCGTAGTTCTTTTGAACTTCTACAATAGCTTCTCTCATTATAGGTTCCAACTCTTTTAACTCGTTAGTAACTATAGAATTTTTTAACTTATCAATTTCCACAGTACCAATAGGAATTAATAAAGAAGATAAATCTCCTCCTAAAATCTCAGACTTCTTTAAAACTTTAATATTATGATAGTCATATTTAATACTCATAATATCAACAATTAATTTTTCAGGAGAAATTTCATACATAAGAGAGTAAAGCCTTTTTAACTCCTCATTTAATAATAGTTCATAGTCCTCATTTCTTTTCAATAGAGATATATTATCTCCATATTGAGTTTCTTGAAGAATTTTAATAGCTTCCTCCAAAGAACTACTTTCTATCATTCTTTCTATTTTCATTTTATCAAGGAGCCTTTTTTCTATAACTCTTAGCCTAGCCACAGCATGAGTAAAGTTCATTCTATCCATATGGCTATCCTCCTTAAAAATTAATCAAATAACATCATTGCTACTTCATTTTCTATTTCATATCTTAAAGAATTCACTAAAGCATCATAGGAATAGTTAAATTCTATACCACTTTTAGCTAAAATAAATCCTCCATTCATTTGTCTAGTATTTTTACTTAATATGATATTTGCCTTTTCAACATCTTTAGCAATGGTTCTATTTAATTCCTTTATAAATTCTTCACCTATTTTATCTTTATCATTTTCAGAAACTATTATTTCTTCATGCCCTTGAAGTTTAATTGATTTAAGATTATTTCTTATATACTTTAAATAATCCTCAGAGTTCATATTATTAAGTTCTTTTATAGATTCATTAAAAACTTTATCAATTATTTGTTGCTTTGCAACTAATTTTTCATTTCTTACTTTTAATTCACTTTTTGATATAGCTCTATCAAAAAGATTCTTACCTTCTAGGTTCGCTTTTTCTATTATATTCTTTGCAAGTTTTTCAGCTTCTTCTTTCTTTTTAGCTATTAGCTCTTTTTCTTTTACTTTAGCATCATTAATTATACCAGTAGCCTTTTCATTAGCATCGCTTATAATCTTTGAAGTTAGATTTTCTAAATTTGACATTGTCATCACTTCCTTAATTAAAAGTTAGCGTTGATTATTAATAATAGTGACATAACAAAGCCTAATAACGCATATGTCTCAACCATAACTGTTAAGATAATACCTTTTGTGTTATGTTCTGGTCTTTTAGCTAATATTTGAATTGCTGCTGCTGCTGTTCTTGCTTGTGCTATTGCTGATTTCCATCCTGCAAAAGCTATTGGTAAACAAGCTGCGAATAAATATAAACCATTTGCTAAAGTAATATCTGGTTTTATTTGGAATAGCACCATAAGAGCTATAACGAAACCATAAAGTCCTTGCGTACCTGGTAATAATTCTAATATAAGTGCCTTACCGAACTTTTCTGGTTCCTCTGTAATTAATCCTGAAGCGGCTTCTCCAACCATTCCAACACCTCTAGCTGAACCTATTCCTGGCATAATTGCAGCTAATGCAACACCCATTGCTGCAAAAACTATCCCTCCATTGTCTACTAAAAATCCCATTAAGTTTGTCATGAAAATTCCTCCTTAATCCTTAACAACTTTTACATATTTTGAACTAAATTTTAATGGTCTAAATGTTTTGCCTCCGCCTTCATAAAACTTATTAAAATACTCAAGATATTGTAATCTACAAGTATGAACATAAGCTCCTAAGGCATTTATGAATAAATTAAATAAGTGACCTACTACAAATATCAGTGATCCAGCTAAAATTTTTGCTATTGGATTTCCTAGCATCCCAATCATTAAGTTAAATGCTGATCCAATAAATCCTGTCGCAAGTCCAAGTGCTGCAAGTCTAGTATAAGATACTAAGTCTCCTACATAACCTGTTATTCCATATAATGAATATAAACCTGCACCAAGTTTTGCGCCTATTCCCTTTTCACTTCTTCCATGAGTTAATAAAATTAATATCATGCCACCGAATGTAGCATATTTTGCAATTGTAGGAATATTGCCACTTGAAGATAAACTACTTAATGCACCTGAAGCTGATAATAACCAAAGAATACCTCCTGTTAAAGTCAAATACCATAAACCTACATCAAGTAGTGCGTCTAATGGTTTTCCATCTCTAACTAACATATAGCCTTTAATTCCTAAACCAACATATATTTGGATTAATCCTAGAGCTACTGAAACTATCATCAATAAAATTACATTACTATCTGGCTTCATCCATATTGGACTAATTTTAATTGCATCTCCGAAGTAACTACCGTACATTACTCCCCAAAAAATTGTGGATATACTTAAATAGAAGAACATTTTGATGGATTTTCTTTTATCTTCATCTAGATTGAAGAATTTTAACGCTACCAAAGAACCGATAAACATAACTAATCCATATCCAGCATCTGATAACATCATACCAAAGAAGATAAAATAGAAAGGCATAAATAATGGTGTTGGGTCTATCTCATTGTATCTAGGCATACTATACATTTCTGTAATTGGTTCAAAAGCCTCTGATACTGCTCCATTTTTCAATAATATAGGAACATCTTCACCCTTTGCATCTTCTAATTCTAAATAATATTCATTATTTAGAATTTTACTTATTGCTTCTTCAAATTTATCTATAGTTTCTTCTGGTAACCATCCTTCTATTGTTAGAATATTTTTGCTTCTCAAGAAATTATTACAACTCTCTAATCTAAGTAAATGATTTTCATTATATTCATATATAAGTTTAAAATCATTTATATATTTCACATGTTCTTCAATCTCTTTTTTTATGTTTTCTAACTCACTTTTTAATTCTTTTATTTTGGTTTTAAAATTTCTAATAACTTCCTTTGGTGGTACTTCATAATCATAATTTACCCTACTAAAGCTATATCTCTTTAGTAAAGTTTCTATTTCACTTTGTAACTCTTTATGGAAAATTATTAGAATATTACTGTCTCTATTATCTTCATTTACAACCTCAATATAACAATTATTATATTGAAAACTTATATCTTCCCTTAAATTATCTATGAAATTCTTAGGAACTACCCCTAAATAGGCAATGCAATTTTTAAAATTATTTACTTCATTCATAGATATATCTAAATTACTCCATTTGCCTATTTCTTCAATTTCACTAGATAGTTTTGAGATATGCTGTTTTTTCTTGTTGATAGTGCTTTCTTTTTCTTTTAAATAATTGTATTGTTTTTTCCATTGTAAATCTTCAACCGCTTTTTCAAGTTCATAATAGGTAACAGTGTTTTTTCCCTCTTTTAAGCTCTGAATCATTCCTTTTTTTTCTTCATACTGGCTTAAAAAATCAATAGCAAACCTGATTTTTGCTTGATCTTCTTCAATTTCTGATATTTCAATATGAGCAGAGTCTTTTTGTAAATATTCTTCAAGTTCTTCTTGTATTAAAACCTCAGAAAATTGAACACTTTCTAACCTTTGTAGATCTTTCAATAGCTTTTGCTTTTGTGACTCAAAGGCTAAAAGCGTAAACTTCTTCATTTTAACTATTGCCATTGAAATTCACTATCCTCTCAATTACTAATTTAACAGCACTATTAAATTTATCAGCATCCACATTCAGTATATGATCTACTTCTTCCTTACCTTTTTTCATTATAGGTTCAGACTCAACTTCACTTTCACTTACAAATTTAGATTTTATTTGCTCTGCTTCTTTATAAGCTTCAGTAAGTCTAGCTTCATACTGCTTATCTGCCTCTCTTTCTGCATTTTTAATTATATCTTTACTTTCTTTCAATGCACTTTCTAATATTTGCGCTGCTTGATCTTCTGCTGTTTTAACTTTGTTTATAGCTTCTAATGCCAAAATATCACCACCTTTTAAAATATAATTATATGGAAAGAGAGGAATAATCTCCTCTCAAACACAATATCATATACTTTATAAAACATCACAAAATACTTATAAAAGGTTTATGTTTACCACTTATTATATATAGCTAAAATTTATTGTACAAGATATGAAAACGTACTAAGTGGCAAAGTTAACTAATTATTAACCAACTGTTCATTATTTGTTCATTAATTAGGAATTTTATTCTAATTTTTTAAGTATATTCCTAGATCCATTAAAACATTATTGCTACTATTAGAGAAACCTACATAGAAATCCTTCTTCGTTATCAATTTATTTACAAAATATTGATTTAAGTCATAATTGAATTTTTCAATATGTATATCATTAACAGAACTTATTAAATTATTATTAATTAGCTTTTCTTTAATTTGTTTTTCTATGTTTTTATCACTTTCTCTATAAATAAAATCTGGAATTCCTCTTTTTTTATTATAGGTTAGATAGTCAAACTTAATTATGTCACATAATAATTTACTGTTCATACTTAATATTTCATTATTGAAGTCAAAAAATACCTTATAATATTCACTTGAAGAAATATTTCTTTTAAAATATCCTTTTTCTTTATAAAACAGTGATAGCTGTTCATAAAAGTCAAATGGAGTATCAAAAAGATCACCTTCTACAAAATACTTTAATATATTATTAAATTTTCCGCTGTTTAAATATTTATCGACCATATGTTCAATATGCTTTAGCCTAATTAATTCATTATAACTTATATTTTTAGTTTTCAATATTTCATAAGGAGGGTATGGACTATAGTTCATATCCCACTTTTCTGCTTCCTCTCTCATACTTGATCCCTTTAAAAGTTTTAGAAAACCTAATTGAAGTTCATCTGGCTCTATTGCATATACATCATTAAAAGATTTTTTAAAAGAATTAAAATCTTCTCCTGGAAGCCCTGCTATAAGGTCCAAGTGCTGCATGATATTTTTTAAACATTTTAATTCCTCCACCTTTTCTTTTATTGTAGAAAAATTAACATTTCTATTTATATTGTTAAGGATTTTATCATTAGTGGTTTGTACACCTACTTCAAATTGAAACAATCCTTTTTTTGCTTTGGATAATGTTTCTATAGATTTACTGCTTAATAAGTCAGCAGATATCTCAAAGTGAAATCTAGTCTCCCCACCTAATTCAATTAAATAATTCCAGATCTTATTTGCAAAACTTTCATTACAGTTAAAAGTTCTATCAACAAATTTTACTAATCTAACTTTATTATCAACAAAATATTTTAAATCTTTCTTTACCTTTTCAATATCTATAAATCTAACTCCATGAAAAGTTGAAGATAAACAATATTTACAGTTGAAGGGACATCCCCTAGATGCTTCATAATATACTATTTTATGAGCAATCTCTTCATTTTTTTCATAAGGAAAGACTATTTTATTCATGTCCATTAAAGGACGATTTCCACCATAGTAAATTTGTCCACTCTTTTTAGAGTAAAGCCCTCTAATATTACTACAATCTATTTCTTCATTTTTATATTCTTTTATTTTAGTATAAATAAATTCTCTATAAGTTTCTTCGCCTTCCCCCTCTATAACATATTCACCACAGTTAGCTTTTAGAAAATTCTCTGAATCATAACTTACTTCAGGCCCACCGTAAAATATTTCTATACTACTATCTATTAACTTTATTAAGGTTGTTATTCTTGTTATATATTCAATATTCCATATATAACAGGAAAAACCTAGTAATCTAGGTTTTCTCTCCATTATTTCCTCTACAATTCTCTCAACCCTATCATTTACAGAAAACTCCATAATATCACAATTATAATCCATATCTTTAGTATAAGCCTTTAAATACCTCACCGCTAAATTACTGTGAATATATTTGGCATTTACCCCTACTAATAAAACATTCATCCATTATTTCTCCTCTTTCTACAAATTATATTGTATACTCCATTATTACTTTTAAAGTTCATAACTTCAAATCGTTTATCAACTAAATCTAATATTTTTTCTTTAGAATTATCTTTTAAAATATTATAATCTTTAATTTGAAATTCCTTTAAACTTTTATCTGGCATATATACTTTTATATTATTTTCATAAGTTTTTAAAAATTTTTTATCTATATCCCATATATATAAAATTCCATCATTTTTTAGATAGTCACCAACTTCATCAATAAGTCTTCTTTTTTCAATATTTTTAAATATTGAATTTAAACTAAAAAAAAGTATACAACTATCATAACTTTGTTTTTCAATATCCCTTCGTGCCCTTTTTTCAAAATATTGAATATCACATTCCTCATCATAATGCTTAAACAAATTATATATTACTCCATAATTATCATGACCTATATCCAACAGATTCCCATATAAAATGTTATTTTCTAAATTAATAAATACAGAATTATTCATAAACCCTTCACCTCATTTAATATCTATATAAAATTATTATAGATACTATTCAACGAAGTTTTTACATTTCCTTCCATATGCTTTCAATTAATTATTTATGTCATTATAAAACATTAATAGAAATCCTGCTGTACTTTGGTTTGCTTTTAATAATACCTTATCTAGAATTTTAGCATATCTTTGATTTTTATTTATAATATTCCTATACGTACTATCAATTCTATTAGAGTATTTAGTATTTTCTTTAATATACTCCTCAACTGCATTATAATTTATAGCACCTTGTTTAATAGGATGAGTATATCCATTTTGGATAAGTCTAATAGCCCATGTTTCAAAACTCTTATGATTCCTCAAATTTACATTAGCATGTGCAGGTACCGTTGTATCTTGAATTAAATGACATGCTGCACCCAGGTAAAATATTGCTTTAGGAATATTGTTGCACTGGATATTCTTTAAAGCTTTATTATAATAACTTTCACATTCAATTAATGCATTAGAACAACCATATAAACCTCTTCCATCTTCATGATGATAAAAATGGTTAGCGCTTTTAAAGTCTGCATCTGCCCATATTACACCTTTGTTTAGAATTTTAATATATTTTTTAAAAAATTTGTACTGTTTTTCATATCCATCATTTCTTAAAATTTCTAAGGCTTCTTCATTTATAAATTGGTGAACAATACACTCTGTCTTTTTAACCTTTTTCTTTATGGGATTAACAGCATATAATAAAAATTTTAATGTATAGCCATAAGTATTTTCAATCTTCCGTTTAATTATATTACCACCTTCTACTGTAAAAATTAGTACAGTATTATTATAAACAAAGTTATCAAAAAAGATAGCTAGATTTTAAATTTAATTTATTTATCTCTAGAAAATAAATTTAAAGCTTAATATTTTTTCTTGCTCTTTAAAATATTATAAGACTTTAAGATAATTTAAAAATTTCTAATTTAAATTCAGATAAGCTTTAATTTTTTTAATTTCATACTATATACATAGTATGATAATCATAATAACAAGAGTTAGTGCAATAAACAACAAATATCTAAATAATTCATTTAATGATATTACATTATTTTTGTTTCCGCAAGCCTTTAGTTCATATAATACTCCTTGATTATTTTCTAGAACATTAAGTCTATTATCTAATATCTTTATACTTTCAACTTGTGTTTTATCTCCAAAAGCTATATATTCTTTAGATGTTTTAGATTTATTGTAGTTATATATTTTTTTATCTAACTTATCATAAAAATATACGCTGTCTTTTTCCCCCAATTCCCCTTGTGAATCAACTGCAATGGTTCCCAATGCTGATACCTTGTTATATTGATATAATGGGCCCGGTGGGGTTTGATTTGGATGCTTTTCTAAAATAAATTCTGTGGGTTTATTCTCTTTATCTAAAAATCTCAAAGAAGTTACAGGGTCTCCTCCAGAAAAATCTGGAAATCCATGCCATACTCCCTTTTGAATCTCATAGATATAATCACTATCATTACTTATTGGTCTTAACCCTCTATCTTCCATCCCCCCTACTGTAGCAACCAATTTTCCTTCACTTGAAAAATCCAACCCCATTATATTCCTAATTCCCCAAGCAAATGTTTCATAAGCCTTTGTGTTTATATTATAAATAACTACTGTGGAATTGCCTATTTCGTTTTTTTCGATTATATGTCCAGCTAAATTAGATTTTCCATACTCTACAAATGCACCAGTGTTTCTTTCTCCAAAATTATGTCCTTTTAAAGTTATAGAATTAGGACTATAGTCATGTTCTGTAGGATAATTTTTCTTCCAAAGATTATCTTCACCTACTACACCCGAATTAGTAGCTGATCCTATAGCAATAAATAGATATTCTCCCCTTAGCTTTAACAATACCTTATTATAATCCCCTATATTAGGTATTCCTTTAATACACTCACTATGCTCTTTACTTTTTAAATCATAGCAAAAAATTGAAGAATCTGAGGCATAATAGATTTTTTCCCTATCATACACAATGCTACTAATATTTAATGAATTTTTCGAGAATAAACTGTAGCTTTTACCGCTTTCCTCTATTATTATAATTCTATCTTTAAAAGCTATATAATAATTTCCTTCTTCATCTTTATCAAAATCCATTGAATTAGATAGTCCTTTATATTTAATTTCTAAAGCAACATCATTTTCTTTACACGATATTCCATAGTCATTCTTATTTTTGCTAACGAAAATAAAGATTGAAATTGAAAATATTATCAATAAAATCCACCCACAAATCTTCTTCATAACCTCACTCCATTATTTATATATTTATTAATATATATTTTTACAATTTACATTAAATTACTAATCCCTTCCTTTATTTACTAAATTGAAAAAGGGTTGTTAAAAATAACACATAAAAATTCTGTAAAGTTTTAATTAGTATATATAAAATTGTTATTATATTCACTATTGGGCTATAAGCATATTTGTTAAAATTTAGATTAAGAAATAAGTTATAGATAAACTACCTAAAAAATTAATATTAGCTTATAACTGCACTATTAACTATTTCAATTTACGAGTTAGAATAATGTACAATTCAACATTTGCAATTCACAATTAAGAGGGAATTTATAGAAATTTCAATGGCTAAATCATAGAAATTTTAAATAATAAAATGAGAATATAAGTCTGCTTGTCTACATATAAGTATTAATATATTACTTTAGTGGGGGTTTTTATGGGTAATGATACATTTTATAAAGATACATTTGTTTTAACTATATCTAATTTAGCTATGGCTATAATAAGATTTGTTTTTTCTATTATCCTTTCGGACAAACTGGGTCCAGAGGGGGTTGGATTATATGGACTTATAATGCCTATATATGATTTATTTTGTTGCCTGGTATGTGGTGGCTTAGTTGCTGCTATATCTAAAGAAGTTTCTTCTTATTATGGGACAAGTCATTATAAAAATTTAAATAAAAGCATTCGTGTAGTACTTATGTTCTCGCTAATTTGGTCTGTTTTTATTACAATAATAATATTTATGCTATCACCAATTATTAGTACTCATATAATAAAAGATGGTAGAACATTGTATTCATTGTGGGTATTATGTCCTGCATTAATTTTTATTGCTATTTCCTCTGTGTATAAAGGTTATTTTTACGGCGTATTAGAAGTTAAGACGCCGGCAATTATTGATATAGCTGAAAAAGCAATAAGAATGTTTATTACATTATCTGTAATAAATTATTTTTTATTAGAAGATATAACCTCTACAGTTACTGCTACTTACACCTCCTTTGCCATAGGTGAGTTTGTAAGCTTTATACTTTTATATTTGTTCTATAAAAAAAGTAGCCTTAAATTTATGGACATACCATTAAATGAAGAACGGGTAGAAAACAGTGCTCAACTGTTATTTAATGTGTTAGTAGTAGCAGCGCCGTTAGCTATCAATGGCTTACTGACTACAGCTATTTCAGGATTCTCTACATTGTTAGTACCTAGAAGGTTAGTGTTAGCTGGATTAGAATATAGTGCTGCACTAGAAATTATAGGTAAATTCAGTGGCATGTCTTTAACTATCATATACTTTCCAATTGTGATTGTAGTATCCATGGCTACAATATTAGTACCTGATATTTCAAAAAATTTAACTAGAAAAGATTTTACTGGATTAGAAATAAGAATTAATGAAGTTATTAAAATTTGCTTTTTATTGGGTGTTTCTACTATGATAATATGTCTTACAATTCCAAATAATCTTGGAATGTTATTTTACAAAAGAAATGATCTTTCATTATATATTAAAGCTGTATCTATTTGTGCACCTTTTCTATATGCTTCATCTTGTACTTATGGTATTTTGAATGGTTTAGGAAAGCAAAAGACTATATTGATAAGTTCCCTAATTACATCTTTAATCCAATTGCTACTAATATATATACTAATAGTAATTCCTGAGATTAATATATTAGGATATGCTATTGCATTAGTTGCATCTTCTGTTATTGGCTTAATAATTAATATGGTTGAAATTAATAAAGTAGTATCTATATCTATGAATTTAGGCGAGTTTTTAATAATTATATGTTTAACTATCTTGACAGCTTTAACTTTAAAAATATTGAACATAATAATTCCAGATAATATATTTATTATTAAGAATGTTATTCTAATAATAATTGGATTTTCACTATTCATAACCTCTACCTTTATGATAAGAAAATCATCATAAAAAATCGTGACTGATAGTCACGATTTTTTATACAGTTTACAATGAAAAATAACTTAAACAAAATTTACTTTACTTTTCACATATTTTATTATAAATAAATACAATAATTAAAATATTGTTCCTACCTTATCTTTAGTAATAAATTCTTAGGAATAAATCTTATTAATTTTTTAGGTAACACTTGAAGATCTTTTTTTCTAATTCCACCTATATATATTAATGATACAAAATACACTACAATAGCAACAAATATAGTAGTAGCTATAGATAATGCATTTGCTATATATCCTTTTGATAACATTAAAAATACTTTATACACTAAGTTGTACCATATTAATCCTACAGTAGCCATAGCTGCTGATGCAATAAAAGGTTTAATTATCGGCCTTATAATACTAACTTTAATTTTAAGACTTTGATTTATTAATAATTGGTTTAAAATAAGCATTATTAAAAATGAAATAGCATTTCCTATTATTGCTCCCAATATATTAATTTCTGGAATAGCTACAAATACATAGTTAGCAATAATTTTTCCTATAAGCCCTATTACTGAAAATATTGTTACTGCCTTAACCTTCCCTAGCCCCTGCAATATAGATGTTTGTAAATATACTATTGCCATTAATATTATTACGTAAGACCCATAAAATAATAGGCTAGATATATTTAAATCAAGTTTTAGTAACTGAAGTATTTGCAAACTAAATACAGAAAGTCCTACAGCAGAGGGAACTGTGATTAAATAGGCTGCTTTTACACTAGTATTAACACTATTTCTTAAAGATTTCTTATCTTTAGTTGCACTATGCGCTGAAATTATAGGAACTATTGAAATCGATAGTGAACTTACTAAGGCTAAAGGTACATTTATTAATACAGTATATTGGCTTAATATTCCCCATAATATTTCTATATTTGACTTATCGAAACCAGCTATATCCAATCTACCTTTCACCAATTTTAAATCTACTAGAGTTCCTGCTTGTTGTATAGCTATACCAATAGTTATAGGGATAGCATAAAATAAAATTTTCTTTGCAATTTCTTCATTTGAAGCTCGTTCTATACCTTTATGGCTATAACCTAATGGTATATTATTGGCTTTATTTTTTTCATAGAATCTAAAAAAATATATTGCTGCTATTAAAGCTCCTAAGGTTGTACCAACAGTACCACCTGCTGCTCCATATTCATTTCCATATCCAATTAATAAATAAGCGAAGATCAAACTAAAACCTATATTAAATATCTGCTCAATTACTTGAGAAATTGCTGTAGGAGTCATATTTCCTCTACCTTGAAAATAGCCCTTATAAGCACATAATATAGTAGTAATTAATATAGTCGGTGATAATGCCATAAGTGCATATGCTGACTGCTCACTATTCATACTTTTTGCTAAAGGTTCTGCAAATAAAAATAGTAACAATGTTAGTACAAGCCCTAGCATAAAAGCCATGGCTCTTGCCATTTTAAAAGTTTTAACTGCATCTTTATAATTGCCAAGAGCTATAAATTCAGAAACTATCTTAGAAATAGCCACTGGTAACCCTGCATTACCTATTATATAAAAGTATTGAAATATTTGATAACAGGAATAATATACGCCTATACCCTCTGGCTTTAAAATAGCTCTTAATGCTGGAACATACAAAAGAGACATTAGTTTTACAAAAAGCATTGCCATACTTAATATAGCAACACCTTTAGCCGCAGATTGTGTGTTTAACTTCGAACTATTTCCCATAATACACCTCCACTAGATTTTAAAAACATCATTTTTTATCTTCTTAAGTATTGGAGGTAACGATTCTGCAATTGTTTTATTTTCTAAATATGATAATGTATCAGGAGTATTCTTAAATATAACCTTATAAGCATATAAGAATTGATAGTTTAATCCATATCTGTTAACAAAAAAACTATTTAACTTTTTATCACCGTATTTGATATCTCCTACTATTGGATTTCCTAAAAAGGATAAGTGAGCTCTAAGTTGATGACTTCTTCCTGTCAATAGATCTATTTCTATCAATGAAAAAGTTCCACAGCTTTGTATTGTTTTAACTTTCATAGCTATCTTTTTTGTGTTTGGCATTGGTTTGTCATAAACCTTAGATATGTTTGCATCTTCATTTTTAGAAATATATGCTTCATACATTCCATCTTTAATTCTGTTTTTCACTAATGCCATATAATATTTTTCAATTTTTCTTTCTCTAATCATTTCGTTCAATTGCTTTAGTGCATTAAAGTTCTTACCAAATAACACAATACCAGATGTATTTCTATCCAATCTATTGCAAGGTGCAGGAGTAAAGGTTACTTCCTTCTCTGGTTGATAATCACCTTTATCATATAGATAGGAAAGTACATAATCTGTCAATGTAGCTTCCCCATTTTTTTTATCACTATGTACTAGGACTCCTGGCCATTTTTCTACTAATATCATATTTTCATCTTCATAAGTTATTTTTAGTTTATTATCAATCCTGTCAAATTGTTTTTTCTTATTATTACTTGCTTCAGTTTTAATTTCTCTAATTTCAACTATATCCCCTTCTTCTAAGGAATATTTTTCTTTTACCTTTTTACCATTTACTTTAATGTCTCCCTTTCTAAAAGCTTTGTATATCGCACTTAAAGGGACGTCCTTTAGTAATTTCCTTGCAAATTTATCACATCTTTGCCCTGCTTCATTTGGTCCTATATCTATCCTCATACTTTCCTCCTAAGGTAAAACTTATTTTTTATAATTATTTATTTAAAAAATCCAAAGCCATTTTACAATGCATAGCTACTCCTATAGCTAAGCAATTTTCATCTATATCAAATAAACTACTATGAGCAGGATGTACAACTCCCTTTTCCAAATTGCCACATCCAAGCCAATAAAACATTGAAGGCTTTTCTAAGGAAAAATAAGCAAAACTTTCAACTCCCATAGTTGGTTCATTATAGACTTTAACTTTATCCTGTCCCAATAAGCTTATAGCACTATTTTCAAATATATTATACATATTGTCATCATTTAAAAGACATGGATAACTTTCATCAATTTTTATTTCACAACTTCCCCTCATAGATGTAACTATGCCATTTACTATTTCTGATAACCGTTCTTTTACATATTTTCTATGACTTATTTCCATAGTTCTAAGGATTCCTGATATTTCAACTTCTTCAGGTATAATATTTTGTGCTGTTCCACCTTTAATTGTTCCTACTGTTACTACCGCTGGAGAAGTAGGAGAAATTTCTCTACTTACAATAGTTTGGAGTGCTAAAACTACATGGCTTGCAATGACTATTGGATCTACTCCTTTATGAGGACTTGCACCATGTGCACCTCTTCCATATATCTTTATAGTAAAAGGATTTGAGGCTGCATAAGCAGTTCCTCTTTTAATTCCAATTTTTCCGCATTGTAAATTTTCATCTACATGAAGCCCTATAACTCCATCCACAGAAGGATTTTTAAGTGCACCTTCTTCAATCATTAATTGAGCCCCACCTACAGTTTCTTCTGCAGGCTCAAAGAAAAATTTTATATTACCACTAAATTCATCTTTAATAGAATTCAATATTTTTACAGCACCTAGTGCTATAGTTGTATGAGCATCATGACCACATGCATGCATTCTTCCCTTTATATTAGAAGTATATGCAGTAGTCTTCTTATCCTCTAGTGGCAAAGCATCCATATCTGCTCTTATAGCTATAGTCTTAAAATTCTTTTCTTCTGAGTGTTTTCTTCCCTTTATAGTAGCTACTACTCCAGTTTTAGCCACTTCAGTATAAGGAATATTTTCACTCTTTAAAAAAGCTTTGATCTTTCCTGAAGTTTGAGGCAAATCAAAACCTAACTCAGGATTTCTATGTAAATCTCTTCTAATTTCAATTAATTCATCTTCTATATTCTTTGCCATATCAAGAAAATCCATAACTATGCCTCCATAAAAAAATAATAGACCTTCTTGCCTATTATTTTTAAGATTAATCTTTTTTACCGTACTTTAAACTTATTAAGATTATATACTATTATTAAAAATACTTCAACAAATCCTTAATTATTGTTATTTATTAATTCTATTAAATTATACAACATTATATTAAAGTTCAGCCTAGATTACATAATATATAGTAATATTGAAGGTTTATTTTAATGCATTTTTTATATTTTTAACTTTTATTTTAGGTTACTTTAAATTATAAAATTCATAATTATGATTATGTAAACTATTTAAAATAATTATCTATGCCTTAGTTCCTTATTTACTTTGAATGCAAAAAGACTACTTCAAAAGTAGTCTAAATGATATAAATAACATTATTTTAATTCTTATAATAAAAAATATATCTTTTTTTACCGTTTTATTTACATTTTTTAATATTTTTTAATAATAATCTAGTCATTTTTTATTCCATACCCCCAACCACTTCTTCAATAGTTATATGTATAGAAATAATTAAGCTATTTATCTACCAATTCTATTAAGTTATAATCACATACTATATTTAAATCAAACCTTTTAGTTATATTATTAAACTCTATTTCTATTGTACTTTCATCTATATATGTAATCTTACCTCTACCGTGACTTTTATGAATTACAAGATCATCCAATTTAAATGGAAGTGAATTTTTATATTCACATTCTTTTATAAATTGAGAAGGTCTATAACTTTGGCTTTGTATTTTCTTAGGTATAAATAGAAAGAGATTTTCAATACTACGAGTCATAGCTACATAAAATAATCTTCTTTCTTCTTCTATATTATTTTCTATATTGTTCTCATGAGGAATATATCCCTGTACCATATTAATTATGAAAACATTTTTAAATTCCATTCCCTTTACCCCATGTATAGTACTTAATATTACTGCATCTTCTTTTTTGTTTTTGTTTACTATATGATTTTTATATTCTTCTATATAAGCCAAAAAAGAAATAATAGCTCTATGTTCATAAGCGGAAGACTTAAATTCTTCTAAAATATTTTCCAAATCTTTAAAGCTGCCTTTAAATCTTGAAGAATAATCTTTTAAATAATCATAATAACCTAAATCCTGAATAATAAAAGCAATTGCAGTATTTAGCGACATTTTATTTAAACTATGTATATCACTTTTTAATTTATCTATGTTTTTAATTTGAAAGGCCTTAATATCATCACTAGATTTTAATATTTCAAAACAGTCTTCATCTGAAGTATTGTATCTAATTTTCTCTAATAAAACCTTGCTAACATATCTATAAGGTTTATTTATAATTCTTAAAAAACTTTCTTTATCTTTATTATTAATGCTTAATCTCAAATAGGATATTATATCTTGACAAATAAAATGTTCAAAAAAATTATACTCTTTATCTAAAAGTCTAAAAGGTATTCCTTTTCTAATGAAAGTATCAATTATATTCCTACTTTCAATATTAGTTCTATAGATTACAGCAAAGTCACTAAGTCCCTCTTTATTAGTTATTATTTTTTTTTCTATATGTGAAGCAATGTAATCAGCTTCTAAATTTTCATTGTCACTGCTTATAATTTTTATTTCACCACTATATTTTTTATGGGCTATTATATTTTTTTTACTTCTTAAAAAATTCTTTTTTATAACTTTCATAGAAGTTTCTACAATATTATTAGTACATCTGTAATTGGTAGAAAGAAATATTTCTTTTGCATTTGGAAAATACCTATTAAAATCTACCATGTAATCTGGTCTAGATCCCCTAAAGCTATATATACATTGATCCTCATCACCTACTGCAAAAATTTGATTATTTCCTTTAAGTAATTTTAAGATATCTATTTGGATCTCATCACAGTCTTGAAATTCATCAATTAATATATATTTAAACAAATCCTTATAATTCTGAAGCAACCTAGGATTTTTAATAAATAAATTCTTACACATTATTTGCAAATCATCAAAATCGTATATGTTTTTTTCATTTTTATAGCTCTCGTATATTTCATAACAATTTTTAAATAAATCCTTATCTAAAGTTGTCTCAAATTCATTAATTTGTAAGTTGCTACTTTTAAATAATGATATATTATTTATATATTCCTTTACTTTTTCATCCCCTACCTCATCAATATAGGTTGATAAAAAACTTCTAATTATTTTATATGTTTCTTGTGATTCTATGATGTCCATTTTCCCATAATAAGAATTTAATATTTTATAAAATAATCCGTGAAATGTACCAAAAAAAGGACTGACTTTTTCTTTACTTAAATACTTATATCTATTTCTCATATTATTTGCAGCAGATTTAGTGAATGTTATAACTATAATATTTCTAGGATTAACATTTTTATATTTTATCAAATGATGAACTTTGTTGACTATTACAACGGTTTTGCCACTACCTGGACCAGCACTAACTAATATGTTCTCTTCCTCGCAAACTACTGCTTTTAATTGTTCATCACTAAGTTTTTCATATTCCTTACAACACATATTATTACCTCATATTTAAATAGATTTTATTTTTTAGCAAAATTGCATATAATATACTTTATAATCCAATAACTTTATAGATTATATACTATGATTATGTTATAATATAACACACAATTTATAAAACAGTAAGGGGATAAAAAATGAGTACTTCACAAAGTTTTAATGTAAAAAATCATAGAAATTTAACCATGCTAGTAGATTTTTATGAATTTACCATGATTAATGGATATTTAAATAATGATGTTCAAGATACCATTGCTTATTTTGATATGTTCTTTAGAAGAATTCCTGATGGCGGTGGATATTGCATCATGGCCGGTGTACAACAAGTAATAGAATTTCTTTCAAGTTTAAAATTTACAAATGATGATATAGAATACCTTAGAAGTAAAAATATTTTTAGTGAAAGCTTTTTAAAATATTTAGAGGATTTTGAATTTGCTTGTGATATTTGGGCTATACCTGAAGGTACGCCTGTATTTCCTGGTGAACCTTTACTAACAGTAAGAGGTCCAGTAATGCAAGCACAGTTTATTGAAACAATGATACTTCTTACTATAAACCATCAAACATTAATTGCTACTAAAGCAGCAAGAATTTGCGAAGCAGCAAAGGGCCGTGCTGTCATGGAATTCGGTTCTAGACGTGCACAGGGATATGATGGTGCTATATACGGAGCTAGAGCAGCGGTTATTGGAGGTTGTAGTTCTACAGCCTGTACTATAGCAGAGGAGATGTTTGGTATTCCTGCTGTAGGTACAATGGCCCATTCCTGGATACAACTATTTGACAGTGAATATGAAGCCTTTAAAGCTTGGGCTCTTACTTACCCAAACAACACTGTTTTACTTATAGATACCTATAATGTTTTAAAGTCTGGAGTGCCTAATGCCATAAAAGTTTTTGACGAGGTACTAAAGCCAATGGGCAAAAGACCTAAAGCAGTAAGAATTGATAGTGGAGATATAACTTATCTTACAAAAGAAGTAAGAAAAATGCTAGATGATGCCGGTTATGAAGATGTAGGAATTACAGTTTCTAACTCTTTAGATGAATTTATAATTAGAGCTGTTCTAGAAAATGGTGCTGCCATTGATAGCTTTGGAGTGGGAGAAAGATTGATAACTGCTAGAAGTGAACCTGTATTTGGTGGTGTTTATAAACTTGTTGCAATAGAAAAAGATAATGTAATTATTCCTAGAATTAAAATCAGTGAAAATATCGAAAAAATTACAAATCCTGCTTTTAAAAAGTTATACAGAATTTTTGACAAAAAAACAGATATGGCTATAGCTGATTTAATTTGTCTTAATGATGAAGAAATAAATATTGATGAACCCCTAGAAATTTTCAATCCAACTTTTACATGGAAAAGAAAGAGACTAAAAAACTATTATGTAAAAGAACTAATGGTTAAAATTTTTGATAAAGGGAAACCTATATATAATAGTCCTTCTGTAATGGATATAAAAGAATATTCTAAAGTTGAAACTCAAAAACTTTGGCCTGAAGTTTTAAGACTTCAAAATCCACATAATTATTATGTAGATTTATCTAAAAAACTTTGGGAACTTAAAGAATCATTATTATATGAATATTCTTCTAAATATCATGAATAATATAAAGATTTAGGTGATTAATATGTATGATAAACCTAAAATAAAGATATCTGATAAAGCCTATGAAAGTTTAATTTCCTTATTACAAAATCATACTGAATATGGTTTTGTTAGATTTAAATATATCAATGGCTGTTGTAGATCATCAAAAGTAGAAATTTTATTAGATAGTGAAAATCACAATGATATTAGAGATAATATAGAAGATCTTAATATAGTTTATGATAATGAGCTTATAAACTATATTAAGGAGATTACTTTAACTTATAGAAATAACTCTTTTATGGTTAAAACTATTCTTAAAGATGGAGTTAAAAATACTTGTAATAAAAAACTCCAAGGAAATTGCAGTGGTTGCAATAAAGGATGTAACTTAACATTAAAAAAATAGCACCTAATGGTGCTATTTTTTTATACCCTTTATATCTTTATAAATTTATATAGAAAATCCAATTAAATATCTATTTTTCTTAACCCATTAAAAAATATAATATTTTCAATTTATAAATTTATAATGCTTTTATATTTTACAATTTATATTCAGGCGAAGTAAGTTAATCATGTACCTATAAGTAACTTTCATTATAAAGTATGCTTATAGGAGAAGTTTTATCATCTTTAAACAAATCATACTCATATATATTTTTAATTACCAAAGGCTTAAAATTTTTTAATTCTGCAAAGGGACATTTATTTTCATTTTCCGACCATCTATATAGTGCACATTCTTTAAAACATTCAACTTCTTCTTCAAAAGTAGTCAATAAAGGACATTTTGACATTATATCACCCCATCCTGAATTATTAAGTCCTGCCTATATTATAAGGCATAATAGCAATAAGATAAAGTATTTTTAGAAAATTATATTATTTTAGAATATTAAACTTAATTTAATATAAAAAATCGTGACTAAACTATCACGATTTTTTATAATCATATTTAAGGCTTTAACTTAAAATCCCATTTCTTCTCCTATAATTATAACGCTTATATCACTTAGCATAGGCTTTTTCTTTAATATGGAATAAGCTCTACAAATTCTATTTTTACTATCACAATCCATGCAGCTCCCTGTAATAGTACAAGGATTACTATAGGCTAATCTCTTATTATTTTGAGGTGCTGCTATATTTTTAATTCTCTCAAGAGCAGCTTTTTCATCTTTTACTATTTTATTTACCCCTACCACCATTATAACTTTCTTAGGGCCAAAAGTTATAGCTGCAACTCTATTTCCAACACCATCAACGTTTACTATTTCCCCATTTAATGTAACTGCATTACTGCTACAGAGAAATAAATCGCTCACTAGCTCTTTTCTCATTATATCCATTTTTTCATCTTGAGTAATCCCTGGCTCTCCATGGTCTATAGTAGTTCCTCCAATTTTCGTAATCTTCTTTTTAAGATCCATAGATTTTATTGTCACCGATCCCCCAAAAGCAACTACATCGCCAGGTTTTATATGATACATTATGAAATTTTCTGCCTGCTCCTTTGTTTCAAAATAAATAGCATGAAATTGGTTTTTTTCTAAAGCTTTCACTACTCTTTCACCTATAGCTTGATTATGCCATTTATATACATGTTCCATATACTCACACCCCTAAAATTATCATTATTTATACCACAATATAAATAAATTTTGCAATGAAATATTATGTTAATTTTAATTAATTATTATATATTCCCTATTATAGCATATTATTACCATTATTCTTAATAATATCTATAAAAGCCTTTATGATTTGCGCTGTAAATCCCCATATTACATAATTATCATATTCATAAAAATATTCATTCAATTTACCCTGTCTGAACTTGTATTCTTCACCACCATTTATAAGATGAAAAGGAAATCCTTCTTTATTTATTGCCCCAATTTCTAGTTCATATAATAATGGAGTATTTTCCATAAAAAATTTTAATGGCACTGTAAAGATATGATCTACCTCTTCTTTACTTGGTTTAATCTTTTCTAATTTAGTCTTTGATATAAATGGATACATAAACATTCCATATGGACTTATGAAATAATCCATATCACCTATATACTCTATATCCTCTTTATTTAAGTTAAGTTCTTCCATAGTTTCTCGAATAGCTGCTTCCTTAGGACTTTCATCTTCTTCAATCATCCCCCCAGGTAGACATATATCACCAGGCTGAGTTTTTAACTTATTAGATCTAACTTCAAATATTATATTTAAATCATGATTTTCCTCATCTTCACAAAGTAAAATCATAACTGCACTATTTTTATATTTACCAATTGGTTTAGCTTCTCTATCTTTAAAAATATTCTTTATATCATTTATCAAAATTTACACCTCTCTAATTTTATTATATCATAAAAGTCATGCAAAATAATAATAATCTTAATTTACCTTGTCCATTTAATCTTAAAATGCTATACTAATTTTATGTTTTAACACAAATTATGTAAAGGAGAAGTGTAAAGTGAAAAAAATAACTAAATTTATAGCATCTACACTAATATTTACTTCAGTATTTTCCACCGTTGTCTTTGCAAAAGCACCAGAGCCAGAGCTTATAGGTACCTCTGCATTAGCTGTGGATTTGGAGACTAATGAAATAATATATGCAAAGAATATTGATAAAAAAATGTATCCTGCAAGTATTACAAAGCTTATGACTGCATTACTTTTAGCAGAAAATAAAAGTCCTGGAGATTTGTTAAACTATCCTGAAGCTGCTAAAAATGAAGCTCCTTACTCCTACGGCTTAAATGTTCATCCAGTTAATGCTGGTGATACTTTTACTGCTTCAAATGCAATGGATATTCTTTTATTATATTCAGGTAACGATATAGCTTATATGATTGCTGAAAATGTAGGTGGAAGCGTAAATAATTTTGTTAAAATGATGAATGAAAAAGCAAAAGAGCTAAAAATGACTAATACTCATTTTGTAACACCTAATGGATTAGACGACAATACTCCAGACCATTTAACTACTGCTTACGACTTAAGTATACTTCTTAAAGCAATAATGTCAAATGATTGGACTAAATCCGTTATAAATAAGAAAGAAGCATCAGTTCAATCTACTAAAGGTCCAGTAGCTAAAATTGAAAATAGAAATAAATTGCTTGGAATTAACGGAAACATAGGTGGAAAAACCGGATATACAGACAAATCTGGTCGTTGTTTAGTTTCCGTTTATGAAAGAGAAAATCGTAAAATAGCTACAGTGGTTCTAAATTCTGAGTATGACTATCCTAAGGACACAAAAGTATTTGAAGATATGGAAAAATTAGCAGATTATAGTTATAGTGCAGAAAAAGAACTCCTTCTTCAAAAGGATAGTGATCTTAACACTATTACATTAAAATATAATGCTATTCCATTAATAGGACCAGAAAGGGCAATTAGAGTTCCTGTAACTATTCATGAGGATATTACATATTATGACACAGAAGTAAAGCCCGAAATTAACTATAATGTTAATAACTTAAGCGCTTGGAAATTAAACAAAGACAAGTCAGTTGGACAAGTATCTGTAAAAATTAAAAATTCTGAATCTAAGTATGATCTATATCCTACAATTTCAAAGCTTGATATAATTAAAGAGAATATTTTAATATATTCAATTATGTTAATTGTAATAATCTCGTTGATAGTTCTTACAATTTACTTAATTAATAAGAAAAAGCGTAGTAAAAGAAGATATACTCGTTATTACTAGTATATAAGCCTATAGATTAAAATCTATAGGCTTATAATATTTTATAAATAGCTTAAAACGTCTATATATAGGCAATCCAGTATGAAAACTTAAAATATACTCTGGAAAATTTCTATTGTTGAATCTTATATTTATTAACGTATTTTATTTTTAAATTTCTTCATCAACTACTAAGGCTTATCCAATATTATATAAGTTATTGATCTATGTAAAATTCTACAACAGCACCGCCATTTTCATCATTATGTGCAAAAATCTTACCATTATGTTTTTCGACTATAATTTTACACATATACAGACCTAATCCTGAATGTCCTTTTTCTAGAGATCTAGAACTGTCACCTTGATAAAAACTATTAAATAAATTATTCATATCTTTTGTAGAAAAACCTATTCCATCATCTTTAATAATAAATCTTATTTTCTCGTCATATATAGATATAATTAGATTAATATTTCCACCACTTTCAGTAAACCGTAGTGAATTTACAATCAAATTATCTAATACTTGTGAAATCTTATCTTTATCAAAAACTGCTATATTATTGTTTTTCTCATTATAAATTTCACAAATAAAATTTATATTTTTTTCTTTGCAGAGCAATTTAAATTCAGTTTCCTTTTCAATAACAAAATCTTTTATATTTACTTCTTCTAAAATCAAATTAAAATCTGCTCTATTTATTTTAGAAATATAATTCATATTTTCAATCAATTTAGTTGCTCTATCAGTATTTTGTTTTATAACTTTTAAATGTTTTTTGGCTTTTTCTTGATCTCTTAAATCTATTTCTTCTAAAATTTCCACATGACCTCTAATTATAGTAAGAGGAGTTTTTATATCGTGAGCAATAGCCGATGTTACATTGTTTTTTTCCTCCTCCATGTTCCAGTTTTTAATTAAAGTGTTCTTTAATTCATCTTTCATGTTGGTAAAGGAAGAAATTAAGTCTCCTAATTCATCATCACCATCATAATTAATAGTAAAATCTAAATTTTTATTTTTAATATTATTAGAAGCTTTTATTAACTCATTAATAGGCTTATTAATCCTTTTATTTAATTTACCTATGAATATTATAGTAAATATTATTAAATAGAAAAATGGACAAATAAACAAATAAAGATTTATAACTTTCATTAAATTATTATTTATAAATAATGATGAAATTTTATAATTGTACTTTATAGCAGCAATAGCTTTTAATTCTCCATTATATTCTACAGGTATATATTTTATACTTGCATAATTAATAGGTATATTATTTGTATATCCTCGCTCTAGATTCCAATCTTTTCTATAATCGATGGTATTAATCTTATATAATACATCTTTGGAATCCATTGGTAAGAAGTGTGAAGTTCCATGAATATATCTTCCTTGTAAATCCAAAATTTCATACTCCATTCCCTCTTCATCTATAAGCTTTAATATGTCCTCTTTTCTTTCTAGATTCAATACATTATATCCATTATTTTTTATATATTCTTCAAATTGAGGCACCAATTGTTCATAATGATTTTCTGGATTTATAATTTTTAAATTAATTGCTGTAAAAAGTATTAATACTGTTACAACAGTAGCAACTACACTAAAAAATAATATGATGAAAAAATTAAAAACAAACTGTTTTTTTAAAGAACTTCTTTTCATTATCTTATTTTCTCCCATCTATATCCTACACCCCAAACTGTAGAGATATATTCAGTTTTATTATCCATCTCTTTAAATTTAGCTCTAATATTTTTAACATGCTCTGCAATAGTACTACTATCACCTTCAGCATCATAGCCCCATAGTGATTCATATATTCTTTCTTTAGAAAAAACTTGCCCACTATTCATCGCTAATAATTCAACAATTTCAAATTCTTTTTTAGTAAGGTTAATTAATATATTCTTTATAGCTATTTTACGATTAGTTATGTCTAAACATAAATCTCCAAAGTTCAATTTACTTTCTCTAATATTATTTTTATTATGTCTTTCTTCTCTTCTTAAATGAGCTGCAACTCTTGCTCTTAATTCTTTTAAACTAAAAGGTTTGGTTATATAATCATCTCCCCCAATTGAAAAAGCTTTTATTTTGTCTACCTCTCCTTGTTTTGCGCTTAAAAACAAGATAGGGCATTGAATTTCTTCCCTAATTTTTCTACAAAATTCATATCCATCTATATTAGGCATCATTATATCTAATAATATTAAATCTGGGTTACTGGTTATTTTAGTTAGTGCCTCATTCCCATCATAAGCGGTCATGATATAATATCCTTCCATTTCTAAAGCTTCTTTAATAAAAGAAACTATCTCCTTCTCATCATCTATAACTAATATTTTATGCATATCCATCGCTCCATTAAACTCTTAATATTTATAGTAATTATAATATAAAATTATTGACTAAACTAATGCAATGCTAATTTTTACTAATTTAATTTACGAACTATTGTATATTTATATTAAAATAAAATTATAAAGATTTTATAAAGAAAAAGACATCTTAAAATAAAAGATGCCTCATATGTACAAATTCAATTCTTATTCAATTTATTTAGATTTTGAAGCGATTTCAATATTTTCTTGATGCTCTGGATCAGAAACTGCTTCCACGCTGCCATCTTCATGTCTAGTACTATTTAAAAAATGGATATCACAAACACCATCCATATTATTACCTTTAACTACGTCTAAATTTTGTCCTGTGCCATATCCATCTGATAAATCAGGTGCCTGGGAAAGTGCAGGATAGGCATCATTACCAGCATGAGGCATTCCTGCCATAGATGCTGCAATTCTTCTGCCATTAATTTTTACAATTATCGGTCTTCTCTCCCAAGAAAACCCTCCCCATATGCTTTTAATTACTTCTGTATCATTAGAAGTCAATGCTTCAACATCTGCATGATTTGTACCAAAGGTTCTTTTCATCTTAAAGGTCTTACCAGTATAAATATCCTCAATTTCAGCTACTGATCCAATAGGATATAAATATTGTGCTTCACCCCACCAATCCAAATTTTCTATTTTGGGTTTAAAAGGCTTCTGAATCATCTTTTCTGTTGATATAGTAGCACCTTTAGGTAATATTGGACTTTCATCAATATCATCCATATTACCACCTCTTGAAAATGCTATCCTTTCCTCCTCATTATATGTATTGCCACTAGGCTCAATTTTTTTTGTTCCTTTAGGAATTTGATCTTCTACACTATTATCTTTTACTGGAATGGAATTTTCCAAAGTAGATTGTTCTTCTATCGTTGAACTGATTGCACTATTCATAAATCTATCATATATATTAAAATCCATATTACTTTCCATTTTTACAAGGCTAGTTAAAATCACAGTGCTAATTAATAAACTCGACGATAAAATAATCTTTTTTACTTTGTTCATACTCAATTATTCTCCTTTTGTTCATAAGATACTCAATATTTTTTTCAGGTCTTATGAATTTTTTAATATATTTTGGATTAAATTTCTATAATTATTCTCATTAATTATAATATAGTGTTTTTGTAATCAAATCTTAATAAATTTGCTTATTTATTATTATATAATAAAATTGGGTAAATTTTAAGTAGAAATTTTATGCAAATTAAATCTGCTTTATGATTTTTAATTTTATTTACGCCTTCTTTAGTAAATTTATATATGTAATTCAAAAATTTATCTCTGCTAGCCTTTTCCATATCAGCTAGTGCTATATATCCCCCCTCTTATATCTTTTTAAAATTTGTTTTAATAAAATTTTAGTCGTTCTTATTATTTATTCAGTGATTCTAAATCCTTGTAGCTACTAGACTTAATATTTTAGAAATAGATATCGATAGACCTATGATTTCTAAAATTGAAAACAATTCTAGAGAAGTTTTAGATTATGAAGTTAAAGCTTTAGCAAAAGCACTTAAAGTTTCAATTAATGACTTATTTAAATGATATTATTTATGCTTAATATAAAAAGCTTTAGCAACATCCTTGTTACTAAAGCTTTTTATAATCAATAAATTCAATATTCCAATTAAAATATCCTGTCTCTTCATTTTTTTCATACTTAAAGTATGCACTGAAAGTATTTCCTTTTTTACTTTTAAGGTTTCTAAATCCTACTTTACCATTTTGAAGTAATATCTTTACCATCTCTTTAGATACTACTTTTCCAAACGAAGCTATATATTTATCATCTTTCCAGATTGTATATCTACACCCATTTTTCCAATTAGTACATCCAAAGCTTTTTTCAGCTTCTACTATCGCATTCCCACATATAGGACATTTACCAATAATCTCTTTTCCTTCTGGTAATTGAACTTTAAATTTATGTAGAAGTGAATTGTCATTTTTTATTTTATCTACTGATTGTGTCGTGAAATCATATATAAAATCCAAGAAATCCTCTTTTTTATATTTACCTTTTTCTATATCTGATAGTGTCTTTTCTAGCTTTCCTGTATATTCCAAATCCAAAAGTTCTTTTGCAGGAAAGATTTCAACTATAGTTCTGCCAAGTTCAGTTGTAATTAAATTCTTACCTTTTGCTTTAATATATCCAATATCTTTAAGCTTATTAATAGTTTCAGCCCTAGTTGCAGGAGTTCCTATACTAAATCCACTTAATATTGCATTCATCATTTCATCTGTATTAGTTTCATCATCTAAACTTTCATCTTTATCCTCTTTATCATTTTTAAAATTTTTACCACAGGTCTCCATAACCCTTAAAAGTGTTTTTTCCGTATGATACTTAGGTGGTTTTTTAGTAACCTTATTAACCTTATTATCAGTAATATCAAGATTTTCATCTTTCTGCACTAATGGCAAAATTGTATCCTTAGTATCTATTTTTTCAACAACTCTCCATCCTTTAATAATTTCAACTTTACCTTTTGCAATAAACTCTCCAGGAACTTTCTCATTATTTACCTTAATAGTTATTTTAGTTTCTTCAAATTCAGCTACAGGCATAAATTGCATAATAAATCTATTCTTTATAGCATTATATACATCTTGTTCATCTGTGCTTAACCCCTTTGGAATTACATAGGTAGGAGTTATAGCACTATGACTTTCTACCTTAGAATTATCAAAAATTCTTTTTGATTTTACAAACTTAACTTGCTCTTCATAAGGTAATCCCTTTTTTAGATTTTCTAAGACTTTCTTCACTTTATCTTCTAAACTTTCTTCCAATACAACGCTAGCTGTTCTCGGATATGTAATAAATTTCTTTTCATAAAGACTTTGAGCAACCTTTAATACTTTATCCGAAGTCCACCCCTTATATTTACTTGTTATGTATCCTTGCAAGTTAGACAAATTAAATAATGGTTGTGAATATTCTCTTTTCTTTTCAATTTCTTTGTCAATAACTACCCCACTTTTATCAACTAATATCCTACTAATCTCATCTAAATATTCTTTTTTCTCAAACTTTTCACTAGAATTTTCATAATAAAGAGTCTCAAACTCGGTATTATCTTTCGATTTATAGGTAGTTGATAACTTATAGTAAGAACTAGCTTGGAAATTTTCTATTTCTTTATCTCTATCATAAATAATTTTTAATGTTGGTAAAAGCACTCTTCCAATATTAATTACTTTTCTATCTTTTCCAGTTCCTCCGTAACGTAATGTTGCAACTGAAGTTAAATTAATTCCAATTACCCAATCTGCTAACTGTCTTCCAATACCTGCATCCTGTAATGGTTTCATTTCTGAATTAAGTTTTAAATTTTTTATTCCTTTTTTTACTTCTTCTTCCGTCCACTCGTTAAGGAGTATTCTATATATAGGTTTGTTTACATTGAAATGTATGAACAATTCATCCGAAATAACCTGTCCTTCCCTATCAAAATCTGTTGCAGATATTATTCCATTAACATCTTCTCTATCTATTAAACTTTTTATTATATTAATTTGCTTTTCTGCACCTTTATCTACAATATTTCTATTGTAACTATCACACTTAACCTTATATCTAAAATCACTAGGTATAAATGGGAACTTTTCCATTCTCCATCCTATCATATTCTCATCATAATCCTTTGCATCAAACAATTGTAAAAGATGGCCAAAAGCCCATGTTATTATATAGTCTTCTCCCTCTATGTATCCATCTTTTCTAATTTTACAATTTAATGCCTCTGCTATATTTCTAGCTACAGAAGGCTTTTCTGCTAATATAAGACTTTTCATTTAAATCACCACTTGTAAATTTATATATTATTTTTTTATTATACCATATTTGGGATTTAATATTTTCTAATATAATGAAATAAATTATAATAGATATTATAACTATAATATTTAGGAGGAAAACTTATGAGATTTATAGATTTAAGAAGTGATACTGTAACAGAACCTACCGACAAAATGAGAAAAGCTATGTTTGAAGCTATAGTAGGAGATGATGTTTACGAAGATGATCCTACTGTTAAAGAACTTGAACAATATGCCGCTAACCTAGTAGACAAGGAAGCTGCATTATTTGTTCCTAGTGGAACCTTTGGAAATCAACTTGCACTTTTTACTCACTGTAATAGAGGTGAAGAAGTAATTTTAGGAGATAATTGTCATATTGTAGCTCATGAAGTAGGAGGCGCTTCTGTAATTGCAGGAGTTCAGCTAAGAACTATAGATAACCCTAAAGGCATATTAAATACATCTGAAATTGAGAAAAGAATTAGAAAAGAAGAGGACATTCATTTTCCTAATACTAGTCTTATTTGTGTTGAAAATGCTCATTCTAGTGGTGTAGTTGTACCTTTAGATAACATGGGAGATATTTATAATCTAGCAAAAAAATATAATCTTAAAGTACATTTAGATGGAGCAAGATTATTTAATGCTGCTACTTATTTAAATGTTCACCCTTCAGAAATTACAAAATACACAGACTCAGTAATGTTTTGCTTATCTAAAGCATTATGTGCTCCTATAGGTTCTATATTAGCAGGTTCTAAAGAATTTATTGATAAAGCTAGAAAAAAAAGAAAACTATTAGGTGGAGGATTAAGACAAAGTGGATTTTTAGCTGCTGCTGGCTTAGTAGCTTTGAAAGAAATGATTAACCCTTTAAAAATTGATCATGAAAACGCATTATTATTAGCTGATGAACTTGAAAAAATTCCTGGTATCGAAGTTAATAAAAAAGATATACACATAAATATGGTATTCTTTAGCTTAGAGAATACTGGAATTGATGGACAAACAGTCGTAGATGAATTATACAAAAAAGGAATTAAAAGCAATGGTGAAGAAGATGGCTTAATGAGATTTGTTACCCATCATTGGATTACTAAGGAAGATATTTATTATACTTGTGACGTCTTAAAAGACATTATTAATAAAAACAAGTAGTATTCTTAATTGTTAACAGAAAATTAAGAATACGAAAAATTCTTTTGGTAACTATATTAGTATACAGAGGATGTAAAGTGGTTGAGCCAAGAGTGTTTGTAGGCTGGAAATGGCTTTATAACATTCGGTCAAAGGTGTATATGGGAGTGAAAGTTCTTATATAGGCTGGAGAGAAGACTGTTATAGGTGGTGAAATGCTGTGTATGTGCATAACTGTATATACAGGGTTTTAAACTATGTATAATGGTCGAGCTAAGATAACTTAGGTTGCCGCAGGCATAAGGTATCCTCTTAGAAGCGCTAAACCAATACTTTAGTCTATTTTTCATCATACTGCGTTGTCATACCATGCCCATAGATTCACTATGAGTAAAATCTGACACCTTGTCTGATGAGGCATGTTTTAAGAAATAACTAGTCAGTATGCTCATTTATTTTGTATCATGCCCTGTTGTCAGAACTCCATGGTAGCTAGACTCCCGTGAAAACCTGTCTACCTGTCTGATGCAAAATATATGTTTCATCTTTAACTAGATATTTTATTCCATGTGCCTAAAATATACTAATATCTTTGGTTTATTATTTTCTTTTAGATGCCTAATTAAAAGCTAAGGGTGTTACTTAGTCGAAAGATTAATTAATGCTCTACAGGTATTCTATTTTGTCGAGTAAAGATGTATGTAGGTTGTGTAATGTTTATATGTAGTCGAAGGATTATATATGGATATGTAATGATGTACATATGTTGTAGCGTAGACTACTTTGGGTTCTCAAAAATCCCTAGGGTAAAGACAGGCAACTGTTAATAGCCTGTCTTTTAAATTTTTATAATAATCTTAACTTAAATATAATTATTATCTCTTCATTACTAATTAAAGTATATTTAATAATTCTCTCATATCATCAATAGCATAATCAGGTTCATGTTTTAGGACCTCTTCTAAAGGAATAAATGTATATTTAACTAAACAAGTTTTTGCATTAGCAGCTTTTCCAGATAAAATATCATTATGACTATCTCCTATCATTATTGCTTCCTCTGATTTTACATCTAAAAGCTCTAGAGCCTTTAACACTGGTTCTGGATTAGGCTTATGCTTTGTAGTATCTTCTGGTGTTACTATTACATCAAAATATTTTTCTAGATCAAACAATCTTAATCCTCTCAAAGCAGTGTTACGCCTTTTCGATGTTACTACCGCTAATTTATATCCTCTATTTTTTAACTCTATAAGTGCTTCTTCTACACCATCATAACCTTCTGTATAATCATCATGTATAGTTGCACAATACTCTATATATGCATTTACAAGTTCTTCAGTTTTTTCTTCACAGTATTTAGACATAGTGTATGACAGTGGCTCCCCAAAATATCTAATGAGCTCATCATCCCCTACTTTTACACCTAAACTATTATTTAAAACATACTTAAAACTTTCTAATATTAATGTGTTTGTATTAATTAAAGTTCCATCTAAATCAAACAATATAGCTTTAATCACAACATTTCTCCTCCTTCTAGATTATTTTTTTATCTTATCTAGTGGTACATAATACTTAGAATATCTATTATTACATTTATCGCTATACATACCTTTATTATCACTAACCATTACTACAGCATTCTTATTTATTTTATAAAGTATTCCTTTTAATAAAAATCCATTATATTTAAAGGTCACAGTACTGCCTAAAGTAATATTAGAATTTTCCATAAATATCTCACTATCAGTAGGTAATCTATGATAAATATCGCTATGACCAAAAAGATTTCTGCTTAAAGATTTGAATCTTGCAGTTTTACAACTTGACTTTTTATATTTGTGAAACTCGATTAAATGGCAGATTTCATGTTCAAAGATTATCATTATTGCTTCAATTACATCTTTCGTTACAATTCCTGAAACTATTTTTTCTCTATTAGTTTTATTATAGTTTTTTAGAAAGTTCATACTTAGTTTTATCTCAAAACTTTCACTTATTGAATTTCTTTTGTATATAGTTTTTCCTGCTGCCTTTGTCATTTTATTTGATAGTGAAAAGCTAATGTTTTTAATAAAGCCATCACTAAAATAATTTGATAAGAAATTACTATTGTAAAGCTCAAATAAAACTTCTAAATGTAATGCTTTTATGCTTATAATATTGCTACTATTTAAACCTGTAACTTCTTTAAATATACTATATATCTTATATCTTATATCATTAATTTCTTCTTTCTTCATTTTGATTACCCAAATAAATTCTCTCTTAAATAAGTTATAATTGATAGTATATCACAGTATACACTTATTAGTCTAATAAGGCATCTTCAAAAAATAAAACTGCTGAAAATTCAGCAGTTTTATTTATTAGCTTTTTAGAATTGCTTTATCAATTAATGAACTTAAAGAATGATCTTTATTTTCAGCTTTCTCTATAAAGCTTATAAAACGATTTTCTACATCTTCTATATCAATATTTCTAAGGTTGATGATTTCTTCTAAAGATTTAATTTTTCTTTCAAACTCCTCTTTCTTTTCAGATTTTATGATTCCCCTATTTAATGAGGACTTCAATGCTAAATATAAAAAGCATATAGTATTATCATCATAGTCATTCTTTGATTCTTCAAAATTACTTACAATAAAATTTAAAGATTTATTTAATAGATTTTTGTATATAGAAATATCCTCTTTACCTAATGTAAAAGCTAATATACCCTTTATTGTGGATATTACTTTATCAATTTGATCTTCTTGTAAGGAGTTTGCAAATGCTCCACTAGCAAATTGATGTGATGCTAAAATTCTTAGTAGTTCTCCTCTTAATGCCTTTGACAACTCTGATTCATCAAATTGAAGTTCATTAAAATAGTGCCCATAATAAAAATTAGATGCTAATTGTGTACCTTCTCCCTCATCATACTTAATTTTTACTGGTAAAAATTTTTTAAAGCCTATTCCTAGTACAGGATCATAAAGTTGCTCCATCAATATAAATGATGTTTCACTACTTAATACTCCTATACGTTTTGATATCTCTATAAGCTTATTTTTCATAGCATTATAAGTTTCTCCACGTTCAAATCTTATCCTATTTTGTAAAGATTGTATTCGCTTTTTATACCATACTTTTTCAATTAAATTCATATTTTCTTCAAGTTCTAAATTACTTAAACTTATTCGTCTCTGAACTCTTCTATTTCCAACTTTTCCTCTTAAAGTTACAATTCCTTCTACCTGTCCTTGTACTTTAGCAAAAATAGAAAACAGTTCCCCATCATACATGTATTCAATTGTTCTTGGATAAGTTCTTTCAACTTCAACCAAACCCCAATCAATTTCAATATCCGTAATTTGTAATCCTCTAATTCTATTAAATTGTTTTAAAATACTATCTTCAATTCTTTCATTATTATTAATAAATTCAGCTTTACCATAAGTAATTTGAGCTAATTTATTAATAAAATAAGTATTAACAGAGGCATCTATGCCAAATGGGAAAATTCTACTTTCAATGCAATGTTCATCTACATAATCTAATATTTCTTTCTCATTATCTACAATGTCATCAGTAAATAATAAAATGGTATTTTCTTCTCCTAAAGCTTCATTTTTTAAAGCGTATTTAATTCCTTCAAAGATAACTGCATCATCTTCACACTGTAATTCATCTATCCACATAGAGGCTTTGATTAAATTTTCTTCATTATATTCTACTCTTCTATCTTCTGAGAAATAATTAAGCTTATCTCCCATTGCAACTATATTAAAAGTATCTTCTTTAGATAAATTTCTTAAGCAAAGTTGAAGTGCATTTTTAGCTTCTAGAAGCTTTTTCCCTTCCATTGAGCTTGATATATCTACCATAAATATATAATTATCAATTTTCTTTTCCTTGGAAGGCTCTATATCAGGTATAAATCTTAAATAAATTATACTATTATTTTCCTTAGAATTTTCATATATCATTCCAGTAGTTTCTTCAAAAGTCTTTTCCTTTAAATAAATTATCATATCTTTATCTAGATTTTCCTTAGATGAAGCTAAAGTAATTTTATATAAATAATCATTACCTTCTTCTACTTTTATTTTATGAGTATTGCTTATAAACTCCATATCAGTAAAAGACTCAACTAATAAATTTAAGTATAATTTATAATTATTCTTTTTAACTAAATTTTCATTTGAGTCTACATTGGTTGGTGGTATTATTCTAGGAATAGTTAACTTTAATTGTTCGTTATCATAAGCTAATTCTTCAATATATGATATCTTTATATTAATACTTTCTCCAGCTAATATTTTTCCCATAGAAATTCTAAAATCATTAGCATTAAACTCTTCTAATAAAAAATTAGAATTGTCATCCTTTATATTATTATAGATTTTATCAACTTCTTTTTTGTCTTCTATAATACCTTTTATGCTTCTTCCCCCAATATTTGCTTCAAAGCCTGACAATACTGATGTTTCTGGTATAGGAAAAGTGTAGATTGCCTCTACATCACTCTTGCCTTTATTTTCATATATATGATCTATAGTAAATTCTACAAACTCGCCACATACATTACCAGTAATGTTTACCTTTTTAAGTACTATATTGCTTTCAACTCTGTCATATGAAAATTTTGGATATTCCATTCAAACCTCTCCTTTTTTAAACTGGAAACTCTATTAGAAATAATTATATATATATTTAATTCTACCAAATAAATAATGAATTGCATTAAGACTTTTGTGAATTTTCTTTGAATTTTAATAAAAATAGAGCAAAGTTTCTTGCTCTATTCGTATCTATTATATATTATACTAATTTTTCATATAAATATGCTATTTCATTACTTCTTTAATAACCCTAAGAGCATTTTTATAAAAGATCTTTTCTATTATATCGTCACTAAACCCTTCATTATTTAGTGCAACCAATAGTTTATCCATATCACCAATATTATCTATCTCTAGCCCTTTATCATCTATTCCATCAAAATCCGTACCTAGAGCTACAACTTCACTTCCACCTATATTAATTATATGCTTTATGTGTTTTACTATATCCTGAGCAAAGCTCCTGCCTTTATTGTTTAAAAAACTTTTTTCAAAATTTATTCCTGTAACTCCACCTTTTTCCGCAAGCACTCTAATCATATCATCATTTAAATTTCTAGGATGATGACATATCTGTCTAGAATTAGAGTGGGATGCTACAAACGGTTTATTAGAGTATTTAGCAACATCGTAAAATCCGCCATCAGATAGATGAGAAACATCTATTATCATTCCTAAATTGTTCATTTCTCTTACACAATCTATACCAAATTCAGTTAATCCTTTGTTTTGTAATTCACTTTTGCAATTTGGAAATCCTATTTCATTAGTATAGTTCCAAGTTAATGTCATAAGTCTAACACCTAATCTATAGAAATTTCTTAAATTGCTAAGCTTGCCTTGTATTACTCCACCTTCTTCAACTGTTAAAAAAGCTGATATCTTATTATTAGTAGTATTTTCTATAAGTTCTTGATAATTAGTTGCTAATCTTAATTTATCACTATTAGCTTGAATCTCATTATAAAATCTATCTAACATATCTAAAGCATATTTTAAAGGGTCATCTACCTGTTGTAAGTCTACATACAAAGCAAAAAATTGAGCCATTGAATCGCTTTTAACTAATTTTTCAACATCTACAGAAAAATTATTTTTTCTTAAATTAACTTTATCCCCAGTATACATAAGCCTTCCTATAGTATCGCAATGTAGATCAATCATCTTCATATCATTCATCTCCCATTATAATCATTTATTTAATTGTATCATAAAAACTATTTTCACAGTATTATCCAAATTATATTGATTACAAATTTAAAGGCTATTATTCTTAAAATATACTTCCATCTTTTTTAATATACTGAGGTACTTCATTAACTATAACTTTAGCAATTCCATTGTAGAAGTTTTCGACTTCATCAAAAATAGGTTCTATAGCAATATGATTATTTATATCTATATAACCCCACTTTTCATGAATTTGAACAGAAAATAATCCTTCACTATAATCAAAAACATTGCCATACTCTATAGGAATTACAACATTTCCGCTTTTATTTATAAATCCATATTTTTCACCAATTGAAACTACTGCATATTCTCCAGTGAAATTATCACTCCAATCATATTTAGGTTCTATAATAAAGTTTCCACTCTTATCTATAAATCCATATTGATCTTTGAAACAAACAGCTGACAACTCTTCATTAAAACTATTGGCAAATTCAAAGTCTTTATCAAAAATCTTTTCTCCATTTTTATCTATATAAAAAAACTTATCACCTATAGCTACTGCTGCTAAACCTTCATCGAAATCACTACCGTAATCAAAGTCAAAATCTATGGCTACATTACCATCTTTATTAATGTATCCAAATTTTTCACCTTTTTTAACTAGTGCTAATCCATTTTCAAATTCATTTGCATCGTCAAAAGATGGACTTATTGTCATTTTTCCTTCGTTATTTATATATCCAAATTTCCCTAGAATTTTAACAGCTGCTAACCCTTCAGTAAAGCCTTTTGCCTCTTCAAATTTTGTTTTAATAACCAAATCCCCATTTTTATTTATGTATCCATATTTATGATTTATTTCAGCTACTGCCATGTCCTCATTAAAATAGTTTACATCATTATATTTAGGCTCAATAACTAATTTTCCATCCCTATTTATAAAACCGCATTTACCATTAAGTTCTACTAGCGCTATATCATCTTCAAACTCATCTGCAAAATCGAACTTAAAATCTATAATTGTTTTACCATTTTCATCTACATATCCATACATATTATTATTTTCTTTAGGATATAATCTATTTTCCATAACCTACACTCCTTCTATAACTATATATAAACAAACTATCTCAAAAATTAATATATAGCTAAATATAACTACGCCCTTGGGTACTTCAATTCACAACTTAAAAGAATGCACAATTCAAAATTCACAATTGAGGATGAAATTAGTTTTATCAAACCAATTTCTTTAATTGATTTTTTACTAGCAATGCAATTGCTAGTTCTCCACCTCTGGGGAACAGTAGTGAAGCCCTTTAGGGTTCCTCTGAGGTGCAGCATAATTCGGAACAATACTAATAAATTTAACTAATAATATGGAGAGGCTACATTTGCTAATGTTTTATTGTAGATGTGAACAGTGTTCGCCAGTTCTTTTTAATACGTCTTATAGTTTAATATTTATTCAATAATATATGACGAACACTATTTGCTACTACGGTTAATCAATTCTAAATTTCTCAGCTTCTGCTGAGAAATATCCATAATTGTGAATTGTGAATTCAGCAGTTTCAATTATAATACTAAAAAACATCAACTATTTTCACGTATATATTAATTTTAGAGCTAGTATATCTATATACATATTAAACTATTGTTATCATAATACAATATTCGTTATTTTACTACACAATATGATAATACAATTGTAGCTACCACTATTATATATTATAATAAAATATGGTGTATATAATAGTGAGGGGAGATAATTAATATGAAAAATTGTTTAGTGGCCCAGTCCGGTGGTCCTACTTCTGTTATCAATTCAAGTGCTATCGGAATATTTGAAAAAAATTTAGAGTGTAAATATTATGATAATGTTTACGCTGGATTAAATGGTATTGAAGGTATTTTAAATAAAAATTTACTCAACTTATCAGAAATGCCAAAGGAAGTGGTAAGCGGGCTTAAGTACACTCCTTCTTCTGGACTTGGCTCTTGTAGGTACAAGCTTAAAAATTATGAAAACCATAAGAATGAATATGTAAAATTATTTGAGATATTAGAAGAATACAAAATTAGCACTTTTTTCTATATAGGTGGAAATGATTCAATGGACACAGTACATAAACTTAGTAATTATGCTAAAGATCATAATATCAATATTAAATTTATAGGTGTTCCAAAAACTATTGATAATGATTTACCTATTATGGACCATACCCCTGGATTTGGTAGCGCTGCTAAGTTTATTGCTACTATAGCTTTAGAAAACAGTATAGATGCTAATGTCTATAATGCTAAAAATGTATTTATAATAGAAACAATGGGAAGAGATACTGGGTGGTTAGCTGCTAGTTCTTGTGTTGCCACTATAAATGGAAAATCTGTAGTGGACTTTATATACCTTCCTGAAATTCCTTTTAACATTGAAAAATTTGTAAAAGATGTTAATAGAAAACTTGAAGAAAAAAATACCGCTGTAATAGTTGTCTCTGAAGGTATTAGAACTGCTGATGGATCTTTCTTAGGAGAAATGTCTTCAACTGGATTAGATAAATTTGGTCATGCACAACTTGGTGGAGTATGTAATTATCTTAAAAATTTATTAAAAGAAAACGGAGTTACAAAAGTAAGAGCTATAGAACTTTCTACAATGCAAAGATCAGCTATGCACTTTGCATCAGAAACTGACATTCAAGAGGCCTATGATATTGGTTCCTTTGCACTAGAGTATTCTAAAGAAGGCGAAAGTGGCAATATGGTTGCTATAAAAAGAATTTGTAATACGCCTTATAAGTCAGAACCCTTTGCACTTCACACATCAGAAGTTGCAAATAAAATTAAATATTTCCCTAAGGAATGGATAAACCAAGAAGGTAATAACGTTACTATAGAGGCTTATAACTATACCTTACCACTTATTCTAGGAGAGTCAAAAATTGAATATGAAAATGGACTTCCAAAATATTATACTGTAAGATAATACTGAAAAGTTTAAATATATAATAGATGTACTATTTTAAAATTTAAATTGAAAACATATAACCGCTTTTAATTATCTAAATATAAAATAATTAAAAGCGGTTTATTCTTGATTTTCATATTACTAATTTATATTATTATAAATTAAAAATTTATTTAATTTTAGCCTTTTAATAAATTAAAGTTTTGCTGTTTCTTTTTGATTTTTTGTCTTTAAATAAACATAAATTGGCATTCCTGCTGCTGCCAATAAAACTACATAAAATGCTACTTTCAATCCTGATCCATAAATTGCCCATACTGTATATATTAGTCCTATTAATGGTATTATACTCTTTTTTACTATTTGTTTTTTTGTTAAAGTTCCCTGTTTTCTCATAATAACTAAATCTGCCATTATTGTTATTCCATATATAGGTAAATATGTTAATGTTGCAATTAAAGTTATTATATTTAATGCTCCTACAAAGCCGTTAGAGAAATTGAGAAGTAAAACTAAATTTGTAATTACTGAACTCAATATTAATGCTTTATACGGAGTTCCATACTTCTCATGACTATATGAAAATACTTTAGGGAATATTCCATCATTACCAGCGGCATAAGCAATTCTTGCTGAAGAGAATATCCATCCTATAGCTGTTCCTGTTATAGATATAACTATTGATATATTAATAAAATATATAATTCCTTGTCCAAAATATTGAGTTAATATGTCTGATATTGGAGCTGTACTTTTAGCTATTTCACTTTGCGGCATTGCTCCCATTGCGAAAAAGCTTAGTGCTAAATAAAATAAACAAGCTAACAATATTCCAAAAATTGTACTCTTCGCTACATTCTTTCCTGGGTTTTCAATATCCCCTGCTGCAATACTTGAAGATTCAAGGCCTATAAATGCCCATAGTGTTACTGTTGCTGCTGTTGATATTGTATTTACCCCTTCACCACTTGGAAACATTGGGGTTATATTGCTTGCATCAAAATGAGTTCCCGCTACTACTATAAATATTAATAATATAGAAAGTTTAAATACAGTTATTATGCTCGCTATATTACCTGTCAGTTTTACACCTTTTATATTTATAAGAGTTAATCCCCAAAGTATGGCTGAACAGAATAAAAATCCAACTAAATAATTATTAGCTATAATTGGGAAAACGGCACCAGAATAGCTCCCTATTGCTATAATTACTGCTGCGTTTCCTATAACTGAACCAGTCCAGTATAACCATGCATTTGTAAATCCAATAAATTCACCAAAGGCTTCTTTTGAGTATTCATAAGGTCCTCCAGTCTTTGGAATAACACTTCCTAATCTTGCAAAGCTCAACGCTATAAACACTGAACCTATTCCAGTCAAAAGCCATGCTATTAATGTTGAACCTGGTCCTGCCGCGTTTGCTAAAGTAGTTGGTAACATAAATATACCTGAACCAATCATATTTCCTACAACTAGTGCAGTTGCTGCAAAAAGACCCATCTTCTTCTTTTGTAATGTGTTTGAGTTCTTCATCTTTTGTCCTCCTTGCTAATTTCCATTGGTTAATTATAGCTAAATAGTACTCCTTAATTATGTTATAAGTTTTAGCACATATAGCTATTTTCTTAGTATTAAAATTTGTAATTTCATATGGAATAATTAAATTAATGTTAGTTGCATTAAATATAGAACGGTTCATTAAAATCTCTATATGAATTAGTAATTAGATAATCTCTTTAATTAATCCTGATTTAAAATTGAATCTATTATTACTCTCTAATATTAAATTTTTTATTTCTAAGCTTGTTTAAAATCTAATAAAATTTAAATTATAATATAATTGCTTATTATTGTTATAAAATTCTTTAACATAGCTTGTCTACTATTTAAAATTTTTAATTTTAAATTTAATAAGATAAATACTTTTATCTTTTCCATAATAATATTTTAATTTTATATTCCATATTGATATTACATTGTTTAACTTAACTTAATTAATAAAGTAAATGTTTTCATTTTTTCTTATTACCTATTATTAGTATAGGCTTTTTTGAGATTCTTAACTTTTCATATGTTTAAAATATAGTGAAACTATATTTTAAACATTTATTTTGATAACTATTAATTTGTAAATATACTCTTTAATGATCTATTTTAAATCTACTACTTAGAATTTAATTATTAAGATAAAAAAATCTTTCCGTTAAAATAATAAAAATGTTATAATGCCTAAGTCTATTATGTTTATTTTTCTAACTCATACTAAATCACATTATTTCTTAAAAGATATTATAGCATAATATTTCCTAACTTCAATTGATAATATGAAATTTATATAATAAATATTCAATTTTATTGCATATTTATTAATTTATAAAATATAATATAGCATCAATTCTTTATATATCCTAAAGTTTTCACAATTTCTCGTATATTTTTTAAAAATTAATCTTTTTATTCCCAATTAAACTCTTCTTAAAATATGAAAAATTTTATTATACACAGTTTTTTAATTTAAAAATATTTATCTACCATTTTACATTATCAATACTTTTTCGTCATAAGTCAACAAATTTTTTATCTTTTCAAAATCTTCACATTTACTTTATAATAATTACTAATTTTAACAAAAATTATCCTATAAGAACATAAGAAATTCAATGTCTTACAATTATTTTAATTTCTCTATTACTATAAATTTTTCATAATTAATTCAATATTTAATTACCAGAAATAAGCCTTATAATAATATCTTTATATAATATTACAATAAAGGTAGCTATAGTTATAAAAGGCGTATAAGGAATAGTTCTTTTTCTACTTTCGCCTTTAGCTATCATGTATATACATATAATAGTAGCTAATATGTTAGCCAATGCAAAAATCAATATGCTACTTGTTGCTCCTAAAAAGACTCCTATTATAATTGAAACTTCTAAATCTCCATATCCTATTACCTCTTTTTTATATATAGATTTAGTAACAAGAATCAATGCTAAAAAAATTCCCCCTCCTAATAGAGCACCAAAAATGTAATCTTTAATAGGATATCCATTAATATATTCTATTATTATAAAGGTACTGCCTAAGATTATAGCCCCATAAGCAGTATTATCATATACATATTTGGTATTGAAATCTATTACTCCAATTACAATTATGAAACATGATAAAGTATAAAGCTTTATCAATTGCAAACATAATCCATATTTAATATACAAAAGTAAAAAAATAGTGCCTGTTGTCAGTTCAACCAATAAATTTTGAAAATTATATTCACAATTTTTTATTTTATTTTCTTCATCATTTTTAATTATTTCATTAATACAAAAGTTTAAGAATTTTCCTAAAAAAATTCCAGTTATAAATATAAAACTATATATTAATACCATGCTACCTCCACTTTTAATTACATGCAATTTCAAAAATTTTAATATCTTTGCCTTCTGATACTTCAGTATCATTTTTAAAATTAGGATAAACCTGCCTAGTTCCCGTGAATATAAATATTTCTCCATCACTTTTTATATGAATAGAAAATTTATTTGGTAAACTATTATTAACTAAGGCTTGTTGCTTTATTTCTTCATTATTAAAATACTGTTTAACTACGGTTTCATTTATTTGAAGAGGTGATTTCCCTTTTGATAATTCCGTATTTATTGCCATTGCTATATTTTTAGCAGTTGCTACATCTGCCTTTTGTTTAGCATTCTCCTGTATATTTCCGAATTTAGGTACAGCTATAAAAGCTAATATAGCAATAATTGCTATAACTACTATTATTTCTATGAGAGTAAATCCCCCTCTTTTTTTCTTAGAATAACTCACTGTTTTACCTCCATTTTATTTATAATACTCATTTAATTATTATTATTGACAATTATAAAAATAAATAACATTTTTTTACTTTTTATATAATTATAACTTTGGAATTCTTATTAATATAAAAATTTTATATTGAACTTTCTAATAACAGAAAATAAAAATAGAATGTTTTTCGTAACAATGAAAAACATTCTATCATTCTTATAATTCTATTTATATAAATAAATCTATAAAACTTTCTGTACTAAATTCATATAGACCTTTAGTAGTTAATTTAATTTCTGGAATCACTGGAAGGGATAAAAAAGAAATGGTTGTAAATGGATCAAAATCCTGCTTTATTCCATAACTTCTTGCTATTCTATTAAGTCTTTTTACATTCTCACAAACAATATATGGTTCTTGAAATGTCATTAATCCTCCTATTGGAAGTGACAAGTGTGATATCAATTTCCCTTCAGAAACTATAACTATTCCTCCTCCTATAGTGATAAGAGAATTAACGGCTACTTCCATATCTTTATCATTATCACCAATTACAATAATGTTATGAGAATCATGTGCCACAGTTTGGGCTATAGCACAATCTTTTAGCCCTAATCCTTCAACATATCCTACAGAATACTTTTTACTTCTTCTATGTCGTTCAAATATTGCCAACTTTAAAACATCTTTACCATTTATTTTTGAAACATATCCATTTTCTGCTGAAATTTTTCTTATTTCTTTTATAGTCTCTAGAGATTGTGGTTTAACTTTTATTACATTAACCTCATTTCCTATAGCAGGAACTTTGAAATCATTAGCTGTTACAAAATCTACGTTCATGGAGGTCTTAATATTATAAATAACACTAGCCTTAGAATTTAATAATGGATCTTTTCCATTTTTTAATACTCTTTTAATATTTATTTGTTTAAGGCTTTCAAAAATAACTAAATCCGCTTTATATCCTGGAGCTATAGCTCCAATGTTTTTTAATCCATAACACTGTGCTGCATTAAAAGTTGCCATTGTAAAGGCTTTAACAGGATCTATCCCCTCTCTTATGGCTATTCTCAAACAGTTATCAATTGAGCCTTCCTCCATTAAATCCTCTATATTCCTGTCATCGGTGCAGAATAGAAATCTATGATAATTCTCATCTTTAACAGCTTTTAATAAAGATGTTAGATTTTTAGCTGCTGATCCTTCTCTCATCAATATATACATGCCCTTTGAAATTTTATTTAGAGCATCTTTGTAATTTGAGCATTCATGATCAGTTTTAACACCACTAGCAATATAAGCATTTAATTCTATAGGAGATATTATGGGACTATGGCCATCTATAGGCTTGTCATTAAAAGATTTAAGCTTACATAACATCTCATCATCCTTATTCATAACTGCCTGAATGTCCATTACTTCTCCTAACCCTAAAACTTTAGGGTGGTTTGATAACTCTAAAATTTCTTCGCAATTTAAAGTATATCCATTATCTTCAAAACTTGTAGCAGGAACACAAGATGGTAACATAAAGTATATATCAATCATAGCATTTTCAGAATTTTTAAGCATAAATTCAATTCCCTTTATTCCGTCTACATTTGCTATTTCATGAGGATCTGCTATTACAGTGGTTACCCCATTTTTAATTGCTATTGAAGAGTATTTTTCTGGTGTTATCATTGTGGATTCAATATGAATATGGGAATCTATAAAACCTGGAGCTACATATTGTTCTGAGCAATCAATTTCTACTTCTCCGTCATAATTACCAATGCCTACGATTGTATCATCACATATACCTATATCGCCTTGTTCAATTTGCCCATTAAACACATTGATATAAAATGCATTTTTTAAAACTAGATTACACTTTATTTCTCCAAGACTCATCTCAATTTTTTCCTTTATTTTTTCCATTGCTACCCCTTTCTTATAACTAATTGTTATGATTTACATTTTCAATTGCGCCTATATAAGCTTTAATAATAGAGTCAGAATACTGTGGATTTAATTCTTTAATATATAAGCTTTCTTTAATTTTATTCATAATAATATTTATTACAGATGGCTTATATAAATAATCAATGGGTTTACCTTCTAGCAACAGCTCAACTTCATAAATTCGTATAGCTTTTTCATGCTCTATAGTAAAAGCTACATTAAATTTTTCTATTCTATTATTTTTATGTCTTAAATAAACAATGCTGTCAATGTCTGGGGATAATGATTTATTTTCGCTATTTATTCTAAAAAATCCTTTATATTTTCGTTTATTTAATAATTCTTCTACCTCTCTAAATGCATCTAATTTATTTTTTCTATTTGTTGATATATTAGTATTAGAAATCATTTTATATACCCCCTAAATATTTATGTAGTAACATATAAAATAATATGTAGAAGACTTATTAGTTTTTAGATTATTACTATATTTATTACAGTATCTTATAATATATAACACAAAAATAATAAAAGCTGTAACTAAATGGATTTAAACACCACTTAGCTACAGCTATTGTTTTCAATAACTTTATAATCAATTCCCTCTTCATATTTAACAACATTATCTTCTTCAATATCTTCAATAGAAGGAAATATATATTTATTCCAATTTACATATATAAAACAAACTAACTACATCTTGCATATTGTATAATAAAATTTTTTCCTTTTTACCCATAGGCATTCTATTAAAATATTCTTCATCATTTATAATTTTACTAAAGATTTTAGCTAAATTTGATCCGCTAATTATTTCGCTTTCTCTTTTAATATTAAATTTACTTTCTAAGTTTTTAAGTCCTATAGAAGTTTTCATAGATTTTTCATAATATTTTTGTAAATCTATATCTTTAAAATGCTCTTCTATTTTAAAATTTATCTTATGTTTCTCATACAAATAATTAATTACTGTAAAGTCATTATTACCTGAAAAAGTTATTATATATTTCTTATTGTACTCTTCAATCATAGTTTTAAAATAATCTTTTGATAATCTTAAAAGCTTTTTATGTTTAGTTATATAGCCAATAACCGCAATAAGATTTATTTAATAGACCAATTACTTTTGTGGTGTTAGTATAATATATAGACACAGGAAGCTCTACACTTTAGAATATAATAAGATAACTATTTTAAATAATTGTTGTAAAATATATTGATTGAGGTGCTACTATGAATAAAATAGATATGAAACCTGTTAAAAGCAAAAAAGCATATTTTCATATAATTGAAACCTTTATTCATTTAATAATGAATAATCAACTTGAATATGGAGAGAAATTGTATAATGAAACAGAATTAATGAAAATCTTAGATGTAAGCCGTCCAACTTTACGTGAGGCCTTACGAGTTATGGAGTTTTTAGGAATAGTAACTGTATCTCCACGAAAGGGAATTATTATTAACGACCCTAAAAATAATAACTACTATTTACCACTAACCTATATTTTAGCCTTTGAAAAAACAAGTAATACAAGTCTTTTTGAACTTAGAATGTCCATAGAATTGGAGATGGTTGGCCTTGCTGTATCTAGAGCAACAGAAGAGGATTTGGCTGAATTAAAAAGAGTATCTGATGAACTTGTTAATCTTGCTAGAGGGGATATAAAAAACTTTACTAGATTAGATCAATTATTTCATATTACTATATTAAATTGTGCCAAAAATGAATTATGTTCTAAATTAATGAATACTCTTAATAAACTAATTTATGATCAATTAGAACAAATCCATAAAGCTTTAACAAATGATGATAGAAACAATACAATAGAAAAACATCGTGCAATATATGAGGCACTTATAAGCAGAAATGAAGAAATGGCAAGAAAAGCAATGAGAGATCATCTAGAGCATGCTTATACTGTTGCTAAACAATTGCCAAATGTTTTTTACCCAACCTTTGAAACAATATAAACAGAGTTCTAAGCTTCACAGGGAGTTTTTACTCCCACTTTGAAAAAGATAGGAGTATTAGAGGAGTAGTCATGGGATAAATTTACTCTAAAAAACCTTCTTTTCAGTTTTAGCTGAAAAGAAGGCTTTTTTATTGAATTAAAACTCCTCTTTTTTTATTCCACAACGAACTAAAAATTACTTATTTTTTTCTACAAACTTTGTAGCAATAATATCTGAATCAAGTCCGAGAATATTTTTAATAATTACTTGGTTTATTTTTACAGGTGCATTGATCTCTAACTTTTTAATTTGTTCTATAACATCAAATATCTTTTCTTTAGGAATAGCCTTTGTTGTTCTTACGCTAACTAATGGTATTTCACCATTAGTTACCTTAACTAAAGATGTAATAGTTCTTTTAGGATCTTGTATTTCTTGAGCTGCATATTCTTCTCCTCTTTTACACAAAGCTCCACTTATATTCTTTATACTCTGTTTTTCCCATTCCACAGATAATTCACATCCATTAGGACAAATTATACATGTAATCTGTTTATTCATTGGACAACCACCACCTTAATATTTTCTTTACTAATAAGTTTTTGTCTTTTTAATATTATGTGTATCATTTCCGCTGGATTTAATTTTTTTAATTTTTCCACTTTAATAACTTCTTCGCCTTGCTTAATCTCTATTGCTCCATCTCTTGAAGGTCTACTTACTCTTAGATATATCTCTACATCTTTTTCTCCACTTATCTTTTGTGGAACTACATTATTAATAGTCTTATCTGTTGTTATCAAAATTTTATTTTCATTTTCATTTTCTTCTTTTATATATTTTGCTGCTGCCTCTGCAAGTTTTTCTCCTTCACTTGATACAAAGTCCACTAAATCATGCACATGAAGAACATTTCCTGCAGCATAAATTCCTTCAACACTTGTCTGTAAATTTTCATCTACAATTGGACCTTTTGTTCTTTCATCTAATTTTACTCCAGCTTTAAGCGATAATTCATTTTCAGGAATAAGTCCAACAGATAGTATCAAGGTATCACATTTATATTCCTTTTCTGTTCCCTTAATAGATTGTCCATTTTCATCTACTTTACTTACAGTTACTGCTTCTAATCTTCCTTTTCCTTTGATATTTGTTACAGTATAACTTAAAAATAGAGGAATATCATAGTCATTTAAACACTGCTCTATATTTCTAGGTAATCCACTAGGATAAGGTAACTTTTCTATTACTGCAAGTACCTTTGCTCCCTCAAGTGTCATTCTCCTTGCCATTATAAGTCCTATATCTCCAGAACCTAGTATAACTACTTTCTTTCCTACCATAATATTTTTTAAATTCATATAGCTTTGGGCTACACCTGCTGTAAATACACCTGCTGGTCTCGTACCAGGTATGCTAATAGCTCCTCTTGTTCTTTCCCTACATCCCATTGCTAGTACTACTACTTTAGCTTGAAATTTTCTTAGTCCTTCTCTTGTAGCTACTGTAACTTCCTTTTTATTCGTAAGATTTATTACTGTAGCATTTGTTTGTATTTCAATATTCTGTTTCTCTACCTCTTCTATAAACCTATTTGCATACTCTGGTCCACTAAGGGCTTCATTAAATCTTACTAATCCAAATCCATCGTGAATGCATTGTTTTAATATTCCACCGGGTTTCTTTTCTCTTTCCAATATTAAAATGTCGTCTATTCCTTTTTCTTTTAGCCTTAAAGCTGCTGCAAGTCCAGCTGGACCTGCTCCAATAATAACCACATCTTTTAATATTGCTTCCATTATCTCACCCTCCCTAAAAACATTCTTCCATTCTCTCTTAAGTAAAACACTTCATCTACTTCTTTATTTTTTTCTTTCATAATCATTTCTGTAATTCTAGTCTGACAATATCCTCCTTGACATCTTCCCATCATGGATCTTGTCCTGTACTTAATTCCAGTCACTGTGTCTACCCCTAATGGATTATTTATTGCCTGCATAATCTCTGCTTTTGTAACCATCTCGCATCTACAAATAATTTCTCCATAATCAGGGTTTTCTTTTATAAGCTCAGCCTGCTTTTCTTCAGATTGCTCCGAGAATTTTAATATGCCACTTCTTATAGGATTGAAATATTTATTTTCTTTTAAAACTTCCTTATTTCTAATCTTATCTAATACATATCTTGCAATTGGAACTGCTGAAGTTAATCCTGGAGATTCGATTCCAATTAGGTTAATCATATTTGGTGCTTCTTCTCTTTCTTCAATTATAAAGTCTGCATATCCACCTTTTTCTTTACTCACTAGTTTAGGTCTAATACCTGAGAAATTTCTAATAAAATGCTCTCTTTTTATTTGAGGTAATATTTTTCTTCCTTCTTTCACAAGCATGTCCATAACTTCTTCAGTAGCTGAATAGTTATCATTTTCATCAATATATTGAGCACTTGGTCCAATAAATATATTTCCATGAATAGAAGGGGTAAGATGTATTCCAAGTCCTCCTTCTTTTTTATTTGGAACCGGATACGCTGGAATTTGGAGGAATTCCCCTGCCTTTCTATCTAAAATAAAATATTCTCCCCTACATGGATATATTGTATAGTCCGTAATACCAACCATTCTTGCTATTTTATCAGAATTCAATCCTGCACTATTAATTAGCCACCTAGTATGATAAGTTTCTTTATTTTTTGTAATAACTTCATAATATCCTTCTTTTCTTTGGATACCAGTTACTTCTCTGCCAAAATAAAAATTTACGCCATTTTCATAAGCATTTTCTGCTAAAGCTATTGTATATATAAATGGATCTAGTATTCCTGTCATAGGTGAATATAATGCTGCTTTTCCCTCTACATTAGGTGCTAATTCTTTAATTCTTTCCCTAGATACAATTTCTAGTCCTGGGACACCATTTTTATCCCCCTGTTCCCTTAATGCTTTAAGTCCTTCTATATCCTCATCCGTAAAACCAGTTACTAGTTTTCCTAGCCTTTTAAAAGGAATATGGAGCTCCTCTGCTACTTTGTCAAAGCCCAAATTACCTTCTACACAAAACTTTGCCATAAGTGTTCCTGGTTTATTATTAAAACCTGCATGAAGAACCCCACTATTTCTACCACTAGTCTCACATACCACATCTAACTCTTTTTCTAATACACCTATTTTTAATTCATACCTTGAAAACTCTCTTGCAATTGCACTACCAACTACCCCTGAACCAATAATCATTATGTCATATTGTTTTTGCATTCTCCTCACCTCTCCCTATATTATTAAAGCTTTTACTAAATTTTAAAAATGTATTTTTTATTGAATTATGTCATTAGCTTTAATTCTTCAAAATAAAAATCTAAATTGGTAATGTTATCAAAAAATAAATATGGCATACTTTTGCTCACCGTGTTATATAAAAGTTACCACACAAATACACACAGGAGGTAATTAGTATGCTAAAGAAAAATATCTTCATTAGTAAATTCATTACAACTATCAAAATTTTAAAAATTTATCAGTCCTAATACACTAGACCTCGTTACAACTGGTAGGAAGGACTATATATAACTAATGTTATTAAGTTAATTTAGTATACTAAATTAACTTAATAACATTTTAACTTCTTGGAAATATTTTGTCAATGTAATTTTCTAAATATTTTATCAATTGCAAATATATTTTACATCTAAACATCTTATTATGAATAAAAAAATAGGCTGTAGAATGGACGATCGCCTTATACGATTTTGCGCGGTTTCAAGTAAACAAGGTCTAATTGTTGAAGGGATGGGCCGAGGAAACATTCCTTCAAGGATGCTTTCAGGTGTGAAATATGCTTTAAGCAAAAATATTCCTGTAGTCCTAGTTTCAAGATACCTTATGAGGAAGCTCTTCTATGACTATGGTTATGAAAGTGCAGGAAAAGAACTTACCCAAAAGGGAGTTATTTTAGGAGATAATCTTAACCCACATAAAGCAAGAATAAAACTTATTGTTGCACTTGTATATACAATAAAAGCTGTAACTAAATGGATTTAAACACCACTTAGCTACAGCTATTGTTTTCAATAACTTTATAATCAATTTTCTCTTCGCATTTAACAACATTTTCTTCTTCAATAGAAGGAAATATATATTTATTCCAATTTACATATATATAAAACAAGCTAACTACATCTTGCATATTGTATAATAAAATTTTTTCCTTTTTATCCATAGGCATTCTATTAAAATATTCTTCATCTTTCATAATTTTACTAAAGGTTTTAGCTAAATTTGATCCGCTAATTATTTCACTTTCTCTTTTAATATTAAATTTACTTTCTAAGTTTTTAAGTCCTATAGAAGTTTTCATAGATTTTTCATAATATTTTTGTAAATCTATATCTTTAAAATGCTCTTCTATTTTAAAATTTATCTTATGTTTCTCATACAAATAATTAATTACTGTAAAGTCATTATTACCTGAAAAAGTTATTATATATTTCTTATTGTGCTCTTCAATCATAGTTTTAAAATAATCTTTTGATAATCTTAAAAGTTTTTTAAGTTCATATTTATTTTCAAGCATATATTGAGTTATTTTTAAAGAATTTTCATTCTCATCATAATATGCACTCCCAAAAACCCCTATGCATATAGGCTTTTTATATACGTAATGCTCTAAATCAAAAAAAATAGCATCCTTAAATAAATCCTTTTTATCATCAACTATTAAACAATTCTCTTCATTAAAATCCTCTACATAAATCACATTTTCTTTAATAATCACCATATCACTCTTTTCTAAATTAAAGTTACCAAAATAATTAATATATAATTTATATTAAAATATTAAAATTATGGTAAATACAATATATTGATTATTATATCATATTCACCCATTTATTTTCTACAAATTATATATATGCAAATACTTAAAATTATCAGTACTTAAAAAACTTACTATAACTTATTATTATTTCCAAATACTATTTTAAATAACCTATTTTTCTAAAAAATATTGACTTTTTCAATAAACAATCATATAATGATACTGATAATTGTTATCAACAAGAGGTGAAAATTATGAGCATTAATAATTTAAATTTAAGTAAGGCTGTTTATGTGGAAGTAGAAGACTTAAGCATTAATGATTTAAAGCTAGGCGATATCGCTTATATACAAAAATTAAATTGTGATGAGAAATTGTCTAAAAGACTTTTAGCTTTAGGATTTATTGAAGGCACTAAAGTTATTATGAAAAAAGTTGCTCCCCTAGGAGATCCCATTATAATTAATTTGCGTGGAACAGACTTTGCTATAAGAAAAAAAGACGCAAGAAATATCTTTATAAAGATGGAGGGGAAAAATTAATGGTTACTGTTGCATTACTTGGTAACCCTAACGTAGGAAAAACAACTCTTTTTAATTCTCTTACAGGCTCTAACCAATATGTTGGAAACTGGGCTGGGGTTACTGTTGATAAAAAAGAAGGTTACGTAGGAAAAAATGTTAAAATTGTAGACTTGCCTGGTATCTATGCTATGGATACATTTTCAAATGAAGAAAAAATATCTAAACAATTTTTACAAAGTGATGAAGTTGATCTAATTGTAAACATTGTAGATGCTACAAATTTAGAAAGAAATTTATATTTAACTTCACAACTAACAGAATTTAAGAAACCAATGGTTTTAGTTGTAAATATGATAGATGTTGCTAAATCTAAAAATATCCATATAAATTTTGATTTACTTTCTAAAAAATTAGGAGTAAACATACTTCCTATTTCAGCTTCTAAATCAAAAGGTATTGAAGCCGTTAAAGAACTCCTAAACAGTAAAGATTTTAACAAACTGGATACAACAATAAATGTTAAGCATAATTTTAGTGGAATGAATGAATCTGAAGCATATGCTTATATAGAGAATATTTTAAATTCTTGTGTAGAATTACCAAAGACTAAAAAAGAATCTATAAGTGAAAAAATTGATAAGGTTGTATTAAATAAATTTTTAGCTTACCCAATATTTCTAGCACTACTATGGATTATATTTAAATTTACTTTTGAGTGGGTAGGTGCACCTCTTCAAGATTGGTTAGAAGGATTAATTACTGAAGATTTTGCAGGATTAGTTGGAGGACTTTTAGAAAATAGTAGTCCTTGGTTTAGTTCTTTAATAGTTGATGGTATCATTGGCGGTGTTGGAGGAATCATAACTTTCGTGCCAATTATATTAACTTTATTTTTAGGTATGTCTATATTAGAAGACAGTGGATATATGGCAAGAGCTGCTTTTATTATGGATAAGCTTATGAGAAAATTTGGCCTTTCTGGAAAAGCTTTTATTCCACTTATGATGGGATTTGGTTGTTCTGTTCCTGGAATCATGTCAGCTAGAACCCTTGAAAGTGAAAAAGATAGAAAGATAACTGCTCTAATACTACCTTTTATGTCCTGTAATGCTAGACTACCAATCTATGCACTATTTACCGGAGCATTATTTGCTAGTCACCAAACAGAAGTAGTATTTGGACTTTATTTACTTGGAATTTTAGTAGCATTTTTAGTAGCTATTATACTAAAAAATACTTTATATAAAAAAGGTGAAGAACCTTTTATAATTGAATTGCCTGAATATAAAGTACCTGAAGCTAAAACAGTACTTCATCATACTTGGGAAAAAGGTAAAGGTTTCTTAAAGAAAGCAGGAACAATTATATTTGCAATATCAGTTATTGTTTGGTTCTTACAAAGCTTTAATATGAGCGGTATGGCAGAAATTGATGAAAGCTTCTTAGCTTCTATTGGTAACTTTATTTCTCCTATATTTGCACCTTTAGGTTTTGGTACATGGCAAAGTTCTGTATCATTACTTACTGGACTTGCAGCTAAAGAAGTTGTTGTAAGTACAATGGGTGTGTTATATTCTGGAGAGTTAGAGGCTGCTATTGCAGCTAACTTTACTACTCTAAGCGCATTATCATTCTTAGCTTTCTCATTACTATATACTCCTTGTATTGCAGTAATAGGAGCTATGAAAAAAGAATTTGGTGGTAAATTCGCCTTATTCTCTGCTGTTTATCAAATAGCAGTAGCTTGGATAGCTGCATTCCTTATATATAATATAGGAGGCCTTATATTTTAATTGAGGTGATAATATGATAGAAATCTTAGTAACAGGCGGTATTCTCATAGCTTCAGCAGTTATATTATTTAAACAAATTAAGAAAAAAGGTAAGGGTGAATGTAACTGTGGAAGTTGTGCAGCAAAATGTCCTAACTACAAAGAAACAATTTCAATAAAAAAATCTAATCAATAAAAAGAGCATGACATGAGTCATGCTCTTTTATGACTCTGTAGATAACTTTATTTAAACTGAATAATGAACTAAAGATAGTAAATAAACTACATGTCAAGAACACTCTTAATATGGGTGTGTTTTTTATATTAGCCATAAACTTTAAGGAAGTCTTACTTCATATATTATGAATATTTCTCTATAAACTTTCCCCCAGTTTCTAAGTGGTAATTTCCACTTTTTTATAGCTCCAAAAGTTGCCAAGTACAATGCTTTAAGCAAAGAAGTGTCACTTGGAAATACACTTTGCTAACGATTCAATCTGCGATAAGTATCGTTAAAAATCCCAATAGCATTCGTTGCGTATATAATCTTACGTACATCAACCAAAAACTTAAATATAAGTTTATAACATCCTAAATACCTGACCAGCTTTTCATTTCATATGGGTAGTGTTCTTTACTATTTTTCAGTAACTTTAACTATATGAGCATGTCCTTGCTCTTCAGCTGATGCATCATATATAGTTTTTAAATCTGCATCAAATTCTTTTTTACCTTTATCAATAACATACTTCAAAGCATTACGAACTTAATGCACTATATATCATTGATATTCAGTATTAAGAAAAGCTACATTAATAGATTCTTTAATGCTTTCAATATAATCTTCTAATATTCTAAAATTACTATCATCAACTATTTTATTTAATATTTTTATTAGATTTTCTTCTATATCTTTCGTTAATATTTTATGTCCATACTTTACATCCCATACTATATGGTATTGTATTGAATATACATCTTCCGTCCATGATGTAATAACTACTCCTTATAATTATAAGTACAAATAAATATAATATAATTATTTGTATATATCATATGTAATTACCTTAAGTATGTTCTAACTTATGGCTGAAGTCACCGTGGTTTCAGCAAATAAAAAATCTATTTTTCCAGTGCGTAATAAGGAATTACTTGAAAAATAGATTTTTTATTTTTTATTTTGACTTAGTAGGCTTACATGAGCTATGACAGTCACAACAGTCTCCGCCACAGCAATTGCCATTTTTTTTATCTTTATAAACTTTGTATCCAACAAGAACAAATGATCCTAATACTAATGTACCAATTATAAATGTAGACATATTATTATCTCCTTACGCCCTATGCGCTAATATTCTCTCCCTTATCGTCTTTTATATTAGTTGAATTAGAAAAATCCTTATAAGGTCTAAATAGCATATACAAGAATCCTGCTAATAGTACTAAAGCAACTAAAGTTCCAATTCCGAATCCTTTTCCTGTAAACAGTGATCCTAATTGATAAACTGTAAGTGCCACTACATAAGCTAATCCAGTTTGATATCCTACAGCTACCCAAGTCCATTTAGCATTACCCATTTCACGTTTAATTGCACCAATTGCTGCAAAACATGGAGCACATAATAAATTAAATAGTAAGAATGAATATGCAGATAGCTGTGTAAATGAGCCTTGTAGAGTATTCCAAATTTCTACACCATCTTCTGCTACTTCTCCAACTCCGTATAAAATACCAAATGTACCAACTACATTTTCTTTTGCAATTAACCCTGAAATAGTTGCCACTGCTGCTTTCCAGTCGCCCCATCCTAATGGATTAAATATAGGTGCTATTACTTTACCAATTGAAGCTAATATTGAATCTGGAGTTTCTACCATTTCTAATGACCAATTGAATGTACTCAAGAACCATATTAATCCACAAGCAAGGAATATTATAGTACCTGCTTTTTTAACGAAGGATTTTGATCTATCCCACATATGAATAAACACACCTTTTACACTAGGTACATGATATTTTGGTAGTTCCATAACAAATGGAGCAGGCTCACCTGCAAAAGCTTTTGTTTTCTTTAAAATTATTCCAGAACATATAATAGCTGCAATTCCAACAAAATATGCTGAAGGTGCTACCCAAGCTGACCCTGGGAATAATGCCCCTGCAATTAAAGCTATTATTGGCAATTTCGCAGAACAAGGCATAAATGTAGTAGTAATAATAGTCATTTTCCTATCTGATTCATTCTCAATAGTTCTTGATGCCATAATTCCTGGAACACCACAACCTGTTCCTATAAGCATAGGAATAAATGACTTACCTGAAAGACCAAACTTACGGAATATTCTATCCATTATAAAAGCTATACGTGACATATAACCACAATCTTCTAAAATTGCAAGACATAAAAATAATACCATCATTTGTGGTAAGAATCCAAGTACAGCTCCTACACCAGCAATAATACCATCAAGTATTAATGAATTTAACCAATCAGCAGTTCCTATAGATGTAAGGAAGCCTTCTACTGCAGGAGGTATAATATCACCAAACAACACATCATTTACCCAATCTGTAGCGCCAGTACCTATTGTTGAAATAGATAAGTAATAAACAAGGAACATAACAGCTGCAAATATAGGTAATCCTAAAATTCTATTAGTAACTATTTTATCTATTTTATCAGAAGTCGTTAACTTAGATTTGTTTTTCTTAACTGCACATTTACCAATTATTCCACTTATGTAATTATAACGTTCATTAGTTATAATACTTTCTCCATCATCATCTACTTCATCTTCAAAACTAGTTACAATTGCTCCAACTTTATCTTTTGAAGATTTTGAAATATTTCCTTGTTCAATTGCCTTTTCATCATTTTCAAATAATTTTATAGCAAACCAACGTAAATGTTCTTTTGAAACTTGATTTTGAATTTCATTCTCAATATCAGACAACACTTTTTCCACATCTACTGAAAAAGTATGCCCAATTGCATTAACTTTGTGTGATTTAGCTAATTCTATTGCTTTATTAATTAATTCTTTACATCCGTCACCTTTTAAAGCAGATGTTTCAACTACGATACACCCCATAGCTTTTCCCAACTTGTCCTTATTGATGGTATCTCCATTTTTTCTGACAATATCCATCATATTTAAAGCTATAATAACAGGAATTCCAAGTTCCATTACCTGAGTTGACAGATATAAATTTCTTTCAAGGTTTGTACTATCTACTATGTTTATAATAATTTCTGGTTTTTCTGTAATAAGATAGTTTCTTGTTATAACTTCTTCTAAAGTATATGGTGAAAGTGAATATATTCCTGGCAAATCTATTACTTTTACATCTTTATATTGTTTTAATTTGCCTTCCTTTTTTTCTACAGTTACTCCAGGCCAGTTACCTACATACTGTGAACTACCAGTTAAATAATTGAACATTGTAGTTTTACCACAGTTAGGATTCCCTACAAGAGCAATTCTTATATTTTCCATTCTATTCCCCCCCTAAAAGGATTATAATTTATTTTTTACTCTACTTCTATCATTTCTGCATCTGCTTTACGAAGTGTTAACTCATAATTTCTAACATTTACTTCTATTGGATCTCCTAAAGGTGCCAATTTACGAACAAAAATTTCAACCCCTTTAGTTATACCCATATCCATAATTCTTCTTTTTACAACTCCTTTTCCATGGAGTTTTACTACAGTTACTTTTTGTCCACACTCAACATCTTTTAACGTCATCATAGATAATTCTCCTCTCTAAATAATGATTCTATTAGCCATACTTTTGCCAATAGCTATTCTTGAATCTTTTACGTTTATTATCATATTTCCTGATATCTCTGATATGACAGTAACACTTTCTCCTTCTACAAAACCTAACTTTGCAAGAAATTGTCTCACATTGTCTCTACCTGTTATTTTCTTTATTTTATTTACTTCACCTTCTCTTGCCATAGCCAATGTCATAACACTCACCTCCTCTTAGGGCAGTTATTCAGAATAAATATTTTTATTCTAAAATATTCTATAAAAATCCTGTTTTTAAAATTTGATTTATTAAATTATTAGCTAGAGTAGTATACAATCATATTTTTTCTATGTTAGTTTAAGCTAATCATTGTACAAAATAGATAAGTTAACTCTATTGCTTTGTTAATTTTAATACAATGCTATTATATCATTATTGATAAAGGTTTTCAATGGGTATTGAAAATCTTTATCAAAATTATAACTTTCTTTCATATATCTGGTACTGTCTCATTAGCAGTTAAAAGCTGTTGATGTATGGATTTTTTATTCCTTTGAGAACATATATGATGACGTAAAAAATGGTGAACTTTATCAATGCACAATTCATAATTCAGTATGAGATTATTTTTTATCAAAATAATTTCTTTAATATATTTCTAACTAGCAATACAAGTGCTAGTTATGTGATAAACACTGTTCACTGCTACAGTTAATAAATTCCAATTTTTTCAGCGATTGCTGAGAAATATCTACAATTATCCATTGCCAATCGTCAATTCTCAATTGTTGAATGTGAACTGTGAATTAGAAAAAGGAGTTCAATGAACTCCTTTTTTATTGATATATTATAAAAATTCTCCTATTGATTTATTTACCTTCATTTTATAAGCCGCTATACTTAAAAATGCTAATGCAAATAACATTAATATAGCTAGATTAGGAATTAGATCTTTAAAATGTAAATTGCCCTGTATTTTTTCTATTCCATCCATAACATAACTTTGAGGCATTAAAAGAGATATTTTTCTTAATAATTCTCCCCTGCGGCTTATAGACCAGAAACATCCACCTAACATAGAACTTGGAACTACTATAAAATTTGTAATACCACTTACAGACATTGAGGAGTTTGCAAAGGATATGATTAAAACTCCAAGGCATACTACCACTATGCCAAAAACAATCATTAATATAAAGAAATTTAAATAATTTGTATTAAGTTTTATTATCTTCATCAAAATCAATATTACAACAAGTAATTGAAATCCTATAATTAATAAATTAGTAATCACATTTCCAAGTATATATTGCTTTGATGAAATAGGTGATACGCATATTCTATAATAAGTTTTCTCTCTTTTTTCCTTTATTATAAGTTTAGAGATATTTATAGATGTGTACATTAAAAATATTATAAATATTCCCATAGCACTTGTAGTAAAAGCTTTTTTACCAGTAAGATCCTCCATACTTTTTCCTTCTAAGGACATTTTTCCATTAATTTTATACCCTTCATAGATCTCATAGAAGTCTTTAGAATCTTTGCTTACGCTGCTTATTATCCTTAAATTCTCTATATACATATTTATATAATTTTTAATCCATATTGTTGTATCTTGATCTTTTATAGTTAAAATTTCTATGTCTTTAGGGTGATTTTTTAATATACTACCTTCAAAATCTTCTGGGATTATGATGACGTAAGAAGTTTCACTTTTAGTAACTTTGTCTTTTATTTCATCTTCTTCTATACTCAATAGAGTAAATTTTTTAGTACTTTCTAGATAACTCATCATATCTTTAGATAAAGTCCCTATATCTTTATTTACAATTCCTATATTGTATACTTCTGCTTTACTTAAAAATTGAATAAATAGTAAAAATAATATGCTTATTATAGGAAGTAGTATATATGTGACTATAGAAGATTTCTTTTTAAATATTATATTAAAATTATTTTTTGCTATAAGAAAAGAATTCCTCATATTACTCCTCCATTCTTTTAAATAGTCTCATTGATATTAAAAATAATACTGCTGCGATGCCAAAATTCAATGCTAACGTACTATAAAATTTTGAGTAATCATTGGCATAAATTACACTGAAGATAGCATTTTTTGCCCATCGAATTGGTGAAAGATTAGTTAATTTCATTAAAAATTCACTATTAAGGTTTTCTATAGGTATATAACTTCCACCTAGGAAACATGTAAACACCAATAGTATATTTAAAATTGCATAAGATTTTTCTTTTGGAATCATTAAAGACATTGAACAGCCAATAGATATAGCTAATATAGCAAGTGATACTACAATTAATATTACACTTATAAAATCCTCTCCGAAATTTATATGAAATAAATATTTAAGCACAGATATTACTATAGTAAATTGAATGCAATTCACTATAAAAGCCCCTATTGTCAATGCAAGAAATATATAAACTCTATTTACTGGAGCAATTATAAGTCTATCTAAAGTTTTACGATATCGCTCAACATTAACTATAGATATTCCACCTGTAGAACAATACATTACCATTGTTAATATGGTCATTATTCCACTGTAATCTTTACTAGCAGGTCTCTTTAATTTATCTAAAGATTCTATTTTTACATAATTATGATTTTTATCATTGTCCATGATATTTGATAAATTTTCCCTTCTAACTTTATCTATCTCCATAAGTATATTAAATCTTTCTACAAATGAATTTAGATGTAATTCTATTAATGATCCTTCAATATCATGATTTTCATTTTTATATATAGTTATTTTATTTTCATTAGCTTTAAAATTTATATATGCAGAGGATTTGTTATTTTTAATTTCTTCAATTCCTGTTTCTGAGCTGTAAATTTCCTTTTTATCTACATTTTTCAGCCCTTTTATCATGGTTTTGAAAGCTTCAGAGCTTTCGCCTTCGCCTTCTCCTTCTACATAATATACTAGGGGTCTTGAATTAAAAACTATTTCTTCTCCCCAATCACTACCAGCAGAACCCACTAAAATTGCTGTTAAAAATATAGGAAATAAAATCATTAATATCATATAGCTTTTATCTCTTAAATGCTGTTTTATTTCTTTAACTACAATACTAATAAATCTCACTATATCACCCCTCTCAATTTCTGAGTTTCCTACCAGTTAATTTTAGAAATACATCTTCTAAATTAGGCATTACAGTATTTATTTTTTTTATAGAAATATTATTATCTACAAAAACTCTCATTATCTTATCGATATTTATCATATCTTTATTAATCTCAAAAATAATGGTGTTTTCTTTTATATTTATATTATTAATACCATTAATGTTTTTGAACTTTTCAATATCTAAATTCTCCATATTATTCACATTAACTTTTATATAGTTATAATCAGTAATAAGTGCCTTCAATTCTTCCTTAGTACCTTCAGCGATTAATTTTCCATGATCCATTATACCAACCTTACTGCATATTTCCTCAACCTCCTCCATATAATGAGAAGTATAAATTATAGTACTTCCCATTTTATTAAGTTTTTTTACAGAATTTAATATATGATTTCTTGATTGAGGATCAATTCCTACTGTAGGTTCATCCATTATTATAATTTTAGGTTTATGCACTATAGCACAAGCTATATTTAACCTTCTGCTCATTCCCCCTGAAAAATTTCTACAGGGCTCTTTAATTATATCTATAAGTCCTACAAACTCTAATGCTTCTAATGATTTCTCCTCCAGTTCTTTTCCTTTCAGCCCATATAAACTGCCAAAGAATTTTATATTTTCTAATGCTGTAAGTTCCCAATATACAGCTACACTTTGAGGTACAAGTCCTATATTTTTCTTAGTGGAATTTATATTTTTCTTTATATCACTTTCTAATATCTTTATTTCTCCCATATCACTACTTATAAGTCCACAAATCATATTTATTACAGTACTCTTTCCTGCACCATTAGGTCCTAGCAACCCGTAAATTTCCCCATCTTCTATTGAGAAATTTATATTATCAACAGCAGTTAAATCCTTAAATTTTTTAGTTAAATTATTTACTTCTAAAACCTTCATATCAAAATCCTCCATAAATTCTTTCCTTATAAATATAATATAAAAAAATAGACCTTCTCTTAAGTGGAGAAGGTCATAATTTCAATATTACTAAAGTCATATGTTATCCATAGGGTTCCTCAATGAAAATTTAACTTATGCATGATTTTAATTTCTATAACAAAAATTCTTTTCTATGAATGAAAAATTAAGAATGAAAAATGAAGAATTATGGTTAAAACTTCACGGCTAAGACCTTTGAAGTTTTTTGAGAATAGATTTTATTTTAAGAAATTCACTAAAGATGAATTTCATCCTAAATTTTTCATTCTTTATTATTAATCCTTAATTTCTAAGAACTTAAGCTATTTTTATAGAAAATTTATTTTCCAAAGTATATATTAAGTTTTTGTATTATATCCCTATATAGACATAAAAATCTAAATTTAATATATAGGATTATAGAGTTGTGATGTTAAATTATTTCAGTTTACACTTATGTAATTGAGAATTGACTATTGACAATAGGCAATTATGGATATTTCTCAGCTACCACTGAGAAATTTAAAGTTTATTAATTGTAGCGTCGAACAGTGTTTACCACATAACTAGAAATTATATATTGCTAGTCAAAAATTCGTTTAAAGAAATTATTTTACCTAAAAATAATTTCTACCTTAATTCTCCATTCTCCATAGTAAATTCTCCATCGTATAAATTGTGCATTACTTAAAGTAATCCTTTTAAATAATATATAGCAATTTGAGTTCTATGATTGAGGCAAGTTTTATCTAATATGGAGGAAATATAATTTTTAACTGTTCCCTCAGATATATATAAATTTAATGCTATTTCTTTATTAGATAACCCTTCAGAAATTAATTTTATAATTTCCTTTTCTCTTTCAGTAAATTTATTATTTTTAGTAAAATTAACTTGATTTTCTTTATCATGGCTTATTATTTTATTTATAATAGTATCTTGAAGTACTATATTTCCATTAACAACTGTATATATAGCATTTTTAATTTTCTCTGGAGAATTATTTTTAAGCAAATACCCCATAGCTCCATGTTTTAGTGCATCTTTTATATATTCATCTTCATCAAAAGTAGTTAGTATCAAAGTCTTTGTACTGCATTTTGATACAATCTCTTTTAAGGCCTCTACACCATTCATAACAGGCATTCTAACATCTAACAGTGCCACATCTATATCAGCCTTCAAGCAAGCTTTAACAGCCTCTAAACCGTTGCTAGCAGTGGCTACCACTGAAAAATTTTTATCCATATTTAAAATAATCTTTAAGCTTTCTCTAATAAGTTCATCATCATCTGCTATTAAAATTTTAACACTCATAACATCCCCCTAAAAATCAATAGGAAATAATGATATTACAGAAAAACCATCACTTCCATCAACTATAAGCTTTCCACCTATACTTTCACATCTTTCCTCCATTCCCCTTATTCCCATACCCTTATTTATTTTCTTTACTCCTATTCCATTATCCTTTATTTCTAATTTTATAAGTTTATTATTAATTACAGATATGTTTATTGTTATTTTATTAGCACCCGAATGTTTCAAACTGTTGGTTATGGATTCTGTAACATTATCATGTATAATTTTCCAATGAATGAAAGAAATCTTATCTATATAGTTATCATGAAACAAAATAACTTCAACATCGCTACTTCGTCTTATCTCTTCTATCAATAACATTATTTTGCTAATACCTATTTGCTCTTTTTCTGGTTTAATTTCTTTCAATGTATTTCTTATATTATCCATTCCATCTCTTAACTTATCAATGGTATTACTAATAAGAGCTTTAGCCTTTTTCATATCCTTATCTAAAAGTAAATTTGCTGCTTCTAACTGAAATACAGTACCAGAGAGAGTATGTCCTAATTCGTCATGAATTTTTTGGGATATATTATTTCTCTCTTCTAATGTAAAAGTATATTTTAACTGGGATTCAAATTCTTCTTGTCTATATATTTTATTTTTCAAAGTTTCATTTTTATTTTTTAAAGTAATTGTGTCCTTTACTAACTTTTCTATAGAATTAGTATAATGATTTAATGCGTAATATATAAGATACATAATTAAAGTTATAAAGGTATATATCTGAATCAAATCATTAGGTAATATTAATAAAATAGCTAAAGCAATAAATACTTTTATATGCGGATAACTATTTATTTTAATATTTGTATATAGATTTAATGGTAAAAAAATAATTGTCTTGCTATCTACATAAAAATATCCAAAATAAATTAATATAAATTTAATTAAAGTTAATATAAAATAAATACTTTTCTTATGAAAGATACTTTGTCCCATTGTAATAATAATGTAAGATAATATAAATCCTACAGATAATATACCAAAGCTAAAATTATTTATAATTTCTAAAACATAATATACTATTAATATAAATTCACTTATAAGCAAATAAATATCCATATTAAAATTCAAACTCCTTTTATATATTTTATTTAATATATCTTTAAATTATCTAATAATACTTTATTTTACATAGCTAATATAACTATTATAAAAAATTTATATTATTATCACAACAAAATACAATAATATTTTATTTGATAATGATTTTCACTTGCATTTAACTTCTTAATATGTTATTCTTAAAAAGAAGAGCAAATAATATAAAATCATATATAAAATGGGTGTTCAAAGTTTATATTATAGGATTTTTTAAAATTTGCATTGTCCATTAATTACATCCAAATCTTCTAAATATACACATAAAAGGAAGCATCCGACTCTGCTTCCTTTTACGTTTTTTTGTAAATTTTAAACCTTTAGTTCTTATCAAAACTTTACATATTAAAATGATTTATATAAAAAATTAAGGTTGTTATGCTTTTAGCATAACAACCTTAAAACCTTTATAAATTTATTACTCTAGCTCAACATTATTTCGATATATTACTTAGAATAATACTCTATAACTAATTGCTCAGTTATTTGTATTGGAATCTCACTTCTATCAGGTATTCTTAAAAGTCTGCCAGAAAAACCTTCCATGTCTTTCTCTAAGTATGGTAAATGTCCTATTAAAGTAGATTCAAAATTTTCCTTAAACATTTCATTTTTTCTTGATCCTTCTTTTAAAGTAATTATATCTCCTACTTCAATTCTGTAAGAAGGTATATCTACTTTTTCTCCATTTACCAAAAAGTGACCATGGTTAACCATTTGTCTAGCTTGGCGAATAGAGTTTGCAAATCCTAATCTATAAACTATATTATCTAGTCTACATTCTAGCATTTTTATAAGTGCTTCTCCTGGAATTTCTTTATTTCTCTTAGCATCTCTAATAGCTTTTTTAGCATATCTACTAAATTGCTTTTCAAGCACTCCATAGTAAGCTCTTAATCTTTGTTTCTCTAAAAGTTGAACACCATAATCTGATAATTTTTTATCAGCTCTAGAAGTTCCTCTTACTGCCCTTTCCATTGCTTTAGGATGACCTGCAACATTTAGTCCTAATCTCCTACATAATTTAAAGCGTGGTCCCATCATTTTTGCCATATAAATTTACCTCCAATTTTTTGGTTTGCCGCGGTATAATTTAAATGCCAAATATATTATACAATAATAAATACCAATTGAAAATAGTTTTCAATAAAAAATATATTTTTTTATATAACTTTTTTTATATAACACTAACAATTGTATTGCTAGTAAAAAATTCATTAAAGAAATTAGTTTTAACTAAGCTAATTTCCACCATAATTATCAATTGTCATTGATTACATTTTATCTACTACTTCTAATCCAATTAATCCTAATCCATTTTTTAGAACTTGAAGTGTGGATTTAACTAAATTGATTCTAGCATTCTTTGTAGCTTCATCTTCTGAGTTTGCGATATTATGAGCATTGTAAAATTTATTAAACGCCTTAGCCACTTCTATACAATATCTTGTGACTACAGAAGGTTGAAGTTTTTCTATGGCATTGTTTATTGCATTTTCAAAGTTCCCAAGTTCTTTAGCTAATTCAAACTCTTCTTTAGAATTCAATTTTCCATAGTCTACTTCTCCAGTTACTTCTTCTCCTACTTTTCTTAATATACTTTTACCTCTTGCATAAGTATATTGAACATAAGGGCCAGTTTCACCTTCAAAGCTTAGCATCTCATCCCAGTTGAATACTATATCTCTTTCTCTTGAATTTTTTAAGTAAGTAAATACTATTGCACCAATACCTACTTTTTTAGCTACTTCTTCTTTATTTTCAAGATCTGGATTTTTTTCATTTATTATTTCTAAAGTTTTAGCCACTGCTTCATTTAATAAATCTTCAAGGAATACTACGTCTCCTTTTCTTGTTGAAAGCTTTTTGTCAGCAAAACGTACTAATCCAAATTCAACGTGAATACAATCATCTGCCCAATCATGACCCATAAGCTTAATTGTAGTAAATACTTGCTTAAAGTGAAGTGCCTGATCTTTAGCAACTACATATATATTTTTATAAAAATCGTAAGTCTTCTTTCTATAAAAAGCTGCTGCTAAATCACGAGTTGCATAAATTGTTGCTCCATCTGCTTTTTTAACTATGCATGGTGGCATATTATACTCATCAAGCATTACTACTTTGGCACCATTACTATCAGTAAGTAGTCCCTTTTCATCTATTTCCTCTATGACAGCATCCATTTTATCTGTATAAAAACTTTCTCCAGCAAAAGAATCGAAATTAACATTTAGGATTTTAAACAATTTATCAAATTCTTTTAAACTTAACTCTTTAAATCTAGTCCAAAGTTTAACTTCTTCCTCATTTCCTTCTTCTAATAGTCTAAAGTGTTTTCTACCCTCATCTTCAAGTGCTGGATTCTTTTCTGCCTCATCATGGAATTTAACATAAACTCTTAACATTTCCTTTATTGGGTCACTTTCAAGAGCTTTTTCATCTCCCCAGTTATTATAGGCATATATTAATTTTCCAAACTGTGTTCCCCAATCTCCAAGGTGATTAATTCCTATTGCATTATATCCATGAAAGTTAAATAATTTGTATAGAGAATTTCCCAGCATTGTTGTAAATAAATGTCCAACGTGGAATGGTTTTGCAATATTAGCAGAACAATATTCAACTATTACATTCTTTCCTTCTCCATTATCATTTGAACCATAATCTTGTTTTTCATTTAATATTTTTTCAAGAATATTTTTAACAAAGCTTTCTTTATTAACGAAGAAATTTAAATATGGTCCAAAAGCTTCTACTTTCTCAAAGTTTTCATCTACTATCTTTTCTTTTAATTCAGTTGATATCATATTAGGAGCTTTTCTCATAGTCTTTGCTAAACTAAAACAAGGAAAAGCAAAATCCCCCATTTCTGGCTTTGGTGGTATTTCTATTAACTTTTCTATATTTTCCTCATCAATTTCTATATGTGTGCATAATAATTTAGCTATATAATTTTTATAATCCATTATTAGACCTCCTATAACATATTAAGTTATTATTTTCTATTAAAAACGAAATTATAACTTAATAAATTAATATTTCATTTATTTTTTACATAAAAACCCGTCTCTAAAATAAGAGACGGGTGTAATATCCGCGGTACCACTCTAGTTGACAAAAGTCCACTCAATATTTTAACGCTTCTAGCGACAAACCCTATGCAAATAATTAATAAATTTTATAATTAAAATTTATCATATTCTTTCAGGTAGTTTCTCCAAGGTTCTCTTCCTATCTAAGTAGTAGATGCCTCTATGTTACCATTTTGGCTTCTTATTTTCTTACAGAGCTTCCACCATTCCTCTGCTCGCTTTAAGGTTTATAAGAAAGTACTGTCCTCTTCACAGAATTTTAATATTAAATTATGTTATATATTATATCCAATTTTTAAATTTTGTCAACAAAATAACTATCTTATTTATACATTTCTGCAACTTTTCCTTGAACTTCCTCATTTTCTAAATATTCATCATAGCTCATTGCTCTATCCATAATTCCTTTAGGAGTTATTTCAATTACTCTATTTGCAACTGTTTGTATAAATTGATGGTCATGAGATGTAAATAATATAGTTCCACTAAAATTTATTAAACCATTATTAACTGCTGTAATAGATTCAAGATCTAAATGGTTAGTAGGCTCATCTAAAATTAATACATTAGCAGAGCTTAACATCATTTTAGACAACATACAACGAACTTTCTCTCCTCCTGATAAAACAGAAGCTTCTTTTAGCGCCTCTTCTCCCGAAAATAACATTCTTCCTAAAAATCCTCTTATAAAACTTTCAGATTTTTCTTCTGAGAATTGTCTTAGCCAATCTACTAAATTTAAATTGCACTCATTAAAATATTCAGAGTTATCTTGTGGAAAATAAGCTTGAGATGTAGTAACACCCCACTTAAATTCTCCATTATCTGCTTCTATCTCTCCCATAAGTATTTTAAATAGTGTAGTTTTTGCTATACCATCTCCTAGAAATGCTATCTTATCACCTTTATTAACCATAAAACTAACATTATCTAAAATTTTAACTCCATCTATAGTTTTACTTAAATTTTTAACTTCTAACAAATCATTTCCAGCTTCTCTTTCTGGCTTAAATCCAACAAAAGGATATCTTCTTGAAGATGGGCTAATATCTTCAAGAGTAAGTTTATCTAATTGTTTCTTTCTACTTGTAGCTTGCTTAGCCTTTGAAGCATTAGAACTAAATCTAGCAATAAAAGCTTGAAGCTCCTTAATTTTTTCTTCTTTCTTTTTATTTTGATCTTTAGACATTTGAAGAGCTAATTGGCTTGATTCATACCAAAAGTCATAGTTTCCTACATAAAGCTGAATCTTTGCAAAATCTATATCAGCCATATGAGTACAAACTTTATTTAAAAAGTGTCTATCGTGAGAAACAACTATAACTGTTCCTTCAAAATCAAGAAGAAAATTTTCAAGCCATTTAATAGATTTCACATCTAAATGGTTAGTAGGTTCGTCCATTAATAATATATCTGGCTTTCCAAAAAGAGTTTGTGCTAATAGCACTTTAACTTTTTCTGATCCATTTAAGTCTTTCATTAATTTATAATGTAATTCTTCATTTATTCCTAATCCATTTAATAGTGTAGCTGCTTCACTTTCTGCTTCCCATCCATTAAGCTCTGCAAATTCACCTTCAAGTTCTGAAGCTCTTATACCATCTTCATCAGAAAAATCTTCTTTAGCATATAATGCATCTTTTTCTTCCATAATTTTAATTAATCTTTGATGACCCATAATAACAGTTTTTAAAACTTCTACTTCATCATAAGCAAAGTGATCCTGTTTTAATACAGCTAATCTTTGTCCTGGAGTCATTGAAACTTCTCCTGTATTAGCTTCTAGCTCTCCAGATAATATCTTTAAAAATGTAGATTTACCTGCACCATTAGCACCTATAACTCCATAACAATTTCCTTCAGTAAATTTTATATTAACATCTTCAAACAGCTTACGTGCACCGTATCTTAAGCTAACATTAGTTGCTTGTATCATATGTTATTACCTCCAACTTTATTATTCTTTTTATTACATTGATAATTATAAATTTATTTAAAATAATTAATTTTTTTACTTTCTTTGATTTATGTATAAACAACCTTTATAAAACGCAAGTCCTATTATATCACATAATAGGACTTTAAACTAATAAAATTCAATATATATTACTATTTAAATTTTTTACCAAAAGTTTTCTTGTTTTTTCCTTCTTTATATGCTTTTTCTTGACTATTTTTATTATTCTTTTTAAAATTACCTTTTGATTTAGACGTTATACCTTTATCTTTTTTTATAAGCTGTTTTTCTTTAGGATTAATAACTCTGCCGTAATATATGTCTTTTAAATCAATATTAATTTTAAATTTGTTTTTATATTGAGAAATAATAGTTTCTTCTCTTTCTGTTACTATTGATATAGCAACCCCTCTTTCATTACCTCTTCCACATCTTCCTACCCTATGTATATAATCCATTGAGTTTTCTGGTAAATCTAAATTTATAACATGAGTAACCCCTTTAATATCAAGTCCTCGAGATGATAAATCGGAAGAAACTAATATATTAGACTTACCATTAATAAAAGCATCCATAGCTTTTTTTCTATCACTTTTAAAAGATGTACCATGGATTGATTCAGCTTTTAATTTATGATATCTAAGCTTCTCTGCCATTATTTCAATCTCATCACTTTTATTGATAAATACTATTGCTTTTCTAGGATTTAAAGCTGCTACCAGTTTTCTTACCATAATGATTTTATCTCTTCTATCGCAAACAAAATATATATGATCAATATTTTTATTTACGATATTTTCTGCTTCACTTTTTATAATAACTGGTTCTTTCATCATTTCCTTTGAAAAATTAATAACTTCTTCTGTTAAAGTTGCTGAAAAACATAAAATTTGTCTTTCTCTTAAAGTAGTCTTTATTATAGCTTTTATATTTTCTATGTTGTTTATATCTAATAGTTTATCGCATTCATCTATAATTATAGTTTTTATTGTGTGACCAGAAATCTTCTTCATCTTTATTAATTCTAATATTCTTCCAGCAGACCCAACAATTATATGAGGTTTTTCTTTTAATTTTTCTACCTGACGCTTAATATTTACATTTCCAATTATAACTGAAGAAGTTATATTGTGATTACTATTTTTAGACAAAGTATCTACTACTTTCTGTACTTGTACTGCTAACTCATGAGTAGGAGTTAATATTATAGCTTGATTTTCTCTTTTTGAAGTATCAATCTTCTGAAAAAGAGGTAGTAAATAAGCTAGAGTTTTTCCACTACCAGTTTCTGATTGTGCAACTACATCTTTATTGTCAGATATGTATGGTATAGACTTCTGTTGTATTTTTGTTGGTATCTTTATTTCTTGTGCATCTAAACCTTTAATTATATTTTCACTTATATTTAAATCACTAAAACTATTTATCATCTTTCTCTCTCCTTAAGCTTTCCTATAAGGCATCTGAAAGAAAATAATAGATCAAAGATGTTAGTATATTTTAAGCATATGAAATAAAATAGCTAGTTAAAGATGCGAAATCTATTTTGCATCAGACAGGTCGATAGGTTTTCATGATAGTTTAACTATCGTGGAGTTCTGATGACGCAGTATGATACAAAACAGATAAATATACTGACTAGTTATTTTTTGAATATGCTCCAATCAAACAAGGCGTTAGGTTCTGCTCATAATGGCGCTATGGGCGGGTTCTAACAACGTAGTATGATGGAAAACAGGCTAATATACTGGTCTATTATTTTTTTGAAGATGCCTAACTTTGTAAACTACATAAGTATACAGGAAAAAATGTTAAATTGAAATATTTTTTTAATCTTATAATTAGTATTATTAAAATTTGCTTATTATAGTCATATTTTATAGGGATATAATGCGAAAACTTATATATACTCTGGAAAATAAATTTTCTACAAAAACAGAGTAACTCCTTAGAAATTAAGGATTAATAATGAAGAATGAAGAATTTAGGAAAAAATTCACTAAAGGTGAATTTCTTAAAATTAAGTTTATTTAAAAAAACTTCAAAGGTCTTAACCATGAAGTTTTAACCATAATTCTTCATTTTTCATTCATAGAAAAGATTTTCTGCTATGAAAATTAAAATAATGTATAAATCAAATTTCCATTGTGGAACCCTATACATGTCCTTTATAGAACATAAGTTTGATATTTAAAATCTCTTATGATATAATTTCCCTAAGAAATGAGGTGGTTCTATGGCTGATATTAAGAATAATAAACAAATTGAAATATATGAATTTTTAAAAGAACAAATATCCACAAAAGGTTATCCGCCTTCTGTTAGAGAAATATGTGAAGCAGTAAATTTAAAATCAACCTCTACGGTTCATGGACATTTATCTCGTCTTGAAAAAAAAGGACTTATAAGACGTGATCCTACTAAACCTAGAGCAATAGAGCTTTTATTAGACTCTCCAATAAAAAAAGAGCTAATAGATATTCCTATAGTAGGTAAAATAACTGCTGGTGAGCCTATACTTGCTCATGAAAGTATTGAAGATACATTTTCTATGCCAATAAATTTTATAAAAAATAGAAATGATCTTTTTATATTAAAAGTTTCTGGAGAAAGTATGATTGAAGCTGGAATATTTGATGGTGACCTAGCAATTATAGAAAAAACTTCTGTAGCTGATAATGGTGACATTGTAGTAGCTCTTATCGAAAATGAGGCTACAATTAAAACTTTTTATAAGGAAGATGGCTATATAAGACTTCAACCAGAAAATGCTTCAATGAATCCAATTTTAGTAAAAGACTGTACTATCCTTGGAAAACTTGCTGGGCTATATAGAAAATATTAATAAAGCGTGACAAAGTGTCACGCTTTTATTATGCAAATATTTTTCCTAATGCAATTAATATTCCTGTTTTGGCGTGGTCAAAAGTCAATCCGCCTTGAAGATATGCTATAAATGGATCTCTAATTGGAGCATCAGCAGATAATTCTATTGAAGACCCTTGAATAAAGGCACCTGCTGCCATTATAACTTGATCACTATATCCCGGCATATCCCATGGCTCACACTCTACAAAAGAATCTATTGGTGAACCTGCTTGAATTCCTTTACAGAATTTTATTAATTTTTCTTTATCATTAAACTTAATTGCCTGAATTATATCGCTTCTTTCATCATTGTACTTTGGAAGAACCTCAAAGCCTGCTAATTCCATAATTCTAGCACAAAATATTGCTCCTTTAACAGCTTCAATAGCAATATGAGGTGCTAAAAATAATCCCTGGAATAGTGTTCTCATTACTCCAAAGGTAGAACCACACTCTCCACCTATTCCTGGTATAGTTAACCTATATGCTGCTTGATTTACGTATTCTTCTTTCCCAGCTATATATCCTCCAGTTGGAGCTATACCCCCACCAATATTTTTAATGAGCGAACCTGCTACTAAGTCTGCTCCTACGTCTGTAGGCTCGATGATCTGTATAAATTCACCATAACAATTATCTACAAAACATATTATATCTTTATTTATTTCCTTAACTGCTTTAATTATCGGTCTTATATCTTCTACTAATAAAGAATTTCTCCAGCCATAACCTGTAGATCTTTGAATATGTACTAATTTTACAGTGTTATCTTCTCTTAATATAGATTTCATAGCTTCTATATCAACTTTTTTATTTTCTTCTAAATCTATCTGTTTATAATTTACACCATACTCTTTTAATGAACCTATATTTTCCTCTTCACTAATTCCAATTATGCTATGAAGAGTATCATAAGGTGCTCCACAAACACTAACCATTGTATCACCAGGTCTCAAATTTCCAAATAAGGCTGCACCAATAGCATGAGTACCATTAACAAAGTGAGGTCTAACTAGTGCAGCTTCAGTATTAAATACTTTAGCATAAACTTTATCTAATGCATCTCTTCCTATATCTCCATATCCATACCCAGAAGAATTAGTAAAATGCATATCACTTATTCTTTCCTCTTGAAGTGCATTTAAAACTTTAAGCTGATTATATTCTCTTATTTCATCTAATTTTTCAAATTGTGGTTTTACATCTTCTAATGCATTTTCATAAAGCTCTAAAAGCGTAGAATTTATATTATATTTTTTCATTAGAAACTCTTTAGTTATATCTATCATAATTTATATCTCCTTATACAAAAACTACCTTCATAATACTAACATAGTAAATAATAATAATCAAATCTAATAATTTGTTTAAATAAGAGTTTTACTAGCTAAGTTATATTAAAAAAATAGTCAGTATAGCGTAAAATACATATAACTTTTGGCTAGTTACTTTCTTTAATATGCCTAAAATAAAATATACCTAGATTTTTTAATCTAAGTATATTTTATGTATTTAATCTTCATTTGAATTTTCATTTGAATTGTTGAACAAAATTGGTTTTAGAGGAGTAATTGTTGATATAGCATGTTTATAAATTAACATTTGTTTTCCATCAGAATATAAAACAACTGTAAAGCTATCGAAACCAGTAACATTACCCTTTATTTGAAACCCATTTGTTAAATGTATTGTAACTGGCACTTTATTTTTTCTAGCACCATTTAAAAATATATCTTGTAAATTATTTGTAGATTTACTCATTAAAAACACCTCCGTAAATATAATTAACTTATTCTATGAATAATTATAAAATCCTTTTATTTGGGAAATTATTTGGTTTTAATTATTCATTAATATTTTTCTTTTAAAATCTTCTTCGATAAATTTAGCAACTTCATCATCATTATTGAATCTATCTTTATCTACCCAAACTACTCTAGGATCTTTTCTAAACCATGTAAGCTGCCTCTTAGCATAATTTCTACTAAATTGTTTAATCATATCAATAGATTTTTCTAAAGATATCTCGCCTTTTAAGTGATATAGTAGTTCTTTGTACCCTATTCCTTTCATAGATTGCATATCTTCAGTATATCCTTTATTTTTTAATGCAATTACTTCTTCTAAGAGTCCTTTTTCCATCATAATATCTACTCTTTTATTAATTCGCTCATAAAGCTTTTCTCTATTCATGGTTAGTACATAGTAATATACATTATATGGTATATCATAAACATTTTGTTCAGCTAAATACTCACTCATAGTCTTACCTGTAGTCTCATATACTTCTAATGCTCTAATCACTCGCTTTAAATCATTGGGATAAAGCTTCTGAAAACTGTCTTCATCTATTTCTTTAAGCATATTATGAACATACTCCTTGCCATTTTGCTCTGCTAGACTGCTTAAATACTCTCTATACTTTTCATCCTTACTGGTATCACCAAAACTATAATTGTAGATAAGGGAGTTAATATAAAGCCCTGTACCTCCTATCACCATAGGTATCTTATTTTTATCATAAATTTTGCCGATAGCTTCCTCAGCATGTTCTTTAAATTGAGCCACACTAAATTCTTCATTTGGACTAATAATATCCACTAAATAATGTTCTATTCCCTTCATTTCCTCTTTAGTTATCTTAGCAGATCCAATATCCATTTCCTTATATATTTGCATTGAATCACAGGAAATTATCTCACCATTTAGTTTTTTTGCCAGCTTAATGGATATTTCAGTTTTTCCCACTGCAGTTGGTCCTGCAAGAATAAACAAATCCTTCATAAAATCTCACCTAAACTCTATTCTATTGTATTCTTTTAAATCTTTTTTCTAGTTCATTTAATGTTATTTTGATCATAGTAGGTCTCCCATGAGGACAAGTAAATGGTTCCTCAATATAACGCAAATCTTCCATTAACTTCTCCATCTCCATTATTGATAACTTATCATTAGCTTTTACTGCTGCCCTACAGGCAAGAGAAGCTATTTTATTATACTTAACTTCTGTAGTTTCTCCACTACCTAGTTTTTTTAAATTATCTAATATTTCGTAAAATAGAGATTTTACATCAGGCTTACCTAAAAACATAGGTACTTCTCTTATACTTATAGTATTATCGCCAAAATCTTCAATTTTGAACCCAGCATTTTCAAAAGCCTCTACATTTTCGCTATAATAAGGGAAATCTTCATAAGTTAGTTCAATAACTATTGGAGTTAATAAAATTTGAGAAACTACTTCTAAATTTTTTATTGATCTCCTGTATTTTTCGAAAAGATATTTTTCATGAGCAGCATGTTGATCAATTAATATCAGTTCATTATTACTGTCACCTATTATATAAGTATTGTTAAACTGTCCAATAATATTTATATGTCCAAACTTAGGTTGTAAACTTAAGTTTTCTATAGAGCTTTCTTCTATATTATTTGTTTTTAAAGTTTTAGTATTTATAACCTCATTTTCAAATTTTTCTTCAGCTTTTTTTACTACTTCTTCTTTTCTTTCAAAATTATCTATTAAGTCAGCATTTTTTAATGGTTTTAAATCTATAGGTATAGATTTAAATTCAATATCTCTATTGGATATATCTCTATTAAATATTTTTTTTTCAAAAATGTTATCATTAAAGGCTTCTTGCTCATATTTAGGCTGTATATAGTTATTATCTATAATTTCCTTTTCTTTTACAACTAAAACATCCTCTTCAATACTAAAAGAATGCTGCATATATTCCTTTAATGCATTATGAACTCCATCAAATACTAACTTAAATATAGATCTATCATCAAAGAACTTAATCTCCGCCTTAGTAGGATGGACATTAGGATCAATGAATTCAGGAAAAATATCTAAGAATAATACAAAGAAAGGAAATTTATTTATTGTTAAGAAAGATTTAAAGGCATTCTCTACTGCTGCAGTTATTGTACTATTTTTTATAAGTCTCTTATTTACAAATATAGATTGCCTGTTTCTACTACCTCTACTTATCTCAGCATTTCCAATAAAACCATGAACAGAAACTATATCATTATATTTTTCAAAAGGAATTATATTTTCCTTTACTTCCTTGCCATATAACACTCTAATAGTCTCTACTATATCTTCTGTGCCATAAGTATTTATAGTTACTTTCCCTTTATTAATTAATTTAAAGGATATGTCATGATTTCCTAAGGCTAATCTCAGCACTAAATCAGAAATTAATGACGCTTCCCTTTGAGCTGATTTTAAAAACTTTTGACGGGCAGGCACATTGAAGAATAAATCTCTTACCTCTATAGTAGTTCCATCATTACAAGCTGTATCCATAATATGAACTACCTTTCCTCCCTCAACATATATCTCCTTTCCAAAGGGTTCATCCTTAGTTTTACTTTTTAATGTAACTTTTGATATAGATGCTATGCTAGAAAGGGCCTCCCCCCTAAAGCCAAAACTATTAATATTATATATATCTTCTATGCCTCTAATTTTACTTGTGGCATGTGGCATAAAGGCTTTTTCTATATCTTCAGGATGAATACCATCTCCATCATCACTGATTTTAATCAATTTGTTGCCACTATCTTCTATTTCAATAATAATATTTTTTGAATTAGCATCAACACTATTTTCAATAAGTTCTTTTACAACAGAACTTGCCCTTTCTACAACCTCACCTGCCGCAATTTTATTTGAAGTTTCAAAATCTAAAATATTAATTCTTTTCAAAAAATCACCTCCTATTAAGAAAAGGTATTTTTATAATGATTTTGCTTTCTTAATTAGTTCATACAGCTTGTTAAATCCTTCCATTGGAGTCATATTCAAAATATCAATATTTTTGATTTCTTTCATTAAATTCATACTTTGAATATCCTCAAATCCAAGCTGCATTTCTTCTAATGCCTCAACTTTATTTTCTTTTTTAGCTACTTTTTCTACGCTTACTTTATCTACAGCTACTTGATTATTAGTAATTTCCTCTTGTAAATCTTCTTCCTCTACAATTACAGCCTTATTTTCAGTATAAATAGTAGTTATATCTTTATTGTTGTTATTATCTTCAAGATGAGATAGTATTTCTCTTGCTCTATCAATAACTTTATTTGGTATCCCTGCTAATTTTGCAACTTCAATTCCATAGGATTCATCAGCGCCTCCTGGAATTATCTTTCTTAAGAAGATTATATTATTATCAACTTTTTTAACTGCAATTGAATAGTTTTTAACACCATTTATCTTGTTTTCTAACTTTGTAAGCTCGTGATAATGAGTTGCAAATAAAGTTTTACATTTAATATTTGAGCTTTTGCATATATATTCAATAACTGCCCAAGCAATACTTAACCCATCATAGGTGCTTGTTCCTCGTCCTACCTCATCTAATAATATTAAACTTTTATTAGTAGCATTCTTTAATATATTTGATACTTCCCACATTTCAACCATGAAGGTGCTCTTTCCTCCAGCTAAGTCGTCAGAAGCACCGATTCTAGTAAAGATTTTATCACATACGGAAATATCTGCTGATTTTGCAGGTATAAAGCTTCCTATCTGTGCCATCAAAGTTATAAGCGCAACTTGTCTCATATAAGTAGATTTTCCTGCCATATTAGGTCCAGTTATTAATAACATTTGATTATCTTTTCCGTCTAATAAAGTATCATTTCCTACAAAACTATTTATTGGTAGCATTTTTTCTACTACAGGATGTCTTCCATCTTCTATTTTTAATATACCTTTTGTATTAATAGATGGTTTTATATAATTGTTATCCCTTGCAACCTTGCACAAACTACATAAAGAATCCAATTCTGATATAAGTTTTGCAGAAGTTTTCATCCTATCAACATGTTTTTCTACTTCTTCTCTAATGGTTACAAAAACTTCGTATTCTAAAGAAATTAATTTATCTTCTGCACCTAAAATTTTATCCTCCATTTCTTTAAGTTCAGGAGTTATAAATCTTTCAGCATTAGATAAGGTCTGTTTTCTTATATATCTTCCTTCTGGAATTAAGGATAGATTACTTTTAGTTACTTCAATAAAGTAACCGAATACCTTATTATAACCTATTTTTAGTGATTTAATTCCAGTCGATTTCTTTTCATTACTTTCAAGATTGGCAATCCATTGCTTACCCCACTTCTTTGAATTTCTAAGTTCATCAATTTCTTCATTATAGCCCTCTTTTATTATGTTCCCTTCTTTTACAGAAATAGCTGGGCTTTCACTGATAGAACAATGTAAAAGCTCATAAATATCCTTTAAATCATCTAAGTTTTTTTCAATATCTATAAGTAAATCTTCACTAAAACTTGATAGTAAATCTTTAATTCTTGGAATTTTTTCAATAGAGTTTTTTAGTGCTAAAAGTTCTTTAGCATTTATACTTTTAGAGCTAATTTTACCAACCAATCTCTCTATATCATAAATATCATTTAGTGCATCATCAAGGTCTTCTTGTAGTGAAATATTTTTTATTAGTTCTTCAATAGCATTTTGTCTTAACTCGATTTCTGCCTTATCTACCAATGGCTGCTCTATCCATTTTCTAAGTCTTCTTGCTCCCATAGCAGTACTAGTTTTATCTAATACTGAAAGTAATGACCCTCTCTTAGTCTTATCCCTTAGACTTTCTGTTATCTCTAAATTTCTTCTTGAGTTGCCGTCAATTACAAGGTAATCAAAAATATTATAAATTTCAATAGTATCAATGTTGGATAGCGTAACTTTTTGTGTTTCAACTATATAATTTAATAAGCCATTACATCCTCTTACTAAACTTTCACTAAATTGAAGTTCTTCATAATTTTTAAATTGATTTTGTAACTTTTCTTCTTCTGTAGAGAAAAAATCCTCATCAAATCTTGATATAGAAACTTCAAATCTTTCTCTAATTTCCTTTAGTATTTCTTCACTAACCATATTTGATATTACTAATTCTTTAGGGTTAAACTTAGAGATTTCATCTATAATAATATTTATATCATAATTAAAATCACTACAATAAAATTCTCCAGTAGATATATCACAAAAACACACCGAAGACAGATTTTCACTAATATAAAGACCCATTAAGAAATTATTTTTGTTTTCTTCTAAAAAAGAAGATTCAGTATAAGTACCAGGCGTTACTATTTTTATTATATCTCTTTTTACTATCCCCTTTGCTACAGCAGGATCTTCTACCTGTTCACAAATTGCAACTTTATATCCTTTTGAAACTAATCTAGATATATAAGTCTCCGCTGCATGAAAAGGTACACCACACATAGGTGCTCTATTTTCTAATCCGCAATCCCTACCTGTTAAAGTTAATTCTAGCTCTTTAGATGCTAATTCAGCATCTTCAAAGAACATCTCATAAAAGTCGCCTAATCTAAAAAATAATATACTGTCTTTACATTTATCTTTTATTTCCAGATATTGTCTCATCATTGGAGTGAATGACATATTCTTTATCTCTCCTTTATTCTTCTTATAAAAAAAGCGACATTGTCGCTTTTAAAGTTAGCATAATTTTAAAAATGTTAATTTCACTAATAAAAACTTCATTAATTATTTCCTAATATAAATAAAAGGAATTTTTGTTTTTCACCATTAAGCATCTAAAAGAAAATAACAAATCAAAGATGTTAGTTTACTTAAATCAAACAAGCTGTTAGATTTAATCATAGCAGTGCTATAGTAAGTTTCTAACAATGTAGTATGATGCAAAATAAGCTAACATACTGTCTTGTTATTACTTTGAATATGCCTTAATTTAAAACAATGCTCTTAATTAAATTTGCTCCCCTATCAAAGAGAAGGATTGTGCTTTTGTTATTTTAACATTAGCAAGTTTTCCTATGCTATCAGCATTTCCGGTAAAATTAACTAACTTTCCTGTTCTAGTTCTACCTGTTAATTTGCTTTCATCATTTTTGCTATAACCTTCAACAAGAACTTCTACAACTTTATCAGCATATTCTTTATTTTTCTTAGCAGAAATTTCATTTACTGCTTCAACTAACCTATTAAATCTGTCTTTTTTAGCTCCTTCATCAACCTGATCTAACATCATATCAGCTGGAGTACCTTTACGTTTTGAATATAAAAAAGTAAATGCTGAGTCATATTCCACTTCTTTGACTAACTCCAAAGTTTCAAGAAAGTCTTCTTCACTTTCCCCTGGGAATCCTACAATTATATCAGTAGTTAACGCTACATTTGGAATTCTATGCTTTATTTTTTTAATTAGCTCTAAATACTGTTCCTTAGTATAATGTCTATTCATTTTCTTAAGTATTCTTGAAGATCCAGATTGTACTGGAAGATGTATAGATTCACATAATTTATCACAATCTGCAATGGCCTCAATAACTTCTTCACTTAAATCTTTTGGATGTGAAGTCATAAATCTTACTCTTTCTAGTCCTTCAATTTGATTTATTCTTCTAAGTAATGCTGCAAAATTAATCTCTGGTTCCAAACCTTTACCATAAGAATTAACATTTTGACCTAATAGTGTTATCTCTTTATAGCCTGCTTTAACCATTTCTATAATTTCTTTTTCAATTTCTTCTGGTTTTCTACTTCTTTCTCTTCCTCTTACATGTGGAACTATACAGTATGTACAGAAATTATTACATCCATACATAATAGTAACAAATCCTTTGATGCTGCTTGCTCTATCAATAGGTGTTCCTTCTACTATATCTTCTTCCTTATTCCACACTTCTACTATAGGCCTTTCACCACCTAATGCTCTGCTTAAATATTCATTAAACTTATAAGCATTATGGGTACCTATTATTATATCTACATAAGGAAACTTCTTTATTATATTTTCTGCCATTCCTTCCTGCTGCATCATACATCCAGTTATTGCAATTACAAGCTCTGGCTTTTCTTTTTTTAGTTTCTTAAGTGCACCTAAATTTCCTTCAACTTTTTGCTCTGCATTTTCTCTAACACAGCAAGTATTAAATATTATTATATCAGCATCTTCTTTAGAGGCTGTTCTTTTATAACCTAGTGGCTTTAATCCGCCTGATAACTTTTCGGAGTCTTCCTCATTCATTTGACATCCCCAAGTTTCAATAAAATATTTCAATTCTTTTATCATTATTCATTCTCCTTTGTAAGATTATAACCATTATTTAATTATATATAATTTCTTTAAATAATAAAAGTTTTTTCTACAGTATTTATTCATTGTAATAAATCTTTTGTTATATTATACTTTAAAATGTTAAAAAACTGAAATTACAAATCTAAGTATCTTTAAAAAATGGCTATATTATTGCAATATATTATTAATTATATTAGATTATCAGGAGCTAAAAATAAAACAACTATTATGTAAAATTTATTCTTTCTATGATATAAGATATCCTCTGGATATTTTCTTTATATATGCTTTAAAATTATTTAAAAATCACAATTTTTGTAATTAAGCAAAATTTTCCTATAACCTTGAAAACCCTATGATAGTTAAGTTATAATTGAAGCATAAGAAGTTTATTAAATTTTCGTTAAATTTTTATTTTTATTATGGGGGTGCAATATGAGTTTACAATATGCGGATAGGATATCAAATATCAAAGCATCAGAAATAAGAGAGCTATTAAAATTAAGTGAACAACCTGAAATTATCTCATTTGCAGGTGGTTTCCCTGCTCCAGAGCTATTTCCAAAGGATAAATTAGCTGAAGTTACTAGTAAAGTTTTAACTGAGCAAGGAGAGATAGCATTACAATATACAACTACAGAAGGATATGCTCCTCTAAGAAAAATAATTGTTGAAGAAAGAATGGCACCAGCAGGAGTTAAATGTGATATATCAAATATTATGCTAACTAATGGTTCTCAACAAGGATTAGAATTTTCTGCAAAACTTTTTATAAATGAGGGAGATATAATTATATGCGAAAGTCCAAGTTATCTTGGAGCTATTAATGCTTTTAAAGCATACAATCCTAAATTTGTAGAAATTCCTATGGATAAAGACGGTATGGTTATAGAAGATCTAGAAAAAGCTTTAAAAGGACATTCTAATGTTAAAATGATTTATACTATTCCAGATTTTCAAAATCCAAGTGGAATAACTATGTCTTTAGAAAGAAGAAAACGCATAGCTGAATTAGCAGCAGAATATGAAATTCCAGTTATAGAGGATAGTCCCTATGGTGAATTAAGATTTGATGGTGAAAGATTACCATCTATTAAAGCTTTCGATGAAGCTGGATATGTAGTTACGCTAGGTACATTTTCAAAGACATTCTGCCCTGGTTTAAGACTTGGATGGATTGTAGCAAGTCCAGAAATATTAAAAAAATACGTACTAATTAAGCAAGGTGCTGATTTGCAATGTAATACATTGTGTCAAATTTCATCTGCAAAATTTATGGAACAGTATAAACTAGATGATCATATTGCGAAAATAATTGAAGTTTATAGAGTTCGTAGAGACTTAATGATAGACAGCATGAAAAAATATTTCCCGAAAGATGTGAAATTTACATTTCCTGAGGGAGGGTTATTTACTTGGGTAGAATTAAGAGAAGATCTAGATTCCTCTAAGATTATGGAAGATGCACTTAAAGAAAAAGTTGCCTACGTTCCAGGAGCTTCTTTCTTTCCAAATGGCGGAAAGAAAAACTTCTTTAGATTAAATTACTCTAATATGACTAACGAAAAAATTATTGAAGGTATTAAAAGATTAGGTAACGTTCTTTATAAACATTATGGTAATCAGTAGGTTCAAAGCAGTAACAGCAAAATATAAGTAAATATAATAAAAATTCTCCTCTTAGGAAAAACTATACCTAAAAGGAGGATTGTAATATGTATAATGCTAAAGATATTGATAAGCAAAAGAAAATTTCTATAAGTTACAACGGATTTGAGGAAAGAAGTTATTTTAGTGGAAAGTTTAAAAATTGCACTATTTTTGATATTAAATCTTCTTATACTTCTTTCACTGATATAGCTGAAATAAATAATTCTAATAAAAACAATCTATCTTAGAGTCAAATGGAGGATTAAAAATGAAGTTTTCAAATCGTATTCAAAAAATGCATTATTCATCAATCCGTAAATTAGCGCCTTTTGCTGAAGCTGCTAAGAAAAAAGGTATTCAGGTTTATCATTTAAATATTGGACAGCCTGATATCGAAACTCCTTCTACTTTCATGGAAGGAATAAATAATTATCATGACAATGTTTTAAAATATGCTCAATCTCAAGGTATCGATGAGACAATTAATAGTTTTAGAAAGTACTATAAAGAATGGAATATAGACTTTGATTACAATGAGCTATTAATAACAAATGGAGGTTCTGAAGCTATTTCTTTAGCACTTACAGCTATAGCTGATGATGGAGATGAGATAATAACACCTGAACCATTCTATACTAATTATTCTGGCTTTGCTCAAGTTGTTGGAGTTAATGTAGTTCCTTTCCTTACAAAAGCTGAAAATGGTTTTCATCTTCCGCCAAAGGAGGAAATAATAAAATATATAAACCCTAAGACAAGAGCTATTATGATATCCAATCCTGGAAATCCAACAGGAGTAGTTTATACTGAAGAAGAAATAAGGATGCTTGCCGATATAGCTAAGGAACATGATATATTCTTAATTTCTGATGAAGTATACAGAGAGTTTGTATATGATGATTTAAAATATACATCAGCACTATATATGGAAGATGTACAAGACAGAATTATACTTATTGATAGTATTTCCAAACGTTACAGCGCTTGTGGTGCTAGAATAGGTTTAGTAGCATCTAAAAATAAAGAGCTGATTGCACAAATTTTAAAAATTTGTCAAGCAAGATTATGTGTTCCAACTATAGAACAGTTAGCTACTGCAAATTTAGTTAATACTCCAAAAGATTATTTTGTTAAAGTTAAAGCTGAATATGAAGCAAGACGAAATATATTATTTGAAAAACTTTCACAAATTTCAGGAGTAACTTGTGAAAAACCAACAGGAGCGTTCTATGTTATGGTTAAGCTTCCCATAAAAGATTCAGAAGATTTCGCTAAATGGATGTTAACAGAGTTTAATCATAATAATAAAACTGTTATGTTTGCACCTGCTGAAGGCTTTTATGCTACAGAAGGTTTAGGCAAAGATGAAATAAGAATTTCTTATTGCTTAAATACAGAAGCTTTGAAAGATGCTATGGATATTTTTGCTTTAGGATTAGAAAAATATAGAACTTTAGAGAAATAAAATAAAAAGATAGATTGATTTATCAATCTATCTTTTTTATACTGTGTAGCCCCAAGTACAAAATTCTTTTTCAATTTTAAAATTATGTTCCTTATATAACTTTAAAGCTCTAATATTATCACTATTACATTTTAAATATATTTCTTTTAAATTATTATCTATAGCTAAATTTAATAAATATTTTAGCAAAATCTTACTATAACCTCTATTCCTAAATTCATCTAATATTCCAAAATTCACTATTGAAACTTTATTATTCTCTTTAATTAATTGGCCATATCCTATAAATTTTTCACCATATTTTATAAATATAGAGCCTTCATTTAAATAATATTTTTGTTCTTCTTCAAATGTTATATCCTCTATATCTATTTCCACTCTGCTGCTAGTTTTAAAAATTTTATTTTGAAGACTACATCTGATTTTTTCATCTTCTCCTATTTCAAAAGTTTTAAAGCTTATTTCTGAAGGTAATTTAAAACTATATTTTTCTTCTAATATAGTTTTCATTTCAAATAATTTATTTACTTCTGTAAATCCTATATCAATTAATAATTTATTAAAGTTTCCATCTGCTTCAAATAGACTTCCTTTCTTAAAAGATTGAAAAAACTTTCTATATAGGACTATATCATTCTCATTACAGTTTATTGTCATACTATTAATCCTATAAAAATTTTTACATATTCTCGTAAACCATATATACCCTATATAGTTTCTATTATACTTTAATAGTTTAACATTTTTATTATAAAGAAGTTTACCAATAGGATTTAAACTATCATAACCTTTAAAGAAGTCTTCTTTTGTAAATTCAAAACATACGTTTCCTCTACTCAATTTTTTAAATTTATTAATATTAAACCAACTTAGCTTTTTACACTTATACATATAACCTCTCTTAACACTAACTATTAGATTACTATATTTTACTTTATAATCTTTTCTATTATTCCAAATTTTAAACAATTAAGAATTAATAAGTAAACTAATCTAAGTTAGTAATACATATTTATTATACTAATATAAATAAACTACCTTTAAAATTAATTTATAACTAAATGTGCTATCTTTAAATATTTTAATTTACAAATTTAATCAATGAACAATTGAGAATTATGGTAGAAATTACTTTTAATCAAACTAATTTCTTTAATAGATTTTTTAATACAAGTAACTGTGTCACGTGAAAAGAAGCCAATTGAAAACTTCTCTTATAAAAGAGAAGTATCAATAATTGTCCATTGTCAATCGCCAATTCTCAATTTCGCATTAATGTAACTTAAATAATTTAATAGTACAATTTTATGAATTCATAGATTAAATTTAAAAATGGTACATCTATACATCCTGTTGGGTTAGTTAATTCTACTTAATATATTTATAAAATATTAAAGCTTTACTATTACAAAAGCTGATTATTTGCTAATCAAATATGAAAATTTATCTATAGAAATTAGAGTAGTAAATTTTCCAATGTAATAAAATATTTTTCACTAATAATATTATCTACAATTTAATATTAAATTTCTCATATTTTATAAAGCAGCAATCCTAATCTTTTGATTGATAGAAAAATTTAAATTCTTAGTCTCTTATTTAGTGATATTTTCAACTCTTAATTACATTCTAAAACTACTATCTAATAATTGATTATTAGAACTAATTTGCCTAACTCAATAAATCATTTATAAATCTATTATACATCAAAAAAGCCATCATAGTGATGGCTTTCTATCAATCAATTCATTAATCAATCCTTAAATTTGTTCTACTGCTTTTATGCTTAATGATATTCTTTTATTTTCTTCATTTACTTCCATTATTTCTGCTTTTATATCTTCTCCAATTTTTAATACTTCTTTTGGAGTATTTATTTTATTAGTACTAATTTGTGAAATATGAACTAAGCCATCAACGCCAGGCTCCAATTCTATAAAAGCACCAAACTTAGCAAATCTAACTACTTTTCCAAGGACAATATTTCCTACAGGATATTTATTTTTAACATTTATCCATGGATCCTCTGTTAATTTCTTTAGACTTAGAGAAAGTTTTTTATTCTCTTTATGTATATCCATAATATACACTTTAATTGTTTGTCCTATTTTTACCATTTCTTTAGGACTCACTACCTTATTCCAACACATTTCTGATATATGAAGTAATCCATCTACTCCATCAATTTCAACAAAAGCACCAAAACTTGATATTCTTCTTACAATACCTTCTACTATTTGATCTTTTTCAAGTCTTTCCCAAGTTTCTTTTTCCTTTTTATCTTTTTCTACTTGAAGAATTTCTCTTCTTGAAGCGACAATCTTCATTCCAATTTTTTGTTTTTCAAATTCAATGATTTTAACCTCTAAAGTTTCTCCAATTAAAGTTTTTAGATCTTTAATTTTATCCAAAGATATATGTGATGCAGGTATAAATATTTTTATTCCTTTATATGTAGAAATAATACCACCTTTTACTTCTTCTATAACCTTAACTTCAATAATTTCTTTACTTTCAAAAATTCTTTTTAATTCTTTATATAATTCTTCTCTCTCAATTTCAACTCTAGAAATAACTATATATCCATCTTGATTTCTAACACTTATTATTTTACCTTCAACCATATCACCAACTTTATAAATGTCAGTTAGTTTGGCATTTTCATCTTTAGTAACTTCATTGATTGGTAAATATGCTTCATTTTTTGCCCCTATAGTTAAATATGCTTCTTTATCGGAAATTTTAAATATTTCTCCTTTAATGACTTTTCCCACTCTTAGTTCAATACCATCGTCCATATACTTTTCATATTCTTGCATTTCACTATTAATCATTGTGTTCCCACCTTTCATTTTTAATATAGCCTCCTTAATTATCCAATCTGGCGTTGATGCTCCAGCTGTCACCCCTATTTTTTTTATTTCTACATCTTCAATAAAATCCGTCGGTATTTGATCAGCATTTTCCACATGAATAGTTTTATTACAATTTTTCTTACATATTTCATAGAGTTTAGTAGTATTAGAACTATTATATCCACCTATAACTACCATAGCATCTACTTTTTTAGAAATATCCTCTGCGGATTTTTGTCTTACCTCAGTAGCACTACAAATAGTATTAAAAGCCACTATTTCTTTACACTGATCTATTACTTTATTAAGAACCTTATGCCAATTACTTTGTTTTTCAGTAGTTTGAGAAACAACACAAATTTTTCTTGGGAGATTTTCTAAATTTTCACCATCTTTAGATATTATAGCGCTATTATCACACCATCCATTTATTCCTATTACTTCAGGATGGTTTTCATCTCCAACAATTAAAATACTATATCCTAGTTTATAATAGTTATTTACCTTCATTTGAATATTATTAACATAAGGACAAGTAGCATCTACAATATTTAATTTTTTATCTTTTAAAGTATTTAGGATATCTTCTGAAACTCCATGTGATCTTATTATTACCACATTATCTTCATCTAATTTATTTATATCATCATTACCTATAGAGTATATGTTATTTTCTTTCAATAGCTCTACTACGTCATTATTATGAATTAATGGGCCTAGTGTATATATGTTATCAGTATATTCTTTTTTCTTATTTAAAGCTGTGTCTACTGCTCTTTTCACACCAAAACAAAATCCAGCTTTATCTGCCAATAATATTTCCTTCATTTGTTTCACCACCTATTTATTAACTTTAGTATTATTTTATCATATTAAAGAAAGTTTAACTAATACAATTAGAAATTTTATTTTTTATATGATTACATATTACTTCCACTACTTCTTCTATTGTTAAATTTGAAGAGTCCACTTCAATTGCATCCTCAGCTTTAGTTAAGGGATCAACTTCTCTATTAGAATCAATATAGTCTCTTTTTATTATATCTTCAAGTATACTATCATAATTTACTTCTATATTTTTTTCTATTAACTCATTATATCTACGCATAGCTCTTTTTTCAGCACTAGCAGTCAAATAAAATTTAAAATTTGAATCTTTAAGTACTACTGTACCAATATCTCTACCATCCATAATAACATCATATTTCTTAGCTATTGCTTGTTGCATTTTTACTAGCTTTTGCCTTACTAAAGATATTGCTGCATAATTTGATACATTATTACTAATTATAGGCATTGTTAGCTCTGATGTAATATCTATTCCATTTAATATTAAATTGTCTCCCTCAAAATGCATTTCTAAGCTATCTAAAAGACTTATTAACTCATCTGTATCTTCATAAGAGATTCTTTCTTTCATCGCTGCGTAGGTAACCGCTCTATACATTGCTCCAGTATTTATGTACATTAAGTTAAACTTTTTACCTACTATTTTTGCTATGGTACTTTTTCCTGCCCCTGCAGGTCCATCTATAGCAACAGACATTCTCATTCACAATCTTCCTTTCTAATATAAAAACGCTAATTATTTAAGGCTGATGTCACTTCGAAGTGATGCTGCCTTATGAAGATAAACAAAATTAACATCTCTTTCTTCTTCGTCACATAAAATAGTTACTCTTATACAAAGCTTTAATGAATTTTCCACTTCCATTTCATTAAAATGCATAATACTAACCTTATTCAAATTAAAATATTCTCTTACATATGCCCCTGGATAAGCTTTTGTTATATCCCTAGTGCAAGAAAAAAGTAATACCTTTATATTATTCGTATTTAATGAATTTATCTCTAAAATTTTATTTATTAATTCAATAGCCTTTTCTTTTATTTCTAATGCATCATTCTTTTCTATTGTAGTTGCACCTCTTATTGATAACATAATTAATCACCTATCTTTTGCCCTGCTAAATATCCAGTAGATAATGCAATTTGTACATTATATCCTCCAGTATAGGCATCAACATCAATAATTTCACCAGCAAAACTTAAATTTGAAATTATTTTTGATTTCATAGTTGAGGGATCTATTTCTTTAGTATCTATTCCTCCTGAAGTTACTATAGCTTCTGACACTGGCCTTAAAGCTTTAACTGTTAATACTAAATTTTGTATTAGCTGAACAAGTTTTTTACGTTCTTCTTTAGTTATAGCATTAACCTTTTTATTTTCATCTATGCCACTATGTCTAACTATTATTGGTATAAGCTTTTTAGGAAATAAATCATCTAAGGCATTTTTAAAATCCTTATTTAAATATTGGTTAAAATCCTTTTGTACTCTCTTATCTAACTCATCTTCGCTTAAAGCTGGTTTTAAATTTATTATTATTTTATATTTTTCATTATTCTTTATGCTACTACTAGCACTTAAAACCAACGGACCAGATATTCCAAAGTGAGTAAATAGCATTTCTCCTAATTCTTTAAAAAGAATTTTATTTTTGTTATCTCTAAGGGTTAATTCCACATTTTTTAATGCTAATCCTTGAAGTTCTTTAACAAACTCTTCTTCTATTTCTACAGGTACTAAAGATGGTTTTAATTCAATAATGTTATGTCCAATACCTTTGCAAAGTTTTAATCCCTCTCCATCTGAACCAGTTTGAGGATAAGAAACACCTCCTGTACACATTATAAAATAATCACCAGTAATGCTTTTACCATTTTTAAGTACTACTTCTTTTATCTTGTCATCTTGAAGAATAAATTCTTTTACATCACTATTCTTCATAATATTTACATTCTTCTCTTTTAACTCACATTCTAAAGTTTTTATTATATCTGAAGATTTATCAGAATTCGGAAATACTCTATCTCCTCTTTCAACTTTTAACTTTGTTCCTCTACATTGAAAAAAATTCATTGTATCTTCATTAGTAAAAGTATATAGAGAACTATATAAAAAATAAGGATTAGTAGGGATATAATTTAAAAACTCCCCTGTTTCCTTAGCATTGGTCACATTACATCGCCCTTTACCAGTTATGAATAACTTTTTACCGAGTTTTTCATTCTTTTCTAATAATATTACACTATGATTTTCAGCTGCAGATATTGCAGCCATCATACCAGCGGGACCTCCGCCAATTACTACAACTTTTGACATTACTTCACCACCTAAATTTTCTACAAAATTCCTACTTAGACTTATAAATTATACTTCAATATCTAGTATATATCAATTAACTAGAAGAAAATCGTGACAGCTAGTCACGATTTATAAATTTACAATTAACAATATATAATGCACAATTGCAGTCTTTTTCTTTAGGTATATTCAAAAATAATCAATCAATATATTAGTTTATTCTTTAGCATAATGAATCTTTAGAACTCAATTATATCTTATCTATTATGAATATCTATAGACATATCTTAGAGAAGCCTAGAATTTAGTTTTTACTAGTTATTTTCTTTCATACCTCTATATATTAAAATAGATCAGCAATTAATTTTAATTGTTACATATATAATATTAACAATAAATTGCTTGATTATTAAATTATAATAACAGTTCTAATCGTAAAGAAAGAGAATTCCCTAGAGAATTCTCTTCATATATATTTTAAAATTAATAAACTCCTTGTGCATGCATTGCTTCAGCGACTTTTACAAATCCAGCAATATTAGCTCCTGCAACTAAGTTATAACCAAATCCATAAGTTTCCGCAGCTTTCATTGCATTATTATGGATATTAGTCATTATTTGACGAAGTTTAGCATCAACTTCTTCTCCTGTCCATGATAATCTCATGCTGTTTTGTGACATTTCAAGAGCTGAAGTAGCAACTCCACCTGCATTGGCAGCCTTAGCTGGTCCTACAATTAATCCATTATCTAAGAAATATTGCACTGCTTCGTTTGTACATGGCATATTAGCGCCTTCACAAACAAATTTTATTCCATTAGCAACTATTTGTTTAGCATGTTCTAAATGTATATCATTTTGAGTAGCACATGGCATTATAATATCAACTTTAACACCCCATGGTTTTTGTCCTGGGAAAAATTCTACGCCAAATTTATCTGCATAATCTTTAACTTTGTCTCTACCTGAATTTCTCATTTCTAATAGATAGCTAATTTTCTCTTCAGTTATAATTCCATTTGGATCGTAAATATATCCATCTGGTCCTGAGATTGTAACTACTTTTCCACCTAATTGAGCAATTTTTTTACATGCACCCCATGAAACTTGACCAAATCCTGATAAAGCTACTGTTTTACCTTTAAAATCTGTTCCTTCATGTTTAAGAATTTCTTCACAGAAATATGCTACACCAAAACCTGTAGCTTCTGGTCTAAATAAGCTTCCTCCATAGGATAATCCTTTTCCAGTGAAAACCCCATTTTCAAAAGCTCCTCTTATTCTTCTATAATGTCCATACATATATCCAACTTCTCTTGCACCAACCCCAATATCACCTGCTGGAACGTCAACATCTGGGCCTATATGTCTATAAAGTTCAGTCATATAACTTTCACAGAATCTTCTGATTTCAGCATCTGATCTTCCTCTTGGGTCAAAGTCAGAACCACCTTTACCTCCACCTATTGGAAGCCCAGTTAATGAATTCTTTAATATTTGCTCAAATCCTAAGAATTTTATTATTCCTAAATAAACTGAAGGATGGAATCTTAAACCACCTTTATATGGTCCTATAACTCCGTTAAACTGTACTCTGAATCCCCTATTAACATGTACATCTCCATTATCATCTGTCCAAGGTACTTTAAACATGATTTGTCTTTCTGGTTCACAGAATCTTTCTAAAATATTAGCCTTTATATATTCTGGATGATTTTCTAAAACCGGACCTAAAGAGTGTAAAACCTCTTCCACTGCTTGAATAAATTCTGGCTCACTACTATTTCTTTTTTTAACATTTTCTAATACTTGCTCAATATAAGCTTTAGTATCCATGCTATTACCCCCTAATAATGAAATAATTATCTTAATTAAAGTTAATATATTTTAATATTAAAAAAATTAATATTAAATCCTTCATTTATATTATATAGTTCGTTATAAATGCAATTTTTCCTTCTTAATTATTAAAAATTTTTTAACATTTATGAAGGGAATTATATTTTAGAAATTAAAGGATAAAAAATTATTGATTTCTAAAACGATTACATGTCCTACAATTATCATCATAAGACATGTTGTTTCAGAAATCAATAATTTTTTTTTATTTTTCTTCCTTTTTATAAGAATAAACTTGATATTCTTGCCAAACGTTCTCAAGATCATTAAAAGTTTTAGAGATTTTTTCTTTTTCTCTTAAACCAACTGCTATTATAAGTGCATTAATAACACTTAATGGTGCTACCAAGGAATCAACAAAAGAAGCCATATTACTTTCTGCTACTAAAGTATAATCAGCTCTAGTTGCTAGTGGAGACAATACACTGTCAGTTATAGCAATTACTGCTGCCTTTCTAGATTTTGCAAAAGTTAATGCTTCTATAGTTCGCATAGCATATCTAGGAAATCCTATCCCAATTACACAGTCTTCTTCAGACAAATTTAACATTTGCTCGAAAATGTCACTCATGCCATAAGACACAATTTTAACGTTATCTAATATTAAATTTAAATAAAATCCTAAAAAGTCTGCAAGGGCAGTAGAGCTTCTTAATCCAATAATGTATATATTCTTAGCTTTGAAAATATTATTAACAGCTTCATCAAAAGCTGAATGATTAATTTTTTCTAATGTGACTCGTATATTTTCAATATCAGATTTTAAAACACCTTTCAATGCATTATTATGACTTATAAAATCATTTGAAAGTTCTATTCTTTGAACTGTTGTAAGTTTATTTTTAATAAGCTCTTGTAGTGCCTTTTGAAGTTCTGGGTAACCACTATACCCTAATTGATTAGCAAATCTAACTACTGTAGATTCACTTACGCCTACACTAGTTCCAAGTTTAGCAGCAGTCATAAAGGCTGCTTTATCATAATGTTTTAATATATACTCCGCAATAAGCTTTTGTCCTTTACTTAGTCTTGGAAATTTTGTTTGTATCATTCTCATAAGATCTTGATTATTATTATCCATTATTAAACCACCCCTTCATAAAATGAAGAAATTATTAACTATATGCCTTTTTATTTACTTCACTTTTAACTTTTTTACTGTTTCATTTTAACATTTTGTGAACCATTTATCAATAAATATTTCATTTTTTTGTATTTTGAAATATTAGCTTCATTTCTTTTTTAAATTCATATAATACGTCATTTTTGTTTTTTATAGATTTTTAAGTTAATATATTGTCTTTAGGCTTCTATCCTAAAATATCAGCTTTTTTATATGTACATAGTACTATTATGGGTAAAATAATTATTTTTTATATTCTAATTAAATTTTTATATCTTACGATTATTAAAATTTACTATCCATTATTTATAGTAAAATCTTTTTACCAATTTAATCATTTCTTTTCTATTATAATTAACTGGGGAGCTTTCTCACTTCTATTTAGAACTTTATGAAGCATTACTCCATATTTATCCTTCGGTAAACTAGAAACATATTTTAATATTTCATTTTTTTCTTTTTCTCCTTCTTCATGTCCAATGTAAATTGCTATGGTTATTATCCCACCTGACTTTAATATTTCTACAGAGGATTCTATACTAGTTAAAGTTGTACTTACTTCAGTAGTTATACTCTTATCTCCGCCAGGTAAAAAACCTAAATTATACATTACTACATCTACACTTTCTTTTACATATTCTTTCAGTTTGCTATGACAATCTTTAATTAAAATTACATTTTCCTTTTTCTTTTCAGAATATTTTTCTATAGCTATATCTTGTACATCAAAGCTATAAACCTTGTTAAAAAAACTACTTAAAAAATCAGTATCATACCCATTTCCTAATGTGCCATCAATTGCTACATCATGATCAATTGAATAATTCTTTATAATATATTGAGATAAACTGCTTACGTCACTTACATATTTAAACAATAATCTATTTCCCACCTTTTAAGTATTTTATTTCATCCTCATTTAAAAATCTATATTTACCTTTTGGTAAATTTCCTAATTGAATTTTACCTACTGATAATCTCTTAAGCTTTACAACCCTATGATTTATTGCATCACACATTTTTCTTACTTGCCTGTTTTTACCTTCATGAATAATTATTTTTAAATCAGAGGTTATATTATTTTTATCTTCAGTATTTTTTTTAATTATACTACATTTTGATGGAGCAGTTATATATCCTCCAATGTCTACACCACTACATAGCTTTCCTACTTCATCCTTTGTAGGTACGCCTTTCACAGTTGCTATATAAACCTTATTAATAACTTCCCTAGGGTGTATTACATTATTATAAACATCTCCATCATTAGTTAATAATATCAATCCTGAAGTATCATAATCTAGCCTTCCAATAGGATATATTCTTTCTTTAACATCTATTAAATCAATTATTGTCTTTCTACCTCTTTCATCACTAACAGTAGATACATATCCTTCTGGTTTATGAAGTGCTATGTAGACTTTTCTTTCTTCTGGCTTAATTAGTTTATCATTAAATAGTACTATATCTAGTTCAGGATTAATTTTAAATCCTAACTCTGTAATTACTATTCCATTAACTTTTACTTTTCCATCTAATATTATTTCTTCACATTTTCTTCTTGATGCAACTCCACAGGATGCCATATATTTTTGTAGTCTTTCTTGCAAATTACCACTTCCTAATTATATTCTAGTTAGTCAAACTCAATAATCATCATTTGAATTATAATATTTAAAGCTGTAAAAATCAATTAATAACTTTATAAATTAATATTAAACCATTAAATATAGCAGCATTTATGTGCTTTTTTTACTAATAAGATTTAAAGAGCTAGACACCTAGCTCTTTAAATCTTATTTTTTTAGTATTTGTTTTGTGTTAGGCATCATTTCCATAAATCCTGTTTTAGAAGTTCTGCTATCTTCACTTTCTTGAACCATAGAAGTCATTTGAGATTTTAATTTAATATCTTCTTTTTTATTTTTCTTAGACATATTTTCACCTCCTAAAATTAGCATTATCATCTTGCAAAAATTTATGTGAAAGGTCTAAAAATAACTAGTGGAAAATAAAACAAATATTTTTTTATCAAACATACCTATAATTTTTACTAATAGTATTGCTATTAATTAGTTTTTAATAAAGTTTTATGCAAATTTTGTAAAAATACTAAATATTCATTTTCTAAAATGGCTAATACACTCTATAAACACATTTTTATAATTTGACTGTTATTGTAGAAAATTACTAATAATGATATATTTATGTAAAGTCTTTTATTTTAGGAGGTATTACTATGATTAATCCCATATTTTACATGCCAACAAAAATTGTTGTAGGAAAAAACGCTATAAATAATAATAAAAGTTTATTAATAAATATTGGTACAAAGGCATTAATTGTTACTGGTAGGAATTCATCAAGAAAAAATGGCTCTTTAGATGATGTAGAAACATCTTTAAATGATTTAAATATACCTTATGTTATATTTAATGAAGTTGAAGAAAACCCTTCCCTAGAAACTGTAGAAAAAATTGCAACCTTAGGAAAAGATGAAAAAGTAGATTTTATAATTGGTATAGGTGGGGGGTCTCCAATAGATTCAGCAAAAGCAGCTGGAGTACTTATTAAAAATATTGACTCAAATTTAAAGGATTTATCTATCTCACCATTATTAAATTCTATTCCAATTGTAGCAGTACCTACTACTGCTGGTACTGGTACAGAAACTACACCTTATGCTATTGTCACTGATCATGAACTTCAAACAAAAAAAGGCATAGCTCAAAGAATATTTCCAGCAGTTGCTTTTTTAGATGCAACTTATCTTATGAGCACACCTAAAGAAGTCACAATGAATACAGGTGTAGATGCGCTTTCACATTTAATTGAAGGTTATTTAGCTACTAATGCTAATATCTTTAGTGATGTATTAGCAGAAAAAGGGCTAGAATTATTTGGACAATGTATTCAGTCCTTAAGGAAAAATGAAATTAGCTTTGAAATCCGAGAAAAATTATTGATTGCTTCAAGTATTGCTGGAATGGTAATTTCACAATCAGGTACTTCTCTTCCTCATGGTATGGGATATGCATTGACTTATTTTAAAAATGTTCCTCATGGCAAAGCTAATGGAATGTTATTAAAATCTTACTTAAACTTCTGTAGTGATAAAGCAAAAGTTAGTAAAATAATATCCTTACTTAAATTTAATAATTTAGATGAGCTAGGCGAATTTTTAATAGAAGTTCTAGGAAAGCCAGTAGACCTTACTGATGAAGAAGTATTAAGTTATGGTAAGGCAATGGCTAGCAATGATGCTAAACTTAAGAATCATCCAAATATAGTTTGCGAAGATGATATTATTAAAATATACAAAGATAGTTTAAAATAAAATATTATTTTAATAGATAAAGGTGGATAATATTATCCACCTTTTAATAGTTCCCATATGGCTTATATACTATATTTTTTCTTCCTTTAACTTACATCATAAAAAATTTTATTTCCATCAATTCTACATACTTTTATTTTTAAAAATAACTATTTATATTTGGCAAAAAAGATTGGAACATCTGCTCCAACCTTTAATATCTTATATTAATTTTTCATTAAATATATTATCTAAATTTACTTTCTTAACTCTATTATGAATCTCCTGATTATCCGTTGAGTATAATCCTGTTTCTTGCATTCGTTTAAAATATCCAGCTCCTGCAAAGGTGTATCTATTTCTTCTACCCTCTTTAGTTTGCACCTTTTCATTAGCATAAGCAATAATATCTCCAATAGCTAAATTTCTTGGTAAAATTAATAATGGTATTCCAAGATAATTCCTAACTGCATTATGTCCTGCAATAGAACCAGTTGATATAGCTTCTGTATGACCTACAAACAACCCGCTTTTTTCTCCTCCACAGAATAAATTATCTAATCCCATAACTTTTAAGTCATCAGTCCTAGGTGCTACAGAAAGATATCTAATAGAATTTCCCTTTCCTCCAGCATAAGGATCTAAAAATTTTGCTGATTCTAAGCCCTTAATCTTTCTAAGCTTTTCTAACGGATAATAAGATGTCATCAGTTTTGCATGGCCAGTATCGAGTAAAACTATATTTTCAGCAAACTCTTTAAGCGCATATTGTTGACATACCTTTTGTGTTAATTTATCTAAATTAATATCCTCAACAGGAACCGTTAATACTACTACACCCTTTTCATCAAGTTCTTCTATTATCTCTTTAGAAAGAGTTTCCTTAGCTAGTTTACAAGAGCCACTAAAAGCTCCATAAACATCTTCATCTCTTTCTCCTTTTATATCTTCTATTCCTGCCCTATGACTAATGCTTATTCTTGGTCCAAAAGCAGGACATCTTAATATGCACATAGAGCATCCATTACCATATCTTAAACAATTTCCCATAGGTCCAGTAGATCCTGTGGTTTCTATAAAAACATCTCCTTCAATAAAACTTCCATCTGAAATATATATGCCTTTTAATTTATTTCCTTCCCTTTCTACATCTACTGCTCTAGTTACCAATTTAATTTCAATTCCTAAGTCTAACAAATGCTTTCTGACCTCTGGTTCTATTTTATTAACATCATAAAGCCATGCATGCTTATGACCAGGGAAGTCTATATTCTTATGTCTTGAATTTTTATCAGTAATGTGAATTAAATCACCTGCACCAAGTGCTATAAGTTCTTCAGCAGCAGTATATCTACCATTATTTCTCATTATTCCGCCTACATTTCCTAGTCCCAATAATAAATCTGTTTTTTCAATTAAAGTAACCTCTGCACCAGCTTTTTTAGCTGATATGGCTGCGGCACAACCGGACCATCCACCCCCAATTACTACAACCTTCAAAACATTCTCCTCCCTTCTAAAATATGCTTTGGTTCAGTCTGCATCTTACAAAGTCTTCTTAACTTCTCGTCATTATTCATAATAGTACACGCTCCACATACTCCTTCTCCACAGCACATTTTTTCATTATTACAACAAGAAAATTTAATATTTTTATCATGACCTTCTATTATTTTCATAACTTGATAATTTAATATATCTGCACCATCGCAATGTACCAATGAAATCTTGTTATTTTCTAGTATATATTCTAACTTATTTTTACATACTCCACTTAATAGTCCACCAGGAATTATAGTTATACATTCTATAATTTCATCAGCATATTGGGAAAGTTTTTCTTTAATGAAAATATCTTTAAAAGGATTTTTATCAATTAAGACAATTAATTTATTGTTGTTATGCTTTAACTTTTCTAAAACTGGCAATAAAGGTGCTTGACCAATTCCTCTAACTACTAATAAACAAACCTGATTTTTAGCTTCCATTATTGCTTTCAATCCTAATATTCCATTCCAAAATGGCCCCTTAACTAAGATATCATCACCTATATCCAATTTATCTAATGATTTGGTCTTGACCCCTTTAAGTTCAATAGCTAAAGTTAATACACTTTCTGAAGTATCACTATCCATTACACAAATTGGAGCATCAAAATTTTTTTCACAATCTGTTTTCCTAACAAAAACAAAACTTCCTGGATTCACAAGTTCACTAACAAGCTTGTCACTAGCTTTTACTTTTAAAATTAGTATTTTATCTTCAATTTTGTATTTATCCGTGACTTTACAACTTTGATATTTCCTTCCAGGTTTGCTTTTGAAATTATTAGTAACAAATTCTTGATATATACAAACACCATTCCAATTGCAGCAATCACAAAAATCTTTGCCATCTAGGTGTGAACATAGAATGCAGTTGCCAGATTCCGCCAAGTGACAAGGACAAAATTCACTTCCGCAATCTATACAAGTATATGGCTCATAACTCATCTTACAACCTCCTAGATTACTCTAATATCAAGATATTTAATTATTACATATTTGTTACATTTTACAAGTAAAAATTATAATAAAACCTTAAAATAAAAACAGTATTTTTAGATATCTTTATTCCTCACACAACCTGCTTTATTTATATATCCATACTATAGTAAATCAGGTGAATCAATTTCGTTCATAAAAAAATAAGTGGTAAATAATTATTAATGTTATTAATTATTTACCACTTACACTTATATTTATTAGCTGTTGTTTTAGCAGAGAGTTTTATTGGCCGCTAGGTGGAGATTTTTTTACTCTTACGCTTATTCCAATTATTTTACGTAAATTCCCAATTAGCTGTATGAAAATAAAATTCTCTACTTCTTTAAGTGAACAGCTTCACCTATAACTATACACTTAGAACTTGGACTATGACCAATATCATCAGTTTTAACAATTGGAATATTTCTATCACCAAGAACCTCTCGAATCAGCTCCATAAGATCTGGCACATGATTTTCTTCTTGCATTTCAGTAAACTCTCCCAAAATAATTCCCTTAATCTTATCAAATGCTCCTACATGCTCTAATTGAAATAATATTGCTCCTATTAAATTAGGTGCTCCGCCTAAGCTTTCTAGCAGCAAAATTTTATCTTGAAAATCTGGCATATATTTTGTTCCTACTATTTTTGAAAGCGCTTGCATATTTCCACCTATAACTACACCACTCATTTTACTTCCTTGAATCCATTCTAAATCGATTTTATAAATATCATCTTTTCCATTTAAAAATGTTTCTTTAAACATTCTTATTTGTTCCTTTGAGCATTCTTCAATTAAATTTGCTATTGTATAATGATAAGTTTTTATATCGGCACATTTATATAATGCGTTTAATATAACGGATAAACCACTCATTCCGAAGTAAGGCTTATTATTCTTTTTAATAATTTCATAATCAAGATATCCTAATATTTGATTGGCAGAAGCTCCACCTGAAACATCAAAAATAGCTTTAATATTTTGATCTTTAAATAATTTCATTAACTCATTTGCTCTTTCTTTTCCTGTTCCCGCAAAAGGTCCTTTTGTCTTATAAATTGTTTTTGCATATTTAAGCTTTAATCCTATATCATTTAATATTTCTTCGATTTTTTGTATATGCTTTTTATTTTGATCACTTATTCCATCACAACATGAAATTAATCCCACAGTATCACCTTTATATAATTTTATCATCTTTATATTGCCCCCTAATTATTTTTCTTATATTACCATTTTTAAATATATCTTTCTTTTATTTACATTTTAATGTATTTAGCTTTCTATATCTACAATATTATACTAAAGTCATGTTATTTCTCTTTAAAAATAAAAAGCTTAGAGTAAAATAAAAATTTATTTTACTTCTAAGCTATATCTTTAAATTAAATTTATAAAAATAATTGTTCTAAATTTAGATATTTAATCAAATACTTTTTCTTTAAATATTTGATAGAAAGGTTTCTTATTCACATGATTATTAGTTATTAAAGGCTCACATAATAATTGTCCTTTTTCATCACTTATGATTATTGATCCTACCATTTCATCTTTGTTAACTGGTGCTTTTAAGGTATTAGGAGCTTTTATTTCTACTTTTAATTCTTCACCTTTTTTTGCAAGCATGTTTATATCTTTATCTACAGACAATTCTAAAGGTTCTTTCCCATCTTCAATATCTATTTTTTTAACTAATTCTCCTTTTGAAAATAGCTTTTTATATTCATAATTTTCTTTAACATAATTAAATATTTTTTTAGTTTCTTCCCATCTTGGAGTACAATTTAAAGTCACTATTATAATATCTCCTCCATCCATATTTATTGAAGAAACTAAGCATTTTCCAGCCTTTCCTGTGTATCCTGTTTTTACTCCATTAGCATTTGGCATCTGATATAGTAATTTATTTATGTTTTGATAATCTCTTGTAAAATTATATTGCTCTTTAGAAATGGATTTAGAAGAAACTATCTCTTCAAATTTAGGAATCTCCTTTGCCTTTTTAGTAGCTATTGCTAAATCATAAGCCGTAGAATAGTGATACATACTGTCTAATCCATGAGGAGATTCAAAATGGGAATTTATTAATCCAATCTGCAAACAATGTTCATTCATTAGCTTACAAAACTCTTCTATAGATCCTGAAATCCCTTCTGCTATAGCAATTGCTGCATCATTACCGGATTTAAACATAAGTCCATATAACAATTCATGAAGTGTAATTTTTTCATTTTCCTTATATCCAACAGTTGAGCCCCGTATACATGCAGCATTTTTTGATATAACAAATTCCTCATCTAAATTTCCATAGTTTAAAGCTACTAAAGCTGTGATTATTTTAGTAGTACTGGCTATCGCTATTGAAGAATATGCATTTTTTTCATAAATTACCCTTCCGCTATTACTATCTATAGCTATTGCACTTCCTGCATTCACATTTAATTCTTTACTATAACATGTAGAAACCATTGATGAACTTATAATTAATGATGCTAAAATCATTGAAATAAATCTTAAATAGAAATTTCTCATTGTATCACCTCGATTAAATAATTAATTACCATTTTAAGTCTTATTATGAATAACTTTCCCTATTGTGGCTAGAATATTAACAATAGACTGGAGGATAATTTATGAAAATTTTTTTTATATTATTATTGATTTTTACAATGATATTATTATTACCTATTCCTCTAAAAATAAAACTTATTTATTTAAACAAAAATTTACAATTATGGATTTATAATAAACAATTTAATTTAGATAAAAAAGAGGACAGGGCTAACATTAAAAAATTAAATAAAAAGCTTAAATATAAGGATAAAATTCACAGTAAAAAGCTTAATATTAATCATTATAGAAGAATACTAAGCAATTTAAGAAGAAATAAATATAAACTTACTATTAAACTATATACCAAAATAAATTATTCTTTTGAGGATGCTGCAGCGACTGCTATAATCTATGGTTTCCTTCATCAAGCTTCTTCTCTTATTTATGGAATCTTAAATCACTTTTTTTATGTTAAAGATTTCAATACTGAAATAAAAGCTGAATATAATAAGTCTTATATAAACTTAGAAATAAAAGGTATAGTTTTGTTTAATTTTGCAAAACTTATATATATCTACTATATAATCAATAAAAGTATTAAAGATGAAAACATATTACATCAATGCAAAGAATTACAAATTAAGGAGGAGACATAGATGGAAAATCATCCAATAGAAAATTTAATGAAAAGTACAATGGAAAACATAAAAGACATGATTGATGTCAATACTGTAGTAGGCCAGCCAGTAACAGCTTATGATGGTACAGTTATAATACCTATATCAAGGGTATGTTTTGGATTTGGTTGTGGAGGTACAGAATTTGAAAGTACAAGAAATACCAATGCTCAACATCCTTTTGGAGGAGGATCTGGTGCAGGAGTAACAATTAAACCTGTTGGGTTTTTAGTAGTTAAAGGAGACTCTATAAGATTATTATCTGTGGATCATCATAATACTTATGATAAAATAATTGATACTGTTCCTCAATTATTTGATATGGTTAAAGATCTATTTAAAGATGATAGCGAAAGTAATGAATATATCTCAAATAATCCTAAAGCACCACAACCACCTCAACCACCTCAACAACCTTAATATACAATAGAAAAAGGAGTTCGATGAACTCCTTTTTAAAATTTACAATTGTGGATATTTCTCAGCGATCGCTGAAAAATTTAAAATTTATTAACTGTGGCGGCGAACAGTGTTCACCACATAACTAGCAATTGTATTGCTAGTCAAAAATTTATTTAAAGAAATTATTTTGCTAAGAAATAATTTCAATCTTAATTGTGCATTGATTTAAGTTTTACATAGTTTTTTTACTCTTTATCTTCAAAACTATCTAAGCTTGGAATTTCATCTATATTTCCAAAATCAAAATATTTTAGAAACTCATCAGTAGTAGCATATAAATTAGGTCTTCCTACAACCTCTTTTTTTCCTGTTTCTTTAATTAAATTTTTTTCTATAAGAGTGTAAATTGCTCTATCGCTTTTGACTCCCCTAATCTCTTCAATTTCCACTCTCGTAATTGGCTGTTTATAAGCAATTATAGCCAAAGTTTCTAGAGCTGCCTGAGATAAAGATTGTCTTACATTAGTTTTCAGCAATTTTTGAATATGATCAGAGTTTTGAGGCTTAGTTACAAATTGATATTCCTTATTACTTTTTATTATTTTAATTCCCCTTACTTCCTCTTCTCTATACAATTTCATTAGTTCTTTCATTAGCTTTTCTGTATAATCTACAGAACACTCTATTATAGATGCTATAGTATTTACACTTAATGGATCTCCACTAACATAAAGTAATGATTCTATAATAGAATAATACACTTTTTTATGAGACACTTCTTCTATTTCTAATTGATTATTGTCATATTTACTCACTATCTTCTATCCTTTCTATGTATATATCATAAAAATTTTTTTCCTGTATAACCTTTACTGTTTTCAGCTTTATCAATTCCAACAGCGCTAAAAAAGTAACAATAACTTCAGTTTTACTTTCATATTTACGAATAAGCTTTGTAAAATAAAGTTTAGAAGAAGATGATGTTAAACTTTTCAATTCTTCCATTTTATCTTCAATTTTAAAAGTTTCTATTTGAATCTTATCTTGGAAACTTGAGCCTACATTCATTTTATTTATATAATTATTTATTAGTTCATTATATAGATTATATAGATCCAGCATTGTTACATTTTTAAGTAAATCTAATGGATTTTCTTTTTTACTATTTTTCTCTTCAATTATCTCTGGTTTTTTGCTAAATACTGCTCCTGTTTCCCTTTGTTTAGATGCTAAAAATTCAGAAGCTAATTTATATTTTTTATATTGAACTAACTTTTCAATAAGCTCCTTAGCTGCATCTTCTTCATTTTCACTTTCTTCAACCTTAGGCTTAGGTAATAAAAGCTTTGACTTAATCTCAATAAGTGTAGCAGCAATAACAATAAACTCTGAAGTTATTTCTAAATCCATTTCCTTCATATCATTTAGATATTGTAAATATTGGTTCGTTATTTCCATTATTCTCACATCATAAATATCCATTTCATTCTTTTTAATTAAATGTAGCAATAGATCAAATGGGCCTTCAAAGTTAGTTATTTTAATACTTAATGCCATAAGAGTACTCCTTTTTTATTAGGCATCTTTTAGAAATAACTAGTCATCATGCTAAGTTTTTCATATCATATTTCATCAACAGAATCCATTGGCATTAGCTCTATTAATAGAACCTGCTTTCTCATGTGATAAAAAATATTTTTTCATTTTAACTAATTATTTTATTACAATGCCTTAAGTTATATTTTATTATTCAGTTAAAAATACTGTGTTCTATGTATTTATATTAATTAAAAAAATTTATTATTTTTTAGTAAGGCAATTGAAAAATTCTCAGGCTTTGCTGAGAATTCACTGCAAGGGTATATTGAGTAATATTATTAATCCTCAATTATATAAAAACACATTAATTTCTAAAATAATTTCTCTCTAGTATTATAGCATCTTTATAGTTAAAATTCATTATTAAAGTAAAAATCCTAGGCATAATACCTAGGATTTCACTTTAATATTTTTTATAAAATAACTAATCATTATTGTAGTATTCTTATTAGCTATTTTACATATCTTAAATTGCTTTATCAAACAAATCAGAAATGTTATTTTTAATATTTTTAAAGAATTCAGATTGTTTTACTTCTCTATCACTATATAACTCTACTTTTCCTAATAATTTATCCCCTACATAAACCTCACAATGCCCTACAATGTCACCTTCTTTATAGTGCTTTCTTGTTGTATCTATAGTAGTTTTTTTCACTATTTCTTCTTCACTATTTTTCTCCATTGTTACTTTTAAATTGTCTTTAGCTTTGGCTATAAAGAAGTTATCTCCTTTTTTATTTAGAGCTACTCTTTCGATTTCCTCATCTTTTCTAACTGCATCTTTGCTTTCAAATTTGGCAAACCCATAGGTCATAAGTTTACTTGCATCGGCATTTCTTATTTTATAAGTTGGAGAACCCATAATAATTGCAAGCATTCTTACATTATTTCTTACAGATGTTGCAGAAATACAATATTTTGCTTCCTCTGTAAACCCTGTTTTCAGACCATCACAGCCTTCATAGAATCTTACTAATTTATTATGATTTACTAATTCTATTGGACTTTTACGACCTTCACTTATAGTTTCCATATAAATTGAAGAATAATTTAATATGGTAGGATGCTTTAATAATTCCATAGACATAATAGCAATGTCATTTGCTGTAGTTAAATGCCCCTCAGCGCTTAATCCTGTGCAGTTTCTAAAAGTTGTATTTTTCATTCCTAATTCCTGTGCCCTTTTATTCATCATTTCAACGAAAGCTTCTTCTGTACCACCTACTTGTTCTGCCATTGCTACTGCAGCATCATTTCCAGAAGCAATAGCTATACCTTTTAATATTTCTTCAACGGTCCTAACTTCACCTTCATCAAGTATCATGCTGCTTCCACCCATAGATTTTACTTTAGCACTACAAACAATTTTATCATCTAATTTAAGTTTACCAGAATCTATAGCCTCCATTGCTAATAACATAGTCATGATTTTTGTAACAGATGCTGGTGCAAATTTCTCATTAGGATTTTTTTCAAAAATCACCTTACCGCTAGAAGGTTCAATTAATAATGCTGATTTAGCATCAACCTCTACAGCATTTGTAGTTGCTTCTTTATTTATTTTATCCTCAGCTTTTACTGGAATAACTAAGAACTGGCTTAATAATGTAAAACTTAATAATAAGCTCAATAGAGTTTTTTTATTTTTTTTCATTGTTATCCTCCTTAAGTAAAAATTATCTAAGCTTATTTTTACCTAAAATAAGAATATTATCACAGAATCTATTAAAATTTATATAATGTAAAAAAATACCATACAGAATTAATACATTTTGTAAAAATTTATACTGATTAAAATTGTTATCTATGTACTGTAAAAATTATCAATTTAATTACTATGTGTATTTAATAAATATACTTCTCTTTGCTAAATCTCTAATATAGCCTTAAATTATATAATAAATTTTCACTTTTTATTTTATCTAAGCTTATTTTTGTAAAAATAAAGCTTTCTGCACAACACAGAAAGCTTTTTATCTATTTTATTACATCATATATTAATGGTATATTATCTTCATAATTTGGAGAGATAACATAATTGCTAATTACTCCAGCTTTAGCTCTTTCTATATTACTTCCATCATTGGAATGAATATATGCTAAAACTTCATTTTCTTCAACTTTATCTCCTCTTTTTTTGTTTAAAACAATTCCTACAGCTAAATCTATTATTGACTCTTTAGTTGCTCTACCTGCACCAAGTTCCATAGCAACTATTCCTAATCTTTCAGCATGTATTTTTTCAACAACCCCAGCTTTAGGACTTAAAACTGGTATTACATATTTTGCCTTAGGAAGTTTTGAAACGTCATCAATTACAGATTCATCGCCACCTTGAGCTTTAACAAATTCCTTAAATTTCTCTAAGGCTTTACCATTTTTTATTACTTCTTTAAGCATTTCTCTTGCTTCATTTTCATCTTTAGCTTTTTCTGCTAAAACTACCATATGGCTGCCTAATGTTAAACATAATTCTTCTAAATCTTTAGGACCATTGCCTTTAAGTGTATTTATAGCTTCTTCAACCTCTAATGCATTCCCTATTGCTAGACCTAGCGGTTGATCCATGTCTGATAATACTGCTATAGTATTTCTATTAACAGACCTTCCTATTTTAACCATCTCAGTTCCTAATTCACGAGCATTTTCTACTGTTTTCATAAAGGCACCTTCTCCAACCTTTACATCTAAAACAATACAATCTGCTCCAGAAGCTATTTTTTTACTCATTATGCTAGATGCAATTAATGAAACATTGTCTACTGTAGCAGTAACGTCTCTTAGTGCATATAGTTTCTTATCTGCTGGTGCTAAATCAGCAGTTTGACCACCTACAGCAATTTTAATGTTATTAACATTATTTATAAATTGTTCTTCACTCATAGCTACTGAAAAGTTTTTGAAAGTTTCAAGTTTATCTATTGTACCACCAGTATGTCCTAAACCCCTTCCTGACATTTTAGCTACTGGAATATCAAGTGCTGCAACCATAGGTGCAAGTATTAATGTAGTTGTATCTCCTACTCCACCAGTACTATGTTTATCAACCTTAATTCCTCTTATAGGACTCAAATCTATAATATCTCCTGAATTAACCATAGCCATAGTTAAATCAGCAGTTTCTCTTGCATTCATTTTTTGAAAATATATTGCCATAAGCATAGCTGACATTTGATAATCTGGTATTGCTCCCTTAGTATAGTTTTCTACTATAAAATTTATTTCTTCAGTACTTAATTCTTCATTATTTCTCTTTTTCAATATTAAATCGTACATTCTCATAGTATATTATTTCTATCGTGCACAATAAAATTTTATGCCAATAAAAATATTCCACCTCCTTAAGTTACATGTTCTTTATTATTTCCTTTACTAAGGATATAAATTTGTTCATTGCTTTATTTGCTGTTTCCATTACCTTTGAATGATCTAATGGTTCCAAATCCTCTGCTATTGCCATGTCAGTAATGCAAGATATTCCTAAAACTTTCATAGCCATATGATTAGCCACAATAACTTCTGGTACTGTTGACATTCCTACTGCATCTCCACCCACTTTTCTTAGCATCTTGAGCTCGTATGGTGTCTCATAAGTAGGACCTGTTACAGGGCAATATATTCCTTCCTGCAACTTTATATTTAATGTATTTGCTGCATTCTTAGCAATGCTCCTCAACTCTTTATCATAAGCATTAGACATGTCTGGGAATCTTGGTCCTAGTTCTTTATAGTTTTTACCTATTAGTGGATTATCCCCCATCATATTAATATGATCATTAATAAGCATTAAGTCCCCAGCTTCAAATTCCGGATTCATACCTCCAGCAGCATTAGTAATAATTATCTTATCAATTCCTAAAGACTTTATTACTCTTACTGGGAAAGTTACAGTCTCCATAGAATATCCTTCATAATAATGAAATCTACCATTCATTGCAAGAATACGTTTTCCCATTAAATCCCCAATTATCATTTCCCCTGCATGTCCTTTTACAGTAGACTCAGGAAATCCTGGAATATCTTTATATTTAATTATAGTAGTGTTCTTTATGTCCTTTACTATTCCACCTAGACCACTTCCAAGTACTATAGCTAAGTCAATTTTTCTATTTTCTTTACTTAGAATATATTCTCTAGCCCCATTAATTTTTTCTAATAATTCCATATTTCCCTCCAAAGTTTTTTAGTTAAGCATTTCCTTTAATGTTTTAAAGGAAGTGCTTAACTAATATAAATTACATTCTTGCTACTATTTCTTTTACTAATTTAATAAATTGTGACTTTACTTTAGTGGAAGTTTCTATTACTTCATTATGATTTAATGGCTGATCTAATATTCCTGCTGCCATGTTTGTTATACATGAGATTCCTAAAGTTTTTATTCCACAATGTCTAGCTGCAATAACTTCTGGAACTGTTGACATTCCTACTGCATCTGCACCTAAAATTCTAGCCATTCTCACTTCTGATGGAGTTTCATAAGTTGGACCTGAGAACATCATATATACGCCTTCTTGTAACTTTAAGTTTAGGTCACTACTAACTTCATGTGCTAATTTAATATAATCTTTTGAATATGCTTCGGACATATCTGGAAATCTTGGTCCAATCTTATCATCATTTTTTCCAATTAACGGACTATTTCCACAGAAATTAATATGATCATTAATAAGCATTAAATCTCCTGGTACAAATGAAGTATTTACTCCGCCAGCAGCATTTGTAACTATTAATGATTCAACTCCTAAATTTTTCATTATGTATATAGGTAATGCTAAAGTGCTTATATCATATCCTTCATAATAATGAAATCTACCTTGCATCATTATAACATTTTTACCATTAAGTTTTCCAACCACAAATTGTCCTGCATGACCTTGTACTGTAGATACTGGTAAATTAGGTACTTCAGAGTATTTTATTACAGTTCTTTCTTCTACTGTATCTGCCATATCACCAAGTCCTGAACCTAATATTACTCCAATTTCAGGCTGAAAATTTAATTTACTTTTAATGTAATCCACACTTTCCATAACTATTTTAATATCCATATTAATTCCTCCTAATTCGTTAATAAGTCTTTAAAGCTTTCACCTTTAAGCTCATTTTCTATATCTAATAAATCAAGTACAGTTTTTCCTATATCACAAAAACTTTTTCTTGTACCTAGATTTACATTTTTCTTTATTTGTCTGCCATAAACTAATACTGGTATATATTCTCTTGAATGATCTGTACCCTCAGTGGTAGGATCGCATCCATGGTCAGCTGTTATTATAAGCACATCATCTTCACCTAAGTTTGCTAGTATTTCTGGCAATCTATTATCAAACTCTATTAATGCCTCAGCATAACCTTCTACATCATTTCTATGACCATATTTCATATCAAAATCAACTAAATTTGTGAATATTAGTCCACATTCCTCAGTTTTCATATAATCTATAGTTTTATCTACACCATCCATATTATCTTTTATATGAACTGAATGTGTAACACCTCTTTTATTGAATATATCTTCTATTTTACCTACAGCCATTACACTTTTATTATTTTCTTTAATATAGTCTAGAATAGTTTTATCAAATGGGTCTAGTGCATAGTCGTGTCTATTAGAAGTTCTTTTAAATTCTCCTTTTTTATTCCCTAAAAATGGTCTTGCTATAACTCTTCCTACCATTTTATCATCTACAAGCATTTCTCTTGCAATTTTACACATATTATAAAGCTCTTGTAATGGAATTATTTCTTCATGTGCTGCAATTTGAAATACACTATCTGCTGAAGTATAAACTATAGGATATCCTGTTTTAATATGCTCTTCTCCAAGTTCTTCAATAATCGCTGTACCTGAAGCAACCTTATTTCCTAATACTTTTTTTCCAATTCTACTTTCAAATTCTTCTATAATCTCTTTAGGAAAGCCTTTTGGGTAAGTTTTCAATGGTTTCTCTAGCACAACACCACTTAATTCCCAATGCCCTGTAATTGTATCTTTACCTTTAGAAAGTTCCATACATCTACCGTAAACACCTTCTACATTGTTACAAGTTTTAATATTTTTTATTTCATCTATATGTCCTAACCCTAATTTCTCCATGTTAGGTAATGAAAATTTATTTATAGATTTGGCTATATTACCTAAGGTATTGCTTCCTTCATCACCATATTCCTTTGCATCAGGAAGTTCTCCTATACCAACACTATCCAGTACTATAAGTACAACTTTTTTTGTCATCTAATCCTAGCTCCTTTCAGTTTATCAATATTACTATGCTCTAGGATGAGATTTTCTATAAATCTCTTCAATCTTATTTTTTCTAGAAATGAATGAGTAAATTTGGGTAGCACTCATGTTATTATGGCCTAATAATTCCTGAACAGATTTAATATCTGCACCATTTTGTAATAAGTGAACTGCAAAGGAATGCCTCAAAGTATAGGAATTCATATATTTATTTATATTTGCTTCTTTAGAGTAGTATTTAATTATTTTCCAAAAGCCCTGCCTACTCATCTTATTACCTTTAATATTTAAAAACAATAAATCAAAATTATATTTATTAAACTGATCACGTACTTCTAAATATTCGCTAAGATATTTACATGCAGTTCTGCCTAAAGGAATTATTCGTTCATCTCCATCTTTGCTCCTAATCTTAATATAAAGAAGCTTTAAATTTATATCATAGACTGTTAAACCCAATAATTCACTTACTTTTATCCCAGTAGCATACATAACCTCTAGCATAGCTTTATCTCTTATACCTTTAGCCGTAGACAAATCTGGTTGTAATAAAAATTTATCTACTTCTTCTACTGTTAAAATTTTAGGTATTTCTTTTTTATTTTTAGGAAGCTCATAAGCTAAAGTTGGATCCTCATCTACTATTTTATTTATAAGTAGATATTTATAAAAATTTCTTATTGAAATAATATTACGAATAACTGAAGTATTAGCTTTACCTTCCTTTTGTAACTTTTGTGCATAAAGAATGATTACATCAGTAGCTATAGTATTTAACTCTTCATCTCTACTTTTCAAAAAATCAATGAAATTAGTTAAATCTCTTTTATATGCATCAATTGTATTGTAAGATAAATTTTTAAACTGTAAATGCTCAATATATTTTTTTAATAATTCATTCATATAAAACTCCATAAAATCTAAAAATTTATAAAAAGTTTAAAGATATGAATGTAATTATATAACAGCTCACGTTGTTTATCAATAGATTTACAAACTAAAATACTATTTTCATATATTGTTGAACCCTTAGTTATCAAATGAAGTGTATAATCTAATATATTTGGTAATATTATGCCCATAAAAATTATGATGATTAAAGTTCTAAGGTATAATATCAGAAAATCCCTTAATTCTTTATTCATAAAATAATACCCCTATATTTATAGCATTAACTTGATTAGAAAAGGACTTATAAAAGTTTCAAAAAGTATGCCTATGAAAGTAACTAATCCACAAATTAAAAGAGTGATTGAATAATTTAAAGTATTTGATTTTAAATTTATATTTTTATAGTAAACTTTGTTCTTAATTTTAGAAAAAGAATATTTAATTCCTAAAACTGATGCAAAGATAATACATGGAACATAAATAAAATTTTGTGGAAGAACTCCGAAAAATGATAATAAGGCCCCTTTATTACTTAATTTTGATATAAAAAAGCTGAAAGTAAAACCTATTGTAAATCCTTTAAAAATGTTTAAGATTAGTATTATTGGAATACCTATAGCTGTTAGTCCTAATCCCCAGTATGCAAAGATGATAAATATATTATTTTTTACACCTTGAAAGAATATTGATTTATAGCTTGTACTTTTTATTGAATAACTATCAGATATTACTGTTATATAGTTTACAATTGAATCTTTTTCTACAGCTGTTAGCTTTTTAACTCCATATATACCTAGAACAATACCTATACAAAGACAAAGTATTGCAATGAAATATAAGATTAAATCCTCATCTAATTGCCTATTAAATCCTTCTGATAAGGTTCTTAAAGACATTCTAACTCCTCCTTAACTACATAAGTTAATTAATATTTATGTATTAAGGTAAAGTTATATGCCATTAAAATAATTATAAGAAGCTTAATGCAGCTATGGTCTTACCGTCAATTATTTCTCCATTTTTAATCATTTCTTTTATTTCTTCTATTTTATATTCATGTAGATTTATAAACTCATCCTCATCTCCACCTATATTTCCTTCATATATATTCATAGCTTTAAATATATGAATATACTCATCACTAAAACCTGGAGTAGTTGCTATTTTCCCTAAATATTTCAATTCCTTTGACTTATATCCTGTTTCTTCTTCTAATTCTCTAACAGCACATAATTCTGGATTTTCTCCAACTTCTAATTTTCCCGCTGGTATTTCTAATATTGACATATTTAATGGTTTTCTAAATTGTTCTACTAATATTAAAGTATCTTTATCTTTAAAAGCCAGTATAGCCACTGCTCCAGGATGTTCTATAATCTCCCTTTTACTGGTCTTGCCGTTAGGAAGTTCTACATCTTCTATTTTTAAATTTAAGATTTTTCCTTTATATATATATTCTTTATTAATGGTTTTCTCATAAAGCTTCATAAAATACCTCCTAAAAAGTTCAAACCTATGTAATACTTAATGATATACATAGGCTAATAAATAAATTTATTTTTAGTTCAAACTTATTATATTTAAATTACTGAATATCTCTTTAAAGTCTACTTATTAATTAGCCTAAAACTTCCAGTTTATTGACTTTATTATATAATACTTTCTACAGAAAAATCAATGACAAATAAAAAATATCTAAATAAAATTAGATATTTTTTAAAACAAGACTTTAAGTAAAAAAATAAAATAATTATTTCTCTAATTAGATAATTTATTGCTAATTTCATTGCTTATTTTAGTCATTTCTTTTGTATTTTTGATCATGTCCTTAAGTATCGATTCCATTGTAAACTTATTATCTTCTCTAATGGATATTTCAAATTCTTTATATAATTCATTTTTCTCATTTAAAAGTTCGAGAAACCCATCATAGTTTTCTTGCAATTCTTTTGATGGTTTTAAATTTTCATATTTCTTTATAATTTTTTCTTCTTCTCTTATTAAATTAGCTAACTCATCAGCAATTTCTTTTTTATTATAAGAAGAAGTTAAACTAGAGATTTTTTCAAAGTAATCAATAACATTTAGTTCTAATTTATTATTTTCTATATTAAGATTTTCATACTGTCCTTTAAATTCTTTCAAATTACAACCAATTAATGTTATACATAAAAATAATATAGCTATTAATGATAACCACATTTTTCCTTTAAAACTTCTTTCATTAAAAACCATTTTAGTATACATAGAATTCCTCCTGCTAATCATTATTAGTTAATTATTGTATAATTGCAATATTCTATAAAAGTGGATTTAATCCTCTTAATTTTTATAATATAAGACAATGTTTTATTCTCATATATTTCAATCTCCATAAAATTCTTATATTTATTAGATTAACTCATATTCCTATATCTAAGGTGTTTTTACTTTTACTTTAATAATCAACTCTCTTTATATAATTCTAAAATTTTGTTCAATTATAAATCTTTATTACATATTTTTAGAGTATTTTCTGAGTTTGAATTATTTCCTATTAATTTAAACAAAAAAAGGAAACCTCTTATTAGTTGAAATCTATATATCAACCAATAAGAAGTTTTCGTGAAATATATCCTTATTAATCAACTTAATAAAACATATCAGTTGATCTATAACCATGACATTTTTATATATACAATTTTTCTAATTTTAGTAATGTCGATTTATTATATTGTATTATCCCACCCTATTTTTTAATCTTAACTTATCTGCAACCATTGCAATAAATTCAGAATTTGTAGGTTTACCTTTATCATTATGAATGGTATATCCGAATAATTTATTTATGGTATCTACTTGAGTAATACCAACGGTTTGCTAACTTCAAACCTTTATATTATTTGTAAATTTCTAAAAACACATACCAATAAATTTTTCATTCATTTATAGGACTATTTTAAATTACTTTATACGCATATTATACGTCTATTATTTAAAAGAATCAAATATATTTAAGAAATTCCTACATATTATATATAGTTTTATTCGACATCTTATTTTATAACATCCATAAATGGAATGTAGATAAAAAATATTTAGATTTTTAATAGTAAATTTATATATGCCTACACAGTAAAAGTAATTATCATTAGATTGATAAATATAAAATATAAATTCATTATAAGAAAGCTCCTAACGAAAACACTACATTAATATATTTTAAATGAAAAAAGACTATTAGGCACAATCCTAATAGTCCTTTTTATTAATTACATCATATGTTAAGGTTTAATAATTGTAATTTAGACGAAGTGTCTATGGCAATGTTATTTAAATACATCTTATGTTACGGTTCAATTGTATTCAGAGTAGAGACTTTATGTTGCTATCCTCATTTAAATACATCCCATGTTAAGGTTCAACATGATTTAAAAGACTTTGTTACTACAGTAGTTATATTTAAATACATCTCATGTTAAGGTTCAACTTGCTCAACTTTTAAATACAAAGGTGGTAAGAGTAATTTAAATACATCTCATGTTAAGGTTCAACAGATTATAATACACTTCTAACAATAAAACTTATCCTATTTAAATACATCATATGTTAAGGTTCAATATGGATTCATAAAGGAATTGGATGTTTTACAAATGGATTTAAATACATCTTATGTTATGGTTCAACATTATTGGTTATGATGAAATTGATTTAGAAACTACATTTAAATACACCCCATGTTATGGTTCAACAAGAAAATCCTATGGTATACGTGTCAATGCCTAAATAATTTAAATACATCATATGTTAAGGTTCAACGAAAAGAAAGAAACTTACATAGTTGCTTACATTTAAATTTAAATACATCTCATGTTAAGGTTCAACCCTGGAAATGCTAATGATTTTAGGAAACAGGCTGAATTTAAATACATCTCATGCTAAGGTTCAACGAACATTTAAAAGATAGAATAGACTTAGCACTAACATTTAAATACATCCTATGTTAAGGTTCAACTGCACTTAAAAAACTTCAAGATCAAATTGGAAATATATTTAAATACATCCTATGTTAAGGTTCAACATTATAGAATTATTGCACAGTTATTCAAAAGACTAATTTAAATACATCCCATGTTAAGGTTCAACTTTTTCAATTCCTAATGCCTTCGAATTACCTCTCATATTTAAATACATCTCATGTTAAGGTTCAACTTTATTGCAAAAAATATAAATGTTCAGTTCATCAATTATTTAAATACATCCCATGTTAAAGTTCAACAAAATGGTAGAAGGTTTAAAAGAAAAAATGCAACAATTTAAATACATCTTATGTTAAGGTTCAACATTTATTTTAAATATAAAAACAATGTTTATAGTCAATTTAAATACATCTTATGTTAAGGTTCAACCTGCATCTGCTATTAGCTTTACTAGTTCTTTACACATTTAAATACATCTTATGTTAAGGTTCAACTACTGCAATCAAGCCATTCTTTATTTTCATTATATCCTTTAGCTTATTGAAAATAAAGGCTTTATTAAAATTTTTACCAACCGCTTTATGTTTTTAGAAATTTTTTTAAAAAATACCTCATAAGCCTGTATTTTCAATTTGTTAGGAGGTATTTAATATTTAAGATGGTTGGTAAAATAATCTTTACCTTACTTATTCTACAACTATTTAAGTTTTCCTTTTATGAAACAAAAATTTCGAGAGTGCATTTGTAATATTTAATTTCATTTATGGTAAATGTTTACATTACTTATAAGTTATGGTAAGATAGTACATGTTGAGCTTAACACATACTATTTTTATTATTTTTAGTTTATTGGAGGAAAGTAAAATGAAATTAAAAAAAGTTTTAGCTTGTACATTATTAGGTATCACTATGATTACAAGTGCTAATGTAGCAACTACTTATGCTGCTGTCGCTGATGGCGATGGCGATACACCTCTTAGAGATTTAGGACGTCACTATGGAGTAAGCGTAAAATGGAATGATAATTCAAACGAAATTATTATTGCTGATCTTTACCATTATTCAACTAAAAAAATATGTGATAGAGTTGTAAATGGCACTTGTATGAAATTAAAGGACTCTTTCCATAATCTTTTACATGATAAAGATATAGATCATAAGAATTGTGATTATGAGAAATAATATATTGTAATAAATTTAACTTGAAAATAAAATATATTATATTAAATACAAAATATTATCTAAGTTAATTAAAAAGGCTAAACTCAATATATATTGGGCTTAGCCTTTCTTATTTAGAAATTTATTAAGAAAAGTCAAAGAAAAAAGGTAGTCCCTAAGTTTTACCCTAGAAACTGCCTTTCTACTATAATATATCTATATATTCCGCATGTGCATACCCTCCATGTTCAGAATGATAAATATGTATCCAATTATCTTCTTTTCTGTAAAGTCTTATTTTCCTTCCATAACTTAAAGTTTCTAAGATCCTACTATTGGTACTTTTACCTTCTCTTACATTTAAACCATCTTTTGCGGTTACTATGCCAGTTTTGCCATCTAAAAAGTACCAGTTAATATTACTATTATTAGATGTACTTTTACCTGCAATTCCTTCTACAATTGCATTAGCTATTTTTTCTGCATCATATTTATTCATATCCTCTTTATTGTCACAAAAGCAACACTCTATTAGCATTGCTTTAGATTTTGTGTTTCTTATTACATATAAATTGCTACCATCTTTTATTCCTCTATTGGCATAACCAAGCCCTACTAAATTATTTAATACTCTAGTAGCCTCTGGCAATTGTTCAGCACCCCATGTAAGTATTTCTGTTCCATGTACCTGTCCATTGTAAGCATTAAAATGTATGCTAATAAATAAATCCACATTGTTGTTATTGGCTTGATTTACTCTGTAAGCTAGACTTTTTTCTAAACTATTACAAGTATCTATAGTACAATTTATAACACTATGATCCAATGCTTTTAATTTATTTATAACTCTAGTTCCTACTTCTCTAGTTAATACAGATTCTGCTTTAATCCCTACCGCTCCGTAATCATCACCGCTAAGTGTATGACCACAATCTATACCAATTTTCAAGTTTATCACATCCTTAATTAATTTTGTTTTTTATATCTTGTACGTCTTTTTTTACATCCTCAATCACATTTAATTTTGCTGCTAGATCTTGTATAATAGATTGGTTCTTATCTATAGTAGTATTTAATCTGTTCTCTCTTTCTTGTGTAGTTTTAAGAACATAAATTAATAAGAATACAAACAATGTGTATCCTAACCCCTGACTAATTGCTACTTTTACTATTTCTTGTTCCATATTCTCACCTCTTGTTTTAGTTTACTTTAAATTGAATAATCATAATTATGATTATGTAATCTAATTTAAGTTTTTTATCATAAAAATAGGCAAGAAAAAAGACCTTATGGTCCGTTATCTTGCCTTTAAAATGTATTTAGTTTTATATCGTATTACATTATTCCTAATTGTTTATTTACTTCTTTATTTGTTCTGTTTGAAGCTTCTAATATTTTTCTATAAAGTAAATTACCAGTGTATCCTTGCTTTGAATATTTATTTTCATAATACTCAAATGGTAAATTAGAATTATTAATATCTAAATATGCTGCTAACTCTCTATCTTTCATTAATTTTCTAGCTTGCATTCTATATTTGTTTCTTAATAAATGAGCCTCTATAGCTTGCTCTTTTATTGCTAATGATTTATCTATTTTATTAACAATGTTTTTATCATGGTAAATATACCATTCTCTTACTTTTAGATTACTTAGTTTCCCAATTAAATTCTCATATTCTTCAAAATTAATATCTGTTCTAACCTCTTAAACCCTTCTTTATTATATTTGCATCATTTATACAGTATAGACGATATATGAAAATTTGTCAATCTAAAATCAAAAATGTAATTTTTATACATATTATCACAATCTCTTTAGCTATTGTACAAAATTTAAAACAAAAGAAATTTAAATAAAAAAGCCTGTTACAGTTCTTCTCTATAACTCAATCTTTATATAATCTTCCCTAATATTATATAGGTGCCTGCAACTTTCTGTAACAGCACTCTATCTCCTGCCTTTGGTGTATAGCTAGATATATAATTATAACCTTTTAGGCTTGCTATATCTTCGCCATCAAATTGTATTTTAGGTCGCCCGCTTATATAGCTACTATCTATTTTTCCTAGCTTATAATCATTTGTTTTATCTTTATGTCCTATTAGTTCTTCTATTCTAATTACTTCACTCATATATATACTACCTTTCTGCACGTATGCTCCATATTACCACTTCCAATATTTATTCTCCAATTCATTTCTGTAAATTTACTATTTATCCCCATGCCTTTATGATCTATGAATAGTAAATCCGCATAACTATGATGTGGCATTATAGCAGTGTTAAATCGAAATTCCCCGTACACTTGACTAGCTTCATACGCTATACACTTCGTATATGCATCCAATGTAACTTGGTCTGCTATATCATCAACAGTCCTATAATCTACTATAGTCCGCCCTCTATTTGGTATAGATATTGGTGAGGTAGCAGATACATTTTCATACTTAGATATTAATGGTTCTTTTTCCGGATTACTTGCAACTACAATCCATTTATTAGCCACAGAAAATAAGTCCAATTCCTCTATGCTTCCAGTTTCGATTATACTTAATTGGTTATCTCTATAAGTGTAATCTGCTTCTCTTTCAGTAGGTATTAAATATTTATCTGCTCGAAAAACACCAGCTTCATCCACCCACAAACTGGTGTAATTTATCTCTTTCAGTAGAGAATTAATAACTTCTAATTTATTTGTGCCTATCTCATATTCTTTGTCCACATCTACAATTGAATTTGTAGGCTTAATATATACTTTGCTTATTCCTGCTTTGTTTATAATATTTATTACTGCCTCAACATAGTTTGTACCTTTAGATACTAAGTATCTATTCTCAAATTTATCTTCTTTTAAAATTAGAGACTTGTCGTATAATTCTAAGTCTCTTAATATATTTGCCCCGCTTTCTTTTCGAGTGGGTGATGATATAAGAAATACTCCCATATTCCAACTAGCATATCCACCATCTGGCATTTTTAGTTGGAACACTGGTCTTATTCTATCATTCAACAAGTCTATGTCTTTAAATTGCTTTTCTTTCACTGTAAGGTTTGCCATTCTTTTTATTTCTGCTAAAGAGTCAAAACGTATACTTCCTGTCATCTCTGCCTCTAATTCTCCAATTTTAATATCGTGTTTATTTAAAAGCTCTATGGTATATTTTATCTCTCTTGAACCTGTAGCGTAATGTAGTTGCTTCATTACTTCTTCCTTTGTGTACCCATTATTATTTAAATCTCCATTTCTTCAATATAATCTGTTTCAGTTATACTAAATTTTACAGTGTAACCGTCTAAATCTGTGTTTACTATATTTACCCCGTCTATTTGTCCATATATTTTAAGCCATTTATCCCTATATAAAATAATTTGTTTTAAATGGTATATATCTATAAACTTTTCTACTTCCTCCTCTTTTAAATAGAAAGTAAATGCATATGTGTTATCCTTAAACGCAGTATAATCTACTACTGGTAATTCTCTTCCCGTATAGTGCTGCTTAGTGCTTTGTATATTTAAACTTATATCTTTTCGTGGTACACTGTTTAAATTGCTTTTAAGTACAAGTAAATCTTCTAAATTAGCCGCTGGTGCTAAAGTAGAAGATTTTAGATTACATTCCGCAATCTTAATATCACTATCCTCAAAGACTTCTTCTTTGAATACTCTAACAAAGTATTCATATTTCTTACTAATGGAATAATCCCTATATTGAAAGTTTTCTAATTTACCAACACTAAATTGGTTGCTGCATATCTGAACAATTCAGATATGATTTTCTAGTCTCCCAGAGCAGGACAGTATCTTGTCCCTAAAGCTTCTTTTATTAATTATGTCATTTATTATTTAAATCAACGTGTCTTTCTCATAGACACGCTTATCTCGCTATCATTTCCAGTGATAGCTAAGTTTATATTTTTACCATCTGCCCAATTTGGGAAGCTGGCGTCACGGTTCACGACTTCAGCCAAGGTCGCCTTGAATTGAGGCATCCTTATTATAATTGTTGCTCTTAGATTCTTCTGCCGTAGTCCCAAATTGGGATTTCAGCTTTATCGTCTTTATCAACAAACTAGGTGTGTCCATTTTGTTCACCCTGCCTTCTTTGTCAGTTACATCCTTACTGATTGAATTAGTTATAGGACATAACATCTATCGTTTAAAGCAATATATATCGCTGTCGACACTTCGACCCTAAAAGTTCTTACAATTGTGGGAAACTAGGGTGCAAGACTGTACCCAAATAAAAAATGAAATGTTTTTAGAATGTTGCACGTTAGTGCAATGCGGTTATAATCTTAACGTTCATATCGTTAAGAGATTTTATATCTGCGTTGCCAATTGTGGCAACAGAGGGTGACCACAATTTAGATATATTAAACTAACATAATGGACGTGTCACTCATTGCAACACGTTATGCTTTGAGAATAAGCAATATCTTTTAAAAACTTAGCAATATGAACGTTTATGTCGCTATACATAGGATGCATAGTGGATTTTAAATCAGTAAAATCAATATTTAATTCAAACTTGCTTTCATTTCGCTCACGTTTGAAACGTTAACGGATTTTAGGTCGCTATCCTTTTGAGGGACAGCAGATTTTTATCTAAAATATAAATAGGGTCACTTTCTGTAACTGAGTTTAATAACTTATTAAATATATTAAATATAATTAATTCTTCTCTTGTATTTATTTGTGTTGCTACTTTGTCTTATCTCTTGTCACTAACTTGTCCACTCTTATGCGACATTATTTTATTTTTATTTAAAATTACTTACATAAATCAGTAATTAACCTATGGATAACTTTGCATTTTCTATTATCACAATAAAAAATAGTATTAAACAACATACTATGCAATATATAATATATTCTTTAATACTATTTACTATAAATTTATATTAATTTTTCACATAACAAATACATCTATTCTACTATTATTTTTAAAAAAGTTTGGTATAATATAAATAGATGTTAAATAAGTTGGTTTATTTAATTGTTTGCACTTGTAGAGCCGCTAACTCTGCAGGTGCTTTTACTTTTATAATTATTAATCCTAGTCTTTAGCTAATAAAGCATCAGGATCATATTCCATTTCTCCCAATAATACAGCTTCTAGGTTATTAAAATTATATTGTGTTTGCTCGTAATCATTAAAAGAAGAAACTTTTTCTTTCCTGCGTTTGCTGGTATAACTTCTATAAGCGTTTTTAGCCTTATTTACAGCCTTATCTACTTGTTGTAATATCTTTCTACCTAAGATTGTATAAACATTGCTTATAGAGCCCCTACGACGTTTTGGGATAAGTTTAGCATTATACAACTCTTGTAAATAACGTTGTATTGTTCTTGTAGATTTATTTAATTTCTCTGCTAAATAATTTTGACTTGGAAAACAACTATCTTTCTCTCCATAACACATACTTTGTAATAAGCAATATAGTCTAAAAGCACCATTACCTAAGTTGGAGGTAATTGCATCATTTTGTATTATTGTATAGTTAGTCATTATCTATTACCTCCTCTCATATTTGTAAGAGGGCTGAATTGTTGATAGGATTTTCTTATATCTGTATCTGTTAAATCTAAGTAAGCTGATTCAGTTACCTTTACACTAGAATGCCCTAAAATTTGAGCTAATGTATAGATCGAGCCACCCGCCATCAAAAATCTTTTTGCAAAATTATTACGTAACTGGTGAGGATGTATATCTATACCAATTCTTCTTCCATATTCCTTTAATTTCTTTTCAAAAGTTCTAATAAGTACAGGACTTCCTTTACTAGTACAAAACAAATACTTGCTTTCTATATATCTATCTTTATATTGCAACCATCTTCTTATCTCTTTGTGCATTATTTGACTAAAATAAACATATCTATCCCTTTTTCCTTTTGTATTTTCTGCTGGAAGCAAAATACTTCTATAATTTAAATCTATATCTTCTACTTTGATTTCTAAACATTCTCCAACTCGCATTCCAGTATCTAAAAGAATTTGAATACAAATATAGTCACGATACTCATGAAATTTTGTTGTATCTATATGTCTTAGTAAATTAGCAAATTGCTCATCAGTTACAAAATCTTTTACTTTTCTTTCATTTTTAAAAGGTTTGATATTCTTTACTATATCTTTTTTTATATAATTTTGTTCTTTTAAAAAGTTAAAAAATACTTTTATGTTCCTAATATAATTATTTAAAGTTGTTATAGAAACCTTTTTATTATAGTCTTTTCTTCGGTGCGGAGTATTAATTTTAAAAGTATTTTCATCTGTTGCGACTGTATATTTTCCTCTGTCTTTAATATAATTAATATATTCTCGTAATATTTTTTCAGTTACTTTTGTTACATCTGTTATTTGTGATTCCTCATCTAAGTACTTAGAAAATAATTTTAAAGTTTGCTCATAACTCATCATAGTTTTTTTAGATAGGTTTTTTGATTCGCAATAAATCATAAATTCGTCAATTAAAAAGTTAATATTTTTCATTAAAATAGACCTCCTCCATTTATCCTATAAACGAAGAAAGTCTATTGAATTATTTTTAGAAATTAATACACTTATTTCATAAATTTAACTTTTTTCATAAAAAGCGAACCAGCCGTAAACCCTTGATATTGCTGTATTATCCCACCCTATTTTTTAATCTTAACTTATCTGCAACCATTGCAATAAATTCAGAATTTGTAGGTTTACCTTTATCATTATAAATGGTATATCCGAATAATTTATTTATGGTATCTACTTGACCTCTACTCCAAGCTACTTCTATTGCATGCCTTATTGCCCGCTCAACTCTGCTAGCAGTAGTATTATATTTTTTAGCTATAGTTGGATATAATTCCTTAGTAACTGCAGATAAAAATTCAATATCATTTACAACTAATGTAATAGCCTCTCTTAGATACATATATCCTTTAATATGTGCAGGAACACCTATTTCATGAATTATATTAGTAATTTCCGCCTCTAAATTCATAGGTTCATTTTGAGTAGCTTTTACTTCTGGTGTATCTACTATTACTGGCTTTTTAGTATCATCACTAGTTATTGTATTATTAAACATTTGTCTGATTCTTTTTGTAAATACATCCATATCAAATGGTTTCACTACATAATAGTCTGCTCCCAATGTTATCGCTCTTTGAGTAATCTTATCTTGTCCTACTGCGGATAGAACAATTATTCTTGGCATAGGATCTAAATTCATACTATTTAATTTTTCAAGTACTACAAGTCCATCTAAATGTGGCATAATTATATCTAAAACAACTAATTCAGGTTTCTTTTCCTGTATTAGTTTTAAAGCTTCTATACCATCCTTTGCAATCGCAACAACATTTATATCTCTTTGGCTCAATAAGTAATCATTAAGAATATTACAAAATTCCTTATTATCATCTGCTATAAGTACACTGATACTAGTTTGTTCCATATTATTATACTCCCCTTTTTCTATAAATTGCCATATACTAACAATTTATAATTTCGACAAAACTAAAACAATTCCTCCTTAAAAAATCATAAAAAAATAAAAATGTGAATAATTGCTAAAAATAATAAAATGTATAAAATAATACTACTCTTATACATTTTATTATTTTTTATACATAAAATCTACCTATTTTGGTAAAATCCCCGCATCGTTTAACATCCAATCTATATATATTCCATATCCAGTGTCTGGTTTATTAATTAAAACATGAGTAACAGCACCTATTATTTTTCCATTTTGTATTATTGGACTTCCACTCATACCCTGCACTATACCACCGGTTTTCTCTAAAAATTCTTTATCTGTTATTCTAATAATCATACTTTTCGATCCTGCTTCCTTTTGAGGTAAAAGCTTTTCAATTTCTATGTCATAAACTCTTGGTTCGCTTCCCTCCACTGTAGTTAATATTTGCGCTTTACCTATTTTTATTTCATCTCTAGATGCTACAGGTAATGGATCAGAATAACTCTTGTTTATTAGACCAATATTTCCTTCTCCAAACACTCCACATTCAGTATTATTGTAGATATTTCCAAGACACTTTTCTTCATCAACGAATATTCCTCTAAGTTCTCCTGGATTTCCTTTTGTTCCTTTTCTTACTGATACAATATTAGAAGAAACCACTTCTCCATTTGATATATTCATTATATTACCTGTATCAACGTCTGTTATTGGGTGCCCTAATGCTCCAAATTTTCCTGTATTATTATCATAAAAGGTTAATGTACCAACACCAGCAGTTGAATCTCTTACCCAAAGTCCAATTTTATATTTGCCATCATTTGCACTTAAAACAGGCTTCACTGCTATATCTAAAGTTTCATCTTTTCTCCAAACTGTAATAGTAATTTCATCGCCATTACATCTGTTTACATAAGTAGATACATCTTCGGAGCTCTTTATATCCACTCCATTTATTTTTATTATGCTATCTCCAATTTGTATTCCTGCTTTTGTTGCAGGACTGACAATTCCATCTTTCGTTTCGATGTCAGACAGAGCAATTATTAAAGCACCTTTAGTATTAAGTTTTATCCCTACAGGCTGACCTCCCGGACATAGTTTTATTTCGGAAGTTTTAGCATATGTGCTTTGAGTTAATAATATATCGTTATTACTAGAATCATTGATGCTGCTACTTGGTATATTATTTAGGCCATGATCCTTAATATATGCTGCTTCTATATGCCTATTTTCTTCTTTTAATGGATTATGAAAAATATATTCATTAAAAGAACTATAATTGCTTATAGTTAGAGATAAGAAAATTGATATAAAAAAGCACCATAAACCATTCCATCTCTTCATAATGCTATACCTCCTTTTCAAGTCTGTACTCTTAAATTGCCCTTTTTTAATGCTTATTATGTTGAGAGGATATTTCTTTAAAAGTTAAAATTAATATGATGTTACTATTATTTAGAAAGGCTTTAAAAGTTAATGTGTAATCAATTCATAATCTTAAACAATTGGCAATAGAAAGCTTACAATTATGGTTGAAATTTTTTTGTTAAAAATAATTTCTTTAATGAACTTTTAAGATATATAAATTTAAAACTTCTCTTATAAGAGAGAAGTATCAACAATTATCCATTATAAATTTTCAATCATATAAGTATATGTTAAAAAGCTTTAATAAATACTAATGCTTTAAGTTAATAATTTAAAATAAAATTTTTGGTATGGCTACCATTATTTATTATTTTTTCAATTTTATTAATTTTTTATTCTATCAATTATAATAAAAAAACTATGGATTAATTTTAAATCAATCCATAGTTTTATTTTCTCATTTCTTTTTTATATTATGTATATTATATTATATTTCTCTTTAAAATATTTGCCATCTCAATCATTTCTTCTGAATTATCTAAAGTTAATTTAGTAACTTCACTACCACCTATCATTCTTGCAATTTCATATTTTTTATCTTCTTTACTCATTTTTGTAACATTGGTATAAGTAGTATTTTCCAATGATTCTTTTGTAATTAAATAGTTATAATCCGCCATACTAGCAATTTGAGGTAAATGAGTTACGCAAAACACTTGATGATTCTTAGAAATTAAGTACATTTTCTCTCCAACTCTTTGAGCTATTCTTCCACTTATTCCTGTATCTATTTCGTCAAATATTACAGTAGGAATTTCATCCTTATCTACAAATACGGTTTTAAGCGCTAACATAATTCTAGATAGCTCTCCACCAGATACAATTTCTTCTAAAGGCTGAAGCGGTTGACCTGGGTTCGTAGAAATATTAAACTGCACCTTATCACTTCCATTACTTAATAATTCTGTGGTGTGTATTATCTCTATTTTAAAGGTGCTTTTATCAAGTCCTATGTAATCAAGCTCTTTTTTTATATTTTTTTCTAATTGTTCACTAATTTCAACTCTCATATGATGAATATTTAGAGTCTGTTTTTGCATTATATCTACTAATTGTACTTTTTCTTTTTCTAATTTTTCAATAATTTCACCACTATTAAATAATTCATCAAATCTTTTTTCTAAATCAGATTTATAATTTAATACATCAGTAATAGTTTCTCCATATTTTTTCTTGCAAACTCCTAATTGATACATTCTAGAATTTACAAATTCTAATTCTTTCTCATCATAATAAATACTATCTTTTAAAGTTCTAATTTCATCTATATTCTGCTCTATCAAATAAAAACATTCCTCTAAAGCATTAGATATATTTTTAATCTCAGTTTTATGATTTTCTATAGTTCTTAGCTCCCTAATAACATAAGATAACCCATCAATTACAGAAAATCCCTCTTCTAGATTATTTTTTAATAAATTATAAGAGGATAATAAGCTTTTTTCTATTTTTTCAGCATTAGATAAAAATGAAAATCTTTCTTCTAATTCTTCATCTTCTCCTAATTTAGGATTTATATTATTTATTTCATCAATTTGAAATTTAATAAAATCCATATTTTTTTCTCTCTGATTATTATTGCCTTTTAAATCAGAAATTTTTTTCTCAATTGAGGATAGCTTATCATAATTCTCCTTGTAAGACTTTAATAAATCTTCTATTTTATCACTACCAAAGGCATCTACGTAATTTATATGATTACTATTATCTAATAAGTTTTGATTTTCATGTTGCCCATGAATATCTAGTAGCACTTCGCTAATTAATTTTATTTTTGATAGTATTAAAGTCTTATTATTTACCTTTGCAACAGATTTACCAGTATTAAAACTTTCTCTAGTTAAAACTATTACATCATCATAATCTATCTCTAGCGTATCTAGAATATTTTTAGTTTTTTCATTATCAATAGCAAAAATTGCTTCTACTATAGTTTTTTCTTCACCAGCTCTAATTAAGTTTTTATTAAACTTTCCACCTAGGACATAATTAATTGCATCTATTAATATAGATTTTCCTGCTCCGGTTTCTCCAGATAAAACATTAAAACCTTCTTCAAAATCTATAGATAATTCTTCAATTAATGCAAAGTTCTTAATATTTAATTGTAAAAGCATCTTTTAATCATCCTATCTATGAATCAAATTTTTAATTAGTGATACTATTTCTTCTGCTTTTTCATGGCTTCTAGTAATAACTAAAACAGTGTTATCTCCAGCTATAGTACCTGCTACTCCATCTAGTTCAAAAGAGTCCAGTGCTTCTGCGGCTAAAGAAGCTGAAGCGGATATAGTTTTAACTACTAAAAACTTATCAATTTTTTCTACAGTTAAAGCAGTCTTTGATAACATATTTGCCATAGCATTTGGATTATAATTTTTTGCTTTATTTGGTGCTGAATATTTGTATTTTCCATTATGAGATAAAATCTTCATAAGGTTTAATTCCTTAATATCTCTAGAAACTGTTGCTTGGGTTACATTAATACCTTCATTCCTTAGTTCTTCCGCTAATTCTTCCTGAGTTTCAACATCTTTAGATTTAATAATCTCATAAATCTTTTCATGACGTAAACTTTTCACGAATCATCACCTTCACACTCTATTGACCTAGAAATTATTTTTTTTCTTAATACCTTAAAATAATTATAGTCATTAAATTTTATTAATTTACATTTTCTTGATAACACTTCTATAAATACTTCTTCATCATGATTAAGTTCAACTACATTTTGTCCATCAATATTTAAATAAGCATCTTCAGAATAAGATTTTATTTTGATATTGATTTTATTTTCAGAATGCAATACTATAGTTTTAATCCCTACTGAAATTGGACAAATTGGTGTTATTGATATAATATCCAAAGTTGGATAAATTATAGGACCTCCTGCTGATAATGAATATGCTGTAGACCCTGTTGGGGTGCTAATAATTAATCCATCAGCCTTATAATTTATATAAAAAGTGTTATCTATATATATATAATAACTAATGGCTCTGGATAAAGTTCCTTTTGATACAACAATATCATTTAAAGCTGTATAATAATATTCACTATTACTTTTAGGGAGTGAACATTTTATCATCATTCTATCATCAATGTGAAATTCTTTATTAACTATCCTTTTAATTGCCTCCTCAAAGTCGGACAATTCTATACTAGATAAAAAACCCAAATGACCTATATTTACTGCCAGTATAGGAGTCTCAAATTTCTCCACTGCTCTTGCAGCTCTTAAAATAGTTCCATCCCCACCTAAAGCTATCAACAAGTCTAAATCTCTATTTTTTTCTTCTTCTAAATGAAGAGCATCATAGAATTTGTATATTTCACAATTTATAAAGTATTTTCTTACTATTAATTCAACATACTCTATTGTTTTACCTTCTTTATCTTTTGTTGAATTAATATTTATACCTATTTTTTTCATATCTCCTCCATAGATAATGTAAAATGAGATAAATTTACAATCTTCGAAATAAGGTCATAACTAAATTCTTCCTTATTATTATGATTTTTAGTAAATTCTATTAAATATTCAATATTACCATTAGGTCCCTTAATAGGAGAGTAATCTAAATTTATTATTTTAAGACCTATTTCTTTAAGAAACTCTACGGTTTTAGTTATAACATCTTTATGAATGTCTGGTTTTTTAACAACACCTTTTTTATTTACTTTTCCTATTCCAACTTCAAATTGAGGTTTAATAAGAGCAACACATATTCCATCGTCTTTTAATAAATTTACTACAGATGGAATTACCTTTTTTAAAGATATGAAAGAAACATCAATTGATGCAAAATCGCAATACTCTCCAATATCTTCAAAACTTAAATATCTGACATTAGTATTTTCCATAGAAACTACCCTAGAATTTCTCCTAAGGTCTTCCACTAATTGATTAGTACCAACATCAATAGCGTAAATTTTTTTAGCTTTATGCTTAAGCATACAGTCAGTAAAACCGCCAGTAGATGCTCCAATATCTAAGCAAACTTTTTCCTGTAAATCAATTGAAAAATTTTTTAGAGCTTTTTCAAGTTTTAGTCCTCCCCTGCTAACATAAGGCATAACTTCTCCTTTAAACTCTACAAGTGCATCTTCATCAAATTTCTTACCGCATTTTACTTCCTTTACATTATTAACATAGATTTTACCATCAATTATATACTCTCTAGCTTTTTCTCTAGAATTAGCAATTTTTTTATTATAAACTAAAACATCTAGTCTAATCTTATTATTACACATATAAACTCCTTTATAGAAGATTTATAATATTATTATAAATACCTTCAACATCTAAATTATACATTTTATATAAGGTATCTACTGAACCGTGAGTAATAAATTTATCATTAAATCCCAAATTTACAACTTTAGCATTTTTTGAAATACTATTTACATATTGAAGGACATTACTACCTAATCCACCAGATATTACATTGTCTTCAATAGTTACAATACTATATCCACTTTCTATAAGTTTCTTTATTAAATTTTTATCTAAAGGCTTAATAAAACAAGCATTTACCACTGTACTTTCAATGTTATTTTGTAGAAGCTTTTCTCTAACTAAAACAGCATTTTGAACCATTTTTCCCGTAGCTACTAATGCTATTTTTCCCTTCATCTCTTGAAGTACTTCCCACTTACCCTTTATAAGTTTCCTTATAGGAGATAGATGTACATTTTCATTATCTCCACCACGGGGATATCTTATAGCTATAGGGTAATTTTCACTTAACGCAAAGTTAAGCATAGTTTTAAGTTCATCTACACACTTAGGACTCATTATTGTCATATTAGGTATATGTGATAAATAAGATAAATCAAATATTCCTTGATGAGTTTCTCCATCTTGTCCGACTATTCCAGCCCTATCAATAGCAAAAACTACTGGTAAGTTTTGTAATGCTACATCATGAAGAACCTGATCATAAGCTCTTTGAAGAAAAGTTGAATAAACTGCAAATACTGGTTTTAACCCAGATGATGCCATACCAGCAGCCATAGTTACTGCATGTTGTTCTGCAATTCCAACATCAAAAAATCTTTTAGGAAATTCTTTAGCAAAATCCCCTAATCCAGTTCCTTCAGGCATAGCAGCAGTAATTGCTACTACATCTTTTTTCTCTTTAGCTATATTTATAAGTTCCTCTCCAAAAACAGATGAATAGTTTTTGCATTTACTAGATTTCACTTTTCCATTATTACAATCAGATGGTCCTACACTATGGAACTTATGTGGAGATTTTTCAGCAAGAGAATATCCTTTTCCTTTGGTGGTTATTGCATGTATTACAACTGGTCCATCTATATTTTTAGCCATTTTTAATACCTTGCTTACCTCTTTTATATTATGTCCATCAATAGGTCCAATATATTTAATACCCATATCTTCAAAAAACATTCCTGGTACTAAAATTTGTTTTAAACCATCTTTAATTTTATGTATAGAATTTACCATTCCTTTTCCAACAGTAGGTATTTTTTCTAATGTTGATGTAACATCATTCTTCATCTTATTATAAAATGAATCCATTCTTATTTGACTTAAATAGGTAGATAATCCCCCTACATTTTTAGATATAGACATTTGATTATCATTTAATATTATAATAAGCTTAGTTTTTTTATCACCTACGTCATTCAATGCTTCTAAGGCCATGCCTCCAGTTAGTGCACCATCACCAATAACTGCAATAATATCATTATTTTCTCCTCTTAAATCTCTTGCTCGTGCCATTCCTATAGCTGCAGATAGTGAAGTACTACTATGACCTGTTTCAAAAAAGTCATATTTACTTTCTTCTCTTTTAGGAAAACCACTTATTCCTCCATAATTTCTTAAACCATCAAATTGATCTTTTCTTCCTGTCAAAATTTTATGAACATAGGACTGGTGTCCTACATCCCATATAACTTTATCTTTATCAAAATTAAAAACATTAAATAAACTAATAGTTAGCTCAACTACACCTAAATTAGAAGCTAAGTGGCCTCCTGTTTTTGAAACTTTTTCTATTAAAAATTGGCGTATTTCTTGAGCAAACTCATTTAGTTCCTGTATATTCATCTCTCTTATACTGCTAAAATCACTATAACTATGTAAGTATTTTGTCATTTTTTTATCCTCTTTTTACAAAATGTAATATTTTTGCAACCGTAAAAATTATATCATTGCTTTTTGCAATAGCAAATTTTTTCCCCATAGCTTTTCCCCCTACGGTCATGGAAGCAATTATAGAGCTAACTATAGCTGCTATAAATACATAATTTAAGGTTGGGTATAAATGTTTAATTTTTTCCACTATAACTACGCCTACAGATCCACTTATTATACCACATATATCTCCTACAACATCGTTGCAAAAATTGGAAACCTTGCTAGCATTCCTCATCAATTTTACAGCTATATTGGCTCCCCCTATTTTTTGAGATGCCATTGAATGAAATGGCACTTCATTACCAGCAGTCACAGCGGTACCCACTATATCAAAGATAACTCCTAATAAAACAATGAAAAGTAATATTCCTATAGCTATTGGTACATTTACCTGTGACAGTGTAGCTTCAGATAAGAGTGAAACTGAACCACTTATAATCATCGTGGATATAATAATTACAAAAATCCAACGATTTTCTTTCCTTCTACCCTCTTTTTTTGAATTTTTATTTCTTTTTTTATATCTATCTTTACTCAATATAATCCTCCAAAAAAATCAAAAAGTGGTAACATATTAAGTAAATTTTGCGGCTTAGGTCCAGCAGGATTTCCCATAGAGCAACTAAAATGTCGCCATTTCAGTAGTTTCCTTTTAATGCTCTATCTATAATGTTACCAAATCTATAGGGCTAGATTACCACTTAGTCCACACTACAATCCCTAATATGTTTTATAAAATAAACAGTCTAGGAGATTTCCTCAACAGTTAGGTATTTTTTTATCCTCTTTTGCAGCATAGGTTTTAGTAAGCAATAACCGCAATGCTTTGGCCTAAGCATATTGGTTTGTTCTCACCTCTACCCACCCCACTCAAGGCAAGCTACTCTGCACATAGCTAAGTTTACCACAATGCAGGTTTAATCCATTGCCGTACTTTAGATATTTCTTCCAAAGCACATACAATGGTCTCCACGGATGTAGGGTCAATGTCGCATGCCTTTGCGATTGCCCCACAACCTTACTCCCAGCACCAACCCACAACTGGGCGTCATAAGCCAGCACAAGGAACTTCATCGATATGCTCTTTAACGGATTTTTAGCCCCGCCCTCAAAAATACTTACCTGACTAGAATACTGCACCACCTTTTGAAACACATTATACCACACGAAATAAAAATGTCAAAATCGTAAATTTCCCTTAAAAATCTCTTTTAAATTAATATTGACGCTCTAATAAAAATATGGTTAATTCACTCAATAAAGATGTATTTTTATTAAGTTTATTTAATAATTCAAAGCATTCTTTAGTAATTTCTTCACATAAATTTATACATTTTTCTAAACCATACATCGTAATAAAAGTTGTCTTATCATTATTGCTATCACTTAAGCTTTTTCCTATTAAAGCTTCATCTCCAATAGTATCTAATATATCATCTTTTATTTGGAAAGCTAATCCTAATTTATCTCCATACTCTTCTAAAATAGAAATTTCTTCTTCCGTTGCACCACCTAAAATTGCACCACTTATAATTGAAGCTTTTATAAGTTGACCTGTTTTATTTTTATGCATTTTAAGCATTGTTTCTTCTGATATTTTTTCATTTTCGCTTTCGATATCTATGATTTGCCCTAATATCATACCTTCTGCTCCTGAAGCATTAGCTATAATATTAGAAGCCTTTATTTTTCTTTCTTCACACTTTAAGCATTCCTTAAGCATTATTATCATAGCCTCATTTAATAGACCATCACCAGCTAAAATAGCTCTAGCTTCTCCAAATTTAATATGGTTTGTTGCCATTCCTCTTCTTAATTGGTCATTATCCATAGAAGGTAAGTCATCATGTATTAAAGAATATGTATGAATCATCTCCATAGCCGCTGCAAAAGGTAATGCTTCCATATAATTTTCTTTATACAATCCATAAACTAAAAGTAAAAGTATAGGCCTAATCCTCTTTCCACCTATATTTAAACTATAAATCATTGGTTCAAAATACCCTTTATTTTCTGATGACTTGTTTTCGAAATATTCATTCATCCATGTTTCTATTAAATTTTTATAATCTTTTATAAACATTTCCATTTCCTTTCCATTATATACAATTAATAATAAAAGATTTATCAATTATATATATATTTCTTTTTTAGAATTTGGTACAAATAAAAGGTAGTATACTTAATAATAATTAAAATTAATCAATTTCTTCAAAATTAAAATCCTTTTCTTCACCATTAGATAATAACTTAATCTTGCCTTCGTATTCATTTAACATTTTGTAAAGTTCATTACAAAGTTTAATTCCTGCTTCATACTGTTTCATAGAATCTTCTAAAGTTAGCTCACTACTCTCTATGTCAGAAATTATTTCCGTCAATTTAATTAATTTATCTTCATAACTTTCTTTTTTTCTTGCCATTAAACATTCTGCTACTCAGAATATGGACAAATATACCCATATTGAGATTTTTACTACTTCAATGTGTCTGATTTTGTTCTATAAAACTACTTTCATTTGATATAACACTCCATAGTCGTAAATTCCGAACTAGCCATCCGTACATATCTACAATAACTTGTTTATGCTATTTTGTAGATTTTAGCATCTCTTAAATTAAAACTTGCATTTAAATCTCTATCCTCTTCATAACCACATTCACATTTATAAATTCTATCAGAAAGTTTTAAATCTTTTTTAATACAGCCACATTCATGACATAATTTACTTGAAGGATAAAATTTATCTACAATTCTTAATTCAATACCCATCCAATTACACTTGTTAGTTAATTTAGTTCTAAACTCAAAAAACTTTTGCCCTGCAACTGCCTTAGATAAATGCTTATTTTTCATCATTCCTCTAACATTTAAATCCTCTATAGTTATGAAACTTGGATTTTGCTTCACTATATCAGATATTACTTTATTAATATAATCAGTTCTAACATTAGACAGCCTTTGATGAAGTCTATGTACCTTAGCTATTTGTTTTTGGATATTTTGTCTAGTAGCTTCCTCCTTTTTATTTTTATCTCTTAATTTTAACCTTTCATATTTCCTTGAAAGCTTTCTTTGTTCACGTTTTAATTTCTTTTCTAGTTTTTTTATTGTTACAGTTTTATTTATGTTTTTCTTAAAAGTTCCATTAGAAATAACTGCAAACTCTTTTAATCCTAAATCAATGCCAACCCCATCATTTGTGGGAATATTGGGGTTTGCAATATCAGTTTCCACTAATACCGATACATAATATCTATCAGCACTCTTGGATATTGTTCCACTTTTGATATTTGCATTTATTGGTATATATCCATATTCTTTTAATCTTACATTTTTCAATGATGGTATCATTATTTTATGTCTGTATACTTTCCAGTCACCTTTATTATTTTTAGGAAAATATAATTTAACATCTGATTTATTCTTCTTTTTAAACTTTGGAAATTTAGATTCACCTTTAAAAAAACTTTTATATGCAAGTTCAGCATTACATATAGCCTTTTTACGTGCTTTTGAACCACATTTATTAATCCATTGATATTCTTCTAATGTTTTAATTTCATTGTTGATATATTTATCAAA
>NZ_AYSO01000011.1 GCF_000816675.1 Clostridium argentinense CDC 2741 | reverse complement strand
TACTAATAAATTTAACTAATACTATGGAGAGGCTACATTTACTAATGTTTTATTGTAGGAGTGAATGATATTCATAAGTTCTTTTTAATACGTCTTATAGTTTAACATTTATTCAATAATATATGGCGAACACTGTTCACCGCTACAGTTAATCAATTTCAGATATTTCTCAGTTACCACTGAGAAATATCTGAAATTGTGAATTGTGAACTGTGAATTTTGAATTTAGTAGTTTTAATTGCAATACCAATAAATGTTAATTATTCTCAGAGATAGATTAAATTTAGGAGTAGTACATCTATAAAATATGCTAATTGAGAAAATAATATTTTTACTAAATCTTTAAAGAAATTGACTTAATCGCAAATTAAAAAAGTTATCTATAGCTTTATATACATCAAAAATTTAAAGATAAAATTAAATAATTAGACTTTTTTAAAAATAAATTCTTTAAAATTTAATGTATTTGTGATATACTAAACTCAACGAAATATGTTAAGTTTATGGTACTATTATTAGTATAATAGGGAAAGTGGTGAAAATCCACTACAGCCCCCGCTACTGTAACGAAGACGAATCTCGACCACTGAGCTTGTGCTTGGGAAGGTGAGAGGAGATTGATGCGTGAGTCAGGAGACCTGCCATAAACAACTTGCTGTGCCTTCGGTGGGAAGGAAAGTGGCGTTGATACTTAAATAACCTATTAGGATTTAGTATGCAAACTCACTTATTGTGAGTTTTTTTATTTGCGTAAATATACTAGGTAAAGGTACATAAGCTAGGAGATGATTAATGGATGATTCAACTAATAGGGCTAAATAGAGAAGTTGATATAGAAACTCGAAGTTGCTTTAGTATTGCTAGCAATGTATTAGAAGAAAGCTTATTAAAATTAAGAGGAATTTGTGATGAAGTAGTTATACTTTCTACTTGTAATAGAACAGAAGTTTATTTCACCTCTGAAAATGTAGACGAAAACATTATAAATAATGTTTTTACAATATTAAATTGGGATATAGATAATAAAAAATATATATTCCACTCAACAGGTGAAGCTGCTATAAAACATTTAATGGAGTTATGTTGTGGCTTTCATTCTAAAATTTTAGGTGAAGATCAAATATTAGGTCAGGTTAAGGATGCTTATTTTGCTGCTGTTAAAGCAAATAGTTTAAAGGGTATTTTAGAAAGACTTTTTACTAATGCTATAGCTTGCGGTAAGGAATTTAAAACTGCTACAACTCTATATAAAATTCCTGTTTCTGCATCTTCAATTGCTGTGAAAGAAGCTATAAAAAGAAATAAAAGAAATTATATGATTATAGGCTTTGGTGTAATGGGAAAGCTTTGCTATAAAACTTTAATAGGAAATGATAATAATTTCGATAACATATACATTGTAGGAAGAAATGTGGAAAAGATTAAAAAAGATGAATTATTAACCTGTAATGATAAAGTAAAAATAATTTCTATGGAATGTAGGAAGCAATATTATGATTTAGTTGATACCATAATAAGTTGTACTTCATCCCCTAATACTATTATAACCAAAGATGAAATTCCAAGTAATAAAGAACTATTAATATTTGATTTGGCAGTTCCTAAGGATGTTGAAAAAAATGTAGAGCTACTTAAAAACGTCACAGTATATGATATAGATAAAGTTCATATAATTGATGAGGAAAATAAAAAATTAAGAAGAGTTATAATGGATAATCATCGATATATAGTTGAAAAGTATATAGAAGAATATAATGAATGGAGAACTCTTAGGGGCTTATCTCCTCATATCATTAATATGATAAATAAAGGTAATTCCATTTATAAAAACAGGTTTAAAACCTATACTCAAAAAAAATACACAAAAGATAATGATAAATTAGTTGAAACTTTAATTAAAAGTACTAGTAATGCTTATGTAAATAGAGCTATTGAAGTTTTAAAAGAGGAAACTTTAAAAGGTAATGGAGATGAAACATTAAAATTAATACAAAAAATCTTTTGTGATATAAATTAAATAAGGAGGAAGAAAATGAACTTAGAAAGAAGTTTTAAAATTTTTGAAGAATCAAAAAAATACATACCAGGCGGAGTTAATAGCCCTGTTAGAGCTTTAAAAGATATGGGTATAACACCTCCTGTGATAAAAAAAGGTGATGGTGCATACATATTCGATGAAGATGGAAACAAATATATTGATTTCATTGGTGCTTGGGGTCCTATGATATTAGGCCATAATGACGCTGATGTTATTAATGCAATAAAAGAAACTTGTGGAGAATCTATAGCCTTTGGCGCACCAACAGACTTAGAATTACAACTTGCAAAACATCTATGTGAAACTTTAGATAACATAGATTTGATAAGAATGGTTAACTCTGGTACAGAAGCTACTATGAGTGCAGTAAAACTAGCAAGAGGATACACTAACAAAAATAAAATTATAAAATTTGCTGGATGTTATCATGGACATTTTGATGGGTTTTTAGTAAGTGCTGGTTCAGGAGTAATGACAGAAGGTATTCCTGGTAGCGCTGGTGTACCTCAGGAAAGTATAAAAAATACATTAATAGCTTCTTACAATGATATTGACAGTATAAAAAGTATCTTTGAAAAATACGGTGATGATATAGCTGGTGTTATTATAGAACCTATCGCTGGCAATATGGGTGTAATAAAAGCTACCAAAGAATTTATGAAAGAATTGGAATCTCTATGTAGAAAATACGGTGCTTTATTAATATTTGATGAAGTAATGTGTGGCTTTAGAGTTGCCTATAAAGGAGCTCAAAGTCTTTATGATGTAACACCTGATATAGTTACCTACGCTAAAATAATGGGTGGTGGGCTTCCTTGTGGTGCCTATGGTGGCAAAAGGGAAATAATGGAAAAACTTTCACCTATGGGACCTGTTTATCAAGCAGGAACTATGTCTGGAAATCCTATAGTTATGGCTGCAGGACTTGCAACTGTTCAAAAACTACATTCTCATCCGGAATACTATGAACATCTTGAAAAGTTAGGTAAAAGACTTCAGGATGGAATGATTAAAATAGCTAGTGAAAAAAATATTCCTATAACTATAAATAGATGTGGAGCTATGATGACTATATTCTTTACAGATTTAAAAGAAGTGAAGAACTATGAAGATGCTAAAACTTGTGATACAAAATTATTTTCAAGATTTTATATGCATATGCTCAAAAATGGTATCTATATTGCCCCATCTCAATTTGAGGCATTATTCTTATCAATAGCTCATAATGAAGAAAACATAGACAAATTCTTGGATGTTTTCAAAAACTTTGATTCCAATCAATAGTCTGATCAACTATTGATTTATATAGATTTTTTAAAGGCCTTTAATCTATTTTATTATTAATTTATAGCAATGCTTTAAAACTTTTAGATTATTTAAATTGAATACTAAAGTAATTATATTTATCTTTTACTAAAGTTAAGGCATCTGGAAAAAAATAATAGACCAGTATATTAGCCTATTTTCCATCATACTGCGTCGTCAGAACCTGCCCATAGCGCCACTATGAGCAGAACCTAACACCTTGTCTGATAAAAAATATACTAACATCTTTGATCTATTATTTTCTTTCAGATGCCTAAATTTTAACTAACCACTTTTAAAGCATTGCTATTATAAAAGATGGAGGGTTTAATATGAAAAAAAGAAATATTTTATTGTTTGGCTTAATACTTTCAATAGTTATGCCTTATAGCGCTTTTGCAATGCATATTGCAGAAGGATTCCTAAGCCCATTTTGGTGTATAGTTTACTTTGCTTTATCTGCACCATTCTTCTTCTTAGGAGTTAGAGCAATTAATAAAAGAACATATAATAATAAAGATTTGAAGATGCTTTTAGCACTTACTGCTGCCTTTTGCTTTGTTCTATCTGCATTAAAACTACCTTCTGTATCTGGAAGTAGTTCACATGCTACTGGTACTGCCCTTGGAGCAATTTTATTTGGACCCTTTGCAATGACAGTAATAGCATCCCTAGTGCTGCTATTCCAAGCTCTATTATTAGCTCATGGTGGTTTAACAACATTAGGTGCAAATGTATTTTCTATGGGTATTGTTGGGCCAATAGTTGCATTTTTAACATATAAATTATTAAAAAATAAAAATAAAAAAATAGCTATTTTTTTAGCAGCAGTTTTAGGTGATTTATCCACTTATGTTATTACTTCAGTACAGATGGGACTTGCTCACTCTGGAGGAAATTTTATAAATGCTTTCACAAAATTCATTTCAATATTTGCAATAACTCAATTACCATTAGCTATAATTGAAGGTATTATTACTGTATTAATATTTGAATTTATTGAGAAGAATTCTAAGAATGAACTACTAGCTTTGGAGGAGATGGTATAAATGAAAAGAAAAAATATTATACTTGTATTGATTTGTGTTTTTCTTGTAATCGCTCCCCTTGCCTACTATGGTTCTACTAGTGAGTTTGTAGGCGGAGATGATCAAATGGAAGAAGTAATTTCAGAAATAAATAAAGATTATGAGCCTTGGTTTAGTAGTATTTGGGAACCACCTTCTTCTGAAATAGAAAGTTTACTATTCTCTCTTCAAGCAGCAATAGGCGCAGGATTTGTAGGCTTCTATATAGGTAAGAAGAAATCGTGCTCAAAAATATAATAGCTTATTCTAAAATAAGTAGTCAAATACATAGGCATCCTTTTGAAAAGTTATGCCTATGTATTTTTCCCATTATTATCTTAGGATTTTCCAATACTATAATACCAATTATATTAAATATAATAATCTTTATTCTTCTTCATATAAAGGTCAATAATCCAATAAATATGGTTTCAAAATTTTCTTTTGGTGCCTTTATATTCGCTTTGTTATCATCAATTACTTTTATATTTACTTACGATTTAAATTATATTTTATTAATATTATTAAAAAGTTTTTCTGGTGGACTTTGTATTGCATACCTTTCTTTAACTACACCATTAGACCATATTTTATATCTATTCTCCAAAAGTAAGAATCTTAGAGAAGTTTGTGATATAGCTAAAAATATGGAAAGATACATATTATTGATTGATGATGAAGCAAGATTACTATACAATGCTATAAAATCTAGAAGCGGTTTTACAACCTTTAAATTAAAAGTTACAAATACAGGAAAAATGCTAGGTTTACTATTTTTTAATACCATGAAAAGATGGGATGAAATAAAAGAAGGCCTAAATTCTAGATGTTATAGAGGAAATCACTATTATAGCAGTTTTAATTTTACTATAAGTTTTAAAAATTATGGATGCATTCTTATTTATAATACTATTTTAATAATAATGATTTTAACCTTATAAGAGTATTACAACTAAAGTTGAAATACTCTTATATTTTTTATCTATTAATATTAATAGATCTTATTCTTTAAGAATAGATCTATAATATATTTTTAAATATAAATACTAATAAAATTAATATTAAATCAAAATTTTTAAAAAATAATTATTAACATTTTTTTGCCACTCCAAAACCTTTGAATATTTCAAAGGTTTTTCTTATAATAATATAATATTTTGTTATTTGTTTAACATTTTTTTCTAGCAATATTGATTTTATAATTGCAAATATTTTTAATTCTTTAATATTTTTATAATAAAAGTATTAATTTCAATATAAAAATATTAAAAATCATATATATGACTAATAACAATTTGAAACTTTTTTTGCATTATAAAGTTACTTATTAAATAATTATACTGTATAACATGAATTTTTTATGTATATTACTTATTTTTTTGCACTAAATGATTGTAATAAATTATTAATAGTTAATTTTTTAATTATTCTTAAATTTAATTGAAAACTTGCTCTTTATAAGGTAAAATATTACCAATATATTGAAAGAGGAGGATTAACATGAGTAATGAAATAAGAAAGCCTAAACTTTTTGAAGCATTATTACCAATTATTTTTTTAGCAGTATGCCTCTCTGTTGGAATAATATTATATGACTCAAGTGCTCATATCCCTTTAATTATCGGCTCAATAGTTGCATCTTTGGTTGCACTTAGATTAGGATTTAAATGGAAAGACTTAGAAGAAGGTTTTATAAACTCTATTCAAATGTCTATGCAGGCAATAATTATTTTGATGATAATTGGAATTATTATTGGTTCTTGGATTCTTAGTGGAACAGTTCCTACTATGATATATTATGGACTTAAAATCATTTCTCCTAGTATATTCTTAGTTGCCTCCTGTATTATGTGCTCAATAGTTTCTCTAGCTACAGGTAGTTCTTGGACTACTGCTGGAACTGTTGGTATAGCACTCCTAGGAATTGGTCAAGGTCTTGGCATTCCAGCTCCTATGATTGCCGGCGCTATTATATCTGGCGCATACTTTGGAGATAAAATGTCACCTCTTTCTGATACTACAAATTTAGCACCTGCTATGGCTGGCTCTGAACTATTTGAGCATATAAAACACATGATTTATACTACGGCGCCAAGTATGGTCATAGCATTAATAATTTATGGAATACTAGGCTTAAGGTATTCTGGCAAAGAATTAGATATAACTCAAATTAATACTATATTAAGCGGGCTTCAAACAAACTTCAATATAACTCCATGGCTTTTAATTCCTCCAATAGTTGTTATAGTTCTAGTTGTTAAAAAAATTCCTGCTATTCCTGGATTAATTGCTGGTGCTATATTAGGTGGATTGTTTGCAATGCTATTCCAAAGCTCTTCTTTTGGTGACGTTATAAATGTTATGAATTCAGGATATGTTGGAAATAGTGGTGTTGAAATGGTTGATGAACTTTTAAATCGCGGCGGACTTCAAAGTATGATGTCCACTGTATCCTTAATTATGTGTGCTATGATTTTTGGTGGAATTATGGAGAAATCAGGTTGCCTTGGATTACTTGCAGAAAGTTTATTAAAATTAGCAGTAAACACCGGATCTTTAATACTAGTAACTATAGTATCTTGTATATTTACTAATATTATTGCTGGAGATCAATATTTAGCAATAGTTATTCCAGGTAGAATGTATAAGGATGAATATACAAAACGAGGACTTGCTGCTAAAAATCTTTCAAGAACTCTTGAAGATGCTGGTACTATGACCTCTTGCTTTGTTCCTTGGAATACCTGTGGAGCATTTATGAGCAGTACTTTAGGCGTACACCCATTTGCTTATATGCCTTATGCTTTCCTTAACTTAATAAATCCAATTATTGCTATTATCTATGGATACACTGGTATAACTATTGAAAAAATTAAGCCCAAAAATTTAAAATCTGAAAGAAGCTCTTCTTTAAATATATAAAATTATAATATAAGAATTTAATTTATTATAGAAATTAGAATACTGTATAAGTTAAATTTTCATTAAAAAAACTTATAATTAATCCCTTTTAAATGTATATATAATTACTACAAATTAAAGAACTCTAGGTTAATCATGGGGTTCTTTAGTTAATGTTATTAATTTTTTTACATTTGAAATAACTTTTTTATTTTTTAATTTTTTTCTCATAAAATATATGGTTATTTTTAAAATTCCTCCATAAAATCCACTTTTTACATTCATTTTTTAAGCGTTTTTGCTAAAATCCAATTTTTTAGTATAGATATTGAAAAAAATTTTATATACTTAGGTAACAAATTGTTAATAGTTATTTTTAATTACTCTTAATCTTTATTGAAAATTTTTTGTATATAATGTAATATATTTACAATATATTGAAATAGGAGGATTAACATGAGTAATGAGATAAGAAAGCCTAAACTCTTAGAAGCATTACTGCCAATTATTATTCTAGCAATCTGCCTATGTGTTGGTATTATATTTTATGAGGCAAGCGCCCATATACCTCTAGTCATAGGTTCGATAATTGCTTCTTTAGTTGCACTTAGATTAGGATTTAAATGGAAAGACTTAGAGAAAGGATTTATAAACTCTATTCAAATGTCTATGCAATCAATAATTATTTTAATGATAATAGGAATTATTATTGGTTCTTGGATACTTAGCGGCACAGTGCCTACTATGATATATTATGGTCTTAAAATTATATCTCCGGGCATATTTTTATTAGCGACTTGTATAATGTGTTCAATCGTTTCTCTTGCTACTGGTAGTTCTTGGACCACTGTTGGAACTGTAGGTATTGCATTACTGGGAATTGGTCAAGGTCTTGGCTTTTCAACTCCTTTAGTTGCTGGCGCTGTTATATCTGGTGCCTATTTCGGAGATAAGATGTCTCCCCTTTCCGATACTACAAACTTAGCTCCTGCTATGGCTGGTTCTGAGCTATTTGATCATATAAAGCATATGATTTATACTACAGGTCCAAGTATGATTATAGCTTTAGTACTCTATGGAATACTAGGATTAAAATATGCTGGTAAAGAATTGGACGTTACTCAAATAAATATTATTTTAGATGGATTACAAAGAAGTTTTAATATAACTCCATTGCTTTTAATTCCTCCAGTGATTGTTATAACTTTAGTTGTTAAAAAAATTCCTGCTATTCCTGGATTAATTGCTGGTGCTATATTAGGTGGATTGTTTGCAATATTATTTCAAAGTTCTTCCTTTGGAGATGTAATAAATGTTATGAATCTAGGATATGTTGGAAATAGTGGTGTTAAAATGGTTGATGAACTTTTAAATCGTGGAGGACTTCAAAGCATGATGTCAACGGTATCCTTAATCATGTGTGCCATGACTTTTGGAGGAATTATGGAGAAATCAGGGTGCCTAGGATTATTAGCTGAAAGCTTATTAAAATTAGCAGTAAACACTGGTTCATTAATATTAGTAACTGTAGTATCTTGTATATTTACAAATCTTATTTCTGGAGATCAATACTTATCAATAGTTATTCCAGGTAGAATGTATAAAGATGAATATGCTAAAAGAGGTCTTGCTCCTAAAAATCTTTCAAGAACCCTTGAAGATGCTGGTACTATGACTTCTTGTTTAATACCTTGGAGCAACTGTGGAGCATTTATGAGTTCCACTTTAAGTGTTCCTACCCTTTCTTATCTCCCCTTTACTTTTCTTAATTTAATAAATCCGTTAGTTGCTATTTTCTATGGATACACAGGTATAACCATTGAAAAAATTAAACCTGAAAATATGGAATCTGAAAAAAACTCTTCTTTAAATATATAAAATTATAGTAATTCTTTTTTAGAAATTTATAATTTCTATCATTAAAAAGCTCTATGATAATCATAGAGCTTTTTCCCATATTATAGCTATTCATTTTATAAAAACATCAGAATTTAGAATATTTTAATGTTAATTTATATAAATTACATATATTATAACCTTTAAATCCATAATAATCTTAGTATATGTAAAAGGAGTTGTTTTCTTTGAATAAAGAGTGTATTAACGAATTGAATAAATTTCTTCAAGGTATTTATATGGGCATCGATACCTTTGAACAGTATATACAGAAATGTAATGATTATAATATAAAAAATCAATTGCAAGAAATTCAAAAGGACTATAGATTACACGCACTTAAAGTATCAGAAAGAATCCAAGACTTAGGTGGTGTTCCTGTTAATAGTTCAGGACTTGTTGGTAAAACTATAGATTTTTATTCCCAAATAACCAATAATATCAATCTTAATTCATCTCAAGATATTATTGAAGAAGCTTATAATGCATCAAATACAGGTTACATAATGGGCAGCAAATTGATCCAAGAAAGTAAATCCATAGATCATATAAGTTATAGACTTTTAAATTCCATATTAAAAGATTATCAAAGGCATATGAACTCTCTAAGCAAACACGCTAGTATACATTAAATAAAGCAATAAAGCATTTGCTACAAAAATAGCCAATGCTTTATTTAATTTCAATTGGTAATATCACTGTTATAGTTGTTCCTTTTGATGTTTCACTACTAGCATATATTTTACCACTATGATTTTCAATAATTAATTTTGCAATGGCAAGTCCTAGACCGCTTCCACCTTTTTCTCTATGTCTAGCTTTATCAACCATGTAAAACCTATCAAATATTTTAGATAAATCCTCTTTAGGTATACCAATACCTGTATCCCTTATAACAATTTTTGCAAAATTATTTTCTCTTATTAAATTAATTACTATTTCTCCATCTTCTTTAGTAAATTTAATACTATTATCCATAAAAATTCTTAAAACTTGCTTAATCATCTTATAATCAGCATCTATAATTATTTCATCATTTATTTTACTATATATATTATGTTTATCAGAAATAAATTTACTTTCTTTTATTACTTCATCAATTAATTCATTTAAATAAAATTTTTCTTTATGAATCTTTTGTGTATTGCTATCATTTCTTGCTAAAAACAATAATTTTTCTAATAATACAGTCATGTTTTCTGTTTCTTTTTTAATAGCTTCAATTGATTCTTCTAAGATTTCTTTATCATCTTTCCCCCATCGATCTAATAAATTTACATATCCTTTTATAACTGCAATAGGTGTTCTAAGTTCATGAGAAGCATCAGATACAAATTGATTTTGTTTTTCAAAAGATCCCTGAAGTCTATCAATCATACTATTAAAGGTTGATGCCAATCTAGATAATTCATCCTCTTTAGGAGCAACTTCTATTCTTTCTTTTAAATTATTAATACTTATACTTTGTGCCGCCTTAGTTATCCTATCAATAGGCTCCAACATACCTTTACTAACCACATTTCCAAGAGCTATTGAGATTATAATTCCTCCAAAGCAAGCTGTTATCATAAACGCTTTCAATACTTCTAAGAAGATTTTTTCGTATTCTATATCTTTAACAACTTGAATATATACAGTGCCATTATTTGTTTTCACTTTATTATTTACATATATATACTTTCGCTCTTTCTCATATCTATAATCGGTTCTATCAGTAGTATTATTAGAGTCTGTATTTAAAGGAATATCATATTTAAAGTTGTCTACAGTAGCAATGACATTTCCTTTATCATCTAATATCCGAGAATAATACTTCTCCTTAGAAGGTGCACCATCAAAAATATTTGAATAACTATACACACCCCTTGGAGTTACAATTCTTTGCTCAATAATTCTAGATACATAATTTAATTCTGCACTAACTTGATGCTCTGTATAAAAAGTTATTCCTAGATATATAGCACTATTTAATGCAATTAATACACTAAGAAGTAATATAGTATAAAGTATAGTTAATTTAGTCGATATTTTTGTGTTTTTTAATAACATATCCTACTCCTCTAACGGTATGAATTAACTTCACATCAAAATCTTCATCAATTTTGCTTCTTAAATATCTAATATACACATCAACTACATTTGTATCCCCCATATAATTGTATCCCCAAACAACTTCTAATAATTGTTCTCTATTTAATACAACGTCTACATTTTTCATTAAATACTCTAGAAGATCATACTCTCTTTTAGTCAATTCGATTAATTGATCTCCTCGCTTAACTTCATGAGTACTTAAATTCATAACTAAATCATTAACCATAATCTCATTTTTATTTTCATTATTCTTGCTACTATTTTTTCTCTTTATAGCTCTAATTCTAGCCAATAACTCTTCAATTGCAAAAGGCTTTGTCATGTAGTCATCAGCGCCAATATCTAACCCTGTTACTTTATCTATAACACTATCTTTAGCCGTAAGCATTATAATTGGTACCTCACTAAAAGCTCTTACTCGTCTACAAACTTCCATACCATTTAAACTTGGAAGCATTACATCTAATATAACTAAGTTATATTCATTATTTTTTATTTTTTCTAAACCTTCTCTACCATCATAAACAGTTTCAACTTCATAACCTTCATGCATCAATTCTAATTGAACAAATCTAGCAATTTGTTTTTCATCCTCAACGATCAATATTTTATATTCTTTCATAGCTTTTCCCTCCTAAGTTAAGTGCTTTTTTCTATTTAAAAATGTATTTTTATTTTCTCTGTATAACTGAAATACAAAAATTAATATTATAAAGAAAGATATAACTAACACTATACCTAAAACACAAAATATAGCTGCTATAATCCATATTATCATTCCAAAATTCATATCACCAGTAAAAGTTATTATTGCAATCTTTCTATTGTTAACTTCATCATTAATCTCATGCAATAAATATAATTGCTTAATTTTTTTTGCTTCTGTATTCCCTTTATCTTCTGAGTTTTTCAAGAATTGCTGAAATTCTTCTTCATAAAAATCTCCTCCTAGAAAAAGCATATCTTCTATATAAGATTTCACATAAATTACTTCAGGATTATTACTACTATAAAAAAATCCTCTATGAAGATAATCATTGTATTGATCTTCTTCATAATTAGCATTTAAGCTTTTATCTAATACAAACTTTCCATTTTGGGACAAATTAGAATTGCTATAGCTATATGTAATATTGTTTTCATTATCTAAAATAAAAATATCTTTTATGGAACTAAAGCTTTCTCCAAGTTTTCTAACATGGAATTTTAATCGTTCATTTGGCTCACTTTTTTTAATATCTCTATGTATAGCTTTATAATTATAAAAGGTTTTTACTCTATTTCTATTAAACCAAGGTATAATTGCACCAAAAAACATCACAGTTACTAAAAACAATATAGTAAAAGCTTTCAAATTGTTCTTAAAATTATTAAAGGCTTTTGTATGAAACAAATACTTATTAAATGTATCTTTTACTATTCGTATCACTTAGTATTCCTCCTATAACTCTTTCATTAATTATATATTTTCCCCATTAAAAATACATTAAAACCTAATTAAATATAAATAAAGCATCTATAATATAGATGCTTTATTTATATTTTTTATTTTTAAATAAAATTTTACCAATTGCTACACATGCCACAGCAGTAGCAATTACCTTTGCAGCTACTTCCTTTTTATTTACTTTTCCTACTGGATCCAAATTATTTATAATTATTGCATCCTTTGAAGTACTTTGTGGATAAAGATACGCTCCTATCATACAAATATGTTGGAATCTTATTTCAGAAAAATTATCAATAAGACTACTTAGAGATTTCAGAAAATATTCCTTATCCCACTCATTAATGGGCTTTAGAGTCTCATTATTATGTTCGTCCATTAAATCATCAATAAATTCTTCAGCATATTTTTTAGCTCTTAATATTTCTCCTACATTTCCTGGGTCTTTTCTTATATACTCAATTAACGCTGTTCTTACAGCTTCAACTTCTCCTAAAGATATAGCTTCTATTAAAGATGCCTCTGCTATAAATTCCATTATTAAAAACCTCCTAATAAAAATTAACCTTAATATTATTGTAATCTAATATTCATCTAGTAAAATATATTTTAAATATAACTTATATCTACTATTTATAAAAGTCTTATAAAACTAATTATAATGCCTTAGTATGAATTAGTAAATACTTCTAAATTAAATCGTTTTGTAACAATATTGACATATAGAATGATATAATAGTATATATAAGAGCAAATTAAAAATAAGTAATATAATATTAATTGGAGGATGATCCTATGAATGTTGCTTTTTTTCTTACTCCAAAAAGTGAGGTAATACATGAAAAGGTAAATTCAACAATGAGAAGAGCTATGGAACGTATGGAATACCATAGATATACAGCTATCCCTTTAGTAGATGAAAAAGGCAGATATGTTGGTACATTAACAGAAGGAGATATTTTATGGAAATTTAAAAATGATCCTAATATAACTTTAAAAGACACTGAAAAGGTGTTAATTAAAGATATACCAAGAAATGTTCGAAATAAAGCAGTGTCAATAAATTCTGACATAGAGAGTCTAATACTAGTTGCTAAATCTCAAAATTTTGTACCTGTTGTAGATGATTCCAATATCTTTATTGGTATAATTAAGAGAAGCGATATAATATCCTATTGCTATAATAGAATATTTAATGAAGATAAATTTAAAAATCTTCCTACCTATGAAATTTTAGAGGAAATAGCTAATTAATTACCTTAAGATTTAAAATATTTTGCTAAGTTTCCAAAGGAATTTATTAAAAAACCTAGAATATATAATGTATAACGTCATAATCTAAAATTTTATGTATTAGATTATGACGTTTTTTACTGTGAAATATAAAAAAGGAAGTGATTTGATGAAAGCTTTGAAGAACAAAAGTTTATTAGCAGATTTAGCTCTTTTATTAGTAGCAATCATATGGGGTGGAGGTTTTATTGCCGTAAAAGATTCTGTAAATTTAATACCACCCTTTTACCAAATGACTATAAGATTTTTTCTCTCAACTGTTATAATGGCAATAATCTTTAATAAAAATTTAAGAAAAGCAACTAGGGCAGATTTTAAAATGGGAACTATAATAGGAATTTTTTTATTTTTAGGATTTGCACTTCAGACTGTAGGAATTGTTTATACTACTGCCAGCAAAAGTGCTTTTTTAACTGCAACCTACGTAGTACTTGTTCCTTTTTTAAATTGGGCTATTTTTAAATTAAAGCCAGATAAATTTTCAATTATTGGTGCAATTTTATGTCTAATTGGTATTTCTTTCTTAACTCTTCAAGGAGGTTTAAATTTTAATGGTGGCGACATACTTACAATATTATGTGGTATAGGTTTTGCTGGGCAAATTATTACCATTGGTCTATATACTAAAAAAACAGATCCTATAATATTAACTATTATTCAATTTGGGGTAGCTGCAATACTGTCTTTTATTATGGCAATCTTTTTTGAACCTGTACCTCAGTTCGAAACAAAATTAATACTTCCTATAGCATATATGGTTATATTCAGTACTACACTTTGCTTTATAATTCAAAATGTAGCTCAAAAATATACAAGTTCTACTCATGCTGCCATAATACTCTCTTTAGAATCTTTATTCGGATCATTGTTTTCAGTATTGATATTTGGAGATAAATTCACATTTTCTATGATTGTTGGCTGTATATTTATATTTATAGCAATAATCACTACTGAAACTAAATTAAGTTTTATATTTAAGAATAATAATTCGGAAGATCTTTTAGCTGATAAAGAACTAGAAGTGGCATCCGGTGAAAATATAGAATAGAAAAGCGTGACTAAAAGTCACGCTTTTTAAATCAAAATATTAAATAACTTATAAAAACAATTACTAATCTTTAAGTTAATTCTCTATTCTTCTTTTTTATCTTTATAAATTTTATATGCCTCTTTAAAATGCTTCTTAAATCTTTTTATAAAATATAAAATAAAAAGTATTATAAAATCTACAGCTACTAATGAAACCATTAAATTTCTTAATTCATTATTTTGTCTTACAGCAGGAATTAAGCCTATAATTACACAAATTGGTATAGCTATAACTATTATATACTTTATATCCTTATTTTCTTTATACTTATAAATACAATACCTTATCCATATTAAGCAAGCAAAAGTGCCACAAATCAGTGTCAAATACTCTTTCATAAATCCTTTCATCCCTTTCCCCCAAGTACCCATAGTTTATTTTATATGGAAATCTTATATTTCTCAAGACTTTTATAAATAGTAAAATTAATATACGAAGTTTAAAATATACTTTTGAATTATCTCCGCAGTATTAGCTTTCACCCCTTGCATCTATAAAAATACTATAGAATTTTAGTGAAATTAAAACAGCTACACCAATTTAATATGCAGCTGTTTTCTAATTAGATCTCTATGATGCAGTATGATAAAAAACAATATTTAATACATTAGCTGATATTTCAATTACATTGATTATCTTCATTAATATTGATTGAAGCTTTTAGGTATTGTTCTGAAGTATACTGCACCTCAGTGGCTTCACTACTGTTCCCCATAGGTTAAAAATTGGATAACACTGTTCGCCGCTACAAAATCTATTAAAAACTTCTCTTATAAAAGAGAAGCATCAATAATTTTCCATTGTCAATAATCAATTCTATATTAATTATATACTTCCATACCTTCTATAGCTCTTTCTACTAATTCATCTATGTTAAGTATAGATTCAGATTTTATAATTTCATCTAATCTAGGTTTAGTTTTAGGATGCTTAGGTACGAAAATTGTACAACAATCCTCATAAGGTAATATTGATGTTTCATAGGTGTCTATGTCTCTTGCAATATCCATAATATCTATTTTATCCATAGCAATTAATGGTCTAAATACCGGTCTATCTGAACAATTATCACTTACTACCAAAGCCTCCATAGTTTGTGAAGCTACCTGACCAACACTTTCTCCAGTGGTCACAGAATTAATATTATATTTCTCTGCTAATTTACAAGCAAGTCTCATCATAAATCTTCTCATTATTATGGTTAATTCATCTTCTCTGCATTTTTCAATAATTTCTAATTGAATGTCAGTAAAAGGAACCACATATAAATTTAATTTGCCTGTATAATTTTTTAATATGTTTGCTAAAGTCTTTACCTTATCTTTAGCTCTTTCGCTTGTATAAGGATGACTATGATAATAAACAGCATGAAGTTCTACACCTCTACGTGCCATTAAATATCCTGCTACAGGAGAATCTATTCCTCCAGATAGCATAAGCATAGTACTTCCATTAATTCCATAAGGAAGTCCACCTACTGCCTTGACCTTTTTAGAGATAATATAAGCATTTTTTCTTATTTCTATATTTAATAAAAATTCAGGTTTCTTTACATCAACAGTAATTCCATCTAGATTTTCTAATATGTAAGCTCCTACTTCTCTACTAACTTCCATAGAATTTAGTGTAAATTCTTTATTAGCTCTATTAGTGTCAACCTTAAAAGTTTTGCCTTTAGCATTTTTCATAACCTCTAATGCTACCTTAGATATTGATTCCATATCAGCAGTAGTTTCTTTCACTACACAAACTTCCATAACTCCAAAAACTTTTTTGACTCTTTCTATAATTTCATCTAAATCTTCAGAGCATATAAACCATCTACCAGTATCCTCAACAAATTCATAATTTAAGTCTTCAATTACATGTTTAATATTATCCTTTAATCTTCTTTCAAATTTTCCTCTATTTAATCCTTTTAAAAAAATCTCTGAAGCACATTTAACTAATAATAGTCTTCTCACCTTTTCATCCTCCTTAAAATCTTTAAACTGCTTTTCAAAGCTTCAATGGCATAGTCTACTTCATCCTTAGTATTATATTCACAGAAACTAAACCTTATAGTTCCCTGCTGCTCTTTTAAAGATAGCCCAAAAGCATTTAATACTTGAGAAGTCTTTGCAGCTTTTGAAGAACAAGCTGATCCTGTTGAAACATATATATTTTTCTCTTCCAGAGCATGTAATAACACCTCACCTCTTATAGAGGGAAAAGAAACAGAAAGTATATGAGGTAAAAAGTTATCTTCCATTTTACTATTAACTTTTATTCCTTCTATTTCCTTTAATCTTTCAATAAAATATTTTTTTACTTCTAATACCTTTTCATAATTTTCCTGTAAATTTTCATGCATTATTTTACTTGCTATTGCGAAACCAGCTATAGCTGGTAAGTTTTCTGTTCCTGATCTAAAGTTTTTCTCTTGTCCTCCACCAGAAATTAATGGATTCGCCACTAATCCCTTTTTAATATAAGCAAAACCGACACCTCTAGGCCCATGCAATTTATGTGCACTAGTACTCAATAAGTCAATTTTACACTTTTGTACATCTATAGATATCTTCCCGTAGCTTTGTACTGCATCTACATGAAATTTTACTCTGGTTGACTTTTCTTTTATAGCATTACCTATTTTTTCAACATCTTGAACTATTCCAACTTCATTATTAACATGCATTATACTCACAAGCACAGTATCTTTAGTTATACTCTCTATTAATTCATCTATATTTATTTCTCCATTTTCCCTTAAAGATATATAACTTACCTTTATACCTTCCTTCTCTAGTGCCTTAAAAGTATTTAATACACTAGGATGCTCAATATTTGATGTAATTATATGAGTTCCTATCTTAGAAAATCCCTTTATTAAAAAATTATTACTTTCACTTCCGCCAGAAGTAAATATTATTTCTTCACTATGAGCTTTAATTGTAGTAGCAATAAAATCTCTACATTTTCTAAGTTTTTGTTCTGCTTTAAACCCTAAGCTATGAGCAGAAGATGGATTAGCAAAATACTCTCTCATAGTGTTACTTACTTCTTCAATTACTTCCTCATAAGGTTCTGTAGTTGCACTGTTATCAAAATAAACTTCCATATTATTCACCTCTCAAAACCGATAACATTAATGATTAGTATGTATTATAGTATTATTAGTTATATAAATTAATTATATTAAATTTATAAATTGTTTATTTTTAATTTGTCTATATGTATAGATAAACTACGTTAAAAATTAATATGTAGCTAAATATAGCTATACCCTTAAGTATTTCATCTCACAACTTAAAATAATGTACAATTCAAAATTCACAATTCAGGTTAAAATCAGTTTTAATCAAACTAATTTCTTTAATAGATTCTTTACTAGCGATGCAATTGCCAGTTCTTTATTGTAGGGGCGAACATTGTTCACCGCTACGGTTAATTAATTCTAAATTTCTCAGCTTCTGCTGACAAATATCTACAATTGTGAATTTTGAATTATGAATTCAATAGTTTTAAAAACAGTAATTATTTTCACATATATTAATCTTAGAACTAGTATATCTATAAGTGCTCAGCTTTATTTTTTATAATAAAAGGGTAATTAGAGAGCTACACAGAAATATATATTGTGAATTATGTAATCAATTTTTATAAAAATGTAAAATCATATCTTTAGATATTAAAATCAACATTATTTATAATACCACATATTTTTAAAATTAAGGAGGTTAATTATGATTAAATTAGATCATAGCAATATTTCAAAATTTCTATTACTATTAGGGTTCCTTTTCTTATTATACTTTATTGGTATTAAGGCTATATTTTATAATACAAGTTTTTCAACTTTTTGGGCTGTTATTGGAGCTATATTAATTCTGATAGGATTAAACACAAATAAAATACTTGATTTTTTTTCTTCCTTACCAAAATTAATAAAACATATAATTCTTATATTACTAGTTTTATTAACGATTATTTATGTTTTACTTCAATCATTAATAATATTTAATGGATTTTACAAAGATACTACAAAGCCTGATTATGCAATTGTATTAGGTGCAGGACTTATAGGTGATAAAATTTCAACTTCCCTTTACTATAGACTTATGGCAGCAGTTGAATTTCATAACATTTACCCTGCTGTAAAAATTGTAGTAAGCGGTGGACAAGGCCCAGATGAATTAATTAGTGAAGCCGCAGCAATGAAAAACTTCCTCATAGAAAAAGGAGTTAAAGAAGATAATATAATAATGGAAGATAAGTCCACAACTACCTATGAAAACTTTCTCTATACAAAAGATAAGCTACATAGTCTAGATAATAGAGAGATGTTATCAGTAACAGTGATTACTAATAATTTTCATATGTTTAGAGCAAAGACCCTTTCAAAGCGGCTAGGCTTTAAAACTTATGGATATCCTGGTAAAACTCATAAATTTCTCGCACCAAACTTCTTCGTTAGAGAAGTTCCTGCAGTTATTAAAAGTTATTTATTTGATAAATAATGCAAAATTTTAAGTTCATCGTTAAAACCTATATTTAGGTTATTTAAATTAACAGTTTATAAAATTAATAATAAATACTCTAGTAAATCTTCAATAAAAGTGTATAAACTTTTGAATTAGATAATTAAAATAGAGCATTAAAAATTTATATGTATATCCACTTATAAAGCAATTAATTCTTTAAGAATTAATTGCTTTATATTTTTAATTAGAATTTTTTAAATTGTAAATTTATACAGATGAGAGCTAAATCTTACTCTTTTACATGTAATAAAGCTTGATCAAAAATATACTTAACATGATCATCATCTAAAGAGTAATAAACTACCTTACCTTCTTTTCTAAACTTTACTAATCTTGTACTTTTTAATACTCTTAATTGATGTGATATTGCAGATTGGCTCATTCCTAAGGTTTCTGCTATGTCACAAACACACATTTCCTTTTGAAATAAAACATATAGTATTCTTATTCTAGTTATATCTCCAAAAGCTTTAAAAAGCTCTGATAAATCACCTAAAACCTCTTCTGAAGGTATATTACTTTTTACACTATCAACTATATCCTTATGAATTTCTGTACAGTTACAGAATTCTAAATTATTATCCATGCTGTTCCTCCTATATATGCATTTAAATTATATAGTATATATGAATATATATTCATATATACTATATAATAAATTTATTGTAATACTTTGTCAAATAAACTACTACAAAACTTACCTTTTTATTACTACAATTCCTTAGCAACATTTATCTTATACATTATTTTAATTTTCATAGCAAAAATTCTTTTCTATGAATGAAAAATTAAAAATGAAAGATGAAGAATTATGGTTAAAACTTCACGGTTAAGACCTTTGAAGTTTTTTGAGAGTAAATTTTATTTTAAGAAATTCACTTAGGATGAATTTCATCCTAAATTTTTCATTCTTAATTATTAATCCTTTATTTTTTTAAGGGATTAAGCTGCTTTTATAGAAAATTTATTTTCCAGAGTATATTTTAAGTTTTCACATTGTATACCTATAATTATACTTTTCCAAAATTTTATTACAATGACTTTTATTTAAATAAAAAGTAAAGCTAAGTTTAAACTTAGCTTTACTCTTTATTAATTATTTCCATTTTCTTTATTAATATTAAATTTATTTATTGTTTCTCTAAGATCTAAGGATAATCTTTCTAAATTTTCAGCAGCAGTAACTACTTCTCTAAATTTAGTTCTTTGTTCTTCACTAGATGCACTTACTTCTTCCGTTGAAGCTGCTGCTTCCTCTGATACCGCTGATATTCCTTGTATCTTATCAATAAAGCCATCTTTAGCTTCATTAACTTTAGTTAATGTATCATTTACACTATTTATATTATTTTGAAGACTTTTAATTGCATTGTTTATTTCATCAAAAGTCTCATTAGTATTTTCGACTTTTTCTAATGTCTTTTCACTTAAATCTTTAGATAGTGTAATTTCTTTAATAACCATCTTAATATCTTCTAAATTAGTATTTATAACTTTTTCAACTTCTTCTGCAGAACTTGAAGATTGCTCTGCTAACTTTCTTACTTCTTCTGCAACTACTGCAAAACCACGTCCAGCTTCCCCAGCTCTCGCTGCTTCAATGCTTGCATTCAATGCTAATAAATTAGTTTTACTAGTAATTTCTTTTATGGCATCAATTATTGCTCTAATTCTATTAGAATTCTCTCCTAGTGCTTCAGCTTTAGCTGCTACATTAATTATAGCTCTATTATTTTCACTGAAGGAATAAGTAAGTCCTTCAAGCATTTCTTTACCACTACTAACAAAGCTTTCAACTTCTTCGCTTTCTTCTAATACATCATTAGAATAATTTAATATTTCACTTATGTTGTTTCCTAAATCCATGGATAAAGCTACACTTTCTTCAAGCATTATAGATTGTTCATTAGCTCCCTGCGCTACCTGTTCTACTGCATTAGATATATCACTAGCTACTGTTTCTGAAAACTCTACAGTATTGGTTAAGTCCACCGATGCTTTAGATAAATGTCCTGAAGTGTTAACAATGTTATTTATTATATTTTCCATATCATTCATAAGTTCGTTACTGGCATTTCCTATTTCTACAATTTCCATAGTCTTAACTTTATTTAAACTAATTCTCTTAGTAAAATCTCCATCCTTTGCAGCTTTAAGAATACTGACTAAATGCTTCATACTTTTAGCTAAATTAGTGGAATACACCATAGGCGCTCCTGATGAAAAAATTATAATTATTATTACTGCCAGTATAGGAATGGCTAATTTATTAAATATTTTACTATTTATTTCTGAATTTCTTATAAATCCAAAAGAAGTATATCCTAGCTCTTTATTTTCCACCTTAACCGCATGATAATTTGCATTATCAAAATTTACATCCATGATATCGTTATCAAGTATTCCTTTACTCCATTCTTCATCATTTAAATTTTTTCCTATCAATTCTTCATTATCACTGGCAATTATACTTCCATCTTTATAAGCAACTATATTAAATCCTTCTTTTCCTATTTTCATTTTAGAAACTTTTTCGGAAACTTTAGTTAAATCCATATCTATTGCCACAACTCCAGCTAATTTATTATTGTCATCTTTTAAAGCCTTTGACAAAGTCACTATCATCTGACGAGAGCTGTGATCCCTATACGGTATATCTATGTATAACAGATTCTCATCTTTCATAGCTTCTGTATACCATAGTCTTTCATTTAAATTAAAACTACTATCTACTTCATCTGGTGGATAGCAATATAGTTTTGTCTTTTCATTAAAAGCATAAACAGAAAAAATATTATCTTTAATTCCCTGTATATTTTTGAAGGTTTCAACTGCCTTACTCTCATTTCCTTGTTTAGTATAAAGATTCCTAACATGAGGTTCACTTGATAATAACTTAATAAAATTACTATTAGAATCAATTATTTCCTCTATTTCATCATTTATTGCTCTTACAGAAGCGGATGCAACAATCATATATTCATTCATCACACTATCATAAATTGTTTTTGTTGTAGCTACTCCTAAAATAATAATAGGAATTACACATGTAATTACCAGCATCAGTGAGAGTTGCTTCTTAATACTCACTAATTTAAATTTCTTCACTTTTTTCCTTTTCATAATTCTCTCCCCCTAGTTTAATGTGCCTATCACTTAATAAGTATAATTAATTTGACATATTTTTTCAACAAATTACATATATCTAAATGTTATAACTTTATTTATTAAAAATAATTACATATTTACTTCATAATATATGTTTTTTATACATAATTTTAATACTATCAATTATTTTCCATATTTAAACTATTTTTCTAGCGAATATTGCAAATTATTAAGATATTATACTATTTTAATTTTTAAATTCTGAAGATATATTAAATTAATTTTAAAAAATAACTGCTGATGATAATATCAGCAGTTATTTTTTAACTTATTTTGAATTTACTAATTAGACCTTTAAGTTTCTCAGATAACAATTCTAAGTTTTCTGCTGATAATACTACTTGTCCAAATCTATTTTTTTGTTCTTCGCCAGACGCACTTACTTCTTCTGAAGATGCTGCTGCTTCCTCTGCCACTGCTGAAATATTTTGTATTCTTTCTATAAGTCCATCTTTAGTACTATTTATATTTATTAAAGTTTCATTAACTCCATTTATATTTTTTTGAAGAAGCTTTATCGAAGAATTTATTTCTTCAAAGGTTTTAAAAGTAGTTTCAACTTTACTTGAAGTTTTTTCTGTAATATCTTTTGATATAGTTACTCCTTTAATGACTTTATCTATATCATTAATATTTTCTTTTATTACTTTTTCTATTTCTTCAGCAGAGATTGTAGATTGTTCTGCTAATTTTCTTACTTCATCAGCAACTACTGCAAAGCCACGTCCTGCCTCACCTGCCCGTGCAGCTTCTATACTAGCATTTAATGCAAGTAAATTCGTTTTATTTGTTATAGACTTTATTGCATCTATAATAATGTTAATCTTCTTAGAATTTTCTTGTAAAGTTTTTGCTTTATTTACAGTATCAATTACTGCTTCAGTGTTTTCTTTAAACATTTCATCAAAATCTTGTATAACTTCCTTTCCATTAAAAATAAGCTTCTCTGCTTCTTCACATTGATTCATTACATCTTCTGAATATGATACTATATTACTGATATCTTCACCTAAATTAATGGTAAGCGAAACATTTTCATCTAACATTATTGATTGTTCATTTGCCCCCTGTGCCATTTGCGACACAGCGCTTGAAATATCACTATTAGCAACTCTTGAGTCTTCAACTATATTTGTTAATATACTTGATGCTTCTGATAAATGTTTTGAAGCATCCTTCACACTTTCAAGCAATGATACCATATCATCCATCATACTGTTTACTACATTAGAAATTTCTTTAATTTCTTTGGTCACTATTCCTTTGGTAGTTATACGAGCTGTAAAGTCTCCATTCCTAGTACGAGCTAAGGTATTTACCAAATTATTTATCACCTTAACAAATTTTGAAGAAAAAATAACGACAACAGTAAGTGAAAATATAAGTATAAAAACTATTAATATTATAGACATCCATAAAGCTTTACCTATTTGTCCCTTAATTTCATTGGTAGAACTAAATCCATAAGTTGTATAACCTAATTCTCCATTTATATATTTTTGAATATAGTAATTATTATTTTCAAATTTAAACAAATCCAAATTTTCGGAATCGATAAGATCTTTTGCCCACTGTTCCTTGGATAATTCCTTACCTATCAATTCATCTTTATTACTAGCAACTACACTTTCATCTTTATAAGTAACTAAAATAAATCCTTCATTGCCAATTGAACTAGATGTAACCTTTTCTGATAAATTTGTAAGATCAATATCCATTGCCATTACACCAATTAAATCTCCATTTTTATTTACCACTTTTTTTGAGATAGTAAAGACTTGTTTACCAGTAAAAGCATCTATATATGGTTTTGATATCACTAAATTTTTTTCACTCTTTGCATTAATATACCATTCACGAGAATTGGGATCATAATTCGAATCTAATTCTACTTTAGGATAAAGATATAATTCCTTCTTTTCGTTAGCAAAATATATGGATAATACATCATTACTATTTGCTTTTACATTCATAAAAGTATTGAAAACTAGACTTTTATTTTTCTCACCTTTAAATCCATTTTGTATATTTTCTTCTTCTGACAGAATATTTATTAGATTACTATTAAAATTAATAATATTCTCTATCTCTTTTCCTACATCCTCAATTTTATCGGCAGTTGCTACAATATACTCATTATTTGCGCTATTATAAACTGACTTAGTAGTACTTACACCCAAAATGATTATAGGAATTAAAGATATAAATAATATCAAAATTAAAAGTTCATTTCTTAAGCTTAAATTTAATCCCAAAGTCAATTTTTTCTTTTCTTTTTTGGCTTTAATCTTCATCTAAAGTCCTCCTTTATCTCATATATTATTTTTCGTATGATTATACTTTTTCTTTAAATAAAATTAAATTCTTACTATGTAGTTCTGTAATTTTCAACAATGTTTTTACATTTCATTACAAAAACAATAAATATAATAATTCCTATATAATGAATTTACAAAATACTAGAAACTTATATTTTCTAACCTCCTAAATTGTATTAAAACAATATATTATTTCAGTAAATTAAAAAATTAAGAGGCAGTCCCTTTTGAGACAGCCTCCAAAAAACTATGCTTTTTTCTTTTTAATTATAACCCTATAAGTTTCTATTAATAAAACTAGTGCTAAAATTAGTAATATTACAGCAAATACTCCTAGTACTATATTTGACGTAGCTGCAGTAAAATATTGACGTATTAACATTGTTAATGATGTCAATGTGACTATAAACATAAATATCATAGGTATTAAAGCCATAGTATATTTCTTTCCTATACTAGATAGCCAAGCTGAAACTGCTAATAGAGAAAGAGCCGCTAATAGCTGATTCGCCGATCCAAATATAGGCCAAATTTTATTGTATCCATAAGCCAATAATAAAATTGATGCTCCTATAGTAGCAAATGTAGCAAAATATTTATTATTACCTAAACTCTTACTTTCTTTTTCTTTGTCAAAAAATTCTTGGAATATATACCTTCCAATCCTTGTTGCTGTATCAAGACTAGTTAATGCAAAAGCTGAAAAAGTGAGCATAGTAAATACTTTACCAATCTGAAGTGGTAATCCAAAACTATTCATAAATACAGATAGTCCATTTGCAAATACTACTGAAGGAGCTCCCTCAGAATTTGCTAAATATCCAACAGTTATTAAGGCTATAATTGCTACAATGCCTTCAATGAGCATGGAGCCATAACCTATTAATTTTGCATCAGATTCCTTGTCAATTTGCTTTGATGAAGTTCCTGACCCTATAAGAGAATGAAATCCTGATACTGCTCCACAAGCAACAGTTACAAATAAGAATGGAAATAGTGTCTGATTATTAACCTTAAAACCACTAAAAGCAGGTATAGTCATTGAAGGTCTATAAATCAATATTCCTAGTACCCCTCCTATAATCATTGCATATAAAAAAAATGAGCATAAATAATCTCTAGGTTGTAATAATATCCATACTGGTAAAGTAGATGCCAAGGCTATATATATAATCAATACTATATTCCATTGAAGTTTTGTTAATTTTATAAATGGAAACATATATCCAAGCCATATACAGAAAAATAAAAGTATTATCCCAATTAATGTGGAAATTCCAAGTTTAGCTCCTTTTCTATAAACAGCAAATCCAAAAGCCATTGATATAAATATAAAAAGTATAGATGCTGTTCCTGCTTGTGCTCCTATTAAATTATTGGGATCATAAGCAAAAGTTGAAGCACAAATATCAGTAAAAGCAGCTACTATTAATACAATAGTAGACCATGCAAAAATATTGTATAGTATTTTGCCTTTATTACCTAAATTAGTTTTGATTATTTCTCCTATAGTTTTTCCATCATGTCTTATAGATGCGAATAATGCACTATAGTCATGGACACCTCCTACAAATACACTCCCAACTAATATCCATAAGTATACAGGAATCCATCCGAAAACCGCTGCTAATATTGGCCCAGTTATAGGTCCTGCACCTGCAATTGAAGAAAAGTGATGTCCTAATAGCACTTTAGAATTTGATGGTACATAATCCGTATTGTCGAATTTAGTATGAGCTGGTGTTTTTCTATTAACATCAATACCCCACTTTTTAGTTAACCATGCACCATATGTTACATAAGCTATTAAGAATACTATAATTGAAATAACTAATAATAACAGTGCGTTCATTTATAGCCTCCTTTATTTATTACTTAAGGTGTGTAAATACACCTTATAGTCTTCTCTAGCAGCTTTGTTAGTTATAATCTTGCTATTAAATAAATCTATAACTACAAGCTTTACAGTGCTCCAACCATGAAGTGTAAACTTATAATACTTATTATATTTGAATTTTTTTGTATAATCCCAAATATCCTTAGAGATATTAGTTTTGCTAACTATAATTCCTGTTATTATAGAGCTTTTATGTTCTCCATTGGGATTTACTAGTTTTATAGTCATATCTTTTAGATAATGTGAAAATTCTACTAAATCTTGATATTTCAAATCATCATAGCTCTGTATTAAGCAATGTTCATATACCTCAAATTTATCTATAACATCATTTTTAGTTAGAAAGGTTCTTCCGCCTATATCTTTATATTTTCCATATAAATTTAGCTTTTTATCAAAAATTACTATATCCTTATGAAGTTCAAAGTTCTTTCTAAATATTTCACTTAGATTATCTAAATATAACTGTAAATCCATAAATATCCCCCAAAATTTTATTACATTGCCTAGTATTCATACAATTGAGAATTTACTATTGACAATGGAAAATTATTGATACTTCTCTTTTATAAGAGAAGTTTGAATTTATCTCTTTTTAAAGTGACACAATTGCTTTTAACAAAAAGCCCATTTGAAGGAATTAGTTTGGCCAAAATTAATTTCAACCATAATTGTCAATCCTCCATTTTCAATTCTCAACCGAATAAATATAATATGTTTATACTAAAATATACTCATTGAAAACTTGATTTAAAACTATATATTATAAAAATTATATAAATATATAGTTTTTTAGATAAATTATCATTTATCTACGTCTTTTTAATTTTATATTTATTACAAAAAAATAAATGCTGATAGAAAATTCTATCAGCATAAATATATAAATTATGTTTGTGTTGGTATTAATATGTTGTTTAATTCTTTTACAGTAATATTAAAATAATTGCTACCTGTGTCTAATGGTTTAATTTGAGATATAACATAATCATCCTTAAGTAAAAACATCAAATCGTCTGATTTACTCTTGTTCTTTGGTATAATAAGTGCAAAGGAATTATTAGGTACCAAAATATTATCTTCTTCAATTAGTGCAGCACACAACTCTCCTTTAATAAAATTTTGTTTTAAAGAAAAAATAATATCACCTTTTCTAGCTATGTTAACATTTTCATATAACATGTTAGAATTTCCTACAGGCTTAGTGTTAATTATTTTTTGTTTAAAAATATCAATACAACTCTCATCAATTAACTTATAGCTATTATTAATTTCTGTAGTTTCCTTTAAAGTCCTGCTAGATAAATTAATGTCTGCAATCTGGTACAAATAACAGGTTTCACAATTAATATCCATCCTTATCCCCCTAAAGAAAATATTCAAATTTCTATAATAATTATATACTATTTTTATTTGCAAATTCATTAATAACTTATAGTTTTATTATAAAATTTATTATTTCTAATATTTTCTCAAAAAAATATAATGTTATTTTATTTTTTCATCTTTATTATACAAAGATTTCCTTAATATTACTTATTTAAAAAATCAAAGTTACCAATAAATTTCATATTGATAACCTTGATTTTAAAATAATTTTATATTTCCTTTTCTAACATGTCTAATAACATATCAAATCTTTTTATAGTATCTTCTAGTGGCTTTGGTGTTGTCATATCAACACCTGCATTTTTAAGTATGTTTATTGGATAATCACTACTTCCTGCTTTTAAAAAGCCCTTAAATTTTTCTACCTCTTGGGCTCCTCCATTTATTATCATTTGTGAAAATGAATTTGCTGCTGCAAAGCCTGTTACATATTGATAAACGTAGAAATCTCTATAGAAATGAGGAATTCTTGACCATTCCATATCTATTTCACTATCTACAACTATATCTTTTCCAAAGTATTTTACATTTAAATCATGATATATGCTGCACAAATCGTCGCTAGACAATGCTTCTCTTGCTTCTATTTTTTCATGGGTAATAAGTTCAAATTCAGCAAACATTGTTTGTCTAAAAACAGTAGTTCTTATACTCTCCAACTGTTCATTAATCAAGTATAATTTTTTAATTTTATCTTCTTCTTTTTTTATTAAATAATCCATAAGTATACATTCATTAGTTATAGAAGCAACTTCAGCACAAAACAATACATAATCTGCATAAATATATGGCTGATTTTTCTTTGAATAATAAGAGTGTATAGAATGGCCCATTTCATGAGCAAGTGTAGAAACATCATTTATTTGATTATTATAATTTAAAAGTACATATGGCATGCTATCATAACTTCCACTAGAATAAGCACCGCCTCTTTTTCCTTTGTTTTCATATACATCAATCCATCTATCTTTTATGCCCTCTTTAAATATATTTAGATATTCCTCTCCCATTGGCTTTAGTGCTTCAATACAAATTTTTACTCCTTCTTCATAAGGTATGTCAAATTTAGGAGTCTCTATATTAGGTACATATAAATCGTACATATGAATTTCATCCAACTTTAACAATTTCTTTTTAAGTGACACATACCTATGAAGAGATTTTAAATTATTGTTGATAATATTTACTACATTATGATAAACCTCAAGAGGAATTTTATTTGGCTTCAATGAACTTTCTAGTGAAGAATTGTACTTTCTAGCTTTTGACTTAAATATAAAACTCTTATGTGAAGACGTATAAGTAGTGGCTAAAGTATTTTTATATTTTTTATATGTGCCAAATAAACCGTTAAAAGCCTCCTGTCTAACTCTTCTATTTTTTGATCTTATAAATACAGAATAATTTCCTTCTGTAAGTTCAATTGAATAATTATTTTCATCCTGTATTACAGGAAAAGTCATATCTGCATTGGTTAACATATTAAATATATTTCCTGGAGCTGATAGTGAATTTTCTGCTGACGCTAATAGCTTTTCCCCTTCTTCACTAAGTATATGAGGTTTTTGCTCTAGTATATCTTTCAAATATTTTTCATAAAGTTTTAGTGGCTCTAACTCACCTATAGCCTTGTTAATATCCTCTTCACTTAAAGTTAATATTTCCGGTACAAAGAAAGAGGTTATGCTATTTACCTCTGTAAGATAAGCTCTTATTCTATCTAAGAGAACTTGATACTTAGTATTTGCTGTATTTTCATCACTTCTAAGATGAGCATATACATATAAATCCTCTACTAAGTTTGAAACTTTAACATAACTTTCTAAATATCCTAAAAGCATATTAGGATCCTTCAATTTCCCTTTATAGTCTAATAATTTAGGTGCTATTTCTTTTGCTTTAATAAAGTCTGATTCCCAAGCTTTCTCGTCCAAATACATTTTCTTAACATTCCATTTGTACTTCTCAGGAACTTCTTCTCTAATTTTTAACTTTTTTACTTCGCTCATGGTTCCCTCCCAATTACTTAGACTATGTTTTTATTATTGATTATGATTTAATTGTTATAATGCTTATAAAGAATAATAATATTTAAAAACATAGTCATTATTTTAGATTTAATATAATTTTATATTAACACATATTTACAAAACTTTAATAAAATCCTTTAAGCATTCTATAATTTTCTTTTAATAAATTTTCCATAACTCTTTTTATCTATAAATTGATTGCCTTTACTATTATCTCTCCTCTTACCATAGTTAATACAGGATATCCTTATTTGCTATGGCTATTCTTATATCTAAATTAAAATGGGTGTTAACACCAATACCACCTCCAATTATATATTTTCCACTAGCATTAATAATCTCATCATAATTTTTTCTAAGCTTATACCTATCTCTTTAATTATTTTATCTTTATATATCATTTAAAAATATCGCTTGTTGTGACAATTATTCCATTTTTCACAAGTACACTCCCCATATTTTCATTCTCCAACTTTTAAAATATACTTCTTTATGATATATATTTTTACTTTTGTTAAATTATAAATATTTTATGGAGAATTTTGAAATTAAGATTATTTAATGTTTCCTGTGTAGAAATAAAATTCTCTATAAATGAAAAATGTATTTACTATAATCATTTTACAACAAGCCTACTCATTAAATATTCTCAACTTACCTATACAGCTAAATTTATGAGAAATATTCCTTATAAAAAAAAGAGGCTATAATAATAGAATACTTTATAAAATTAATTTCACCAAAATCCATAAAAGGATTTAGAACAAATAGAAGACGAAAAAGTTATTAAAATGATTGCTAGATTAAAAGATAAATTAGAAGTCCTAAACATTTTTTTGCATTATTATCCTAAGAGTTAATTACTTTTACAAATTTGGATTTTAATTGTAAATTTTATTCAATAATATTTAATATCAAATTATTATAATTTAAAGTCAAATAAAATAATAATTTGTCGTAAAAAAATATAATTTGTATGCATAATACGACAATAAAATGAATTAAAAATATATATAATGTAAACATATAAAATATTTGCAAATAAAAGTGCATAATAAAATGTTCTATAGAATTTTATGTCTAATAAAAAGTTGGACAAGTTTTCTTGTTCTTTTCTAGAAAAAGGGGCCAAAATCCAAAAAACTATTGATAAAAAATATAAAGTTGAAACATTAATTTAAAGAAACACTTATAATAACAATAATCACTACTAAGAACATATAATTATAATTCCTACAATAATATCTTTTTTTATCTATTAAGGAGGATTTATCAAATGGACTTTTTAAGAGAATAAGATAAAATTATTATTCAAATTGGAAATTTTAGATATAAAAAAAGGTAACTAAAAAATCATCTCTTACTAAGTTTGTAAAAATCATATTAGGAAATGCTTTTAGAATAACTATTAAACAAAAAATATAGCTGCTTTATTCCTAATTTGAATGGATACTCCTTAAAATATTCAAATATATAGGAGGCGAGTTTATTTGAACAAATTAAAGATTACTTTATGCTCACTTTTTGCAGGAGCATTATTTTATTCAACAATACCTGCTTCTCAAGTTTATGCTTGGGATAGTAACAAGGATCCCAATGTATTAGATACACATAAAATGATTGCAGAACAATCTGTAAAATGTGTCACTAATGATTCTAGCTCAGTTGAAAATATAAAATTTAAAGAAAATTTAGATATTCTTACAAAAAATTTAACAATTTATAAAAATGGATCTGTTGCTCCTGATTTTGGTGATGTAGGTACGGATAGAGACTATAAATTATATCAAGATCATTTTTATGACCCAGATGAAGATACAAATTTTACTTCAAACTTTCCATATCCTTTTTATACTATAGATGATACTGCAGAATCACAAGTAAGAAATTATTTTAGTCAAGCAGTTGCTAAATGGAAAGATGATAATTATGAAGGAGCTTCTTATGATTTAGGTAAAGCTATGCATTATTTATCTGATATAGCTGAACCTCATCATGCTTCAAATGTAACAGCTGGAATAAATTCTCCTCATGTTCCTTTTGAATCCTATGCTGAAAAAGTAAAAGAAAATTATAAAATAGATACTTTAGGATATTCGACCTCCGAAGGGGAATATGCGTTAAGTTTAAATTATCAATACTTTACTGATTTCATAACAGCTCAATCTCAAAAATATAGAAAAATATCTAAAGACTTATATTATAGTCATGCTAAAATGAGTAATTCTTGGGAAGATTGGGAATATGCAGTTAAAAAATCATTAACAAATTCCCAAATAAACGGGGCAAGTTTAATATATAATTTCTTAAATGAAGTTTCTACAGATAAAAAAATAGACATGCCTTCTGAAATAGGTAAATTTCATGTTGTAATTAGTACCACAAATGAAACATATGCTGGAACAGATGACTATGTATACTTTGGAATGGAATTAGATGATGGTAGAAAATTTGAGTTTAACTGTGATGTTGCCGGAGATGATTTTGAACAAGGTTATAAAACATCTTATCAATTCAATATACAATCAGAAGATTTCTTTAACTTGTCTCAAGTAAAAAATGTATGGATTCGTAAAGCAAAATATATAGGTGATGATTGGAAAATAAAAGATTTAGAAATTTATATAAAAGGAAATAGAGTGTTAAATAAAAATATCAATGAATGGTTATCTGGTAATTCTACCTACAATATACCTGTTGATGGATTATGGAATTAATTGAGATAATAATTATTTTGTAATATTGTTTAGAATTAGGCTGTTGGACATTCTTCAATAGCCTTTTCTTCTATTTGCCTATATTTAATCCTTAAACACAGTCCCTGTACCTCAAACTAAAATTTTACTGCATTCTTTCTTCAGATTCCACCTTATATGGATACTATTATTTCAAGCAAGCAGTTAATACTATTAGCCCTTACAGTAGACTTTCATCACCAAGTTGTTTCTAATGCGTGGTATTAAACAATATTCTAATTATATTGCTTATCTCCATAATACTAGTATAAGCTCACTAATTCTTGATCCGAACTATACTGCACCTCAGGGGAACCCTAACGGGCTTCACTACTGTTCCCCAGAGGTGGAATAAAAAAAGAAAAGTTTTAAATCACTTTTCCTAATTATGAATTATGCAAGCTATACCTGTTGATTTAAATTATCTGATATAATAACTTTTTTATTATAAGTAATATACTTTAAAACTGCGTCATACAGATTGGTTTTTCATCTGATGAAAATATTTCATTTAATACTTTTAAATACTCTATATTTGAAATTTTAATTTTTCCATATCTATAAAGACTATTAATATCTACAACACAGGTAATAAGCGATGAAAAATCTGAAACATCCATCATAAGTTCTACGTCAAAATCTTTATTTTTATTTAAAGTGGCTTTTCCGTCATTAAAATGAATTATATGACTTCCATTATTTTCTTTTATAAGGGTATCAGCGATCGTTAGTTTAAGTCTGCAATTTTGATTTTTAAAGTTATGGCCTTCTAAATCCTTGAAAAGTTTAGACACATCTATTACTCTGTACATTATTCCTGTTCCTTGCCTACTGCATTGATGATATACACCAGTAAGTATTATATCTGCCCCATCTCTTGGATCTTCTAAAGCAAATCTAAAATTTTCATCTTGAGTATTAAAAAGTATATATCTTATTTGATCATTTTGACTATTAAAGAAGGTCATAAACTCAAGGAATACTTCTGGATCTTCATAAAGGAATTCTTTTATAACCATATCATTAATTGTAAAAGCCTCTGTATCTCCTTTTTTAAATTCAAAAACCACATAACCCTTTATTTCATCTATAACTCCGTATGCTAAAATTTTATTTGAAGCATTATCAAATAAAATTTTAAATTCATAATCATGTTTTTCAATTAGTCCATTAGTTTCCATTACCATTTTATTATAAAAATTACAAAGCTCATGTACATCTTCAATATTTAAAAATTGAAGATGTGCCTTACTTGTACCCTTTGGTAAATTGCAAGGTTTTACCCTAAATTGATTAATGCTTGTACCAAATCCAAAGCCCATATTTTTGTAAAAATCTGGTCTGAAAGGATATAGTAATGCCATGGAAACCCCTTGATTTCTATAATGATAGATAAAATCTTTAATAATATCTATTGCAACCTTTTCTTTTTTATGAATTAAATCAACAGCAATACACCCTACTCCAGCAGCTTTAATTTTTTGGCTTAATAAATTCATGTTGAAATCATGATATCTCATTCCTCCAAGCAGTGCTGAGTCTTCAAATACCCCATAGAAATTAACATTTGGTTTTTCATTTTGAGTCTTAATAATATTATTTTTAAACCTTTCCTTATCTTCTTTTGTAAATATTCCATTAGCAGGGTATGCATTAGCTACAATTTCTACAAAACTTTCTATATAACATTCTTCTAATCTTTTTATTACGCGCATATCATTTTCATTGGAATATCTATATTATTAAAAATCCAATGATATTCACCTCCATTTATCCTTTTTACTACATATAAATCAATTTGATTTATATGAATATTTATTATTATCAGAAAATTATGTTTATATATGAATATCCTTTTGCTTTTAAGCACATGCTCATTTTTAACAACTAAAATTAGTGGTCTATATCCAATTATCTTCCTTAAATCCTCAATATATCTTTTTTTATCTCCTTTAATATATTCTCATTAATTACAATTTATATATCTTTGTGTAAATGGGCATACCTCTACACATTTGCCACATAATGAAATTTCTGTTCCTACTTGTTCTTTTGATAATTCTCTGGCTTTTTGTCTGCATTTAAAAGGATTTATTAATTCCTCTCTTTCTAATTTTATATTCCATAGCTGTCCCTTAATTGTTTCAGCTGGGCATGATAACCTACATTTCTCGCATCTGCCACATTTTGACTCATTAATTGGACTATTTGTTTCAAGTGGCATATTGGTCAAAACTGAAGAAATACGTATAGCAGATCCATATTCAGGTGTAATTAATAATGCATTTTTACCTATCCACCCTAACCCTGCCCTTGTAGCTACAGTTTTATGTGGTAATAATGTAGATAAATTATCATCACTAGTAACATAAGTGGATGTTTGTCCTATTGCATCATAACCCAAGTTTTCTATATAGCTAACACAAGCTATAGCAATTTCATCCAAAGCATTATTTATTCTCTTGTACTCCTCCCAATATTCTTTTGTTGGTCCATATTCAATTTCTCTTATAATTATAGTATTTAATTTAATTCCAAAGGATATCCCATAATCCATATTCTTACGTGCTGCAACATCAATACCTCTTAAATCTGCAAATCCAACTAGAGATGCTCCAAGAGTTTCTAAATATTTCTTTAAAAAATTTTTATTCATACTTCACCTCAATTATTCATATTAATAATAACATTTTCTAACACTTTCTTGCTTTTATCTATGACATAAATTTATTAACTATGTTTTTCTTACCTCACTTTAAAAATCTCACTCTTCTCGTGCCAATAAAAATTTTCTTCACATTGCTATAATATAATAAAATTACTTAAATAAATAGTGCCCTATATATTCTAAATACATATCTCCATAGAAAAAATCTCCACTTTTTATAATTTCTAATATATCTTCTTTAGTCATTAATTTAACTTCACTTACTTCTCCTTGCTGAGGAATAACTTCATTAATATCGATTTCCTGCCTAAAATGATAAATATCCGCGATCCAAGGACTTTTAGTATCAAATCTAATCCTTCTAAGTAATCCTCCATTTTCTACTTTTAACTCTATTCCTAACTCTTCTTTAACTTCTCTTAAAGCAGCTTCTAAACTTTCTTCTCCTGCAATAACTGAGCCACCTACTGTTTCCCATTTGTTTGCATTAGTTTTATTTGGGCTTCTTCTTGATATTATAAAATTTCCATCTACATTTTCTATCCATATGAATACAACAAGATGATATTCACCCTCACTCATCTTACTACCTCTAGGAGCTACTTTTCCTGTTCTATTTCCATCTTTATCTAAGATATCCCATAATTCCATAGTATTATCTCCTTATTTTATTAATGTATAAATAATATTTGCATAAGGCACATTCTCTTTTTATAATTATAACACTTAGGAATGAAATTATATAATTAAAAACTGCTAAAGATTTCAAATAAATCTTTAGCAGTTTTTAAGTTATCTACATTTAATATTTTGAAAAATATATTTCAATATTTGCTTTATAGAGGTTCTCTACACTTAAATCCTGTTTAGTTATTATACGGTCTCTAATCTTTCCTTACTCTTAAAACTTTTTTCATCCACAAAATCTTAAATTTCTCATCTGCTATACTTCCATCATAAGTATTAAATTGTTTGAACCCCGCTTTTTCATATACTTTTATTGCTCTCTTATTAAATTCTGCCACCCCTAATCTAACATACTCGCCTTTATAATTATGATGATTTACTGCAAAATCTACACATTCTGATACATATTCACTGCCCAATCCTTGTCCAGTTAAATCCGGTCTTAATCCAAAGCCTATCCACATTTCATAAATTTTATTTGGATTATTTTTTACTGTTTTTATATCTACATATCCATCCTCTTCAGAACTTTCATCAACCTCTTCAAAAAATTCTATGGTAAGCTCCCCTATTAAATTATTATTCTCATCTAAAGCTGCAAATTTTCCAAAACCCCAACTCTCTTCTTCTAATAATGACTCTTCTTCATTGCAGTAATCATATACGGAATATTCGCCTTCATATTTCCAATTATTAATCATCTCTCTTGCATGCTTTTTATTCATAGAAACAAACTTGTATTTCATTTTCTCTCCTCCAATTATATTCATATTCTACACTTGCTTTATATTTTGTAAAACCTTCTCTAAGATATAGATTTAATGCACTCTCATTTTCTATATCTACACAGAGCATAGCCTTTGGCATTCCTTGAATTCTTCCATAATCTATTGCTGCTCTTAATAAATTTCTACCTAGCCCTTTTCCTCTATGCTCTGGATTTACGCATACAACAGATATGTATGTATATTTTTCTTCTGCTTCAAATTCCACTGAAGCACGTATAGTTCCTATAGGTTCCTCATTATAATAAAGTAACATCATTCCATCTTCTAAATGGCACTGTGGCTCGCCCTTCCAATATAAACAAACATTTTCTGGTGTTCTTGGAGAATCCTCTGGAAATCCAATATTTCTAACCTTACACCAATCCATTTCATCTCTATTTTCTTTAAAAGTCCTTAACTCATATCCCTCTGGAAAAGTAGCTTTAGGAACTTCTCTATCCTCTCTAATCATAGTAAAACTATATCCACCTAACTTAAATTGTAAAGCTGCTAATATTTCAGCCATAACCTCATTCTTTTGATCTATATATATAAATATTTTATCTATGCCTTCTATTTCTTCCAATATTGCTCTAAGCATAATCTTATAATTATCTATTTTATTTTCAATGCTATGAAATATCCTTAATCTACCCATTCCTCCCTGTTTGTAGAAGTCATCTAAAATGAGGGAAATCATCCCTTTAATATTATTATCACTCACTAATATATAAGTTAGATTTTCTTTATTAATCTCAAAACTCTCTAAATCCATATCATTTAATCCTTCATCATTAGGATCCTCTCTATACTTCTTACAATACTCAATAAAGGCTTCAACCATTTCATCTCTTAATCTTTCAACCTTCATGACTCTTCCCCTCCATTATCTATCTTTATGGAAATATTACCATTTATCACTCTAATCTTATATATCCAAAATAATTCTGTATTAAAGTTGAGCAGAGAGATTTACTTTAACATTTAACCATAAGAATTAGTATTATTTTAAAACAGTATCTCAATTTAAAATAGAAAAACCTATAAACGCAGTATCTTCTCTACGTTTATAGGTTATTAATTTAAATGACCTTTACTCAAATTGTGAATAATATAATTGGCTATAAAAGCCCTTTTGTCTTATTAATTCCTTATGATTTCCCTGCTCTATTATGTTACCATCCTTTACTACTAATATATGGTCAGCACTTTTTATAGTTGAAAGTCTATGTGCTATAACAAAACAGGTTTTCCCTTTCATGAGATTTCTCATAGCTTGCTGAATTTGAATTTCCGTTCTTGTGTCAACGTTAGAGGTTGCCTCATCTAAAATAAGCATTTTAGAGTCTAAAAGCATAGCTCTCGCTATTGTTAACAACTGCTTTTGACCTTTGGATATATTAGTTCCATCATCTGTAAGAATTGTATCATATCCATTTGGAAGTCTTTTTATATAAGAGTGGATTTTGGCTGCCTTAGCTACATTTATTACATCTTCTAAGGTAGCATTCTCACTACCGTAAGCAATATTTTCAAAAATAGTACCTTGAAATAGCCAAGTATCCTGTAGTACCATAGCATAGGATTTTCTAAGACTTGCCCTTGTTATGTCTCTTATTTCCATCTCATCTACATAAATACTCCCATGGTTTACATCATAAAATCTCATAAGGAGGTTAATCAATGTAGTTTTTCCTGCCCCAGTAGGTCCAACAATGGCAACCATGTTTCCGGATGGTGCCTTCATGCTAAGATTTTTAAGAATTATTTTATCTGCTGTATATCCAAAGGATATATTATCGACTTTTACATCACCATGAACATGTAAAAGCTCCTTGGCATCTTCTTTATCTCTCTCTTCTGCTAACTCATCCATAAGCTGAAAAATTCTTTCTGCTGCTGCTAGTGAAGATTGAAATTCTCCTACAATATTTGCAGATTCATTGATAGGTCCAGAGAATTTTCTAGAATATAATACAAAGGAAGAAATATTTCCTAGACTCATTTGATTATATAAGTACATGATTGCACCAAATATACTAATTAAGGTTAAAGATAAATTGTTCATAAAATTAACTGATGGTCCAATCATGGCACCATAATAATCTGCACGATAATAAGCATTCACTGCCTCTTCATTCTTTCTTCTAAATTTATCTTTGGTACTCTCCTCTTGATTATATGCCCTTAACGTCTTCTGTCCTGATACAAATTCCTCAACCATTCCATTTAGTTCTCCAAGCTTTCTCGAACGATTACGAAACATAGGTCTTGTAATTTTTGTCATCCTCTTTGTGAGTATAATAGATAATGGAACTGTAAATACAAAAACTAATACTAGCTTTGTGGATATCATAACCATAGAAATAAATGATACAACTACTGTAATAATACTTCCACAAATGGTAACTAAATCTGATGTTAAGGATGCATTTAGGGTATCAATATCATAGGAAATTTTACTTATAATATCTCCTGTAGCATGGGTATCAAAATATCCTACAGGAAGTAAGAGTAAGTGTTCAAATAAGTCCTTCCTTAATTTATAGGATATTCTCTTACTGACTTCCAGCATAATAACTGATAAAATATAGGTTAAAATAGAAGATATTATATAAAATATAATCATAAGACCGCAGTAATAATATACTTTACTAAAATTTACTGCACCACTTCCCAGTTCAATGCTATCTATGGCATATCCTGATAGCATAGGACCCATTAATGCAAATAAATTACTTCCAATAGATAATAGCACTGCAATAATTATTAATGCCTTATATTCTAAAAGATAGGACATTATTCTTTTTAAAGTATGAATCTTCTTCTTTTTCATAATTGCAACATGCCCTCCTTGTTTCATATAGATTGCTTTAAGTTACTTTCTTACTTAAAGGATTTTACTCCTCTAGCTGTGACTCACTGATTTCTCTGTATATATCACAACTTTCTATAAGTTCTTGGTGGGTTCCATAGCCTACTATCTCTCCATCCTCCAAAACACAAATATGGTCAGCAGACATAATAGAGCTAATTCTTTGAGCAATCATTATAGTTGTAGTTTCCTTAAAATGATTTTGAAGTTCCTTTCGCAGTGATGCATCTGTTTTATAGTCTAATGCACTAGAAGAGTCATCTAAGATTAAAATCTCAGGATATGCTGCAAGTGCCCTTGAAATTAGTAATCTTTGCTTTTGACCACCACTTAAGTCTGCACCTCTTACTGCTACCTTAGTTTGAAATCCCTCTGTCTTTCCTTCTATGAATTCAGTAGCCATTGCATATTCTGCCGCTGCCTTTATTTTAGCTTCACTTATATCCCTTCCAAATCTAATATTTTCAAATATGGTGTCTGTGCTAATAAAATCATTTTGAAATACAACTCCAAATTTTTCTCTTAATACCTTCATATCAATTGCTCGTACATCTTGTCCGTTAATTTTAATTGCTCCCTGATTCACATCATAAAACCTCATTAATAGTTTAACTATAGTAGACTTTCCAGAGCCCGTAGCTCCAATAATGCCCAAGGTTTCTCCTTTTTTAATACGAAAACTTATGTTAGTTAAATTGTTTTCTTTGTGATTATAAGAAAAAGATACATTATCAAATTCTATGGCATATCCATTATCTGTCTTTGGTATATCTTTAATTACAAGCTCCTCTTCAGCATTTAAAATCTCATTTATACGTTTTGCTGAAGCACTTGCCTTTGAATAATTTGTGAAAACCCTAGAAATAAATAAAAGAGCATTTAAAATTAATGTAACATAGGTTAAAAATGCAACAATTATTCCTGGCTTAATAGCTCCACTATTTACTCTATAGGCTCCTGCTAAAATAACCAATACTGTTCCAAGGTTTAAGCATAGATTCATAACTGGATTTAAAACAGCCATCACCATTCCAGTCTTTTTTTCTTGCTCTACAGCAGCTTTATTACGATAATCAAATTTTTCTCTTTCATAATCTTCCTTTGATAAAGCTTTAATAACTCGTATTCCTGTCACATCTTCCCGTACAACCCTTACAAAATCATCTATCTTTTTTTGGACAATAGAATACATTGGAATTCCTACTTTTGAAACATATGTAACTGCTAAAAATATAATAGGCATTACTGAAATCATAACTAAGGTAAGTATTGGATCTAGTGTAAAAGTAATAATTATACCACCTATAAGTAATATAGGTGCTCTTACCCCAATTCTCTGCATCATACCTAGCATCTGGTGAATGTTATATGTATCAGAGGTAACTCTTGAAATTAAAGAAGGTAATGTAAAGTAATCTACTTGATTATTAGAAAGGTAAATTATCTTAGAAAATAAATCATTTCTGACACGTTCCGTTGTATCTCTTGCAACTTTAGATGCCATCCTATTGGCTATAATATTAAATGCCACTGCAATAATAGAGCATAAAAGCATAAGTCCACCCCAAATAAGAATTGGTTGTACCTGTTTTAATGGGATAATCTCATCAATCATATAGGATAATATCCAAGGAAGTGCCAGTTCTACAATAGTACCTGTAAATTTTATGGCAAGTCCAATACTCATACGAAAAGCATATGGTTTTAAATATTTAAATATTTGCTTCATTTTTATTTCCACCTAATACATAATTATATATTTTAAGTAAAATCTACTTCATAATATATTATACAATGATATCTTGTAAAAATCGATTCTAACAAAAAATTCCCTATGCTAAAAATGATAATGATTCAAAAAAATAATTCTATCTAACTAACAAAAATTTAATCTTACTAACTTAATAGTAAAAATATAAGTTAAATAAGAAAAAAGATGACTCCTGCTCAATACAGAAATCATCTTCTTAACCTATTTTAAGCTTTTAATTTTTCTATAGCAAAGGTTATGTTCTATTTTAAATTTAAACGTCTTTTTTTACTAACTAACTATTTCCTTATCCTTTTAAGACCATTCCGTTACTTCATCATCTTTAAGTCTAGGTATAGAATTACTAGTGAATATAGGATCTTTTATACCTGCTCTCTTCTGATTTTTGTAATCTTCTAGAGCTTTTAATGCAATTTTGCTTAATAGTACAATAGCAATTAAGTTTACTATAGCCATGAGTCCCATGAATACATCAGCCAAATTCCAAACTATATCCATGCTGACAATAGATCCAAAGAACACCATTGCACCAACAAAAACCCTATAAAGCTGTAAATAAATTTTCTTATCCGTCATAAATTGAATGTTTGTTTCTCCATAATAATAATTTCCAACTATAGAACTAAAAGCAAATAGTAATATACATGCGGAAATAAATATTCCTCCCCAAGATCCTACTTGATTACTAAGGGCTATTTGAGTAAGTTCTATACCTTTAACTGAGCCATCAAGTGGAGCACCTGATAATAATATCATGAATGCTGTACAACTGCAGATTATTATAGTATCAGTAAAAACTCCAAGGGTTTGTATAAAACCTTGCTTAACTGGATGGGATACTGTAGCAGCTGCAGCAGCATTAGGCGCAGAACCCATACCAGCTTCATTTGAAAACAATCCTCTCTTTATACCTTGCATTAAGGCTGCTCCAATTCCACCACCAACAACTTCATTAATACCAAAGGCATTTTCAAAAATCATTGATAATACGGAAGGAATTGCTGAAAAGTTTTTAACAACTATAAATAATGCAACTATTATATAAAAAATAGCCATAACAGGAACTAAAACACTTGAAACTTTTGCAATTCTATTGACTCCTCCAAAAATAATGGCAATAGTAAGTATTGTTAAAATAGCTCCTACAATAGTTTTATTAAATCCAAAAGAACGGTATAAAGAAAGAGTTATAGTATTTGCTTGAACTGAGTTGAATACTAGTCCAAAGCAAATGGTTATTAAAATGGCAAAAAGCATTCCCATCCATTTCTTTTTAAGTCCTTTTTCTATATAGTAAGCAGGTCCACCTCTAAAGCTATCTCCATCCTTAACTTTATAAATTTGCGCCAAAGTAGATTCTATAAAACTGGAGGCACCACCTATAAGTGCTATAAGCCACATCCAAAATACTGCTCCAGGTCCACCAATGGCAATTGCAGTTGCTACACCGGCTAAATTCCCAGTACCAACTCTAGAAGCCGTACTTATACAAAAGGCTTCAAAGGAAGATACAGAATTCTTTTCTTTATCACCTGTAGCACCATCTCCTAAAAGTCTAAACATCTCTTTAAAATTTCTAAATTGAACAAACTTGGTTTTAAAAGTAAAATACACACCAATTGCTATAAGCATAGCAATTAAAATATAGGTCCATAGAAAGTTGCTAATATGTGAAATCATTCCATCTAAAAATACCATCTTTTGCAAACTCCTCCTTTTTTCTTGAGTTATTTATTAAAAATCCATTTGTTAATACAATATATTATTCATGAATATAATATATTATTTATGACAAAACTGCAATAAAAATTTTTGAATATTTCATAAACTAATTGAAAACATACTGTAAACTAGTAAAATCATGGTAAAAAGAATAAATTAAAAATGCATCATTCATTTTATTGTAAAATACACTACACTAGGATATTAAGGATTAATATAAGTTAAATGTTGAGATAGGGTAAATTTAATCTTTGATCTTCAAAAAAATATTAATTTTTTATGAATATACTTTTAAAGTATGCCATAACTTTAATTGATGATGAGAAATAAAAATACTTACCTTACACAAAGTGACTATAAAAATTCTATCAATTTAGAATCCGCATTACATTATTCAATATAATATAGGAAGGTAATTTTTAATTTCTAGGAGAAGTCTACCCATTTTAAGTATTGTATTGTAATTTAATACTGAAAAAACAAAAACTTAGATTTATATATCAATTTATAATTGATATATAAATCTAAGTTCATAAATAATTCAAAATTTATTCTATTTTTTTATAGTATATAAATAAAATTAGTTACAAATTAAATAGATATAAACTGTGATTATTATATAAATCATATTAATCAATTAAAGACCTATAGATATAGTAAACTACTTCTCTATTATTCCAAGTTTCATATCCGTTAACTGAAGCCCCTTTAAGAAGCCTAGATTATGATATAACTCTTCTGCTTTATTTCCTGCATATACGTATAATCTAATTACTGGATATTCTTCATTTAAAACTGTAAGTGCACTTTTTAACATTTTACTTCCAATGCCCTTTCCAGCGTAGCTAGGTTTTACAGCTATTTGAGATACCAATGGCCATTCTTCCCACATAGATATATAACAAACTCCTACTAATTCTTTAGTAGCTTTACCATATACTAGAGTAGATGCTCTATTTAAAATTTCCACATCTAAATTGCTATCAAAATACTCCTTAATCCATTTAGTATACTCATCTACACTGTAATTAAAATTTAATCCTTCATTGTTTTGGAAGGCTTCATGTAGTAGCTTTCCCATTTCTAATTCATCTTCTCTTTTAGGAGAAGTAACATAATAGTTATCTTCCCAATTAATATTAAAAACCTCAGTTGGCCTTATCATCCAACGGCCACTTTCTACTTTTATAAAACCTAGCTTTTCATATAGTTCAACTTGAAATGAATCAACTGTAGACGCCTCAATAGGTTTAGAAAAATCCGACCAAAAAATTAGAATTTCTTTAAGTTTTCTGAGTACTTCATACTCATCTGAATAAGGTGGAATGAGAAATACTCCCTCTATAAAATTAGGCTTAATAAGTGCTCCTCCAATCTTTCTACCATCCTTAAGTATCCAAAAACACTCATCTTCCTCATCTATGATTGAACGCATTATACCATAATTCTTCTTAAACCATCCATTTGCCTTTTGTAATCCATAGTATGTTGCATAATATTTAGAGAAGATTTCATGCTCTGCCCTTTGAAGTTCATAGCCATCTCCTAAATTATATATATCTATTTCCTTTGAATAATTCTCTAATGTCATTTATGATCCCCCCGTGACTATTTAGCTTTTTAGAAAATATATATCAGTTACTGATTTCTCTTTATAATCTCTAGGCAAAATATCCATATACACCTCATCATAAGCTTTTCCACTTATAAAATGAGATTCTCGCCTTCTTCCAAATTCCTTAAAGCCAACTTTTTTATACATTTCTATTGCTTTTTCATTATGAGAATAGACAACCACCATTACATTATGTAGATTTAGTATGTTAAAACAATAATCTATAATAAGTTGCATTGCTTCTACTCCATACCCCTGTCCCCTAAAATTACTATCCCCTATTAAAATTGCTAATTCTGTTGCCCTATCTATATAGTTTATCTCTTTAAGCCAGCAGAACCCAATTAACTTATCTTCTTTTAAATCAACTATTGAGAAATGATTAGCTTTGCTACTATAATTTTTCCTAAAAAATTCTTTAGTATTTTCTATGGAATAATTACCCGCTGCATCTCCTAGTCCAATGGTTGTTTTCATATCCGTAAACTACTCTGCAAATTTTTCGTAATCTTCGTAAAGCATTTGTGCTAAATAACATTTCTCACCTATTAACTTCTTTAAATATCCTATTGTTTTCCCCCTATAATTTTTGCACTTTACACTTTCCCTACCAAGCAGCATTAGCATAATCTTTAAAGCTTATTATTATAGTAAAATTATTGTTTAATTTAAATTAAAACTTAATATTCACTTTAATTCTTAAAAAACTCATAAGATGCAATACCTACCGCTATGGATAAATTTAAAGAATCAATTTCATCTGAATGTGCTATTGCAATACTTGTGCCAATGTTTAAAAACTTATCATCAAGACCAGTAGCTTCATTTCCAAAGACTAAAGAATATAATTTATCTTCATCAGCTGCTATATTTTTAATGGAATTTTCTCCATCTATCATGAAAGTATAAATATTATGGTGAATAAAATCTTCAATATAAGTATTAAAGTCACCATAGTAACTAAAACTAATTTTAAAAAGTGCTCCCATTGATGCTCTTATAACCTTAGGATCAAATACATCTACTCCAGGGCTTATAATTGCTAAATTATCCATTCCAAATCCAACCATAGTTCTAATAATAGTCCCCATATTCCCCATATTACTTGGATTAACTAAAACTATATGAGACTTATTCCTATCTAAATCTAAACTATATTTTTTAAAAATTCCTATAACATAATAGTTTTCTTTATCTGTAATTCTAGAAAATATATCATCATTAACCTTTATATCTATGTTTTTACTTCTACATAGCTCATATAAATTTATTCCATTATCCTTTTCTATATAACTAGACTTTACAACAATGGCTATAACCTTATCTGGTCTTGTATTAATTAATTCAATGGTTGCAAAAACTCCAAAGGTATAAGAGTATTCAAACTGCTTTTTATATTTTTTAAGAATCATCTCTTTAAATTCCTTTTCATTACTTCTAAATTTCTTTCTTAGAAAAATTATACTATCTATCCTATAGTTCTTATATATCCAAAACAATTCTATATTAAAATTGAGCAAAAAGAAGATCTTATTATTAAGATAATAAGATCTTCCCTAATACAAAGCATAATTTAATATGCTTGACCCACAAAAATTAATGTATAGATTTTTTTAATATCCTATGATTTGCCTTACCCATCTATAGGGGTATTTTTTTCTTTCACTTATTAAATTATTTCTTCTTACCATAAAAATAACTTATATTATAATTTAATTCTGCTGTGAAAAGCTATCTTTTGCAGATTTTTCACAGTCTCTTTTGATAAATGAATACAGCCTCATTCAGCAGCTTCTGCCTCTGCTTTAGTTTCATGAATTGTACCATGCGGATGATGAGGTGGTGCATAGATAGAATACAATTTAAGTGGTTTATTACCAGTGTTTATTATATTGTGCCATTTACCAGCTGGTATAATGATTGCAAAATCATCATAGACTTTTCTTAGAAAATTTAAATCATCTTTACTATCACCCATTTTAACAATTCCTTGTCCTTCTTCAATACGTAGGAATTGATCAACATGTGGATGAATTTCTAAACCTATATCATCTCCAACATCAATGCTCATCAATGTAAGTTGCAAATGGTTTCCTGTCCATAAAGCGGTACGAAAAGTATTATTTTGCTCAGTAGCCTCAGTAATATTAACTACAAAAGGCTCTGGTCCATAATCCTTTAACTCATTTAAATAATCACTCCTTGCAAATTGCAAAGAGTAAGCCCATGGATCATACTCCATATCATCAGTAAAATAAGTATACTGATTATCAAACTGATTAGAAAAGTCTGTGGTATCCCCATAATAAGGATGCGAATAGTTCCTGTAATAATTATGCATTTTTCCCTTTCCTTTCATATAACTATAACATCATCATATGTTCTATATATATATATTGTGCTTCGATCCACAGAAATGATATGACTCAAAATCTAACACCTAAATCGAAAAATTTATAAATTTTATAAAACCAGAATTTTTAAGTATACATTATAATATTTTTCAACTGTTATTTTCTTGCTAGTTCACTGAAGTTTGGTTTATTCAGGCTATTAACCTTCACTAATAGTTTTAATTTACTAAAAAATAATAGGTGGCATCGTCCACCTATTATACTCAATTTCTCAATTATATAACAATAAAACATTGTAGCACCGTTGAAATTTTAAATGTTCTTCAACATAGATATATTCTCATTTTTTTGATCTCTTATTTTGTATTCTAAACTTTTATATAATGAAAAAGCAGGTTTGTTATATTTAAAAACGTTGAGTAATATTTTATTAAGTCCTTTTTCTTTTGCTTCTTTTTCAAGCAAAAGTAAGGTCTGTCTTCCATAACCTTGTTTACAGAACTTTTCAAGTATTAAGAAATCACAAATAAACGCTATATCTTCCTTATACTTTTGATACCAGATAAACCCTACGCCCTCATTATCACTATTTACAACCACATAAATATAATTATCCTTTGTGTACTTTCCTTGTGGAAGCAATTCATTAAAACTTTTTTTTGCATTTTCAAGCGCATTTTCTTCGCTGGATAGGCCGGATTTTATTAAATCTTTTGAATAAGCTAAAATATCCCACTCAGCGAGTTTATCAAATTCATCATCACTCATTTCTCTAAATCTTATATTAAAATCCTCCAGTTTCTTTCTCCTTTTTTAGTTCGTCAAATATGAAAATTGCGTACTATTAAAATTTTTTTCTCCAATTGCAAATTTCATTAATTCTCTCAACTTTAAAACCTAAATCCCAATAAAATTGCTGATCTCCTCCAAGCATTCCTCTACACTGTGGTGACATCTTCATAACTCGATTAGCCGCCTAATATATCAATGCCCTTCCTATTCCCTTTCTTCTACACCACCATACAACTCCAAGGGGCTCTAATTCACAATAAGGCATTTTTTCGTTGTACCAAATGATAGCAAATCCCACTGGTTTTTCTTCATAATCCAATACGCATAAATCAAGTTCTGGTTTATACCCTGGCATTTTCCTTAAATCATGAAATCCTCTTTCTCCTGTTTCCGCTATAGGAAGTGTATAGTTAAAAGAAAACATATGAGTATTGGAAAGAAAAAAATCTGGTGTTTAGGTTCCATCAACTATTCTATATCCATTTGGAAGTATAATATTAAACTTCTTTTCTGAAGACGGAAGTATTAAAGATCTCTCCACTTTCTGAGATAACTCATATCCTCTCTCTTTAGCCATCTTTTTTACCGAATCATATTCTGGTGGAATAACTACATGTAAGTATCTTGTATTATTTTCATAGTCTTTTTTAAAGCAAGAGAGATGTGTTTCTGCATGATGAAACATTCTTTCTAATAGTTCTCTATCTCTTTGTCGTTCTAAAGAATCAAAGAGGAAGAAGGCATCTCCATGCCATACACCTTCGCATATAACTGCTGAAATAATATTCCCCTCTTCTTCCCATATACCTACTATATGTCTCCAATTATCTTTTACATTTGTCCATGCACTGTGAACTCCACGACTAAACTCATGACGACTTACTCCCCATGGTGGATTACTCCATGCATAACTATTTAAAACAAGTTGTTCTAATTTTAGAAAGTCTTCATCTGTATAATAGCTCATAATTTTTCCTCTCTACACAAAAATTTAAATGTAAATAAATTTCAAATTTATTTCTTTGCTATATTTTTTAAATACATGTCTTTTGTTAATCCAAAACATATTTCATCGTAATATCTTCCATTTGTATAAATATTTTGCTTACACACACCCTCTTGTTCACATCCAAGCTTTTCATGCATGGCAATAGATCCTAAATTACCCTCTAAAATACCTGCACAATATTTATTTAACCTTCTTTCCATAAAAGCATATTTAAGAATTATTCTCATTGCAGCAGTTCCATAGCCTTTTCCTCTATAGCCCGTATCAATTTTTGTCGCAATTTCAAAAGTTCCATTTTGTTCATCATCACTATATAAATTTATTCTCCCAACAAGAGTTCCATCTAAAGTCTCTATAGCAAAATAGGTTCTACTATTATTAGTTGAAAAATCTTTAATTATTTCTGAAAACTCTTGTGATGCTATAGCTGTCGGCGGCAATGGAATTTCACAATCTGCTAATCTTGAAGCTTCACTATCAAAATTATTGTAATAATCCCATTCCCAATCATCTTCACTCCATGCCCTTAATCTTACTAAATCATTTTGCCAGTAATAATTATCATATATAATTTCCCTCATAAAAATTCCCCCATCTATTTTGTTTGTAATATAAAAATATTAATACAACTACTAAGTAAATTTACATTTTTCATAACTTTTAATACACTACAGAATTAATGCATATTTAGGAATATAAATAAATTTTTTAATAATTAAACTACACAATACAAATAGACTTTTATTTTACAAATCATTGAGCTATTATTTCTCTAAATTCTATAGAACTTTTTAATAATTCATTTAGAGTTCCTTGTGCTTCAATAGCTCCATCTTTTAAAACAATTATATTATCTGCCCATTCGTGTATAAATCTTCTATTAGATACAACTATGCAGCTTACTTCATCATTAGCCAATAACCTTGTCCAAAGTAATTTTTCCGTTACCACATCAAGTGCACTAGAAATATCATCAAAAATAAGCAGCTGAGGATTTCTTACAAACATACGAGCAGCAGCAACTCTTTGCATTTGGCCTCCTGATAATTTTGTACCTTTTGTTCCTATTACTGTATGGAGTCCATTTTCTAATTCCTCAAGATCTTTTTCAAAAACAGAAGTTTTTATTGCTCCATCCAAATCTACCTCTTTTTCTGAAAGTCCCAGAAGTATGTTATTCTTTACAGTATCGCTAAAAAGATTAGGTACTTGTGAAGTATAGGCACTTATTGGTGGTATAAAGAACTTCTTCCTATCCCTAATTTTCTCACCATTCCAATAAATTTCCCCTTTTCCTTTTGGTAAAAGCCCTATTATAGATTTAACCAATGTGGTTTTTCCTGAACCTGTACGTCCAGCAATTACTAAAACCTCTCCCTTTTTCAATGTGAAATTTATATTCTTTATTCCATTTTCCGATTCATCATATAAATATGTTAATCCTCTTACCTCTAATGTTTCCAGCTGATTTTGACAAGATAATCCACCAGATTCTTTGTCACTATAATTTTTCTCCTCAGTATATTTATTTAAATATATACCTTTATGTTTTACTAAAATCTCTGAATTTTCTTCTATATTTATTTGACTTAGTATATTTTTATATCCTACTTTTGTCTGTTTAAAATAAACAACAAAATTTCCTAAGGATTCAATACTATCAGTTACAAAAGCTAAGTAGTACACAAATATGCTAAAGTCTCCTACTGTGAAACTTCTTGAGCTTATAGCTCCTGCTCCTAAAAGTAATATTACTCCTGTTCCTATATTTATTGCATTGTTATATATTGAATCTATTAATTGAGTTAACATAGAATCTTTAATCATTGCCTTATATCTTTTATCATTTAGCATATTTAGATTTCTCATTAAATCCTTTTTTGCTCCTGATACCTTAATTGACAATATTGATTCAAATATCTCCCCAATAGCACCATTAACAGCACCTGTCGCCTTTCTTCCTTCTTCCCTTTTTTCTTCAATGTTCTTCTCCGATTTTTGAGCCAATATAATTACTAAAGCTAATGGTATAAAAACTAATAAAGTAATTTTTACATCTATAAACATTAAAATAATTAGAGCCCCTATAGCACGGATGATTTGCCCTATAAGTGTTGAAAGCCAAGATATACCTGTATTAATTTGAGATACATCATCTCTAAAAGAATTTATGATTTCTCCTACAGAGTTGTCTATTGTTTTTCGGCCATGATTTTTAAATATTGAATTTAGCATATTTCTTCTTAATAGGGTGCATATATAAAACCCATGCAAACTACTTTTTTTAAAATATAATCTCATTATTAAAATATGAATTAATGTTATTAGTGCAATTAATGCTATTAACTCATATGTTTTAAACATTGAGCCTCTCTTTCCACCCATAATATCAAAAAATTCTTTTATAATCATACCCTCTATTAATGGTATAGCTCCTGTTAAAAGTCTCATAAAAATTGTACATGTATAAAGAAGTGGTTTGTACTTTATTAGGCTCCAGAGATAATGATTTTTATTTAAATTTTGTTGCACTATACAAGCACCTCCCCTATACCATGTTGAATTAAGTTATAATATTTAGAGTTTTTATTCTCTAAAAGGCCCTTTCTTTCTCCAGATTCCACCACCTTACCATTGCCAAGAAGTAAAATATCATCTGCTCTATTAAGGGTTGAGAGTTTATGAGCAATTATAATACATGTCCTATTTTTTAATAATATATCTAAAGCATTTTCTATGAGCTCTTCCGTTAAAGAATCTATCCTAGATGTAGCCTCATCAAAAATTATAAGCTTTGGATTTTTAAGAAATAATCTAACAAAAGCTAATAACTGTGCTTCACCAGAAGATAAACTTTTGCTTCCCATTTCTAATTTTGTATCTAGTCCATCCTTTAGTCCCTCATACCACTCTTTGAATCCTAAATCATATATTGCCTCTATGATACCTTCATCTTTAATATCTTTTTTAAACATTGTTATATTATCCCTAATAGTAGCCATAAAAATTTGAACATCTTGGGTTACATAGGCTATATTCTTTGTTAGCTCTTCTTCCATTATTGAAGTTATGTTCTTATTATTTAATAAAATCTCTCCATTTTGTATATCATACATTCTCACAATTAAACGAGCTAATGTAGTTTTACCGCTTCCAGTATGGCCTAATACTCCAAGAACTCTACCACTGTCTATTTTAATTGAAATATCCTTTAATACATCTATAACTTCTTCATATTGAAAAGTTACATCATTAAATTCTATCTTTAAAGACTTGTCTTCCTCTAATTTCTCTTTCCCGTACTTTAAATTTGATTCCACATTAAACAAGTCATTTACTCTCACGACACTTGCTCCAGCCGATTGTAGTTGTTGAAGACTTACCCTAATTTGTTCAATTGGTCTTCTTAAAGTCTCAGTATAATTAAATATTAAATATGCTGTTCCTACTGTTATAAGTCCTTGTCTCCACAAATATAGTGATACTGAAAAAGCTGTAATAGTTCCAATTCCAAATATACTTAACGTAACCGACCATAAAGTAGCCCAAGTTAAATCTGCATTGTGAATTATAGGAAACATTTTTCTACTCATGTCATAGAATTTGCTCATTATATATTTTCTAGCACCGCTAGATACAATATCCTCTGCATTTGAAATATTTTCTCCTAAAAAGCGATAAAACTCAGCATTTACTTCACTCTCCCTCACCCAGTAAACTTCAGTTTTCGACTTTACATTCCACAAGATATATATTGCAAAAATTGCAAAAACAGTTAAGCTGGCTCCAATGACTATATTCTCTTTAAAAAGGACTATCAAGATTCCTATAAGAAGTAATAAATTATTTACTACGCTCAATATAATGCTTGAAAATAAATCAAATAGTTGTGATACATCTCCATCTACTCTCTCTATAAGTTCTCCGGAGTTATGCTCCTTATGAAAAGAAATATCTAAGTCTATACAATGTTCTACTAAATCTATTCTTATATCATTAGTGGTCTTCCACGCTACTTTCTGTCCTGTGTAACTTACTAAAATACTAAATATTTGTGCTATAAATGCTACTACTATAAACATTAAAGCAGCTAAAGTTAAATTTTTACCTACATTTCCTTTAGTTGCTTCATCTATAAAATATCTTGATATCTGAGGATTTATTAATTGCATCCCAATATTAGCTAATGATACAAATATAAGCACTATTACAGCAAGTTTTTGTGTTTTTAAATATTTTAGAAAAAACTTAATATGATTTTTTCTTTGTACTTTCATATTCTCAGTCCCTTCGCAAATAAAGTTAAGGTAACGTTTTTACGCTATCATTTTTTATAGTTTACAAATCATATATTAAAGAAATTGTACTATTTATCACATGGTCCTTATATATCCAAAACAGTTCTATATTAAAGTTGAGCAAAAATAGCTGTACTACTGAGTATTAATGCTAAAATAAAAATGCACTAAGTTGCTAATATTTTTATGTACAATATTGCCTAAATTCCTTATAGTATCATTGAGTGATGAATATGATTCTAAAGCTGAAAATTGATACTGAAATAGAAATAAATTCATTGAAAGATTTAGGAAAATTAAAACTATTAGTTGAGGTTAACAACTTAGGAAAACCAAATTTCAGTAAACTAGAAAGAAAACTAGGTGTTGATATAAGAACAGTAAAAAAATATTATGAATTTTATATCAGTTAATGATCGCAATATCCTTTTGTTAAATATGGGTTTTTTAATAATTCATTATCTGTTAGATTATTTAGGTGAATAGCAAACACGGTGATACCTTCTTTGATCACCGTGTCTTTAAAAATGGTAACTTTAATACATCCTCCACAATTCTATTTTTTGAAAAGAAAAACGGTGGCTTTGATTTTTAATTATAAAACCGCCGCTTAACAATACAAAATTTTAACCCGTTAATTCAACGATTTTATTATTTCATGTTATAGTAATTACAGCACATTATCTTAAAAGTCCATAAACCCTGTTAGTTTATTTCCCTTTTTCTTGTTCCAATAAATTAGCATATGCCCACTGGAGGCTTTATTCACCGAAAACACCTTTGTTAAAACAGAATAAACAAACATTTTTGACTATCGTTTTGATGAGCATACTTTATTAATCCTATAATGTTGCCTAATCTTTCAATATATATATTCTTCTGTTAATTTAGATTTCTGAATCATATTCTTGTATATGCTGGATGTTTCCAGTACTTCTTCATGTGTTCCTACTGCATCAACTTTTCCTGAATTCATTACAATAATCTTGTCTGCATTTTCAATTGATTTAAGTCTATGAGAAATGATTACAACTGTTTTATCCATGATTAACTTATTTAAACTCTCTTGAATTTTCATTTCATGTTCCACGTCTAATGAGGAAGAAATCTCATCTAATAGAATTATTGGTGCGTCTTTTAAGAAAGCCCTGGCAATTGAAATTCTTTGCCTTTCACCACCTGATAATTTGCTTCCATTTTCTCCTATTAAAGTATCATAACCATCAGATAATTTTAGGATAAATTCCTCACAGTGAGCTAATTTTGCGGCTTCTTTTACCTGTTCATCAGTTGCATCTTTATTTCCAATTCTGATGTTTTCCATTACTGATGAGTTAAATAACGTAACATTTTGAAATACAATAGAAATTTTTTCATATAAACTTTCTGTGTTAATTTTCTTAATATCTTTACCGTCTATTAAAATACTTCCAGTATCATAATCGTATAACCTAGCCATTAGTCTTAGGATAGTGGTTTTTCCACAACCTGATGGTCCAACTAGTGCAGTTACTTTTCCTTGTTCTACTGTAAAAGAAACATCATCTATAATACGCTTTTTATCAGTATATGAAAAGCTTACATCTCTAAACTCAATATTAAAGGAGTTTAGAGATGTTTCTACTCCTGTTTGAATTGAGGTCTCTCTAAGTTCTTTAATTCTGGAAATTCTTGAATCTAGATATAGTATTTCAGCCATATTTTGATGAAGATTATCCATTGCTGACATTATCTTAGTAGCTACCAATAAATAAGCTATAAAATAAATGATGGATATTTCGTTGTTTATAATCAATATAGCTCCTGTAATAATAGTGGTTCCCAAGGATACCTTCACCAATGCTGAAGCTAAATTAATTGGGATAGCCTGCTTAAATTCAGTTCTTATATGAATATTTTCCCCTTCTTCTACAGATTTTTTTAAATCTCCTAATACTTGATCTTTTAATGAATATGATCTTATCTCTTGATGCATTTCTATGGCTTCTTGAAATTTATCAGAATTTTCTCTGAGTTTATAATAGTACTCTGTAGAAGCGCCAATTTGTGCTCTCTTAGATATATATGTTGAAATTATACTTGCGAATAATGGTACTAATACTGCTAAACCCAATTTAATATTATTTATTAATAGAAACACTACAGAGATTATAAAATATGCACAAAAGCCTAATGTCTGTGGTATTGCATGACTTAGTGCATGTTCAATATCAGCTGCATCTTGCATTATGGTCTGTGACAAATCTGATACATCATGTTTCGAGAAATATGATAGTGGTAAATCCTTCAGTATATTAGCTATATCAACCCTTAAATTAGCTGATTCTTTGTAGGTTTGATTATATAAATTAACATAATTAATATCTAAAATTATATGCATTATTACTCCAGTAATAATGATTGTAATTATATAAAAAAAAGTACTTTTAAATTCTCCATTTAGTATCTCATTTACAAACATCAAAATAATAATTACTGGTAAAGCATAAGCAATATACGAGAAAAAAGAAGTTATAGATGCCTTAATTAAACCCTTTGCCCCTGTTTCACTTAGAGAAAATCTATCTTGAAGCCATTTCATCATAAACCCTCCATTCATTAGCCTTAGAAAATAGTCCTTGAAGATATCTATACCTTGAATCTATGCCCATCAACTCTTTATCATTTCCACGTTCAACTATTTTTCCATTATCCAATACCAAGATTTCATCTACATTTTTGATGGAAGATAGTCTATGAACAATCATAATAACAGTCTTTCCTTTCATCAAATTAGAAAAAGCTCTTTGAATTTCGTATTCATTCTCCGGATCTGCTGCTGCAGATGCCTCATCTAGAATAATGATATTAGCATCTTTAAGTATTGCTCTTGCAATAGCTATCCTTTGTTTTTCTCCACCTGATAGGTGGACTCCTTCTGATCCGATTATGGTATTCTCTCTAGTTTCAAATTTATTCAATATATCGTTACAATTAGCAAGTTTAAGTGCTTCCATAACTTCCTCATAACTTGCATTCTGATCTCCAATCCTTACATTCTCATATATACTCATCTTAAACAATTGTGCATTTTGGAATACATTTGTGATATTTTCACATATAGCCTTTTCAGAATAATCGGTGATATTTTCTCCACCTATAAGGACTTCTCCACCATCAATCTTATAAAAGCCGCTTATAAGCTTAGCAATGGTACTTTTACCACTTCCAGAAGAACCTACAAGGGCATAGGTCTTACCTTCTTCTAGCTTTAAGTTTAAATTCTCTAATACATAGTTCTCTTCATATTTAAAAGAAACATTTTTAAATTCAATATTAAAGTTTTTAAATTCTTCTATGCTACCATGTTCTATCTTCTTTTTATTCATTTCATCAAACATTTCCTCTAATTTATCTACTACATCTTTTGCTTGCATATTATACATGCCTGCATACATTACCTTCATTAGAGATGCAAACAAAATACTAACAAATGCTGCAAAAAATATTATTTCAGCTAATATTGTCATGGCATTTGCTCCACGGTTTATAAAAAAAATCCCAAAAGGAATAGTAAATGTAATACATAGATTAAACAGAGTCTGAAATGAAACATATGAAAATCTGCAACTCATCGAATAGCTCAAAGCAAACTCTGCATAATCAGTAATAGAGTTATATAGCGACTTTAAAGTATACACTGTACCATTGAACACTTTCAATACTTGAATACCTCTAACATATTCAACACTTTCAGCATTCATCTTTTCTAAGGCTGTAGTATAATGCTTTATAAATTCTGGATTCCCGTACATTCCCTTAAACTGTAATGCTCCTAAAATGGAAATAATAAGTAATAGTATTACCAATTTATAATCAATAGCAATTAATGTGATAAACATCAATATAGGAACAAGTATAGCTACTGTAGTATCGGGTATAAGATGTGCAACCACCATATGGGTTCTACTTGCATTATCATCGATTATTTTTCTAATTCGGCCTGATGAATTCATATCAAAAAAGCTCCATGAAGCATTCATCAAATACCCAGCTCCTGCTTTTCTTAAATTAGTTTCAAGCCTAAATCCCAACAAATGAGACATCCATAATGCTGCAAGATATACTACCACATATACTATAAGCAAAGCTACTACAGTAACTGCATAATCCATAGCATTTCCTAAGCTTTCCACTGCAAAGAATTCCCTTAAAAAATTCCATAAATAATAGTATGGAACAATGGTCAATACCGTAGTTATTATAGAGAAGACCACCGAAAGACGTAAATAGTTCATTTTTTCTGGAACATATTTAAATAATCTCTTATAAGTATTCACTAAATTTTTATCTCCTTTCTTTTATCTAATACTTGACCTCCTACACCATAGGGAAGACATACTGGTACATCTAAAATAGGATGACGAATCACCTCTGCCTCTACATCAAAAACCTCTCGAATGGTTTGAGGTATAATCACATCTTCTGGAGAACCGGTACTATGTACTTTCCCCTCCTTAATAGTTATAAGATAATCAGAGAACATTATGGCATGATTTAAATCATGGAGAACCATGACAACAGTGACTCCCTGCTCTATGTTTAATTGCCGTAATAGATTCAATGTTTCCAATTGATGAGAAATATCCAGATAAGTTGTGGGTTCATCAAGAAATAGAATCTTTGTTTTCTGTGCCAATGCCATTGCAATCCAACCGCGCTGTCTCTGTCCCCCTGAAAGCTGATCCATCTTCCTATCAGCAAACTCTGTCATATTTGTACAAGATAGTGCCCATTTAATAATTTTCTTATCTTCTAACCTAATCCCTGACATCTTCCTTCGATATGGAAATCTTCCGTATTCAACTAAATCTGCCACAGTAATGCCAGAAGGAATTTGTGCTCCTTGAGGGAGAAGAGCCAAATTTTGTGCCACCAACTTCGTTGGCATACTATGAATTGACTTTCCCTCTAAACATACTACGCCTTCAGTAGGAGCAATTAATCGGGACAAAGTTTTAAGAATAGTAGATTTTCCTGAACCATTAGAGCCAATCAGCGTTGTAATTTTTCCTTTAGGAATCTCTATATTAAAATCAGAAAAAATTAAAATCCCATTATATCCAGCGGATAATTTGCTGGCTTTTATACAATATTCCACTGTATTTCACCTCCCTATCTGCTTTCGAAGCAGATATAAAAAATATGGTGCAGCTAAAACAGAAATGACGATTCCAACTGGTATTTCAATTGGCTGAAATAGCGAACGACCAATAGTATCCGCCATGAGTAAAAGCAAACCTCCTATTAGCATCGAAATAGGAATAAGCATACGATGTCTTGCTCCTATATACCTTCTTGCAATATGGGGTCCTACTAAACCAATAAAACTAATCCCTCCACTGACAGAGACACAACTTGCAGCTAATGCAACGGAAACAATCAATAATATCCTTCTTTCTCTCTCTACCCTAACACCTAATGCTAAGGAAGCTTCCTCACCTAAGAGAAGTACATCCAAAACATTAGCCTTAGTAAAAAGAATTGGAATAAAGACTAAAAGATAAGGAATCAATGCTTTTACTTGATACCAGCTAGTTCCCCATATATTTCCTGATAACCATCTATAGACCAACTGATAGCTGCTATTATCCATGTTGGAAGCCATAATTGTCATAATTGCAGTAAAACCTGCTGAAACAGCAATTCCTCCTAGTAAAAGATAGGAAGGTCTTACTTTTCCACTTCTTTTAGAAAAAATGTATAAAATCCATGCAACTAAAAGCCCTCCAATCATTGCAAAAATAGGCTGATATACCATAGTACTAATGTGCAAAGAAGGGAAAAAAGTTAGAAATAGCATAACCATAAACCCAGCTCCGGCATTTATTCCTAAAATCCCTGGATCAGCCAGCTGGTTTCCTGTCACAGTCTGCAGTATACATCCTGATAATGCTAAGCCCATTCCACATATAAAAGCTAGGATGATGCGAGGAAGGCGAATGTGTAAAAGGACGGTAGATGAATCTACTCCTTGCGGATTAAGTAAGCTATCAATGACATATCTATAAGAAATATTTGAATATGCCACATTCACAGATAAAAGTATAATAATACAAACTGCTATTAAAAGAAACCATAGCACTAGTCGTTGTATGCTTTGTTTTGTCATATAATTGCTCCTTTCCTCTGGTAGGTTAACGCCAGAAAGATTGGAACACCAATTGCTGAAACCAGTGCTCCTACAGGAGTGTCAAAAGGAGCATTAATAGTGCGAGCCACTATATCGGCAAGTACCAATAATATTGCACCTAACAGAGCACACACAGGCAAAAGCCTTCCATAATCTGTTCCAACAAAAAAACGTGCTGAATGTGGTACAATTAATCCTATAAAGGAAATTCCTCCTACCAAAGAAACACTGGCACCTGCCATGATCAAAACTGCAGCCATTCCAATAAGGCGAACTAATTTTACATTTATTCCTAGACCAGCGGCACTTTCCTCACCTAGAGCTAATATTGATAATTGAGAAGAAAGGAACTGACTTAAAAGTGCAGCTCCAACAATCCATGGAATTGTTATAATAAGCTGCTGCCATGTAATTCCTGACAAACTTCCAGCAGTCCAAAAGGATAAAGATTTTGAAAGACCAAAAACCAGAGAAATCCCCTGACTCAAAGCAGTTAATAGAGCAGAAACAGCTGAACCCGCTAAAATTAACTGAATTGATTCGGATTTTCCCTTACCCATGCCTAAACCATATACCATCAGTACCGCAATGATTGACCCTATAAATGCTGCAACCATCATACTAAGAGCGGATATTGATGGAAGAAAAACAGCAGTAAGAGAAACAAGAAAACCCGCTCCTGCATTTATTCCCAAAAGACCAGCATCAGCTAATGGATTTCTTGTAATCCCTTGCATAACAGCACCTGCAAGAGCAAATGCCGCTCCAGTAAAGCAGGCAGCCAATACTCTCGGCATACGCATTTCCAGCATTACTTTCCCTATTTCGGAAAGATTGCCTTTATAAGTAAGTGTATGTAACAGTATGTTAAGATTTCCTCCAGCAACTCCAACACTTACGGATATTAGAATGGATATAAGTAATATGCCAACCAATATTAATAAAGATAGCCAGTATCCAGTCTTTGTGCGTATCCATTTTGTAAAAGCTGATGTAATCTTCACAGAATTTCTTTCCTTTCTTGTATTTTCCTTATTCCACATTTGTATGATTGATAATGGCATTCGCCATTTTCTCCATATAAAGCAGTTTACCGTTAGGTGTATAAGCCATGTCATACTGTTCATCATTTAAACCATAGTATACATTCCCATTTTTAACAGCTTTCAGATTTTGCCAAGTAGGATTGTTTTCCGTATCTCCAACCTTCCCGTCATCACTGAAGAAAAAGATATGATCCGCATCAATTTTTGAGAAATATTCTGCATCCACTACTTCTCCCCAAACAACCTCGGGGGTTCCAGCAGATGGTGGCAGCTTCATTGCATCAAATATGAGTTCTCCAGGCCCACCTGTCCTATAAACATAATAGGACCCGAAATGTACTGAATTAGCTTCTATGACTGCAAAAGTTTCATCGCCTACTACTTTCCTTACCTTTGCAGCAAGCTCTGCAGTTTTTGCATCATAATCCTCAAGCCAGCTATCTACAATTTTCTCTTTACCGAACCACTTTCCCAGCTGCTGGAAACGTCCTTTCCAGTTAACAAAACTCATATCATCACTTAGCATAACTGTAGGTGAAATAGATTTCAGCTGTTCATATACCTTTTCATGGCGAATATTCATGATAATAAGGTCTGGATTCAGTTCCGCAATTTTCTCAAGATTAAGATCTCCTGATGCACTAGCACCTGAATAATTTCCTACTGTCTCCACGTTATTTCCAGTAAAATATTCTTGAAGATAGTCTGGCACCGTTACACCGTCAAACATACTAGTATTGGCTGAGGCAATAAAAGGCATTTCCAAAATAATAAGCTCGTCTGCAGAGCCCGAAACATCTACAATGCGTTGTGGATTAGCAGGAATTTCAACATCACCTTTCATATCCTCCACTATAATAGTCTCATTACCTTGATTAACAGAATTTGTAGATTTTCCTGATGTTTGTGAATTATTTTCTATAAAAGAGCATGCTGTCATTACAATCGCCAAAATGAGGCAAATTGGTATAATAAATTTTTTATTCATTTAAATCCTCCTATTTGTTATTATATTTTAGTTAGTTTAAGCTAACATCGATTAGTATATTGAAAAAACATCTTTCTTTCTACCTCTAGGCGGATTTTCTTTATCTCTAGACGGAATCCACTCTTTATAACAGTTTTTGGAATTTAAATAGATTTTCGTTAGCCATAATCCAAATTGTTTTTTCCAGCATTAAATGTAGTTCTTGACCGGTTAGCAATAGCTAACTATAATGAAAATAGATAGTTTTCATCTATTCTATTTTTTAATAGATAAGAATGAAACAATGTAGGAGTGATAAAATGCTATATTTACCCTTAAAGTTTGAATCTTCCAATATATTTGCAAAGAAAATTATTGCTGTAAGACCAGATATACATATCACGATTTCCTCAGGCATATTACCAGATAAAGCAGAGAGAAAATCTGCAGCCACATCTCCTGTATTTGAATTAAGCTATAGCAGAAAAAGTTCCATCTGTGGAGAAGTAAATACCATCCCTATGAAACTTCGACCAGGTTATTCATCCTTAGGTTTTCTAGAACAGGCTACCTGTCATTCTGAATACGATAAAGGTGAGGAAATACAATTATATTCTATTTGGGTTAGTTCCAATGCCTTTAACAATTTTTGTGAAGCAGTTTGCGGTAAAAACAATATCGGTTTTAGCTCATTTCAAAACGGTGCATACTATTGCTGTGATTTTAAAAGTGATGCGCGAGAGGAGAGTATTATAAGAAAATTAGATTTATATTTTACTAAAGAATCGGACAACCTCAACAAGCTGTTACTTGAAAGCTATATTTTAGAGCTGATGTCTATAAATATTGAAAAATTGATTTGTGAAGATTTTTCTAAGAATTACTTTAATCAACTGTCAAAAACAGATATAGAGAGTTTGATGTATGCCGGGGAAATTCTATTAAATAGGTTAGAATCTCCTCCTACATTACTAGAATTATCTCGCACCATTCATATGAATGATTGTAAGTTAAAACGTTCCTTTAAACAATATTTTGGGAAAACAGTATATGAGTTCATTCGTGAACAACGGTTTGAAAAAGCTTTCTCTCTACTTGAGGGTGGAGAGCATAATGTAAGCGAAACAGCTTTTGCTGTAGGGTATACAAATGTAAGCCACTTTTCAAAAACTTTTAAAGAAAGGTTTGGAATTACCCCACGGGACTTATGCAAATAGGAGCAGAACCACCATATTGTCAAAAATAGATTCATTGTATTGCAAGTGGTTACGCTTTCCTTAAAATAAAAAAATTACAGGAATATTACCTTAATTCCTGTAATTTTTCTTTTTCTTTTTGAATAACCTTCTGTGAAAGAACGTAAATTGTAACACCAGTCAGTAGAAGGAGATTTAGTCTAATCCTTGACTCCCATAAATATTAAATAACATTATTATCTTCCAAAATTCTTTTTAAACCTTGGAAAGTTTCATCACTGATTACATGTTCTATTCTACATACATCTCCATCTACTCTCTATAAGTTCTCCTGAGTTATGCTCCTATCTAAGTCTATACAATGTTCTACTAAATCTATTCTTATTTCATTAGTGGCCTTCCAAGCTACTTTTTGTCCTGTGTAACTTACTAAAATACTAAATATTTGTGCTATAAATGCTACTACTATAAACATTAGTGCAGCTAAAGTTAAATTTTTACCTACATTTCCTTTAGTTGCTTCATCTATAAAATATCTTGATATCTGAGGATTTATTAGTTGTATCTCAATATTAGCTAATGATACAAATATAAGTAATATTGCAGCAAGTTTTTATGTTTTTAAATATTTTAGAAAAAACTTAATATGATTTTTTCTTTTTATCTTCATATTCCCAGTCCATTCAAAAATAACCCTATTAATAATTGCTCTGATTTTAAATCCTTTCTTTTGCCATGTTACTCAACTATATCTGAAAAATGCATATGATTAAATTTCCACTTACCATCTTTTTTTATTAATACTCCAAAGAATTTCATAGAGCAAAAAACATTTTCTTTATCATTTACCATGATATCTAGGCAGTTGGCCATTGATGATAGAATTTTATATATTATTTCCACATTGGATTTTTCTGTTTTATTTACATAATAATCTAGGTTCAATTTAGGCCATTTGGAAACATTGTCTTCTTTCCAAGTAAATTTTATAATTGCCTTTGAATAAACTACTGCTATATTATCTAAAATAGAGATATATGCATTTTCTTTATTTAAATTAAAATCTCCCCAATACTTCCAATCTCCTTCAAATAATTCCTTGCCTTCTTCAAACCCATAAAAATTCTCTCCTTGGTCTGTTCCAAATATAAATAAATTTTCATCCTTATGAAGTAGCTCATCTCCATAGCTGTCCACTAAATTTACATCCCGTTTATCATAAGCTTCTTGAAAGACTTGCAATACTTTTTGAATTTCTTCTATCTCTAAATTTTCTTCCTTCTCTACTGGAATAAGCTTAAATTTATCCTCCACATTATAGTTATTAAGTGTTATCTCTAAACCATTTCCACTAAAAGATATCTTCATATGCTTTATCATCCAATTTAAATCAGTATTAACCATTACCATGGTCACTCTAAAAGGCTCTATATATTTTTCTTCTTGGCTTATATATTTTTCTCCTGAGTTTAGATTAACTATCCCTTCTGAGATTTCATTTAAAAGTTTAGCTAAGGTTCCTTTTGATACATTATCAGCATTTAATTCCTTAGATAACTTGTTTATCATATCTTCATAGGTTTTTTCTTCACTTATATTTCTTGTATTTTTCCCCGAAATAGATACAACAGCTGCTTTACCTTCTAAATTTATAACTGCATCATCTATATCTAGCTCTATATGCTTTAGATGTTTTTCTTCCTTTGTCCAGTAGCTATTTATTTCATCCTTTATATTTTCTATTCCAAAACACCAGCTATTCAATCCTGACCCTACAAGACTTGTATCTTTCTCATCTATAAAGAACTCCTTAACAAAAGCTTCTGGACTATGAGCATTTCCTTCGTTATACTGTTCTTGAAATTTTTTTAAAGACATCTTTATGTTTTCAATTGTTTTATCATCTTTTCTCATTTTATTTTTCCCCCTTAATACCTTTTATTTTAATAGTCTAAGTTCATATTAAAATATTTCCTATAGATGTACCTCTTTTAAACTTAATTTATGAATTCATATAACTGGCGAACACTATTCACCCCCACAAAAATATATTAAATAAATTAATTTTAACCATAATTCTCAATTTTTAATTGATTGAAGGTTTCCTTACTAAAATTTTACTATTTAATAAAGTTATATTATATGGCCAAAACAGTTCTATATTAAAGTTAAGCAAAAAAATGCCTTATTACCAAAATTTTATTGATAATAAGACGTTTTTATTGATTTTATTTTTTATTTAAGCACTTAATTTTCTTTCTCTGCTTATAATTCTTCTTATACTTTGTTCTGAAAGAAAATATTCACTTGCAAGTTCTGAAACTTTAGTTCCACAAGTATATTTTTCAAAAATTTCATTATTCCTTTTCTTGAGGCTATTTCTTGTTCCATTTTTTTCACCCCAAGCTTTTTCATTTTCACTTTTTCTAGGGATATATAAATATTCCCCATCTATATATTGTTGAATTAATTCTATTATCTCCTCTGGTAACACATTGTGTGCTTTAACATATTTCATATTTTTGCCCCTCCTTAATTTTTGTAAATTAAGGCAAAGACCTATGAAAAAGTAAGCTCATGTATTATGGGAGCCTAGTTTTTAGCATCTCAAGAAAAATATTTAATTAAAGATGCCTTTTAGCTAATAGATACATTAGGCTCCAAGCAAAGCATAGCTAACTGAGTCATTATGGTCTTTGCTTGAAGCATATCGTTTACAGTACGATTAAATACATTATAACTTCTCATAAAACATCACTCCTTTTTACCCTATAACATATAATTATATGTTAAGCCCTAAATTCCTTTTATTATTTATTATCTAATTTAGTAATGTGAAGTATAAATAATTTTTATTTATACTTCATAACTCTTTCTAAATCCCATAATTTTTTTAAATTTATTTTTCTTGTAAAATTCATATACCTCTTCGTCTGCAAGCAACTCTATTCTTGTTTTAGGATACAATTTATGACAAATATCTAATAAAGCTTTTCCTATTCCTTTTTTTTATAATCTTTATGCACTATAATTTCTGCTATAAATGTAGTAATATTACCATCTGTAAAACCTCGTACTAGTCCAACTATTTTATCTACTTCAACGGCTACAATGGCAATACTAGAATTTTTCCATGACTCTAAACTATCTTTCTCTCTATTTATAAATGTCATCCATTTCTCTTCTTTATACAAGTTTTGAATAGAAGAAAAATCGCTTTCTTTAAATCTTCTAAAACTGACTCCTTCCATTAATTCAATGTTAGATAATGATTTATCATTTATAATATTATCTTCCATAAAAACCCTCCAATACCTATTAAGAAAAACCTAATTTATAAAACTCTTACTATAAATAATTAAAATTATTATAAATAGATTATTTTATAATTTATTTGAAATTGTTTATATAGGTTTATATATTTCTGATTAGGTAAATTGAAATTTGCAATGATTTTTTATTCTGTTTAACCTTGAAGACCCTTGGACTGTCTTTCCATATTTTCTATAACAATATCATGAATATCACCTAGTGAAGCGCAATATTCAAGCACTTTCCATGGGGTATTTGTATGAAAATGAATTTTAATCAATTCCTCATCACCTACCACAAGTAAGCAATCACCTTCAATATTTTTTGTAATATACTCATTTATTTTATCTTCTGAAAGACCTTCTCCTTCAATCAATAACTGCGTATCAAATTTATATTCAATCATAAATTATCTTTAGTGAGGGAGCGTATCACAAGTACCAACCTCTCACTAAGACTCACTTCCTTTCTTTTTATACTATTTTATTTGTATAACATTTTAATAACTTTGTTGATAATTCATCATATAAGAAAAATCTGAATTAAAGTTTATAGTTATTCTAATCAGATATTACAGCCCAAATTGCTCTTTTATTGTGTATGCAACAATTTCCGCTGAAAGATTGGTATTGTCGATTTTTATATAGTTATCATAAGGAATTTCACCATCATTGCTTACACAACGATACTTGTTATCATCATTTATAAGTCTTTGATTTGACATTTCTATATCTCGTTTTGAAGTTTTATTTTTCAGACGATTTTCAGTAGTATTTCTTTGTAATCTGATTGTTTGAGGAGCAACAAGCTCCACATAATATATATCTGCATTATGTTTTCTGAAAATGTTACAAACATATTCAACATAATCCCAATCAGATTGCTGGTCAAATGCCCACATATATGTGAAAATCAATCCATAGTGTTCAGAATTTGCAAATTCTTCAAAAATAACTTCTCTCATACGAGTGATAGCTTTTCCATTGAAATATCCGAATATCTCCAGTACAGGTTCAATCATCATATGATTATGGAATAAACGTAAATCCGTAATTTTAGCTAGTTCTTGTCCGACAGTCATTTTGCCGACAGCAGTGTCTCCGATTATAAGCACCAATTTCAAAATAACACCTCTTTTATCAAATATAAATATTCTTTATTTCGTAAAATTTTACGATCGCAACTTACTTCATATTTTTTAATTTATCTATTGCCTTATTAACCTTTTTGATAATTTCTTGGTTCTTCTTTTCTGCAAATTCCTTTAATCCTTCTGTATTTTTATTGTTATTATTTTTCTTTATTCATTTGCTCCTCCAAACTATCTACTAATGGTTTTAAATACTTATATTTAACATATTGCCTTTGCCAAGACCTTTCTTGTCCTAACTCTTTGTATATTTCCATTTCTTTTTCCATAAGGTCTAATTCTTGCTTTAAAATAGGGTAAAATTTAACTTCGGTAACGAATTAAAACTCATAAATTTAGATAAATTAGAAATTATATCATCAATCTCTTGTTCTGCTTTACCACGAAATTGTCCATCAAGTTTAGACTTAATTTCCTTTGCTCTAACTCCAGCAATCTTTAGCTTCTAAATAATAAGGCATTTTTATAAGTTATTTATTTTTTTACTTGTAATTTCAAAATCTAATATTATGAATTAAGCAACTACAGATCATGCTCAAACTTAGAACAACTCATCTAATAAAATATAATATTTTATCTTTTCCCAATTTGATTCTATTCCCAACTCTTTTATGAACATCTCTGTGTATTTTGGTTCAAAATCCATTAATTCACGAACACATAATGCAATATCTTGATAAAAATCACTTACACCAGCTCGTCCCATATCTATAAAGTCTGTAATCTCTGTTCCATTCGTAAAATAATTATTAAAACAATAGTCTCCATGGGAAAAAATCAGTTCTTCTTCTGGCTTATTCTCTATAAGGTATCTATATACATCTTCAGGAGTATATAGTCCCTCTGTATATACATTTTTATCTATTCTTCCTGCTAAGTCACTTTCAATTCTTTTTCTTGCCTTCTCTAGTTTTCCATCTATTCTACTATCAAAAGGACACTCATGAACATCCACACTTTGTAATAATTTAATCCCTTTAGCAGCTAATGCTACTAACTTTTCTGGCCTACTGCGATAAGTGTCATCTTCTAGCATCTTACCCCTCGCAGCTTCAATTAACATATATGAAACATTATCCTCTACAACTCTATAAACAATTTTCGGTACTGGTAGTTTCCCTATAAGCCACTGATACATCTCATATTCTCTTATAACTTCATCATTTATCTTTTCAATTTTTAAAAAGAATTCTTTACAATTATCATAGTAACGGATCACCTTTGCTCTAGACATACCTTCCTTACATTCTTCAGACTGCATCAATACTACTATGTCTTTTATATCTTTTGGTAAGTACATATTACACCTCTTTTACCTCTTACAAACATATTCTATAAAACTTTTTTTAATTGCCATATATTAATTAAAAGAAAATACTCATTTTATTCGCTTATTCATTTTTATTGGATATCCAAATCCCTGAATAATAGTAAAAAAATTAAAACTCTTTTTATACACCTTAAATCCCAATTTCTCATATAGTCGTTTTGCATTGGTGTTTTTCGATAGCACTTCTAAATAACATTCATTGTATTCTGGTAATTGGCATACAAAATCTAACAACTTTGTAGCTATTCCTTTTCCACGCATACCTGCATCAGTAGTCAAGTAATCAATATATAAATCAGAATCCTTCTTTACTGCTGGAGTTTCTGCAATCATCTTAAGCTGTTTATATATCATCATCCCTTTAATTTTTCCGAATATCTTTTGACATACTTGAATATCAAAACAAAATACTCTTTTCTTATTTGTGCCAATACCAAGAACTCCAACAATTTTTTCCTTATAACAACAAACATAAATCATTGAAGTATCTAAAGACGGTAAAAAGAGTTCAATTAATTCGAACTTATTTTCTGTAAATAAGAATATGTTTCTAAATCCATCAACAAATAATTCAACAGTTTCACGTTTTTTTGTTTCATGTAAGTCATTAAGACAATATACCTGTAAATCAACCATATATACAATCTCCTATTACATAAATAGTGATAATTTTATATCTAATAAGTTTTTCTTTGAAACCCAAGCATAATCCGTTCAAGTGGCACCCATCCAATGAACTTTGGTTTTTCCCATCCTGGAGCAGCTACTAACTTTTCTATATCAAGGTAATTATCAATCCTTACTTTATCCCAAGCATGGATAACCTCTCCATTTCCCATAGACAAACCAACATGTCCCCAATTTTTATATTCATCATTAATTACTCCCGAGCAGTCATAAAAAACAAAGGTTCCTTTTGGAGGTATATCTGTATGCTTATATGCTTCATATAAATCAGCAGATTCCTTTGCAGTATCTCCACCAAAGATTTCAATATCATTACTTCTCTCTAATGCATCCTCTACAAAAGCCAAACAATGATAACAATATTCTCTAGAATTTAAATGATTTTTAGACCACTCAATTGCATTATTGACATACTTCTCATAATTTTTATCCATATATTATCCCCTTTTTATAATATCTAGTGTACTTTCTATACACCGATTAATTTTATTTTATACATATAATCTGTATGCTATATGATTTATTAGTTTGCTTATAACTTTTATTTATAAAATAAGAAAACTGCGACTTTTCACTAAATGTTAATTTAGTAAATTAAAGTATGTATTTATAACATCTATATTTATCTTTAATCTCAAAACCTGCATCTAAAGCTGAATTTAATTCATCAGTACAATCCTCATCAATAAAATATGCAATTTCCTTTAATGTACCAAATTCATTATATAATTGCATCAACATTTCATTGATTAAGATACTTTCAATACCACTATTTTTATATTCTTCATCAACAAATAAGCCAAAAACTTCTTTTTCTTTTGGGTCTAGTAATGCCTTAACAAAAATACTTCCGTGAATCCCTTCATTTTGCCTAAAAGCAAATACTCGAAAGTGCTCTATATCCTTTTTTAAATTTTTGCTATTATAATACATTTCTAAAGGAATAGCATGCTTATCATGAAATATAGCGTATTCTTTAAAATCACTTTCGGTAATTTTTTCTACATAATCATGTTTTTGATTCATACGTGGCTCTAAATTATATAGCCTGGTGTCATTACTATAACTAACGCATTCAATATTCTTTTTCTTAAAAAATTGATTTGCGTCTTTATTGGAAAGAGGTACACCTATTAATAGTTCATATCCTGGTAATTGCTTACTTATATAATCAATTAATTCTTCTGCAATTTGTTCATAATTTTCCCTTATTAAAAACATTTCTGTTTGTGCATATTTTTCATCATGCTCCCAAAAATAAACACAAACTCCTAATAATACATCTTCATAATAGCAAGCTACTATATTTCTATTATCTGAACGGATAGCTCTTTCAATATTTTCTTTAATATTCTTCATTGATTCCCTTCTTGGATAACTAGCATGTAAATCATTTTGACTCAATTCCCATGTAAAATCAATTACTTCTTCAAATTTATAAATTATTTTTATCATCTCTTATCTTTAGTTAGAGAATGTATAACAAGTACCAAACCCTCACTAAAACTCACCTCTTTTCTTTTTATACTCTTTTCCGTGTATAGCCTGTTAATAACTTTGTTTTCTCTCTACAATTTCACCACTATTTTTCAAAATACTATTCTCTGGAATATAACCCCTCACAGAACATAATGGATAAACAATACTACCTTTTCCTAATATTGTCCCTGGGTTTAAAACTGTATTACATCCTACTTCCGCTGAATCACCTAAAATTGCACCAAATTTCCTTAAACCAGTTTCAATAATATCTGTACCATATTTTACTTTTACTAACGTTCCATTGGACTTTAAATTAGAGGTTATTACACCTGCCCCCAGATGGGATTTATACCCTAATATTGAATCACTAACATAATTATAATGCGGAACCTGCACTTTATTGAAGAGAATTGAATTTTTAATTTCAGTTGAGTTTCCAACGACAACATCATTACCAATGATAACATTTTCTCTAATGTAAGCAGAATGCCTGATTTCACAATTATAACCGATAATTGCTGGACCTTTTATCAGAACATTTTTTTCAATAGTAGTGCCTTTGCCAACCCATATAAATTCCTCTATTCTTTCAAAATCATTTGGCAGAGTTTTTGCGTACTCAAAAATGAAAGTATTAATTCTTGTAAGAACTTCCCAAGGATGCTTAACCCCTCCAAATATTACTTTTGCGTCTAATTCTCTCAATGTAAAAAGTTCATCAACGGAAATGCCCATTATAATCCTCCTTAATGTACTTCGCAATATCTTACTGATTGCGACTTACTTAATACTTTTCAAAAACAGATTGAACAACATTCAGATTTTTATAAGGCTTGAACTTTTCTCTTGTATATGAATAAAGATTTTCACCTAGTTCAACTGCTGTTACTTTACATTTTGTTTTTAAAAATGGCTCTGTAGCTTGACCTGTTCCGCAACCTACCTCTATAAGTGACTTGTCCATATCAATTTCTGCATGTTTTATTATATCTTTAAATAGTTCAGTTCCATAATTTGGACGGCTCTTTTCATAATTTAAAACTACATCATCAAATAAATATTTTATATCCAAGTTATCATCTCCTTTCCATATCTAGTGTAGTGCACCCTACACTGACTTATTTTATATTTGCTTCATAATGCTCTTCATTAAGCCTCACTAATTCAAGTTCTTTTTTATTCTCATTCAATTTCAATGCTAAACTTTGAATTCCAAAAAATTCTGTGAAAGTATGACTCCCAATGATAAGATTTATCCCTTTAAACTTAGCATATTGAATCGTATACAAATTACATTCACCTGTAATGTATACATCACATTTATTTTCAACTGCTTCCTTAAGGCAAGTTGTTGGCCCTCCATTACCACAGACTAAGCCCACTCGTCTCACCTTTTTGTCATTAAACTTCCAAGATTTAACTGGTTCTTCAAGTAGATTTTCAATATTTCTTACTAATTCATTAAATTCAATTTCTTCATCATATTCTGCGACTCTACCAAAATATAACCCTTCCCATTCGTGGGTTCTTTTAACATTTTTTAAATTCAATTTTTTCAATAAACTATCATTTGTTCCAAAGTTACAGTCATCAAGTGGCAAGTGATTATAGTAATGACTTATACCATACTCTGCTAGTTTTTCTATACATGCCTCTTTTAATCCATATATTTCATCCCATGCATCGTGGTGTGTCATCATCATATCAACTCCATGAATTCTTGCTTCCTCTATAGTTTCAAGTGTTAGGTTAACACAGTATCCTAATTTTTTAACTTTTTTATCTGCATGGTATGTAATCCCAGATTCACTAGAATAGATTTCCTTATTTGTTACATTAAAAAGATTATTAATTCTTTCAACAATATGTGAAACATCCATATACTTACCTCCTCATTTTCATCATGTTTTGCCTTCGATTCTCATTATTACCTTGGTTGTAATCAATTTCTTTGTATTACATCATAATACAAAGAAACTTTGTATACTTACATTTTTTCATACAGCTTACCTCTTAGTATCTCTAACTGTTCTTCCAACTTCTTATTCTCTTCTTCAAGTTCTCTGATCCTTTTATCTTTAGCTGCAATAATAATATCTTTCGATTTACTTGAAAGATTCAATTTTATAGTTTAATTGTTAAATAAGAAAAATGCGCACTAAAAATTATTTCTATACTTCTTTAAACATGAAAAGAACATGTTCTGCATCTGAGAAACCATTTTTCCTGTAAAACTTCGGTGCAGGCGCAAAACGGTTTGTTGTTAATGTAAAACCTGCTAAGCTATGTTCTTTAATATAGTTTTCAATTACACTTAGTAACTCTGTTCCATATCCCTGTCTTTGAAGTTCAGGGGATATAAACATTTCGTCAATGAAAATCTCACTATTGTTCCACCAAATTTTTTCATGGCAGAATATGGCACCTTTGATTTCATCGTCTAACCATAATGTATATCCAATGAATTTTTTGCATTCCACATAATCCATCAAATAGTCTTTTGCTGTATCCAATGACCAACGACATTGCCAAAGCTCATTATTATATACTGACATCATAATTTCTGCACATGCAGTCAAATCTCTTAACTCAAACTTTTTTAACTTCATTTTTATCCTCCCTAAATAATGGAGGGTTAAAATATAGTCACCCTCCAGGCTTTATTTATTTTGTTGCTTATACTTTTTTTCATATCAAATCACCCTTTCAAAACAAATTTTATTGCATCATAGAAAATCTATGTTGTAACTTATTTAATTAAACATATAGTTATTTTATAATATATAATAATTACACCTTAAGTTACATGTAAATTACATCGCATTTTACATTTTATTGTATTGTTTTTTATTTTCGTAGAAATAGCTTACATTTTCTAATACCACCTTATTCAGTTTTCAAAGAATATTATTTGTACTCTAAATTTCAATAGTTACGTCGCAATATAATCATACTATTCAATATGTTCTTCCTTTATCTTAATAATCTCTATCTCTGGATAAGCTTCCTTAAGTAGACTACATAAACTCTCCACTCCAAAGATTTCAGTAAAAGGCATCTGAAAGAAAATAATAAACCAAAGATGCTAGTATATTTTATATCAGACAAGGCGTCAGGTTCTGCTCATAGTGATTGCTATGGGCAAGTTCTGGCAACGCAGTATGATGGAAAATAGGCTAACATACTGGTCTATTATTTTTTTGAAGATGCCTACAGGTATGGCTTCCTACAATAAGATTTATATTTGCCTGTTTTGCATATTGAATTGTATATAATATCTTTTCACCAGTAAAATATGCATCACATCCTAAGTCCATAGCTTCCTTCATATCAATAGCTGAGAATCCTGCCCCTGCTACAACCTCTACTTTCTTAATTTTCTTATCTTTATTCTTCCAAACACGAACTGACTCCTCTAACAAACTTTCTATGTTGTCTGTTAAAATCTCAAGACTTATAGGCTCATCTACCTCTCCAACTCTTCCATTGTAGAATCCTTCATCCTGAGCAAATTTTTCTGTAACTCTAAGACCTAATTTCTCAAGCAATGAAACACTTGTACCAAACTCAGCATCATCTAAGGGAGCATGTACATAAAAATGAGATGTATTATTCTCTTTTAATATACTAAGAGCCTGTTTCTTCATTCCATCTATCCATTCCCATGCATCGTGATGAGTTATTAGTAAATCCACTTTATTAATAATCGCTTCTTTAGCTGAATCTGGAGTTAAATTAGTACAATATCCTACTTTTTTAATACTGTCTCTTCCTATATTAGTAAAGCCATATTCTCCTTTTCCCTCTACTAGATTTAGTTTTTCCTCCTTAAATACATCTACAATAAATTTCTCAAAATCTTTTATTACCGTAATTTCACCTCCATCTCTTATATTGAATTTAAGTATCCTGCAATAAAGGCCCCTTGTAATCTTCTAACTTCATCTTTAAAATGCACGTGATCGCAGTAAATATCTCTACCTAAATTTTTAGTAAAGTTATATAAATCTATAATTTTCACATTGCCGTCTTTCATAACTGACGTTGAAACCTCATTATATTTTTCAACATCACTACTATATCTTAGAACTCCAGCTTTTCTTGCATTATGAATTTCATCAATAATAGGTGTTAAAGATATCCATATAACTTCATTAGCCATTTTCTTTGAAATTTCAACAATGCTCTTTAGATTCCTTCTATATTCATCTATTTCAATTTGAACACTATTAGATTCTCTGTCTCTTCTAAGATCATGCATTCCGCAGTTTATTATTAGAACATCCTATTTTCTTCCTAAGTTATACTCCTCTTGAAGATATTCTAAAACCATACTACTATCTCCTATATTAGCTCCAACTGGCTTGTCTAAATCTATTAGAGCATGCTCTAATCCTCTTTTTCTATCATAGGCAAATTTGTCCTTTATCATTTCTCTAAGGTATGGACCATAATGGATTGATATGCTATCTCCTATTACAAATAAACTTCTCATAGCTTTCACCTATTTTTACCATACCTTTCTCATTTCATAAAATTCCTTGTCCTCACCATTTACATGCCACATAAACTCTTCACTAACTGTAAATCCTAATCTTTTGTAAACTTTTATGGCTCTTTGGTTAAACTTAGCAACCAGTAAGGATATCTCAGTAAACTTATACTTTTCTCTTCCAAATTCTAAAAGGGCTGCTACTACTTCTATGCCCATACCTTTACCTGTTAATGAAGGCTTTATTTGAACTCCAAAGGAAACTCCTTCTTCATCAAATTCAAAGCAGCAGTTTCCTATTAATTCATTGTCCTCATTATATATAGCATAGGTATTCTCTTCTTTATGAAGATTTAGTGCCCATTCTTTTTTTAATTCTGTTTTGTCATTATCATAAAAGGAATATTCCCCTTCAAACTTCCAAGTAACAACCTCTCTTGAATCAGCTTCTGTAGGTTTTCTAAATTCTAGATTCATTTACGGTTCCTCCAATACATATTTAACTCTTTTTACTGAGCCCTAAAAAAATCTCTAATCCACTAACAATTTACCTTATATCATAGTTATAGCAAATTACTACCTCATCCTTATAAAAGCCTTCCTTAAGATATAAACTTAAAGCCTTATCATTTTCTCCATTCACAGTGAGCATCCCCCTATCTATACCAAGAGTTTTTCCATGGTGTAGAGCTGCTCTTAGAAGGTTTTTCCCAAGAGCTTTTCCTTGATGCTCAGACTTTACTGCTAGAGAATATATAAATGCATATTCTATGCCGTCTTCAATCTCACTTGACACACCCACTATTCCAACTGGCTCATCATGGTTATATAGAATTTTCATACCTCCTGGTAATAGGCCTACATCATATTGCATTTCACTTATCATTTCAGGCGTTCTAGGTGTTTCACTGCCTTTAAGTTTTGCAAATCCTGCATTTCTAACTTCACACCAATGCTCCTCATCTCTATTAAATTCAAAAGTTTTTAAATTAAATCCTTCTGGAAATATTGCTGCTTCTATAGGTCCTATATCTCTTTTAAGTGAAAAGGAATATCTTTCAATATAAAAATTCAAACTATTAAGAATATTTATAATCTCTTTATCCTCTTCTTTAACAAAAACAAATATCTTATTTATTTCTTCTGTATGTTTTAATATTTCTCCTAGCATTTTTCTATAACCTTCTACATTATTTGTTATGCTATGAAATATTCTAAACCTGCCTTTTTTACCTTTTTTATGATATTCATCAATAATAAGAGAAGCTGCTCCAATAATATTCTCCTCCTCATCAATTAAAAGATAGGTCGGGTTTTCTTCACCAAGTTTAAACCTTTCTAAATCCTCGTCGTATAAAAAACTATCATCTACTTCTTTTCTATGACTCTTGCAGTAGCTTACGAAATCTACTATTCTTTCTTGCGATAAATTCCTAATTTTCATTTTATATCATCCTTTTATTCATATATCTTTATTTTCATCATAGGTCAAGCTTTTTATCTATCTCATCAAATTCTTCACTAGTCATTCCATAAATTACTTCATCATAATAGTTTCCATTGGTATATATCCTTCTTCTAATTACCCCTTCTTTTTTAAATCCTAAGGCTTCATGGAGCTTCATTGATCTTTCATTGAAGGAGTACACATAAACAGTAGCCTTTTGATATCTTAATTCTCTAAAATAATATCTTAGTATTATTTTTATAGCTTCCTTTGCATATCCTTTTCCCCAGTATTCTCTTGATATACCTAATCCATATCCAAAGGTTCCTATTCTACTATTACAATTTATAGTACTTATATTTTCTACTGCTATTCCATCACTATTTTCTATAATCCATGTAAATTCATCATTTTCTGGTGCTGCTTTTGACTTTCGTTCAACCATATCATTCATTGCTTCACAGTTTCTTGGAAAATGTATTTCATCACAGTATCTATCAGCTTCACAATCATAATCATAGAACCATTTGTAATAATTTTCTGCATCTTTTAATTCTACTGCTCTAAGTCCAATTCTTTCACCTTTCCAAAAATTATAGCTCATAATATCTTCTCCTTTAACTATAACTGTATCTCCATAACCACCTCTCCCCAAGCTATTTCTCCAGTTTTTCTAAATCCTATACTTTCATATAATTTGTCAGCAACAGCATTTTCTGGTTCAAAGCTAGTATAAAGTTTTATATTTCCCTTTTCTTTTTTTAATAAATCAATTAGTAATCCTATAGCCTTTCTACCATATCCTTTACCTTGATATTTCTTGTCCATCATTAATCTGCACATCCACCACTTGTTAGAATCATTATCAAAGTCATACATTAAAAATCCCACCATGGTTTCTCCATCATATATACCCATTGGATAAAGATAATCCTCATATTTAGATTGCAACAATGAATAAGAATTTGAAGCCACAAAGCTTCTTTGATTCTCTTCTACTTGAAGTTTAATGCACTCTTTCCAATTGTCTCTGTTAATTTCTTTTAAAATAATTTCCATTTTTACCTCTCCTTAATATATATCCTGTACTCACTTATACAAGAGTTGATTTTAATTGTTTTATAGCCTACAGATAAATAATGTGTCTTTAATCTTTCATTTAATTTACATCTCTGTAAATTACAATAAATTTTTCAAATCCTCATCATAATTCATATATAATTGTTTAAATTCATCCTCTAAAATACTCATTATAACTTCATTATGGTATTTATGATTAAAGTATAGACTATCTCTTTTAATTCCTTCTTTTACAAATCCTAATTTCTCATAAACACGCATTGCTCTTTCATTAAATTCAAACACACTTAATTCAATTCTATGAAGATTAAACATTCCAAAACCATAATTTAGTGCTAAAATCATAGCTTCACTTCCATATCCTTTATTAAAATCTTCTTTTTTATTAATACCTATCCTTATATTAGCACTTCTATCTTTCACACTTACATTATTGATAACAACTTCACCAACAATTTCGTTAGAATCCTTAGAAAATATTAAAAAATCTGCTCGATTGCTATCATTTTTAATTGTATTTAAGAAACCTTCTAAATTAGATTTCGTATACAACTCCTTTGTTCCAGTAAAAACACTTGATTCAATGCTGGCATTTTTAAAATATTCACAGTATTCTTCAAGATATTCGCTTCCTAACTTTTTTAAATAGACCAAGTTCCCACTTAACTCTAAAAAATTTATCATTTCTAATTTACACATTCCCATGTTTTACTCCTCTTTCTATTCAATTTCTAATTTATAAAAAATCTCATCATCCGCTTCAAATCCAATAATAAACTGCTTAAAGCCTAAACCAGAGTAAAGCTTTTCTGCTGATCTGTTCTCTGGATGAAAACTTAAACAAATCCTATCACATTTAGTTTCTTCTTTAATTTTTTCTATTAATTTTTCTAATGCATATTTACCATATCCTTGTCCTTGATATCTTCCATCAATCATATATCGAATTAAAAATAATTTTTACCTACAAAGTATCTTAATTCTACTATAAAGATGCCTCCTCTATTTTAGGATAACGAAGTTCAATCATTTTTCTCACCTCTTCATATATTCTCTTATTATTTACCTTTTCGATTAATATTTTTATAATTAATGGCTAATATTTTACTTAAAATCCATATAAAAAAATAAATAGCTATATCCATTCCTCCTTAGAAATAGATATAGCTATTTTATTTATGCATACAAAAAGTCCTAGGAATACCCTAGGACTTAATCATAAACATAAAACCTTAAATTGCTTTTAAAAACCTATATTGAGGTAGGGTATAATTTGTATTTCTATTAAGTTTAGCTTCATGTAAATTATTATTACTTAACATTTTCCTACCTCCTTTTTATTGGTTATATTCCTATTATAGTTTTTAATTGCATTATTTGTCAACTATTATTTAATTAATCATAGAAATTCGATTACTAGGTATTTTAAACACAAAAAGCCAACAGATTTTATTCTGTCAGCTTTTAGTCTATAAATATTTCCCAATCTCCACATTCACATTGAATTATATATAAAGTTTTTGAATCAAAATCACCTTCTCCAAAATCTCTATCTAAATCTTTTTCATCTTCTATATACCTATATCCAATATTAAACTTTTCCTCATAATCATCTTCTTCATCATATTCTTCTAAATAGTCATCCTCATAATTTTCCTCTCCAGTTTTATAATATAAAAATTCTTCATAAGTACAACTATCCGTTTTTATATCAAAATTTTCCAACTTATACACAGTAGACTGATTATCTTCACAACAATTATTTCGTGAAAGTTTTTTCACTTCAGCATATTCATTTTCAGCTCCAAATTGAACTACTTCTAATATTTCCTCTTCACTCATTGATAATTTTACTTTGTGCTCATAATCAGAGAATCCCTTAAATTTATTTACAGGTAATTTTATTCTCTCATCTTCTGTTTCTAAAATTAAATATTCCAAGTACATCACTCCATTTAACTTTTTGTATAGTTATTTTAACATATTTTTTATCATTTATACATTTATTTGAATTATCTAATAAATTTATATATAAATACATTTATTTACCTAAAATAGCTAATAATAATCTAATAAAGTAATTGAGAAAAGGAGGAAAAATTATGGATATGACAGTGTTTCTTAAAAATATATTTTCAGTGATTTTACTTGCATTAGTTTTCATTATGATAAATTATTATATAAGTAAAAAAATATATACATCTATCAGTCATTATTTTTCTTCCTTAAGTGAGAGAATTTTTTATTATATCTTTTGGACTATTGCTCTTTGTTATGTTATTGCTACCTTTGGTAAAAACATTTTACCCTATTATTTATTTTTGCCACTATTAACTATAGGATGCTTTTATTTAGGTGTTCTTTATTATTTAATATTATTCCTTCCCATCTTTGCATTAATAAAATTTATATATAAAAAATTTGCTCCTAAATCTAAAAGATTAAGGGGATTCTTAAGAACAATATATCTTAATGGTGTATTTGTTTTTATTATAATAGGTATTATTATTTCTCTTGGCTATTTTAATAGCCGTAATATAAAAAACACTATTTATAATATAGATATTTCAAAACCATCTAAGCTTAATACCTTAAAAGTAGTCTTCCTTTCAGATGTACATTTAGGTGTAGGAATTAATGATAAAGATTTTTTTAAACTTATAGATAAAATAAATAAAGAAAATGCAGATTTAGCTTTGTTAGGAGGAGATTTTTTTGATGAATCCACGCCTAAAGAATACATAGCAAAAATGAAGGAAGGATTAGCAAATATCAAAAGTAAATATGGCGTTTATGGTATTATAGGCAATCATGAATATCAATATGGAACCATGGAAGAAATTAAATCTAGTTATGAAACTATAAATTTATTAATTGATGAATATATAAAAATAGAAGACATTTACATAGTTGGTAGAAATGATTTTTCATCTACGGATATAAATTACTTAAGGAAAGACTTATCTGATGTAATTTCTAATATAGACAAGGGTAAACCAATTATATTATTAGATCATAAACCGCTAGACAGTGAGTTGAATATAAAAAGCAATGTGGATTTACAGCTTTCTGGTCATACTCATAATGGTCAATTTTTTATTAATCAGGTATTAGTAGACTTAATGTATCCTTATAGATATGGTCTTCATAAAATTGATGATTTTAACTTAATTGTGTCTTCTGGTTATGGCACTTGGGGTCCGCCTATAAGAGTGGCTTCAAATAGCGAGTTTATAATAATTAATATTACCTTCAACAATCAATCATAATTAACATCTATTATACCTATATTAAAAATAAGGAAGAGGAGCATTATATTAATCCTCTTAACCAATTAAATATTTAAAAGTTATCTATGTAATTCTTTTTTGTAGCTATTTATATAGTAAAAAAAATACCCTGATTATCAGGGTATTTCCTAGGTTATCTCTTATGCTTTTTATGATGTTTTCTCTTTTTCTTTTTGTCATTAGCTTTATGATGATTATTTTCATACCAATGTTTGTAATGAATACCATCCCAATCTTCTAGCATTTTTTTATCCTCTTTTAAATATCGATAGCGATATTCATCTTTTAAGTCCTTATATTCTTTTTCTTCATTACCTTCTATATCATGTTCACTTTCATGTTTTGCATAGTATTCTTTCTCATCTTCACTTTCATTTTCCATGCTGGGTTCTGTCCTATCTTCATCTAAATTTTCTCCGCAATATTCAATTTCATCTACATTTTTACTTTCCCTATATTCTTCTCTTATTTCATTTTCATCTTTATTTTCTATATCTTCTTCTCTCTTTTTATTTTCATCCTTATTTTCTGTGCAGTCTTCTATTTTATATTCACCTTCATTTTTTGTAGATTCTTCTCTTTTATTTTCATCTTCATTTTCTGCAGGTTCTTCTATTTTATATTCATCTCCATTTTCTGTAAGCTCTTCTATTTTATTTTCATCTTCATTTTCTGTAGGTTTTTCTCTTTTATATTCATTTTTATTTTCTGTAGGCTCTTCTATTTTATTTTCATCTTTATTTTCTGTCCGCTCTTCTTCTACTTTATATTCATAGTCATTTTCAGTATAATCTTCTATTTCATTTTCATATTCTATATTATAATTATACTCTTCATCTATATGTCTTTCATATTCAGTGTAATCTTCCTCATTATAATTATAGAGAGCATAGAGATTGATTCTGTTTTCAGTAATGTTCTCTTCTTCCACTTCTTGGCCTATATACTTTGCATGCTCACTATAATTTTCTAAGTTATTATCTTCCACTATTTCTTCATTATTTTTTTTACTGTACTCTATTATGTGTTCATTGTTATATTTATCATGGAAATCTTCATTTCTATAATCATTTATTTCATAATCTCCAAAATCATCATCATAATAGCCTCGTGCAAATTCAAATTCTTCACCATAATCCATTGTAATTATATTGGATACCTGTATACCAGATTTCCTTTCATATCCAAAGTTATCAAATTCATTTGTAATTATATTGGATACCTGTATATTAGGCTCCATTTCATATTCAAAATCGTAAAATCCATTTGTAGGTATATCAGCTAGCTGTATATTAGGCCCCATTTCATATTCAAAGTCATAAAATCCATTTGTATATATATTGGATACCTGTATATTAGGCTCTAATTCATATTCAAAGTCATCAAATTCATTTCTAGTTATATTAGATACCTGTATATTAGGCTCCATTTCATATTCAAAATCGTAAAATCCATTTGTAGGTATATCAGCTAGCTGTATATTAGGCCCCATTTCATATTCAAAGTCATAAAATCCATTTGTATATATATTGGATACCTGTATATTAGGCTCTAATTCATATTCAAAGTCATCAAATTCATTTCTAGTTATATTAGATACCTGTATATTAGACCCCATTTCATATTCAAAGTCGTAAAATCCATTTGTAGGTATATCGGATACCTGTATATTAGGCTCTAATTCATATTCAAAGTCATAAAATCCATTTGTAGGTATATTGGATACCTGTATATTAGGCTCCATTTCATATTCAAAGTCATCAAATTCATTTCTAGTTATATTAGATACCTGTATATTAGGCCCCATTTCATATTCAAATTCATCAAATTCGTTTGTAGTTATATTAGGTACCTGTATATTAGGCTCCATTTTATATTCAAAGTCATCAAATTCATTTCTAGTTATATTAGATACCTGTATATTAGGTTCACTTTCATACTCAAATTCATCAAATTCGTTTGTAGTTATATTAGGTACCTGTATATTAGGCTCCATTTTATATTCAAAGTCATCAAATTCATTTCTAGTTATATTAGATACCTGTATATTAGGTTCACTTTCATACTCAAATTCATCAAATTCGTTTGTAGTTATATTAGGTACCTGTATATTAGGCTCCATTTTATATTCAAAGTCATCAAATTCATTTCTAGTTATATTAGATACCTGTATATTAGGTTCACTTTCATACTCAAATTCATCAAATTCGTTTGTAGTTATATTGGATATCTGTATGTTAGGCTCGCTTTCATACTCAAAGTCATCAAATTCATTTTCTTCTTCTTCCAAAGTATATTTAAACACAGGAGAATACTGTCTTTTATTTTCAGTTCTTTTTTCCATATATCTCTGAGGATCTACTACTTTAACAGGATAATAATAGAGATCATCATTTTCATCATAATATATCTCATATTTATTTCTACAGCAATTATTACAAGTTTCTTCATCTCTGTAATGCTGATAGCCTTCGTAAACTTTATCTGGTTTATTATATTTTATATTATAAGAATCATCATTTTTTGTATTATAATAGCACTTGTCATACCATTTATTATTATTTTGAGAACTCATATCTTTTCTATGATAGTTCTCTTCTTTATCGTAATTTTCAAGTTTCATATAATTGCGATAAAAATTATAGTCTCTATCACAATTATCAATTTTTATGTCCTTTTTATAATCACTATAACCGTTATCATAACTTGTAGGTTTCATATTTCTTTTATAACTATTTTGTTCTTTATCATAGTTAAATTCCATATGTTTTTTGTAACAACTGCAATCTTTACTATCCTCTCTAGGCTTCACATCTTTTTTATATTCAGTATGCTCTTTATTATAATTTTCAACCTCTATATCTTTGTTATAATCCTCAGAATGTTCCTCCTTTTCTATAGAGTCTTGTCGATTATAATCCTTTGAAAAGCATTCACATTTTTCTTTTTCCTGTCTTGCACCACTATGATCACTTTCCATCTCATCATAAGCTTGCCTAAGCATTACTATAGTTTTTGTTCTATTTTGAGAAAAATCGCCAGTTACATCAAAAGCTTCAATTCCAACTTCATATCTAGCATTTTTATTTGGATGCTGAAGTCTTATAGTATGACTAGTAGCATTTCTGCCTACGGTACCTACATATTCAACGCCTAAGAATATATTATATCCATTTAAGTCTACATCAGTGTTCCTGTCCCAAGATAAATAGATGTTTCTATCATCACCATAAGCTTTTAAGTTTTTAACATCTCTAGGTGGTGTTAAGTAATCTAAATTAGTAGGGCCATAATTTAAATCTACTGGAGGATTTATACCTGGCATAGTTCCATTTTCAGTAAATTGCCACATTGTCCACCTAGTCCATCCTCCTGCATCTCTTGGATAAGGCGGATTCCCTGGAATTTCTGGATACATCGCAATCCAGAGAGGCATATCAGATAATATAAAACCTTTTCTGGAATGATAAAAATTGTTATAAAGATCAATAAAAAAAGCACCAGTATAAAGCATTAATATTCTTCTAGTTTTTCTTTCAAATCTCTTTCTAAATCTATCTACCCAATCTAATAGCGCATCAGTAGAAATTGATTTATCTATTGGAGCTTCTACATCTACTACTGGGAACATATCTCCATATCTTCCAGGGCCATATGCTTCTTGGAGTATTCTAATAAAATCATCACACTGTGAATCAGCAGTAGTTAAATCATATGACGGTACCGCATAATGATATGCACCAGTTATTATTCCCACGGCTCTAAGACCTCTAGCATATTCAAAAAATCTTCTATCAACTCTAAATCTTCCTGTTCCCGAACCAGACGCGCGTAAGTAACAATATGGTGTTCTAGTTGCTAACAATGTATAATCTACATCACCTCTATATTCATTTATATCAGGACCTATGATATTATTAGGACTTTTATCTTGCATAGATTCCTCCATATATAAAGTAATTCACTTATATAATATTACAATATGGAAATTTTTGTTACATATTATTTTAACTATAAATTCTATTTTGACTTAATACCTTATTTTCTTCCCCATACTGTATATTATCAACTGGCTGTATTTTTTTTGAAAAGTAATTATAAAAACTTTTGCTTACTATTTTTTTAAAAATGTTTACTTTGCAATTAAAATAATAATCTCCATTGTAATTTTTCTCTTTCCAATAAATTCCATCTAATAGAAGGACTTTATTAGCTAAAGCTCGCTGTACTTGATAATTTATTAGCACATCCATTGTAGGTTTATATTTTTTACTTGAACTATTAAGAAGTTTTTTAAAATTCTCTATTTCATCATCTTTTACTTCATTATTTATATTTTTTACATTTCTAGTTATGCTTCCTGCTGGAATAGCCCCCCAAGCAATGATAGTTTTTTTCATTAGTTTTATAGTATCCTTTAATCCGGATGAAGCAGTAGTAGCTACTATTAATATAGGTATTTTAACTAATTCCGGTCTGTGAAACCATTTTGAAGTCCTATCAATAAAAACCTTTAATTTTCCTGTTATAGAGGACATGTAAACTGGTGAGCTTAAAATAATCCCATCACAACTTAATAATTTATTTATTATTATCTTTGTATCATCTTTTATATGACATTTATCTTTTACTATACAATTAAAACATCCTCTGCACTCACTTATGTTATAATCAAATAAATTAATTATTTCTACTTCCATTTCTTCTTTTAAAAGCTTTTCTTTTATCTTTATTAATAAATTATAAGTATTTTCCTTTCTCTTGCTACTATTAATAGCAACTATTTTCTTCATAAAAATAACTCCTTTAATATTATTCTAAATATATAAATTTAAACTTAACTCTTAAATGAATTCGCAATTTATGCATATTTCTCAGCAAAAGTTGAAAAATCTAAAATTATTTATTTTTGAGACGATGCAATCGCTTTTGCGTAATAGAATTTAGTTGTATTATCTATCTTCATTATTTTAGTTAAATGGATAGGTCTTTTTTCGAAGCATACTGCTGTTCAGGAATCCTAAAAAGTTTCACTACTGTTCCCCAGAGGTAGAAGAATTAGCAATATATTGCTAGTAAAAAATTAATTTTAACCATAATTATGAATTTTACATTATAAATTACAAATTAAAATATTTAAAGGCGTAACTATATTCAGTTATACATTAATTTTTAAGATAGTTTATCTATATAATAGATATATTATATAGGCATAAAAAAATATGCAAGATATTTATCTTGCATATTTTTAAGATACACAGCAAACTAACTCATCCGTAAAATAATTTTGAAGTTTTTCTAAATGATTAAGATCATCTTCTTTAATTACCTCGAATATTTGCTCTGCTAAATCTTCTTGAAAATTATCAAAATTTACTTCTGCTAAATATTGAACTAAGGTTCCTTCATCTAACTTCTCAAAACTATATTTATATATAGTTTGCACTCCTCCTCTTTTACTCTTAATAGTAAATATTTTATTAGTAATAAAATCTATAATTTCTGCTGTAGATTGCAATTCAATATCATCACTTAGCATTATGCTCCTAAGCTTGGTTCCCTCTCCTAGAGGTTCTTCAGATAATTTCTCCATATTTAAAATGTGATCCCATATTATTGAAAAAACCTTTAATTCCACAAATAAGTTAAATATGTCTTCTAATTTCTTTGGTATAACTATGGAATTTGAAAACTTGTACATTTCTTTCATCCCCTCCATCTAAAGTAAGTTTATTATATCATATTTTACATAATTTGTAAGCTACATATATAATCTATTTTTCTCTATTAACTCTTATAAAATATGATATCTCTTGTTTGAAAAATTTTCTTTACTATTAAAAGATACTTTTTGATAATATTTAGCTATTTATGTTGTATTTTTAATAAGAATGAGAAAGATAATTTTTATAATAAGTTTAATTATATCAAATTATGTTCAATAAATAATTATTTAAGTAATATTTTTTATCAAAATTTATATTTATATAAAAGAACGTGACAAGGCCACGCTCTTTAATGTTCTATAAACTGTGGATTTACTTTATCACCAAATTTATAAAGTGGTATATAAAATTTTGGAGCTCCAAAATCCTTTGAAAGTATTTCTCCTGCTTCAAATAAAATTACTAAGTTTCCTCTATAAATGTAATATGGCTGTTCTGCTTTAATAGTTTTAAAGTTATAATCATATTTATACTCTGAACTTTTAATAATATTTTCAATTTGATTATTTATTTCTGTATTTATTAAAGTGACATAATCAGTACCTTCTTTAAAAACATCAGAAAGTTTATAATTCTCTCCAGTAATTAAATTAAAATTATAGCCTTTATTATAAAGTATATAGTTAATTGTACTTCCATCATTTGCCGAATAAGTTATATCTATACTAATTAAATCTGGATTAACAAAATATTCATCTGAATAAACTGATGCACCCCATGTAACAGGCGTATTATATATATTTAGCTTCCCCTTACTTAATTCGGCTTTCTTTTTCACATCTTTAGTAAAATTGCTAATATCTTTGGTTATAATAGTATTTATTTGTTTTTCTATAATAGGATTATCTAAATTTTTAATTTGTGGATAGTATAAATACTCGCTATAGTTTTCTCCTTTTTTAACAGATTGCTCTTTTTCAATACTAACATTATCACTTTTAATACTTACATCTTTTTTAAGTCCATGTTTGAATTTTGAATAGGGGATTTTAAACTCAGGAATACCTGCAACATATGGAGCAATATCATACAATGGATAATAAACCACTATTCCATCCTTAGTTAAATAAAAATTTTGATCATATGGAATTCCATGTAATGTGTTTAATGTATCCTTAAAATATTTTTCTGGCTCTTTAGATATTTGATTTCTAACTTCATCTAAGATAATCTTTCTATAATTATCTTCTTCATAAAGAAAATCTTTTAAATATCCTGTTTTACCAGTATTTAAATCAAAATTATAAGCTATTTTTTCTGTGTTGCCATGTGCTCCACCTGTATAGTTATATAAAGTTACTACCACACTTAATACATTGCCTTGATTATACGTCACTTCATAATCTGATGTTACATTATATTTCATAAAAGGCTGATCTTTTTCTTTAGTATTAAAAAATTCCTTTGCCTCTTTTTCCGTAGAGTTTTTTAAATCCATAATGGGCTTTTCTATTTTATCATTCATAATTTTCTCTGTAACCTTATTATTATAAGTTATCACTGGTATCTTTAAATCTACTTCTATGTAATCATTAGTATACTTTATTTCCTTAGGTTCCACTATAGCATTATAATTAGGAGCACTAACTAATCTAGGTGGATTTATTTCCACTGTAGGTGGTTTATTCTTTGCTAATACAATGCTATTAATACTGAATATAAGACAAACTATTATACCGAATATTATTTTCTTCATATTATCACCTCTAGCTTTTTTTATTATTTTTCCCCTATTAATTGTTAGTACACCTGTTAAATTTAAACAAAAAAAGCAAATTGATAAATCAATCTGCTTTTTTGTGGTTATACTACTTTACAGTTATATAACTAATATCTAATATGTCATTTGGAATTAAAGCACTAGATCCAAATACATAAGCTTTATTTATTGACCATAGGTTACTTTCTATTATTCCTCTTGCAGTAGCCTCTCTTGGATGAGTTAAAATTATAGGATGCCCACCCTTAGCTGCTAACGCTGAACCTGATAGTGCATCAGGGTAATCCATTCCAGTTGCAACATATACGTTTGAAAAGTTTATAGTTGATTTAAACTCATTAATGATAGCTTTGTTAGTGTCATATCTATTATTTCCACCTAATCTCTTTACTGCTGGAAGATTTGATGCTACTTGTTTACTAATAACACCTTCTGCTCCAACTACATAACTTTGCTGAATATTTTGACTATCTACATATTCTTTTACAACTCTATCAATATTATTTTTACCAACTAATACTATAGGCATTGATAAATTTGCTGCTATTGGAGCAATAGACAATGCATCTGGATAATCTAAGCCTGTAGCAAAAACCATTTTACCACTATTTCCAACTTCTTTTGCAATTAATACTGAAGTTTCATATCTATTAGCTCCGCCAATTCTCTTTATATTAATTCCTAAAGCTTTTATCTGATTTTCTATGTCTTTGCTAAGAGCACCTTCTCCTCCAACAATAAATACTTGTTTAACTTTTAATCTTTGTAATTCATTTTTAAGACCTTCAGTTAAACTTTTTTGTTCACTTAATAAAATAGGTGCATTATATTTTTTTGCTAGTGGTCCAGCACATAACGCATCTGGATAATCTACCCCACTAGCTATTACTGCATAATCAGAATTTTGCCATCCTTTTTTTGAAGCCTCATAAGATGTTAAATATCTATTACTTCCAAAGATTCTTTCTCCTACTACATTACCTTTAACATGTACTGTTGCTGAAGCCTTAAATCCTCCATCTTTCGTTGTTGCCGTAATAGTAGTAGTTCCTGCACTTTTTCCTATTATATTACCATAGGCATCTACTACTGCAACATATGGATGACTTGAAGTCCATGTTACTTGTTTATTTCCTGCATTTTGAGGAGCCACTTGTGCTTGAATTGCCACTGTATCATCTTTCTTTAAGTATACAGTATCCTTATTAAGAGTAACACCAGTTACAGCCTCTCCTCCAGGAGGTGTTACCGTTCCAGAAGAATCTTTTAAATAAGATAAAACTCCTGCTACAATGGCATTAGCGCAATCTTCTCTAAATTTATCTGTTCTCATTTTTTCTTCTACAGTTGGATTACTTATAAACTCCAATTCAGCTAAAATTGCTGGCATATAGGTTTGTCTAACAACTGCAAAATCTGCACTTTTAACACCTCTATTTTTAGAACCAAGATTATTGAGAAGATTATTTTGTACTAATCCAGCTAACTTTTTGCTTTCATTTATTCTTTCTCCAGTACCAGTATAAACATAAGTTTCTGTTCCACTTACGCTTCTATCACCAAATGAATTATTATGAATAGACACGAAAGCATCTGCTCCAAAAATATTTGCCATTTGTGCTCTTGGAGAAAGATCAACAAATACATCTGTGGTTCTACTTATTTGAACTTTAATCCCTTGAGCTTCTAATTTACTTTTAACCTTCATCCCTACAGCTAAAGTAACTTCTTTTTCTGTTAACTTATTTAATCCAATGGCACCTGGATCTGATCCACCATGTCCTGGATCTATAAATACTTTATATTCTTTATCTTTGAAATTTGCATTGTTTACTATGTAGCTCTGTGGTGCATTAAGGTCTAAGCTCTTTATCTTTTCTTCAAATTCACTAAATCCACCTTTAACTTTTTCTAATGGTTCATCATTTAATTCAAGTCCACTATTTTTATTTTCAATATTCTCATTTTCTTCTTCATCACCACTATAACTTTTGACAGATACAGATTCATTTCCTACTTCTTCTACATATATTTCAAATACATATTTTGTACTATCATCTATAGCATATATTTTAGCTTTTCCGTATTCTAAGGAAGTAATCTTTCCTAAACTATCAACTGAAACTATATCTTCATTAGAAGACAACCAAACTAATTTTTTTGCATCTTCTTTTGTAGAAACCACATATTTATATAAATAAGTATTATCACCTTTAGATAAACTTATTGGTTCCTTATTTATTTCTAAATATTTTTCATATTTTTTTAACTCATTATTAAAATTTGACGAATTATTTTCTAAGGAAAATGTAACATTTGAAAAAAGTGTTGAAAAAATAAATGTAAAAAGTAAAACTAATGAAAAAAACTTAGTATATTTACTTTTTAAATTTTTATAATTGTCCAATGAAATCCCTCCTTGCCCCTCAGCATAAGTTTTTTATTCTTCATAAAATTATAAAATCCTTCTAAATATATTTAAAAAGTTTAGAAAGTTTCCTTTCGCTTTTGTATAGGATTTTAGCATTAAATCTTAACTTATTTTAAGCGAATTACTGACAAAATTTTATTTTTCAATACTATTGAGTAAAGCCTTTATGAAAATATAGAACTTATAAACAAGTTAAAATACAGCCTTAAAAGCCTATAGATATTTTTAATAAATATAAATCAATTTTTAATTTTTTATCATAATGTTATTTGATTTGTAAATTTTAAAAATATAAACTAATTATGTGTTTTAGAAGGTTAAATAACTAGAATACAAAGATATTATCTTAGGAATATTTAGTGTATACATTTCATCCATTTATGGAAATACATGTTAATTATTACATGTGAAATCATATAAATAGTACACTAAACAGACAAAAACTGCAACCTAAAAGTTGCAGTTTTTGTTATATTTTTCGTATTATTTTTATTTAACTTAAATCTTAGTAGATATTTATTACCTACTTTATTTTTTTATATAAAATTTAGAATGCATCTCTACATCTATCGCTAAAAAACATCATCTTTAGCTAAATATTAGATTGCTAAATCATATTACTTTTTCTCAGTTATATCACTTTACAGTTATATAACTAATATCTAATATATCGTTTGGAACTAAAGCACTAGAGCCAAATACATAAGCTTTATTTATTGACCATAGATTACTTTCTATTATTCCTCTTGCGGTAGCCTCTTTTGGATGTGTTAAAATTATAGGATGTCCACCCTTAGCTGCTAATGCTGAACCTGATAGTGCATCAGGATAATCCATTCCAGTTACAACATATACGTTTGAAAAATTTATAGTTGATTTAAACTCATTAATAATAGCTTTGTTAGTGTCATATCTATTATTTCCACCTAATCTCTTCACTGCTGGAAGATTTGATGCTACTTGCTCACTAATAACGCCCTCTGCTCCAACTATATAACTTTGCTGAATATTTTGACTATCTGCATACTCTTTTACAACTCTATCAATATTATTTTTACCAACTAATACTATAGGCATTGATAAATTTGCCGCTATTGGTGCAATAGACAATGCATCTGGATAATCTAAACCTGTAGCAAAAACCATCTTACCACTATTTCCAACTTCTTTTGCAATTAATACTGAAGTTTCATATCTATTAGCTCCGCCAATTCTCTTTATATTAATTCCTAAAGCTTTTATCTGATTTTCTATGTCTTTGCTAAGAGCACCTTCTCCTCCAACAATAAATACTTGTTTAACTTTTAATCTTTGTAATTCATTTTTAAGACCTTCAGTTAAAATTTTTTGTTCACTTAATAAAATAGGTGCATTATATTTTTTTGCTAATGGTCCAGCACATAACGCATCTGGATAATCTACTCCACTAGCTATTACTGCATAATCAGAATTTTGCCATCCTTTTTTTGAAGCCTCATAAGATCTTAAATATCCATTACTTCCCAAAATTCTTTCTCCTACTACATTACCTTTAACATTTACTGTTGCTGAAGCCTTAAATCCTCCATCCTTTGTTGTTGCTGTAATGGTAGTAGTTCCTGCACTTTTCCCTATTATATTACCATAAGCATCTACTACTGCAACATAAGGATGACTTGAAGTCCATGTTACTTGTTTATTTCCTGCATTTTGAGGAGCCACTTGTGCTTGAATTGCTACTATATCATCTTTTTTTAAGTATACAGTATCCTTACTAAGGGTGACACCAGTTACAGCTTCTCCTACAGTTGGAGGTATCACTTCTCCAGTAGGAGGCATTACTGTTCCAGAAGAGTTTTTTAAATAAGATAAAACTCCTGTTACAATAGCATTAGCACAATCTTCTTTAAATTTATCCATTCTCATTTTTTCTTCTATAGTTGGATTACTTATAAACTCCAATTCAGCTAAAACTGCTGGCATATAAGTTTCTCTCACAACTGCAAAATCTGCACTTTTAACCATTCTATTTTTAGAGCCAAGATTATTAATTAAATTATTTTGTATTGGCGCAGCTAATTTCTTACTTTCATTTATTCTTTCTCCAGTACCAGTATAAACATAGGTTTCTGTTCCACTTGTGCTTCTGTCACTAAAAGAGTTACAATGAATAGATACAAAAGCATCTGCTCCAAAAATATTTGCCATTTGCGCTCTTGGAGAAAGATCAATAAATACATCTGTACTTCTACTTATCTGAACTTTGATACCTTGAGCTTCTAGTTTATTTTTTACCTTTAAGCTCACATCTAAAGTTACGTCTTTTTCCATTAGTCTATTTAATCCAATAGCACCTGTTTCTGATCCTCCATGTCCAGGATCTATAAATACCTTATACTCTTTACCTTTAAAAGCTTCGTTATTTAATATGTAATTCTGTGGTACATTAAAATCTAAGCTTTTTATCTTTTCTTCAAACTCACTGAATTCACCTTTAACTTTTTCTTTCTCTTCATTATTTAGCTGAAGTTCATCATCTTTAACTTCTATATCCCTGTTTTCATTTTCTTCATTTTTACCACTTTTTATAGATGCAGTTTCATCTCCTAAATCTTTTACATATACTTCAAAGACAAATTTTGTGCTGCTATCTATAGCATATACTTTTGCTTTTCCATATCCTAAAGTAGTGATTTTTCCTTCATTATTAACAGAAACGATATCTTCATTAGAAGATAACCAAACCAAATTTTTCGCTTCTTCTTTGGTAGAAACTACAAATTTATATAAATAACTAGTTTTACCTTTAGATAAACTTATTGGTTCCTTATTTATCTCTAAATATTTCTCATACTTTTTTAACTCATTATTAAAGTTTGATGAGTTATTTTCTAGAGAAAATGTAACATTTGAAAATAATGTTAAAAAAATGAATGTAAAAAGTAAAACTAATGAACAAAATTTAGCATATGTACTTTTTAAACTCTTATAATTGCCCACTGAAATTCCTCCTCTGCCTAATCATAAGTTTATTATTCTTCATTGGAGTATAAAATCCTTCTAAAAATAAATTTGAAAACTTCTCCCTATTTTATGTAAATGCCCTTAATTTCTTACAATTACATTTTTATTATCTTTTATTACTTCCTTAATGAAAATATTAGTAGAATTTTAAATCTATATTTTACTTTTTATAATAGTAAAAAAACAGCTACAAAGAGCTGTTCTCAAAATAAATAAATTAAATATAAAACTATCGATCTACAAAACTACTAATAAATCTTTTTCCTATTAGATTAAGAACCATATTTAATTTAAATAAATATTAATTATTGTAGAATCTTAACTATTGGCTATTTTATTTTTTTCCATAATCTTTTTTGCTACTTTATTCGCATTTATTCTTATATCTTCTGTATTCATAGTTAAAAGAATACCATCTTTAACTACTATCCTTCCATTTACCATAGTATATTTAACTAGGCTACTATTACCGCAACAAACTATAGCTACTATAGGGTCATGGCATCCTGCATAAGCCACATCATTTAAATCTATAACAATAATATCTGCTGCCTTTCCTACTTCAATATACCCAGTATCATATCTCCCTAATACCTCTGCTCCTCCTCTTGTAGCCATTTTTAGTAATTCATAAGCTGACAATCCTTTATCCCCATACTTTAAATGATTTAAAAGATACGCCCTTCTTACTTCTTCCCACATATTAGAACCGTCATTAGATGCACTACCATCTACTGCGATTCCAACTGGAACATTTGCTTTATATAATTCCGAAGTTCTACATATTCCACTGCCAAGCTTCATATTAGAGCTCGGACAATGAGCTATTCCCGCTCCTTGTATAGCTTTAATTTCTCTATCATTTAAAAATATTCCATGTGCATACCAAACATCTTTACCAACCCATTCTAATTCTTCCATAAGTTCTACAGGTCTTCTTCCATATTTCTCAATGCAGAATCTTTCTTCATCTAATGTCTCGGCTAAATGAGTGTGCATCATAACACCTTTTTTTCTAGCTAAATCTTTAGTACTAATCATTAAATCTTTACTTACAGAAAATGGCGAACACGGCGCTAATGCAATTCTAGTCATTGCATAATCTTCCTTATCATGATATTTATCTATTAATCTCTCTGAATCAACTAGTATCTCATCTTCCTTTTGAACAACTGAGTCTGGTGGCAATCCTCCATTACTTCTTCCTAAACACATAGAGCCCCTTGTAGCATGAAATCTTATACCAACTTCTTTTGCTGCTTTTATTTGTTCATCAATCAATCCTTCGCTATTATTTTTCGGAAATAAGTAATGATGATCCATGGTTAAAGTACACCCGGTCTTTAATAATTCACTAAATCCTACAAGTGCTCCATAATAAACTGCACTACTATCAATATATTTCCAATATTCATAAAGGCCTATGAGCCAAGGAAAAAGTGGCAGATCTTGTACTTCTTTAATTCCTCTAAAAAGAGTCTGATAAAGATGATGATGAGTATTAACAAATCCAGGCATTAAGACTAATCCACTACAATCTACAACCTCAACACCTTCTCTAACATTAATATCTTTAGCTATTTTTTCAATTTTATTGGATACTACTAATAAATCTACATCATTTAATATACTTTCTTTATCATCCATAGTTATAAGTGTAGATATATTTTTAAACAATATATTATTCAAAACATCCTCCTAAGCTATAATTATTTCTTAATTATATGTATATTACTTTATATATTTTTTTATAATTAATAATTTTTCAAATAATAATCTTATTGCTTGCCTCTCTCCAATAAAAATATATAAATTGCTTAGAAGCAATAGATTATAATTTTTTAATAATAAAATGTAGGAATAAAAAGTTTTAATTTTCAAAATGTTAATATCTTTTTCAGTTTTAGGATGATATAATAATAGAAAGCAATAATTGGCATTAGTTAATTATTGTTTTTTTATTATACCTATAATTCTTTATATAATATATTTAATAAATGGAGGTGATTTAATGGAATATACTCTAACTACTATGGAAGCATTTGAAATATTGTATGATAATCCGACATATAGAGCTATAAATGCTGAGGGTCATACTTTAGAACTTAGAGGTGAAGAAAAATATATTATTCATCGGCGTGTTAAACTTGCTAAAGATAAACATGTCAGTATGAAGGATACTTGGAGAATTATAAAACCTATATCTTATGAGAAAGCAAATGAATTATTTAAGCGTTTGAGAACTATTGAATGTAGATTTGAAGATGGAGTAAAAAAAATATATAGTAAAATGCCTATTAATGGTCAATTCATTATAGAAAGTGATTTGCCATGCTGTAAGAATTGTTTATGGTATTGTTTTAGCTATATAGATGAGGAGTAATTTTACAATAATTATTTATGGATATTTGTGAAAATTATTATAAAATAAAAAGGCAATAGGAATTTCTATTTAAATGAAACATCCTATTGTTTTTTATTTATAATGATGATATGAAATTGACTAATCATCTTTTGAAAACGTCTTATATGATCTTTCATATCTTTCTTCTAACTATTGATTATAATTGGAGTAGAAAATACTATCATAATAATTATAAAAATATACTATTCGATTATAAATATTGTATTTACTTCTATAAAATTTATCTTTATTCGTAATCTCTCCTAAAATATATATTTTATTTTAGTAAGAAAATCTTAGAATCTATGATCTATTGTTAAATTTACAAAATTAGCTTTTTTCTTATTTAATCATCTTAATAACTTTTGTATAATTAATTGATTTTTGTGATTTGTACCATATTTTGTAAATTACTATATAATATTATAGAGATATCTTTAGGAGGTTTACTATGAATTATGGAAGAAGTGATATTAGAAGTCTTAAAGGAAGTGAAACTGAGAAAAACTTACTTAGAACCTTTGCTGGAGAGTCAAGAGCTTCAAATAAGTATATGCTCTTTGCAGAAAAAGCTAAGGAAGATGGCTACCAATATGTAGCACAAATATTTGAAGAAACTGCTTATAACGAACGAGCTCATAGTAGAGTTGCATACAGAGATTTCCTAAAGCAAGTACGCTCTACTGCTGATAACTTAATGTCTGCTATAAAAGGTGAAACAGAAGAAGTTACTAAAATTTATAAAGAATATGAAGATGTAGCTAGAAGTGAAGGCTTTAATCAAATTGCTGATTTTTATAAAGAATTAAGAGAAGTTGAGGAATCTCATGAGAAGAGGTTTAAAGCATTATATGACAGAATTATTAATGATATGATGTTTAAAAGCAACAAGGTAGAATCTTGGCAATGCATGAATTGTGGTTATATACATGAAGGTTTAGAAGCCCCTATGGTTTGTCCACTATGCAAGTACCCTAGATCTTATTTTAAAATTCAATGTAAAGATTATGAGTTATAAATAAAAATAAGCAGTTTGTTAAAGCTGCTTATTTTTTAATATATGCAAAATATTAACTACATAAATATTACATTATCTTATTTTACGTTTAAAACCAATTCCTCTAAAGCAGTAGCAAATTGATCTGGACATGAAGTTGAAGTTTTGCAAGGCACTCCTTTTAATCTTTTAACAACCTCATTAACCTCCATCCCTTCTAATAGAGCTGCTAGTCCTTTAGTATTTCCTGGACATCCTCTAAAAAATTCAACATTTTTAACTTTATCATCCTCTACTTCAAATTTAACTTCTGTTGCACAACATCCTTTTATTTTATATGTATATTCCATTATTTTCTCTCCTATCTATAGCTTATCTCTTATATGAATATACATAAAAATACTAAGACATGCAATATGTTTATAAAATATTGTATAAGATAGCAATATATATAGAATTAAAACATAATACATAGTCTAATACAAATGTTTGCTTAAATATTTTAATCTACAACTTAAAATAATGGATAATTGACAATTACAATTAATGATGAAATTAATTTCTTTAAAGGTTCAATCAAAAATATAAGTTTTTAGTTGTTCTTTAACAAAATCTCTTGCTTTTATTGTTATATAAAAAGAAAATAATAAATCAGTTAAAAAATTCTCATGCTCTGCTGAAATTTTACCATAATTGTCCATTATCTGTCGCCAATTATGAATTTTATGCTAATGCGAATCTCAGTAATTTAATAATCAATTATATGAATGCATATACTAGATTTGAAAGTAGCGCACGTATATGTATATACATCTGTAAAATAATATTTGACACTAACATTTTATTTACCTATAATTTTATTAAAATATAGTTTTATTAGGAGAGAAGTATATGTTTAATGATATTGATAAATATGTTAATTCTTTTAAAGATATTATTTCTTTAATTGAAGAAAAGTCTTCAAAATCCATTTCTATTAAAGACCTGCCTAAAGCTGAGACTGCACTTGTAGTAATAGATATGATAAATGGTTTTGCTAAATCAGGAAATCTTTATAGTCCTAGAATAGAAGCTTTAATTCCTGAAATAAGCTCTATTATGAAATACTGTAAAGATGAAAATATAAAAGTTATTACTTTTGGTGATAGTCATACAGATTTATCACCGGAATTTGATTCCTATCCTAAGCATTGTATAAAAAATAGTTTTGAATCAGATATGGTTGAACCATTAAAATCTATTAATAATTATAATTTTATAGAAAAAAACTCAACTAATGGATTTTTAGAGGAAAAGTTTCAAATTTTTCTTAGAGATAATCCTAAAATAACCAACTTTATCATTGTAGGAGACTGCACTGATATTTGTATTGAACAATTTGCGACTACTCTTAAAGCATATTTTAACAAAAATAACGTAATTTCTAGAATAATTGTTCCTATGGATGCTGTAGATACTTATGATTTATCTCCTCATGATGGTGACTTAATGCACATATTAGGATTATTTATGATGATAAATAATGGAATAGAAATAATAAGTTCAATTAAGTAATTATTTAGATAATCTTTGGGAATACTATCTTTACATTCCTATTTATAATTGGAAAGGTGATAGTTATGAACTCTACGGATAAAAAATTTCACTTATTTTTATTATTTAGTATTATCATAATTCTAATATGGTCAGGTATTAGACCCTATAGCAGATATAATTGGTTTTTTGAAGTTTTTTCTTGTTTTATCATTATAGCTACATTGCTTTTTACATATAATAAATTTAAATTTTCTAATTTAGTATATACTGTAATATGGCTTGCTTTAGCTACTATGGCTATAGGTGGACATTACTACTATAAAAATGTTCCATTCTTTAACTATCTTAAAAATGTGTTCCATTTATCTAGAAATCATTTTGACAGATTAGGACATATAATACAAGGTGCAGTTCCAGCTTTAGTAACTGCTGAACTTCTTATTAGAAAAAAAGTACTAAAAAATAATTTTTTTATTTTTATTATTTCATTTTCTGTTTCTATAGCAATAAGTGCTCTATATGAAATAGGAGAAGTGGTAGGAGGATATTATATAGCTCATATGAAAAATGATTTTTTACAAATGCAAGGTGACCAATGGGATACTCAATGGGATATGCTCTGTGCAGCTATAGGTGCATTTTTCTCTCTTACTGCTTTAAGTCCAATACATTGGAAAATATTAAGAAAAAAATTTAATGTAAGATAAAGAATTGATTCTATCAGCTCTTTATCTTTTTTAATACCAATCATTACTTTAATTAGATAATATTAAAGTAGAATACAGTGATGTTTAATTTTCAATAAAATACTATTATAATTATATGAATCTATGTTTGGAGGTAATAAATCATGAGATATGTTATTGTGTGTACAATTAAAGGTCCTGCTGGAGAATTTAATAATAAATTAAGAAAAGATATTTTTCATAAATTTGGTGCTAAATCTTCAAAACTTCCTGCTCATTTTACTATAAAAGCCCCTTTTGACTATGATAATATTATAGACTTAGAAGATATATTAGAGAATTTCTCAAAAACTTATAGTAAAGCACCTATTGAAATTAAAGGCTATAATTCCTTTAGAAAAGATGTGATATATATGGATGTTAAAATATCTAAAGAAGCTAAATATACCCATGATAAACTGATAGATGAACTAGCAAAGCTTTCTTACTTGACCTTTAAACCCAATGAGGGAAAAAATAAAATTTTTCATATAACTATAGCTTCTAAAAAAATTTATGATAACTTTGAACCAATAAAAAATTATGTAGAATCCTTTCCTTGTAACTTTCAAAGTTTCTTTGACAATATAGGAATCTATAAATGGGTAGATAACACCTGGATACTGTATAAAGAATATGAATTATTGCCTTAGGTATCTGATAAATGACACCATAAGTTAGATAGTTCACATCAAAGATTAATATATAACTCAATATAGCTACGTCTTTAAATATTTTAATTCTGAACTTTAATCAATAGAGAATTGAAAATGGATAATTGACAATTATGGTAGAAATTGGTTTGACTAAAGCTAATTTCTTTAATAAATTTTTTACTAGTAATACAATAGCTAGTCCTTTATAAGAAGTGATTACCTCACTTCAAAAAATAAATCAATTAAAAACTTCTCTTAATAAAAGAGAAGTTCCAATAATTTTCCATTGTCAATTCTCAATTGTATAAGATAGAAATTCAAATAATTCAATAATATATTTATATAAATGTATAGATTAAATTTAAAAATAACATATCTATATAATAGTACCCTTTATCATCTTATTTGTAACTTTCTACCTTTTTAAGCTTCAAATCCTTTGGTATTTTTAATTCTTCTTTTTTGTTTTCAAACTCTTCTTTAGTAAAAGGTCCATATCCTCTAATTTGTTTAGTATTTAAAATCCAATAACATTCGTTTTTATCTTCATCAGTATTTTTATTATCATTCTCTATATCATCTATATTCTTTTGCTTTGCTAATATAAAAACATCGTCAAAAGCTATTTCACTAACCATAGAAGGTACTATAGGTGTGTTTTCATCGTATCCGTCACGAGGTATAATCTCCACATGATTACCATCAATTTTAACCACCATATAATTGTTAGGTAGATTAATAGAAAAATCCCCATTACTGCTGCATCCACAGAATAATATTAAAATCATAAAAATGTTAAAGCATGCTATAAACTTCTTTCTCACAGTCTCAACTCCCACTACTTAATCACAAAAATACTTTTTAATAAATGCGGCATTAACATTAGCCTTAATTATAAGACCTAAACTTATTTTTAACTTTCTATTTCATAAGTAGTTTTATCACAGAGTTAAAAATATTCCCTTTTAGTAGCCACAATTGTTTAAATTAATATCTTATCAGTTGCACTAATTTTTTTAATTCCCCCTTCTAATATTTTTTATAATTATAAGTTCAATATAATACAAAAGCCTGTCTATATTGTGCTCTAAAATATACATTTTTCTTAAAAGTTTTATCATATATTTTTAAATAAACATTATTTTATATTTCACCATAATATCTTATGGCTTTACAAATTCATAGGATAACGCTTATATATTAATTTATATTCTATCTATATATAAAATTTCCTTTAATATAATTAAATAAAATTTATTAAAAACTCTAAATTATTAAAATAATAATTTTAAGTTTTCAATAAAAATTATACCATAAAATTCCATAATTTCAATCACAATTTTATTTTTTTCATAATCTTATATTTTTACTTTAAAATATTTATATAACTTATTTAATTAATACTTGCAATAATATTTATCTTTAAGATAAAAGTGCTCTAAAATTTAAAATTCTAGAGCACAACTATATATACATACTTTAATTCACAACTTAAAATAATGGCCAATTCACAATCGAAGAGTAAATTAGTTTTAATCAAATCAATTTTTTATTAGCAATATAATTAATAGCTTTTTCCTTTGAAATTACTTCATAACTTGAGAGATAAATTAATTTTACAAATGCTAAAATAATTACTTAATCATAAATATCAGAAAACTCTAAATTAACTTTTTGATGTTTATCTTCATTGATATCATTTACGCCTTGGTTATAATTATCTAATAATTTAACTGGTAATTCTACAATAAAACTACTTCCCTTGTTTAATTCACTTTTTAAAGTTATATTTCCGTCATGAAGCTCAACCAGACTCTTTACAAGTGATAATCCTATACCACTACCTTCTCTTTTTCTAGTTAGAGTACTATCTACTTGCGTAAATCTATCAAAGATTATTTTCTGTTTATCTATAGGTATTCCGATGCCACTATCTGTAACAGTTATTCTAACATTACTATTTAGATCCTCTAAACTTACTAATATTTCTCCACCTTTATCAGTAAACTTTATTGCATTAGAAAGTAAGTTCAGCACTATTCTTTCTATCTTCTCCTCATCAATTGCCATTATTTTTTCTTCCGTATCAGTATCAAAAACTAGCTCAATTCCTTTTCCCTCTACATAATCGGCAACTGATAATGCGATCTCCTCCACCACTTCTACTACATTACGATTTTGAAGATTCAATGTGAAATATCCTGAATCAATTTTTGTAATATCAATTATGTTATTAACCAGTCTTAAAAGTCTTAGCGCGTTTTGCTTTATGTAAAAAAATTTAGTATAGGTATCTTCATTATCAAAAATTATCTTATTATTTTCAGCATATAACTCCATAAGACTTACAGTACTTAATATTACATTTAAAGGTGTTCTAAGCTCATGGGATATATTTGCAAAAAATTCTGTTTTCAACTTATCATATTTTAATGCTTCATCATAAATTTTTCTTTCTTTTTTTGCCTTTGCTACTAAATAGACATAATATATCCCTGCTATAATCAATGCAAATACTATAAGAAGTATCAGTCCGAGATAAAATCGCTTTTGTTTTTGAGATACGATAGAATCATGTTTATTTTTATTTATTATGATACAATTTTCAGGAATTTTTCCTAAAGGTATATCTTCTTTAACTAGCATGTGAAAATCAAAAACAAAAGTATCAATATGCTCATTAGTTATAGGTATATCAGACACTTTTTTTCCTTCTAATATTTGATTTGCAACTTCCCCTATAACTTCGCCATGTTGTTGCCTTATATCTATAGCTCCTCCAACTATACCATAACCTAAGTAATCTTGAGATGGAGAATAAAAAGGACCTTTATTATATTTTTTCAAGTAATCTATAGTTTGTTCTGGAGTTAAAGTTCTATTTTCTCTGTTTAAAAATGCACCTGAAATTATATTTACTTGATTTTCTCCATTTTTATGTATATCTTTTGCTATATCTTCGATATACATATGTTGAATAAAATTAAACTGAATAGATTTATAATAAGGTCTAATAGATTTTAAATTCTTTCTTACACTATAAGAATATGAGGTATTGTCTAAAATAATATTTATTTTTTCTGCTTTTGGATGAAGCTTTAAAATCGTATCAAGATTTTCTTTATCGTTAGAAGTTTCATAAAATCCTGTAAAATGTTTTTTTTCTTCTTCACTTAAATTATTTTTTTCATTTATCCCTATGAATACTACAGGAGCATTATTAAATATATCACCGTGATATTTTCTTACAAATTTAAATGCTTCATCATTAATAACTAATATTAAATCAAAATTTTTATTTTTATATTTAATTCTATAAATATCACTAAGTTCCTTATAATATTCATCATTTCCTCTTTTAGAATTTAAATATTCATTCGTATAACTTACTTGAATATTGGGATTAATGGTACTTTTGAAACCATCTTCAATATTCTTTTCCCAAGTTTGATTAATATCATAAGAATTTATTATAAGTATTTCTTTTCTGCTGTCCGCTTTTGCAATTTGTGCTTTTGCATTGAAAATTAAGCTCCAAATAATAAAAATCATTGTTAAATTCAAAGCTTTTATTTTCTTTTTTTTCATAACTTTCTCCTAAAATTTTTTAAAATTTATCTATAAATCTACCTAATTAAAATTATCTTAACTTAATAGTTTTCCACTTTCCAGATTTAAATCTCAAATATATTAATACCCATCTAAAAACTTGATCTAAAAACATAGCAATCCATGCCCCTGGTAAAGCCAAATTAAAAAAGTTCACAAATATGTAGGCAAAAACAACTCTTACTCCCATAATACCAATTGCCGTTGATATAAGTGGAAAAACAGTATCTCCTGCACCTCTTAATGCTCCTGCTAAAACAAATGCTGAAGACTGAAAAGGTTGAATTATAGCTACAATTTTAAGTACTATTGATGCCGAATTTATAATATCATTATCTGTCGTATAAAGAGACAAAATTTGTTTTCCGAAAAAGAAAAATCCTAATGCAATTAAGGAAGCTAATATAGAACCAAGCTGCCTACACCTAAGTACATATTCTTCTGCTTTTTTAGGTTCACCCTCTCCCAAAGTCCTTCCTGTGAGAGATGAGGCTGCAATTGAAAATGCCTGTCCAGTTGTAAAAGAAAGCCCCAAAATATTAATACAAATTTGATGTGATGCATAAACTATCGTCCCTAGAGATGCTACAATTTTTACATATAAAAGCATACCTAGTCTTAAGCTTAATTGTTCCAATGATGATGGAACACCTATTCTTATAAAGTTTAAAATAATATTCTTATCAAAAGCAAACTTTTCTTTGAAATTTATTTTTATTTTGGTTTTTCCCCTTAAAAAATAAGAGATAAGCATGATTGAAGCTATTATATGAGATAGTAAAGTAGATATTCCTGCACCAGTAACACCCATTCGTGGAAAAAAGAATAATCCATAAATTAATACTGCATTTCCTAAAACATTAAATCCATTTACTTTTATATTTATTTTCATTGGTACTTTAGTATCTCCTACACCTCTTAACACAGCAAATAATGAGGAATTAAAGCCTTGAAATATAAATCCATACATTATAACTCTAAAATAATTTATTCCAATATCTATAGTTTGCTGTTCTGCACCCATAAAGCTCATTATACTTCTAGCATTTATCTGTGCCCATATAACTATTGGTAATACTATAAACATATTAATAAGTATAATATGTTTAACTGTACTGCCTACTTTTTCTACTTTTTTCTGTCCTATATACCTTGCCACCATGGCAGTTCCACCTACATTTAGCGCCTGCAATACTGCCAATCCTAAAAATAATGGTTGATTAGTTACTCCCACCGAGGCCACTGAAGCTGCTGATTCTGCCTTTGGTAATTGTCCAAGCATCATCATGTCTAACATAGAAAATAATGACCCCAATAATAATTCTAATAGTACAGGCCAGGCTATGTAAATAACTTCTTTACTTATTTTATCCTCAAACCTACTAAGAAACTTTTCTTTTACTTGCAAAAATGACATATAACCCCTCCAAATTATGTAAAACCCTTATTTTAGGCATCTGAAAAAATAACTTATCAAATTACATATCCTATATTTCGCATAAGATAAGTCACTAGTTTTCCATGATATTAAAACATCATGGAGTCCTGATGAAGCAATATGATGTAAAATAGACTAGCATAATAGTTTGTTATTTTTTAAAGATGGCTTATAAGAAAAACACAAGATACCTTGTGTTTTTCTATTTTCTATGTTCTAAATATAACTTCTTCCTTCATAAACATATATCTAGCTATTAAAAGAGATGCTACTACATAAACTATTGTCCATACCAATGTAATAGTTATATGTTGTATATTGTATACTCCTGCGATTAATTCCTTTAAAATACAAATTATATTAGCTAATGGAATATGAAAATAAAAATTTGAAATTGACTTCACATCTAACATATAAGTTGCATAGGCAGGTATTATTGCAATAATTGTAAGTGGAGTCATATAAGTCTGAGCTTCCTTAAAACTTCTAGCATATATACTTATAGCAAGCTCTAATGCTCCAAAAACCATTGTAGTTAACACAGCTAATACAAATATTATTACTATAACCTTGATATCTAAAGAAAAATTTAATGCCATATTCGCCTCTGAACCAGCAAAATATTTTGATGACATATTAAATGATATTAAAAGTCCCCCTAAAGAAGCAGCGGTGGTTATCATGCCTAATACAGTAATTGCTAAAAACTTACCATATAATAGTGACATTCTTCCTGCTTGCGTAGTTAATAGTGGTTCTAATGTACCTCTTTCCTTTTCTCCGGCTCCCAAATCTGTCGCTGCTGGAATAGGTCCAGATACACAATACATTACTAATAAGAAGGGAAGTAATATAGATAGCATCATTTTTGCTCCTCCGTCTTCTTTTTCCCCTACCTTATTTTCATCAATTTTTATTGGAGTTAATATAGTTTCATCGATATTTTTAGCTTTTAGTCTTTCTGCTACAATTTCTTTTGAATATTCTTCTACGAGACTATTAATAGCTCCCAGTGCCACACTAGAAGATTGACTAACATCATCATAGGAAACAGTTATATTAGAAGTCTCTTCATTTTTAATTTTTCCCTCAAAATTTTCCGGTATTTCGATTGCTAACTTTATTTTACCCTCTTTTATATCATTTTTTATATCACTACTATCAATAATAGTGATATTTTTTTGAGATTTTATAAACTCTCCTATTTTACTATGTCCTTTGTCAACTATTGCTATTTGAAGATTTTCCATTACTTCTGTAGTATTTTTACTTATTCCTTTTCCTATCAAAGTAAACATCACTGGAAATAACAGTAATGGTATTAATATGCTAATCATTAATGTTTTCTTATCTCTAAAGATATCTAAAAGCTCTTTCTTTAATACTATAGATACAATTTTATTTTTCATGGCTTTCACCTCCTATAAGAGATAAAAATACTTCTTCTAAATCATCATTGTTATACTTTTCCTTTAAATCAATAATTGTACCTTCCTCAACAATCTTACCTTTATGAATTATAATTACTCTATCACATAGTTTTTCTACTTCCCTCATGCTATGACTTGAAAAAATAATTACTTTATTCTCTTTTTTGCATCTAAATATAAAATTTTGCACTGTTCTTGAAGCGGTTACATCTAAACCTATTGTAGGTTCATCAAATAGCATAACTTTGGGATTATGTACAATACTTCTTGCAATAGCAACTCTTTGCTTCATACCTCTTGAAAATTTTCCTACTCTTCTATCTATATATTCGTCCATTTCAAAAATTTCCGTAAGATTTTTTATATTTTCCCTTGCTTGTTCCTCTGATAAACCGTTTAGCATAGCAAAATATTTTATATTTTCCCTTGCTGTTAATCTATCATATAGTCCTACTTCACCACCAAATAATATGCCTATTTCAGATCTAACTTTTGAACTATTCTTTAGTATATCAAATCCATTAATATTAGCAGTGCCCTCTGTAGGTTTCAACATTGTAGCAATCATTCTTAAGGTTGTGGTTTTTCCAGCTCCATTTTCCCCTAAAAGTCCAACTATTTCTCCTTCATTAACTGTAAAACTTATATTATCTACCGCTTTAATATTTTTAAAGCTTTTACTTAAATTTTTTACTTCAATCATAACTCTAGACCTCCCTTCAACTGATGTTAAATATTAACATTATAATTATAACATACAAAGTGATAAATAGTTAAATTTGAAAATTAAATTTATATTTATAATAGACAACCTTATTTAAAAATTAAAAGAATTTAAACAATAAAAGCCCTCTTAAATAAAAGAGAGCTCAGTTTGTTAAAAAACACTATTTTTTCAGCGGATTTTTCTTTTTATATATCATCAATGAAATATTTTAAATATGTGAAATGCTGATTTCATTATATTAACATAGGGTTTATAAAAAACACTTGGAACATAGCTTGGATAATAACAATACTATTTTTTTCATGCTTCATACTAATGCAGTGTGAAGGTACTATCCACTTACTTTAGACAAACCGTAGAAGTGAGCATAGCAAAGCCCATGTAGTTCTAAAAGACTATTTACATACATAATATGTAAATAACCTAATATAATATTCATATTATATTTAATGATAAAACTTCTAACTTTGAAACTTTATATTTAATCCTTCCTTTTTTACATTTAAAATATTATCATAAAATCCATATAAATTATAACTATTTATATTAGCTTTAGTTAATAGTGCCAAAATTCTTAAAGTTGTTACTTATTTATTCAATATAATTACTAATTATGATATAGTATTATTAGGAGGTGATATTATGCGTTATTTCAATGCACATGACTATACAAGGTATAAGATAGCTGAAACAGAACAAAATAATAATGGATTAGGGAAACAAAGCCATGTATCTGGTTGGAAAATAACAGGTATTTCAGCTCTCATAATATTATCGTATTTTATATTTCTATTAAATTAAAATTCTAAATTATATAAAATTAAGCACTAATTACTTAATGTAAATTAGTGCTTATTTTTATCAATATTTACTTTGCTTTATTTTTTCCTAGTTTTTATAAATAATAGGCTTTATTTTAAATAAGTTTTTATTATTAAAGCAATATTATGATTATTTCACTACTTTACCTTAAACTTATTTATTTGTACCATCATGTCTCCAGCCTTTTCTGTAAGTACTTGAGCACTTGTAGCTACTTCTGAGCTTGAGTTATTTAGTTCTTCTGAAGATGCTGATATCTCCTCTGAAGATGCTGATATTTCTTCTGATATTGAAGATAATTCCTCTATTGTATTTACTATCTCCTCTTTATTATTATTAATATCTTCAAAGGCTGTATTAATCTCACCTATTCTTGGTGCTATTTCACTAACTGCTATAGAAATTTCATTAAAAGATTTCATAGAATTTTCTACATTTTCTCTTTGATTTACAAGTTCTTCATTCATTGTATCTGTTTCATTAACTATAACTTTAGTATTATTTAATAATTTATTTATTATTCTATAAATATTTTCTGATGATTCCTTACTTCTTTCTGCAAGTTTTCTTATTTCATCCGCTACTACAGCAAATCCTCTTCCAGACTCTCCTGCCCTAGCTGCTTCTATTGCTGCATTTAATGCTAAAAGATTTGTTTGTTCTGCTATGCTATTTATTAAATCCGTAATTTCATTTACAGTTTTAATATCTACATCCATTTCTCCTATGCTTTTTGTAAAGTTCTTAAATTTATCATTAAAGCTTGTTATAGAAAATACCACATCTTCCATGTCTTTATTACTTTTCTTTGAACTTTCGCTTACACCTACTGCCATATTATCTATTTCAGCTATATGAATTGCAACTTCATTTAATTGTTCGCTGAATTCATTTAATTTGAAAACTATATCTGTTAAGTCTGATGCCTGTTTAGTAGTCCCTTTTGTCACATCTAATATTGCAGTAGAAATATTATGAGTCAATGCTGATAATTCTTCAGAGATGGCTGCTAAATTTACTGCACTAGAATCTATTTCCTCTGCTGAATCTTTAACTGCTCCTACCATATTTCCTATAGAACTTTGAGTGATATTCAAAGTTTTACATATAGCACCAACCTCATCTGAGCTTTTTATATATTTTCTGTTTATCTCTTCAGTAAAATCTCCCTCTGCTATCTTATCCATATGTCCTTTAACTGCAACTAATCCATTAGTAATTTTTCTGCTAAGTACTACTACTAAAACTCCTATTATTATTAATTCTATTAAACCAATAAGCATACTTATATTCTTAAGTCCATTTAATCGACTTAACAAATCATTTTTATGCACAGCTATTGCTAAGGACCATCCAGTTGATTCAAGTGGATAATAAGCTACATACTTATCAACTCCATCATAGAAATACTCCCCTATACCTGTCTTTCCTTGCATCATTTCTTTTTCAATTTCAATTAACCCCTGTAATTGCGGATCATTTTGCACTATATAATTATCCATCCTATCTACAATAGCTTGATCTATTGCTGCAATTATTTTTCCTTCTGTATCTATGACAAAACATTCCCCAGTTGATAAAAAATTTATTTTATTGGTTATTTTACTTAAATTATCACTATTCCTTATTGCTATTAAAGCCCCAGTTATAGAACCATTGTTTTTTATTGGCACAGAATATGCAATTAAAATTTTTCCATCTATTTTACTTTTAAAAGTTGATGATACGTAGTTATTCCCCTTTATTGCCTCTTTAAAATATTCTCTATCTTTAATATCCAGTACACTACCATCAGTATAAGTTACTTTCCCTGTTAAATCCGCAATTCCCAGCATTGTATGTCCCTCTAATTCTATACTTGACTGTAAAATTGCCTTTTTATCTTCCCATGAAACTTTAGGATCTTTTATCCTTGGAGTATTAGCTGTTAGACTTAAACTCATAAGCTTTGATCTTATTTCATTTTCAAGTCTTTCTGCTGAGGATCTACTTATTTCTGACATAAGATCAAGACTACTATTAACAAGTGTTTTTCTCGCTGAATAATAAGCAAATCCAGTTAAAGATATGCACATTACTGCAACCAAAGATAACATAGAAATTAATAATTTTGCTCTTATACTTTTTAATTGAAATTTTGATTTTACTTTATCTCCTCCTCTATTAAGATTTTTCATTAGTTTTAAATTTAATTTCATTATATTTTTTTCCCTCCTATATTATTGATCTTACGATTTTATATTAATTGATTTAAATCTAAAGACTATTAACATAAAAGTTGTTATAGGCATATCTATTTATGAAGAATTTAATATAAAATCATACTAATTAGCTTTAATTAGTAATACATTTAATATATCGAGAATATTTTTCAAAATTAAATGTTTTTTTGCTTTTTTCGCCAATTATTTTATTTTTTGACTAAAATATGGATGATTTTATATGTTATTTTCATATTTTTCATTTTTATGTTATTTACTAAAACTTTATATGATATTTTATTAATACAATACTATAGCAAATATAAATTCTCTAAAAAAAGACCCTTTCTAATTTTAGAAAAGGTCTTTTTATATAAATTTTTTTAATTTATAACTAATTTTATTATTTATAATACTGTTCTCATATTTGAGATACTTTCTATATTATGTGTCTTATTTTAAAAATTTTCGTTTATTATTTTTCTATATAAAGTCAAGTAAATTAGGAAAATATTTTTTAACAGTAACTTTCTTATTAAAACAGTAAATAATTATATATTTAATTTTATAATCTCAATTAATTTACTAGTTATAATCACATCTTCTACATCATCATTAACCTTAGGATTTTTTAATTCTATCCTTAAACTATATAGAATTATAGTTTTTACTCTTTTACAAGTCATTATTAAAATTAAATTTTCCTTTTTTTAATCTTTTGTAATTATCCTTCTACTTATATTGCAATTTAAAATCACTTCATTATAACAATTTTTATCTTATATAATATCAATGATATTTACCTCAATCTTAGAATCCCAATTATATAATACTACACTATGCATAGTTTAATTATAAAATTACTGCCCTGTCCTAAGTTATTATACCTATATTTTTACTGATTTTTTCTTAGATAAGTAGTTACTATATATGGCTTTTAAAATGTTTTAAGATTTATTATACATTTGAATATACTATAATTTAAGACACCACTAATGTCTCTAATGCAAGGAATTATATCCTTAATATTTCTACTATACACATTATTAGTACAAGTTTTATTTACTAATAAAAATCATGGAATCATCACATCATATTTTCTTTCCTTAAGTTATTTTAGTAGAAATTAAAATATACTAATTCTTCTTTGACCACACTTGGTCTTCCAATGCCTTTATCAGATTTAACATTATCTTCATTTAATACTTTAAATCCCCATTAATAAATACATTTATTATATTAATAAGTGTAATAACTATAAGTTACCCTTTTCTCTTAAATCTATATAAGAAGCATTTATTTCTACTTAAATTAAATTTTTTTATAAATCTTAAATCCATTCTAATAGTTATATTACTTACAAGCTTTTAGGTATCTTCACCTCCCTATTCTTTCAATATAAATTTTCTTGAGTGCTAAAATTTATCTTACTCATATATAGATTAATTCAAAATAAATCTTTTTCTAATTTTTTCAATAATCTAATCCAAACTTTTCATAAAAAGCAAATTTTGAGTTTTTTCAATTGTAGGCTGAATATATTATTTTATTTGTTCTATTAAATAGTCAAAATGACTATTTATATACTCTTTTAGTCTCCAGTTCCATACAATTTACAGCAAATTATTACTATGCTTTAAAATTTTCCATATTTCAATTTATTCTTCTGCCACATAAAGTCTTTGAAATATAACAATTTGGATTATAAAAAGAATATAGGTATTTTAAATTTTTTGTAAAATACTTAGGCTCCCCACCCTCCCAGAACTCAATAACAATTGAGCAAAAAATTCAACACTAAAGCTATACATTCTTTAATTAATTTTTTCTATCAATTATTTATTTCTTGGTAAAATTTTAGTTTTATGAAAAATATCAAAATAAATATCATCTTTAAAACAGCTAGAAACATTTTACTAGCTATAATTCTCATTTTACCTTTTCTTTTACAAATCAACTTCTTATTTAAAGAATAAATTTCATGTTTCTTGTCTTTGCTTAGTAAATCTTTAACTAAAAGCATAAATGATTTAATTTGAGCATCATACTCTGTTGCTCCTTCCATAATAATATGTGAGTTTACATTATCCTTAATTAAGTTATCACTATCCTTTAATATATCTAAAGCACTATCTGTATTCTTAAATCTCATTGTAAGAAAAGGTTTTGACATCTTATATTGTCCTCTACCAGCTTTTGATTTTCCGTATTTCACTCTAATATAAGCTGAAAGCTCAGGCTTTCCTTCTACCCTCCACTCATATACTCTGTCAGGGCTTTTCTGAGTCCATTTAATTATTTCTGGATGACTTGCTTTATTTAATTGACTTATGCCAGAGGATATTAAATAGAAATATAGCTTTATAAGCAAGTCTTTTTCCTTTTCATCATTAGGTATATCTGCAAATGAGAGCATTTTAGATAAAGTTGATAATGCCTTTATAGTAGATATAAGTAGTCCCGATTTAAAGGCACCTTTTATTTTAGGGAGCTTTTTACTTTTTCCTTTACAAAAATTATTAAACTCATATATACTTTCAAACTGCAACTCTAAATCTGGATTTTCTAATATAGTCTTTATTACTTTGACATTTCCTTCTCTAACTACAAAGTGAACCCCTATTTTTTTATTTTCATCTAAACAACAAATTTGAATTATTCCATTTTTATTTCTAAAAAATTTTTTAAAAACTTCCTTTTCCTCTACTAATACTTTAAAAAGTGGTAATACAGAATTTAAAAACATTTTATTTGAATATATTTCGTCATTATAAATCATGAATTATACCTCATCTTCCCAATTGTTGTCGTCCTCAAAATCTTTTCTTAGTATTTCTCTTACCTCTTCTAAAATACCATTAGTATCTATTTTATAATAAGCTGTTAGATCTTCACGTACCACATTTGCAAAAAATTTTTCTGAGATTCCTAAAGCTTTAAAAATACAGGTTTTTCCGCTTTCTGCAATAACCTCTGATACTGCACTTCCAAGTCCTCCTATTACATTATGTTCTTCTACTGTTATTATTCTTCTAGTCTCATATATAGCTTTTAATATAACCTCTTTATCTATTGGTTTAATTGTATGCATATTGATTACTCTTACTTTTAATTGATCCGTGTCTTCTAATATTTTTGCTGCTTCTAATGCTTGATCAACACAACTTCCGCAAGCAATAATGGTTATATCCGTACCTTCATTTAGTTCTATTCCTTTACCAATTTTAAATTCATATTCTTCATTTTCATATAGCTTTTTATCAAAGCATTTATTAATACGAATATATACAGGACCTTGCATGTCATAGGATTCTATAATTGCTTTAGTTGCTTCAACATTATCTGCTGGCACTACAACCTTCATATTATACATGGATCTCATAATAGCTATATCTTCCATACAAGAATTAGTAGTTTCTCCTTGACCAAATGATAAGCCCCAATGGGTTGCAATTATTTTTACATTTAAATTTTGATAGCATATGTCTGTCCTAACTTGTTCTAAGGCTTTCATTAAGGCAGATATATTAAAAATGGATAGATATGGTGTTAAGTAGCATTTCGCAAGCCCAGCAGCTATGCCAAAGAGATTCTTCTCTGCTATTTCTACATTTAAAAATCTTTTAGCATATTTATCGCTTAACAATTCAAATTTAGTAGTTTCCTTCAAATCAGCAAATAATACAACTATATCATCATGGGTTTCTACCAAATAGCAAAGTGACTTTTCATAAATTTCTGTCATCGCTACGTTGATTGTATCTAACATAGTATAAGTTAGTTCATACATAGTTACACCTCTTTTATCCTTATTTCATAGTATTTTTCTAAACTTTCTTTTGCTTCCTTAACTTTTTCTTCATCAAAAATTCTATAAGTACACATACAATCATCTTCTATAAAATCAACACCACAACCATTTATTGTATTAGCAATAATAACAACAGGCTTTTTATTTTCACTTAAAGCAAAATCTAAAGCTTCAGAAAGTTCTTTGAGACTATGGCCATCTACTTCTTCAACTATAAATCCAAAATTTCTCCATTTATCCGCATCTAATGTCATAATTTCTTTTGTAGAATCATCAGTCATACATTGATTTCTATTTATAATAGTTATAAGATTTGTTGTCTTTAGATGAGCTATAGACATTGCTGCCTGCCAAATCGACCCTTCATTGCACTCTTTTTCACTTAATAAACAATAAACTTTATATTCCTTAGATTTAATCCTTGCTGCCAATGCCATTCCCAATGCAATTGAAAGTCCATATCCTAATGAACAGATAGAAACATCCTCTTCCCAAACTTTGATAGAATCTAAATTTACTTCTAAATTAGATTTAGTATGATTATATTCCTTAAATAATTCTTTATGTATGAATACATTGTCTAATAAGATAGGAACAAAGCAGATTCCTACATACTCTTTGCTTAGTACAAATCTGTCTCTATACTGATCTTTTAAATTTTTAAAATCTATATTTAAATATTTATGGTATAGAATTGTAAAAATGTCTATAGAACTTAAATCTCTTCCAATATTTCCATTGCCTATCTTAAGTTCAGCATCTATGGAAAGTAATCTAAATTCATGAGCTTTCTCTTCTAGATCTAACAGCTCTTTTGATGTTAAAGACATATAACTCTCCCCCTATTTGAATTGTTTTTATAAAACTTCTACTATAACCATTTAATTTACACAAGTTAGGAAAACTTCTTAATATATTCTTTGTATTAAAACTACATAATAATTCTGCTTTTCACTTAAAATGATGTTCTTACTCTTATATAATGAAATTATCATATAAATTCTATAGAATAGTTTTTTATATATAAATATTATTAGTAAGTTTCAAATATAACCATATAGCCTTATAAGTGCTAATTATAACTTTAATTTTATGGATATATGTCTTATACAAGGCTAAATTCTAATTTATATTAGTTATACTAGTAATTTTTAAATAAAAAAATAAATCTCGCTATATAGCAAGATTTATTTATATAATACTACCCTTGCTGGGGCACCATCTGAATTTTTAATTTTAATTGGCAATGCACAAAGTTCATAATTTCCTTCTGGGACATCTTTTAAATTTAATCCCTCCACTATTACAATGTTATTTTTTAAAAGTAATTTGTGCACTCTAAACTCATCATCATTAAAACTTTCAATAGAAAAATAGTCTATACCCACAGTATTTATATTTTTATCTACTAAATACTCTGCTGCTTCTAAAGTTAGATGTACAAATTCCTCATAAAATATCTTATGAGTTACTTTATCGTAGTTACTTGTTTTAAAAAATACTCTATCTCCATCTTCAATGAAGAGATTTTCTAAATGATGTTTTTCAATTTTACTACAATTTAATATTTCAAATACTTTAGCCTTACCTATTAATTTTTCTATTGGTATTTCTTCGATTCCATAACCGTCAGTAAAAAAATGTTTAGGTGCATCTATGTGGGTCCCACTATGTGTTGTGATTATAAGTTTTGATAAATTAAAGTCATCTCCTTTGGAAATATTAAATACATCTTCTATTTCTACATTTGGATCTCCATTGTAAACAGCAGTGTTGTTACTTAATTCTATAGAAATATCATAAAAATTTCTACTCATAATATACCTCTTATATAAAATTATTTTCTAATTTTATTATATATTATAAATTATAATAATCCTATATTAAGCTCCCCATAATACCCTCTTACGTTCCAAATTCCACTGGTCATCTTTTTCATTTATGACAATCTTAACTCCTTTTGCAGAAATAGGATCTGTATATATAGCACCTTCAATAAAAATTTTATCATTTTTATATTTATAATCTACTATATTAATAAGTAATCCATTTTTACTATTTCCATTTAGTCTATTAAAATTATCTGTAAATCCCCCTTGATTTAAATCCTTTAATGATCTATTCATCATAGTTTTATTATACTTTTTTAAGTTATTTAATATTTTTTCCTTGTCAGCTTTATCTAATTGTTCAAAAAACTTATTATTCATATCAATAGCTATATAATCTATATCTTCTAAATTATCATAATAAGATATTAAAGTATCTATAGCAATACTATAGATATTTATTTTATCTTCTCTACTAATAGGTTCATAAGCAAATACATTTATTGAAAACAAATGTATTAATATTAATAAACTAATTATTTTTTTCATAAAAATCTCTCCTAAATATAAAACTTTGAATACATCTAAATTATTCTAATATTATTTTTAGGAGAATTTTAAAAATTATTCCTATATTCTATAGAAGTATACTAAACTACAATAATTTTAGACATTTTTTTATAACTGATTTAGGTAAAGGCTGATCTAATGCTCTTTTAATCAATTTTGGATTTGAAACTCCATTCTCATTAAAATATTCTTCTATAATACTAACTTTCTTCTCTCTACCTGGAATTAATTGATATAATATATACCAATCTTCTATTGAAGACAATGGTATTTGTATGTTATTTATAGATATGTATTGTGAAATTGCTTCTTCATCTAAAATATAAGAATATATTCCTCTTTCGTGAGCAATTTTGAAACTCCCTATTATATCAACTTCCGTATTATTTATTTTATAATTATAAAAGCTCTCAGTTTCATATGGCGCCTTGCTATTCATATTTCTACATTCCCCATAATTACATAAAATATCATTTACTTTCTTTGATTCTTCATAATTTACTAATATATCTATATCTCGTGGATTATCTAATATTTTATTAAAGTATAATAGCAATGATCCTCCTAAAGCCCAATTTATATTTATTTCATTTAATTTTACTGATAAAAAGTATAAATCATTTATATCCATATGCTTCCTCCAATAACAAATAAGTAATATAAAAATTATATCACTAAAACAACTCATTGCTCTTATTAACTATAAAAATATTAATTAAACTAAGATCTCAAATGCTAGTTTAATTAACTTACTGTATTATATATTTTAAATATTCCTTATAACTTTTGATAATTTAGAAGATGCTAAAGTTAAAAAGTTAATATAATTTTTTTCTTTTAAAACTAAAAAATTACTATGTTTAGAACTTTCTTTTAAAAGTATTACATATTCATTAAATATAATTTTCATATCTTTTTCTGATACCACATAATAATTTTTAAAATCCTTAAAAATAGTTTTATTTATTTTTTCTACATTCAGTTTATTATCTATTATTTTATTATCATAAAATAATAGATCTTTCAAAAATTTTTCCTTAGCTTCTTCATTATTTCCATTTACAAGCATAGAAGTTCTAAGAATGTGTCCATTCTCATTGACATAATTATCTAACCATAAATGGCTATAATATCCTAAAATAAATGATCTTTCTTTGTCTGTTACATCTAAGCATTTATCCCTTAAGAATAATTCACATTGGCAGTTGCTATTGACACTACTTTTGTAATGTGCTTTATAATCTAAATAGTTATTATTTCTATGCAAAAAACAATCTGGTGCTATATTTCCTAATAAAAAATAATTATTTTCTAAATTTTCACTCAATTTAAGATGCAATATCTTAGCAAAGGCCATATGGGTATTAATACTCGGCATAATATTCTCTCCTTAAACTACAAGATTAACTTTTTATCATGTAACTTTATTTCGCATAGCTTAAATATATATCATTCAATGTTATTGTAAACTTAAATATTTTACATTACAACATTTTAATCCAATTATTCTTTATTTTTACATTATATTTTTATACATATTAATCAAAATATTAAAATCTCTCTGTAAATCTTAAATGTTATTTTTATATAAATATTTTAAAAATTATCTTTATATATTTAAGAATCTCCCTAAAATAGGGAGACTCAAATATTTTAATTTATTTGTTTAACTGACAGTGTAGCACTTACATTAGTACCTGTTATTGTTATTCCTAATGCTACTGCTGCTCCAAATGCTAATTGAATATTTGCATTTGCAGGTACTGTAGCTATCACACTTCCACTATAGACTTGAAGTCCTGTACTTAATGTTTCTGTAAATACTCCTCCTGGCACAGCAGTTCCATTTATCTGAATTTGGAATGTTCCTGCTACTGCTAAAGTTGCTGTAAAGAATACTACAAAGTTTATCTCATACTGGCCAGCATTAGTAACATTTATAGTATTTGCAGTTGGGTGAGTTACTCCAGTGGATAGAGGACCGGAATTATTAAAGTTTATAGGTTGAGGTGGCTGAAGCAATGCTATACTTATAGTTTGATTTCCGGTATTATAAACATAGCCAAATGAATTTAATCCATTTGCAGGACCAGTTGGTCCTGTTGGGCCTGTTGGACCTATTGGGCCAGTAGCTCCAGGAACACCGGGTGTTCCAGGTGCACCTGGAGCACCCGGTGTTCCTGGTGCTCCATCTGCTCCCGCAGGACCTTGTGGACCAGTAGCTCCTGTTGCTCCAGGAGCTCCATCTGCACCAGGAGCTCCATCTGCTCCTGGTGCTCCTGGTGATCCGGTTGCTCCTGTTGAACCAGTAGCTCCTGTTGCTCCCGTTGGTCCAATTATTCCAATTGGTCCAGTTGGACCGGTTGGTCCTATTGGGCCTGTTGCCCCAGTTGCTCCTGTTAATCCGGTTGGACCAATTGGGCCGGTCGCTCCTGTTTCTCCTGTTGGTCCAGTTGGACCTGTTGCTCCTGTTGCTCCGGTTAATCCTGTTGGGCCTATTGGACCGGTTGCTCCTGTTGGGCCAGTTGGACCTGTTACTCCTGTTTCTCCTGTTGGGCCGGTCGCTCCAGTTACTCCTGTTAATCCTGTTGGGCCGATTGGTCCTGTCGCTCCTGTTACTCCTGTTAATCCTGTTGGGCCGATTGGGCCGGTCGCTCCTGTTTCTCCTGTTGGTCCAGTTGGACCTGTTGCTCCTGTTGCTCCGATTAGACCTGTCGCTCCAGTTGCTCCGGTTAATCCAGTTGGGCCAGTTGGACCTGTTACTCCTGTTTCTCCTGTTGGGCCGGTCGCTCCAGTTACTCCTGTTAATCCTGTTGGGCCGATTGGTCCTGTCGCTCCTGTTGGGCCTGTCGCTCCGGTTGCCCCAGTTAATCCTGTTGGGCCGATTAGACCTGTCGCTCCAGTTGCTCCGGTTAATCCAGTTGGTCCTGTCGGACCTATTGCTCCGGTTAATCCGGTTGGTCCTGTTGGACCTGTTGCTCCTATTAATCCGGTTGATCCGGTTGATCCTGTTGGTCCTGTTGCTCCTCTTGGACCGGGCTGTCCCGGCTGCCCAGGCTGACCTGGTTGACCCGGTTGTCCAGCAACTCCTTGAGATCCAGGAGCACCAGGTTGCCCTGGTTTACCGGCTTGTCCAGGTTGTCCTGGCTGACCTGGCAATCCTGGTTGTCCAGTTATACCTTGTGGTCCAGTCGGTCCAGTCGGTCCGGTTGGGCCAGTTGGCCCCGTCGGTCCGGTTATATCTGTTAAAACATCTACGGCTAACTTACCATAGTTGCTCAATATATCATAAGTCAAACACATTCCCTCCCTTAAATTAAATTTCATTAAAATAAAATATTTATAAGGGCCTTATATATCAAAATCATTCATCTTTTAAAAACTTACTTTAAAACCATTTTAGGAAAAAATAGTCATTAAATATTAGTTCATGACCTAATATATTATACTTACTAAAATTAAATTTGTTACCTTACCTCATAGCTTACAAATATTGATATGCTAAATTATTAATTTTAAAACTTATTTGAGATAAATATAATATATTATTTTTAGGTATGAAAAAAGACCTATAATTTATAGGCCTTTAAGCTGCTGTTTTCTCTTTCCTTTATTTTCTTTAATGAACTTTACAAATTTTATTACATCCTTATCTTCTACAAATCTCATAGAACAAGATTGCTTTTTACAATGAATAAACACCTTTTCTCCAAACTTTTCCTGCGACAATTCTACATTATATACATCTTCATATTCAACTATATCATTAAATACTGAAAAAAATCTTTTGCCGCAGAATACTATTCTTTTATTAGTTGCAATTAATACACCTGTTCTTAAAGTATTTTTCCCATCAAATACTTTTTCATAAGCACCATATATATAATGTACTATTTCTTCATTACTCTCAAAGCACTTTTTAGATATTCCTAATAACTTCTCAACTTTTGTCAAAACGCTCCTCCCAAATTGTTATATTATCTAAATATTTTATTTATGTATTTTTTTAAAATTAAAATAAATTCATTAATTAAATCTATTATTCTATATTTTATTCCTTTTTTAAGTAAATCACAACCTTGATTATTTTTAATTTTACCATCAAGTTTCAACTTACTTTCTACTATAAATGCAATATCACTCATTTGATCATAAGCTCTTTCCTCTTCCCATTCTAATAATTTATCTTTTTCTATTGTATCTTTGATAGAATCGCAAAGTTCTTTAAGTATACTTATTTCATTACTATTTATGGAGGATAAGGTTATTAAATGATTTAATATTATTGCACCACATACTCTAGCATCAATACTTCTTAACGCACACCAATAAACAAAATAATTAATAAGGACTTTTCTTTTATTTAAATTGAATTTTTTCACAGTATCTTCATACTGTCTAAGTAATTTTTCATTACTTAGTAGAATCTCATATTTCATTTACTATCCTCCTTGCATTGACGTAATTTAACAAAAACTGATAACATTTTTATTTGCTATCAGTCTTTGCTACTAAACTTTATTAAAGCTTTTCATTTATTTCTTTCTGTATTCTCCTTAAATCTTTTTGTCTTAACTTAGTTTCTTTTTGGATTTTATCCCAATCCTCACCATCAATCATCATTTCTTTTGCTCGGCTTTTAGTATCATATTCTCTTTCGTTTTTCATTTTGATTCCTCCAAAATATTTTAATTATATTTTTACCATTTCATTTTCTTTTATGTATAAACATAAAAATGCTAAAACTAACATTAATTATTCCTATTTTATAGAAATTCTATGAACTTTATAAGTAATAACATGATATATAACTTTATTACAGAAATTATTAATATTTTTTTGCAATAAGTTTATCCTATTAATTAAAAGACTTCTTTATTTCAGTTTTAACTTAATATACTTTTTTATTCCTATGTAATGTAAAATACTATTACATACTACAAAGCAAAACTATTTAAATAAATATCAATCACTAAACAGAAGCTTCCATTTGAAAGAAAAGATTTTATTATTGAAGATAATTCTGATATAGTAAAAATTCTGAAAGAGTGTTTTGAGAAATCTGGGCATGGTATATGTGATCTTCTACTTACATAATAGGTAAAATTCATAAGAACTAAAAGTTATTTCTAATAATAATTATTCTTTTTGCATTCATAATTATTATAAAGTGAATCCCTTAAAGTTTTATATATAATAATATAATTTACAAATACTTCAAAAGACTTTATTAAAAATCTATCTTAAAGTTAAATTATAAAAAGAAAGTCAACATAATTATGTTGACTTTCTTTTATGATTTTAATGAATCTAATAATAGAAATTTATATAGCATTAATAATTCTCATCTTATGAAAAAGTTATGATTTAGAAACATATTCTATCTTATTTTTTATATATACAATCAACATACCGATCATTCCACCGCTGGTATCTAATATAACATCTTTTATACTTCCGTCTCTTCCAATCACAAATAATTGATGAAATTCATCACTACAAGAGTAGAGAAACACAAATACTATGCTTAAAAGAATGCTACTTTTAAATTTAAAATATTCTTTTAATACATTATAAAAAAGTACATAAAGAATAAAATACTCTGTGAAATGTCCTAACTTTCTAATTATGAAGTTTGACAATTCTCCAAAAACACTATTAAAATTTATCCCTATAGTTCGCAGCATAGATATAACCAAATAACTTTGTTCATCAGATTGTATTGATGGTTGATGAGAAAACCAAAATATAATGCACATCCATGCTATAAGTAAAAGCCATTTTAATTTTTTATTCATAATTTTTTCCTCACTAAATTACATTTAAAATAATAGATCTATAAAAGAAAACTTAATTTTATCTTTTATATAGAGTTTGTTAGTGAATTTCTAAAATGAAGTTTATTTTAAAAAACTCCAAAGGCGTTGAGGGTGGAGTTTTTACCCTAATTCTTCATTATTCGTTCTTAATTTTTAATTCATGGTAAAAATTTTATTATGGAAATTAAAATCATGCATAAGTTAAATTTTCATTAAGACCCCTATAGTATCCTTTAATTATAATATTAATTATTAAATTGATTATGCATT
>NZ_AYSO01000010.1 GCF_000816675.1 Clostridium argentinense CDC 2741 | reverse complement strand
GGTTCATTATACTAGCCCTATATTTCAAAAGATATTAAAGAACTATAATATAGGACAATCAATGTCTAGGAGAGGCAACTGTTGGGATAATGCTCCGCAGGAATCATTCTTTGGACATTTTAAGGATGAAACAAATATTAAAAATTGTAATACATTTGAAGAGCTTTTAAAAGAAGTTAGTAACTATATGGATTATTATAATAATTATCGAGGTCAATGGAATCTAAAAAAGATGACTCCCGTAAAATACAGAAATCATCTTCTTAGTACTGCTTAGACTTTTTTTAAACTGTCCTTGACAAAGGGTACATTTTATCACTTGCTAGTTTTTATTTAAGAGTTTAATCTTATAGACTTCAAAATTAATTTTAAATTTATGAAAATATTACTTAAAAATTCTTTCATTAAAAAAATAATTTATTAAATTAATTGAAACTTTTTTTCTATATCTGACCGTAGACCTAGCATCATCTATAGGCATGATAATCTCTTTATATCGTTCTATTATTTCTTCTAACTTTTCCTTTGTTTCCAATCTACTTAAGCTAATAAACGAACACTCTAAATCTCTATCATTCACAATAGTTGGAGACACTGCCCCTAATGCTATTCTTATATCTTTTACTATATCATCTTCTATTTTATAAAATCCTATAAATGAAACTTTAGCTAGTGCTATAGACTTTCTAGTGCCTACTTTGTGATAATAATAGTCAGTAAAATTATAATTCTCTATAATGATCTCCTTTAATATCTCATTATTTTTTAATATTGTTTTTCCTGATCCCACTATCAATTCTTTTATGGGGATTTTTCTTTCTCCATTACTATTAGCTATAACTACTTTACTCCCTAATGCATATAGTGGAGATAAAATGTCTCCTGCTGGAGAGCCATTACAAATATTTCCCCCAATGGTTGCAATATTTCTAGTTCCAATTGACGCCATTTCTTTTATAACATCTTTAAGATACTGAGGAATTATACTATTCATTTCTAATTCTCCTAATTTGCAACAACTTCCAATAATTAAATCATTATCTTCTACTCTTACTTCTTTTAATTCCGGTAAATGATTTATAAATAATACTTGCTCTTCAAAATTAGGTATCAGCCCAGACCATTGCTTCCTTCTAACCATAAGATCTGTTCCACCTGCTAATATAATACATTCTTCTTTATTCAATATGTCTAATGCTTCTTTTAGAGTATTGGGCCTATAACAATTTACCATAATCCCTCACCTCTTTTAGACGCTAGTTTTACTGCCTCTACTATCATGTTATATCCAGTACATCTACATAAATTTCCTGATATACCTCTTCTTATATCCTCTTCTTTAGGATTAGGATTATCAGTTAGAAGTGCTTCAGTTGCCATTATCATCCCAGGTATACAAAAACCACATTGTACTGCTCCTGCATCCTCAAAAGCTTGTCGTAAAATTTCAAATCGATTAGTTAATTTTAATCCTTCTATAGTTAAAACTTCCATGTTTTCTAAAGTACCAATAGGTACTAGACAGGAATTTACTAATTTTTTATTTATTATAACTGAGCAGGCTCCACATTCACCCTGTCCGCACCCTTCTTTAATTCCAGTTATATTAAATTCTTCTCTTAATACATCAATTAATCTTTTTAATGGATTACATTCTAAAACAATTTTCTTATTATCCAATACAAAGCTTACTTTATTCACTGTCCATCACCTCCATTAGGTACTCTGGATTAATTGGTATTTTATTTATATCTTTTCCTATAGCATTTTTAACTGCCAAAGCATAAGCTACAGGTGTACCTACAAAAGTTAATTCTCTTGCACTTCCAGCTCCAAAAGGTCCATTATCATATAGGTTATTTATAAGTTTACTTTTAATATTAGGGAAATCTAAAGCTGTAGGTATAACATAATCTGTATTAGTCCTTTGAATAAGTTGACCATTTTTACACTCCATAACTTCAATAGAACCATGCCCTAATCCTTGAATAATTCCTCCATCTATTTGACCTTTAATTATTTTTTCATCAATTGCATTTCCAATATCATATACTGCATATATTTCTTTAACATCCACCTCATAAGTAATAGGATTAACTTGCACCTCTACAACATTAGCACCCCATGAATACTCATTGTAGGCATCTCCCTGAAAGGTTTCATCATTCCAATAAAATCCTTCTGGGAACCTATATTTAGTAGTAACCTCTGCTTCTTTAGTACTTTCCCACTTTCCTTTTAATTCTTCGGATGCTTCCTGCAATAGCTTTCCTATAACCATTATAGTTCTAGAAGCGACTGTAGTCCCCAAATCTGGTAATCTATCTGTATCAGGATTAATAATAATGACTGTTTCAATTGGGATATCTAATTCTTCAGCAACAATTTTTCTTAAAGTGGTATGAACACCTTGCCCCATCTCAACATTAGAAATAAGTATTTCCACAGTGTCATCTGTGTACTTCTTAAGTTTAACCACTGCTTTTACATGGTCTCTCTCTCCATTTCCTGTAAATCCTCCTCCATGAAAAAATAATGATAGCCCTATGCCTCTATAATTATTATCTAATTTAAACTCTTTAACTTTCTTACTATAATCACTAAGTTCTTCAACTTTTTCAATCAAATCATTTAATGGTACATATCCTCTAAAAATTCCTCCAGTTGGAGATAGATCTCCTTGATTAAGTAGGTTCATTTTTTTAAATTCTAAAGTATCAATACCTAATTCATTAGCCATATAATCAATATGCATTTCTAATGCAAATATGCTTTGTGGTGCTCCAAAACCCCTAAATCCTCCATTTGGAACTGTATTTGTAGCTAGTGCCTTTCCTCTTACTCTTACACTTGGGATATTATATGCTCCTGTAATTGTAAACATGGCTCTTTGAAGTACTATGTTTGAAAGTCCTGAATAAGCTCCACCATTTAAAATTATATCTGCATCCATACCTATAATTTTATTATTTTCATCTACTAAAGTAGTTAATTTGATTTTTGATGGATGTCTTTTAGTTGAACATTCTATATCTTCATCTCTTTCAAAAATAAGTATTACCGGTTTCTTTGCTTTCATAGCAGCTGCTGCCACTTGACCGCCTATTAATGAAGGGTATTCTTCTTTACCTCCCAAAGCTCCACCAGTTGTAGATTGAATTATTTGAACCTTATCTTCAGCTAATCCCATAGCTTCAATTACTGCATTTTTTACAAAATCGGGACACTGCATTGATCCAATAACAGTAACCTTATGAGTTTCTTCATCATAAGTAGCAGCAATACCTTGAGGTTCTAAGTATATATGCTCTTGATATCCAGTCTTATATTCCCTACTAAACACCATATAAGATGAACTATAAGCACTATCTATAGTTCCTTTTTCATAAGAATAATTTGCAAAACAATTATCATCCTTATATATAGGAATTTTTTCTTCACTGTTCTCACTTTCTTCTATAGTAAAAATAGGTTCCATTTCCTCATATTCAATTTCTATTTTATTGATAATATCTAATATTTTTTCTTTATCTTCACCAACTATAAGAGATATTGGCTCTCCTATATAATTAACTATATCCTCAGCAAAAAAAGGCATATCATAAAACATTATTTTCACTCTATTTTTTCCAGCTATATCATTTTTATCAACTATAAAATATCCTTCTGACATTGTTGGATATTTTATATTTACTATTTTTGCTCTTGCTTTAGTTGATCTTAAAGTTTTTGCATATAAAGAGTTCTCTAATTTTATATCTGATACATATTTAGCTTCACCACTTATTTTCTCTTTTGCATCAAATCTATTTATTGGAGTGCTTATACATTTACTCAAAATTACACCTCCACAACGCTTTATATTAAAATTCTACATATAAACTTCTATATTTTCTAACATTCTATTATAATCTTCACTGGTATCAATACCATGAAATGCTTTTTCATAATCAGCTTCTATAAAATAGTAGAGATTTTAATTTAATATAATCTCCTAAATTAGTTAATTCACTATTGGTTAAAATTTCATCCTTGCAGCATTATTCAGTAAAATAGAATGTCCTTTATAAGAAAATATGATTATTATTTAAAGTCGTTGAGATATCTATTCAAATTATCCCTAACCTCTTACAAATTACATCTTTTAAAACTTCTAATATATTTAAATCTCCCCCTCTCTAGCATGACGAGCAATAATAGTTTTAATGCTATTTTTTATACTATAAAGCATTATAAAATCACTCTTTTTTGTAAGTTGATATCTAATTTCCACCACAATTCTTCTAATATTTCTTCAATATTTTCATTTATTAAAAATTCCTCTATAGGCGAATTTTTATTATCTTATCTTCAAATAATATATATGATTGCTTCCATCTAAAAAAATCTTTGTTAATTTTATAAAATTACCTATAAAAAGTTGAAAATTAAAACATTACTATTGAACAGAATTTTAAAAGTTAAACCCTTATTATATATTTTAATTTAAATTTCATAATTATATTACATTTATGATAAATTTTGGATTTAATTAACAATTTTTATTGATATCTTATAAACTTAATGTTTATTTTACATTCTAGTTTACTTTAAAGTTTAATGTTCTTAATTTTAATTATGTTAACTAAATCTATAAAATTTACCTAATTCATTACTCTCTTAAATATAAAAATAGATTTGAAATAACATATTTTTTACATAAAATAAAATGGTTCTTCTATAATTTTTAAGAAGAGCCATTTTATTTACTTATATTAATCTATGTTGATTTTTACAATCTTTTCAGGGCTTTTAGCATCTGAGTTATTATTAATAATTCTATGCTTCCTTAATCTGTTTCTATTATTTATATATACAAAAGTTATAATAAAGTTTTATTTTAACTTATCAACTTCCGTTTTAATTCTATTCAAAGCTTCATCAATAATTTTTTTAGAACATGCTATATTCATTCTCATAAAATATTTTCCTTCTTGTCCAAATATACTTCCTTCATCAAGACCTAGCCTGCATTTTCTAATAAAAAATTCTTTGATTTCTTTTTCATTCATGTTTAAATTAGAACAGTCTAGCCAAATTATAAAAGTTCCCTGTGGCTTTATAACTTTTATTTTAGGTATATTATTTTCAATAAAATCTATTACATAATTTAAACTTTCTTCTAAATATATCATTAATTGAGATAACCAATCATCACAATGATAGTATGATGCTTTTAAAGCCTCTATTCCAAATACATTGGCACCAAATACAGAATTATTTTCTAAAGTAACCTTAAATCTTTTCCTCAATTCTTTATTTGGAATAATAATATTAGAAACTTGTAATCCTGCAATATTAAAAGTTTTGCTTGGAGCAGTGCAAATAATAGAATTTTGTGCAAAAGTTTCACTAATTGAAGCAATTACTGTGTGGTTATATCCACTGTATATTAAATCAAAATGTATGTCATCAGATACTACAATTATATTATTATCTATACATATTTCACCTAAAGTTTTTAACTCTTCTAAAGTCCAAACTCTTCCTACAGGATTATGAGGATTACATAAAAATAATAACTTAGTTCTTGAAGTTATTTTTCTTTTTAAATCATCAAAATCCATAGTATAATTATTATCTTCATACTTTAATGGATTATTAACAACAGTTCTTCCATTAAATTTAATTGCTTTTGAAAATGGTGCATATACCGGCGTTTGTATTATTATTTCATCTCCTTGGGAGGAAAATGCTTGAACTGCATAATTTAGTGCTGAGACAACACCTGGAGTAAAGCATATCCATTCTTTCTTTATATTCCAATTATGCTTATTTTTCATCCAATAAATTATAGCATCATAATAACTATCTTCAAACTTAACATATCCTAATATAGGATGCTCTGCTCTGTGTTTTATAGCCTTAATTATAGGTTCAGCTACTGGAAAATCCATATCTGCAACCCACATAGGAATTAAATCTTCTACTCCAAATCGTTCTTTTACTCCATCAAATTTAACACATCCTGTATTTTTTCGATCTATACTTTCATCAAAATTATAAATCATGCCATCCCCTCCTCTACATTTTATATAAATTATATCATAGATACTTTTGGAGTTTTAATTTATTATATAAAAATTTATTTTATCATCTATAAAAAAACTTTACATTTTAATTATTCATAATATATAATATTTTTAAATTAATTTTCATAATATTTTAAATGTTCCATCATAGTATATTACATATTCTAAATTCTTTACGTAATGAAATATGCTATTTTTTAAAGATTTCATATTTTATTGTTAAAAAGACAACATTAAATTATAAGGAGGTTTTTTAATTGTGCTGTTGTTATGAAAAAGATGAAAAATTTTTAGAGTTAGAAACATTTATAGACTCACTCCCTAATAAAAAAGGTGCACTTATAGAAGTTTTGCACAAAGCGCAAAGTGTATTTGGATATTTATCTGAAGAAGTTCAACTTTTTGTTTCTAAAAAACTGGACATTCCTGCTTCTAAAGTATTTGGGGTAGTTACATTTTATTCATTTTTTAAAACTCAACCTCAGGGAGAGTATGTCATAAATGTATGTTTAGGTACTGCTTGTTTTGTTAGAGGTGCTGGTGACGTTCTAAAGGAGTTTGAAAATCAGTTGGGTATAGCTTGTGGTAAGACTACAGAAGATATGAAATTCACTTTGGGCTCTTTAAGATGTGTTGGAGCTTGTGGACTTGCACCTGTAGTATCTGTTAATGATAAAGTTTATGGTCATGTAACAGTGGACAAGGTTTCACAAATCCTTAGGGAATATACTAATTAGGAGGCGGTATCTTGAATAAAATAGCTTCATTTGAAGAACTAAAAAAAATTCATAATGATAAGAAAAATTTATTAAATATAAGAAAATCTACTGGTTGTGACGATTATAATTATAGTGAAGCTCAATATAGAAAGGTTATATTAATTTGTGGTGGAACTGGCTGTAAATCTGCTGAAAGCGACCTAATTAAAGAAAATCTAATTAAAGAAATTGAAGATTTTGGTCTTTCAAAAGAAATCTTTGTAACTACAACTGGCTGCTTTGGATTTTGTGAAAAAGGTCCTATAGTAAAAATTACTCCTGATGATGTCTTTTATGTTCATGTTTCTCCAAAAGATACTAGAGAAATTGTAGAATCCCATTTAATTAATGGTGATATTATAGAAAGATTATTATATGAGGAGCCTACCATAAGTAAAAAAGTTAAAACACAGGATGAAATGACATTTTATAAAAAGCAAGTAAGAATTGCTTTAAGGAATTGTGGATTAATAGATCCTGAAAATATACAAGAATATATTGCTGAAAATGGATATCTTGCTCTTGGAAAATCTTTAACAGAACTAGGTCAAGATGGGGTTATAAATATAATTAACAATTCTGGTCTACGCGGTAGAGGTGGCGGCGGCTTCCCCACTGGTAAAAAATGGCATATGGCTAAAAGTTATAAATCTGATGAAAAATATATAATCTGTAACGCCGATGAAGGTGATCCTGGAGCATTTATGGATCGTTCTATATTAGAAGGTGATCCTCACAGTGTTATAGAGGCAATGGCAATTGCTGGTTATGCAATTGGAGCTTCTATTGGCTGTGTTTATATAAGAGCTGAATACCCTCTTGCTATAAATAGATTACAGATTGCAATTAAGCAAGCAAGAGATTTAGGATTGCTAGGAAAAAACATTTTAAATACTGGTTTTAATTTTGACATGCAAATTAAATATGGTGCTGGTGCCTTTGTATGCGGTGAAGAAACTGCTTTAATTCACTCTATTGAAGGTGAAAGAGGAGAGCCTACCAATAAACCTCCTTTTCCTGCAGAATCAGGATTATGGTGTAAACCAACCTGTGTTAATAATGTGGAAACTCTTGCTTCTATACCTGTAATTATAAATAAAGGTGCTGATTGGTATAATAAAATCGGTACAGCCACCTCTAAAGGTACTAAGGTCTTTGCATTAGCGGGTAAAATAAATAATGTTGGGCTAGTTGAAGTACCAATGGGTACGACATTAAATGAAATAATATATGACATTGGCGGAGGTATTAAAAACAACCGTAAGTTTAAAGCAGTACAAACTGGTGGTCCATCTGGTGGATGCATTCCTGCTCAATATCTTAATACTCCTATAGATTACGAATCTTTAAATTCTATTGGTTCAATGATGGGCTCTGGCGGAATGATAGTTATGGATGAAGATAATTGTATGGTAGATATAGCCAAGTTTTATCTTGAATTCACAAGAGAAGAATCTTGTGGTAAGTGTACTCCTTGTAGAATTGGAACTACTCGTTTATTAGAAATATTAGATAGAATCTCTAAAGGAAAAGGCGATGCTGAAACTCTTGAAAGATTAAAAGAACTTTCAGAGATTATTAAAGATACCTCCTTATGTGGCCTTGGACAAACTGCGCCTAATCCTATATTAAGTACTATGAAATATTTTATGAATGAGTATGAATCTCATGTATTTGATAAAACTTGTCCTTCAGGAGTTTGCAAAGATTTACTTAAATATGTAATTACAGATAAATGTATAGGATGTACTAAATGTGCAAGACAATGTCCAGTAAATTGTATTACTGGTAAAGTCAAAGTTCGTCATAGCATAAATCAAGAAAAATGCATAAAGTGTGGTAACTGCAAGGTAAGTTGTCCAGTTGATGCTATTGTACTTAAATAATATAGAAAAGGGGTATAAAAATGAGTTTAGTTTCACTTAAAATAAACGATATAGATATATCTATTCAAGAAGGTTCAACAGTGCTAGATGCTGCTAAAAAACTTAATATAAATATACCAAATTTATGTTATTTAAAATTGCATGATGATAAAACTAAAAATCAACCTGCTTCTTGTAGAGTTTGCGTAGTTGAAATAGAGGGAAGAAGAAATCTTGCACCAGCTTGTTCTACAATAGTTCAAAATGGTATGGTAGTAAAAACTAATACTGCTAGAGCAATTGCTTCTCGTAGAGCAGTAGTGGAATTATTGCTTTCAGATCATCCACAAAATTGCTTGCTTTGTCATAAAAGCATGCATTGTGAACTTCAAAAGTTGGCTGCCGATTTAGGTATAAGGGAAATACCCTACTTTGGCGAAATGTCTACTTATCCCTTAGATACATCAAGTAATTCAATTGTTAGAGATTTAGATAAATGTATATTATGTAGAAGATGCACCACTATGTGTGATGTAGTTCAAACTGTAGGGGTATTGAGTGCTGTAGAGAGAGGATTTCAAACTGTTATTTCTCCTGCTTTTGGTGAACCTATGACAGAGACAAGCTGTACTTTCTGCGGTCAATGCGTTTCTGTTTGTCCAACTGGTGCGCTAACTGAAGTAGATAATACTTCAAAGGTTTGGAGAGCACTAAATCAAAAGGATAAGATTGTAGTTGTTCAAACAGCTCCAGCAATACGGGCAGCACTAGGAGAAGAATTTGGTATAGATGATAACCCTGTTACAGGAAAAATGGTTTCAGCGCTAAGAAAAATTGGTTTTGATTACGTATTTGATACTAATTTTGGTGCAGACCTTACTATCATGGAAGAAGCTGCTGAATTTATTCATAGATTTGAAAATGGCGGAAAACTTCCTATGTTAACAAGTTGTTGCCCTGGATGGGTTTCATTCTTTGAACATCAATTCCATGATTTACTAGACGTACCTTCAACCTGTAAATCTCCTCAACAAATGTGGGGAGCTATTGCTAAAACCTATTGGGCTGAGAAAATGAATATTGATCCTAAAAACTTAGTAGTTGTTTCAGTAATGCCTTGTCTTGCCAAAAAATATGAAGCTTCAAGACCAGAAATGTCTAGAAATGGAATTCCAGATGTTGATATTGTTATTAGTACAAGAGAACTGGCAAAAATGATAAGAGAAGCTGGGATTAACTTAACCTCTTTAGATGAAGATATCTTTGATAATCCATTAGGTGAATCTACTGGTGCTGGTACAATCTTTGGTGCTAGCGGTGGAGTTATGGAGGCTGCATTACGTACAGCATATGAATGGATTACTAAAGAGGAACTTTTAAATTTAGATTTTACTTCTGTTAGAGGTTTAGATGGTGTTAAAGAAGCCACTATAAAAATTAAAGATATCTATGTTAATGTAGCTATTGCAAGTGGTCTTGGGAATGCAAGAAACTTACTTGAAAAAATTAAAAATGGTAGTGCTAATTATCATTTAATTGAAATAATGGCATGCCCTGGTGGCTGTATTAATGGAGGTGGCCAGCCTTATTCTAAAGACGATACTTCTATTCTTGAAAAACGTAGAGCTGCATTATATAAAGAAGATAAAAATAAGTCAATAAGAAAATCTCATGAGAACCCATATATCATAAAACTTTATGATGAGTTTTTAGGAGAGCCTTATAATAAAAAATCTCATGAACTTCTTCACACTCATTATAGTAAAAAATAATAGTTAAATTTACGGAAATTTTATTAAAGACTAACAATTTTTATTGTTAGTCTTTAATAAAGTCCTATATATAGATAAACTACCTTAAAAATTAATATAGCTAAATATAACTACACCCTTAAGTTTTTCAATTCACAATTCACGATGCAAAATTCACAATTAAGGTTGAAATTATTTTTGAACAAAATAATTTCTTTAATGGATTTTTTAACTAGCAATATAATTGCTGGTTTTCCACCTCTGGGGAACAGTAGTGAAGCCCTTTAGGGTTCCCCTGAGGTGCAGTATAGCTCGGAGCAACACTAATAAATTTAACTAATACTATGAAGAGACTACATTTGCTAGTGTTTTATTGTATGGGTGAACAATGTTCGCTAGTTCTTTTTAGCACGTCTTATAGCTTAATAATTATTCAATAATATATGACGAACACTGCTTACTGCTAAGGTTAATCAATTCTAAATTTCTCAGTTACTACTGAGAAATATCCATAATTGTGAATTGTGATCTGTGAATTGTGAATTCAATATTTTCAGCTATGATACCAAAAATACCGATTATTTTCACATATATATTAATTTTAGAGCTGATATATCTATATATATTTAGTCTACATTATAATTTAAAGGGTTCTATAACTCTATCCAACATGTTATTTAATTTTGCTATTGCTAACCCAAAATTAGTTATAGATACATTAATATTATTACAGCAGTTTATTCTTGACATAAATTGAGCTCTATTAAACATACAAGAACCGCAGTGTATAACCAATTTATATTGTGATAAATCTTCTGGAAAATCACTTCCACTTACATTATGAATGTCTATTCCTTTAATCTTGCTGCTTAAAAGTTTAGGAATCTTTTCTCTTGCAATATCCCCTTTTAAGCTATGATGACTACAAGCCTCTGAAATTAATACTTTATCTCCACTTTTAAGCTTATCTATAGTCTTTGCTCCATCTACTAAAGTCTTCAAGTCTCCTTTTTGCCTTGCCATCAAAATAGAAAAAGAAGTCAATGGCACATCCCGAGGTATTAATTCATTAACAATTTTAAATACCTGAGAATCTACCACAACTAAATCAGGCTTATTATTTAAAAGCTTTAGAGCATCCTCTACCTCATCTAAAGTAACTATCATAGGAATACCATGATGATCCAATATATCTCTTAAAGTTTGTACCTGTGGGAGTATTAATCTCCCTTTTGGAGCTTGAATATCCTGTGGAGCTACCAATAATATTTTACTCTTAGGTTTAATAATATCCCCTAATATTAATAAGTCGTTTTCTGTTTTAGAAATTATTTTTACTAATTCCTCTTTTAGCTGATTTAAATTGTCCTTTGTAATGGCATTAATTTCCACAATTTTAATATTAAATATATTAGATAGATTATGTTTATCTATAGAATTTGCATTCTTTATATTTATAGCACCAACCACAGGAATGTTTTTCTCTTTTAATAAACTGTACCAATGCCTTTCAATTTCAAAATCCTTAAAACTTTCATCATCAAGAAGTAGTATAGCTACATCAGTTTTTAATAAAACTTCTTTAGTTTTTTCAATTCGAAGCTTCCCAATATCACCTTCATCATCAATACCTGCAGTATCAATGAAAACCACTGGACCTATTGGATGAAACTCTATAGCTTTATATACTGGATCTGTAGTAGTACCTTTTACCTCGGAAACCAAAGATGTATTTTGGTTAGTTAATCCATTTATAAGAGTAGATTTTCCTACATTTCTCCTTCCAAATACAGATATATGAACTCTATTTGAATTTGGTGTTTGCAACATAATATAAAACCCCTTTATCTTAGAATCTTAAATCTCTTTCTCCATTTTCAATTCTATTGAGTTTTTCAATGACAGAAGCTTTAACAGCTTCATTTTTAATTTCATCTAATTCTTTTTTTATTATATTTTCACCTAAAACTTTTGTTTTTTCTCTACCATAATCTATAATAAATTCTTTTAAAGTCAATAATGCATTAGGTTGACACACATTATTTATTTCACCAGACTTCGCTAACGCCATAAATCTATCACCAGTTCGTCCTTCTCTATAACAAGCAGTACAATAACTAGGAATATAACCACTTTCACATAAACTTTCTATAATTTCTATTGGAGCTCTATTATCTCCTAACTCAAATTGCGGTTTGCCTTTTTGATGTTGATATCCCCCTACACCTGTGCAAGAACCACTACTTACTTGTGAAACTCCTAGCGCAATCACTTCATCTCTAAAATCTGCTTCTTCCCTAGTAGATAGTATAATTCCAGCATAAGGCACTGATAACCTTAATACTGCTACTATTCTTTTAAATGCATCATCATTTACTAGATATGGATAGTTGTCTAAGCTTACATTTTCTGCCGCTTTTATCCTTGGAACAGAAACAGTGTGAGGACCAACTCCAGTATCTCTTTCTAAACTTTCTGCATGCATTAACATTGCAATAGTTTCATACTTGTAATCATATAATCCATATAATACTCCTAAGCCTATATCATCTATTCCTGCTTCTCTAGCTCTATGCATTGCAGTAGTATGATAGTCATAATCACACTTAGGACCATTAAGATGGAATTCCTCATAGCTTTTTTTATGATAAGTCTCTTGGAATAATATATATGTTCCTATATTTGCTTCTTTTAGTCTTTTATAGTTATCTACAGTGGTTGCCGCTATATTTACATTTATTCTTCTAATAGATCCATTATCAAATTTTAATGAATATATATTTTCTATACATTGAAGCACATATTCAATTGGTAAATTAATAGGATCTTCGCCTGCCTCTAATGCAATTCTTTTATGTCCTAAAGACTCTAAAATTCTTACTTCTTCCTTTAACTCTTCCATTGTTAATTTTTTTCTAGTAAACTCTTTATTTGAAGCTTTATAGCCACAATATTTGCAATTATTAACACAATAATTTCCTACATAAAGTGGCGCAAATATTACAATTCTTTTTCCATATATTTTTTCCTTAACTTCTCTCGCCAATTTAAATATTCTATTTAATATTTTCTCATCTTCTACACTTAAAAGTACTGCTGCCTCCTTATGACTAAGCCCTTTTCCTTCTTTAGCTTTATTTAATAATTTTTCAATAAAATTTACATCTTTTGATTTTTCTAATCCGTAGTTAATACTTTCTAAAATTTCATCATGAATTATAAAATCTCCCCCACTATATCTCTCCATATATTTCCTCCTATCACTTTATTAAATCTCCTTTGGTATTAGAAACTGTTCTATTAATACTATGTATAAAATCTTCTATATCTTTTACTTTAGTTAATATACTTTTTTATCTCCAAGATTTTTAGGATACATATCATAAAAATCTCTATATTTACAAGGTTCAGCTTTTCTCGTAATAGCATTTATTCCTATATTAAAAGCTAAATTCCTATTTGCATTATCTATAATTTCTAATGTTTTAATCACAGGTAAGTCCTTTAATAATAAGTTCTATAATTCATAATTAAAAAGCTATAACACTTATTATAAATCTATTATATCAAAGCTAAATTTTCTTTTAAATAAATAAGTAGATAATAAAACTTATTTATTATCTACTTGGTTGAATTAAAGATTATAGAAAAATGTAACGCAAACCGGTACTAAGGAGCTTAATATAACTCCATTTATAAATGCTATTACAGCTATTTCTGAGTCTGTAGCTTTTGCTACTAAAGGTAGTGTAGTATCCATAGAAGTGGCTCCACATGGTGCAATTGCGGAATAATAATTTAGTCTTTTTGCCAATATAGGTATGGATATTACTGCAATTACTTCTCTAAATACATTAGATAAAAAGGCTGTAGCACCTAACTGGGCATTTGCAAGCTCCGTAAGCATAATTCCAGATAAGCTATACCATCCAAAACCTGAAGCTACTGCTAAGCTTTCATTATACGGCATTCTAAATATTAATCCACTTATAAGTCCTCCAACTAGAGAGCCAAAAATAACTCCTATTGGTATAATTAGAACTTTAATTCCTATAGCTTTTATATCTTTTATTATTTTCTTATTTGATCCAACATCAATTCCTACTAAAAATATAAGTACATATAAACAGATAGATGCAATAGTATCTAAATTTTCTATTATACTTTGTGGGAATATAAAATACCCAAATCCGATGCCTAAAATCATTGAAACTATAACAATTATAGTCATTTACATTCCCCCCTCTTCACATTTTTCAACTATAGCTTCTTTTTCTGCTTGAATTGCTTCTTTTTTATCACAAAAAAATTTTTTGCTTAAAAAATACACAACTATTACACTAAAAGCACAAGCTAATAGTGAAAACGTAAAGGATTTCAATCCTATCGATCCTATGTTCCTTATTACCTCTTCATTCGCACCAATTGAGGCTCCCATGAAAAATAGCAAAAATACTACACCTAGTTGTTGTAATTTACCATTAACTTCCTTTTGTTTTTTTGTCAATGGAATGAAATAGCCTAATATCATTCCTAGTATCAATGCAATCATTATTTTCATATGCATCCCCCTTTCATAAATATTATATCACTTTATCGAAAATTCTAAATAGATTTAATGTAAATAATGTTCTTAACCTAAATAATTGTTCTAAATTTAATAAATGCAATATAGAATTTATTATAATACTAAAAGGAGTGAATAAAGTGAGTGATGTATTTATTCCACTTTATGTAAATAATGATACTATTGTCAGCATGTACAAAATTGCTTTTATAAGATTTAGAGAAATAGATGTTACTGCAAATAGAAGAGAAATAATTATAAATACCAATATGCCTTTAAGTGAACTTACCTGTGGTAAAATTAGCCAAGGTACTGCATTTGTACAAGTGCTACAAGGATTTTTAAATCTGACTTTAGAGGAAGTTACTGCATGCCCCATTACTACTTTTGTAAAACTTCATCAATTACTAACTGAATTCAAATTATTAAAAAATATAACTACTATACAAGCGTTAGAAAAAGCTAAAATTGGCGATATTATTCAAATAAGTTGTAGGATTCATAAAAGCTCTCAGCTAAAAAAACTTCAAAACTTAATAAATACACTTGAGATAGAAAGTATACTTAATCCACAAGAAAATCTACTAGGAGGTAAGGTTGATAAAAGTGCGCTTTTAAATTTTTTAAAAGATACTTATTCTTCTCTTGAAGATAATCATTGCGTAGAATATATTTCTGAACCCTTATTTAACAGTTATAAAGCCATTATTCACCTAGAAAGCAAATATTTAAATGCATATTCTCAATGTTTGGAAAACAAATATGTTACTATAGTTGGGAAAGTAAACTCTATTGATAAAGAAGTAAAAGAACATTCTAAAGATTTATATGAAGATTTGGGATTGAAATTAATGGAAAATAAGTTATTAGCTCTTACTGAATATGATAATGAAAAAGATATTGTGGAAAGTGATAAAATATATAATTACATGGAAATTATACCAATAATGGTATATGTATAATCTTTTTATTATAAACTAACTATAATATTGAATTTAATTGATTTAGAAATTAATATGATATTGCTATAATACTAATTCTATTAAATAAGAAATTTATAAAAATCTTTTTCAAATTTAACATTAGAAATACTTTCATATCCAATTTTTAATGTACTAACAAATCTATTATTAATGAAAGTGAAAAGAGTTGTTATATGCCTATTATCTACCATATTTATATTAAAACTAATTTTAATATAAATTAAAAAATAAAGCCGTTACAAATAGTAACGGCTTTACCTCTAATTAAAACTTTTCTACTTTAGCGGTTACAATACCTTTATCAATTTCTACATGAATTAATTTACACTTATTTCTTTCACAAAAACTTTTCACATCATCTTGAAAATCAGTATCTGAAGATTTTACTGTTAATATTTCTCCTCTGCTTAGTTCTTTTATTTTTTCTTCTAAATTAATTAAAGGATTAGGACAGTTTAATCCACAAACATCTAAAGCAATTTCTTTTTTATTATGATTAATTTTAGAGAAGTACTGATTTTCTTGATTATTTATAAACTTTTTAGGAACAAATTTTTCTGCCTTATAGCTTTTATATCCTCCTATTACATTTTTTACATTAAAACCATAGTTTTTTAACATTCTTTCTGCTATATAAGCTCTTAACCCTACTGCACAATGTATCCAATATTCCTTAGATTTATCTAACTCAGAAATTTTATCCCTCAATTCATTGACATCTATATGAATTGAGCCATCTATATAACCATTATCTCTCTCCATTTTAGTCCTAACATCAATTAGAACAACTTTCTCTCTATCTCTTGCATCAACCTCTCTAGGTAATACTATATGACTTTTTCCAGACAATACATTTTCAGCTATATATCCTGCAAAATTTACGGGATCCTTTGCGCTAGAATATGGAGGTGCATAACTTAATTCCAGCTCAGTTAAATCATAAACTGTACCGCCTAACCTAAGGACTGTGGCAATAACATCTATTCTTTTTTCTATTCCATCATATCCTACTGCCTGCGCTCCTAAAATTTTTCCTTCATCATTGAATATTAGCTTTAAAGTCATTTGTGTAGCATCAGGATAATAGGCAGCATGATTATTTGGATGAACATATATTATCTTATATGGGATATTAAATTTATTTAAAGTTCTTTCATTATTTCCTGTAGATGCTGCTGTTAAATCAAATACCTTTATGACAGAAGTTCCTTGGGTATCTTTATATTGATTTTTATATCCACAAATATTATCTGCTATTATCCTGCCCATTTTATTTGCTGGTCCAGCAAGAGGTATAGCAGTTTTATTTTTATTTACAAAATCTACGACTTCTACTGCATCTCCTGCAGCATAAATACCTTTAATATTCGTTTCTAAATACTGATCTACTAAAATATGACCTTTAACTCCTAATTCTATTCCACTGCTTTTTAAGAATTCCGTATCTGGAGTAACTCCTATAGCAAGTATCACTAGATCCCCTTCAACGGCTATATTGCTATTTAGTATAGCAGTAATTGAATTTTCATCTCCTTTAAACTCCTTAACCCCATCTTTTAATATTAATTTAATACCTTTATTTTCTAATTCTTTTTCTATTAATACTACCATATCATCATCTAATGGTGCTAAGATGTGAGGTGCTGCTTCTACCAAAGTTACATCTAGTCCTCTTTCTCTTAAGTTTTCAGCCATCTCTATCCCTATATATCCGCCACCAATAACAGTGACCCTCTTAACTTTATCACTGTCTATTTCCGCTTTAATTTTATCAGTATCAGGAATATTTCTTAGAGTTTTTATTCTGCTATCTTCTATACCCTTTATTTTAGGTACTATAGGTTTAGCCCCTGGTGATAAAACTAAATAATCAAAACTTTCTTCATAAACTTTATCACCATTTTTTACCTTAACGACTTTATTTCCGCTATCAACCTCAATTACCTCACTATTACTTCTAACATCAATATTAAATCTATCTTTCATTAATTCTTCTTTTGTAACTATAAGTTTATCCCTATCTTTTATAACCTCACCTATGTAGTATGGAAGTCCGCAGTTGGCAAAGGAAATGTAAGGGCCTTTTTCAAACATGATAATTTCAACTTCTTCATCTAATCTTCTTAATCTAGCTGCTGCTGAAGCTCCTCCAGCAACTCCACCTATCACTAATACTTTTTTCATGATTATCAGCCTCTCTTAAAATTATTATTTTTTATAAATATAAAATTTCTATAAATAAAAATAACTTACTTATAAAATGAACTTACTAAAGTTATTTTTATAAGTATCTAAATTTAGAATATCACATTATATTCATATATTCAAATACTACGATTTATAAATTTTTACTGAAATATCTAATTTTATAAATTTATCTTCATTTTATTACGAATTTGTGCTGTATTAATTTAATTTAATATGTTTTTCATATCCACTTACCTAACTTTATTATGACTTAATGTTTTTTATGGAATTATAAAAAAGAGATTCTATATTATTTATTTATTTAATATTGTATTTTATAAAAATTTATGATAAATCTATAAATATAATAATTATTTATCTAATAGTAAATTTCTATATTGGAATAATAATATTAAAACCTTAGGAGGTAACTATTATGAAGGCAATTGATTTAATGGTAGAAGAGCATAACCTTATTGTAAGAATGTTAAAAATAATAAGAAAGTTATGCCTTAAGATATTAAATGAAAATACAGTAAGTATTGAAGACTTTAATATTTGCATAGATTTTATAAAAAATTATGCTGACAGTCATCATCATAATAAAGAAGAGCTTATATTATTTAAAATTATGGGTGATGCTCTTGGAGAAAGAATAAAAAATGGTCCTATTATGGGTATGCTTGTAGAGCATGATTTAGGAAGACTATATGTAGTTAATTTAGAACGAGCTATTGTAAATTTTAATAATGGTAATGAAGAGTCTAAATTAGATATAATAGCTAATGCTATAGGTTATACAGACTTATTACAAAGACATATAGACAAAGAAAATTCGACTATATACAGTTTTGCAGAAAGAAGTTTATCTAAAGAAAAAATGGATGAATTAAATGAAAAATGTTTTCAGCTTGAAAACTCACCAGATAGCATAAAATTGCAACAAAAATATAAAAATGTAGTAAAAAATTTAGAAAAAAAGCTAGCTTCAAGCTAGCTTTTGAACTTACATATGAAAATCTATCAAATTTCTTGAATATGATAGATATTTATCTCTTAAATTTTGCATTTCTTCTTCTAATAATATTTGAAGCTCTGATAATTTATCATACTCTTCGTTATTAATAGCTTCTCTTATCTCTGAGAATATGCTTTTTCTAACATTTGTATCCTTCATTATATTTTCTCTAATAAGTTTAATATCTTCCCAATTACTCTTATCTAAATCGCAATCAATTTCATTATGATGAAGTATTTTACAGCTTCTAACTTCATCCATATAATTTAAGATTATTCTATGCTCTATTTCCATAGCATATTTATTTAAAATAGCTATTTTATAACTATTTATTATATTTTCAGTTATTATACTGCCTTCAGTTATTACCTTAAGCTTATCTTTACATTTGTCAAAACCTATGATATTTTCATACACTGTTCTTGGAGATTTTCCAAAGAAGTCTTCTCTTTCTTCTTCTGAAAAATCCTCAAATATATCTTCTTCACTTCTATAGGATCTGTGCTTTTCTAAATATGGTGAGTCTTCTCCAGGCTTTTTAGATATTTCCTTCAATAATTCTTCTTCATTTTTATTATTTTTAATAACGTATCTTATACCATCTAAAATACACATATTCATAGTTGCTAATGTTAAATATGTATTGGTACGTGGGCTTGGAGATCTTAATTCAAATCTCGTTGCCATAGGATTACCTATATCCCTAATTAATCCTATAAGTATAGTTCTATTTCTTGACGGCACATCTTTAGTTAACCCTAGAGATGTAACTATGCACACTGGGGCCTCAAATCCTGGCTTTAACCTTCTAAATGCATCATTTGAAGAAGATATAAATGGATTCATAACTTCGTAATTTTTAAGCATTCCCATTAATGCACCATATCCTATTGGGCTTATGAATCCACCTTCTTTTGAGGTGAAAAGATTAATTCTCTTATTGTTTTTTAATTTTAGCACTATACCCATATGAACATGCTTTCCGCTGCCTGCAACACTATCTATAGGTTTCGCTGCAAAAGTAACTTCTAATTTATTTCTTCTAAAAGTTTCTTTTATAAGAGTTCTAATAAATAATTCATTGTCACAAGCTTGTATGGCATTAGAATATTTCCAATCGATTTCAAGCTGCTCCATTACATGAACTAAATCTCCACTTTGAGATAATTTAGCTGTAACTCCTCCAACTTCTTTATGTCCCATTTCAGGCTCTAGTCCATATTTATCCATTAGTAATAAACTTTGTTCTAAAGCTGTTCTTACAGAACCCTTTGTTCTTTTCCAATATTGTTCTTTTAAAGCTTGAGAAGTAGATAATGCCTCTAATTCTGCAAGCTCATTAGGGCTTTTTACCCAAAATTCTAATTCTGTAGCAGAAGTTATTTCTACTCTTTCTATCTCATCAAAAGTAACTCCATAATAATTAAGAGCTTCTTTATTCTCTTCTAATAATTTCATAATATTTTGCTTTAAAAATGTTATGGTGCTTTTTAAAATATTTCTTGAATCTACAGCTTTTCCTTCGTGATATAAAAAACATGGGATTCTTAGAGTACCTATAGGTTTATTTGTTTCTTCATCTATATTTTCATAATTATAATCTATAAACCAGTTACAATCTAAATCAGCTTTCATATCTACTTTAGCGTTATTTAATTTTGCTATACCTGGTAAAACAACTGAGGATCCATCTGTCTGTGCTGCCATCCCATTTAAAAAAGTATGTATATCTTCTAAAAAATTTTTTACAGGAATTTTTTCGTCAGTGTCATTACCTAATAAATCTACTCCTACTAGGGACACAAACTTAATTTCCTTATGAATATTAAGTATTGATTTTAAATCTTTTTCATTATGTTCTTCTTTTGGGATAGTGTATATCATATATTCGTCCATTCCATTTCCTCCTATATTAAAGTAACTTTTATTCAACATTATATTACAAAATTCACAAATAAGACATTAATTTTTTGTATATTTATTAATATTTTTTATTTAAACCTTTACAAGTAATTTATCATATTCACTCTATATTTATTCTCTAATTTGTATTATTATATTAGTATACTTAGGAGGTTTTTACATATGAAGATGATATTTTTTGATACAGAAACTACTGGAATAACTCCAGGAAATATATGCCAGCTTTCTTATATAGTTGTAGATACTGGTACAAAACCTACAAAAACTGAAGGTAAAAATGTTTTCTTTGCAGTGGAATATGTTGAGCCCGAAGCTGAAGAGGTTCATGGTTTTTCTGCTGAAGATCTATACCAATTAAGTAATGGAAAATACTTTGAAGATTCTTATGAAGAGTTTGTAAATGATTTTTTATCTGCCGACATATTAATTGGACATAATGTTAATTTTGATATAAAGTTCCTATGTCATGAACTTGAATATTGCGATATAGAATATGCTCCTAAAAATATTTTTTGCACAATGAATTATTATAAAAATATATGTAAATTCATAAATAATAGAGGCGGAATTAAAAATCCTAAACTTGAAGAAGTTATTAGATTTTTAGGTATAGAAAGAAGTCAAATTAGAGATAAGGCAAAAGAACTTTTTGAAGGTAGCGGAAGTTATCATGATGCTAGATTCGATACAGCTGCCACTTATTTAATAGTTACTGAAGGTATAAAAAAGAGTTATATTCCACCAAGATATTTCACAAATATAGTAAAAAATCAATAGTAGATATTTTGTTTGGTCATGTGATAAAAATAGTCTGACATACTGGATTGTTATTTTTTTGAAGATGTATTCATATAAATAATTGTGAAATGTTCCGTTAAATAAAAATAAATATATTTAAAAGAATATTATGGGGGTATAATGTTATGATATTTATTAAAAATGCTAACATCCACACTATGACAAAGGAAATTTTAGATGTGGGAGCAATTATCGTTGATAATGGTAAAATTGTAGCAATAGGAAAAGATTTAGAGATACCTGAGAATTCTACAGTCATTGATGCACAAGGTGGTTTTTTAATGCCTGGTATGATCGATGCCCATTGTCATGTAGGTATGTGGGAAAATGGTATTGGCTTTGAAGGTGCAGATGGAAATGAAGCTACTGACCCTGTTACGCCTCATCTAAGAGCAATTGATGGTATTAATCCTGTAGATAAATCCTTTGAAGAAGCACTATTAGCTGGGATTACAACTGTTGCTACTGGTCCTGGAAGCGCAAATGTAATTGGCGGTCAATTTGCTATAATGAAGACTTATGGAAAAAGACTAGAAGAAATGATAATAGATGACTGTGCAGCTATGAAAGTTGCCTTTGGTGAAAATCCTAAGAGGGTTTATGATAAACAAAATAAATGTCCTTCAACAAGAATGGGTACTGCAGCAGTTCTTAGAGAAAACTTAATAAAAGCTAAAAATTATGTTGAAAAGCAGCGTAAATCTATTGAAGGAAATGAAAAGGCTCCAGAATTTGACATGAAGCTTGAAGCTCTTGCAAAGGTAATAAAGAAAGAAATTCCTCTTAAAGCCCATGCTCATAGAGCTGATGACATTTTAACAGCTATAAGAATTGCTAAAGAATTTGGAGTAGAAATTTCTTTAGAGCATTGTACTGAGGGCCATCTAATAGTTGATTACTTGAAGGAAGAGACTTTAAAAGGTATAATAGTTGGGCCTACTCTTTCAGATAGATCTAAGTTTGAACTTCAGAATTTGACTTTTGAAACCCCAGCGATTCTAAATAGTGCAGGACTGAAAATTGCTCTTATGACAGACCATCCTGTAATTCCTCTCCAATACTTACCTGTATGTGCTGCATTAGCTGCTAGAGAAGGATTGAATGAGGAAGAGGCTTTAAAAGCTATAACTATAAATGCTGCTGAAGTATTAGGAGTAGATGATAGAGTTGGATCCATAGAAGTAAACAAAGATGCTGATATAGTAATTTATAATGGTCATCCTTTTGACTTAAGAAATAAAGTTAAATTTGTTATGGTAAATGGAAATATAGTAAAAAATGAACTTTAGGCATATGAAAAAATAATAAACCAAAGATGTTAGTATATTTTAGGCATATGAAATAAAATAGCTAGTTAAAGATGCGAAATATATTTTGTATCAGACAAGGAAATAGGTTTTTACGATAGTCTACCTATCATGAAAACCTAACGACGCAATATGATACAAAATAGATAAGCATACTGAATATCTATTTTTTTGAATATGCCTCATATCAGACAAGGCGTTAGGTTCTGTGAGCGTAGTATGATAGAAAATAGGCTAATGTACCGGTCTATTATTTTTTGAAGATGACTTAATAAAAAACCGTGATTACTCACGGTTTTTTTATTGAAACTTAGTACCAATTAATATTTTCAGTTACTTCTGCGATATCTGGAAGCTTTACATCTTTTAATGCCCATTTTTCAAATTCTCTATATCCTGTTCTATCAACTATATATCCTATATGTTCCTTTCCACCTGGCGCATCTTTATCAATATACTCTTTAATATAATCATACGTATTTAGAATTATTTTAATTATGCTTTCTTCATCTATCCATTTTATAAAATCTTGAGCCATTCTTGGATTCTTCTTACCTGTTCTACCCATAATTACTAGCTTATAATATTTATCTGTACTCCTTGACCATGCACCTGTAGGACATTTTCCCACACATTCTCCACAACCAACACATTTAGAATGATCTCTCACTACCTTAAAGTTTTCAAAACTCAATGCTCCTGTAACCCTTTTCTTACAATTTTTAACGCAAGATTCACAACCAACACATCTATAACTTTCGTATTGAGGTGCTGTCATACCTATAATTCCAAAATCCTGCATTCTTGCTTTTATACAGTCATTAGCACATCCAGTTAATGCAATTTTTACATGATAGTCATTTGGGAAAATTGCTTTTTCAATTTTTAAAGCAAATTCAGAAGTATTATAATTTCCAAAAGGACAAACGTTATTACCAATACAAGCAGATACATTTCTAGTTCCAGCTGCGTTATATCCCTTATTGGGATTAAGCTGATTTATTTCTAAACCTTCTATAATTGGTTGAATTAAATTATTTATTTCATCCATCTTATTCATATCTATACCTGGAATTTCAAAACCCTGTCTAGTTGTTAAATGTACTGTACCATTTCCATAATTCTCTGCAATTTCATTTAAAATTGTAAAGTATTTAGTTGGCATATGACCACCAGGTACTCTTATTCTTATGGCAACTTTTCCTCTATGCTTAGTAACTCTAAAAGCATTCTTTTTTAAATTTTTAGTATTTATATCCATAATATTTCCCCCTAATCTATAAGAGTTTTTCCTTTAATATAATTAAACACTGGTCCATCCACGCAGATATACGTATCATCTATTTTGCAATGACCACATTTCCCCACTCCACAGCACATTTTTCTTTCTTGAGAAATCCAAATATTCTCTTCTTTAATTCCTAATTTTAAAAATTCTAAAACAGTAAACTTCATCATCATTGGAGGTCCTACAACTATTACTTGAACCTCATCTATATTATTTATCTCAAGGTCTGGTATATATTTTGTAACAAGTCCGACCTTTCCACTATATCCTTCTTCTGCATTGTCTACCGTTATAGTAACATCAGAAGTTTTTTTCCATTTTTCTATATTATCTTCAAAGAGTACATTATCAATAGTTTTAAAGCCTACTAATACTGTTAGATTTTTGCATTCTTCAATATTATCTGCAAAATAATCTATAACACCTTTAACTGGAGATAATCCTGTTCCTCCTGCAGCCACTATAAGCTCTTTATCTTTATAGTTGTCTATATCGAAGCCATTACCATAAGGTCCTCTTAAGAAAAGGATATCTTCTGGTTTAAAGCTATGAATTACATCTGTAACAACTCCCACTCTTCTTATGGTGAGCTCTATATATCCTTCTCCTATTTCTGATACAGATATTGGTGCTTCCCCATACTTCGGAAGTGATACTTCAAAAAATTGGCCTGGCTTTACATCCCCGTAGTACTCCATTCTAAAGGAATACTCTATATCTGTATGCTTTTTTATGCTAATTATCTTAGATTTGAATGGCGCATATATATTTGACATTTTTATTTTTCTCCTTCCATAGCATCATTAAGCTTGTTTACACAATTTGAAAAAGATATATATTCTGGACAGATATCATCACATCTTCCACAACCCACGCACATATGGTATCCAAACTTTTTCTTAAAATCATATACCTTATGCATTACTTTAAATCTCATTCTTTCACTTTTCGATTTTCTAAACTCATGTCCTCCAGCCATAACTGTAAAATTATCTACATGGCAAGATGCCCATACTCTTCTTCTCTCTCCTGTTTTCTCATTATCTTTATAAAAAATATCTTGCATTGAAAAGCATGTACAAGTAGGGCAAACAAAATTACATCTTCCACAACTAATACATCTTGAGTTATATTCCTTCCACATATCTGAATTATAAATTCTTTGATCTAAGTTTTCCGGTATATTAACTTTTACAGAGTTTTCTATAACATAATCCGGTTTTACTTCACAAATTCTACCTTCAACATCATTAAAATAATTTAATAGCTCTTCATCTTTTACATCTAACTCTACAACATCATTTCTAAAATTTATTGCTGCATAATATTTATCACTTTTATTTGTCCCCATGCTTACACAAAAGCAATTTTCAAAGCTTTTACTGCAGCCCATCAATACAAATTTTATATTATCTCTAATCGCCTTATAATATGGGTCTTTGTCGCCATTTTTTAAATATATCTCATCTATTCTTTTTACAGCTTGTAAATCACAACTTCTTAAAAATACTAATATTTCTTTTCTATCAATTTTAGGTTCAATCCACTGTTCTTCTGTAAAATAAAATAAAGTCTGAGTTATTGGCAGTAATATTTCTTTAAAAGAAAAATGAGATTTTAAATCAACTACAATCTCCTCTATTGAACTTACTAATCCATATCTTACTCTATCTGTGTCAGAAAAAGTTCCCTTACCTTTTAGGTTTACAGGTGCATATATTTCATATTTTTCGCTTAAATTTTTTAGCACATCATTAAACCTATCTTTAGAAATTATAAGTCCCATAATTGCACACTCCTATACTTTTTTATTCTTTATAGTGAAATTTTAAATATTATAAGAATATGTTTTGAATCATCTGGATATTAAGTTTATTTTGAAAACTTTATATAAAATTTCACTATTTATTGTTAATTAATTCACTAATATTAACAATAAGTTCCCTATTACTCACTCTAATTCTAAGTGATATATAAAAAAAAGTATGTGATTTTTATCACATACCCTTAAAATATTTAGCTAAATTTTCTCTATTAATAACTGTTATTTTTTTATTTTTTATAAGGCATCTGAAAGAAAATAATAGTTCAAAGATGTTAGTATATTTTTTATCAGACAAGGCGTCAAATTCTACTCATAGTGGCGCTATGAGAGGGTTTTGACAACGCAGTATGGTCGAAAATATGCTAATCATACTGATCTATTATTTTTTTTGAAGATGCCTAATTATAAGATTTTTATCTTCCGATACTTTTATAGCTCTAGACATTGTTTCTCTTGAACACCCAAACATGTTTGCAAGATAGGAGTGCAACTATAAGTATCTCAAATGCTCATTTTATAACAATTATTCATTATTTTTTTAATTTGCCTTACATATCTTACTAATAATTATACTACTATATTAATGCTTAATTTAAAAGCAGTTAATTAATCTTCTAATGTTTATATAGATATAATAGCTATTCTTCTACCTTTTTCAGTATCCACAAATATGGATACTAATTACTTATATTTTTAGTAGTAAGTTCATACTTGCCTACGCAGTAAAAGTAACCATCATTTCATTGATAAATACAAAATATAAACTCATTATAAGAAAATTCCTAAAAAAACACTACATATTGATAATTTAGAATAACAAAAGGATTACTAGGTACAATTCCTAATAATCCTCTTTATTTATAACATCAATATGTTACGGTTCAATTTTTTCTTATTTGTTTAAACTCTTCTTTATTTAAATACATCTCATGTTACGGTTCAACGGCCATTAAGATAGTTAAATGAATTTGATATATTTAGTTTAAACACATCCTATGCTAAAGTTCAACAATGCGAGTATTAATGCAGCAATATCAACAACATAATTAAATACATAATATGTTACAGTTAATAATCTATATTAGTCATTATACAACTATCTAAATTTTCCTTTTAATATGTTCCAAATAATACCATGTAATTATTTGACATTAATTTATATTTATGGTAAAGTAGTATACGTTGAGCTTAACACGTAATATTATTAATTTTTGGAGGTAAATCAAATGAATTTCAAAAAAATTTTAGCTTGCACATTATTAGGTGTTACAATGGTTACAAGTATTAACGTAGCAACTACTTATGCTGCTGGAAAATCCCCTGCTAGAGAATTAGGACAAAAATATGGTGTAGATGTAACTTGGGACTCAAATTTAGAAAGAATTAAAATTGCTGGAAATTACTATTCAATTGATGAATTATGTGATGAGGTTGTAAAGGGAACTTGCATGATATCAGATCGTAACTTCCACAACGTTCTACACGATGATAGAATATCACATACCTGCCCTTGGGATAGATAATATATAAATTGATTTAAATCCTTAGATATTATTTAAAACAAATAATAAAGCTAAATCTAATAATATTGGATTTAGCTTTATTTTCATAAATTTTATATAAGATAAACTAAATAGAAAATATTAGCAAGGTTATCTTCTAACCTAAGTTAAAGAACTACCTTCCACTACAATATATCTATATAACCCGCATACACATAGCCACCATGTTTAGAATAATAAATGTGTATCCAATCATTCTCTTTCCTATATAGCCTTACTTTTTCTTCATGTTTCAAGATACCTAATATTTTGCTATTAGTAGATTTACCCTGCCTTATATTTAAACCATCTTTGGCAGTAACAATACCTATCCTTTCATCTAAAGAGTACCAATTACTATTATTAGACATAATTTTATCTGCAATCCCTTCTACAATTGCATTGGCCATTTTTCCGCATCATATTTATTCATATCCTCTTTATTGTCGCAGAAACAACATTCTATTAACATTGCTTTAGCCTTTGTATTTCTTATTACATATAAATTGCTGCCATCTTTAATTCCTCGGTTTGTATATCCAAGTCCTACTAAATTATTTAATACTCTAGTGGCTTCTTGGAATGCCACTCCATGTAAATGCTTCAGTTCCATGTGCCTGTCCATTGTAAGCATTAAAGTGCATGCTAATGAATAAATCCACATTGTTGTTATTGGCTTGATTTACTCTGTAAGCTAGACTTTCTTCTAAACTATTACAAGTATCTATAGTACAATTTATAACGCTATGACCTAATGCTTTTAATTTATTTATAACCCTAGACCCTACTTCTCTAGTTAATACAGATTCTGCTTTTACTTCTACTGCTCCATAGTCAGCACCACTAAGTGTATGACCGCAATCTATACCAATTTTCAAGTTTATCACATCCTTAATTAATTTTATTTTTTATATCTTGTACGTCTTTTTTTACATCTTCAATAACATTTAATTTTGTTGCTAAATCTTGTATAATTGATTGGTTTTTTTCTATAGTAGCATTTAATCTATTCTCTCTGTCCTGTGTAGTTTTAAGAACATAAATTAATAAGAATACAAATAATGCGTATCCTAATCCTTGACTAATCGCTACTTTTACTATTTCTTGTTCCATATTATCACCTCTTGTTTTAGTTTACTTTAAGTTGAATGGTCATAATTATGATTATGTAATCTAATTTAAGTTTTTTATTATAAAAATAGGCAATAAAAATTTTATACTAACATCCTTAACTTGCCTATTTTCTTTCAAAAAAAGTATGAAGTCTTCTATAGTTTTATTATTTATAGGACTATTACAAGGATAGAACTTATACCAAATAAGCAAAAAATCTTCATATGTTTTTATTGTTGCTTCTCTTAAACTTTTAACTTTACAATATATTATAAATTCTTCTGCACCTTCCTCAAAAGTTTTATTTATATCATTATTAATAGTTAATCTTTTCCTTATCTTCTATCTCTCCTCATGAAAAAACACCAAACATATCATAGATGTTTTTTAATCTTACATATGTTTAGTGTTTTTAAATTATTTTTATATTTTAAGTACAGTATTACATACCCTTAAAATATTTAGCTAAATTTTCTCTATTAATAACTGTTATTTTTTTATTTTTTATAGCTATGAGGTTTTTATCTTCCAATACTTTTATAGCTCTAGACATTGTTTCTCTTGAACACCCAAACATGTTTGCAAGATATGTAACAGTCATGGTCATATCAATTACTGTGCCCTTTTCCCCATCTATTCCATAATCTTTTGAAAGCTTCCAAAGTTTTGCTGCTAGTTTTTTCTCAATTTTTAATGGCACTGTGTTTTTTAGTTGCCTATAAGTTCTTCTAATTTTTTTAGTCATAGATTCTATAATTACTTTAGTTAGTGAAAAATATTTTTCCATAAGCTTTAGTAATTCATCTTTATTAATTATCATAATAACGCTATCTTCAAAAATCTCACAATTTACTGAAGAGCTTCCATTATCAATTATTACATCATTTATTATACTTCCTTCTCCCAGTATAAATATTACCCGCTTTTGTCCTTCTTCTGATATTTTATATAAAGATACTTTTCCACTTAAAACTATATAGATATTATTTACTACATCTCTTTCCATAAAGAGTTGATGTCCCCTATGAAAATTTGTTTTGTAACTTTTATCACAAATTTCTATTAATATATCTTTATCCAATCTTCCAAAGTTCTCTAATATTTCTATATCCTTTAATATAACCTTATCCATAGTGCACTCCTAATCAATGTATTTCAGATTTTACTATTAATTCTATTATATATTATGGATATAAATAATACATCTATTTATAAATGTGGAGTAATATAAAAGAAAATCTCTTAGGACATTCTAAGAGATTTATAGTTTATCTATTCAGTTGGTTCACCATCAAAATTTACATATCTTGGTGAAGTCTTTTTATTTCCTTTATTTTTAGGTAAGTTATTTATCTTTTGTCTTCTTTTCCCTTTATTGTTGCTATTATTGGTTTTATCCATACTATTCACTCCTTTCAGCCTTATTTTTACCTAGGCTAAAAGTTTTATACTATAGAAATTAATTACTCCTCATCAAAATAACTTTGCTAGGAATATTGTTTTCTTTTATTAATTTTCCGTTTACATTTCTATCTATAGTTGAAATTATCATACAACTTAATAAACCAATTAATAATACGACTAATCTATTTTTAATTTTTTTCTTTATCATAAACTCTCACCTTCTAATAATGATATTGATAATCATTTTCATCTATATTTTAATTATAATATATTTATTTTTCTATGTCTATAGTTATATAAAATAAAAGTTTATTAATAATTACGTTGTTAGTCCCTATTTTCTATAGTAGATTAAATTCTTCCATTAATTATAAAAAATTATTTTATATAAATTAATATTAAAATTGATATATAAAATAAAAAAAGAACTTCCTAAAAACTAAAATGTACCCTATAGGATGGACACTATAAAAAAGTCTATCCTATAGGGTACTTTTATGTATAATTAAATAAAGAATAATTGATATTAGGAGAACTGTAATGAGTAAAAAAATATTTACTGAAAATGAAATAGCAATATTATCTAAAAATAAATTTGTAAAAAATGTTAGTAGTAAAGGAATTACATATACTGATGAATTTAAAAGATTATTTATTGCGGAAAATGAAGATGGAAAATTTCCACGACAAATATTCGAAGAATGTGGATTTAATATAGATATTTTAGGTTTAAATCGCATTCAGTCATGTGGTAAAAGGTGGCGTGCAGCATTTCGAAAAAATGGAGTAACTCAACTTCAGGATACTAGAAAATTCAATACTGGAAGACCTATCGAAAAAAAATTGTCTATTGAAGAAAAGTATGAAAAACTTCAGGCTAAAATAAAACTCTTAGAAGCGGAAAATGAACTACTAAAAAAGTTGGAAATGTTGGAAAGGAGTGCGAAAAAGAAAAAGTAAAATTGCTAACGCAACAAAAATATATCCTTATAAAATCAGTTATAGATAAATATAAACTTAAAAATTTGGTTAGTTACTTATGTAAATTATCTAATATTTCACGTTCAGGGTATTATAATTACTTTTCTATAAAATCTCATACTAATCGTATGTCACGCAAAGAGCGTGATTTAGAAAGCTATAATAATATATTAATTGCATACAACTTCAAAAATCGTAAAAAGGGTGCTAGACAAATTAAAATGACTTTAGAAAATCAATTTAATATTAATTACAATCTAAAGCGTATTGGAAGAATAATGAATAAATATGATATTATATGTCCACATAGAAAAGCTAATCCTTATAGAAGAATGATGAAGGCTACCAAAGAACATTCGATCTTGCCGAATTTATTAAATAGAGAATTTAAACAAGAAGCACCTGGAAAGGTATTACTTACTGATATAACATATCTATTTTATAAAAATGGTCATAAGGCTTATTTGTCGACCGTTCTAGATGCATCTACTAATGAAGTGTTAGCCTATAACTTATCTAAAAGCTTAAAAATAGATATTGTAACAGATACTATTGAAAAACTAATATCCTCAAACAAGTTTTTAATTTCGTCAGATACATTTATTCATTCAGATCAAGGGGTTCATTATACTAGCCCTATATTTCAAAAGATATTAAAAAACTATAGTATAGGACAATCAATGTCTAGGAGAGGCAACTGTTGGGATAATGCTCCGCAGGAATCATTCTTTGGACATTTTAAGGATGAAACAAATATTAAAAATTGTAATACATTTGAAGAGCTTTTAAAAGAAGTTAGTAACTATATGGATTATTATAATAATTATCGAGGTCAATGGAATCTAAAAAAGATGACTCCCGTAAAATACAGAAATCATCTTCTTAGTACTGCTTAGACTTTTTTTAAACTGTCCTTGACAAAGGGTACATTTTAAACTTAGGAAGTTCTTTTCTTATCTTATATAGCTCTTGTTTCATATTTTAAAAACGCTTTTTCTTCCTCATTTAAATATGGTGATAACTTTTCATATGTTTGCTTATGATAATTATTTAGCCATTCTCTTTCATCTTCAGTCATCATCTCTGGAATTATTCCATCTAAATCAAAAGGACAGAATGTTATAGTTTCAAATTTTAAAAATTCTCCACCATATTCAGTTGTTTCATCCTCAGTTACAAATAATGTATTTTCTAATCTTATACCATGCTTACCTTCTTTATAAACACCTGGTTCATTAGTTAGGTTCATACCTACTTCTAACTTAACATTTGATGGAACTCTAGATATTCCATGTGGCCCTTCATGAACATTTAATAGATATCCTACGCCATGTCCTGTACCACATTTGTAATCTATTCCTGCCTCCCAAAGCGGCTTTCTAGCAAGTATATCTAAGTTACATCCCACAGTACCAACTAAGAATCTAGCTTTAGATAGTCCAATATTTCCTCTAGCAACTAAGGTAAAATCCCTTTTTTGCTCTTCTGTTAGTGGCCCTAAGACTATTGTTCTTGTTATATCTGTAGTGCCATCATAGTATTGTCCGCCTGAATCAATCAAGAATAAACCTTCTGGCTTTAATTCATAATCCGTTTCTGAAGTTGCACTATAGTGCATCATAGCAGCATGCTCTTTATATCCTGCTATTGTATTAAAACTTGGTTCTATAAATAATTCATCTTCAGCTCTTAAGCTGGTTAATTTATTAGAAGCAGATATTTCTGTTACTTTTTCACCTCTTGAAACTGATTCTTTTAACCATTTTATGAACCTTACTTCAGCAACGCAATCTCTAATTGTAGCTTTTCTTGTATTTTCTATTTCTATTTTATTTTTTATAGCTTTTAATTTAGTTGTTATATTTACTTCCTCTATTTTAGTAATATCAGATCTTATAGCATCTAAAATCATTACATTAGTTTTAGCTGAATCATATGTTACAACTTTACCTTCTGGTATACTTTCAATAAATTTTGTTATCTCTTCATATGACTTAACTTCAATATTTTCACCTTTTAACTCTTCTGATATTTCTCTTGATATTTTAGATAGATTAATAAATAAATAAGCTTTATTTTCATCTATTACAGCATAAGAAATAACTACAGGATTTTTATCTATATCTCTTCCCCTTATATTAAATAACCATGCTATATCATCTAGTGAACTTAATATAAAATAATTAGCTTCTATTTTTTTCATTTTATCTCTAACTTCACTTAATTTTTTACTTCTGGTTTTTCCAGCATATTTAACATCATGAACGAATACCTGCTCTGATGGAAGTGCCGGTCTATCTTCCCAAATCTCACCTACTAAATCAAATCTTGTTTCAATTTTAAACTTTTTAGAGGCAAATTTTAATGACATATCCTTATATAAGGAAACAGGAAATACCTTTCCATCAAAACCTATAGTTGAGTTTTTTTCTACATTTTCCTTTATCCATTCAATGTAGGTTGGAACTGTTGGTTGTCCCATTTTAAATAATTCAATTCCACTTCCCTGCAATTGTTTTTCCGCCTGTATAAAATATCTTCCATCTGTCCATAATCCTGCGCTATTTAATGTGATAACAACTGTACCTGCTGACCCCGTAAATCCTGATATCCATGCTCTTGATTTATAATGTTCAGCTACATACTCGCTTTGGTGAGAGTCAAAACTAGGAATAATATAAGCCTCAATATTCTTTTCTCTCATTAAGGCTCTTAATTTTTCTATTCTTTCCTTTACTGTCATCTTTTTACCTCCAATCATAATAAAACTTTGTATAAAATAAATTTTAAATATATAAATACTTTTAGTAGAATGACTTAATTATAATATATTTTTTACTTTATTTAAATATTTTCTTACAATTTAATCAGATTTTTTTATATTTCCTAAATTTTTATCGTATTTGTAAAATTCACCAATATTTATCCTTAATATTTTCAAGTTGTTCCAAAATTATGATATAATGTAGATGATAAAATTGGAAAGTAGGTATTTATATGAAAAAACTTTTATCAATATTATGTATTTTATTTTCATTTTCTTTAATTGGTTGCACAAAAGAAAAATCAGAGACCATCAATCCTGATGATATCGCTAAAGATGTTGTAATCAAATATTATACCTTTGATAAGGATCGCATAGATCTATATGCAAAGCTCGGCATAGATGGGGTAACTAGTGCAGAATCTGCTGATAAATTACATAGCCCTATTAAGGATTATTTTGAAGAGAATTTATATTTAATAACAATTAGCGAAAAAATTATAATTTCTCAACTTGAGAGTTCTCATAGAGACAAATATACACTAGAAGTAAAAGATGCTACTTTAATTAAAGTTAATTCTTCTGAAGAAGGTATCTATGATTATGAATATACTGGAACTTTAATAAAAAAATCTTTTGAAAATGAATCTAGTGAAGAAGTTCCTATGTCTGGACATCTTAAATTAAGCAATTATAATGATAAGTGGACAGTAACAAGTTTTTCTTCGAACCTTCCACTAAAATAAATAATTTTTTTGAATTAACTTCTTTATCTATATTAATCTTTAAAGAAAAATAATAAAAATATAATTAAACTTCTTCTGTTATTTTTGCAGCATTATTGCTCTTAGAAAAATAACAGAAGAAGTTTTTAATTAGTTATAAATTATATCTTCCTCTTTCTTTGAATTAAAAAATCTTCTACTTCTTCAATATTTTTCACTGCTCTTTTAAATAATTTGTTTATTTACTCTTACCACATAGTAAAATAAAATTCAAACAACTTTTCTATAAAAATTGCTAAATTATAATAGTATATTATCATTCTAAAAAATTAACTTTTCTACAATAATCTATCATTTTATTCATATGCTCTAAATTTAAGCTTGGCCATATGAAGTCTGCTTGCTTAAGTAATATTTGAGTTTTTTCACATATACTTACAAAGGCTTTATTCTCTTCATTGTTCAATATATTAGAGTGTACTAAGAAATTGTCTATATGCTCTCTTAAATCCTCTCTATTATAGTTATCATATACATATTCTAAAAAATCTTCAAAGGACTTCATTTCAATTGAGAAACCTAATTTGTTTAATAAATCCCCTACTAGAATTGGAGTTACAGAATTAGGATTAAATATATGATATATTTCATTTTTTAAATCTGCTCTATCATATAATAAAATAATTGCCCTACTTACATAATCAACAAAGGAAAAATCATAACTTGAATTTATTTTTGGCATTGCTCCTAAATTTATATAGGATTTTAGCTGTGAATAAAAAGCATTCTCATCTATATTTTTTTGGAATACCCCTGTTCTTGAATTAAAAACAATATTGCCTACTCTAAATATATTGGTATTAATACCATCTTCTCTTGCCTTTAAGACAGCTCTTTCTCCTTCAATTTTAGTCTTTATATAATAGTTATCAATATGGTTTTCTAATTCATCGTTATATTCACTAAATAACATATCTCCCTTATCTACTTTTTCTGACCCTACACTAATAGTTGAAATGTGATTTAAATCTTTCTTTTGGCCAAATTTAGCAAATTCTATCAACCCTTCAACAGCCTTTACATTCACATCATAAAAATCCTCATAATGACCATAGTGCTTTACATTAGCAGCAGAATTAATAATACAATCTACAGTTTCAGCTAAAACTTCATATATTTCTTTTTCCAACCCAAAATTATACTTTGTTATATCTCCGTTTATTATGGATATCTTATCTGAATAAACCTCATATATATTACTTCCAAAATATAATTCAAAATTTTTCATTAATTTTTTTTCTGCTTCTTCTTTATTTTTCCCTCTTATAAGTAAATGAATTGTTACATCATCACTATTCAATAATTCATGTAGAATATGCATACCTAAATATCCTGTTGCTCCTGTTAAGAAAATATTTTTGTACTTTCTTTTTTTAATAACATGAATTTGATCATATGCTTTATTTAGCTCTCGATAAGTCATAATACTACTATTTAACTTTTTATCAAAAATTGAACTGTTGTTTGAACTTTCTAAAGTAACTGCTACTTCTTTAAAAGAATCAATTTTCATCTTAAGATTATTTTTCTTAAAAGATACTTTTTTAGACAACTGAGATATAGTTTTGCATTCAAAAATATCATTTATTTTTATTTCAAAATCAACAATTAATTTAGATACAATACGAATTGCTTTAATAGAATCTCCACCTAAGTCAAAGAAATTATCTTTTACTCCTATTCTTTCTATTCCTAGTATTTCCTCCCATACAGAGGCCATTTTAGCTTCTATAAAGTTTCTTGGTGCCTCATATACTGTACCTATGTCAATAAATTTATCATATTGCTCTAATGCTCTTATATCTACCTTTCCATTTGGCGTTACTGGTATTTTTTCTAGTTGTACAAAATATGATGGTATCATATACTCTGGTAGCTCTTTTGAAAGATATCCTCTCAATTCTTGAGTATTAATTTCATTATCCCCAACTATATAAGCACAAATATACTTGTTATTATTTTTATCTTCTCTAGATATTACTACTGTTTCCCTTACTTTTTCATTTTTTAACAACTGTGATTCTATCTCACCTAATTCTATTCTAAATCCTCTTATTTTTACTTGATGATCTATTCTTCCTAAAAATTCTATATTTCCATCTGACAACCATCTTGCTAAATCTCCCGTTTTGTACATTCTTATATTTGGGTCGAATGGGTTTAATATAAACTTTTCTCTTGTTAAGTCTGGTTTATTCAAGTATCCCCTTGCAATACCATCTCCAGATATACATAGTTCCCCTGCTACCCCTATTGGTTGAACTTTATTATTTTTATCTACTATAAATATTCTTGTATTATCTCTTGGTTTGCCTATTGTTATTTTTTTATTTGCATCAACATTTCTCATAATTGTTGTAACTACACTATTTTCAGTTGGTCCATATTCATTAACTATTTCAATTTCTTTGTTAACACTTTTACATTTTTCAACAACCTTAGAAGTTAGATTTTCTCCCGCTAATGTTATTATCCTTAAACTTTTTGCTTCTTCTGCAGTTAAAGAATCCATTATTGCTAAGCACATAGATGGTACTGTTATAAAATGTGTAATATTATGTGTTAATATTTTATCTTTTATCACAAAAACATCTTTTGCTTCAATGTCACTTAAAATAACTACTTTTGCTCCAGAGATAATTGGTGTATAAAAACTTGTTACAAACCCATCGAAAGCATAAGAAAATAACTGAAGCACACTATCCACAGAATTTAACTTATATTCTTTTCTTCTCCATTGAAGCATAGTTGTAACGCTTTTATGCTCTATCATTACTCCTTTTGGCTTTCCAGTAGATCCAGAAGTATAAATAATATATGCTAAATCTCGTGAAGTATTTACTTTCTTCAAATTTTCTTCACTCTGTGAATTAATTTTTTCATCATCTATATCTAATACTTCTCCACTGTAAGTTATTTTTTTTAACAATTTGTGACGAGTAAGTAATATATCTACTTTACTATCTTGTATCATATATTCTATTCTATCTTTAGGATACTCTAATTCAATAGGTAAGTATGCTCCTCCAGATTTTAATATGCCAATTATCCCCACTATCATATCTAAAGATCTTTCTAACATTATTCCGACTACAGAATTAGCCTTGACTCCACACTCCCTTAATGCTCTTGCCAACTTATTTGCTTTATCATTTAATTCCCTATAGGTTAGCTTATTCTCCTCACATATTACTGCTATATTGTTAGGAGTATTTTTTACCTGTTCTTCAAATAGTTCATATATAGTTTTATCTTCAGGATACTTAGCATTTGTAGCATTGAAATCATAAAGCAGTTGTTTCTTTTCTTCTTTTGGCAGCATTTCTATTTCCGATAATTTAATTTCTATATTATTTACTACTTCTTTTAGTATATTTACATAGTGCCTTGATAATCTTTCTAAGGTTTCTCTTTTAAAAAGTTTTGTACAATACTCTAAATTAAAAATTATCTTTTCCTTTGTTTCGATAGCACTTAATGTAATATCAAATTTAGATATCCTATTTTTAAACTCATATGAACTAAATTTTAATCCATCAATTTCTATATTCTCCATGTCCATATTTTGCAATGTAAACATCACATCAAATAATGGATTCTTACTAAAATCTCTATTTATATCTAAATTGCTAATTAGTTCTTCAAATTGGTAATCTTGATTTTCATATGCTTCTAATGCAGTATCCTTAACTTTTTCTAAGAATTCCTTAAAGCTCATCTCTCCTTTAGGATAATTCCTCATTACGATGGTGTTTACAAACATTCCTACTATATTATCTAAATCAGAATGTGCCCTTCCTGCTACTGGTGTTCCTACAACTATATCTTCCTGACCTGTATATTTGGATAATAAGACGGTATATGCTCCTAGTAATACCATATATAAAGTTGTCCCTGTTTTAGCTGCAAGTTTATTTATATCTTCTTTTAATTCCTTTTCTATTTCAAATTTTATTAAATTACCCTCAAAACTTTTCGTAGCAGGTCTCATATAGTCTGTTGGCATATTTAATACAGGTATTTCATCTTTAAATTTATCTAGCCAATATTCTTTTTGTTTTTCAATAGATTCAGTTTTTAATATATTATTTTGCCACTGTGAAAAATCCTTATATTGTATCCTTAACTTTGGTAATTCTTTATTCTCATATAATGCAATAAATTCTTTTATAAATATTCCTGTTGATATTCCATCTGATATTATGTGATGAGTGTCCATCATAAATAAATGGTTGTTTTTTGATAGTTTTATCAGTTCTACTCTTAAAAGTGGTATTTTACTAAGATCAAATGGTTGTATAAAATTCTCTAGTTTATCTTTTATTTCACTTTCTCTTAACTCACTATAAACTATTTCAAACTCCACATTTTTATATATTTTTTGTACTGGACTGCCTTCTATTAATTCAAAAGCTGTCCTAAAAGATTCATGCCTTCTTACAAGTTCTTGCACTGCCTTTTCAAACTGATTTATATTTAATTCACCTTTAATTGTCATTATCATCGGCATATTATAACTTATACCTGCATTTTCAATTTGATTTAGTATATACATTCTTTTTTGTGCAGAGGATAATGGATAATATTCCTTTTCCCCTACAATTTCTATTGTAGAATATATACCTTTATCTAAATTTCTTATAGACTCTCCCAGACTCTTTATAGTAGTATTTCTAAATATTTCTCCTAAAGAAATTTCTACATTTAACTCTTTGCATATCTTATTTACAAGAGACATAGCTTTTAAAGAATGTCCTCCTAGTTCAAAGAAGTTATCATTTATTCCTATCACATCAACCTTCAGTGTATCTCTCCATATTTTTACTAAACTTTCTTCAATTTCATTTCTTGCTCCTTCATACTCTATGCCTATATCCATTGCGCCTTCAGGCCTCGGTAATCTCTTTCTATCTATTTTTCCATTTGGTGTTAATGGCATTACTTCTAACTGTACGAAATATGATGGTATCATGTATTCTGGTAACTCTTTTAAAAGACATTCTCTTAACTCTTTAACAGTAAAATTTCTCGTTCCTACTATATAAGCACAAATATATTTATTACCACCTTCATCTTCTCTAGCTATTACTACTGATTCGTTTATCTTTTCCTTCTTTAGAAGTTGTGCTTCAATCTCACCAAGCTCTATTCTAAATCCTCTTATCTTCACTTGATGATCTATTCTTCCCAAAAATTCTATATTTCCGTCTGGTAACCATCTTGCTAAATCACCAGTTTTATATATTCTTTTACCTGACTTATAGGGATTTTCTATAAACTTTTCTGCAGTTAATTCTGGCTTGTTTAAATATCCTCTTGCTAGGCCATCTCCTGATATGCATAATTCCCCTGCAACGCCTATTGGTGCTAGTTGATTATTATTCATAATATATATTTGAGTATTTTCAATAGGATTCCCTATAGGTATACTAATATATTTTAAATTTTTATCTACTGAATATCTAGATGAATAGATACTAGTTTCTGTTGGCCCATATAGATTTTCTAATCTTATAGTATTAAACTTACTATAAAAATTAGAAACTATATCTGTTTTTAATTCCTCTCCTGCAGCAAACACATATTTTAAACTATTTATTTTATCTAAATCATCTCCTATGCTTTCCATAAACACATTTAGCATAGCTGGTACAAAATTAATATGTGTTACTTTATGTTTCTCTATTAAATTAATAATAGCACTTATATCCTTTTCTTCATTACTACTCATTATTACAAGCTTACCACTTCCTACAAACCAACCAAATAATTCACTTGCTGACACATCAAATGTAAATTTGGTTTTTAACAAGTGAGTATCTTCATGTCCTAATGGATATTTTTTCTCCATGCATACTAGTGTATTAATTGCGCTTTTATGTTCTACCATTACCCCTTTAGGATTTCCAGTTGAACCTGAAGTGTATATAATATACGCTAAACTCTTAGAATTATTTATTCTTTCTAAATTATTTCTTTCACATCTATATAATTCTTCATCTAGTAAATCTATAGTTTCTCCCAAAAAATCTATATTACTTGAACTTTTTTTCCTAATTAATAATAATTTACTTTTACTATCTTTTAGGATATACTCCACTCTTTCTTTTGGATAGTCCGGATCTATAGGTAAATACGCCCCTCCTGCTTTTAATATTCCTAATATTCCTACTATCATTTCCAAAGATCTTTCTACCATTATTCCTACTATAGAATCAGCTTTAACTCCTTTTTTTCTCAATACTCTCGCCAGCTTATTTGCTTTCATATTTAACTCATCATAGGTTAATTGTTTGTCTTCATATATTACTGCTATATTGTGAGGAGTCCTCTTTACTTGTTCTTCGAATAGTTCATGTATGGTTTTATCTTTAGGATATTCAATTTTATCACTATTAAAATCATAAAGCAGCTTATCTTTCTCCTCTTTAGATAAAATTTCTATTTCTGATAATTTAATTTCTGCATTATTTGTTACTTCTTTTAGTATATTTATATAATGTTTTGATAATCTTTCTATAGTTTCTCTTCTAAAGAGTTTCGTGCAATATTGTAAATCAAAAGTTATCTTTTCCTTTGATTCAATAGCACTTAATGTAATATCAAATTTAGATACTTTATTTTCAAATTCATATGGTCTAAATTTTAATTGATCAATTTCTATATTTTCTATATCAATGTTTTGGAGCGTAAACATCACATCAAACAATGGGTTCTTACTAAGATCTCGAGTTATATCTAACTGACTAATTAACTCTTCAAATTGATAATCTTGATTTTCATATGCTTCTAGTGATGTTTCTTTAACTGTTTCTAAGAATTCTCTAAAGCTTTTCTCTCCTTTAGGATAATTCCTCATTGCAACGGTATTTACAAACATTCCTATTATATTATCTAAATCAGAATGAGCCCTACCAGCTACTGGTGTTCCTACAACTATATCTTCCTGACCTGTATATTTAGATAGCAATACATTATAAGCTCCTAGTAATATCATATATAAGGTTGTACCTGTTTTAGCTGCAAGTTTATTTATATCTTCTATTAATTCCTTTTCTATTACAAATTTTACTACATCACCTTCAAAACTCTTTATGTTAGGTCTTCTATAGTCTGTTAGCATATTTAATACAGGTATTTCTCCTTTAAATTTGTCTAACCAATATTGTTTTTCAATAGATTTAGTTTTTAATATATTGTTTTGCCACTGTGAAAAATCCTTATATTGTATCCTAAGGTCTGGTAATTCCTCGCCTTTATATAAACTAATAAAGTCCTTTATAAATATTCCTGTTGATACCCCATCTGATATTATATGATGAGTATCCATCATAAATAGATGTTTGTTTGTTGATAATTTTATGAGCTCTACTCTTAGAAGTGGTGCTTTACTAAGATCAAATGGCTCTACAAATCCCTCTATTTTGCTCTTTATCTCATCTTCTCTTGCTTCGCTATGTGCTATCTCAAACTCTATATTTTTATATATTTTTTGTACTGGTTCACCATCCACTACCTGAAAGGCTGTTCTAAAGGATTCATGCCTTCTTACAAGTTCTTTCATTGTTTTTTCAAATTGATTTATATTTAGATTTCCTTCAATTGTCATTATCATTGGTATATTATAACTTATACCTACATTTTCGATTTGATCCAGTATATACATTCTTTTTTGTGCAGATGACAACAAATAATAATTTCTATCTTCTACAGGTTCTATTGATTCAAATTTATTTTCTTTAATATCTAAAATATTTTGATTAATATCTATATTATTTTCCTTAAGGCGCTTCTCCAAAAGTTTCAACTTTTCAGGTGGTAGTTTTGAAATTCTTTTTAATAAATCATTCATCTTTATTAGCTCCTCCTTATGCTCAAATCATTTATAGTTGATTGCTTATTCTACAATTACAGATAATAAAAATTTAACTCAGTGTAAATTTATAATTTTAAGCATTTCAAATAAAATAACTAGTCAAAGATGTATAAAGTATTTTGTATTAACAGTACGCTTGATTTTATTGATAATGCTATATCAATTAGTTCCAACAACTATGTATCTCAAAATACGCTATCATACTCATGCTGACTAGTTATTTTTCAATATGCTTGAATAAATTTAAATAATTATAATATTAAGCCCAATACATTATCATCATCTAAATCTTCTACTTCATTTAACAATTCTTCCAATTTTAAAAGATCAGTTTCATTTGTTAATATTGATGTTTCTTTGTTTTCTATATTCACAATGTAATCAGCAAGACCTTTAATAGTAGCATCTTTAAATATTTCTTTTAATGAAATCTCTATATTTAATTCTTTCCATATTCTATTTACAAGAGATGTAGCTTTTAAGGAATGTCCTCCTATTTCAAAAAAGTTATCATTTATTCCTATCCGTTCAACATTTAATATATCTTCCCATATTTCCACTAATTTTTCTTCAATTTCATTCCTTGGGGCTTCATACTCTATTCCTGTATTTATTTTCCCTTCTGGTTCTGGTAATCTCTTTCCATCTATTTTTCCATTTGATGTTAAAGGCATTGTTTCTAATTGGAGGAAATATGACGGTATCATATATTCTGGTAGCTCTTTTAAAAGATATTCTCTTAAATCTTTAATATTAAATTTCACCGTTCCTACTATATAAGCACAAATATATTTATTACCTCCATCATCTTCTTTAGCTATTACTACTGCTTCTTTTATTTTTTCATTTTTTAAAAGTTGTAATTCTATCTCACCAAGTTCTATTCTAAATCCTCTTATTTTCACTTGATGGTCTATTCTTCCTAAAAATTCTATATTTCCATCCTCTAGCCACCTTACTAAATCACCAGTTTTATAAACTCTTTCTCCCTTTATAAAAGGATTATCTATAAATTTTTCTTTAGTAAGTTCTTTATTATTTATATATCCTCTAGCTAACCCGTCACCGCCTACATATAGTTCTCCATAAACTCCTACTGGCTGTAATCTTCCATGTTTATTTAATACATAACATGTAGAATTAGCTATTGGTTTTCCTATAGGAATGTTTTCCTCATAGTCCTTATTGATGTGAAAACATGTAGAAAATGTAGTGTTTTCTGTTGGTCCATAACCATTTATAATATTTATTTTTTTATTTTTACTTCTCACATTATTTATATGTTTAGTGGATAATACATCTCCTCCTACCAATAAATATTCTAGTTTTTCAAATATTTCTGATTTTTCTTTTGATATTTGATTAAATAATGGTGATGTTAACCACATAGTGCTTATTTTATTCTTTTGAATAAATTGTTCTAATTTTTTTACATTCATAAGTACATCATTATTAATTAAATACAATGGCAATCCATTGAGTAATGCCCCCCAAATTTCAAAGGTTGAAGCATCAAATGCTATTGCACCTGTTTGTAATATTCTATGATTTCTTTTAAGCTTTATATAGTTAGTGTTTTTTACAAGCCTTACTACATTTTTCTGCTCTACTGCAACTCCTTTTGGCTTACCAGTACTACCTGATGTATATATTATATAAGCTAAATCTTCCGGCTTATTTATATTTGGTAAGTTAGGTAATTCCTCAACAGAATTTATTAAATTTTCTATATCTATTATTTCTCCACTGAAATCTATTCCATCTATAAAATAACTTTTACTTAATAACATTTTTGCATTACTGTCATCTATAATATGCCTTATTCTATGTTGAGGGTATTCTGTGTCTATAGGCAAATACGCTCCTCCAGCTTTTAATATTCCTAATATTCCAATTATCATTTCTAAGGATTTTTCCACCATTATTCCTACTACTGTATCTGCTTTTACACCCTTATCCCTTAATACTCTTGCTAAATAATTTGATTTTTTATTTAATTCACTATAGGTTAACTGTTTATCTCCATATACTATTGCTATATTATTAGGTGTATTTTTTACCTGTTCTTCAAATAATTCATGTATTGTTTTATCTTTTGGATATTTAGTCTTTGTGTTATTAAAATCATAAATTAACTGTTTTTTCTCTTCCTGTGATAAAATTTCTATTTCTGATAACTTTATTTCTACATTATTTATTACCTCTTTTAGTATATTTACATAATATTTTGATAATCTTTCTATAGTTTCCCTTTTAAAGAGTTTTGTGCAATACTCTAAGCTAAAAATTATTTTATCCTTTAATTCAATAGCGCTTAATGTAATATCAAACTTGGATATTTTATTTTCAAATTCATATGGTCTAAATTTTAATCCTTCAATTTCTATATTCCCTATATCAATGTTTTGGAGTGTAAACATTACATCAAATAATGGGTTCTTGCTAAGATCTCGAGCTATATCTAAATTGCTAATTAATTCTTCAAATTGATAATCTTGATTTTCATATGCCTCTAGCGCTGTTTTTTTAACTGAGTCTAAGAATTCCTTAAAGCTTTTTTCTCCTTTAGGATAATTCCTCATTGCAACAGTGTTTACAAACATTCCTATTATATTGTCTAAATCAGAATGTCTTCTACCAGCCACTGGTGTTCCTACAACTATATCTTCCTGATCTGTATATTTAGATAACAATACATTATAAGCTCCTAGTAATACCATATATAAGGTTGTCCCTGTTTTAGCTGCAAGTTTATTTATCTCTTCTACTAATTTCTTTTCTATTTCAAAATTTACTACATCACCCTCAAAACTTCTTACTGCTGGCCTTGTATAATCTGTTGGCATATTTAATACAGGTATTTCATCATTAAATTTAGCTAGCCAATATTCTTTTTGTTTTTCAACAATTTTAGTTTCTAATATATTATTTTGCCAATGTGAAAAATCTTTATATTGTATCCTAAGCCCTGGCAATTTCTTCTCTTCATATAGGCTAATAAATTCTTTTATAAATATTCTCATTGATATTCCATCTGATATTATATGGTGAGTATCCATCATAAATAGATGCTTATTTTTTGATAGTTTTAGGAGTTCTACTCTTAACAGTGGTGCTTTGCTAAGATTGAATGGCTTTATAAATTCCTCTATTTTATTTTTTATTCTATTTTCTCTTAATTCATCATAGATTATTTTAAAATCTACCTCTTCATATACTTTTTGTACTGGTTCACCTTCTATTAACTCAAAAGCTGTTCTAAAAGATTCATGTCTTTTTACAAGCTCTTTTATTGTTTTTTCAAATTGATTGGTATTTAATTTACCTTCTATTACCATTATCATTGGTATGTTATAGCTTACCCCTACATCTTTAATTTGATTTAGTATATACATTCTCTTTTGTGCTGAAGATAGTGCATATTGCTCGCTTTCTTCCACATTTTCTATTGATGAATGCATACTTTTATCTAAATTCCTTATATATTCTCCAAGACTTTTTATAGTAGTATTTCTAAATATTTCTCCTAAAGAAATTTCCGCATTAAACTCTTTACATATTTTATTTACAAGAGATGTAGCTTTTAAAGAATGTCCTCCTATTTCAAAGAAGTTATCATTTATTCCTACCTGATTAACATTTAATATATCTTTCCATATTTCCACTAATTTCTCTTCAACTTCATCCCTTGCTCCTTCATACTCTATTCCTGTGTCTATTTCACCTTCTGGCTTAGGTAATCTATTTCTATCTATTTTTCCATTTGATGTTAAAGGCATTTTTTCTAGTTGTACAAAATATGACGGTATCATATATTCTGGTAGCTCTTTTAAAAGATAATTTCTTAATTCTTTAACAGTAAAATTCACTGTTCCTACTATATAGGCGCAAATATATTTATTACCATCTTCATCCTCTTTAGCTATAACTACCGATTCTTTTACTTTCTCATTTTTTAAAAGTTTCGATTTTATCTCTCCTAGTTCTATCCTGAATCCTCTAATTTTCACCTGATGATCTATTCTTCCTAGAAATTCTATATTTCCGTCCGGCAGCCATCTCGCTAAATCACCAGTTTTATAAATTCGCTCTCCCTTTATAAAAGGGTTAGCTATAAATTTTTCTTTAGTAAGTTCTTCGTTATTTATATATCCCCTAGCTAATCCGTCACCACCTACATATAGTTCTCCATAAACTCCTATAGGCTGTAATCCCTCATATTTATTTAGAACATAGCATGTAGAATTAGCTATTGGTTTTCCTATAGGAATGTTTTTCTCATAATCTTTATTAATATGAAAGCATGTAGAAAATGTAGTATTTTCTGTTGGTCCATAACCATTTATAATATTTAATTTCTTATTTTTACTTCTCACATTATTTATATGTTTAGCTGATAATACATCTCCTCCTACCAAAAGATACTCTAGATTTTCAAAGATTTCTGGTTTTTCTTTTGATATTTGATTAAATAATGGCGACGTTAACCACATAATACTTATTTTATTCTCTTGAATATATTGTTCCAACTTTTTCACGTTCATAAGTATATCGTTACTGATTAAATGCAATGGCAAACCATTGAGCAATGCTCCCCAAATTTCAAAGGTTGAAGCATCAAATACTATTGCTCCTGTTTGTAACATTCTATGATTTTCTTTAAATTTAATATAATCAGTATTATTTACAAGCCTTACTACATTCTTCTGCTCTACTGCAACTCCTTTTGGTTGTCCAGTACTGCCTGATGTATACATTACATAAGCTAAATCCTCTGGCTTATTTATATTTGGTAAATTAGGTAATCCCTCAATAGAATTTATTACATTTTTAAACTTTATTATCTCTCCACTAAAGTTTATATCCTTTATAAAATGATTTTTAGTTAATATTATATTTACATTACTATCATTTATAATGTGCTTTATCCTCTTATTAGGATATTGTGGATCTATAGGTAAATAAGCTCCTCCTGCTTTTAATATTCCTAATATTCCAATTACCATTTCTAAGGATTTCTCTACCATTATTCCTACTATTGTATCTACTTTTACACCTCTATCTCTTAAGAATTTTGCTAGATAATTGGATTTTTCATTTAATTCATTATAGGTTAACTGCTTATCTTTATATACTACTGCTATATTGTTAGGCGTATTTTTCACCTGTTCTTCAAAGAGCTCATGTATTGTTTTATTTTTTAGATATTCAGTTTTTGTATTATTAAAATCATATAAAACTTTTCTCTTTTCATCCTTTGTAATAATATCTATATCACAAAGACGATTATAAGGATTATTACCAAGTTGATACAATAAGTTTTCAAGGTGTGAAATAACACTATCAATAGGAAAGCTCTCATCAAATACTTTAAGTTGATAATCAAAATCTATATTTATATCTTTCTCATCCCCAAAATCACTTACAAAAATCGTTAGTGCATTTCTTTCACATCTATTCGGAAGTAGCTTGTATTCTGTTTCATAATCAGAAAACTTTTGAGAATAATCATGCTTTAGATAAGAAAGTACTACATCAAATAAGTCTTTTTCATGGTCACTATTACTATAGACTTCTCTAACTATATGTCCTAAAGGGAATTGCTCATGTTTATAACTTTCAACTAATTCTTTTTTTATATTTACAACAAAATCTATAAATTTTAAATTATTATCAATTTTTATCTTTAATGGTAGTAAGTTAACAAAAAGTCCTACTGTAGATTTATGTTTATCACTTCTTCTATTTAAAACTGGTACACCAATTATAAGTTCATCTTTGTCATAAACTCTTGAAAAATAAGTAAACATTGTTCCTAAAACAAAATGAAAAGCAGAACAATTATTTTCCTTACTAATTTTTATTATTTTATTATAATCTGAACGTTTTATAGTTAGTGTTTTCCTAGAACTTACTATATAGTTATTTATATCATCCCCTGTATTTACTTTTTTCGTGATAAGAGTATCTGGTAATATTTCTAATTTTTTCTTCCAGTAAATCTTACCTCTCTCATACTCTTTAGAATATAAATATTCACTATCTTCTAGTATTAAATCTTTATAGCAACATAAAGTATCTCCCTCTGGAAGATTTCCTTTTATAAGACTGTTATATATTTTCATAACTCTTTTGTTTATAAGAGAAATTGCCCATCCATCAGCGATTACATGGTGTATTTTTGTAAACCAATAATATAAATTTGTATTAACTTTTATTAATTCAAATTGAAAAAGAATATTATTATTTATATCAAAGGGCTTTATCATTTCTGATTGTAACCACTGCAAAGCATATTCTTCTGTGTTCTCTTTTTCTGAAAAATCATGAAAAGGTACAATATAATTTAATTTTGGCAAAAACTTTTGAGTAGGTTCTCCATCAACTTCATTAATTATTATTCTTAATGCATCATTTTCTTCTATTAATATATTTATGGACTTTTGAAATATATCTAAATCTATCTTTCCCTTTATTTCCATATATCCCCCAATGTTGTAAAGTGCATTCTTAGGATATATTTGCTGCTTTATCCAAATATCTTGTTGATATGGTGTAAGTGAGTATTCATGTAATTTACTTGTAAAGCTATCTTCATTTAGTAACATAAAATCCCTCTTTCTTATTTTTTTAGTTTACTATAAAGCTTATGAAAATTAGTACTTTCAATAATAATTAAAGTTTTTATGCATATACTTTTTATTCGTACCTAGGTATTTAAATTTATGTTTTTATCATAGCAATCCAATTAGTTGTACATACCATAATGTTATAAAAACTTACAGTTTCTAGTTGTTATTATACAAATATAAAATGTAATATATTGTAGTTTTTAGTAAAATGTTACGATTGTTAACAAATTGTTAACAATTGTTAACGCTTAAAATCTTATCTTTTTTATTTAAATTCTTATAAATAAATGAAATTTACTCGGTTTTATTTATTTCTTAAGCTTGAAAAATGAATATTAAAAATTAATAATATTCATTAATCTTTAATTATTTTTAATATTAATATAGTAGACCAAATTAAAAAACCAGCTTAGGCTTATTTATTAAGCTTAAGCTGGTTTTTGTATGAAAATTAGTTTAATATTAAATTTAATTATTAATTATAAGAAATCATTTCTACATATATCTTGAAATTATGACCTTAGTTATTTTCAGCTTTTTGATGCTTCATTAATGAAGTTAAAGTTATACCTGCTGCTCCAATTATAGCTCCCCAAAATACTACTAAAAACAAAATAGCACTACTTTCCATAAAAACTACCTCCAAATTGCTAAAATATAAATTTAAACCTGGAAAATAAAATATTTTTAATAATATATGCTAATTCTCTCTAAATATTTATTAAATATATAATATTTTTTAAAGATACTTAAAACAAAAGAGATAAGCAAAACGCCTATCTCTTTTTACCATCTATATTTTTTTATCTATCATTGAGTTAAAAATTTTCTTATTCTTTATAAGGGATATAAAAGTAGTTATACTTAATATAAAGGAAACTATACCCAATATTGAACATATTACTGTTATTACTTTTATAGTTCCAAAGGAAAATCCAATGCTTGAGCTTAGCTTTAACATTTCTTCATTAAAATTTGGAATTACATATATAAAATACCTTATCCAAAGCATTGATACCCCTAGTGATATAGGTATTATACTCATAGCAATTAAATAACCACTTTTCCTTCTGTTTTTAATTCCTTTAATTGCCATATATATAGGAAGTATAAAAACTACAGCTAATATAGGTCCAAAAAATTGTGGTGATAATGTTATTAGGCATGCACTTAATAATGTAAATTGAAGAGAAATATTATAAGCTTTTTTTTGAATAATAATTTTATCTTTTTTAGATGCTGCTACCATAAGCTATTTCTCTGTCCTTTGATGTCTTAATAATGAAGAAAGCGTTCCTACTATAGCAGTCAAAATACATCCCCAAAAAAATACTAAGAAAAATATTGCTGTTGTTTCCATAGATTATGCCTCCAATTCTTTCTTTACTATAATTTTATTTGAGTCAATTTCTTTTCCATAAACTTTTTTAATACTTCTATAAGTTCCTATAAATCCTATTATTAAAACGCCTAATATAACCAATCTAGCACCATTTACCCATGGTACAAGGTTCGGTGTGTTTTCAACAAAGCTTGGAATCAATCTAAAATAACCATCCCTTACATAGTTAAATGTGGATCCGATAAGAACTACCAGTATAGCTATTGGAGTTATAAATCTTATAACAACAGTATATATCCATCGTGGAAGTTTCCAATAAGAACCATTATTAATTCCTTCTGTAAAATCTTCTTTCATAAGCCAACCAGTAATTATAACCTCCAAAAGTCCAACTATAACTAATAAATATGACCCTACCCAATTATCTATTTCAGTAAAATATGCCATTACATCTGTCTTTGTTAAAATTGGCTCTAATCCCACAGGTAATCCTACTATAATGTATAATGCAAATACTGCAAAGGAAGCAGCTTTTCTTGAAAGTCCCATATCTTCTGAGAAGATTGTAGTTAAATAATTATACATTGCTATTGCAGATGTAAAACCAGCAAAGAATAATAACAAGAACCATAGTGCACCAATTATTTGTCCTCCTGACATGTTCATAAATACGTTAGGAAGTGCTATAAATGATAGTCCTATACTCTGTTGTATTCCATCTGGCCCCATAAATGCGTAAGCAATAGGAATTGCAATAGTTCCACCTAATATTACTTCTGCAAACTCGTTTAAAGAAACAGTAGTTAATGCTGAAAGTACTATATCATCATCTTGCCTTACATAGGATGCATAATTTTGAATTATTCCCATTCCCACTGATAGTGTAAAAAATATCTGCCCACTAGCTGCTAAGGCTGCTTGAAAATTAAGAGCACTCCAGTCTGGTTTCCACAAATAATTTAATCCCTTTAATGCTGACCACTCAGGATTTACTGGCGATCCAGTAGTTAAAGATTTAATTATCAATATAATTCCAAAAGTATATAATAATGGCATCATTATTTTTGCCCATGCTTCTATTCCTTTTTGTATTCCCTTTGTTACTGCAAAGGCAAGTACTGATAGGGCTATTAACCAAAATACGAGAACTTTAGCTGGATCTTGAATGTAACTAACAAAAAATTCTCCGGTACTTTGAATACCTTGATATGCACCTGTGGCTGTAAAGAAAGAATATCCAAGAGACCATCCAATAATATGATTATAATATGAATTTACAAGTACAGTTACTGCAATAGCAAAAGCTCCACATAGTGCTCCTAAGAATATTGCTTTTTTAGGTCTTAATTTGTCTCTTGATTGTAAGTAAGCCATATATCCAACAGTACCATGGCCATACCTTCCTCCAATTCTCCCTTGCATCCATTCAACGAGCATTACAGGAATCCCCATTACTAACAATGCAAATATATATGGAAGCATAAATGCTCCCCCACCATTTTTAGCCGCTTGATAAGGAAATCTCCAGAAGTTTCCCAGCCCTATAGCGTTTCCTGCCATAGCTAGAATGAGACCAAGTTTCGTTCCCCAATTCTCTCTACGATTCTGATCCATAATACTACCTCCTTGTAAAAATCTTACAATAATCTTATCAAGATAGTGTCCAAAATGCAATTAAACAATTTATTAATTTCATTTTAAGTTTTTTAACTTCTATTGCATATCATCACCTAAAGAAATATTTTATAATTATTATGCTCTTAAAGCCATATATATTCCTATTTGTATAACTTTTATTATTCCTTATAATCTTTCAATGATTTAAACGTTTTCTTAAAAATGAAATATAAATAAAGTTATTTGTTATTTTTTTGGCTATTCTAACTATAGCCTTATTCTAATTCATAACGATTATTAAAAGATTTTATTAAGCTTTTACAGTTTCTTTTAAATCTCCCTGTAACCTTCAAAAATTTTTAATATTTTATATTCTTAAATTGATAAAAAATATACTATTTAAATTTATTCACAATTTTTCCATAGTTTCTTTTAATAAATATCAATATCATATTAATTAATAAAATATTAATATTTACATTTTACAAAAAAGTTTAGCTATTATAAAAAATAGCGTAATATAATTACCTTTTCTAAAAGATGCCTTAAATAAAAATAAGCCTTAATTTAAGACTTATTTAGGATAAACATATTCAACTATAGGTTTTTCAACTTTTTCTATTAAAGTTACCTTTAATAATGGTGAATTAAATATCTCTTCATCATCTTTACTTATAATGTTATGAATAGTAGCCTCAACTCTTACCCAACTATCCTTTTGTAACTCATCAGTTTTATCATAATCACATAATATACCATAAATTTCTGCATCTGCTGCACAGCAATTCATCACTGGTCTAGATAATAAAAATTGTTGATTTTCGAAGTTAGCATTCTTATAGACAAAGCCCTCAACTACTATTTTTCTTCCTTCATAATAATCTAAATTATTAGCAATTTCCTCAAAAGTTCTCACAAAGTTTTTTTCATCAATTTCAATTTTTTCTTCTAAATCAGTATTTTGTAAACTATTAAAAGAAGAGTATTCGCTATTATTACCCTTAAAATATTTATATCCTTTTAAATTTGCCATATTGCTATTTATTGTATCAGTTTTTACTAGTGGTATGGATATTAATAAAATGATAAATAAGAGATAAGAGTATTTTATCTTCTCATTTTTTTCTACAGTAAATATTTTTTTAAATTGAAAGAAATTTAGAATTATAAGAGCTACTAATGCAAAATACATATATTTAACCATGTTAGGATGGATAAAACTAAAAATTCTCTTAGTATATATCAAATTTGCCAAAGATAAGCTGAGAGATAATAAAATCAAAAACCAAATTAGTTCATTTAAATTGAACTTTTTCATTTATACCATCCTCCCTGCAATAAAAATATTTACTAGACACCCACTAACAAAACATACTGCAAAAATTAATAAGAGAAGTTTTATAATAAATCCTTTCTTAAAACCACTACTTAACATAAATACATTTTTTATGTCTATCATAGGTCCTAAAATTAAAAATACTACAATAGACCCTAGAGAGAATTGATTTATAAAACTACTTGCTATAAAAGCATCTGCTTCCGAGCAGAGAGAAATTATAAAAGCAAAAGCTCCCATTGCAATTATAGATAAAACATTGTTTTTACCAACCATTAATAAATAATTTCTAGGTATAGAACTTTGAAAAGCTGCTGATATTAATGCCCCAATTATAAGCATTCCACCTATATTACGCAATTCAGCTGAACAATGATTTAATATATTTGATATTTTGCTATTATTATAAAATATATAATCATTGCATCCACAGCTACAAAAATTACTAGCGCCATTATCCTTTATAACTTTATCTTTATCTATCAAACCCTCTATTAACAATCCTATAGTTATAGCTACTAAAAATCCTATTCCCCCTCTTAACAGCACCATATAAGGCATGTCTTTAAATGCATAATAAGTAGAAGTAAGCACTATAGGGTTTACAATCGGTGCAGCTAACATAAAAGTTATAGCTATATTAAATGGTACACCTTTTTTAATTAGTCCTCTAGTAATAGGAACAGTAGCACATTCACATAGTGGAAAAATCATTCCTAATAAAGCTGCAATTAGTGTTCCTAAAAGTTTATTTTTAGGAATTATTCTTTTTATTGTATCTTCCGAAACATAAATTTGAATTATTGCCGCTATAAAAGAACCTAATATTATAAAGGGTAATCCTTCTAAAACTATGCTTATAAATATTGTAAAAAATATATCTTTATTATTTATCATCTCTTACTCCTTATAGATTTTGGAACTAATAGCCTTTATTCTTTAAAAATAAGGATATTTTTTTAGTGATTCCTCTATCCAATTTACTAAAATTCTCTAATTCTTTTTTAATATCCTCACTTTTATTAACTGGCAGTGTAAATCCATGATTATTTATTTTTTCTATAGTAGTTAACAATTTATTCTTTTCCTCCTCACCTAATTCTCCTATATTATTAACAATTACTAGGTTTGCCCTTTCTAAAGTTGGAACTATAATTCCTTCCATATTGTACAAGTATAATAAAAAGTTTTTACCATCTATTATATTAAATATAGTGGTAACACTACTTATTTTAGAAAGTTTTCTAGAATTTAACTTTCCAATTAAAGAACTTATATTCTCCATACTATTATGTTCAATTATTATTCTATACGGCTTAAATCCTTTAATATATTTTATTAATAGTTCTTCCTTTAAATCATCAAGCTCTATTTGTCTTATCCTTAAATTTTTATTTTTTAAGAACTCTTCCTTAATAGCACTATTACCTTTTTCACATTGAATTACTATTACTTTTTCACTACTCATTAAGGTATTACAAAGCAGTGCATTTATAAAACTAGTTTTCCCTGATGAAATAAAGCCCGTTACTATTTCAATATTGGTTTTTAACATATTTTCACCTACTAAAGTTTAAATAGTTTTTTTAAGTTTTCTTTTTTTAAATTAGCTCCTATAATACATAGCCTACCTGAAAAATCCGGAGTAGTATTTCTAATCTGTAATTCTTCAGGTACATAATCAAATTGAATCCACTTACTATTTTCAAGTTCTAAAATTCCTTTAGCTCTTAATACTTGTCCATAGTTTTCATCATCTAATTTTTTTAATAAACTCAATAACTCACTTTCTTTAAACCTCCTTGCAGTTACAGTTCCAAAGCTTTCAAAGGTGTTATAAGCTGAATGGATAGTTTTATTTATAGTTTTTATGCCTTTTGCTGGTTTAGTAATTAAATCTATTTCTTTTAAATTGTTCTCAATAGCCTTTTCACTAATTTCAACTATTCTTTCTCCTCTTAATTTATCCCATGGTGTAGTTATTATGGTAGCTTTTGGATTAATAACGTTTATACCTTTTAATATTGAGTTTATTAAGTTTTCTTCTGCTTGACCTGTTCTACTTAAAACTAAAGTCTTTCCATTTTGAATTTGATCTTTATATATTTTCCCAAAATTTTCTACATACATTTTATATTTAAATACATCAATTACAGTTATCACCATATTTAGTTTTGTAATATTCTTTAATTCTTTAGAATTAATTATCGAAATTATTTCCGAAAGCTTACCTACTCCTGATGGTTCAATTATTACCCTCTCTGGATTAAATTTACTACAAACTTCTACAAGTGCCTTTTTAAAATCTCCCGATATACTACAACAAATACATCCTGCATTTATTTCTTTAACTTCAATATTAGCTTTTCTTAATATAGTTCCATCAATTCCAACTTCACCAAACTCATTTTCAATAATCACTATTTTTTCTTTATATAAACTCTCACTAACTAACTTTTTAATTAACATAGTCTTTCCTGCACCTAAAAAACCTGAAAATATATCTACTTTTACAGCCATTTAATTCTCTCCTCTTATAAAAATTATCTTAGATATCTAAAATAAAATAACAAGTTAAAAATGCTTCTGTATTTTCTGTCTCATAAGCCATTAATTTTAACTAATAGTGGTCCTATTGTGTTTTCTGATAAAAGAGCATATATAGATAAACTAACCTGTTAGATTATTCTTTTTAAGATACCTTATATTAAAATATATATTTATTTATGGTAATCTATACCTTTTATTTCTAAAGTTTCTCCTTCCTTTTCCAAATGAAATATAAATGTGAAATCACTTTCCAAAATATAACTATTTTATTAAAGTTATTGAAAACTCTTACGATAAGTAATATGAAAAAGATTTAATTGGAGTGGTACAATATGAACATAAAAGGATTAGATAAAATTTTTACATCCACAACTAAAACTTCATCCCCTATTGATAATGAAATTAAAACCTTAGAAGATCAAAAAACTACCCTTATGCAACAACTTTCATTAGATAAAGGGAATAATTCTTTAGATATTGAAAAGATTAAAGAAATAAATAAACAGATTCAAAATATTGACAAGGAAATCCAAAAAAAGCAAATAGAAAAACTAAAGGAATCTCAAAAAATTGACATAGAAAGTATGATGCCTAAAGATGATTTAATAGTAAGTGGAAAAAACGAAAGTAAGGATAGTATTATTGCAAATAGCCTAATCAATGCTAGTAATATGCACAAACATGCTACTATTATGAATAGTGCCAAAAGTTCACTAAAAAAAGAAATAAACATACTTAGGACTGAGGTAAATTCATCTAAGGAAAAAGATAATGATATAAAAGATGAAAATATAGAAAAAGCAATAAAAAACAAAAATTCTCAATTATTTGATGAATATAGTGGAAAGCTTGAAAATCTTTCTAAACTAGAAAATAGATTAGAAAAAATAAATGATAAAGTTATAGAAAAAGCTGAAAATATAAATCAACATTTAAATGATGCTATAGAAGAAGTAAATAAAAAAGACATAAGTAACGATGCTGATAGAAATAAAAGAATAGAAGAAAGAAAAGATAGAGAGATAAGAAAAAAGAAACTTAAAGAAGCACAAATTCAGCATATTAAGAAGTTAGAAAATATAGTAGAGGATTACGCAGAATTTAAAGTTAATTCTTTAATAAAATAAAACCTGTAAAATAATTACAGGTTTTATTTGAGGCATCTAAAAAAATAACAACTTAAAGATGCTAGATATTTTATATAATACAATGTGTTAGGGTTAATATATAGTGCACTATATAGTATGAAATAGAATAATATACTAATCTATTATTTTTTAAATATGTCTAAAATATTTATCTATTATTTTTTCTGCTAATCGTTTTTGTGTATTAGCACTATTTATTAAACAAAGTACAGTTATTAAAAGCTTTTCATACCCTTCATCATCTTTATCAGATAGCTGCTCTTCAACTTTTGAAATTAAAGCATTTATTTGATCTTCTGCTTCAATGGTCTGAAGATTTTTTATATGTAAAAACTTTTTATAGATTTCTTCTAGATTAATCTTTTCCCCACCTTCTTGCTGCAAATTAACCACCATATCATTAAACAGCGATTTTATATCTAAAATACTTAAATTTTGCTTTAAATTATATATAAGAATCATTAATATTATATGGTTTTTAGAATACTTTTTCTTTTTAGCTGGGATTAAAAGCTTATCTTTTGTGTAGTTATTTATCATAGTTTTAGTTAAAAGCTTATCTTCATCATATCGTTTTGAATTAGATAAATTACTTTCAAATAATGTTATAACTTGATCCATATATAAATCAATTGATGGTATTTCTTTAGGTTCAATATGCTCATTAAGATTTAATTCCTCCAGTAATTTTAATATATCTTCTCTATTATAATCCATATTTTTCTCCCTTTTATAAAATTTATGTTTAGTTTATTTTTATATAGAAATAATAAGTAATAATAATTTTTTAGTTATTATAATATATCTTTCCATTTATATCAACGAAGAAATCTAGAAAATATTTACTAAAATAAATTTAATTTTTAAAATTGTATGTTTACTTTTATGATTTTATAGTATAATATATACATAATACAATGTAGTTTTAAAAACTACATGCGATAGTTTTAATTAGGAGGTACATCATGTCAAAGAATTTTAGAGAACCTGTAAGTGGTTTTACTCATCTATTTGGTGCTTTAGTTTCATTAGTTGGTCTAATAGCACTAATTTATAAAGAAATTTATATAGGACAAAATTCTATATTAGGTATGATAGGAGTTGTCATTTTTGGTCTTAGCTTAATATTTTTATATACAGCTAGTACTGTATATCATTTAGCAGTTTCTTCGGAAGGTGTAATTAAAATGTTAAGAAAATTAGATCATTCTATGATTTTTGTACTGATTGCAGGAACATATACACCTATATGTCTCATTGCTTTAGAATCTTATTGGAGATGGGGATTATTTATTTGTGTATGGTTATTAGCTCTAATAGGAATTGTATTCAAATTCTTTTGGATTGATTGTCCAAAATGGTTGTCTTCTAGCTTTTACGTAGGCTTAGGTTGGCTTGCTCTTGTTGCATTTTCACCATTATCTAAAGTATTGCCATTTCAAGGTATGGCATTATTAATTTTAGGTGGAATACTTTATACTGTAGGAGCAGTTATTTACTGCTTAGAGAAAAAGGGTAAAAAGAGAACCTTTGGTGCTCATGAAATTTTTCACATATTTGTTCTCTTAGGTAGTTTAGCACATTACATTTTAGTTTTTAAATATATTATCTAAAATATAAATAAACTATCTTAATAATATATTTATTGCATTCTAATTCACAATGCAAAATTCACAATTAAGGTAGAAATTATTTTTGAACAAAATAATTTCTTTAATGGATTTTTAAACTAGCAATGAAATTGCTAGTTATTATATGGCGAACACTGTTCGCCGCTACAATCAATTAGTTATAAATTTCTCAGTTATTATAACTTATAAATGGAAATATTTAATAGCATAGATATGTTCAGTTATATATTCATTAAATTTTAAGATAGTTTGGCTAATATGAATACCTCCTTTATATATAGGTTAAATTAACATTATAACAATATATAAGGAGGTATTTACATGCCTGATAATAATAAGAATCGCATTAAAGACAGAGAAAAATCTAACGCAGAACTTAGAAAAATGTACCCTAAAGATGGTGCTGATATTGGGATAATTGATGGGGAAAAAATAGGAGGTTATGCTAATAGCAAAGACCATTCTAAAGAAAGAGGAAAAGAATATTATTAAAAAGCATGGTAACCATGCTTTTTTTATTGTATACATAAATCCTTTTTGTAAATATCTACATTTCAATATATTTTTATCATATTTTAGTATATTTTTATTGATAAACAATAAAAAGTTTAGTATTATGTTTTTGAGGGGTGAAAATTATGAATAAAAAAATCTCAAAAATATTAACAAAGACAGGACCACCAACATCACTAACATCATTAACAATTATTTTAAATTGTTTTTTGTACTAGGCTGCATTTTTTCATTTTCATTTTGTATTACTTTTGTTTATTCTCTATTTTCAATGAATATACAAGAACATATAGATTTTCTTCCACACTCAATATTTATTATAATTTCAACGTTGAGTATGTATAAAATAAAAATTATAATAAAAAATTTTTAAAAAGGAGATTTCTTTAACTTAGAAAATATTCGTGCTTTTAAATCTATAGGATGGTTTTCTTCGATTCTTTTTATTATCTATCAAGGTTTATCTTTCTTACTTTCAGATGCTATACTAAATAAATACGGTTCTCTAAAATTGACTAGTATGGTGTTTTTAATCTTTGGCTCTTTTTTTTATGTACTAGCTGAAGCCTTTAAGATTGCTCGTTCAGCAAAAGAAGAAAATGATTTGACCATTTAAAATAAATATATAAAAATTTAAATAAGGAGATAATTATATGAATAAAAAAAGTTTAAATGCGTTAGCAATAATATTACATCTATTTTTTATATTAGGTTGTTTTATAAGCTTTCTCATGTTTATTACTACTATTTCCGGTTTTAATACTTTAAATATAATAGAATGTTTGATTGCCTTAGTATATTTAATACTTACCGTAGTTCCAACAATAATTGTATATAAATTAAAACTTATTGTAAAAAATATAAAAGATGGTGATTGTTTTAATATAAAAAATAGTCATTATTTTAGACATATTGGACTATTATCTATGATTTTTTCTATTTTTTACGGAATTATAACTTATCCAGCTCAATCCAATTTTCAAATTATGGCTACTAAGTATGGTTCTGTGAAGATGAGTTCCTTTGCATTTTTAATTTTTGGATTATTATCTTATGTATTATCTGAAATATTTAAACTTGCTTTTTCAACAAAAGAAGAAAATGATTTAACCATTTAGGAGGAATGATATGTCTATTATAGTAAATCTAGATGTTATGATGGCAAAGCGAAAGATTAGCTCTCAAGATTTAGCAGCCAAAATTGGGATAACTCAAGCTAATCTTTCTATTTTAAAAACAAACAAAGCTAAAGCTATAAGGTTTTCAACTCTTGAAGCTATATGCAAAGTATTAAACTGTCAGCCTGGAGATATATTGGAATATGTAGAGGATGAAAATGAGGATTAATTTTAAAAATAAAAGGTGTTAGAGATTCGATCTAACACCTTTTATGTGGTTTAAATAATTTTTGATATTTAGCTTTCTTTTGCTACTTCTACCATGGTCTTAATATTTTTAAGCGGCGTAGTTACTCCTATCCCGCAGGCAGGTGACAATATGTCCACTCCATTTTTTATACAATGACTGGATATATTTTTTATTAAGCCATATTCTCCATTAAATAGTGTAAGAGTACTTACATTTCCCATTATTGCTTTCCCCTTAACGTTTTGCTTAACTTCTTTCACACTAGTTATAGAATCAAAGCTTATAGCATCACATTTTAGGTTTTGTAAACTTCCATAAACACTTTTTAATTTTCCACATATGTGAACTATTATTCCACCTTTAGCGTATGGTTTTAAAGCTTCAACTATTTTATTTATATAAGGTATTGCAAACTCATTAAATAACTTTGGTCCCAATATTTCGCCAGTACCACTTGGATCTGATATGGCAAGTATTTCTGCTCCTGCCTCAAGTTGAGCCTTACCAAAACTTATTAAATTTTCAGCAATTATCTCCATATATTTATGAGCTTCTTCCTTCTTTCTTACTAGTTCCTTATAAAAAACTATAGGATCCATAATTGAAGAAGCTAAACTTATTGGTCCTGTTATATTTGCTACAATTGGTATGTCTAAATTCCTTTCTGAAAGAATTTTTATAGCATCTATTACTACTTTTGCTCTTCCAGAATTTGAATTTATATTTCTTAATTTTTCATATTCCCTAACAGAATTAATAACATAGTCTGTTACTCTCGGTTCCGTAGTCTTATCCCCTAAAGAAACTCCTGCTCCCATAGATTCCGCCTCTACAGTCATACAAAAAGGAACTCCACAATTTTCAAATCCTCCATTTTCATACATACTATATGCCAAATTTGCCATCAATTCTGAATCAGTATGAGCATCCGGCCAGTTTATTCTTGTTATATCCATCAAATCTTCTATTATCATATTCATCATTCCACCTGGACATATACAAGGTGGTCTATCTACTTTTTCATTCTTTAATACTTTAAACAATCTATCTTTTGACGTTAACATTAAGCTTTACCCCTTTAATATTTATCTATACTTAAAAGATAATCTAATTTTTCTTCATCTATAGGCCAGCCTACTTCTCGAGCAGCATCCATCATAGCATCTATATTCTCTACTGGAGTCTCTACAGGAAGTCCACAGCCAGGCATTACCATATAACCTTTAGGATTTTTATGTGCAATTTTTATGGAATTTAACACCGCTTTCCTAACATCTTCTCTGCTGCCAGAATACATTATACTGGAAGGATCTATATTTCCCATTACCTTCATTCTATTTCCAATTTTATTGACACAATTTTTAAGGCTAGCTACATTATCTATACTAACACTGTCCATCCCCATGTCTGCTAAATCTTCCCAAATATCTTCAGTTTGTCCACAAATATGTATAGACACACCTCCACATTTTTTCTTTATAAAATCACTGAAGGTTTTAATATAAGGATATGCATACTCTCTAAAATGTTTAGGACTTATAACGGTGCAAGATGACATAGGTTCTGCAATAGTAACACCTACCCCTTGTTTAATAGCCTCTTCTGTAAATCTCAAGCAGCTTTCTAAAGATATTTTGCATAATTTATGAACAGCATCAGGATTTCTTATCATGAGTCTAGTCATTTCTTTTACACCTATGAGAAAGAAGGCACTAGTAAAAGGCCCTACAATTAATGTACTAACAGGCACCTCCTTCCCAATTCTATCTTTAACTATTTTCATTGCTTCTATTTGAATAGCTAATCTACCATCTTTATAGGGATTAACTATATTTAAATTTTCTATGTCCTCTACCTTATTTATTGCTGGTTCTAAAAGATCTACTGTACCATCTTCGGGATATTTCATTTTTGCTCCCATAGCTTCTGAAAGTATAAATAAATCTGTAAAAATCTTAGCGCCATCTCCACCAAATCTATTATAAGTAGCTATTACTGCATCTGCTAATGCCTTTGAGCTATGATTGAATTCTGAAATTTTACATCCTGATATTCTTGCTATACCATTAGAAAGATTAGGATTACATTGAATTCTATCTATCTCCTGCCCTTTAGATAGTGCAATAGCTCTTTCTAGCGCTGTCATTTTATCTTTACACATTTAAAACCTTCCCCTTCACAAGATTTTTTGCAATTCTAGCAGCTCTAGAAGCTTCTGGAGCATAAGCATCAGCCCCTATTTTATCTGCAAAATTTTGTGATATAGGACCTCCACCTACCATAACCACTACATCTTCTCTTATTCCTTCTTTTTTTAATAAATCTATAACTACCTGCATATTGTCCATAGTAGTAGTCATAAGAGTAGACATTCCAACTAAATTAGCATTAAAATTCTTAGCTTTGTTTACAAATTCTATAGGTGGTACATCTCTACCTAAATCTAATACTTCAAAACCATTAGTTTCTAGCATTATCTTAAAGAGATTTTTACCTATATCATGAGTATCACCTTCCACTACTCCAACTACCGCTCTTAAATTATTATCACTACTTTCACTTTTCAGATGCGGTCTTAAAACGTCAAGACCTACATACATAGCATCAGAACACATTAAAAGTTCTGGTATGTAGTACTCTCCTTCTTCATATAATTTTCCTGCTTCCTGCATTCCCATAGCTAGTCCTTCATTTATTGCTGTAAAAGCATCTATTTTATCTTCAACGCATTTTTCCGCTAAAGCTTTAGTTTCATCCTCCTCCATATCAACTACACTTTGTTTTAAATCAAGTATTAAATCTCCATCATACATAGTTTCTCATCCCTTCTTTATTTTAAAATTATCTCATATGCTAAAGGTTCATTTAGTAACTTATTAGTATTCTTTATACATCTTCCCCCTAAGGCCTTAATAGAATTTCTCTCATTTAATATATTTATTAGTCCTTCTCCATAAGTTAGATTATTATCATATTTTATAGGATTAAAAGTAATTAAATCATTATTATATAAACTTGAAGATGTTAATCCACATACATGAATTAAACTATTATCAATAACTTGTTGAAAATTTCTGATTATATTACAAGTACTTTTACCACTATAACTTAAATATATATTTTTACCTACGATAGACTCTACTCCACTTGAATCTCCATAGGATATTATATTAGTTCCTCTTTTAACGCCTTCTTTTATATATTCTAAAATTCCCTGCTCTACCTTTTCTATTATTTCTAAAGCCTTATGCTCATCTTTCCTTAATAGCTTATAAAAAATTCTTGGTTCCATTATAGAAGTTATAACCGTAAAGGTTCCTTCTACTTTTAATGCCACATATGAATTTTCAGCTTTAAGTTCTTCTATACTGTCTAGTACTTCCTTTACCCTACCTAAACTAAAATTAATTGTATTTAAATTATCTATTTCATCTAGTGAATTTATGGCATATTCCTTAACTCTTGGAAGGTATTTATGATCTCCTAAATTTACCTTTGCTCCAAATGCCTCCGGTAATACAGTCATACAAAATGGTAAAAAACATATATTATCTTTTTTATAAATTTTAAGTTCTTTTGATAGCCTTGTCATAGCTCTCTTCTCACTATATGCCTCTGGAAAACTTATTCCTAAGTGTAAAATTTCCTCAGGTATATGCTCATTATCATCTCCTGAGCATTTAAATTTGTTCAATTATAACACCTCCTTATGTTTTAATGCACAATTTATACAATGGACAATTGACGATTGACAATGGACAATTAAGGAGGAAATTATTTTTAGACAAAATAATTTCTTTAACAGATTTTTAATTAGCAATGTAATTGCTAGCTATGTGGCTGACACTGTTCCCCGCTACAGAATCAATTTAGAATTTCTCAGGAATAACTGAGAAATTCTAAATTGTGAATCGTGAATTCTTCATTGTGAATTGAATTTTAGCAGCCTAATTAAAATTCAAAGCTTCTATAAAATACTTTTGAAAATAATCTTTGCTACTTAAATCCACTACTTCTACTCTATCTTTTACGTCCATCATTTCTAAAAGCTTGTCTTTATTTAGTAATGATAATTTTGCTCCTTCTACAGAAGAGTTTCCTACAAACTTTATATCTCCTTTAAAAGCATTAGGTATTATACCTACAGTTCTTATACTTTCCTCTTTAAGATGATAGCCAAAAGAACCAGCTATGATGGCATGCTCTATATTTTCTATGGAATCATCTACTTCTTTTAAAAGCATAGTTATTCCTGACGCTATGGCTCCCTTAGCTAATTGTATTTGTCTTATATCCTTTTGAGAAATATATATATCTTCTGTTATATAAAATTTCTTATCTCTAAATTTTTCTTTTATATTTTCTGGAAGTTTTTTTGAAAACCTTCCGCTTGGTTCTAATATTCCTGTTTTTATAAGATTAGAGGTTATATCTAAAAGCCCACTTCCACATATTCCTCTTGCCTTAAACTCTCCTATGGTAGAATAGCTTATATTAAAGTTTTCATCTAACTTAAATTTCTCTATAGCTCCACTTTCTGCTCTCATACCACAACTTATGTTCATTCCTTCAAGTGCAGGACCTGCAGCAGTAGATGTTGAGTAGAGCTTGCCATCTTTAAGTAAAACCATCTCACCATTAGTACCAATATCGATAAATATTACAGATTGATACTTACTTATATCTATAGCTACTATGCCAGCTACAATATCTGCTCCAACATAAGAAGATATAGAAGGTAATAAAGTAATTATCCCTTTAGGATTAATATCAATATTTAATTCTTTAGGTCTTAAATCAATCTTATCTAAAAACGTTGCCTTATAAGGTGCTTTTGCTATAGATTCTGGATTTACTCCTGCTAATATATGTAACATTGTAGTATTAGCTGCTATATTTAAATTGTATATATCATCTCTATTAAATTTTTTACCTATTAATTCTTCTATAAGTTCATTTATTTTTTCTATTATTACTTCCTGAAGCTTGTCTAATCCATTCTCTTCCTGCATAGTAAAACTTATTCTAGAGATAACATCTCCTCCAAAGGTAGTTTGAGGATTTAAAGTAGAAGCTTTATTAAGTATATCCCCATTTTCTAAATCTAAAAGATATGAAGATATCCCTGTAGTACCTATATCTAAAGCTATACCTAGTATATTTTTATTTTCATTAAATAAATCTATAATGGTATCTTCAAAAGTTACAACATAAAGATTTTCTTCTTGATACTTTCTAAGGCTTCCTATTCTTTTTATAATATCCATATCTTTTATCTTAAAGCTTGTACATTCCACGGAACATTTGTATTCAGCTTTTTTTATATTTTGAAATTTTTTCTTCCGTAATCTACTATTTATATCTACATCTATAGAATAACCTTCATTTATAGTCTTCAAATCCTCTTTTTCATTTGTCAAAAACTCTACTGTAATATCTTCTTCTATTTTAGTAATACAAGCTAATCTTTCATTAGCATTTGTTAAAAACTTTTTTTCTTCATCTTTAGGTTCCGATTTTATTCCATATATCTTCACCTTACATTTCCCACATATCCCCTTAGAATTACAAGGTGTTTCCAACTTAAAACCATTTTTTCGTATAACATCTATAAGCAAACTTCCATTCTCTACATAGATTTCTTTATCATATTGGCTAAAGTAAACTTTGTGCATATTCTCCTCCCTCTAAAAGCTTTTCATCTATTATTGTATTTTCAAACTTATCTCTATACAATGAATATACTATAATGTAATATAACTGCTGAGTTCTATAGAATTTTATAATAATACTATAAATAAAAACATACTCACTTAACGTACATAAATGAGTATGTTTTTTATTTTTAAAATACTATTATTACAAAACTTCTTTATCCTATTTGTATGGTTCTCATTGACATAGAGCCATTTTGTATAGATTCATGTATAAATTTAACTTCATCATTTTCTTGTTGCATAGCTGCAATATATAATAATGGCAGATAGTGTTCCTTTGTTGGAACTGATAACTTAGCAGCCATGCCATTTGACTATATTCCATTAACTCTTTATGATTTTTATCTTTTATAGCCTTTGCAACATACTCATCAAATTCGATAGCCCAATCAAATGGCTTTGAGTTCATATCATAATTAATCATCCTTAGATTATGAACAATATTCCCACTACCTATTATCAATACTCCTTTTTCTCTTAACTTGCATAATTTTTTGCCTAAATTATAGTGATATGTCTCATCACCTAATAAATTTAAACTCAATTGAAATACAGGTATATCTGCATTAGGATATATATGAGTAAGTACTCCCCAAGCTCCATGATCTAGTCCCCATTCATTGGTTCTTTTAATATCTTCATCTTTCAACTCTTCAACAACAATATCGACATAAGCTTTTCCACCTTTGGGATTGTATTTTATATTATATAATTCTTCTGGAAAACCATAAAAATCATAAATTTGTTTTGGCTTATCATCGTAGGTAATAAAAATTCCCTTTGTTTCCCAATGAGCTGAAATAACCATAATAACCTCTGGCCTTTCCATATACTTTCCTAATTCTTCAAGTGATTCAGTATATGAATTGTTTAATATTGCATTCATAGGACTTCCATGTGCAATAAATAGAGCGGGTAATCTATTTATCATAAAATTCACCTCCTAAATTTATATAATTATTATTTCCAAATATTTAAGTATAAAATTCAAATAGGTTGTACATAAATTTGTATATAATATTAATAAGTTTAATTTAAATAATAATTATACTCAGTAATGTTATTTAAATCTGAATATAAAGTGTTTTTATACCATCTAGGATTTAGAAATAACATTAAATTCTCCATCAGTTAAATTTTCTTTATTAGCAGAATTTCCAATAATGTTTTCATAATCTACATTATATATTACTTCTACCCTCTCTTCTCTATCCTGTAAAATAACATATCTTGGCTTCCAATTTCCTAATTTAAAATTATCTTCAATATTTAATTTTCCTATATATTTACCTTTAACTAAGCACAAGTCAATCTTTTTTTCCTCTTCAAACCCTTCAGTATTATTTACATAACATAAAACTGCTTCCTTATCTAGATTATCTATATTTGTTTCTAATGTAACTGTTACAGTTTCTCCTGATTTAAATACTTTTTTATCTAATGATATATTCTGAATAAAACTAGAAGTTATATCGTCTCTCAGTATATTCCCTTCAGTAAAATTATTATCTCCCTTTTTCCTAACTATATGAATTTTCCCCACAGTTCTATCTTTACTCTCCCCTGTCACGTAAACTTTAAGTCCATACTGTGGAAGTATTCTGCCAGCTTCTTCTACTCCTTTATTGGAATAATCTTTACTATCGTCAAATATGGGGTTCATAAAAATAATATTATCTAAAGTAGTTTTACCTGGTTTATTCTTTATATTATCTATAAAGATTTTTTTACTCTTTTTTAAACTAAAAGCAGCATCATGCACATGATAAGTTGATGAAGCTTTTTCAACCTCTTCGCCAGTATTAGCGTCACTCCATATTATTAAATGTTGATCACTATCTACTACTCCTATAAAACTATATCCTGGATGTACTTCAACATTATTATCTTTATTTCCTGTTAAATAGCCAAATTTATCCTTTTCTAAATAATTTTCATCTATATACCATATCAGAAGACCTGGATCATAAAATACTTGTCCCCCCTCTGTAGATGACAATCCTCTATCTATTCCTTGATGGTTACGCCACTCAATAAGATAGTATTTATCCTTTTCATTTCTATCATAGGCATTTTGTTTAGGCAAATCTATTCTAATTAATTGAGTGTTTTCCCCCTTTTTGCTTGCTTCATCCAAAAGAAAATCTAATCCCTTTTCATCTATCTCCTCTAACTTTAGCCTAGTTTCCTTAACCCAATTGCCACCATATTCATCTTGTAAATATTTTTTGCACCAAGGGCTAAATCCAGTAGGATCAGCTCCAGCACTTATTCCAGCCCAACTACCACTTGCCATAACAGACCAATATCCAACAGGGTTATCTCCTCCATTATCTGTTACATTGTATTCGTCTGGAAGCCCCAGTACATGTCCATATTCATGAGCTAAAACTCCTATTCCTGCATCCTGTGGAACTATCATATAATCATAAATACCAATTAAATTTCCATTAATATCTTTCTTCATATATGGTGCATGTTCACTGATAGCATTTCTATGAGACCAAATAGCATTTTCTCCCAATGTCCCTCCATCTACCTCTTCACCTTTTCCTGCATGTATAACTATTAAATAATCAATTATTCCATCTGGTCCATCATAATCTCCATCTTCATCCATGTCTAGAGGATCCTTTATATCATATTCACTTAAATCAATATTTTTATCATTACAAACATTATCAAAAGCTTCTCTTATTAAAGAAGTAACATTACTATCTCTAACATTTCTATATGGCTTTCCATAATACTCTGCGCTATGCTTTGCTTTATACCAACCAGCTACTCCACCTTCTATATTAAAGCTCTCTCCTGATTGCTCATTATAATATTGCTTCATAGTAAAAAGCTCTTCACCTTTGGGTCCAATATAAGTTTTATCTCCAAATATCATATCTTCATAGTGTTTTTTAGACCAATCTTTAAAATCTCTCGGTGTTTCTTCTTTATTTATATCTTCATGTGTGTAGTCAGAAAATTCCATTAATATTACTAAGGGTTTTACTGTGGTTTTTTTACCATTCCAAGTTCCCTGTAGCTTTATAGGTTGTACACTATTACCGAAATTAATATTTGGTTTTAATTTATTTTCTTTATTTTCAATGATATTTTCTTTATTGATAATTGATGATGCAGCTTGATAAGCATATGTATTATCACTAACTAGTCCTATTACAATTACTAATATCAAAAAACTTCTTATTAACATATTCCCCTTCATTAATCTTTTCCCCCATAACTCAGTTTTTTACAAATTTATTTATAGCTTTTAAAATACCTAATGCAGATATATCACGACATGTTATTGGTACATTTTATCATTTGTTCATAATACTTCATATAAAGATTTAACTTTTTTATAGAAATTCTTCTTCTATAGAAATTTGTAATAATATATTGTTAACTTATATTTTTAAAACATAACTTTCTAAATACCACTTGCGAAAATATTGGATAAATAATAAATGCCCTAGGTGGAAATAACTTTGACGTAGGTCCAACTCTTACAAAACAAAGTTTATATAGAGATTAGTTATTTTAAAATTGGAAAAATACGATAATATTTAGGCACTTTCCTCATGAACTTTAGCCAGGATTGAAAGTTATAAATAATCTCAGCGTAATTTACACCATGAGTATATTAATATATTGCAGAAAAGAAATATTTTAATAAAAATAGGTTCAATAATATTTTCATCTTATTCACAAATAAAGTAGGACTTTTAATAATAATGATGTATAATAATTTTATTAAAGATTAAGGAGACGTTGCGATGAGAAATTTATTTGATTTAACAGGTAAAGTGGCAATTATAACTGGGGCTTCTAGTGGAATAGGAGTTCAACTTGCTAAAACTTTTGCAGATCAAGGCGCTAGCGTGGCAATACTTGCAAGGAGATATGAAAAATTAGAGAATTTATCTAAAGAAATTGAAGCTATAGGTGGAAAAGTACTACCAGTAAAATGTGATGTTACAAAAGAGGAAGATGTAATTAAGGCAGTAAATGCTATTATAGATAAGTTTGGTAAAATTGATATATTGATTAATAATGCTGGAGTAGCATCTATAGGCTCTGTGGAAAATATAGAAGAAGCTGAATGGGATAGAGTTATGGATGCCAATGTTAAAGGCGCATTTTTAATGTCTAAACATGTTGTAAAACATATGAAAGAAAGAAAATATGGAAAAATAGTTAACATTGCTTCTATATGTGGAATTGTAGGTAGCAAAGTTGCACCTCTGCATGTATACAATGCCTCAAAAGGTGCAGTGGTCAGTTTAACAAGAGGTATGGGAACTTCCTTAATTCAATATGGAATAACTGTAAATGGAATTGGACCTAGTCTTTTCAAAACTGAAATGACAGAAAACTCCTTGTATAAAGAAGATTTTTTAAAAATGTATAATACATTTTGTCCAGCAGGTAGACCAGGAAATACTGATGAGTTAGATGGTGCTGTTATCTACTTTGCATCAGATGCATCTAGTTATACTACCGGTCAAACATTATTTGTCGATGGCGGTTGGACATCAATTTAATGTTATTCACCAATAGGTTTAAATAATAGATACAAAAATAAGAGTTTAAAGATATTCTTAAGGTATAATAATTGCCTTAAATCTTTAAACTCTTAATAATTTAGTATATTAATTTTGATATTGAACCTTTGACTTACATTAGGTACTTAATAAAGTTTTAACCCTTAAATTTCCTCAGTAGCATCTATCGAAAGTCCTTTTACATGCTTTTTATTCATTAGTTTATCTTTCTTTCTGTAATCTTTACTTTTAAAAACAATGTCTAAATTATATTCTTCGGGATAAAGTTCTTCTTTATCTATATAAATAGATAACCTCTTTTTATTAATTTTAACTTTCTTTTTCATCACCATAACGCCATATTCACCTTTAGAATTTTCTCCTTCACAGATTATTCCAGTTCTATTCATAAAACTGATATATACACAATCACCAATATTAAAATTTAATTTTGTATCTTTAATTTCATTAAGCTTTTCTCTTTTTTCAGCTGACTTTAGTTTTTCAACTTTTTCTTGATGAATTACTAAATCTTTTTCTTTCTTAATTACATTCTCATTCTGCTCCTTATATTCTAAATAAATCTTCTCTTCCTTATAAGTTACAGCATGAGCTCTTTCAATTATATCTTTATCCATGCCAAGCCTTAGTGCAATTAAAAATGCATTACTTTCTCCAGCTTTACCAATGTTAAGTTTATATAATGGCTTAAGAGTATTAATATCAAATTCCATTGAACCATTTATAAATCCTATATGGTTTTGAGCAAAATCCTTTATTTCACTATAATGAGTTGTGGCACAAATTACTGATCCCTTTTTGTAGAGTTCCTCAAGTATAGCTACAGCTATACCCATACCCTCACTAGGATCTGTTCCTGATCCAACCTCATCTAAAATTACTAAGCTATATTCATCGGCACAGTTTAATATACTTATTATATTTTTGATATGAGATGAGAAGGTACTAAGATTTTGTTCTATACTTTGACCATCACCAATATCTACTAGTACTTCTGCGAACACTCCAACTTCGCTTCCTTTAGCTACTGGTATATGAAGTCCTGTCTGAGCCATTAAAGTGAGTAGTCCTACTGTTTTTAAAGCTACTGTCTTTCCTCCTGTATTCGGTCCTGTAATAATTACTCCTTTATAGTCCTCTCCTACTACAAAATTTAACGGAACAGCATCCTTACCTAATAACGGATGCTTAGCATCTTTAATATTTATATAGTTTCTATTATTGAAATCTACTTCTCTTCCTTCTATGGCTTTACTATATTTCCCTTTTGCGAAAATATAGTCATAGTTACTCATAACCTCTATATTTACTTTTATCTCCTTTATATTGTCACAAACAAAGTTAGTCAAATTGGATAAAATTTTATATACTTCTTTTTCTTCCTCAAATTTTTCAAAGTCTAATTCATCCTGTATTTTTTTAACCTCTGCTGGCTCAACGAAAACTGTAGAACCGCTTTGAGATCTATCATGGATATTTCCATCCATCTCCTTTCTATATTCACTTTTTATAGGGATTACATATCTTCCATTTCTTTGACTTACTAAAGAATCTTGAAGATATCCTTTATATTTTTCATTTCTTAATACACTGTCCAATTTATTTTTAATTTTATCTTCTAAAATTATAATTCTCTTTCTTATTTTATATAGTTTGGAGGTTGCTCTATCATCTACTCTTCCCCTTACAATAGATTTTTCTATTTCCTCTCTTAATCCACCTAGTTCAGAGGTTGATAATGCATATAAACTTATAGTTGGTGCAACCTGTTCTTTATCTAACATAAATCTTTTTAGTCTTTTTACTTCCTTAAGAAGTTCAGAAATCATATCCAAATCCTCTGGTGAAAGAATCATTCCTTTTTCAATCTTATCTCTTACTGCTTTAATACCAGTTAAGCTATGAATTGGTACACTTGAGTTTATATCAACTATAGCTCTAGCTTCCGTGGTTTCTATCATATTTTTTCTAATTATATTTATATCCACATAAGGTTCTAATCTTTCAATTCTTTCCTTAGCCATATCTGATAGTGCATATCCTTTTAATACTTCCTTTATTTTGTTATATTCTAATAATTCAATTGCTTTATTATTCACTTTTAATTCCTCCATTTATTCATTTCTCTTAATCGTTTAAAACTTTTTGCTTTTTATATTGTGAATAATAAGTCCTATCAATCTATTTGTAATCTTACTGTGTTATAAAATATTTATAATACCTATTAACTTAGTAAATGTGATTCTTTTAAGTGTCTTATATATTTTTTCAAAAATTTTCCCTTAAAACTTATAATGTTATAGCAAAAAGACTATAAGTAAACAAACGTTCACTTATAGCCTAAAATTTCGTCCTCTTTATATTTAGAATTATTCGCAACAAAGAAAATCATTCATAAATATAACTACAATAACTGAAAAACCTTAACTAAATATATAATTAAATGCTAACAAATTATATACTAATAGCAAGATGTAGTTTTTCATAATAGTATATTGTTTACAGGAATAGAATTTCTTTATGGAACCTAACTCTAAATGGCGTAAAAAAACCGAGCAATAGCTCGGATCATTACCTCTCTAGACATCTTAAATAAAATAATTAATCAAAATACAGACGGCATACCTTACATCATACAATTAACAATGAAATAAAATACACTAACATATTGACTACTTATTTACTGATGTCCTATATTAAGGAGAATGTGAACCCCGTTCTACTAAGTATAAGTCTAAAAAATTTCACAACAAACAAACCTACTAAAATAGGTCAATTTTAAAATTTCTAAAGACTCACTATTCAATTACTTAGTTTAGAACTATCGCACTCATAAAAATCTCCTCTTCTTTTTATTATGAAACCATTTTATCATTTATTTTTATATTATTCAACAAGTATTTTTCTGATATAGTAAAATCAGCTATAGATATACCAGTTCCAAATTTAATTTATCTCTGAAAATAATTTATATTTTTTGGTATTATAGTTGAAACTATTGAATTCAAAATTCACAGTTCACAATTATAAATATTTCTCAGCATTAATCTTCCACCCCTAGGGTTTATAACAAAATTATAGATTTTAAATAAAATCAAAGTAGTCACAAAATTTTAATGTATAACTACTTTCTATTTAAACCCGTTGGGTGCAGTAGGATATAGCACTTCATCTGCAGCATTAACCAATATTTTAATTATATTGCTTATCTCCATAATCTTAGTGTAAAATCACTAAGATTGTTCCGAAACATACTGCACCTCAGGGGAACCCTAAAGGGTTTCACTACTGTTCCCCAGAGGTGGAGACTAGCAATACATTGCTAGTAAAAATTAGTTTAAGAAATTAATTCATAAAGAATTAATTTCAACCACAATTTTAAATTTTGCATTGTGAATTGTGAATTAAAATACCATAGATATATATATTAATTTTTAAGGTAGTTTATCTATATATTTTACGAAAAACAAATTAGAATCTCTTAGTGAATTAAGACGCCTTTATAGACACATATCCCTTTTAATAGGCTGTTAGCATAACACCCTTTTAAGTCGTAATTTCCTTATTTTTTGTAGAATTTCTTTATTGTTTCACAAACAAAATCTACTTCTTCTTCTTTTAATTCTGGATATATTGGTAATGCTAATATTTCTTTTGATACTTTTTCTGCTACTGGGAAGTCTCCTTCTTTATGCTCTAAGTAACTGAAACATTTTTGCATGTGTAATGGTATTGGATAGTAAATACTATTTCCTATTTCATTTTCTTTTAAGTAAGCTACTAGTTCATCTCTTCTCTCAGCACGTATATTGAATACATAGTATACTGGTTTTTGATCTCCTTTTATTTTAGGGAATCTTATGTATTCGCAATCTTGTAATTTTTCCATGTACATATTAGCTATTTCTTCTCTCTTTTTAATAGCATCATTTATATATTTTAATTTTACTGAAAGTACTGCAGCTTGCATACTATCTAATCTTGAATTATATCCTATATAATCATAGTGATATTTTTTAGATGCTCCATGTACTCTAAACATTTTAGTTCTTTCTGCTAATTCATCACTATTAGTAACTATCATACCTCCGTCACCATATCCACCTAATGTTTTAGTTGGGAAGAATGAAAATATACCCATATCTCCTATAGTTCCTGAATGCCTATAGCTGTCTCCATTACCTTTCCATCTCATTCCAAAGGCTTCTGCTGCATCTTCTAAAACTCTTAAATCATTTTTATTTGCTATTTCCATTATTTTATCCATGTTATTCATTTGTGAGAATAAATGAATTGGAAGTATTCCGTTTGTTTTAGAATTTATTTTTGATTCTATTTGATTTAAATCCATTTCAAAAGTTTCTTCGTCTATATCTACAAATACAGGTGTAGCTCTATGTTTAGCTATACAAGATGTAGATGCTAAGAATGTGAATGGTGAAGTTATAACTTCAGCTCCATTTTCGAAACCTAAAATATGAGAGGCAATCACTAAAGCATCTGTACCTGATGCTACACCTATAGCATGTTTTGCTCCTGTATATTCTTTTATAGCTTCTTCAAAGTTTTTAACTTGTGGTCCAAGTATAAAACTTCCACTTTCTACTACATCAGATATAGCTTTATCAAATTCAGCTTTTTTTTCTAAATATTCTCTTTTAGATGTATAAAAGTTAACTTTCACTTATATCACTCTTTCTTTTTTATTTTTATTTAATAATGAAATTTTTTCTATTCCAGCTTTACTTACTCTATTACATTAAATTATAAGTAAATATTTCTACTTACTTATAATTTAATAAATATTTTTAACTACAATGAGTTATTATTTCATTACTTTTTCTACTGCAGCTACAAGTTCTTTAGCTACATATTCTGCGTCTTCTAAAGATAATGTAGAATATACTGGTAGAGAAATCTCATTAGCATATTGTGCATATGCATTTGGATAGTCCTCTATATTGTATCCTAAATTTTTATATAATGTAAACATTGGTAATGGTTTAAAGTGTACATTTGTTGCTATATCTTTTTCAGCTAGTATTTTTATTACTTTATTTCTTTCAACTTCTCCAAATCCTTTTATTCTTAATGGATATAAATGATATGAAGTTTCTTTAGTTTCATCTTTTTTAAATGGTATTATAGCCCACTCTTTTTCAGCTAACACTTTTGTATAAATATCAAATATAGCTTCTCTTTTTCTTAACATTTCTTCATATCTTGTAAGCTGAACTAAACCTATAGCTGATCCTATATCTGTCATATTGCATTTATGTCCATCTGTTAATATATCATATTCCCAAGCTCCAGCTTTCGTCTTTGATAGAGCATCCTTTGATTGACCATGTAAAGATTGTAATTTAAAATCTTTGTGTAAATCTTCTCTTCCTTTAAAATTATTATCTCCAAAAGTTATTGCTCCACCTTCTGCTGTTGTAAGGTTTTTTACTGCATGAAATGAGAATACATGGAAATCCATTTGACCTCCAATTTTTTTACCCTTATAAATAGCACCTAAAGAATGGGCCGAATCTGATACTAAGATTATATCTTCACGACCTTTAGCCTTTAAAACTTCTTTAATAGCATCATAATCTACAGGTACTCCTGCAAAATCTACTGTATATATAGCTTTAGTTTTTGGTGTTATTGCATCTGCTAGTTTTTCTATATCTATTAAAAAGCTATCTTTTGCTACATCTACAAATTTTGGTTTTATATCTCTATGCAAACATACACTTGCTGTAGCTGTATAAGTATAAGGAGTAGTTATTACTTCATCTCCTTCTTTTATATCAAACTCTTTTAATACAAGCTCTAATCCTGCTGAGGCACTAGATAGTGCTACAGCTTTATTTATATCACAATACTCTGCTAAATTATTTTCAAATTGTTGTGTTTTAGGACCTGAAGTTATCCAACCAGATTTTAACACATCTACTACTGCTTCTATTTCTCTTTCTGTAATATCTGGTGGTGAAAATGGTATCTTTTTCATTATAATCCTTCCCTTCATTTAACAATTGATTTTTTATTTTAAAATAATTTTTATTTATTTATTTATTACCTTTAAAATATCCTGTATCCTTAGTTATATAAATATTTTCTTTCTCATTTATATTATCTTCTAAATAATCATAAATCTTTTTTAAATCCTTTGAAGATAAATTCACTTCATTATTTCCTGGCATAGAAAATATATAGTCTAATATATTTACAGGATCTGTCACCTTTAAATTATCTTTATATCTTTTCAGTTCTACCATATTAAAATATTCTGATACAATTTTTAATCCATTTTCTAATTGAAAACTATCTGTACTCTCCCAGCTTTCACTGGTTAAACTATATATATCAAATGTAGAAATTATTTCTCTTATTTCTTTCATGTGATTTTTACCAACAGTGGAGGCAAATAAAATACCCTCACTTTTTAATACTCTATTCATTTCTTTTAAAGCTTTATTTATATTAGGCACATGATAAAGCATATGATTTGCTATAACTACATTGAAACTTTCCTCTTCAAAAGGAATATTTTCTGCATTTACAATTTTAAAATTAAATCTACTTCTTTTTTCTCCTAAATTTTTTTTAGCGTCCTTTAGCATACCATCTGAAAAATCTGTTAATGTTATTTCCCAATTTGAGGGGATATGATTAAAATTTTTATTCCAAAGACTAGCATCACCACATCCTAGCTCTAATATTTTTATATTAGGCTGCTTTAAGCCTAAGTTACTTAATTCTGATATATTCTCATTACTTATTTTTTTATTATAATTTTTATAGTTTGAACTCATCATACTCAATTCCTGCTTTAGTTCTTTGAAAAACCAGGGCATCCAACCTTCTTTATTTGTACTAAAAAGCTCATGAATAGCTATTCTTGACCTTAAGTTTGATGCATTTTCATATTGCTGAGTCCAATTTTTATCAGAATTTATGGCACTTATTATATTTATAAACTTATCCCAATCCATTTCTTTATTAAAATCTATGGTATCCGCCGCTTCATCTATAGCTTTTATAATAGATTGTATATGCTTTATTTTTTTCCTCATTATTTCCTTTTGAATTTCTAAAGACTTTTTAAAATCTTTATGATTCAAATCATACTTCATTATATTAGCTATATCCTCTAGAGAAAGCCCTATAAATTTAAGAGTTAATATCTTTTGTAGTTTACCAAAATCCTCTTTGCTGTACAATCTATGACCTAATTCATTATGGCTACTGGGAACTAATAATCCTATTTTGTCATAATATCTTAAAGTCCTTATGGTTACTCCAGCTTTTTTAGCAAATTCTCCTGTGGTAAATAATTTTTTTGAGGTATCTTTCATATTAATCACCCCTGCAATAATATATCATGTGTAGGAATTATTATTATATTAACACATGACGTAAGGTAATGAGCAATAGTTATTTTTAAAATCTACATTTTTAATGTATCTCAATCTTTTTTCTTTTGTTGTTATCTTGGTTTGTTTTAGCAATAGTAATCTTTAAAACCCCATTATTAAATGAAGCATCTATTTTATTTTCATCAGCATTATCTATATAAAAGCTTCTCTTAAATTCACCATAATCTCTTTTACGTCTAACGTAGTTTTCTTTTTTATTTTCTAATGATTTTTGCCACTTTTCCGTTTTCAATGAAAGTATCAAAACATAGTTTGCCACTAGAGAAATTCCTCCTTTATTTTTTCTGTTGATTTTTAATATATTTTCAATCTTTGTCTGTTTCCATTTCTACAATGGTTATTCCATTATCCTTTGCAAGTTGATTTATCAAAAATACCATTTACATTTTAACTTTGAATAATTGAATCATACTTTATCTGAATTACAAACAAAAAATACTATATATTCACTTCTGAATAATACAGTATTTTTATAAACTGTTCATTTTTTCACTTGTTACGTTAAATAAGAATATTGTTTACTAAATTTATGCTCATTCACTAATGTTTTTATATTTGAAGTAAGTACCGTAAATATTGGTTATCTTGATAAATGTGTTATCATAAATTCCATAAATGGCACTATACTGTGATGCTTCATAAATATCTCTCATATAATCTTCACTTGCAGAATCTAAATGTGGCTCAATATTAATGTCTACAAGTCCAATCCCATCATAAATAGATAACTCTATAACATTATCATCTATATCTTTTGCCAGTACAACTCTTTTAGCCATATTTATTGAACCGGCACTCATTCCAATAGTAATTCCTTCTCTGCTCTGCAAAGCTGGAATTAGATTATACTCTTTCAAGTATGCAATCTGCTTAAGTGTATCTCCTCCTGCAATCCATGCAATATCTGCTTTCTCTATATATTGTAATGCTTTTCCCCTTGTAATTCTATCATCAATTATATGCACTTCATTAAATACAATTCCGCTATTTCCAAACATGCTCAAAAACACATCTAAATATCTATCTGTTTTTGAATGTTCTGTAAAATCAGATGCAACAAGTACAAATGAACTATTATTATGTAATATTCTTTTACGCAATTAATAAAATCATCCGTAAATTCATCAGTAAATCCGCTCGTTAAAAGTAATACCTTCATTTTTACCCCTCATTTTTATGTTATAAATAACCTTTATTTCACTTTAAATTGCAATTTTCCATTAAAATAACTATTAAATACATTCTATGTTAAGATTCAACTATTTTGGAATAGTTGAGAGTGATTTACCTAAATTAAATTTAAATACATCTTATGTTAAAGTTCAACCACTAGTTCAAGACATTTTTTATTTTTATGATATCATTAAAACCATTGAAGCTAAAGGATTTTCTTAGAACTTTACCAACCACTTTGTATTTTTAGAAAGACTGATAAAAAATCTATAATAAACCTTGAGTTTTCAATAAGTTAACAATATTATTTTTTATAAAGAGATTGAGAAAATTTTATATAATTTATATGTGGTATAAGTAAAAATAGAAATTTAAAAAGCTATTTTAATTAAATTACTGAGTTCTAGGACAACTAGTTTTTAAACATAATAGAATTATTGTTATTATTGTTAAAATTTGATACTATTTTAAATTGTAGTATATCTTATAAATAATAAAATAAGGTGGGAATTTTATATGAAAAATATACAGTTATCAAAAGAATTTAATGAATTTAAAGATATTATACAAAGTACATTAAAATCAACTATAACTATATATGTAAAAGAACAATCAACTAAGCTCTGGGAAAGCAAGATAGGTGGAAATCCTTATTTAGAAATAGGATCAGAATATCCTAAAAATTCTAAAGGAGAGTACTTAAGATTACTATCTCAAATTAATTTTGAGGAAGTTCCTCATATAGAACCTTATCCAAAGAAAGGGATATTGCAATTCTTTATATTTTCCGATGATTTTTATGGTGCAAACTTTGATAACATAGAATATCCTGGACTCCTTGAACAAGATAATTTTAAAATTATATACATAGCTGATGTTATTAAGGATGAAACGAATTTAGTTAAAGATTTTTCCTTTTTAGGAGAATTAAAAGAAGATGAATATCTTCCTTTAACAGGAGAAATGAAAATGAGTTTTAACTTAGAAAAAATGTTTATCACTGCCAATGACTATAAGTTCGAAGAAATTTATAAAAACTGTGATTTTGACAATATAGAAGACAGTGAATATGATTCTTTATTAGAAAGATATTATGAAGAAATTGATGAAGCCGATTCTAGAATAGGTGGATATCCAAATTTCACTCAATGGGATCCAAGAGCAAATTATAAAGAATATAAAGATTTTGACACTTTGCTGCTTCAATTAGATATAGAAAGTGACGGAAACTCAGAATTAATGTTTGGAGACAGTGGTATTGCTAATTTCTTTATAAGGGAAGAAGATTTAAAGAATTTAGATTTCTCAAAAGTAATGTATACTTGGGATTGCTGCTAACTAACTTAATTAAACATATTATTTAATTAAGTTATAGTGTAATAAATGAAGGGTTAATTTAATATTTTCCTTCATTTATTATTTATGTATAACTAATTTATTGCAAATTTTTATAATAAAAATTCTTCTAAATATAATTTTACTTCTCCTCATCTTTAAAGTATTCACGACAACGTCTAATCCAAATTTCTTCATGTTCTTTAGAACTTACTATTCTTTTAGTCAACTAAAATCCCTAACACACTTTTAGCTAGCATGCTACTTTCATTAATTCCAAGTACATCTTCAGCATATTTATATAATAATTCCTCTTCTAATTTATCATTAAAAAATAATATCCATTCTTTATAATTAACATTTTCCGAATCAAACTCTAATGATTTCTTTGCATAAGAAAATGCAAGTTCATCTGCTAATACTGGAGTTAAAATTATAAAAATGTGAAATGATATTAGATGACTAACATATGCAAGTTCTTTTTTCTTATTCATTTTTTCAAATTGAAAAAATTTATGTTGTAATAAATAAAATACATTGTTTTTGTAAAATGAACTTTCATTACAAAGAGAACTAATATCATCAACGGATATATCAAATATATTATCTATTTCATCATAAGCATAATTATCAATAATCTCTTTAAAATTCATATAATCTCTCCTTAAAATTAATTAATGTAGATAATAAAACAATTATTATTTAGGCTTATTTTATAAAAACCTCTTTACAGAGTTATTTTATCATAACTTTATGTAAAGAGGTTTAATATTATATTTAAAATTATTTTCTTATAAATTATTCTAAAATAGATTTTCTTACTTTCAATTCTAATGCAGCCAAAGAATTAACAAAAGACTCATCTAAAGAGAAGTTTATAGGCGTATCTACAAATACCATACTTTGCAACAAAATATTTGTTGAATATTTTCCTTTATAAGCTTCTTCAAGTCTTAATCTTTCTGCTTCTCTCTCCTTTTGTTTCTCTTCCTGAATTTTTTTCCCTTTTTCCTTTTCCTCCTGTGAAGTTTCAGATGCGCTCCAAACTGTTGTCGTTCCATCCTCATGAATAATAACTCCAGATGCTACAACCGTAACTCCTAGAGATTCAAGTGATTTTAAACTTGGTATTTCTCGATTTAAATATAACTCAATACTTTTTTCCACATTTGTCTTTACTTTTGAATCAGTTTTCATTTTTTCAATAATATTAGGTGCTATAGTTATATCACTCAAAATTCCATTTCGAATCAGTCTTTCCATTTCCTCTTCATTTTTAGGCACAGACTGAATAGCTACAGCCAAACCATATTTCTTCATAAGTATTTGGTCAATACTAGATGATTCAGTTCTTAACATTATGTCATCAAAATTGCTATAATTATTATTTTCTCTCATAGCAATATTTTGTTGTAAAGACTGGTTTTGTAGCGTATTAAACACCTCATAATTCCAGTTATTAAGTGCAGATAAACTCAATATACTCCCTCCAAATTTCCATAATATATACCATATACCTTATATATCGATAAAAATCTCTATACACTTAATATCTTTTAAATTTAAAATTTACCTCCTTTATAAAAAATCTGCTACATTGTATAAAAAAATATCATTTTTATCAAACTAAAAAACCAATTTGCTCTGTAAAATATTTTCTCATGTACTTTATTATTCGCAGTATCGTAGTGCGAAAGTTCTTATATGCATACCTAGTATAGCTAGAGTATATCGTCATGATTATATGAATGTTATTTGGTATAATAATAATTTATCAATACTAGTGTTATGATAATATCTTGAAATATTATTTATTGAAGTATCAACTGTTTCCTGATATCTGATACTGGGAACAATTTTAAATTTTCAAGCGAACACTGTTCTCCTCTACGAAAAATAATTTTTTATTTCCAATACATATAGTTATAGGTGAAGTATATAATTAATTTATAATATAATACTAACTAATGGGATACTGCTATATATTGAATTATATAAAAACATGAGGTGAAGAAAAATGAATTACGTAGAAGAATTGAGAAGTATAGTTGGTCATAGGCCTCTTATTTTAGTAGGAGCAGTTGTGATAATTGTAGATGATAAAAATAGAATATTGTTACAAAAACGAAAAACAACTTCCTATGGAATGTGGGGAATACCTGGTGGATTAATGGAACTTGGAGAATCTACGGAAGATACAGCGAGGAGAGAAATATTAGAAGAAACAGGTTTAACTGTTGGAAAGTTAAAATTAATAGATGTATTTTCAGGTCCGGGCAGTTTAGTAAAGGTTCCTAATGGTGATGAGTTTTATGCTGTTACCATTGCATACTATACTGAAGAAATAAGTGGTGACCTTAAAATAGATAAAAGTGAATCTCTTGGATTTAGTTTTATAAGTCTTGATAATTTACCAGAAAACATTGTAAAAAGTCATAAAAAAATGATTGATAGATTTCTCCAAATATACAATACTTAAATATTTCAATTCGCAGTTCACAATACAAAATTCATAATTATAGTTGAAATTAATTCTTTACTGTTAGTATTTATAAGAAGTGGGCCCGCTATTTCAACATAATAGGAGATAAATAGGCTAACCCAAGGTTAAGCCTATTTATCATTTTTATGAAAATTTTAAAAAAGCCTAATCTAAGCATTTATTCTTCTCTTATAACTCTAATAAAATTTCTTTTAGCTATTACAAAGAAAATTAAGTATATAACTATAAAGATTAAAACAGTTATTATAAAAGGTTTTATTAAATTTACAAAAAGCATTTTGCTTAAAATTCTTATAGCAAATATACTATGAAGTATTCCTAAGGTTAAAGTTAATATAAAGAATATTGAAATCTGCTTATTTACTGAAGTAGCTATATCACTATCATTTATTCCTAACTTAATTAGTATTTTATATTTTTCCTTATCATTGTTTGCATCATCAAAAATTTTAAAGTACACTATACTACCAGTAGCTACAGCAAATACTAGAGCTAAAAAGCATCCTATAACATATACAAATTTAACCCAATTATCACTATCCTTTTGGTCTAAATAAAAATAATGCATTAAATTATTTCTATCTTTATTTGCCATATTTTCTAATTCTTTTGTTAATACTTTCGTATTTTCTTGATTATCTACCTTTATTCCATAAAAATTTATTTTCTTTAATTCCCTTTCTAATTCACTATAAGTTCCATCATTTATTATCAACAAATCTGATGGGTATATTCCGCCAAGAAAAGGAATTTTAATTTTTTCACTTACTGAAAACTTCTTATTATTTATTATAAATTCATCTGTTTTTTCTCCTAAACTTAAAGTTATTAAGGTTCCTGCCTTTTGTACATAAATGCACCGGTTTTCTTCTGTTAGATTCGAATCCATACTATTAACTAGCTCATAATTTCCAAGCTCTTTTAAAACTCTTATAAAATCTGAATACTTAACAAAGGAAATCAATCCATATTTGTTATAACCATCTATATTATCTGAATATAGTAGACTTAGCTTCACTTCTTTTGTAATTTTATGGTTGCTTTTTTCTATTATATTTTTTATAGATTTTTCATTTATATCTTTTAAGGAAGCATAAGAGAAAGTATATATATACTTATTCTCTATACGACTTTTATAGGTATGGTTCATAGTTATAGCTGTTCCTAAAGCAGTAATAGTAGCTGCCACTAAAATTACTACTGTAGCATAGGTTCTATAATTTGATCTTATTCTATAAGCAATATTACTTATACTTATTACATTTACTCCGTTATAAAAAAAACTTTTTCTTCTTATAAGATGTTTTAAAACTACCGGTAATACTCCTCCAAGTAAACCATAGGTACCTAAAATTACTAATATTAGTGCATTTAATGTTTTATTAAAATTATCTGCTGCTAAATAAGCATTTCTATATCCTAATATAATAATAATTACAGAAATTATTGCTATAAGATAGATTAGAGCACCTATTTTAGGCATCTTATCCTCTTTTTTTGCAGCATTAAATAAATCTATAAGTTTACAACTTGCTATATTTATAAATCCCTTTAAAGACATGAATAAAAATATAGCTAAAAAAATTAATATTGTACTACCTATAGAATTAAATGTTATATCAAATTTACTTTCTACCTGAAAGCCAGATGCCTTAATTACAATCATTTGAAACAATTTAGTAGAAAAAATTCCAATTATTATTCCTAAGAATATTGAAAATAAACCTAAAAGTAAAGTTTCAAAAAAGAATATTCTTCCTATTTGGTAATTATCAATTCCCATAAAAGCATATATTCCAATTTCCTTTTTTCTTTGTTTTAAAAATATGTTGGTAGAAAACCATATGAAAAATGCAAGGAATACTATTAACATAACAGTTATAGTCTTTAGCATTATAGTACAATAACCTTCTCCTACCTTGTCAAAATTTTTTATAGTTTCACCATATCGCAGGCTCTGAAAATTGAATAAAATTGCTACAGAAATTGTCATTGCTATAAGGTGAACATAATATACCCTAATATTATTTCTACAATTTCTTAATGCCATCTTAAAAGAGTTCATTATCTCCACCTCCTAAAGAAGCAAGCAATTCTAATATTCTTCCATAGTATTCCTTTCTTGATTCATTTCTATCTAGCCTTGAGTAGGTCTTACCATCTTTTATTAATAAAACCTTTTTACAAAAACTAGCGGCAAAAGCATCATGAGTAACCATTATAATGGTAGAATTAGTTTTTTCATTTAATTTTGATAAACAATTTAAAAGATCTGAAGAAGACTTAGTGTCTAGTGCTCCTGTTGGTTCATCTGCAAAGATTATACTGGGAGATGTTATAAGTGCTCTTGCTGCTGCGCCCCTTTGCTTTTGCCCTCCTGACAATTGATAGGGATATTTTTCTAAGTGGTCATTTAATCCAAAAAAATCTGCAATCTCAGAAACCTTTTTTTCTATTTCTTTATGATTTTTTCTTGATAGTGCTAGTGGAAGTGCTATATTATCTCTTAATGTCATATTATCTAAAAGATTAAAATCTTGAAAAATAAACCCTATCTTATCTTTTCTTAATTTGGATAATTCCTTATTGCTTAATTTCCCGATATCTACTCCATCAATAATTATATTTCCCTTTGTCGGCTTGTCTATAGTTGACATAAGATTTAACAGAGTTGTTTTACCTGCTCCAGAAGGTCCCATTACCCCTAAAAAATCTCCTTTTTTAACTTCCATATCAATATTATCTAGTGCAACAGTAGTAGACCCTTTTATTCCATAGGTTTTACTTAATCCCTGAATTTTTAATACTGAATCCATTTTTAATACCTCCAAATATTATCTATAGGGTTCCACAATAAAAATTTAACTTATGCATGATTTTAATTTCCACAACAAAAATTCTTTTCTATGAATGAAAAATTAAGAATGAAAGATGAAGAATTATGGTTAAAACTCCACGGCTAAGCCTTTAGAGTTTTTTTTAAACAAATTTTATTTTAAGAAATTCACCTTTAGTGAATTTTTCCTAAATTCTTCATTCTTCATTATTAATCCTTAATTTCTAAGGATTTAAGCTGTTTTTATAAAAAATTTATTTTCCAGAGTATATTTTAAATTTTTATATTGAATACCTATATATCAATGTACTTTAAGTTTAAAATATCAGAAAGCTATTTTCCCTCTCTTTAGGTTACTTTATAGCTCTTAAAGTTACATTTTTGTAATATTAAAATAATCTGATATTTTATAAAAACTTATGATGAATTCAGTAAATTCATTTTCTTTTGATACTACTTTCATTTTATGCCCTAGTTTACCTGTCATTTTCTTAGAAAAATATAATCCCATACCTGTAGATTTGTAGGTTTTTGCTCTCCCATTAGTACCTGTATATCCTTTATTGAAAACCCTTTCTATATCCTCTTGTAATATTCCTATACCATTATCTCTAATATGAAGGTTAATGATTTTTTCATCTTCATTGCTATAAATTTCAACCTTTCCATTCTCTCTAGAATATTTAATAGCATTATTAATTATTTGATCTAGTATATAAAGAATCCATTTCTTATCTGTAAGGACATTGTAATCTAAATTACCAAGTTCTAAATCAATTTTATTGGTTATAAAAGAATATGAGTTCTTTTTAGCCCCTTCTCGTACAAGCTTTTCTAAAGACAGTTCCTGTATTAATAAATCTTCCGAATAGCTATTTGCTCTAGTACTATATAATACTTGATTTACTAAAAAATTAATTCTATCCATTTGATTTCTTATATTCTTTGAAGCCTCAATATCTTCTAATCTATCCGTTATAAGATCACAAATAGAAATAGGGATTTTTATTTCATGAATCCATTTTGAAATATACTCATTAATTTCATCTATATTTTCCTTTAAACTTTTAATTTCATCATATTTTATTCTATCCTTTAAAATTAAAATATCTCTTATAATTTCATCTTGAGTTGATTTTCCCTTTATATCTAAAGAACCTATATCACTAGATTCTATTATTAGCTTTTTAAATTCTCTATATCTCGTATTCCATTTCTTATAAGAAATAAATATGTAAATAAGAAATGTTGAAATTATTAAAAAATTTATATATAAAATATCTATTAAGACCTTGTTTACATTTGTATTACTATATATAAATAAATTTAAAATTATAAGTATTACTATTTGGCAATAGATAAAGTATTTATTTTCTTTTAAGTATTTATAGATATTCATTCTATTATATATCCTAAGCCTTTCTTAGTTTTTATAAAATCCTCAATACCTATTTCCCTAATCTTTGTTCTAAGCCTATTGATATTTACAGTTAGAGCATTGTCATTTATAAATTCATCATTCTCCCAAAGACTCATCATAAGTCTATCTCTTGATATTATTTTTCTTTGATTTTTCATTAATACAACTAATATTTTAAGTTCATTTTTCGTAAGCTCTAGTTTTTCATCTTTATATATTAAAATTCCTTTCTCTATATCTAGCATAACATTCTTATAACTTATAAAATGTCCCTTCTCATCTCCATAGGAATATGTCCTTCTTAAAAGAGCATTTAATTTTGCTATCAAAATATCTATTTGAAAAGGTTTATTTATGTAGTCATCTCCCCCATTGTTAATTGCCATAATTATATCCATATTAGAATCCCTAGAAGAAAGAAAAATTATTGGGATTTTAGATATTTCTCTAATTTTTTTACACCAATAAAACCCATCAAAATAAGGTAAATTTATATCCATAATAACTAAATGAGGATTAATTGATATAAATTCTTCCATTATATTTTCAAACTCCTTTAGAATCTCAACATTAAACTGCCATTTACTAAGAGCTAGCTTTATCTCTTTGGATAAATTACAATTATCTTCAACTAAAAGAATGTTATACATATCCTTTCCCCCTATATATTTAAAATCTTTATTTTATTTGATTTAATATATTAATTTTAACATTTATATATATAAAATTATGATATACTCATATATAAAATATATCATAACTGTTAATTATTATGTAATGTTAAGGAGGTATGATCTTTGCAAACTATAGGTATCATTGGAGCAATGGATCTAGAAATTGAGCTTATTAAAGATAACATAACCATATTAAAGGAAGAGATTTATGCTGGTTTTAAATTTTATATTGGTGCTTTTAAAGATGTAAATTTGATTTTGACTTCTTGTAGCATTGGAAAAGTTAATGCAGCAGCTTGTACTCAAATACTAATTGATAAATTTGGAGTTACTAGTATAATTAACACTGGTATAGCAGGAAGTTTGAATAATGAAGCGAAAATATGTGATATAGTAATCTCCAGCAATGTTACTTATCATGATGTTCGTAAAGAGCAAATGAAAGGATGGTTTCCTTTTGTTGAGCATTTTGAAACAAGTAACTTATTAGTAGAAATTGCTATACAAGCTTATAAAAACATGAAGATAAAAGAATTCAATTATCATATTGGCAGAATCGTAACTGGTGAAGCTTTTATATCAGATAATGAGTTAAAAAGTAAAATTATAAAAAATTATTCTCCTCATTGCGTTGAAATGGAAGGTTCTGCGATTGGACATGTTGCTTATATTAATAAAATTCCTTTCATTGTCATTAGAAGTATTTCTGACAATGCTGATAATGATGCACATACTAACTATAATGACTTTGAAAAAATATCAGCTAACAACTCCAGTAATTTAGTATTAAATATGCTCAAAATAATCAATGATGGAATTCATTGAAAATCATATTAAATATTTAAAATTTTATAGGTTTTCAATATGAATATTTAATATGTTCATTATTGAAAACCTATTTTTTATCGAATTAGATTATAGAAGATAAAATATATAAGTAAATTCCCCTTAGCGAATTTCATCCTTAAGTCGTATTTTTAACTACTAATTCTCAATTTTTAAGAAGTTAACTATTTTTATAGAAAATTTATTTTCCAGAGTATATCTTAAGCTTTTACATTGTATCTATATATACATATTATTCTAATCTAATTGAATAAGATACTTGATTAAGAATTTTATCTTAATCAAGTACCTTACCTAATTTCTAGTAATTGAGTAATGTATAACTCTACTCACTCATCAAAAGTCTATTGTACTGGTTCAGTAGCTTGTCTAATTCTTGACTAATTTCTACTAATTCACTATTGGTCAATGTTTCACTTTGGTTCATTAACAAATGCATTAAGTTTCTCAGTTCTTCAATCTTTTGTATTATTTCCTGTTTTTCTGACATAATATCCCTCCTTTCATTATGTAAACTATATTAAATGAAAAAAGGGATAATATGTTGTTGTAATTTTAAAGAAATATAATTTATAAAATAATTTTTAAATGCACAAAAAAACAAGCCCATTTATAAGGCTTGTTTTCTACTTTCATTATATACAATTATAAATTAGTTAACTCGTCATATTTTGAGATAACTTTATCTACTATTCCATAGTCAACTGCTTCATAAGCATTTAGCCAGTAATTTCTATCTGTATCTTTTTCAATTTTTTCTAATGGTTGACCAGTAGCTTCACTAATTATGGTATTAATTCTCTTACGTACTCTTAATATCTCCTCAGCTTCAATACCAATATCTGTAGCTTGACCGCTAAATCCACCTAATGGCTGATGTATCATATATCTTGTATTTGGTAGTGAATAACGATTTTGCTTTTTAGCTGCAAGATAAATTGTGATAGCAGCACTTGCAACCCAACCAGTACCAATTACAATAACGGTCGGTTTAATAAATTTAATCATATCATGAATTGTATCACCAGCTTCAACATGACCGCCTTGGCTGTTGATAAATAATTTTATCGGTTCATCCCCCATTTCTTGCAAAATTAAAAGTTGTTTAGTTACTTTTTCTGCTAAAGCTTGATTGATTTCTCCAGAAATTACTATAGCTCTAGATTGTAATAACTTTTCTAGCATTAAACTTGAAGTTTCTTTTTCTTGTTTTTGTTCTTCATTACTCATAGTATCATTCTCCTATCAATTAATATATTTAAATCTAATGATAACAATCTAGTTATCATCAGTTATTTTTAATTTAATTAATTATAACATAATAAACCAAAAATTGTTAATGATAAGTTAAAAATATTAACTTAATTGCTTACTTTTATTGATATGTTTAAATATATTATTGTAGGAAAATAAAAGAGATTTACTATGTATAGACCCTAATGAACCATCTTTTTTGTAATATCAATATGTTAAATTTCAATTCTTTAGTTGCCCTCTACCCGTGTTATTATTTAAATACATCATATATTAAAGTTAATAATAAACTTAATTTATTTATTCTATGACTATTTAAGCCTTTCCTTTATAAAATAAAAAGTAGACCCTATTTCTAGCGGTCACCCTTCTTATTTTACTTTAATATATCAATTTTGATTTGATTTTTTAATTTTTTCAAATCATTTTCATACTCTTTTATTACTTTCTTTATTTTACTTCTTGATATTCATCTATTATTTTACAATTCATATAGTTATCCATTTTAAACAAATCCTTTCCCACAGTCACAGCTTCTCTAGTATTAAATCTTTTAGTAAGACAAAATCTATACAAAATAGTTGCAAATACATTCTATTTATGCTACTATAAATTTACTTTAATTGTATATAATTTTGAAAGGATATAAAAATGAGGGAACTATTTGGAAAATATATCACTGTATTAAATAGATATCAACAAATATTGATTAATCATAAACTAAAAGAATATGAATTGGGTAGTGGGCAATATTTTTTTTTAATTAATATCTACCAAAATGAAGGTATATCCCAGAAAGATTTAACTTCACTAGTAAAAACGGATAAGGCTACTACAGCAAAAGCTTTAATAAAACTAGAGAAACATGGTTACATCTATAGAATTACTGATAGCAAAGACAAAAGATATAATAAGCTTTACTTGACTCAAAAAGGTTCTGAATTTATGCCAACTCTCATGAATATTTTGCACAATATAACTGAAAGTTTTATGGAGGGTATAGATTCTCAACGATGTAATGAAATGCTAGAAACCTTGAATATGATTTTAGGCAATGCAGAAGCATTAGTAGAGTTATTGCGAAGCGAAAAGAAAATTTAAAATCCTACACCTATATTTTTTAGGTGTAAAAATTTTGATAAAATAGTTGCATATACATCCTATTTTTATAATAAAAAACTGTGATAGATAATAAAATAATTTTTAATATGAACAGAATTAATTCAATTTTCCAAAATCTTTTATGTACTATATCTCTATTTCACTGTTGCTATTCTGTTTTTACTATAAATAAAAAGGACAATTATATATAAAAAATCAAATATATAGTTAATAAAAGGAGGCTATTTATATGGAAACCAAAGAGCTTATGAAGGAATTAAATATGAAATTTCCACCATTATCAATTATTCAAAGTGATAAAGAGATTGAAACATGTAAAGAAAGATTGACAGGATGCTCTATGAAAATGCTTAACAAATCAATCAATGGCGAAACTGTTCTTGTAACCTGCAATAACTTAACCTGCGGAGGCGCTAAGTTAGGATTTGGCTTTTATGATGGATTACCTGATATTCCCGGTGGATTTGGGTATTTTTTGTCCTGCGGCCGAGGCGAAGGCTTTCCTAAGGGAGAAAAGCTAAAAATAGATTCGGAAACAGGAATTAGAATGTTAGAAAATCAACCCAAAAATGTACTAAATCAAAAGACGCATATAATTATTAAACCCTATGAAGAAGGCGATACTCCTTGCACAGTAACATTTTTTGTTAACCCTGATCAGCTTTCAGCACTTATACAATTATTTTATTTTAGACGAGACACATATGATGAAGTCATTGCTCCTATGTCTTCCGGCTGTGCATCTGTATTTAGAATACCTTTTAATGAAGCTAAGAAAGAGAAATCAAGGGCTGTAATTGGAAATGTAGATGTCTTTTCAAGACCTCACTTTGATAAAAATCTTTTTAATTTTACAGTTTCTTTTAGAGATTTTCAAACAATGTTGCAAGATGCAGATAACTGTTTTTTCAGTTCCCATATTTGGAAAGGCGTCAAGTCCAGATTATAACTTATGCTATTCACAAACTCTTAGGATAATTACACAGAATTTTTAAAAAATACGAACTAAGTTAACTTAGTTCGTATTTTTTTATTTCTAAAATTAATGTATCCAATTATCCTTTTTTCTCTAAGCCATTACCTTTTCTCTGTATTTTAAAATTTGTACTTTTGTCTTTTCTTAAATTTAAACCATTTCTTGGAGTTACTACTCCGTACTTACCCTCTAAAGAATAGTAATTATTATTAAATATAGGTTTACCTATGATTCCTTCGCCAATTTCATTGGTTATTTTTTCTGTACCTACTTTTTTATAGGATTCTATGTCTATACTATATATAAAAACAACTCTATTAATATTAATTTAGCTTTTGTATCTCTAATACGTAAAGTTTACTACCATCTTTTATTCTCTGCTTGTATCTTCTTTACTTTATACAATATTTTATATCATCATAAAGTAAGTAGCATGTTCTAATTTCCTTACATTCCTTCCATTTCCCACACAGAGTATTAGAAAAGGAATATTCATATTTTAAGTTGCATTTATTCCATCTTATATAAAGTATTATTTTCTTTTCTACATCCTTACCTAACTTTTAATTATAAAAAAATAACCCTATTGTATCCTTCCTATATTGGTATTTTTCTATCAATTGCTTAAGACTTTCTTACTTTACTCAATCTTCTCACTGATTCCAACTACCTTTCCTATCCTAGTATCTACTTTTACTTCATACATTCCAACAGGAGTTCTTATACTAACTTTATAAATTAATATTCCCTGCTCAGTACCTAATCCAGCTTCTACTGATTCATGAGGAATATATTCTAAAGCAGTTTAGATAGCCTCTTTAGGAGCAATTCGATAAATAATCCTTAATAGTTTTTGTTCTTTTTTAATTAACTCCATAATATAGGGTTCCACAATGAAAATTTAACTTATACATGATTTTAATTTCCATAATAAAATTTTTGCAATGAATTAAAAATTAAGAATGAATAATGAAGAATTGCGGTTAAAACTCCACCATCAAAGCTTCCGGAGTTTTTTTAATAAACTTCATTTTAGAAATTCACTTTTAGTGAATTTTATCCTAAATTTTTCATTTTAAATTATTAATCCTTAATTTCTAAGGGGTTAATCTATTTTTATAGAAAATTTATTTTCCAGAGTATATATTAAACTTTCGCATTGTATCCCTATAGTTTCATATTTTCTACATATAAAAAAGCTCTGTTAAGAGCTCTTTTCAATTACTTATAATGTATTTACTTTATACTATTGTTCAGTTGTGTTAATTACAGTTTTTGATTCATTATAAGTATCAGTTAATTGTTGTACAGGTGAATTGTAAGGTTTAGCCCAACCTTGAGTTACAGCTAGCTCTGTAAGAGCAGTATGCCCTCCAACTATTTGATTTAAACCAGTAGAATATATGGATCTCAATTCTGGAGTACTGCTTGTTAACGTAGCATTAAGATATGCATCAGCTGCAGCTTTTCCAGAAGCAAGCATATTTGTAGAAATAACTTCATCATTAATATCAACGTTATTCTTAATTAGATTTCCAATTAAATTTGCCATTCTATTACACCTCCGCCATAGCTGTTACTTGATTTTCATTAATAAACTGTTGTAATCCTTTCATCCTACCCTCTGCTGCTAATACACTAGCTTCACCTTGTCTTTTTAACTCTTCATCTGTTATTAGTGCATTTACTGCTCTTTGTACAACTAATCCGTCTTGTTCCATCTTCAATAGTGATGTTAAAGATAGTAATTCTGCTTCTGAAAGTTTTCTCATATTCTTACCTCCAATAAATATAATTTTATACGCTTATATTATGTGATTTTTAGGAAGCTAATAGTCATGTTAAGTTTATCCAATTAAATAAGAATTATTAAAATTGTATCATCTCTCCTATATATTCTTTCAAACTATTTCTAACCTTCTGTGTATTAATCTTCTGTGAATAAAAACATACTAATATCTTTCCTACTTTACTCACTTTTTAACTTCTTTCATTAATAGTGTAAATTCATTTTTACAAATTCTACATCTACATCAACTATATATATTTAGTATATTACAACATTACTTTTAATCTTTTATATAAAAAAAGAGCCCTATTACAGGCTCCTGATTATCTATTCTTTGAAAATTACAAATATATGTATAGTTTTTTTAGACTATTATTTAAAAATATAATCTCTTATTATTTTGTTAGTTATCTTCTCGGATTTTCAAATGAAGGTGGAGTTGGATTTGGAGCATCATGCTCTGGTCCTGGATTAGATAAATTAAAGTAAAGTTTAGAGTCTTCTGTAACTCCAAAATCTTTATTTGAACCAGACTTTTGAACTTTATTTAGTGCTTCTCTAAATAAAGCATTATGGGCTTCTTCTCTATTAAGTAAAAAATCAATTGTTGCTCTTACTTCCTTATCTTCAATTTGACGATATAGATATTCGTATACAACTTTTGCTCTTTGTTCAGATGCTATATTAGATAATAAATCTGCAACTAAATCTCCAGTAACAGTTACATAATCTGATGTCCATGGTGCTCCAGAGGAGTTAATTAATACAGGTGATAAACCACACTGTACGTGGGTTTGGATTTCACCATTATTAACCTTTTCATTATCTACTTCATGACCATTTAGTAAATTTATTGTTTGTGCTACCATCTCCATATGACTTAATTCTTCTGCACCAATATCTAGGAATAAATCTTTTATCTCAGGATCTTTTATCCTAAAACTTTGAGAAATATATTGCATTGCTGCTTTAAGTTCACCATTACCTCCACCTAGTTGTTCTTGCATTAATATAGCATACTGTGGATTTGGCCTTTCAACTTTTACTTCATGTAATAATTGTTTTTTATGTTCAAACAAAACTAACACCTCCGTATTTTACATTCTATGTTATAATTTCCTATAATTATATTAATTATTCTAAGCACTATAAAAAAGTGATTATTTAAGAACTTAATTCATATAATAAAATGTATCGAATTAAAAGGAGTTTATAATGTTATCTAATGTTGAGTTTGTTAGACAATCTTTAGAATTAAATCTATTCTTTATGAGAATCGCTAAAGAACATTCTATTTTCCTTGAGGTAGGTTTCACACAAAAAAATCCAGGCTTAGCTCGCCAAGCAGATATGCTAAAAAACCAATTTAGCCAACTCTTAGTAGAAACTACTCAGCTTTCTTGCGGAATTATAAGCCCAGAAGTAGCAAACTCTGGAGAGCTAATTACTGATATGACTCTTGATGCTGAAAGAGAAACTGAATATTATACCGCAATCCCAATTGATACTAACATAACTAAAATGGAGGCTAATCTAATTGGGTGTACTAACGTTAGCGAAGATTCTGACATTGTTACGCGTGTAACTGAATTAAACCAACGAGCAATAGCTGCTACCAATCGAATTGCCTCATTTAAAAGTAGACTGTTAAGAGATGTTCTATCTTGTAAAGTGTTTACTACCAATTATCCACTACTTATAGATCACATACTTAGAGAGGCTCACTTCTATTTAAGAATGCTAACTATGCTCCAAAATAGACAGGAGATTAACATAGTACAAGAAGCTGTAAACCAAGAAACATTCTGGAATAGAATTATGGCTGAACATGCAAAGTTTATAAGAGGTTTATTAGATCCGACAGAAGTTAAATTATTTGATACTGCAAATGATTATGGCAAGAAGTTTGATGAATTAACTATTGAATCTCAAAATTTGGCAGAAAGCCTTGGTTTATTACCTAATGTAACTCAAAGATCGCTTAAGGCTACTGTTGGAATTAGAGATTTTAAGAAACAAGGTACTGGCGGATTACTTAACTGCACTATTAGATCTATAGCGTATCCATTGCTCGGTGACCATGTGCTTAGAGAAGCTAATCACTATATTAGATTACTAAAGAGCTTTAGTCAGGCTCGTCATATATAAATAATAAAAGACAATAAAATAAGCTGTTGCAAAATAAAAATTTTGCAACAGAACTTCTTTTAAGTGGTTTTATAATTAAGCTGTGAAGTAATAGCTTAAGCTTACTTCCAAATAGTTAAATTTAGTTTATGTTGATATCTTCTAATCTATAATAATTTTTTATTCTTTTTTATCTCTCACTTACTCCTTAGCTCCATAAACAAAAATAACAACTAGATATTCTAGGCATTATAAAAGAGTAACTTAAAAGCACCTACCTAAGTAAGTGCTTTAATATAATTTAAAATTGCCATTTTATCTTCCTAATGCAGAAAGTGCTTCTGCTATTCTCCTAACAACATCTATAGAATTATCAGTTGTTTCAACTCTTCGCAATACACAAAGTGCTTCTGCTACTTTTCTAGCAAAATCTATAGGATCATCAATTGATTCAAAGTGAATATACATAAGTCTTGGATCATCAAATAACCAGTGATTATGAAGCGCAGTAACTAATATTCCATTTTTTCTTAAAATAGATATAAAGTCATTTATTTCTTCTTGAAGAATAACTGTCTCACCTAAATTAAGAGTTCTACCTTCATTATCAGGTGACTCAAATGAAAATAATGCTGCTAATGCTAATGGAGAATGAGTTCGTCTTCCTAATATTTCTGCATTAATATCTCTCATAAACGTTACTGTACAAACATCATTAGCTGTACTTAAAATTTCTGCTCCAAGTATTCTAGCGAATTCATTACAAAGTTGACAAAAATCACTCATATTTATTTCCCCATGTTTTTTAGCTCAAGTTTTTCAAAATTTTTCTTAAAAAACTTCGCTTTCTATAAACATAATATGAAGCTTATTCATAGATGTGTATAAGCTTTGTTTCATATCTAAATGAAAAGGGACTAAAAAAGCACCTAATTTTCTAGATGCCTTTAATTATTTCAATTATTTATTTGTTTCATATTCTCCTATTTTAAAAGATTCTACCATTCTTCTACTGATTTATATGAATTAAACTTTTATCAAATGAATATAATGCTGAACCTTTATCATGCAGTTCTTTCCTCATACCAGTTTATAAATCCATTTGTTTCTTCCATGCTTACATCATATTCTCTTGCAGCTCCATTTATTAAAGAAATACTTAAAATTGCACTGTTCTAATTTTCTTCTACTAGTTTGCTTACATTTACTTCATAAGTAGCTGCTAAATAAGTATTTTTTGATTTAGTTATTATTGTTGCTCATCCTTCTTCTATAACTATTACATTGCCATTTTGGCTATTCTATACTTATCCTTTAATTATCTTACTTTGAAATAAATAGATTTTTATTAGCCTACACAAGTTTTTACTAATACTATAAATAGTTGCTAACTTATAGATCAGTTCTTTAACTTCTTATTTTATCTTATTCACTTTGTATTTGCTCTTTCTTAATTCATAAAATATTTGAATTGCGAAACAAAAATACCGCAAAATTCATTTCTGAATAATACCGTATTTAAGTAAATTATTTGTTTTTTTGATTAAACATACAATTTTAGAGTTTGCAGTTTTGACTGTAAAAATTCGGAATTCTAAATTGCTATCTACAGACAAAGAAATTTATAAAATTGTGATTTTGTAATTATCATTTTATTACATAGTTACCTTTCATTTCATTAGATAAAATAACTTATAAATAGAAATACTACTTAATAAACTAACTAAAAAGGATGTGATTAAACTGGAGTTATCCCCTAAGCTCTATCATTATTTTGTTAGACCAAAGTGGTTTACTGAAAAATACATAGAAAATAAACTTAAATTTATACTTGCTGATTATAATTTCACAAACAAAAGTATATTAGACTTTGGATGCGGAATAGGATCTAATAGCATAATGTTTAACCCTAAAGATTACTTAGGAGTAGATTATGATAAAAAAAGAATTAACTACGCTAAAAAGATGTTTTATCCATATAATTTTAATTCTTTTGATGGAGTTAATTTACCTGCTTCCTCTAATTCTATAGATTATATTATAATTATTGCAGTACTACATCATATCAACAAAGATGATATAAAAAATTACTTAAACGAATTTAGAAGAGTCTTAAAACCCACTGGTGAAATTATAATAATTGAGCCATGCTTCTTTAAAGATTCTCAATTAAGTAACTTTGCAATGAAATTTCTTGATAAGGGGAGATTTATCCGCTCAAAAGAAGAATATGTTAAAATATTCAAAGATGAT
>NZ_AYSO01000009.1 GCF_000816675.1 Clostridium argentinense CDC 2741 | reverse complement strand
TTTACCTATTTCTCTGTTTAATTTTCAAAGACCAAGTTTTAATTTATTTGGTCTGCTCTCAGACCGCTTAATCATCTTATCATCTGCATTTAGTTTTGTCAACAACTTTTTTAAAAAGTTTTAAACTCAACTGTGTGCTTGATAACTTAAGCGTCGTATGCACCTTAGCGCTGACGACTTATTCATAATAACATGTTATAATTCATATAAATATAATTATTTACATTTTGTATAAAAATTATCCTAAAAAATCTTAAATTATCTCTAGAAATCTTTAAATTACTCATATTGATACACCTGGTAATGTTTTAGGCTAAAATAATAAGATTTTGTTTAAATTGAATATCATAGGGCAATTTATTTCGTTAAATAAATCTTAAAATGAAAAAAGTTTTATATTAAATCAAATATCTTTAATATAAAACTTCTTAATAATCTCTTTATAGTTTTATCTATATTCATAATTCTCCATAAATAATCTAGACTTCTCTTACTTTCATTATTTACTACGTTAATAACAGTTTAAATTGTTAACTTAATACTAAATTAAAGACATATTATATTAAAGTACATAATTTTAATATAACACGCCTGATCTATTCTCTATTTAATTTAATCCTAACTGTAAATTCATATGCTACTCTTAGTTTAGACATCTAAAAAACTAACTAATCATAGATATTAGACATTTTGCACCCTGCAACGGAGTATAATAAAAAATACTTTAATCCGTTGACTTATTATTTTTTAAATATACCTTAATTTAAGCTCTTTTTATTTCTTCATATAATTACCTATATTAGCATCTTTGTCAATTATACCTTCAATAATAGATTTTTTACTAGTAATGATTGTTGTAATTCCTGGTCCATGACCGGCTTTTACACAATCACTATGAATAACCACTCCAATACTTACAGCTCCTTTTAAAAATCCTCTTCCATAAGTATTATCACAATCTTCAAGTAAAACCAAGTCTCCAAACCTTAATTTATCTAAACCTAGTCTTTTTATTTCTTCTGTATCAGCAGTCATTATATCATAATCTCCTGTATACGCACTTGGCGATCCAATTCCTGAGCCCATAAGATATGGTGGAATCTCAGCAACAACAGGAACTTGTAGCTTACCATCTTTTTCTGTAACTCCTAGCTTTTCAAATAAATCTGGATCTATACTCATAAGTTGTATATCTTCAAATCCTTCTAATTTTAGACCTTGTCCATATGCTTTGATTAGTATTTTATCATCTATAGCTAAATTTTCTAAATCCTCTTTTTCAAAACAAATCATAACATGTTCTATTCCACCATGCATACCAGTTACATAACCTTTCGCACCTTTTCCATCTCCTGAAACAACCTTTGCCTCATTTCCTATACATGCAAATGTCATCAATGCTGCATTTTCTGTTGTATTCTCATTTCTAATTGATACTCCTGGTTCAACATGGTCACCTACCCATCCAAAAGCTGAATCTCCAATGCTCACATTGTAAGAAATTCCTCCTGTAGCTGGCAATATCATGGGTACTCCCTCATGAGTTATTCTATAATTTCCACCTAGTGGATGATGTATTTTCCCTTGCACTGACCATTTAACAATCTTTTCTTTATTTGTTCTTAGCATATAAATTCCCCCTTATATTTAAATGTTTTATCAAAATATAAATTAGATAAAACCTATATATTTAATTCTATAAATATTTGTTAAAGCATTGTACTAAAGATTTATTAGGATTATATCCTAAATCTCTAAGTGCCTTTTCTAAAATATTTAATACATATACTAATCGTTCTTCTCTAGCATTTTCACCCATGTGAGCTATTCTAATAACTTTACCTTTTACAAATCCAAAAGAAGCTGACATTAGCACATTATATTTATTGAACATATGAGATACCAATTCATCTGCATCTATTCCCTCTGGAAGGGCTACTGCTGTTACTGTATTAGCTTGTCCTTTTCTTATAAATAGCTCTAATCCAAATTCTTTAACTGCTTTTCTAATAGCATTAGCATATTTTTTATGTCTTTCAATAACATTATCTATTCCTTCTTCAATTACATTATCTACTGCTACTCTAAGCCCCATAATGTCACTTATAGGCATTGTATAAGGAAACCATTTTTTTTCATAATAGCCTTTCCATATTGTTAAATTACAATAGAATCCTATAATTGGAGTTTTTCTGTTTTCCATAACCTTGTAAGCATCTTCACTAATTGATATTATTGTTAATCCTGGTGGCGCTGAAAATACTTTTTGAGAACCACCTAATACAATGTCCACTTTCCAATCATCTACTTTTAAAGGCTCTCCTACCATAGCAGCAACACTATCTACAACTGTAATTATTCCATATTCCTTTAATAATGGACATATTTTACTTATATCATTTAAAAGTCCCGAAGGAGTATCACAATGTACCATAGTTGCATATTTAAAATTATTATCCTTCTCTAAAAACTTTCTTAAAGCTTCTATATCTATTTTTTCCTGCCTATCTACGCTATAATATACAGGTTCTCCACCATATATTTTAACAAAATCACCAAAACCTTCTCCAAAAACCCCATTATCTAATATAAGTACTCTATCATTTGTCTCTGTTAATGATGCACAAGCAGCCTCAAGTCCTAATATTCCTTAACCACTTAATATATACACATCATTGCTAGTGCCTATTATTTCCCCTATTTTTTCACAGGTCTCTTTGTAAAAATCATAAAAACGTATATCTAAATCTGGATTAGTAGCTTCCATAGCTCTAGCTAAACGAACATTCTCTCTAACCTCTGTTGGACCGGGTGTAAATACATAAGGTTTATTCATATTAACACTCCTTTTCTGTATAACTCTTGCATTAGGTAATCATTATAGCATCTTCTAATATTATACAATATTTAATAACACTAAACAAAAATAAGATAATTGCAATCACTAATTTATAAAATTAGTCATACATACAATTAAGATAGATTTTTGCTATTTTGTTATTTCTTCATCTTAAGCCATTCATTCTTTTTTATACTCATCTCATATAAATTCCAATATTTATTTCCTATAATCCTAGCATTTTCAGTAAATTTTGTCTTTTTAAAACCTACTTTTTCATAACATCTTATCGCACCATGATTAAAGTCAAATACCCCTAAAGTGACTTCTTCTAATAAAAAGATATTAAAACCTATATTTAATATCTCATCTATTGCCGCTGTACCAACACCTTTATCTCTCATAGATTCTTCACCTATAAGAAATCTTGCTATTTTTCCTATTTTATTTACATTATCTGTTTTAATTAATTGAATAGTCCCAATGACTTCATTACTTTCTGTATAAATAATTTTATATATAAATACTTGTGATTCATCTTTATTGGATATGTTTTTAAAATTCTCAGCTATTTGTTCCTTTGTTATAGGATACTTATATGTTGGCCCTGCCCATTGCATTAAATACTCTGGGGAAGTATTTTCATTCCATTGTATTATCTTATCAAAATCTTCTTCTAACAAATATTCTAATTTTACCATAGTTCTCTACCTTTCATATAAACATTTCATTATAGTGTTACCGAAATCTTTAACATCTCTTAAATAATCATACCCTTTAGGGTTGCCTTTTTTATTGTACATTCTCACTGCTACTAGCTCCTCACTAGGAATTACTAATACACATGCTCCTGTATTACCTAGAATTTGATATGATCCTTTGGGTACTAATTCTCCTAATTCACTTTTTTTACACTCTCTAGTTTTTACCCACCATAAAAATCCATTTTCCGGAAGTTCTCTACCTTCCAAATATGGACTTTGAAGAGAAGTAGTTAAATCAAATATTTCCTTAGGAAGTACTTCTACTTCATTAATAGTGCCTTTTTTCAAATGAATATATCCCCAATAAGCTAATTCTCTAGATGAAACATATAAATTTGTATCATATCCTCCTCCTATAGAGCTTTTTTTAATCCCGCTTACTGGTTCATCTTCTGGATTGAAAATAATTGACACTTGTTCTTCTTTTGTTTCTGTTTCCCAATCTGTTTCTGATAAATTAAAAGAATTAAAAACAGTTTCTCTTAATATTTGAGATACAGTTTTTCCTGTAGTAGTTTCTACTATATCTGTTAATAATTTTATTCCATCATTCGTATATTCCCAGCTTGTACCACAAGGAAAATTTCTAATTAGATTTTTGCTTTCATCACTGGCTAAACCATGAGTATGAGTTAATAAATGCCTAATAGTGGTTTTATCTATTATATTCTTATCTAAATTCGGTAAATAACTAATTACATAATCATCAATACTATGTATATGTTTATTTAACAAGGCATAAGCAACTGCAAATCCTATATAGCTTTTTCTTACAGATGCAACATTAAATCTAGATCTACAATTTATCTTTCTTGCAAATTCTTTATGGGAATGCTGTCCAAAATACTTTTCTGTAACTATCTTATCTTTATGTATTATAAATACTGATGAAGCAGAAGTTTTAATAAAATCTCCTGTATTTTTAACTTCATTTACTACCTCATCGAAAATATAATTTTCTTCTTTTTTTACATTATTTTTAATATCGATATTGCCTTTAATAAAATTAGTCATAATACATCACCTCTTTAATATGATTTTTTTATAAAACATTCTATATTTATAATTATAACCCTTCCATAACATAGTCTTAAATTATTTTTCTTTATTTTATTACATATCTTAATTTACTTATAAATAGAAAAAGAGCTATTAAGCTCTTTAGATCCATAAAAAGGTATACCTTAATATATTTAAAACATTTTTTTTACATCTTCTAATATATTAAAATTAGTTAAATCATAATGAAGAGGGGTTAGAGTTATATATCCTTTTTTAATATTATAAACATCTGTTTCTTCAGTATCATTCTCTTCTAATATACCATTTATTTTTAAACTCCTTGTTCCATCCTCGTTTAAATCTTCTATAAAAGTGTTTTTATAATTTCTTTCTCCTATTCTACATACTTTTATTTCATTTTTGATATTTTCATCTATAGGCGGTATATTTATACTAAGTACTATATCATTTTTAAATTTACATTCTTCAGCTTTTGCTACTATATCTAATGCTATTTTAGCTGCTAAATCATAACTTTCATCTTTACCATCGCAAGAAAATGCAACTGAAGGTACTTTTAATATTGCTGCTTCAACAGCTGCAGATACGGTCCCAGAATAAATTACATCTGTTCCTAAATTATATCCTTCATTAGCTCCTGAAATTACCAAATCTACTTTATTTTCAACTAACTTCATAAGTCCTACTCTTGTGCAATCCGCTGGAGTACCACTTACACTGAAAGCCTTAGACTTTATTCTATCTAATTTTTCCTCTTTAATTATAAGCGGCGCTGTTATTGTAATAGAGTGACTACTAGCGCTTCTTTGCATATTAGGTGCTACAATTATTACCTCATGATATTTCTCAAGTTCTCTAGCTAATGTTTGTATTCCTTTTGCAAATATTCCATCATCGTTTGTTAACAATATTCTCATATATAAATCCTCCTAAACTCTATATTTTACCTTATACTATGATTACTTATCACATCATTATTTATCATATCATTAATTTTAACCTATATATTTTCTTTTTAACATTAAAAATATAGAAGATAAAATTTCTAATAGAAAAGTGTCCTAAAAAGCAATTGTTAAATTGCCTTTTAGGACACTACAAAATAATATATTCTGTATATATTATTTTACTAAGAGTAATTTATGAATTTGAATTGAAATAAAGTAATTAATATTTAATAATATAAAATTTTATTATTTATTTTATAGTAGCAACGTCTTAAATAGACTTTGCTACATAGTTTACTAAATCTACTGTTCTACAAGAATAACCCCATTCATTATCATACCAAGAAACAACTTTAACCATGTTATCTTCTATAATCATAGTAGATAATCCATCAATTATTGATGATCTTGTATCTTGTTTATAATCTACTGATACTAATGGTTCCTCAGAATATCCTAATATTCCTTTCATACTACCTTCTGAAGCTTCTTTAAGTGCTGCATTTACTTCTTCTACAGTAACTTTTGTTTTTAATTCACATACTAAATCCGTTAAAGATACATTCGGTGTAGGTATTCTTACTGCAAAACCATTTAGCTTTCCATTTAATTCTGGAAGAACTTTAGCAACTGCCTTAGCTGCTCCTGTAGTTGTTGGAATTATAGATTCTCCTGCTGCTCTTGCTCTTCTTAAATCTTTATGTGTTTTATCTAATATCCTTTGATCATTCGTATATGAATGTATTGTAGTCATTAGTCCCTTAACTATTCCAAATTTATCATTCAATACTTTAGCAAATGGTGCTAAACAATTAGTTGTACAAGATGCATTTGAAATTATATGATGTTTTTCTGCATTATAATCATTTTCGTTAACGCCCATAACAATCGTTATATCTTCGTCTTTACCTGGCGCTGTTATTATAACCTTCTTAGCTCCTGCTTCTATATGCTTTATAGCACCTTCTCTACTGTTAAATATACCTGTAGATTCAATAACTATATCTACTCCAAGATCTTTCCATGGTAATTTAGCTGGATCACATTCTCTAAGTATCTTAATTTCTTTTCCATTAACTACTATTTTATCTTCACCATCAACTTCAATAGTCCCGTTAAATTTGCCATAACAAGAATCATACTTAAATAAATGTACTAATGTCTCGCTTTCTGCTTTAGCATTTATAGCAACTAATTCAACGCCATCCATTAGATCTTCTTGAGCAATTCTTAAAACAGCTCTTCCTATTCTTCCAAAACCATTCATAGCAACTTTTACAGTCATTATTTAGTCCCCCTATAAAATATAAACTTAAATTATATCATACTTTTTAAAAGTTCATAATACTATTATATTTATTAATCCATTTATGTGTTATACTTTTTCGCTTTTTTTTCAATATGTAATCATATGTGCTATACTATTTATATCATATTTAAGGATATACGTCAATATATTTAGCTAAATATGATATTCTATTGCCCTAATTTAAAACTTATATAATAAATAAACTTACTATTTAAATATATAAATTTAAGAACTTTTTACATTTAAAGAATCATATTAATTTGTCATTGTAAATTATAACAGCAACCTTTAACCTTTCTAATACCCTTAAAATGAGATTGTAGCTTGTACATATAGACTGTTGAGTTATAATATTACATATAAATATTTTTGAGAGGTGTTAATATAATGGAGAAAATGCTTAAAAAGTACGCTAGATTAGCAGTAAAAATAGGAGTAAATATTCAGGAGAATCAAACTCTTATAATAATATCTCCAATAGAATGTGCTCCATTTACTAGAATGATCTCTGAAGCAGCCTATGAAGAAGGAGCTAGGGAAGTAATAATAGATTGGAATGATGAAATTTCCACAAAAATAAAATATATGTATGCTGATGATGAGGTATTAAGCACTATAGCCCCATGGAAAGTGGAATCACTTATGCACTATGTAGAGAATGGTGCCGCAGTATTAAGTATATCTGCCTCAGATCCTGAACTTATGAAGGATATTCCTTCTAAAAAAATTTCTTCTTCTATAAAAGCTAGTCAATTAGCATTTAAAGAATTTAATGATCGACTAGCAAATTATAAAAATCGTTGGTCAATACTGTCGATCCCTACAAAATCATGGGCTTCAAAAGTATTTCCAGATCTTTTAGCAGATAAAGCAATAGAAAAACTTTGGGAAGAGATTTTTAAACTAGTTAGAATTGATAAAGAAGACCCTGTAAAAGCATGGAAAGAACATATAGAAATTCTCAAAAGTAATAGAGACTTTTTAAATAATCAAAATTTAAAATCACTTCATTTTAATAACTCCTTAGGTACAGACTTATATGTGGACTTACCTCAAAATCACCTATGGATGGGTGGTAGTAAAAAGAGCTCAGATAACATAGAATTTATTGCTAATATACCAACAGAAGAAATATTTACACTACCTAAAAGAAATGGTGTTAATGGTATAGTGTATAGCTCAAAACCTTTGAATTATAGCGGAAATCTTATAGAAGATTTTTCTTTGACATTTGAAAATGGTAAAATTATAAATTTTACTGCTAAAAAAGGCTATGATTCATTAAAAAACTTAATTACAACTGATGAAGGTTCTCATTATTTAGGTGAGGCGGCACTTGTTCCATTTAACTCTCCAATATCTAATTCTGGATTAACTTTTTTTAATACGCTATATGATGAGAATGCCTCTTGCCATCTTGCTATAGGGAGAGCTTATAACTTATCTATAAAAGATGGAGATAAAATGACAGATGAAGAATTCTTAGAAGCTGGAGGAAACACCTCTTTAATACATGTAGATTTTATGTTTGGCACAGAAGATTTAGAAGTAATTGGAGTAAATCAAAATGGAGAACCAATTCAAATTTTTAAAAATGGGAATTGGGCCTTCTAATAAGGATAAAAACTTTTAAAGAGTTTTAAGCTTACAAATTTTTTCAATATATATAAAAGTTTTTGACGAATTAGTTTTTGATTTCATATTTATGAAAAACGAATGCTATTATTAAAAATTCATATAAAAAAAAGCAATCCTTTTGGATTGCTTTTTTGGTGGAGATAAAGAGATTCGAACTCTTGACCCCCTGCGTGCAAGGCAGGTGCTCTCCCAACTGAGCTATACCCCCAAATATGGTGGACCTTCAGGGACTCGAACCCCGGACCTACCGGTTATGAGCCGGTTGCTCTAACCAACTGAGCTAAAGATCCATACTGTTAACTAAGAAAACTTAGTTAACACTACCTGGCAACAACCTACCCTCCCACACAGTCTCCCGTGCAGTACTCTCGGCGTCCTAAGGCTTAACCTGCCTGTTCGGAATGGAAAGGGGTGTTACCCTTAGGACCATCATCACCAGATCTAAATTTGCTATAAACTTTGTACTACTTCGTCAACTGCATTCGCTGTGGTGCTCATTTACCATTAGTAAACTCCGCTCCTCGCTCATTTGTTTCCTAGTATTACTCGTTTCTATCAAATTTTAAAAATTCATATAAGCTTCACATTACTTCGTCAGTTTCAGTCACTCCAGTGCTCATTTACTTTAGTAAACTCCGCTCTTCGTTCCTTCACTTCCTTGTTCTGTTTGCTTCTATTAATTTTTAGAGAAATTAATTATTCTCTGAAAATTGCACAGTGAAATTAATTAGGTCAAGCCCTCGACTTATTAGTATGAGTCAGCTGAACATGTTACCATGCTTACACCTCTCACCTATCAACCTGGTGTTCTTCCAGGAGTCTTACTAACTTATGTTATGGGAAATCTCATCTTAGGGGGGGCTTCACGCTTAGATGCTTTCAGCGTTTATCCCTTCCAGACATAGCTACCCAGCTGTGCCACTGGCGTGACAACTGGTGCACCAGAGGTCTGTCCATCCCGGTCCTCTCGTACTAAGGACAGCTCCCTTCAAATTTCCTACGCCCGCGACGGATAGGGACCGAACTGTCTCACGACGTTCTGAACCCAGCTCGCGTGCCGCTTTAATGGGCGAACAGCCCAACCCTTGGGACCTACTTCAGCCCCAGGATGCGACGAGCCGACATCGAGGTGCCAAACCTCCCCGTCGATGTGGACTCTTGGGGGAGATCAGCCTGTTATCCCCGAGGTAGCTTTTATCCGTTGAGCGATGGCCCTCCCACGAGGAACCACCGGATCACTAAGCCCGACTTTCGTCCCTGCTCCACTTGTCTGTGTCGCAGTCAGGCTCCCTTCTGCCTTTGCACTCTTCGAACGATTTCCGACCGTTCTGAGGGAACCTTTGGGCGCCTCCGTTACTTTTTTGGAGGCGACCGCCCCAGTCAAACTGCCCACCTAACAATGTCCCGTGACCTGATTCAAGGCCTCCGGTTAGAATTCCAGTACTATCAGGGTGGTATCCCAAGGATGACTCCACAAAGGCTGACGCCCTTGCTTCCAAGTCTCCCACCTATCCTGTACAGATAGTACCGAAACTCAATGCTAAATTGCAGTAAAGCTCTACGGGGTCTTTCCGTCCAATCGCGGGTAGCAAGCATCTTCACTTGCACTACAATTTCGCCGGATTTGCTGTTGAGACAGTGCCCAAATCATTACGCCATTCGTGCGGGTCGGAACTTACCCGACAAGGAATTTCGCTACCTTAGGACCGTTATAGTTACGGCCGCCGTTTACTGGGGCTTAAGTTCATGCCTTCGTTTGCACTAAGCAATCCCCTTAACCTTCCAGCACCGGGCAGGCGTCAGCCCCTATACATCAGCTTTCGCTTTAGCAGAGACCTGTGTTTTTGCTAAACAGTTGCTTGGGCCTATTCTCTGCGGCCTACTTGCGTAGGCACCCCTTCTCCCGAAGTTACGGGGTCAATTTGCCGAGTTCCTTAACAGCAATTCTTCCGATGGTCTTAGGATTCTCTCCTCACCTACCTGTGTCGGTTTGCGGTACGGGCACTAACTTCCTCCATAGAGGCTTTTCTTGGCAGCGTGGAATCAGATACTTCACCCTTAAAGGGCTTCCCCATCACGCCTCAGCTAATGTAGGTGGATTTGCCTATCCTACATACCTAAACGCTTAGACTAGCATCCAATAGCTAGCACATCTTATCCTCCTGCGTCACCCCATTTGTAATAACGTCTGCTAGTGGTACAGGAATATCAACCTGTTGTCCATCACCTACGCCTTTCGGCCTCGGCTTAGGTCCCGACTAACCCTGAGCGGACGAGCCTTCCTCAGGAAACCTTAGGTTTTCGACCGACAGGATTCTCACCTGTCTCTCGCTACTTATGCCAACATTCTCACTTCTGCATCGTCCACCGCTCCTTTCGGTACGACTTCAGCCAATGCAGAAAGCTCCTCTACCGCGTACACATAGTGTACACCCATAGCTTCGGTGGTAAGTTTTAGCCCCGGACATCTTCGGCGCAGGATCTCTTGACTAGTGAGCTATTACGCACTCTTTGAATGAGTGGCTGCTTCTAAGCCAACATCCTAGTTGTCTTAGAAATCCCACATCCTTTACCACTTAACTTACACTTTGGGACCTTAGCTGATGGTCTGGGCTGTTTCCCTTTTGACTACGGATCTTATCATTCGCAGTCTGACTGCCGAAATACAAGTATATGGCATTCGGAGTTTGATAAGGTTCGGTAAGCGATATGCCCCCTAGCCTATTCAGTGCTCTACCTCCATTACTTAATTAATCGACGCTAGCCCTAAAGCTATTTCGAGGAGAACCAGCTATCTCCGAGTTCGATTGGAATTTCTCCGCTATCCACAGCTCATCCCATGGTTTTTCAACACCAACGTGGTTCGGTCCTCCACGAGATTTTACTCTCGCTTCAACCTGGCCATGGATAGGTCACCCGGTTTCGGGTCTACGACATGCAACTTTGCGCCCTATTCAGACTCGGTTTCCCTTCGGCTCCGTACCTTAAGTACTTAACCTCGCTACATATCGTAACTCGTTGGCTCGTTCTACAAAAAGCACATCGTCACACATATAAAGTGCTTCGATCGGTTGTAGGCACAGGGTTTCAGGTTCTATTTCACTCCCCTCCCGGGGTTCTTTTCACCTTTCCCTCACGGTACTTCTCCACTATCGGTCACTAGGTAGTATTTAGCCTTGGGAGGTGGTCCTCCCTGCTTCCCACAAGGTTTCACGTGTCTCGTGGTACTCTGGATCAGAACTTAAGGTCTTCTCGTTTCACTTACAGGTCTATTACCTTCTACGGAGTAGCTTTCCAGCTATCTTCAGTTACAATAGCCACCTCTTTTATGTTCTGTCCTCAACCCCCAAGCCAAAGGCTTAGGTTTGGGCTCTTTCCCTTTCGCTCGCCGCTACTTAGGAAATCGATTTTTCTTTCTCTTCCTCCGGGTACTTAGATGTTTCAGTTCCCCGGGTTTACCTCTATATACCTATGTATTCAGCATATAGTACATGGCGTAGCCATGTGGGTTCCCCCATTCGGAAATCTTTGGATCACAGACTATTTGCGTCTACCCAAAGCTTATCGCAGCTTATCACGTCCTTCTTCGGCTCCTAGTGCCAAGGCATTCACCCTGCGCCCTTTGTAGCTTGACCTATCTAAAAATCAATATAAACTTCGTACTACGTCGTCAGCTTCGCTCGCTGTGGTGCTCATTTACATAAGTAAACTCCGCTCCTCGCTCACTCGCTTCCTTGTATTACTCGTTTCTATTGTTTTTTACAAAGTAATAAAAAACTTTATTAACCTTATAAAAATGTCTTATACAAATTCGCATAAATAGAATTCAAAAACTTTGGTTTTTAAATTTATTTTTGTTTGTCTTGACGAAATTGTTTATTTATCTTTAAAATTTAAAGGATATTTAAACAAATACTTCACTGTGCAATTTTCAAAGAACAATTGAGCTTTTCCTTTGTCCCGTAGGACCTTGGTCGCTCAAAATTAAACAGAGTATAGTACCAGTGTTCGTAGAAGAGTTACCAACTACGTCGACTCCCTAGAAAGGAGGTGATCCAGCCGCAGGTTCTCCTACGGCTACCTTGTTACGACTTCACCCCAATCACTAATCCCACCTTCGGCCGCTGGCTCCTTACGGTTACCTCACGGACTTCGGGTGTTACCAGCTCTCATGGTGTGACGGGCGGTGTGTACAAGGCCCGGGAACGTATTCACCGCGACATGCTGATTCGCGATTACTAGCAACTCCGGCTTCATGTAGGCGAGTTTCAGCCTACAATCCGAACTGGGATTGGTTTTTTAAGTTTAGCTCCACCTCGCGGTCTTGCATCTTGTTGTACCAACCATTGTAGCACGTGTGTAGCCCTAGACATAAGGGGCATGATGATTTGACGTCATCCCCACCTTCCTCCCGGTTAACCCGGGCAGTCTCACTAGAGTGCTCAACTTAATGGTAGCAACTAATGATAAGGGTTGCGCTCGTTGCGGGACTTAACCCAACATCTCACGACACGAGCTGACGACAACCATGCACCACCTGTCTCCCTGCCCCGAAGGGCTTCCCTCATTACAGGTAATTCAGGGGATGTCAAGTCTAGGTAAGGTTCTTCGCGTTGCTTCGAATTAAACCACATGCTCCGCTGCTTGTGCGGGCCCCCGTCAATTCCTTTGAGTTTTAATCTTGCGATCGTACTCCCCAGGCGGAATACTTATTGTGTTAACTGCGGCACAGAAGGGGTCGATACCTCCTACACCTAGTATTCATCGTTTACGGCGTGGACTACCAGGGTATCTAATCCTGTTTGCTCCCCACGCTTTCATGCCTCAGCGTCAGTTACAGTCCAGAAAGCCGCCTTCGCCACTGGTGTTCTTCCTAATCTCTACGCATTTCACCGCTACACTAGGAATTCCGCTTTCCTCTCCTGCACTCTAGACACCCAGTTTCAAATGCAGCACCCAAGTTGAGCCCGGGTATTTCACATCTGACTTAAATGTCCGCCTACGCATCCTTTACGCCCAGTAAATCCGGACAACGCTTGCCACCTACGTATTACCGCGGCTGCTGGCACGTAGTTAGCCGTGGCTTCCTCATATGGTACCGTCATTATCTTCCCATATGACAGAACTTTACAACCCTAAGGCCTTCTTCATTCACGCGGCGTTGCTGCGTCAGGGTTTCCCCCATTGCGCAATATTCCCCACTGCTGCCTCCCGTAGGAGTCTGGACCGTGTCTCAGTTCCAATGTGGCCGATCACCCTCTCAGGTCGGCTACGCATCGTTGCCTTGGTGAGCCCTTACCTCACCAACTAGCTAATGCGCCGCGGGTCCATCTCATAGCGGATTACTCCTTTGGTATAAAAGTCATGCGACCTTCATACTTTATGCGGTATTAATCTCCCTTTCGGGAGGCTATTCCCCTCTATGAGGCAGGTTACCCACGTGTTACTCACCCGTCCGCCGCTAATCCACTCCCGAAGGAGCTTCATCGCTCGACTTGCATGTGTTAGGCACGCCGCCAGCGTTCGTCCTGAGCCAGGATCAAACTCTCAATTTAAAAGTTTGTATCTTGATTGCTCAAGTAAAGTTTGCTGACTATAATAGTCATTATTAAGTTTCTTTCGAAACCCAATGAATTAACTGGTTTTACCTATTTCTCTGTTTAATTTTCAAAGACCAAATTTTTTAGTAATTTTTACCGTCATCACCTGACGACTCTTACTATTCTATCAGGTTTGTTTTTCCTTGTCAACAGTTTTTTTATTTTTGTTTAATAACTGTTTTCGAGTACTAGACTATGTCGTTCAGCCTTGAATTTCTCTGTGCCGTAACGACAATATCTATCTTATCATAAACAAAATTCTTAATTCCTTAAAAAACATTATTTATTTGATATTATACTTTAAATGCTAAGTTTTACTTTAACATGCTTGTCTTTCTATATGTAGATACACCTGGAGTAGTTATTTAAATTTACAATAAAATTTACCATTTACATGCTTTTGTTTAAAAATTGTTCACCTTAGATATCCTTTCTTATTATTATATAGATTTTCTTCTACATTTTTCTACTAAATATTCTTCATTTTTGTATCTGTGGATACAGATTTATGTGTTAATTGTCAGTATAATATGAAAATAACAAGAAATTTTTAAATATATTCAACAATAAAGAAAGGGTGTAGTAATCAATGATTAAATTAATCGGTATAGTTATAGTTATTATTGGATTTGCTCTTAAATTTGATACTATAGCAGTAGTTTTATCTGCTGGAGTAGTTACTGGATTAGTTGCAAAACTAAACATTATTGAAATCCTAGATATATTAGGTAAAACATTCGTAAGTCAAAGGCATATGTCATTATTTATACTAACACTTCCTGTTATAGGTATATGTGAAAGATACGGATTAAAAGATAGGGCTGTCACATTAATTAAAAATGCTAAAAGCTTAACTGCGGGAAAAATGTTAACTCTTTATTTATTTATTAGAGAATTAGCTGCTGCCTTCTCAGTAAGACTTGGAGGACATGCTCAATTTATAAGACCACTTATAAATCCTATGGCACAGGGTGCTGCTATCAGTAAACATGGCGAACTTGATGAAAGCACAGTTGATAAAATTAAGGGAGCTGCTGCTGCTATGGAAAACTACGGTAATTTCTATGGGCAGAATGTATTCCTTGCAAGCTCAGGAGTTTTATTAATTGCTGGTACTTTAGAAGAACTTGGATATGCAGTAAATACATTAGATGTTGCTAAAGCTTCAATACCTATTGCTGTAATTTCATTTCTATTTGTAGTAGTACAAAATCACTTGTTAGACAAATCTATAGCTAGAAAAGCATCACATAAAAACTAATATAAGGAGGATTTATATATGGATATAAAAGTTATATCAGACATACTGCTTGAAGTTTTTTATATAATGGTTGGACTTTTAATGTTAACAACTGGGATTATTACTTTTAAAGATACAAATCATAAAACTAGAATTGGAACAACTTTATTTTGGATAATACTTTCTATCATATTTATATTAGGTAAGTTTTTACCATCAACTGTTGTAGGTGGAATGCTTGTATTTCTTGGAGTATTAACTGCTATGAAGCAAGTTAATATAGGTAACCTAAAGATGCCTGAAGCTAAATTCAGCGAAGACCAAGCTAAAAAACTTAAAAACAAAATATTTGTTCCTTCAGTTTCAATAGCTGTATTTGCACTTGTTATTGCCCAATTTACTAAATTCCCTGGAACTGTTGCCATTGGGATATCTGCTATAGCTGCAATTATAATCACATTCCTTGTTACAAAAGCAAATCCTAAAAATCTTGTAGAAGATGGAAACAGAATGCTTCAATCTGTTGGACCTACAAGCATATTACCTCAATTATTAGCTGCCTTAGGTGCAGTATTTACTGCTGCTGGTGTTGGTGATGTAATTGCATCTGGAATATCAACCTTTATACCTAATGGAAATATATTAGCAGGGGTAATTGCCTACTGTGTAGGTATGGCAGTATTTACAATGATAATGGGAAATGCTTTTGCTGCTTTTGCCGTTATAACTGCTGGTGTTGGTATACCTTTCGTTTACGCACAAGGTGCTAATCCTGCTATAGCTGGAGCGTTAGCATTAACTGCTGGATACTGTGGAACATTATTAACTCCAATGGCTGCAAACTTTAACGTTATGCCTGCAGCATTACTAGAAACAAAAGATAATAATATCGTTATTAAATATCAAGCACCAGTAGCTTTACTATTATTAGTAGTTCATATAGCGCTTATGTATTTCTTAGCATTTTAATTTAAATTAAAAAATTCATCTCCATATGATTATAGATTGGAGATGAATTTTTAAAATATATAATCATAAAAATTAATAAACTTAATAAAAATCATAATGATTTTACCATCTACAATTATTACATTATGTAGTGATTATTAAAATAAATTAACATTAGGAGGAAGAACAATGAAAGTTTTAATTACAGGTTTTGATCCATTTGGTGGAGAAAGTGTAAACCCTGCACTAGAGGCAGTTAAATTACTACCTAATACAATTTCTGGAGCAGAAGTTATAAAGATTGAAATTCCAACTGTTTTTAGAAAAGCTTTGGATCATATAGAAAGTGCAATAGAAAAACACAATCCTGATATAGTTATATCAATTGGACAAGCAGGTGGTAGATTTGGAGTAACACCAGAAAGAGTTGCTATTAATATAGATGACGCTAGAATTAAAGATAATGAAGGTAATCAACCAATAGACCTACCAATATATGAAGACGGACAATCTGCATATTTTAGTAACTTACCAATAAAAGCTATGGTTAAGGAAATGAATGAAAATGGTATTCCAGGATCAGTATCAAATACTGCTGGTACATTTGTATGTAACCATGTTATGTACGGAATATTGTATTTAATTGATAAAAAATATCCTAATATAAAAGGCGGTTTTATTCACGTTCCATTTATACCAAATCAAGTTATAACTAAACCAAATACTCCTTGTATGTCATTAGCTGATATATCAAAAGGACTTGAATTGTGTATAAAAGCAGCTGTAGAAAATAACAAAGACGTTAAAATGGTTGGAGGAGCTATTTGCTAATGATTAAACCAACAGAAAAAAGAAAAGTATTTGTATACGGGAGTTTAAGAACAGGATTTTTTAATTATGACAAATATCTAAAAGGCAATGTTTTAAATTGTGAAGCTGCTAAAATTAAAGGTAAATTATTTCATATGCCTAATAAAGGATATCCTGCTGTATTAGACGGTGATGATTATATATATGGTGAAGTTATGACTGTAAATAATTATGAAGAAATAATGGTAGCAATGGATGAAATGGAAGGCTACTATAGTGAAAATAATACTGATAATGAATATACTAGAACCGTTATGGATGTTGAAATGGTTGAAACTGGCACCATTGAAAAATGCTATGTATATAAGTATGGATTAAATGATGAAGATGAATTTAATAAACATAAAATATATATTTCTCATGGAGATTGGAAAAATTTTATGACAAAATTTAAAAAAGATGCTTAATAAATTTACTAAATTAAGCTAATATTATATTAAGAGAGTAAACTCCTGTTTACTCTTTTTTATTTATAAAAGGTTGGTGAGTATCCGTGTACGAGAAATTATTTAACATGAATAAACAAAATGATATGAGAGCTTTTTTTTTAGAAGAATTAGCACCTTTAGGAAAAATTATAGATTTTTAAAAAAATCAAGAGATTTCTCCTATGCCCAAGCATAATGTTGTTATTGTGATGTCCGGTACTGTGAAAGTTTCTACCTTTACCTCCACAGGACATGAAAAAGTATTATTTTACCTTATAAACGGAGAAATTTTAGGGGAAGCCTCATATTTTGTAGATGATCATATTGATGTTAAAGCACTATCCGTTGAAGATGTAACTGTAAGTTATATTGAAGATAATAAGCTTGATAAATTCTTAATACAATATCCTGATACATATAGATTTTTCATACATAGTTTAATTCGTAAATATAGAATTGCCCTATCTCAAATTAATGATTTTTTAGCTGAATCCCCTAAAACTAGAATTGCTTCTACACTGTACAGATTAGCAGTATTAACACCTAAAAATTCTAATAACAAATATAGTATAAATTTAACTATGACCCACCAAGAGCTAGCTAATTTAATTGGATGTTCTAGGGTAACTGTTACTAGAATTATTAATGAACTTAAAAATGAAAACATAATAGATATGAAAAATAAAGAAATTTATATATTAAATATGGAAGCTTTAAAAAAACTTTCTCAGCTTACTTAAACCATTTATTTTTTAGTAAATGGTTTTTTGAACATTTTTTATTAATAAATCATATTGTATAAACATATAGTTTACTATCTTGTATTGTTTAATACCAACTAGTATAATATAGTTGTAAATTAGATTTCTAATATTTAATTACATATTTGTTTCCTATAAATTATTAGAGGTGATTTAATGAATGTTCAATTAAAAAAAGGAGTTTTGGAACTTTGTGTATTGTCAGTAGTTTCGATGAAAGATTGCTACGGTTATGAGCTTGTAAATGAAATATCAAAAAATATACAAATCTCTGATGGAACAATCTACCCTATTTTAAGAAGACTTACTCAAGAGGGATATTTTACAACCTACCTTCAAGAATCTCAGGAGGGACCTCCTAGAAAATATTATAGAATAACAGATTCTGGAATAAAAACTAAAGAAAAATTATCTAAGGAGTGGTTTGAATTTATGGAAAGTGTTAATAACGTTATTAAAGAGGGGTGTTAATATGACTAAAGATCAATTTATAAGCATTTTGTCGCAAGGTTTATATGATTTTCCCGCAAATGAAAGAATGGAGATAATCTATGATTATGAAGAGCATTTTAGAGTAGGAAAAGAAAATGGAAAGACCGATGAAGAAATAATAAGAGAATTAGGTGATCCTTATACTATTTGTTCTCAATATAAAGCCAATTATGAAATGAACGGTAATGAATACAACTCAAGGCAACAATATAATAATCAAAATCAATATAATAATCAATATAGAAAAGATAGCTACAATAATACTAGATACAATAGACCTTATAATTTAGATGATGGATTTTCAAAAGCAATGAAAATTGTAGGTATTATTGCTTTAGTTATAATTTGCCTTCCTGTACTAACTACTATAGGAGGACTAATTTTGGGTATATTTGGAGTATCTATAGGATTATTCGTTGGTGGAATAGGTACGATTATAGGTGGATTAGTTGGTACTGTTGCAGTTCCATTTATATCTATTCCTCTTTCTGTACCGTTAATAGGGGTTGTACTTCTAGGAATTGGCCTTAGTATACTAGGCGTTTTAATATTCTTCTTTGGATTATTCGTGTGCAAAGCTATTTATGTGCTAAGTATTAAAGTATTAGATTGGTTTAAATTACAACTACAAATATGATGAAAGGAAGATGCTTTATGTTTAATAGTAAAAAATTAAAAACTGTTGTACTATCATTAGTAATTATAATGATAGTTTGCTTTACTTCTTCTTTTCTCATTTTCGGAATTTCTATTAAAAATATGACTATTAATAATTTAAATTTAACTTCTAATTTCTATAATATCTATAATGAAATTTTTAATAACAGTAGCTATAAATACCATGACATCAATGAAGAAAAAATATTTTCATTAGATAATATAGACTTAATCTCTATAGAGACCACCTCTTATGAGGTTACTATAATACCTTATGATGAAAATGAACTTAAAGTTAAATTATCTGCTAATATACAAACTAATAATAACTTTAATGAATCTCAACTTAAAATAAATAAAGATCAAAACAAAATTAATATAGAGACTTACAAAGTTCCAAATAATTTCTTTTTCAATATGAATAATGGAAAATTAGATATATATATACCCAAGACTTATAATAAATCACTGGATGTATCGACAATTTCTGGTGATGGATATGTAAAAAATTTAAACTTATCTTCTTTGAGTTTTAACTCTACTTCTGGAAGTTTAACTTTAAAAGATATGGAAATGAATAATTTTATATTTCAATCTACATCAGCAGATCTAGATGCAACTAATATTATTTTAAAAGATAATAATAATAAATTTAATTCTATTTCTGGTGAACTAAATCTTGATAATGTTAGAGGCAATTTAAGCTTTAATACCACTTCTGGAAATATTAATTGTAATAAATTATTAGGAGATATAAATGGAGGTACTATCTCTGGAGATATAGATATAAAAGCCTCTAAAGATGTTGGAATAAAAGTAGATTTAAAAACAGTTTCTGGAGATATTGACGTATTTCCTTCAATAAAAGTTTTAGAAAAATCTAAGAAAAAACTTCAAGGAACTATCGGAGATGACGTTAAGCATAATTTAAATATATCTACTACATCAGGAAATATTAGTATATATGAGTAAGGAGTATCTTTAGGTACTCTTTATTATTTTGTTATAAACTACTTATATTTAAAAATAATTATAATATTAAAAATCGTGACATTAAGCCACGATTTTTAATTTAAGCATCTGAAAAAAATTATAAACTAAGAATATTAGTATATTCTATATCAGACAAGACGTCAGATTCTGACAACATAGTATGATGACATGCTTATCTATTATTTTTTGAAGATATCTTAGTATCTTTTAAGAAACATACAGTTTCTATGTTAGGATATTTTCTTTCAGATACCTTACATAAATGATTTGAATATAATAAGGAATAAAACTCCAGGAACTCCTAAAAATCCTGCTATAAGCGCTGTAGTAGGATTTATAGCTATATCTATACCGAAAGGTCCACCTACAAAATTTATTAGAAATAATAATATCCCTCCAGCTATGGCATTAATTACTAACTTTCCTAGTATTTTAAGTGGCCATGCAAATAGTTTTCCTACTATAATTAGCCCTAAAACTGCAATTATAAAAAAAATAGCATATTCCACAAATTCATCTCCTCTCATATATATTATACGATAAATATACTACTAATATATAGTATTATCTTCTTACATATGAAAGCTTAATTTGATTACCATCTACTAGCTGGATTTAATTATTCTACCATTAAGGTTGCATCTAATTTTATACCTTTTTCCTTTGCAAGTGAAAGAAAATATACATATTTCGCTTTAGCTTCATCTTCCTTATATATTACTAAATCAATAAGTTTAGGGTCGCTTACAAATTGAAAACAAATTCTAGCATTTTCCCACTCAACTCTTGCCTCTTCAAGATAATTGATTATTTGCTTTTGCTCTTCATCATACTTATTATAGTCACAAATCATTTCTATAACTTTTTTTCTATCCATAAAAAAACCTCCTACTATAATGTATATTTCAAATTATTGACATTTAGTAGAAGGCTTATTCTTATTTACAAATTTTTAGACCAAAACTATAAAAAATAAACATATTTATTATTAAAATCATCTTTATAAATTATTATATTATATCTTGAACTTTCCAATTATTTTATTTAAGTCTATAGATAATTGATTTATTGAATCCATATTATTATTAACTTGTTCAAATGATGCGGCTTGCTCTTCAATTGATGCTGCAATTTCCTGAGAATTCACTGAGTTTTCTTCTGCAATATAAGCAACCTTACTAATAGATGAATTAATTTCTTTAAATTCTTCTTTTACATTATAATTTATCTCTCTAATATGCTTCATTTCTAAATACTCTTCATTAGCTTGCTTTGTAACCTCATTAAATCTCATTTCAACATCACTCATATCTTGCTGGTAAGTAATTATTTGATTTAATATAACATTCATATACTCTCCAATATTAAATATCTTCCCAAGTCTATATTTAATTATATTCTCTATTTTTTCTGTTGAATCTTTGCTCTCATCTGATAATTTCCTAATTTCCTCTGCTATAACAGAAAAACCTCGTCCGTGTTCTCCTACTCTTGATGCCTCTATAGATGCATTTAATGCTAATAAGTTTGTCTGAGAAGATATTTGATTTATAATATTTAAGATACCTTGTATATCCTGTGAATCTTTTTCTAATTCATTTACTATATTAGATAATTTTTTTGTATTTAAAACAAGGTCTTTTAACTCTTCAATTTCTTTATTTAATATTTTCTTTCCTTCAATAGAAGAATTTTTACTATTTTCTAATTGAATTAGTAGAATATCAATTTTTTCCATAACATCAGTGATTTCTGAATTTACATCCTCTGTCTGAGACATAATATGTTGAATCATATTAAATTGCTCTACACTTCCTGAAGATACATTTTGCATTGATACCGAAATAGTTTCTGTTGCTCTTCCAAGTTCATCATTTATAATTTGCATAGATGCTACCGATTCCTTTAACATTCTTGAAGAATTAAATATAGTTCCTACAACTTCCCTTATTTTACCAATAAATCCATTAAAGTACTTAGTTAATTCACCTATTTCATCATTATATTTATATAATATTTCTTTTCTTAAATCTCCTTCTCCCTTTGAAATAACTTCAAACTCATCCTTAATTTTTATTAATGGTTTCATTATAACCTTTATCATCAAAGTACCAAAAATTACACTTAAAATTATAGAAGCTCCTAATATAAAAATACTTTTATTTTTAGCAGAGCTAATTTTCCCCTTAGAATATAAAGTATATTCTACAACTACATCATCAATAGAATTAACATATTTATTTACATTATCTTTTATAAATTTCCAAGAATTTTTATCACCATTTTCTAAAATATTTATATAAGCTGGCTTAAATTCTTTTTCCCATTGAATTTTTACATCATTAAGATTATTTTTTATACTATCATTATCTATAGGTTTTATATCTAATTTGCTATTACCATTTACTAAATCCTCAAACATATTGTCTATTTCCTTTATCTTTACCTCTAAAGCTTCTAAGCTTTCTTTATCATCTGAAGCTAAAACAATATTGGAAGATAGTTGTGCCATCCTATAATTATATGCTCTCATTTTTCCAAAATAATTTATAAAACTACTATCCCCATTTATTTCTTTATATGTGCTAAAATTCATTACTACTGTTAAAGCTATAAGTGCAATATAGCATATACATATAAACTTTAGTTTATCTTTAATTTTTATCTTCATAACGTAATCTCCCCCATATTTAAATTAAATCTAATTATATATTATCATTTAATAAATATTATTAAATGATAATTAATGTGATTATATAACAATATTACCAAAAGTTCAATTTAAAGTTATATAAGGAAATTTAATAACAATTTTATTATAAAAATATCCTCATTTTATTTAAAATCTAAAATGAGGATAAAATATTATTATATAAATTATTTTATTTAAACGTTAAATTTTAGAGTTTTTCTACTTTCATATCTATTACTGTGTAACTTAAATTTACATCTTCATTTAAAGTATTCTTTGATACTCCTCTAAAATCTTTTCCACACATGCTATATAAATCAGAAGATATTTTAAGTTCTGGCAATCTTCCAATAAATTTCTCTCCATCAAATAAATAAGCTTGTTGAACAGGAGTTCCAAAATTTCCTTCTGGTGTGAATCCTCCACCAGATGCTGTAAATATAAACACTCCTAGTTCTCCATCTAAAAGTTCTTTTACAGTTTTATCTCCTTGCTTTAATTTCATTTTATTAAATATAGATTCGCTTGGTTGTAATGAAGGCGCTTCATCATATTCTCCTGTTGAAGCTGCTGTTAATGGAAGGTTATAATTTAAAGCAGTTTTCTTATCTGTATAAGGTGACTTTATAACCCCCTTATCAATTAGAGCATATCTATAATCTTTTGAAAAGCTACCTTCTGCATCAAAGAATAGTTCATTAGTGTCTTCTGGATTTGATGTTAACAATAATGTAAATTCATCATTAAACAACTTCTCACCAAGTTTCCCAGAAAAAATAGATGCTTCATTAGCAAAAGTCAATCCATTTAGATCTTCAAAAAATTTCATAGCTAATAAACCATTTAAATCTGGATTAAACATCACTACTGAAAGCTTCTCTTTATTAGGTAATTCTACTATATTGTAATAAGATGAAAGTATACTATCTACAAAAGATAAGAAATTATCTCTATTATATTTCCTAGTATTATAAGGTATATAAGTATCCATAATATTTACTGAATTTTTATCTTTAACTGTAATATCAAAATTTATTCTCTTATCTTTTTGATATAAATCTAATCCTTTATTATTTTTTAGTGAGGCTTCTATTTCAATAAGATTTACTTTATTTGCAAAGGTGAAATTTTTATATCTATTATTAAGTATTGTTATTACTTCTTCAACTTCCTTTATAAAATCACTAATATCTCCTATATTACATTCATTAACTACAAAGTGTTTGTTATTTTCATAAACATTTGCTTCATAAGGAATTTTTAGTTTTAAAGCCTCCTTTGCTTCAGCTTCTAATTTATCTTCATCATACTCTCCAATAGCACCAGCTACACCTATAAAACCATTTTCGTATATTCTTACCCCAGTAGATGTTATATCCTTCATTCTAATATCATCTATTTTAGATTGCATAATACCTATGGATGTTTCTTTTTGATTCAAAGTAAATTTTTCCTTTATCATTTATAAATCCCCCTATTGAACCTCAATATTTTTAACTCTAACATATGGACCACCAATAGAAACTGATAATGGATATTGTTCCATTTTTCCGCATCCACCCCATATATTATTTTCAAATTCTAGTTCTTTTGAAACACCATCAATATTATATAATGTTTCCATAACATTACCGGTTATAACAGAGATATTAACAGGCTCAGCTATTTTTCCATTTCTAATCATATACGCTCTATTAGGTGCTATAGTAAAAGTGCTCATTCCTGTACCATATCTATAATTATGAATATATATTCCTTCTTCCACTCCACCAATTAGTTCTTCCTTTGTCTTTTCACCTTTTTCAATATAAGTGTTAGTCATCCTAACTATAGGTTCAAATTGAAAGTTTATTGCTCTAGCATTTCCTGTTAACTCTTCATTAAGAATAGAAGCAGTTTTTGCTGAATGAAGCCTTCCTTTTAATATTCCATCTTTAATTAAATAGGTTTTTTCTCCTTTTGTTCCCTCATCATCAAAAGGTACATAACCAGAACCTAAATATCCACCATAATCCAAAATGGATAATAAATCAGCTCCTACTCTAGTACCTATTTTCCATTCATTCATCATATTTTCGTCTCCAACCATAAAGTCCGCTTCACTCTTATGTCCAAAGCTTTCATGAGCAAACACTCCAACTACCTCTGGTGACATTACTACAGTATATTTTCCTGGTGTAACAGGTTTTGAACTTTTAGCATAATATAATCCTTCTTTATAATTTTCTTCAAATTTATTTTTTATATTATTGAGGTCATTGAAATTTGAAGATACGATTTTAGAACCATCGGAAAAACTTTTACCATCAAAATTAAAGGAATAACTAATTTTTATACCACAAATTTGATAATCAAATTTTAAATTGCTACCCTTGCTAGAGTAAAATTCTTTGACTATTCTTGAGTCATTATATCTAACTCTAAAATTTTTGCCTTCTTTTTTTTCTTTTGTAATTTCTAATGCTTCTTTGGCTAGTTTAAATTTATCCTCTCTCGATACTTTATCAAGTTTAAAACCTTTATATGAATAGTATTTTCCCTTATTAACTTGAAACTTTTTTACAGCTTCATCATCATAAATTTTTTTATTTTCTTTTGCCATTTTTGAAAGATTTTTAATTTCTTCTTGAATGCTAGATAAATTACTTATAGACTTATAATACCATCTATACCCATCAAAAACCCTTATAAGAGCACCAGAATACTCTCTTATCTTATTATTTTCTAAAACTCCATTAGTAAAATTTATAGAAGTCTCAAAAACATGTTCAATTCTGACATCTGTATAAATATTTTTGCAAAATTCAAACATTTAAATCTCCCCTTTTATTATTAAATAATGTAATAGATAATGTTTTATATTCTTCATGGTGTATTCTTATACTTCTTTAACCTATATATTATGGTTTATATTCTTTCTAAAATTAATAATACCTTCCTAATCTTTATTAAAGCTGAAGTTATTCTTAAGATAATCTTAAGTTTATTTTATTCTTAAATAAATTTACAAATTACAATTTACTGTATCTTAAACGAATTTTTATTATAATAAAAAAGTCGTAGATTTAAAGAATTTTACTTCTTTAAATCTACGACTATCTGATAAAACTTTTTACTTCTAAACATAAATTTATTTTACTTAAGGCGTTGTGAAATAATCGATATCATATTTCTTTTCTGCCTTCTAATGCTTTTGAAAGGGTCACTTCATCTGCATATTCTAAATCTCCACCTACTGGTACTCCATGGGCTATTCTTGTTACCCTTATTCCAAAAGGTTTTAATATTTTAGAAATATACATAGCTGTTGCTTCACCTTCAATATTAGGATTTGTGGCAACTATAATTTCTTTTGGCTCCCCATTTATTCTTGTTATAAGTTCCTTTAACTTTATATCTTCTGGACCTCTTCCACTCATAGGTGATATAGTCCCATGTAATACATGATATACTCCATTAAACTCTCTAACCTTTTCCATTGTCATAATGTCTTTTGGTTGTTCAACAACACAAATTGTTGTTTTATCTCTATTAGGGTTAGAGCAAATAGAACACGGGTCACTATCCGTAAAGTTTCCACAAATTGAACAATATTTTATTGTTCCTCTCGCCTTTATAAGTGCATTAGCAAACTCTTCTACTTCCTCTCTAGGAAGATTTAAAACATGAAGAGTTAGTCTTTGAGCTGTTTTGCTTCCTATACCAGGTAGCTTAGCAAACTCTTCTATAAGTTTTTCTATTGATACAGGATAAAAATCCAATCCATTCACCTCTAAAATTCTCCTTAAATAGGAAGAATACTGTAGTTAAATTTATATTAGAACATACCTGGCATATTTAATCCACCTGTTAGTTTTCCCATTGAGCTGTTTGTTTCTTCTTCTGCTTTCTTTAAAGCTTCATTACAAGCAAGCATTACTAAGTCTTCTAACATTTCAACATCATCCGGATCAACAACATCTGGTTCTATGCTAACCTTTAATATTTCTCTTTTTCCACTTACTGTAGCAGTAACTGCACCGCCACCAGCTGTTCCTTCAAAAGTTTTATTCTCTAGCTCTTTTTGCATATCCTCCATTTGTTTTTGGAATTTTTGAGCTTGTTTTATCAGGTTATTCATGCTTCCTCCGCCCATTCCTGGGAATCCGCCTTTTGCCATAATAATACCTCCTTAAAATATAGTATCAATATATTAGTATATATAATATTCATTAATAATGTAACTAAAATTAAAAAAATTTCTATATTATTAATGAAATACCTTAATAATATAATATTCTAATTTCTCTATTCATCCACTATTTCTACCAAATCTTTTGAAAAAGTATCAAATAATATTTCTTCCTTAGGTTTCTCTACATCTTTAGGCTCATCAATAGAATATGTAACCCTAACCTTTTCTTTTAAAATCTCCGAAAATATATCATCAATTATTTTTTTACTATCATCTTTTTCTAGTCTATTTTTATGAAAAGAATATTCTTTAGAAAAAATTATATTTATAACATTCCCTTTTACATAATTAACTTCGCTAACCATAAGAGCTGCGGCTAAAACCATATTTTTTCTTCCCTTTAATAATTGTTGAATATCCTTAAAGGATTTTTTAACCATTTCCAAGGTAATATTGCTTTCACCATAAGTATCATCGTTGACTTCCATATCTGCGATATCTTCCTTAACGACACTTTCTGTCTTAGGTTTTGATATAGGAGCATTTACTTTTTTAATATTATTTATTTCCGATATCTTATTTTCACTTACTTTAATAGTGCCATTTTTTATAGATTCTTCTATTTTATTTAATCTAGAAAGCATTATCTCCATTGATGTATCATATTCAACTTTACACATTTTAATTACAGCAAGTTCTAAATATATTCTTCCTTGTTTTGAGTATTTAGAATTATCCTCTGCCTCCTGAAGTATCTTTATATACCTCATTATTTCCTCTACTCTAATTTTATGAGCTTGACTTTTTAAAAGTTCAATATTTTCTATAGACATATCTAATACATCATCAGGATTATCACTTATCTTAATCATCATTAGATTTCTCATATGAGTAGTCATATCTTTTATAAATAAGTGGATATCCTTACCTAATTGTACTATTTCATTAATTTCTCTTATAGATTTTTCAATATCTTTATCTATAACCGCATCTGTAAGTTTAATAAGTCCTTCGTTAGTCATAAGTCCTAACATTTGAACTATGTTCTCGTATTCTACCTTGCCGTTACTCATAGAAATTGCTTGATCTAATATACTAAGAGCATCTCTCGCTGCACCATCGGAAATTCTTGAAACTAATTCTAAACTCTTATCTTCTGCATATACTCCCATATGATCTATTATGTTTCTAAGCATTAAAAATATATCTTTATTTTTAATTCTTTTAAAATCAAATCTTTGACATCTGGAGAGTATAGTTATAGGTAACTTTTGGGGGTCTGTAGTAGCTAAAATAAAAATTACCCTATTAGGAGGTTCTTCTAAAGTCTTTAAAAAAGCATTTACTGCACCTACTGATAGCATATGAACCTCATCTATAATATAAACTTTATATTTAGCCTCTTGAGGAGGATACTGAACATCTTCTATTATATCTCTTATATTATCTACACCATTATGAGAGGCTGCATCTAGTTCAATTACGTCTATTGCAGTACCACTATTAATCTTATTGCACATATCACATTCATTACATGGTTCACCCTCTTTAGGATTTAAACAATTAACTGCCTTTGAAATTATTTTTGCTGTAGACGTTTTTCCTGTTCCTCTTGTACCACATAAAAGATAAGCATGAGCAATTCTTTCTGTTTTTATAGCATTTTTTAAAGTAGTAGTTATATGTACTTGACCTACTACATCTTCAAAAGTTTTAGGTCTATATTCTCTATATAATGCAGTGTACGCCATATTCTCACCTCTTTTAGCCTTATATATATATTATAAGTTTTTACATATAATAAAAAAAGATGCAATTTTGCATCTTGTCTTTTAAAATTAAAGTTGTACACCTCGCTTTGATAATTAATTTATGTGCGTTACCCATGCAGTTAACTCAAACCAGGTTAATCCACGGCACATGGAGGGTTTCACTTATCGCTGCTTCCTTCCGGACCTGACGAGGTTCATGAATCTCCATTGCGTGGGACCCAATTCTCAACGCCACTTACATAGGCCAGACCACACAAACTAAAACCTAGGCGAGGAATTCAATCCTGCTATAGCGGATTGCAGGTTACAGGGCACCGCTAACTCCCCATCTAGTACAACATGGCGGAGAGAGAGGGATTTGAACCCTCGGTAGAGTTTCCCCTACACACGCGTTCCAGGCGTGCTCCTTAAGCCGCTCGGACATCTCTCCATATGTTATTTAGTTACTTACGTATATACGATTATACTATTATTAATCTCTAGTTGCAAGTGGTTATTTTAAATAAAATTGGATTATAATACCTCAAAGTAAATTTTTTTATTAAATTTCTTAAATTTTATTAAACTTTACTGTTTTTTTAATATATTTCTAAAATGTTTTTAAAATATTTTTTCACAAAAATTTTATAATTGTTTTAAATGCTAAAACTTTTGTAATCTCGTATAATTATATATATGAAAAAAGTAACTAGGTAAAAATGTGAAATATATTTTTAGTTATACTTACTATTTATTTTTTCATTATATTTTAAATATATTATACTAATTTATATTTATCTATATAAAAATTATATTAAAGAGAGGTCTACAATATGAATTATGAAATTAAAGGTGGTAATCTTCCTGTTGTAATCTGCTCATTAAATGCTGGAGAAACATTAGTTTCTGAATCTGGCGCAATGGGATGGATGAGCGACAATATTGAAATGGATACAAATATGAAAGGTGGTCTTTTTGCAGGTATAGGAAGAGCATTATCTGGTGATAGTATTTTTTTAAATACCTTTACATGTACTCATGGTAATGGCAGTATCGCCTTTCCCTCTTCAGTACCTGGAAGAATTGTTGCAAAAAATTTATATGCTGGAGAAGCATTAATATGTCAAAAGGGTGCTTTTTTAGCAGCAGAAACTTCTGTAGAATTTAAAATTCATCTTAAAAAGAGGCTTTCTACTGGCTTTTTTGGTGGTGAAGGATTTATACTTCAAAGAATGACTGGTCCAGGAATTGTATTTTTAGAGTTTGATGGTCATGTTGAAGAAGTAAATTTAGCTCCTGGAGAAACTATTAAAGTAGATACTGGGCATGTAGCTGCTTTCGAAGCCAGTGTTCATTTTGATATAGAGATGGTTAAAGGAGTTAAAAATGTACTATTTGGTGGAGAAGGACTATTTTTAACTACATTACGAGGACCAGGCAAAGTATATCTTCAAACAATGCCAATGAGTAATTTAGCTTCAAGATTATATCCTTATATTCCTATTTCTAGTAAGAGAGATTAAGAATAAAAATATACCCATACTATTATTAAAAGAGTAATTATTTATATCTAAATAATTACTCTTTTACTTTTAAATTATCACATCTCAGCACTATTATTTCTAAGGTATAGATTTATCAATTTATTAATTTTCTATCTCTATTAAACTTATAGCAATATATTACTCCTGCTACCCATATCACTACACCTATTATACTTACTAACTGAGCCATTCTTATGCTACCTAGCATTAGACTATCTGTTCTAAGACCTTCTATAAAAAATCTTGCTACAGAGTATAGACCTATGTAACTAAAGAATATAACACCTTTTTTTGAAACTTTCTTTAGCATATATAAAAGTAATAAGCACACTAATACATTCCATATACTTTCATATAAAAATGTAGGATGATAATATGTTCCCTTTATTAACATACCCTTTTGTATAAATTGAGGAAATTTACTAATAAAAGCTTCTGTTACAGGTCCACCATGGGCTTCTTGATTAAAGAAATTTCCCCATCTTCCTATTCCTTGAGCTAATATTATGCATGGTGCAGCCATATCCATAATATCAAAGAAATTAATTTTCTTTTTATTGCAATATATAGCAACTACAATAACTGCTGCAATTATACCCCCATGTATGGCTAAGCCACCTTTTCTTATATTAAAGATACTCATTAAATTATCTCTATATTGATCAAATTCGAAAATAACATAATAAAGTCTTGCTCCAACTATAGCAATCGGAAAAGTTATTAAAAACACAGTTAGCATATCATCATAATTTATATTAACCAATTTACAAGTATATTGAGCTAAAAGTAATGCTGCTACAACTCCAAGAGCTATAGAAATTCCATACCATGCTATATCAATACCAAATAAACTAAATGCAACTGGATCCATTAACCTCATCCCCTTTCTTTTTTATTCTTTAATCTATTATACATAGTCTAGCTTAAATTAACTATATATTTTTTAGAACTCACCATTTTTATACATGTTTATAAGTTCTTCAATTTTGGGACCACATCTTCTCCCTTTACATCCACCACTACCTGAACCTACAATCTTGTTTACCTCTTCCACGGTAGTTGCACCAGATTTTATTGCTTCTTTTATTTTTGATCTTGGTATTGCCTTGCATATACATACTTTTGTCATTTTATCCAATACCATTTTCTTTTTTTCTTCATCGCTAACAAATTTATTACTATCTGTCATTTATTATCACTCCTTTTCTTTTTAAAAAAATTTTGTAGTAGAGTGCTACAGCTTTCTTCATAAGTCCATTTCACATCTACCCAATGATTTAAAAGATCATTTTGTACTATATTCATTACAGAACCACAAGCTCCACTTCTTTCGTCAAAAGTTCCTATATAAAGTTTGGATAATCTACTTTGAACTATCGCTCCTGCACACATAGGACATGGTTCTAATGTAACATACATACTACATCCACTAAGCCTCCATGAATTTAACACCTTTGAAGCTTCCTTTATAGCAAGAATCTCTGCATGGCAGGTTGGATCATTTAATCTTTCCTTTAGATTGTGTGCTCTTGCAATTATTTTATTATCTTTCACAATAATTGCACCTACAGGTATTTCTTCTAACTCTAAAGCCTTTTTTGCTTCTATTATAGCTTCATTCATAAAGTTATCTTCCATAGCTTCTCCTTAACTTATTATATATTTTTGTCTAAATTCTTTAAAATTATAGCCTATAACTTTATCATATATAAAATAAAAAGCTTAGTAAAGGAAAACTTTACCAAGCTTTGGTGCGCACGAGAGGAGTCGAACCTCCGACCTACCCCTTAGGAGGGGGTTGCTCTATCCTACTGAGCTACGGGCGCAAATATTATAATTATATTATAATTATTTATTACTGCTAATGTCAAGATTTCTTTATAATACCTATGAAAATTTATATTTTCTATATTAAATTAGTAAAATTCATAATTATTATCTTAAAAAACAAAAACTATTTCTCTAAATTAATTTTATAAGTAAATTTAATTGCTAACAAAAAATATGCGAATCTTATAATAAATTTAAGTTTAGTTATAGGGCTCTATTGTAATAATTCTATAATATATAATTTTTCAGACAAATAAATGATTTATTGCAGATTTTTATTAAGCTTTATGTTAAAATACAAGTGTATGACACTAGATTATAGGGGTGATTATTAATGAAAAAAATTCATATAACTGAGACAGTTCTAAGGGATGCAAACCAATCATTAATTGCAACAAGACTTCCTTTTAATGAGTTTGCACCTATACTTAAAGACTTAGATAATGCAGGATATTATTCACTTGAGTGTTGGGGTGGGGCTACCTTTGACTCTTGCTTAAGATATTTAAATGAAGATCCATGGGAAAGATTAAAGAAAATAAAAAGCATAGTAAAGAAAACTCCTCTACAAATGCTTTTAAGAGGGCAAAATATATTAGGGTATAAGCACTATCCTGATGATGTTGTAAGAGAATTTGTAAAAATGTCTGTTTATCATGGAATGGATATAATTAGAATTTTCGATGCTTTAAACGACTTCTCTAATATTGAAGTAGCTATGGATGAGACAATTAAGCAAGGCGCACATGCACAAGGTACCATAGTTTACACAGTAAGCCCTATACATGACGTTAGAAACTATACGAATTTAGCTAAACAATTAGAGAATATGGGAGCTCATTCTATCTGTATTAAAGATATGGCTGGTCTTATAATGCCTAATATAGCTCATGATTTAGTTAAAAGTATAAAATCAGAAGTTAAAATACCAGTATTCCTACACTCTCATTGCACAAATGGATTAGCTGAAATGTCTTACTATAAAGCTGCTGAAGCAGGAGTTGATGGCATAGATACTGCTATATCTTCATTTTCAAGTGGTACATCACAACCGCCGACTGAAACTATGCATCAAGCATTAACTTCTGCTGGATTTAATACAAATTTAAGCATAGATAAATTAACTTATATAAATAATTTCTTTAAACCAATAAGAGCTGAAGTATTAAAATCAGGACTACTTGACCCTAAAGTTTTAACTCCTCAACCAGAGGGATTAACAAACCAAATACCTGGTGGTATGTTATCAAATATGATCTCTCAACTTAAATCTCAAAACTCCATAGATAAACTAGATTCAGTTCTAGCAGAGGTTCCAAGAGTAAGAGAAGATTTAGGTTTCCCGCCACTTGTTACTCCTATGAGTCAAATGGTTGGTACTCAAGCAACAGTTAACGTATTAACTGGTGAAAGATATAAAATGGTGCTTAAAGAGGTTAAAGCTTACTGTAAAGGAGAATATGGTAGATCACCTGGTAAAATAAATGAAGAAGTAATGAAAAAAGCTTTAGGTGATGATTATCCAATAAAAGGTAGATTTGCTGATAGTTTAGAACCTGCTTTTGAAAAGACTAAAGAAATACTTAAAGATAAAATTTCAACAAATGAAGATGTATTATCATATCTTGCATTTCCTCAGATTGCTGAAGAATTCTTTAAAAATAGAGCTTCTAAACCTTCAAATGAAGATTTGAGATTTCAAACTAAAAGTGAAGTAATTTAACAAAAAAGGTATTGATACTTTAAAGTATCAATACCTTTTTAAATTATTAATTTATACTATTACTAGTTAATTATCTTCACTACATTATGAGATAAAATTTAGCATATATTGTAACATATTATTGAAATTATTTTACTTATAAATTAGATATAATTTAATTATATTATAAAGCAAGAATTAAATTGTAAAAATCAGTTACTTTGAGTAACTTTTTAATATTTTGATAATTTAAATTATTCTGTTATTAATTTATAATTAATAGTGTACTAATTATTTTTAAAAGGGGGATTTATCATGGACTTTTTAATTGATGTAGTAAAACAAATAAATGATATCTTATTGAACTACATTTTATTAGTTTTACTGTGTGGAACAGGGATCTTTCTTACTTTCAAACTAAAATTTATCCAAGTAAGAAAGTTTGGAGAGGGCTTTAGAAGAATTTTTGGTGGATTAAATTTAAAAGGAAAAAAGGCCGATAAAGATGGGATGAGTTCTTTCCAAGCACTATCAACAGCAATTGCAGCACAGGTGGGAACAGGGAACCTAGCTGGAGCTGCTACTGCAATAGCCTCTGGTGGTCCTGGTGCAATATTTTGGATGTGGTTAAGTGCATTCTTAGGCATGGCTACAATATATGCAGAAGCAATATTATCACAGCTTTTTAAAACAAGAGTTGATGGTGAGGTTACGGGAGGCCCCGCCTATTATATTAAAAATGGGTTAAAGAATAAAAAAATAGCTAAATTTTTAGCTGGTTTCTTTTCAATCTCCTGTATATTAGCTTTAGGATTTATGGGCAATATAGTACAATCCAATTCTATTTCTCAAGCATTTAATAATGCCTTTGGTCTTCCAACATTTATTGCTGGTATAATTGTTGCATTACTTGGAGGATTTGTATTCTTTGGAGGAATGGGACGTATAGCTTCCGTTACAGAAAAAGTTGTTCCTTTAATGGCTGGCTTATATATTTTAGCTTCTTTAATAATTATAATATTAAATGGAAATCAAATTCTTCCTGCTTTAAAGTCAATAGTTGTAGGTGCATTTAATCCTGAGGCGGTTGCTGGTGGTGTTATCGGAATAACAATTAAGCAAGCAGTACGATATGGGGTTGCTAGAGGATTATTTTCTAATGAAGCTGGTATGGGTTCTACTCCTCATGCTCATGCCGTTGCAAATGTTAAACATCCAGGAGAACAAGGTTCTGTAGCTATTATAAGTGTTTTTATTGATACTTTTGTAATCTTAACTTTAACTGCGTTAGTTATATTAACTAGTGGTGCATTAGAATCTGGTGAAACAGGTATTGCATTAACTCAAAGAGCTTTTGAGCTATCACTAGGTTCATACGGCCAGGGATTTATAGCTATATGTTTATTATTCTTTGCTTTTTCAACAATTATAGGATGGTATTTCTTCGGAGAATCAAACATTAAATATTTATTTGGTAATAAAGGATTAACACCTTATAGAATTCTAGTTATGGTCTTCGTATTTGTCGGTTCTCTTTTAAAAGTTGATTTAGTTTGGGAGCTTGCTGATACTTTTAATGCCTTAATGGTTATGCCTAACTTAATAGTGGTTCTAGCTCTTAGTGGCTTAGTTGTTAAAAGCATGAATGATTATGAAAAGTTTAGAGGTATTGATATAAATAAAACTAATAATTTTAAAAGTTAATCTTTTATAAATTAACTTTTAAAATAATTATATTTAGCTATAATTATTTTATATTTTACTATAAATGAAAAACTACTAGTAACTATTACTAGTGGTTTTTTGTTGTAAAATTATTGATTTACATATAATATGTTTATATAAGATATATGTAAGAAAATAACTGGTCAAAATCAGAAGTATATTGACTAGTTATTTTCTTATATATATAAATTAAATTTAGAGGTTGGTGCTATGATAAAGTATTATGATAGAAGAAGTAAATCTTATGAGATAGAGAAAATAGCAGGAGAAAATATGCTTAAATGGAGTTATGAATCTCCTATAGGTAAGGGCTTTTTAGAATTATTAGTTAAGCGTAAGCTCTTTTCAAAATTCTATGGTCACTACTGTGATACAAAATTAAGTTCAAAAAAAATTAAAAGCTTTATAAAAGACTTTAATTTGAATATGGATGAATACGAAAAGCCTATTGATGAGTATACTTCATTTAATGATTTTTTTTATAGAAAATTAAAACCTACAGCTAGAGAGATTAACAAAGATAAAAACATATTTATATCTCCTTCTGATAGTAGATTATTATCTATAGACAATATAGATGAAAATCTTAGCTTTAAAGTTAAAGGTTTTGATTATTCTTTAAAGGAAATTCTAGGTTCTAAGGAACTTGCTGATAAATATAAAGGTGGAATATGTTTAATTTTCAGATTGTGTCCTACTGATTATCATAGATTTCACTTTATAGATGATGGAGTTTGTTCATCTACTACCAAAATTAAAGGTAATTATTATTCTGTAAGTCCTATAGCTCTCGAAAAGGTTAGTAAGGTATTTACAGCAAATAAACGTGAATATAGTATACTACATAGTGAAAACTTTGGAGATTTATTATATTTAGAAGTTGGTGCTACTTGTGTAGGTGGCATAATTCAAACCTATAAAGAAAATTCTAAAGTTTATAAAGGTGATGAAAAAGGCTTTTTTAAATTTGGAGGATCTACTGTAATAATATTAGTAGAAAAGGATAAATTAAAACTTGATGAGGATATTATATATCATAGTAAAAAAGATATTGAGGTAATAGTAAAAATGGGAGAAAAAATAGGAGTTAGAATTTAAACTCTAAGCTAAGACATATGAAAGAAAATAACTAGTCAAAGATGTAATATATTTTGTATCATACAAGTCATAAGGTCTCTTATAAGATCCTTACTACGTAGTATGACTCAAAATAAACAATCATATTGACTAGTTATTTTAAATTACCTTATTCTAACTCATTTTTATAATTTGAACTTTGATGTTATTTCAGTAAGTTTAATAGCACTATTCTTATTTTCAATAGATGCATTATTTATTTCTTCAATTTTATCTACTATATCTTCTGTTTTAGCTGAAATATTAAATACCCCTGAGGAGCCTTCACTTAAAGTAGTAGATACATCCTCTATAGCTTTAACTATACCTTCTACATGTGAATTTAATCTTTGAGCCTCATCGCTAAATTCAAGCATGAAGTTATTAAATATATCAGCATCCTTTGAGTATTGCTTACCCGTATCAATCATTCTCTCATAATCTCTGTTTATTTGTTTTTCCATAAATTCTATCATTTTTTCTGAACTCTTAGAAAGATTTTCAACGGAGCTATATACTGTTTTTACAACATTTTGTATATTAGATGCTGTTTTACCCGATTCTACTGCAAGCTTTCTTACTTCATCTGCAACTACAGCAAATCCTCTTCCTGCTTCTCCTGCTCTAGCTGCTTCTATTGCTGCATTTAATGCTAATAAATTAGTTTGTTCTGTAATTTTAAGTATAGCATTTGCTAGACTATGAATTTGATTAACTCCTTTAGATGCTTCTATTGCAACTTCCAATTCTTCTTTTACATCATTATACAAAGTTTGAGTTTCTTCCTTAGACTGTTTAGATATTTTTTCAATTTCTATTGCTCTTGTTACTATATCCTTAGTTAGCTGTGATCCATTTAAAGATTCTGAAGCAATATTATTTATACCTAATTTCATATTCTCTGAAGATGCAGACATTTCTTCAGATGTAGCTGCTGTTTCCTGTATACCTGCAGATACCACCGAAGTTTCCATAGATGTTTCTTCTGCTTTTTCTATTAGTATGGCTGTAGATTTTTCTACTATTTCTGCATTTTTATTTACCATTTCTTCTACATTTATAAGACTCTTGACTACATCTCTTAATGCACTCCTCATTTGAACAACAGATTTAGATATCTGTCCTATCTCGTCTTTACTAAATTTGCTATGATTAATATTATCTTCCGTTAAATCTAGTTTAGAAGTCTTTATTACTAGCTCTTTAGCTCTTATTATAGGTTTTATTAAGAATCTTGCTATTATAAATGCAAATACTAAGCATGTTACTATTACTATTAAAGCTATTAAAATTATAGTATTAGTCATAGCATTTACAGGTGTCATAATCTCTTCTGCATAAGCTGATACTACTAAAGTCCAATTAGTTCTAGGTATTATTCCATAAGCAGATATCATTTCATCATTATAATCTACATATTCTAAAGCTCCTATATCAACTTTCATTCCTTTTTTAGCTTTATCAACGATTTCTTTAATTTCATCTATTTGAACTTCACTACCTAAAAGTTCAGGGTTTTTATGATGTATATAATTTCCTGTTTCATCTAATAAAAAACTAAAACTTGAAGTAGTGGCATTAACATTTATATTTTTTAAATACTTAGCAAAGCTGTCTGTATACACATATGAAGCTATGTATCCTACGCATTGGCCGTGATTGTCATAATCTTGAACAGGATAAGTAAATACTATAATTGACCTGTCGCTCTTTTCAGACTTCATAGTATTACTTATTACTTTAGCACCACCCGAGCTGCTTTCATGAAAAGAAGTTTCTTCTACGCTACTCCCAACAAACTCACTTTCACTATCTGCAATTATTTTTCCTGATAAGTCTATTAAAGATATTCTTTCCATCGCCAAATTATTTCCTATATAATCTTTAAAATACTTATTCATCTTCTCTGATAATTTAGTAGCTTCTAATTGAACCTTAGGATTTGAAGAATTTTTATTTACTAAAATATCACAGTTATCTTTGGCACTAGCAAGTGATGCAACCTCCATGCTATACTTTTCAATCATTATACTTATCGTATCTATTGATTTATCCACTATTGATGACATTTCTTGTTTGCTTAAATTAGAAATAATGCTACTAGCTTTATTATGAATAAAGCTTCCTGTAACTATCATTGCAACAATTACTATACCACTAATGATCACTGATATTTTCATCCCTATAGATGACATAGTCATATTTTTAATTGAAGAGAATTTAAAGTTTTTAAAATTTATCTTCTTTCTTTCAAATTTTACACCCTTTATTCCTTTATCTTTCCTCCTTAGTTTAATCTTACTGAGCTTTTCTTTAAGCTTTAAAGATTTTGCCCCTTTTTTACCCCCCATGTAAACAACCCCTTATTGCCTAAAATTTCATAATATTAGATTTATTATAGCATAATTTTATCATAAAACTTACAATTTTGAAGGTTTTAATAAAAAATTGCTATTTATAGATATTTATCGGCAAATATCTATTTATCTTTATTAATAAATAAAATGTATATTTTTCCCAGGAAATAACTAATTATAAATTGTATTGTATTATATTTTATATATTTGCAATTCTATATATTATTACGAGAAAGAAATAAACTAAATATTATTATTAAGAATGTATTCATATATGTGATTTAAAACATAAGTATTATATAAATAACTTTTAAAGTAACCATCACAATAATTCTTTATTTAATATAATATAACCTTAATTATATAGTAGTATAATTCAATATAAAATAAAAAGCTCAAGTCTATTAAGACTTGAGCTTTGGTGCGTCGGAGAAGATTCGAACTCCCGGCCAACTGGTTCGTAGCCAGCTACTCTATCCAACTGAGCTACCGACGCATATATTGTTTAAAACATAATTATTATAACAATTTAACAGTAAAAAGTCAATAATAAATATCTCTATTATAAATTTAATAGAGATATTTACTATTATATATTATATTATTATTTTATTGTATTATCCCATGCATTTGTAAATTTATCTAATCCATAATTTACAAATGGATGACTAAAGCTATCTTTGTATACATCAAAGCCACAAGTTACAATATGAGCACCTGCTTTTGCAGCATCTACTATTTGTTTTCCATTTCTAAGTGCAGCTACTATAACCTCTGTTTTTATATCAAAGTTCTTATATATATCAACTATATCTTTTATATATTGCTCACAATTTTCTCCATGAGTTTCTTTCCAACCAACAAAAGGTGATACAAAATATGCACCTATTCTACCTGCTTGTATTGCTTGAGATGGAGAGAATACTAAAGTAACATTAGTTTTTATTCCCTTTTGATTTAATTTATAAGCAGCAACAAGACCTTGTTCTGTACATGGTATTTTTACAACAAAATTTTCAGAGAATGATGCTAACTTCTCTCCTTCTGCTATCATATCCTCAGCTTTATCAAGATGTGGATTTATTTCAACAGATATTGGAAAGTCTTTTCCCTTGAATTCATTTGCTAATTCCTCTATAACAACATTAAATGGTTTTCCGCTAGCTTGTATGTGTCTTGGATTTGTCGTAACACCATCTATGCCCCAATTTTCATACGCATATCTTATTTCATGTATTTTTGCACTATCTAAAAAATATTTCATTACATTTCCTCCTAAGAATATTTTTATTGTATGATTACTAATTATACAATAAAAATATAAAAAAATAAAATAAAGAACCTTTTATATTGTTTTATAAAAGATTCTTTATTTTGGCGGAGAAAGAGGGATTTGAACCCTCGCGCCGGTTACCCGACCTACGCCCTTAGCAGGGGCGCCTCTTCGGCCTCTTGAGTATTTCTCCATAATGATTATAATTTTCAATTAATTTTAGATAAAAAAAATGGCGGAGAGAGTGGGATTCGAACCCACGGTACGCTCACACGTACGCCGGTTTTCAAGACCGGTGCCTTAAACCAACTCGACCATCTCTCCGTGTCATTTACATAGATTATTATATTATAATTTAGAATCTATGTCAATATTTTATTTAAACATCACCATGGTGATGATAAACAGGTAGTTAATAAATCAAAAATGCTCAAAATATTGAGCATTTTATGGCGGAGAAAGAGGGATTTGAACCCTCGCGCCAGTTACCCGACCTACGCCCTTAGCAGGGGCGCCTCTTCGGCCTCTTGAGTATTTCTCCACATGTTATGGCGGAGAGAGTGGGATTCGAACCCACGGTACGCTCACACGTACGCCGGTTTTCAAGACCGGTGCCTTAAACCAACTCGACCATCTCTCCGTGTCAAACTCACATTTACCATTATATTTATTTCTGTCATATATGTCAATAGTTATTAGAAAATTTTTGTATTAAAATTGTATAATTTTAATACATCTTAGCTTAATTATAAAAATATAGTAGGAATTTAAAGCTTATATAAGGTTATTTATTAAAAAAACTGATCTACAAACTGAAAAAATTCCCTAATATTCATACTAATTTTATTTAGAGTTATTTTTAATTCTTTTATTATATCAACTTTTTTAATATCTTCAACATATTTTTCTACTTCTTCTATCAAATTATCAATCTTCTGATTGGTTGCATCGTGCTTCTTTAAATTTAAATCAAATTCTTTAAATGTTTCTATAAATTCTATTTTACTATCCTCAGATACATTTTTAGATTTATTAACTTCTTTATTATTATCCTTTTCTTTTGAAGAACTATGTGTATTTGTAGCTATAGCTTGAACTTTTTTTACATGATTTCCTTTACCAAAAAAATTTACTGTTATTATTGACGAAATACATATTAAAATAGTGATTGCTATTAAAAGCACTTTATTTTTTTTCTTCTGTGGCTTTTCCATAATTATCACCTCTAATGCAATATTACCAGTATAGTATGATAAACTTCAATACTTTTTTATGTTTATTACAAAAGAGTAAGATTGGTAAGCATTATGTAAGATTAACTATATGAACTGTTCTATCACAATGGTAAGGTTTTCATATGAAAGTAGTCTATGAAAATTTAGCATCTTTTAAAAATATTGGTTTTCTTTATAAAAACAACTCTATAATTCACTTTAGACATTTAAATTTAAATAATAAATATATTATAAAATCTATATAATTATGACATATTTATTCGCAAAGGTTATGATTTATTTGCGAATATGTTCACCACTATTTTTTAAGGTTTACGAACACATTTTCAGCATATTCGTAAAGGTATACCTTTACGGAAGGGTAAATTCAATAAATTAAATAATATTATTTAATCACTTTTGCACTTATGAATCATATATTTTATTATATATAGGTATTTTTCTTATATTTACATATGTGGATAAAATTACTTGTTAACCTAGATTATTAGAAGAAAATAAATTATAATAATTAATATGTATATTTTAATTAATAAATAGGAGATATGTTATGAAGATTTCAAAAAAAATTTTAGGTATTGTAGTTGTTGTATTAGTAATTATTTTTGGTGCATATAGTTTATATCCTAGAAGTGGTTCTTTTAATGATTTAATATTGACAGAATACTCCAAAGTTGAATTTAAAAAGGTAACTTTAACCAGTACAAAGCATGGTTCTTTTAGTGCTAGCTCTAATGATATTGATAAAATTAATAAAGTTTTATCTTATTTAGCAGAATTAAAACTTACTGAATACAAAAGTAAAAAAGATGAACATTATACTTACAATGAATATTATGATATAGGACTTTATGATCATAATAATAATGTATTAGGTATTAGTGTATACAACGAAAATCTTATCCAGGTATATATTGGTATGGACAGTAAAACTAAAATATATAGGATTACTGATAATAAAGTAGATATAGAACATATTAAGAAACTTATACAAGATTAGTTATAAAATATTATTTATTAACAATTTAAAAGCTATAGGATAAAATAATTATATAAACTATTTTATCCTATAGTTACAGTTCCTTATTTAAAATGATTAATCTTTACTTTTATCTATAAAATTCATTCTATCTAGGATTAGATACCCATCCATTTCCGCCTCTAACGTGAGCTCTAAGTATTCTACCTTTACCTTGTACAAAACGAATGTTTTTATCCGGATACTCTAAGAATGGAAACTCAATTTCAAATAAATCAAATTGATTATTAAGGAGCTTTATCTCATCTTTATTATATCCCATCTGCCAATATCCATTATAAACAACGTCTTTTAATGCATTTTCTTGTCCAGATGATAATGTAGCAGCTAATCCAACAACAGCTGATGCAACACTCATAGGAGTGCTAGAAAGAAAAACTAATCCTAATACTGATGAAACTGGTCCCAATACGTTAGCTAAAAGATTAGTATTTTTATCTTTTATTCCATAATCATACATGCACCTTTGAGCAGTTTCCATATCCTCCATTTGTTTTAAATTTACTATTACAGATCCCATATATTCTCTACTTCTCATAATAATATTCCTCCTAAAATTTAATATTTATTTTTATAAGACCTTTAGTCGACTATGTTGCCTTACATACTATATAAAGAAAGTTATGTGGCAAATGTCACCCTGGTTTTTAAATTTTTTTTTATACATGATTTAAAATTTGATATTTATTTTCTATAAGACTTTTAGTCGACTATGTGTCTTACACACTATATAAAGAAAGTTGTATGCTAAACGTAACCCTCCATTTTAAATTTATTTTTTTATTTTTTCAAATACATGATTTTTTATTTCTTCTACATCTTTTTTTACATCTTCAACTATGTTCAATTTATCTGTTAATTTAGAAATTATATCTTGATAATTCTTCTCTCGTTCCTCTTGCTTCAAATCTCTTTTTTCTTGCATTTTTAATATATAAAAAATAAGAACTATACTTAAAGCACTCCATATTCCTTGCGTTGAAGCTAATTTTATAAAATCCTCCATTGATAACCTCCTACTTTATGCACTTAGATATTTTTTTAATGTTACTAAAGCCCTATTCTTAGCTTTATTTACAGATTGCCTAGATATATCTAAAATATTAGAAATCTCAGTTTCACTATAATTTTTTATAAATTTTAATATTAATATGGTTCTTTGTAGCTCAGTAACTTGATTAAGTAGATCCTTTACAAATACATAGTTATATAAATCTTGTGATGTTATAGAACCTTCGTATATATTTAAATCTAACTCATCACTTTGTTTTAATAAAATTGATCGTTTTTTAGAAAGGTATATATACTTGTTTTTTAAGGCGGAATGAATATAAGATACAATATATTTATCAGGACATTTAGTTGGAATTTTATTTAATGGGAGTTTATATGTTATTTCGATTAGTGCTACGATTAGATCTTGTTCCGCATCATCATAATTTAATGAGTAGCTATATTTTTTTATCAGAGGATTAAATTTTTAATTAATTCTAAAACGTATTTAGAATTTCTAGTTTTACATTTTCTTAATAGCTCATATAAGCTATTGCCCATAATTTATCACCTACTTTACACCTTTGAGAGTAAAAAGTGATAAAGTGGAGTTTCGTAGCCGTCCTCAACCAGCTTTTTATTATACATAAATATACAATAAATATAAAATTATACAATTATTATACATAGTTTTACATATGTATTGTATAACAATTTTATAAATTATAAAATAAATGTAGAAAAATGATAATATTAGGAATAAAAAAATACGAACTAATTAAATTAGTTCGCATTTTTTTTCAACACCCTAAAGAATTAAAATAAAAATAGATTAATTCTTTGTTCCTTATTTGTAAATTATACTACATAACTTCTCTTCCACCCATATATGGTCTTAAAACCTCTGGAATTGTAATTGTTCCATCAGCATTTTGATAGTTTTCAAGTATAGCAGCTACTGTTCTTCCTATAGCAACACCTGAGCCATTTAATGTGTGTACAAAATTAGGTTTACTTTTAGCATCATCTTTATATTTAATATTTGCACGTCTTGCTTGGAAATCTTCAAAATTACTACAGCTTGAAATTTCAACATATCTATTATAGCTTGGCATCCAAACTTCTAAATCATACTTAAATGCAGCAGTAAATCCTAAATCACCTTTACATATCTTAACCAATCTATAAGGAAGTCCTAATGCTTTTAAAACGCTTTCTGCATCATTTACAAGACTTTCAAGCTCCTTATAAGAATCTTCCGGTTTAACAAATTTAACAAGCTCTACTTTATTAAATTGATGCTGTCTTACAAGTCCTCTTGTATCTCTTCCTGCTGAGCCTGCTTCAGATCTAAAACAAGCACTATAAGCAGCATATTTTATTGGAAGCTTATCTCCTTCTATTATTTCATCTCTAAAAAGATTTGTAACAGGTACTTCTGCTGTTGGTATTAAAAAGTAATCTGTATCAGAAACTTTAAAAGCATCTTCTTCAAACTTTGGAAGTTGTCCTGTTCCTGTCATACTATTTCTATTAACCATAAATGGTGGTAATATTTCTGTATATCCATTTTCATCTATATGCTTATTTAAAAAGAAGTTTATTATAGCTCTTTCTAATCTAGCACCTAATCCTTTATATACTGTAAATCTTGAACCAGTAACTTTTCCACCTGCTTCAAAATCTAATATTCCTTTTTCTGTTCCTAAAGTCCAATGCTCTTTTGGCTCAAATTCAAATTTTCTTGGCTCACCAAATTTTCTTACTTCTACATTATCTTCATCAGTATTTCCACTCGGAACTTCAGGATTTGGTATATTAGGTATTCTAAGCATTATATATTTTATTCTTTCATCTGTTTCTGAAAGTTCTAAATCAAAGTTTTTAATTTTATCAGCAAGCTCTTTCATTTCTGCCATTATATTATCAACAGGTAAACCTTCCTTTTTAAGCTTTGGAATTTGAGATGATTGAGTATTTCTTTTATTTTTTAATTCTTCAACCTCAACTAATATATCTCTTCTTCTTTTATCTAAAGCTACAACCTCATCAATAACACTTATATCAAAATTTTCTCCTCTATCATTAAGCGCTTTTTTTATTTCTTCAATATTGTTACGAATTCTTTTTAAATCTAACATAAAAAATTCCTCCTACAAGTTTATTTTATTTTTATTAATTCTAAATTTTTTCAAACAAAAAAGAGCCTTCAATCCCAAAAGGGACGAAAGACTCCGCGTTGCCACCCTAAATTGAATAATATTCAAAAAAATATTATTCCTCTTAATTATAATAACGGTAATTACCGTACTGCTCATCACAGTCCCTTCAAGTTGGATTCACAAAGTTTAACATATCAGCTTGCACCACCCACTGACTCTCTTTAATGCTAATAAATTGCTACTAGTCTCTTCAACGGTTTAATCTAAGTATTTATTTTGAAGATAATTCTATATCTTAATATATGTTTTGTCAATATAAAATTAATTATTCTTATATATATTTTTAGTGCATACAATATCCACACCGGTATTTAATATATTTTTGCATACTACATCTCCTATTTTTATAGGAGGCCCAATATGAATTCTACTTAAAGCTTTTGAACATTCAAGCCATAATTCTTTATTTATAGGCCTAGTACTTTTAACAGGAGCTATATCATGCTTATTAGAGCCCTTAACTCTAACAACAGTAGTTAATATTTCTTCATTGCACATATTTATCATTCCTTACATTGTATCAAATTCTTTAATTCTACTTAACACTACTTTAGAGTTTTTTGAGTTTTTAACTATTTCTGTTATATGTTTGTCTGTTTCTCTAGCTAATATAGAAATTATAACTTGATTACAATAAGATCCTCTACAATTTCCAAAACCTGCACCCGTTCTTCTTTTTACACCTTCTAATGTACGAGCACCTAAAGGTCTTCTTATTGCATCTACAATTTCACCTTCTGTTATATTTTCACATCTACAAACTATTTTACCATACTTCCTATCTAAATCTATTATCCTTTTTCTATCTTCATTGTTTAAATCTCTAAATTTATAGCACTCTCTTCTTCTATCTATAAAATCTTTTTTTAATATACAATTTAAATCATTAACTACCATTTTACAAACCATATCAGCAATAGCTGGTGTCATAGTAACTTTTCCAAAATGCTTAACGCTTACATTAATATAACCATTATCATTTAAATTATCATCAATAACTACAGGCTCGTCGTATAGGCTCCAGTCAAGAACCATTTTAATACTCTTTGCATCAACCTTTCCAGTTAAATGAGATAATTTATCTATAACTATATCATAATTTACATTTTCATCTGTGCTTAATGCTCCTATTATTTCTCCATTCATTGTTGGGCGTATATACCGTCTTTCCTTATTGTCTATATCAAAAATTATGTTCGAGTACAAATTATTATAGCTTTTATCTACTATAAAATATTTTAAATTATTTTTATAAGCATCTTTTATTTTATTTTTGTTATAATCTCTCCCTAAATCCTTTTGAGAGGTTGTGTTTATAACTATTTTACAAGTAAATTTATTTCTATTTGTTTCAACTTTAAATCCCTTTGATGTGTTTTCAATATTTAGAACTTCTTCTTCTAACTTAAATTTTACCCCATTATCAAAGGCAATTTCTCCATAAGCTAATGCTAAATCGTAAGAGCATACTACACCTGTATTAGGAATGTATAGTGCCTTTTTAAATCCTCTTTGTAAATTAGGCTCTACTCGATAAATCTCCCCATCACAAAGTAGCTTAACTTCCCTTATTTCCTTCTCTAGAGCTATTTTATACATTCTTTCAATTTGTATTTCTTGGTCACTATTTTTAGCTACATATAATGAACCACATCTTTTAAAAGGGACATTAAATTTACTTACATAACTGTCAATCATTTTATTGCCTTTTCGAATTAATGAAGAGCTAAGTGTATCTTCACACTCAAGCCCATCATAAATTGTTGCTGTATTTATTAATGCTGCATCTGAACCAATATCATGGTCTTTTTCTATTACAGCTATATTTAAATTATATTTTGATAATTCATAGGCAACGGCACAACCTATCATGCCGCCACCTAATACAAGCACATCGTAGTCCATAATTCCTCCATAAATTTAACTTGTACTATTTAGAAACTTTTTCTATTTCTTTACCAAGTGAATTTATATATTCGCCATATTTAGCCCAGTCTCCATTCTTTTGAGCTTCTATTGCTTTATCATACAATTCTTTAATCTTCTTAATATCAGCATTATCTGTGGCTGTAATCACTTTATTTTCATCTCCAGCTTTATCCTCATAATTAAACAATTGAGCTAATGCACTTTCAATGTTATTAGCTAAAACTATTTGATCCCCGTATCCTACAATTACATTTTTCATTTCTGGAATACTTTTTTCTCCTGCTGCTCTTAAATAAAGAGGCTCAACATATAGTAAAGATTTTTCTATTGGAATAATTAAAACTTCTCCAAATTGAACTTCTGAGCCTTTCGTATCCCAAAGAGATAATTCCTTGGATATTTCCGGATCTTGATGTAATTTTTGTTTAAATAACATAGGACTATATACGGTACCACCTGTAGGAAATTTATAGAGGAACATTTGTCCATAATTTTCTCCATCCATTCTTACTCCATACATAGCTACCATATTATCTCTACCTTTAGTATTAAAATATTCCAATACTACCATTTCATCTTTTGTTTCATTAGGTAATCTCATAATAACATAGGAAGCTTCATTTAATTTTTCTTCTTCACTTCCATCTATTTTTTCTTTATCACTTGCTATGCTCCATACATCATCGCCATTATAAAACACTCCAGGATCTTCTACATGATACTTACCTAAAACTTGACACTGAATATTAAATAAATCTTCAGGGTATTTAAAATGATCTCTTAAAGATTTAGGTGCCTCTTCAACATCTTTAAATAATTGTGGAAATATTTTAGAGTAAGTAACGGCTATAGGATCATTTTTATCTACAACATAAAAGTTTGTAGTACCATTAAATGCATCTATTATAACCTTAACAGAGTTTCTCATATAGTTTACGTTATTATCTAAAGGCTGAGAAAAAGGAAACTTATCTGTTACTGTATACGCATCCATAATCCAATATAACTTACCATTATCTACAACTATATAAGGATCTCTATCATATTGTAAAAAAGGTGCTATTTTATTTACCCTTTCTTTTATATTTCTGTGTATAAGTATTTGGCTATCTCTATTTATATCCTGAGATAAAATAAACTTAGGATTTTGATATTTGAATGAAAATAAAATTCTATTTAGCATAGACATTCTTATTCCAGCTTCTCCATCATAGTTATTAGTTACATTTTTTCCGCTCATAGGATAATCAATTTCACCAAGATCAGTATTAACTATACTATAGTCATTTGTACTTTCTCCAAAGTATATTCTTGGATTATCTATCTTTATATCCGTTTTATTTTCTATAGGTACATTACTAATAACAAAGTTAGGTTGTCCTTCACTTGTTACTGAATTAACCTTACTCATTACAACTCCATATCCATGAGTATAAGACAAATGCCTATTCTGCCATGTATTTGAGTTATCATCTAATTTATTTAAATCTAACTCCCTAGGTGCAATAAATACTTGACTGTACTTTCCATTAATATTATATCTATCTATATCAATATCATTGAACCCATAATAATACCTTATATATTGAAATTGATTATTAAATTCTAACGCTGGCTTATATGCATTTATCTTTATATTATCAATTATATCCTTGTTATCTTTTATATCTTTTTGAGTTAAATTATTAATAACATTATAATTTTCTTCTTTAATTCCATCAATATTAAAAGCTTTTCTTGTATAATCAATATTATATTCAATAAAGGGTTTTTCTAAAGTCTTTTCATTAGATTGAACTATAAACTTTTCAACAAAGGTTGTAGATATCCCTTCCCCTATAATCAGAACAAACATTAAAACAATTGAATAAATTATAGGTTTTACTTTAGATGTAATTATACTAAAGAATACTACTACTGAAGCTACTAACCCTACTATTGAAATAGCCCTATAAAATTTCAAGCTAACTTTCATATCTGTATAACTTGCACCAAAAACTGCACCCTGTGGTGAATAAACTAAGTTCCATGCACTAATCATATATCCGAAAGCTATAAACAGCATAATTAATGCTGAAAGTACAGCTAACTGTTTACCTGCAAAATTTGTTATACCACTTTTAAAACTTTTAAAACTTTTATTATTTATATTAACAACTTTGTCCTGTATTTTATCTTTAGCACTAAAAGAAATATAAATTATAAAAGTAATTATTACTAAAATAACTAACAAAGAAATTATGCTGCTATATAATGATTGTATTAAAGGCAACTTAAATACATAAAAAGAAATATCCTTATTAAATATAGGATCACTTAAATTAAAGGTTGTTGAATTTGTAAACTCTAATATTCTATACCAATAATTTGATGCAAAAATATAGGAAAAAAACATAGAAACTAAAGCATTTATAATTAGAAATACTTTAAATATCTTTTTCTCTTTAGCTCTATTTCTTTCTATAACTTTTCTCATTTTCATGATACTAGGTTTTAAGCTTATATAATATACTGTTATAGCAGTAAAAATAATAATAAATACAGGTATCATTAACTTTAACGTAGCTACAACTCTTTTAAAATATATAGATAAATATCCTAGTTCTTTAAACCATTGATAATCAACTAATATGTTTATGCTAGAAGCTAAAACCAAAAGTATTAATATTATCATTATTATAAAAGAAAATACTATTCCCTTCTTCTTCACACTATCACCTCTTATCCTTTTTCAAATAAGTATATATTAAGTTTTATATCTCCTCTCATAATTTTTTTCTTAAAATATATGAAATTAAATAATTAGCTAAAAATTTTAATGATACTCTCTTTTATAGAAATATTGAACATTTATTTTCTTAAAACACATAAATATCTGTACATCTTAATAATACTATTATTTAAACATAAATCCTATATAGAATAGTATATTAACTTATATATTATCTACCAAAAATCCTTTATTTTTTAATTCATCTATAATGTTATCCATAGCTTCTTCATTTTCTGCACTAATTGTATGAAGATGAATTCCATTAGTTAATAAAAATAATGGTTCTGCTTCATACTTATGAAGGTTATCTATGAAATTTTCTACATCATATAAATTTTTTACCATAAGCATCCCTTTTATTTCTCCATATAACGGATGCTCAACAATAACATCCTCAATTATTCCACCATACTTAACAATAGTTTTCATTTCTTCTTCTATATTTTCTTTATTATGTAAAGTAGCAATTACTTTTTTAACTTTCATAGTATCATTATTAGGCACAATATAACCTTCAGGAGTAGCAATTATATTAATACCCTCAGCTCTTAATATAGCTATATCTTTTACTATAATTTGTCTTGTAACACCAAAAATTTCTGCTAAGTTTTGACCTTTATAAGCGTCATTACTTTTACATAATACTTCTTTAATTTTTTCTCTACGAATTTGTGAATTCATTTTTTCCTCCATCTTATATATAAAATATATTTTTAAGGTATAAGTATATTTTAACATTATAAATATCTATTTATAATAAAAATAAATAGATATTTATAAACTATGCTCTTTTCTATAATTCTGGCTATGAAATATATATATTATTATAATATTATTACCATTTAATGTAAATAAGTGATATAATATTTTTATATTTATTTTATAGAAATGGGAGGGTATTAAATGCATATAAGAAATAATTTTATATCATATTGGAGCAATTGGAGAAAGAAAGGACAAACTCTTTACATCTTAAAACATACTATTATCTATGTATCCATATTTATATTAACTTTTGGAATTATAAATAACATTAAAAGAAAATATACTTTAAATAAAAATTCTCTAATATTTACTATGTTAATAGGATGTTTTTGTGGAGTTGTTTATGGCATTAACTCTTGGAAAAAATATAATAAAATATATTTAAATAATCTTAAAGAAAATAATTAATTAAAGATTTTTAAAATATTTTATGTTCTAGGAAAATCTATATTCGACATATAGTTATCTTATATATTACTTTTATGATTCAGTATACTATAAAATATATAGGAATACTAACTATCCTTATAATTACTTATCATCTAAAGATTTTTTTAATAAAATCATTTTACTTTAATATATAAATATTGACTTAAAAAAACCACTATTAAAAATTAATATTTAATAGTAGTTTTTCTTATGTAATATGAAGGTAATTTATAATTCTAATTTGAATTTACTTTTAGCAAGTAGAATCAATTTCTATCATCACATTTTTTTAATATGTCCATGGAAATATTTTGGTAATTATTTGTATGATGATATCTTATTAAATTTAACAAATTATCATCATAATTATATTCTTTTAATATGTTATATCCTATTTCACCATGATTATAATAAACATTTATAAATTTTTTATTATCAAATTTTTTTAATCTGCCTTTAGTAATAAAATTTAAAACAACTACTATAGATTTTTCTATGGGATTTAAACTCTTATATAACTTACCTATATCATGAAGAAAGCCTGCTTTTATTAATATCTTTATATCATCATGATTTAAAGATATTTTTTTAGTTTCTTCTAAAATATCCTTAGCCACATTTATACAATGTTTTTTATCATAAACCTTAAGTTTATCAAATAATTCGATTTCAAAAGGTTCTAAATATCTATTAATAAACTGTATATCTTCATCTGTAATTTTAGCTGTTACAGCCTTAAAAAATTGTTTTACTCTATAAATAAACATATATAACTCCTAAAATGTATGTTTTCATATATATTACTCTTAAATTTAATCTCTCTAAAAATATCAATCCTTATTAGCATTATTAACCAGATTCAATTCTCCATTATCAGTGGAGAATTGACAATTGTTCAAATTAGTTTTATCAAACCAACCAATTTCTTAAACAGATTTATAATAAAAGTGACTTTATCACTTTTAAAAAAATAAATTCAAAACTTCTCGTGAGAGAAGTATCCATAATTGTCCATTGTCAATCGTCAATTCTCACTTATTTAAATATAAGCTAAAATAATTTGTTAACACAAATTTATGGGTATATAGGTTAAACTTATGAGTGGTACATTTATATATGTCTATTATATACAAATATATTGAAAGAACAAAATTTAAAACTATATTCTTTATTTTAATAGCTATAATCTAAGTTATATTGCTTACAAATAGTATTTACTAGAGCAAATATTATTACTGCTGCAGTATTTGAAGTTATATTATCTTTATCAAATCTTGGAGCTACTTCACATATATCAAAGTTCATAACCTTTCCTGACTTCAATATATGTTTTAAGACTTGAATTACCATTTCAGGATCTAATCCAACAGTTTGAATTGCACTAACACCTGGAGCAAAAGCTGCTGAAAATACATCAGAACAAATGGTTACATATATGTAATCTTGTTTTTTTATAAAATCTTTTAAGGCTTTAATAAGTGCCCATCCATCACTAGATACTATGTCTTTTGCAAGGGCATATTTAACTCCTAATTTATTAGCAGTTTTAAAAAGCTCAATTGTATTACTATGTTCTTGAACACCAACACAGAAATAGGAAAAATCCATATCATTATTTTTACAGATATCTGATATTTGCCTAAACATAGTTCCAGAGCTTCCTTCCTTATCATAAGGTCGTAAATCAAAGTGAGCATCAAAATTTATTATACCAATCTTTGGTTTATCACATATATTTTGTACATTATTAAAGAGCCCTCTAAAGTTTCCTAAAGCAGTTTCATGTCCGCCGCCTAATACAATTGGGAATATATTTAAACTAAGAAGTCTAGCCACAGATTTAGATAAAAGTTCTTGTGCTTCACTCAAACTTAATCCTTCTGCAACTATGTCACCTGCATCAAATATATTTACACATTCATAAAAGTTGCAAGGGAAGTTTGCCATTTGAGTTCTTATGGATATTGGACCATTTATTGCACCAACTCTGCCTTTATTTAATTTTATACCTATATCACAACAAAAACCTAATATGCCAAAGCTTAAGCTTTCTACAGGCTTTATATTTTCGTCCCATAAATTTAATAGCTTAACATGTTGGTGCCATCTAAAAGCATCGTAGTTGGAAGTACTGTCCACTCTTCCACTCCAAATGCTCTCATCCATTGGTATATAATTTTTACTACACATAAATTCATCTCCCATTATAATTTTGTAACTATATAAAAAGTAACTCATATTATAGCATTGAAAGCATTAATTAAAAAGGGGGAAATATGTCAATTTTTATATCAATGCCTTATGATCAAGTATCTCAAGGCGTTTTAAAGATTTTATCCCAATTTAGTACTGATCTACGATCAGCTAACGAAATGATAAATACACTATTAACTAATGATAAACTTAATGTTGATAATAACTTTTTAAACTTCGTATCAAATTTCGAGCAAGGTAAATATTATCAATTTAGAAGTGAAGGATACATGGAGGCTTTAGTTCACACAAAGGCTTACAATGAAATGAACTTATGTTATTGGATTAATAATCTACAAACTCCTGCTAATAATTACTTTACAGAAGCTTTTAGTTCATTAGATAGGGTTAGTCGTTCATTCTTATCTGATGATGACTTTAGGGATTTAATAATTGAAACAGGTGCAATAAAGCAAATACAGATGAAATTAATAGAAACAATAAGAATGTATAATTTAAATTGTAGCCAATCTAGATTTTAAAATTAATTTATTCTAAAAATAAAAAAAGCAATCCTTCTGGATTGCTTTTTGGTGGAGATAAAGAGATTCGAACTCTTGACCCCCTGCGTGCAAGGCAGGTGCTCTCCCAACTGAGCTATACCCCCAAATATGGTGGACCTTCAGGGACTCGAACCCCGGACCTACCGGTTATGAGCCGGTTGCTCTAACCAACTGAGCTAAAGATCCATACTGTTAACTAAATTTTCTTAGTTAACACTACCTGGCAACAACCTACCCTCCCACACAGTCTCCCGTGCAGTACTCTCGGCGTCCTAAGGCTTAACCTGCCTGTTCGGAATGGAAAGGGGTGTTACCCTTAGGACCATCATCACCAGATCTAAATTTGCTATAAACTTCGTACTACTTCGTCAACTGCATTCGCTATGGTGCTCATTTACCATTAGTAAACTCCGCTCCTCGCTCATTTGTTTCCTTGTATTACTCGTTTCTATCAAATTTTAAATTAACTTACTTTGTTATTATAATTTATTAAGTTATCTTTGTCAATAACTTTTTTCATAAATTTTCAAAGAAATTATTCTCTGAAAATTGCACAGTGAAATTAATTAGGTCAAGCCCTCGACTTATTAGTATGAGTCAGCTGAACATGTTACCATGCTTACACCTCTCAC
>NZ_AYSO01000008.1 GCF_000816675.1 Clostridium argentinense CDC 2741 | reverse complement strand
TCATTATTAAATTTCTTACGAAACTCAATGAATTAACTGGTTTTACCTATTTCTCTGTTTAATTTTCAAAGACCAAGTTTTTTACTGTTTTACCGCCGTTTTCCGACTGCTTAATCAGTTTATCACTTATTTTTTTGCTTGTCAACAACTTTTTTAATTTAATTTAAAAAGTTAATTGAACAGCTTGTCACTAACACGTCTGTGTTGCAGCGACAAGGAATATATTATCATAAAGTATATTACACATTTATACCTTATATCTTATAATTCACTATTAAATTTAACATTCTCTATTTTTCTTTATATTTCTAGCTTTTTTTTATAATGATACACCTGGGATAGTTTTGTTTTACTTGTTCTTTATTTATCATTTTATCTTATAAAAATCCATAATAAAGCGCATATAATTAGATCTTAAATTATAAAGTAAAACTTTAAATATTGTTTTATAATTGATTTATCTTTGATACAAATTTCATATAGAATGATAATTATAGTTTCTTAAAATTAAAATAATATTGATACTAATTAAAAAAATAAATAAGCAAGAAGTAAAATTTAATAGAATATATGATTACTATACTAAATGTATTTAAAGAAGTACTATAAAGTTATAACAAATTTACATATATAAAAAAGGATTGGTTTATCTCACCAATCCTTTCCCTATATTCCTAAAAACATCGCTGCCATTCCAAAATATATTATTAACGCTAAAGCATCAACAATAGTAGTTATTAATGGACTAGCCATTATAGCTGGGTCTAGTTTTAACTTTTTAGCAACTATAGGAAGAACACATCCTACTACTTTTGCTATTACTACTGTAAAGAATAAAGTTGTACATACTGTTATTGCTACATATAATTCTACCTTTTCTAAAAAATATACTCTTAAAAAGTTTACTCCTGATAGTACAATACCAACAACAACACTAACTCTTAGTTCTTTCCATAACACTTTAAATATATCAGTTAATTCAATTTCCCCTAAGGCTAATCCCCTTATAACAAGAGTTGAAGCTTGTGATCCTGCATTTCCACCTGTATCCATTAGCATTGGTATAAATGCTGCTAGTATAACCACTGATTGTAATACTTCATCATATCTTTTAATTATACTTCCTGTAAATGTAGCTGATATCATAAGAACTAACAGCCATACTATTCTATTCTTAGCTAAATTAAGTACACTAGTTTTTAGATATTCTTCTTCTGAAGGCCCCATCGCAGCCATCTTTTGAAAATCCTCTGTGTTTTCTTGTTCTATAATATCTACTATATCATCTATAGTTATAATACCTACTAATCTATTTTCATTATCTACTACTGGCATTGCTAAAAAGTCATATTTTTTAAATAAATCTGCTACTTCTTCTTGGTCATCTAATGTATGAGTACAAATAACATTATCATCCATTATATTTTTAATGATTTCATTATCATCATTTAATATTAAATCTCTAATAGATAATACACCTTCTAGTTTTCTCTTTTCATTAGTTACATAGCAGGTGTCTATTGTTTCCTTGTTTAGCCCTGTTCTTTTAATATGATCAACAGCTTCCTTTACTGTCATTTCTTTTCTAAGTCTTACATATTCTATAGTCATTATGCTACCTGCAGAATTATCTGGGTAATTTAAAAAGGTATTAATCAATCTTCTTTTACCTTCTTTAGTATTTTTAAGAACCTTTTTAACAACATTTGCAGGCAATTCTTCTAATATATCTATAGTATCGTCTAAAAATAATTTATCAACTATATGACTAAGCTCATCATCTGTTATAGCTTCTATAATATATTGTACATCTTCTGTAGACATATAAGAAAATACTTCTGTAGCTATGTCTTTTGGTAAAATTCTAAATATAATTAGCATTTTATCTCTATCTACTTCTTCTAAAAATTGAGCAATATCTACTGATTTTTCCTCAATTAATAAGTTTCTTGCATCAACAAATTTGCTTGTTTTAATTAAATCTAATACTTTTTTGAATTCCATATGCAATACCTCCTATTAGGCACTGCTATTCATCTTCTTTTGTGACTACATGAATAGCAGTGAATATTAAATTTTTCAAAATACTATAACTCCCGCCATCTTCCATGACAGCCACCTCCAAAATCAAAATTAAAAATCTCTTTACTCCACGAGTAAAGAGATTAGAACGCTCAAATTAAAAGCTCCAATAAAGTGCATTAATGCAAAGCACACTCAACTCGTTGAGTTTTAGCTCTGTAAGACGTAGAGAAATTCTCAGCCACATTAGATAAAACCTTAATCCGATAGTATCTGCTAACCCATTGGTGTCTCTGGACATTTCTGGGCAGTGGCATATTTTCATACAGTAACCTCACCTAACAAGATCTATTAAGTTTCTAGTGAATTATATCATCACCATATCTATAATACTACTATACTCTATAAAAGTAAACCCAATACTCATCATTTCTTATTTCTATAAAACACAACATGATCTTGCCATTTACCATTTATATATAAATATTCTTTGCTAACACCTAATTCTTGAAATCCACAACTTTTCAATACTCTTTGTGACTTTTCATTAGATACCATTGTACTAGCCTCTATTCTATGAAGCTCTAATTCTTCATAAGCATAATCTATTGCAAGTTTTACTGCTTCTTTCATGTATCCTTTTCCTTGCTCATTTTCATCTATAGAGTATCCAATAAATGCATTTCTAAACACACCCATAACAATGTTATTTATTTTAATTCTACCTATAAATCTTCCTTCTTTATAAATTCCAAAATGTACAGCTTGCCCCTTTATAAATTGTTTATAACTCTCAATTAAGCTTGTAGATTGTTCTTCTAAAGTGTAAAAATTTTCATCTCTTAAAGGCTCAAAAGGGGTAAGATATTCTCTGTTTTTAACATAATATTTTAATATTTCTTCTGAATCTTCTGGAGTTAAGGCCTTTAAGTATATGTTTTTCCCATGTAAAATTAATTCTTTTTCTATATAGCTTCTTTCATAACTATTTTTATTTATACCAAATAGAAGTTCATGCTCTAATTTTGATTTATGTATTATATTATCTGATATGATTCCTTCAAGCTCAAATCCTAGATTAGTAAAGGCATTTAAGTTAATATCTTCTCCACAAAGTACATTCACCTTATTTACTTTGTTATTCTTAAATAATATATTTAAAATAAGAGTAATAGTATCTTTTAAATAGTCATAACCTTCCTCTTTACTTTTATAAAACTTCAGCCTAAATAAACAACTTCTATTGTCGCTATCTATTTCTATTATATATATTCTTCCTATAGTTATACCTAAATTATCTCTTATTATGTAATCTCTTCTACTTCCATTTGCTAAATTTAAACTAACCCATTTTCCTTTATTCATTATAAAATCCCTACCTTAAGCTAAAGTTTTTTTAGTATCTTTATAAATTAATGACACAAAGATTATAGATATTAGTAAACTTATAGGTATTATATAAAAAGCTAAATTTGAACTAATTAGGTCGTTAAGTTTAGCTATAATATTATTTAATACCATATTTATAATGCTTGCTGCAGTAATTATAACCCCTGTAATATATATTGCATCATCCTTAAAAGTCTTACTTATAGTAATAACTACAGTAGGATAAGCTATAGAAAAAATAATCCTGATACACAAATTAAAATTATGGTATTACTACCTATTACTATCCCTGATACATATAAAATAAGTCCTGTAAATAAAGACATTATTACTAAATTTAAGTATCCCCCTTTTTCTACCACAAAACCACCTAATAATCTTCCTATAGTAAGTGTAGCAAAAAATATTGATAAATATGTAGAACTTTGTTTATAGCTGAAGCCATAGTTTTCTTGTGTAAAATTTACTAACCAATTTGATGTACCACTCTTTGCAAAACAATAAAAACCTAACGCAAGTACATAAAAATAAACCATCTTATTTTTAAAAATTCGCGATAGATTTACTTTATTATTTCCCTTCTTTATATGTGCCTGTGGTGTTTTAACGAATATAAATCCTATAAAAGCAAGTGCAAAAAGTACAGCTATAACTAAATAAATGCTTCTCCAATTTACTCCATTTTCCAATAAGATTTCTGTTGTATATTGTCCTACTGTTGAGCCCAGTCCATAACAAAAATGAGTGGTATTCATTATTATTGCTTGAAAACTCATAGCAACAATAGGCACAAGGGTATTAATGCTAATACTAAGTAGAGCTATTCCAACATTTAATAAAAACATACATATTAGGAGCATAGTATAACTTGATATCTATGAAAATAAAAATAAAGTAATAATACATATCCCTAACCCTAATAATAATACTTTTTTCTGACCTATTTTCTCACAAAGTAATCTTCCTATATATGTAAAAGAAATATATCCTATGTATCCAATGGTAATCATATATCCTATACTGGAATTATCTATTGAAAAATCTTCTTTGAATGTAGGAATTAAAACACCCTTTATATTATCTGATATGGCTATTAAAATTATGGTTATAAACATAAAAATTAATATCATCAAGTTATTTCTTTTTTTTAAATAAATCTTCCCCCTCAAGTAATAATTATATAGTATAATTATTACTTATTGAATACTTCAACAGATTTGTAGCATTATATTTTAAAAATTTAATATTGGATAAAATATAACTAAGATACTTTATTCTTTTAGAAAATAAAGGATTTTGATATACTTATAATAAAAATAAGCGAGAGGTTTGATAACATGAATAAGGCTAATATTAATAAATTAAAACTCTTTTTAATGGGATTAGAAAATAGATTTGAGGAAAATAAGGCAATTTTTAAACATATAACAATTAATTATGCTGCTGGCTTAAAAGACTTTAAAGGTATAGCAAATTTTGAAGATGATAAATTAAATTATAACTTTAATGGAATAACAAAAGTTTTAACTATATCTGAACTATTTAATGAAATGATAAAACAAGCTGAAAATTATGATTCTATATCTTTGACCTATAGTGAGCGTGGAGAAGTTATTTTAATAATCGCTGATAATAAAAATGTAACTATGAGAACTGTAGATGTAGAAGATGAAGAAACCCCTTCTACGCCTAATACTTCCAGCAAAAAAGGTTTAAATTTCCATGGAAATACTTCTACAATATTAAATAGAGATTATTATATAAAAGTAGGAAAAGCTGATTCACTTCTTAAAGAAATTGGAATAATGAGTAAAGAAGGCAAAATTAAAAATGATAAAATAAGAAAATATAATCAAATTGATCATTATGTAGAACTTTTAGAGGGCATATTAGATGACTTACCTAAAAATACTACTATAAACATATTAGATTGTGGTTGTGGCAAATCTTATTTATCTTTTGTGCTTAACTACTATTTAACAGAAGTAAAAAAAAGAAAATGTCATTTTATAGGTTTAGACTATTCTGAAGGGGTTATTGAAAGTTCTAAAAAAATGGCACAAAACTTAGGATATAGAAATATGGAATTTCACGCTATAGATATAAAAAACTATACGCCAGATAAAAAAATTCATGTAGTTATATCTCTTCATGCTTGTGATACTGCAACAGATATGGCATTGGCATTAGGGATAAAGGTAGATTCAGATGTAATAATAGCAGTTCCATGCTGCCATAGAGAAATGTTAGATCAATATAGTTTTGAGCCCTTCAAATCTATATTAAAGCATGGAGTATTTAAAGCAAGAATAGCAGATGTATTAACTGATGGAATGAGAAGTTTAATGCTTGAAGCAAAAGGTTATGATGTTTCTGTAGTAGAATATATATCTCCACTAGAAACTCCTAAAAATTTGATGATAAGAGCTATAAAGAAAAGAGAAGAGAATCCTAAGGCAATGGACGAATATATGATGCTATTATCAAATCTTAATGTATATCCTGCATTGTATAATTTTTTAAATGAATGGTAGAAAAAAGCATGATTTTTATCATGCTTTTTTATCTTTTATTATTAATTTAAAAACAGTATAATTATCCTCTAAGTATATCTGAGCATTTCCACCTGTACCTTCTACAATTCTTTTTACATTATAAAGGCCATATCCTCGCCCTTTTCCTTCTTTAGTAGAAAAACCTCTTTCAAATATTTTCTCTACATTTTCAGGTTGTACTGTTATTCCACTATTTCTAACTTCAATTATACTGTTATCTTCTTCTTCATATATCTCTACTTCGATTAATTGATCCTCTTGACTCGCAACTGCTTCAAAAGCATTATCAATTAAATTACTCAGTATCTCTGACATCTGAAAATCTTCTAATGGCATATTGTCTAGTGAACTTGTTATACAATAGGAAAATCCAATGTTTTTCTTTTTTGCCTCTTGAAATTTACTATATATAATTGCTCTAATTATAGTATTATCTATGTATATTATTTTTTCTATATCCATCATAGAATTACTTAGTTTTCCTATATAAGCTTTTATCTTATCTTTAACTTCTCTCTCATCACTGACCTGTGCTAATCCATTAATAATATTTAAATGATTCCTAAAGTCATGCTGTCGTTGCCGTATTTCTTCTGTTAGACTTTTTAATATATTATTATATTGTTCTTGTGCCTTAGCATTATTCTTTTGTTTTTCAATTTTAGTAACATAAGAATACATTAATATATTAAATATAAATATTGATGATATAAGAAAAATTATTTTAACCATATTTTTTAAAATTATATTTTCATTAAAATTCCATATTATTTTTAAAATTAATATATAACTTAATAAGTTGATTACAAAAAAACCTACTGCTTTTTTATCTATATTCTCTATGTAGTAGATCTTATTTTTAAAAACAACGTTACACATTATATATGTAAACATAAAAATGCTTAACTGAATTATTAAATTATAGCAATAGGTATTATTATAAGACCCTATTAAAAATTTAAAAATGCCTACACCTATTAATTGAAGTATTATATTTAAAGATAAAACTATTAAGAACTCTATACATGTTTTAATAATATTCTTTTTATGAACATATGAAATTAAAAGCAGTATAATTAATTGACTTAAAATCACTTCAAAATATATATTAAAGTTAATTAGTGACATAATTAATGCTCCTATAGCTATTATGAGAGTGTTTTTAAGTAAATAATCTCTTAGTCCTAGTTTCCTCCATAATATTAACATACAAATTCCTTCAATAAAGCTAATTATAAACTCCTTAAGTATCTCCATTTACTTATCCCCTTTTAATTAGCAGAGCTTATTAACCCCTAAGCTTTTCAACTACCAATTCCTTAAATTTATATACCATATATGCTTTATCTTTATAATTATGAAAAGTTACACTATAAGATTCTGATGAGGTTTGCTCTAGCTTAACAACAATTCAAAGTTACAATATAAATTTTATGATATTATATATCTATTAGCTAAAAACCTCCTTTAAAGTCAAACCCTTTATTTTATACTTTTTCCTTGTTGAATATATAATACATCCCCTAAAATCTACTCCTAAAATATTATTTAACAAATATATCTTTAATGCATTTTCTTGCTTTAAATCAATTGTAGATTACGATTATAATTTTAATATTATATAAAATTCGCTCCATCAATTAAAAGATAACTCCACAGAAATAAATTCTTTTAAGAGATATCTAAGTTACGATTTTATTTATTATATTTATTCAAACATATCAAACATATCAAAATTAAAATTTTTATTTAAAAAAATTATTAGTACTTTTTTAAATCTAAGATTTAGATTGCTTATATTTATTAATTTAGTAAAAATATTATTAATATATTTAAAACCCTAAAACCACATTGCTTTAATGGCATCTTTCAAAATTCCATCCCCAACTATAACAATATTATTTGTAAAATCATTTAAATATTTCCATACCTTAATTCTATTATAGAAAAGGTATTTTTTCAATTTTTTTCAAGTACTGTTTTAATTTGTTTGAAATAAACATCTTGCTACTAAAACGTTTTTATTTTCTAAAAGCCCCAGTTTTACTAACTGTTTGTTATTTATGAAATAATACAAATAATGTATTATTTCGTCTAATTAATTTGATATAAATCTTAAAAAAACTATATTTATTACATTAAATTCAAAAATATATCATTATGCATAAATTATTTACCATAATAAATATTTATTAGATTTTATACATAACAAAATACAGATTAACTATATTTTATAATCTGTATTTCTATTTATCTATAGAAAAGAAAATAACTAGCATACTAACTAGTTATTTTATAATATATCTTAAATTATAATGTTAATACTTTTCTATTGTCTTCTATTCTAAGAGTTTCTTCTATTAAATCGTTTATAACTTCTCCACCTATTATCATTCCTGCAACTGGTGGTACAAAAGATATGCTTCCTGGTATTTGTCGTTTTGCAGTACATTTTTTAGAACCACCAGTACATACACAACCTGTTTTGCAAGTTATAACATCTTCTGTTTTAGGTTTTCTTGGCATCTCTTCAGAATATAGTACTTTAGCTTTTCTAATTCCTCTTTTTCTAAGCTCATGTCTCATTACTTTAGCTAATGGACATATCTTTGTATCGTATATATCTGCTATTTTAAATTGAGTAGGATCTAACTTATTACCTGTTCCCATAGAACTTATTATCGGTATACTTTTTTCATCACAATAAACTATTAAAGCTATTTTAGATGATACTGTATCTATAGCATCTACTACATAATCTACATCATCTGTAATTATCTCTTGAATATTATCCTTAGTTACAAAGGTTTGATGAGTTATAACATTACATTTAGGATTTATCTCAAGAATTCTATTTTTCATAGTTTCTACTTTACTTTTCCCTATAGTTTTATAGGTTGCATGTATTTGTCTATTTATATTAGTTAAACATATTTCATCATCATCTATTAATACAAGTGTTCCTACACCACTTCTTGCTAATGCCTCCGTAGTAAAGCTTCCAACTCCACCTATTCCAAATACTACAACTTTACTTTCTTTTAACTTATCTAATGGAGCTTTTCCAATTAAAAGCTCTGTTCTTGATAGTGAATGTTGAGCCACAAAATCACTCCTTTATTTATTTTTTATAAACATATTAAATAATAATTCTTTTCAATTGAATTATCAAGAGAAATGTTATTAATAAAATGTATTCTTATATTCGTCTTCTATATAGATATTATTAATTTTATTATGAATAAAGTTAGCTATTTTAAATTATTATTCTATTTGCTATGTTGATAATAATTTTATATATGAATTAAAACTTTAATTAATATACAAACTCATCTATATATTACTAAAAAACTCAAACATTCATTACAGAATATTTGAGCTCTTTAATATAATTAGTTTAATTATAACCATCTATTAAATTTCTTAATATACATAGTTTTTACTATTTGAGTTAGTACACAATATGATAAAAGAATTCCTATAAGCCATGGGAAATAAGCTATTGGTAGTGCTTGAAGTCCTATTGATGCCCCAAAAGAAGTAAATGGTATAAATATACCCACTACAACTATAACACCTGTTAATAATAAAACTGGAGCTGTTGCTCTACTTTGAATAAATGGTATTTTCTTAGTCCTAATCATATGAACTACTAAAGTTTGTGATAATAGTCCTTCTATAAACCAACCTGATTGGAATAATGCTTGCATCGCTGGAGTATTTGCCTTAAATACAAACCACATTACCAAATAGGTAATTATATCAAATATAGAACTTATCGGCCCTATAAAAATCATAAATCTACTAATATCATCTGCATTCCATTTTCTTGGCTTTTTCAAATATTCTTGGTCCATAGTATCCCATGGAATTGATATTTGAGAAATATCATAAAGTAAGTTTTGTACTAAAAGATGAATAGGAAGCATTGGCAAGAATGGTAAAAATGCACTAGCAATTAATACACTAAATACATTCCCAAAGTTTGAGCTTGCAGTCATTTTAATATACTTTATTATATTTCCAAAAACTCTTCTTCCTTCTATTACCCCTTCTTCAAGTACCATTAGATTTTTTTCGAGTAAAATTATATCTGCTGATTCCTTTGCTATATCTACTGCAGTATCTACTGATATACCTACATCAGCCTGACGAAGAGCTGCAGCATCATTGATGCCATCGCCCATAAATCCTACAGTATGCCCTTTATTCTGTAATACTTTAATAATTCTTGACTTTTGAAGTGGAGAAAGCTTAGCAAATACATTAGTGTTATCTACTAATTTTGACAATTCCTCATCATTGATTTTTTCTATATCAGAGCCAAGAAGTATATTATCTACTATTAAACCAACTTCTTTACATATCTTTTTCGTTACTGCATCATTATCGCCAGTTAATACTTTTACATTTACTCCATTTTCTTTTAATGCTTTTATTGCTTCTGCTGCTGACTCCTTTGGTGGATCCAAGAATCCTATATATCCCATAAGGACCATATTGCTTTCATCCTTTATACTGAATGTATTTTCGTCAGGAATATCATTTTTTTGCGCAACTGCAATAACTCGCATACCTTCATTATTCAATTTAGTAACCATATTAAGAACTTTATTCTTTATTTTTTCTGTAAGTTCTACTACTTCTCCGTTATATTCTGCAAAAGCACATATTGAAAGCATTTCTTCAACGGCACCCTTTGTTACAAGTTGTCTTTTTCCATCCTTATTTTTTAATACCACTGACATTCTTCTTCTTGAAAAGTCAAATGGGATCTCATCAACTTTCATATAATTTTTTTCAAGTTCATTAAAACCTTGATCTTTTCCATGTTCTAATATTGCAACATCCATTAAATTACGAAGTCCAGTTTGATAAAAACTATTTAAATAAGCATGTCTCAATACTCTTATATCTTCTTCTCCATTAATATTTAAATGTCTTTCTACAACTATCTTATCAAGAGTAAGTGTACCTGTTTTATCAGTACATAATACATCCATAGCTCCAAAGTTTTGTATAGCATCTAGTTTTTTTACTACAGTTTTACGCTTAGCCATTGAAACAGCACCCTTAGCAAGATTGGAAGTTACAATCATAGGAAGCATTTCAGGTGTAAGTCCTACTGCAATAGATACTGCAAAAAGAAGTGCTTCTAGCCATCTACCTGTGGTTATTCCGTTTATAAAAAATACTATAGGTACCATTATAAGCATAAATTTTATAAGTAATGTACTTACACTATTTACACCTTTTTCAAAGCTTGTTTTAACTCTTGGTCCTGAAAGTGAGGATGCCATGGAACCAAAATAGGTATCATCTCCTGTTGCAACTACTACAGCGGTTGCACTTCCACTAATGATATTTGTTCCTAGTAAACAAATATTATCAAGTTCAGTTACTCCCAATTCCTTATCTTTTTCTTTTAAATTTGGATATTTTTCAACGGGTTCTGATTCCCCAGTAAGTGATGACTGGCTAACAAATAAGTCCTTACTTGATATTATTCTTATATCAGCAGGTATCATATCACCTGCAGCGAGATACACTATATCTCCTGGAACAATTTCTACCATATCTATTTCTTTTTTTCCCATATCTTGTCTATGGACTAATGCGGTAGTTTTTACTAATGCCTTTAATTTTTCTGCTGCTTTACTAGATTTAAATTCTTCAGAAAATTTTAATAATCCACTAATGATCACCATTATGCTAATAATTATTACTGTTACATAGCTCTTATCTCCTGGTGCAGCAAGAATAACATCAGTTATTAAAGATACAACGGCAAGTGCTAATAATACTATGATAAACGGATTTATAAAAGCTTTAATCAACTCTATAAACCATGGTGTTGGTCTTTCATGTGCTACCTGATTTAGTCCATATTTTTCAACTCTGTCTTCTATATCTTTGTTAAATAGTCCATTAATATCTGTATTAAGTTCTTTATAAATTTCTTCTAAATTCATCTTGCTAAAACTAATAAGTCTGTTTACAGAATTTTCTACTCTCTTTTCTATACTCACATTTCTTTTTTTAATCATAATTCCACCTCCAAATTCTAAAAAAGACAATAAGAAACTAAAGGCTAATAAAAATATTTTTTAAAACCTTTTTAAAATAGTATTTAATTTGAGGCTAATAAATATACGAATTATATTTAATAAAGAAACAGTGAAGATAATAAATTTGGTTAACAAAAATGTATATATTTTAAGAAGGTACATATATGATAGGCTTTATCAAACTCCTGTGAGAAGAAATAGAGCTTGACATTAAACGTCCATTATTCTTTAAATATATATCGTTACCTCCACTGTCCGTACTACTACTGCCAGCCTCCATTCTTTTCACCTCCTGAAAATTCAAAATAAATTAAAAAAACCTCGTCAAAACTTAAACATGACGAAGGCATTATAAACAATACTTTCTCGTCCAAGTTTTGGCTCTGCAAGGCAATGAAATTGCATTAGATTAAGCCTTCTTTGTTCGGCAAAACCTGCTAACCAGTTAAGAATGTTTCCACTCTTTCACGGCAGCAACCCGTATCCTTGTAGTAACCTCACCTACCGAGGTATATTTAATTTTCACTATTATTGTATTCTTATCAATTATATATGTCAACGCTTTTTTTATTAAATTACGTTAAGATTATGTTAAGTTACTAATTCATCTAACAAGCTATCTATTAACAATTAACTTTCTTTGCAATTATTATTAATAGTATTTCAATAAAGTATATCTTATAAAAAACTCAAACATTCACACAGAAGTTTGAGTTTTTAAAGAATATATTTATTCTAGCTCGTGAACAAATATTCCACTTCTTAGTTTTGGTTCAAACCAAGTTGATTTTGGTGGCATAACTTCTCCTGCATCAGCTATATTCATAAGTTCAACTATACTTGTAGGATACATTGAAAATGCTACTTTCATACCATTATCAACTCTTTTTTCAAGTTCTTTAAGTCCTCTTATTCCACCAATAAAGTCTATTCTATCACTAGTTCTTGGATCTTCTATACCAAGTAATGGCCTTAATAGATTATTTTGTAATATTGAAACATCTAAACTTGCTACTGGATCTTTCTCATCAAAAGTCTCCTTTTTAGCAGTTAACTTATACCACTTTTTATCTAAGTACATTCCAAAAGTACCTTTTTCTTCTGGCTTATATTGATTACAACAGTTATAAGCCTCCATATCAAACTTTTCAGATACCTTACTTAAAAACTCCTCTGTAGAAAGATCATTTAAATCTTTTACAACTCTATTATAATCCATAACATATAAATCTTCCGCCGGAAAAATTACAGATAAAAAGAAATTGAATTCCTCTTCTCCAGTATGCTGTGGATTTTGCTCTCTTCTTAATTGTCCAACTTTAACAGCTGATGCTGCTCTATGATGACCGTCAGCAATATATAAATATTTAACTTCTTTAAATAGATTTTCTAATTTATCTACAGTATTTTTATCATTTATAACCCATACAATATGAGTTATTCCATCTTCTGAAACAAAATTATATTCCGGCTCTTTTTTAGTCCATTCTATAACAATTTTATCAACCTCAGATACATTCTTATAAGTTAAAAATATTGGACCTGTATTTGCATTACAATAATCAACATGATTAATTCTATCTTGCTCTTTCTCTGCTCTTGTATGCTCATGTTTTTTGATTATATCTTTCATATAATCATCGATAGAAGTGCATCCTACTATACCTGTTTGAACTCTTCCATCCATTATTTGTCTATATATATACATACAAGATTCATTATCTTTTATATATACTTTCTCATCTATCATGTTATAAAGATTTTCTCTAGCCTTTTCATAAACACCCTTATCATATTGATTTATACTTGGGTCTAAGTCTATTTGAGCCTTATCAACATGTAAGAAAGAATACGGGTTTCCTTTTACCATCTCTCTCGCTTCTTCAGTGTTCATGACATCGTAAGGTAGTGCTGCAACTTTATCTACTAACTCTTTTTGTGGTCTTATCCCTTTAAACGGTCTTACTACAGCCATTTTTCGTCCCCCTCTGCATTTTAGAATATTATTTAAAGAATTCAGTAATAATACTTACTATTTCTTCTCCAATTCTTGTTTGAGCTTCAACAGTTGAAGCACCTATATGTGGTGTAACAGATACCTTAGGATGATTTACAAGCTCAGTATTTTTAGTTGGTTCTTCAGCAAATACATCTATTCCTGCTGCTTTTATTTTACCACTATTTAAAGCTTCTATTAATGCTGCTTCATCAACAACTCCACCTCTAGCACAGTTAATTAAATATGCTCCATCTTTCATCATATCAAATTGAGCCTTACTTATAGTAGCACCCTTATCTTTTGCAAATGGAATGTGTAAAGATAAATAATCTACTTGTGGTAATAATTCTTCTAGAGTAGCATATTCAAATTCATTACATCCTTCGACTTTACCACTTCTATTTGTATATATAACTCTCATTCCTAATGCATTTGCTCTCTTAGCTAATTCTTTAGCAATTCTTCCGAAACCTATCAAACCAAGAGTTTTTCCACTTATCTCTGTTCCTTCATATTTTTTCTTGTCCCATTTTCCTTCTCTCATAGAAACATTAGATATATTTACAAATCTTGTAATAGCAAACATATGAGCAAGTGCTAATTCTGCTACTGATGCACTACTTGCATTTGGAGTATTGGCAACCTTTATTCCCTTTCCTTCAGCATAAGCTACATCTATATTGTCAACACCAACTCCACCACGAATTATAAGTTTCAATCTTCCAGCTTCAGCAGCCTTATCTATGATAGGTTGTCTAACTTTTGTTGCACTTCTTACTACTACAACATCAAATTCTTTAAGAGCATTTTCTAAATCTTCTGGTTCATAAAACTGTTCTACTACTTCAAATCCTTTGGATTTTAAGCTTTCAACACCACTAGCTTCCATCCCGTCTGTAACCAATATTCTTATCATAATTATACCCCCAATTTATCTGTTTTTTAATAATTATTTTCAATAATAAAAATAAAAGTATTCAATGATCTATTAGTAACAACTATTCTTTTAAGGCATCTAAACAACTAGTTAAAGATAAAAGGAATACGTTCTCTTATACAAGTCATCATACTTTTATTAATAATCTTAACATAAGCAAAATATGTAGCCATAAAGCATGAAATAATCTATCATACTGGCTATTTATTTGTTTGTTAATGCCTAATGTAAATTAAGAATGAAAAATTATTTGATTTTTCATTCTTAATCTTCTATTTAAAGTTATTCAAGTCCTAATATTTCATCAATTACTTTTAATAATTCTACTAATTCTTCTGGTTTTGTCTCTGCCATATGTGCTATTCTAAAAGTCTTGTCCTTAAGTTTTCCATAACCATTAGAAATTTGATATCCTCTTTCTCCTAATGCTTTATTTAGCGCAGTTATATCAATACTTCTTGTATTCTTAATATTAGTTAATGTATTTGACATATATGGCTCTTGTGGTAATATTTCAAAATGCTTTGCAGCCCATGCTCTAACTATTTTAGCACCCTCTATATGTCTATTATATCTATTTTCTAAGCCTTCTTTATTTATAATTTTATCTAATTGATATTCTAATGCAAACATATGTGATAATGATGGAGTTGAAGGATATTGATAATCTTTCTTTTGTATATATTCATACAATCCTAATAAGTCTAAATAAATTCCTCTATTTGGAACTTGTTTAGCTCTTTCAATAGCCTTCTTAGAGAATGTACACATTGACATTCCTGGAGGAAGCCCTATAGCTTTTTGAGTTGAAGTTATACAAATATCAACGCCCCATTCATCAACCTTTAATTCAGTTCCTGCTGCAGAGCTTACTGTATCCAAACAAAATACTACATCTGGATATTTTTTAACTACTTTAGCTATTTCATCAAGTGGATTCATAATACCTGTAGAAGTCTCATTATGAGTTACTGTTATCAAATCATATTTTCCAGTAGCTAATACTTCATCTACTTGCTCTGGACTTGTTGGAGTACCCCATTCAACTTCAAACTTATCGGCTGGAACGCCATTAGCAACAGCCATATCATGCCATCTGTTACCAAAAGCTCCTACTGAAAATATAGCAGCTCTTTTTGCAGTACATGAACGTACGGCACCTTCCATTAATCCACTGCCTGAAGTTGTTGAAAGTAATATTTCTTCCTTAGTATTAAATATCACTCTCATGTAGTCACTTATAGCTCTTTGAACTCTTGAAGCCTCTTTGCTTCTATGTCCTATCATAGGAGTTGCCATTTTTTCCAGTACATCTGGTGCTACATCTACTGGACCAGGTATAAATAATCTTTTATGCATAACAAACCCTCCATATTCATATTGGTATAAACCCCTTATTTATAATTTTAAGTTAACCTTAAAAACAATATTATTTTACCATTTATCAGAATATTCATCAAGTTATGAATATAATAACTTAACATAATTTATTATATATTGCAAATATTTTTAATTTTTTATTGTTTGTAATTCTATATTTAATTTTTTAATGAAATATCAATTAATTAATACGTATATTGTCGTAAATACCATCAAATAAATCTTTAATACAGTGACCTCTGACATAATTTTTGCAATTGCTACAACTTTGACTTGATTCTACAAAACTCATCATAGAAAATGTACTTCTTCCTTGATAACCATGACAATTTTGTGCAACCCTCATCTTTATTTCACTTGATATCACAGTTAATGCCTCCAATCTTAATTATACTATTTAAAATTAACTTTATAACCTTATTCTCTATTTTAAATGCATTTTTATTCATCTATAAAATATATAAATAGCTATAATATAATAAAATTTCTAAATTTAAGCTAATGAAATAAAGCAATTAAAGAATGATTAGATAGTCATTTTCTGCAAGGCAAGATGAACAGACCTACTGATAGTATTGTTATAGATAGATTTAATTTACAAATATACTAATTAGTTATTTTTTGAAAGATACCTTGATGTAATCAATACTTTTTTCTCCTTAAAATATAAAACTCTTTGGTAGTGTTTTACTCACCACTACCAAAGAGTTTTATATTTCTATAATTGATTCAGTTTCTCTACAGTATTTAGTTATTATACATTGTGCTAAATTTCTTGGGCAATTTTTACACATGCAATTATTTGCTTTACCATCACAATTATTAGAAATATATTCGGGACACTTTTTACAATTAAAAACTACAATATCTGCTTTCATTAAATATTTCCTCGCAAACTACTCTTCTTGTTCTGATTCATATCTATCTCTATGAGCAATCATTATTTCATTTAATATGTCTCCTGTATTAGGTGGAGTATACGTTATAGCATTGGCACCAGCTTCAATAGTTTCTCTAATACTATTTTCGCTTGGCCCTCCTGTAGCCATTATCGGAAACTCTGGATACTTCTCTCTTATTTGTCTAACTATACATGGTGTTCTTTTAGCACCTGATACATTTAATATTGTAACACCAGCTTTTATTCGTGACTCTATATCTTCAAATTCTGAGACAACTGTTACTACTATAGGAATATCTATTGTTTCTCTCATTTTTTTAATAACTTCATTAGGAGTAGAAGAGTTAACTACAACACCCATAGCACCTTTAAATTCAGCATCTAATGCTAAGTTTATTACTCTTTTTCCTGTTGTAATAGCACCTCCAACTCCACAAAAAACTGGAACATCTGATGCTAAGAGAAGTGCCTCTGTTATTCTCGGCTGAGGAGTAAAAGGATAAACTGCAATTACTGCATCTGCATTTGTATTCTTAATAACAGCTACATCTGTGGAAAATACAAAACTTTTTAATCTTTTACCAAAAATAATAATACCACTTGCATCCCTAATAACCTTAGGAAGCTCAATCATATGACTTCTTAATAATCCTTTAAATTCTGGCACATGTTTTCTCATTTTTTTCTCCTTTCCGTATAATTTCTAAACTGATTAGTATAATTAATATTATATTATTATAACACTTTAAACAATTATTTTTTACTAAAATTTATATTAGTTGTATATTCATCTGTGATATACTATATTCACAAAAATTTAAGTACCCATGAGGAGGAGTATATGTATAAACGAATTGAAAAAAGTACATATTTTCCCTATTACTTTATTTTAGGATATTGTCTATTAATAGCAATAATTGCATTTGCTCTTCAAAACCCTAAAGATATAATAATAGGATTAAAAAAAATTATTCTTGAATCAGACGTCTTAATAACTGATTATATTGAATTATCTGGCATTGGGGCCTCATTTATAAATTCAGCTTTAGTAATAACAAGTTTGATTATTTTATTACTCATTCTTAAGGTTGAACCTAATGGTGCTATATTAGCTGGTTTATTTACTACTGCTGGCTTTTCATTATTTGGAAAAAACATTTTAAATATTTGGCCTATAGTCATAGGTATATTTCTATATTCTAAATCTCAAGGTTTGCCATTTACCAATTTTATAGTAATAATGCTCTTTGGGACTACTTTATCTCCAACAGTTGGTGAATTATTTTTTTCAGATTTCCTACCTCTTTACTTATCAATTATAGTTAGTTTATCTATAAGTATTTTTCTAGGATTTATATTAGCTCCTATGGCTTCTTATACCTTAAGACTTCATCAAGGCTATAGTCTAGCAAATATAGGCTTAGCTGGCGGCCTTATTGGTACAGGTTTAACCTCAATCTTTAGAGCTTTTGGAGTGGAGTTTGAAAAAAAACTTTTATGGTCAACTGGTAATAATACACTTTTATTCTTAATATTATTATTCCTCTTTATCTCAATGATATTAATAGGATATTTTTCTGATAAAAAATGTTTAAAAAATTTATTTATGTTATATAATTATTCTGGAAGATTAGTAAGCGATTATTACTCTATATTTGGGAAAAGTCTTGCATTTATTAATATGGGTATGCTTGGTATTTTTTCAACAGCTTTTGTAATGGCTATTGGAGGAGATTTAAATGGTGCAACTCTTTCAGGCATATTTACGGTAGCAGGATTTGGAGCTTTTGGAAAGCATTTAAAAAATATATTTCCAGTTATAATAGGTGCAACTATTTCCGCACTATTAAATGTATGGGATATAACTTCACCAGGTATGATTTTAGGTATACTATTTAGTACTACTTTATGTCCTATTGGAGGGCATTTTGGATGGTATTATGGAGTATTATCTGGTTTTTTACATATATGTATGGTAATGAATATAGGATATCTTCATGGTGGAATGAATTTATATCATAATGGCTTTGCTGCTGGTTTTGTAGCTATGATATTAGTACCACTAATAACTGCATTTAGAAAGGAGCAAGAAAACTAATGAAGCATATTAACCAAAGGAATATGAAAATAGTAGATGAAATTATGATGTTTTGTCTTAATCATGGTTGTCATAATATAGATTTGAATTTAAAAAGAGAAGAGAAAAAAACTACTATTTTTATAAAAGCACATATAAGTGATTTACCTGAAAATATCTTTAATGAAATTAGACTATCTTTATCTACCCCAAGAAGACCTGAAATGGAAGAATATTATTGGAATTTAAACGGAGATGATGATACTGATTGCGAGCTTGCATTAATAGGAATGATGACGGATGATGTTAATATAGAATATAATAATAATGAGCTTAAAATTGAATTAGTTAGATTAACTTAAATAATTAATAACTTAAAAAGCTTCTTAACTATGTTGAGAAGCTTTATTTTATAAAAATCTGTAAATAAATTTGTGTAAAATACAGTTATTATATACAAATATATAATATGTTATTTATTTCGTAGAATTGTAGCTATAAAAGTTACTCAAATTTCTACTACTTAATTAGATTGCCAATTATATGTGCATGCTTTACTTTCTATTTTAAGTTCATCTAATATATGCCTAACTACATTTTTTCCTATTTTATCCTCTACCATTTCACAAAGAGCTATATCTAAATCATGCCACCCTACCCATTCTACTTCTGAAGATTTATTTATTTCTCCATCTTCATATTTTGCTACAAAAGTAAGCATTAATAAGTCTTTATCTTCTATGCATTGACTTCCTAAATATTTAATGTCTCCTATGGTAATCCCCGTCTCCTCTTTAACCTCCCTATAAACCGTCTCCTCTACTGTTTCCCCATTTGTAACATATCCTGATACCAAAACCTTAGAATTTTTAAATATATAACTTTGCTTTAAAAGAAGTATTTCTGTATCTTTTACTACTGCTACTACTACACAAGGCTTAGGTGTATTAAAGAAAAACATATCATCATTTTCACAATATGGTACTGTTCCTTCATCCCAACTACTTCTTTCAATAAGCTTATTTCCACAAATAGGACAATAATTATAAATCATAGAATCTCCTCTTTCTTACCCTTATTTCTTAAATTTAAACTTATTACTCTTAGTTTATCATTTTTAATCTTTTAAATTATAGTATAATCTTAACCTCTTTACTTAAAATTATAAAGTTTTCTCCCACTTCACATTCATAAGCAAAAATATCTACTCCCTTTGATTTCGCATATCTCAATGCTTCCCCAAACTCTTTATCCATTTTATCATGAGGAGAAAAACTTTCAACGTCATTCATTTGAATTAAAAATAAAACTCCTGCTCCTCTTCCTGTATGTTTTACATCTACTAATTCTAATAAATGCTTTCTTCCTCTCTCTGTAGGAGCGTCAGGAAACATAGTTTTTTTATCTTCTTCAAGAGTCACTCCCTTTACTTCTAAATAATACTCCTCTCCATTATCATTACTTAACTTAAAATCAAATCTACTATTCCCAAAAGTTTTTTCTCTATTTATGATATTATACTTTTTTAAAGAAGGTATATTTCCCAATTTTAAAGCTTCTTCTACTACTTTATTTGGAATATGTGAGTCTATATTTATAAGCTTATCACCTTTATATCCTGCAATAAGATCATACCTTGTTTTTCTAGTAGGTGCATTTTCCTCTCTTAACACTACAGTACACCCTGGAATCAATATTTCCCTGCATCTTCCTGTATTAGGTACATGTACTAACTCTTCTTTCCCATCTATGATAACATATCCTTGAAATCTATTCGGTCTTCTTATAAACTCAGTTTTTAGTATATTATTATTAATTTTCATATTGCCATCTCCATAAATTTTCATTTTATTTAAATTCTATCTGTATTAATATTGTAATATTGATGTAAAATTATAATGTAAAATATGTAACATATAAATTTTATTTGTAACAAATATGTAATAATTATATAATTTATTTGTAACTTATATAATTAGCTGTTTGTATATAATAAGATTATAAAACATTATGCTCGAAAAATATATGGAGGAATGTATTATGAAAGGCTGCAATAAAAAAGTTATTATTGCTATATTAATTCTCTTTGTTATATCAATACTAACCTTTGTGTTTTTTAAGAAAAATGTTCTTAAAGTAGCTTATGGTGAAAACATTTCCCATGCTAAGGATAAGGTATTATATAAATTTTTTAAATTACAGGAAAATACTACTTTATATTATAGTGGAAGTCTAGAATACGTGGAAGAGATAAACGTAAATAGCACAGAAAGTAATGATAATGAAACTATAGTTAACATATCTGGTAAAGTAATTCCTATGAGTGATGAAGGACTAGATAAGTCAAATTTAAATATAAAACTTAGTTATATCCTTGATGGTACTTCTGTAAGGCAAATTATTGAGACCCCTAACGATATGCATTCTCAATCTATAATTAAGGATAGTAAAATTCTTGTATCGCCTTTAGCTGTGGATAACACTTGGACAGAAAATTTTAATTATAAATCTAAAGAATATACTGCGTCTACCAAGATAATAAATATAGGTGAAAATGAAGAAGGTAAGAAAATAATAGAAACGGAAACTACAGTCAATAACATTGAAGGCTTTGGAAATAATACTTACAAAGAAACTAAAACCTATACTGAAGGCTTCGGTCTTACTAATTTCACAAGAACTCTGCCTAGCTTTGGTGATAGTCAAACTCCTTGTCTTGATTTTACAAAAAAATTGTTTAAGACAGATTAAAGCGTGATAATTAATCACGCTTTTTTATCCACAATTTAATTTATTATATATTCTTTTATAATTATTTAGATTATTTTTTTAAAATTTATCCACAATCACACCAAAACTTGATGATTTTATCCACTGTTTATCCCTAAGTGTGGATAAAGATTCTTTATTGCCCGTAACCACTACTCCTATTATTCTAATTTTTTCTGCATCTATATTTCCATTGCTATCTTCTAATATTTCAAATATGTTTTTGTACTTGTCTTTATATTTTTTATCCAAACTTTCTAAATCCAAAATAAACCTTTCCTCTGGCTTTTCATATCGACTATTTGATAAATCTTTTCCCTTAAATCCAATCATCTCATCAGATGTTTCTAATAAGATTCTATTTGGATTATTAACATCATTCATTTTAATTATGTCTTCTTTATTAAATGTATCTACCCAATACCAACCCAGATCCATATTTTCAGGAATCAATTTTTGAACTTCACTAACTGAATAATCCCTATCAAAAGATAATGCTATTTCTATATTTTTGCTATCTTCTAATCCATCTAATAATTTTAAATCATTATTATATTTTTTAAAACTAGCTTTTGGATGGTAAAACTTCATTAATCTATGGCCTAAACCATTATATACTGTTTTTTCTTCTATATCTTTATGGTTTTCTGGTAACCTAGGTAAAATATCTACAGTATACTCAAATTTGCCATTATTCTTGTTCAAAAATCCATAATTATATTTAACACCGCCTAAGCTTACCCGTACTCCATTTACGTATTTATTATATCTAGTAATAGCTTGTCCTGAAAAAAATCCTATCTGACTGCTAGTACCAGTAAATTCAATATTAGGAGATGAAATATTTAAATAATATGTATTTTGTCTTACTATTTTATCATCTAAATACTCCAAATAATAATAATTACCAAAACGAGTAATTACTAGGCAAACAAAAAATACAACTGCTATTTTAAATATTGACTTTATTTTTGCTCTTATAATAGTTTTCTTAATTTTTTTATTACTGAATATGTCTTCTATATTCTCTTTTTCAATATCAGAGTGTGGCTTTTCATTTAAATTTTCTTTATTCTTTCTCATTATGCTTCCCTCCATATTCCACTTTAAAACTTTTTCTAGCTCTATAAAGATATGTTCTTATTTTATCTTCATTCATATCTAAAATTTTAGACATATCCTTATAGGATAATCCAATGTCATATTTAAGTATCAATAGATTTCTATAGGTTGAATTTAATCTATTTAGTATAGATTCTATATCTATTTGTTCATTACATTGAGTGCTAAATTCGCTAAAAATAGAAGTTATAAAATTTTTATCATCTATATTTACAGAAGGATATTTAGATTTTTTTCTGCATAAGTCATAATATTTATTTAAAGCTACTTTAAATAGCCATGAACTAATTTTATTTGCGTCAATGACATCAATATACTCTATAGTTTTACACATGGTATCTTGTATAATATCCTCAGCGTCATGATGACTACAACCTATTTTTAAAAGATACTTATATATTATTTTCATATTATCTTTGAATAATTTATTTATCAATTCATCATTCATTTAACTCTCCCAAAAAGCTTATCTTTGTAATGGTGGAGCTACAGTATATTATGCCATTAGGGCGGATTTAATGAAAAATATAAGAAAAATTTTTATTAGTAATATAAAGTGTATAATATTGAGGTAAAATTGATTAGAAACTACTATTAGTATAAATAAGTCCATAAATATATTTACCTAATGGCAGCTTTGATTGGAGACATGAAAAGAATAAAGATAATATATAATTTCCTAGTAAATAAAAAAATCCTTAGTACATTGTACTAAGGATTGGTGGCTCACCGGGGGATCGAACCCCGGACACCATGATTAAAAGTCATGTGCTCTACCGACTGAGCTAGTGAACCATATTGTTAGCTAAGTTTTCTTAGCTAACACTACCTGGCAACAACCTACCCTCCCACACAGTCTCCCGTGCAGTACTCTCGGCGTCCTAAGGCTTAACCTGCCTGTTCGGAATGGAAAGGGGTGTTACCCTTAGGACCATCATCACCAGATAATTATTCTTCCAATAATATTAGAGTTCCTTACTGTTGACTTTACGGATATTTATATAATACTCTAACATCATCGTACTTCTTTATAATAATATTATTAGCATATTATTATAAAATATTCAAGATTTATCTTAAGAGAACTACATATTCATGCAGTCACTCCTACAAAGGTATTTGATCAATAGGCAAAATATCTTTAAAAATTCCTATAAACTTCGCATTATTTCGTCAGCTTCAGTCACTGCGGCGCTCATTTACTTTAGTAAACTCCACTCCTCGTTCCTTCGCTTCCTTATCCTACTCGTTTATATTAGTTTTTGAAAAATTCATATAAGCTTCGCATTACTCCGTCAGCTTCAGTCACTGTGGTACTCATTTACCTAAGTAAACTCTGTTCCTCGTTCCTTTGCTCCCTTTTACTACTCGCTTCTATTAATTTAAAAGAAATTTGCTATAAGCTTCAAAGAAATTATTCTCTGAAAATTGCACAGTGAAATTAATTAGGTCAAGCCCTCGACTTATTAGTATGAGTCAGCTGAACATGTTACCATGCTTACACCTCTCACCTATCAACCTGGTGTTCTTCCAGGAGTCTTACTAACTTATGTTATGGGAAATCTCATCTTAGGGGGGGCTTCACGCTTAGATGCTTTCAGCGTTTATCCCTTCCAGACATAGCTACCCAGCTGTGCCACTGGCGTGACAACTGGTGCACCAGAGGTCTGTCCATCCCGGTCCTCTCGTACTAAGGACAGCTCCCTTCAAATTTCCTACGCCCGCGACGGATAGGGACCGAACTGTCTCACGACGTTCTGAACCCAGCTCGCGTGCCGCTTTAATGGGCGAACAGCCCAACCCTTGGGACCTACTTCAGCCCCAGGATGCGACGAGCCGACATCGAGGTGCCAAACCTCCCCGTCGATGTGGACTCTTGGGGGAGATCAGCCTGTTATCC
>NZ_AYSO01000007.1 GCF_000816675.1 Clostridium argentinense CDC 2741 | reverse complement strand
TAAGTTTGAAGAATTCATAGGAGATTATTTAGCAGTAGCAATTAGTGACAAAGGTATTGTATATTCTCAAAAGAAGAATATGTTAAAATATTCAAAGATGATACTTGGCAAATTAAATCTCTCAAAAGATTTAAGAAGTGTATTGTGTATAATGAGATTTTCTTTAGCGTGGCTCTAAATTAATAAAGTTCCTTTTAATGTTAATTTTTTTAATTATGCATAATATAAGGTTATATATTTAATATTGATAAAAATTTTTATAATTTCAACAAAAGTAAAAGAGGTAGATATTGAACTACCTTCTTTTTATCTATTAATTATTTTTCTGTTTAAAATTATTAAATTAAGTGATATTCTAGTAAATAAAGTACACTACAAGTATCCTTCAAACTTAAGTCTTCCAACAAGAATGTATAAATAAATACTAATGTCTTGCAAATTTATTTATTTAATTTTAACTACAATACTTCATACCCATTACAATCTGAATCATTTAGATAATAACATAATTTATTTCTTATACTTAAACGTAGTGAAGGCTTTAACCTTAAATTATCTGCAAATTAGTTCTCTTGATAATATTCATGATTCTTCTAATACCGTATTATTCAATTTTCAAAGAACATTGTTCGCACTTTTAGTTTTAATAATTATGTCTTCTAATATTTGAATTACGGCGTAAAAAAAACCGTACAGCTCATTTCTGAATAATACGGTATTTTCATAAAATATTCATTTTTTATAATAAGTTATCTTATAAGAATATTGCGAACTAACTTTTGAAAATGCTCATTTTTTACATATTGCTATAAGTGGTATCTTCATTTCCTGTTCAGTCATCCCAGCATGATTGGAAATAAATTAATTTGACTTTTGAGAATATACAATACCTTTGTCACTAATTGCTACTGCTAAATAATCTCCTATGAATTCTTCAAACTTAGGATGCATTTTTCCAACACCAAATATATTCTTTTCGATAACCTCTTCTTTTGAATACAATAAAAAGTCGTCGCCAAAATTACAATTGAATTCAATGGGAAAATCATTCAAATATTCATCCTTTATATAGAAAGCTGTAGCTCTTGTTTCGATAGAAGTTGGACGTTTTAACATAGCAATTAACTTAGGATAATCACTCAAAATATAGTACTTCAAATTACAATGTCCATGGTCTGCAGTAACAATAACCAATGTATCGGATAATCTTTTGCACATATCTGTTACTTTTTCTTCGAGTTCTTTTATATTCTCAGTAACCAGACTGTTATAGCAACCAAACTCATGCATTAAGCTATCAGGATTTTCCCAATATCCATATATGTATTTTTTATCAGAGGTAGCACACAACCGTTCTACTTCTTGCGTCAATTCATCAAATGTTTTTATTTTATTACTTCCGAATTTCGACACACTATATGCGTTAGCCATCCCAGCATCTCTTATTTTTTCGTAAATACTTTTATACGGTAAAATTTGACTGGCAACATGATAATTCGCCACATGAATTTCTGTGTCTTTTTCCGTATTAATAAATGCGTTTACAATTTTATTTATTTCACTGAAATATAAACTCCATCCTAACCACCCATGTTCCAAAGGGGTTAAACCACTTTCAATAGAGGTCGTTGCTGATGTAGTAGTTGGAGGAAACACAGATGAATATTCCTTAATCAAATTCTTTCGGAAAAAACCATTTTCCGATAAATGATATTGTAATGTATCAACCCCTAATCCATCCAATAGCAAGATAACTACATTTTTATATTGATATTTCAAAAGCTCATCCACTTCTTTTAGTGTACTATGTTCACTCTCAGCACCGAAATATTCTAAGATAGAGCAAGCAAGATTCACGATACTATTATGATAATCAACAAACATATTTTTTCCCCTCTACTTTCAACAGCTTATTATAAATAATCTTAAGTTCGCCATTTTTTACAATTTTGTCATAACTAATAAGAAAAGTCTATCATACTTACCATTTTATTTCATTAATTTCCTATACCTTTGAGGTAACTTTATTTTTTATACCGTATTATTCAATTTTCAAAGAACATTGTTCGTACTCTATATCTCATTGGTTACGTCGCTTTTTAAGCAAAATGCGCACTAAAAATTATTTCTATACTTCTTTAAACATGAAAAGAACATGTTCTGCATCTGAGAAACCATTTTTCCTGTAAAACTTCGGTGCAGGCGCAAAACGGTTTGTTGTTAATGTAAAACCTGCTAAGTTATGTTCTTTAATATAGTTTTCAATTACGCTTAGTAACTCTGTTCCATATCCCTGTCTTTGAAGTTCAGAAGATATAAACATTTCGTCAATGAAAATCTCACTATTGTTCCACCAAATTTTTTCATGGCAGAATATAGCACCTTTGATTTCATCGTCTAACCATAATGTATATCCAATGAATTTTTTGCATTCCACATAATCCATCAAATAGTCTTTTGCTGCATCCAATGACCAACGACATTGCCAAAGCTCATTATTATATACTGACATCATAATTTCTGCACATGCAGACAAATCTCTTAACTCAAACTTTCTTAACTTCATTTTTATCCTCCCTAAATAATGGAGGGTTAAAATATAGTCACCCTCCAGGCTTTATTTATTTTGTTGCTTATACTTTTTTTCATATCAAATCACCCTTTCAAAACAAATTTTATTGCATCATAGAAAATCTATGTTGTAACTTATTTAATTAAACATATAGTTATTTTATAATATATAATAATTACACCTTAAGTTACATGTAAATTACATCGCATTTTACATTTTATTGTATTGTTTTTTATTTTCGTAGAAATAGCTTACATTTTCTAATACCACCTTATTCAGTTTTCAAAGAACATTATTTGTACTCTAAATTTCAATAGTTACGTCGCAATATAATCAAACTACGACATAAAAAATACCGTAAAATTCAAGTTTAAATAATACGGTATTTTAATCAATTTTATTTTTAAATTTATCTTTGTAATATCCTAATATCGTTAATTAGTTACTATTAAATATTAATTAATATATTTCTTTTGCATCTTTGGGTAATAAATAAACATCCTTTAAAAACTTTAAACTGTTATTTGCTTCAGCTTCATTATATATAATACTCATGTTATATGATACTTCATTAGCAATATCATTAAATAAGTCACACATAATAAAAACTGATTTCCAGATATCTTTTATATTTCCAGAAGGATATGTTTTCAAAAATGTATTCCACTCTTCGTTTCCCAACCACCTATACATATACTTCCCCGATTTTCCAGCACTAACAGTAAAATTTGTTTTGAATCCTACTTTCCATTCTAATAAACGTATTAATTGAGGACGAACGTAATAATTTATCATATCCATTACATATGGTATTTCTTCTCGCCATAATCCCTTCGCAACATTATTTAAGCTCCACCAATATTCATTACAAGTATCAAAAAATTGACGCTCTAGCGGTTTCTTCACCCAGTAATCTTCATCAGTTTCTTCTGGCATCTTAGGTAAACATTTATCTTTATCAAGTAGTATTCTGCAAAGCCTGTCCCCTTTAATTTCTTTTAGCACATATGATAATGTAGATACATGCAAGTCTAGACGATTTCCATCAGTAAATTGAATAAGCCATCCATAGCAATTTTCTACATCATTTGGATAGTAAGAACTTTCTTCAGGATACTGCATATATAATCGTTCACCAAATTGGTCAATCCAATTCTTCTGGTCGCGAAATGATTTTGTTTCGTCAACAACATATACGATATCATAATCCTGAAAAATATCTTTTATAGCATTTGGATTTGTTCTAGACCCGTTCATAATAACTGCACGAATTCTTTCATCATTCTTTGCAATATCTAATATTAAATTAAACATTTCTTGTTCCGTACGCATTTTAACCTCCGAAAAGATAAATATTTTTAATTCACAGCATATAACTAATTATAATACTATTATAATTAGTTATTAAAGTTAATATAAAGTCATAAAGTACTTTAAAATAAGGCATAAAAATACCGTATATCCACGTTGAATAATACGGTGTTTTAGTAAATTATTCATTTTTTCAGTTATGACTTTAAATAAGAAAATTATCAGTTAAATATATTTACTTTAATTTCATATGAAGTATAGGAAATGGATTCCCTTGTTCATCAAGTTCCGACCTTTTAAATATATCAAATCCCATATATTTATAGAATCCTACACCTTGTATATTCTGCTCATTTACATCCACATATTTTATATTTAAACTATTTATTGCGTATTCTACAAGACTCTTTCCTATGCCCTTCCCTCTACATTCATCACTTACAAATAACATTTCAATCTTATAATCATGTACACCCATAAATGCTTGTATAGCACCTTTATCATCTCTTACGCACACAAGTTTGCTAACATAATAGGCGCCTTCTTTAACTTGGGGCTTTATTGATATTATATCCTCTTCATTTAAAAAAGTATGTGTTGCTCTTACCGATGATTCCCATACATCTAATATATTATCCATATCTTTCTCATCAATATTATTTAAAATTTCTATATCAACCATATTATATATCCTCCTTAAATCATCTTAGGGAATTCTCAATTAAGTATAAAAATTCAGTTTTTCATGAATGTTAATGCAAATATATCAATCCGCAATATCTTACCATTTTGCCTTAACTAATGGTAATTATATCATATTTATATGATATAATATAGTTACTTCTAACAGCGTAATATTCAGTTTTCAAATATCCATTGTTCACACTTTTAACTTCAAACATTACTTCATAAATTAAGAATATTGTGCAAGAAACTTACTGTAGATTCTGCTTATTAGCGGAGGTTAATCCAATATATTTGTTGTTCTTTACCTTCATGGAAATTTTCGCCTATTAATATACCACCGCAACTCATCACAGTCTGATTTGAAGCAATATTATCTTTATCACAGATAATCATTACTTTTGGAATTTTCATATCTTTTGCAATTTCTAAAACAAGTAATAATTGTTGCTTACCATAACCTTTTTTTCGCTCAGTTGGACGAATGCCATAGCCTATTTGTCCTCCATGTTTTTCTAATTCATCAGTTAAAAAGTGACGGAGTTGAATAGTACCTATAATTCTATTATCACATTTTCTTACAGAAAAGAATGTGCTGGCATGAACATTATTGCGAAGTTTATCTTTCTCAATCGAAAGAACAATTTCAAGCCATTCATCAAAATCATTATAACGGGCTAGTCCACAACTACCATTGATATTAGTTTCCTCAAAGTCTAAATACTCTTGTTTGTATTCCAGAATTTTTTCTTCTAAAACCTTTGATGGGTTTACTAAAATTAATTCTCTCAATTTAATACCTCCTAATATAAATAATCAGTAGTTCGCCTTATAATACAACTATGACTTAACTCTGAAAGAAAGTTTATCATATTTACCACTTTACCACTTTTTTGCACCAATTTTCAATATACTTGAGATAACGTTTATTTTTTAATACTGTATTATTCAGTTTTCAAAGAACATTGTTCGTAGTCTGAAACTAAAAGTTACGTCGCATTTTAATCAAATTGCATAATATATTTGAAATGCAGCGTAAAGAAACCGTAAAATTCAGTTATGAATAATACGGCGTTTTATAAATCGTTCGTTTTTTCAGTTGTGACGTTAAATCAGAATTGTTGGCATTGATGTGTATATAGTGATGCCTATCAGAATTTGATATGCAGGAGTAAATGATTTATTCCGTGAATAAACATAAATAATCTTATTGAATAAAATGGTTGGTTCATTCAATAATAATCCCAAAACATTCTCTCTTTTTATATACTCACTGTTGGTTCAAGTATTGTCAATGTATTGTTATAAGTGTTAAGGTTAGCTTGAGCACCTATAGGTATAGCCATCTTGTATCTGCCATGTCCTGATGCTAAATTTGTCATAAGAGGTTTATTCAATGGCACTATAACTTCATTAATTAAATCTTCATATGACTTACCATATGCAATCACACAATTCGTACATTCACCCATAATAATCCCTGCACAATCTCTAAATTTGCCTGCTAATATTAGATGATTTATATACCTGTAAACTGTATTAATAGGCTCATGAACTTCTTCGATTAATATTATCTTTCCTCTGGTATCAACTTCAAATGGGGTGCCAAGATTATCTACAAAGGATGTAAGGTTACCTCCTACTATAGGCCCTGTTACATTTCCAGGAATTCTGCTTATTAGAGGCATTCCAGGAGGATTTTCAAGTTCCCTTGGTGAGGTAAGTGTAGACGTAGCAGTGAAAAACTGGTTGAAGTTGTATTCAGGAGTAGTTGGTTTAAAGTCTATTAAAAGAAGACTATGAAAAGTAATTAAGTCAGCCCATTCATACAAAACATTTAATAAAATTGTTATATCACTGTACCCTGTGATAATTTTAGGATTCTGTGCAATGATAGAGTAATCAAGATATGGTATAATACCTGCAACACCTACTCCACCCCTTGAGGGTATGATAGCCTTCACATCAGGGTCTTTAAACATATCCATCAAATCAGAGGCCCTCTCTTCTTCTGTGGCTGCAAGATATCCATTAGAAGAATATACATATTTTCCTAAAACTACATTAAAGCCCATATTATTAAGAGTCTGTATGCCAGTATTAATGGCATTCGCAGATAATGGACTCCCTAAAGTAACTATTCCGATTGTATCTCCTGTACGTAAAATTTGTGGTCTCGTTGCCATATTCATTCACCTTCTAAATAACTTAATAATGTATAATCTTACAATTCCGTAAAAACTACTCCTTGTCGCTATTTATATCTATCATCTCCCCGCGAACAGGAAGTTTAGGCTTGCGGAATTATTAAAACTTCGTTTCATTATTACTAAGATATTATATGAAGTTACTCATTATTACTTATATTCCCTTGTATAAGAATATAAATTTTTCTATTTTTAAACATCGTATAATGATTATTTACGCCATCACATAAAGTAATAATATTATATAATTTTATCTATAATATAACTTCCAAAATTTTATAGTTAATTTTCTTTGTAACATATTTTTTATTTGTTCTATTATTTACGATATCATAGTGGCGCACACTGTTCGCCGCTACAGGAATACATATATTATAATTCGATAAATAAATAAGACGGTTTACCTTTATGTAAACCGTCTTATTTCAATATGGTGACTCCTAGGGGAATCGAACCCCTGATACCACCGTGAGAGGGTGGTGTCTTAACCGCTTGACCAAGGAGCCATATATAGCTTTAAATTATATTATAATCTCTACAGTTCATATATTACTCGTAAATAATCAATGTGTAAATATGTTATTATATTTTTCTATAGATAATAATATAACTATAAAAAAATGGCCACTTTAATTTAAAGTAACCACTTTATCTAAATAGTAATTTAGATTTCATATTTTAAATCTTATAAGCATTAGTAGTCCACTTTATTAAGAAAAATTTTAAATTTATAATTATTTAATTTTAGTATTTTTTCTTAATAACAAAAAGTTATTCTCTAATTACATTAGCTACCACTTCAAATAATAGTTTATTCCCTTCTTCACTAAGATGAATTCCATCAGTATATAAATATCTGTTATTTTCTATTTTATCAAAAACATTATTTAAATTTATAAAAGAAATGTTTCTGCTATCACAAAACTTGCTAAGAATATCTCCAAACTGCTCTACTAAAGAGTTTACATTACTGTAGTCACAATAACTATCCCAACAATTTAAACCTAAGTCTCCTATTGATTTCGGTGGTGATAAAACTATTGGTACAATATCATTTTCTATTGCCTCTTTAACCATTATATTTATATTTTTAAGAGCATTTTCTGCGCTTCTATTAGTTAAAAAATCATTAGTTCCACCTAAGATAATAACAATATCTGGATTATTATATACTACATCCTCTGTAAACCTATTAACCATACCAATGGTTGTATCTCCATTTACTCCTGCATTTACCACATTAACATTGACTAATCTCTTCCTTAATAACTCAACCCAACTACTTTTAGTACTAACTCCATATCCATATGTAAGACTATCTCCTATACATACTATTGAATTCATATCTTTAAGTCTCTCCTTTAATTTTTAGTTTTGATTATGGGTATATCTTAAGTTTTACCTTTACTTTATAGTAATATTTCTATTTTCGTTTAAAATAAAATTAATTTATTTCTAATTTATAATTATTCCATAAATTGTAATTTACCCTTACAGATTTAAATAATTAAATAAAGACTCAATAACTTTATTTTAATTATTGAGTCTTTTATACTATTCCATTATATCTTCTAAATGCTTAACATATATATTTTGGAATTTATTATTCTCCCCTAATCCTTTAAGATAAGTATTTATTTTAAAGCCTTCACCTTCTAGTATAGATTTCCATGAATCTTCTTCATCAGATGCCATATCGTTTTGAGCATGGTCTCCAGCTACTAACATAAATGGCATTAGGGTTATTTCCTCTATATCTTTTGCCTTTAATTCTGGAATTATATGTTCTATTTCTGGATATCCTTCTACTGTTGCCATGTAGATATTTTCTAAATCCATTTTGCGTGCAACGTATTCAAATTGAAAATAACATGAGTTTGCATGATGCTCAGTTCCATGTCCCATTAACACTACTGCTGAATTTTTATTTAATTCTGGAAGCTGAGTTTTTAAAGCTTCAACAGCCTCAAAATAATCTTCATTTTTATAAAGTAATGGTCTTCCAAGTTCTATTTTTTCAAAAGCTTTTTCTGCTCTATATTGATCTATGGAAGATTTAATCTTATTATATTCTTCTCCATATATTATGTGTAGTGGCTGAACATAAACCTCATTAAATCCTTCTTCACGCATTTTTAAAAGTGCTTCTCCCACTGTGTCTACGTGAAGATTATCTCTGTTTTTAAGCTTCTTTATTATCATATTAGAAGTAAAAGCTCTTCTAATTTCAAATTCCTTAAAATTATTCTTTATAAAATTCTCTGTAGCTTCTATGCAACTTTTAAGTGGATGTTCATAGCTTGTTCCAAAGCTTACAACTAATATGCCTTTTTTACTCATATGTTCATTCTCCTTAAAATTATATTTTAAAATTTATTATAAACGCCTAGCAAACTGAGAATTAACTATAACCCTTGACTATATACATATCCCAAATTACTAATTAGTTTTATAATTCTCTGGTATAAATTTATTTACAATAAGTGCAATTATAATGTTAAATGCAGCTACCATTGTTAAAACAGGTATCATGCCTATTAAAACTTCATTTGGCATAAATGCCATAAATTTATTCAATATTAATAGCATAAAAACGGATATAGGTCCATTAATTAAAGCTCCTACTATAGCAGAAGATATATTTGATATTAGTTCTCCTTTTTTTCTTAAAACCTTATAAGTTATTCCAAAGAAGTACATAGTTAATGCCATGTCTATACATATAACTAAGTGAACTGGTAATGACATTGGAAATCCACTGATAGTTGAACTTATAAGATGACCTATTGCACCAACCACCGCTCCTGCTAAAGGTCCTAATATAATTGCTGATAAAAATCCTGGCATTGAATCAAATGCAACTGTTTGAAAAATTTTAATATTAGCCCCAATTGCACTTAATGCTATAAAAAGCCCTATTAAAACTATTTTTTTTACTTTCATAAATACCTCCATCGTTAATATACAATTCACAGTTTACAATGCACAATTATAAAGTTCTTCCTGTACTTTTTATAAACAATTAGAGATAATTGTGCATTGTTTCAACTACTTTTTGAAAAGAATTTTCTTAAATAAATTTCTTTTCAACTAAATAATTTAATAATTCTTTTTCATCATTAAAAGCTATTGGATAGTTTATTTTCTTTCTACCTATAACAATTCCATAGGTATCGCTTTCTATTATAGCTTCTAATTTTTCTAAAGTACCCCCTACTATGCCACTATCTTTAAGTAGCATAGCTTTAACATCAAATTCATTTATAAAGCATAAATTAAGCTCTTTAGAAAAAGGTCCCTTCATCGCAATAATATCTTCTACCTTAACTCCTAACTCTTCACATTCTGAAAGTACCTTTAAGGTAGGTAATACTCTATGAATTATTCTATTATTTAAATTTAAATCTAATATTTTATTGATATTTCTACTTCCTGTAGTGTTTAATATAGTTCCATCTATATTTTTTAACACTCTTTCTAATTCCTCATAGCTTTCCACTTCCATTATATTAGGTGAATTTGTATATTTATCTACAATAGAGGCTCTTTCATATCTAATATACTTAATGTTTAAACTGTTACAAATTTCTAAAGCATTATAAGTTATTTCTACTGCGTAAGGATGAGATGCATCTATTAATAATTTTACACCATTGACCTTTAGCATTTCCTTAAGTTCATCTTTCGTTAGTGGCTTGTCATTTAAAATTTTGTACTTATAATTCTCTAACAGACTTCCACCATATGAACTAGCAACAGACAGTAATAAATCATCGGTATATTTGTTTAAATTTTCTACTATAACTTTTCCTTCGCTTGTTCCTAAAATTAATGCTATCACAATTGTCGCTCCTTATAATTTATATCCTCTTGGAGTTATAAATTTATTATCTTTCATAAAGCTATTACTATTTCCTATGATTACTATAGAGAACATATCTACTTTACTATCATCAAAGTTTTCTAATGTATATAGATGAACTTCTTGTCCTTCTCTTAATGCATGCTTAACTACTGCTACTGGCACATTTCCACTTCTAAATTCCTTTACAGTTTCAATAGCTTCTCTTAAGTAATGAGGTCTTCCATTACTTTTTGGATTATAAAGAGATATGATAAACTCTCCTTCTGCTGCAAGACGAATTCTTTTCTTTATTAGTTCATATGGTGTTAATAAATCACTTAAGCTAATGTTACAATTATCATGCATTAGTGGTGCACCAACTATAGAAGCTGCAGCACTTGAAGCTGTAACTCCTGGTACGATTTCAACTTCTTCACCTTCTGCCATTTGAAGTATAAGACCAGCCATTCCATATATTCCGGCATCTCCTGTACTTACAACTGCTACATCCTTATCTCTAGATAACTCTAATGCTTTTCTACATCTTTCTTCTTCTCCACGCATTCCAGTAGAAAATACTTCTTTATTTTCTATAAGAGGTTTAATCATTTCAAGATATTTAGTATATCCAACTACTATGTCACAATTCTCTATTACTTCCTTTGCTCTCACTGTCATATGGTCAAGTCCACCTGGTCCAATTCCAACTACGTATAATTTACCCATATTATTTCCTCCTACTTTATAACACTCCAATACTAAGTGTCATTCCATTTAATTTCATTTTGTTCTTTATGATTTTTCCTCCACTAAGTTCTACAGAAGGCTCACATACAGAGCCTATTCCTAGTGTTTTTCGTACAAAATCGCTGCCTTCATATTTATCTTCAACTTTCTTAATTTCTTCAATTGTAAAAATCTCTAATTCACAGTTTAGTTTATCTCTAAGGGATAAAATTGCTTTTTCTTTTGCTTTAATTTCTACTGTAGCAATTTTTTTAACACTTCGAAGATTAATATTGTTTTCCCTTAATGACTTAAGTACATTCTGCTCCATAGAATTTATATCATAATCTTTTCTACATCCAATACCGAGTACAATATCTTTTCTTATAAGCTTTAAAGTTTTATGAGTAGTATTCTCAACTTCTAACTTATGAGTTACATATACTGCTCCATCAGCTTGATTTTCCTCTTCAACATATCCTTTTGGTATGTTTATTAAAGATTTTTCATCTATAAAAGCAACTTTTTTTCCTTCTACTAAAAGTGCTGCTATATCTTTAGCATCTTTCAAATTGTCAATAATTAAATTATTGTTTTTTGCCACCATATCTGGAGCTTCTATTTTTAATCCATCAGTAGCAGTAGTAATTATAGGTATACATTTAAGTATATGGCTCACTTCCTCTGTAAGAGTGTTAGCTCCACCTAAGTGACCACTTAAAAGACTTATAGCATATTTTACTGAATTATCTATCACTACAACTGCTGGATCTTTATCTTTACTTTTAATAAAAGGTGCAATTCCTCTTACTGCAATTCCTGTGGAGCTAATAAATATAATTCCTTGAAAATTCTCCATAGCTTCACTACATATTTTATTTAAAGTTAAAGTCTTAACCTCATCCTTAGTGTATATATGACAACTATATTTATGATAGACTTCAAGGTTTTCTTTTAAAGATTGTGATATTCTATCTCCACTATTAGTAACACTAATTATTGCTATTTTCATCTTTTGCCTTTCTGTACTCATGAGTGAAGCCTGCATCATATAATAAGCTTTTTTCATATTCGCTATCTATGAAATCTCCTACTAATATTTGTGCAGTTTTTGTTATATTAGCTTCTTTAACTTTTTCTGCGATATCATCTAATGTTCCAATAACATATTTCTCATCACCCCAAGTAGCTCTTTGTATTACAGCTACAGGTACATTTCTTCCATAACCACGTCTTAATTTTTCAGTTACTTTATCAATCATACCAACAGATAGAAATAATGCCATTGATGCACCTATACTAGCAAGCCTTTCTAAATCTTCCTTTTCAGGAACTGGTGTTCTTCCTTCCATTCTAGTAAGTATTACTGTTTGAGAAACACTCGGAAGAGTAAATTCTTTCTTTATGCTTGCTGCTGCTGCAGTAAAGGAACTAACTCCTGGAATTACTTTATAACCTATGTTTAATTTATCAAGCTCATCCATTTGCTCCTTAATTGCTCCATAAATAGCAGGATCTCCAGTATGAAGTCTAACAATTTTCTTATCTTCACTATGAGCTCTTTTCATCACTGCAATAACTTCATCTAAAGTCATTGAAGCTGAATTATGTATTTCTACATCCTTTTTACAATATTCAAAATGTGCAGGACTAACTAGTGAACCAGCGAAAATTATTACATCTGCTTCTTCTAATACTTTTCTTCCCTTTACTGTTATTAAATCTGGGTCTCCTGGACCAGCACCTATAAAATAAACTATATTTTTCATATTTGTTTCCTCCATATTATATCTCGCTATTTCTATGAGCAATTATTAATGACATATAATCTTTTTCATTTAAAATTTCTTCTCTAGTAGACAGTACTTTTTCACCTTCTCTATATGCTCTTTGAACGCATACATAGTCAAAGCCTCTTTCATCTAAGAAATCTAATACTTTCTCTTCTTGGTTATAGAATTTCATAATAACCACATACTTTTCATCTTTTATAGAATCAATTCTACTTCCTGGAACTATTAATAATGGTTCATCTCCTATTACCAATATTCTATCTGCAATACTTGCACTAGCACAGAAAGAAGTTATTCCCGGAACAGTTTCAGTTTTATAGTTTTGTTCTTTTATATATTTTAATAAATATATATACGTACTATAAACAAAGGCATCTCCTATAGTCAAAAATGCAACATCCTTACCATCTTTTAAATATTCTTCTATGGTTTTAAATGCATCATAAACTTTTTCTTCTTTATCTGGCTTTCCCATTGGGAAATGACTAATAACCACTTCTTGGTTATCCTTTATAAAGTTTTTTGCTGTTTCATATGCGATACTAACTCCGCCAGCTTTTGCACTTGGTGCTATAATAACATCACAATTTTCTATTACTCTTACAGCCTTTAAAGTAAGTAGCTCTTCTCCTCCTGGTCCAACTCCAACACCATATAAAGTTCCTTGTTTCTTCATATATTTAAATCCTCCGTTAATTTCAAATTAGCTAATCTTTTCGCCACAAATTATGAATATAGGGTTATTTGCCATAAGCATGCAGCTATTTCCTCTTCCTCTCGCTACTGCTATTTGGCTTACCTCAACTTTATATCCATTTTCTTTTAAGGCTTCCATTGCCTTATATAAATTACTTATAGTTATAAAATTTAACACCATTTTTCCCTGTGGTTTAAGCATTTTTCCATATTCATAGATTATTTTATCTATATTTCCACCGCTGCCACCGATAAAAATCCCATCAAATTCTCCCTTTATGTTATTTACTGCCTCATAAGCTTCACTTTCCACTAAAGTTACATTATTTGCTTCAAATTTTTCTATATTCTTTTTAATAACTTCTATTGCCTCTTCGTCCATTTCTACTGCAACAACTTCACCACTATTACAAATTCTACTCATTTGTATAGTAACAGAGCCTGTACCTGCACCTATATCAAGAACTCTTGAGTCTTCTTCTAGTTCTAATTTAGATAGGCTTAAAATTCTTACTTCTTCTTTAGTCATTGGACAATTTCCACGAATAAATTCTTCATCTTTAATAAATTTCATCTACTTCAACTCCATTACTTTAGCTTTATGTACATAACTGCTAGCTTTCCAAAGTTATATTTCATAAGTTCTTCTGGACTTCCAAAGGATATTACTTCATCTTCATAGGAAAGATTTTCTCCAACATAAACTTTACAATTTATGTTATTTTCATAAAGAATTCTGCAAAGCTCACTTGGTGAATTCTTATTATCTGTCAAAAATATTACCTGCGAGTATTTAGAAATATTTCCCAAAAAGTCTTCTTCTCTTCCATGCATACTTCCTAAATGAACATTATGCCATGACTGATTCAACTTGCTCATAAAGTATTGAAAAGAACTTATTCCTGGGATCACTTTTATTTCACTATCATAATTTTTCTTTATATATTCGGTAATACCATAAAAGCCAGGATCTCCAGAAGCTATTATAGATATGTTTTTATCTTTATTCTCACTAATATAATCTACAATTGATACTATACTTTTAAATTCAAGTTTAGGAGTTTTTATATGGTCTATGCTTTTAATAGCTCTTCCAAATCCTACTACTATATCAGAGTTTTCCATAGTTTTATCAGCTATAGGGAGAATATAATCTTTATGTCCGGGTCCAAGCCCTATAATATAAACCATAATTATCTCTCCTTTTCTTCTAAGGAATTATAAAGTATTCCTCTCTTCATAGAATACATAATTGCATCTACTTCTAATTGGTCATAGCTATAAATTTTAATTCTATTTATAACCTTTTGACCTATATTTTCATAAAGTTTTTCAAAGCCATCACCTAAAAGCTCTACAGCACCTTCTGTGGTTTTTTCATTATAAATCTTTTTAACCAGTTCTAAGTCATACCCCATAAGTGCTAATTCTAATGCCAGTGTTTCAAGCCTTACATCACAAACTCTACTATGAGTATTAAAAACTCCGCTAGCCACCTTGCAAAGCTTACCTATATGGCCTACTATTGTAATTTTCTTTATTCCTTTAGAAATTACAGAATCTAAGGCTATGCCTACATAATTAGAAATAATGACCATATCTTTTTCATTAAGTTTAAGTTTATTTGCCATATCTTCGCCCATATTTCCAAATAACAATATGAGTTCTTTGCTTCCACTTGCTACCTTTTGGCTTATCTCTAATTTTACTGATTCAGTTAAAGCTTCTTCTGACATTGGCATTACTATACCAGTAGTCCCCAATATAGAAATCCCGCCTAATATGTTTAATCTAGGATTAAAGGTTTTTTTTGCAATTTCCTCACCTAGAGGAACAAATATAGTAATTTCTACTCCACAATCTTTAGGAAGCACTTCAGTTACTTCCTTTTCAATCATTTTTCTAGGTACAGGATTTATAGCTGGCTCTCCTTTTTTAATATAAAGTCCTTCTCCACAAACTACTCCTACACCCTTACCACCTTTTAACGAGTATCCACTAGCTTTTTTAGTGGCACGAGCAAATATTTTTATTCCATTGGTAGCATCGATATCATCTCCGCCATCCTTTATTATTGCACACTCCACATAATCTTCTCCAAAGGTAATATCGTGAACCTCTAAATTTAATTCTATTCCCTTAGGAGTATCTATTTTAACTTTATCTATTGGTGTTTTCTCTTTATCATAAAGCATCATTGTTGCTGCTTTAGAAGCTGCTGCTGCACAGGAACCAGTGGTATATCCACACCTCAATCTTTTTCCATTTGCTTCTACATATAAATCTAGCATATTTACACCTTCACTCTTAGTACTATCTTTCAACCATCATGTACATAATAGCATTCATAATTGCTGCTACCACTGTACTTCCACCTTTTCTTCCTCTAATCGTTATCATTGGAATATTGTATTTTTCTAGTAGTTCTTTACTTTCTTTAGCTCCTACAAATCCTACAGGAGCACCTATAACAAATTTAGGCTTTGCTTTACCTTCTTCTACTAATTCTAATAGTTTAAAAATTGCTGTAGGTGCATTTCCAAATACAAAGAATTCCACCCCTTCTTCCACAGCTTTTTCAACACCAGCCATAGAGCGAGTTATCTTCTTTTCCTTAGCAATATCTCTTACATCTTCTCTTGCTACATAACACTCTACATTACAATTAAGTTTTTTTAATGCTGGCTTACTCATTCCTGAAAGTGCCATATTAGTATCTGTGTATATAGTCACTCCCTTAGATAATATGTCCTTAGCCTTTTCAATAGCATCTTCACTAAAATGAATTATGTTTTGATAATCAAAATCTGCTGTGGTATGTATTACTCTTTTAACTACTTTTAACTGCTTTTCATCAAAATTATGAGGCCCCATTTCCTCTCCAATTATTTCAAAGCTTCTAATCTCTATTCCCATTGGATCTTTTATATATTCTTTCATTCTACTTCATTCCTTTTCAAAGATTTTTTCGGCATGTGAAGGAAAATAATAAGTCAAAAATAGTGGTATATTTGTATCGTCAAGAATATAGACTCTTATGATAATATAACTATCATGAAGTTCTGACGAAGTAATATTACTAAAATAAGCTAACATACTAACTCATTATTTCTCGTAAATGCCTTAACTTTAATAAACTTTATATTGCTCCCCTAAGATGATTAATTTAATCTTAGTTTTTAAGGAATAATTTTATTTTAATAACTCTTTTAAAAAGTTTATATTACCAAAAAAATGAATATGTCCATAGGCACCTAAAGTATTATCTTTTACATATCCACAATTCCAGTTTTTAATAGAGCCATCGTAACTGTTTTTTGTGAGGTTATATATATAATTTTCATCTAATTCTACCTTCGATTTATGAAACTCATGTGCATTGATCGACAAGTCTTTTAAAAGTGGACTTTTTTCATCTATATTAATAGCGCAATATCCAAAGTTTTGAAGTCTTGTAGTCATGACACTTTTTCCTTTAAAGTAGCCAACAGTATTAAATTCTTTACCATCTAAAGTGCTTATTGACTCTGTTAAATACATAAGTCCTCCACACTCTGCGTAGCACTTTAATCCATTATTTAGTTCACTTTTTATAGATTTAAGCATTGGCGTATTGTTACTAAGTTCTTTAATAAAAACTTCTGGATACCCTCCTCCTAAATATAAAAAGTCAATATTATCAGGTAACTTTTTATCATGTAATGGGCTAAAATATACAATTTCTCCTGCCTCTTTAAGAAGCTCTAGGTTTTCTGTGTAATAAAAACTGAAAGCTTCATCTTTAGCAACTGCTATTTTTAAATTTTTATTTTCTATATGAAAATTATCTTCATATTTTCTTACTTCACTAAAAGTAGAAATTAATTCATCCATGTTTACATTGGATAAAATATGCTCGCTGCATTTGTTAATTTTATATTCAATATCTTCTACTTCACTGCATTGAATAAGTCCTAAATGTCTTGACTTTAATGATATTTCTTCATCTTTAGGTATATAACCATAGACTTTAATATTACAATGTGTTTCTATTATGAGCTTTAAAAGATTGTAATAGCTAGAAGATATATTGTTTAATATAACTCCCTTTACATTAGGCTTTTTTACCCATTCATCACAATAATTTAATAACCCTTGAATTTCAGCTGCTAAAGTTGCACTTGCTGCTTTAGGACTTAGTATAAGAATTATGGGAAGCTCTAGAGTTTTTGCTACATGTGCTGTAGAAAACCTACTATCTATTCCTTTTCCATCAAAGAGCCCCATTACACCTTCTATTACAGCCATATCTCCATAACCTCTTGAAAATGCAGCCTTTACGCCTTCTTCTCCCATTAAAAATAAATCTAAATTTCTAGATGGCTTCTTAGTTATAGTGGAATGGAAAGCTGGATCTATATAGTCTGGTCCTACTTTATAGCCTTGCACATCAAAACCAAGTTTCATTAACGCTTTCATTATTCCAAGTGTAATGGTGGTTTTTCCTCCACCACTACAATTAGAAGATATAACTATACCTTTCATATTTTCACATCTTTCTTTTTACTACTCTTTACTTAACCACTTACAAGCTTCAAGTGCATAGTATGTTATTATTAAGTTTGCACCTGCTCTTTTCATTGAAGTTAACATTTCTAGTGCTGCTTCTTTTTCATTTAATAGTCCATTTTCTGAAGCACATTTTATCATTGCATATTCTCCACTTACGTTATAAGCTGCAATTGGAATATTAAAATTATCTGAAGCTGCTTTTATAATATCTAAATAAATCATGGCAGGTTTAACGATTATTATATCTGCGCCTTCTAAGATATCTTCTTCAATTTCTCTTAGTGCCTCTTTACCATTTGCCGGATCCATCTGATAAGTTTTTCTATCTCCAAATTGTGGCGTTGAATTTGCCGCTGCTCTAAATGGTCCATACATAGCTGAACAATATTTTGCACTATAAGCCATTATAGAAACATAGTCAAAGTTATTTTCATCTAAAATTTCTCTTATAGCTCCTATTCTTCCATCCATCATATCAGAAGGTGCTACCATGTCTGCTCCTGCTTTAGCATGAGATAATGCTATTTTAGCTATAATCTCTACTGAAGCATCATTAAGTACTCTTCCATTTTCAACTATTCCGCAGTGTCCATGATCTGTATATTGGCACATGCAAACATCAGTTATTACAAATAGGTCTTTATCTAATTCTTTTATTTTTCTAATTGCCTTTTGAACAATTCCGTCTTCTGCAAAAGCAGAAGTTGCTATTTCATCTTTATGATCTGGTAACCCAAAAAGTATTACACCTTTTACTTTTGCAGCTTTAACTTCATTTATAACCTCATGTAATCTATCTATAGACCAATGATAAATTCCTTTTAAAGAAGAAATTTCTTCCTTAATATTTTCGCCTTCAACTACGAATATAGGAAATATAAAATCATTTGGATTTAAAACTGTTTCTCTTACTAAGCTTCTTATAGCTGAATTTTCTCTTAATCTTCTATGTTGTGTTAACATAACTTCCACTCCCTTAATTCTTAGGACTCTGAATAAATTTCAATTAATTTATTTATCATTCCCTCATTACTACTCTCATCACATACAATATGCTCGATATTATGTTTGTTAAGTTCTACTGAAGTAATCGGTCCTATAGATACTACTGTTTTTTTCTTAACCTCTTCAATACCTACAAGCTTAATCATATTAGTTAAGGTACTTGGACTTGTAAATACAACGGCATCACAATCTACAAATCTGTTAAGCCCTACAGCTTCTCCCGTTTCTGTTTCATATATATGACATTCATCTACTATGCATCCTTTGCTTTCAAATGCTTCCGTTAAAAAGACTCTTGCATTTTTAGATCTTGGAAGAAGTATTTTGTCATTTTCTTTTATAAAGCTTTCCATATGACTAAATAAATTTTCTGCTACATATTCCTCAGCACAAAGCTTTGGTATTACCCCATAACTTCTAATTGCACTATCACTAGCTGGTCCTATGGTTATAATCTGCGCTTTTATAGTTCTAACATCAATTTCTCTTTCTATTAAATATTCAAAGAAAACTCTTGCCGCATTAGCACTAGTTATAACAATATAATCATATAATGATAATTTATCTAAATATGGTTCTAGCTTTTCTGGTGTAGGCTTAATTTTTATAGAGTTTATTTCTGTAACTTCTGCCCCTAAATTTAGTAACTTGGTTTTTATTTCTTTACTTTGCTCTTTAGTTCTTGTAATGCATATATTTTTCCCAAAAAGAGGTCTTCTTTCAAACCAATTTAATTTATCATGGAACTGAACTACTTCGCCTACTACAATTATGCTAGGATTCGATAAGTTTTTTTCAAGTGCTTTTTCTACAATATTACTTAATGTTCCTATAGCTTTTTTTTGTTTAGATGTAGTTCCTCTCATCACTACTGCTGCTGGGGTATCACTACTCATACCATTTTCCATTAAGCTTTTAGTAATAATCTCCAACTTCTCAAAACTCATAAGAAATATTAATGTTCCATTAAGTTTTGAAATAACTTCAAAATTTAAGTCCATATTGTCATTACTTTTTCCTGTAAATATATGAAATCCTCTAGCTATTCCTCTATGCGTTACAGGGATTCCAGCATAATTTAGTACGGATATTGGAGAAGTTATTCCTGGCACTACTTCAAATTCTATGTTTTCTTCTAATAATCTAAGTGCTTCTTCTCCTCCTCTACCAAATATATAAGGATCTCCGCCCTTTACTCTTCCTACAATATGTCCTTTCTTAGCTAGCTCCACTATCATATCATTAATTTCATTTTGATTTTTATAATGGCATCCTGGTTCTTTTCCACAGTAATATATTTCTGCATTTGGATTTATATATTGTAAAAAACTTTCTCCGCATAATCTATCATACATAATAGCAGTACACTGTTTTAAAACATTTATTGCTCTCATTGTAATAAGTTCTTCATGTCCTGGTCCTGCACCTATTAAATATACTTTACTCATAATTCCTCCTAAGAATTTAAAATTAAAGAAGCAAGCTCTTCTCCTAGCTTAATATTTTCATTTACTGGTCCTGTTACTTCTTTTCTTACAAGGTTTCCATTAACTTCGTAAATACCAATCATATTGATTGTATTATCCTTTAGCTCTGCGTAAGCTCCTATAGCAGCGTGGCAATCTCCTTTTAAAGCTGCCATAAAACTTCTTTCCGCTTCAACACAAACTCTAGTCTCATAATCATCAAGAGCTGTGAAAACTTCTTTATCTTTACAACTTTCATGTATCTCAATTCCTAGTGCACCTTGACCTATAGCAGGAATCATTTCATGAGGCTCAAAATAATCAGTTATTATCTCATCCATACCTAATCTTTTAAGTCCTGCTGCTGCTAGAATTATTCCATCTAAATTTTCTTTTTTTATTTTATCAATTCTAGTTTGAACATTACCTCTTATAGGTACTATTTCTATATCTGGTCTTAAAATTTTTAATTGACTAGCTCTTCTATTACTACTAGTACCTACCTTAGCACCTTTTTTTAAATCTTTAAATTTTACTCCATTTATAGATACGAAGGCATCTCTTACATCTTCTCTAATAGGCATTGCTGCAACTATAAAACCTTCTGGCAATTCATAAGGCATATCCTTCATACTATGAACGCCAGCTTCTGCGTGTCCATCTAATATAAGCTGCTCTAATTCCTTAATAAACAGTCCTTTACCACCTATTTTATCAAGTGTAACATCTAACCTTTTATCTCCTAAAGTATCCGTTAATACCTTTTCACATTTAATGTTGTGAGTCTTATCTATAATCTCCATTACAAACTCTGTTTGTACCTGTGCTAACTTACTCTTTCTCGTTGCTATTCTCAATTCTATTGCCTCCATAAAATAAATTTATAATTTTTTCACCGTATCCCTTATTAAAAATATATAGAAAATCCTCTGTGGATATGAAATTTAAAATTTCATTCTTTCTACTATGATTCTTTAGAGAATTTCTTAAATTTACTGAAAAATCTATATAACTATCATATTTTTTTAGATGAGTTTCTAGATTATCCCTTATAAATAGTGAAGTTTTGGGACTAAATTTTTTTGTATGAATTGCAAAAACTGTACTTTTACTTTCTCCTACGGTAGGAGTTATACACATGCTTTCCTCTACATTAGAAGAATTTATATAAAGTTTACAAAGTTCATCACAATCCATTTTAATATTACGATTTAAAAATTCATCATCAGTTGCAATGACTACTAGATGATATTTTACTAACATTTCCTTATTATAAGTAGTTTTTTCAATACTTAACTTTTCAAAATGCTGTAAAGATAGTACTTCTTTACATATATCTAATGCAATAACCTTAACCTCTGCTCCTTTAGTTAAAAAGGATTTACACTTTATATATCCTGCTTTTCCTCCACCAACTATAAGAACCTTAAACTTATCACTTTTAATAGATAAAAAACACTGCTCTAAATTTTTCATTATCCACCTTCTCTAGCTAAGGGTTAAATATCCTTAATTTTTAATGGATCTATATTTTTTAAGTGCTCTATCAGCTTTTCATTAGAACCTCTATCCTTTATTGCAAACCTAACAAACTTATCATCTAGTCCTCTGAAATTATTGCACTTTCTTATTATAATACATTTTTCTTCTAAGTAACTGTAAAGTTTATCACAGTTTATTCCCTTTAATTCGCAAAGAACATAATTTCCATAACTATTATGACACTTTTCAATTATAGAAATTTTATTTAGTTCCTCTATCATATATTTTCTTTCTGTTTCAATCCACTTAAGAGAATCTCGTATATAGGCTTCATCACTTAATGCATATTTAGCACTTAATTCAGCAAAGCAATTAATATTCCATGGATTTTGCATTGAAACTATATAATCAATTAATGCTTTATTTTTTGTTATTCCAAAACCTAATCTTACGCCAGGCAATCCATAAAATTTTGTTATCGCCTTAATGATAAATAAACATTTATATTTTTCTACTAAATTCAAAAGGCTATAGTTAGAGCTTCCTGTAAACTCAATAAAAGCTTCGTCTATTAGAACTATCTTATTATTTTCTTCACAAAAATCTAAAATACTTATAAACTTTTCTTTATCTATAATTGAACCATTAGGATTATTAGGATTTCCAATTATAAGACCTTCACTATAATTTAATTTATTCAATATATCCTCATAATCATAAGTAAAATCATCCTTTAAATATGAATAACTTACTTCTAAATTATATCTATGGCTATTATCTTCATATTCTACAAAGGAAGGTACTACTATAGTTATAGACTTTAAATATCTAATAGCTAGATCTATTATTTCGGAAGCTCCGTTTCCTAATAAAATACTTTCATGAGTTAAATTTAACTCATCAGCTTCTCCTCCGAAATAATAATTGCATTTATTTAAATAATTAATTATGTTATCCTTTAATGTTCTATATTTTATATCAGGATAAACTTGAAGCATTTCTATTCCTTCATTAATATTTTCAATAAATCCTTTAGGTACGCCAAGAGGATTTATATTAGAACTAAAATCTAATAATTTTCTTCCTTTTAATAATCCTTCACTATATATATCTCCACCATGCTTCAATTTTTTCACGTCCTAACTAGTTTTTTAAATTACCACTAAAATTAGTGATACAAGTACTAACAATATTTCACTTGAATACATAAGCTTTATACTTTGCTTTATATCTCTAGCTTCTAAGCCTTTAATTCTATCTCCAAGAGTTGGCTTATACACTATCTCTCCAAAATAAACATTTGTTCCACCAAGTTGAATTTTCATTGCACCTGCTGCTGCTGCCTCAGGATAAGCACAGTTTGGACTCTTATGATTTTTCCTATCTCTAATCATTATTCTAAAGCTATCTTCTATATTTCCACCTACAACAAAAGAAGTTAAGCACATTAAAACTCCTGTAAGTCTTGCAGGTATTAAATTGAACAAATCATCTACTTTAGCTGGGAAAAAACCAATATATTTGAACTTCTCATTCAAATATCCTAGCATTGAATCCATAGTATTAACACCTTTATACATCATAGCTAGTGGAGCTCCTCCTAATATAGCGTAAAATATAGGAGCAATTATACCATCAGAAGCATTTTCTGCTACAGTTTCTATATCTGCTCTTATAATTTCATCTTCTTCAAGGTTTGCTGTATCTCTACCTACTATATAAGAAAGCTTTACCCTTGCATCCTCTATATCTCTTTTTTCTAAAGATTTATAAACTTCAATAGCCGCACCATGCAAACTTTTTGCTGCTAATGTAGTCCAAATTATAAAGACATTTAAACCATGAAATAAATATTCATTAATCAATGATAATTTTAATAAGGCATAAGGAATAGTATAAGTTATAAAACATACTATTAAAACAATTAATCCTCCACAGATTCTTAAGCCTTCATCACTTTTTTCACCTTTTCTAAAATAGTTTTCTAGCTTAGCTATAAGCTTCCCAATATAGATAATTGGATGAGGAAGCCAAGCAGGGTCCCCCAAAATGAAGTCTATAACCATAGCTATTAATACATAAATAATGTTAGCTTTCAAATTAAAATTAAACATTATTTTATCTCCTAACTATCTTTTAATTCCCATCATTTTATATATTTCATCCATATCTAAAGTTTTTCTTACTAAATCTGCAAGTTTATCAAGCTCTTCTTCTCTTAAACTTTCATATGGTTTTGATTTTTTTAATTCTATGCCCTTTTTACTTCTAAGCTTGTTAACTATAACTTCTCTAAAATCTGTTTTATCAAAAATTCCGTGGATATAAGATCCCATTATATTGCCATATTCATTAATGGCTCCATCATTATAATTTACTTCTTTTGTATTTTGAGTTTTTATATTAAATAGTGGGTTAGCATTCTTACCGTATTTGCAAATCCCCATATGAATTTCATAACCGTATACAGATAATTTATCTCTATCAGTGGTGAAGATTTTATTATCAATTAAATCAGCTTCTACTCTAGTAGTTACTTTTTTCTGTTCAAAGACTGTCTCTATATCTAAAAGTCCTAATCCTTCTATTTCTGATAGTTCTGTTTCTACACCATATGGATCTGTGATTTTCTTACCTAACATTTGATATCCACCACAAATTCCTATTATTTCTCCATTTTTACTATATTCTTTAATCTTATCAAAAAGTCCAGAAGTTTTAAGTGCATTTAAATCTTCAATGGTATTTTTACTTCCTGGTATAATTAATAAATCAGGATTTTTAAATTCTTCTACAGAAGTTATAAATCTTACTGAAACATCCTCTTCATTTTTAAGTGCATCTACATCAGTAAAATTTGAGATTCTAGGAAGTTTAATAACAGCTATATCAATTTTATTTGTTATCTTTTTATTTAATTCTACAGCTCCATCCTCATCTTCTAGAGCTAATGTACAATGTGGTACAACTCCTATACACTGTTTTTTAGATATATCCTCAAGCATGTCAATACCTGGCTTTAATATATCTACATCACCCCTAAATTTATTGATGATAGTTCCTTTTACTCTATCTCTTTCTTCTTCTGTAAGAAGCATTAGTGTTCCTACTAGTGAAGCAAAAACCCCACCTTTATCAATATCTCCAACTAAGACTACAGGTGCATCTACAAGTTCTGCCATTCCCATATTTACTATATCTCTATCTCGTAAATTTATTTCTGCTGGGCTACCTGCACCTTCCATAACTATAATATCAAATTGATTTTCTAGTTCTTCAAACTGAGCTTTTAACATATCTCTAAACTCTAATTTCATATTATGATATTCCATTGCTGTGCTATTTCCGTAAACCTCTCCGTTTACAATTATTTGACACTTCCTATCGCTAGTTGGCTTTAATAGTATGGGATTCATGTACGCTTCTGGTTCTAATCCACAAGCATAAGCTTGTAATACCTGAGCACGCCCCATCTCTTTACCATCTAAAGTTATGTATGAATTTAATGACATATTTTGTGATTTATATGGACACACCTTATATCCATCCTGTTTAAAAATTCTACATAGTGCTGTAACTAATATACTCTTGCCCACGGAAGATGCTGTTCCTTGCACCATTATCTTCGCCATATCAAAACTCCCTTTCAAATAAAAAAATAATAGAGGTAAACTCTCTAAGTTCACCTCTATTTGTATAAATAATCTGCAGAATGTCCCCTCATACTAATAGAACTTTCCCTCCGAAAGCTTTTACTTAAGATTTAGGCAGGTCTCCTGGCTTTTGATTCATTCTCTCCTTAACCTTCCCCTTCAAAAGAGTGGTATAATTTAAGGTTCGTCATCATTTACAGTAGCGGGGGCTGCTGTGGAGTTTAACCACATTCCCTTTTCACTTATAAAAGCACCTAAATTCTTATTATTTAATTTTTATTGTTCCTTAATCTCAATTTAAATATGTTACAACTAAAATTATAAATTTAAATTAATTCCGTGTCAAGTTATGTAACTTTATGAACTATTACCAATTCCTTCATTTAAATCATAACATCATGATTAATATTTCTATTGGAACACCTTTACCTTAGTCAAAAGGTCATTCCAACCTCAATAACCACTATTATATTACTAATTTTAGTAGATTTTTATTAGCATTTATTTCTCTATGGTGGTATACCTTCAATTTATACAATTCCATTCTCTAAGCGCTAATTTTTTTACTTCTGAATTTTTATGCCCACACTATGAACATAAGAAACTTTTGAAGCCAATCTCATTAATTTAGTTATAGTTAAATTGAAAACATCAACGAAAATTTGTGGATTTCTTTCGCTATCATTTCTAAATATAGTAGCATGAGAAACTACTGAAACAATTTCTTGCAACTTTTCATCATTTTTATTACAGCTTCCATACCTCTTAATGGATCTAAAGTTTTTATTTCATAGAATATAAATTAATTTAAGATGCCCTTAGTGAAAATATATCATTTTTAAAATAATCATCAAAGTATAACAGCTAACATAATATTAAAATAAATTTGGTGAATAATTCAGATTTAATTATAAACGTATTCACAGTGCTCCCAATTATATGACACCTAATGATGAAATAAAAATTTTATTAAAAAGTGCTGACAATCCATATCCCATTCTCACTAATTATTTGCTTTTTTCTAATGCTCCCCCTGCATAAGCTTGCGAATCTTTGTAGAGCATCTTTATTGTTTAGAATTTCTTCTGCTTCTCTTGAAACTGTTATTCCTACTACATTAGTTACAACAATAATTCTTGCTGCCTTTGATTTTGCAAGTCTTAGAACCGCTAAGGTATTTGCAGTTTCTCTCGCTTGACTTATAACAATTAAAAGAAAATGCTCCTCTATCATGTGATTCTAATCTCATCTAATTTAATCTGCTCATTTATATCAACTCTTGATTTCATAGCATCTCTTATAATTCTTGGCTGCTCTTATCTTGTTCATGAGAAGATACAACTCCTAATGCATAGCTCGTTTTCATATTTTTTAGAAGTTCTTTAAATTAAATTTAAAATTAATTCCAAGAATAGGGAAACCCAACTTTATATTGACATTTTTTGATGCTCGTTATATAAATTAATTGTAAAGTTTATGTTAAGTACGGTTAATAAGTTTTAACAATAAGTTTTATTTGGCATATTTAACTATTTCTATTAAAAATTGAAATCACAAATGACACAAATAAGGAGAGATAACTTATGAATAATTTTAAAAGAAAAACTCTTGGCTTATCATTAGCATGCATTATGTCTTTTTCTTTAGTTGCATGTGGAAATTCTGCTAAAACAGAAGAAACTAAAAATGACACTAAAGTAGAACAAACTGATAACAAAAATGAAGTTAAACTTGAAAAGGGTAACTGGGCTCCTGAAAATTATGCTGCTTTAACAGACCTTATAGAGAAATACGGCAAAAACAGTAAGGATTATGATGAAAAGAAAAAGCCTTACGCTGTATTTGACTGGGATAACACATCAATAATCAATGATGTTGAAGAGGCGTTACTTGCATATCAGTTAGAAAATCTTGAATTTAAAATGACTCCTGAAGAATTTAGCAATACTATTAGAATAAACATTCCAAAGGACAACTTTGTAGAAGCCTGCAATAACGATGAAGGAAAACCTGTTAACATCGAATTAGTTGGTGCTGATATTGATTCTGACTACAAATTCTTATATGAAAACTATAAAGGTTTCAAAGGAACTAAATCTTTAGATGAGATTAAAGCTACTCCTGAATACAAAGATTTTATAGCTAAAACTAGATACCTTTATAATTCAATTGGTGAATCTTTTAGTTCTGATGTAAGCTATCCATGGGTAACTTACCTATTTGCAGGGATGACTGAAAAGGAAGTTTCTGAGTTAACTGAAAAATCAAATGATTATTGGTTAAACCATGAACTTGGTGAAGAAACTTGGACTAGTCCAAAGGAATTAGCAGGTAAAGCTGGCGTTGTTTCAGTTAAATTCCACTCTGGTTTAAGAACAATAAAAGAGCAACAAAACCTTTACAAAACTTTAATGGATAATGGAATAGATGTTTATATCTGCTCAGCATCATTCATAGATGTTGTTAGAACATTTGCTACTAATCCTAAGTTCGGATATGAACTTCCAAAAGAAAATGTATTTGCTATGGAACTTGAAAGAGATGACAAAGGTGTAATTAAGGCTGAATTTAGAAAAGGCTACGATCAAACTCAAAGCAAAGGTAAAACTAAAACTATAGAAAAGTTTTTAGTTGAAAACCATGGTGGCCAAGGTCCATTAATCGTTGGTGGAGATAGCGCTGGTGACGTTGCTATGTTATCTGATTTTAAAGACACTAAATTTGGCTTAATCATTAACAGATGTAAAGGCGATGAGCTTGGTAAGCTTTCAAAAGAAGCTGCTGATACTATAGGTAAATCAGATGCTAGATATTACTTACAAGGAAGAGATGAAAACACTGGTGAATTTAGAGCAAGCCAAAAATCTGTATTCCTAGGAAGTAAAGAAGAAAAGTTACTTAAATAATACAAGCAATTGTAATTGATTGCATTGTTAAAAGTATATCAGTGAAATAGTAAAATTGCTAAAATATAAATTTTATTAGAATATAAAATATATCAAAATAAGAGTTGAGCATTAACGATTAAAAACCGCTAATGCTCAACTCTTATTTTGTATTGTTTTATATTAATTCTAAAGATATCTTTAAATAAATTCATATCTATATTTTAAAAATAGAGCATTTGAATAAGACCTTCCAATTAGAGTTTTTTTCAGATATTTGTTTTTTAAAAGCTTAAAATCAGGCTGGATTTTGTTATGTATTTTGTTTATGTTATGAGCATAGCCAAAAGAATGCTTTTAGCAAGGACATTCTGCTTCCCTTTGAAAAGAAATCTTCGAAATCCCATATTTTGATTTAGTTCGCCAAAATATCAATTTCTTTAATAACTTCTCCTTCTAAATTTTTAATGTAGAATTTATTTCCATCAATAACTCCATAACTGTGAGGATTATTTTCCTTAGGATATGCAATAGAACCAGGATTAAAAATAAATATGCCATTCTCACTTTCTGCCACTGGTATATGAGTATGTCCATAAATTATAATATCCCCTTTTGATATGTTAGGAAGATTGTTCTCATTATAAATGTGGCCATGAGTTACAAAAATTCTTCTATTTCGGGTTAAAATCACATTGTAATCCATCATGCAAGGATATGTAAGGAGCATTTGATCAACCTCTGCATCACAGTTCCCTCTTACACCTATAATTTTTTCTGCGTATTCATTTAATAAATTTGCTACTTCTTTAGGATTATACTCCTCTGGAAGAGGATTTCTCGGTCCATGATAAAGTACATCTCCCAAAATAACCATATAATCTGCTTCTTCTTTTATGAAAGCTTCAACACCAAGTTTTGCATATTTCAATGAGCCATGTATATCAGACATAAAAAATAACTTCATTAATATATCACCTTTTTCTAATTTTTTATATATTATATCATTATTTCGCATAAATTATAAAATATATGATATGTTTTCCTTGCTAAAGTATTTTTATATCTTGGTTATACGACTCCAGAAAGCCTTTTATTGCTGCTATAAACTCTATAGGTTTTTCATAAATAACCGCATGACCTGCCTTTTCAATTACAACCATCCTAGAACCTTTTATTTTTTTATGTATTAATTTTTGATAGCATATAGGTGTTAAAATATCATATTCACTACCTATTATCATAGTAGGTAAGCTTATATTTTTTATTTCTTCTATCAAATTTAAATTTGATGCACTCTTAATTATTCTTCTAAAAGAGTCGTACCACTGCTTAGTAAGACCTATTGAAAATGCTTCTTCCTTTTTCTTAAGCCATTGTATATTTTCCTCATAAAACTTATGTGAATATATATAAGGCATTGTAGCTTTAAAAAGTATCCTTCCATCATAAGTGCTCGCTGCGAAATCCCATAGTTCTTTTATATCTTTCATTATATTGCTATTATGACAGGTTGTATTAGACAATATTATTGACTTTAGCATATGAGGATATTTTAGTGCAAATTGCAATGCTACTTCTCCACCGTAAGATATGCCCATAATATGACATTTGTCTATATTTAATTCTTCAATAAATTTATATAGTATTTCTACTTGAAGATTTTGATCATATTGAAAGTTAGCACTAGAAGATTGTCCTTGATCTATCAAATCAATTAATATTAAATTGTAATCATTAAAACTTTTTCTAAAGGGGTGCCAGCTTATTGTACTCATCAGTATTCCAGATAAAAATATAATTGGTTCCCCACTTCCGTAGCTTTCGTAATGAATATTATAGTCTTCAATATTTAATTTCGGCATATTTTCCTCCTAGTTTTCTATTTTATAAGTAATTTCTATTTTTCTTCTATTAACTCCTTCTTAATTATTAACTCTTAATTTTTTACGATTGATAATTTTTCACCTCTGGGGAACAGTAGTGAAGCCCTTTAGGGTTCCCCTGAGGTGCAGTATAGTTTGGAACAACACTAATAAATTTAACTAATACTGTGGAGATACTATAAATGCTAGTTTTTTATAGAAAGTTACTCCGTAGCTTCAAAGATAAATTAATTCCAAATTTCTCACCTTTGCCAATAAATTTCCAAAATTGCGAATGTTCCTAAACATTGTTTGTATAAAATATTTAGGAAATACTATTGGGAGATTTATTAATTATTATTTGGTACAGTTGTTTATAAAATACAACAACTGCTAACACTCCTTGTATACTTCATAGTTAATATAAAACTTTATGGCTTTATGGTTAGAAATAATTTCTATATTCTTTATATACCTAATAGTTAATGTAAAACGATTGAATGTTCCATTGGAAGATAGTTCTGTAGTACTCTTTATATACCATATAGTTAATATAAAACTAACTTATGTGTAGCAAAGCTATGTCTGGATAAATGATTTATATGCTTCATAGTTAATGTATAACAATGTAGACAATGAAGTGTATGATAACGGATTTTTTCTTTGCATACCTCATAGTTAATGTAAAACCCGATATTACTACTCTGCTTCTTTTCTTTTTCTTTGCTTTATATACCTCATAATAGTTAATGCAAAACCTCTTGTATAGAATTATTAGCTTCATCAATTCTTACCTTTATATACCACATAGTTAATGTAGAACATTTGGGGTCTAATTGTTGTTTGATTTTAATTACAGTCTTTATATACCTCATAGTTAATATAAAACTTGCTCCTATTTGTATGTTTACTTCTTTTTCAATACCATTTATATACCACGTAGTTAATGTAAAACTTTAAACCTTATTACTGATTTAAATTATTAGAGCTACTTTATATACCTCGTAGTTAATGTAAAACATTGTGCATTGCTTCTACCAACATTTCTATCCATAACTTTATATACCACATAGTTAATATAAAACTAAAGAAGGGGTGGACTATAGAAAAAGTAGCAGCACTCCTTATACACCTCATAGTTAATGTAAGACAACTCTATCAAAACTCCAAGTCATCTTACTCTTTTCCTTTATATACCTCATTGTTAATGTAAAACCGTAGAACTATTTTTCGGGGCAGGATGGGTTTACTTCTTTATGTACCTCATAGTTAATGTAAAACATGTTTTTTCTACTTCTAATATTTTTTAGCATAATACTTTATGTACCACATAGTTAATGTAAAACCCTAGACGCTTACAAGGAATTTGAATATGCTTTTGCCTTTATATGCCTCATAGTTAATGTAAAACATGGCAAAGGAGTATAAACAAACTGCAAGGAGCTACTTTATATACCTCATAGTTAATGCAAAACTTCCATTACTATTGCATAAATTCCATCTTTCTTCTTCTTTATATACCTCATAGTTAATATAAAACAAGTATCCTGCTACGCTGATACAAGACTTAGCTAGCTTTATATACCTCATAGTTAATATAAAACCAAATATTAAAGATTTAATACAGTTAATAACGTGTCCTTTATATACCTCATAGTTAATATAAAACTATATTATTTATAATCCAATTAAACGAATTCCGCTCCTTTATATACCTCATAGTTAATATAAAACTCTTTTGTTGCTAAGTATCCCCTTATATCCTCTTCCTTTATATACCTCATAGTTAATGTAGAACTGTTGAATTTAAGCCATTTTAAACCCACAATAAGATCTTTATATACCACATGGTCAATGTAAAACAAGCTTTGGAGAACTAGGCAAAGCCTAGTGTTTTCACTTTATATAACTTATAGTTAATCTAAAACCTGTACACATTTTAACAAAAAAATACAAAATTGTATCTTTATATACCTCATAGTTAATGTAAAGCTTTGGTATTACTTGAAGTTGACTTAACGCATTTTACCTTTATATACCTCATCGTTAATGTAAAACTTTTAGGGTTATAAATATCAATCATGATTTTCCACTCTTTATATACCACATAGTTAATGCAAAACTCTTTTAATATCCTATATGTATACTCTTTACTTATCTTTATATGCCTCATAGTTAATGTAAGACCCCCAGCATATGTTGCAGCACCTATTCCCCAAATCCAATTTATATACCTCATAGTTAATATAAAACTTTATCTTGCTCAACAGATATTATCTTTGGAGCATCCTTTATATATCTCATAGTTAATGTAAAACCAGATAGTTTTTTATTTAAAAGAGATCATTTTATGATATTTATATACCATATAGTTAATATAAAACGATAGATTTATCTAAGCACTTTGCAGAATTGCTACCATTGATATACTCCATAGTTAATGTAAAACTTAATGTCTTCAAGCGCAGATTTATTCAACATAACATCTTTATATACCACATAGTTAATATAAAACATTACCGTCTCTATCGAAAAAACATACTACTTCATAATTTATATACCTCATAGTTATATATAAAACAAAAATTAGACTCATATTCTGAGTATTAAAGCCCTTTATATACTTCATAGCTAATGTAAAACCTAACTCGGATTTATATCCCACATAGTTAATGTAAAACCTTTATGCCTAGCACGAAGAGTGTGGTTTTGTTCGGCTTTATATACCTCATAGTAATGTAAAACCAGCCAAGGCTAAATTAACATCTTCTGAACACGTATACTTTATATACCTTATAGTTAATGTAAAGCGCAGAAACCCAAGCTTGTAATATAGCAATAATTTGATTTATATACCTCTTAGTTAATGTAAAACAATAATTATTATTTCAATTTTGCACTCTTTCTTGAATCTTTATATACCATATAGTTAATATAAAACGATAGATTTATATAAGCACTTTACAGAACTGCTACCATTGATATACTTCATAGTTAATGTAAAACTAACAAAACAGCTTTTTTAACTATCTCCCAAACTTCATTGATATACTTCATAGTTAATGTAAAACCAATATGTTAATCTGCTACTACTTCTATCATAACACTTTATATACCACATAGTTAATGTAAAACAAGCTTTGGTGAACTAGGCAAAGCCTAGTGTTTTCACTTTATATACCTCATAGTTAATGTTAAACTTTAGTATAATTTTCTTATTGCTACAAATTATACTAATTTATATCCCTCATAGTTAATGTAAAACACAAGACAAGGAAACTAGTATCGTAGTTTTAGGGAACTTTATATCCCTCATAGTTAATGTAAAACATTGTAGGCAAGAGGAAGGTATTAGATCTTATTCTACTTTATATACCTCATAGTTAATGTAAAACTATTTTTTATAGCCATATGCATGACACCAAATTGTGTTTATATACCTCATAGTTAATATAAAATAAAGAACCTACAACACTTATGAAAAATCTTAGTGTCCTTTATATGCCTCATAGTTAATATAAAACCATGCATAGCACTTCTTCATGCGTTCCTTGTGCTCTTTATATACCACATAGTTAATGTAAAACTAATAAGGAAGTTGAATATGTATGTTATTTCTTTAACTTTATATACCTTATAGTTAATGTAAAACTCTATTGATTGATGGGGACACTGGAACGGGTAAATCCTTTATATACCTCATAGTTAATATAAAACGTGCTACTTTAACAGTACCTTTAGAATTTATTTCTTTCTTTATATACCTCATAGTTAATATAAAACGTTGACTGTTATTGTTGGGCTATTAACCGTAGATGTGCTTTATATACCTCATAGTTAATATAAAACAATAATACCGCCATTCTACCTTTATTCTCCAAACTGCTTTATATACCTCATAGTTAATATAAAACTTTAAAGCTTCTTCTTTTGTTTTAGGCCTATGATACTTTATATACCTCATAGTTAATATAAAACTCTTGTGGTATAACTTCATTGACCCAATGTCTTCAACTTTATATACCTCATAGTTAATATAAAACCAGCCTGTTCTATAAACCATTCAACTACAGTTCTAGCCTTTATATACCTCATAGTTAATATAAAACGTTGTTCGGTTGGCAAAGGAATATAAACAAACTTCAACTTTATATACCTCATAGTTAATATAAAACATGGAACTATTCTTCTACTTAGCTCTTGTTTTTCGTCTTTATATACCTCATAGTTAATATAAAACCAATTCTCCTTCAACACTCCCGCATTCTCCATCTAACTTTATATACCTCATAGTTAATATAAAACGCGTTTTTCTTTTGCTTCTTCTTTCGTTATTTCAATCTTTATATACCTCATAGTTAATATAAAACGTACTTGTGGCATTACATTTTGTTGTGTCCAATCTACTTTATATACCTCATAGTTAATATAAAACTCTATTTATTTACAATCTACTAATTTCAATATCTCTACTTTATATACCTCATAGTTAATATAAAACCTATTTCTTCATAGAAATATGCAAAGTCGCCTGTAAACTTTATATACCTCATAGTTAATATAAAACTTTATAAGTGTTAGTACCATAAAACTTTATTGTTTCCTTTATATACCTCATAGTTAATATAAAACTTTACGTAAAAGATATGAAGATTTAGCTTATACTTTCTTTATATACCTCATAGTTAATATAAAACGATATTGAGCAGTATTGTGATAAAGCTATAAAGAATACTTTATATACCTCATAGTTAATATAAAACCCCATTTTTAAAAAACAGTAAAAGCACTGATATTACTTATTCTACAAGGCTAACCTAGATACCTAAATTATACCTTTTTGCAGTAAAGTAGCAATAGTGTTTTTTTATTTTTATTAAAAACTACCGTAAAGTATTGATATTCCTTTATTTTATTAATGTCTATATAAAATGCACTTTACTGCAACTCATATAAACAAGTCATCTAAATTTCTATTTATACCATAAACATCTTTTTTTATATTATGTGGATTACTTACTTTATAAATGTAAACTGAATCCTCATTTCTATTAGATATTTTATTTATTTCTGCCATACATTTATTTAGTTTTCCCTCTGTTATTGCTCCCTCAAAAACTGAATTTTGGGTCCAAATTAAATATTTTTTTAATATTTTTCTTACTCTATTGACCCTCTTTTCTCCAACATCATATGTTATTATTACAAACATATTCTACCACCACGCTTTAAGAGGCTTATATGGTTCATCCTCTATAAAATATTTTACAAGTTTATAACACTCCAACTTTATAAATGTCTTATATGACACGCTTCTATTAAGTGATCTATGCTTTACTGTTGTATTTAATTTTTTATCATACTCTCTAATAAATTTCTTTTTCCCAGCTTCAGATAAAAAACATATTCCTTCATTATTATCAAAATCCTCTTTTTGTAATATTTTATTGTTTATACAATAAAATATTAGATTATCTATTATTAAAGGTTTAAATATTTCTGATATATCTAAAGTCAATGAAAATCTTTTAGTTGATGGTTCATGCAAATAGCTTATAGTGGAATCTAATTGAGTTTCATATATTTGCCCTAAAGTAGTTGTATACATAAGACTGTTACCAAAAGATATAAGGGCATTTACAGGATCAGTAGGAGGTCTCTTTTCCCTTTTTTTGAAGGTAAATTCATATTTTAAGATAGAATTAAAGCATTGATAATATGATTTTCTAATTCTACCCTCTATGCCCATAAGTTTTTCTATAGTATTTACTCTACATATATTTTTTCTTTCATTTTCTATATATTCTATATTCTCAGCAACTTTTTCTTTATGTCTTCTTAAATTTTTTAATATATGATGCACAGCACTATCTATAAAGCTTTGAGCTAGATACAACCTTCTAGAATAATCTAAATAATGTTTAGCTTGCTTAACATTTAATAATCCTGATACATTCTTTTTTCTTGAATAGTATGTACCTGAGTAAAATCCATAGTAATTATAAAAATTAAGCATAATGCCATATTGAGATATATAGTTTAATAATTTTGTATTTAAATCTACCTCGCCAAATAAATGTATCCTTTCAACTTCTTCAATTGGTATAGCCTTTCTACCACATTCAGCACCTTCAAAATATATGGTGTTTTCTTTTCTCATAATTCTACCATTACTAAAAATATAATAATCACTACTCATTTATATCACCTTCTTTTATAAAGCAAAACTCATAATAAGAGCACTTCTTGCAATACTTTAATTTTTGCATTATTGGTGGTTTATCTTTACTCAAAATTTCTTTTATATCTATTAATGCATTTTTTATTTCTTTTTCATGTTCATTTGTGAGTTCAATTTCTTCTGTTTTTTTCTCTTTAATATAGTTAAGTTTTCCTTTTTTATTAATCCCTAGTTCTTTTAAATAAAACAAATAATATAAAAGCTGCATCTTATCACTATTTTCCATCTTACTTGATATCTTCACTTCTTTTATATAATCCTTATCTAAAATATCTAACTTTATCATTCCATCCACTAAAATTTCTTTATTCTTTTCTCTAGAATAAGAATTTTCATGAAGTATTTTTCCTTGCAAAACTCTATCATTAGAGTTTTCAAAGCTTATACCTTTATCAAATAGCCATAGTTTTCTTTTGCATATATAATAATAATTTAATTTTACTCCATTAGTTTTATACTCTTCTAAAGAAAACTCCATAACATTTCCTCCTAAAAGATATTATCTAAATTGTCCATTGTCACTCCTATAGTTGATGAATATTTAGTTTTTAGTCTCTTTAATCCTTTTAAATGCTCTATATCAATATCTTCAATATTTGCCTTAGATATTTTCAACTTATATTCAGGAATATTTACTATAAGTTTATTTATACTCATTAATAATTTCTCTCGTTCCTTCTTTTCTATAGCATATCTATATTTCTCAAATAACTCTATATTCTCTATATAAATCTCCTCTGGTATAGCTCTAATAGTTTCTATATCCCTTAACAATTTTTGTGCTTCATTGTTAGTTACGTCATAGTCAATAATATTTTCTAAACAACCTATTGCATTTTTAAACTTATTATAAAACTCCGTTCCATCTAATTCTTCTTTAGAATATAATTTATCTACTAATTGTGCTTTAACTCTTTCTTCTATCATCGTTTCATCATAAACATTAATATAATTTATACTCTTATTTAATATATCTTCATCATAGATAGTTCCTACCCCTGTTATATCTTTCGTATAAATATATACATTTGGAACCTCCCCTTTGTACTCTCTCTTTCTATAGCACCTACCAAACCTTTGGAAAAGGCTATCTAATGTACTCATTTCAGTAAAAAGATAGTCAAAATCAATATCCAATGAAGCTTCAACAATTTGAGTAGTTACCCATATTCCCTTAGTACCTTTATCTGCAAATTCTTTAATTTCACCTTCTAATCTAGCTCTATCTTCTTGTATAAACATAGAATGTAGTAGTTTAACATCATCATATCCAGCTTTTTTTATTAAATCATATATTTCTAGTGATCTTTTAACGGTGTTAGCTATTACTAAAACTTTCTTTTCTTTAGCCTTTTCAATAATATTATCAACATCATCACATATACTTTTATTATTAAGTTTTATCTTATGTCTCTTTTTATCCAATATAAACTCAGCCTCTTTAAGATTTATTCCTTTTTTATTTAGGTAATCTCTATATATTCTTGGAAAAGTAGCTGTCATAACCATAAATTTTCCACCTATCTCATGTATCATCTCTAATCCTTTTAATATAACTGCTGTCATTTCAGGTGAATAAGCTTGAATTTCATCTATAACCACTTTTGAATAAGCTAAAGTTGCATATATCTTTTCATATCCTTTAAACTTAAATGGGAATTTAAAGATTTGATCAATAGTTGAAAAGTTAAGTTTTTTACTTAATAATTTAGACTGCTCATTAATCTCAGCATAATCCTCAAATCCTTGCTCCACTAAATACTCTTTGCTTGTAGAATGAATCAGTCCTATACTATTAAACCCTATATCTTTTTGAACTCTAGAATATAGTGCATTTATACTAACTCTTAGTGGCAATGTAAAAAAAGCCTTATCATCATTAATCCAAAATAGAGCTGTTTCTGTCTTACCTATACCTGTTGAAGCTATTAATAATAGATTTTCATCTCTATTTTCCATAGCAAATAATTGAGGTTCTCTGAGTTCATACTTTTTTTTACTCTCTGATTCCATATCAAAAAATTCTTTAGTACACTGTGCTACGCTTTTATCAACCTTTTCTTCAATTACAATATGAGCTGATGCACTATGATCCATCCTGTGCAATAACCCCTTCATTATAATGTAATCTTTATAACTACTACTTTTATTAGTTATTCTTCTTTTTTTAGCTATATCCGAACTATATTTGCTTCTAAGTTTATTTACCTCTATTCCCATCTCAGAAGTTATAGCTTTAAGATTATTAGCTAAATCATTTTTTACTATATATTCTATTTCGCCATTTATAGGTTCTTTTTCTCTTTCATGATGATATGCAATAACTTGACTTAACAAAATCTGCTCATCCTCACTTAACTTATCCATTGGTAGAAATGCTGGCGATAAATAATTATGTGGTATTTCTTCATAATCAGCCTCTTTTTCAGCAGTTTCCCCAAGTATCTTTTTTAGTTTATTTTGAAATGCTAAATTTGCCTTACCATAATCATGATATTCACATGCAATTCTTAGTAAATACCAAAGCCTCTCACAATTCATATCGCACAAATTATCTATTTTATGGGAATATACTTCTTTTAAAAGCTCATAGTTTTTTAAAACATTGTCTGTATGTTTCCTTATACTTTCTTTCTCTGGTTTTGTTTTTGCATAAAACATATTTTACTCCTTATATAATAAATTTAGGTTGATAATGGTAGCCTATAATCCTCTATTACAATATATTTATACATATAAATTCTATATAATGGCTGCATTATATAGAGTGATGTCAACTCCTTTCTAGGAGATTTACTGAGGTTTCCCACAGTAAATCTACGCTAGAAAAGCTACGTCTCCATCACCATCTATTAGTATCATGCCTCTATTTATAGTTTCACCTTTTCCTACATACATAGCAGGTACCTTTTCCCATTGACGTATATCTCTAACAACTTTATATTTTCTATTTAATTTATAATTTACACCACTTAAATTTCTACATTTATTTTTAGGAATATATATTGAATGTTTAAATTCATAAGCTTCATCTTCATCATCAAGATTTAGTTCATGTAATTCTTCATAATCAAAATAAATTAAGTTTGCTAAATCTTCTCGTCTTCCTAACGAAAAAAATTCAGATGAATTCTTAATTGATTCATATATATTATCTAAAACTTCATTCTCTGCTTTAATATGAATAATTAAATTCACGCCGAGTAGCATATGAGTGTTTATAGGCATTGAAGTAACTTCCTTAGATTTATAAAAATACATGGTATTATAGCTTGTAAATATACTTTCATAGTCACCTTGTATTGATATCTCCATAGGTACGTATTCCTCAGCTCCTATTATTTTATGAATCATTCCACTTACTGTAGAGTATGGTGGAAGAGGATATGTTTCGGTTACTTTAAAGGCAAATGGTTTCTTATAGCAAGCTGTTTCTTGATATATTTCTAGTTTTAATACTTTCATGTAAATCACATCCCATAATATGAGTTAACACTTTCCTTTAATACTTTAAAGAAATTCTCTATACTAACAACTCTATTTCCAAATTCTTCAGCAAACTCTTCTTCATTATTAAATATTCCATCAACCATTCCCACATAAGTATTATCTTTTATAGCAATATCCCCTAATGTCATTTCTGATGTTTTAAATACCATCTTTGAATCTATCTCATACTTGCCATTTACAGTATTGACTTTTATTCTTCCTAAGAAAAATGGATTAGCCATGTCATAGACTCCGCCAATAACAAATAGAGGAGATAAATTTTCTTGTCTACCTCTTATATTCCTATTTAAAACCTTTACTATATCTAGTAATTGATTAACCCTCTTTGATCTTTCTTCATTATCTAATTTTATATCTCCATCTATACCTGCTTTTTCTAAATCAATTGTTAATGTATAGGTATAATAACTTAAGTGTTGTTCACTATTTGCCAAATTAGGATGCTCTCCTATTCTATCTGCAAAACCTTTATTATTTAAAAAATCCATATCACTTCTATAAGGTTCTAAGGATATAGCGTTGGATAGTCTTGCTACTGCCGAACGTGTCAATGAACCTCCTTTATTTCCTATATCTTTTTTGGCTGTTTTCATATATCCAAATAAATCCATTTCAACTGATTCTTTAATTGATATATCATCTCTAAATTGTATTGTTCCTTTTGCTTTATCAACTACTTGCAGATTCCAATTAAACAAATCATGACCTAATCTAACCATGTCATATCTAATAGCTTGTCTTGATGCAAAACTATACATGTTTCCATCCATTCTTGTAAGCTTTTTAAGCTCTGCTATATTAGCTATGCCTTCACCATAATTTAAGCTTTGTGCTAAAAAAACAACTGATATTGTTAATCCTTTACTCATTCTTATTCTCCTCCTTTATTTTGTTTTTTGGTTTTCCATTCCATGTTAATCCTGATATAAATGCATGTGATACTTCATCAAAGGATAATTCATTTTCATTTAACACTTGTAAAAATAAATGCGATACTTCTAGTTCCCTTGAAACATGAAGTCTTAAAATTGTATCCATAAAATCTTTCTTATTATTTGATTTTGTAGCATTTAAAAGTCTATATATTATTCCTGAAATTTTATTTTCTTCTTTATTATCTATGAAATTTTTAGCTATGTTAGTGCCTTGGTCATATAAATCTTTCAATCTTTTATCCTCTTTATCTTTCATGGTTATACCTCCTTTATACTTCCTAATATAATAATTTATTTCTGTTAACCTAAGACAATTAAAACTTGAGCTATATTCATTACGTAATATTTGTCTTAATTTCTTATCTGTTACAAACTTTAAGTCTATATTTTTTATTATATTGTCTAATATTTCCGCTTTTAATTTTTCATCCTTTATTCCCTTAATTAGCATTGCTTTATCTTGTAAAAATTTTGCTAAGTATTTAGGTATATGGCAGTAATTCATTTTACAATTTTTTGAAGTATAGTCGGAATTAAATTCCACATATAATATGTTTTGAAGTTGCCAAACTCCAATTTTCTTTTCAGTATCAACCATGTCTAATAGTAACTCTTTAAATGGAGACTCCTTATCCTGTCTTATTTTAAAGTTTTCATTTATTTTTATAAGTTCATCTACATCTATATCCATATTTACGAAGCCATAATAAATTTTATCTTCATATCCAAAGTTGCCATCCATATATCCTTTAAAAATATCTACTGTTCCAGCAGGTGTACATATTAAAATCAATCTGCATATGTCGCATATAGGATAAGTTATATTCATATTCCAAAACATATTTCTAGTGTTATCATTACTAACACCTAAAGGTAAGAAATCTCCCTCAGAAAAATTGTGACCTAAACTCTTTTCATTACAACACATTGAGCAAGTGTAATAGTTCTCATCAATATAATTTTCTAGTTCATTTAAGCCTCTTTTTTTCTTAATGAAATTTTTATTTATATCTTTACATAACTTTTCAATGTTTTTATTTGATTTTTCTTTCTTGCCAAATTCTTCTATAAATTCAGAAAATTCTTCGTGATCATATATATTTTTAACTGATTTTTCTATTTCCTTTCTATCCAATATAGGACTTATATAATCGTTAAACATTATTCTCTTTTGTTCTTCTATTGTTTTAGCTGTGTTTACAACATTTAAGTAACTAACTTGTCCAAAAAAGCTATTAGATAATATTGACTTATATTTATTTAGAGTTATTCTTTCATTTATTTTTCTATCAAATAAAATTTCCTTATATTTCAATAGCTCTATTTCTAATTCTTCAACGTCATCTTCTTTTTTTATTTTTGCTAAGCTTTTATATATCTCATCAGCTTTATAAAATATACTTTCATCTATTTTTTTAATTTTATCATTATTTTTTTTAACAATTTCCTTTATAAATTTTAAGTAGTCTTTTATTTTTTCTGGTTTCTTCTTTATCAATGATAAATATCTCTGTATCTTTAACCATTGATCTTTTGCTGAATCATATCTATCTAAAAAATACTTAAAATAATACTCATGAAAATTATTTAGTAAGTTAGAGTCAAACTCTATATAATCTTCCCCTAATTTGTAATCATACTCAAGCTCATCTATGTTATTATGTTTTATAATTCTATGAAACCCTACTAATCCAAGATTATAAAACCACTCCCCTAAATATATCTTTATTTTCAAAAGCTCACCTCCTTATATTAAATCTATATTTCCGAATCCTTGTGACCTTCTATATCCTATGCCACTCTTATAAATTTCCTCTAAATCCTCTCTTGCTCCAACAAGTTTAAAGACACCGCCATAAGAATTAACATACATAATATCTTTATTAGTAATTTCCTTAAAACTACTTATCTTTTCTTTAACAACAACTTTTTTCATAGATACCGGAATAAATTTTATTGGTTCTTTTAATCCATACCCCCTATGGGTTCTTAAAGTTAAGTCTACAATATAATTTATCTCTTGTTCATAATCCTCATTATTAATATCTATAAACCTACCATCTCTATTTTTAACTGCTATTGGAGATAATGTTTTAAACATTGCCTCTCCTTCATTTATTGCTTTTTCTTTAATAAGTGAAATGCGTTGTTTTTTTAGTTCGAAACTTTTATATTTAAATTCTTTTGTATTTAATAATCCATTATATAAATTTATTCCTAGTTCTAAATCAGGAGTTGATATAATTACTGTTATGCTGTTTTCTATTTCAGCTATATCATCAACTATCTTATAACCATTCATAAATACTGAAAATGTAAAATTTTTTATTTGTTTGTTTTTCTTATCATTGTATGTGTACAATTGTTCGTAATAAGATTTATTGCTTTGCTTTAACGACTTCTTAATCAATCCAACTATCATCATTTGATACATCAATGGAAATTTATCTGTTTTATACTCACATTTTATTCTCATCTTATGTCACCTCCCTTACATATATAATAAACCATACATCCGGCAATATATTGGCACAATAAATATTTTTTTTAAAATTATATATTGAGCTTAATAACAAACCCTCTAAAATGATTTGTTATTAAGCTCAATATCTTATTGCATTGTTAACATAGAGATAATAGTTTTTAATTTAAAATTTTCTTTTTCAACTTCTTTCAGTCTTTTTAGTAAAATTTTATGATTGTTTAATGTAAAATTATTATCTTTATCATATGGTATACTTTTTATCCAATAATTAATTGTAGCTTTAGCTATTCCATATTCATCACTTAAAACTTTTAAAGACTTCCCCTTTGTATACCACTCATCTATTACTTTCTTTTTAAATTCCAATGGATATGTTTTTCTTTTCATAATCCGCCCCCTTTTTTTAATTTTTCTAATCCAATATTATATTAAATTAGAATTATATTTTTATATTAGATTGATAATACATTTTTGTCAATTATTCCTTCTTATTCAAATAAAAAGATATTGATAATTTTTTCAAAATTTATCAATACCTTCTACCTCATAGTTAATATAAAATACTTACTAATGTAATAAAATATATTTATATTCCACATAGTTAATATATTTTAATTATATATTATTAACTATATTTTTAGCTATACTTTTTATTTCTTCTTTTAACTCAATAGGCTCTAAAACTTCTACATTTTGCCCCATAGACAATATCCATGATATAAGCTCTGTCTTTCCTTTAACTTCAGCTTCAAAATGTATTGCTTTTTCATCTATCCAACTTATCTTTTGATTATCCACCCACTTCTTTTCACTTACTATCCTAGACATTGGATGAGTTATTTTTAATTTAACACTTACACTTTCTCCTTTATATATACCTATACTACCCTCCATATAGTCTTTAAGAGAAAATCCTTTATCATTATTATATTTTTCATTTAAAATTTCCATACTGTCTATTCTTGAAACCTTAAAATCCAAAAATTTATTTCTTTTTTCACAAAATGCAACCATGTAATTGGCACCTTTATATGTTACCACTGAATATGGATGAACTATTCTTTCTTTTGTCTCATTTGAACTAAGGGAATAATAGTTGATTTTAATTTTTTTCTTTTCTATATATGCATTTATTATTTCTTTTATTTTTTCTTTTTCATCTGATAAATCATTACTTTTAATGTCTTTATAAAAAAATACTGACTCCTCAAACTCACTAGCTTTTTTCGATTTAGTTATACATAATTTATAGTATAATTCTTCAAGTTCATCATTTGCTATAAAACCACTTTGGTTTAGCTGTGCCAGTGCCATATTTAAAGCTACTATTTCATCATCCCTCACATCTAGATTAACTAAAATATCATTTCCTTCTAATGAATAGCCTCCATTTTCTCCTCTTTCTGATTTTATATAAATTCCTGCTAGCTCTAAGTCATCTTTATAAGTTCTTATCATTCTTTCTTTAACTTCAAGTTTATCTGATAAATCTCTTATCTTCATTTTTCCATTTATCTTTAGCAGCATTAACATTTTAAGTTCATTTGCTAGTTTACTTATTTTAAACTCCCCCTACTTTTAATTACTTTGCACTATTAATTACTATTCCTTCTCTAAATCCCCTTCTCTCATAGACACTCCTTCTCCATCAATGATAAACTCCCCAAAAGTTACTATATATCCGTGAACTCTTGTATAAATTTAATTATTTCATTATCAAATTTTTCTAGTATTGCTATTAATTCTAACATAAATTATGATATAACATAATTAAGAATCTTCACATAATTACTTAACACTAGATGATGAAACTCATCATCTAACCCTTAATCTCATAAAATTAGTTTAAACTTATATAATGCCTCTATTTCAGAACTTCTTATATTAATAAAAATTGATATAAGAAAAAAGAATCTTTAAGATAATAATTTCTCATCTTAAAAGATCCTTCTTAAATCTGTCTATAAAATTTTCTTTTCTAAATACCTAATTCAACTTTATATTTATAATTATTATATTAAAACAAATTATTACGTAAATTTAAAATCCACAAGTTTAAGATTCTTTATTTTCTTCTAAAAATTTGTTAAGATTTTTAACTTCTTTTCCCTTTATTAATAATACTTCATCTTTTTTACTGTGAACATATAGGTCATATTGCCATAGATTATTTCCTTTGTTGTCTTTTTCTATTACTTTATAATATGGTTCATTATTATAAGTAATCTCTTCTACATATACATTTTTTATATCTTTAAGCCAGTGTAGTTTATCAATTTTCTCAAGAGCAGCCTTTACTTCTTTTGTATTTTTTAAATACTCTACTTTTTCCTTTTGTATTTTGTCTTTTTCAGCCAATAAATCTTTATCATTATTATTTAACTGTAAAGCTTCATCAATTTTTGATAATGCTTTTTGGAAATCACCATCTTTAATAAAGCTATCCAATCTTTTTAGCGCAAACTCTTTAGCTCTTTCAGGTATGACTTTTAATGTATCCTGTGCTTGTTCATAGAATTTATAATTTTCCCTAACTAGAGCAAACTCTTCCTTTGCCTTAATAAATTCTTTTTCTTCAAAATATTTTATTCCATTTTTATAATGCTTATCATCTTCTATATAATTAAGCATTTTATCATATTCTACTTTGATTTTTTCTGATTTATCTCCATAATATTTAAAATTAACTATAGACTCTTCTGCTTTTTCATTTTCAATAGTATTATTTTCTAAACTAAATTTTAAAGCCTCTAATTGATCTAATAAATATGTATCTATTTTTTCTTTGTGCTTTTCTTTTTTTGTTTCGTCATAGATCTTATGTGCTTCTACTTGATTATTTACAGTGAAATACTTTTTAAAATCGTTTAATTTTCTTACAAATATAGACTCTGTTGCGTAAAGTTTTCCACCAACTATAAGAAATATAACGGCTATAATTGCAAAAACAGTAGATAACTTATATTTCCTCCTTGTTTCTTTGTTTTTAAAACCCATATTCTTCCTCCTAAACTATGTCCTATGTAATATAAACCTTATCTAATTATAATAATATAGCCATCAGTTGTAAAATTTACGAATATTCAAAATATTGTTAAAAAAATTAGAGAAGACTTTGCTCCTTCTCTAATTAATATATCACTAATATTATCTTATTTTAATCTAATATTTTAATTTAATTCTATAAGTAATTTTAAAATAAATTTTATTTTAAGAAATTTACCTTTAGTGAATCTTTTCCCTAATTATTTATTCTTCATTATTACTCCTTAATTTCTAAGGATTTAAGCTATTTTTATAGAAAACTTATTTTTCAGAGCATGCCTTAAGTTTTTTACATTGTATCCATATATACACTTATAACATTGAAAACTTTAAAGAATAAAACTTTCATAGTCACAATTCTTAATAAAATAAATTTATAAACCTATCTTATTAAGACTTTTCTTAAGATTTTTTCTTGAATATATGCTAGATATAAGTCCTAACATAGCCATATTAGTAATCATTGGTGCACATCTATATCCAACGAAAGGTAACACAGCTCCAATTATTGGTGCAAGATTAAGGCACATCATAATACTAGTTGTAAACTGAATAAGAAAAGAGATTGTAATTCCTAAAATTATATTTTTTCCGTAATTATTTTTTATTAATTTCATATTTTTAAATAAAGATATTATAAAAATAATAGATAATACTATTATAAAAAGTGCAGCAGCCCATCCAAAATAATATAATATCAAAGTAAATGTAATGTCATTCGCATCAAAAGATATCATATTGATTAGCTCTTGATTTAATGTTCTCCCTATAAATTGGGAAGAATACATAGCTTTGGATATTATATTATGTATGTAACCTAAACCATCATGAATATCTCTAGAATTTATGAAACTCATTAATCTTGCTAAGCGATAAGGCTCTCTAAAACAATAAAGCAAACCTCCTAAAACTAGCGAAAAAATATAAACCACTGGTATTCTTCTATTTTTACAATTTTTAATTGTTAATACTATAAATGCAAAAGTAAATATTACGACATATATCTTATTCATTTGCAAAAACAAAATATAATTAGATAAAATAAACATTCCAATAAGCTTAAATATATTCTTTTTATCTTTAAAATTTATATTATTCATAATTCCACTTATTGAAATTAAATAGAGAAACATAATTAATGACCCTAGCACAATTTCATCTCTAACTATTGACATTCCACCTTTTGATATATAAGAAAATAATCCTACTGCAGTTGATATTCCATAAATATGATATGAATACTTTTCTAGCTTTCTATAATCAAAATAATATATGCCTAGAAACACCCCTATTCCAAGTAGAAAATAAACTATACTTTTAACGGTTTGATTTTCATAACCTGCATTAAATTGCTAGTTATTAAAAAATTAATTACTATACCAAATAATGATAATAAGATTCCTATAATCAAAGTTTTATATTCTATTTTTTTCTCATATACCTTATTAAGCCTAAATCCTATTTCTCCTGAATCTCCCATGTTCCTTATAGCTAATTTATAAGCTTCATCTGAACTATATCCATTATCTATATATTCTAATGCTAATTCCTCAATATGATTTCTTATTTCTTCTCTTATTTCTTCATGTACTTCTTTACATTTAATAACACTGCAAATTTCTTCTAAATAAGAGCTAATTCCATCCATTACATCAACACCCCCTGGTATAAAAGATCATCAACTGCTCCTTTAAAAGTTTTCCACTCCGCTTCTTTTTCTTTTAAAAGTTTAATTCCACCTTTGGTAATCTTATAATATTTTCTTTTTCTTCCCTTTTCACTTTCAACCCAATAAGCTTCAACTGCATTTTCTCCCTCTAAACTATGGAGTATAGGATATAATGTACCTTCTTTAAAAATAAAAATTCCACTGGACTTTTCTTCAATTTCCTTAATCATCTCATAGCCATACATAGGTTTTTCTTTTAAAAGACTTAAAATTAAGATTACTGTGCTCCCTTTTAATAGTTCTTTACTAATTTTCATAATTTCACCTCCAATACATAGATTTGCTATGCATAGTAAATCTATGTATATGGTAAACCATATATTTCATAAGGTCAAGTGAAATATCACCTTCTTAAAATAAAGATTTTATAATTTCATATAATCGAAAGTAAAAATTTCATCTAATAAAAAAGAAGAAAATCAATACTTGATTTTCCTCTTAAAGCTACCATAACTTCTTACATTAAAAAACTAGCAATTTGTAAAATGTACCCTTTGTCAAGGACAGTTTAAAAAAAGTCTAAGCAGTACTAAGAAGATGATTTCTGTATTTTACGGGAGTCATCTTTTTTAGATTCCATTGACCTCGATAATTATTATAATAATCCATATAGTTACTAACTTCTTTTAAAAGCTCTTCAAATGTATTACAATTTTTAATATTTGTTTCATCCTTAAAATGTCCAAAGAATGATTCCTGCGGAGCATTATCCCAACAGTTGCCTCTCCTAGACATTGATTGTCCTATATTATAGTTCTTTAATATCTTTTGAAATATAGGGCTAGTATAATGAACCCCTTGATCTGAATGAATAAATGTATCTGACGAAATTAAAAACTTGTTTGAGGATATTAGTTTTTCAATAGTATCTGTTACAATATCTATTTTTAAGCTTTTAGATAAGTTATAGGCTAACACTTCATTAGTAGATGCATCTAGAACGGTCGACAAATAAGCCTTATGACCATTTTATAAAATAGATATGTTATATCAGTAAGTAATACCTTTCCAGGTACT
>NZ_AYSO01000006.1 GCF_000816675.1 Clostridium argentinense CDC 2741 | reverse complement strand
CGGTGGTAACAGGGGTTCGATTCCCCTAGGAGTCACCATAACTCTTACTTTAAAAGTAAGAGTTTTTATCTTTTTGCGAATGTTTTTTATAATTAATATAGATTAATTGTATAAAATTAATTATAAATATATGCAAAGTTAAAGAACGGAAGAAATTTGAAGAGCTAGTTTCTAAAAGAAATAATCTCATGCAAAAGATAATTCATTATATATTAAGAATAGAATGAGATAAAGTAATGAAAAATTAGAGTTAATAAAAGCTATTAAAGATAATGCCAATATCCTCAATGGATATTGGCATTATTATTTTAATAAGAAAAGTTCATATTTATAAATTTCTATTACATATCACTTATCATTGGCAATTTATTTTTAGATGTCTTTGAAAGTATAATTCCATATACTATACCTAAAGAAAGCCAAGTAAAACCTACAGTTAATGCAAAGGTTGATAAATTAATCCACAAATAGAAACATACAATAAATCCTAAAGCTGGTATTATTAAATTAGAGAAAATCTTTCTCTCTCTCTTTTTAATAAAGTAATATACAATTACCGAAAGATTTACACACATGAATCCAACAAGTCCACCAAAGTTTAATAGTTCTGTTACTAAGGATATATTAAGAGTAAGTGCACCTATAATTCCTATAGTACACATTATAAAAATATTATAAGTTGGAGTCTTATATTTTGGATGTAAATGAGTAAAGAATTTCTTTGGTAATACTTCATCTCTTCCCATACCAAAAAGTAAGCGTGCAGCACTAGATTGTCCTGTAAGTCCTGCAGTAAGAGTAGAAATAACAACTGCAAAAGTATAAAGTCCTGCTAAGAAAGCTCCTCCTGCAAGCTTAGCTACCTCAAATAAAGCGGTATCTGAAGATGCAAAGCTTGAATAATCAGGCCATACTAATTGTATAATATAAGCTTGAATTATAAAGATTAATCCACCTACAATACAGGAAATAAGGGCAGCTTTTCCAATATCTTTTTCTGGTTTAATTGCTTCCTCTGCCATAGTGGTTATAGAATCGAAGCCCAAGAAAGAGAAGCAAGCAATTGCACCACCAGCTATAAGAGTTGAAATAGAAAAAGTACTTTCATTATAGAATGGTTTAATTGATAATAGCGTTCCTTCACCAACTCCGCCTAAGAGTGACTTTCCACATATAAATACAAATATTACTACAATGGCACCCATCAATCCTACTAAATAAAGATTTGCCTTAGCAGCAATTTCTACACCAAAATAATTTACAACAGTAGTTACTCCACCTATGATAAGTACCCATACCCAATAAGGGATGGATGGTATTGCCACATTAGCATAAGCTGCACCTACCATGAATACCACCAATGGAACTAAAACATAACTCATGAACATGCACCATCCAGCTAAAAAGCCAAGATAGGGACTAATAGCACGTTGAGTATATGTGTAAGTTGATCCAGCCACTGGAAAAGCCGCTGCCATACGACCATAGCTATAAGCTGTAAATAACATTGCTATCATTGCACAAAGATATGCCAATGCTAGCATTCCACCTGTTAATTGTGATGCTGTGCCATAGATATATGCTGGTGCAATAGGAGTCATAAAAGCAATTCCATAAATAGTTAAGTCTTTTAATGTTAAAACTCTTTTTAACTCATCTTTATAACCAGAATTTCCATTTTGTGAATTTGTTTTTTTTATGCTTTCAACTTCTGTATTCAATTAAATATCCTCCTATCTTTTAGCACGAATTTTACCATCTAATTTCTTCTGCATTTGCAAGTCTGCAAATAACTGTCGCTAATATGTCAGCTAAAGCTTTTAATTTATTTGGATCTACTCTTTCTGGCTTATCCTCTGGGCTATGATAATGCTTATCTTCAGGTCCCCAAATCCATGTAGTTGGAACACCTGCTTCAGTAAATCTTCCACTATCAGGTGTACCTAATACACAATAATCTTGCTCTAGATAATATCCCATTTCATCAGCTACATCTACTACATAATTACATAGTTTTTCAGGAAAATGAATTTGTCTGCCTGGCCAATTTCCACCTTTCATTACCCAAAGTTCACTGCCAGCACCTACCATATCTACTTCAATACCTGCTTTAATTTTTTCTAAGTCATCTTTATGTTTTTTAATATAGGCATCTGAACCTGCTGAACCAAGTTGTTCTTCAGCACCTAGTGATATAAATTCTACTGTACGATGAAGCTTTTTATCTTGTAATATTCTTGCAAGTTCCATAATAATTGCTGTACCAGAACCATTGTCGTTTGCACCTGGTGTTCCTGCAGAATCTCTATGTCCATAAATAATAATTTTTTCTTCAGGAAATTTATTACCTTTTTTTATCCCTCTAATATTAACTGAATATCCATCTTTATTTTCAGTTTTTACTACAAGATTTACTGGCACTGTTTCATTATTCATAAGTTTTAAGAGTTTATCGCCTTCAATACAATCTATAACTACAGCTGGAATTGGCTGCGGATTAATTGGAAGAAATCTTCTTTCACTTTCAAAATATCCAGTTTCTAAAGTAGTGATAAATATCCAAGGATCAAAATTAATAAGAATTGCTCCTATGGCGCCATTTTTTGCTGCATTACATATTTCAGGCCAAAATTGATCTTTCATTGTTTCTTTATCTCTTTCAAAAACAACTATTTTTCCTTTAACATCTTTTCCTTCATAATCTTCCTCTAATCCTTTATTCACATAAATTAATTCTCCATTTAATCCATCATCGCAGGTTGACTCAGAGAAGAACATAGCTCTTGAAGGAATTTTTATTTCATTGTTGACTTTTATAAAAGAATACTCTTCATTAAAGGCTTTAATAGGGAACTCTTCCTCTATTACTTGAATTTCTGAATCTTTAAAGCAATCTGCCACTAACTTTCCAGCCATATGCTCTACTTCTGAGCCTGCAAATCTATTTCCAAGTCCTGCTAATTTCTTGATGTCATTGAATATCCTTCCTGCTTTTGATTGTTGAATAATGTTACTCATAATAGGACCTCCTAAAATTATATGATTATTATAAATGTGATTTCCCACACGCATATCATATAAAGCAAGTGACATGCCAACTAAAAAAGCAAGAAAACCTGATGATTTTCTTGCTTTATATATGGTAATTTTTTAGAACTGATACTTTAATGTATCAAAAAAGTGGGAATTTTCATACTTTTGCTAAATACCTTCTTTTTTATGTGATACCTTTTGGTTACATAGTGCTACATTTTTGTATCATCTTTTGATAAATCTAGCTGTTTAATTTTTAGTTGTAGATTTTTTCTAGCAATATTTATTTGCTTTGCCGTAGCAGAAATGTTCCAATCATTTCTTTTTAAGGCTTGAGTTATGTAGTTTTTTTCAAAATTTTTTTTTGCCTCGAGAAAAGGTACTTTATCATCTTCAATATTAGTTATTTCCTCATTTTTTACTTCTTTTGGTAAAGCATGAGTATGGATTATAGTGCTAGAAGAAAAGACTACTAACCTCTCCACTAGATTTCTTAGCTCACGAACATTTCCAGGCCAACTATACTCCAAAAGGATTTTTAATGCTTCATCAGAAAAAACCATGAAAGGTTTGCGCATTTCACTACAAAAATATTGCAGAAAGTGATTAAGAAGTATAGGAATATCTTCAAGTCTATCTTTTAATGGTGGCATATGAATAGGAACTACATTTATTCTGTAAAAAAGATCTTCTCTAAAAGTTCCTTTAGCTACTTCTTCAGCTAAGTTTTTATTAGTAGCTGCTATTAAGCGAAAATTAGCTTTAATAATTTTAGTGCTACCTACACGTTCAAATTCCTTCTCTTGCAACACTCTAAGAAGCTTACTTTGAAGTTTTAAAGAAATTTCACCAATTTCATCAAGAAAAAGAGTTCCACCATTTGCTATTTCAAATCGTCCAATTTTTGTTGATATTGCTCCTGTAAAAGCTCCTCTTTCATGACCAAATAATTCACTTTCGAGAATACTCTCTGATAAGGCTGCACAATTTACTTTTACTAAAGCACCATTACTACAAGAGCTATTTTGATGTAAGAGATTAGCAACAATTTCTTTTCCTGTACCACTTTCACCGGTAATTAATATGGTGGAGTTTGCAGAAGCAACAATATTAATGTTTCTTTTAATTTCTTCAATTTCAGCGCTATTACCTAATAATTGTACTCTTTTTTCCATTGATTCAATTCTATTTTTTAGTATCCTATTCTCAGTATTTAAGTTATAAAAGTTTACTGCTCTTTCCACGTTTAAAAGAAATTCTTCTATATTTAAAGGTTTTACAAGATATGTATAAGCACCAAAGGTCATAGCTTCAACTGCACCTGAGATTGAAGCTTCACCTGTAAGCATAATTACTTGAACATCAATATATTCATTTTTAATTTTATTTAATACATCAATACCACCAATACCTGGCATTACAATATCACATATAACTACCGCATAAGGTTCATTTTTAAGCATAGTAAGAGCATACTCTCCATTAATAGCTGTATGAACATCATATCCTTTAGACTGTAAAATTCTAGAATGAATTTTTAAAAAACTTTCATCATCATCTATCATTAAAATTTTATTTAGTTTATTAGGCATTTGTATCACACCTTTCTTTAGAAGGGAGTATAATCACAAAGGTCGTCCCATGCTTATAGTTACTTTGTACTTTAATTGTCCCTCCATGCTTTTCAATCTCTTTATTCACAATCCATAACCCTAGTCCTGTACCTTTACCTGTTTGTTTTGTAGTAAAGAAAGGTTTGAATATTTTGTCTAGATTTTCTTCTAGGATTCCTAAACCTGTATCAGAAAAACATATCTCTATTTTTTCATTATTTAAGTTTTTTCCGTTAATATTTAGTTTCCCTCCTTTAGGCATTGCTTGAACTGAATTAGTAATGAGATTCAAAAATACATGTTTTATAGAACTAGATTTACCAAATACATATAGTGGTTCATTAGGTAAGTTTATAATTACATCAATATTTCCTTTAATGATAGATGTTTTCTCTAAAAGAAGCACTTGCTCAAGAAGATTTCTAACTTCTATTTTTTTAATTTTTTCATCTGAAGGGCGAGAGAAATTTAAAAGATTATAAATAATTTTCTCAGCTCTTATAATGTTAGTATCTATTTCTTCAATAGCCTCTTTAACTATTTCATCTTTATGGGAATTACTACACGAATTAAGTAAGTATGAAGCACCTTTTATTACAGCTAAAGGGTTTTTTAATTCATGAGTAATTCCTGCAGACATTTGTCCAATTGCAGCCATTTTTTCAGCTTGAATAAGTTCTTTTTCAAGCATAACTTGTTCCGTTACTTTTCTACTATGTACAACTATTTCATCAATATTACCTAAACTATTATATACAGGAAATGACCAAAGATGATACACCTCTGAGTCTCTTAAAATTTCACTTTTATATTCGGCTTTAGTTTTTAATGTATTTATTATAGGACAATCTCCACAAGGACAGTTTGATTGATTGAAAACTTGGTAACAAAACATACCTATAATATTGTCATTTTTAAAACTTTTTTTAGCTATATTTAAACCCTTATAATTAATTCTTCTAATTTGATAATTTGGTCCTAAAATCATCATTATTCCACTAAAACTATTAAAAAGAGTTTCTAACTGATTCTTATTTCTAATTATACTTTCTGTATATTCTTCAATTTTTCTACTCATGGTATTGAAAGACTCAGCTAAAACACCTATTTCATCTTTAGAGGTTACCTTTACAGTCTCACCAAATTTTCCATTAGCTATTTTTTTAGCATCTTGAGCAAGAGTTAAAATAGGATTTGTTATTTTTAAAGAAAGATGAACTCCCATAAGTAAAAGCATAAATATAATAAGTATTATAGCTAACCAAAACTTTGATGCTAAATTTTTAAAACCAACTACATAGTCATTCTTATTAACTTCTATACCTATGCTCCATCCTAAGTTATTAATTGGCTCAAAAGAAACGAGGTGTTTCTCTGAGCCTTTATCATATAACAGGAGTCCCTTTTCACCATATGTCATACTAGATAGTATTTTTTCATAATCTTCACTAATTTGTTGTTTAAAGATATTAGTATTAAGCAACTCACCTTGTATAGGGCTTGTCCTCATATACTCTGGATGATAAATAACACTTCCTTCCTGATCTATTATAAAGGCAAATCCTGAATCGCCTAAATTAAAATCTGCAAGCGTCTTTTTAATTTTGTTTAAAGAAACATCTATGCATACAATCCCTTTAAAATTTCCATTTATATAAATAGGATGAGAGCAAGTGATCACCCATCCTTTTCCACCATAATCATAGTAAGGTTTAGTCCATATTGTTTTAGACTTATTATTATTTTCCTGCGCTGCTAAGGTATAAAATGGGTCTTTTCTTTGATCATGATCTGGAGAAAAGGTCAAATTGGACAAATAAGGATACACTCTGATAAATCCATTATTTGAAACCATATATATGTATTCTATAGAAAAGTTACTTTCTTTTATTTTTTTGAAAACATTATCTAATTTTTCCGTATTAATAAGATCATTTATTATTTCTTCAGTAAATTCAGTATTATTAGGTACATATACATTTGAAATAGCGCTTAAAGAAGTTTCTTTATTTATCTGTCTTTCTAGCACTCCTCTGCTATCGAAAGAATAGTGATCTGGAATAGACTTGCCACTGTGCCTTTCATTTAAAATATACTCTGTCCATTGAGATAAATTTTCCACTTCTCTTTCTACTTGATCTAAGTCTTTTGAAATAACATCTGCTTTTTCTTTAGCAAGTGCACCTAGATTTTCTTTCATATTTTTCTCTTCCATAGTTCTGCTTTCTTGAACAAAGAAAAGAGTAAATAATGTAAATGGTACTATGCATATGAGAAGAAAGAAACTTATTATCTTAATAACCAAAGATTTTCTCATAATCATTGCACTCCTTTATTTTGTACTTATAGAAGCATAAAATGATTATAGCATATAGTGCAAAAATTTTTCCTAAATAAATGAAATATTCTGTAATCAAAGAATAACTAAAGAATATATGATTTTAGTTTATGTCTCAAATATAAGGCAGAAAGCGTATCCTACAAGTAGAACAATACTTACAAGAATTGATTTATCAAAATAATTTTTAAATAATTCTAAAGAAGGAGTATTTTTACCTATTATTAAATATGATAAAAAGTTATTAATATTAACAGTATGTTCTATATTGTTATAAGCACCTACATAATTTACTCCAAGAGAGATAGTAATTATTATTGAGAATAACAGCAATATTAGTATGGGTTTATTTAATTTCACTATTTTATGCTTTTTAAATGATTTTAAGCATAATACTAAAGAAAATAGTATAAATACAATAAATACTAGTAATAAAAATTTCACAGTCAATTCCTCCTAAAACTAGTTCAATTTTAACTCATAATCATTTAATTCATGATCGTCATAAGTTTTAATAAATCCAAAAGAAGTAAATAAATTTTTAGATCTTTCATTATACTTATATATTGATATAGATATTTTCTGCAAATTTAAATATTTTGCTCTTTTAATCAATGTTGCTATGATTTTAGTACCTATACCAGTACCCCAATAAATTTCTTCTCCAATAACTATAGGCATATTTTCTTCTGATAGTGCAGCATCACCGATTGCTTTCCAAGTATTATTTTCAAGTATTTCTATAAAATAGACTTCACCAATGCTTTTTAAGTAGCTATACATTTTATTTATAATTTCTAAATCATATGATCTATTAGTTACCCCTTCAGAATAATAAAGTATTTTAGGATTTTTATACCATGGTAGTGCTAGTTTATAATCTTCTTCTATTATAGTTCTTAATCTTAGATTTTCATCTATATTAATATAGTTAGGACTATGCACAATATTAGAATTCATGATTTTAACCTCCAATTTAATAAAAAATTTTGTTGTTTTATAATAAAATCATTCATGAAAAGATTTTAATCTAATATAATTACTATATATAAGTATATAATTCCTGTCATTTCTAGAAAATTATTTCGTTTTTGTATGGGCTATGTTATGATAGGAGAATAGGATAATTCAATAAGGTAATAAAGGAGACGTATTATGGAAAATAAAGTTTTAGCCGTAGTTAATGGAAATGAAATAACTCAAATGGATTTAGATTTTTCAATAGCTAGATTCCCAGAACAAAATCAAAGTTATTTCCAAACAGAAGAAGGCAGAAAGCAACTATTAGATCAAATTGTTAATTATGAATTAATATACAATTATGCTAAAGATAATAATGTAGAAAATGAAGACGAGTACAAAAAACAATTAGAACTTCTTAAAAGAGACCTATTAATACAACTAGAAGTAACAAAAACTTTTAATAAGGTTGAAGTTAATGATAATGAAATAGAAGAATTTTATAATAACAATCAAGCTATGTTCAAAACAGAAGAAACAGTAGTAGCTAAACATATATTAACTGATTCAGAAGAACAGGCTAAACAAATAATAGAAGAAATAGAAAATGGCAAATCATTTGAAGATGCTGCTACAGAACATTCAAAATGCCCATCTAAAGCGCAAGGCGGAAATTTAGGGGAGTTTGGAAGAGGAAGAATGGTGCCTGAATTTGAAGAAGCTGCTTTTGAATTAGAAGTAGGGGTAATTAGTGAGCCAGTTAAATCTCAATTTGGATTTCATATTATAAAAGTTGAGGATAAGAAACAGCCTTCAATAAAGCCATTGGAAGAAGTTAAACCTATGATAACAACTAATTTATTACATGAAAAACAAAATAAAGAGTTTTTAGCATTAGTTGAAAGATTAAAAGGTATCTATTCAGTAGAAATGAAATAATTAAGAATCCCATAGTTCATGCTATGGGATTTTGTTTATATTTAATATAAATTAGTTGTAATTTCATATTAATCCTATAAACAATTCCCCGTGTATCTCTATGCAAAATATGAAGAAAAATAAAGATAATAGAAGATATAAAAAAATAAATTTATATTACGATATATTTTATCATGAGAAGAATATATATCATATGATACTATGTAAAAGTCGCAATTCCCCATGGGAACTAAGACGTACAGAATAGCTTAAAGATTTCTTTTTAATTAACTTTTTAATAACATTTTAAATAATTTTAAAAAAATAAAAAAAGTTGTTGACAAGAAAAAAATTAAGTGATAAACTGATTAAGCAGTCGGAAAACGACGGTAAAATAGTAAAAAACTTGGTCTTTGAAAATTAAACAGAGAAATAGGTAAAACCAGTTAATTCATTGAGTTTCGAAAGAAACTTAATAATGACTATTATAGTCAGCAAACTTTACTTGAGCAATCAAGATACAAACTTTTAAATTGAGAGTTTGATCCTGGCTCAGGACGAACGCTGGCGGCGTGCCTAACACATGCAAGTCGAGCGATGAAGCTCCTTCGGGAGTGGATTAGCGGCGGACGGGTGAGTAACACGTGGGTAACCTGCCTCATAGAGGGGAATAGCCTCCCGAAAGGGAGATTAATACCGCATAAAGTATGAAGGTCGCATGACTTTTGTACCAAAGGAGTAATCCGCTATGAGATGGACCCGCGGCGCATTAGCTAGTTGGTGAGGTAAGGGCTCACCAAGGCAACGATGCGTAGCCGACCTGAGAGGGTGATCGGCCACATTGGAACTGAGACACGGTCCAGACTCCTACGGGAGGCAGCAGTGGGGAATATTGCGCAATGGGGGAAACCCTGACGCAGCAACGCCGCGTGAATGAAGAAGGCCTTAGGGTTGTAAAGTTCTGTCATATGGGAAGATAATGACGGTACCATATGAGGAAGCCACGGCTAACTACGTGCCAGCAGCCGCGGTAATACGTAGGTGGCAAGCGTTGTCCGGATTTACTGGGGGCGTAAAGGATGCGTAGGCGGACATTTAAGTCAGATGTGAAATACCCGGGCTCAACTTGGGTGCTGCATTTGAAACTGGGTGTCTAGAGTGCAGGAGAGGAAAGCGGAATTCCTAGTGTAGCGGTGAAATGCGTAGAGAT
>NZ_AYSO01000005.1 GCF_000816675.1 Clostridium argentinense CDC 2741 | reverse complement strand
ACTCTAGACACCCAGTTTCAAATGCAGCACCCAAGTTGAGCCCGGGTATTTCACATCTGACTTAAATGTCCGCCTACGCATCCTTTACGCCCAGTAAATCCGGACAACGCTTGCCACCTACGTATTACCGCGGCTGCTGGCACGTAGTTAGCCGTGGCTTCCTCATATGGTACCGTCATTATCTTCCCATATGACAGAACTTTACAACCCTAAGGCCTTCTTCATTCACGCGGCGTTGCTGCGTCAGGGTTTCCCCCATTGCGCAATATTCCCCACTGCTGCCTCCCGTAGGAGTCTGGACCGTGTCTCAGTTCCAATGTGGCCGATCACCCTCTCAGGTCGGCTACGCATCGTTGCCTTGGTGAGCCCTTACCTCACCAACTAGCTAATGCGCCGCGGGTCCATCTCATAGCGGATTACTCCTTTGGTATAAAAGTCATGCGACCTTCATACTTTATGCGGTATTAATCTCCCTTTCGGGAGGCTATTCCCCTCTATGAGGCAGGTTACCCACGTGTTACTCACCCGTCCGCCGCTAATCCTTGCTTACAAAGTAAGCACGTCATCGCTCGACTTGCATGTGTTAGGCACGCCGCCAGCGTTCGTCCTGAGCCAGGATCAAACTCTCAATTTAAAAGTTTGTATCTTGATTGCTCAAGTAAAGTTTGCTGACTATAATAGTCATTATTAAGCTTCTTACGAAACTCAATGAATTAACTGGTTTTACCTATTTCTCTGTTTAATTTTCAAAGACCAAGTTTGAATTGTTATTAACTAGCTTCTAAATGCTATCATATAACTTTTCATATGTCAAGATATTATTTCATACTGTTTTTAATTTCTTAAATTACACTCGTATGTCTTGTCCTTGACGACAAAAATAATCTTATCAGTTTATAATAATAAATGAACCGCTTATACTACTAAATATTTAAATTTATTTTATTATATCTTAATATTATTTAATATTTCTCTAAATTATATACATTGACACGCCTGGAACTGTTTTATTTATAAAATAAAAACTAGCCTTATGGCTAGCTTTTATTTCAAATATATTATTTTATATTTAAAACTTATTTTATTCTTTCTATGTCTTATTTTCTAATTCTTTGATTTTTTTCTTTAAAGCTTTTATTTCTGATTCTATATCTATATTATTGTTTCCATTATTATTTCCATTATTATTTGACGAATTTTCATTAGATTTTTGTTTTAAAGCTAATACTGAACTAATTAAAAAAATATTTTGCCCTAAAGAAAAAAATATATTTCCAAGAACACTTTGTTGTTCTGATGTTAATCCCCTTGACAACTCTATTGATATTGCTAGCAATAACAGTGATAATTCTTCAGGAGTTAATTCGCATCTTGACACTATAACCACCTATTATATATTGATACAATATATTTATTCATTTTTTTAACTATATATAACATCTTTCAAGTTGAAAAATTATATTATAAAATATAATTACCTGTATTTTATAATTTCATCTGTAAGCTAAAGTTGTTTAATGGTATTTTAAATTCTGGTATTCCTATAACATACGGAGAAATTTCATTCATATTGAAATATACTACTATATTATTTTGTTCTATATAAAATTTAGTATTTTCATTTACAGTAGTAAATTTATCAACAAAGTATATATTTTCTTTTTCTTTTAATTCTTCCTTAATATTTCTATTAATTATTTCTACATAATTATCTTTTTCATAAAAAATATCATCTAAATTTAATATCTTCCCTTTATTTATATCCACATTATAAGTTATATTTTCTTCAATAGCATATGTTCCACCTGTAAATTTAATAAATTGTAAAGTTAAACTTACTAAATTATTACTTATATGATTTACTTTGTAATCAACAGTACAATTATATTTAGGAATATCATATCTATTTTCTTTGGCATATTTATGGTCTATAATACTTAATTCTTCTGTATTATTCTTAAAATTAATTATCCTCTCTAGTATTTGTCCGTTAAGCTTATTTTCAAAATCTTTATTTATAAGCCCTACTAATCTAGGAATCCTAAGATTAATATCAATAGTTTCACCTAAGATCTTTTCCTCTTTAAAATTCACTTCTATTTTTTCCATTTGTGTTTTTTCTAATGCATTTACTTTTTTGCTAAATTCATTATCCTTATTAAAGTTAAATAGGATATTTATCATTGTCAACACTACTAATAAGCTAATAGAAACTACTCTTTTCATTGGTAACCCTCCTTATCATCTTCCATTTTTTACCTATATATTACCACACATTTTCCAAAAAATTACATATATTATGTAGTTTTCAAAAAATATTTAATTACATTTTTTACAACTAAGTTGCCAATATTGACAGCTATTTCCTTTATTATTCCACTACACAATGTTTAAAATACAATGTAATAAAGATTTATTTGTATTTTTATATTAAAAAGTTATTTATTGTAGACATATATTTAACAATTAATTTAATTCATTATATTGCATTAGACTTCTAAATCTTAGAAATTATAAAGTATAAAAAGTGAATTAAAAGTTTTTTACATTGAAGCTTAAGAATATAGAGAATTTAAATATATACTGACGATAGAAAAATATATTTTACGTTATTAGACATATTTTTTATAATATTTATACTAGAACTTTATTGATAAAAGAATTATACTTTTATTAATTATTAATAAAAATCATGTAATTTAAGGAGAAGTATTATGCCATTATTAAGATTTAGAGCTATTGAATCTAAAAAGATAGTTTCTATTAGCAGGGATTTAATTGATGAATTGCAATTACTAATAGGATGTCCAAGGGATTATTTTACACTTGAAGCTATAGAATCTGTATTTATAAAAGATGGTAAAGTCGTAAGTGGATACCCTATAGTTGAAGTTTCTTGGTTTGATAGAGGACAAGAAGTTCAAGATAATGTAGCTAAAATAGTTACAAACTATGTTTATTCTATGGGATATGATGATATAGACATTATATTTATTCCTCTTGAAGAATGTAAATACTATGAAAATGGAGAACATTTTTAATCCTATTTGATAAAACTCTTTATTTAAAAACAATAAAAATCACCATCAAAAATATATTTTTGATGGTGATTTTTATTATTTTTTCTTTTCATTAGAAGCCGCAACTTCTTTCAGTGCTTTTTCTATTACTATATCTTCTTCTAATTCTTTAAATGCAACAGATAGCATAAGCTTTATTCTATTTAACTGATTTACTTCGCTAGCCCCAGGATCATAGTCTACGGCTACAATGTTAGACTGAGGATATTGTCTTCTAAGCTCTTTTATCATTCCCTTACCAGTTACATGGTTGGGTAAACAAGCAAAAGGCTGCATACAAACAATATTTTTAGCCCCACTTTCAATAAGTTCAATCATCTCTGCCGTTAAAAACCATCCTTCACCGGTTTGATTACAAAGTGATAGCACATTTTCAGCTAATTCAGCTAAGTGAGATATGCTTTTAGGTGAAGTAAATCTTTTACTATTCTCCAGTGCTTCTTTCATTGGCTTTCTATAAAATTCTACATACATCTCTTCAACTCTAGCTAAATATTTATCTTTTTTACTAAAGCCCAAATATTTGCTTTTCAATTCTGAGTCTTTTATAGTATATAAGAAAAAGTCCATTAAATCTGGCATTACAGCTTCACAGCCTTCTGATTCAATAATGTCTACTATATAGTTATTAGCATCTGGATGAAATTTTACTAATATTTCACCTACAAGTCCTACCTTAGGTTTTCTAATATCTTTAATCTTTAAATTGTCAAAATCATCTACAATATTGTTAACTATTTTCTTAAATTCTTTAACGCTTCCTCTTTTTACAGCTTCTATACATATACCAACGTACTTGTTGTAAAGTTCGTTAGCTGAACCTTGTTTTTCTTCATATGGTCTTACTCTATATAAAACTCTCATAAGTAAATCTCCATATAAAATTCCCATAACTGCCTTTTTCAATAATGTTAATGTAAATTTAAATCCTGGATTAGATTCAAGTCCAACTGCATTTAAAGATATAACTGGTATATTTTCAAATCCAGCATCTTTTAGTGCCTTTCTTAAAAAAGCTATATAGTTTGTAGCCCTACATCCTCCTCCAGTTTGAGTTATTACAATAGAAGTATTGTTTAAATCATACTTTCCAGATTTTAATGCATCTATAAATTGCCCAGCAACTAGTATAGATGGATAGCAGGCATCATTATTTACATATCTTAAACCTTCCTCAACAACTCTATCATCAGCCTTTTCTAATATTTCAAAATTATATCCCTCTGAAGAAAAAGCAGGGCCTAAAAATTGAAAATGGATAGGAGACATTTGAGGTGCTAATATAGTATGAGTTTTTCTCATCTCTTTAGTAAATATTACTCTTGGACTTTGATCAATAATTTTTATAGGAATTACTCCCTTTTTATCTCTTTCATTAATAGCAGCTTTTAGAGAACGTATTCTAATCCTTGCTGAACCTAAATTATTTACTTCATCAATCTTTAGTACCGTATAAATCTTATTATTATTTTCTAAAATCTCTTGAACTTGATCTGTAGTAACCGAATCTAATCCGCATCCAAAGGAGTTTAATTGTACTAACTCAAGATTTTTCTCCTTAGCAACATAACTAGCAGCAGCATATAATCTTGAATGATACACCCATTGATCAACCACTCTTAAAGGTCGTTCTACTTCCCCTAAATGGGCAATAGAATCCTCTGTTAACACTGCCATATCAAAGCTAGTAATAAGCTTATCTAAACCATGATTAATTTCTGGGTCTATGTGATAAGGTCTCCCTGCAAGTACAATGCCTTTTTTACCACTTTCCTTTAGATATTTTAGAGTTTCTTCACCTTTCGCTCTTATATCTTTTTTAATATTCTCATCTTCTATAAAAGCTAAATTTAATGCTTCTTTTATCTCACGTTTAGATATTTTATACTCTTTTAGTGTATCTTCCATCCTCACTACTAAAGCCTCTCTATTATGAAGAGATATAAAAGGATTTAAGAAAGGTATTTCTTTCTCTTTTAGAAGGTCAATATTAGTTCTAATAACCTCTGAATAAGATATAACTATAGGACAATTATATTGATTTGTAGCTCCTTCTTGTTCCTTCTGTTCATAAACTATAGAGGGATAGAATATAAAATCTACATCTTTTTCTACTAGACTAACTATATGTCCATGACTAAGCTTTGCAGGATAACATGCTGATTCAGAAGGTATGGTTTCAATTCCCTTTTCATAAATCACTTTGGAACTTCTAGGTGATAACTCTACCCTAAATCCCAATTTAGTAAAGAAAGTAAACCAAAATCCATAATTCTCATACATATTTAAAACTCTAGGTATTCCAACTGTCCCCCTTATTGCTTCTTCTTTCTTTAATGGCTTATAGGAGAACATTCTCTTATATTTATACTCATATAAATTAGGTGTTGTGTCCTCTTTAATTTCTAATCCTAATCCTCGTTCACACCTATTTCCTAATATAAATTCCCTTCCATCAGAGAAACCATTTACTGTTAATAAGCAATTATTACTGCAAAGACCACATCTTTTCATAGTTGATGATGATTTAAAATTGCTTAAGTTTTCTTTTTGAAGAATAGTAGAATTTTTACCTTCTACATATCTTTCTTTCGATATTAACGCACAACCAAAAGCTCCCATAAGTCCTGCTATATCTGGTCTAACTACTTGTCTACCTGAAATCAATTCAAAGCTTCTAAGCACTGCATCATTATAAAAAGTTCCACCTTGAACTATAATATTTTTTCCCATCTCTTTAGGGTTTCTAATCTTTATAACTTTAAATAAAGCATTTTTAATAACTGAATAAGAAAGTCCACTAGAAATATCTCCTACCGTTGCTCCTTCCTTTTGAGCTTGCTTTACTCTAGAATTCATAAAAACAGTACATCTTGAACCTAAATCTACGGGGTTTTCAGCAAGTAATGCCTCTTTAGCAAAACCCTCTACAGTCATATTTAAAGATTGAGCAAAGTTTTGGATAAAAGAGCCGCATCCAGCTGAACAGGCTTCATTAAGGGTCACTGAATTAATAACTCCATCTTTTACCCTTAAGCATTTCATATCTTGTCCACCAATATCTAATATAAAATCTACATTAGGTAAAAAATGTTCTGCTGCTTTATAATGTGCTACCGTTTCTATTTCCCCTATATCAATCTTTAATGCTGCTTTAATTAGTGCTTCGCCATAGCCTGTTACAGTAGAGTTTACAATTTCTGCTCCTTCAGGTATTTTGTTATACAAATCTAATAATGCACTCTTAATAAGCTTTAGAGGATTACCTTCATTGCTTCCATAATAAGAGTATAGTAAGTTTTTATCTTCATCAATCAATGCTATTTTAGTGGTAGTTGAACCTGCATCTATACCTAAATAACATTTCCCTTTATAGCTATTGAGATCTTTTAAACTTACCTTAAAAGAATTATGCCTATTTTTAAACTCTTCTAATTCCTCTTGGCTCTTAAATAGTGGTGATAATCTCTGTACTTCTTGACCTTCACAATATTTTAAAAGTTCTAGTTTGTCGTATAACTCTTTAAATGTAATATGCTCACTTTTTACTGATAATATAGCACATCCCATGGCTACAAATAATTGAGAGTTCTCTGGGAAAACAATATCTTCTGACTTAATATTCAAAGTCTCTACAAATCTTTTTCTAAGCTCTGACAAGAAATATAATGGACCACCTAAGAAAGCTACTTTTCCTCTTATAGGTCTTCCACAAGCAAGTCCACTAATAGTTTGATTGACAACAGATTGAAATATAGAAGCTGCTATATCTTCTTTTAATGCTCCTTCATTTATCAATGGCTGAATATCTGACTTTGCAAATACTCCACATCTTGCAGCAATAGGATGAATGGTTTTGTAATTCTTAGCTAATTCATTTAACCCCGCTGCATCTGTTTTTAGCAGTGAGGACATTTGGTCTATAAAAGCACCAGTTCCCCCTGCACAGGTTCCATTCATTCTTTGTTCCATTCCATCTTTAAAGTAAGTTATTTTTGCATCTTCTCCACCTAATTCAATAGCTACATCAACATCATCAGCAAAGGTTTCTATAGTTTTACTACATGCAATAACTTCTTGAACAAAAGGTATCTTTAACCAATTAGATACAGACAATCCTCCTGAACCTGTTACATTTACAGTAATTCTTTCCTTTGGAAAAGAGTTATAGGCATCATTTATTAAACTAAATATAGTACTTTTAATATCTGAAAAATGCCTTTCATATTTACTGTATATTATTTGAAAATTTTCATCTAAAATCACTAATTTAACTGTTGTTGAACCAACATCCAATCCTAAATGTAACAACCTTTTCATACTTTCATCACTGTTCCTTCTATAATTTAATAATTTAGTGAATAAATCTATAACAAAAATTACACTTATTAAAAAAACTGCCATAATTAATATATAGAGTTAAATCACTAAAATTTTAGCAATCTAACTCTATTAAAATTATCTATTTATTTTTATTTCACTCTCCAAGTGGTACCTTCTTTACTGTCTAATATTTCGATATTCATAGTTAAAAGTTTATTTCTTATTTCATCAGCCTTTGAATAGTCCTTAGACTTTCTAGCTTGATTTCTTTCATCAATCAATCTATTTATTAGCTCTTCATTTACATTAGATAAATCTTTATCAATCTTCATTAAATCTAGAGATAATACTTTATCAAAATCTTCTATTAACGTTGCTTTTTCTTTATTATTAAGCTGATTATCTTTTAACACATCCAATAATACTGTAAAGGCATTTGCTATATTTAAATCATCACTTATATGAGCTTTAAAATTTTCTTTATACGAATCTATTTTTCCTTTATCTATTGACTCACTTTCAATTATATTCTCTAATATTAAAGATATTCTCTTTTTAAGAGCTTTAAAAGATTTTTTTGCATCTTCTAGGCTTTCAAAACTAAATACTAACTGCTTTCTATATCTTGACTGTAAGCAAAAGTATCTATAATCTAAAGGTGAATATCCTTTATCTTCTAATCTCTTTAAAGTTAAAAACTCGCCACTTGATTTAGACATTTTCCCACCATCAAGTACTAAAAACTCTCCATGTATCCAATAATTTACCCATTTTTGTCCACTGTAAGCTTCTGATTGAGCTATCTCATTTGTATGATGTACTGGTATATGATCTATTCCTCCACAATGTATATCAATTCTATCGCCTAAATATTTCATGGACATAGCAGAGCACTCTAAATGCCATCCTGGGAAACCTCTTCCCCATGGAGAATCCCATTGCATTATTTGATTTGTAAATTTAGAATTTGTAAACCAAAGGACGAAATCTAATGGATTTTTTTTATTTGGGTCAACTTCTATTCTACTACCTGCTTCTAATTCGTCAATACTTAAATCAGCAAGTTTTGTATAATCTTTAAATTTCTCTATTTCAAAATACACATTTCCATTAGCTTGATATGTATATCCTTTCTCTTCAAGCCCTTGAACAAATTTAATCATATCATCTATATGTTCTGTTGCTCTACATACAACATTTGGTCTTTTTATATTTAAATTATTACAATCTTCAAAAAAAGCATCCTCATAAAATTTGGCGATTTCCCAAACTGTTTTCTTTTCTCTTGATGCACCAAGAGCCATTTTATCTTCCCCTTCATCGCCGTCAGATTGAAGATGTCCAACATCCGTTACATTCATTACATGTTTTACTTTGTATCCCACATACTCTAATGACTTTTTTAAAACATCTTCAAATATGTAAGTTCTTAAGTTTCCTATATGAGCATAATTATACACTGTAGGTCCACAAGTATACATTCCTACCTTATTAGGCTTTATAGAAATAAACTCGTCTTTATTTCTCGTCATTGTGTTATAAACATAAAAACTCATAATTTTCTCTCCTTTTTTTAGAATTTAAATATATAGCTAATTGTTCCTTTACCTTTTATAATCTATTAGCATAGAGAAACATTTAATCTCAATTTCATAAAACTTCATATCAAAATTAGAAATTTAAAATCTACTATAGATTTTATTCATAAAGCATATATTTATGCTTTAACTTAAAAAGCTACAGAAATAACTGTAGCTTATCTATAAAATTTAATAAAATGTTTTAATTTTATAGTTGCTTTATAATCTACAGTATAATGCAACTTACTCGGTCTTTCATTGAATAAAATCTACAACTTATCGATAAAAATTAACTTAATATAAATTGTATCATATTAAGATAATTTTACAATATTTTTATAAAATTATCTAATACTTATATTTCATTTTATAATCTTAATAAAAAGATACAATTTAATCTAGTATTATTATATCAAATATGTGAGTTTAAACAATCTTTATATGAAACCTTGCTACTACCACCTATATTTAAATAAACTACTTTATCTTAGGTATGCATTGTTTTACCAATTCCCTTTTCATACATTTTTTTAATCCAAATTTTACATTTATTAATTCCATCTTTGTCTTTTGCTTCGGCTATATCTAAATTAATCGTTCCTAATATATCACTGTTAAAGAATAACTCATTTTTATCTCGTATATTTTTTAAATCTTTTCCTAATGTAAATAGTGCTACTTTTTTGCCAGAGAAGATATTCCCTAAGGTATTCCTTTTTAATCCTATAGGTAATTTATAAAACCAATTAGGTACTGCTAGTACAATTAATTCATAGGATTTTATGTCTTCTCTTAAAGTTTCTAAGTTAAGATTATCTTCTATAAAACTTTTATATGGAATTTTATCATAGATGCCAGTGTTATTTTTCACATCTTGTAGTTGTAGTAAATCTCCATTTATCTCTTCTTTCATAGTTTTTGATAAGTTTTTTAATAATCCATCTAAAGAATAAAATAATATAAGAGTTTTCAATATACCACCCCTAAATACTTATATATATCAGTATATGAAAACTCTTTTCATTTAGTTAATATGTCAATATTATACAATGTTTATTATGATAATTAACCTAAATATTTATTAATTTTCTAAATAGAAACCTTTATCTCTTAAATCATTTACTATATATTCACTACATTCAATTATAAAATCATTCATTTCATTTTCTGTTAAATATTTAAAATTTTCTTTTGTTTCATCATTTTCTCCTAGATAAAATTCTTTTATGTAGCTTACTTTCTTTGTAAAGGCTCCTTTTGGAAAGTATTCTAAATAATCTTCAACTTCTGTTACATTCTTAAAAATTGTGAAAAATAAACTATTTGGATTTTTATCTAAGAATAAATAATCAAGTGCATACCAATCTTTTTTAATAACCCATATAAAATTTTTATCTTTTTCTAATCCTTCTTTGTATAATTTCGTTTTCTTTTTATCATTATACATTTTTTTCCAACATGTATCAGTTAAAAGATGTACATAATAGCCTAAATAAAAGGATAATTTATTACTTAAATTATTTTTCTTATGATCTTTTAAATATTTAATATAGAATCCTTCTGCATTAGGATTTTTTCCATCTTCCATCCAATGAGTAAGGTCTCTAGGTGGATTAAAAAAGGAATAATCCTCATTAGGTACTCCACTATCTGGTCCTATATTTCCTACAGTAAAGCATTCATCATTTACCTTTAATTTTTTCTCTAAAACTTTTTCTGCTACTCTTAAATGTGCTATCCAAGTTGCCATAATATACTCCCTATCATTAACCATATAACTATAAGTTAATTTATATTATCAAACTTAAAATATATTTAATTAAATTCTTCTTTCTCTTTAGAACTCCTTCTTCTATTAAATAAAATAAGTAAGATAAATCTTTATCTTACTTATTTTACTATCTTTAAATTTTATTTCTTTTTCTTAACTCTGTTTGGTTTTGCCTTAGGTTTAATAACTGTATTATTGCTTTTATTATATTGATTATATGATTTATCTTGTGGTTTATTATAATGTTTTAAGAAACCTGACAAATCCATAAACCATAAAAATAAAATTACAAATATTCCTGGAATTATATATCTAGCAACATAACCAGGCATTGTTGGCCAAAGTAATGTTGGTACTATAAATACAGCTAAGGCTATTATTAATATAATCCATTTATTCACTTTAATCTTATCTAATACATATGTTCTAAGTACTCCATAAGCAATCAATGCTACAATAGAAAAAAGTAAAATTCCTAAAATAAGTTTAAATGTTTCCACTTTTATCCCTCACTTCTTGTTATGTTATTTTTAAACAGTTAATAACATTATATAATATCCCCTCGCTAATTAACAGATTTTATTTAAATTTATACTTAAAATTATATTTGCTTTATGCTAAAATTTATGTGGGATACTATAGAATAATTATTAATTTTTTATAAATTATCTCCATTTTGTTAAAATATTTTTTTCTTATTGTTATAAATTATCAATAGTTGTAAATAATAAGAAATGTAAATATTTTAGAAAAAGGAGATGTGTTATATGAGAACACTAGACACAATCGTACTAATACTTGTTATAGTAGGCGCAGTAAACTGGGGATTAGTTGGACTATTTCGATTTGATTTAGTAGCTGCACTGTTTGCTGGTTCAGGTACTTTTGGTTCAATAAGCCAATTTAGCCGCATTATTTACGCAATAGTTGGTATTTGTGGATTATATGCTCTTTCATTCCTAGGAAGAGACAGAGATCGCGATGACGTTTAACGTTAAAATATAACCTTTATAAAAAAGCTGAATTATTTCAGCTTTTTTATTATTTCTTATATGCTAGGGGGGATAATATGAGTATAAAAAAATATATAAACTATAGATTTAAAGAATTAAATATAGAAGAATTGATTAAATTCCATAATCCTAAATTGATAAAAGGATATTGTAAGCAATGTAAAAAGTATAGTACCGTTTGGTCTTGCCCTGAATTTAATTTTAACGAATTAGAACTTTTAAAAAGTTATAATTATGTATATTTAATACACTCAAAAATTTATATAAGAGATATATGTAAAAGCACAATGGATGAATATTACAACAATCTTCTAAATATAATACCTGAAGTTAAGGATTATAAGGATGATATGGGGAAAAACTTTAATACTTTATATTTCTCCGGCAGACTTTACTTAGATAATATGCTGCTAAGAATTGAAGAAAGTTATAAACATTCTTTAGCTATAGTATCTGGAAGATGTCTTTACTGTAATCCTTGTGAAAAAACTAAGGGCAAAAAATGTATAAATCCTGAAAAACTAAGGTACTCTTTAGAAGCCCTATCTATAGATGTATCATCTTTATTAAAGTATTCATTAAATGAAGAAATTCAATGGAGCAATGATGAAGCATCTAATTACATTACCTGCGTTTCTGCACTGCTTTCAAAAAATCTAATAAAAATAGATGAATTAGAAGATAGAATTATTCATTTTTGATAAATCTAAGTTGGATAGTAACAGTTTTTATATTTTCTCTTATAACTAAAATACTAACAGAAATATTACCATTTAATATTTCATCAAAAATATCATTTATATCTTCCTCAATAAATTTTATAGTATCTCCTTTTTTATTTTTAATAGCATAATTTGAAGAAAGTCTTTCTAAATATAAATTGTCCCACTGTGTTAAATCGTATTTATTTTCTACTTCAAAAATTAATCCTCTATTTATTAAAAAATTCTTTAATAATTCATATTTGCCTTTAAGGTCATTCCCTTTTTCATCTAGTTTTTTATAAAGTTCCTGCTTTTCATCTATTAATTGTTTTTCCTTTTTTATTTCAACTTCCAATTTTTCTTTTTCATTATCTAATTCCAATATATATTTATTAATTTTTTCTAAATATCTTTTACTATTTTTCATAGTTTACCTTGCCTTTCTATAAGTTCTTTATATAAAATATTAGTGAGGTGAAGCTTATGAAAAAACTTCAAGAAATTATAGATTTCTTATCAACTCAACTATTAATAATAGTTAGGAGAATTTCTAACTCTATATATAGAGTTTACAATAACATAGTATTCAATTTCAACAAACAAAGCACTATTAAGAAAATGTTTGAACCTACTATTGATAAAAAACAAAATATAAATAAGGAATTATTAAATGATTTAAAGTGTCTTAAAAATAAAAGAGAAAATCTTGAGAATGAAATTAATTGTATTAAAAAAGAGAATTCAAAAATTGAGGAAAAAATTAATATTTTGGAATTACTTCTCACTGAACAAAGCCAACAATAGTTTCAAAATTATTAATCCTTAATTTTTAAGATGTTAAACGATTTTTATAGAAAATTTATTTTTCTAAGTATATTTTAAGTTTTTATATTGAATTCTTTCATTACATTTTTTTATTTATAGTAACTTTCATATATAAAAATACTCTTATTAATATTTATTTTATAATTTAACTATTAATTGATAATACTAATTATATCTAAATGTTATGAGGTGATATTTTTGTTTGAATGTATAAAGAAAGACAATCATTTCTGTAATTTATATGATGGTGGTTGGGTAACATCGAAAGACACTATTGATATCTATTCTCCTGTGGATAATTCTTTTGTAGGTACTATTCCTGCTATGACAAAAGATGATGTAGATGCATATATAAAAAATTCAAAAGAAGCACAAATATCTTGGGGAGAAGTTCCTGTTAGTGAAAGAGCTGCTATACTTCATAAAGTTGCAACAATATTAGAAGAGCAAGTAGAAGAAATGGCAGAAGTACTCATGTGGGAAATTGCAAAAGATAAAAAGTCCTGTATATCTGAAATTATAAGAACTGCAGCTTTTATTAGATATACTGCAGATGCAGGTAAAAATCTTGAAGGTGAAGCTATTGGTGCTGATAATTTTCCTGGATTTAAGAAAAATAAAATGTCTTTTGCTACAAGAGTTCCTCTTGGAATAGTATTAGCAATTTCACCTTTCAATTATCCTATAAATCTATCTGCAGCAAAAATAGCTCCTGCTCTAGTTGCTGGAAATAGTGTTATATTAAAACCACCTACTCAAGGTGCAATTAGTGCACTATATCTAGCAAAGGTATTTCAAGAAGCCGGTCTTCCTAATGGAGTACTAAATACCGTTACTGGTAAAAGTTCTGAAATTGGTGATTATTTAGTTACTAGACCAGAAATAAATTTTATAAATTTCACTGGCTCTACTAATGTTGGTAAGCATATTGCTGAAATTGCTGGAATGGTACCCATGATAATGGAGCTTGGTGGAAAAGATGCTGCAATAGTATTAAAGGATGCTAACTTAGATGATACAGCAAGAGAAATAGTTTCAGGAGCTTATAGTTATGCCGGTCAGAGATGCACTGCTATAAAAAGAGTACTAGTGGTGGAAGAAATAGCTGATAAATTAGTAGAAAAACTTTTAGATAATGTTAAGAATTTAAAAGTAGGTCATCCGAAGGATAATTGCGCAATAATTCCTCTTATTGATACTAAATCTGGTGATTTTGTTGAAGAACTCATGAAGGATGCTATTGATAAAGGAGCTAAATTGCTTATTGGAAATAAACGTGAAGGTAATTTGCTATATCCTACACTTTTTGACTATGTAACCACAGATATGAGAATTGCCTGGGAAGAACCTTTTGGTCCTGTACTTCCTGTAATTCGTGTAAAATCTATGGAAGAGGCTATAGATATAGCTAACCGTTCTCAATATGGATTACAATCTTCTGTATTTACTATGAATATAAATGATGCTTTTTATGTTGCAAATAAACTTGAAGTAGGAGCAGTACAAATTAATAATAAATCCGAAAGAGGACCAGACCATTTTCCATTCTCTGGAGTAAAAGCTTCCGGTATGGGTACCCAAGGTATTAAATATAGTATAGAAGCTATGAGTAGGTTAAAATCAATAGTATTGACAGTATAACTAAACAATAACACTATATTAATTCTACGATATTTAAAATTCTCCATCATCAATAAAACTTTTTTACTTATTAAAAATGCTACTTAGAAATTCTAAGTAGCATTTTTTACATATTAAATCCATTCTCAACAATATCTTTACATATCTGAGCTAAGTTACTTTGATCTTCCTTAGATAATTCTTTAGGGTATATTGGCTTATGAATTACTATTTTACAATCTAAATCACCTTTTTTAGCCTTTTTACTTCCCTCTAATACCTTATATGTTCCATCTATAGTAATTGGAACAATTGGCACATTAGCTCTTGTAGCTAATTTAAGGCTTCCTTTTTTAAATTCATTTAACTTACCATCTCTACTCCTCGTTCCTTCAGGAAAAATTAACATAGAATGTCCATCTTTAAGATTTTCTGTAGCTTCAAGAATAGCTTTTAATCCCTCTCTTGGATTATCTCTATCTAAAAATACACATCGTATATTTTTAGCCCAATAAGATACTAATGGTACATTTTCTAATTCTTTTTTCCCTACAGCACCTAATGGCCTATCAATACAATCAATTACTAATGGAATATCTACGATGCTCTGATGATTTGCCACATAAAGACAAGTCTCATCAAGTAAATTATCTTTACCAATTACCTTAACTTTTAATTTAGATGCTTTCATAGTAAATCTTGCCCATTTTTTTGCATGATTATATATAAACTTTTCACTTTCTTCTCTAGACTTCTTTTTAATTCTTTCAAACTTTGGTCGCAAAAACATTGTAAAAAAAATATATATTGCAGACTTTGCTACAAAGAAGAATTTTCTCATTTTATCACCGTCCTCATGTTTAATCATAACTATTATATCAATAATATTATCCATTTAAAAGTATAGTTAATAAAGAAACTATATTGAAAAATACTGAAAATACTTTCTTAGTTTATAAACTTATTAATTGGTCTATAATTTTAATAATTAACCTGTAGGAGGAATAAATGAAAAATAAATTTATTAATTTATCTATTTTAATATCAATTGTAATCTCAATATTTACTATATCCTATAAAGTGCATATAGATTATATTCCTTATAATGATAAGGCTATAATTCATTATATTGACGTAGGGCAAGGTGATGGAATATTAATTCAAGTTAACAATAAGAATATTCTAATTGATGGAGGCACAGAAAGTAATTCTAAAGCACTTATTAAATATTTAAAAAGTCAGCGAGTCAAATCCTTAGATTATATTATAGCCACTCATCCACATGAAGATCACATTGGCGGATTACCAGAGATCATAGATACCTTTAAAGTTAAGAATTTCTATGCTCCCAAAGTAACTGCTGACACCAGTTGTTTCTATAACTTAGTAAATAGCTTAAAAAGAAAGAATTTAAAAATTTACTCTGCAAAAGCTCCTACAATATTAAATTTAGATGAGTATACCTCTTTATCTTTTATTTCTCCTAATAAAAATGATTATAAAAATTTAAACAATTATTCAGTAGTTTCAAAACTTCAATACAAAAATTTCTCATTTTTATTTACTGGCGATGCAGAGGAAGAAATTGAAAATGAACTTGTCTCATCAGATTACGATATAAGGTGTCATATTCTAAAATTAGGTCACCATGGGAGTAAAACCTCTTCTACTCCAAAGTTTTTAGATAAGTCCAATCCTAAAATAGCTATTGCGTCTTGCGGGCTTGGAAATGATTATGGCCATCCAAGCAAGAATATATTAAAAGAACTAAAAAATAGAAATATAACACTATATCGAACTGATAAAGATGGAACTATTGTATTTGTTTGTGATGGAAAAACTTTAAAGAAAAAAATAAAATAAAAAGCTATATAAAAAGAATTCCAATTAACAATTCTTCTTATATAGCTTTTCATTTTTTTTAATAAAATGGCTCCGCGAAGAGGATTCGAACCTCCAACCTATCGGTTAACAGCCGAGTGCTCCACCGTTGAGCTATCGCGGAATATTGCTAACTAAGTTTTACTTAGTTAGCATTACCTGGCAACAACCTACCCTCCCACACAGTCTCCCATGCAGTACTCTCGGCGTCCTAAGGCTTAACCTGCCTGTTCGGAATGGAAAGGGGTGTTACCCTTAGGACCATCATCACCAGATCTAAATTTGCTATAAACTTCGTACTACCTCGTCAACTGCATTCGCTGCGGTGCTCATTTACTATTAGTAAACTCCGCTCCTCGCTCATTTGTTTCCTAGTATTACTCGTTTCTATCAAATTTCAAAAATTCATATAAGCTTCGCATTACTTCGTCAGCTTCAGTCACTCCAGTGCTCATTTACTTTAGTAAACTCCGCTCTTCGTTCCCTCACTTCCTTGTTCTGTTCGCTTCTATTAATTTTTAGAGATATTATTCTCTGAAAATTACACAGTGAAATTAATTAGGTCAAGCCCTCGACTTATTAGTATGAGTCAGCTGAACATGTTACCATGCTTACACCTCTCACCTATCAACCTGGTGTTCTTCCAGGAGTCTTACTAACTTATGTTATGGGAAATCTCATCTTAGGGGGGGCTTCACGCTTAGATGCTTTCAGCGTTTATCCCTTCCAGACATAGCTACCCAGCTGTGCCACTGGCGTGACAACTGGTGCACCAGAGGTCTGTCCATCCCGGTCCTCTCGTACTAAGGACAGCTCCCTTCAAATTTCCTACCCCCGCGACGGAAAGGGACCCAAATGTCTCACGACGTTCTGAACCCAGCTCGCGTGCCGCTTTAATGGGCGAACAGCCCAACCCTTGGG
>NZ_AYSO01000004.1 GCF_000816675.1 Clostridium argentinense CDC 2741 | reverse complement strand
GATAAAAAAGGAGCACTTTATACAAAGTGCTCCTTGTATTATGTCGCTATTTTACTTCTACAACAGCGCCTACTTCTTCTAATTTAGCTTTCATGCTTTCAGCATCATCTTTGCTTGCGCCTTCTTTTACTGTCTTAGGAGCTCCATCAACTATTTCTTTAGCTTCTTTTAAGCCTAATCCAGTTATTTCTCTAACTACTTTTATAACTTTTATTTTGTTAGCTCCTGCATTAGCTAGAACTACATCAAATTCAGTTTTTTCTTCTGCTGCTGCAGCTCCTCCTGCTACAGCTCCTGCTACTGCTACTGGTGCAGCAGCGCTTACTCCGAATTCCTCTTCACAAGCTTTAACTAATTCATTTAATTCTAAAACGCTCATTCCTTTTATAGCTTCTATAATTTGCTCTTTTGTCATTTTAAATGCACCTCCGAAATTTCTTTTTTTCTATTCTTTGTTCTTTTTTTATAATTAAATTACTCAGCTGATTCTTTTTGCTCTTTTATAGCACTTAATAAGTAAGCTAAGTTTGATACTGGAGCTTTGAAACTTCCAAGAAGTTTTGCAAGTAATACCTCTCTTGGTGGTATTGAAGCAAGCTCTTTAACTTTATTTTCGTCAAATATTTCACCTTGAACTAATCCAGCTTTTAATTGAAGCTTTTTATTAGCTTTAGCAAAATCATTTAATACTCTAGCTGGAGCTGTTGGATCTTCATATCCAAATGCTATAGATACTGGTCCTTGAAGGTATTGTTCTAGTCCTTCCATTCCTAACTCTTTAGCAGCTAAAGCTACTAGTGTATTTTTATAAACTTTATATTCTACACCAGTTTCTCTTAATTTCTTTCTTAATTCTGTATCTTGCTCAACTGTTAAACCTTGGTATTCACTTAATATAACACCTTGAGCTTTCTCTAATTTTTCTTTTATTTCAGCAACTTTTGCTTCTTTTAACATTCTGTTTTTGCTTTGCACTGTGTGTCCACCTCCTCACAGCTTACACTGTTTATTTAATAATAAAAGTCTCTCCGCAAACACACGAAGAGACCAATAAAATCATCACGTTCTATTAGAATCCTCGGTAGGTAATTTCTGTTATGCTTACGCACCTACTGTCTACGGAATATTTATCTATTCAACTTTTAAGATTCTAACATACTTGATACAACAAGTCAAGGTCTTTATAAAAATTAATCTATAACTTTTACTGGATTAATTTTTACTCCAGGTCCCATTGTACTTGCAACAGTAACAGACTTAATGTATTGTCCTTTTGCTGCAGCTGGTTTAGCTTTTACAATAGCTTCCATTAATGTTTGGAAGTTTTGTTGTAATTTTTCTTCTCCAAATGATTTCTTACCAATTCCTACGTGCACAATAGCAGTTTTATCTACTCTGTACTCAACTTTACCTGCTTTAATTTCTGATAAAGCTTTAGCAACATCAAATGTAACTGTTCCTGATTTTGGGTTTGGCATTAATCCTTTTGGTCCTAATACTCTACCTAGTCTTCCTACTACTCCCATCATATCTGGTGTAGCAACAACTACGTCAAATCCAAACCAATTTTCTTTTTGGATTTTATCAACTAGCTCTTCAGCTCCAACAAAATCTGCTCCTGCAGCTTCTGCTTCTTTAGCCTTATCGCCTTTAGCGAAAACTAAAACTCTAACTGTTTTACCAGTTCCATGAGGAAGAACAACTGCTCCTCTTACTTGTTGATCCGCATGTCTTGGGTCAACACCAAGTCTTACGTGAACTTCTATTGTCTCATCAAATTTAGCTTTTGATGTCTTTACTGCAAGCTCCATAGCTTCTGATGGTGTATATAGAGCACTTTTATCAATAAGCTTAGCACTCTCTATGTAATTCTTTCCCATTTTGCTATCCTCCTTCGTGGTATTAACGGTTTTTGCCTCCCACTAATTTAAAATCGAATTAATCTTCTACTACTATACCCATGCTTCTAGCTGTTCCAGCTATCATGCTCATAGCAGCTTCTACTGATGCAGCATTTAAATCTGGCATCTTTAATTCAGCTATTTCTCTTACTTTAGCTGTAGATACTTTAGCAACCTTATCTCTATTTGGAACTCCTGAACCACTTTCTATTCCAGCTGCTTTCTTTAATAATACTGCTGCTGGTGGAGTCTTTAGTATAAAACTAAAAGATCTATCCTGATATACAGTGATTACTACTGGAATTATCATTCCTGCTTGATCAGCAGTTTTTGCGTTAAATTCCTTACAGAATCCCATAATATTCACACCATGTTGACCAAGTGCAGGTCCAACTGGTGGTGCTGGAGTTGCTTTTCCTGCAGGAAGTTGAAGTTTTATCATTCCTGTTATTTTCTTAGCCATGAGTTTACACCTCCTATATTGTGGTAATCGGACTTTTAAAGCCCTCCCACTTAATAAGACTAAATCTATAATAAAGATCTTATCTTATAAGCCTAATCTAATTTTTCTATTTGATTAAATTCAAGTTCAACAGGGGTTTCCCTACCAAACATATCAACTAAACCTTTAATTTTGTGTTTTTCAATATTTATTTCTTGAATTAACACTGTGAAATTTTCAAATGGACCAGAAACTATCTTAACCTGTTCACCAACTTCCACATCTACAGTTATAGTTCTTTCAACTATACCCATATTGTGTACTTCATCCTCTGTTAGAGGAACAGGTTTAGATCCAGGTCCTACAAATCCAGTAACTCCTCTAGTATTTCTTACGATATACCATGAATCATCTGTCATTACCATTTTTACCATTACATATCCTGGGAATATTTTTTTATAAGTTATTTTTTTCTTGCCATCCTTGATTTCAACCTGCTCTTCCATAGGAACTTGAATATCGTGAACGAATTCTTCAAGGTTTCTATTTTCTATAGCTTTTTCAAGGTTAGCTTTAACTTTATTTTCATATCCAGAATAAGTATGGACTACGTACCATTTAGCTTTACCTGTCATAGCTCAAGGGGTTTGAAGTTTGAAGTATCAATCCCCTACCTCCTTTTTTTGTATTATTTAAAGAACATTTTAAAGAGGTTATTGAAACCAGTATCCAACAAACCTACTAGAATCACATAAAGAAGACAAAAGCTAATTACAGCGGCAGCAGCTTTCTTTGCTTCAGCTTTCGCAGGCCATGTTACTCTTTTAAACTCAGCCTTTAAGTCAACAAAAAACTGTACTATTCCTGCACGCTTTCTTTTCTCATTTGATTTTATATCAACTTTATTAGCCATATTTCTCACATCCCCAAAAATATATGCTGTTCAAACATTACTTTGTTTCTTTATGAAGTGTATGTTTGTGGCAGAATTTGCAGTATTTTTGCATTTCTATTCTGTCTGGATTATTTTTCTTATTTTTCATAGTGTTGTAGTTTCTTTGTTTACACTCAGTACATGCTAAAGTTATTTTAACTCTCACAATCTACACCTCCTGCTCTACGAATCAATTTATATCATGAAAGCTTTTTCTTACCTATTACAACTTAATTTTAAAACTTTTGCTACCTAAATAATTTAACATAACTTATTATATATGTCAATAAATTAGTTATTGTCTTTGGTGGTAAGTATTACCTGTTTTAAAATTAACTATACCTCTTAAAAGGACCAGGTTAGAAACCTAGTCCTATACATTGATTTCTCTATATTATTTAATTATAGAAGTAACAACTCCTGAACCTACTGTTCTTCCACCTTCTCTGATCGCAAATCTTAATCCTTCATCCATTGCGATTGGAGTGATTAATTCAACGTTCATGTCGATATGGTCTCCTGGCATTACCATTTCCATTCCATCTGGTAATTTGATTGATCCTGTTACGTCTGTTGTTCTGAAGTAGAACTGTGGTCTGTATCCATCAAAGAATGGTGTATGTCTTCCACCTTCTTCTTTTTTAAGTACGTATACTTGACCTACAAACTTAACGTGTGGGTTTACTGAACCTGGTTTTGTTAAAACCTGACCTCTTTGGATGTCTGTTCTTTGTACACCTCTTAATAATGCTCCGATGTTATCTCCTGCTTGTGCTTCATCAAGAAGTTTTCTGAACATCTCAACTCCTGTACAAACTACTTTTCTCTTCTCTTCGCTTAGTCCAACAAGTTCTATCTCGTCTCCAACTTTTAATATTCCTGTTTCTACTCTTCCTGTTGCAACTGTTCCTCTTCCAGTGATTGTGAATACGTCCTCTACTGGCATTAAGAATGCTTTGTCTGTTGCTCTTTCTGGAGTTGGAATATAGCTGTCTACTGATTCCATTAATTCCATTATGCATGCTGTTGCAGCTTCATCTGTTGGGTTTTCTAATGCTTTTAATGCTGATCCTGTTATTACTGGAATATCATCTCCTGGGAAGTCATACTCGCTTAATAGCTCTCTTACTTCCATTTCAACTAATTCTAATAATTCTGGATCGTCTACCATATCTGCTTTGTTTAAGAATACTACTATGTATTGTACTCCTACTCTTGATGCTAGTAGTATATGCTCTCTTGTTTGTGGCATTGGACCATCTGCTGCTGATACTACTAAGATAGCTCCATCCATTTGTGCTGCTCCTGTTATCATGTTCTTTACATAGTCAGCGTGTCCTGGACAGTCAACGTGAGCATAGTGTCTGTTATCTGTTTGATACTCAACGTGTGATGTATTGATTGTGATTCCTCTTTCTTTTTCCTCTGGTGCTTTGTCTATTTGGTCATATTTGAATGCCTCTGCAAATCCTCTGCTTGCTAATACTGTTGTGATTGCAGCTGTTAATGTTGTTTTACCGTGGTCAACGTGTCCTATAGTTCCAATGTTAACGTGCGGTTTGCTTCTTTCAAATTTTTCCTTAGCCATTTTTTATTCCTCCTTTAACACTTTAAAGTAACTTTTAAATATTTATTTTAATTATCTAATTATATTTATTATTTTTTACCTAGAACTTCTTCTTGAATACTCTTTGGAATTTCTTCATAAGCAGCAAATTCCATAGTGTAATTTCCTCTACCTTGAGTTCTAGATCTTAATGTAGTTGCATATCCAAACATTTGTGATAATGGAACCATTGCTCTTATAACTTGAGCTCCATTTTGTGCTTCCATACCTTCAATTCTTCCTCTTCTTGAGTTAATGTCACCCATAACATCACCCATATACTCTTCAGGCATAGTAACTTCAACCCTCATTATTGGCTCAAGTAATACTGGGTCTGCTTTAGACATAGCATTCTTAAATGCCATAGATCCAGCTATTTTGAACGCCATTTCTGATGAGTCAACATCATGGTATGATCCATCAACAAGTCTAACTTTGAAGTTAAGAACTGGATATCCACCAAGTATACCTGCTTGAGAAGCTTCTTGAATTCCATTATCGATTGGTGAAATATACTCTTTTGGTACAGCTCCTCCAACGATAGCATTTTGGAATTCATATGGCCCGTTGTGTGGTATTAATTCGATTACAGCATGACCGTATTGTCCACGTCCACCTGATTGTCTAATAAATTTACCTTCAGCTTTAACTTCTTTTCTAATTGTTTCTTTGTAAGCAACCTGTGGTTTACCAACATTACATTCAACTTTAAATTCTCTTTGAAGTCTATCTGCAATGATTTCAAGGTGAAGCTCTCCCATACCAGCTATGATTGTTTGACCAGTTTCTTGATCTGTATATGTCTTAAATGTTGGATCTTCTTCAGCAAGTTTAGCTAAAGCTATACCCATTTTTTCTTGACCTGCTTTAGATTTTGGCTCTATAGCAACATGGATAACTGGTTCTGGGAATTCCATACTTTCAAGAATTACCACATCATCCTCAGTACATAGAGTATCTCCTGTTGTAGTCATTTTTAATCCTATAACAGCACCTAAATCTCCAGCACGTAACTCAGTAACTTCTTCTCTTGCGTTAGCGTGCATTTTAACAAGTCTTCCGATTCTCTCTTTTTTACCTTTGTTAGCATTTAATACATATGTACCACTTTCCATTACACCTGAGTAAACTCTTGTGAAAGCTAACTTACCTACAAATGGGTCAGTAGCAATTTTGAATGCTAATGCAGCTAATGGTTCTTCATCACTTGTATGTCTTTCAACTTCTTCTCCAGTTACAGCATCTATACCTTTTATAGCAGGTATATCTAATGGTGATGGCATGTAGTCAACTACTGCATCTATCATCATTTGAACACCCTTGTTTTTGTAAGATGATCCGCATATTACTGGAACTATTTCATTTGCTATAACACCTTTTCTTAGTGCAGCTTTTAATTCTTCTTCAGTTAATTCTTCTCCATCTAGATATTTCATCATTAGCTCTTCGTCTAATTCAGCAATAGCTTCTATCATTGCTGCTCTATACTCTTCAGCTAAATCTTTCATATCTTCTGGAACTTCGCTCTCTTCTATTTGAGTACCTAAATCATCTTTGTAGATTTCAGCTTTATTTTTCATTAAATCTATAATTCCCACAAAGTTTTCTTCTTTACCTATTGGTATTTGAATTGGCACTGCGTTAGTTTTTAATCTTTCTTTCATCATGCTAACAACTCTAAAGAAGTCAGCACCCATTATATCCATTTTATTTACATAAGCCATTCTTGGTACTGAATACTTATTCGCTTGTCTCCATACTGTTTCAGATTGAGGCTCAACCCCACCTTTAGCACAGAATACAGATACAGCTCCATCAAGAACTCTTAAAGATCTTTCAACCTCAACAGTAAAATCTACGTGTCCAGGTGTATCTATTATATTTATTACGTGATCTTTCCAAAAACACATTGTTGCTGCAGAAGTAATTGTTATACCTCTTTCTTGCTCTTGAGCCATCCAGTCCATTGTAGCTCCACCTTCGTGTGTTTCTCCGATCTTATGTGTTTTTCCTGTATAGAATAATACACGCTCCGTAGTAGTTGTTTTACCAGCATCTATATGGGCCATTATTCCGATATTACGAAATTTTTCTAATGCATATTGTCTAGTCACAATTTTTCCTCCTCTCGACGAGTGATTTTAGATTTGAGAAAACTGTTTTAGCGCAGCCAAAACAGTTTCTATATTAATATCTGTAATGAGCAAAAGCCTTATTAGCTTCAGCCATTTTATGAGTATCTTCTCTCTTTTTAACAGCAACACCAGTGTTGTTAGAAGCGTCGATTAACTCATTTGCAAGTCTCTCTCTCATGTACTTTTCGCCTCTTTTTTCACAAGCCGCAAGCATCCATCTAATACCTAAAGTTTGTCTTCTCTCTGGTCTAACTTCGATAGGTACTTGGTAAGTAGCTCCACCGATTCTTCTTGCCTTAACTTCAAGTAATGGCATTACATTATTCATTGCTGCTTCGAAAACTTCTAAAGGCTCTTTACCTGTTTTTTCACTAATTATTTGGAAAGCATCGTAGCATATTTTTTGTGCTACTCCTTTTTTACCATCTTCCATTATGTTGTTGATTAACTTAGTAACAACTTTTGAATTGTACATTGGATCTGGTAATACATCTCTTTTTGCTATAAATCCTTTTCTTGGCACTTTTCTTCCCTCCTTAACAATTTAAATTAACTCATAGGTACTCGATATTTCTACCGCAAAGCGCTCTGCTCCAACTATCTATGTATATCTATATAAATGCCGAAGGCATCGCACCTCTTAGTTTAATCTTTAAGACCTCTATTTTTGTTTTGGTCTCTTAGCACCGTACTTAGATCTTGATTGTGATCTGTTAGCAACTCCTGCTGAGTCTAAAGCACCTCTTACTATGTGGTATCTAACCCCTGGAAGGTCTTTAACTCTTCCACCTCTTATAAGAACAACACTGTGCTCTTGTAAGTTGTGACCTACTCCACCGATGTAAGCAGTAACTTCATATCCATTTGTAAGTCTAACCCTAGCAATTTTTCTTAAAGCTGAGTTTGGTTTTTTTGGAGTTGTAGTTTTAACTACTGTACATACTCCTCTTTTTTGTGGACACTCTTTTAATGCTGGTGAGTTTGAGGTAGTTTCTAAAGATTTTCTTCCTTTTCTAACTAATTGGCTGATTGTTGGCATTTTTTCACCTCCTATATTTTGGGTATACTATCAAATAATAGTATATCTATACAGACATCATACATTATCAAAGTCTTGACAATGCATGATGTTATATATTTATTTATATTAATTACCTGCTAGCTAAATATAAATTATAATATGAGCGCAGTTGCAGCTGATACATCTATTGCACATAATTTTCCTAGTTCTTTCATAGTATCAACATATTCAATCTGCAGGGAATTAGTTTTAGCTAACTCTATAATAGGTTTTAATAGTTTTTGATCAGCATCTTTAGCTAAATAGAGAACTTTACCTTGTTTATTCTTCAAAGCCTTTGTCGTTTGCTTGACTCCAACCACCTTTTCACCTTCGAGTCTGCCTATCATATTTACCCCCCTCATACGTGTAATTATCCTAAAATAAACCGTACTTTGTAAGTATTAAAATCACACAAACTGTATTTTATCATTTTAGAACTACACTGTCAACAAAATATATTCTATGCTTGCAAATCCTCAGTTAAGATTTCTTCATTTTCTTTTTCTGTAGAAATCTTAATTGTTCTATAGCGAGTCATCCCTGTTCCTGCTGGGATTAATTTACCAATAATTACATTTTCCTTTAATCCCACTAGATTATCAATTTTGCCCTTGATAGCCGCATCAGTAAGAACTCTTGTAGTTTCTTGGAATGAAGCCGCTGATAAAAATGAATCAGTAGCAAGTGCTGCTTTTGTTATTCCAAGCAATGTTATTTTACCTTCTGATGGCATTCCACCTTCAGCAAGAATTCTTTCATTTTCTTCCTCAAAGTCAAATATATCTATCATTGTTCCTGGTAATAAATCAGTATCTCCTGACTCTTCTATTTTAACTTTTCTAGTCATTTGTCTTATAACAACTTCCAAGTGTTTATCATTGATATCAACACCTTGAAGTCTATAAACTTTTTGAACTTCTGAAAGAAGATAGTTTTTAACTCCATTTACTCCCTTAATTCTGATGATATCATGTGGGTTAACTGAACCTTCAGTGATTTCATCTCCAGCTCCAATTGTGTCTCCATTTAAAACTTTGATTCTTGAGCCGAATGGGATATCGTAGCTAAATTCTTCCCCTTCATTTGTAGTTATAACAACTGTTCTCTTTTTCTTAGTTTCTTCAATTCTCGCTGCACCTGCAACATCACTTACAATTGCTAATCCTTTAGGTTTTCTAGCTTCAAATAACTCTTCAACCCTTGGAAGACCTTGAGTAATATCCGCTCCAGCAACTCCTCCTGTGTGGAAAGTTCTCATTGTAAGCTGTGTGCCTGGTTCACCTATAGATTGTGCAGCTATAATACCAACAGATTCTCCAATGTTAATTTTTTGAGCAGTAGCCATGTTCATACCATAACATTTAGAACAAACACCTATCTTAGATTTACATGTAAATACAGATCTTATTTTAACTTTTTTAATTCCTGTACTTTCAACTTCTTCTGCAAGGTGTATATCCATGTAAGTATCTCTTGGGACAATAACTTCTCCTGTTTTTGGATTAATTATATCTTCTGCACTATATCTTCCAGTAAGTCTTTCACTTAAAGGTTCGATTACTTCGCTTCCTTCTTTGATTTCACTTACTTCAAATCCTTCTGTAGAACCACAGTCCTCATGTCTTACAATAACATCTTGGCTTACGTCAACAAGTCTTCTTGTTAGATACCCTGAATCTGCAGTTTTAAGTGCTGTATCGGCGTTACCTTTTCTAGCTCCGTGAGTAGATATGAAATATTCTAATACATCAAGACCTTCTCTGAATGATGCTCTAATTGGTAACTCTATAATTTTACCAGATGGGTTAGCCATAAGCCCTCTCATACCAGCAAGCTGTTTAATCTGACTCTTAGAACCTCTGGCTCCTGAATCAGCCATCATTGCTATTGGGTTAAATTTATCTAAACTATCCATAAGGGCATTAGCTATATCTTCAGTAGTCTTAGTCCACTTATCTATAACTCTTTCATATCTTTCATCCTCAGATATAAATCCTCTTCTGTACATTTTATCTATCTTATCAACAGCAGCATCTGTCTCAGCTAGTAAGGTCTCCTTAGCTGCTGGAACTTCCATATCTGAAGTAGCAACAGTTATAGCTCCTATTGATGAAAAGTGATATCCTTTTGCCTTTATATTATCTAACATTTTTGATGTCTCAGTAGCACCATATTTTAGATAACATCTATCTATAATCTTACCTAAATTCTTCTTACTTGCTAAGAAATCAATTTCAAGCTTAAACTCATTTTCTGGTTTACTTCTATCAATAAATCCTAAATTTTGCGGAATAGATTCATTAAATATCAGCTTACCTGGAGTAGTGTCAATGATTCCAGTGATTAGCTTACCATCTTTAATCTTACTCATTTTAACTTTAATTTTTGCATGTATATCAATATCTTTAACTTGATATGCCATATAAACTTCGTTTGGTGAAGAGAACATTCTTCCCTCACCCTTAGCTCCATCTTTATCTAGAGTTAAATAATATGAGCCTAAAACCATGTCCTGTGTAGGTACACAAACAGGTTTTCCATCAGATGGTTTTAATATATTATGAGCTGCTAACATTAAAAATCTAGCTTCTGCCTGTGCTTCAACTGATAGTGGTACGTGTACCGCCATTTGGTCTCCGTCAAAGTCAGCGTTGTATGCTGTACATACAAGTGGATGTAACTTTATAGCTCTTCCTTCAACTAAAATTGGTTGGAAGGCTTGAATACCTAATCTATGCAAAGTAGGGGCACGGTTTAGTAATACTGGATGATCAGATATAACTTCTTCTAATACATCCCATACTTGAGGCATTACTCTTTCAACCATTCTCTTTGCACTCTTTATGTTATGCGCAACTCCAGTCTCAACTAATTTCTTCATAACAAATGGTTTGAATAATTCAAGAGCCATTTCTTTTGGAAGTCCACATTGATACATTTTCAATTCTGGACCAACAACTATAACGGAACGTCCTGAGTAGTCAACACGTTTTCCAAGAAGGTTCTGTCTAAATCTTCCTTGCTTACCTTTAAGCATATCTGATAATGATTTAAGCGGTCTATTTCCTGGACCTGTAACCGGTCTTCCTCTTCTACCATTATCTATAAGAGCATCAACAGCTTCTTGAAGCATCCTCTTCTCATTTCTAACAATGATATCTGGAGCACCTAAGTCTAACAGTTTCTTTAATCTGTTATTTCTGTTTATAACTCTTCTATAAAGGTCATTTAAATCAGATGTAGCAAATCTACCTCCGTCTAGTTGAACCATTGGTCTTAAATCTGGTGGTATTACTGGTATAACATCAATAATCATCCATTCAGGTTTATTTTTTGACTTTCTAAAGGATTCAACTACATCTAATCTTCTTATACTTCTCACTCTTTTTTGTCCGCTACTTGTCTTTAAATCTTCTTTTAATTCAGTAGCTAACTCATCAAGATCTATATCTTGAAGTAAAACTTTGATTGATTCTGCTCCCATTCCAGCAACAAATCCATCATAACCATACTTATCTATAGCTTCTCTATAGTCCTTCTCAGTTAATATCTGCTTTTTATCTAATCCTGTATCCTTTGGATCTAGAACTACATAAGACGCAAAATATAAAACTTTTTCTAAAGATCGTGGTGACATATCAAGAATTAATCCCATTCTTGATGGTATTCCTTTAAAATACCATATGTGTGATACAGGAGCAGCAAGTTCTATGTGCCCCATTCTTTCACGTCTTACTTTTGTTTTAGTAACTTCAACACCACATCTGTCACAAACGATTCCTTTATATCTAACTCTCTTGTATTTTCCGCAATGACATTCCCAGTCTTTCATAGGTCCAAATATTCTTTCGCAGAATAACCCATCTCTCTCTGGTTTTAAAGTTCTATAGTTTATTGTTTCAGGTTTTTTTACCTCTCCTCTAGACCACTCTCTGATCTGTTCTGGAGAAGCTAGCCCTATTTGTATTGCATCAAAATTATTTAATTCAAACAAGGGTACATCCTCCCTTCATTTTAGTTTTCATCACTGAAATCATTAAGTTCTAATTCATCAGTAAAATCTATAGGTAAATTTTCATAATCTAGTTCTACTTCTTCTTCAACTTCTTCAACTTCTTCAACAGGTTCAACATATTCAGGTGATGGTGCCTCTTGTATTACCTCTTCATTTCCTTCTATGTTAACTTCTAAGTCTTCAAGTTCATCTTCAACAGATTCTCTTAATCTAATTTCTTCATGTGAATCATCAAGAAGTTTAACATTTAAGCAAAGTGCTTGTAATTCTTTAATAAGAACTTTGAATGATTCTGGTACACCTGGCTCTGGTATATTTTCACCTTTTACAATAGCCTCATAAGTTTTAACCCTTCCCACTACATCGTCGGATTTAACCGTTAAGATTTCTTGTAAAGTATGAGCTGATCCATATGCTTGAAGTGCCCAAACCTCCATCTCTCCAAATCTTTGTCCTCCGAATTGAGCTTTACCTCCTAGTGGCTGTTGAGTAACTAATGAGTATGGTCCTGTTGATCTTGCGTGTATCTTATCATCAACTAAGTGATGTAGTTTTAAGATGTACATATATCCAACAGTTACTCTATTATCAAATGCTTCTCCTGTTCTTCCATCATAAAGAACAGTTTTACCATCTCTATTATAACCAGCCTGTTCCAGACAATCTTCTATTTCAGTATCCAATGCACCATCGAATACTGGAGTAGCTATATGCCATCCTAATTCACTAGCTGCCCATCCTAAATGAACTTCCAGTACCTGACCAATGTTCATACGAGATGGAACCCCTAGTGGGTTTAAGCATATTTGTAACGGTCTTCCGTCTGGTAAGAATGGCATATCTTCTTCTGGTAACACTCTTGAGATAACACCCTTATTTCCGTGTCTTCCTGCCATCTTATCTCCAACAGAGATTTTTCTCTTTTGAGCTATATAACATCTTACTAATTGGTTAACTCCTGGTGGAAGCTCATCGGCATTTTCCTTAGTAAACACTTTAACATCTACTATAATTCCTGCTTCTCCATGAGGTACTCTTAGTGATGTATCTCTAACTTCTCTTGCTTTTTCTCCAAATATTGCTCTTAATAATCTCTCTTCAGCAGTAAGTTCAGTTTCTCCTTTTGGAGTAACTTTTCCTACTAGTATGTCTCCAGATCTAACTTCCGCACCTATTCTAATAATTCCGCGTTCATCTATATCTTTAAGAGCTTCTTCTCCTACGTTTGGAATATCTCTTGTAATCTCTTCTGGTCCAAGTTTAGTATCTCTTGCTTCTGCTTCATATTCTTCAATATGAACAGATGTAAAGATATCATCTTTTACTAACTCTTCAGAAACTAGCATAGCATCCTCGTAGTTATAACCTTCCCAAGTTATAAATCCAATACGTATATTTTTACCTAAAGCTATCTCTCCTAAGTCTGTAGATGGTCCATCAGCAAGAACTGTTCCAACTTCAACTTTTTCACCTTTGCTTACAATTGGTCTTTGATTTATACAAGTTCCTTGGTTTGATCGTTTGAACTTGAGTAACTTGTAAGTATCAGTTCCACTGTCTTCATCTCTCTTCACTCTTATTTCATTTGCACTTACATAAGAAACTGTTCCGGCACTTTTCGCCTTAGGCAGTACCCCTGAATCAACAGCAGCCTTATATTCAATTCCTGTACCTACTATTGGAGTTTGAGTTTTTAATAATGGAACCGCTTGACGTTGCATGTTTGATCCCATCAGTGCTCTTGATGCGTCATCATTCTCGAGGAAAGGTATCATTGCTGTTGCAACAGAAACTATCTGTCTTGGAGAAATATCAATTAAATCAACATCTTCTTTTGGAACAATAACAATTTCATGCTTAGCTCTTACAGTTACTTTCTTGTCGACAAACATACCATCTTCATCAATTGGCTCATTTGCCTGTGCAACTAAGTAGTTGTCTTCTTCGTCAGCTGTCATGTATCTTATAGTATCAGTAACTTTTCCGGTTTTCTTATCAACAACTCTATATGGAGTTTCCATAAATCCATATTCATTTACCTTAGCATAACTTGATAATGAGTTGATAAGACCTATGTTTGGTCCCTCTGGTGTTTCAATCGGACACATTCTTCCATAATGTGAGTGGTGAACGTCTCTTACCTCAAAGCCTGCTCTTTCTCTTGAAAGTCCTCCAGGCCCAAGAGCGGATAACCTTCTCTTATGAGTTAGTTCAGATAATGGGTTTGTTTGGTCCATAAATTGAGATAATTGAGAACTTCCAAAGAACTCTTTTATTGCTGCTACAACTGGTCTTATATTGATTAAAGCTTGAGGAGTTATTATGTCTTGATCTTGAATTGTCATTCTCTCTTTAACAACTCTTTCCATTCTTGAAAGTCCAATTCTAAATTGGTTCTGCAGTAGTTCTCCAACGGATCTTAACCTTCTATTTCCTAAATGGTCAATATCATCAATATAGCCAATTCCATAAGTTAACCCTAACTCATAACTAACTGTAGCATATATATCATCTTTAATTATATGTTTAGGTATTAACCTATTTATATTTGATTTAATTTGTTCTTTTATTGTTTCTTCATCATTGTAATTCTCTAATATTTCTTTTAGTGTTGGGTAATGAACTAATTCCCTAATGTTTAGATCGGAAATATCAAAGTTTACATGTTTGCTTATATTAACAAAGTTATTTCCTATAACTCTAATTTTTCTATCATCTACTTGAATATCAACAGAATTAATTCCAAGGTCTTGAATCTCCTGAGCTGTTTCCCTGTCGATTTTCTCACCTTTTTCAACTATAATTTCTCCTGTTGCAGGATTTACTATATTTTCTGCTGCTATTTGATTAGCAATTCTTAAATGAACTGATAATTTTTTATTAAACTTATATCTTCCTACTCTTGATAAATCATATCTCTTAGCATCAAAGAATAATGAATCTATAAGTGATACAGCACTATCTACAGTTGGTGGCTCACCCGGTCTTAATCTTTTATATATTTCTAATAATGCATCATTCTTGTCCTTAGTATTATCCTTCTCTATAGTAGCTTTTAATCTTTCTTCTTCACCAAAGAACTCTAATATTTCAGCATCACTACCGTAGTTCATCATAACTCTTACAAGTACAGTAATTGGTAACTTTCTTGTTTTATCAATTCTTACATATATGATGTCGTTTGAATCTGTCTCGTATTCTAACCACGCACCTCTGTTTGGTATAACTGTTGATGAAAATAATTTCTTACCAGTTTTATCAATTGTATAGTTGTAGTAAACTCCTGGCGATCTAACAAGCTGGCTAACTATAACTCTTTCTGCCCCGTTTATAACAAAAGTTCCTTGCTCTGTCATAAGTGGGAAGTCACCCATGAATACTTCTTGCTCTTTTATTTCACCAGTTTCATTATTGCGTAGTCTTACTTTAACTTTTAGTGGTGCTGCATAAGTTGTATCTCTTTCTTTACACTGTTCTACAGTGTATTTGATATTTTCCTTATCAAGCTTATAGCCTACAAACTCTAATGCTAGGTTTCCAGTATAATCTTGAATTGGATTTATATCTTCAAACACTTCATGTAGTCCTTCAGCTAAAAACCAATTATATGAGTCTAACTGAACTTCAATTAGATTAGGCATAGTAGCCGTCTCGTTTACTTTAGCAAAACTCATTCTTGTTCTTTTACCATTTTTGACAGGATGTACCATCAGCTTTCACCCCTTGTATAAACTAAAATAACCCAAAAACCCACTATCCCCTAGGACTTTGTGTTTTCGGACTTCACACATTTTCATCATGTAATTATAACCATTTCCTTAAAAAATATTCATTTTTTAACAATAATTATAACCATGATTCATTGTCTAAATACTTTCGCATTAAATTATGTTATCATTACTTAAAGCATTTGTCAATGCTTTAGATAAAAAAGGAGCACTTTA
>NZ_AYSO01000003.1 GCF_000816675.1 Clostridium argentinense CDC 2741 | reverse complement strand
ACTTTCACAGATCTTTTAAGCCGGAGGCTGCCTACGGTAAATGCGCTTCCAAGAAACAAACTTACTATGGTTTTAAATTACATGCTGTCATAGCTCTAGATGGATATATATCAGATTTCATCTTAACTCCAGCTGATACAGACGATAGAGTCGCAGTATGGGACTTAACAGCTATCGCTCCATTTACAACAGTTATCGGAGATAAAGGCTATATTGGAGAAAGTTTAGCTTTACATTTGAAATCTGAAAATCACATAAACCTAGTAACTATAAAACGTACTAACTCTAAAGTTAAAGTTTCAAAACAGTTCAGGCGAATGATTTTTAAAGCTCGTCGAAGAGTTGAAACTTCTTTTTCTCAGCTTTCTGGACAATTAAATATCCAAAGAGTTTTAGCAAAATCTATGTGGGGACTAGTTTCTAGAATAACAAATAAAATTTTAGCCCATAATCTTTGTTTTTTCATAAATAAAATCTTAAATATTAATCCTAATATTGCGAAAATCAAAGATTTAATATTTGGATAAAACTTTTTAAAAGAACATTTTAAATTCTTAGGATTACTATGCTAATTTACTGTGGAATAATAATCCTATTAATGAAAAATTATCTTTTAGCACAACAGGTTAAATTAATTTCTTTAAATAGATTTTTTACTAACAATGCAATTGCTAGTTTTTATCATAGAGAAGTTACTGTGCAACTTAAAAAAGAATCAATTTTAAATTTCTCAGTTTTTGCTGAGAAATGTCCATAATTGTCAATTGTCAACTTTCAATTCTCAATTGTATAACTTTTATTATTAAAATTACCTTAAATAAGACCTTTCTGTATTGATACACGTATATATTAAGGAGTATAATTATTCTCGTGATGTAGGAAAAGTATGAGTAAGGGAGTAGAGGAAATGCTAGTTAAGAAAGGAAGTAAAAGTAAGAAGTTTGTTAATTTATTATTGCTTTTTGTCGTGTTAGCTTCCTGCTTATTATATGCTTGTGATAAGAAAGATGATAACAAAATTAGATTGACAGAAAAAGCACATTTAAAAGCTGTTTTTGAAAGAAACAACAATATATACATTTATGATGAAAAGAAAGAAGAAATAAAAATAGTAGGAGATCCAAGTAAAAGAAAAGAAATACTTGTTCTAAGTCCTAATCATAAAAACATAGCCTATAAATTTCAACAAGACCAAAATATGATAAATAATTCACAAATTGTGATTCAAAATATAAAAAAAGAAAAAATAGATGTTATAGATATAGAAGACGAAGATTTAAAAAACATAACAGAAATTAAATGGTTAGATGATGAACATATATTAGTTACAGCTCATATAAATCCATCTGTATTATCTTATGGAATATATGATATAAATTCTAAAAAGCAAGTAAATTCTGTTAAAGGTATTTTAATGGGAATCTATAATGATGGCCAAGAACTACTATATAGTAAAACTAAAAGAAATGATCCTAATTATAAATCTAATTTATATATAAACGATAAATTAATATATGAGATGGAAAACAATGAAGAACAAATACAAGATGCTGTAATTTCAAAAGACTATAGTAAAATAGTATTTAAAACATTTTCCTTAAATCTAGAAACTGGTGAGGTAAAAGATTGTATATATAATGCAGATTTTAATAAAGATTATAAAATCTCTAATATAGAAAAAACAGAATTACCTCCAACTGTATTTGGTAACTTAAAATTAGATGAAGAAAATAATTTATATATAATAAATCATGAAGCTGCTTATAAAGTTCAAGGGTCCTTCTTCACAGAAACGGAATACAAAGAAGAAGACCTAGAAAAACCAACGGAAGAAAAGCTAACAAAATTCAAACAAATACTAGCTAAAACCTTCCCAAAAGAATTCATAACAGACTATCTGCAACTAGATGAACTGCAGATATATAATATACAATGGTTTTAGCAATGGAGAATTGACGATGGACAATTGACAATTAAGGAGGAATTTAATTCTTAACGAATTAATTTCTTTAATAGGTTTATTGTAGCGGCGAACAGTGTTCGCCATTTTTTCACCTCTGGGGAACAGTAGTGAAGCCCTTTAGGGTTCCCCTGAGGTGCAGTATGATTTGGAGCAAGACCCAATAAACTTAACTAATCTTATGGAGAAACTATAAGAATGAGGAATTATGGTTGAAATTATTTTAAATAAAATAATTTCTTTAATAGATTTTAAACTAGCAGTGCAATTGCTAGTTTTTTTATATAAAAAGTTACTGTGTAACTTCAAAAAGAAATCAATTCAAAACTTCTCTTGTAAAAGAGAAGTATTAATAATTGTCCATTGTCAATTTTCAATTGCCTAACCTTGACTTCCCTCTAAAGCTAAAATATAATAATCACGGTGCTGTTTAATTTAATGATTATGAAAACCTTTAAACGTGTTGAAAACATGCTTTAGAAGGGTAAAGTGAAAGGGGAAAGTAAATGGAAAAGTTGATGTTATCACCACTAGAGATAACAGAGTATGTTGAAGAAATGGGGGTTAAAAAAGCTAAAAATAGGACATCTCAGACATTGCTTCTTGGAATGTTGGCAGGAGTATTTATAGCGTTAGGAGCATACGGATCAGCGGTGGCTTCACATAGCATAACTAATTTCGGGTTACAAAAAGTTATGGCTGGTATAGTTTTCCCAGTGGGATTAGTATTTGTTTTGATATGTGGAGCAGAGTTATTTACTGGAAACTGCTTATTATCAGTAGCAGTGGCACAAAAGAGAATATCAATTAGCGATATGATAAGAAACTTAAGCTTAGTTTATATAGGTAACTTTATAGGAGCAGCAATAATAGCAGGACTTGTATATGGAGCAGGATTGCTTGAGTTAAATGGAGGAGCAGTTGGGGGATATGCCATAAAGGTTGCAGCTACAAAAGCAAATCTTACATTATCTCAAGGATTCTTTAGTGGGATTTTATGCAACATAATAGTATGTCTTAGTGTATGGGGTACATATGCAGCAAAAGAAGTGCCAGGAAAAGTATTAATGGGTTTTATACCGATCTTTGTATTTGTTATAGCTGGATTTGAGCACTGTGTAGCAAACATGTATTATTTTTCAATAGGCTTACTTGCAAAAGGTAATGCATTATTTGTGGAAGCATCTCATATAACTCCAGAAAAATTATCTAACTTAACAATAAAGGGAGCAGCACACAATTTATTACCAGTAACTCTAGGAAATATGTTAGGTGGGGCTATAATGGTAGGAATAACCTACTGGCTAATATATAAAAAGCTACCACATAAAAAGCATATTACTAATAAAAAGAACATAGCAGCATAAGGCAATTAAGAATTAAGTATGAAGAATGAAGAAGTATAGTTGAAATTATTTTTAATCAAAATAATTTCTTTAATAGATTTTGTAGCGGCGAACAGTGTTCGCCACTTTATTGTCCATTGTCAATTTTCAATTGCCTAACGTTTATAAAATAAGAATGTTTTGCAAAGGATATATGTAAATATAATTATATAGTTTACAATTATATTAAGTATTAAAAATAAGGAGGAAGTAAAATGAAGCGTTGTAAAGACTGTGACATACGATATGATGAAGATATAAGTATCTGTAAAGTATGTGGTAAGGAACTAGAACAAAATTCTTCTGTGGATGAAAGTACACAAAAGAATGAAGTTAACAATGAAAATACTGAAGTTAACACTAAAACTACTAATGAAGAAAATTTCCGAGAGGAAATAAAACTTGAGAGTTATGCACCAGAAGAAAATTTTGAAGAAAAGTACAGTATTTTAAATTTAATAAAGGGAATGTTCTCAAGACCTTTCGATACGATGAAAGGAATTACAGAAAAGCTTACCAGCGGTACTACTTGGATACTATTAGGAATTATATCAATAATAAATTCATTATTTTCGGTAGGTATGGTAAGAGTGGTAATTAATCGTCTAGTAGCCTCTTTAAATGCTACTACTGCTGGAGAAGGTATGTTATATGGAGGAATGCCTTATGGCTTCAGTACCTTTGCAAATGAGATACAAAACAGTAAAATTTTAAGTGGAGGCAGCATATTTTGTATTTCATTAGTTTCCATGATAATATTTGCTCTATTGATAACATTATGTATTTATATAATGTGTAAAATATTTAGAAGCAAAAACACTTATATGGATATATTTAAAATTGTAACTTCATCATTATTGTATTACACTGTAGGATATTTAATATTACTTCTATTAATATTAATTAATGCTAATTTTATATTCATAGTAGCAATACTAGCTACACTAATGGTAGCTTTCTTTGTGTCAATAACTTTAGGATTAGTTAACAGCTTAAGAGTAAATAAAGATAGAATAATTTATATAGTATCCTTAGGATATATGTTAAATGTAATAATAAACAATTATTTATTAGAATTTATAATGAATTTATTTCTACGAAATGTTTTTATGAATAGAATGTTTTAAATAATTCACAATTCACAGTTCACAATTCACAATTGTGGTTGAAATTATTTTTTAGCAAAATAATTTCTTTAAACGGATTTTTTTGACTAGCAATTTTACATTGCTAGTTTTTTTAAAAAAGTTACTGCGTAACTTTAAGAAATAATCAATTCTAAATTTCTCAGCTCCTGCTGAGAAATATCAATAATTGTGAATTTTGCATTGTGAATTGTGAATTAAATTTCACCTCTGGGGAACAGTAGTGAAGCCCTTTAGGGTTCCCCTGAGGTGCAGTATAGTTTTGAACAATACACGATAATTTTAACTAGTGCTATGAAGAACCTATGAGAATTAAGAATTATGGTTGAAATTAGTTTTGGCCAAACTAATTTCTTTAATTGATTTTGTAGTGGCGAACAGTGTTCACCACTTTTTTTTGCTTTAGATTTTTAAAAAAATTAAAACTTTTTTCCTTTATGAAGGAATTTAAATTTTATAGTGGAATATTACTGTAAAATAATGGTAATATTTATTAATAGAAATTAAAATAATGCACAATGCATAGTTCACAATTCACAATTAAGGAGGACATTAATTCTTTACGAATTAATTTCTTTAAATAGATTTTTTAGCTAACAATGCAATTGCTAGTTTTTTAAAAAAAGTTATTGCGTAACTTTAAGAAATAATCAATTTTAAATTTCTCAGCTTCCGCTGAGAAATATCCATAATTGTGAATTTTGCATTGTGAATTGAATAAAGTTGTAAAAGGAGAGGTTTTATATGAAAGGCAATAAATTTTTAACTTTTATAGTCATACTTATGTTTGTGGTAGGAGCAAAGGCATTAAATGCATTTCCAAAGGAAGTTAAGATAGTATCACCACAGGGAGAAAAAAATATAGCATTACTTACTAAGGGGGATGATGAGGTAGAGAAACTTTTAGTAAATTACGACATATCCCTGCCTAAAATTTATGAAGGAAAAGAAATTACTTGGTACAATCCCCAGGGAGAAGAAATTACCTATATAGATACCACTTATCTTGGAGAATATAAATATATTGGTAAAGAAAAAGATTCTGATAAAAAAATAACTAAAAATTTTTCAGTAGAAGAGGATATAACTTCTATACAGGATATAATGGTAACTTTGAAACCAGAAGAAAGTTATGTATTACCTGATGAAGTACAAGCTATTCTTGAAGATGGAGAAAATGCATATAGAGAAGTAGTTTGGTATGATGTCACCGGAAAAGGAACAACTATTGTGGAAACTCATAGAGAAGGAAAACAAATTTTCTTTGGAAGAGTAAAAGGATATAAAAATCCAATAATGGCTACTGTAGAAGTTCTAAAATTAGTTAATTAATAATATATATGGTAAAGGTTAGCATTTAATATAATGAATTTTTAATTAAAAATAAACTTTTTAGAAAATTTTAAAATAAAATTGATAATAATTAAAAACTTTTAACTATTACAAGTTAAATACTAATGTAAGCCTGATTATTCAAGAATTTATAAAAAGTTAATTGAAGGAACTACAAATTATTTTGCAATTATTACACAATTGTAGAAAAAACGCAAAATTTGTCGGTTAAATTATGGTAAATGTACCAAAATTTTTAGATAAATTGTATGAAATTTAAAAAAATAAAAAACAATAAAAAAAGACAAAAAAAATAAAAAAATATAAAAAAAGTTGAAAGGAAAAAGAAGAAAAAAAGAGAATATCTTATCCGTAATAGTAAATAAATGCACAGCTATCTTTTTGTAGATAGTGACTATCCAATAACGGATAGAAAATATCCTAGCATGATAAAATGTCTAAATATAAAAATACTGCAATATTTTTATATTAAAGGTAGTGCAAGTTTACGGATAAAATATTCCATAGAAAAATAAAAAGATGAAAATTTTAATAAAGAGATAATCAAGCAAAGATTAAATCTTCATTAAAAAAATAATTACTTGGTAACTTTTATTATACTATAAACGTATACTCTATGGAAAGAAAAAATCCATAAAACTTTTAAAATGTACCCTTTGTCAAGGACAGTTTAAAAAAAGTCTAAGCAGTACTAAGAAGATGATTTCTGTATTTTACGGGAGTCATCTTTTTTAGATTCC
>NZ_AYSO01000002.1 GCF_000816675.1 Clostridium argentinense CDC 2741 | reverse complement strand
CCAGGTTGATAGGTGAGAGGTGTAAGCATGGTAACATGTTCAGCTGACTCATACTAATAAGTCGAGGGCTTGACCTAATTGATTTCACTGTGCAATTTTCAGAGAATAATTAATTTCTCTAAAAATTAATAGAAGCAAACAGAATAAGGAAGTGAAGGAACGAAGAGCGGAGTTTACTAAAGTAAATGAGCACTGGAGTGACTGAAACTGACGAAGTAATGTGAAGCTTATATAAATTTTTGAAATTTGATAGAAACGAGTAATACTAGGAAACAAATGAGCGAGGAGCAGAGTTTACTACGGTAAATGAGCACCAAAGCGAATGCAGTTGACGAAGTAGTACGATGTTTATAGCAAATTTAGATCTGGTGATGATGGTCCTAAGGGTAACACCCCTTTCCATTCCGAACAGGCAGGTTAAGCCTTAGGACGCCGAGAGTACTGCATGGGAGATTGTGTGGGAGGGTAGGTTGTTGCCAGGTAGTGCTAACTAAGTTTTACTTAGCTTAGCAATATGGCTCGATAGCTCAGTCGGTAGAGCAGAGGACTGAAAATCCTCGTGTCGCTGGTTCGATTCCTGCTCGAGCCACCAAAACACTAGTATATATACTAGTGTTTTTTGTTTATTCAAAAATTAATTAAGATTGAATTGTTTAGTACTACTAATATTCTAATCTTCACTTACTTTTTTATATAAAACATGTTTTCTGAGCTTATTTCCTTGTGCTACATTTGGGTGTTCAAATTCTTGTACATATTTCATTCCTATCTTTTTCATAACATTCATTGATCTTACATTTAAGGCAGAGGTGAAGGATACAATTTCTTTAAAACCTAAATTAATAAATCCATAATCTAAACATTTGCTAGCTGCTTCTTGTGCATATCCTTTACCCCAATATTCATAGGCTAATCTCCATCCTATTTCAACGCATGGAGTAAAATTTGATTTAAACTGTGGAATTGATAATCCAACAAAACCAATAAATTCATTTGTTTGCTTTATTTCTACAGCCCATAGACCAAATCCGTTGTTTAGTATATGAATTTTAATTTTGTCCACCATTTGTTTTGTTTCAATTTCAGTTAACACTTTTGGAAAATACTCCATTACTCTAGGATCTTTATTCATTTCAGCAAATTTTGGAATATCAGTATCTAGCCAATTACGTAATCCTAATCTACTTGTCTCAATAATATACATAAAATCCCCCTTAAAGACTATTTAAATTAATTATAATATAGCAATTATATTATAATTCTTAATATTTTTGTTGATAATGTGGATAAGATTTTATCTTATGTTAATAATTATCTACATTAATTTAAGTTTATTTATCTTTAAAAGAATAGCTGACTAACATTCTTTTATATTTTACATTGATTTAAAGCATAGGAAAATATAAAAACCATCACTCAATTTTGAGGAAGGTTTTTTATATTTATTACATATTTGATATAAAATCCACTACAGATTCTACATGTCCATCAACTTTTACTTTTCTAAAGATTTTTGCTATGTTTCCGTCTTTATTAATTATGAATGTACTTCTTTCGATGCCAATAGATTTTTTACCAAACATAGTTTTTTCTTTTAACACATTATATAATTCACAAACAACTTTATCTACATCAGATAGAAGTATGTAGTTTAATTCATGTTTATTTATAAACTTTTCATGTGAATTTAAATTATCTTTGCTTATTCCTAATACAATAGTATTTAACTCATCCAGAGTTTTTAGATGTTCCTTAAAAGAAACAGCTTCCTTTGTTCATCCAGGAGTATTGTCTTTTGGATAGAAAAATAATACTACGTTTCTCCCTATATAATCACTTAATTTATGAGTATTTCCATCGCTACCTGGCAAAGAAAAATCAGGAGCTTTCATACTTTCATTTAAAATTTCCATATTCTCACCTTCTTAATCAGTTTTAGCAATAGATAACATTCTATCTATTACTAAATAGTATAACACTTTATTTAGAACTTAGTAAAAATATGTTTAGGATTTTACTTACTAAATAAAATAACTTTTTATATTACATAACGTATATCAAGTGAAAACTAAATAATTAGATATCAAAAAATATATAGAATATGGTTATATAGAGGGAGAGAAAAATATGAGAAAAAACAGATTAATAATATCTATTTTAGCTTCATCAATAATAGTTAGTAATTTAATTGTTGTAGCAAATGCACAACCTAATTTACCATTGCAAGATGTTCATAATATTATAAGTGAAATGAAAGATCAAGATACTAAATCAATACCTGTTGAATTAGAAGAAAATGAAGAGCATATAATTGTAACCTTTGTCATTCATGAAAATTTTGAGGAAGAGGTTGAAAAGATGAAATCTAATCCTAATTTTGAAATAAAAGAAATTAATAAAGAAAGAATAACTGTAAAAGTATTGGTTAAAAATCAAGAGGCATTAAAGTCTATCTTACAGGAATGGGATGAAATGCTTTCTAGGCCACAATACGGAAATATCCACTCTCCATTTCAAATAAAAGAAATATATGAGAATAGAGAAAATATAGGTTACATTCCTAAAAATGTTTATAATGATAATGGCGATATTATAGGTCAAACAAGAAATATCATGATTCAATCTTTACCTATAGAATTAATAAAAAACAAATATAATGCAATTATAAGCTATATGATAAAAGGTAGCTTTAATAATCAGCTCAAAAATTTTCAATTAAATCCTAACTTTAAAATAAAAAAGTAGAAAGGTAGTTTATCCATATATAAGTATAAGTTATTAATAAATATAAAATTGGTAATGTAAATAAGTAAAATGCCAAATCATATATAAGATGAATGTAAGAAAATATAGATTTTTAATTTAATACATGTTTTTAAATTATTACTCTATTAATATAAAAATAAATATAGTAATTTATTATGAGATTTTATAATAAATTTTAAAAGAATTGACTATAATTTAAATAGTCAATTCTTTTTTATACAAATAATATTAAATCTAAATAATAGAAAATAAATTACAAGCTTTTAATATAATTATTAATTTTTAATTAAAAAGTTATAACTCCATTAAAATATTTTAAGAACTATATAACTGGTACAGATAAAAACAGTATAATAGTTATATCAGGAGATGAGTGTTATGGAAAGTCATTTAAGATTAATCTCAAACATAGTATTATATCTATTTATATATCTATTAGGACAATTTCTATCAATATTATTTATTACTATACCATCAATATTTTATTATGCTTATTTAAATATTGAATTGAAAGAAGTATTGATAAGAATAGATAAAAATATTTTAATAACAGTATCTGTAGGAGCAATGATTAGCTTAATTATTTATACATTGATTTTAAGAAAAAATAAAAATAATCTTTGGAAAAGATGTAATTTTAGCAATATAACTATGAAAAGTATAATTTTTATTGGGATCATATCTATATGCTACTCTGTGATTTCTACTTGTTTTGTTGGCTTTAGCTATAAATTTTTTTCGGTCTATAATGCTATAGTAAGTTCACCAATTTATAGTGAAAGCATTCTATCTTTAATTAGTGGAATAATATTTATACCTATTTTTGAAGAAATACTGTTTAGAGGAATAATATTTAATGAGTTAAGAGATAATCTTTCATTAATCAGTAGTATATTAATACAAGGATTTATATTTGCAGTAATGCATGGAAATATAATTCAAGTTATTTATACATTTCCATTAGCTATAATGTTAGCCTTAGTATACGTATGGACAGATTCTATTTGGGCAAGTATATTGTTACATGTATTTTTTAATTTTACGGGTATGGTCATAACTCCGAATATAGTAAGTTTAAATATATTAACTATAGCACTAATTCCTTCTATAATACTTTTGGTTATTGTGTTTAAAGATTTTAAAAAGATAATTATATAATTGCTTTTAGAATAATATAAAGATATATTAATTTTTTAATTTTAATATAACTGTTATACATTTTTAGAAAAACAACTATACAAAAAGCACTTATATAGTCGTTATATTTTAAATGTTAATATGGACTATATATAGTATATTATCTTTTAAATTATAAAAACATATGTATACTTAACCGTGCGTATCAGTAAGTTTAAATTCTAGAAATAGAGAGGAAAAATTAGTATTTTAAATATAATTTATGTAAATTACAAGATTTTAAACAACATGTTATTGTAGCTTTGATATAATAATCCTTGTCCCTAAGAGATGCAAAAACAAATCTTGGTGATGAGGTTTAGTTTTTATTAAAGACAGTAAACAAGTTTAAAAAAACTTAAAAAAACTGTTGACAAGAAAAAACGAAGCTGATAGAATAGTAAGAGTCGTCAGGTGATGACGGTAAAAATTACTAAATAATTTGGTCTTTGAAAATTAAACAGAGAAATAGGTAAAACCAGTTAATTCATTGAGTTTCGAAAGAAA
>NZ_AYSO01000001.1 GCF_000816675.1 Clostridium argentinense CDC 2741 | reverse complement strand
TCCAATGTGGCCGATCACCCTCTCAGGTCGGCTACGCATCGTTGCCTTGGTGAGCCCTTACCTCACCAACTAGCTAATGCGCGGCGGGTCCATCTCATAGCGGATTACTCCTTTGGTATAAAAGTCATGCGACCTTCATACTTTATGCGGTATTAATCTCCCTTTCGGGAGGCTATTCCCCTCTATGAGGCAGGTTACCCACGTGTTACTCACCCGTCCGCCGCTAATCTACTCCCGAAGGAGCTTCATCGCTCGACTTGCATGTGTTAGGCACGCCGCCAGCGTTCGTCCTGAGCCAGGATCAAACTCTCAATTTAAAAGTTTGTATCTTGATTGCTCAAGTAAAGTTTGCTGACTATAATAGTCATTATTAAGTTTCTTTTGAAACTCAATGAATTAACTGGTTTTACCTATTTCTCTGTTTAATTTTCAAAGACCAAGTTTTGCTGTCGTTTTTCGACTGCTTAATTATCTTATCATCTACTTACAACTTTGTCAACAACTTTTTTTCATGTTTTTTTCTTAGTTATTAACACTTTATCTGTCGCTTTCGACAAAAAATATAATATCATCATATTCTGACATAGTCAACAGTTTTTTCAATAATATTTAATTATTTATTAAAATATTTGCTATTTAGTAAAATTTTATACACTATTATCATTTTTATATGAAAAAATATTATACTAATATAATCTTCATTTCATTACATTAGTATATGTTTTTAATATTAGTTTGTAAAAATTTTACCCTAGTTAGATTTACCACATAGTTATATTATAGCTTTTATAACGTTAATGAATAAATATTCCATATTTCGGTTAAATTAAAGCATATTACAAAAAATATTAATTGATTTATGGTGGTTTTTAAATGAAAATAAGAAACAAAATCTCTAAAGATAGACTAATTAATATATTTTTTACTTATGTTATAGTATTTTGCTGCATATGCACCTATACCTTAATATATTTATCTAATAATAGTGAGAAGTTTCATAAAAATAATTGTTTAAGAGAAGATTCTTTTATCAATTTAACTACTTTAAATAATTATGAAACATCATATAATCTACAAACGGAATATACCTTTAATAATCAAATCAATAATGGAGTATTAGCTTTTTCTAACGATGATATATACTATACTACAACACTTGATCTTACTAATGAAACACAAAAACATCTTTCAAAAATGTATAAAGAAATTGCAAGAGAATCAAAAAATACTCATCTTCATGATAGTTTTAAGTATAGAGAAATAGATAGGAATAGTTTAAAAAAATATCTATCTACTAGAAATTCAATCCTAATGGAAGAACCCTATTTTTCTACTATAATAAATATCTCAGAAGAGTTTAACTTAAATCCATTATTACTCTTTGCAATAACTGGTCAAGAACAAAGTTTTGTTCCTAGAAATCATCACAATGCCGAACAAATAGCTAATAATCCCTTTAATGTATTTAATAGTTGGCAGAAATATAATACAGATATTGAAGATTCAACTAAAATAGCTTCAAGAACTGTAGTCAATTTATCTAAGGATAGGCCTCCGAATGTAGATCCCTTCATATGGATAAACAGAAAATATTCAGAAGATAAAAACTGGTCTCACGGTGTTAAAAATATATACTACCATCTAGAGCAGTTAGTTCCATATGTGAATTAAAAATTATGACTTGTAAATATTTAATTACATATATTTTTAATATAATTTATTGCATAAGTGCTTCATATATCTTATATTTATTTTAGACTTTAAATTTTTATTTAAAGTCTTTTTATTATCTTTTAATTGTGATAAAGTAAATAAATTAAGCATATTATTTATTTAATAATTTTAGTTAGGAGGTTTTATTTATGAAATTAGACTTAGGAATAAGTAAATCGGAACTTATTAAATTCTGCATTATGATAGTGTTAGGTAGTTTTATATGTGCTATTGGTATAAACCTATTTATTATACCTTCTAACCTATTGAGTGGTGGGCTTTCTGGTATAGCTTTAATACTTCAGTACATAGCTAAAATCCCTATGGGTTACACTATATTGATATTAAATATTCCACTATTTATTTTAAGTTCTCGTAAAATAAATAAAAAATTTACTATTTTAACAGCCCTTGGTACTTTATCTCTTTCTTTAGGATTAATAATATCTCAACCTTTAAATACTGTATTATCACCTGTAGCAGAATCAAATTTATTATTATATTGTATTTATGGTGGAGTTTTAAATGGCCTTGGTCTTGGAATAGTATTTACTAATCATGGTTCAACCGGTGGATTAGATATAGTAGGCGTATATATGAAAAAGAAATTTGGTATAAACTTAGGTTCCGTAAGTTTTGGAATAAATCTTATAATAGTATCAGTCGGAAGTTTATTATTTGGTTTTAATATTGGATTATATACTCTTATCTCTATGTATACAACTGCTTTTATTATGGAAAAAGTTATTAAGGGCTTTAATAGCCAAAAAATGATTTTTATAATTACTCAAAAGCAAAAAGAAGTTACAAAAGCTATCATGGAGGAATTAGGTAGGGGAGTTACTGTATTGTATGGTGAAGGTGCTTATACTCACGATAAAAGAAATGTGCTTTATTGTATAGTCTCCTTAGGACAGCTTCCTAAAACTAAGCATATTATAAAATCAGTTGATAGTTCTGCATTTGTATCAATTATAGACACTGCTGAAGTTCAAGGAAAAGGTTTTTCTAATCCTTTATCATAATAAAATTATATATACTTATTTAAAGTCAAAAGCAATAATTTATCTATAATTCATATGTAGTATGCAATATTAAATGAAAAACTTTTATAATAAAAAAAAGTAAAACCCCAATATTAGGGTTTTACTTTTTTAATTAAATTTAACTGCTGTACCATAAGAAATAACTTCAGAAGTTCCATTCATTATTGAACTTGTAGCATATCTTATATTAATAATTCCATCAGCTCCTAAGCTTTCAGCGTCTTCCATCATTCTCTTTGTTGCTATTGCTCTAGCTTCATTCATCATTTCAGAATAGGCTACTATCTCTCCACCTACTAAAGTTTTAAGTCCGCTTAATATATCTTTTCCTACGTTTTTAGACCATACAACTGATCCTTTTACTATAGATATTGTCTCTATTTCTTTTCCACTAATATAATCAGTATTTACTAATATCATCTTCATCACCTCGTTTAATTTCCTTAATTCTCTCAATCATATTATAGACAAGCGCTAAAACTAGAATTATACCAAATATTAGCATGAAAATCATAGCAACTTTTGATATTAAATCACTAGGAAATTCATTCATTATAATAAATTCTTCAATTGATGAGTAAATAAATACTCCACCTAAACATAGAAAAATTAGTGTTATAATTATAGTTGTTAATACTTTTTTCATAAACTCACCTTATTTTATAATATTTAATTGTATTTTACTGCTATTTACTACACTACTAATAAATTATATTATTCTTGAGAATTTTCAATATATATACTTCTTGTAGGAAAAGCTACTGAAACTTTTTCTTCTTCCAGTATCTCCATTATTTTAAAATTAATCTCTTCTTTAATAGCTAAATAATCCTTAAGTCCCGCCTTACTAGTGTAATAACAAATAGATATATCTAAACTATTTATGTTAAAACTTTCAAAAGTAACTAAGATACCATCGTTATCAACACTCTCATGTAATTCCAACATCTTCTTTATTTTATCAATACAGGTTTGTATTTTTTCTTTAGGAGTATTATAAGTTACCCCTAAATTAAATTTAATTCTTCTTTTATCTCTTCTATTAAAATTAAATATTGAATCATTAGCTAGAATTGAATTAGGCACTGTAATTAATGCCTCATCAACAGTTCTAATCTTAGTGCTTCTAAATGAAATATCTTCAATAGAACCTTCTAGTCCTTTACACTGAATCCAGTCTCCAATCGAAAAAGGTTTGTCTAATATTATTATAATTCCCGCAATAATATTAGAAGCAGCATCTTTTGATGCTAAAGCAAATGCTAATCCCCCTAATCCTAATCCTGTAATAAATGCTTTTAGATTATATTCCCATTTTTCAGCAATCATATATATTGCTAAAGCTATAATTATAAGCTTTAATGTTTTTGATATAAAAGGATATAATATTTTATCTACTTTAACATCGTAATTTTCCATTTTATCGAATATTAATGATGAATCATCTGTTAAATTCATAAATCCTTGAGCTATCAATATAATAACTGAACTATCAAATATTCTTTGTATTATTTTAGGGCTTAAATAAAGCATCTCCTTAAAAGCCATAGCTACTATATAGAAACCTAATATTAGAAAAAAGTTTCTTAATGGTCTTTCAAAAGCTTTCACTATTTTTAAAGCACCTTTAATTCCAGCTTTAGATAAAACTTTCATTAGTGCTTTCATCACATACTTAGTAAATATATTTCTTAAAAAGAGTATCAATACAAATACTCCAACAGCAATAGCAATCTTTCTCCATGTAACATATAATGGATTTTTCACTATAGCTTGTATAAAGTCATTATTAAATACATCACTTAAAACTAATGCTAACATAAAATCTCCCTTCTTATTATTCTATTAAATAGTATATATTAAATTTTCTATATTTATATCCTATAGCAATTATATACATGTATACATTGTATTCGTCACATATTGAGATATTATGATAAAATATCTACTTCAATAAAATATAAATATTTTTATCAAATTCTGCAGAAAATTTTTAATACTATTTTAAAGTATTATACATAAAAATACATATAGTCTCTAAATTTTATTATAAATAGAAGTAATCTACATAAATATAATTTGTGGACTTGTATTTATATATGTTAATAATAATTATTATAAATATATCTTCATAGATTTAAAAGACTTTTCGACAAATTATGATATAAAATTGTAAACTTTAATTATTTTACATTTCATTTTATTTATTTTAGAACATAAACTTCTAAATATGAAAATTTGTGACTAATCGTCAGGGATTTTTACCAATTAAAATTTGAGAATGAAGGATTATTGATGCCTATTTCTTAAATTTATTTATCTTAGCAAGTTGAAATTTGAGTTAAAGAAAGATATATACTTCATAGATAGCATTACTATATGTAAAATTCAGTGATTTAATTAGAAGAAACTCTTAATTCTTTTTTCATAAAACTAAAAAAAGCTTAGTACAAAGTACTAAGCTTTGGTGGCTCACCGGGGGATCGAACCCCGGACACCATGATTAAAAGTCATGTGCTCTACCGACTGAGCTAGTGAACCATATTGCTAGCTAAGTTTTCTTAGCTAACACTACCTGGCAACAACCTACCCTCCCACACAGTCTCCCGTGCAGTACTCTCGGCGTCCTAAGGCTTAACCTGCCTGTTCGGAATGGAAAGGGGTGTTACCCTTAGGACCATCACCACCAGATTTAAAATTTATATAAGCTTCGCATTACTTCGTCAACTTCAGTCGCTGCGGTACTCATTTACTTAAGTAAACTCTGTTCCTCGCTCCTTCGTTTCCTTGTACTACTTGCTTCTATTAATTTTAAGAAAATTTATATAAGCTTCAAAGAAATTATTCTCTGAAAATTGCACAGTGAAATTAATTAGGTCAAGCCCTCGACTTATTAGTATGAGTCAGCTGAACATGTTGCCATGCTTACACCTCTCACCTATCAACCTGGTGTTCTTCCAGGAGTCTTACTAACTTATGTTATGGGAAATCTCATCTTAGGGGGGGCTTCACGCTTAGATGCTTTCAGCGTTTATCCCTTCCAGACATAGC